>CAVZQZ010000001.1:0-157788 GCA_963777565.1 uncultured Thermoleophilia bacterium
GCGCCTTCCACCAGTAGTTGCCCACGTTGTTGAACACCAGCGTCGGCGATGGACTGCCCACGGTCACGGTTGCCGTGTTGACCCCACCCGTGAAGGTCGGATCGGTGGACGCGGTGGTGCAGGTGTTGTTCCTCCACAACGAGTAGGTGATGGTCCCCGTAGGATCCGCGACACCACCGGTCAGGGTGGCCGTGTCGTAGACCGAGGCCGGGAGCGTCACGGTGTGGTTGCCGTCGGCCGGGAGCGGCGTGTCGGTCGCACCGGCCTCCAGGTAGAGCAGCGTGGTGAGGGTCGGGCTGAAGCAGGTCTGGACGTCGCCGGCGGCGAAGTCGTACAGCGACGCCGTGGTCTCCTGCGAGGACCGGGTGTTGAAGACGAACCTGTTCACGCAGACGGGGTCACCGTTGCTGTCCACGTCGAGGTGGTTGGCGGTCAGGTCGACCGCACCCTCGTAGAACTGGTCAGCGTTGAGCGTGGTGCCTTGACCGGTCTTGTTCTGCGGGGTGATCGAGCCCTTGTTGGTCGTCTGCCACGGTGTCGTGACGTTGGTGGTGTCGTTGGTGATCGCGCAGAGGTTCGCCGACCCTGTGGTGCCACACGCGCCGCCGGTGTTCTGGACGCCGGACAGGGAGCCGTTCGACCCGCCGATCCACTTGTACGCCGAGATGGTCGGAGATGCTCCGCCGTTGGTGAACGCAGCCACCAGCAGGATGTCGCCGTCCGTGTGGAAGCCCGTGAACGCCTTGCCGTTGCCGCCCACGCCGGTGCCGTCACAGGCCACCGAGCCGTCCTGGAGGAACCAGACACCCATGTTGTTGTTCCCGTTGGGCGCGTTCTTCTCCATTCCGAAGTACAGCAGCAGGTTCCCCGTCACGGGGTCGGTGGCCACCGCGGCGTAGGCGTTCTGGATGTCGCCCTTGTCCGTCGTGTTGGCCTCGCTCTTGCAGGCCCACTGGGAGACATCGCTGATGTCCTTGCTGCCACCGCCGGTGAAGGACGAGGTGTCGCCGGTCGATCCCGGGATGAAGTCCCTCGCGAATCCGGCGTCGAAGAAGTTCGTCGGAAGCGGCGACCGCTCGACGGGTGGTGCCTGGGCATCGGTGGTCATCCTGAAGATGCTGTTCGTCGTGTTCCCCGTCGTCGACGCCCCCCAGTCGGGGGAGCTGGGCAGAGCATCGCCGTTGTCGAGGACGTTGCCGTCCAGCTCGAAGTAGGTGTTGACCGCGGCGCTCGCCGACGTGCCGATCGCCGAGAAGGACAAGGCGACGCCAAGAGCGGCGGCAATAAGCGCTGCGATGCGCGCCCGGCGTGAACGCCGAGACTGAGTGAAGAGATGCATGTGAAAGCCCCCTCGGCCTGACGCGGCGCACGGTGCACCGTCGTCGCCCGGCTGTCCCGAGACCCCCAGTCCGGGTCTGTGCGCATCACCCCAGGGTCCGGGGGCCGACACCGCACGCTCTGACAATGCGCGCCCGTCGGGCACTCAGACAATGACGAGGTATGTCTGACCCATGTGGGCCTGCGCCTCTGCACTCCCTTGTCGGCATGTCCCGCAAAAAGGTGACAATGCCCCGGTCCGGAGACCGGGGCACTGCCATCCGGGTCAGCCCGAACGGGCCAGCCCGGTCCGCTTTGTCAGTTGGCGGCTGCGAAGTCGTCCCGGTTGTGGTCCTTCGCGCTGATCTGGGTCACCTCGTCCCCGCAGGCTGTCGTGAACGCGTCGTTGTAGGAGTCACCCGAGTAGTGGACTCGCCAGTAGTAGGTCCCACTGTCGTCGACCGTGATACCTGTGGTCGTGCTGGCGACTCCTGCGAAGATCGTGGTGTCCTGCTCGGAGTTCACCAACGTCGAGCACGAGTCGTCCGAGTAGAGACTGAACGTCACCGATGCCGCCGGAGACCCACCGGCGCGAAGGCCGCTGATGGTCAGCTCGTCGTGCAACGTCCACTTCTGGCTGGTCGTGCCGGACGGTGACGCCTTCGCGTCGTTGTTGGTGATCGTGCAGGTGACCGTGCCACCGAGAGGAACGACGAGATCCGTGCAGTTGCCCGCCGAGTTGAGACTGTTGCCGTACGTCGTGGTGTACCCGGAGATAGGCAGGCCATCCTCGACGACCGAGTAGGAACCGGCGTCCACCGTGAGCTCGTTGGTTCCATCCGCCTCGAACGTCACGGCGGACCCGTCGTCGACCTTGAACGCGAAGTCGTCCTTCGACGCCGTGCCACCGTTGTCGTTGGTCACGATCTTCCGGACGATCAGCGTCCCGGGGTTGTCGTTGTTGGTGATCGTGCAGGTGACGCTGCCACCGGCGGGCACCACGAGGTTCGTGCAGTCGGTGCTCGCGTTGATGCTGTTGGCATACGTCGTGGTGTACCCGGAGATCGGCACACCGACCTCCGCCACCGTGTACGTGCCGGGGAGAACGCTCCTCGAGCTACCGCCGCTCTCGAACGCCGTGGCGGTGCCGTTGTTGACCGTGAACGAGAAGCTCTCCACGGTGCGGCTCCCTCCGTCGTCGTTGGTGAGCACCTTGCGCACCGTCAACGTGCCCGGCTGCAAGGTGTTGGTGATGACGCACTCCGTCGTCTCCCCCGCGATGACCGGGAACGCCGAGTCGATGGTTCCACCGCTGCTCGAGAACAGCGTGAAGATGGTGTCGTCCTCCGTGGTGCAGACCACGGAGGTCTCGTCGTAGGGGGTCGTGCTGGCGTCGAACGACTCGACCAGGTCGTAGTTGGTCCCCGCGATGAGGTCCACGACCGTTTCGGTGTCGCCGTCGCTCGTGAGTGTCCCGGTGGCCGAGGTCAGCTCCGTACCGGAGTAGTCGTCCGCGGCGTACCGAATCGCGCTGGCGTTGGTCCGGTCGAGCGTGTAGCCGAAGCTACCGCTGCCGCCTGCGGGGCTGGTCACCTTGGTGATCTTCACGGATCCGCAGTTGGAGATGTTGACCAGGGAGGAGACGTCACTCAGGACCGTGTCCTTGTAGTCGGCCGTGTCGCCGCCCGTCACGGTGCCCGGGATCACGTTCCCGTAGGTCAGGCACTGCGAGGTCGCGTGGCTGAAGACAGTGTCCGTCAGATTGACGGCGCCTTCACCGCGGTACCCGTTGGTGCTGACCTTTGCCTGGGCGTTGCCGTCCGCCGTCAGCTCATCGCCTGGCGAAAGAACCAGCTTCCCGGAGGCGTCCTCCGACCACGTGCGCAGGATGATCTTCACGGTGCTGCCGACCTGGTCCCAGACCAGGATGAAGTCGCCGGCCTGACGGTTGGCCCACGGGTTGCAGTACGCGATCAGGTCGGCGGCGCTGTTCGCGTAGTCGCAGACCGACGGCGCCTCGTCCTGCATGAACTCGTACATGATCACGCCGCTGCCCTTGCTGGAGTCGCGCTCCCAGCCGAGGTAGAGCCAGCTGTCGCCGTCCGAGTCCTTCCTGGTGTCGAGCCAGATGTTGCGCAGGTCCACCTGGGCGTTCGGGTTCGTCGTCCCCAGCATGGGCGGCGCGGCGGTGTGGATGACGCCGAGCTTCGTGGCGTCGAGTTGAGCGGACCGAGCTCCTGCACGTTGCCGGACGGATCCGGGAAGTTCGAAGTGCCACTGTCCGGGACGATTCCGTCGATGCTGAGACGGCGGCACCGTCCCTGCCTGCGCGGGTCCGGTGAGCGCCAACCCGGAAGCCGCGACCGTCGGACCCGGCCTTGGTTGTCGCGGCGCGCGTGGCGTTCATGCCCACGAGCCAGTCCGCCTCGCTGCGTGCCCGGGCCGCCTCCTCGAGTGGAAGCATCTCCTCGTCGTCGCGAAGGTGCTCGAATGCGTCGCGAATGGCCTGGGCCGTCATGGACGAGAACCACGCCCGCTTCACCGGCTTCTCACGTGCCTTCTTCGGAGCCGTCTCGAGGATGAGCTTGAAGATGAGCTCGCCCTCGCGTCCGGCGTCGCATGCGTTGACGATCACGTCGACATCGTCGGACGTCATGTACTTGTGGAGTGCTTTGAGCTGCTTGCCCGCCTTCACGTCCCGGGCCTGGTATTTGAACGCGCCGGGGATGATGGGCAGGTCCTCGTACTTCCACTTCTTGTAGCGCTCGTCGTACTGGTCCGGGTCGACCTGCTCGACGAGGTGCCCGATGGCGAATCCGACGACCGCGGAGTCGCTCTCGTAGAAGTCGCCGGCCTTGGCGAACTTTCCGGGCAGCGCCGTCGACACGTCGCGGGCGACGGAGGGCTTCTCGCAGATGATCAGTGACCGAGCCATCGGCCGGCGAGGGTAGCACCATTGCCACCGAATTCGTCAAGCGGCTCTCCGGCGTCTCCTCGAACCACGGGGCCCCCGACGTGTGCCGGGACATTGCGTCCCGGCGACGACGCGAAGGCGCTACCGCCGGTTCTTGCGGCGCATGCCGGACGCCTTCATTCGCTGCATTCGCACGCCGACGCGCTCCGCGAAGGCCCCCTCCGGCGGGACCGCGCCGATCTGTCGCCCGAGATCGGTGAGGTCGTAGTAGAGCCGGAAGCTGACGACCTCCCCGTCCCTCACCTCGGTGTGCGTCATGCCGCGGCTTCCGCCCCGAACGAGCGAGGGGGCGAAACCGGGAGGCTCGAGCGGCCCGGTATGCGTCGCGGTCGCGGTCCACAGGATCGCGACACGGTTACCGTCGTCCGAGTGCAGGCGGTCGAGCTCGGTGACCGTGAGGTCGGGAAATGCCCGGAACAGACGCGTGTAGTCGGCGCGTATCGCCTCCGGCCCGATGCCGTCCGGCGTCGACGGCGTGTCGATTTTCGCATCCGGCGCGAAGAGCGCCGCGACCGCGTCGGGATCATGCCGGTTGACCGCAGCGAGTTGGCGCGTCGCGACGTCGTTCGTCTCGGCGAGTCCCATTTCGTCCCTCCCGTGGTTGCGTGAAAACAGAACACGGCGTCTGTTTCGTGTCAAGGACGCCGACGGGTTGTCTCGTCGAGTAGAACCCGCTGTCGAGTGAACGGCCGGGCGAATCGGCTCTGCCTCAGCCGAAGAACGCCTCGGCGACGGCGAACCGCCCCGGCGGGACGGTCTTGAGCTTTGCGACGCCCTCCGCGATCGGGATGTCAACGATGTCGTCGCCGCGCAGGGCGACCATCCGGCCGAATCGGCCCGAGCCGACGAGATCCGCGGCGTGGGTGCCGAACCTGGTCGCGAGGATCCGGTCGTAGGCGTTCGGCGTGCCGCCGCGCTGGATGTGGCCGAGCACCGCGACCCGCGTGTCGAAGCCCGTGCGCTCCCTGAGGCCGTCGGCGACCCGCTCTCCGATCCCGGCTTTCGCGAGCTGCTTGTGGCCGAACTCGTCGAGCTCGCCCTGTTCGTCCTCGCCCTCGAGCTCGAACCCCTCGCTCACCACCACGATCGAGAAGTTCTTTCCGCGGGCGTGCCGCGACTCGATCGCCGAGCACACCTCGTCGAGGCTCTTCGGCACCTCCGGGATGAGGATCGCGTCGGCCCCGCCGGCGATGCCGGCGTAGGTGGCGATCCATCCGACGTGGCGTCCCATCACCTCCACCACGATCACCCGGTCGTGCGACTCCGCCGTGGTGTGGAGCCGGTCGATCGCGTCGGTCGCGATCTGGACGGCGGTAGAGAACCCGAAGGTGTAGTCGGTGCCGTCGAGGTCGTTGTCGATGGTCTTCGGCACCCCGACGCAGGGGACGTCGAACTGGGCGGTCAGCTTGGCCGCGACGCCGAGCGTGTCCTCACCGCCGATCGCGACGAGCGCGTCGAGGCCGAGCTCGAGGAAGCTCGCGGCGCAGCGGGCGCCGCCGTCGTCGTCCTTGAACGGGTTGGTGCGCGACGTGCCGAGGATCGTGCCGCCCCGGGGGAGGATGCCGCTCACGGCGTCGAGGTCGAGCGGCGTGGTCGTCCGCTCGAGGAGGCCGCGCCATCCGTGTCGCAGTCCCAGGTGCTCGTGCCCGTACCGCGCCCGCCCGACGCGGACGACCGCTCTGATGACGGCGTTGAGCCCGGGACAGTCACCGCCGCCGGTGAGGACGCCGACCCGCATGCCGGGAGCGTACCGATCGGCGACGCGGATCACAGCCGCGCCCGGCTGTCCCCCGGCGTAATGCACCGTTTCGATTTGAGCGTGTCAATTCAGGTGCGCGGCGACGGCGGCACCCGTCTCCGCGAGCGCGTCCCACATGACCGAGTGGCTCCCGGGCACGCGCGTCACCGTCAGGTTGGCACCCAGGGCGCCGCGCAGGAGCTCCTCCTGCCGGTCGTCGACGATCCCGTTCTCGGCGCGCACCAGGAGCGTCGCGCACCCGGTGGGCAGGGCCGGCGTGCGGGACATCTCGCCGTAGGCCGCCACGACGGCGCTTCGGGAGACCCGATACCGGAGGCGTCCGTCCTCGCCCTGCTCGAGCGCCTCGGACATGTCGTCTTCGAGCATCGGCCTGGGCGTGTGGGCGAGCATCGCGAGCCGGGCGTCGATCGCCTCGTCGGCGGTCGCGAACGAGACGTCCTGGCGGGTCTCGTCGGCGAAGCGTCCGGCCACGCCGGGCGTCATCTGAATCGCCGGGTCGAGGAGCACGAGGCGCCGGGTGCGCTCGGGGTCGGACGCCGCAAGCTCGAGCGCGAGGCGCCCGCCGAAGCTGAAGCCCACGAGATCGATCTCGCCGTCGACCTCGGCGGCGAGGCTCTCGCGGACGTCGTCGAGATACGTGTCGAGGTTCCAGGGCGGATCCCACGACGAGCGGCCGTGGCCGCGCAGGTCGAAGGCGAGCACCTCGCGCGCGGCGAGGGCCGTCTCCGCGAGGCGCCGGAAGCGTCCGCCGTGGCCCATGACCCCGTGCAGGCAGATGACCGGGCGCCCGGTCGACCCGCCCCATCGGTGCACGTAGAGCCGCATCGAGTGGACGATATCGGCGGGCGGTCATTACCGGTGGCGGCAGGTGAGAGGATCGCCGGGTGGTGATCTGCACCCTCGGCGACCTGCTGCTGGACGTGATCGTGCGGCTGCGAGCGCCGCTCGCACGCGGGGGGGACGCCCCGGCCGAGACCCTGATCGGCCCGGGCGGCCAGGCCGCGAACGTGGCGGCCTGGGTCGCGCACCTCGGCGGCACGGCCCGGTTCGTCGGCGTGCGCTCGGGCGATGCGGCCGGCATGCTCGTCGCCGGTGAGCTCGAGCGCAGGGGCGTGGCGCTCTCCGGCCCCAGGGTCCCGGCGGGCACGGGCACGGTGGTCGCACTCGTCGACGGCGAGGGGGAGCGCACGATGGCCACCGACCGCGGCGTCGCGACCGAGCTGCGCGCCGAGGATCTCACCGCGGCGTGGTTCAGCGGCTGCGACCGGCTGCACCTGTCGGGCTACAGCCTCTTGCGCTCGCCGATCGACGGCGCGGCGCGCCGCGCCGCCCGGGAAGCTCGTGCGGCGGGGGCGAGGGTCAGCGTCGACCTCTCGTCGTGGAGCGCGATCCGCGACTTCGGGCCGCCGGCGTTCCGTGAGCGCCTCGCCGTGATCGCCCCCGACGTGGTGTTCGCGAACGAGAAGGAGCTCGAGGTGATGGGGGAGCAGCCGCAGGCGCCGGTGCTGGTGATCAAGCGCGGATCCGAGGGGTGTGAGGTGCGGTGGCCGGGTGGGCGGGAGGTCCTGCTCGCAGTCCCCGCCACCGTGGTCGACACGACCGGCGCCGGTGACGCCTTCGCGGCGGGCTTCCTGCTCGGCGACTCCGCGAGCGACGCCGCCGAACGGGGCCTCGCCGCAGCCGCCGAGTGCGTCGCGACGGTCGGGGCGATGCCGTGAACGAGCTCATCAGGATCGCGCCGGAGGTCCAGGAGGCGCTCGATGGGGGCGGGTCCGTCGTCGCCCTCGAGACGACCCTCGTCGCGCACGGCTTCCCACACCCCGAGGGGGCCGCCGTGGGTGCGGCGTCGGAGATGGCCGTGCGAGCGGCGGGTGCCGTGCCGGCCACGATCGGCGTGGCGGACGGCGTCGTGCGCGTCGGGCTCACGGAGGCCGAGGTCGAGCGCTTCGGGACCGCGGGGCCCTCAGCCCGAAAGCTGGGGCCGAGGGATCTCGCGGTCTGCGCGGTGCAAGGGGCGCTTGGCGCCACGACGGTGGGGGGGACGCTCGCGGTGTGCCGTGCCGTCGGTATCCGCGTGATGGGAACCGGCGGTCTCGGCGGCGTCCACCGCGGCTACCCGGATCCGCCGGACGTCTCGGCGGACCTGGGCGAACTCGCCCGCACGCCGGCGCTGGTCGTGAGCGCGGGCATCAAGTCGCTGTTGGACGTGCCCGCGACATGCGAAGTGCTCGAGACGATGGGGGTGCCGGTCATCGGCTGGCGCACCGACACGCTGCCGCTGTTCTACTCGGCGCACGGCGGGCCCCCCGTTGCGGCCCGGGTCGAGTCGGCCGGTGAGGCCGCAGGCGTCGCGCTCGCGCACTGGGCGTTGGGCGGGGCAGGGCTCATGCTCGCCCGCCCACCCGACGTGTCCTTCGATGACGTCGAGCCGCTCATCGAGGAGGCGCTCGCCGAGGCGCAGCGCCAGGGGGTTCTCGGGCAGGCGGTCACCCCGTTCGTCTTGGCGACGCTGCACGAGCGCAGCGGGGGTCGCACCCTCGCGGCGAATCGCGCCCTCGTCATCGCGAACGCCGGCTTGGCGGGGGACGTCGCGGTCAGGGTCTCGCGTGCCCCATGAGGTGCGCTTCACCCTGGACCGCCCTCATCCGTCATCTATGACTTTTTCACGGAATTTCCTTCGTTTGTCCAAAGAAAAAGCCCGTCGGATGGGGCCTGATTGGGGTATTCGCCCCAAGCACGGGGTGGCTCGTCGCTCATAGGTTTCTCCCCACTGGGGAACCGAACGCGAAGGAGGCTTCCACCATGGCGCGCGCTGTCTAACTTCATACTGATTCCGTCGGGTGCACACCGGCGGGAATAGCTTTTTTCAGGTCTGGGCCTCGGTTGCCGATATAGGTAATCGAGGCCCTTTCAGTGTCACGGACGACGACAATCCCACTGTTCGCCCGGGTGTGCGCCTATGCGTGCGCAACCGCGACCCTGGCCGTCAACGCCCTTCTTATCGCGCGGGGCGAGACGGACGACCTGTTGCCCGCGCTCGTTCTCGGCGTGATCGCGGTCGCGACGCAAATGGCACGGTGGCGGCTCTCGAAGATCACGACCGTCTCGCTGTCGGATATCCCCCTGATCTTCGCGGTCCTCACCCTCGACCCCGCCATGGCAATGCTCGTCGGGACCATCGTCGGGGGAATCCCCCGCGGTCGGCTCGGAAATGTCTCACGTGCCTGGAACATCTGCGCGTTCGGGCTCCCAGCGGGCGCGGCCGCAGGCCTGCTGGCGTTCCTCCGCGATGCGCTGAATGCCGACACACCGTCATCCGCGGCCGCAGGCTGGTTCGCCGCGGCGCTGATCGCCGTCGCGGTGCAGATCATCCTCCACTCTGCCGTGATCGATTCCTGGTCACGACTGGCATTCGGCAACCCCTTCTGGCAGAGCCTTCGCGAGGAGGCGCTGCCTGTCGCGAAGTACGACTTCGCGTCTGGGTTCCTCGTGGTCACCCTCGTGGAGATCGGCATGCTGCTTCCAGGGTGGACCAGGCTCCTTCCCGTCGTCGTCGCCAGCGTCGGCGTCACCGGCCTGTGGCTCTTCCTGAACGCCACGCGAAGGCAGCTCGAGTCGCAGGAACTCAAGGACGAGTTCTTCCGGGCGATCTTCGTGTCCTTCGCGCGACTGCTGGAGATGAAGGACCCGGAGACCGCCTCCCATTCGGCCCGCGTGGCGGCATACTCGCGCGACATCGCGTTGCAGATGGGACTGAACCAGGAAGACCAGAGCCGTGTGCACCTCGCCGGCCTGCTGCACGACGTCGGCAAGGTTGGCGTCCCTGACGAGATCCTGCTCAAACCGGGTCGGTTGACGGATCAGGAGCGCAGGGTCATGCAGCGCCACGCCCGTCTCTCCGCAGAAGCAGTGCAGGGCATTCCCGGGTTCGGCGACCTGGTGCGGATGATCTACGCCCACCACGAGCGCCTCGACGGCTCCGGTTACCCTGAGGGGACGTGCGGTGAGGACCTGCCGCTGGGAGCACGCATCCTGGGGGTGGCCGACACATTCGAAGCGCTCACCTCGGACCGGCCGTACCGCCCTGGCCGGCCGGCGGGCGAGGCCCTTCGGGTCTTCGAGGAGGACGGCCACCTGTTCGACCCGCAGGTCGTGCAGGCACTTCGCAGCATCGTCGCGGCGGACGCGACCAGCTACACGTTCAGCACGATCACCGACTTCTCCGATGAATGGTCGCGTGCTGCGAAGTACCTGGATGTCCGTCTCGACGAGGAGACCTTTGTCGTGCCGCCCGAGCCCGTGCCGGTGGTGCCGAGCACGCCGCCTCAGGGCGCGCCGATTCCGGACCTTCCCGGCGACCATGAGGCGAGCCCGGCCACTCCGAACCCGAAGCCGGTCCCGGTTGCCGCCGACAGCGCCGTCTCGGGGGTTACGTAGGCTCCTCTCGTGTCGGGCGTGAGGCGACGAGGCTTCGGGCTGTTCTGGGCAGGCCGTGCGGCTTCGCAGTTCGGTGACGAGATCACCGTCCTCGCGCTTCCGTGGCTCGTTGCACAGGAGACGGGCTCGCCGTTTGCGGTCGGGTCGCTCGAGGCGCTGGTGTACGTGCCCGCCCTGCTGTTCGCGCTTCCACTCGGTGCGTGGGCCGATCGGCGGTCGCGCAAGCGCTCGATGATCGAGGCCGACCTGATCCGCATGGTGTTGCTGGGCAGCATCCCGATTGCCGTCCTCGCCGGTTTCGGTCCGAGTCTCGGCCTGGTCATGGTCGTGGGGTTCCTGGCGGGGATGGCCCGAATCCTCTTCGAGGCGTCGGCCCAGGCATTCCTGCCGGATCTCGTGCCTCAGAAGGGGATCGTTCGCGCAAACTCGCGCCTGTCGCTCACCGAGGGCCTGGCCACCATCCTTGCCCCGGTGACGGCGGGCCTCCTCATCGCCACCGTGGGCGCGTCCGACGCGATCGGACTTGACGCCCTCACGTTCGCGTTCTCGGCGGGAACGCTCTGGCTCGTCTGGGTCGAGCGGGAGCGGTTCGGCGTGGTCCGGGAGGGGATGGGATCCGCGATGCGTGCAGGCGTCCGAGCCACCGCACGCAATCCCTTCGTCCGGGCGCTGACCCTGACCGTCGGTGCGAGCAATGTGGGGAGCGGGTTCGTCATCGGAATGATGGCGATCTTCCTCCAGCAGACGCTCGGCCTGCACGGCTGGCAGGCGGGCATCGTCTACGCGTCCAACGGGGTCGGCGGTGTCCTCGCCGCGGCGATCACGCCTCGGCTTGCGCCGCGGATGGGCATTGCGCGGCCGATCCTCGTTGGTCTCGCGGTCACGACGGTGGGGATCAGCCTCGTCAGCATCTCGACCTCGGCGACCTGGTACATCCTGACCACCGTCGGAGATGGGCTCGTCGGCTTCGGCATCGTCCTCATCATCATCTCGAGCGCCAGTCTCAGGCAGCGAACGGTTCCCTCCGAGCTCCTCGGCCGCGTGACCGTGAGCTATCGGCTCGTCGCCAGCGGCTCGATCGCGCTTGGTGCATTTATCGGCGGTATCGTCGGCGAGACCGTCGGAGTTCGCCAGGCGATCGTCGTCGGGGCTGTGATCTATGCCGTGGTGGCGACGATGGCGCTCCGGACATGCCTCAACGGACCGGAGCCTCAGGGGGTCGTCGTCACCACCTGATCGTCCACCTCGAC
Organism: uncultured Thermoleophilia bacterium; assembly: GCA_963777565.1. Taxonomy (GTDB): domain Bacteria; phylum Actinomycetota; class Thermoleophilia; order Miltoncostaeales; family Miltoncostaeaceae; genus CALMEC01. The sequence goes on from CAVZQZ010000001.1 coordinate 11,738, forward strand.
GATCCCCAACTCCTGCGCTGCGCTCACGGCTGCGGTGCGGCTCGTCACCCCGAGCTTCGCGAAGATCCGCTCGAGGTGTCGTCCGACGGTCTTCTCGCTGATGTAGAGCCGGTGACCGATCTCGCGGTTCGTCAGACCGAGCGCGAGCTGTTCGAGTACCTCCACCTCACGCTCGGAGAGGCCTCCGGTATCGCGCCGTCGAGATGGCATGACGAAGCGATGGCCGCGCGCGCGGAGCATCGCCTCGCATTGGGATCGCCACCCGGGCGCCTCCATCTCGCGGAATCGACGGCGGGCCTCGAGCAGGTCGTCGATCGCCTCGGGTTGGTTGCCGCCCACCTCGCCCGCCAGCATGAGGGCGCGTGCCGCCCACCAGCGCAGTCCCGTTTCGCTGAACCGGGTGGAGGCCGCGCGGAAGCGCTCGGTCTTCGCGGCTGGGGAGCCGCCGGCCCACCCTTCGGTGTACGGCACAAGCGCCTGAGCAAGGGGGGCGCCGGCGCGAGCTGCCACGACAAGCTCCGCCCGAAGCGGCTTGGCCTCTTTCGACGGCAATACCTGGCAGGCCGCACCGAGCAGTCCGAGCGACTCGACGCGGTCCTCGGTCTTCCGCCACAGCCCGACGGCTGTGCGCGCCACCTCGCGGGCCTCGTCGATCTGGTCCGCCGCCTGGGCGGCATATGCGTGGAACGCCGAGAGCGGACCGAGGTGGTCGATTGGCATGCCCGGATCGGCGTCGGCCGTGATCTTCCTGAATGCCTCCAGCGCCTCGGGGACCTTGCCCTGGCAGAAGTCGATCCAGGCGATCAGGCCGTCAAGATGGGCGAGCGACCGGGATCCGAGGGCTTCAAAGGCGGCCAGGGACCGCAGCGCGACCTGGCGGGCCTCGTAGAGCCGGCCCAGTCCGGTGAGCGCCTCGGCGAGGTTGTGCGTCAGCGGCGCGTCGACCTCCGCGACGTCGTGGGCCTCCACGACGTCGAGGCCCTCCCGCGCCCGGTCGGCCGCCTGCTGGACGAATCCCAGCATGAGGAGGCACACGCTCTCGTTGTTCATCGTCACCGCGACCTGCCGCCACAGGCCGGCTGCGCGCGCCTGCTCGAGTCCCTCGCGGAAGTACGTGAGCCCGTCGGGGCTCGCGGTGGAGCGGACGCTCGCCAACCCGATCGCGTTGAGCGCCCGGATCGCGGTGAGGACATCCCCGACCGCCGTGGCCTCGTCCTGGGCGCGGGTCGCCCACACGAGCGCCTCCGAGTGGCGGCCGGCGTGGGCGGCGAACATCGCCGCCTGGGTGAGCGCCTGTGCCCGCTCGGCAAGCGGGCGGTCGCTGCCCGACACGTTCGCGTGGATAACCTCGAACGCCTCCTGCCGGTGCCCCGCGTACCACCGCACCCGGGCCCATTCCGTCGCGGCGCGGATCGCCGCGCCCTCGTTACCGGCCTTGCGCTGGCGCCGGATGACGTCTCGGAGGGTCTGCGTGGCCTCCTCCCACTGGGCCATCGTCGCGAGCGCGAGCCCGCGCTCAAGGAGCGCCTCGAGCTGCTCGCCCTCGGGCCAGCGCCGGTCGCACCAGGCGAGTGCCCGGTCGGCGTGCGCGAGTGCGCGCGCGGGCTCCCCGCGCTCACGTGCAACGGCCGCGGCCCGCAGCGACAGTGCCACCACCTCGTGCGGGTCGAAGCTGCCGATGGCGTACTGAACGAGGTCGGCAGCGTCGTCACCGCGGGCCCGGCGGGCGCCGAGCACCGCGGCGTTGCGCCGGCGGAGCTCGCTCGGCGGCGTCGCCTGGCGAAGCACTTCCGCGACGAGGGGGTCGATGAACCGCATGCGGAGGGGTCCGGGGCCTGGGAGCTCCTCGAGGATGCCGGCCGTGGCGAGCCCATCCAGGATCGGCGCGAAGCCGTCCTCGCTGCGCCCGGTGAGCCGGACGAGATGCGACGGCTCGAACACGGGACCGAGGACGGATGCCCACCGCGCGACGTCGATCTGCGTGGCGTGGATCGCGTCGACCGTCGGCTGCATCGCGCGGACGAGTCCCGGCGGCAGCCGCAGGGGCGTGTCGTCGGACCCCGGTGCGCGGTTGGCCCGCGCGAGCGGAATCAGCACGCCGGGCCGTCCCGCCCCGAGCGCAAGGAGCCGTCCCACCATGATGTCGCCCAGCGTCGGGGCGACGTCGTCGAGGAGTGCCTGCGCCGCCTCGTCGTCGAGCTGCGCGAGCTCGACGAATGCGGGTCCGATCGGGATCTCCCGCATGCACCCGATCAGCAGGCCGGGGGAGCCGACGAGCCCCTCGCCGATCTCCCAGGCCAGGTCGAAGGCGTCGTCGATGTCGTCGAGGAGCGCCACGAACGGATGTAGCTCAGCCGACTTGACCGGGTCGGCGCGAAGTCCGGCTGCCGTCAGCCCTGCCCCGAGCCGGTCGGCGAGCGGCCCGCCGCCGCGCAGCCTGACCCGCGCGTCGCCGTCGGCTTCGAGCGCCGCGGCGAGCTCTGCTCCGAACCGCGTCGATCCCGTCCACGGCGGGGCGACCACGATGAGGAGCCCCGGCCGATCCGCGACGGCCCGTAGTGCGGCGACCAGCTCGGCATCCCGGCCGACGAAATGCGGTTCGCCTCCTGCGGTTGCGTGTCCCGCCGTTACGGCCTCCTCAGATCCGCTCGGCAACTGCTCGACGCACCGTGGACCCTACCGGACCGCCGCCGAGACCGGGATGCGGGAAGGGCTCTGCGACGGCGCAGAGCCCCTCGGATAGCGCATACGGGATTCGAACCCGTGTTACCGGCGTGAGAGGCCGGCGTCCTAGGCCCCTAGACGAATGCGCCCTGGACGGACCGCTTGATTGTGACCGCTCGGGAGTCGAGTTGGGGGAGGAGGATTCGAACCCCCGCTACCGGGGCCAGAACCCGGCGTCCTACCGCTAGACGATCCCCCACCGGGGCCCCTTCGCGACCGGTGAGGCTAGCACACCGACCCGTTTGCCCCAGCGGCGACGACGGGCCACCAAGGGGGCCGCCTCAGGCGGCGGACTGCTCCCAGTCGTCGGAGAGCATCGCGTAGCGGCCGCCGGCTCTCAGCAGCTCGTCGTGGCTGCCCTGCTCCGTGATGCGTCCGTCCTCGACCACGACGATGCGGTCGGCGTCGCGGATCGTGGAGAGGCGGTGGGCGATGACGATCGCGGTGCGTCCGGCCAGCAGCGTGGCCAGCGCCTGCTCGATGCTTCGCCTCGGTGCGCAGGTCGACCGACGAGGTGGCCTCGTCGAGGATCAGGAGCCGCGGGTCGGCGATCAGCGCACGAGCGAAGGCGAGGAGCTGGCGCTGACCGGCCGACAGGCGCGATCCGCGCTCCTCGATCTGCGTGTCGAAGCCCGTCGGGGAGCGCCTCGATGAACTCGAGCGCCCCGACGGCGTCGCAGGCGGCGCGCAGGTCGGCGTCGGTGGCGTCCGGCGTGCCGAACGCGCAGGTTCTCGGCGACGGTGCCCGCGAACAGGTGCCCCTCCTGCGGGACGATCGCCGAGCTGCGCGCGCAGCGAGGCCTGCGTGACGTCGCGCAGGTCATGCCCGTCGATGAGCACGGCGCCGGCGTCCGGGTCGTAGAAGCGCGCGATCAGCTTCGCCAGGGTCGACTTGCCGGCCCCGGTCGGCCCGACGAGCGCGACGGTCTCGCCTGCGCCGATCATGCAGGTCGACGTCGTGCAGCACCGGCTCGTCGATGTAGGCGAACGTGACGCCGCGAAGCTCGATGTCGCCACGCAGCGACGGCAGATCGGCGGCGCCGGGCCGGTCGACCATCTCGGGCTCGCGTGTCGAGGACGCCGAAGATCTTCTCGAGGGCGGCCATGGCCGACTGGAAGGTGCTGTAGAGCTGCGAGAGCTGCTGGATCGGGTCGAAGAAGCACGACAGGTAGCCGAGGAACGCCACCATCACGCCGACGGTCAGGTCGCCGTCGAGCACCATCGCAGCCGCCGAAGTAGCAGGATGAGCGCCGTGCCGATGCCGCGGCGAGGAACTCGACGCCCGGGAAGTAGACGCCCGAGATCCGGATCGTCCGCATGTTGGCCTCGCGGTACTCGTCGTTGACCGCGCGGAAGCTCGCGCTCGGCCGGCTCCTGGCGCCCGAAGCCCTGGACGACGCGGATGCCGGAGATGGTCTCCTGAAGGGTGGCGAGGACGTTCGGCGACCCTCTCGCGGGTGCGGCGGTACGCGCTCGCCGACGTAGACGCGGAACACCGCGGTGGCCACCGCCAGGAACGGGAAGATCGCGAACGCCACGAGCGCCAGCTCGCCAGTCGTAGCTGAACAGGATCGACGATCACCCCGATGAACGTGAGGCCCTTGACGACGAGGGAGGTGACGCCGTCGGTGACCAGCTGGCGAGCGCCTCGATGTCGCTCGTGAGGCGGCTGACCGTCACCCCCGTCGGGAGTGCGCTCGTGATGGCCGAGCTCGACAGCCGCATGAGGTGGCGAGAAGACGTCTGTGCGCAGGTCGAGGAGGATCCGCTCGCCGATCCAGCTCGACAGATAGGTCTGCCCGTAGCCGGCGAGCCACCCCACGAGTCCCGCGCCGACGAGGAGCAGCACGGCGACGACCAGGACCGTCTTGTCGCTCTTCTCGATGCCGTCGTCGATGGCGACCTGCGCGAGCGCCGGGGCCGCGAGCCCGGCGCCCGTCACCAGAACCATCAGGGCGAGCGTCGCGGCGATGCGCCAGCGGTACGGGCGCAGGTAGGGCAGGAGCTTGCGGAGCTTCTTCGTGGGCACGCGGCCCGACCGCCCGTCGCGGTCGACGAGCGCGCCGAGCACGGCCGACGACGGGCCGTGACCGGGTGGGCGGCCGATGCTCACGTGCCCACCGCCAGCGCCGGGCGCGCGAGGCCGCGGTCGTGGATCTCCCGATAGACGTCGCTCGAGGCGTAGAGGGCGTCGTGCCCGCCCCTGGCCGCGATACGGCCTCCCTCGAGCACGAGGATCTCGTCGGCGAGCGCGATGGTGGACAGCCGGTGGGCGATGATGAACGTGGTGCGCCCTTCCATGGCGGCACGGAGCGCGTCCTGGATCTCACGTTCGGTCGAGGCGTCGACCGACGCGGTGGCCTCGTCGAGGATCAGCACCCGTGGGTCGGTGATGACGGCACGGGCGATGGCCACCCGCTGCCGCTGGCCGCCTGAGAGCGTGTAGCCCGCGCTCGCCGATCACGGTGTCGTAGCCGTCGGGGAGTTCCTCGATGAATCCGTCGGCCTGGGCGAGGCGCGCGGCCTGGCGCACCTGCTCGTCGCTGGCGTCGGGGAGTCCGTAGGCGATGTTGTCGCGGACCGTGGTCGAGAACAGGAACGGCTCCTGGGCGACCACCCCCACGGCGCGGCGCAGCTCGTCGAGGGCCAGGTCGCGGACGTCGACGCCGTCCATGAGGACCCGGCCGGCGGTCGGGTCGTAGTAGCGCGGGATGAGCTGCGTGAGCGTCGTCTTCCCGGAGCCGGTCGGGCCGATGAGCGCGACGATCCGTCCGGCTGCGACGTCGAGGTCGATCCCCGAGAGCACGGGCTGGGCGTCGTCGCCGTGGGCGAACTCGACAGCCTCGAACTGCACGTTGCCGCCCCCGGCGGGGAGAGGGAGCGGGTCGGGGCGCTCGGCGAGTTCGGGTTCGGTGTCGAGCACTTCGAAGATGCGCTCGCCGCTTGCCGTCGCTCGCTGGGCGGTCCCGACGAGCGACCCGATCGACCGGAAGGGGGAACACCAACGCGAGGAGGTACTGGTAGAACTGGACGAACTGGCCGAGCGACAGCTGCCCGTCGATCGTGCGGATGCCGCCGAGAATCACCACCGCCGCGAGGCCGAGGGTGGGCAGGAATCCCATCAGCGAGAGGTAGAACGCCTGCATCCGGTTGGCTTTGACGGCCCGCTCGAACGCCCGATGGGACGTCGCGGCGAACTTCGCGCTCTGGCTCGCCTCCTGGCCGAACGCCTTGATCACCCGGATTCCGACGATGCTCTCCTCCGCCGCCTGAGTGACCTCGCCGATCTTCTGCTGGACGTCGACCAGGACCGGCTGGGTGCGCCTGCTCTATCGCCATGCCACCGCCACAAGCGCGGGGGCCATGAGCAGGGCGAGCGCCGTCAGCGTGGGGTCGATCAGCATGAGCAGGGCGGTGTAGAGCACCAGGCCGAATACGTTCATGAAGAGGAAGATCAACCCGTAGCCCAGGAAGAACCGCACGGTTTGCAGGTCGTTCGTGGCCCGGGACATGAGCTGCCCGACCGGCATGCGGTCGAAGTAGCCGAACGACAGCCGTTGCATGTGGGCGAACATGCGGCCCCGCAGGTCGTACTCGACGCCCAGGCTGACCCGGCCGCTCACCAGGCGGCGGATCGCCGCGAGCACCATGCGAATGAAGCCCACGCCGACGACGGCGCAGACGAGCGGCACCAGGAGGTCCCGCTGCCCGTTGGTCAGCACGTCGTCGATGATGAGACGCGTCAGATACGGGATCGTGGCCGTGCAGACCATCAATCCGGCCGCGGACAGTGCGGTGACGACCACCTGCGCGCGGTATGGTCGGAGGAATGAGAGTAGGCGAAGAAGCGTCTGCACGGTGGTGACCGGTGAACGATAGCGGCACCGGTCAGAACGGAGCCCAGGTACTGCTCGACCGCGAGCCGCTCCCGCCTGCCCCCGCGCGGCCCGTCGCGGTGGCGATCCCGAACGTCAGCGAGGGGCGGGACGAGGCCACGGTTGCCGCCCTCGTCGACGCCGTCAGCCTCCCGGGCCTGCGGGTGCTCGACGTGCATTCCGACGCCGACCACAACCGCAGCGTCTTGACCGTGGCGGGCGACCCCCTGGCTCTGCAGGACGCCATGGTCGCGCTGGCGGGCGAGGCCATGGAGCGCATCGACCTGCGCCGCCACCGCGGGGCGCACCCGCGCATCGGGGCGCTCGACATCGTGCCGGTCGTCGCGCTCACCCCCGACGAGCTGCCCATGGCGTCCGAGCTCGCCGTGGGCATCGCGCAACGCATCGGCGCCGAGCTCGCGCTGCCCGTATTCCGGTACGGCGCGATCGCCACCAGCCCGGAGCGGACCCGTCCGCACGATTTCCGCCGCGGCGGGCTCGACGAGCTCACCCGCGCCGTCGAAGACGGCGAACTCGTCCCGGACGACGGGCCGCGACGGATCCACGCGACCGCCGGGGCCGTCATGGTCGGGGCGCGCGAGCCCCTCATCGCCTGGAACGTGTGGCTGCCCGGCGCGACCCTCGACGAGGCGAGGGCAATCGCAGCCCGGGTGCGGGAAGCCGGGGGTGGCCCGCCCGGCCTGCGCGCCCTCGGCCTGTACCTGCCCGACGCCGGTGTTGCCCAGGTGTCGATGAACCTGGAAGACTTCCGCCGCACCCCGCCGGCGGTGGCCCTCGCGGCCGTTCGCCGGGAGGCGGAGCGTCTGGGCGTCGAGGTCGGCGACAGCGAGCTGGTCGGGCTCATCCCGGCAGCCGCGCTGCGTGGGCCGAGCCCGAGCGCCCTCCGGCTCGCACGGTTCCGGCCGGGGCAACTGCTCGAAGCCCAGCTCACGTCGCTGCGGCGCCATCAGCCGAGGAGGTAACCGACATCGCCAGCAAGCGTCGCCGACGGCCGACCGCCGGCCCACCACCCGTGAAGAACCCCCGGCACGAAGCGAAGCTCGCCGAGGGCGGGGACGGCAAGACGACGAAGAAGCTGCCGCCCGGCGCGCCGGTGGCGCCGAGCGCGCGCAGCGTCCTGTTCCGGTCGTTGATGGCGTCGGCGGTCTTCTATCTGATCCTCTCGCTGAGCGGCGGCTCCTCGGGGTCGAACCTGGTGCTCGTCGCGATCATGTTCGTGTTCCTGCTCGGCTTCGGATACCTGTTCGACCGCTGGTTCTATCGCTGGCGGCTGCGACGCTGGGAGCGCCGGCGCGCCGGCGGCTGAGGCGCCTCCCACCGCATGCCACCACGCGGAACACGCGACATCCTCCCCGCGGAGGCCCGCCTGCGCGAACGGGTCACGAGCACCGCACGCGAGGTGTTCGAGGCCTACGGCTACGGGCGGATCCAGACGCCGACCTTCGAGGAGACGGAGGTGTTCTCCCGCGGCGTGGGGGAGAGCACCGACATCGTGCGCAAGGAGATGTACACCTTCGTCGACGGCAGCGGCCGGTCGCTGACGCTCCGGCCGGAGGGCACGGCGCCCGTGGTGCGGGCGTTCGTCGAGCACGGGATGCACAAGCAGCAGCTGCCCGTGAAGCTCTGGTACCTCGCGCCGATGTTCCGCTACGAGGCTCCGCAGGCGGGCCGGTACCGGGAGCACACACAGATCGGCATCGAGGCGATCGGCAGCGACGACCCGCTGCTGGACGCCGAGGTCATCTGCGTGCTGGCCGACGTCTACGGACGGCTCGGCGTTCCCGGCGTGACGCTCAAGATCTCGAGCATGGGCGACCCCGACACGCGGACCGACTACCGCCCGAGGCTCGTCGCCTACCTCGATGCCCACGCCGACCGGCTCTCGGCCGAGGAGCGGGAACGCCTGCGGGACAACCCTCTGCGCCTGTTCGACTCGAAGGAACCGCGCGTGCGGGAGATCATGGCGGGGGCGCCGACGGTGCTGGCCCACCTCAGCCCGGCGGCGACAGGCCCACCACGAACGGGTGCTCCAAGCCCTCGACGCGCTCGGCATCGCGTACGTCGAGGACCCGGCGCTGGTGCGAGGGCTGGACTACTACACCAAGACGGTGTTCGAGTTCACATGCGACCGGCTGGGCGCGCAGTCCGGCATCGGCGGGGGCGGCCGCTACGACGGGCTCGTGGAGCAACTCGGCGGCCCGCCCACTCCTGGGATCGGCTTCGGCAGCGGCGTGGAGCGCATCACGCTCGCGCTCGAGGCGGCCGATCTCGCGGGCGGGGAGCCGGTACTCGACTGCTACGTCGCGATCCCCGACGACGACCTGCGCCTGCGACTCATGCCGCTCCTTCGGCAGCTGCGGGCGGCGGGAATCCGCTGTGACAGCGACCTCCGCGGGCGCGGCCTCAAGGCGATGCTTCGCCAGGCGGCGAGCCTCGGGGCGCGTAACACGGTCATCATCGGGCCCCGCGAGCACGCCGCCGGGGTCGCCACGGTGCGCGACATGGCCAGCGGCGACCAGCGTGAAGTCCCACTCGACCAGCTTGCGGAGGCGCTTCGATGATCGGATCCGACCGGTACAGAACCCACACCTGCGTCGGCGCCGCGGACGCCGGCGGCACGGTGCGGGTGGCCGGATGGGTGCATCGGCGGCGCGACCACGGCGGGCTCATCTTCGTCGACCTGCGCGACCGCAGCGGCATCGTGCAGCTCGTGTTCGACCCCGAGGCGGCGCCCGAGGCGCACGCCGCAGCCCACCGATTCCACAACGAGGATGTCGTGAGCGTCGTCGGGAAGGTCACCGCACGCGACGCGAAGAACGTCAACCCGAACATCGCCACCGGCGCGGTCGAGCTGCGCGTCGTGGACGTGGAGCTCCTGTCGGCGGCCGACCCGCTGCCGTTCTCGGTCGAGGACGAATCCCAGGAGGCGAGCGAGGAGATCCGGCTCACCTACCGCTACATCGAGACGCGCAGACCGCGGCGCCTGCGCGCCCTGGAGCTGCGCGGCGCGGATCGCGCGGGCGACGCGACGGGTGCTCGACGCCGAGGGCTTTCTCGAGGTGGAGACCCCGATCCTCATCCGGTCCACCCCGGAGGGCGCCCGCGACTTCATCGTCCCGAGCCGTCTTCAGCAGGGCAAGTGGTACGCGCTGCCGCAGTCGCCGCAGCTCTTCAAGCAGCTCCTGATGGTCGGTGGGCTGGAGCGCTACTACCAGATCGTCCGGTGCTTCCGCGACGAGGATCTGCGGGCCGACCGCCAGCCTGAGTTCACCCAGGTCGACATTGAGGCGTCGTTCGTGCAGCCCGACGACATCTTCCGGCTCGTCGAGGCGATCCTCGTGGCGCAGGCCGAGGAGGCGGGTGTGACGCTCGTGGCGCCGTTCCCGCGCATCGCGTTCGCCGACGCGATGGCCAGGTACGGTACCGACCGCCCCGACACGCGCTTCGGGATCGAGATCGTCGACTGGACCGCGCAGGCCGCCTCCTCCGGTCTCGGGATCTTCGAGAAGGCCGTCGCGGGCGGTGCGGTCGTGCGCGGAATCCGCCTTCCCGGTGCCGGCGCGGGGCTGTCGCGCAAGGACCTCGACGGGCTCGTGGCCGAGGCGCAGGAGCTCGGCGCGAAGGGTCTCGTGTGGGCGGTGGCGGGGGAGGACGGCCTTCGCGCGTCCGTCAAGGCCGAGTTCCTCGGCGGTCTCGCGGATGCCTTCGACGCGGGCGCCGGCGACCTCGTCTGCCTCGTGGCCGATGCCGAGGAAACGGCGCTCGCGGTGCTCGGGACCCTGCGGGTGCGGCTTGCCGAGCGCTTCGGGCTCGTGCCGGACGGCGCCTGGGCCCCGCTCTGGGTGACCGATTTCCCGCTGGTGGAGTGGAATGCCGACGAAGAGCGGTGGGACGCCCGTCACCACCCCTTCACGTCGCCGCGTCCCCAGGACATCCCGCTGCTTTCGACCGACCCGGGCGCGGTCGTCGCCCAGGCGTACGACGTGGTGCTGAACGGCCTCGAGGTGGGCGGAGGGAGCATCCGGATTCACGATCGCGACGTCCAGGAGGCCGCCTTCGCGGCGATCGGGGTGGACGCCGAGGAGGCGGAGGAGAAGTTCGGATTCCTGCTCCGCGCCCTGCGGCTCGGCGCGCCCCCGCACGGGGGGATCGCACTGGGCTTCGACCGGCTCGTGATGCTCCTGCTGGGGGAGCGGTCGATCCGTGACGTCATCGCCTTCCCGAAGACGGCGACCGGCCAGGACCCCCTCACCGGGGCCCCGGCGGAGGTCGACGAGCACCAGCTGCGCGAGCTGTCGGTCCGCAGCGTGGCGCCCGCGCCGCGCGCCGGCTCCTGACCAGCGGTTTTTCGCCGATTGGCGGGGTCAGCGAACCGCCGCCGCGGGTGTTAAGCCCACGGGACCTGCTGCCGAAGAAGCAGTAGGTCATCGAACGTGGAGGTGTTCGACAGTGTCCCCCACCGACACTGCTCATCAGGCAGACAAGCGCGCCGGGGTCCGGACGGCCCGCGGGCGCACGATCGCGGCGCTCATCGGTGCTGGAGCGCTCGTGGCGGTTCCCCTGACGGTCCAGGCTGCCGACGGCGGCGGTCTGGCGCGCGGTGACCAGGTCACCCCGAGCAAGAACACGCCCGCCGTCGTCAAGAGCTCGTTGCGCAGTGACGGCCCGGTCGTCATCGCGTTCCTGCTCCCGGGAATCACCGAGGACGAGATCGTCCAGAAGCGGCTCAACACGCTTCGCCAGAACACGAAGTTCCGCGACACCAAGTTCATCGTCTACCGGATCACCGCGAAGACGAACCTCGGTGATCTGCCCACGATGTTCTCGGTGAAGTACACCCCGGCGGTCGCGGTCATCCAGGGCGACGACAAGCTTGCGAACGTGTGGCGCGGCCTCGTGGACGAGGACATCATCGCCCAGTCGCTGATCGACGCCCGCGCCGCGGTTCCGCACGCGCTGAAGGTCCCGGCCCGCAAGGGCGGGGTGAGCGGCGCTCCGGGCGGCATTGCGCTCGCGCGGCGCGTGAACGCCCACTATGCGAAGGTTCCGGGTCTCGGAGCCGACTTCTCCGGGAGCTTCGGCGGCGTCGCCGGCGCGACCGGTTCGAGTCAGACGCGGCTCGTGGACGGCAAGGCCCGCGTCATGGGCGGCAAGGCGGCGGTCGGCGGCAAGAGCGTCGACCTGGTCATCAACCGCACGGGTCTCTACTCGAAAGCCGCGGGCGCGACCTGCTGGACGCGCACGGCGACCTCGAAGGCCGTCTCCGGTCTCGGCGACCCGGTCATCCCGCTCCGGGGCGTGCGGTTCGCCGCGCCGGTCAAGGCCACGGACGGGGCGACATTCTCGCTCAAGGCCACGGACCTGCTCGGCCAGTACGGCGGTGGGACGTTCGAGTACACCATCGACGCGACGACGCTGGAGGTCACGGCGGTGACGCACGGCGCGACGAAGGCGACCGTGACGGCGCTCGCGAAGGCACCTGCGATCGGCAAGCCGAACAAGATCTGTTGAGGCTCGTCCGATACGGATGTCGGACGTCTGGGGCTCCCTTCGGGGAGCCCCGGCGCGTTAACGGCACGCATTCGTCACGAACCACGAAACCTCCGAAGGGAGCGATCCCCGCCACGCCTGGGAAAACAGACTCTTTGCAGGGACAAACCCGTCCCGGGCGACGAACAGTCATCACAGACGCCGAAACGGTGCCCGGGCTTAACAGTGGTCACGAACGACGAAACTGTTGCCCGGGACCGTGCGCGCGCCGCGCTGGCGCGAGCCGGGTGCGTTCACCGGCGGCTCGGTTGCTTGCGGGGAGGCGGAGAAGGGTCTAACGTCCGAGGTGCCCTGTCGTGTGCGTGTCGGATCAGCGACCTGAGCCAACACGATTGACACGGGAGGCGAGGTCGAGGCGTCGCCCGGTGCGCCGTCTTGCACGCCACCCACCTGCTTATGCAGGCCCAGTCACTTGCCGCCCACGGCACGCTGGGGCATGTCCGCGTACGCTCGCGTCGAGTCGTGCGAGGGTCCCGTGGTAGCCTCGCCGCGTGCCGCCGTACCCGTCTCACGCGATGCGCCATCTGGCGGCGCCCGTCGGGGCCGGCGCCATGCCCGACGCCGACGCCGTCGGCGAGTCGGGCAGCGCCGCGTGCGGCGACCTGGTGCGCATCCAACTTCGTGTCGGCAATGGACGCGTCGCCGAGGCGCGCTTCCAGGCGTTCGGGTGCGGCGCCGCGACCGCGGCGGCGAGCGCGGCCTGCGCGGCGGTGACCGGAGCCCCGCTCAGCGACGCCCTGCGGGTGTCGGCCGACGACCTCGACCGGGACCTCGGGGGACTCGGCGCCGATCGCCGCCACGGCCCGGACATCGTCGAGGACGCGGTCGCCCGCGCGCTCGAGCGGTGGTATTCCGATCGGCTCGGCACGGCTGGGCTGCCGCTTGCCCGTGATCGCGTGGCCGTGGCGATGAGCGGGGGTGTCGACAGCGCCGTGGCCGCGCTGCTGCTCCGCGACGCCGGGTACGACGTCGTCGGCGTGACCATGCGGCTGTGGCACGACCCGGCCACGGCGGCGGCCGAGCGCTCCTGCTGCTCGCCCGAGACCGTGCAGCTCGCCCGCGCACCGCGCACGCACTCGGCATCCCGCATGTCACGATCGACGTCGCCGAGCGCGTTCCGGCGCGGGCGTGGTGGAGGACTTCATCGCCGGGTACCGGGCCGGCCGCACCCCCAACCCGTGCGTCACCTGCAACGGGCACGTGCGCTTCAGGATGCTCGCCGACGCCGCCGCGCTGCTCGGTGCGCGGCGGCTCGCCACCGGCCACTACGCCCGCGTCGCGTCCGGTGCCGTCGCCCGAGCCGTCGACCGCGAGCAAGGACCAGAGCTACATGCTCGCCATGCTCGAGCGCGACATGGTCGAGCGCCTCGAGTTCCCGCTCGGCGAGCTCACCAAGGACCGAGGTCCGCGCGATCGCCCGGGCGGCGGCGCTGCCGGCCGCGGACGCCGTGGAGAGCCAGGAGGTCTGCTTCGTCGGGGTCGGCGGGTACGTGCCGTTTCTCGAGCGAAACGCCGGAATGGGACCCGCGCCGGGCCCGGTCGAGGACGAGATGGGGCGGCAGGTGGGCACTCATGACGGCTACTGGCGCTACACCGTCGGCCAGCGCCGTGGCATTGGCATCGCCGCCGACGGCCCGATGTACGTGCTGCGGACCGACGCCGGGACGCAACACGGTGACCGTCGGTTCGCGCGAACGGCTCACGGCGAGGGCGTTGGAGCTCCGGCCGTACACCCTCAAAGAGCCGGTTGAGGGGGTCCAACTGGAGGTTCGAGTGCGATACCGTGGCAGGGCCCTACGCGGACAGGCTCGCCCGACGGCCCACGGCCTTCGCGTCACCCTGGATGACCCCGCGGACGGCGTCGCCCCGGGGCAGACCGCCGCCCTGTACCGGGACGGTAGGCTCATCGGCGCCGGAATCATCTTCGAAGGGAACGGTTGAGGTGGACATCGCGTGGGCTGACGTGCTGCGGGGAGCGCTTTCGTTCTTTCTCGTCATCGCCGGAGTCGGCATCGGGTATGTCTGCTTACGCCTCGGTGGCATGTTCGGCCGCCTGTCGGTCAGCGTGCGCGAGGTCACCGACGAGGTCGTGCCGATCCTGTCGAGTGCCCAGACGACCGTCGACGGGATCAACCTCGAGCTGTCGCGCGTCGACGAGATCATGGTGACCGCCGTCAACGCCACGAAGGGCGCCGAGAAGACCGTCACCTCGATCTCCAACGCCGTCGCCGCGCCCGCCAAGAAGGCGTCCGGGTTCGCCGCCGCGGCGAAGGAGGCGCTGGCGACCTTCAGGGCGCGAAGGGCCGCTGGCCCCGACACCGTCGCGGAGACGCCCCCGGCACCAGCCCCTCCCGCGGCCTCCGCGGAGACGCCCCCGGCACCGGCGCCTCCCGCGGCCGTGGCGGAGGCCGCTCCGATCGACTCGACGCGCAACGGCCATGGGTCCGAGACGCCGCCGGAGCTCCCGCCCGAGCTCCGTAACCGCGGTCGCGGCCCCAGCATGTCGCAGATCTCCTGGGCCCTCCCGAAGCGCCGCACATGAAGAAGTTGGTCCTCGGGGTCGGCGCGCTCGTCGCCGCCTGGCTCTTCTCGCGTGGCGCGAAGGATCCCCGTGAATGGCCGCGCCGGCTGCCGCAGGAGCTCACGGCGCTGTGGAACGACATCGACGACGCCTTCGGGGCGGCACGCCGCGCCGCCGCGCGTCAGGAGAAGGATTTCGAGGATGAGCTGCGCCGGGCACGCCGAGGGGAGTGAGCAGGCGCTGGTAGCATTCCATCCCCGATGACGACCCACGAGATCCGGCGGCGCTTCCGCGAATACTTCGAGGAGCGCGGGCATCTGGCGGTCGCATCCGCACCACTCATCCCGTACGAGGACGACCCCACGGTCCTGCTCACGATCGCGGGGATGCAGCCGCTCAAGCGTACTTCCTCGGGACCGCCCGCCCCCCGGCACCCCGCGCATGACGAGCTGCCAGAAGTGCTTCCGAACCCTCGACATCGACCAGGTCGGGCACACCGCCCGCCACCTCACGTTCTTCGAGATGCTCGGCAACTTCTCGATCGGCGACTACTTCAAGCGCGACGCGATCCGCTTCGGCTGGGAGTTGTCCACGGAGGTCTTCGGCTTCGACCCGGAGCAGATCTGGATTACGGTGTTCGAGGGCATGCAGGGCGTCCCGGCGACGACGAGGCGATCGAGCACTGGGTCGACGTCGGCGTCCCGCGCGAGCGCATCCAGGCCCTCGGCGAGTCCGAGAACTTCTGGAAGGCTGGGTCCGAGCGGTCCGTGCGGGCCGAACACCGAGCTGTACCTGGACCGCGGCCCCGCGTTCGGGCCTGAGGGCGGTCCCGCAACCGGCACCGACCGGTACCTCGAGTACTGGAACCTCGTGTTCATGCAGTACGACCGCGCGATCGACGGGACGCTCACCGACCTGCCGGCCAAGAACGTCGACACCGGCGCCGGCCTCGAGCGCATCGCCGCGATGATGCAGGACGTGCACTCCGTCTTCGAGACCGACGCGTTCTGGCCGCTGATCGAGTGGGCCGAGCGCAAGAGCGGCCGCCCCTACGGCAAGAACGACCGGGACGACCGTGCCCTGCGCGTCCTCGCCGACCACGGCCGGGCGATGACGTTCCTCACGACCGACGGGGTGCGGCCCGGAAACGAAGGGCGCGACTACATCCTGCGGCGCATCATCAGGCGGGCCATGGCCGAGGGTCGAGCATCGGCCTCGTGCCGGAGGACATGCCCGAGCTCGCGCGGGAGGTCGCGGCGCTCTGGGGCGACGCCTATCCCGAGCTCACCGAGCGCTCGTCCGAGGTGGTCGACGTGATCGGCGCCGAGGCGGAGCAGTTCGCGCGCACGCTGTCCCAGGGCAAGCGGCTCCTCGACGAGGTCATCGGCCGCTCCGGCGAGCGGGTCTCCGGCGACGACGCCTTCCGGTTGCACGACACGTTCGGCTTCCCCCTGGACCTCACGCTCGACGCCGCGGAGGCCGCGGGCCTGGCCGTCGACGTCGACGGGTTTCGAGCGCCTCATGGGCGAGCAGCGCGAGCGCTCGCGCGACGCGCAGGCACGTGATCAGGACGTCGCCGCGGCAGCGGCGGAGACGCTCGCGGTCGGCAGCGTCCCCGGCGAGTTCGTCGGCTACGACGACTGGTCGGTCACCACGACCGTCACCGCCGCGCAGCCCATGGAGGGAGGCGAGGCGCTCGTCAAGCTGGCCCGCTCCCCGTTCTACGCCCAGGGCGGCGGCCAGGTGTCCGACTCGGGGCGCATCGTCGGCCCGAACGGCACCGGAGCCGTGATGGAGATCTACCGCGTCGGCGACGACCAGGTGATCCGGCTTCGCGTCGACGGTCAGATCGACGACGGCGACGAGGTCGACGCGATCGTCGACGCCCCCACCCGCCGGCAGACGCAGGCCAACCACACCGCCACACACGTGCTCCACTGGGCGCTCCGGGACGTCTTCGGCACCACGACACGCCAGGCCGGGTCGTATGTCGGGCCCGACAAGCTCCGGTTCGACTTCACGCTCAAGGAGCGCATGAGCGATGACCAGCGCGCCCGCATCGAGTCGATGGTCAACGATCGGGTCGTGGAGGACACACCCGTGTCGTGGCGCGTGATGCCGCGGGCCGAGGCGGACGCGCTCGGCGCCATCGGCCTCTTCGGCGAGAAGTACGGCGACGAGGTCCGGGTCGTTGCGGCGGGGGAGTTCTCCAAGGAGCTCTGCGGCGGCACACACGTGTCCCGAACCGGTGAGATCGGGCCGTTCAAGATCGTCTCCGAGGGTGGCATCGGCTCCGGTACCCGGCGGATCGAGGCGATCACCGGCGCCGCCGTGGTGGAGTGGTACGAGGCCCGTGCGCGGGAGCTCCAGGAGCGACTGGCCGAACGCGACGAACGGATCCGCCACCTCGAAGGCGAGCTCAAGCGCGCCCGAAGCGGGCGGGTGGACGCTGCGGCCCTGGCAGGCGAGGCGACCACCGCGGGCCTCGTCAGCATGCTGGTCCGCGAGGTCGAGGCGGAGGAGATGGACGACCTGCTCGCCGTGAGCGACCAGGTCAAGGCCCGCCTCGGCGACGGTGCGGTCGTCGTGCTGGGTGCGCGCGCCGACGGCAAGGCGATGCTCGTCGCGAACCTCGCGCCCGCCGCGATCGCCGCGGGTCTGTCGGCGGGCGACATCATCAAGCAGGTCGCTCCGATGGTGGGAGGTGGGGGTGGCGGCCGTGAGGGCATGGCCCGCGCCGGGGGCAAGGACCCGGCCGGCCTGCCGGAGGCGCTCGAGGCGGCCAAGGCGATGATCGAGGAGCGGACCGGCTGAAGGTCCTCGCGCTCGACCACGGCCGGGCCCGGACCGGTGTGGCGGTCAGCGACCCGACTGGCACGATTGCCCGTCCTTTGCCGCCGATCCGCCGGGTCGACACTCGCGAGGGGCGTGCGGAACTCGACCGCGTGATCGCCGAGGCGGCGCCCGATCTCATCGTGGTGGGCGAGCCCCGGCACCTGTCCGGCGAGGTCGGGGAGCAGGCCCGGGCGGCGGCCGCGTTCGCCGAGCGGCTGCGCCTGCGGACCGGCATCCCGGTGGAGCTTGCGGATGAGCGGCTCACGACCGTCGAGGCGGGTCGCCGGGCGGCGGCGTCGGGTAGCTCGACCAGCGTGGACAGCCTGGCCGCGTGCGTGCTGCTCGAGGCGTTTCTGGCACGCACATGAGCGATCCGGACCAGTGGGACCGTCACGACGTGCGCCGTCACCGCCGTCGGGCGGGGCGCAAACGGCTCCTTGGGCTCGTGGCGGTGGTCGGGCTGGTGATCGCGGGGGGCGCGATCGCCTGGAGGGTGGCGCGCGATCCGGCATCGCCGCCGACGTCGACGGTGCCGCCTCCCACGCCGCTGACGTTCCCGGAGGGGCTGCGTCGCGAGGACATGGCGCGACTCCTCGACGAGAAGACGAACCTGTCCGGCGAGCGCTACCTGGAACTCACGAAGCCCGGTCCCGACGGGGCGCGGCTCTCGGGACGCAGCGCCCCGACCTCGCTGGAGGGGTTCCTGTTCCCGGCGACGTACACGATCGGCACCCAGACCACGGAGGAATTCCTCGTCGATCAGCAGGTCCGCGCTTACGAGGCGAACATCGCGAAGGTCGACATGGCGGACGCCGAGGCGCGCAATCTCACGCCGTATGACGTGCTGATCATCGCGTCGATGATCGAGCGCGAGGTGGTGGTGCCGGCGGAGCGGGCGACGGTGGCGGGGGTCATCTACAACCGGCTGCGCAACCGGATGCGGCTCGACATCGATGCGACGGTGCAGTACGCGGTGGGGGATTGGCGGCCGTTGACAGCGGCCGACCTCAAGAGCGACTCGCCGTACAACACGCGCCGCTTCGCGGGGCTGCCTCCGGGGCCGATCTCGAATCCGGGCCTTGCGAGCCTGCGCGCCGCGGCGCACCCGCGTCCGAGCAAGTTCCTCTACTACGTCGCCCGCAACGACGGCACCGACCGCCATTACTTCGCCCGGACGCTCCCGGAGTTCGAGGCGTTGACCGCGAAGGCCCGCGCGAACGCGCGCGCGCGCGCCGCTGCGGCCTCGACGACGCCCTAGCCGCCGCCCCTGCGCCAGCGGAGCTCCGCGAGCCTTCCGCGCTGCGGGTGCCAGGCACCAGGGCCGGATCCCGCTGTCCATGGGGACTGGCGTTCACCGCCGGTGCCAGGCACCGTTAGCGCAACCTTAACCGAGCGGGCGGAGCGGGGCCGTCCGACGCGTCAGCCGGGATGGCTCAGCGGCGGGCGCTGAGCAGGGCGTCGCGCATGACCTCCACCGGGGCATCGACGCCGGTCCAGCGCTCGAATGCGGCCGCGCCCTGGTGCAGGAGCATCCCGAGCCCGTCGACCGTGCGCGCGCCACGGGCGGCCGCGGCGGCGAGCCAGGGCGTGCCCCCCGGCCGGTACACCAGGTCGTTCACGGCCTGATCCGGCCCGATCCCCCGCAGCGGGAGTTCCGGCGGCACCTCGTCGCTGCCCATCCCGAGGCTCGTCGCGTTCACCACGAGGGCGCACTCGACCGCGGCGTCGTTGATCGCCGCGACGGTGAACGGCACGGGCTCTCCGAGCTGCGCGGCCCGCTCCGGCGTCCGATTCGTGACCAGGAGCGTCCCCCCGCGCGAGCGCACGGCGTACGCGACCGCCCGTCCCGCGCCGCCCGCCCCGATCAGGAGCACGCGCCCCCCCGTCATCTCGCCCGCCCCGCGCTCGTCGAGCGCACGCAGGAACCCCTCTGCATCGGTGTTCTCGGCGCGAAACCCGCCGGCGCCGTCGGGAATGAGCGTGTTCGCGGCGCCGATCGCCTCGACCGCCGGTGACGCACCGGAGCACCACTCGATCACCGACTGCTTGTGCGGAATCGTCACGTTCAGCCCCGCGCACCCGGCCGCGGCCAGTCCGCGCACCGCCTCGCCGATCCGCGGCGGCTCGACGGCGAACGCCAGGTATGCCCAGTTGAGGCCACGCGAAGCGAACGCCGCGTTGTGCATCGCCGGGGAGAGCGAATGCTCGACCGGCCAGCCGAGGATCCCGGTCAGCCGGGTGGATGCGTCGGGCGTTGCCACGACTGCGAAACCTACCGGGCGGTGCCGATCTCGCTTCGGACCGGCACCCCCGCGGTGAGCGCGTTCAGCTCCTGCCGTCGAGCGCGGCCAGCCGCGCGCGGATCTCGGCGAGGATCGTGGCGGGGTCTTCGGTGAGCTCCACGTCCGGGATCCCCGGGGCGGTGGTCGCCTCCGGGAGCGGTTCCGGCTGGTGGACTGCGTCCTCCGCTTGCGCCTCCTCAACCGGGAGGTCGTGGATCTCGACCTCGGCCGGCTCGGGAGCGGGCATCGCGACCGAGGCTTGCCAGGCCGACGTCACGATCTTGGCGTCGCCGGCGGTCGGGAGGCCTCCCGTCAGGAACGGGACGTCGAAGTCCTCGACAACGGGCGCTGCGACCGCGTCGGCCGGGACCTCCATCTCGGTCGCGGGAAGCTCGGCCTCGTCCTCTGCCTCGACGTCGGTCTCGAATGCGAGACTGGTCTCGAGGCCCATCTCGGCCTGCGGCTCGAGGTCCGCGACGAGCCCCTCCGCCTCATCGGCGTTGGGCTCCCCGACCTCGACGGGATCGACGAAGGCCGGCGCGGCCTCGACCGCTGCCACGCGGGATTGCGGCGTGCTCGGGGATTCGAACCGCAGGCGCACGCCCCTGCCGTCGCCGCTCGATTCGATGACGAGCTCGAGCGCATGACCGGATGCCGCGAGACCCGCGAGATCGAGCACGACCGGGCTGCCATGTGTCGGTGCCGCGATGGTCCAGCCATCGGGCGTCGACTGGGGCGCGGCCGGCGCTTCGTCAGTCGAGTCGGGCTCCCAGGCCGCGGGCGAGTCGTCGTGCACCCAGTCCGGCACCGAGGCGTCGTCGACCAGGTCGGAGAGGATCTCGACCTCGGACGAGTCGGCCCACGACTCCTCGATGTCCGCGTGGCTCCAGAACTGATCGAGATCGACGGGATTCGGCTGGTCGACAGATGATCCGCCGCCACCGCCGACCGTCGCGTCGCTGTCGTACCATTCCTCGGACTCGGCGGCCACGGCGACCGGCACGGGGACCTCATCTTCGCCCCAGCCGGTGGCCGGGTCGAAGTCGCCGTCCCACTCGGCGACCTCGTGCTCGTCGTGCTCCGCATAGGCGCCGGCGTGCACGGCCGGCATCTCGATGATCTCGGTCGGCTGCTCGGGCTCCTCGTCGATCATCACCTCGTCGTAGACGTCCTCGACCGGCTCGGGCGCCGGGGGAGACGGCTCGGCCGAGGGGAGCGGGTCGAACGCGTCGGGGTCGAAGCTCGATGCGAGCTCGCCTGGGGTCGGCCAGCCCGGCGCGGCGACGACGACCTCGGGCAGCGCATCCTCGGCGAATGCCGCGACCTGTTCCTCGTCGAAGGTGATCTCCTGGACGTACGGGTCGTCGGCGGGCGCGGGAACCACGGGCACCGGAGGCGGTGCCGGCGCCGGCGCGGCGACGGCCTCGGGGGCCGGGGGCGCGGGAGCGCTCTCCGCAAACGCGCCGGGCTCGACGGCAGGAGCGGGGGGTTCGGCAACCGCCGGCTGTGCAGCCGGGGCGGGGGTCCCAATGGCCTGGGCCGCCTCGGCTGCCAACTTGCGCCGCTTGCGGCGCGGGATGCCGGAGTCCTTCTTCGAGCGGCCGCGCTTGGACTGTGACGTCGCGGCAGCGGCGTCGACGCCACCGGCGGCGGCGCGGCGCCGTCGTGCGGCGATGAGCACGAACAGCAGGATGAGGGGGATACCGATGAACACGCCCGCCTTCTGCACGAGCGTGAGTTCCTGAATCAGCTGCATGGCAAGTCTCCCGACGCCAAAACGTTGCACTCCGGTCTGTCAATTCATCGGCGCCCCGTATCCACACTTGAGCCTTGCGCGGCACGCACCCGCAATCCCCATCCGGTCACATTTCGCGGCCGGGTCGGCGGAGGGCACGTCGCCGTGGGCGCGACAGCCCCTCGGAGGGCAACGTGGACTCACTGGCCAACGTAAAGGTTCGGCCTCTCGACGCCGATCCATGCGGCGATGAGCAACGCATCGACGACCCATGCTCCCGGAGCCTCTGCGCCGGGACCGCCGGCCGCGCAACAAACCGCAGCCACCGTCGCCGTGCCGACCCAGCGCACCCAGGTCCGCGGGGTGCCGTTGGGAGAGGCGCTCATTCGGCTCGGCTTCGTGAAGCCCGAGGACGTCGAGGCCGCACTCGCACGGCAGGTCACGGACCGCCGCAAGCTGGGCGAGATCCTGATGGCGGCGGGGAAGGTCTCGCGCGACCAGATCGATCGTGCGATGGCCCTGCAGATGGGAATGGGCGTGTTCAACGCCCAGGACGGCGTGGATCCATCCGTCGCGGCACTCATCGACGAGAAGGTCGCGCGGCGCTATCAGGCAGTCCCGGTGCGATTCGATGCCGACGGGATGCTCGTGGTTGCGATGGTCGACCCGACGAACCTGCATGCGGTCGACGACCTGCAGATCGTGACGGGACACACCATTCGTCCCGCCCGCGCGACCGCCGAGGAGGTCCAGCAACTCCTTGCGAGCACGTCGCGGCTCGACGACATCGTCGGGATCATGGACGACGAGGACTATGGCGGCGCCATCGACGACATCCGCGACGAGGTCGATAACGCCCCCGTCGTCAAGCTCGTCAACTGGGTGATCTCCCAGGCCGTCGACCACGGGACGTCGGACGTCCACATCGAGCCGCAGGCGAACCAGCTGGCGATCCGGTTCCGCATCGATGGGGTGCTCCGGGAGATCACGACCGTGCCGCGCCAATTGGCGGGCGGTGTCGCGAGCCGCATCAAGATCATGGCGGACCTCGACATCTCGGAACGCCGTCTCCCGCAGGACGGGCGCGTCGGCATCAACGTCGGGGGAAAGGCGCTCGATCTGCGTGTCGCGACGCTTCCCACGGTGTTCGGCGAGAAGATCGTCATCCGGATCCTGGACAAGTCCAACGTGATGCTGGAGCTGTCCGAGGTGGGCTTTGAGCCGGATGTCCTGGCCGCCTACGAGCAGGCCTACAAGCGACCCTACGGGGCGGTGGTGATCACCGGTCCGACGGGCTCGGGGAAGTCGACCAGCCTGTACGGCACCCTCAACCAGCTCAACCAGCCCGGCAAGAACATCATCACCGTCGAGGACCCCGTCGAGTACCGGTTGCAGGGCATCAACCAGGTTCAGGTGAACCTGAAGGCGGGGCTGACGTTCGCGACCGGTCTCCGCTCGATCCTGCGCTGCGACCCCGACATCGTGATGATCGGCGAGGTCCGCGATCGCGAGACCGCGCAGATCTCCGTGGAGGCTGCTCTCACGGGCCACCTCGTCCTCTGCACGCTCCACACGAACGACGCCGCGGGCGCGCTTCCGCGGCTGACGGAGATGGGCGTGGAGCCGTTCCTGTCTGCCAGCGCGATCATCGGAGTCCTTGCGCAACGCCTCGCTCGGCGCCTCTGCCCGGAGTGCCGCGTGAAGACCACGGTCACGCACAAGGCACTCATGGAGATCGGAGACACGTCGACGCTTCCCCGGGGGCTCCCCGACCCGGCGCCGATCTACGAGGCGGGCGGCTGCTCCGCGTGCGCGAATTCGGGGTACAAGGGCCGGCTCGGCATCTACGAATTTCTCTCCCTCAGCGAGGAGACGCGACGTCTCGCGCTGGAGGAAGCCTCGGGGGCGGCGATCGCCGCCGCGGCGCGCCGTGAGGGCATGCGGACGCTCCGGGAAGATGGCTTGATCAAAGTGCTCTCGGGACGCACGACGCTCGAAGAGCTCGCACGGACGGTGGCATAGCTCAGAAACGGAAACGCACCCGGCTGACGCCGGGCTTCATCGGGGCGAAGGCCCCGGAGGCAACGAGGAAGGAACCTGGTCTTGGCCGATTTCGCTGACATCATCACAACAGTCCTGGAGCGCGGGGCGAGCGACCTGCACCTCTCGGTCGGCTCTCCTCCGATCATCCGGGTGCACGGGGCGCTCGAGCGTCTCGATGTTCCCGTGCTCCGTCCTCCCGACACTCGGGAGCTCGTTTACGGAATCCTCAATCAGTCGCAGCGGCAGCGACTCGAGACCGACCTCGAGATCGACTTCTCGTACTCGGTGCCGGGCCGCGCGCGCTTTCGTGTCAACGCCTACTACCAGCGGGCGTCG
Source organism: uncultured Thermoleophilia bacterium (assembly GCA_963777565.1). Lineage (GTDB taxonomy): Bacteria > Actinomycetota > Thermoleophilia > Miltoncostaeales > Miltoncostaeaceae > CALMEC01. The sequence continues at coordinate 35,661 of CAVZQZ010000001.1, forward strand.
CTTGGTGCAGCGTTCCGGCTCGTTCCGACCGAGATCAAGACGCTCGACGCGCTGAACCTGCCGAAGTCGCTGAACGAATGGGTCACCAAGCCGCGCGGGCTCGTGCTCGTGACCGGGCCGACCGGCTCCGGCAAGAGCACGACGCTCGCCTCGCTCATCAACGAGATCAACGAGACCCGCGCCTGCCACATCATGACGGTCGAGGACCCCATCGAGTTCCTCCACCGCCACAAGAAGGCGATGATCAACCAGCGCGAGGTCGGGGCGGATACACATTCGTTCCAGAACGCGCTCCGCTCGGTGCTGCGTCAGGATCCCGACGTCATCCTCGTCGGCGAAATGCGTGACCTGGAGACCATCCAGATCGCGATGACCGCCGCCGAGACCGGCCATCTGGTGTTCGGAACGCTCCACACGTCGGACGCCCCGCAGACGGTCGACCGAGTCATCGACGTGTTCCCGCCCCACCAGCAGGATCAGGTGCGGGTGATGCTCGCGAACTCGCTGCAGGGCGTCTGCTGTCAGCAGCTGCTTCCGACGACCAGCAGCGGCCGGACCGTGGTGACCGAGGTGCTCATGCCGACCCCGGCGGTTCGGAACCTGATCCGGGAAGGCAAGACCCACCAGATCTACTCGGTCATGCAGACCGGTTCGGCGCACGGCATGCAGACGATGGACTACTCGCTCGCCGAGCTCGTCCGCGCCGGGCGCATCTCGGTCAGCGTCGCGATGGAGCGCTGCCACAGCCCCGAGGAGCTCAAGCGAATCCTCGGGAACGTCGGCGCATCAACTCGGCCTGACGGCAACGGCAAGCCACGTTCCCAGGTGAGGGTGATCCAGTGAGCACGACATTCGTCTACAAGGCCCGCGATCGTGCGGGATCCACCACCCAGGGCGAGATCGAGGGCGACTCGAAGTCGGCGGTCGCAGCCGCGCTCCGGGTGCGTGGCCTCGCGGTCGTCGAGATCGACGAGAAGAAGGCCGGTCTCGAGATCAGCCTCGACCGGTTCAAGCGGGTCAAGCCGCGAGACGTCACCGTCATGGCCCGCCAGCTCGCGACTATGATCGCGAGCGGTTTGTCGCTTCTGCGAGCCCTGTACATCCTCGAAGACCAGACGACCTCGAAGAAGCTCAAGGAAACGATCGTGGCAGTCCGTCAGGACGTCGAGGTCGGAACGGCGCTTTCGGTCGCCATGGGCAAGCACCCGGCGGTCTTCAACGATCTGTTCGTCTCGATGGTTCGCGCCGGCGAGGTCGGCGGTAACCTCGAGGAGGTGCTCGAGCGCGTCGCGGTTCAGCTCGAGAAGGATGACAACCTGCGCCGCACCGTCAAGTCGGCGATGGTGTACCCGGTCATGATCGGTGTCTTCGCGCTCGTGATCCTCACGGCGATGATTCTCTTCATCATCCCGGTCTTCAAGAAGATGTTCGACGATCTCGGCGGGAAGCTCCCGGCCCTGACCCAGTTCATGATCGACCTCTCCGATGCGGCACGGAGCCGCTGGTACCTGTTCGCCGCCGCCGGCGTCGCGATCGTCTTCGGGTTCAAGAAGTGGAAGGCGAGTGACCGTGGACGCAAGTTGTGGGACACGTTCAAGCTGCACTTTCCGATGCAGATCGGCGACATCGTCCGAAAGATCGCGGTGGCGCGCTTCACCCGGACGCTCGGGACGCTGACGGCCTCGGGCGTGCCGATTCTCCAGGCGCTCGACATCACCGCACGCACCGCAGGCAATCGGGTGATCTCCGATCCCATGGACCGCGTCGTGGAGCGCGTCAAGGAGGGTGAGCCGCTTGCGGCGCCACTCGCAACGCTTGGCGTGTTCCCGATGATGGTCACGCAGATGGTGGCGGTGGGTGAGGAGACCGGTGCGCTGGACTCCATGCTCCACAAGATCGCGGACTTCTACGATGACGAGGTCGCCGCGAAGCTCAAGGCGCTGACCTCGATCCTCGAGCCGATCATGATGATCGTGATCGGCGCCATCGTCGGCCTCGTCGTGATCGCGATGTACCTGCCGCTGTTCTCGATCATTCAGCAGATCGGGGCTCAGACCGGCTGATTCGGGCCACCCGAATCTCGGAGGAACGTGAGGGGGCCGGTCGGCCCCCTCACGTCGTTGAGGGGGCATCGGCGCACCTGGGTGACGATTAAGAAAGTGCGCGGTGTGCCGCTAAAGGTTCATTGGCGGATGCCGATAACAGGGGCAACTGCGCACCAGGAGTTCTTCAGGGCGCATACACACTTCCGCGCTCAGGCAGGCGGACGCAACCCGTACTCATGGAGGAAATTCACATGCTTGCACGGCTCCGCAGCCGCGCCCAGGAGGAGAAGGGTTTCACCCTCATCGAGCTCCTGGTCGTCGTCTTGATCATCGGTATCCTCGCCGCGATCGCCATTCCGGCGTTCCTCGGCCAGAAGAAGGGTGCGCAGGACGCGAACGGCAAGTCGCTGCTTCGTAACTCGGCCATCGCGCTCGAGTCGTACTACTCGGAAAACCAGAACTTCGGTGCAGGTGCCGCCAACATCACCGCAGCTGAGCTCCTCGCGATCGAGCCGAACATCGCTTGGACCACCGGCGTGGCCGCCCCGGCCCTCGGCGCCGCGAGCGTCAACGCGAAGAACGACTCGGTCTTCGTGATGGCACAGAAGATCCCGGCCGCCAACACCGACTTCAACGCCTACACGCTCTACACGCAGAGCGCGTCCGGCAACACGTTCACGTACGTCCGTGACGAGAACGCCGCGACGAAGAAGTGCAAGGGCACCAACGCTGCCTGGGACACCGCCTGCGCCAACAACGAGTGGTAAGTCGTTCCACCAGACTGTAGTCGCTGTCACGATGGGCCCGCCTCGGCGGGCCCATCGTCATTTTGGAGCCCTTCTCGCTGGGGAACGGGCCGGCTCGTGCGTGCGCCCGGCTCAAGGCTTCGTCGCGAAGTGCCGATACCTGGATTGAGCCCACATTGATGTGGGCTGTCGTTTTCTTACCGTTCTTCTAAGGAGTTGCAGCGAATGTCCCGATCGCCCATACGGCAGAGGACAGCGCAGGAAGGCTTCACCCTTATCGAGCTGCTGGTGGTGGTGCTCATCATCGGTGTCCTCGCATCGATCGCGATCCCGGCGTTCCTCGGTCAGAAGCGCAAGGCCCAGGACACCGCGGCGAAGTCGATCATCAGAAGCGGGGTCATCGCAACGGAGAGCTACTACGCGGAGATGGAGACTTTCGCCGGGATGGTTCCGGCGCTCCTCGCCGACCAGGAGCAGAATGTCGTCTGGACGACCACTCCGGCCAGTGCGAAGGCCAACGAGGTCCAGGTCACGATCCTCGGTCCGGTCGGCAACGAGGACAGCTACATCCTCTCGTCGGCGAGCGTCACCGGCACCGTGTTCAGCTACACCCGTGATTCGAACGGAGCGGTCTACCGTTGCAGCGGCACGGCCGCGGCAACGGCAACCGGTGGCTGCGTCGCCCCCTACGCCGGGGGCTGGTAAGACACTTCCTGTCCTCATCCAACCGCGACGGGCCCGCACATGCGGGCCCGTCGCATTTCTGGCGTTAAGTACGAGCCCGTCCATGCCGATTCACCATCCGGATGGGCAATCACGTCAACAGCATCGAGCCCCGCAGGGGGTCGCACCGGTGAGCGCCACCCCGCTCTGGTTCTGGGTGACCCTCGCAGGCGTCTTCGGCCTCGCGATGGGATCGTTCTTCACCGTGCTCACATACCGCTGGCCACGCGGCGAGTCGCTCGTGTCGCCACGGTCGCACTGCACGTCCTGCGACCACCAGCTGCGCTGGTACGAGAACATCCCGATCGTCTCCTGGCTTGCCCTCGGCCGCAGGTGCGCCTCATGCCGTCAGCCGATCCCGTGGCGCTATCCGGCGCTCGAATTGGCAAGCGGCGCCCTCGCCGCCGCTTCGATGGCCGCGTTTGGCGCCGACTGGCGCGGCCTGGCCGTGATGGTGATGGCGGTCGCCCTCGTCCCGGTCGTCGCGATCGACCTCGAGCACAAGCTCATCCCGAACATCGTCGTCCTTCCCGCCGCGGCGGTCGCGCTCGTGTTCGCCGTGCTGCACGATCCCGGCCGCTGGTGGGTACCCGTAATCGCCGCCGCCGGCGCCGCCGCCTTCCTGGGCGTGCTGTGGCTCCTCTACCCACGCGGCATGGGCTTCGGCGACGTCAAGCTCGCCCTGCTCCTCGGCGCCGTCCTCGGCGCATCCATCATCCCGGCGTTCGCGATCGCGTTCTTCGCCGGATCAGTCCTGGGCGTCGCGCTCATCGCGCGAGGCGGCCGGGGCGCACGCAAGACCGCGGTCCCGTTCGGACCGTTCCTCGCCGCCGGCGCGCTTCTGGCGCTCTGGGTCGGCCCAACCTTGATCACCTGGTACACCGACCGGCTCGGATAGCCGGCCGACAAGTCACTCACCACCCTGAACCACAAGGACGTCATCTGATGAGTACCGTCGTAGCACTGGACATCGGATCGAGCGCCATCGCCGGTGCGGAGATCAAGGATGGCCACAATCTGAGCCGCGCCGCGGTCGAGGAGCTTCCGGAGGGCCTCGTCGTGGACGGTGAGGTTGCCGAGCCGGTCGACCTCGCCAACCACATCAAGCGGTTCTGGAAGGACGCGAAGTTCAGCGGCCGGGCGGTACGCCTCGGCGTCGCCAATCAGCGCGTGGTCGTGCGAACGATCGAGATGCCGGCGCTCAGCGACCCGGACGAGATGCGCCAGATGGTCGAGCTCGAAGCAGCGGACCACATCCCGATCCCGCCCGAACAGGCGATCATCGACTACCAGTCCGTGGGCTGGTTCGAGGACGAGTCCGGGACCGCGTCAGCGACTGGTCGTCGTCGCGGCTCACCGCGAGATGGTCGACACGCTCGTGTCCGCGGTGCGGCGTGCCGGGCTACGGGTCGAGGGGATCGACCTCGAGGCGTTCGCGCTCATCCGGTCGCTCGTTCCCCGCGCGGCCGATGGCCGGGACGGCGCCCACGTCCTCTGCCACATCGGTGCCGGCGCGACGAACATCGTCGTCTCGGTGGACCGGATGAGCCAGTTCACCCGACTTGTGGGGCTGGGAGGCGTGGACCTCACGAATGCCGTCGCCGACCAGACCGGGCTGGCCGCTCACGAAGCCGAGGCCCTCAAGGCCGCCTGCGGCCTGCTGGGGGACGTTCCCGCCGGTTGGGACCAGGCCACCGTCACGCGTGTCCGCCATGCGCTCGCGCTCGCGGTGCGGCCGTTGGTCCAGGAGATCGGTCGCACGATCGACTTCTACCGCTCGCAGGAGTTCGCTCGCCCGGTCGAGCGACTCGTGCTCTCGGGCGGCACCGCGCTCTGCTCCGGGCTCGACCGCTACGTACAGCAGGCGCTCGGTCTCGAAGTCGAAATCGGCAACCCCCTTCAGAACCTCACCCGAGCTGCCGATCTGTCACACGACGTCGCAACTCGCGCGGCGGTCGCCGTCGGCTTGGCGCTGGACGCGCCGGAGGAGTCATGAGAGCAGTCAACCTACTTCCCGCAGAGCGCAAGAAGCGCGAACCGCAGGGTCTCAAGCTCACCCCGATGCACGGCATCGGCCTGGGCCTCGTCCTCGGTGCCGTCGCGTTGGGCTACTGGGGCCACAGCGTCAGCGGCCAGGCAGACGCCGAGCAGGCGACGATCGACCAGCTCGAAACGGAAACGCAGTCGCTTACCTCGCAGATCACGCAGGCCAAGGCGTCGAAGTCCACGGACGTCAGCACGTACGAGAGCGATCGGGCCCTCGTCAGCGGCCTCGCGGCAGCGCGGGTCAACTGGTCGACCGTCATGATCAACCTCGCACGGGTTGCGCCGAAGGGTGTCTGGCTCAGCTCGCTGGCGGTCACCACCCCGACCTCCGACGCGCAGACAACGGCCGCCTCGACTCCCGAGACGAAGCGTCCGGCCGCGATCACACTCGAAGCAAGCGCGAAGACCCGGACGGAGGCGGCGCTCTTCATCTCACGCCTCAACGGGATCCCGGGATTCGTGGATCCGCGGCTCGCGGGAGGCATCAACCCCGTCAGTGGCGACGACACCACCGCCAAGTCCTTCAGCTTTACCGTCGAGATCCCAGTCGATGACTCGATCTTTGGGCCTGGCGCGCGTCCAGCGGCGCCCCCGGCGGCCCCTGCCCAGTCCACCGCGACCCCGACACCACAGCCATGAGCAAGCTCAGCAAGCGCGACAGCGTCCTTCTCCTGATGATCGCGGCGATCGCCCTGGTCGGCGGGATCTATTGGTTCTACGTCAAGCCGGCGCGAGCCGACCTCAGCGCGAAGCAAACCGCGTCGCAGGAGGCCCAGGACCGCGTGGCGCAACTTCAGACCGAGCTGCAGAAGCTGACGGCCACGGCCATCAAGCCGCGCACGGCGTCCGCATTCCAGGAGTTCCGCCTGGCCAAGGCCTATCCGTACTCCGAGGACATTCCCGTCCTCATCCTGCAGATCGAGGCGCTGGCGAAGCAGTCAGGGGTGGAGCTCGGCGAGCTCACGCCCGCGGCATCGACCGACTACGCCGGTGTCACCGGAACGCCCTTTACCCTGGCCGTGACAGGCAAGTTCTTCGATGTCCAGGACTTCCTGTACCGCCTGCACAACCGCGTCAGCGTCGACGGCCACGGCAGTCTCCGTATCAAGGGACGGATGCTGGCGGTCACGAAGGCGGATCTCACGCCCGCCGCCGACGAGGCTTCCACGTCTGGGAGCACTGCGTCGACATCGGCCAACCAGCAGGTGAGCGCATCGGTCACCATCGTGGCGTTCAGCCGGACCGCGGGTATGGCTGCCGGGAACGCGGCAACGACTCAGACCAGCAACAACAGCGGAGGTGCAACCTCATGAGCCGCGCACGGAAGTTCGGCGCGCTGACGGCGGTCCTCGCCTGCGCGGGATTCGTCGCAGGATGCGGCGGAGGAGGCTACACCGCCGCGGAGTCCACTCCCGGTACCAACGGAGCGGCGGCGACGTCCACGACGTCCACGACGCCGGCAACTCCTGGACCGGAGACCGCACTCGGTGCATACGTTCCGGCCGACCTCACCGAAGCGGTCGGGTCCTTCAAGGGATATCAGCAGTTCCCGAAGGACCGTGCCGCGAAGATCTTCGTCGACCCCACGGTGAAGCCGGTCGCGACGACCACGGCCGCCGCCACGACGCCGGCTCTCGGGGCGTCGGTCACCTCGGTGCCCGTGACATCGCCGGCGCCGACCGCGACGACGACCACGACCCCGGCAACCACGACCGTCACGCCCACTCCGGTCGCGACGACCTACGTCGCCACCCTCGACGTGTCAGGCCAGGCGCAGTCCGTCAAGGTCGGCGATCCAGTGCCGGCCGCGGCACCGCAGTTCACCGTTCAGACGATCACGGATGCGAAGGTGACCCTCAAGCTCAACACCGGCACGCTGCCCGGAGGCGGGACGACCATCGAGATCGCCGTCGGCGAATCGGTGACCCTCTCGAACCCGACGACCGGCGCGAGCTACGTCGTCAAGGTGACGTCGATCAAGCCGAAGCAGGCCTGAGGTTCGCTTCATCGAAGGCGAGAACGGGGCGCTTCGGCGCCCCGTCGTCATTTTGGGCCGCCTGTAGACTCCGGAATGTGCCCCTGACGTACCGAACGGCGGGGGAGTCCCACGGGCCTGCGCTGATCGCCCTCATCGAGGGCCTGCCCGCCGGGCTGCCCCTGACTCCCGATGACCTGGACGGCGACCTCGCGCGCCGGCAGCTCGGCTACGGCCGCGGCGGCCGGATGAAGATCGAGCGCGACCGCGTGCAGGTCAAGTCCGGCATCCGTCACGGCGTGACGCTCGGGAGCCCGCTCGCCCTCGAGATCGCGAACCTCGACTTCCCGAACTGGGAGCGCGACCGCATGGCCATCTGGGAGCCCGCGGAGGACGTCGCGCCGATCACCCTGCCGCGCCCCGGCCACGCCGACCTGGCGGGCATGCAGAAGTACGGCACCAAGGACCTCCGCAACATCCTGGAGCGCGCCAGCGCGCGGGAGACCGCCGCCAGGGTCGCCGCCGGCGCGGTCGCCAAGGCTCTGCTGCGGCGGTTCGGCATCGAGCTTCGAAGCCACGTGGTCCGAATCGGGGAGGAAGCCGTCGCCCTGCGCGACGACCTGACGCTCGAGGACTTCGAAGGGGTCGATGACAGCCCCGTACGCTGCCTCGACAAAGCGGCCTCCGAGCGCATGAAGGCGGCGATCAAGACGGCAGGACAGCGCCACGACACGCTCGGGGGCGTCTTCGAGGTCTGGGCGTTCGGGCTCATGCCGGGGCTCGGCTCGCACGTGAGCCAGGACACCCGGCTCGACGGCCGGCTCGGGCACGCGATGCTCTCCATCCAGGCGATCAAGGGCGTCGAGCTGGGCGCGGGCTTCGAGCTTGGGCGGCTGCCCGGCAGCGAGTCCCACGACGAGATCTTCTGGAGCGAGGAACGCGGCTACTACCGCCGCACCAACCGCTCCGGCGGCCTGGAGGGTGGAATGACCCACGGCGAGCCGCTGCTCGTGCGCGCCGTCATGAAGCCGATCTCGACGCTCACGCGGCCGCTGGCCTCCGTCGACATCGCCACGAAGGAAGCCCGCAAGGCGTTCAAGGAGCGTTCGGACATCTGCGCCGTGCCCGCGGCCGCGGTGGTGGGCGAGGCGGCCGTCGCATTCGTGCTGGCGCAGGCGCTCGTCGAGAAGTTCGGGGGTGACACGCTCGCGCAGCTCGAGGCCGCTGTCGATCGATACCGGGCCGAGCTCACGGCTTGAGGTGGCTCGTACTCGCCGGCTACATGGGAGCCGGCAAGTCCGTCGTGGGCCGGCGAGCCGCCCAGCGTCTCGGCTGGAGCTTCGTGGACGCCGACCGTGCGATCGAGGAGCGGGCCGAGCTCTCGATCACCGACATCTTCGCGAAACGCGGCGAGCTGTGGTTTCGGCGCACCGAGGAGGACGTGATCCGCGACATCGTGCAGGGTGAGCCGCCCGGGGTGCTCGCGCTCGGCGGGGGTGCCCTGGGGAGCGCGCGCACCCGTGACCTGCTGCGCCGGCGGGCGTGGGTGGTGTGGCTCCGCGTCGACACCGACGTGGCATGGCGGCGGATCGAAGGCTCGGACCGGCCGCTGGCGAAGGACCGGGAACGGTTCGAACGGCGCGCGGCCGAGCGCGAGCCGGTGTACCGCGAAGCGGCCGACCTGGAGGTCTCGTCGGAGGACACCCCGGACGACGTCGCCGCCCGCGTGGCGGCCTGGACGCTCGCCCGGGTGCAGAGCGAACGGCAGACGTCGTGAGCGTGCACGCGGGCCAGGCCGAGCTGGACGCGCAGATCGGCTCCAGCCGCTTCCCGGTGCTGGTCGGCTCCGGGGTGCTCGGCCGGATCGGGGATGTCTGGCCGCAGGAGGCGACCGGTGCGGCGCTCGTCGTCCACGACGCAGCGGTCGCGGACGTCGGCGGGACGGTCGCCGGTGCGATCGGTCGGCGGGGGCTTCGGGTGGTCACCGTGGCCGTGCCACCGGGCGAGCCCTCCAAGCAGCTCGGGGAGCTCGAGCGGCTCGCGCGTTTCGCGGCGTCGGAGGGGATCCGCCGCAGCGACACCGTGGTGGCCGTCGGCGGGGGCGTGGTGGGCGACCTCGCCGGCTTCCTGGCCGCCAGCTACCAGCGGGGCGTGCGGCTCGTACACGTGCCCACCACACTGCTGGCGATGGTCGACTCCGCGATCGGCGGCAAGACGGGCGTCGATCTGCCCGAGGGCAAGAACTACGTCGGCGCGATCTGGCAGCCGGACCTTGTGATCATGGACGTCGACGTGCTCGACACCCTGCCGCGGCGGGAGCTCGCCGCCGGATTCGCCGAGGTCGTCAAGTACGGCCTGCTCGAAGGGGGCGCGCTGCTCGACGACGTCGAGGCGTGGCCGGCGCTGCCCGGGCCCCGCACGGATCTCGTTGACCTCATCGTGCGCTGCGTCAGCCACAAGCTCCGGGTCGTGGCGGAGGACGAGCGTGACCTCGGGGTGCGTGCGTCGCTCAACCTCGGCCACACCGTCGGCCACGGCATCGAGGCCGCGGCCGGCTACGACCGGTACCTGCACGGCGAGGCGATCTCACTCGGGATGCTCGCCGCCCTTCGGATCTCGGAGCGCCATCTCGGCCTCGCGCCCGAATGGCGGGAGCGCACCAAGGCGCTCCTCGCCCGGCAGGGGCTCCCGACGGCGCTGGATCCCTCCGTGGAGACGTCTGCGATCCTTGCGGCGATGGGACGCGACAAGAAGGCGGACGCCGCCGCCCTCAACATGGTGCTGATCGACGCGCCCGGCGGGGTGCACCTGCGTCAGGACCCCGACCCGGCGGTCGTGATCGAGGCGATCGACGAGCTCCGACACCCGGAGCCGGCGAGCTGATGGCGCTGCGTGTCGCCCTCATACACGGCCCGAACCTCAACATGCTGGGGCGCCGGCCCGCGGCCCACTACGGAACGATCACCCTCGCGGAGCTCGAGGCGAAGGTGCGGGAGTGGGGCGCGGAGCTCGGCATGAGCGTCGCGACCTTCCAGACCAACCACGAGGGCGCGTTCCTCGAGCACGTCCACGGCCTGCTCGGGGCGGTCGACGGCGTGGTCGTGAACCCCGGCGCGTGGACGCACTACCAGTGGTCGATCCGCGACGCGCTGGAGACGCTCGGGGTGCCGTTCGTCGAGGTCCACCTCTCCAACGTCGAGGAACGCGAGCCGCACCGGCGTGTCTCCGTCATCCGCGATCTCGCCGCTGCGGCCGTTTGGGGCAAGGGCCCGGACGGCTACCGCGAGGCGCTCGAGCTGCTCAAGGCGCGTCTCGCATGAGGTTCGAGGAGCGCCAGGAGCGCATCGTCGCCCGCATGGGCGACGACGGGGTCGACGCGATGCTCGTGACGAACCTCGTCAACGTGCGCTACGCGTGCGGGTACGTCGGATCGAACGGCGTCGTGGTGCTCGCCCCGGACCGGCGGGTGCTGTTCACCGACTTCCGCTACGTGTCGGTCGCCCGCCGCGACACCCGCGGCGTCGAGGTGGTCGAAGCCGGCCGCGACCTGCTGGAGCGCGCGCTCGAGGTGATGCTCGCGGTCGCGCCCGGCGGGCGGGTGGGCTTCGAGGCCGAGCACACGAGCGTCGCGCGGCACGAGCGGCTCGTCGCCGAGCTGCCGGGAGTCGAGCTCGTGCCGACCCGCGGGGTCGTCGAGGACGTGCGGATCCGCAAGGAGCCGGAGGAGATCGCCGCGATGTCGCGAGCCAGCGACATCGCGGACCTGGCCTTCGCTGCGTGCGCGGACGGGCTGTTTCGCGGTCGCACCGAGCGCGACGTGGCGTGGGAGCTCGAAGCGATCATGCGCCGGGCCGGCGCCGAGTCCGCCAGCTTCGACATCATCGTGGCGTCGGGTCCGCGCGGGGCGCAGCCGCACGCGGTTCCCGCCGACGAGCCGATCCCGCCCGACACGCTGGTGACCGTCGACATGGGCGCCATCGTCGACGGGTACGCGTCGGACTGCACCCGCACGTTCGCCACCGGCCCCCTGCCGGAGGAGCTCGAGCGGGCGTACGCGGTGTGCCTGGCCGCGCAGGAGCTCGCGGTCGCGGCGGTCCGGCCAGGCATCGCGGGGGGCGAGCTCGACGCGGTCGCGCGCGACCACATCACCGCCGAGGGCTTCGGCGCCGCGTTTCGCCACGGCCTCGGGCACGGCGTCGGCCTCCAGGTGCACGAGCGCCCGTGGGCGCGTCAGGAGATCCCCGATCTCATCGACGCCGGAATGACCGTCACGATCGAGCCCGGCATCTACCTTGAGGGGATCGGCGGGGTCCGGATCGAGGACCTGCTGTTTGTCACCACCGACGGTGCCCAGGTGCTGACGCACTTCCCCAAGGGCCTGCTGACGGTAGATTCCTGAACGGCCTCGACCCGGGATTTTCGGAGGATGAGTGATCTCGACCAATGAGTTGAAGAACGGCTACGTCATCGACGTCGACGGGGTGCTCAGCACCGTCGTCGAGTTCCAGCACGTCAAGCCCGGCAAGGGTGGCGCGTTCGTGCGGACGAAGCTCAAGAACCTCGCCACCGGCGCAGTCGTCGACAAGACGTTCCGCGCCGGCGAGAAGCTGCCGCGCGTCACGACCATGACCAGGAACATGCAGTACCTCTACGAAGACGGTGCGGACCTCGTGCTGATGGACAACGAGACCTACGAGCAGATCCACTTCCCGGGCGGTGACGTCGAGAACCGCGACCTGCTCGCGCCGAATGCCGAGGTCCAGGTGCTGTTCGTCCGCGACCAGCCGTTTCGGGTGGAGCTGCCGATCGCGGTGGAGCTGGTGGTCGCCCGCACCGACCCGGGCGCGAAGGGGGACACCGTCTCGAACGTCACCAAGCCCGCGGAGCTCGAGACCGGGGCGTCCGTGAACGTGCCGCTCTTCGTCAACGAGGGAGACCGCTTGCGCATCGATACCCGCACCCGCCAGTACGTGAGCCGCGTGTGACCGCCGCCGGAGCCCGAGCCGTCGGGTACGTCGACACCACACTTCGCGACCTCGCCGCCCACCCGTGGGCCGGCGCGATCGGCACGGAGGAGATCGCGGCCGTCGCCGCTCAGCTCGCCGGCTCCGGGGCCGTCGCGCTGGAGGCGCTCGACTCGTTCAGCGCGCGCGGCGCGCTCGAGGGGCGGGCGGAGAGCCCATGGGACCGCCTGCGCGTCGCCGTGCACGCGGCGAAGTCGGTGCCGGTCGGCGTCGTCGTCGCCGCGCGCACCCTCTTCGGCGACCGCCCGGTCGGGCCTGACCTCGCCAAGCGGCTGGTCATGAGCGCATGCGAGAGCGGCGCGCGCCGGGTGCGTGTGATCGACCCGCTCAACGACGCCGACGCCATCCGCCCGGTCGCCGAGGCGGCCGTCGCCGGTGGGGCGGAGCTCGTTCCCACGCTCGTGCTCGGCCCTGCCCCCGGGCCCACCGACCGCCGCTGGCTCGAGGAGGCCAAGGCGATCGCCGACCTGCCCGGCGCCTCCGCGATCTGCCTCGTCGACCGAGCGGGACACCTGCGACCCGCCGAGCTGGCGGCCTTCGTGCCACGGGTCGCCGAGATGACCGGCATCCCGGTCGAGTTGTCACTCGTCGGCCCGGGTGGGCTCGCGCCCGTGGCGGCCGTCGAGGGCATCGAGGCCGGAGCGGCCCGCGTGCAGGCCGCCGTCGGCGCGGCGGCGCTCGCCGCGGCGCGCCCGTCCGTGGAGACGCTGCGCGCGGCGCTGGCCGGCGGCCCCCGCGAGCTCGACTGTGAGCGGGGGCTCATCAACCGCCTCGCGCCGATCATCTGGTCGCTCATCCCCGCCGACCGGCTCCGGAAGGCCCAGGCCACCGAGGCGGGCCCCGCCCTCGGCCTGCCGCTGGATCTCGCCGCCGGCCTGGCGTCGCGCCTGACGCGCCTGGGCATGGTCGACCGTCTGATCGACGCCTCCGAGGAGGTTGTGCGCGTCGCCGAGGAGACCGGCAACCCCACGCTCGCGCATCCCCTCGGGCCGGCGGTCGTGGCTCAGGCGGCACGGCACATCATCGAGGGGGCACGCTGGATCGAGGTCGAGCCGGTGCTTGTCGCGGCGATCCGCGGCGGCTACGGACGTCTCCGGGGCGATGTCGCGGACGTCGCCCGAGAGGCCGCCGAGGCGGCGCCCCTGTCGGATTCGCCCTCGGGCACGGATATCGACGAGCTCATGGCGGAGGCGCCCGAGGGGCTCTCGGAGGAGGACGTGCTCCTGTGGGTGCAGTTCCCGGAGGCGTCTGGCCGTCTGATCGCACGCCGGCGCTCGCTCGTGGGCGAGGCCACCGACGGGCTCACCGCCCAGGGCGTGGATCGCGGGCTCATCGAGACCCTGGTCGACGTCGTCGAGTCGTCGGCCGAGGCAGAGGTGAGCGTGGAGGTCGGTGGCGCGCGCGTCACCGTGCGGCGTGCGGTACCCGCGCACGGCGCCGCGCCGGCCGTCGGTGGTGACGGAGCGCCGGCACCGTTGGGCGACGGGCTCACGCGCGTCGAGAGCCCGATCGTCGGCACCTTCTACCGGGCGCCGTCGCCAGAGTCGCCGTCGTTCGTCCAGGTTGGCGACCGGGTGTCGGAGGGGCAGACCCTCTGCATCATCGAGGCGATGAAGATCTTCAACGAGATCGTCGCCGAGCAGGCCGGGACCGTGCGCGAGGTCTGCGTGCAGAACGCCGAGGCGGTCGAGTACGGCACCCTCCTCTTCCTGATCGAGCCGTGAAGCTGCTGATCGCCAACCGCGGCGAGATCGCCGTCCGGATCATCCGCACGGCCCGGGAGCTCGACATCCCGACCGTCGCGATCTACTCGACCGCCGACGCCGACAGCCTTGCCGTCGAGCTGGCGGACGAGGCGGTGTGCGTCGGGCCGCCGCCGGCGAACGAGTCGTACCTTGTGATCCGCAACGTGATCGGCGCGGCCGAGGTCACGGGTTGCGACGCCGTGCACCCGGGATACGGCTTCCTCTCCGAGAACCCCGAGTTCGCGCGAGCGTGCGCCGAGAACGACATCACCTTCGTCGGGCCGACGCCGGACGTCATGTCGCGGATGGGCGACAAGGTCGATGCCAAGGCCGCGGCCAAGGAGGCCGGGCTGCCGGTGCTCCCCGGCTCCGACGGGCCGGTCGACGACGTGCGCGACGCGATCGCGGCGGCCGAGCAGGCCGGCTTCCCGGTGCTGCTCAAGGCGGCGGCGGGCGGTGGGGGCAGGGGCATGCGGCGAGTGGAGTCCGCGGCGGAGCTGCCCTCGGCGTTCGAGGTCGCCCAGCGCGAGGCGCAGGCGGCGTTCTCCGACGGGTCGCTGTACGTCGAGAAGCTCCTCGAGGGCGCGCGCCACGTCGAGGTGCAGATCCTCGCCGACGGGCTCGGCGGGGTCCTCGTCTGCGGTGACCGCGAGTGCTCGATCCAGCGGCGCCACCAGAAGGTCGTCGAGGAGGCGCCGGCGCCGAACCTGCCCGACGCCACCCGCACCGCGATGCACGAGGCCTGCCACCGCGCGGCCCGCGTGTGGGGCTACAAGAGCGCCGGCACCATGGAGTTCCTCGTCGACGCCGACAGCAACTTCTACTTCCTCGAGCTCAACGCGCGGCTGCAGGTCGAGCACCCGGTTACCGAGCTCGTCACCGGCCTCGACCTCGTAGCGGAGCAGCTGCGGGTCGCCCAGGGCGGGCTCCTCAGCCTCACCGGCATCGCCGAGCCGAACGGCGTCGCGATCGAGTGCCGCATCAACGCCGAGGACCCGGCCCGCGACTTCATGCCGTCCGCGGGGACCCTCAAGGAGTTCCGCATCGCCCAGGGCCCCGGCGTGCGGGTCGACACGTACTGCCAGCCGGGTATGCGCGTGCCGCCGTACTACGACTCGCTCATCGCGAAGCTCTGCGTCTGGGCGCCCGACCGCCCCCGCGCGGTGGCCCGCATGGCCAGGGCGCTCGACGAGACCCACATCGAGGGCGTCGCGACCACCCTCGACCTGCTGCGCGACATCGCCGGCGAGCTGTCGTTCCGCGAGGGGCACTACACGACGTCGTACCTGACCGAACGGGCCGACGTGCTCCCGTCGCTGCGGGGCGCGGCGACGGTCCCCGCCTGATGACGAACTCCCGCGTCGGCGAGAGCCGGATGGCGGCGCGCCGCCAGGCCGTGTTCCTGCTCTACCAGCGCGACGTCACGGGCCTCCCACTCGACGAGCTCGAGGAGAACGCCGAGCGCGAGCGCGGCCGGGCGATCGATGCGTACACTCGTGAGGTGGTCAACGGTGTCATCGGCGAGATCGCGACGATCGACGCGGCCATCGACCTGGCCGCGAGCGGCTGGAGCGTCGAGCGCGTCGCCCCGCTCGAGCGCAACATCATGCGGGTGGCGGTCCACGAGCTCCAGTCCCGCCATGACATCCCCACGGCGGTCGCGATCGACGAGGCCGTCGAGATGGCCAAGCGCTACTGCCAGGCCGACGCCCCGGGATTCGTCAACGGTGTCTTGGGCAGTGTGGCCCGGTCGACGGGGAGCGCGGTGGAGTGAGCTCGGAGCGCGCGAGCCTCGCGGCGGCGGTGGAGCGGCTGGAGGCGGTCATCGCGCAGCTCGGCGCCGAGGCAATCGACGCCGAGGCGCTCAAGCGGCTCGCCGAGGAGGCGTTGGCCGCGTCGGCCGCGGTCACCGAGCTGCTCCCCCGGGTCATCCGGGAGATCGAACGGGCCGCCGAGGGCACCGGTCCGGCGCCCGGCGCCGCCGCCGAAATGTAAAGAAAGCTCCTGCGCCTGGCGTGGATCCCGGATTCGGGCTAATCTGGGATGACTGCAACGGAGTCCCATGAACGCACCGCGACACGGACGTCACGGCGCACGGGGTTCAAGGAGGCGACACGATGCATCGACGGGCATTCGCGGGCCTCGTCCTGGCCGCCGCGGGCGTTGCCGCAGGCGGTGCGGTGCTCACGACGGGCGCCGGGGCGGCGGCGTCTGGCCCGGACCGCGAGTACGTCGTCCTCGCCGAGCAAACGGCGACCCCGGCAGCGGTCCGCACGGCGGTCGTGAAGTCCGGTGGACGTGTCGTGACCACCAATCGTGACATCGGGTTGTACACGGTGCTGTCGCGCAACCCGAACTTCGTGCGCGTGGCGACGGCGACGCGGGCGATCCAAAGCGCCGGGCGCAGCCGCGCGATCGGCAGCTCGCGGATCGGAAGCCGCGACAAGTCCGACCACATCGCCCGCAGCCGCGCGGTCGGCACCGCCAAGCACGACTGGAATGGGCATCGGCGGCACCGGCGCCAGGCCGAGCCCCTCGCCGACCTGCAGTGGGACATGCAGATGATCCGCGCGACCCGTGACGGTTCGTACGCCGAGCAGCCCGGGCGCCGCAAGGTGCTGGTGGGGATCATCGACACCGGGATCGACGGCACCCACCCCGACATCGCCCCGAACTTCGACGGCGAGCTCAGCCGCAACTTCACGGTCGACATCCCCGAGATCGACGGTCCGTGCGCGGAGGAGCCGGACGCGTCGTGCAACGACCCGGCCAACGTCGACGAGGACGGCCACGGGACGCACGTGGCGGGAACGATCGGCGCCGCGGTCAACGGCCTGGGCATCGCGGGCGTCGCTCCGAAGGTCACGCTCGTGAACCTTCGCGCCGGGCAGGACAGCGGGTTCTTCTTCCTGCAGCCCACGCTCGACGCGCTCACGTACGCGGCCGACAACGGCGTCGACGTCGTCAACATGAGCTTCTACACGGATCCGTGGCTGTTCAACTGCCGCAACCTCGCCGGTGACTCGCCGGCGGAGCGGGCTGAGCAGGCGCTCGTGATCGACGCGACGCAGCGGGCAGTGAACTACGCCCGCTCGCGCGGCGTGACCCTGGTGTCGGCGCTCGGGAATGAGGGCACCGACCTCGGCAAGCCCTCGGTCGACCCGTTCAGCCCGGACTTCCCGCTGGGAAGCGAGCGGACCCGCGCCGTGGACAACTCCTGCCTGAACGTCCCGGCGGAGACCGACGGCGTCATCTCGGCGTCGGCGATCGGGCCGAGCGGCGCGAAGGCCGACTATTCGAACTACGGCGTCGAGCAGACCGACGTGTCGGCGCCGGGTGGCTTTACGACCGACTTCCCGGGGACCGCACAGTTCAACCGGGTGGAGAACGCGGTGCTGTCCGCCTACCCGGAGAGCGTGGGACGGGCGAATGGCGACATCGCTGCGGACGGGACGCCCACGACCGGCTCGGTGGTGCGCGACTGCCGCGACGGGGTGTGCGCGTACTACAAGTACGAGGAGGGCACGTCGATGGCGGCGCCGCATGTCGCGGGTGTCGCCGCGCTGATCGTGAGCGAGTACGGGTCGAAGCGCCACGGGCGGATCACGATGAATCCGTCGAAGGTGGAGCGCATCCTGAAGGCGTCGGCGACGGAGGTGCCGTGTCCGGATCCGCCGCTGGTGGACTACACCCCAAACGGCAGCGACGGGCTGACGGCGCTGTGCGAGGGCACGCCCGAGTTCAACGGCTTCTACGGCTACGGCATCGTGGATGCGCTGGCCGCCGTGTCGGATGACCGCGGCCGTTTCCACCGCCGGTGGGGCCGTGACGTCCGCTGGGACCGCGGCATCAGCTGGGTCGGCGGCATCAGCCGGGACGGCGGCGCTGGCTGGGATGGCCACGGCAACCGCGGCCGCCACAACGGCGACCGCTGACCCGCCCGTCCGGGCGATGAACAATCCCCGTTGGACGCCCGCGGATCCCCGGTGCCTTATGGCACGTGGTAGGTCCCGGGCATTAACAATCGCCGTGGAGCAAATCATCGGTGCCGGGCGTTAACAATCCCGCCGGCAGCTCGGACGATCGCCGGGTGATCAGCCTGAGTCCGCGGCGTCGAGAGGGGGATGCGTTGGGATGACGGTCAGGTCCGGACGCAGTGAGAGACCGGGCCCCGGGAGGACCGAGCGGAAGGTGCCCCACAGGCCGAGGCGGGTGATCGCGGCGGCTGCGACGCAGAAGAACGAGGCCGCAACTCCGACGACCGACCAGAAGAGCCAACCCTGGTGCTGACGCGGGAGCGGGACGTTCATTCCATAGAGGCCGGTCAGGAGTGTCGGGATGAAGAACGCGACCGTGATGATGGTCAGCAGCAGCACCACGCGGTTGGTGGCTTCGCTCCGCTCCCCTTGCAGCTGTAGCAGCGCCCCGGCGATCCGCGCGTCCGCCACGCTGAGCGTCGCGGGAACGTCCTGGGTGAGGTCGGTCTCGATGCTCCGCAGCCAGCGCTCTGCGGCGGGGCTGATAATCCGACGCTCCACCGGGTTGCGCAGTTCGGCCAGCTCGCGGATGTCGCCGCGCAGGGGCAGGAGCCCGTCGCGCACGCGGCCGAGGTGGTGGCTGAGCTCCAGGAGGCCTGAAAGCACCTGGTTGAGTGTGGGGTTCGACGCGAGCATGCGCTCCTCGAGGAGCCCGACGCGTCGACGGATCTCGTCGAGCACCTCGGTGGACGAGTCCACCACCGCGTCGATGATCTGTAGGAACAGCACGGATGCGTCGCGCTGGTCCGGGGGCGTCTGGTCCCATTCGTCCGCGATGCGGTCGGGCGACAGCGCCGCGCAGGCGCCGGTGATCTTCCGGCGCCGCAGCACGACATGTTCGTGCTGCAGGATGACGTCGATCCGCTCGAGCAGCGGCTCGGGATCTTCGGGATCGTAGTTCGCGGCCACCAGCGTCGCGCAGAGCGAACCGTCGATCTCGAGGATCCGCGCTCGGTATGCAGGCCGTGCGAGGAACGTCCGGATCCGTTCGCTCATGGCGATCTCTGCGGGCGGTTCCGCGCCGTGCCACTCGATCAGTGGAGGCGGGGCGCCGGGCGGGTGCGCGGGCCAGGGCATCGCTCCCGGTTTCGACGCGGAGATGCCGCCTCCTCGCGATCCCCCGGTCCCAGTGTTAAGCCCCGGCACCGCCCGCCGAGGCATTTCGCGATTGTTAACGCCCGGGACCACCGACGGGCGTTGGACCAACGACGGGCGTTCGCGCGCCTGAGGTCCGCCGGGGCCGGTCCTGGCTACAATCCCCCGTCATGTCCCGAATCCGCCTTGACGCCGCGCTGGTGGAACGTGGCCTCGTCCCGTCGCGCGCTCGCGCGCAGGCGGCGGTGGCGGCCGGGCAGGTCCGGGTCAACGGCGCTCTGGCCGCCCGACCGGCGGCGCCGGTCGATCCCGACGCCGACCTCGTCGTCGTTGCCCCGCCGCCGTTCGTGTCGCGGGGCGGAGAGAAGCTCGCCGGTGCGCTCGACGACTTCGCATTCGACGTCACCGGCGCCCGCGCCCTCGACCTCGGGGCCTCGACCGGCGGCTTCACCGACTGCCTCCTGCAACGAGGCGCCGCGAGCGTCGTCGCGGTGGACGTCGGCTACGGGCAGCTCGCCTGGACCCTCCGCAACGATCCCCGCGTCACGGTGCTCGAGCGCACCAACGCCCGCCACCTGACCCCCGACGTCGTGGGCGAGGCGCCCGACCTCGTGACATGCGACCTCGCGTTCATCAGCGTCGAGACCGTCTGGCCGGCGGTCGCCGCCTGCGTCACCGGCGACCATCGTGCCGTGGTGCTCGTGAAGCCGCAGTTCGAGGTCGGCAAGGGCCAGGTCGGCTCGGGCGGGGTCGTGCGCGACCCGGCACTGCACGCCCGCGCGATCGAACGGGTTGCGGGCGCGCTCACCGCCCAGGGTGGCAGGGTGCTCGGCGTTGCCGCGAGCCACCTCACCGGCCCGAAGGGCAACCGCGAGTTCTTCGTGTACGGCTGCGGCCCGGACGGCACCGACGCCGACATCGACCTGCCCCGCGCGATCGACGACGCGGTGGGCGCCACGGCATGAAAGACATCACCGTCGAGGAGACCACCTCCCCGGTCAAGCGCGTACTGCTGCTCACGCACAAGGCCCCTGAGGTGACCGAGAGCGCCCTGCCGGGCGTGCTGTCGATCCTGGAGGCGGGGGGCGTGGAGCTGCTCGTGTCCGAGCGGGAGGTGCGCAAGCACCCGTCGCTGGAAGGGTGCAGCCGCGCGAACGGCGTCGAGCTGCGCGGTGGCGGCGAGGACCTGATCCTCGTGCTCGGCGGGGACGGCAGCATCCTGCGCGCGCTCGCCCGGGAGGCCGGCACCGGCGCTCCCGTGATCGGCATCAACTACGGCCGCGTCGGGTTCCTGGCGTCGATCGAGCGCAGCCACCTCGAGAGCGGGCTTCGCCGCGCCCTCGCCGGCGAGTACATCACGCTCAGCCTCCCGTCGCTGCGGGCGAGTTGGGCGGAGGGCGAGGCCAGCGCGGTCAACGACCTCGCGCTGCTGCGCGGTGGGGATGCCCGACTCGCCGACCTGTCGTACGCCGTCAACGGCGAGCAGGTCGCGAACGTCCGCTGCGACGGGATGGTCTGCAGCACCCCCGTCGGCTCGACGGCGTACAACCTCGCGGTCGGCGGCCCGACGGTGTCGTGGGGCGTGCGCTGCTATGTCGTCTCGTTCCTCGCCGCCCATCACCTCGACGCCCGCCCGCTGGTCCTCGCGCGCGACGAGACGTTCACCGTGACGAACGCCGCGGTCGTCGGCGACTGCGACATCCACTCGGACGGCCAGCGGGTCGGGGCGCTCGGTCCGGGCCGGTCGATCTCGATGGACCTCATGGGCGCGCCCGTGCACCTCGGGATCTTCCCGGAGTTGTCGTTCTTCCGTCGCTACCGGGAGAAGTTCGGCAGGCCGTGATCCGCAGGCTCGAGATCCGCGGTCTCGTGGTGATCGATCGTGCCGAGCTCGAACCGGCGGCGGGGCTCACCGCCATCACCGGCGAGACGGGGGCGGGAAAGACGGTCGTGGCGCAGGCCCTGTCGCTGCTCGTCGGCGGCCAGGCCGATGCGCGCGCGGTGCGACCCGGCGCCCGGCACGCGCTGGTGGAGGCGACGCTCGGGCTCCCCGACGGATTCTGGGACGACCTCGACGCCGACGACCCCGCGGCCGGCCTGCGCGATCTGGCCGACGACGAGTCGGAGGTCGTGGTGGCTCAGCGGGTGCCGGCCGAAGGGCGGGCCCGGGCGCTCCTGGACGGCCAGACCGTCACCCGCGGCGGGGCGGGTTCGGTGGCGGGGCGGCTCATCCGGTTCTCCTCCCAGCACGAGGGGCGGCGCCTCGTGGCGAGCGCAACGCAGCTGGCGGTGCTGGACGCCTTCGCCGGCCCCGAGGCGGTGGACCTCGCCCGGCGGCTCGCCGCGTCGCGACGTCGGCTGGGTGCGCTCTCGCGGGCGCTGGCGGCCGCGCGGGAGCGTCGCGAGGCTGCCGAGCGCGAGCGGGCCGCCCTCGAGGATCTGGTGGCCGCCGTCGATGCGGCCGCCGTTGACGTTGAGGAGGAGCAGTCGCTGCGGACCGAGCGCACCCGGCTTCTTCACGCCGACCGGCTCGCGCAGGCGGTCCTCGGCGCGGCCGAGGCGCTGGCGCCGGATTCGGGTGACGGTGGCGCCCTGCACCTCGCCGGCGAGGCCGTGCGCGCCCTCGGCGGCGCGGTGGAGGTCGACGAAGCGCTGCGCGCACCGTGGCAGGAGCTCGCCGGGGTGGAGGCGGCGATCCAGGACGTCGGCTCGACGCTGCGCAGCTACCTCGCATCGCTCGAAGCCGAGCCCGCGCGGCTGGCGGAGATCGAGGAGCGGCTGACGACCTACGATCGGCTGTCGCGCCGGTACGGACCCGGCACCGCCGAGGTGCTCGACCGGGCGGAGGCGGCCCGGGCCAGCCTGGCGGAGCTGGACGAGGGCGCTGGCACCGACGCCGAGATCGTGGCGCAGCACGCCGCCACGCTGGACGACGCCCAGAGGCTGGCGCACGAGCTCCGGGGGATCCGGCGTGAGGCCGCGCCACGGCTGGAGGCCGCGGTGTCGGCGGAGCTCGCCGAGCTCGCCATGCCCGCGGCGGTGGTGCGGGTGGAGCTGATCGAGGACGACGGCGACCCGCCGGCCGACCGCGTGGTGCTGTGGCTTCGGGCCAATCCCGGTCTGCCGGAGGCCCCGCTCGCCGACGTGGCGTCGGGCGGTGAGCTTTCCCGCGTGCTGCTCGCGCTGCACGGGGTGGCCGCCGCGGCGGATCCCGACGTGACGTGGGTGTTCGACGAGGTCGACTCCGGCGTGGGCGGCGTGACCGCCACGGCGGTCGCCGCCAAGCTCGAGGCCCTGGCGCGCACGCGTCAGGTGATCGTGATCACGCACCTGCCGCAGGTCGCCGCGCTGGCGGAGCGCCACTACCGGCTGGTCAAGGGTGTCGACGACGACGGCCGCGCGACCACCCGCATCGACGCGGTGGAGGGCGACGAGCTGGTCGACGAGCTCTGCCGAATGCTCGGCGCCGCCCCGACCGACGCCGGGGCGCGCACTCACGCCCAGGAGCTCCTGGCGCGGCGCGGCACTGCCGCGGAGCCCGTGCGCCGGCGCCGCAGCAAGCGCGCCGGCTGAGCCCCGAGCCGCCGGGCGGAGTACGATGGCGCGATGAAAACCGGCCAGTTCGCTCGTCAGGTCCACCGGTGAGACGCAGGTGGTTGCGCATCACGATCGTCGCGCTGGCCGTGGCCGGCGTCACCACCGCTGCGTTCGCCGCCAAGCCGCCCAGCGACGCCACGACCGGCACCGGCCAGGTGTTCCTGCCGAACCCGGTGCAGTCCCTCGCGAACGAGTCGCTCGTCGACGCCAAGGACGCCGACTCGGCGGTTCCCGCGGCCGCGTACCACACCGTCACGCTGCGGGATCTCGACGGCAGCGGGTACCTGCGGGGCCGGTGGGCGAACGTGGTTTCCGAGACCGGCAACCCCGCGTACTCGCCGTCGAACACGTTCGTGTTCACCCGGTCGCAGGACGAGTTCGAGCAGGTGATGGCCTACTACTGGGTCACCGAGGCGCAGCGATACATCCAGAGCCTCGGGTTCGGCTCCACCCGCCGCCCGGTCAACATGGAGTCGCAGGACGCGCGGATCGACCAGTGGGGGCTGGACAACTCGTTCCAGACGAACCACCCCAAGGACGAGCTGCGCTTCGGCAAGGGCGGGGTCGACGACGCCGAGGACGCCGAGGTGATCCTCCACGAGTACGGCCACGCCATCCAGGACGCCCAGGTGCCGGGGTTCGGGTCGACGCTCGAATCCGGGTCGATCGGCGAGGGCTTCGGCGACTACTGGGCTGTCACGGTCACCGAGTCGCTGCTCGGGCCAAGCTCGCTTCGCGACCCGGCCTGCGTGGCCGACTGGGACAGCGTCTCCTACACGGCCGGTCCGGTGCACTGCCTGCGTCGGATCGACGGCAACAAGCACTACCCGCAGGACGTCGTCGGCGAGGTCCACGCCGACGGTGAGCTGTGGTCGCGGGCGCTGTGGGACATCCGGCAGGGGCTCGGGAACGTCCGTGCCGACACCGTGATCCTCGAGGCGCACTTCGCCTTCGCGTCCGACACGACGTTCGCCGCCGCCGCGGCGACCACCGTCGACACCGCCGCCAGGTTGTACGGAGCGCGCGCCGCGTCGATCGTCCGGTCCGCGTTCACTGCCAGAGGCCTGCTCTAGCGGTCGCTCGCGACCCGGGGCCGGGTCACACGTAGCGGTTGAGGGCGCGTTCGAGCTGCCCGGCGTACCCACGGCCGAACAGGGCGACGTGGACGAGCAGGGGCCACAGCTGCCACAGCGCCACCCGGTCGCGGTGCCCGCCGGCGAGCGGGAAGGCCTCGTCGTATGCGGCGAAGACGCGCTCCGAGAACCCGCCGAACAGCCGCATCATGGCCAGGTCGACCTCGCGGTGGCCCCCGTACACGGCCGGGTCGATCAGCACGGGGGCACCGGCGTCGTCGACGATGGCGTTGCCGCCCCACAGATCGCCGTGGAGCCGTGCCGGTGGCTCCGCCGGGCCGCACAGGTCGGGGACGCCGCCGGCGAGTCGATCGAGGCGGGCGACGACGGCGGGGTCGAGCCGACCCTCGTCCGCGCAGCGGCGAGCGAGCGGCTCGAGCCGGCGGGTCCAGTAGAAGTCCGCCCACGTCGCCGCCTCGCCGTTGGGCTGTGGGATCGTCGCGATGTAGTTGTCGTGGTCGAGGCCGAACGACGCCGGCCCTGTTCGGTGCAGGGCAGCGAGGGCCCGGCCGAGCGTCTCGTCGTGATCGGCCGCCGGGGTGCCACGATCGATCCATTCCAGCGCGAGGAATCGGGGTGCCTCGTCATGCACTGCGACCACCGCGGGGATGCGCGGTCCACCGCTCACGCGCAGCCAGTCGAGCCCCCACCCTTCTGCGGGGAACATGCCGGCCGGCGCATCGGCGCGGTGTTTGACGAACACCCGCCGCCCGTCGGCCAGCTCGACCCGGAAGGCCTGGTTGATGTCGCCCCCGGCGATGGCGCGCACCTCGAGCGGCTCGGCTCCGAGGCGCCCGGCGATCGCCTCGGGCAGCGACGGCGTCATCGGGGGAGCGAGTCGAGCAACCCCGTGCATGCCCGCTCGACGAGGTCGAAGACGTGCGCGAACCCTTCGGGACCGCCGTAGTACGGATCGGGCACGGCCGCGTCGGGCGGGCTCATGGGGTCGTAGCGAAGGAGCAGTTCGACCTTCCCGGCCGCGCGCGCGTCGGGGGCGATCGCCATGAGGTTGCGGAGGTTATCCTCGTCCATGGCGAGCACCAGGTCGAACCGGGCGAAATCCCGTGCGGTGAACTGCCGGGCCGTGTGGCGCATCGGCACCCCGCGCCTGCGTGCCTCGGCCGCAGCCCTGCCGTCGGGGCCGTCGCCCTCGTGCCATCCGGCCGTCCCGGCGCTCTCGACTGCGATTCGGTCGCCCAGGCCGGCCTGGTCGATGAGGTGCGCCATCACCGCCGCCGCGGTGGGCGAGCGGCAGATGTTGCCGAGGCAGACGAAGCAGATCCTGGTCGGGGGCCTGGACATGACCGGAGCGAGGATAGTGTCTCGTATCGCGTATCGCCGTTTGGCGAAGCGAGTTTCGCCTGTGGCGTTCTCGACGACGGTTCGGCCGTGGGCGGGGTGGTGGTCGAGATCGACAGTCGGCTGCGCTAGGCGGGCGCCGGCGCGCCCGACGACGGCCATTCCCGCGCCCGCTCGACGAGGGCGAGCGCCATGTCGACGGTGCGCTCGAGGCTGGCCACGGCGATGCGCTCGTCGGCGGTGTGCACGTCGACCATCTCGTTGCACAGGTTCACCGACGCCAGCCCGTTGACGAGGAAGGCGTTGGTGTCGGAACCGCCGCCCGTCTCGACCAGCGACGGCTGATAGCCGCGCGACTCGAGGGCCGCGCGGGCGAGCTTGACCTGGGCGTCGCGGTCGGTTAACCGGTAGCCGCTGAATTCGTTGACGACGCGCGACTCCAGGTCGACCTCCGCCTCGGTGGCCGCCCAGGTGAGGGCGTCGAGCATGGCCATGACCTGCTGGGAGAGGGCGCGCTCGTCGAGGCTGCGGGCCTCGGCGGTGATGGAGCAGCGTTCGGCGACGACGTTGGTGGCGGTGCCGCCGGCGATCGTGCCGACGTTCGCGGTGGTGACCGCGTCGATCCGGCCGAGGGGCATGCGGGAGAGCGCGCGGGTGGCCGCCTCGATCGCGGAGCGGCCCTGCTCCGGCACGATGCCGGCGTGGGCGGTGCGCCCCACGAAGGTGGCGTGGATCTTCCGCAGCGACGGGGCGGCGCAGACGATGCCGCCGAACGGCCCGGTGTGGTCGAACACGAACGCCATGCTCGACTCGAGCGACGCCGGGTCGAGGCGGGCGGCGCCCTTCAGGCCGATCTCCTCGCACGGCGTGAGCACGACCTCGATGCCGGCGTGCGGGCGCCCGTCGGTCACGATGCGGCGGACCGCCTCGATCACGGACGCGACCGCGGCCTTGTTGTCGCCGCCGAGGATGTCGGAGCGGTGGTTGGTGAGGAACCCGTCGACGAGCTTCACCTCGATGGGCCCGCTGTTGGGGACGGTGTCGAGGTGGGCACACAGCGCGATCGGAACCCCGCCCTCAGCGGTGGCCGCGAACCGGGCGACGATGTTGCCGCACCCCGCGGGGATGTCCGCCCCGGCGCCGTCTTCGGTGACGGTCGCGCCGAGCGACCGCAGCTCCTGCGTCACGACGTCGGCGACCGCGCGCTCGTCGCGGGAGGGGGAGGGGATCTCACACAGCC
The DNA here is from genome assembly GCA_963777565.1 of uncultured Thermoleophilia bacterium. Classification (GTDB taxonomy): domain Bacteria; phylum Actinomycetota; class Thermoleophilia; order Miltoncostaeales; family Miltoncostaeaceae; genus CALMEC01. Next base: position 62,366 of record CAVZQZ010000001.1, read on the forward strand.
GGACCATCAGCTGGGCCACGCGGGGAAGCTCGGCCAACTGCTCCGGCGACACTAGTGCTCCGCTCTGGGACGGTGCACTAAGCGTGGACGCTCGCCCCGACGGCGGCCCCGACGAAGTCGCGGAACAGCGGGGCGGGGTTGGTCGGCCGGCTCTTGAACTCGGGGTGGAACTGCGAGGCGCGGAACCAGCGCAGGTCGGGCAGCTCGATCATCTCGACGAGGCGGCCGTTGGGCGACTGGCCGCACACCACGAGGCCCTTGTCCTCGAGGCGGGTGCGGATCATCGGGTTGACCTCGTAGCGGTGGCGGTGGCGCTCGTAGATGACCGGCTGGTCCTCGTAGCACTCGCGCCCGCCGGTGCCCTCCACCAGCGCGACCGGGTCGGCGCCGAGGCGCATGGTGCCGCCGCGGTCCTCGATGCCCTGCTGCTCGGGGAGCAGGTCGATGACCGGGAACGGGGTCTCCGGGTCGAACTCGGTGGAGTTGGCGCCGTCCATGCCGGCGACGTGGCGTGCGAACTCGATGATCGCGACCTGCATGCCGAGGCACACGCCGAAGAAGGGCACGTCGTGCTCGCGGGCGTAGCGCACCGCTTCGATCTTTCCCTCGATGCCGCGGCTGCCAAAGCCGCCGGGCACGAGGATGCCGTCGGCCTCGGCGAGGCGATCGGTGAGGTGCGGGTCCTCGGCGTCGATCCAGTCGATCTCGAGGCCGACGCCGTGGTGGATGGCGCTGTGGCGCAGGGCCTCCGACACCGACAGGTACGCGTCGTGCAGTTGCACGTACTTGCCGACGAGGGCGATCCGGACGGTGCCGGAGCACCGCTCGATGTGGTTCACGAACTCGCGCCACTCGGCGAGGTCGGGCGGCCCGGGGTGCAGGTCGAGCAGGTCGCAGACGGTGCGGTCGAGGCCCTCCCGCTCCATCATAAGCGGCACCATGTAGATATCCGGGGCGTCGACGGCCGACACGACGGCGTTGCTCGGGATGCCGCCGTAGAGGGCGATCTTCTCCTTGATGCCGCCGGTGAGCTCGCGGTCGGAGCGCAGCACGAGCACGTCCGGCTCGATTCCGATGCGGCGCAGCTCCTGCACCGAGTGCTGGGTGGTCTTGGTCTTGAGCTCCCCGACGGAGTCGAGGAACGGCACGAGGGTGACGTGCACGAAGATCACGCGCCCGCGGCCCATCTCGCTGCGCATCTGGCGGATGGCCTCGAGGAACGGCAGCGACTCGATGTCGCCGACGGTGCCGCCCACCTCGACGATGACGACCTCGGCGTTGGACGCGGCCGCCGCCTGGCGGATGCGCTCCTTGATGGCGTTGGTGATGTGGGGGATCACCTGCACGGTGGCGCCGAGGAAGTCGCCGCGGCGCTCCTTCTTGATAACCGAGTCGTAGATGGCGCCGGTGGTGACGTTGGACGCCCGGGTGAGGTTCTCGTCGATGAACCGCTCGTAGTGGCCGAGGTCGAGGTCGGTCTCGGCGCCGTCTTCGGTGACGAACACCTCGCCGTGCTGGTAGGGGCTCATGGTGCCGGGATCGACGTTGAGGTAGGGGTCGCACTTCTGCATCGACACCCGCACGCCGCGTGCCTTCAGCAGGGTGCCCAGCGAGGCGGCGGTGATGCCCTTGCCGAGGCCGGACACCACGCCCCCCGTGACGAATACGAACCTCACATCCCGGTCGGACACGGCGTCTCCCTTGATCCACTACAGGCCTCGGAGAGAATAGCGCCGCCGTCGGGTGCCCCGCCGCCCCGGCGCGAGCCGTTGTTCGCTCGGTGCGGCAGGTCGTCGGCCGGCCGTCTCACTGGTTGGTGAGCCGCCGCAGCCCGCGCTGGGTGACGATGTAGCTCTCCGTGCCGCCCTCGGCGTCGATCACCTCGTCGTTGACGCTTACGGTGACGTTGGGTGCCCACGCCACGCCGAGCCACAGCGGGGTCGACGAGCGGAAGCGCTTGGTGGTCGCCGCGCCGACGGTCCCGGCGTAGAGCTGGGGGCCGGAGACCCCGCCGCGGCGTACCTCCACCCACACCGTCTTGCCGGCGCGGGCGCCGAGGCGCAGGTCGATCGCGGGGGTGTCGGCAGGTTCGGGCTGGAGCACCTGCGGGGCCTGTGCCCCCACGGGGGCGGTTGCGGTGGCGGTGGCGGTGGCGGTGGCGGTGGCGGTGGGGGCGGCGGTCGGCGTCGGTGCGGTGGTGACCGACGGGGCCGCGGCGGACGTGGGCGTGGACGAGTCGGAGCGGAGCCCCCCGCCCAGCAGCACGAGCGCGCCGACGCCGAGCAGCACGCCCGCCCCAACCCAGATGAGGGCCGAGTCGCGCCTGCCCCGGGGGCCGGCTGGGAGGGGGATGGGCTGCGTGTCGGCGTCGGGGTCGTGGTTCTCCAGCAGCGAGAGCTCCGCGGCGAGCCAGGCGGGGTCGAGCTCCAGGTGCCGGGCGTACCGGTCCACGAGCCCGGCCCGGTCGATCCCGTCGGGCAGGTCGTCGAGCCGCTCGGCCTCCAGCGCTTCGAGCTGGGCCGTCTCGGCCCCGACGGCTCCCGCTGCTGCGGCGATGGTCTCGCCGCGCCGCTCGCGGGCACCGCTGAGAGTGTCGCCGAGGCCGCTCACCGGGCCCCGATGTTGTCACCCACGCGGCGGGGGGCCAAGGCGGCGTGTACTAGGGTCGGGGCGTGATCGTGAGCCGCCAACCCGATGGGCTGTGCGTGGTCCTGCAGGTCGACCACCAGACCCAGTGCGCGGCCGCGGCGGGCCAGTGGGGCAACGACGCCTTCGCCCGCCTCGAGCATTGGGGGGCATTGGTGACGGCGGTCGCGATCCACGACGCGGGCTGGGCCTCGTGGGAGGCCGCTCCCCGGATCGACGCCGACGGCCACCCGATCGACTTCCCCGACCTCGACCGTGCGGAGCACACGGACCTCGCCAGGGCCGGCGTCGCGGGGGCGTTCGCGGTCGGGCCGCGGGTGGGCCTGCTGGTGAGCATGCACTGCGACGGGCTCTACCGGGCCCGGCTGGGCCTCGACGGGGCGCCGCGGCCGACCACCGAGCTGCCGACCCCGGTGCAGGCGTTCATCGCCGACCAAGTGGACGTGCAGCGGGCCGCGAAAGCCGAGATCGGGGATGGGCAGGAGGTGGAGGCGTGGGCGTGGTCGGCGTACCGCCTCATCCAGGCGTGGGACGCGCTCAGCCTGTTCCTGTGCTGGCGCGGACTGCCCGACGGACGCGAGCGGCGCCTGCCGGCGGTGCCCCGCACGCTCGGCGACGCCGGCGTCGACCTTCACCTCACCCCGCTCGACGAGCGGACCGGCGCGTGCCGCCCGTTTCCCTTCGCCGGCGACGAGGCGCACCTGCCGGTCACCGCCCGCGTTATCCCGGACCGCGTCTACGGCTCGCACGAGGATCTCCAGGCCGCCCTCCGAGACGCCCCGCCCGAGGTGCGCGACTACCGCATCGTGCCTGGCTGATCCGCCCGTGACTCAGATGGCGACGGTGCCGTCGCCGCGCAGCCGTTCCAGGTTGACCGCGATCCGGGCGGCGAGGTTCCCGTCGACGGGCAGCAGCATCTCGCCCAGGTCCGCCGTGCCGATCCGAAGCACCCGGTGGGGCTGGTGTACCGCCCGCCAGGCCACGTAGGCGCAGGCGATCGCGTCGAGCACGGCGGCGTCGCGGATGGCGGCCCAATCGTCGGGCGACTCGGCGGGAACCCAGCCCTGCAGGTCGACGTGCCGGGCAAGCAGCGCATGTGCGGCGATAATGCCGGCCGGCTTCGCGCGCCCGGGACCCTTGGGCCGATAGACCGGCGGCCGTTCGGCGATCCAGCGGGTCCGGTACTGCGCCAGGTCCACCGATCTGGGCGTCCCTTCCTCCCATGCCAGTTCGCGCAGCGCCAATTCGGGTGACGTCTCAATCGGTTCGACGTCCCTTGTGCTGAGCGCCGCCGCCAGCGCGACGCCGCGCACACCGCCGTGGACCTGCTGCAGCCGTCGCCGGGAGACGGGGAAGACGGGGATGTCGCACCAGGCGAGGAGCCGTTCGACGTCGCGCTGCCCGCCCTCGTTGGGGACGGCGAGCGGCGCGTCGACGGCCACGAGCCCCGGCCCGTCGCCGATCGCGGCAACGATGTCGGCGTCGGTGACGAGGTGCTCGAGGCGCACGAGCGTGCCGTCTGCGTCGAGTTCCGCGATCGTCGAGGGCCGCGGGGTATCGACGAGGTCGAGGGACTGGAGAAGGTGGAGCCCGAGGGTGCGCACCACGAGATTCTGTCGAACGGCTCCCCCGTCCGAGTTTCCCGGGTACGATTAGCGGCGATGCTCAGGAATCTTCTCCTGTTCTTCGTGGCGATCGCCGGCCCGTGGGTCATCCACCTCGCCCCGAAGCGTCAGCGCCTGATGGCCCTGGTGGGCTTCATCGCCGTGCTCCTCCTGTGGCTCGTGCTGGAGAGCTGGATCGGAAAGTGGTGGTTCTGGCTGGGCCTGCTCATCGGCATCGGCACGGTCTTCTTCTTCGGCGGGAGCAGCGGCCCGCGAAAGACCGGCCCCCCGAGGCCCCGGCGTCCCGCTGCGCCGAGCGATCTGACCGAGGAGATCTGAGATCGCATCTCTTCGGGCGGCGCAGGGGCCTCGCCCGTTTCCGGTGACTGAGATCGCCACAACTGAGGCAGATCGTTGGTCGGGAAATCAGACGACCGACGCTTGGATCGGACGATCGCCCGCAAGCGGGGTGATCGTCGGGAGGCTTCGCCTTCTCGACTGACGCGCTGACGTCAGCCGTGTCGCGTTACCGCGTGTTCGGCTCCAGGCTCGTGGTGATGATCTGCTGGGCGCGGGCGGGATCGGCCATCAGGACCAGGCCGCGCTTCAGTTCGGCCACGCCCTCCGCGGTGCGGGTGAGGCCGAGGAGGGCCAGGCCACGTGCGATCCGGGCCTCCTCGTAGCGGTGATCCAGCCTGAGGGCGGTGTCGGCGGCCGTGAGGGCCTCCGCGAAGAGGTCTGAGCGCAGGAGCGCGAACGCGAGGAACGTCTGCGAGACGCCGTCCGTCGGGTCGAGCACCGTCGCCTGGCGGAACGCGTCGATCGCGCGGTCGTTGCGGTTCGGGATCGACGTCCACGCCACGCCGCGGCTGAACTGCAGCGACCCGATCGTGGGATCAGCCACCAGCGCCCGGTTGTAGGCGCCCATGGCGCCGAGGTAGTCGCCGTCGGCCGCGAAGATCGCGCCCGAGATGAACTCGCCCGGGGCGCTCGTCCTCTCCGCCGCGGGCCACGCCGCGAACAGCGTCTTGGCGGTCGCCGTCTTCTTCGCGTCGAGGCGCTCGCGCGCCTGCGCGTACCGGTACGCCCGCACGCCGGGGGCGGCGGTGGTCGTCGCTGCGAGCACCGGCGCGTAGTCGGGCGCCGCCGTCCAATCCGGCGGCGGGGTGAACTGCAGGCTCGACCGGACACCCGCCCGATCGATCTCGACGGTGACCGGGCTGTTGCCCGGAAGCTCCCGCAGAGCGGCGAACCAGGCGCCGCGGTTGTCGACCGCGCGGCCGTTCAGCACCCGGATCACGTCGCCCACCTGCAGGCCGGCCTTCGCCGGCGTGCTGTTCGGGGCGACCGCGGCGACGATCTGCCCGGCCGGCGCCGCCGCGACTCCGGCGATCATCGACGGCCACGCCGCCACCGTGTAGGCCTGCAGCGCACCGCGCGGCGGGCGCAGGGTGAGCCCGAACCGCCGCTTGATCACGTTGGACTTGCGCTTCAGCGCGTCGACCGCGTACACCTCCACCTGGTAGCGCCCCGCCACCAGCTGGAACCCGCGATCGTTCGTCGCCGGAACGAGCAGCCACACCCGGCCCGGAGCGTGCCGGCCGGTGGTCTTGGAGGTCCGCACCACCCGCTTCGTCTTCTCGGAGATGATCCGGACGATCACCCGGGCCTCCGTCGCGTTGCGCACCCCCACCAGGAACCGGGCATGGCCCTGGCGCGCCACGACGCTCGCAGGCATGAGCACGTTCGACACCTGCGGGGCGGGGGGAGGCGGCGGGGCGACGGTCGTCGTGCCGACCGTGTTCGTGGGCGTGGTGGTCGTGGGCGCGGGTGCCGCCACGGCGACCGCCGGGACGAGCGCCGCGAGGATCGCGAACGCAGGCACTTTGCGCAGGAACGCCATCGCGGCGGAACGCTAACAGGCGATACGGCGAGTTCCGCGGCCAACGGTCACCGAGCTGGAGTATGCGAGTATCGGCGCCCGATGGTCGCCGCGCTCGCACCCCTGGAACTGCTCGAGCGCACCCGGCGCGGGGAGGCCGTCGACGACGCCAGCATCGCCGGCTTCGTCGAGTCGTGGCTCGACGGCCAGGTCGGTGAACCCCAGATGGCGGCGTGGTGCATGGCCGTCTGCATCAACGGCCTCGACATGGCCGGCACCGACGCCCTCACCCGGGCCTTGATCGCCAGCGGCGACCGCCTCGAGCTCGGCAAGTTCGGCCCCACCGGCGACAAGCACTCCACCGGGGGCGTCGGCGACTCGATCACCCTCGTCGTCGCGCCCCTCGCGGCCGCCCTCGGCGTGAAGGTCGCGAAGATGAGCGGTCGCGGCCTGAGCCACACCGGCGGCACGCTCGACAAGCTTGAGTCGATCCCCGGCATGCGGGTCGACCTCAGCCTCGCCGACTTCGTCCGCCAGATCCGCGACGTCGGCGTCGCCGTGATCGGCGCGAGCGAACGGCTGGTGCCCGCCGACAAGCGCCTCTACGCGCTGCGCGACCAGACCGCGACGGTGCACAGCCCCGCGCTCATCGCCAGCTCGATCATGAGCAAGAAGATCGCCGGCGGCGCCCAGGCGATCGTGCTCGACGTGAAGGTCGGCTCCGGCGCGTTCTTCGCGGACCTCGCGGAGGCCCGTGAGGCCGCCCGCATCATGGTCGCGCTCGGGAAGCCATGGGGGAGGCACGTGCGGTACATCATCAGCCGCATGGACGAGCCGCTCGGCACCATGGTCGGCAACGCGCTCGAGGTGCGCGGCGCCGCCGAGGTGCTGCGAGGCGGCGGCGCCGACGACCTGCGCGAGCTGTCGATCCTCGCCGCCGGCACCCTCGCGGAGGCCGCCGGGGTGGTGCCCGACGGGGAGGGCCTCGCCGCGGCCGCCGACGCGCTCGCGTCCGGTTCCGCGCTCGCCGCCGCGGAGCGATGGGTGCAGGCGCAGGGCGGCGACCCCGGCGTGTGGAGCGATCCCGACCGGCTCCCGGCCGCCCCGTACACGCTCGAGGTGCACGCCGGCGCAAGCGGCTACGTCGCCTCGCTCGACGCCCGCCAGGTGGGGGAGGCGGCCCGCTGGCTGGGCGCCGGGCGACTGCACCACTCGCAGAAGGTCGACCCGGCCGTCGGGATCGAGCTCACCGCGAAGACCGGCGACCCCGTGACCGCCGGCGAGACCGTCGCCATCGTCCACTGCCGCGACCTCAGCCTCGGCCAGCGCGCCGTCGAGATGATCGGAGAGACGTGCGTGATCGGCGAGGAGCCCGTCGAGCCCCCGGAGCTCGTGCTGGAACAGTCGGATGCCTGAGCTCCCCGAGGTCGAGACGGTGCGGCGGCAGCTCGCGAAGGTCGCGACGGGCCGCACCATCGCCCGCGTGCGGGTGCACGACGCGCTCCTCGTGGCTCCCGAGAGCCCCAACCGGTTCCGCCGGGCGGTGGAGGGACGCACCGTCGCCCGGATCGACCGGCGCGGGAAGTACCTGCAGATCCAGCTCGACAGCGGCGACACGCTCGCGCTGCACCTGCGCATGACCGGGCGTCTGCACCACGCCCCCGACGGGCGCGCCCCGGCCGACAAGCACCGGCGGGCCCGGTTCGAGCTCGACGACGGCGCCACCATCGACTTCTCCGACACCCGGCGCTTCGGCCGGGCGTGGATCGTGCCCGCAAACCACCCCGACCCGGCCGGGTACTGGAACGCCAGGCTCGGCGTCGAGCCGCTCGACCGGGCGTTCACCGCGGAGCGCCTCGGGGCCCTCCTCGCGGGGCGCACCGCGCCGGTCAAGGCGGCGATCCTCGACCAGCGCCTCATCGCCGGGGTGGGGAACATCTACGCCGACGAGGCGCTCTTCCAGGCCGCCATCCACCCGACCCGGCCCGCCGGATCCCTCGACCCGGGCGAGGTCGCGGCCCTGCGCGACGCCATCCGCGACCGCCTGCGCGCCGGGATCACACACGGGGGCACGTCGATCGACCGCTACCGCGACACCATCGGCAAGCCCGGCGCGATGCAGGACATGCTCCGCGTGCACCGCCACGAGGGCGACCCCTGCCCGCGCTGCGGCGCCACCGTCGTCAAGACCCGCGTCGCGCAGCGCGGAACCTACTTCTGCCCGGTATGCCAGCCGGTCGACTGACCGACGTCCCGGGCATCCGGGTGGGCCACTGGACCGACGCCGCGGCCGGCACCGGCTGCACCGTCGTCATCCCGCCGCCCGGCAGCATCGGGGCGGTCGACGTGCGCGGCGGCGGAGCGAGCGCCCGCGAGACCGAGCTCCTCGCGCCGCTCGCCGGCGACCGCGAGATCACCGCGCTGCTCTTCACCGGCGGGTCGGCCTTCGGGCTGGCCGCCGCGGACGGGGTCATGCGCTGGTGCGAGGAGCACGGCAGGGGCATCGAGACGCCGGGCGGCCGCGTGCCGATCGTGCCCGCCGCCGTGATCTACGACCTGGGCATCACCGCCAACCATCGCCGGCCCGGCGCCGACGAGGGGTACGCGGCCTGCGTCGCCGCCGTCGAGACCGGCCACGAGGTCGGCAGCGTCGGCGCCGGCACCGGCGCCACCGTCGGCAAGCTCAACGGACGCGCGGGGTGGTGCAAGGGCGGCCTCGGCGCCGGCAGCGCCACCCTCCTCGACGGCGCGGTGGTCGCGGTGCTCGCGGTCGTCAACGCCTTCGGCGACGTGATCGGCGAGGACGGCCAGGTGATCGCCGGCGCGTGGGACCCCGACCGGGGCTTCCTGCACGCCTCCCGCCACGTGCTCGTCGCCCCGCCCGAGCACCCACGCCTGACACAGGGGCAGCACACCACGCTGGTGTGCGTCGCCACCGACGCACGGCTCACCAAGACCGAGGCGGGCCAGGTGGCGCGCATGGCCCAGGCCGGCATCGCGCGCGCGGTGTCGCCCGTCAACACGCCGCTCGACGGCGACGCGGCCTTCTGCGTTGCGACCGGGGCGCGGGAGTCGAGCGCGTTCGTGGCGGGGGTCGTGGCCGCAGAGCTCGCCGCGACCGCGGTCCGCGACGCCGTCGTCGCGGCACGTCCCGTTCGCGGCGTTCCCACGGGCATGGATCGGGCCGCCTCTCGGCGGTGAACGTCCGACCGTTCCTGCTTCTGTGCAGATGAAGTTCGTTGCATCCGTCGGCGTCGGATAGATTGGGACGAATGGCACTCGGTTCCCGCCAGATTGCCCTCGCGCGATGACGACCCTTGCCGACGCCCAGTTCGTCGCTGAGGATGCGGTCATCGTCCAAGGGCGTACGCCGTGGCAGCTGTTCTGGGCGCGCTTCAAACAGGATCGTCTCGCGCTGTTCGGGCTGGGGCTCATCGCGTTCATCGTGGTGCTCGCGCTGGCCGCACCGCTCATCGCGTCGATCACCGGGCACGGTCCGAACGAGATCGTCCGCCCGAGCCAGACCAACCAGTTCGGGCTCCCGCTGGGACCCAACTCCACGGTGTGGCTCGGTGCTGACCGCTCCGGGCGCGACATTCTCGTCCGCCTCGCGTACGGCGCGCGGGTGGCGCTCCTGGTCGGCATCGTCGCGAGTGGCATCGCCCTGACCATCGGGGTGGTGCTGGGCATTCTCGGCGGCTATTTCGGCGGGTGGGCCGACAGCATCATCTCCAGGGGGACCGACATCGTGCTCGCGCTGCCGCTGATCATCTTTGCGATCGGCATCGTGGCGGCGTGCTCGACGTCGGCAGAGGGGTGCCTCAACGGGCTCCTCAAGCCCGGGCTCACGCTCGTGATCGTGATCATCGCCCTGTTCTCGTGGCCGCAACCCGCGCGGCTCGTTCGCGGAGCGACGCTGTCGTTGCGCGAGAAGGAGTTCGTGGAGTCGGCACGCTCGCTCGGGGCGAGCGAGACCCGGATCATGTTCCGGGAGCTCCTGCCGAATCTCGTGGCCCCGATCATCGTGTGGGGATCCCTCCTGGTCCCCTCCGCCATCCTGTTCGAGGCGTACCTGTCGTTCCTGGGGCTCGGCGTCCCAGGAAACGTTCCATCCTGGGGGAGGATGTTGTCCGAGGCGGTCGACATCTTCGGTGTCGCCTGGTGGTTCTGGTTGTTCCCCGGTCTCATGCTCATGCTGACGGTCCTGGCCTTCAATCTTCTGGGTGACGGCTTGCGGGACGCGCTCGACCCGAGGACCGGTCGTTGAACGAACTGAGGAGTATTTCGTGAAAACACGTGGAAAGTGGGTCGTGGGCACCGCGCTCGCGGCGGGCATTGTGCTCGCGGTCGCCGGTTGCGGCGGCGGCGGCAGCAGCAGTAGCGATACCGGCGGGGACGCCGGAACGGTGACGAAGGGCGGCACCCTCCGAATGGAGACGCAGGACTTCGGGTTCACCGACGCGTTCGACCCGACCGGTGAGTACCTCGGGCTCGCTCAGGGGTATTTCAACCAGTTGCTCCAGCGAAACCTGGTGAGTTACCGGTTCCAGCCCGACACCCCCGGCAACGAGCTCGTTCCGGACCTCGCGGAGTCGATCCCGGAGCCGTCGTCCGACGGCCTCACCTACACGTTCAAGCTCAAGACCGGCATCAAGTTCGGGCCTCCGGTCAACCGCGAGATCACCTCCAAGGACATCGCCTTCGCGTTCGAGCGGATCTTCACGCCGTCGCTGGCCGCCCAGTACCCCGGGTACTACTCGACCATCGAGGGCGTCGACGCGTTCAGCAAGGGCACCGCCAAGACGATCACCGGCATTCAGACGCCGGACGACAAGACCATCACCTTCAAGCTCACCAAGCCGCAGGGCAACTTCCTCTACACGCTCGCGATGCCCGCGGCCGCGGCCATGCCGAAGGAGGTCGCCGGCTGCTTCACGACCGCAGGCGACTACGGGCGGTACGTGATCGCCTCCGGCCCGTACATGATCGCGGGGAGCGACAAGCTCAACGCGACGAGCTGCAAGACGCTCAAGCCGATCTCCGGCTTCGACCCGACGAAGAACCTCACCTTCGTCCGCAACCCGTCGTACGACCCCGCGACCGACAACCCGGAGTACCGCCAGGCGAACGTCGACAAGATCACGATCGACATCAACACCAACGCGAAGGACATCTTCGACAAGATCGAGCGCGGTGAGCTGGACGGATCCCCGGACACGCCGCCCGCGGACGTGATCCAGAAGTACGCCACCGACGAGAATCTGAAGAACAACCTCAAGGTGTTCTCGGGCGACCGGACGTGGTTCATCACGATGAACTGGGTGACGCCCCCGTTCGACGACGTCCACGTCCGCAAGGCCGTGAACTTCGTCATGGACAAGACGCAGCTTCAGAAGGCATGGGGCGGTCCCGTCGCAGGCGCCATCGCGACGCACCTGGTTCCGGACACGGTCTACAACAACACGTTCCCGGCCGACTACGACCCCTACCCGTACGACGAGGCGAAGGCCGCCGAGGAGATGAAGCTGTCGAAGTACGACACGAACAAGGACGGCGTCTGCGACTCGGCATGCAAGGGCCTGTTCTTCGTGACGCGCAACCTCCCGCAGTGGGAGGCCATGACCCCGATCATCGAGGCTCAGCTCAAGAAGATCGGGATCACCGTCGAGACACGGGCACTTCCCACCAGCAACGCCTACACCACGATCCAGACGCTCTCGCGCAAGGTGCCGATCGCGGCGAACGCCGGGTGGGGCAAGGACTTCGCCGACCCGGCGACGTTCATGGTGCTGTTTGACGGCCGGAACATCCTGGCCACCGGAAACAGCGCGTACCCGCTGGTCGGCCTCACCAAGGCCCAGGCGACGAAGTTCGGCCTGGACTACCCGGCCGGCGGCATCCCGAGCGTGGACGCCGACATCGACGCCTGCTTCCCGAAGGCCGGCCAGGACCGTACCGACTGCTTCGCGGCCCTCGACAAGAAGCTGATGGAAGGGGCGGTGCCGTGGGTTCCGTACCTCTTCGCCAACAGCGTCGAGACCGCCGGCCCTGCGCTCAACTATCGGTTCGACCAGTTCTCAGGTGAGCAGGCACTCGTGAACGAGTCGGTCGACACCTCGAAGCAGAAGTAGGGAAAGGAAGCATCGGAAAATCGGGAGAGGGTAGGACGAAAAGGAGATGGGGCGCTACATCATCAGGCGGCTCTTGTGGTCGGTGGTGGTTGTCGTGCTGGTCACGCTTCTGGCCTTCGTCATCTTCTACGTCCTACCCTCGACCGATCCGACGCTCGCCTTCGCGGGCAAGCAGCCGACCGAGGAGATCAAGGCCGAGGTCGCCAAGAACCTGAACCTCGACGCGTCGCTCCCCGTCCAGTACCTCACGTTCGTCAGGCACCTGTTCTTCGGCGACCAGTACGGGTGGCCGGGCTTCGGGAAGTCGTACAACACCCGGGCGCCGATCCGCGACGAGCTGTTCAGCCGCCTCATCGTCACGCTTCAGCTGGCGATCGGCGCCCTGTTCATCTGGTTAGCCATGGGCATCTCCATCGGGGTGCTGTCCGCCCTGAAGCGCCGGACCTTCTGGGACCGGGCGGCGATGGGGTTCGCCCTCATCGCGATCTCGACGCCCGTGTTCTTCCTGGGAATTCTCGGGCTCTTCGTCTTCTGGAAGACGCTCGGCATCAATCCCGGCACCGGCTATGTCGGCTTCCGTGAGAATCCGGTGGAGTGGTTCCAACACATGTGGCTGCCCTGGCTCGTGCTCGCGCTGCTCTCGGCGGCGATCTACGCCCGCATCGTGCGGGGCAGCATGCTCGACGTCATGGGCGAGGACTACATCAGGACGGCGAGAGCGAAGGGCGTCCCTGAGCGAGACGTCGTGATCCGGCACATGCTCCGGCCCACCCTCGCGCCCGTCATCACGCTCGCCGGCATCGACTTCGCCATCCTGATCGGCGGCGCGGTCGTGACCGAGAGCATCTTCAACCTGCCCGGCATCGGTGCGTACGTGCTCGATGCCGTCGGAAACAACGACCTGCCGGTCGCGATGGGCGTCACGGTCATCGCGGCTGTCTTCGTCACGATCATGAACCTCATCGTCGACATCCTCTACGGGTTCATCGACCCGCGCGTCAGGTACACGTGAGCGAGCCGCTCCTCGAGGTCCGCGACCTGTCGGTCCGCTTCAAGACGGCCGACGGGATCGTGCAGGCCGTCGACGGCATGTCGTTCACGGTCGACCGCGGCGAGTCGCTCGGCGTGGTCGGGGAGTCCGGGTCGGGCAAGAGCGTCACCTTCATGGCCATCATGGGCCTGCTCAACCGCGACTACGCGGAGATCGGCGGCGAAGTCCGCTTCCGAGGTCAGGACCTGCTCCAGATGTCGGACCGTGACCTGCGCCAGATCCGCGGCGACGGCATCGGGATGGTGTTCCAGGACCCGATGACCTCGCTGCACCCGATGTACCGGGTGGGCGCCCAGATCGCCGAGGCCATCCAGGTGCATCGCGACGTCTCCAAGGACGCGGCGTGGGCGGAGGCGATCGACATGCTCCGGCTGGTGGGGATCCCCTCGCCGGAGGAGCGCATCCGCGCCTACCCGTACGAGCTCTCCGGCGGCATGCGCCAGCGGGTGATGATCGCGATGGGCCTCGTGCTCAAACCGGATCTGCTGATCGCCGACGAGCCCACGACCGCGCTCGACGTGACCGTGCAGGCGCAGATCCTGGAGCTGATCGAGGACCTCAAGCGCGAGCTGAACATCGGCGTCGTCCTCATCAGCCACAGCCTTGGCGTCATCGCCGACGTGTGTCAGCGCGTGATGGTGATGTACGCCGGGCGGGCGGTGGAGGTCGGCACCCGGGACGAGGTGTTCCTCAACCCGGTGCATCCCTATACGTGGGGACTGCTCGAATCGATCCCGCGCATCGGGGCGAGTCGACGCACGCCTCATCCCGATCGACGGCGCGCCACCCTCGCTCATCCACGTGCCAACGGGCTGCCCGTTCCACCCCCGCTGCCCCCACCGGTTCGAGCCGTGCGACCGCGACCGACCCGCGCTCGCCGACCGCGGATCGGGTCACCCCGATGCCTGTCACATGACGCCGCAGGAGAAATCCGACGCTTGGCTCGCGCGGCGCCAGCGGCGGATGGAGGTGGAGGCATGAGCACGAACGCCCTGCCCGAGCAGCCGACCCGCTCCAACGGACATCTGGTGAGCGTCGAGCACCTCGTGAAGGAATTCCCGATCAAGCGGGGGGTCATCTTTCAGAAGCAGATCGGCGCGGTGCACGCGGTCGAGGACATCTCGTTCGCGATCGCCCATGGGGAGACGCTTGGACTGGTCGGCGAGTCGGGGTGCGGCAAGTCGACGACCGCGCGACTGGTGGCCCGACTTCTCGAGCCGACGTCCGGGACGATCACGTTCGACGGGACCGACATCACTCACCTGTCGTCGCACGACATGCGTCCCCTGCGTCGCGAGGTCCAGATGGTGTTCCAGGACCCGTATGCCTCGCTCAACCCCCGACACACCGTCGGCCAGATCATCGCGGCGCCGTTTCGCATCCATGGCATCGAGGGCGACCGCAAGGGCATGGTGCAGGAGCTCATGGCGCGGGTCGGGCTGAACCCCGAGCACTACAACCGCTATCCGCACGAGTTCTCCGGCGGGCAGCGCCAGCGCATCGGCGTGGCCCGGGCCCTCGCGCTTCGCCCGAAGCTGATCATCTGCGACGAGCCGGTGTCGGCGCTGGACGTCTCGATTCAGGCGCAGATCGTGAACCTCCTGCAGGACTTGCAGGCGGACTTCGGGCTCACGTATCTGTTCATCTCGCACGACCTCGGAGTGGTGCGCCACGTGTCGGACCGGGTCGCGGTGATGTACCTGGGCCGCATCGTGGAGCTCGCCGAGTCGAACGCCCTCTATGCCAATCCCCGCCACCCGTACACCGCGGCGCTGCTGTCGGCGGTGCCGAAGGGGCACGAGCACACCGGCGGAGCCGAGCGGATCCTGCTTCAGGGCGACGTGCCGTCGCCGGTCAACCCGCCACCTGGCTGCCCGTTCCACCCGCGCTGCCCGAAGGCCCGCCTCATCGCGGGATCCGACGACACCGTGCCGGAGCAGTGCCGTACCGAGGTGCCGGCGCTCCAGCCGATCGGCGACGGCCAGGAGGTCGCGTGCTGGTTCCCGCTGCAGCCGGGTGAGCAGCTCCAGCAGGCCGCCCACGCCTAGCGCGGACGACTCCTACGCGGCGAGCAGGGGATCCAGCTCGCCGGCGCGCTCGAGCGCGTAGAGCTCCTCCCAGCCGCCGATGGGGTTCCCGTCGATGATGATCTGCGGGACCGTCATGCGGCCGGTGATCTCGGCGATGCGCATCCGTGCCTCGAAGTCGCTCAGGGCGATGTGGATCTCCTCATAGTCCACCGCCTTTTGATCCAGCAGGCGCTTCGCCCGGACGCAGTAGGAGCATGGGTCGCTCGTGTACATGAGGATCTCCGCCATTCCCTGAAATCGTAGCGGGTTTCGGCGGTTCTCCGCCGGCCGGCCTCGCGACGGCAGCGTGGCGCTGGAGTGATCCCTCCCACGCATTTTCGATGCTACCCCACCGATTCGCTCCGCGAGACAAGTGTCCCGCTCGCACGGCCGTCTCCACGATGATGCGTGCCCGCCCGGACATCGGTGCGTACCTCGCGGTCCGGAGCGGCTACGCGTTCCGGTCGCGGGCGTGGTCTCAACCCCTCGATCGTGGGATCCCGAGGTCGCCGCCCTCGTTGCTGACGATTCCGGTCGCCCGGTGCGCTCCCCCCGGGCCAGCTGATACCACTCCGGGGGTGTACGAGACCGAGGCGATCGTGCTGCGCGCCATCCGCTACGGAGAGGCCGACACGGTCCTGACGCTCTACACGCGCGAGCGCGGCCGGGTGTCGGCGATGGCAAAGGGCACCCGCAAGGCGGGGTCCAAGCTCGGCGGGCGCCTGCAGCCGGGAGTCCGCGTGCACCTCGGCCTCCACGAGGGCCGGGGCGACATGGCGACCGTCCGGCAGGCGCAGGTGGTGGAGCCCCACGCCGGGTTGTGGGTGGAGGGGTACCGGCTGCGGGCCGCCGGCTCGCTGCTCGAGGCGACCATGCGGGTGCTGGGCGAGGAGGAGGCGAACGAGGGCGCGTACAACCTCCTGGCCCGAGGGCTGGACCTCCTGGCCGTCGCGCCTCCCCGCGAGACGCCGCCACGCCATGACCCGATCGTGCTCGGCGTCCACGCCAAGCTCCTCGTCGTGTCCGGGCTCATGCCACGACTCGCGAGCTGCACCGGGTGCGGCTCCGAGGGGCCCCTGACGGCGTTCTCGGCGCGCACCGGGGGGTCGCTCTGCGCCGACTGCGCCACCCTCGGCGAGCCCGTCGCCGCGGCCGTGCTGGAGGCGCTCACAGGCCTCATCGGCCGGCCGCTCAACGAGGCCGACCAGACGGTCCCGGCGGGCGCCGCGGCCGGGGTCGAGCGCATCGTCAGCCTCGTGTTGCAGGAGCACCTGGGCGTCGTCCTGCGCTCCGCCGCGCCGCTCTAGCCCCTGGAGCGGCCCCCGGTGACGGCGGTTGCGGCCGGGTAGACTTGCGGTCCCTCGATTCCGGGAGGTCGCTTGGCGGGTCCGAGTTTCCAGGATGTCATCACGAAGCTCAACGGCTATTGGGCCTCCAGGGGATGCGTCCTCATGACGCCGTACCACACCGAGGTCGGCGCGGGCACGTTCAACCCCGCCACGCTGCTTCGCAGCCTCGGCCCGGACGCCGTGGCGAGTGCGCGTACGTCGAGCCGTCGATCCGGCCGACCGACGGCCGCTACGGCGAGAACCCGTTCCGCCTGCAGCACTACTTCCAGTACCAGGTGCTGCTCAAGCCGTCGCCCGACGACGTGCAGGATCTCTACCTCGGCTCGCTGCGCGCGATCGGGATCATCCCCGCGGAGCACGACATCCGGTTCGTCGAGGACGACTGGGAGGGGCCGACTCTCGGGCGCGTGGGGCCTCGGCTGGGAGGTCTGGATGGACGGGATGGAGATCACCCAGTTCACCTACTTCCAGCAGGCCGGCGGCATCGACCTGCGCCGATCTCCGCGGAGCTCACGTACGGCCTCGAGCGCATCGCGATGTACCTGCAAGGGCGTGCGCTCGGTCTACGACCTCGAGTGGGCGCACGGGGTGACCTACGGCGACGTCTACCACGCGCAACGAGCGCCAGTGGAGCCGCTACAACTTCGAGGTCGCCGACACGGACGCCCTGTTCGGCCGGTTCGCCGAGTACGAGGCCGAGTGCGCCCGCTGCCTCGACGCGGGCCTCGTGCTGCCGGCGTACGACCAGGTGCTGAAGTGCAGCCACACCTTCAACCTGCTCGACGCGCGCGGCGTGATCAGCGTCACCGAGCGCGGCGCCTACATCTGGCGAGTACGCGCGCTGGCGGCCCGGGTGCGCCCAGGCATACCTCGCGGAGGATGCCCCGGCCGACGCGGAGGCCGCCGTTGCCTGACCTCCTCCTCGAGGTCGGGTGCGAGGAGCTTCCCTCCAGCGCCTGCCGCGAGATCGTCGAGCAGGCGCCGGGACTCGTCGAGGCGGCGCTGCAGGCGCACGGCCTCGAGCGTGACGAGGTACGGGTGTCGGTCGCGCCGCGCCGCTTCGCGGTCAGCGTGACGGGACTGCCCGAGCGCCAGAGCGGCGCCAGCGGCGCGCTCCGTCGCGCGGGCCGCCCGCGGAAGCGGCGTTCGACGCGGACGGCGATCCCACGAAGGCCGCCGAGGGCTTCGCCCGCGGGCAGGGCGTCTCGGTCGGGGACCTGGTGGTGCGGCGAGGTCGCGACGGCCGCCGGGTTCGTCTTCGCCGAGATCGCGGGCGACGCCCAGCCCGTCGAGGCGCTGGTGCCCGACATCGCGACGCGGCTCGTCGGCGGGCATCCGCTTCTCGAAGACCATGCGCTGGGGCGACGGCACCGGCCTGCGCTTCTCGCGGCCCGGTGCGCTGGATCGTCGCGAAGCTCGACGAGCGCACCGTGCCGTTCGACCTGCACGGCCTCACCGCCGGCGACGTGAGCCAGGGGCACCGCTTCCTCGGCGGCCCGGTCACCGATCTCCTCGGCCGCGAGCTACCGCGACGACGTCCGCGTCGGTCGGGGTCGTCGCCGACCACGAGGAGCGCCGCGCCGCGATCGTCGCTGGCGCTCGATCGCGAGGCCGCCGCCCGGCGACTGCTCCTGGCGCGACCCGCGGCGGCAAGCTCGAGGAGGTGCTGTTCCTCGTCGAGTGGCCCAGCGTCATCACCGGGGCGCTTCGACGAGCGCCACCTGCGGCTGCCGCCGCGGGTGCTCGTGACGGCGATGCAGGGCCACCAGCGCTACTTCCCGCTCGAGGACGCCCGACGGCGAGCCTGCACCCGGCGTTCCTCGCGGTCTCGAACGGCGACCCCGCCCACGCGGCCATCGATCACCCGCGGCAACGAGGGCGTGCTCAGACGCCCGTCTGCAGGACGCCAACGTTCAGCTTCGAGAAGGACCTGGCCAGGCCGGCCTCGACGCCCTCGACGCGACGCTCGACACGATCGTGTTCCACCAGCGGCTGGGGACCATCGCCGACAAGCGCGACCGCCTGGTGGCGGGCGTCGGCGTCATCGGCGCGGCGCTGGGCGACGTCGACGCCGCGGACGCCGAGGCGGCCGCTCGGCTTGCCAAGGTCGACCAGGGCGCCGTGCTCGTGGCCGAGTTCTCGGAGCTCGAGGGGTACGTCGGCGCCCGATTACGCGCGCCTGGCGCGGGCGCCCCGAGGCGGTGTGCCTCGCGGTCGAGGAGCACTATCTGCCCGAAGGTCCCGACTCGCCGACGCCCTCCACGGAGGCCGGGGCCCTGCTCGCGCTGGCCGAGAAGGTCGACAACCTCGTCGGCGCCTTCGCGGTCGACGAGGCGCCCGACCGGCTCCAAGGACCCGTACGGCCTGCGCCGGGCCGCCGCCGGTCTCGTGCGCATCGCGCTCGAGCGCGGTTGGGACCTCGTCCTCGTGGACCTCGCGACCCAGTCCTACCGGACGTTCGCGGGTCGCGGCGCCGACCTCGTGCTGGACGAACCCGCGACCATCGAGCACCTCGACGCATTCGTGGCGGACCGCCTGAGTTTCCACCTCGCGAGAGAGGGCGTGGGCGCGGAGGCAACGACCGCCGCGCGCGGCGTCGGCATCGGCGGGCTGGCCGCCACGGCCGAGTGGGCGCGGTCCGTGCAACGGGCACGCGACCACGACGCGTTCTGGGCGGCGTGGGACGGCCTGCAACCGCTGCGTCCGGATCGCGCGCAAGGGGCCCGAAACGAACGGCGCGTGGAGCCCGGCGGGCGACGCCGGGGAGCAGGCGCTCGCCGACGCGCTCGCCGCATCGCGTCCCCGCATCGACGCCGCCCGCGAGGCCCGCGACTTCGACGCCGCGCTCGACGCCGGCGCCGCCATCGCGCCCGCTGTCGACACGCTTCTTCTCGGACGTGCTCGTGAACGCGGACGACCCGGTCGACCGGGCCCGCCGCTACGCGCTCGTCCGCGAGGCCGCCGATGTCCTCGGCCGGATCGCCGATTTCACCGGATCACCGACGAGGGAGGGACACGATGAGCACCACGGTTGGCACCAAGCGGGTCTACGACTTCTCCGAGGGATCGCGGGACATGCGCGACCTCCTCGGCGGGCAAGGGCGCCAACGTCGCCGAGATGACCCGGCTTGGGCTGCCCGTGCCGAAGGGCTTCACGATCATCGACCGAGACATGCATCGCGTACCTGCGCGGCGGTCACGCGTTCCCCGACGGCCTCCAGAACGAGGTCACCGAGCACCTCGGACGTCTCGAGGAGGAGAGCGGCAAGCGGCTCGGTGATCCCGACAACCCGCTCCTGGTCTCGGTACGCAGCGGCGCCAAGTTCTCGATGCCCGGGATGATGGACACGGTGCTGAATCTCGGTCTCAACGACCGCAGCGTCGAGGGGCTCGCGGCGCGGACCGGCAACGCCCGCTTCGCGTTCGACTCCTACCGGCGCTTCATCCAGATGTTCGGCGACGTCGTCTCCGAGGTCGAGAAGGCGCCACTTCGAGGAGGCGCTTCGACGCGCTCAAGCAGCGCCGCGGCGTCCAGGCCGACGTCGACCTCGATCGCCGACGACCTGCGCGAGCTGGTCGCGACGTACAAGGCGATCTACCTCGAGCACAAGGGCGAGCCCTTCCCGCAGGACCCGCGCGCCCAGCTCGACGCGCGCCATCAGCGCGGTCTTCGAGTCGTGGGACAACCGCCGCGCCCGCGACTACCGTCGCCTCAACCACATCCCGACGACCTCGGCACCGCCGTCAACGTGCAGCAGATGGTGTTCGGCAACACCGGCGCGCGGTCGGGCACCGGCGTCGCGTTCACGCCGCAGCAACGTGACCGGCGAGAAGGGCGAGCCGTTCGGCGACTTCCTGATCAACGCCCAGGGCGAGGACGTGGTGGCCGGGCATCCGCACGCCGCGCCCGCTGGTCGAGCTCACGCGACGAGCTGCCCGAGGCCTTCGCGCAGCTCATCGAGACGATGGACGCTGCTGGAGCGGACCTACCGCAACATGCAGGACGTCGAGTTCACCATCGAGGACGGCACGCCTCTACATGCTGCAGACGCGCAACGGCAAGCGCAGCGCCCAGGCCATGGTCCGCATCGCCGTCGACATGGCGCACGAGGGCGTCGTCACCAGCGACGAGGCGCTGCGCGACCTCGTCGACCCCGACCAGATCCGCCAGCTGCTCCTGCCGCAGCTCGACGCCGCGAACGCCGCCGAGCCCGCTCGCGACCGGTGTCAACGCCTCACCCGGCGCCGCCGTCGGGGCCGTGGTCTTCACGGCCGACGAGGCCGAGCGCGCGCGGCAAGGCCGGCGAACGCGTGATCCTGGTGCGCGACGAGACCACGCCCGACGACTTGCACGGGATGATCGAGGCGCAGGGCATCCTGACCGCCCGCGGCGGCAAGACCAGCCACGCCGCGATCGTCGCGGTCGGCATGGGCAAGCCCGCCGTCTGCGGCGTGAGCGAGATCGAGCATCGACGACGACGGCGCCGGATCGTCGATCGCCGGCCGACCGGGTTCCGCGAGGGCGACCGCATCACGATCGACGGCACCACCGGCGACGTGTACATCGGCGACGCGCCCCTGGTGCCGCCGCGACACCGACAACCCTTACCTCGCGCGAGATCCTCGAGTGGGCCGACGCCGCCCGGCGCCTGCGAGTGCGCGACCAACGCCGACACGCCCGAGGACGCCGCGCCGCGCCCGCGAGTTCGGCGCCGAGGGCATCGGCCTCTGCCGCACCGAGCACATGTTCCACGCCGAGGATCGCCTGCCGATCGTGCAGGAGCATGATCCTGTCGGCCGGCGCCGACGACGCGGGCGTCGGCGCTGGAGCGGCTGCGCGTCCGTTCCAGGAGCAGCGACTTCGCGGGCATCTTCCGCGCCATGGCGCGGCCTGCCGGTCACGATCCGCCTCCTCGACCCGCCGCTGCACGAGTTCCTGCCCAGCCTGCTCGACCTGTCGCTGCAGGTCGAGCGGAACCGCCTACTCGGCACGGCCGACCCCGAGGCTCGACCGGCGCACTCGCCCGAGTACGCGAGCTGCACGAGAGTCAACCCGATGCTCGGCACGCGCGGCTGCCGCCTCGGGATCGAGTGGCCCGACGATCTACCGGATGCAGGTCGCAGGCCATCATGTCCGCCGCATGTCACGGTGAAGGTCGAGACCGGCGAGGCCCCGCTCGTCGAGATCATGATCCCGCTGGTCGGCTTCGAGGAGGAGCTGCGCCTGCTCCGCGAGGAGGTCTTCGAGGCTGCGGAAGAGCGTGCTGGAGGAGTCGCGGCGAGCGGGTCGAGTACCTCGTCGGCACCATGATCGAGGTGCCGCGCGCGGCCCTCACCGCCGACGAGATCGCCCGGCAGGCCGACTTCTTCTCGTTCGGCACCAACGACCTCACCCAGACGACGCTGGCATTCAGCCGCGACGACGCCGAGGGCAAGTTCCTGACCCGCTACATCGCGCGAAACATCCTGCACGCCAACCCGTTCGAGACGCTCGACCAGGAGGGCGTCGGCAAGCTCATCGAGCTCGCGACGGACCTCGCACGCGGGGTCAAGCCCGACGATCAAGCTCGGGGATCTGCGGCGAGCACGGCGGCGACCCCGACTCGGTCAGGTTCTGCCACCGCGCCGGGCTCGACTACGTCTCGTGCTCGCCGTACCGCGTACAGGTCGCGCGCATCGCGGCGGGCCAGGCGGCGCTCGAAGAGGCCGGGGCCGGGCGCAAGGATGTCTGATTTCGCGGCGGATCTCGCCGAGGGCTATGCCTTCGACGGGCCGGCCATCCACCTGGGCCGCCCGTTCGTCGACCCGGAGAAGCCCGTCAACGGCGTCGACGTACGAATCCCGCTCGGGCTCGTCAACCGCCACGGGCTGATCGCCGGGGCGACCGGCACCGGCAAGACCAAGACCCTCCAGCTCATCGCGGAGCAGATCTCCGCGGCGGGCAGCCCGGTGTTCGCGGCGGACATGAAGGGCGATCTCGCCGGCATCGGGGCACCGGGCGAGCCGAACGACAAGGTCACCGAGCGGGCGACGGGGCTCGACTACCAGTGGACCCCGGCGGCCGCGCCGGTGGACATCGTGTCGCTCACCGGCCAGGACGGCACGCCGCTGCGCGCGTCGCTCGCGCAGTTCGGGCCGACGCTCCTCGCGAAGGTGCTGTCGCTCAACGAGACCCAGGAGTCCAGCCTCGGCCTGGTCTTCCGCTTCTGCGAGGAGAAGGCCCTCCCGCTGATCGAGCTGGAGGATCTGCGGGCGGCCCTGGCGTACCTCGTGGGGCCCGGCAAGCCCGAGCTCAAGCAGCTCGGCGGCCTGTCGTCGGCCACCGTCGGGGTGCTGCAGCGCAAGGTCTCGGAGCTCGAGTCGGACGGCGGCGACGTGTTCTTCGGCGAACCCGGCTTCGACGTGCGCGACCTACTGCGAACGACGCCGGACGGCAAGGGCATCGTGACCGTCATGTCCCTGCCGACCGTCGCGACCAAGCCGGCGCTCTTCTCAACCTTCCTCATGTGGGTGCTGGCCGAGCTGTTCGAGGAGCTCCCCGAGGTCGGCGACCCCGACAAGCCCACGCTGGCGTTCTTCTTCGACGAGGCTCACCTGCTGTTCGCCGACGCGAGCAAGGGGTTCCTCGAGTCGGTCACGCAGACCGTGCGGCTGATCCGGTCGAAGGGCGTCGGGGTGTTCTTCATCACCCAGCTGCCGACCGACATCCCCGACGCCGTGCTCTCCCAACTGGGCCACCGCGTGCAGCACGCGGTCCGCGCCTTCACGCCGAAGGACGCGAAGGCGCTCAAGGCGGCCGTCGAGACCTTCCCGATGACCGATCACTACAAGCTCGACGAGACGCTCCAGTCGTTGGGCGTCGGCGAGGCCGTCGTGACCGTCCTCAACCCGCGTGGGGTACCGACCCCGGTCGCCGCCGCCCGCCTCTACCCGCCGGCGTCGCGCATGGCCCCGCTCACTGACGCGGAGCGGGCAGCCGTGATCCAGGCGTCCGCGCTGGGCCCGAAGTACGGGCAGCGCGTCGACCGCGAGAGCGCCGAGGAGATGCTCGCCGCCCGTCTCGAGGGCGACCCCGACGCGGTGGATGCGGCTCGCGAGCGTGCCCGCCCGGCGCCGGAGGAGCGGCCCCCTGCGCGAAGCGACGACGCCCTGGCCGACCAGGTCGGCGAGGTGCTCAACTCGTCGATGGCGCGGCAGATCGGCCGGGAGGTCGTGAAGGGGATCTTCGGCATGCTCAAGCGGCGCCGGTAGCCGGGAGGGCCTCGGAGCCACCGGGGTATCCTGGCGCGACCAGACCTCGGGAGGAGTCGTGTCCACACAGGAGCGGTATCGCCTCGGCAGTCTCGGCGACCTCGTCGAGCTCCTCGTCGACGGGTGGGAGATCACGAGCCTGCACTACGCCGACGCCTGCGGCACCCCCGACGCCCCCGACGACCGAGCCGCGGCGTTCATCGACCTGGCCCGTCCCGACCAGGGACACCGCGGCCTGTTCATCCCCGATGACGACCGCACCTTCTCGCACCGCGCGCTCCTCGGGGTGTTCCGCGAGTCGCCGCACATCTGGAAGCATCGCAGCGCCGCGTCGGTGCGCGATCGGCTCGAGGAGCTCGTCACGGACGCGCGGCCGGAGCCGGAATCCTGGGGTGAGGTCGCCGACCCCGCCGACCAGCCGCTCGACGTGAGCCCGGCGAGCCTGCGCGGCGTCGTTGCGCTCGGCCAGATCGAGTCGATCGACGACGTCACGGTCGCGCTGCTGTCGCTCGAGCGCTACCGGGACTTCTCCCGCCTGCGGTACCTTGCTCACACGCTCGACCCGGGGCGCCGCGGCTCGCTCGCCGCCCTCGACGTGGTGGCCGTCGACGAACGGGGCCGCCGGTACCGCACCGCGTCGCTCGGCGTCGAACGGTCGGGCAACCGGCTGGAGGGGGTCATCGCCCTCGCACCCGGCATCCCGAAGGACACGACGAGCCTCACCGTGAGCATCGGCACCCTCGGCGAACGCGGGCCCGACGGGATCCTCGGCCCGTGGGTCTTCCCGATCCGCCTGCCGGCGCCCACCAACGTATGAGCTCGTCCCGGGCCGCCGGCCCCGAAGCGGCGCGACGCGAGGTCGACGAGGAGCCCGACCCCCTGCGCAACGCGTTCCAGCGCGATCGCGACCGCATCATCCACACGAAGGCGTTCCGGCGCCTCAAGCACAAGACGCAGGTGTTCATCTCGCCGGAGGGCGACCACTACCGCACGCGGCTCACCCACACGCTCGAGGTCTCCGCGATCGCGCGCACCGTCGCCCGCGCCCTCGCGCTCAACGAGGACCTCGTAGAGGCGATCACGATGGGCCACGACCTCGGACACGCCCCGTTCGGGCACGCCGGCGAGGCCGCCCTCGACGAGATCCTCAACGAGCGCCACGGCCGGCGGTTCCTGCACAACGAGCAGAGTCTTCGTATCGTGGAGCGCGTGGAGCGCGACGGCCGCGGGCTCAACCTGACCGCCGGGGTGCGCGACGGGATCCTGCATCACACCGGGGCATCGACTCCGGCGACGCTCGAGGGCCAGATCGTGCGCCTCGTCGACCGCGTCGCCTACGTCAACCACGACATCGAGGATGCGATCCGCGCCGAGATCATCGACGCCCGGGAACTGCCGGCCGAGGAGCTCGAGGTGCTCGGCGACACCACCAGCAAGCGCATCTCGCGGCTCGTCGGCGACATCGTGGAGTCGAGTCGCGACGGCGACGAGATCCGCCAGAGCGTCGAAGTGGGGGAGGCGTTTCGCAGGCTGCGGGCGTTCATGTTCGAGCGGGTGTACCTGGCGCCGCCGAACAGCGACGAGGCCGGCCGGGCTCGCGGCGTCGTGCGGGCGCTGTTCGAGCTGTTCGCGACTTCGCCCGAGCTCGTGCCCGCCTCGGTCGAGCCCGACCCGGTGACGCGGGTCACGGACTTCGTCTCCGGCATGACCGACCGCTACGCGCTGCGCATCTACCGCGAGGCATTCCTGCCGCGGGACGCGCCGATCTGATGGCGGAGAACCTCGACCGGGCGGCGGCGGGGTTCGCCGAGGCGGAACGCTATGAGCGCGCACGGCCGCACTACCCCAAGGACGCCGTCGACCACCTCTGCGTCATGCTGGCTGTCGGGCCGGGACGGCGCGTGCTGGACCTCGCCGCGGGCACCGGCAAGCTCACCCGCCTGCTCCAGGCCCGTGGCGCCCAGGTCGTGGCGGTGGAGCCCGTCGACGAGATGCGCGGCCGGCTCATCGACGCCCTCCCCGGCATCCCGGTGTTCGCCGGGACCGCCGAGGCGATCCCCCTCGGGGATGCCGCGGTCGACGCGGTGACCGTCGCGCAGGCCTTCCATTGGTTCGACGGGCCGTCGGCGATCCGCGAGATCCACCGGGTGTTGCGTCCCGATGGGCGGCTTGGGCTCTTGTGGAACGTGATGGACCAGACGGTGCCGTGGGTGGAGCGCCTACAGGAGCGGATCCATCGCCATCGCGGCGCGAACCCCTGGTACACCGGCCACGGCTGGCGGCGGGCCTTCGACGCTGCCGCGGAGTTCTCGCCGCTCGAGCACCGGGCATTTCGCAACGTCCAGATGGTCGACCCTGCCGGCCTGATCGACCGGATCGCCTCGATCAGCTTCATCGCGACCCTCCCGTTGGCACAACGCGAGGCGGTGTTCGCCGACGCGCTCGACGTCCTCGCGGCGCACGGGGTTCCCGGGCCGGACGGCCGCTTCGAGATCCCGTACGTCACCGACGTGTTTTGGTGTGGCCGGCGCTAGCGGGTGGTCAGGTGCCGGGCCCGGTGTCGGCGGGCTCGGTGTGGACCAGCACGTCGTGCAGCTCGGGCACCTCCTGCCGAAGCCGGGAGCGCACCTCCCCGCCGATCTCGTGCGCGCTCACCAGCGACCGACTGCCCTCCAGGCCAAGCGTCAGGTAGGCGACCAGGTCGCCGCCGCTCACCATGAACCGAAGCTCCACCGGCTCGGCTCCGGTGAGCTGACGCACCACCCGGCGGACCTCGCGGTCGGTGTCCGCAACGTCGGCAGCCGCCGGTTGGGCCGCGGTGATCGCCTCGTCGAGGGGTTCGAGGTGCGTCGTGACGTTCGCGACCTCCGGCAGGGCGTGTCCGATCGCCCGCTCCACCTCGTTCGCGAGCGCATGGGCCTCGTCGAGGGTCGCGTCACCGGGAACCTTGAGGTGGAGGGACACCTCGGTGCGACCGCCGGCGCGCACCACCCTGACGTTGTGGATCTCACGGACCCCCGGCACCGCGAGGGCCGCCGCCAGCACACGGTCGTTCACGCTGTCGGCCGCCCGCCCGGGCTCGACATGCACCACCACGTCGCTCTCCGGCAACGCTGCGAGCACCGCCGCCTCCACCGCGTCGGCCGCCGCGTGGCCCTCGGCGAGAGCAGCCGACGGCGACACCGAGATCACGACGTCGGCGAAATGCCGGCCGGCGGCATGGCGCATCCGGAGGCGATCGAGGGTGATGGCCGGTGCCAGCGCCTCGATGGCGTCCCGGGCGTCTCGCTCGGCGCGATCCGGCGTGCGGTCCATCAGCACGTCCGCATTGGCCTTCGCGATCCTGCCTGCGGCAGTGAGCACCAGGATCGCCACGAACAGCGCGGCGACGGCATCCGCCTTCGGGTATCCGGCGCGCGTCATCACGAGGCCGACGAGGACCGCGAGCGTGCCGGCGAAGTCGCCCCCGAAGTGCACCGCATTGCTGAGCAGGGCCGGGCTCCCGAAGCGCCGCGCGGTGCGCAGTGACACGAGTGTGCGGCTCGCGTCGATGACGATGACCAGACCGATCACTGCGAACGCGTACCAGGCGGCGTCGACCTCGACGGGGGAATCGTCGGTGAGCCGTTGGATGGCATGGATCGCGATGAAGAGGCTCACGCCTCCAAGAATGAGGCCCTCGACGAGCGCGGACAGATGCTCGGCCTTGCCATGACCCCACGCGTGGGAGGCGTCAGCCGGTCGTCCGGCGACGCCGACCGCGAAGAACGTCAGGAGCGCCGCGATCAGATCGGTGCCGGAGTGGGCGGCCTCCGAGACCAGCCCGAGGCTGTTGGTGGAGAGGCCCGCGGCGAGCTTCAGCGCGATCAGGCAACAGGCGGCGACCACCGAGACCAACGCGGTGCGTCGTGCGGGCGACATCGCGCGCAATGCTCGCACGTCGTCCGGGGGTGTTCGTATTGTCGAGGTTTCAGATGCGATCTTCACATTCTTCAAACATTTTCGGTGCCCATCACGGGCCCCGACGCGAGATGGTGACGACGCCCGCATTTGCGGATGCCCGGTGGACGGACCCGTCCGAGCGTCCGATGACGAAAGGAGCACCCCGCCCATGAGACGATGGATCATGACGGCCGCAACTCCGGTGGTTATCGCCTGCGCAGGCACCGGACCCGCCCTGGCCGCAGACCCGCTTCTCGCGCCTGAGCCGGCCTGTCCGGATCAGGGCAGCGACGGCGCCACCCCGGTACGGCAGGAGGCGGCGATGCGCTGCCTCGTCAACTTCGCGCGGCGGGCCGCCGGGCTCTCGCCGCTCGCGCCGTCCCGCAAGCTCAACCGATCGGCCCACCTGAAGTCGCGGCTCATCGCCCGGTGCGGCACGCTCACCCACTCTCCGTGCGGGCGTGTCTGGTACAGCGTCTTCAAAGCCGTCGGGTTCTCGGGGAGCTACTACGAGAACCTGGCCGCCGGGGACGGTACCACCCCGCGGGCCGCGATGGCGATGTGGCTTCAGTCGCCGGGCCACCGCCAGGCGCTGCTCGCGGCCGACGCCACCGTCGTCGGGTCCGATGTGCGGCTGGGAGCCATGATCGACGGCTCGCGCGGGGCCCTGTGGACCCTGCACATCGGCCGGCCTGTCTAAGCGCCAGCCAAACTCCTCGCTACCCGTCGCCCTCCGCCGCGCCGCGCTCGCGGAGGAACCGCTCGAACTCCGCGGCGATCGCGTCACCCGACGGAAGCGGCCCGAAGGACTGGTCTTCCTCGCGGTCGTAGGCCCGCTCCAGGTCGGCCACGAGGTTCGCGGCCTGCGGGTTGCGCTTGACGGCGTCGTCGACCTGCTCCTCGAAGTGCGTCACCGCCTGCTCGAGGTCCGCCAAGCTCACCCCGATCCCGGTGAGCGTCTGCGTCGCCCGAAGCAGCGCCAGTGCGGCGTTCGGGCTGGGCGCCGCGCCGACGTAGTGCGGCACCGCCGCCCAGAGCGACGCCGACCGGAACCCCCGGTCCACCGCGGCGGCGTGCAGGGTGCCGACGATCCCAGTGGGTCCCTCGTAGTCCGGGCGTCGCAGGTTGAGCGGCTCCAGGAGGTCGGCGGGCGCCGAGAGCCCGCTGATCCGGACGGGACGGGTGTGGGGGACATCCGCCAGCAGCGCCCCGAAGGTCACCACGAGCTCGACCTTGAGCTCGGCGGCCAGATCGAGGATCCCGCGGGTGAGGGTGGGCCAGCGCATCGAGGGCTCGATGCCGTTCACGAGGATCAGCTGACGCTCGTTCTCCGCGGTGGTCTCCAGCAACTCGATCTGCGGCCAGTCGATGGGGTCCTGCAGGTCGCCGTTCGCGATGTGGATTCGGGGTCGGTGGCTCTGGAAGTCGAAGAACTCCTCGGGATCCACGGTCGCGAATCGTTCGGCCTTCAGCGCCGCCTGGAGGTACCCGACCGCGAACGTCGCCGCCTCGCCGGCGTCGTTCCAACCCTTGAAGGCGGCGACCAAGACCGGCGAGCGCAACTCGGTCGGGCGCCGCTCCCAGCGCAAGGATTCCACGCGATCCACGGTACACGATGGACGGTGAGGGCCGTCTTCGCAGCGGGGGTACGCGCTCCGGCGGAGGGTTACGACGTCCGGGCGGCGCGGAAGCGCCGGGCGGCGTCGACGAGCGCGTCGAACAGCGCCAGGTCCTCGCCTTCCTCGGGATGCCACTGCACGCCGAGCGCAAACGACAGGGCGGGATCCTCGATGGCCTCGATCGTGCCGTCGTCGGCCCAGGCGACCGGTGCGAGGCCGTCCCCCACGGCGGCCGCTGCCTGGTGATGGTGCGACTTCACCGGCGCGCGCGGACCGAGGATCCGCTCCAGGAGGCTGTCGGGAGCGATCTCCACCGGGTGCTCCGAGAACTCGCCGATCACCTCCCTGTGCCCGTTGTGCTCGGTCGCCTCCGGGAGGTGCTGCACGAGGCTCCCACCCCGGGCGACGTTCAGCACCTGCATTCCGCGGCAGATGGCGAGGACGGGCAGGTCGCGCGCGAGGGCCGCGGTGAGCAGGATCAGCTCGGCGCGATCGCGCTCGGGCTGCGGGTGCTGGGTCTCGACGTGCGCCGCGGCGCCGTAGGCGGCGGGGTCGATGTCGTTTCCGCCCGCGAGGACCAGGGCGTCGATGGCGTCCAGGGTCTCCTCGACGCCGTGCTCGGTCGGCGGGATCAGGAGCGTCCGCCCGCCCGCCTGGTGAATCGCGTCCACGTACACCCAGCCGACCACGGCGGCCTTGCCCTCCCAGACCGCCCAGCGGGCACGCTCGGCGTAGGAGGTCAGTCCGATGAGGGGGACGCCCATCGGACTGATTCTGCCAGGTGGCCGACGCGGCCCATTGGGCGGTCGTGCATGGTGGCGCTCGTCTCGTGCAGACGCACTGCGTCGCGTGGCGTGGCGGCCCGCATCATGCGGACCGCGCGCCGAACGTCGCTCGGGTCAGCCGACCCAGGTCGCCTCGTAGGACCACTGTGGACTTCGCACCAGAGACCTCCCTGTCTCTCACTTGCTGGACGGAATATCGGCAGTTACTGGAGTTTTCTTGAGTGATTCCCGCGGTTGTGGTTCATCGTGAGGCGGTCCTCTGCGATCTGGACCGCGGCTGGATTGCGGTCGACCAGCACGTAGCGCCGTCCGAGCGCGGCGGCCACGGCGCCGAGGGTGCCCGACCCGCAGAAGAAGTCCAGGCACCAGTCCCCCGGCGCGGTGGAGGCGCTGACCATGCGCCGCACGATGCCCTCGGGCTTCTGGGTGGGGTACCCCGTACGCTCGTGGGAGTTGGTCGGCACGATCGTGTGCCACCACACGTCGGTCGGCAGCTTCCCCCGCGCGGCCTTCTCGCGCGTCACCAGGCCCGGCGCCATGTACGGCTCGCGGTCGACGGCCTGCGCGTCGAAGTGGTAGCGATCCGGGTCGCGCACGTAGACCAGGATCGTGTCGTGCTTCGCTGGCCAGCGCCGGCGTGAGCGGCCACCGTAGTCGTAGGCCCACACGATCTCGTTGAGGAACCCCTGGCGGCCGAAGATCTCGTCCAGGGCGACCTTCACGTAATGGGCCTCCCGCCAGTCCAGATGCACGTACAGCGTGCCGCGATCCGAGAGCAGGCGGCGCGCCTCGACGAGGTGGGGGCGCAGGAACCCCAGGTAGTCGTCGAAGGCGTCGTCGTATGCCTCGCTGGCGATCGGCTCGGTCCGGTAGGTCCGGCCGCCGAACCCGACGTGCCGGCCGTCGGGATCAGCGCTGGCGCGCACCGATCGCAGCTCCCGCCGGCGCCCGGTGTTGAACGGCGGGTCGATCGCGATGAGGGTGAATACCCCGTCCGGCAGCCGGGGCAGGACCTCGGCCGCCTCGCCCCGGATCAGCAGGTCGTCGTCGAGTACGAGGTCGGTGCCGGCGGTCAGGCGCCTCACGTCGGTGCGGCGGGCTCGCCGGGAGGCGGGGGAGGGGTCTCCGCGTCCTCCGGCGAACGTGACGGTCGGTGCGCCCACCAGTCCTGCACCAGGATCTTGATCATCGATCCGACCGGGATCGCGATCAGCGCGCCGAAGATGCCGAGCAGCTGCGCACCCAGCAGCACGGCGATCAGCACGAGCAGCGGGTTGAGGCTCGTGGTGCGCCGCATGACGAGGGGTTGCACGAAGTGGTTCTCGACCTGCTGATAGACGAGGAAGAACGCGGCGACGGCCACACCCGTCGGCCAGCCGCTGAAGAACGCGACGGCGACGGCGGGAATCGCGCCGACGGTTGCTCCGACCAGTGGCACCAGGTCGGCGATCCCCACCCAGAACGCGAGCGCGGCGGCGGCGGGGATGTCGAGGATCGTGAGCGCGATGTAGGCGGCGATGCCGGCGATGATGCTCACGACGAGGTTGCCGGTGACGTAGCCGCCGACGCTCTTGTACATACGGTCGAGCACGTCCATCGCCCTCGCGCGATGCCGGCTCGGGAGGATCTCGACCGTCTGGTTGCGTAGGGTTCGGCCGTAGATGAGGAAGAGGAACGTGAGCACGAGCACGGTGATGCCGCCGACCAGGCCCGAGAGCAGCGTCTTGGCGACGTCGACGGCGGTACCGGCCCCTCCGAGCCGGTCCGGCAGGTCGTTCACGAACTCCTTGAGGCGGTCCACGAGGTCGAACCGCCGGTCGAGGTCCTGGACGAGGCTCGTCCGGCCGAGGCGGTCGACGTAGCCGGGGGCGTCGTCGGCGAGTTGCTGGCCGGCGTCGATGAGGGGCGGCACCAGCAGCAGGCCCACGCCGGCGGTGACCAGGAGGCCGATCAGGAACGTCAGCGAGATCGCCGGCACCCGCCGCAGGCGCAGCCATCGCTGGAACGCGTCGACGGCCGGGTTGAGCGCGACGGCCAGGAACATCGCGATCAGCACCCACGTGATGATCCGCTTGGAAAGCCACAGCAGCCACAGCGACGCGAGGACCACCACGATGATCCCGACGATTGTCAGCACGGCGCGGGGCCGGATCGACGTGATCGCGATCCGCGCGGACGGTGGGTCGGCGGCGCCGCTCGGACGCTCGCGCGTGGGCGGGGAGCTCACATGGCCATGTTAGGTGCGCCCTCCGACGTCCCCGCCCGTCCTCGCCGGTCTATCCGCGGGCGGCGTCTCCCAGGAGATCCCGGGCGATCACGAGCCGCTGGATCTCGCTCGTGCCCTCGTAGATCTGCGTGATGCGCGCGTCGCGGTAGAGGCGCTCCGCAGGGAACTCGGCGCTGTAGCCCATCCCGCCGAGTGTCTGCACCGCGACGTTGGCCGCCTCGACCGCCACGGCGCTCGCGAACAGCTTGGCCTTCGCGCCCATCGCGGTGTACGGAACGCCCGCGTCGCGCATCCGCGCGGCCGTGAGGGTGAGGGCCCTCGCGGCGTCGATCTTGGCTGCGACGTCGGCGATCGGGAACTGCACCCCCTGGAAGCGCGCGATCGGGCCGCCGAACGCCGAGCGCTCTTTGGCGTAGCCGACAGCCACCTCGAGCGCGGCCCGTGCGATTCCCACCGCCTGCGCGGCGATCGTGATCCGCCCGCCGTCCAGCGTCTCCAGCGCCACGCCCATGCCCTGACCAGGCGCGCCCAGCATGCCGCCGGCGGGGATGCGGAACCCGTCGAACGCGAGCTCCACGGTTGAGGAGGTGTGGAGTCCGAGCTTCGGGATCTCCCGCCCGACGATCAGGCCCGGGCCCGCTTCGGCGATGAACGCGCTGATCCCGCGGGGCCCCGGTCCCTCGGTACGGGCGAAGACGATGAACACGTTGGCGTATCCGCCGGCCGAGATCCACATCTTGTTGCCGGTGATCGTGTACGACCCGTCCTCCTCGAGGTGGCCCTGTGTCCGGAGCCCGGCCACGTCGGACCCGGCGTCCGGCTCCGTGAGCCCATAGGCGCCGAACCGCTTGCCGGACGCGAGATCCGGCAGCCACGTCTCCTTCTGCTCGTCGCTGCCGAAGTGCAGGAGCGGCTCGACCGCCAACCCGTTCTGCACCGCGAACCCGACCGACAGGCCCGCGTCGGCGGCGGAGAACTCCTCCATCACGAGCGACAAGGTCGTTTGATCGAGTCCGGCGCCGCCGTATTCCTCAGGGACCACGAGCCCGAGCAATCCGAGCTCGCCCAGCTTGAGGAGCGTCTCCACCGGAACGTGGTGCTTCTCGTTCCATTCGGCGGAATACGGGACGATCTCGTTCTGTGCGAACTCCCGCGCGAGCGCCTGAACTTCCCGCTGCTGGTCGGTCAGATCGAGCATCACTTGACGCGCTCCAGGATCGTCGCGTTGGCCATGCCGCCTCCCTCGCACATGGTTTGCAGGCCGTATCTGGCACCGGACCGGCGCATCTCCTGCACCAGCGTGGCCATGATCCGTGCGCCGGACGCCCCCACCGGGTGGCCGAGCGCGATCGCTCCGCCGTTGACGTTGACGCGGCTCATGTCGGCGCCGATCTCGCGCTGCCAGGCGAGCGGGACCGCGGCGAACGCCTCGTTGACCTCGAACAGGTCGATGTCGTCGACGTCCAGGCCGGAGCGCTCGAAGGCCTTGCGGGTGGCCGGGATCGGTCCCGACAGCATCTCGACAGGGTCGATGCCTGCCAGTGCGAAGGTGTGGAAGCGGGCGAGCGGCGTCAGTCCGAGCTCGGAGGCCTTGCGCTCGCTCATGATCAGCATCGCGGCGGCGCCGTCGGTGATCTGCGATGAGTTCCCGGCGGTGAGCTTGCCGTCCTCCTTGAAGACCGTGCGCAGCTTCGCGAGGGCCTCCATGCTCGAACCTGCGCGGATGCCCTCGTCGGTGGTCATGACCTCTTCGCCGTCCTCCGTGACGACTCGCAACGGGACGATCTCGTCGGCGAAGCGCCCCTCCTCGGTCGCCCGCGCGGCCCGAAGGTGCGATTCGAGCGAAAGGGCGTCCATCTCGGTTCGGGTGATCTCCCACTTGTCCGCGACGAGCTCGCCGGCGATGCCCTGATCGATCCAATCCTCGGGTCCCAGGTGGTAACGCTCCCGGAATCGCGGCCCGTAGACCTGGGGGCGGTCCGGAACGTTCGACCAGAACGGCACCCGGGTCATCGACTCGACCCCGGCCGCGATGACGATGTCGTAGGCGCCCGCCATCACGCCCTGCGCGGCGAAGTGCGCCGACTGCTGGGAGCTGCCGCATTGGCGGTCGACGGTGGTCCCGGGCACCGACTCGGGCAGGCCCGCCGCGAGCGCTGCGAGCCGGCCGATGTTGGCGCCCTGCTCACCGACCTGGTCCAGACACCCCATGATCACGTCGTCGACGAGCGCCGGGTCCAGAGCGTTCCGGTCGATCAGGGCGCGAAGCACCTCGGCGCCCAGGTCGACCGGGTGCCAATCCTTCAGCTTCCCTCCGCGGCGCCCCAGCGGGGTGCGGAGCGCGTCGACGATCACTGCCTCCTCGAGCGTCCTCACGCCTACCACCTGGCGGGGTCGCGGTAGCGACCCCAGACGTCGCGGAACGTGTCGCACATCTCACCCATGGTGGCTCCCCTCTTCGCCGCCTCGATGAGGTGCGGCATCGTATTGTCGGTTCCCTGGCATGCGGCGCGGAGCGCCAGCAGGGCATCGTCGCACGATGCCTGATTGCGCGCCCCGCGGTGGGCGCGTACGCGCTCAACCTGGCGCCGCTCGGAGTCGGGATCGGATCGGTGGAGCTCGACCGCCTCGTCGTCGGATCCGTTGACGAACGCGTTGACGCCGACGATCGTGCGCTCCCCGCGCTCCACCGCCCGCTGAAACGCGTAGGCGGCGTCGGCGATCTCGGCCTGCGGGTACCCCTGCTCGACCGCGGCGACCATCCCGCCACGCGCGTCGATCTGCGCGATGTAGCGCCGCGCCTCGTCCTCGACCTCGTCGGTGAGCCGCTCGACGAACCACGAGCCCCCGAGCGGGTCGGCCACGCCGGCCACGCCCGTCTCGAACGCCAGCATCTGCTGGGTGCGAAGGGCGATGGTGGCCGCATGCTCGGTCGGGATGGCCAGGGTCTCGTCGTACGAGTTGGTGTGCAGGGACTGCGTCCCCGCGAGCACCCCCGCCAGCGCTTCGATTGCCGTTCGCGCGATGTTGACGAGCGGCTGCTGGGCCGTGAGCGACGCGCCCGAGGTCTGGCAGTGGGTGCGCAGCTGCAGCGACTTCGGGTCGGCCACGTCGTAGCGCTCCCGGATGAGCGTCGCCCAGAGCCGGCGCGCGGCCCGGATCTTGGCGACCTCCTCGAACAGGTCGATATGGCAGTTGAAGAAGAACGAGAACCGCGGCAGGAACGTGTCGGGATCCAGCCCACGGCCCACCAGCTCGTCGACGTACGCAAGTCCGTCGGCCAGGGTGAAGGCGAGCTCCTGCGCGGCCGTGGCCCCGGCTTCGCGGATGTGGTACCCCGAGACCGAGATGGGATGCCACAGCGGCATCTCCTCGGTGCAGAAGGCGATGAGATCGCCGACCAGGCGCATCCCGGGCCGCTCCGGAACGATCCACTCCTTCTGGGCGATGAACTCCTTGAGGATGTCGGTCTGCAGCGTTCCCCGAAGGGCCGCGCGGGGCACCCCGGCGTCCTCGGCCGCGGCGATGAAGAACGCCAGCATCACCGGAGCCGGACCGGAGATCGTCATGGACGTCGAGATCGTCCCGAGGTCGATGCCCGCAAAGAGCCGGCGCATGTCGCCGAGGTGGGCGACGGAGACGCCCTCCCGGCCGACCTCCCCGAGCGAAAGCGTATGGTCGGGGTCGTACCCCATCAGGGTCGGCATGTCGAACGCCGTGGAGAGCCCGGTTTGGCCTTGGGCGAGAAGCGACTTGAACCGAGCGTTGGTATCCTCGGGGGCGCCGAAACCGGCGAACATCCGCATCGTCCAGAGCCGTGCCCGGTACATCTCCGGGTAGATGCCACGGGTGTACGGGTACTCGCCGGGCGGGGGAGCGGCAGGGGCGGACGACATCGCGTACACGGGCTGGAGGGGATGTCCCGACAGGGTCGTCGTGGCCGCCGCAGGCGGGCCGGGAGCGAGTGTGGCTGACGCCTGGGATCGGTCGCCGCTCACCGTGGACGTCTTCGTCGATCCGTGTTCGGTCGGCACAAGGGTATTTATTCGGATATCCAACCATCTGTCAAGCTTGGCCGTGAGATGACGCCCGACGACCAGCACCAGCGCACCCGCGATCCCGTTGACGAAGCCACCCGGCAGTGGGCCGAGCGCTACGCGGACTCCTCGGGGTTCCGCGGCCTCGTCTCTCTGATCCGCACCTACGGGACCGTCATCCGCTCCGTCGAGGCGCAGCTTCGGCCGTTTGGACTGAACCTCTCGCGCTACGAGGTGCTGCTGCTCCTGTCGTTCACCAGGGCCGGGCGCCTGCCGTCCATGCGGCTGCGCGACCTGCTGATGGTCCACGGGTCCAGCGTCACGTATCTGGTCGATCGGCTGGAGGAGGCCGGCTTCGTCGCTCGCGAGGCCGACCCGGACGACGGCCGCGTCGCGCTCGTCTGCCTGACGGACGCCGGCCGGGCGGTCGTCGA
The DNA here is from genome assembly GCA_963777565.1 of uncultured Thermoleophilia bacterium. Lineage (GTDB taxonomy): Bacteria > Actinomycetota > Thermoleophilia > Miltoncostaeales > Miltoncostaeaceae > CALMEC01. The sequence continues at coordinate 99,393 of CAVZQZ010000001.1, forward strand.
GGCGGCCTCGAACCGCCTCGTGGAGTCCGAGTTCGGCGCCCTCGGGGGGCTCGCGGAGCCGGAGCGGGAGCTGCTGTCCAGGCTGCTCGCAACGCTCAGGAACGGCGACGCGCAGGACGGCTGACGCCGACTCCCGTCAATCGCAGCGCGCGTCGCTCTGGTCGATCCCGAAGTCGCCGAACAGGAAGATCGCCGTGATGAGGTTGAACACGATGTGCATTGCGACGTTGGCGGGATAGCCCAGTCGCCGATACACGAACGCCGCGACGATGCCGAAGACCGAGATGGCGATCAGGAGCGGCCAGATCGTCCAGTACTGCGGGTGCAGGACCGCGAAGGCCACGCCCGAGATCACGGCAGCGGCGGGGAACGTCAGCCGGCGGACGAGGCCCCGCAGCATCAGGCCGCGGAAGACGAGCTCCTCGCCGAGCGGCGCGAGCACGACGAGGGAGATCGCGAGGAGCACCTTGTGCCACGTCACCGTGGGGATGGCATCGTCGAGGGTAAGGAGCTCACGGCACAGGCTCGGGTCGACGGCTTGCCCGATGCTGACCAGGACGCCCGCGACGATCCGCAACACGAACGCGAGCCCGATCCCGGTGAGGATGCAGGCGCCGTATGAGCGCTTCCGCGCGAGGACGTAGCGTCGCTCGTGGCCGGGCAAGCGCGAGTAGGAGCGGAGCCCGAGGCCGAGGATCGCGAGGCCACCGACCGTCTGGGCGATGGCCGCGGCGGAGTCCTCCGAGAGGCCCGCACCGATCAGAATGCCGTAGAGGAGCGTCGCTACGGCGAACGAGGCGAGCACGATCAGGACTGGGCCGACGATCCTCTTCGCGGTGCGCTCCGACACGGGGGCGGGGGGCGGCAGGGAGATCGACACCGGCGAGATTGTAGGGGCCGCCGCCACCAGCACCCGTCTTTCGCGGGCCGCGGCGAGACTGTCCGGACGGGTGCATTAGCATCGCGCGGCGATGGCAACCGCACGCGAACGTGTCTTCTCGGGCGTCCAGCCCACCGGCGCCGCCCACCTGGGCAACCTGCTCGGGGCGTTTCGCCATTGGGTCGCCGATCAGGACACCCACGAGTGCATGTACTGCGTGGTCGACCTGCATTCGATCACCGTTCCGTACGAGCCGGAGGAGCTGCGGCGCGCGACGCTCGCCATGGGAACCCTGCTCATGGCCGTGGGCGTCGACCCCGAGCGCAGCATTCTGTTCGTGCAGAGCCACGTCCGGGAGCACACCGAGCTCGCCTGGTTCCTCAACTGCGTTGCCACGTTCGGCGAGGTTCGCCGCATGACGCAGTTCAAGGAGAAGTCCGGCGGGCAGGAGTCCGTGAGCGTCGGGCTGTTCGACTACCCGGTGCTGCAGGCCGCAGACGTGCTCCTGTACAACGCCCACCGGGTGCCGGTCGGCGACGACCAGCGCCAGCACCTCGAGCTCATGCGCGACGTCGCGATCCGCTTCAACGGCCGGTTCGGCGAGACGTTCGTCGTCCCGGAGGCGTCGATCCCGCGGGTCGGGGCGCGCATCATGGACCTCCAGGAGCCAACGAAGAAGATGTCCAAGACGGGGGGGACGGAGCTCGGCACGATCTGGCTGGCCGACCCGCCGTCGCGCATCAAGAAGAAGATCATGGGCGCGGTCACCGACTCCGGCTCGGAGGTGCGCGCGGCTGACGACAAGCCCGGCGTGACGGCGCTGCTGGAGATCATGGCCGCGGTCACCGACACCTCGATCGGCGACCTCGAAGCGCGGTATGCCGGCAGCCAGTACGGGCCGTTCAAGCGCGACGTGCTCGACGCGCGTCGTCGCGTACCTCGAGCCGATCCAGGCGCGCCACGCCGAGCTCGCGGCCGATCCGGGCGAGGTCGAGCGGGCGCTCGGGCGGTCGGCCGATCGCGGCGCGGGAGATCGCCGAGCCAGACGATGTCACAGGTGCGAGCGGCCCTCGGCCTCCTGGGCACGCACTAGCTTCCGGCTACCGGACCCAGAGCTGGTCGAGCAGCGTCCACCAGACCGGGTGGTACTGGAAGTTGCCCACCCGGCTCCCCACGAAGTTGACCTTGCGCGGGGTCGCGTACCCGATCCAGGGCGGCCTGGTCGGTGAGGGCGCGGTCGATCCTCGCCCACAGCTCGTCCGCGGCGGCCGGGTCGGTCGCCTGGAGCGCGAGCGCCTCGTCCATCTGCCGGTCGATCGCCGGGTCGCAGAAGCGCGCGGGATCGGGCGCGCCGCAGCGCAGCTGCTCGAAGAACGTCGACGGCGCCGGGTAGTCGATGGTCCACGCCGAGAGCCCCACCTGGACCGGCGCTCGTGCTCGGGCCCGTACGCGTCCGCCGCCATCCACTGCTCGACGGAGACCTCGCGCGGTGGCCCGGTACCCGAGCTGCCGCAGACGCCCGGCGACGTACCGCGCCTCCTGGACGAACTCGGCGGGCGTCCGCACCACCACGGTCGGCGCCGGCGGTGCCCGAGCGCGCCACGAGGCGCCTGGCCTCCGCGAGGTCCGGGCCCGTGCCAGACCCCGTCTCCTCGCGGGTCACGGGTGTACGGGCAGTAGGGCTCGTAGGCGGGGAAGTTCGGGGGGAGCACCTGGCAGGTCGGCTGCCCGGCCCGCGGTCCGCCCCGGATGTCGGATGAGCGCCTCGCGGTCGATGGCGTAGGCCACCGCCCGGCGGGCGTCGAGCCGGTCGAACGGCGGACGGGTGGTGTTGAGCGCGACGATGAAGGTTGCGGCGAGCGGGGCGACGTGCAGCCGGCCCGGGTACCGGACGGCGAGCCGCTCGACCTCCGCCGGCGGGATCCGGCCGAGCACGGACACGTCGAGATCGACCCTGCTCGATCGCCGTCACCGCGCCCCGCTCGCCGCCGCCGTCAGGAGGATCTCGTCCGGGTAGCCGTCCGGGCGGGCGGCGCGGGACCACTCCCGGAAGTTGGGGTTCCTGACGAACCTCACCTCGCGCCCGGGCCGGTGGCTCGCGATGACGTAGGGACCGGTCGCCGGCAGTCCCCGGCCGGTCGCCTCCGTGGGCGGGGCCGAGGGCGCGACGGCGTGAGCGAAGGGAAGCGCGAGGCTGTAGATCAGGTTGGGGTCCGGCCGGGTCAGGTGGATCGTGACGGTGTTCGCCGCCGCGTCGGCGACGATCCCGCGCGAGAGGTCGCACTTCGGCGGGGCGCCTGCGGCATGCGGAGGCCCCGACGATCACGTCGTAGTACGGCGACCTCTCCCGACCCGAGCCGGTAGAAGCGCTCGATCGCCCTGCGGATGTCGTCGGGGCCGACGGTCTCGCCGGTGGAGTAGCGCACCCCCGGGCGAAGCTGGAACGTGTAGGTCCGCCCGCCGTCGGTCGGGGTGGGAATCGAGACCGCGAGGTCCGGTACGACGGCGGCCCCCTCGGTTCCGCCGACGCGCCGGAATGCGGTCAGGCCGTCCCCGGTGAGGTTGAGCATCGAGACAAGCGAGTAGTCGAACTGGTCGATCGAGTCGATCGCGGGGTTCGACACGCGGAGCGTGCCTCCCCGGTGCGCAGCCGACGCGTCGCGCGCGGCGACCCAGAGGCGGCGTCCGTCGATCGCGAGGCCGGCGGGGCGCTGCCCGGTCTCGATCGTCTCGACGACGGTGTTGGTGCGCGGGTCGATCCTCATCACGGTCCCGCCGAGCTCGTTGGCGACCCAGACGCCGTCGTCGCCGACCGCCAGGCTCCCCGGGCCGTCGCCCACGGTGACGGCGGCCACCACCGCGTTGGTGGCCGGGTCGATGCGCGAGACGGTGCCGTCGAGCGTGTTCGCGACCCACACGGCGCCGCGGCCCACCTGAATCGGGCCCGGGGAGTTCCCGACCGGGATGCGCTGCTGGACGCGACCGGTGGCCGGGTCGATGCGCGAGACGCTGGCGTCGGTCTCGTTGGTCGCCCAGACGGCGCCGACCCCGGCGGCGATGCCGATCGGCGATCCGCCCACCGGGACGGTCCACACCTTTCGCCCGGAGAGCGGGTCGATCCGGGTGACGGAGCGGGCATAGCGGCCCGCCACCCAGACGGCACCCTCGCCGTAGGCGACACCGCGCGGGCCATTGGGGAGCGGGACGGTCTGGATGATCGCGTTGGTCTCCGGGCTGATGCGGAGGAGCTTCCCCTCGAGACCGCTCGTCGCCCACACCGAGCCGCCTCCGGCCGCGACCCCGTCGGGGCCGCCTCCGAGGGGGACGGTCTGGACCACCGCGCCCTTCTCCGGGTCGATGCGCCGCACCGCCCCGCCCGAGACGTCGCCGACCCAGACGGCGTCGTCGGTCAGCGCGAGCTGGGATGGGCGGCCTCCGACCTCGATGGGGGTCGCCGGCACGTCCGCCCGCGGAGTCGATGGCGACCACCGAGTCCCCGGGAATCACGGGGCGCCCGTCGCCGCCTCCGCGTGCCCCGAGCCAGATCCCGATTGCGGCGGCCGCCGCGAGCACGGCGGCGCCGGCGCCGATCAGCGTCCGTCTCGTACGTCGCGGCGGAATGGGGGATCGCGCGATGGGCTCCGTCCGTGACGGCGCGGCGGGAGCCGGCATGAGGGTGGGGTCCTGGTTGAGGATGCGCCGCTCCAGCTCGCGGAGGGCGCGCCCGGGCTCGATGCCGAGCTCGTCGGCCAGGGCGCGCCGGCCGGCGGAGTACCGCTCGAGCGCCTCGGCCTGGCGGCCGCTTCCGTACAGCGCGACCATGAGCTGGCCACGGAGCCGCTCGCGCAGCGGATGCTCGGAGACGAGGGCCTCCAGCTCGCCCACCAGATCGGCGTGACGTCCGAGTTGAAGGTCGGCCTCGATCCGGTCCTCGACGCAGGCGAGACGCCGCTCCTCGAGGCGCGCGATCTCGCGCTGAGCGAACGGCTCGTAGGTGAAATCGGCGAGCGGCGGGCCGCGCCAGAGCGCCAGGGCCTCGCGGAGCGTCGCGGCCGCGCCGGCGGCATCACCCGCTGCGAGCGCCAACCGGCCGGAGGCCGACAGCGCCTCGAACCGGTCGAGATCGAGTTGCCCGGCCGCGACGTGCAGGAGATAGCCGGGCGCGCGAGTCTCGATCGCTCCGTTGGCGGCGCCGTTGGTCGTGACGGCCCGCCGCAGCTGGGAGACGTACACCTGCACCGTCTGGCGTGCCGTCGGCGGAGGGGCCTCGCCCCACAGCTGGTCGATCAGCCGGTCGGTCGAGATGACCTCGTTGGGGCGGAGCAGGAGGATCGCCAGCAGTGCCCGCTGCTTGAGTCCGCCGAGCGCAACTGCCCGATCGTCGTCGAGGACCTCCAACGGCCCCAGGATCCGGAACGTGGCGGACATTGATCCTCCCGCGGCGAACGTACCACGCCTCCTGACAGGCGTATAGCCATTCTGCAGGATCGAACGTCCGTTTGGCGCCCATTTGGCGCCGGTTTAGCGATGGTTTGGCCGGGCTCGGGAGCGTCGGCGCGCAGGTCAACCCGAAGGAGGAGACATGAACCGCGCACATCGTCGGATCGCCATCGCCCTCGCGGTCGCCGCACTCGCACCAGGGGTGGCACAGGCCAGCGTCCCGCACGAACCCGGCGCCGAGTCCACCGGCGCCCAGGGCACCGTGCTGCTCCAACCGAGGCCGATCGTCGTCGAGGGACAGACCGGCTTCGACTGGACGGACGCCGGTGTCGGCTTCGCGACCGCGGCGGGTCTGGCATTGCTCGGGGCCGGCTCGATCCTCACCGTTCGCTGGCATCGGCACATCGGTTCGCCGGCCCATTGATCGGTGGACCGGGCGAGGGGGAGCGAGCGTTTCGGCTCGCTCCCGTCGCGCGAGCCGGACGCCGGTGGACCGCGAACGCTCGCCGGGGCCGACGGTATGCTCGCCTCGATGGCGGTGGCAGATCCACTTCAGCAGGATGTCGAGCTCGACCTGTTCCAGGGCCCGTTCGATCTCCTGCTCACCCTCGTGATCCGCGAGGAGGTCGACCTCTTCGAGCTCCCGCTCGCCGAGCTCATCCACGCCGCCCTCGGCGAGCATGCGGGCGAACGATGGGACGCGGCGACGACCAGCGAGCTGGTGGTGGTGCTCGCGGCCGTGGCCGAGCTCAAAGCGCGGCGGCTTCTGGGCGAGCCCGAGGAGGACGAGCCCGATTCGGACGCTGCGGAGGCGCGCGAGCGCCTGGTCGCCCGGCTCATCGCGTACGCGCCGTTCCAGGCCGCCGCCGCGTGGCTCGCGCGGCAGGCCGAGGCGAGCGCGGGCCATCGCTACCGGCGCGTCCCGCTCGAGCTTGGACCGGCGCCACCGCCGCCCCCGGGCGACGCGCACGAGCTGCTCGTGGCGCTGCAGCGGATGCTCAACGCGCGGCCCGAGCCGTCGCTCGCCCACATGGGCGCCGCGCGGGTCAGCATGCCCGAGCTCCTCGGGCGGCTCAATCAGGCACTCGCCGCCGGGCGTGAGGTGAGCTTCGACGCGGTGGTCGAGGGACGGGGGCGGCTGGAGGAGGCCCTCACGCTCGTCGCGGCCCTCGAGCTCGCTCGTCGTGGCGAGGTGCGCCTCGCGCAGGCCGTGCCGTTCGGCGACATCACCATCGCGCGACGATGACGTCGACGGCCCGGAAGGTCGAGGCGTTGCTGTTCCTGAGCCCGGAGCCGCTCGCGGTGGAGGTGCTCGCCGAGCTCGTGGAGGTCGAGGTGGGCGAGGTCCACGAGGCCCTCGCCGAGCTCGATGCACGCCACGACGAGGACAGCGGACTTCAGGTCGCCGAGGTCGCCGGGGGCTACACGCTCCGCACCCGGGCCGATCTCGAAGACGTCTGCGACCGGCTCCGCCAGCGGCCTCCCGAGGATCGACTCTCGCCGGCGGCCCTCGAGACGCTCGCGGTGGTCGCCTACCTCGAGCCGGTCAGCCGGCCCGACATCGGCCGCCTGCGCGGCGTGTCGGTCGACTCCACCGTCGCGAACCTCGTCGAGCGAGGGCTGCTCGAGGAGGCCGGGCGAGCCGCGTCGACCGGGGCGATGCGCTATCGCACCACCCGGGCGTTCCAGGAGCGCTTCGGCCTTGCGAGCAGCGACGACCTCCCGCCGATCGACCGCTTCGAGCTCAGCGGTCCGCAGGCGGAGGAGCTCCGCCGCCGCCTCGTCGACGCGGGGCATCTCGGACCGCCGGGACCGGTGCCCCTGCAGGAAGTTCCGGCACCCGCGCCAGACGACGCATGAGGGTGCAGCGTGCCCTCGCCCTTGCCGGGGTCGCGAGCCGCCGGGCCGCCGAGCGGCTCGTCGAAGAGGGCCGGGTGCGGGTCAACGGCGAGCTCGCGCACATCGGCCAGGACGTCGGCGAGGCCGACGAGATCACCGTGGACGGCCGCCGGGTTGCGGCGGAGACCGCCTCGACCTACCTGCTCAACAAGCGCATGGGCACCGTCTCGACCGTGAGCGACCCCGAAGGCCGCCCCACCGTGCTCGTCGGGTTGCCGTCGGATGTGCGCCTCTACCCGGTCGGCCGGCTCGACATCAACACCACCGGGGCGCTCCTCATCACGAACGACGGCGATCTCGCGCACCGGCTGATGCACCCGCGCTACCGCGTGCCGAAGGTGTACGACACCCTGGTGGAGGGTCGCGTGTCCGCCGAGGCGATCCGGCGGCTACGCAGGGGTGTCGAGCTCGAGGACTGTGTCACGAGCCCGGCGACGGTGGAGCGCATGGATCGCCTCCATCCCGGTGGCACCTGGCTGCAGATCGAGATCGCGGAGGGGCGCAACCGGCAGGTGCGCCGGATGTGCGAGGCGGTCGGGCATCCGGTCATCAAGCTGCACCGCTCGCGCTACGCGGGGATCACCCTGGGCCGGCTGCGCCCCGGCGAGTGGCGACCCCTCAGCACCGACGAGCTGCGTCGGCTCGGCCGGCTGGTGGAGCTCGACCGATGAGCGACGTGCGGCTGCGTGCGATCCGCGGGGCGATCAGCGTCCCGCGGGACACCAGCGAGGAGATCCGCCGGTGCACCACCGAGCTGCTCGAGGCGATCCTCGAGCGCAACGGCCTGGTGAGCGACGACCTCGTGTCGATCATCTTCACCACCACCCACGACCTCGTATCGGACTTCCCGGCGGTCGCGGCCCGGGAGATCGGGCTTTCGAACGTCCCGCTGCTGTGCACCCAGGAGATCCCGGTGGTCGGTTCGATGCCGCGATGCGTGCGGGTCCTGGTTCACTGCTATCCGCCCGAGGACCGGGCGATCCGCCATGTGTACCTGCGCGAGGCCCGGCAGCTTCGGATGGATCTGCCCGAGTAGCGGCCGCGCCTTCACCGCTCGACCGGTTCGGGCCGGAGGGCTACGCTGGATCATGTGAACCCCCATCCGGCACGGGCACGGCGCCTCATCCTGGTTGCGCTTGCGCTCGCATCGGCGTTCTGCGTGGCCATGATCCTGGCCCGGCCGGTGCTCTCCGGCGAGGTGTACCACCGGTACCTGGTGTGGAATCTGTTCTTGGCGTGGATCCCGTTCGTGCTGGCGCTCGTGATCTACGACCGGGCGAAGCGCGTCCGGCTCGACGTGTGGCAGGTGGCGCTGTTCGGCGCCTGGCTGGTGTTCCTCCCGAATGCGCCGTACATCGTCACCGACCTGATCCACTTCCGCGAACGGGCGGTGTCGCCGGTCTGGTTCGATGCGGTGACGTACCTGTCGTTCGCCTGGACGGGGATGCTGCTCGGACTGGTGGCCCTGTATCTCGTCCATTGCGCGGTGCGGACATGGTTCGGCGCCGGGGTGGGGTGGGTCGTGGTGGTCGCGACGAGCGTGCTGTCGGGCCTTGGGATCTACCTTGGCAGATTCCTCCGCTGGAACAGCTGGGACGTGCTCGCGAACCCGTCGGCGCTCCTGGGCGACCTCGCCGCGATCATCCGTGACCCGATCGGGAAGCCCCTCGCCGTGACGGTGCTGTTCACGGCATTCATCGGCGTGGCCTACCTCGCGATGTACGCGCTCGCGGAGCTGCGCGCCGACTCCAGCCGCCGAGCCTGACGTCCCGGTCCCGGCGTCACACCTCCGCAGCGGGTGAAGCACGCCTGAGTCCGGCGCCTTGACGATCGTGAGACGAGCGGCGAGGGTGGGTCTTCGCTGCGGCGAATGGGTGCCGCATCCTCGACACGAGACAGGTGCGTCGTCGCTCGCGGCCTCTGATCCCGAATGGGGGAGCGACCAGGTGGAGCCTGAACCACGAGACCCCGACTTTCGGACGCGCCAGTCACGCGCATGGGGCGGTCCCGCCGCCGGCTATCACGCGATTGCTCAGGAGGTGCAGCCGCTCGCGGAGCGCCTCTTGGACGTCGTGGGCATCGCCCTGGACGACGAGGTTCTCGACGCGGCCGCCGGCACGGGGATCACGGCGATGTCGGCTGCACGCCGTGGTGCACGGGTTACCGCACTGGACTTCGCCGCCCCATTGTTGGAGGCGGGCCGGGTCATCGCCGAACGTGGACTTCACATCGAGGGCATCGAATGGGTGGAGGGCGACGTCGAGCAGATGCCGTTCCCAGACGCCAGGTTCGACGCGGTGGTGTCGACGGTGGGGGTGATCTTTGCGTCCGATCATCGCCGCGTCGCCCGAGAACTGCGACGCGTCCTACGCCTACGGGGTCGGCTGGGTCTGGCGTGCGCGAAACCCGAGGGGACTGTGGGCAAGCTCAACGCCGTCCGTAGCCGCTTTGTCCCCCTGCCGACGGGCGTCGCGCAGCCTCACGACTGGGGCAGACCCGACTACGCGCTTGACCTGCTCGCCGCCGCCGGTTTCGGGGACATCGAGTGCCAGGACGCGTGGTTCCCGATCGTTGCCGGCTCGCCCGAAGAAGCCCGTGACCGATGGATCTCCGGTTTCGGACCGATGCGTCAGACGTACGCCGGGCTGACTGACCGTGACCGCGAGCGGCTGCGGGCCGATCTACTCGAACTCTTCCAGGAGTTCGCGATCGAGGGGCTGGGCATGGTCATGCCTCGGGAAGCCCTGCTCGTGAGTGCCACCGCCGAGGCGGGCGCGTGAGCCCGGGCTCAACCATCCCGGGCGATGAACGATCGCCCCAACGCGCGGCACCGTCCCGGGCGCCGAACACTGCTCGTCGCCCGGGACGCGCTGAACCGACTCGCCGGCCGCTCCCGTGCGAGGCGGCCGGGAGCGATTACTTCGGCTGCGGCACGATCCGGATGTAGGGCCGCGGGGACTCCCAGCCGTCCGGGTACTTCTCCTTGGCCTCGTCGTCTGAGACTGCGCCGGCGATGATGACGTCGTCGCCGTCGACCCAGTTCACGGGCGTGGAGACCTTGTGCTCGGCGGTGAGCTGCAGAGAGTCGACGACTCGCAGCACCTCGTCGAAGTTCCGCCCCGTCGTCATCGGATAGACCAGAACGAGCTTGACTTTCTTGTCCGGGCCGATCACGAAGACGTTGCGCACCGTCTGGTTGTCCGCAGGCGTCCGCGAGTACACGTCTCCTTCGGTGTCCTCCGGCAGCATCCCGTAGAGCTTCGAGACATTGAAGTCGGCATCGCCGATCATCGGGTAGTTCGGTGCGTATCCCTGGGTCTCCTCGATGTCCTTCGCCCATTTCTCGTGGTTCTCGACCGGGTCGACCGAGAGGCCGATGACCTTGACGTTCCGGCGATCGAACTCCGGCTTGATCTTGGCCATGTAGCCGAGCTCGGTCGTGCACACCGGGGTGAAGTCCTTGGGATGGGAGAACAGCACCGCCCACGAATCGCCGATCCAGTCGTGGAAGCGGATCGTCCCCTCAGTCGTCGTCGCCTCAAAATCAGGTGCCGTCTCGCCGAGCTGCAAAGCCATCTTCCTGTCCCCTTTCGGATGTGGGGTCCGGTCGCGTCGGCGGCCGCCGGTGCGACGAGACCCCGAACTGCATAAAGTCGAAGATAATTCGGATAATAGACGCAGCGATCCCGCCGTGCCCAGCCATCGAAGGTTCGTGACGCCTTTCGCCGCGCGCCGCAGGGTGAAGGGGAGGAACAGCCCCTACACTTGGTTCGCCATGCCGCTCCGAGTCTCACCACGCCTCGACGGCGATCCCGACGTACGAGCCCGGCCTCACCACGGCCGAGGTGCTCGCGCGCTACGGGCTCGAGGCCGCGGTCAAGCTCGCGTCCAACGAGAGCCCGTTCCCGCCGCTTCCGCAGGTCGAAGCGGTCGTGCAGGCAGGGCTCGCCGGGCTCAACCGCTACCCGGACGCCTACGCGCGATCGCTTCGGCGGGCGCTCGCCGAGCGTCACGGCGTCGACGTCGGATCAGGTCGTCGTGGGGAACGGCTCGTGCGAGCTGATCCTCCTCGCCGGTCAGGCGTTGCTCGACCCGGGCACCACCGTCGTCCACGCCGACCCCTCCTTCGCGCTCTACCCGCACCTCGCGGCGACCAGCGGCGCGAGGCCGTCGCCGTCCCGCTGGCCGCCCGACGCCGGACACGACCTCGACGCCATGGCCGCGGCGATCGACGAGCGCACCCGCCTCGTGATCGTGTGCAACCCCAACAACCCCACCGGGGTGTACCGGCGCGCCGATGCGATCGAGCGGTTCCTCGACCTCGTGCCGGACGATCTCGCCGTGCTCGTCGACGAGGCGTACTACGACTTCGTCGACCGGCCCGACGCCGGCCGGACATGTCGCTCGCCCGGCGAGCGTCCCAACCTGCTCGTGACGCGCACGTTCAGCAAGGCGCACGGCCTCTGCGGCCTGCGCGTGGGCTACGGGGTCGGCTGCACCGGCTGGATCGACGGCCCTCGACAAGGTGCGCCAGCCGTTCAACACCAACGCCCTCGCCCAGGCGGCGGCGCTCGAGAGCCTGCGCCATCCCGCGGCGATCGCGCGGCGCGTCACCGAGACCCTCGGCGAGCGCGCGCCGGGTGGAGGCGGCGCTCACGGATCTGGGCGTGCCCTTTACCCCGAGCCAGGCCAACTTTATCCTGCTGCATGCGGACTCCGACATGCCGGATGAGCGGATCGCTCCACGAGGATCTCCTCCGGCGCGGGGTCATCGTCGCGACGGAGCGGCCTTGGGTGTGCCGGGCACCATCCGGCGTCACGATCGGGACCGCGCAGGAGAACGACGCGTTCCTGGCCGCGCTCAGCCAGGTCTCACCCGATCGATGTCGAAGCTGACCAAGGATGGACGTCGGCATGATGATCGTGATGCAGGAGGGCGCGACCGACGAGCAGATCCGCCACGTCGTCGAACGGATCGAGGCCAGCCGGGGCGCGGGCGCACGTCTCCCGCGGCGAGTTCGTCACGGTCATCGGCGCGATCGGCGACGACCGCGAGCTCGTCGCGTCGATGTCAGCTCGAGGGCGAGCCCGGGCGTCGAGAAGGTCGTCCCGATCCTCAAGCCGTACAAGCTCGTCTCGCGCGACTTCCGCGGCGAGGACCGGGTGGTCGAGGTCGGCGGCCGGCAGATCGGCGGCGGACAACTTCGGCCTGATCGCCGGTCCCTGCGCGGTGGAGATCGCGCGAGCAGACGCTGGCGTCCGCACGCGTCTGCAAGGCCGCGGGCGCGACCTTCCTCCGCGGCGGCGCGTACAAGCCGCGCACGTCGCCCTACACCTTCCAGGGGCTCGGCAAGCCCGCCCTGGAGATCCTCGCCGAGGCGCGCGAGGAGACCGGCCTTCCGATCGTGACCGAGTGCATGGACATCCGGCAGCTCGAGGACGTCCTCGAGGTGGCCGACGTGATCCAGCTCGGCGCCCGCAACATGCAGAACTTCGACCTCCTCCGGAGGTCGGGACGTACCGGCCGGCCGGTGCTGCTCAAGCGCGGCCTGTCGAACACGATCGAGGAGTGGCTGCTCTCGGCCGAGTACATCGCGCGAGAGGGCAATGACCAGATCATCCTCTGCGAGCGCGGCATCCGCACGTTCGAGACGGCGACCCGCTCCACGCTCGACATCTCCGCGGTGCCGGTGGCCAAGAGCCTGACCAGCCTGCCGGTGATCGTCGACCCGTCCCACGCGGCCGGGAAGCGCGACCTCATCCTCCCGATGGCGCGCGCCGCGGTCGTCGCGGGTGCGGACGGGCTCATCGTCGAGGTGCACCCGTCGCCCGGAGCACGCCCTCTGCGACGGCCCCCAGGCCCTCCACGCGGATACGGTTCGGCGCATGGGTGGCGGACGTGCGCCGCTGCGTCGACCTGATGGGCAAGGTCATCGCCGGCGGCGAGTCGGTGCCGGTCGGCGTCGCTGGGTAGCGCACCGCACCCGGTGGGCCCGGTCGCCATCGTCGGCGTCGGGCTCATCGGCGGCTCACTCGGGCTCGCGCTGCGCGCGCGCGCCGGGGTGGGGGAGGTGCGAGGGTTCGATCCCGACCCGCAGGCGGTCGCCGCAGGGCTGGAGCGCGGCGCGATCACCCGGCGCGCTGCGACGATCGCGGATGCCGTCGCCGACGCCGACGCGGTGTTCGTGGCGGCTCCGGTCGGCCAGATCGGCGACCTCGCGCGTCAGGTGCTCGCCAGCGCCGGCGACGATTGCGTCGTCACCGACGTCGGATCGTCCAAGGTATCGGTGCTGGGCGCGCTCGACCCCGGCGAGCGGGAGCGCTTCATCGGCGGGCACCCAGTCTGCGGCGCCGAACGCGGCGGGGTGGGCCACGCACGCGGCGACCTCTTCTGCGGGGCCACCTGCTTCCTCACCCCCGTCTCCGGAAGCCCGCCCCGACCTCTTCGAGCGTCTCCACGCGACTGGTCGCGGCCATCGGCGCGCGGCCGTCTGCGATCGAGGCCGACGTGCACGACCGCCTCATGGCGCTCGTCTCGCACCTGCCGCACGTCATCGCCTCGGCGCTCGTCCACCAGGCGGCGGCGACCGCGCCGCAGGGCCGGGAGGCCCTCCGCTCGAGCCGGGGCCGTCGTTCGTGGATCTGACCCGGGTGGCGGGGGCCAATCCTCCGCTGTGGGCCGACATCCTCCTGGCGAACCGGGCGGCGGTGATCGGCGCGATCGAGGACCAGGCGGAGCGGCTGGGGGAGGTCGCGCAGGCCCTCGAGTCGGGCGATCATGCGTGGCTGCAGGCGTTCATGGAGGGAGCTGCCGCCGGACGCGCGCGGCTACGCGAGGCCGAGCCGGAGGTGATGCACGAGCCGTGGCGGATCGTCGTGGCGATGCCGAACCGGCCGGGGGTCATCTCCGAGTCGCCACGGTCCTCGGGCACGCACACATCAACATCGAGGACCTGTCGCTTCGAAGCGGAGCCGGGGAAGAGGCCGGCGAGCTCAGCCTCGTGGTGACGGGGCGCGAGATCGCGGACCGCGCAGCCGACCTGCTCACCGAACGCCGATACGCCGTGCGCCTCGAGTCGGTGGCGTCCGGGGATGCCGCCGGCGACAGCTAGAACAGTCCGGGGACCAGTCTCAGCTCGATCCACGTGACGCGGCCGTTCACGACGTGGTACTCGATCGCGGTGAAGAAGGCGGCGACCACGCAGGTCTGGATCGCGGCGGTGGTGCTGCAGATCGCAACGTCCTGGTCGAGTCGCCCCGAGAGGTCGCCCACGAACTCACCCACGGCGACGCCCTCGGCGGTCCGGGCGCCGCGCTGCAGGGTTCGCAGCGACGTCACGAAGTTGTTCGTCCGGTTGAACTGTACGAGCAGGTCGCGGTAGTGCCAGCGCAGCGCGGCGCCCCCGGCCAGGCGCCGCGCGCGCTTCGGTCGGCCGAGGATCTCAGTGACCTGCGCCTGACTCATCGTGAGCGTGACGCACCGCGTCTCGATCTCCGACACGGCGAAGCGCCGCTGCGGTGGGCAGGGCACCCGCAGCTTCGCGGTGCCACGTCCGACCAGCGGCCTGGGGGAGAGGATCGTCAGCGTCTCGCCGCCCCCGTTGGCCGTCACGACGTCGGGCCGCCCGTCACCGGTGGCGTCCGCCGACACGATCGCCCCGGGGGTCTTGCCGACCTGAAACTGACGAGCCGGGCCAAGGTTGCCGCGGCCGTCGCCGGCCAGCACCGACACGTCGTCCGATCCGCCGTTCGATGTCGCGACGTCGATCAGGCCGTCCCCGGTCCAATCGCCGACCGCCAGGTCCGACGGCAGGCTGCTCGTCACGGATGGGCGCCCCGCGACGAAGCGGCCTTCGCCGACGCCCAGCTGCACGGTCACCTCGTACGAGAGCCGGTTCGCCGCGAGGATGTCCAGGTGGCCGTCACGGTTGAGGTCCGCGACGGCGACCGCCGTCGGCGACTGCCCGGCGGGCAGCCGGACAGGCCGGGCGAACGTGCCATCGCCGGCGCCCGCGACGATCGACACCCCGGGAGGCGTCTGGACGGCCGCGACGATGTCCGGCCGACCGTCCTCGGTGACGTCGGCCAGGAGCGCGTCGACGGGGAAGTCGCCGATGTTGGTGAAGCGGCCGCGGTCGAAGCCTGCAGGGCCGTGACCGAGCAGCACCGACGCGTTGCGCGACTCGCTGTTGACCACGACGAGGTCGAGGTGCCCGTCGCCATTGACGTCGCCGGCCGTGATGTCGGTCGGCCCGCCTCCGACGAGGAGCGTGGTCGACGCGGCCACCCGTCCGACGCCGTCGAGCGTCAGCACGCTCACCGTGCGATCCCGGTTCGCGGTCGCGAGGTCGACCTTTCCGTCCTCGTTGAAATCGCCGGCCGCCAACGCGAGAGCCGTATCGCTGATGACGATGCCGGTTCCGGTGGCGAACCGACCGCCGCCGATCCCGGCGTGTACGAGAACCTGCGACGACGAGCTCGAGGCCGTCACGATGTCCGGTACGTGATCGCCGGTCACGTCGAGTACGAGCACCCCCGTCGGCTGGGGCTCGGTTCGGACGGTCAGCCGCGGCGCGAAGTCGATCGCCCCTGCGGCAGTCGACGTCGCGATCCCCGCCACCACGAGCCCGAGGGCGCAAAGCGCGCGTCCACGTAAACGTCGGGTTCTTGTCAGCAGCGCGCTCGTCGGGCTGAGGCTACCGGGGCGCCGACCGACCATGGGGTGAAAACGGCCTCCGTCCGAGGGCCTCGGCGTCACGGCCTTAACGAGCCAGGGGCTCCCTTGCAGGAGCCCCTGGTCCTTGTCGAACGGGCCGTTCCCATTCTTCGTGACCCGAAAGCCACTCCGTCTGGGGCGGTTGTCAAAACCGTCGTCTCCCGAAGGAGAATTCGACTCCAACCCCGTCCGACGCGTGGAACACTCGCACCCGACGATGCGCTTCGCAAGGAATGCCACAAACCGGATTCTCGCATCGAGCGAGAATCCGAAAATCATGTGGATTCGCTCGGAGCGAAGATCGAGCTGAGAGGCTCCTGCGCGTCCCCGAACTCGGCCCGGCGGCTGCGCCGAACAGCCTGGTTGACCACGCTCGCACCGCCTCCGGAACGACGAAGGCCCGGACCGCCTGTCGGCGTGTCCGGGCCTCCGGTGGCAGCAGAGGTTTGGCTAAGGGCGCGTGCCCTGCCTCCATCGCTGCGGCTGCGCGTGGAAGGCGCGCCCCTAGCTACTGCCACCTCCACATGGTTCTAGCAATCGGACCACCTCCTTTCCGTGGTACCGAAACGGTAGCCGCAATCGCGGCGTCGCGCCAGGTCAGCCGATGGTGTGCGCGTCGAGGAAATCCAGGACGCACCGCGAGAGGGCACCGCCGCGCCAGGTGAGGGGGGCGACGCCCGGTTCCTCCACCACGAGCTCGGCACCCGGGATCCGCCGGGCGTACTCCTGCGCGATGGCGAGGGGGTGATCCGGGTCGATCGCGTCGTGGCTTCCGACGACCAGCGTCGGGGTGGCGACCCCGCCGAGCGCATCGAGCCCGTCGAACGCGGCGGAGCGGGGCGTCGCGCGCAACGCATCCGCCACCGCCTGCGGGTGACGGTGGCGCGACAGGCGCTGGAGGATCACGGTGCGGAGCGAGTCGGCCCACTCGTCGGGAACCGTGAGGGGCTCCAGCGCGGCGAGCATCCCCGCCGGGCCGCCCGTTTCGAGGCCGCGGGCGAGCGCGTCCCACCGCGCGAGATCGTTGGGAGGCCGCCCGAGGTGCGCCGGGGCGCCGAGCACCAGCGCCGCGACCCGTTCAGGGTGGAGCAGGGCAACGCGCACGGCGGTCGCGGCTCCCATCGAGTGGCCCACGAGCACGGCCCGATCGGCACCCGCCATGTCGAGCACGGCGACGGCGTCGTCGGCGTACTCGGCATACCGGTATTCGCCGGGGGTGGGCGCCGGGTCGGATTCGCCGTGACCGCGGGCGTCGTATGCGATGACGCGGTACCCGGAGCGCTCCAGCGTCCGCGAGCCGTGGAACACGTACCGCCGCGTCGCGGTGAGTCCGTGAAGTGCCAGGAGGAGGGGCCCGTCTCCGGAGTCCGAGCCCTCGAGGGTGAATCCGCCCCGGTTGACCCGTATCGGCTCCGGCGCAGACGCGGGGGCCGTCACTCCTCGTTCCGCGGCGGGGCCGCGGCGTCCCGGGTCTTGAGCTCCTCGCGAAGGCGCGCCTCGGTGCGCTTTCCCCGTCGCCGCGTGTAGAGGATGTACAGCAGCACCACGAACACGACCGCCGCGCCGATCGCGCCGATCAGGCTGCTCGAGCGGAAGTAGGGGCCCTCGACGTCAAGCGTTCGCTCCCCGGCGTGCGCGGCGTTGCCGGTGCCGAGGACGATGCCCAGCGTCAGGAGGTTCGGGGCTGCGAGCACGATCACGCCCGCGAGCATCAGGAGCCAGACCTTCCACGGGCGGCGCTTGCGGAACGCGAACCAGAGGGCAAGGAGCGGGATGAACGTGAACACCGACCCGTAGAAGAGCCCGAGTCCGATGCCCGAGGCGGTGCTGCCGCCAACCTGGTCGCCGATCCGGTGGGACCACCACCTGGGCAGAAACGCAGCGCCGACGAAGAACAGCACCAACCCCACCAGGAGCACGATCCCCCCGATCACGAACCGGCGCCCCCAGTTGACCTCACGGCCGCGCTCGCTCGAGGGCTCGGGCGTGCGGCCGGCGGCCTGTGGGGTGTCGCTCATTGGCGCATTCTCGCAGGAGCGCGTACCGTGTGGGCATGGCCGACCTCGCCGGGGCCGAGCGACTGCTGCGCCACCCGGTGGCGGCGCTGCTGACAGCGCCGGAAGGGACGGTGACCGTCGCGGCGTCTATCGCCGGGGACCCGCCCTGCACCCGCCTCGCGTGGATCGACTGGCGAGCGGGAGCCATCGTGGCGCGGATCGCATGTCCGCCGGCTCGCCCCAGCCCCCTGCGGCCGTTGGTGGCTACCGACGTCGGGGTGGAGCAGGCAGGTGTCGACGACCGGGTGCTCGCGATCAGGGTGGCGCCCGGCGTCGCCGGCGTCCAGGTCATCGTCGCCGACTCCGAGCAGCCGTCCCCTGCCGCGATGGGCCCCGAGCATCTCGCCCTGGTGCGGCTACCGCGCGACCTCGCCGTGGTGATGGTCGACGCCCTGGACACCGGTGGCGAGCCGCTCGGCCGGCTCGATGCCGCCGGCATCGGCGTGCTGCACCTGTCATCCGGGCGCCTGGCGGGGCGGCTCGGGGCCCGTCACGGCATGGCCGCGGGATTTGGCGCGGGGCGCTGGACCGACGACCTCGAGGACGCTGCGTTCGAGGCCGGGTTCCGGCCGCGACTCCCGGCGTGGCTGCCCGAGGGCCTCGCGCGCGGGCCCTTTCACCTCGAGCCGGACGTCGCCTACCCGGCCGCGCCCCCGGCGGTCGCGGTGGCATGGGGGCGGGAGCCGAGGCGCGTGTTGGTGCGTCAGACGCCCGGCCCGCTGCCGAACCCGGACACGCCGGGAGGTCGAACCGAGCCGGTCACGATCGGGTCGGCACGAGGACTCGCCATGATGCGCGGGCGATTCGCGACCCTCGTTTGGGAGGCCGACGACCGGGCGTTCGGGGTGCAGGTCGTCGGATTCGACGAGCCGTTGCAGACGGCGCTTCGCGTTGCGGCCTCCCTGTAGCCTGTCGCGCCGTGACGACCGTCCGAGTGGCACCAGCAACCGCGCTCAGCGGCGCGATCGGCGTCCCGCCCGACAAGTCGATCACGCATCGCGCCCTGATGCTCGGCGCGATCTCCGACCGCACCGTTGCGATCGATCGGCCCCTGGACTCCGCCGACACGGGCGCCACGCTCGGAGCGATGGAAGCCTGCGGGGTCACCGCCCGCGGGCACCTCGGTGACCGTGTGGAGCTCGACGGGGTCGGCCTTCGGGGGTTGCGCCCGGCGGCCGTCATCGACTGCCTGAACGCCGGTACGCTCATCCGGCTGCTGGCGGGCATCCTCGTGGGCCAGCGCTGCGAGGGGACGGTCCTCGACGGCGACGTGTCGCTGCGCCGGCGGCCGATGACCAGGATCGCCCGGCCGCTCGCCGCGATGGGCGCCGACATCCACACCATGACGGGTGGCACGCCCCCGATCGTCGTGTCGGGGCCACGGCCGCTCCGCGGCATCGTCCACGACCTGCCCGTCGCGAGCGGACAGGTCAAGAGCTGCCTGCTGCTGGCGGGGCTGTTCGCCGACGGCGAGACATGGGTCCGGGAGCCACACCCGTCCCGCGACCACACCGAGCGGATGCTCGCCGCCTCCGGCGTCCCGGTCCTGCGCGACGGCGACCTCGTCGGCGTGCGCGGGCCGGTGGAATCCCTCGCGCTGCCCGATCTGACCGTGCCCGGCGACTTCTCGTCGGCCGCGTTCCATCTCGTCGCGGCGGCCCTGCGGGCGACCCGGAGGTGCGGCTGGTGGGCGTGAACGTCAACCCGACCCGGACCGGGCTGCTCGACGTGCTCGCGGCGGATGGGGGTCGCGGTCCAAGTCGAGCCGGGCGAGCCGATGGCCGGCGAGCCCTGCGCCGACCTGGTCGTGCGGCGCGCCGACGGCCTCCGCGCGACCGAGGTCGCGCCCGAGGAGGTACCTGCGATGATCGACGAGCTCCCGCTGGTGGGGTTGCTCGGCGCGTTCGCCTCGGGCGTCACCGTCGTTCGCGGAGCCGAGGAGCTCCGGGTCAAGGAGAGCGACCGCATCTCGGCGGTGTGCAACGCCCTGCGCGCCCTCGGGGTGCGGGCCGATGAGCACGAGGACGGCTTCAGCGTTCACGGAACCGGACGCGTGGTCGGAGGAGCGGTCGACTCCGTCGGCGATCACCGCCTCGCGATGCTCGGCGCGGTCGCCGGCCTCGCGAGCGACGAGGGCGTCTCCGTGAGCGGATTCGAGGTGGCCAAGGTCTCATACCCGGGGTTCGCGCACGACCTCGCCGCCCTCGGCGGGGTGAGGTGATCGTCGCGATCGACGGGCCCGCGGGTGCCGGCAAGAGCACCGTCGCGCGACAGCTCGCGGCGCGCCTCGGCGTCGGCTACCTGAACACCGGGGCGATGTACCGCGCGCTGTCGCTGCTGGCACTCGACGAGGGTGTCCCCACCGACGACGGCGCCGCGCTCGCCGAGCTGGCCCGCACCCACCGGATCGGGCTGCAGCCGGGTCCGACGGGGGAACGTGTGATGCTCGACGGTCGCGATGTGAGCGACGCCGTTCGGGAGCCGCGCGTGACGAGCGTGGTCTCGGGGGTCGCCGCGCACGGCGCGGTGCGCCGCGAGATCGTGGCGCTGCAGCGTGCCGTGCTCGCGGACGGCGAGTGGGTCGCCGACGGCCGTGACATCGGCAGCGTCGTGTGCCCGGACGCGGCCGTGAAGGTGTACCTCACCGCCGACCCCCAGGTGCGCGCCCGCCGCCGCCACGAGGAGCTCGTCCTGGCAGGCGCCGAAGTGGCGATGGACGAGGTGCTGCGCCAGGTCGTGGAACGCGATCGGGCCGACTCCACCCGGGCCGAGAGCCCGCTCGTGGTGCCCCCCGGCGCGGTCGTGATCGACACGTCCGGCCTCACAGTCCCTGCGGTCGTCGACCGCCTGATGCAGATCGTCGGGACCGCGGCATGATGAGCCCGTTCCTGTGGGATGCCGGGCGGGCGGTGCTCCACCCGATCCTTCGATTCGGCTTCCGGTTCTCTCGTGCGGGCGCCGAGCGGATTCCTCGGACCGGACCGGTGCTCATCGTCTGCAACCACCTGTCGCTGTGGGATCCCCCGTTTCTCGGCTCGGCGGCCAAGCCGCGCCGCGTCTACTTCATGGCGAAGTCCGAGCTCTTCCGCTTCAAGCCGTTCGGCTGGCTGATCGACCGGGTCGGCGCATTCCCGGTCGCGCGGGGTGGCGTCGACCGCGATGCGATCCGCATGGCACGCGAGATCCTCACCCGTGGCGACGCGATGGTGATGTTCCCCGAGGGCACGAGGAGCCTGTCGGGGCAGCTCCGTCCGTTCTTCCCCGGTGCGGGGCTGATGGCGCTCGAGGACGGGGTCACCGTGATCCCCGCGGCCGTCTGGGGAAGCCAGCACCGCTTCGGCCCCGTGCGGGTGGTGTTCGGCGATCCCGTCGACTTCACCGACCTGACGGACGGGGCAAAGAGCGAGCGCGCGAGGCTCGCCACGACTCGCATCGCGCAGGCCGTCGCCGACCTCGTCCCGATGGCCGGGGGACCACCCCAGCAGGTCGCCGACGGCGAGCCCAGCCTCGAGAGGTACTGATCGCCGGACGGGCGCGCGGCGGAGGAAGGCCGCGGAACCTGCTTCACTTCGGATGATGTCAGCACGAGCCGGACGACAAACCGCGTCGGAGCGACGCGCCGCCGCACGCGAACGCCGCACCGCGTCGATCGCCTCGATGGGCGACGGCCTGCCGGTCGTGGCGATCGTCGGGTATCCCAACGTCGGCAAGTCCACGCTGTTCAATCGGCTCACCGGGAGGCGCGAGGCGGTCGTCGACGAGCAACCCGGGGTCACGCGGGACCGGCGCCAGGCCGCCGCCGACTGGCGGGGACGGACCTTCCAACTGGTCGACACCGGAGGCATCGACGATTCGGACCCCACGCCCATCGGACGCCAGGTCGCGGCCCAGGCCGTGCGGGCGATCGACGAGGCCGACCTCATCCTGTTCGTCGTCGACGCTCAGGCCGGCGCCGCCGCGGGCGACCTCGAGGTCGCGGAGCGGCTCCGCCGCACCCAGAAGCCGATCTTCGTGATCGCAAACAAGTGCGACGACCAGCGGCACGAGGTCGACGCGCAGGCGCTGTGGGGCCTCGGCCTCGGCGAGGTGATCCCGATCTCGGCGCAGCACGGCCGCGGCGTCGGCGACCTGCTCGACGCGATCGTCGCCCGGTTGCCGGACGCGCCCGACATCGACCTCGACGCGACCGCTCCGCCCGCCATCGCGATCCTCGGCCGGCCGAACGTCGGCAAGAGCAGCATCCTGAACGCGCTCCTGGGGGAGGAGCGCGTGATCGTGCACGACACGCCGGGGACCACCAGGGACCCGGTCGACACGATCATCGAGATCGACGGGCGCAGGGTCGTGCTCACCGACACCGCCGGGCTGCGGCGCCGGGGACGCACGAGTGAGGTCGTGGAGCACTACAGCCACCTGCGGGCAATCCAGTCGGCCGACCGGAGCGATGTCGCGATGGTGATCTGCGACGCCTCGGAGGGCGTGACCGACGCCGACCTCGCGGCCGCCGACCAGGCCGCCAAGGCCCACTGCGCGACGATGCTGGTCCTCAACAAGTGGGACCTCGCCCAGCCGGATCTCGATCATTTCACCGGCCTGGTGCGGGCCAAGGTGCGACAGCGGCCGCCGATCGAGGTGAGCTCGGCGGTGACCCGCGAGGGCATCGACCGCCTGATTCCCGCGGCGCTGCGGCTCCACGCCAAGCTGGGCGAGCGCATCTCGACGAAGCGCCTGAACACGGAGCTGCGGCGTCTCGCCGAGGAGCGGCCGGGTCCGCGCGGCCGCGACGGGCGGCGCCTGTCGCTGCGCTACATCGTGCAGACCGGCGTCAGACCCGCCGACGTTCCGCCTCGACGTGAACGACAAGGGCGCTCCTGACCCGCGACTACATCTTCTGGCTCGAGAACCGGCTGCGGCGGGCATTCGACTTGGACGGCGTGCCGCTCATCATCGAGGTGCGCGAGCGGCTCAGAACGTAGCCGCGCGGGCAGCGGGCGCCACCGCGTCGCTTCACCAAGGCTTTACCGAAGAGCCGGCCGGATCGGGCGGGGACGGTGCTACCGTCGAACACGTTCGGTCACCCGCTGGAGGTAGGGAATGGATCTCGTAATCACCCGGACGCCGAACCGGCGCCGTGCCGCTGCCGGCGCGCTCGCCGCAGTCGCGGCGGCATCGCTCGCGGTCGCTGGATGCGGTGGAAGCTCGACCTCGGCGGGCGCGGGGCCGGCCGGCGTCGCCGCGTTCGTCCCGGCGGGCTCGCCCGTGTACTTCGAGTTCTCGACGGCAGCGGACGGCGCCCAGTGGCAGCAGGCGATCGCCCTGGCCCAGCGATTCCCGGGCTACGGGAAGGCGATCTCGAAGGTCACGGGCAACCTGGCGAACGAGGGCGTCGACTTCGTCAACGAGGTCAAGCCGCTCCTCGGCTCCGGGGCGGCCGTCGGCGTCTTCGACATCAAGGGGCTCAAGTCGAAGAGCAAGGCCTCCGCCGTCATGGCGGTCGACCTGGCCGACGGCAAGGACGCCGACGTCGTCAAGCTGATCCAGAGCGGCAAGAACCCCGCCAAGATGATCGGCCAGCACGACGGGGTCGACCTGTACGGCGACCATAACGCCGTCATCGCGGTCTTCGACGGCACCGCCGTCGTCAGCGACTCCACCGCCAACGTCAACCGCGCGATCGACGCGCACCGCGGCGGCGACTCCCAGACCATGGCCGGGTCTGCCCGGCTCGACCAGGCGTTCGCCGACCTGCCAGACGAGTCGCTCGCACAGGGATTCGTCGACATCGGCGCGCTGCTCAAGATCGCCGAGAGCGAGGGCGGCGCCGACGTGACGAAGCAGCTCGCGAGCTCCGGAATCGGCGCCGACGCGTCACTGGGCGTGTCCGTCTCGGCCGAGAGCGACGGGATCCGGGTGAAGGCCGTCGGCCATTCCCTTGGGTCCGGATACGGTGCCGGTGAGCCGTTTACCCCGACGCTCGTCGACCACGTCCCGGCCGACGCCCTCGCCTACATCGGCGTCAAGAACCTCTATTCGGCCGGTGAGGGTCTCGTCAAGCAGTTGAGCGCGCAGAACCCGGAGGTCAAGAAGGGGCTCTCCCAAGCGTCGCTCGTGCTCCCGATGCTCGGGATCAACCTCGACGACATCAAGGGGCTCACGAGCCTCGAGCACGCGATCGTGGTCACGAAGGGCAGTCCCACGCCCGGTGTCGTGGCCGCTCTCCAGGTCGCCGAGCCGGCGAAGGCGACGGCGACGCTCGACCAGCTGCGTACGACGGCGCCCGCGCTGCTCGCGACGAGCGGCAGGAAGATCCCGCCGTTCAAGGCGGTGAAGCTGGCGAACGGCGTGTCGGGCTGGCAGTCGGCGATCGACCCCCGCGCGGGCGTGGTGTACGGCGTCGACGGCAATCTCGCCCTTATCGGGACCCGTCCCGACGCGGTCAAGTCGGTGCAGGCGCCGTCCTCGAAGCTCAGCGACGACCCGGCGTTCGAAGCGGCCACCCGGCAGATGCCGTCGAAGGTGGACAGCTTCGTGTGGGTCAACGGCGAGGAGCTCCTCCCGAGCCTCGAGGCGCTCGGAGCGCTCAACGACGCCCCGAAGGAGGTCGTCCCCAACCTCCGTCCGGTGAAGAACCTGGCGGCCTGGAGCACCGGGGGCGAGACGCCGACGTTCGAGGCGTTTCTGACAATCAAGTAGCGACCGTGACCGGGCCCCGCCCCAGCGGGGCCCGGGGGTCGCGGCCGCGGCGATTGCTATGCTCGCCGCCGTTTTCACTGGAAAGGCGGCGGTAACGCATGCGGGAGTTTCTCTTCACGTCGGAGTCGGTCACCGAGGGCCATCCCGACAAGATCGCGGACCAGATCTCGGACGGCGTCCTCGACGCCGTCATGACCTCCGACCCGATGGGCCGTGTGGCGTGTGAGACGCTGGTCACCACCGGCCAGGTGGTGATCGCCGGAGAGATCTCCACCACCACCTACGTCGACATCCCCAAGATCGCGCGCGAGACGATCCGAAGGATCGGCTACACACGTGCGAAGTACGGCTTCGACGCGGACACCTGCGGCGTATCGGTCGCGCTCGACGAGCAGAGCCCCGACATCGCCCGGGGCGTCGACACGGCGCTCGAAGCGCGCGGCGTCGGCAACGAAGACGAGTACGACCTTCAGGGCGCCGGCGACCAGGGTCTGATGTTCGGGTACGCCAGCGACGAGACGCCGGAGCTCATGCCGCTGCCGATCACGCTCGCGCACCGGCTCTGCCAGCGCCTCGTCGACCGTCCGGCGCGACGGCATGGGGTACCTCCGGCCCGACGGCAAGTCGCAGGTCACGGTCCGCTACGTCGACGGGCGCCCCACCGAGGTCGCCGCCGTCGTCATCTCGTCGCAGCACTCGCCGGACGTCACAAACGACCGATTGCGCGAGGAGATCACGGGAAACGTCATCCAACCCGTCCTCGCCGAGTTCGACATGTGGCGGGACGCGATCACCGTCTACATCAACCCGACCGGGCTGTTCGTCGTCGGCGGGCCGATGGGCGACTGCGGCCTGACCGGGCGAAAGATCATCGTCGACACCTACGGCGGCATGGCCCGCCACGGCGGCGGCGCGTTCAGCGGCAAGGACCCGTCCAAGGTCGACCGGTCCGCCTGCTATGCGGCGCGATGGGTGGCGAAGAACGTCGTGGCCGCGGGACTCGCGTCGCGGTGCGAAGTGCAGGTGGCCTACGCGATCGGCGTCGCCCGGCCGGTGTCGATCATGGTCGAGTGCTTCGGCACCGAGACCCGCAGCCCGATCGAGATCGAGAAGTGGGTCGACGAGAACTTCGACCTGCGCCCGGCGGCCATCATCGAACGCCTGAACCTTCGCCGGCCGATTTACCAGAAGACCGCGGCGTATGGTCATTTCGGCAGGAATGATCCGGACTTCACATGGGAAAACACCACCATCGGCGACGCGTTCGCCGGCACGTCCCGGGAGGGATGACATGAAGCGCTCCTTTCTCTTCGCAGTTCTCTTCGGCTTCGTGATCGGCGCCGCCCTGGTGCTGCGCCGCCGCTCCGAGGCCTGACGCCCGACCGGCTGCCCACCGTCTGGCGGGTCGCGCGCCTGCGGTGACGCAGCGCGCCGACGGCGGCGACGCCGTCCAGGTCGTCCTGCTCGTCACGACACGGGCCCTGGACAGGACCCTCGACTATGCCGTCCCGCCGACGCTCGCGGGGCGGGTGGCGGTTGGGTCCCTCCTCGCGTGCCCGCTGGGACGTCGCACCGTGCTCGGCGTCGCGGTCGGCGCGGAACCCCCGTCGTGGGAGGGAGATCTGGCGCCGCTGGCCGGGGTGGTCGAGACGCCTCCCGTCGCGCCGAATCTCATGGAGCTCGCCTCCTGGGTGGCGCGCTACTACGCGGCGCCGCTCGCGGCGTGTCTGAGACTGGTCCTGCCCCCGGGCGTGGACACGTCGCTTCGGCCGTTGCCCGGCGGAGGGTTCACCCTCGGGGCGCCCAAGGGCCCCCCGACCCGACTCGTCGCGAGCGACCCGGTCGAGGGGGGCAACGCCCGTCAACGCGAGATCCTCGACGCGCTCAGGCGGGGCGGGGGCCGCATCGCGGCCGCCGCCCTGTGCCGGGCCGCCGCGACGACGATGCCCACGCTGCGCCGCATGGCCGAGGCCGAGCTCCTGCACCTGGAGGAAGCCGAGCTGGCCGAGGGGCCCGTCGGGGGCGTGTTTCCGATCGAGGGCCCGCCGCAGCTCAACGCCGAGCAGGCCGAGGCCGTGGCCGAGATCGACGCAGCGATGCGCGCGGGGAAGGAGGCGCTGCTGCTGCACGGCGTCACCGGGTCCGGGAAGACCGAGGTCTACATGCGCGCCATCGAGGCGGCGCGCGGCCGGAGTCGAACGAGCCTGGTGCTCGTCCCTGAGATCGCGCTGACCCCCCAGACCCTCGGGCGCCTGCGCGGGCGGCTCGGCGACGGCGTCGCGGTGTGGCACTCGGGGCTGTCCGACGCGGAGCGGGCGATCGAAGACCGGCGGATCCGCACGGGCGGGGCCGACGTGGTGCTCGGCGCCCGCAGCGCGGTGTTCGCGCCACTTGCGAACCTGGGGTTGATCGTCGTCGACGAGGAGCACGAATCGTCGTACAAGCAGGATTCGACGCCGCGATACGACGCGCGGCAGGTCGCGTACCGGCGCGGCCGCCTCGAGCAGGCGCTCGTGGTCTACGGCAGCGCGACGCCGCGACCCGAGTCGTGGGGCACCCTGCGCCGCATCAGCCTCCGCACGCGGGCCGACGGGGCCGCGCTCCCGCGCGTCGAGGTCGTCGACATGCGGATGCAGGCGCCGGGCCCGATCTCGCGGCCGCTCGCCCGTGCCCTCCAAGCGGCCGCCGAGCGAGGTGAGAAGGCGATCCTGCTGCTCAACCGCCGCGGCCTGTCCCGCATGGCCATCTGCCGGGCGTGCGGCTGGATCGCCCGCTGCCCGGACTGCGACGTGCCCCTCGTCGTCCACGACCGCCCGGAGCACCTGGTGTGCCACCACTGCGGGTACGACATACCCGTGCCGGATCTGTGCCCGGCGTGCCGTGCCGCCGAGGTGGCGCGCCAGGGAGCGGGCACGCAGGGCCTGGAGGAGGCGCTCGGCGCGGTCATCCCCGAAGTACCGCTCGTGCGCCTCGACGCGGACGCGATCGCCCGCCGCGGCGAGCTCGAGGCACGCCTCACCAGGTTCGCGCGGCCGGGGGCGGCGGTGCTCCTCGGAACCCAGATGGTCGCGAAGGGGCATGACCTCCCCTCGGTCACCGTCGCCGGCGTCCTCGACGCCGACGGAGCCCTGCAGCAGCCGGACTTCCGGTCCGAGGAGCGGGCGTTCTCGCTCATCGTCCAGCTCGCCGGCCGCGCGGGGCGACGCGGCGAGCCCTCCACGGTGATCGTCCAGGCCTGGGAGCCGTCCGGCCGTGCCGTGCAGCTGGGCGCGCGCCACGCGGTCGAGGAGTTCCTGGACGGCGAGCTCCTGCGACGGGCGGAGCATGAGTTCCCGCCGTTCGGCCACCTCGTGCGAGTCGTGATCGACGGGCCGAACGCCTCCGCCGTCCACGCCGTCGCCAAGCGGCTCGCGGACGCGGTCCAGGCCGCCGGGTCTGAGCTGCGGGTCAGGGGACCGGCCCGGCTGCACCGGCTGCGAGGCCGGTCTCGACGCGCGATCATCGTCCGCGCGGAGCGCGCGACCACCGCCACGGCAGTGCTCACCCGGCTCATCGCCGCCGGATCCGCTCAGTGGCGCACCGCCGAGGTGCGGGTCATGCTCGACGTCGATCCCCAGGACACCTGACGACGTGCTCACGCGGACATCGCTACGATTCCGCGGTCCCGACCTTGCCATCCCAAGGAGCACGTCGTCCCATGCCGGTACCCCGTCTCTTCGAGGCCCCCTCGGACCAGCGTGAGCGCTGGATCCACGTGCTGGCCTGCCTGATCGGGCTGTCCGGCCCCGAGACCCGTCCTGCGCTCCTCGCGGAGCTCACGGGCGAGGACCTCCCGGGTGTGGATGACGCGCAGACCCGTGAGTCGCATCCACTCGGGGGCGCCGGGGTCGACATCCTCGTACGCGACCGCGACCGTCGCTGGGCCGTCGCCGTTCAGGCGACGCTCGGATTCGAGGCCGACGCCCACGCCGGCATCGTGGCCGCCCACGCGGCGCTCGCCGACCAGGCCGAGCGTGTCATCGGCGTGGTGATCACGCCCGACCGCAAGGCCTCCGCCGCGATCGCGACCGCTCAGGCCGACGGGGCCGACGCGCGGCACAAGAGCTGGCTGCGGGTGCGCGACTGGGTGCAGGAACGCCCGGAGCGCGGCGGTTCCACGGGGGTCGACCTCGCGTTGCTCCGAGAAGCGGAGTACTTCCTCACGCCGCGGGTCGCCGAGCTCTACCGACTCGAGGAGCTCATGCCCGGCCTCCCGGCGGCGCTCCGTCCCGCGCTCGCGGCGGTGTTCTTCGATCTCAACGACGTCTCGCCGGCGCCGCTCATCGCGACCGGGCCGTCGGGCGCGTCAGAGGCGCGCATCGCGTTCCCACGGACCGGCGACCCCGCTGCCGAGATCCTCATCCAGGGCGGGGCGCTCGCCCTGCGCCTCGCCGACCGCGACGTCGGGGGAGGGTTCGTGGCCAACGGGGTGGCATCCACGCTCGCGATCAACGCGCCGCTCGACTGGGTGCGCGGCCGGTCGGCCGCGCTCGCCACCGCCCGCCGGCTCCTCCCCGTCCCACGCTGACGAGACGACGCACTCGTGGCTGACCGCGCATTCGACGACCCACAGCGAGAGGAGCGGCGTCAGATCGCCCTCGGCCACGTCCGGCAGTTCGGCGATCCCGTGCTTCGCACGCCGGCATCGCCGATCGAGGTCTTCGACGACGCGCTCCGCGAGGAGGCCGACCGGATGGCCGAGCTCATGGTCGAGGCCCGCGGCGTCGGCCTCGCCGCCCCCCAGATCGGACGCCTCCGGCGGCTCATCGTCATCGAGCCGGATCCCGAGCAACCGGCGGTCGCGCTGATCAATCCGAACATCACGTGGCGGTCGGAGGAGGAGGAGGTCGGTCAGGAGGGCTGCCTCTCGATCGGCGAGATCGTCGTCCCGGTCTCCCGGGCGATCTCGATTCAACTCCACGCTCAGGACGTCTCGGGCGAGCCCGTTGAGATCGATGCCGAGGGGTTCGTCGCACGCGTCATCCAGCACGAGGTGGACCACCTCGACGGCATCCTCATCATCGACCGCACCGGCTCCGAGGAGCGCAAAGAGGCCCTCCGCCAGCTCCGCGAACAGGCCTCGGGCTAAGCCGGCCAAGCGATGCGGATCGCATTCGCAGGCAGCCCGGCCCCGGCGGCGATCGTGCTTCGAGCCCTGGTCGACGCCGGCGAGGACGTCGCGGTCGTGATCACCCAGCCCGACCGTCCGCGTGGCCGCGGCGGCAAGGCGGTCCCGACGCCGGTCAGTGCCGAGGCGGAGCGTCTCGGGCTTCCGCTCCGCCGGCCCGCGTCGATCAACGATCCGGAATGCCTCGACGAGCTCGTCGACCTCGGCGTTCGCGCCGTCTGCGTGGTGGGCTTCGGCCAGATCCTCCGCGACCGGCTGCTGGAGACGTGGCCGTGCCTCAACGTGCACTTCTCGATCCTGCCCGCCTACCGCGGGGCGGCCCCGGTGGAGCGCGCGCTCATGGACGGCTGCAGCGAGACCGGGGTCACCATCATGCAGATGGACGCCGGCCTGGACACCGGCCCGATCATCTCGATCGGCCGGACCCCGGTCGGCCCTGAGGACGATGCCGGGTCGCTGCTCGGCGCGGCTGGCGGTCCTGGGCGGGGAACTGCTCGTCCCGGCCCTCGACGAGCTCGACGCCGGGCGGCTCGTGACCACCCCGCAGCCCGAGGAGGGCGTGTCGCTCGCGCCCAAGATCGGCGGCGACGACATCGGCCTCGATCCTTCGCGCACGGCGGTCGAGGTCGTCAACCGGATCCGCGCGCTCTCGCCGCACATCGGCGCCGCCTGTCTCGTCGATGGAGAGCGGTTCAAGGTCTGGAAGGCCCGGGTGGCGACTGGCACGCCGACGCCGCCGGCGCAGCTGCGGGTCGACGGTGGCCGGCTGTTGCTCGGGTGCGCCGACGGCGCGATCGAGATCCTCGAGCTGCAGCCCCCGAACCGCAGCCGGATGGAGGCGTCGGCGTTCCTCCGCGGGTGGCGAGGCGGACTCGGCTTTGCCACGGTGCGCGACACCGCGTGACACCGCCCGGCGCGACGCCGGAGCGCCGCGTGGCCTACCGCGTGCTGCGGCGGGTCTACGAAGGGGCGTACGCCGACCGCGCCCTGGCGGGCGAGGCCAGACGTGACCGGCTCGATCCGTCGCTCAGGGCACAGGCCCACCGGCTGGCGTTCGGGGCCGTGCAGCGACGGCGCACGCTGGACTGGCTCATCGACGCGGCGCTCGACCGGCCCGACGGCGTCGAGGAGGCGGTGCGCGACGTGCTGCGGCTCGGCGCATTCGAACTGGCGTACAGCGACGCCGTGCCTCCCTCGGCGGCGGTCGACCAGGCGGTGCGGCTCGCTCGGGAGATCCCCGGCGCGCCGCGCCGGGTCGCGGCGCGGGCGGGGCTCGTCAACGCGGTGCTCCGCGCCGTGGCGCCGAACGCTCGCGGCCGCGTCGACTCGCTCCCAGACCGAACGGCCCGCGAGGCCGCACTCGCTCACAGCGTGCCGGATTGGATCGCCGAGCGACTCTTCGCGGCGCTCGGTCCGGGCGACGCGCGCGCCACGTTGCGTGCCGCGAACCACCCATCGGAGTCGGCCGTCCGGTGGAACCGCCTCAGCGGGCCCCGTGTCACGCTCGAGCGGCTGCTCCCGCCGGGCACGCTGCTCGACGAGACCGTAGCCGAGGCGTACGGCCTCTCCGAGCCGTTCGCCCTCGAGGAATCGGCGGTCTGGGCGCGCGGGCTCGCCATCGGACAGAGCCGCGCGTCGATGCTCCCGGCGCTGGCGCTCGACCCCCAGCCGGGGGAGCGGATCCTCGACCTCTGCGCGGCACCCGGCGCGAAGGCGACGCACCTCGCGGCGCTCACCCTCAACCGGGCGGAGCTCCTGTGCGTCGAGGTGCGGCCGGCGCGGGCCGCTGCCCTCAGGGCGCTCGCACGACGGCTCGGCGCGCGGCTCACCGTGATCGAAGGCGACGGGCGGACCGTCCCGCTCCCGGGAATGTTCGACGCCGCGCTCGTCGACCCGCCGTGCACCGGGCTCGGCGTGCTGTCGGCCCGCCCCGACGCCCGCTGGCGCCGGTCCGAGGACGACATCCCGGGGCTCATCGACCTCCAGCGGGGGCTCTTGGACCGGGCGATGAGCGCCGTGCTGCCCGGAGGCCGGGTCGTGTACTCCACCTGCACCCTGCTGCCCGACGAGAACGAGCGCATCGTCGCCGGCACGGGTGCGGAGCTCGACGATCTCGGCGGGCGGTTCCCCGCATTCCGCCATCCCGCGCTCGGCGGAGCGCTCCGGACGCTGCCCGATCGCGACGGCACCGACGGGTTCTTCGTCGCGAGGATCCGCGTGGCGAACGGCTACTCTTCGTTGCTGTGAGCCTCTTTTCGACCCCCCGGGTGCTGCCGTCGATCATGTCCGCCGACTTCCTACGGGTCGGCGAGCAGGTCGCGTCGCTGCTCGACGCCGGGGCCCGCGTCTTCCACGTCGACGTGATGGACGGCCACTTCGTGCCCAACCTCACCGTCGGCCCGGGATTCGCCGCGGGGCTGGCCGGCCCGGTGGACGCGGCCGGTGGGATCGTGGACGTGCACCTGATGGTCGAGCGGCCGGGTCAGCTGGTCGAGCTCTTCGCTCCCAACGCCGGAGCCATCAGCGTCCACGTCGAGGCGGACCCCCACGTGCATCGCGTGCTCGGGCGGATTCGCGAGCTCGGCCTGCCTGGCCGGCCTCGCGATCAACCCCGGCACGCCGGTCAGACGTCGTCGAGCCCGTCGTCGACCTCATCGACTACGTCAACGTCATGAGCGTGAATCCCGGCTTCGCCGGGCAGTCGTTCATCCCCACCACGCCGCACCGGGTCGCCGACCTTCGCGCGCTGCTGCCGGACCACGTCGCAATCGAGGTGGATGGCGGCATCGGTCCCGACAGCCTCCCCGCCGCGCGGGACGCCGGCGCCGGGCTGTTCGTCTCGGCCTCGTCGATCTTCGGCAGCCCGGATCCGCCGTCCGCGTACCCCGAGCTCGCCCTGCTCGCCGGGAGGCCGTGACGACCACCGCGACCCATGCCCCGACGCTCGAGGAGCTCGGGCATCTCGCCCGTGCGCGGGAGCTGGCGATGAAGGGCCGCGGCCGGGTCAGCCCCAATCCGCTCGTCGGTGCGATCGTGCTGAGCGGCGGGCGCGTCGTCGGCACCGGATGGCACGAGGGTCCGGGGACGCCACATGCCGAGGTTGGGGCGCTGCGCGAGGCCGGCGACGCTGCGCGTGGATCCACCGTCGTCTGCACCCTGGAGCCGTGCTCGCATCACGGGCGCACCCCGCCGTGCACCGACGCGATCATCGCCGCCGGCGTCGCGCGGGTCGTGATCGGCTGCCTCGATCCGCTCGAGCGGGGTCGTGCGGGCGGAGCGACCGTGCTCGCCGAGGCCGGGGTGGAGGTCGCTGTCGCGCCCGCCGCCGACGCCGACGCGTGTCGTGAGCTCAACGCGGCGTTCGTCACCCACGCGCTGACGGGCCGTCCGCTGGTCATGCTCAAGCTCGCCACGAGCCTGGACGGGAAGGTCGCGACCGCGACGGGGGAGACCCGGTGGATCAGCGGGCCCGAGTCACGTGCCCTCGTCCACCGCTGGCGTGCCGACATGGACGGCGTCGCCGTGGGAATCGGGACGGCGCTGGCGGACGATCCGCTGCTCAACGTGCGCGACGTGGACGGCGCCGTACCGCCCGCCGGCGCGAATCGTCTTCGACCGTCACGCCCGGCTCCCGCTCGACAGCAGGCTGGTCGCCGGCGCCCACGAGGTCCCGGTCATCGTCGTGGCCGGCCCCGATGCGCCGCAGGTGCGGGTCGGGCAACTCGAGGCCGCGGGCGTGGACGTCATCAGGCTCTCCAACCAGGCGGGCGGCGATCCGGTCGGCGTCGCGCTCGAGGCCCTCGGCGAGCGCGACATCCAGTCGCTGCTGCTGGAGGGGGGCCCGATCCTCGCCGAGGCGTTCCTCGCCCGCGATGCCGTGGACCGCGTCGCGTGGTTCGTCGCGCCGATGCTGATCGGGGGCGCCCAGGCGCCCGGGGCGCTCGGTGGGCGCGGCCTCGGGCCGCTGGCCGAGGTGCCGCGGCTACACGACATCAGCGTGGAACGGGTCGGCAACGACGTCCTCATCGCCGGGCGGCTGCGGCAACTGCCGGAGCCCACGGGCTGATGTTCACCGGGCTCGTCGAGGAGGTCGGGACCGTCGACGCCGTCGCGCCGAGCTCCGGCGGCGCGCGCGTGCGGATCCGCGCCGACCGGGTGCTCGACGGGCTCGCGATCGGTGACTCCATCGCGGTCGACGGTGCCTGCCTGACCGCCGTCGCGCTTCACGACGACGGCTTCGAGCTCGACGTGGTCGCCGAGACGCTGCGCCGCACCGCGCTCGGCTCGCGCGTCGCGGGCGACCGCGTGAACCTCGAGCGCGCGCTCCGCGCCGGGGACCGGCTGGGCGGCCATCTCGTGCAGGGCCACGTCGACGGCACCGCCACGATCGCCGCCATCGCCGACGAGGCGCAGGGACGGCGCCTGTCGTTCACCACCGCGCCGGAGCTCCTCCGGTACGTCGTCGCGAAGGGGAGCGTCGCGATCGACGGGGTGAGCCTCACGGTCGCGGCCCGGGACGACGCCGGTTTCGAGGTGGCGCTCATCCCACATACGCTGGGGGAGACGACCCTCGGCGCGGCCCGAAAAGGCCAGGCGGTCAATCTCGAAGTCGACTTGGTGGCAAAGTACGTGGAGGCGCTCGTCGCGCCGTACCGGTCAGCCGAGAGGGACACATGAGCACCACCTCCCCATTCACCACCGTCGAGCATGCGATCGAGGAGATCCGCGCAGGGCGCATGGTCGTGGTCTGCGACTCCGAGGACCGCGAAAACGAGGGCGACCTCGTGATGGCCGCGCAGTTCGCCACCCCCGACGCGGTCAACTTCATGGCCATGAACGCGCGCGGTCTCATCTGCCTTGCGCTCACCGAGGAGCGGTGCGAGCAGCTCGGGCTCACCCTCGCGGCGCGACGCAACGAGACCCCGCACGGCACCGCCTTCACCGACTCAATCGAGGCGCGCGAGGGCGTCACGACCGGGATCTCGGCCTCCGACCGCTCCCGCACGATCATGGTTGCGATCGATCCGAATGCGGGGCCCGACGACCTCGCGAAGCCCGGCCACGTCTTTCCGCTGCGGGCCCAGGCCGGCGGCGTGCTCAAGCGCGCCGGCCACACCGAGGCCGCGGTGGACCTGGCACGGATGGCAGGGCTCATACCGGCGGGAGTGATCTGCGAGATCATGAAGGACGACGGCACGATGGCCCGGGTGGCGGACTTGTCGCGCTACGCGGAAGAGCACGGTCTGCAGATGATCACGGTCGCGCAGCTCATCGAGCACCGCCGCCGCACCGAGAAGCTCATCGAACGCGGAACCCCGGCGCGTCTGCCGACGCCGTTCGGCGAGTTCACCGCGATCGGCTACCGCAGCGTCGTCGACGGCAAGGAGCACCTCGCCCTCGTGATGGGTGACGTCGACGGCAGGGAAGACGTCCTTGTGCGCGTCCACTCGGAGTGCCTGACCGGCGACGTGTTCGGGTCCCTGCGCTGCGACTGCGGCGAGCAGCTCCACGCCGCGATGCAGATGGTGGCCGGTGAGGGCCGTGGCGTGGTGCTCTACATCGCGCAGGAGGGACGTGGGATCGGACTGCTCAACAAGCTGCGCGCGTACGAGCTGCAGGACAACGGCCGCGACACCGTCGAAGCCAACCTCGAGCTGGGGTTCCCACCGGACCTGCGCGACTACGGGATCGGTGCGCAGATCCTCGTGGACCTCGGGCTCACGACCATCCGCCAGCTCACGAACAACCCGAAGAAGATCGCCGGTCTGGAGGGCTACGGACTGCGGGTCGTGGAACAGGTCCCGATCGAGGTTCCGCCCGGCACGGAGAACCTGCGGTACCTCCAGACCAAGCGGGTCAAGATGGGCCACAAGCTGCATCACCAGGACCTGCGGTTCGAGCTCGCGAGCGACGAGGACCTCCTCGGCGGGGAGGCCGATGGCACGTAGCGAGCAGGCGCCGCCCGCGAGCCCGCTCGCGGATCCGGATGTGCGCATGGCGCTGCTCGTCGCCGGGTTCCACCGCGGCATCGCCGAGCGCCTCGTGTCCGGGGCGCGCTCGCGGCTGGCGGAGTCCGGCCTACCCGACGCGAACCTCGACGAGATCTGGGTGCCCGGCGCATACGAGCTTCCGCTCGCGGCGCAGACGGTGGCCGAGACCGGCCGCTATGCGGCGATCCTCGCGGTCGGCGCGGTGGTACGGGGGGAGACCCCGCACTTCGACTTCGTGTGCGACGCGGCCGCGTCGGGGCTGCTGAGGGTATCGCTCGACACCGGGGTGCCGTGCGCGTTCGGCGTGCTGACCTGCGACACGTTCGCGCAGGCCGAGGCACGGGCAGGCGGCGCAGTGGGGAACAAGGGCGAGGAGGCCGCCGACGCGGCCGTTGCGATGGTGAACCTCATTGCGTCTCAGCTGGACTGATCGCTCCCCGGCGAACCCCCACAACCTGCAGACCGAGCGGTGGTCGCGTAAACTTCGGGAAACCAGATCCCCAACGGAACGGACGGCCCGTCATCTCGCCCGACCAGCCCCCCGCTCACACCCTGCGCACGTCGCGATCACGCCGCGCGCGCCTCGTCGCTCTCGCCGCATTCGGTCTCGCGGTACCGGCTGCCGCCGTGGCGGCGCCACCGCCGGGTCCCCCCGGGCCGCCGCCCGGCAATGGCGGCGACCTCCCGGTCTCGCCGGGCACCCAGCCGGTGTTCGTGCCACCGGGAACGGCCTCCGCGATCTCGGGCGGCGCCCCGGGGCCCGGGCTGCTCAACAACGCGGGCGCCGCCTTCAACCGCGCGTCGCGCACGTTCACGCTGACGTTCGCGTGTCAGGCCGGCGGGAGCGTGTCCGTGACCGCACGCAAGGTGAGCGCCCGCGCGATCGCCTCGTCGAGTTACCGCTGCGTCGGCGGCCGCGCTGCGCCCAAGTTCAGGGTGTCACCAAAGAACGCCGCGGCCATCAGCCGCAACCGGCTCGTCGCGGCCACCGCGACGGTTCGCCAGAGCGGTCGGCGCGCCAACCTCTACTTCCCGCTGCGGTCCGGGGTGGGGGCGGGCTCGCGGGGATTCTGGACGGACGGGCACCTTTCGTGCACGCCGGACGGGTCGACCGAGCCGCTCGCGTACCTCGCCCAGCCTGACTTCACGGCGAAGACCACGACGCCGATCTCCACGCGTGGATGGGTCGCCTGGTACACGACCGCGGGCGGATGGCACTGGCTCGGCCAGAGTGGCCCCGACGCGAGCGTCTGGCAGACGTGGACGGCCACCCCGGGCGGCGTGCCCCAGTTCCATCCGGGCGGGGCGACCAACACCGTCCCATGGACCTTCGGACCGATTTCGATCCCGAGCGGTCAGGAGATCTACGCCGTCGGCGTCTACGAGATCGTCTACTGGGTCGGCGGCACGCCGCAGTACCGCTGGCAGTACGTCAACGCCGGCAGCACGGGGGCCGTGGCGGCAGGGTCGCCCACCCAGTACTGCGTCTACCCCTGAGCCCGGTCGATGCCCATGCCCTCACGCACATGCGCGGGGGCCGGGCGTCGCGCGGCGTGACGGGCTGCCGCGGCCGGCGCGCTACCCGGCCTTCTGGACCTTCCCGGACTTGAGGCACCGCGTGCAGACGTAGACGCTCACCGGCGTGACGCCTTTGAGGATCCGGACTTTCTGGATGTTCGGGTTGAAGCGCCGGGACGTCGCCCGCATCGAGTGGCTGCGGTTGTTCCCGAACATGGGCTTCTTGTCGCAGATGCTGCAGACCTTCGCCACGGCGTGCTCCGTCCTCAGTTGATGTCACGATGCGGACCCGAGCGGGCCCCGCAAACGGCCTCGCATTATGCCGACTCACCGTCCGAACGTGCAACCGAGCCCGCCGACACCCGACAGCCCGCCCTTCGGCGATCCCCGGGACGCCCCGTGGCCGGCGGCACTCCCGCCGCGGAGGCCCGACCCGAAATGGTGGGACGCGCCCCTGACGGAGCTCGGCGGGGTGGGTCGCGCGACCGCGGAGCGCGCGGCGACGATGGGCATCGAGCGGATCGGTGACCTGCTCTCGCACCTGCCGGTCCGGTACGACGCCTACGACGAGGCACGACCGCTCGGTGAGCTCGCGATCGACGAGGAGGCGACCGTCCGCGTCCGCATCGACGAATGGCGGTGCGACCGACCCGCCGCCGACGCCTTCGGATCGTCGAGGCCGCCGTATCGGACGCGACCGGCGCCGCGGTCGCCGTCTGGTTCAACCAGGACCACCTGCTGCGCGTGCTGCAACCGGGCGACGAGCTGCTCCTCCGCGGGCGCCTCGAACCGGGACGGCCACCGAAGCTCATGGTCAAAGCACACGAGTTCGTGGGAGGCGCCGGCTCCGAGGGACGTCACACGCAGGGCCTGGTGCCGGTCTACCCGGCCACCGAGTCGCTGACCGCCCGGCGGATCCGCGAGCTGGTCGACGCTGCGCAGCCGTTTGGCGCGGGCCGCCATCGAGGCGCTGCCCGCCTGGATGCGCCGCCGCCTCGACCTGCCGCACGTCGCCGACGCGCTCGTGGCGGTCCACTTCCCGCGCACGCGCGCGCGAGGGCCGGCTCGGCCGGCGCCGGCTGGTGCTCGAGGAGCTGGTCGTGCTTCAGCTCGGCCTCGGCGCGGTCCGCCGCAACGAGGAGATCGGCCGCCGCGCGCCGGCGCTTCGTGGCGACCGGGGCGCTGCGGGCGGCGCTGCTCGCCGCCCTGCCGTTCACGCTGACGACCGAGCAGCGAGCGCGTCACGCGCGAGATCGCCCGCGACCTGCGTCGCGAGCGGCCGATGCGCCGGCTGCTGCAGGGCGAGGTCGGCGCCGGCAAGACCGTGGTCGCCGCGCTCGCCATCTGCCAGGCGCGTCGAGGCCGGCGCGCCAGGCGGCGCTCCTCGTGCCCACCGAGACGCTCGCCGAGCAGCACCTGCGCACCCTCGACGTGCTGCTCGCGCCGGCCGGGCTCGCGCCGGTGCTCGCTCACCGGGCGGATCTCCGGCGCCGAGCGCGAGCGGCGGCGGCTGGCCCTTCGGTCGGGAACGGCCATGGTCGCGATCGGCACCCAGGCGCTGCTGTTCGAACGGGAGGCGTTCGCCCGTCTCGGGCTCGTCGTCGTCGACGAGCAGCACCGCTTCGGCGTGGAGCAGCGCCAGGCGCTCGCCGACCGCGCCACGGACCGGGGCGACGGCGCCGCCGCGCACCTGCTCTACATGACCGCGACGCCGATCCCGCGGACGCTCGCCCTCACGGCCTACGGCGACCTGCACGGTCTCGACGATCCGCGGCCGCCCGCCCGGGCGCCCGCCGGTGGAGACGCGCTGGTTCCGTGACTCCGATCGCGACGAGGCCTACGAGCTCGTGCGCGCCGAGCTGCGCGCCGGACGCCAGGCCTACGTCATCTGCCCGCTGGTCGAAGGCGGGGAGGAGGCGCGAGGCCCGCGCCGCCGTCGAGCGAGGCCGAGCGGCTCCGCGCGGACCGTTCGCCGCGTTTCGCGTCGGGCTCGCCCACGGCGCCCAGCACGGCGACGAGAAGCGCGCGGCGATGAACGCGTTCGCTCCGGGGAGACGCACCGACCTGCTCGTGGCCACCACCGTCGTCGAGGTCGGCATCGACGTCCCCAACGCCACGGTGATGGTGATCGAGGACGCCGACCGCTTCGGCCTCGCTCAGCTCCATCAGCTGCGGGGCCGAGTCGGCCGCGGCGAGCACCCCGGCCTGTGCATCCTCTTCGCCGAGCCGACGACCGAGGACGGCGCGCGCCGGCTCGAGGCGCTCACCCAGACGACCGACGGCTTCCGCCTCGCCGAGCTCGACCTGGAGATCCGCGGGGAGGGCAGCATCCTGGGCCTCCGCCAGGCCGGCCCGACCGACCTGCGCTTCGCCCGACTCTCGCGCGACCGCCGGGAGCTCGCCGCAGGCGCGCCACGTGGCGCGGCGGACGCTTCGCGACGACCCCCGCCTGACGCGGCCCGAGCACGCGCTGCTGCGCGCGGGCCGTCCTCGACCGGTTCGCCGAGCTGCCGCGGCTGCTCGACGCGTGAGGATCGTCGCCGGCGACCCACCGCGGACGGACGCCTCGTCGCGCCGCGGGGCGCGCAGACGCGGCCGACCGCGCGACCGGGTTCGCGAGGCGCTGTTCTCGATCATCGGCCCGGTCGAGGGCCTCGACGTGCTCGACCTCTTCGCCGGGTCGGGCGCGCTCGGCTCGAGGCGCTGTCGCGCGGGGCGGCGTCCGCCACGTTCGTGGAGCGGTCGGCGCCCGCGATCGCCGCGATCCGCGCCAACGCGGCCATGATCGAGGACCTGGCGCGGGTGCGGATCGTTGCCGCAGACTGGCGGTCCGCCCTGCGCGCCGAGCGGGCCGCAGGACGGGTCTTCGGCTTGTGCCTCATCGACCCGCCTTATAGCCTCCTGCCCCGCATCGCGGGCCGGCTCGGCCCAGCCCTCCAACCGGTCCTCGCGGCCGGGGCTACAGTGGTGATCGAGCACGCGGCCGAAGCCGCGGCAGGCCGAGCTCCGAGCGGCCTTGCGATCACGGCTCGCGCACCGATCGGACCTACGGCGACACGGCGGATCGCCATCATGCGTATCGGGGAGTCAGCGTGAGCGACGGCGACGCGCGGCGGCTCGCCGTGTGCCCGGGCACGTACGACCCGGTGACCTACGGGCACTCGACATCATCGCAGCGCGTCAGCGCCATCTTCGACGAGGTCGTGGTGGCGGTCACCATCGGCTCGACCCGCAAGCGGTACGATGTTCAACGCCGACGAGCGCATCGCGTTCGTCGCGCGAGAGCGTGGCCCATCTGGACAACGTCCGGGTGGAAGGCTTCAATATGCTTGGTCACCGAATACGCACGCCAAGTTGGCGCGTCGTGCCCTGGTAAAAGGACTGCGCGCCATCTCGGACTTCGACTACGAGTTCCAGATGGCGCAGCTCAACAGGCATCTGGCCGCCGAGATCGAAACCGTGTACCTCCCGGCATCGCCGAAGTACAGCTTCGTGAGCTCGAGCGGCGTGCGGGAGGTGGCGGTCTGGGGAGGATCGGTCGACGATTGGGTTCCCGCCGAACGTGGTCGCCGCCCTGCCGGCGCGGACGCCGGCACACTCGACTCGATCACCAGGAGAAGGATTCGTTGGACGTACTGGAGCTGATCGACAAGCTGGACGACCTCATCCACAACGCCCGCACGGTGCCGCTGACCGACCAGGTCGCGCATCGACCGCGAGGCGATCTACGACCTGCTCGACCAGATGCGCTCGACCATCCCGGAGGAGGTCAAGCAGGCGCGCTGGATCGTCAAGGAGCGCCAGGAGATGCTCGCCGAGGCCAAGCGCGAGGCCGAGCGCCTCGTGGCCGACGCCCGCGACAAGGCGGCGCAGGAGGCCTCCGAGCAGGAGGTCGTCAAGCGGGCCGAGCGCGAGGCCGCCGACATCCTGGAGGAGGCGCGCGGTCGCGAGCGCGAGGTGCGGCTCGGCGCCGAGGACTACGCCGACGAGGTGCTCGGCACGCTCGAGGTCAACCTCGGCAAGTTCCTCTCGGCGGTCCAGCGCGGCCGCGAGCGGCTGCAGCGCGGCACGGGGTCGACCGACGCGACAGGCCAGGCCATCCCGGAGCCGATTGCGCCCCGCGACGACTGAGTCTCGGAGCGGCGTGGGGCGTCACGACGACAGGTCACGCCCGCTCGACTTGCGGAACCTCGAGCTCGCGCCCGGCGAGGCGCGGGAGCTCGAGCTCGACGTTCCCGTCGACGATGTCGTCATCGCCGGCCAGCGCTACCGCAGCGAGCCGGCGGCCCCGCGTACGCGGCTCGAGATCACGCAAACCTCGTCCGGCTGGCACGTCCGCCTGCGGGTCGCCGCTTCGATCGTCGGGCCGTGCTGGCGCTGCCTCAATGAGGCGACGATCTCGCTTGACGCCGACGCCCGCGAGTACGCGGCGTTCGATCGCCCGCAGGGCGCGGCGTTCGACGAGGACCTCGACAGCGAATACCTCGACGGAGAAGCGCTCGACGTGGTCGCGATGACCCGCGACGCCCTGGTCGACCTGCTGCCCGCCGCGATTCTGTGCCGCCCCGACTGCGCGGGACTGTGTCCGACCTGCGGCATCGACCTCAACGCGGGCCCGTGTGACTGCCCGCCGCCGCCGCCGGACAGCCGCTGGGCCGGCCTCGAGGCGATCGCACAGCGCCTCCAGACGGGCGAATAGGCACGCCGGGCCGGTCGTGCTCCGGTTCCAGTGACACCGGCGATCCGGTTGCGCGGCGAAACACGGTGGGCAGTGCCGTCACGGAATCGGCCTGAACGGGCGTGCCGACTAGGGGAACCCCGGAGGCGACCGCGGGCGCACGGTCCTAAGGTCGAAGCAATCCGACCAGAGGAGGCAGACATGACGACCACGGCAGAACCCCTCGCGATCGACATGGACAAGCTGATGGCGTTCGTCTTCCGTGCCGTCGATGAGGTGGGGGCGACGCTCAACGCCGCCCTCGTCGTCATGGGCGACAAGCTCGGCCTGTACCGGGCGCTTGCCGGCGCAGGCGGGCTGACCCCGGGTGAGCTCGCGGATCGCTCCGGAGTCGCCGAGCGTTACGTGCGGGAGTGGCTGAACGCCCAGGCTGCGGGAGGCTACATCCAGTACGACCCTCCAAGCGGGCGATACACCCTCCCGCCCGAGCAGGCGGTCGCGCTCACCGACGAAGAGAGCCCCGCGTA
This sequence comes from uncultured Thermoleophilia bacterium, assembly GCA_963777565.1. Taxonomy (GTDB): domain Bacteria; phylum Actinomycetota; class Thermoleophilia; order Miltoncostaeales; family Miltoncostaeaceae; genus CALMEC01. The sequence goes on from CAVZQZ010000001.1 coordinate 141,958, forward strand.
TCTGCCCGGCTTCTTCCAGGTCGCGATCGGATCGGTCCTCGACTCGGCGCGAATCACGGAGGCCGCTCGGAGCGGTGCCGGACTCGGATGGCACGAGCACAACCACGAGGTCTTCGAAGGCTGCGAACGCTTCTTCCGGCCCGGCTACAACGCGAACCTGATCTCGTCCTGGCTTCCCGCCCTCGACAGCGTGGTGGACAAGCTCGAACGGGGCATCGTGGTGGCCGATGTCGGATGCGGACACGGCGCGTCGACGATCCTGATGGCAAAGGCGTTTCCGCAGTCGACGTTCGTCGGGTCCGACTACCACGCGGGATCGATCGAGACCGCGCGCCGCCGGGCGTCGGAGGCCGGGCTCGGGGAGCGCATCCGCTTCGAGGTCGCCCCAGCTGCGGCATATCCCGACACCGGCTACGACCTGGTGACGATGTTCGACTGCCTGCACGACATGGGCGATCCGGTGGGAGCGGCCCGCCACGTCCTCCAATCGCTCGCGCCTGACGGAACATGGATGATCGTCGAGCCGGCTGCCGGCGACCGTGTCGAGGACAACCTCAATCCGGTCGGCCGGGCGTACTACGGGTTCTCGACCCTGCTCTGCACGCCGGCGTCGCTCTCGCAGGAGGTCGGGCTCGCGCTCGGTGCCCAGGCTGGGGAGGCGAAGATCCGCGATGTCGTCACGGCGGCGGGCTTCACACGGTTCCGCCGAGCGGCTGAGACGCCTTTCAACTTCGTGTTCGAGGCGAGGCCCTAGCGCCGTAGGGGCGCGGGGAGGTCACCGACGATCATCGGTGGCCTCCCCGAAACAGGCCCCTTGCGGGTCCGATACGGCGCCGACCGTGAGCACCGGTCTGCGCCGCCGCTCGGGCGGCGACCCTGATCGCGGAGTTGCGATCGCCGGCCCGCGGCCCGGAGGTGGCGCGATCCGCGCCGAATCGCTACCCTTCCGCGGTCCGATCCGACGACGAAGAACCGAGCAGACGATGGCCGTCCCGAAGCGAAAGACCTCCCGCCAGCGCCGAGACACCCGGCGGGCGACCCACTCCATCGATGCCGCGCGCCTCGGTCGCTGCCCCCGCTGCACGAGCCCGGTTCGCCCGCACCACGTGTGCGTGGTCTGCGGCTACTATCGGGGCCGCCCGGTCATCGAGATCGAAGACTAGCCTCGCCCGCCGGCGTCGGGCCCTCCGATGAACGGTCAGGTCACCGTCGCGCTCGACGGGATGGGAGGCGATCGCGCGCCCGTGGAACCGGTTCGCGGCGCGATCCTGGCGGCCACCGACGGCGTCCGCGTGCTGATCGTCGGCGACCGCGCCACGATCGATGCGGAGATCGCGCGCCAGGGCGGGGCGCCGCCGGAAGTCGAGGTCGTTCACGCTCCCGATGTGGTCGGGTCCGACGAGGACGGCGCCAAGGCCGTGCGCGCGAAGCCCGATTCGTCCCTCGTCGTCGCATGCAAGCTGGTCGCCGCGGGCGAGGCCCAGGCGGTGATGTCCGCAGGCAACACCGGCGCGATGCTCGCCGCGGCGACGCTCCACCTCCGCCGCCTGCCCGGAGTGAGCCGGCCGGGTATCGCCGTCGTGCTGCCCAGCGCCGCGGGGCCGGTGGTGCTGATCGACGCCGGGGCGAACGCGGAGAGCCGGCCCGAGCACCTCGAGCAGTTCGCCGTGATGGGGCGCCTGCTGGCACGCGACGTCCTTCTCGTGCACTCGCCCCGTGTCGGCCTCCTCTCCATCGGCGAGGAGGAGGGGAAGGGCAACGAGATCGTCCAGAAGACCTACGAGCTGCTCACTGGGACCGAGGGGTTCGTCGGCAATTGCGAGGGCCGGGACATCCCGCAAGGCAACGTGGACGTCGTCGTGACGGACGGCTTCACGGGGAACGTGGCCCTGAAGCTTTACGAGGCGGCGGGAGCCGTGATGTTCCGGGAGATCCGCGACACCCTGCGGTCCTCGGTTCGGGGCCGGGTGGGTGGGCTGCTCGCCAAGTCGGCGCTCAGGCAGCTTCGGGTGAAGTTCGACGCCGACGAGTACGGCGGCGCCTACCTGCTCGGCGTCCGCGGGCTCGTCGTGATCGGGCACGGCAACGCAAGCGGCTACGCGATCGCCAACGCCATCCGGATGGGCGCCCGCGGCATCCGGCAGAACCTCATCGGCAGGGTCGAGACGGGGTTGTCGCCGGGGCCCAGGAGGCGGAGAAAGGCTCGGTGAGCGACGCCGTGTCTCCGCCCAGCCTCCTTTGTTCACCCGCGGGGGAGGGCGGTCACGGCCGGCTCAACCGACCCGCGCGGACCGCCGCGTCCGCGTCCGTTGGTAGCGTCCTGCGCGTCGGTCAGTGATTTGGCCCCGAAGGGAGACGAGTGGACCGAGAGACAGCGTTCGATCAGGTGAAGGGGATCATCGTCGAGCAGCTCGGCGTGAGCCCCGACGAGGTACGCGAGGAGGCGTCCTTCCAGGAGGATCTGAACGCCGACTCCCTCGACCTCGTCGAGCTCATCATGAGCATGGAGGACAAGTTCGGCGTCAAGATCCCGGACGAGGACGCGGAGAAGATCCTCACCGTCAGCGACGCCGTCGACTACGTCGTCGCAAACGCCGGGGGCTGAGCACCGACGACCCGTCCACCGGCCAACTCGCCCCTTGGTCTTCCGGATCTGGCACTGCTCCTCGCCCCATCGCGGCGCGCGGAGACGCTCGCGCACCGTTCGTGGGCGCCGACGCGCGCACGGTCGTACGAACGGCTGGAGCTCCTCGGCGACGTCGTGCTCGAGCTCGTCGTGACGGCCGAGCTCCTCACCCGGCATCCGGAGGCGTCCGAGGGGGACCTCGTCTGGATGCGCCAACAGATCGTCGGCCGAGAGGCCTGCGCCCTCGTCGCGAGCGAGCTCGGACTGCCCGACCGGTTCGTGGAGTCCGCGCCGTCACGCCACCGCGGGGCCGCGCGTGACATGGCGAAGCAGGTGAGCGTTCAGGCGGCACTCGTCGAGGCTCTGATCGGCGCCTGCTGGACCGATCTCGGTCACGAGCGCACCACGCCCGCGGTGCTTGCCGGGTTCGCCGGGGTCATCGACAGCGCCACCCTCGGCCGGCGCGATGCGAAGACCGCGCTGCAGGAGCTCGCCGCCCGCGACCGCCTCGACGTTCGCTACGAGCTCGTCGATCGCGAGGGCCCGCCCCACGCACGCGTGTTCACCACGCGCGTGTTCGTCGGCGGCAACGAGCAGGGGCAGGGCTCCGGCAGCTCCAAGCAGGCGTCCGAACAGGCCGCAGCCCAGGTGGCGCTCGAGGCGCATGCGAAGGAGGCCACATGCTGAAGCGCGTGCGCATCAAGGGCTTCAAGTCGTTCGCGGGTGAGGTGACCCTCGAGCTCGGGCCCGGCCTCAACGTCGTCGTCGGCCCCAACGGCTCCGGCAAGAGCAACTTCGCCGAGGCGATCACGTGGGCGCTGGGCGAGCAGCGCGCCGGAAGGCTCAGAGCGCCCGGCATGGCCGACGTGCTCTACCAAGGTGCGGGCGCCCGGCCACCGGCCGGACTGGCGGAGGTCGCGTTGCAGTTCGACGGCGGTCCCGACGGGTCAGGGCCGGCGGAGCTCGAGGTCGGGCGGCGCCTGACGCGCGCGGGCGACTCGGACTACCGCGTCAACAGCGCCTCGTGCCGCCTGCTCGACCTCCAGGAGACCCTGTCCACGCGCGGTCTCGGCGCCGAGTCGCTCGCCGTGATCCGCCAGGGTCAGGTCGAGGCGCTCGCGACCAGCCGCCCGGCCGAGCGGCGGGCCATGCTCGACGAGGCCGCCGGGGTGGGCGTTGCCAAGCGCCGGCGCCGACGGGCGGAGCAGAAGCTCGCACGGGTCGCCGAGAAGCTCGACCGGGCACGCGATCTCGCAACGGAGCTGTCCTCCCGTGCCCGCGCGCTCGACCGCCAGGCGCGCGCCGCGGAGCGCGCGGCGGCGCTCGAAGCCGAGATCGTCGAGTTGCGCGAGTCGGAGCGCGCGGCCCGGGCGATCGCCGCGGCTGCCGCCAGGGACGCCGCACAGGCTGCTTACGAGATCGAGCGTGAGGCCGACACGGTGGCGCAGAGCGTGCTCGAACGTGCACGGGAGCACCGTGCCGCCGAAAGCGAGGCGCGTTCCGCCGCCGTCGTGACGCTCGAACGCGCCGAGGCGATCGCCGCCACCCTGCGGGCCGCCGCCGACCGCGTCGGAGGGCGTGCCGAGCTTGCCGAGGAGCGGCTGGCGGAGCTCGAATCACGTCAGGAGCGGCTCGGTCAGGCTCGCGCCGACGCTGCCCGCAGGCTGCTCGAGCTCGAGCAGCAGGAGGCCGCGCTCGGCGAAGAGCTCCAAGCCGCGTCGGCGGGGCTCGCCGCCGCCCAGGCCGCCGCACGAACGGCGGAGGAGACCGAGATCGCGCTTCGCGCCGCCGAGATCGCGGCGTCGGAGACGGTCCGCCGCGCCGGCGCGGAGCTCGCCGCATGCGAGGGGACCGTTGCGGATGCCGACCGGCGGGCCGCCGCGGCACAGGACGCCGTCGATCGCTCCAACGCGGCGTTGGCCGACGCTCGGCGGGAGGCGCCGGAACCGCTCGAGCGCGTTGAGTTCCGGCTCGAGATCGCCGAACGGAGAGTGGATCGGGATCGTGCCCGGCTCGACGAGGCCGCCGCGGCGGTCGAGGATCGCACAGTGGAGTTGCGGGCCGCCGAGCAGCGCCAGCGCGAAGCCGCAGCCGACGCCCGCCGGCTCGGCGCCGACATCGGCGACACGACGCGCGGGGCGCTTGGTGAGGGACTCGAGGTGGAGCCTGGGCTGGAACGGGCGGTCGCGGGCGCGATCGGCGCATTCGTCGACGCCCAGGTCGCGGCGAACGTCCGCGAGGCGCAGACGAGCATCGAGGCCGGTGCGAGCGCCGTGGTCGTCCCCGCGCCCGCACGCACGTGCTCGACGATCCCTCGAGGTGCCCGTCCCCTGCGTGAGGCCATCGTCGCGTGTCCGGCGCCGATGCGGGACCATGTCGAGCGTCTCCTCGCCGACGCATGGCTCGTCGACGACCTCGAGCAGGTGTCACCCGGGCAGACCGGTGTCTTCGTCAACGCGGAGGGCGTGGTCTTCCGGCCCGCCGACGGCACGGTGTCGTCCACCCAGGCGGCATGGGCGCGTAAGGCGCTCCACCGCCGCGCGCTGAAGCTGCAGGGTGAGGCCTCCGGTGAGGTCGCCATCCTCGAGCCCCTGGTGGCCGACGCCATCGCGACGCGTGAGGCCCGCCGGAGGCGTCTCCTGGCCAGCGAGCGGGCGGAGGCGCGCGTCGGTGAGCGACTCGCCGCCGAACGCGCCGTCTCGGCCGCTCGCACCGAGCGGCTGGAGCGCATCACCGCGGACCTCGCGGAGGCCGAGCGGCTGAAGGCCGACGCACTCGACGCCCGTGAGCTCGCCCGCCGCCGGGTGGACGAGCTGGCCACCGAGCTCGAGGCCGCGCAACAGGCGGTGGGATCAGCCCGCGCTGCGGCGCATACCGGCGCGGCCGAGCTCGAGCGTCTCCGGACCGCGCTGCGCGAGGCTCGCAGCACGTCCGCGGCCGTCGACGCGCGTGCCGCAGGGATCCAAGCGCAGGCCGCCGCCGCCCGGGCGCTGATCGGTGCGGCCGAGAGCCTCCCTCAGGACCTCGCGCTCGTGGCGCGGGCCGCCGCGGCCCTCGGTGACGCGGCCTCGCGCCTCGCGCCGCATGCCGAGGCCACCACCGGCGCGGTCGCGACCGCCCGCGCGGTGTTCGCGAACGCCGAGGAGCGCCTCTCCGACGCGATGCGCGCAGTCGAGGCGGCCGAGGCCGGAGCAACCGCCTGTCGCGAGCGCCTCCACCGAGCCGAGGTCGAGCTTCGCATCGCGGAGGAGCGGGCCGCCGAGGCCGGACCGCCTCCCGACGAGGCGCCCGACGAGCCCATGGATCCCGACGAGCTCGCCGCGAAGCTGGCCGACCTCGAGCGTCGCCGCATCGGCATCGGGGCGGTCAACGAGCTCGCCGCCGAGGAGCGCGCCGAGCTCGCCGAGCGTGAGGCCCACATCGCCGAGCAGGTCAAGGACCTCGAGGAGAGCGGCGCAGCGCTGCACACGCATCTCGGCGAGCTGGATGCCGCGGTGGGCGAGGGCTTCGAGGCGATCTTCCAGGCCGTGTCGACGCGCTTCTCGGAGGTCGTCGAGCTGCTGTTCCCCGGCGGCGTCGGACGCCTTCGGCTCGTGGAGCCCGACGAGGAGGGGGGCGACGAGGGCGTCGAGGTCGAAGTGATCCCGGCAGGCAAGCGGCCGCGGGCGCTCTCCCTGATGTCCGGTGGGGAGCGGTCGCTGATCGCGATGGCCTTCTGCCTCGCGCTCGCAATGGCACGCCCGGCGCCGTTCTACCTCCTTGACGAGGTCGAGGCGGCCCTCGACGACGCGAACCTGCGCCGCTTCCTCGCGGTCGTGCGGCGGCTCGCCGACGAGACCCAGTTCCTGGTCATCACCCACCAGCAGCCCACCGTCGAGGTCGCCGATACGCTGTTCGGCGTCACGATGGGACAGGACGGCGTCAGCCAGGTGCTCTCACGCCGCCTCGCCCAGTCGGTCGAAGGCCCGGCGCGCCCCTACGTGCGGCGCCAGCTTCGCCTTGTCAACTCGTGAGCGCACCGCCGATCGACCCCGAATTGATCCCCTGGGCGGAGCTCTTCGAGCTTCCCCTCCCGGTGGAGGAGGACGTCGCGCAGGATGAGCCCCGCCGGGGCATGTTCCGCCGCCTTCGCGACAAGCTCACCACGCCCCAGCAGGCGATCTCGCCGCAGCTCGCGGCGATCTACGCGCCAAGGCTGGTCACCGAGGACACCTGGGACGATCTGGAGGAGGCGCTCATCCTCGCCGACTGCGGGATGGAGGCCGCAGACGCCCTCGTCACGCACCTCCGCAGCGAGGCGCGGGAGGGACGCGTCACGAGCGGCGAGACCCTGGCGCAGGCGCTGTGGCGCGAGGTCGCCCGGCAGATGGCCCCCGAGCCGGCCCGGATCCCGCTCGGCGGCGACCCGACGGTCATCCTCGTCATCGGCGTCAACGGCAGTGGCAAGACCACCACGATCGGCAAGCTCGCCCACCGGCTCACGTCCCTCGGGCAGAGCGTGGTGATCGGCGCGGGCGACACCTTCCGGGCGGCGGCCATCGACCAGCTCGCGGTCTGGGCCGAGCGCGCCGGCGCGCAACTCGTGCGGCAGGGCCCGGGTGCCGACCCCGGGGCCGTCACGTACGACGCCATCGCCGCCGGGAAGGCCCGCGGGGCGGACGTCGTCCTCGTCGACACGGCCGGCCGGCTCCAGACGCAGAAGAACCTCATGGAGGAGCTCCGCAAGGTCGTATCGGTCGCCGGGAAGCTCGACCCGAACGCCCCCCACGAGACGCTGCTCGTGCTCGACGCGACAACCGGGCAGAACGGCATCAGCCAGGCGCAGCTGTTCAACGAGGCGGCGCCCCTCACCGGCGTCGTACTCACGAAGCTCGACGGCATCGCCAAGGGGGGGATCGTCCTCGCGATCCGCCATCAACTCGGAGTGCCGGTGAAGCTGGTGGGGGTGGGGGAGTCGCTCGAGGATCTCCAGCCGTTCGACGCCGAGGGGTTTGCCCGGGCGATCTTCGCGCCTCCCGGCGAGTAAGCCGCGGCTACCGGTCGACTCGGATCCTGGGCGGATTTGCGCCGGGTGCGGCTACGATTTCCCCTATGAGTGACACGGACGTCGTGGCGGAGGCGGTCAGGGACGCGCTGGACTCCCTCCCGCCGGAGATCGCCGGGAAGGTCGACAACGTCGCGGTGGAGATCGCCGACGAGGTGCCCGGGCACCCGGGGATCCTCGGCCTCTACCAGGGCATTCCTCAGCCGTACCGGGGCGGCGGGTACGTGGCTGTCCTGCCCGACCGCATCTTGATCTTCCGCCGTCCGCTGGAGCGGTTCTTCGGCCATGATCCCGAGCTGCTTCGCGCGCAGACCATCCACACGGTGCATCACGAGTTCGCGCACCACTTCGGCATCTCCGACGACCGCCTGCGCGAGATCGACCGCTACTAGCAGCCGGCCGCGTGACTAGTTCGGCCCGAACTCCCCGATCCACACGGCGGTGGCAGAGCGCAGTTCGAACTCGTATCGCAACTGCTGCGGCTCAGGCCGATCGGCGGCCGCCCACCTGAGGTGACGGTCGCGGACGAGGATCTCGCCATAGGCGGCCCCGCTCGTGCCGTCGAGCGCCACGCGATCCACCGCCGGGTTGTAGCCCAGCGGGAGCGTGACGAGGAGCCGCCCACCGTCGGAGCGCAGCAGCGACCGGAGGTGATGAATGGCTCGCAGCGGCTTGTCGAGATCGCGCTCCGCCTCGTCCCAACCGGCATGCTCGAGCGTCGAGATCGACACGATGAAGTCGAAGGGTCGCTCGGTCGCGACGTCGAGGACGTCGATGTTCTCAACCCTCGGCGCCTGCTCGTACTTGTCGACGACCCGGTGATGGACGGGTCGGTACCGGGAGAGCACATTCCCGACCTCGAGTCCGAACCCCAACGGCCCGAAACCGTCCACGAACCGCATGGCGACGGGCAGTTCGATGGCGCGCTCTGTCAACCATGTGCGGCCGCTCCGGTGATGCACGACCGTATACCGCTCACCACGGTACTCGAAGGTCTCGGGGGTCTCGGTGAGCCGTCGGGCCGCGTAGCGGGCATGCCGGCACCCGCGTTGCGCGACGCTCAGCAGCAGGCCGCCGACCCCGAACTCGCCGATGTAGCGCCGCAGGCGTGGCAGGTTGATCAACGCGGCGACGGTACACGAGCGCGCGCTGCCCGGCCGGGCGCGATCACGGTGGGCGCCGGGGATCTCGGAGGCGGGGCTGTACACTCCCCGGCTGATGTTCGAGAACCTCTCCGACAAGCTGCAGGGCGTCTTCTCCGGCCTCCGTGGCCGCGGCAAGCTCAGCGAGGCCGACATCGACCGGGCGATGCGGGCGATCAGGCTGTCGCTGCTCGAGGCCGATGTGAGCCTCCCGGTCGTCCGGCAGCTCACCGACGCGATCAAGGCGCGCGCGACCGGCAGCGAGGTCATGTCCTCGCTCACGCCGGACCAGCAGGTCATCAAGATCGTCGACGAGGAACTCGCGACGCTCATGGGCGGCACCGTCGCCCGGCTGCCGCTTCGCGTCCAAGCCTCCGACGATCATCCTGATGGCCGGCCTGCAGGGGTCCGGCAAGACCACCTTCTGCGCGAAGCTCGCCCGACACCTTCGCACCGAGGGACGCGCGCCGCTGCTCGTTGCGTGCGACCTGCAGCGCCCGGCAGCGATCGACCAGCTCGAGGTGCTCGGCGGGCAGATCGGCGTGCCCGTCTACCGCGAGGACTCGAAGGACCCGGTCGCCGTCGCACGGAACGGCGTGCGCGAGGCGAAGCGCCTCGCCCGCGACGTGGTGATCATCGACACCGCCGGCCGGCTGACGGTCGACGAGGAGATGATGGGGCGAGCTGATCGCCGTCAAGGCGGAAGTGGAGCCCACCGCCGTCGTCCTCGCGCTCGACGCGATGACCGGGCAGACGGCCGTCGAGGTGGCGCAGGCGTTCCAGACCGCCGTCCAGTTCGACGGCGTCGTGCTCACCAAGCTCGACGGCGACGCCCGCGGCGGCGCGGCCCTCTCGGTGCGAGCGGTCACCGGCAAGCCGATCCTCTACGTCGGGACCGGGGAGAAGGTCGACGCCCTCGAGCCGTTCCACCCGGAGCGGATGGCGTAGCGCATCCTCGGGATGGGGGACGTGCTCAGCCTCATCGAGCGGGCAGAGCAGACCATCGACCAGGACACCGCCGAGAAACTCGAAAAACGCCTGCGGGGCGGCGAGTTCAGCCTCGACGACATGCTCGACCAGATCCACCAGGTACGCAAGATGGGACCGATAGCAGGTATCCTCGGGATGATCCCCGGGTTCCGGCAAGCGGCCAAGCTCAAGGACGCCGACATCGACGAGCGGCAGCTCGACCGCGTGGAGGCGATCATCCTGGGCATGACGCCGGCTGAGCGTCGCAAGCCGGACATCATCGATGGAAGCCGCAGGAAGCGAATCGCCGCAGGCAGCGGCACCAGGGTCCAGGACGTCAACCAACTCCTGGCGCAGTTCAAGCAGATGAAGAAGATGATGCGGCAGATCAGCAAGGGTGGCCGGCCGCAGCTGTTCGGTACCTGAACCCTCCAAGGAGCAACGTGGTCAAGATTCGCCTCACCCGAGTGGGCAGCAAGAAGAATGCGATCTACCGAGTCGTCGTCGCCGATGCCCGCTCGCCGCGGGACGGACGCAACATCGAGACGGTCGGGCGCTACAACCCGCAGACCGAGCCGTCCCTCGTGGAGCTCGACCTCCCGAAGGTGAAGGAGTGGATCGGCAAGGGCGCGCAGCCGAGCCCTGCGGTCGCGAAGCTCATCAAGATCGTCGAGGCGCAGGGCGCGGCGACCTGACGTGGCCGACACCGCCGCACTCGAGGAGATGATCGCGGTGCTGGCGCGGGGTCTCGTCGAGACCCCCGACGAGGTACGGGTACGAGCACGCGAGGATCGCGACCGCACCGTCTTCGAGCTGATGGTCCCCGACGGGCAGCGCGGCCAGGTCATCGGCCGGGGCGGGCGCATCGCCCACGCCCTGCGCACCGTCACCCAGGCGGCCGGACGCTCGCAGGGCATCCGCGCCGCGCTCGACATCGTCGATTAGCTCCAGCGCCCCATGGCTTCCGACCACCTGGTCGTCATCGGGCGTCTCGGACGGCCCCACGGCGTGGGCGGAGAGATACGCGCGCATCCGACGGGCCCCACCCTCGCGTCGCTCGCCGTCGGCGACCGGGTCGACGTGATCCCCCCCGGCGGCGACTCCCCCCGGGAGGTTGAGATCCTCGAGATCCGCCACACGCCGGGGTCGCTGCTTATGCGATTCGCGGGCGCCGATACGCGGGAGGCGGCGGCGGCGCTGACCGGGTCGACGATCGGAGTTCCCGTCGAACGCCGAGCGAGCCTCACCGAGCCCGACGAGTTCTACGTCACGGAGCTCATCGGCTCGTGCCGTCGGAACCGGATCCGAGGATCTGGGCGAGGTCGTCGACGTCTACGAGGGGTCGGCCAACGACGTACTGGTGGTGCGACGCGCGGACGGCGACGACGTGCTGGTGCCCGTTCACGCACGACGCGGTCGAGGACCTCGACCTCGCCGCTCGCCGCATCCGGATCAGGGAGCGACCTGCTCCCGGGACCCGGTGACCGATGAGGATCGACGTCTTCACGCTCTTCCCGGAGTGGTTCGACTGGATGCGCCGGCCGCGCCACCTCACCCAACGCCGGCTCTCGACGGCGGGCTCGAGCTGCGGTGCTTCTCGTTCCGCGCGACACCACGCCGCTGCCCAACGGCCAGGTGGACGACGCCCCCTACGGCGGCGGCCCGGGCATGGTGATCCGCGTGGACGTCATGGCGGCGGCGCTCGAGGCGGTCTACGGCGAGCCCGCCGAGGCGGTGCGCGACAGCCGCCGGGTGGTCGTCCTCACCCCACGCGGACGCCCGTTCATCGGACTCCGTCGCCCGCGAGCTCGGCCGGCGTGCCGGAGCTCGTCCTGCTCTGCGGTCGCTACGAGGGATTCGACGAGCGCGTCCACGAGCCGACTGGCCAGCGACGCGATCTGCCTCGGCCCGTTCGTGCTCGCCGGCGGCGAGGTCGCGGCGATGGCGGTGATCGACGCCGTCGCCCGCCGCCTGCCCGGGCGCCCTCGGCAACGCCGAGAGCCTCGAGCGCGAGTCGTTCTCCGAGGCGCTCGGCGGCCGCGTCGAGCACCCCCACTACACGCGCCCGCCGGAGTTCCGCGGCTGGAGCGTGCCCCGAGGTGCTCTGCTCGGGAGACCACGGCGCGATCGCCCGCTGGCGCGACGGAGCAGCTCGGCACGTCCCCGTCGTAGGCCGCCTGCAGCTCGGCCTTCGCGGCCAGGCTTGCTATGCTGCCCGCTCGCTTCGTCGGTCGGACTGGCACGCCGGAGGAACACCGCGTGAGCGTCATCGAGAGCCTTGAGCGCGAGCAGCTCCGCGACGACGTCCCGGAGTTCAAGTCCGGCGACACCGTCAAGGTCCACTTCCGCGTGATCGAGGGCACACGCCAGCGCATCCAGGTGTTCGAGGGCATCGTGATCAAGCGCCAGGGCTCCACGCGCCGCGAGACCTTCACCGTCCGCAAGCAGAGCTTCGGCGTTGGCGTGGAGCGGACGTTCCCCGTGCACTCGCCGAAGATCGAGCGGATCGAGCGCGTGATGGAGGGCGACGTCCGCCGCGCCAAGCTGTACTACCTCCGCGGCAAGGTCGGCAAGAAGGCCCGCATCCGCGAGAAGCAGCGCTAGAACCCGCGGTGCCTCGTCTCGGGAGTCCGTGCGGACGACGAGTGCGAGTGACGGACCAGAGATGACGTCGACACGTGCTACTGCCGCGCGGCGGCGGCGATCGCGCACCTCGGCCCTGTTTCGCTTCGACCGCTCCCTCGGGGTCCGGGTGGTCGCAGGCGCGGACGAGGCCGGTCGAGGGTGCCTCGCTGGGCCGCTCGTGGCGGCCGCGGTGGCGTTCGACCTCGAGGTGATCGGACGTCGCGCCAGGCGCGACCTGGAGGGACTCGACGACTCGAAGCGTGTCACGCCGGCTCGGCGAGAGGAGCTGTCGGCGGCGATCCTGCTCCACGCGCGGCAGGTGGTCGTTGTGTCGGCCTGTGCCCCGTCGCTGGACCGCGACGGGCTGCACCGCACCAATCTGCGCCTGCTGGCCCAGTGCCTCGTCGCGATCGACCCCGGGGCGGATGCGTGTATCGTCGACGGCTTCCAACTGCCCGATCCGGCACCGGAGCATCGGGCCGTGATCGACGGCGACGCGACGTCGGCCGCGGTCGCGGCCGCGTCCGTCATCGCGAAGACCACCCGTGATCGGCTCATGGCGGGGCCGGCCCATGCCAGCTGGCCGGTGTTCGGCTTCGAGCGCCACGTGGGGTATGCGACGCGCGAGCATCAGGAGGCGCTTCGCGCGACCGGGCTCTGTCCGCTTCATCGCCGCTCCTTCCGATCGGGGGCGTACCCGGAGCTGCGGCTCTTCGACGTGGGGCCGCCGGCGTCGGGCGGCGCGTCGAACGCAGCCGCCACGTGACGTATGCGCCGGCCTGGCCGCGCGCCCGTGTCGACGGCGATGATGTCAAACCGCGCCCAGGTACGATCGAGGTCGGGGCGTCGGGCGAGAAATGCGCTCGCCGCGCGGATGAGGCGCATCCGCTGAGCTGAGGTCACGGGGTCGTCGAGGGCGGCGGGATCGCCGCGTGCTTTGACCTCCACGAACGCGACGACGCCGCCTCGTGCCGCCACGAGGTCGATCTCGCCGCCCCCGCCGTGCCAATTGCGGGCGAGGATCCGCCAGCCCCGCCGGAGGAGGTAGCGGGCTGCGAGGCGCTCTCCGAGCTGTCCACCGCCCACCATGGAGCGAGCCTCCCGCACGAGCCTGTCACCGAACAAGACGGAGGCGTGTCAATTCACGCCCGCCGCCGTGTCGCGACGAGTCACATGCGAGATGTGTCGGCGATTGGCACGAATCGGCTGCCGATCTGGCACGAAGCGCGCGAGCGCCGTGTCGTCGCGGCTGCGACGGTTCGGTGCGTGGTCGCTCACCTCGTCAGCCCGGCGCTCCTCGGGCTCGCCGCGGCAACGGTTCAGGTCGAAGCCGACCTGCGTCCCGGGCTGCCGGCCTTCGCCGTCGTGGGCCTGCCGGATGCAGCGGTGCAGGAGGCGCGTGAACGTGTGCGCTCCGGCATCGCCAACCAGGGGTACGGCATCCCGCGGGGGCGCATCGTCGTCAATCTGGCGCCCGCAGATCTCCGCAAGGCCGGGCCCCAGTACGACCTCCCCATCGCGTTGTCCCTGCTGGCGGCCACTCATCAGCTCGACGGTCGCACGCTCTCCGGCGTCGGCGCGGTCGGCGAGCTCGCGCTGGACGGGTCGCTGCGGCCGGTCGCGGGGATGCTCGCGATGGCCGAGCACGCGGCGAGCTGCCGCTGGCGGCGGCTCCTGGTGCCGGCGGTCAACGCCGACGAGGCCGCCTTGGTTCCGCGGATCGAAATCGTCCCGGTGACCGGGCTGCGCCACGCCGTCGACACCCTCGAGGGGCGCTCGGCCGCATCGCCGCCGACAGTCGACCCTGCCGCGCTCCTGGCCACCGGATCGCAGGCGGGCACACCCGACCTGGCGGAGGTTCGTGGTCAGCTCATGGCGCGGCGGGCGCTCGAGGTGGCTGCCGCGGGCGGGCACAGCCTGCTCATGATCGGACCCCCCGGCGCCGGCAAGACGATGCTCGCACGCCGCCTGCCGGGGATCCTCCCGCCGCTGGATGTCGACGACGCCATCACGCTCACGCGGATCCATTCCGTCGCCGGGCTCCTGCCGAGCGGGCAGGCGATGGTCACGACGCGGCCGTTCCGCGCTCCGCACCACACGATCTCCGCCGTGGGCCTCGTCGGCGGCGGACGCCTCCCGCAACCCGGGGAGGTCACGCTGGCGCATCTCGGTGTGCTGTTCCTCGACGAGGTGCCGGCGTTCGCGCCGTCGGCGCTCGACGCGCTGCGCCAACCCCTCGAGGAGGGCTGTATCGACGTCACTCGCGGCATGGTCACGGCCCGGTTCCCGGCTCGTCCGCTCCTCATCTGCGCGGGAAACCCGTGCCCGTGCGGATTCGACGGGGATCCACAGCGTCGGTGCTCCTGCCCGCCGGGGCGTCAGGAGGCGTATCGCGGCCGGCTGTCCGGTCCGGTGGCCGACCGCCTCGACCTGCAGATCGACGTCCCCCGCCTCGATTCGGACGACATCGTCGGGACCGCCCGATCCGCGGGCGAGACCACCACCGCCGTCCGGGCACGGGTCGAGGCCGCCCGTCGATTCGCACTGGATCGCGGGCAGAGCGTCATCAACGCCGACCTCACGCCCGCCGCCGCGCGGGCTGGGTGCGAGCTCCAGGCCGACGGGCGAGCGCTCCTGGCTCGCGCGATCGACCGGCACGGGCTCTCGGCTCGGGGCCACGACCGGCTGCTCAGGGTCGCCCGCACCATCGCCGACCTCGCCGGGGCCGAGCGCGTCGAGGCCGAGCACGTCGCCGAAGCACTGCAATACCGCACGTCGGGAATGGCGAGGTCCGAATGAGCTGGCAGGTTGGACTCGCCAGGATGGCTGCGCTCATCGGCCGCGACCTGCAACGCGCGGCCCGCCAGGCCGGCGGCGGTGAGCGGCTCTGGCAGGCGAGTTCGACGATCCTCGGCCGGTTGCTCAAGCTCGACGCCGATCAACTCGACGCCGTGCGTGCCTGGCGCCGGGCATTCGATCCAGGCGAGGAGGTCGCAGCGCTCGCGGCGACGGGCGTGCAATGGACACCGATCGGCAGCGACAACTACCCGGCCAGGCTCGAAGAGATCCACGATCCGCCGTTCGGGCTCTTCGCCGTCGGTGCGCCGTTCCAGCAGACGGGACGAGACGTCCCGATCGTCGTCATCGTCGGCAGCCGCCGCGCGACGACCCCTGGCCTCCGGTTCGCCCGGACGCTCGCGATGGATCTCGCCACGCGCGGCGGGCTCGTGGTGAGCGGGCTCGCGCTCGGGATCGACGCGGAGGCTCATGAGGGAGCCCTCGCGGCCGGGGCGCCGACCGTCGCGGTGCTGGGATGCGGCGTCGACATCGTCCATCCGCGCCGGAACGCGCACCTGCGGGACCGGATCGCCGCGACCGGCACGCTCGTTTCTGAGTACTGGCCCGGAACCGCCCCGGCGCCGTGG
>CAVZQZ010000002.1:0-9931 GCA_963777565.1 uncultured Thermoleophilia bacterium
CGCGCAGACTCAAACGTTGTCGAACACGTCGGCCCGCAGGTCGGCGGTCACGAGCACGTCCGGCCTCGCCTGGCCGGCGTTGAGCCAGCGCACCAGCCTGATCTCGCCGTCCACGATCTCGAGCCCGGTGACGTCGTGGTCCGGGTAGCAGCAGCAACCGCTGTTGAAGTAGCAGGGCGGGGCCATGACAGGCGGGTCGTATGGCTTGCGCCGGCCGGGCGCACGGGCGAGCTCGAGGTCGGCCCGCAGCTCCGCAAGCTTTTCAGCCGGCGCGTGGGCGGCCCGCTGGCGGTCGAGCTCGTCCTGGATCGGCCCCGGGTCGGGGGCCGGCCGGACCTTCTTGCTGCCCATGAAGACGGGATGGTGCGTGTGACCCGCGACCAGCACGGGGTGATCGCCGTTCGGCCGAGCGTCGCGGGCCCAATTGAACATCGCCGTATCGTGCTTCTCGCGCAGGTCGTAGTTCTCGGCCGGCGTCGTCGACAGCAGCCCCTTGGCCCGCTGCACCCGGCGCCACACGTGGCGCACGAGGGGACGGGATGCCCACAGGTAGCGATCGCTGTCGTCGGTCCCCTGATGGCCGTGCGCCAGGTACAGGACGCCCCGGCGCTGCGTGTCGTCGAAGAGCTCGACCCGCAATGCCTCCAGCACCTCGATCCCGGGAAGCTTCGCCTGCAGCTTCTTCACGAGGCTCTCGCTCGCCCAATCGATGTCGTGGTTGCCGTAGAAGCGCCTGAGCCCGGGGCCGGGAGTTGGCCCGGCATTCATGAACTGCCTCTCGAGATCCAGCAGGTAGTCGTACTTCGGGAACACCTCGTCGATGTCGTTCTCCCACAGTTCCTCCACGTCGCCGAGCAGCCAGAGCTGATACTTGTGTTCCAGGTACCAGCCGAGCGCGGCGCTGTAGGCGGGCTCGCAACGCTCGAAGTCGTCCGCGCCGTCGCGCGCCCCGCGGTGGAGGTCGGAGAGGATCACGACCTTCAGGTCGTCGAGCTGCATCCGTTCCGCGCGCGAACGCCCGAATGCCTCGTTGAGCCCCTTGTTCACGCGGCGCTGGTACTTCGATGAGCTTTGATTGACCGCGCGGCGCAGGGGCACGAGCGGGCCTCCTTTCTCCTTGCAGGCGACCCTTTCATTCCGGGCGTGGGCAGTCAAGTGGGGCGCTACTCGCCTTGTGGACCTTGAATCCCCGGGCCCGCCCAGGCATATTGGCGTCGATGCCCGAGAGCCCGGGATCGGGGAGGGTCGGCGTCGTCCTCGCCGGGGGCGGCGCGCGAGGCGCGTACGAGATCGGCGCGCTGGCGGAGCTGCTGCCCCGGCTCCCGCAGGACGAGCGGCCGCGCGTGATCGTCGGCACCAGCGTCGGCGCGTTGAACGCGGCATATCTCGCGGCGACGGTGGACGTGCCCGCCGAGTCGGCCCTCGAGCAGGGAGCCGACATGTGGCGCGCGATGGCGCATTGGGAAAGCGTCCTCGTGCCGCTTACGTCGTCGACGCAGCTGAAGGTCGCGATCCGGGCGGCAGCGGACGCGCTGGGCATCCCCGGCGCCCGCAGCTGGGGCATGCTGGATCCCTCGCCGCTGCGCGGCACGTTGGAGGGCCGCATTCCCTTCGAGCGCATCCACGAGAACGTCACGGCAGGCGCGCTGTCCGCCGCGGCAGTGGTCGCGACACGCGCGTCCACCGGGCTCAGCGTCGTGTTCTGCGACTCGGATGAGGAGCTGCCGGTCGACGACGTCCATCGGGGGATCGCCTACGAGAGGACACGCCGGCTTTCCGTGGACCACGTGCTCGCCTCGACGGCGATGCCGGCGGCGTTCCCGGCTGTCGAGATCGGCGACCCGCCCGCCGCGCGTGGGTGGTACTTCGACGGCGGCACACGGCTCAACACGCCGATACGGCCCGCGCTCGACCTCGGCTCGACGCGCCTGATCGTGGTCGCCCTCCACCCGCCGCGCGTCACCTCGGCTTCGAGCGGAGGGGACCGGCCGCAGGCGCTCAACGGAGTCAGCGCGCTCCTGCAGGGCGTCTTCGTGGATCCGTTGATCAACGACGTGCTGACCTTGACGACGATCAACAAGATGGCGGCGGCCAATCCCGCCGACGGCTCCTACAAGCCGATTCCCTACATCCTGATCGCGCCCGAGAGGCCCTTCGAGATCGGAGAGGTGGCGTCACGCGTCTGGAAGGAGCGCTACCGGGGTCCGCATCGGCGTCGTGGGAGCGTCGCCCGCATCGGCCGCCTGCTCGATGTGGAGGACGGCCTGGCGCGCGCCGAGCTGCTGAGCTACCTGTTCTTCGATCCCGACTTCATCGCCGAGCTGATCGAGCTGGGGCGAACCGACGCGCGGCGCTGGCTGAGCCAGAGTCACGACCTTGGCCTCTGGAGGACCGGTCCGCTGCCCTGAGTGGCGGCCTCCGGCCGTCGGCTAGGGTCGCAGCGGGGCCGTCGGCTCGCGGAACTCGGCGAAATCCGACTCGAGGGCCGCGACGTGTCCCGTCGCCCCGGTGGCCTTGAACGTCTCGTAGGCGCTGCGCAGCTCGCGCTGCCACGTGCGGTTGTCGCCGGTCACGCGCGCGAACTCGGCCACCTCGAGGCGGATCAGCGGGTCGTAGCCCATGGCGCCCGTCTCCGCCACCAGCGCGATGCAACGGTCGAGGACCTTCCGCGTCCGTGCCGCCGGCGGGGGTCGCTTGCCTCGCAGCAGCGCCCGCGCGAGCGCTCGTTGGGCGGCCAGCTCCCAGAACTTCGAACCCTGCGTCCGCGCCGTCGCGACGCCGTCCTCTGCATGCCGGCGCGCGGCTGTGGCATCGCCCTTTCCCAGCTCCGCCGCGGACAGCCATGCCAGCCACAACGGCGCGTACTGGAGGCCCGTCTGTCTCGCCCTCACCGCCTCGAGCGCGGTCTCGAACGCGGAGATCGCGTCGTCCCACTGACCCTTGAGGGTCAGCGCCATGCCGAGCAGTCCGTAGGCCACCATGTGCGAGATCCAGCTCCCGAGCCGCTCGGCGATCTCGACCCCGCGGCGGGCATGGTCGAGCGCGAGCTCACGGTCGCCCAAGAACCACGCGAGCGTCGAGTAGTTGCCGTGCGCCCACCCGAGCACCTCCATCTCGTTGTGCTCCTCCGCCAGCCGCACCGCCCGCTCGAGCTCGTGGGCGCTCTCTCGGAGCCGGCCCATCTGCGCGAGCAGCTCGCCTCGGAACCTGATGCTGAAGATGTTGATGCTGAAGCCCACCGTCGTGCAGCCGAGCGTCAGGTCGTCCCGCGTCCGCTCGATCGTCTCCTCGCAGATCGCGAGGGCCTTCTCCATGCGCCCCGCCAGCTGCTCCCAGTACGCGGAGGTGGAGAAGAAGCTGATCTCCAGCTCGCGGCTGCCACACGCGCGGGCCAGCCGAACGGTCTCGTGCGTTCCGCGGACCGCTTCCTCGATCGCGCCTGCGAACCCCTTGGAGCTCGAGTATGCGCCTGTGAGGGCGGCCAGCGCGCTGGGATCCGCGCTCCGAGCAAAGACCTTGCCCTCCTCGAATACGTCGTCGACCTCCTCGGGCGGCATCCCCACTCTCCACCCGAACAGGAGGATCCAGTACGCGGCCGCCATCCGCAGCTCGGTCGCCTTGGCTGACTCGGGGCCCCGGTCGAGGAGGGCTCTCACCTTGCGCCAGTGGCGAAGGGCCTCCACCGGGTGGAGCTGCCCCGCCCACAGCGCCGCGCGGCGGTACCAGTCCGCCGCCTCGAGCGGCACGTTCGCCTCCTCCCAGTGATGGGCGATCATCCCGGACCATTCGTCGACGTGTTCGGGGTACTGGTCGATCAGTGCCCGTGCGACATCCTCGTGCACGCGTCGTCGGCGGTTCGCCAGCTGGGAGCGGTAGGCCACCTCCTCGGTGAGCGGATGCCGGAACGTGTACTGGGACTCCGGGTGCACGGCCTCCTCGTAGATGAACTCGCCGGCGCACAGTCCCTGCAGCGCGGCTGCCAGCTTGCTCGGCGGCATCCCCGTGACCTGTGCGAGCACCGGCTCCGTGAACTTCTTCCCGACCACCGCGGCGACGTGCACGACCTCGTTCTGGTCTTCCGGGAGGCGGTCGATGCGCGCCGAGAGCAGCGCTTTCAGCGTCGGGGGCAGCTCGACGTCTTGTAGGGACCGGGTCACGGTGTAGGCGCCGCGCTCGCCGTGAAGCGCGCCCGCGTCGACGAGCCCCCGCACCAGCTGCTCCACGAAGAAGGGATTGCCTCCCGCGCGACTTCGGAGGAAGTCGATCGCTTCGGACAGCCGGGGGTCTTCCCCCAGCACGCTGCGCAGGAGCTCCGTGGTGGCGCTCTCCCCCAGCGGCAGGAGCGCGAGCTGCCGATAGTAGGACTTCCGGATCCAGCTCGCGTGAAAACCGGGACGGAAGTTGACGAGCACCATCGCCCGTGTCCCGGGCAAAGATTCGACGAGCGTGTTCATGAACGACATGCTGGCGTCGTCCATCCAGTGGGCGTCCTCGATCAGGATCAGCGTCGGCTGCTGGCGACTCGATGCGTGCATCACGCGCCTGATGCCGGCGAACAGCCGCCGCTGCCGTGCGTCCGGGTGGGCGGTCGGCTCCGGTTGATCGGGGTCCGGAGCTCCAACGAAGTCGAGCAGGGCGGGCAGCACGTCGTCGAACGCGTCGTCGAGCGAGAGCAGCTTTCTCCGGACGGCGTCGCGCACGGCGTCGGCGCGGGCGCCGTTCTCGATCCCGAAGTAGTCGCGCACGAGATCGAGCACCGGATGCAGCGGTGTGCGCTGACCGTGGGACATGGCGTGGCCGCAGAACACCTCCACGTCGCGCCGGCGACACAGCTCGCCGAACTCGAAGCACAGTCGCGTCTTTCCCACGCCGGGCTCACCCACGACGCCGACCACCTGGCCGCTGCCCTCCTCCACGTGCGAGAGCACTTGTTCCAGCGCGCCCATCTCCTCGTCTCGGCCGATCAGCCTCGACGCGCTCGGCCCCGTCGTCGCGATCGGCGGGTGTGCCCGGCCCAGCCCGACCAGCTCGTATGCCGCGACCGGCCCCGTGACCCCGCGCACGTCGAAGCTCCCCGCCTCCTTGAGCTCGAATGCATCGGATACGAGCGCGGCCGTGGTGCCCGTCACATAGACAGTGTCCGGCTCGGCCAAAGCCTCGATCCGCTTTCCCAGCCCGACGCTGTGACCGAGAGCGGTGTACTCGAAGTGAAGGTCGTCGCCGACGGCGCCCATGATGACCTCGCCCGAGTTGATGCCCATCCGCACGCAGAACTCGAGGCCCTCCTCTCGAGCGAGCTCGGCCGCGTACGCAGCAAGGTCCCCGCGCAGGTGCAGCGCCGCGTGACATGCGCGCTGTGCGTGGTCCTCATACGCCATCGGTGCGCCGAAGAAGGCGACGATGCCGTCGCCCGTGAACCGGTTGACCATCCCGTCGAACGATTCGACGCCCTGGCACATCAGCGTGAAGAAGCGGTCCATGATGTCGCGCCAGCGTTCCGGGTCGACGTGCTCGGCGAGGTCCATCGAGCCCTGCACATCCGCGAACAGGACGGTCACCTCCTTGCGCTCTCCCTCGAGGGCGCGTGGCGAGGGCGTCGCGGCGCCCCGTGTCGCGCGACCGGTGTTGCCGCCGCAGGCGTCGCAGAACCTGTCCCGGGGCCCGATCGCGGCGCCGCAGCTCGGGCAGGTCGTGCCGCCGAGCAGTGTCGCGCATTGTGCGCAGTAGCGTGCGCCTTCGCGGTTGGCGTGGCCGCAGGCGGGGCACTCGAGGGGGCTGGTCATCGCTTCCTCAGGCTCTCCAGCCAAAGCTGGTGTCCGGCGTGAAGAGCGCGCCTCATCCATCTCCGTATGAGCCCCACGAGGAAGCCCTTCTCGCACTCCTCCGTGACGACCAGCGTGCCTCCTTGGCCGCAGGGGCTGAAGAACCAGCGGTGGTACACGCTCACGCCGGGAGCCTCCGCCGTCCACGCGATCTCCCGGTCCGGCACGAACCGGTCGACACGGCTGCGGACCCGGATCCCGAAGGTCGTCCAGCTGAACTCGGCGTGGAGCTCGAGCTCGGGGGGAGCGCCCTCGCCGGGAATCGGGTCGATCGCCGGGCGTGGCACGGTCCCCGGCCCAGCGGCCGGCGCCTCGCCGCCGGCTCCGACGGGCTCGGGCACCCGCGGCTCGGGCGCCTCGACCCGATCACCGGAGGTGATGCGCCGCGACGGCGGCCGGTGGATCTGCACGTCTATCGCGTTCGGGTACCAGGCCGGCCACTGCTCCGCGCGGACCAGCTTCCGGAACAGCTGTTCCGGGGGAAGAGTCGTCCTCATCCGGTTGCGCGCGTAGACAGGATTCTCGTGCGGGTCGAAACCCTCCGGCCACGGCTCTGGCTCGGCGTGTGAGGGCTTGGAGGGCTTCCACCATTGCCGATGCTTCCGGCGTGTGCGCCAAAGCGCACGGAGCAACCCGAGGTACTGCCTCACACTCCACCTCCAAGCCGAACGCTTGACGCCTCAAACCTAGCGGCGCATGAGGTCCCTTGCAAGTGCCTGTTCACTACGGTTACGATCGCCCGGCCGTGGAGGTGACCGTGTCATCCATCCTGAACGGTGGACAGCCCCCGAAGAAGCGGGCGCTGATACTCGCGGGCGGAGGGATGAAGGTCGCATTCCAGGCCGGCGTCCTACAGGTGCTGCTCGACGAGGCGGAGCTTCCGTTCGACCGCTTCGACCATGTCGACGGCTGCAGCGGCGGCGTCTTCAACCTGGCGATGTGGTGCCAGGGCTACAGCGGAAAGGAGATCGCCGACAAGTGGCGCGGCTTTCCCGTGAAGAAAGGCCTCGAGCTGAACTGGAGGAAGTACTGGAAGCTCACGCGTGCAGACTCGATCTTCGCGATGGACCGTTTTCGCCGGAACATCCTCAGGAAGCACTGGGGCCTGGAGTGGGAACGGATCAAGCGCATGGACGGCCGCGTCGGGCAGGAAGCGACGTTCAACGCGTTTGACTTCACGCGGCAGCGGTTGGTCGTGCGCGAGGCGCGGGAGATGGAGGAGAGCTTCCTGGTCGCGTGTGTGGCGCTGCCGAGATGGTTCCCGCCGGTGTCGATCGACGGCCGGACCTACATCGACGCCGTGTTCGTCACCGACGCCAACCTGGAGGAGGCGATCGAGCGTGGCGCCGACGAGCTGTGGGTGATCTGGACCGTCAGCCGGCGGGGGCGCTGGACCAACGGCTTCATCGGCAACTACTTCGGCGTGATCGAGGCATCGGCGAACGGCCACTTCGCGCGCGTGCGAGACCGCATCGACGAGGAACAACAAGGCGATCGCAGACGGAAAAGCGAACAAAGCGGAGTTCGGGCGGCGCATCGAGCTGAAGGTGATTGCGGGAGAGGTGCCGCTGCACTACCTCCTCAACATCAACCCCGACCGCTTCACCCAGGCCGTCGAGCTGGGCGTCGGCGCGGCGCGTCAGTGGTGTGTGCAGAACGGGATCCCGGTGAACCCGATAACCCCCGACCACAAGATCCCGGTGCGCCCGACGCCCCCCGACCGCGGGAACCTCGTCAGCCTGAGCTTCGAGGAGCGCATGGACGGGGCGATCGCCGCCGGAGTCACGGACTACGAACAAGGCAATCGCGGCGGTGAGCCCGTGACGCTGCGGCTGAAGATGTACGCCGACGATCTCGACGTCTTCATCTCCGACCCCGACCACACGGCCCGCGTGACGGGCACGCTCGAGCTGGGCCCCCGCCTGGGCGGGACGGCCACGGTCAGCGACGGGTGGTTCAACCTGATGCCCTTCTCCGGCGACATCGACGAGCGGTGGATGTTCTACTGGTTGCCGTTGGACGGCACCACGCGGGTGCTGAGCGGCTACAAGAAGATGCGGGACGACCCCGAGGAGGACCTGGGCGAGCTGTGGAGGGAGACCACGACTCTCTTCACCCACATCCTCGAGGACGCACCGGGCCCGCCGCCGCGGGACGCGCTGATCGAGGCGTTCAGCGCCGGGAGGCCCGAGCCCACCGGCGACGTTGTGGCGGCCGGCATCCTGCGAGTCGACCTGAAGGACTTCGCAGGGCTCCTGTCGAGCATCAGCGCCGACGGTCCCAGCAGGCGCGCTGAGGCCAGCGCCAAGGCGCGGTTCTCGGCGTTCTTCGTGGGCGGGCTTTGGGACGTCTACGCATCGCGGCTGCTGCCCGCGAGCCCCCTCTGAGGCAATTCCGTCAGCGGGGCGGCCCGGACTCGCGCAGGTGCCCCGCCCCGCGCTCGGCGAGCGCCGCGATCGTCATCGAGGGGTTCATGCCGGCGGCGGTCGGGAGGATGGAGCCGTCGAGCACGAACAGCCCGTACGTGTCCCCATAGCCATGCACCGCGCCGAACTGGTTCACGACCCCCTCGGCCGCCGAGTCGGCCATCGGGCATCCTCCGAGCGGGTGCACCGTCATGAACTTGTGAAGGGGCCCGAAATCTCCGATCGGCATCCACTTGGCCTCGGCCTCCGATTTCTTGACGAACTCCTTGACCTGCCGTCGCATGGCCTCGAAGAGCCGGTCGTTCTGCAGCGACTCTTCGTCCTGTCTGATGTCGAGACGCCGCAGGAAGGTCAGCTTCATCGTCTTGTTCGGCTCCTCGTCACCGACCATGAGAAAGACGAGCGCGTCCTCGATCGAGTGGCCCCTGAACGTCCGGAGTTGCTTCTCGAGCCGGCCCCGCGTGACGGAGCGCCGTGTCGCGCTCACGTCGCTGAAACCGAGATACGTGGCAAGCCGTTTCAGCGTGAGCAGCGGAAGCTTGGGGTTCCGGACCGCGCCGAGCGCGTAGACGAGGTCGAGCAGCCCGACCAGGCCACGCGGCAGCGCGCCGTCCTCGACGATGAAGCGCTGGTCGTCCCACAGGTCCATCACGCCCGTTATGACCGGCGCATCCGGGGACTTCGGATGGCGCACGTGCGGATGCCTGGGATCGAACGCCACTGCGAGGGCGTCACCGTTTCCGCCGAACCGGTGCCCCAGCCGGGGTGAGAGGCGAGGCAGGCGCCGCCTGCTCTTCAGGAGCAGCCGCGTCGAGCCGAGCGAGCCCGCCGCCAGCACCACGACCGGCGCCTCGACGCTGTCCTTGTGGGCGAACGGGTGTCGCCGTTCAAGCTCGCGGAAACCAACCGTCCACATGCCGCCTTCGTAATGTGGGGGAACGAGCTCCACGACTTCACGGCGCGGTCGGATGTCGGCACCCGCGTTGGTTGCCCGGGCGAGGTAGGTCATGTCGATGCTGTTCTTCGCATGCCTCGAGCACCCGACGTCGCAGAGCGCGTTGTTGTCGCAGCCCGATTGGTGTCGACCGAAACGAGTTCGGTCCACCCCGAAGTGCACGGCCAGCGGAGCGGGGTCGAACCGTAGGCCGGCGAGTCGCGCGAGTGCCGCGAACGCCTGGACCTTCGCGAGGCCGGGATCTGCATTCTGCGGGTCCAACATCGTCTCGACCGCGTCGTAGTAGGGATCGAGGGCGGCGCGATCGGTGCCGGCGGGCCAGCCCTGGGCGAACGTGTCCGGCTTGGCCCGCAGCAGGACGTTCGCGTAACAGAGCGATCCTCCGCCCACGCCCGCCGCGCAGATAACCCACATGTCCCGGAAGGAGCGAAAGTCGAGCATGCCGTCTGGGTTGAGCCACCTGTGCCACAGCAGCCCCGGCGCATCGCCGATGTGTCCCGGCGCCGGGAACTCGGAGAACTCGCGGCCTCGCTCGAGGACGCATACCCTCCAACCCGCCTCGGCGAGCCGGCAGGCCGTGACGCCGCCGCCGAATCCGGAGCCGACGACCACCGCGTCATATCTCCGCTCCACCGCCCGACCCTACATCGGCTCAGACGCCAGGGAAACCCTCCGCTGACCGGATGGCCGCCGGCTCGCGCGAGGTCCTACAGAGGGTGGGCCCTGGC
>CAVZQZ010000003.1:0-8967 GCA_963777565.1 uncultured Thermoleophilia bacterium
TCGGTTTTCCCCTCTTAGGCCGAGGTCGGTCAGGGCTTGTCGAAATAGTGCCCGCGAGAGGGTGAGGGCAACGCGCGCCTGTTACTGACTTTGCAATGAGCCAGCGCGGATCGCCGTTATGACCCGGCTCTTCGCTTCGTCGGTTCGAGTCCGACTCCGGGCTTCCTTGGGATGAACGGCGTTACGGCTCAGGCGCCGGGTCCGGCGCCGGGTCGGGCGGCAAAGGTGGGGGATCGACTGGTCCATCGTCACGGCCGCCTTGCGGTTCCCAGCTGAAGACGCGGTTCTTGTTCCTGCGGTTCTGACAGACGCCGTCGAAAGCCGTAAGCGGATCTAGGACCGGAGAGATGAGGTTACCCTGACAGCGCCAGCCCTTCGGGCCGTGGTGCAGCGGTGGGTAGCGCCGCTTTGGCTTGGTGCCGGCGATGTAGGGCTGCTTCGCCAGCCGGCGGACCCACTTCTTCGCGAAGGCACAGGTCGAGCCGAACCCCCGAAGGAGGTATGTGGTGGATTTCCAGCGCTTGCCGGTCGTCCCGACCGCGAAGGTGCGTTCGGGGCCGCCGGTGAAGACGCAGTCCCAGTTCCTGTAACGCGCTGTTGCGGCCGATTCACCCTCGGCTGACGGTGCGACGGCGGCGACCACGAGCGCTGCGACAAGGATTATTCGAACCATCGACCACGCTGTGGCCACGATGCCGGGTTTGTCGCGCGTGTTAGATCTCCTCATCCGTGATGCCCTGCATTCGCGCAGACGGCGAAGCTGCAAAATCAGCCTAGTGTGCCCGGTGACTTTCCCGCAAGCTCAATTCGACACGGTGTTGAAGTCGAGCCGCTCAGCGGCGCTGTGCGATTGGGACCCGCTGGCGGCCACTGCCGAGGGTGTTCCGCCTCCGATCAGGTGACGCTAGGTTAGACGGGCGGTAGTGCTTATGCTCGAGAGGCTCCTCCCGGCGAGGTGATCGAGGTCATTCTTGGCGTCTCGCCCAGGGTGAGCGCCATGCCCTTTTTGTAGAGCAAGTTCGGAGACGTCAAATGGGCAACGGATTGGGCAACACAACATCCGAAAACAGCCGTAAATGAAACGGCGCCACTACTTGAAAATCACCCGCTAGAAAGCGAAAATCTCGAACAGCCGCAAGCACCCGCAAACCGGCGACGAGAAATGGTAAGGAAGGGGTCGTCGGTTCGAGTCCGACTCCGGGTTTCTTGAGAACCGCCGCGTGGGCCGAGCGGGCGGCAGATCTCGTTCACCCGGCTACGGTCGCCGCCCGGTCCTCGATGGCTCTGTAGCCATATCTGCGCGCGAGCGCGAGCGCATGAGCCGCCTCCGCGCGGGCGTGCTCGATGCTGTCGCGACGCGCAAGGGCCTCGGCCCAGCCGAGGTGGGAGCGGGCGGCCCAGAGCAACATGCCCTTTTGCTCCTGGAGGTCGCAGGCAAGGGCGAAGTGCTCGTCGGCGCGCTCGTCCCAGCCAAGCGTCGCCGCCAGGAGCGCCAAGTAGGTGGACACGTGGCCATATGTGCTCGCCCCGTTCCACACCACATGGTCGGCAAACGGCTCCAAGAGCGTGTATAGGACGGCGGCGGCATCGCCAGCGCCGCCGTGCGAAGCGGCGTCGGCATAAAGCGCGAGCGCGGTCAGGCGCGTCTGGTCCATGGGGACGTGGTCGAATCCATCACGTGCCGCCTCGTCCACGATCGCGGTGCCCTCCGCCCGTCTCCCGAGCCAGGAATAGACCCAGGCCAAGCTCCCGCTGCGCATTGCCCGGAGATTGCTTCGCCGGGCAGAGGCCGGGCTGTCCGAGTTGCCTTTGACGCTGCGCTCGTACAGTCCGACGATTTCCCCGGCGCGGCCCTGATGGACCCTTATCGCAAGTATGGGGCTGTTGTAGATCATGAGCGCATCCGGCTGGCCGGCCGCGCCGCCCCCGGCCTGAAGCGCTTCCTCGGCATACCGCTCCGCCTCGGCCAGGTTGCCGCGCAGGAGCGCTTCACATGCGCTGTGAAAGAGCGCGAACCACCTCAGGTTGGACTGCCCGAGGTCGTCGGCCAGGGCACGCGTCCGCCCGAAGTTCCCCTCCCCCGGCTCGAGCTCACCGTGCACCGCTTTGTCGAACCCCTCGAAATCCGCTGCCCAGAACTCGAGCGCAGGATCGCGCGCCTCTTTCGCCCTCGCGCTGAACTCCTCGGTGAGGGTGTGCACGAGCTCTACCGTGTCGGGCCCAGTCAGGGCCGGCACCGCGTTCCGCAGCACATTTGCGAGTGCGCGAGGATCGCCGGCATCGCGGGCGAGAGCGAGCGCCTGGTCTACGAGAGCGAGCCGGCGCTCGTGGTGCGGACCGAGCTGCAGCTCCACCGCCTGAAGCGACATGAGATGGGCGCAGCGGCCGGGGTTTGCGAACCGGTCGAGTTCGAGTGCACGCTCGAGAGCCGCGAAGCGCTCTTCGTCCGCCCCTCCAAAGATGCTCTGGACCCCGCGGTTGTTCGCGAGCGCGGCGCCGGCGGCCCGGTCCGCATCACCGAGCTCGGAGGCGAGCTTCGAGGCTTCGAGCAGCGTCTCACGAAATGCCGACTTGCCGACCTGGCGTTGGGCCTCGCCCAGGCCGACCAGAATGTCGCAGCGCTCGGCTGGGTCGATCTCTGACTGCCGGCCTTGAAGCTCGAGCGCCTGCTGAAACCAGCGAAGCGCCTCGTCCGGACCGAGTTCCTCGAGCGCCCGCTCTCCCGCCAGACGCGTGTAGAGGATCGCCTTGGAACGGTCGACCACGGCGGCGCTCGCCCAGTGGTAAGCGAGTTCCGAAACGCGGGCACCCGGATCGCCGCCCAACAGTTCCTCCAGGACCTCACCGATGCGGCGGTGAAGCCGGGCGCGGCGGGTTGTGCCGAGGTCCTGGTAGAGGGAGTGACTGATGAGCGCATGGGCGAACGAGAAGCGCCCGGGGACGGTCGCGGACTCGACGAGGATCGAAGCGGCGACCGACCGCTCGAGCAGGTCGAGCAGCTCGTCGTTCGAATCCTTCGTTACTGGAAGAAGGAGGTCGACGTCGAAGTCGCGCCCGATCACGGCCGCGATCGAGAGCGCCTCTCGCGCCCCCTGCCCGAGCCGGTCGATCCGCCGCCCGAGCACCTCGTGCACGCTTTGCGGAAGGCCGAGCTCGGAGAGTCTGCCGCGAACGGCCCAGCGCCCGCCGTCTTGTCGATAGAGCGTGCCGGACTCGATCAGGTGGCGCAGGAGCTCGCCGGTGTAGAAAGGGTTTCCGTCGGTCTCCGAAAAGAGCTGCCTGGACAGTCCAAGGCCGGCATCGTCGAGCTCGTGCCCGGCCGCGCGCTCCATGATCCGGACGATGTCGGGCTCCTCGAGCCCCTCGAGCGCGATCCGCTCGACCCTCTGCTCGCGGTGCAGGTCCGCGAGTACCTCTGAGAGCGAATGCCCGCGGGGTAGATCGGACTCTCGATAGGCGCCGATGATGAGAGCGCGCATGCCATGGCCCCGGGAGAGGACGTGCTTCAAGAGCAAAAGCGTCGGCTTGTCCGCCCAGTGCAGGTCGTCGAGCACTACCACGAACGACTCTTCGCTCGAGCCCACGCGCAAGAGGCCGACGACCGCTCCGAAAAGCAAATGGCGCTCGGTGTCGGGATCCGTCTCGCGCGGTGGGGGGATATCGGCGAGGCGCTTCCCGAGCGCCGGTATGAGCCGAGTCAGCTCGCCGCCGTGGTGCTCGACGTGGACCCGAAGCAACTTCTCCGGAGCGTGCTCGACGTAGTGGGTGAGTGCCTCGACCCAGGGTCCGTGGGGCAGGGCCGGTTCCTCGTCCGAGCGCCCATAGAGCACGACCGCCTTCTGGGAGCGCGCCTCGAGGGCAGCTTGGATGGAAAGGCGCGTTTTGCCGATTCCCGGCTCGCCGGAGATCAGCGCCAGGCGGCACTCGGCGTCGGCCGTCTCTTCGAACAGCTCCCTCAGGCGCACGCGCTCGGCAGCGCGTCCGACGAACCCGCCCGGCGGCATCTCCTGAAGGCGGGGCGGCAGGGGCACCGCTTCCTCTGCGAGTGGTTCCCAGGCGACCTCGACCGTGTCGACCGGCTCGGGAAACCCTTTCAACCCGAGCGGGCCGATCACCTTGAAGGCGTGTCCGCCCCTTCCGCCCGTGAGATGGCCGACCAACTCCTTGGCCAGGATCTGTCCGCCTTGGGCGCGGTCGCACAAGCGTGCCGCCTCGGTTACCGACATGCCGAAGTAATCGCCGTCGGTCACGGTTGCGTCGCCGACGCTGAGGCCCACCCTGATCGAGAGTTTCTCGTCGCTCGTGCGGTTGCGGCGCTCGAAGCGCTGCTGCACTGCGACCGCACACGAGACAGCCTGCGAAACGCTCTCGAAGACGATGAAGAGGCCGTCGCCTCTGTTCTTTACCTCGCGCCCGCCCGTCTCGTCAACCGCGGAGCGGAGGAGCGAGAAGTGCTCTCTTCGAAGCTCATCTGCGGCCCTTGGCCCAATTCGCGACTCGAGCCCGGTGGAACCGACAAGGTCGGTGATCAGGATCGTGACTGTCTGGACGAAGCTCATCCACCCGCTTGCCAGCGCCACACGTCCTCCGGCTTCCAATCGTACTCCGCGTCGCGGGCCGACACGGTCGCATGGACCCGCCGTTCGATGCTTTCCCTCCGATCCCCTATGCCGGAACGCCTCGCTGCCGATTCGGCTCCTGCGCACACGGCAGGGAGCTTCGCCCCGGCTGACATACGTCTTGGATCGAGGCGCCGATGGAGTTGCTCGACATCGAGGTCGAACGCGGAGAAGCTACATACAAAGAAGCAACTCAGCCTGCTAACCTGCAATCGCGATGGAGCGCACCAACTACGAGGCGAGCAACTGCTCGATCGCCCGCACGCTGCAGGTCCTTGGCGAGAAGTGGACGCTGCTGATCATCCGCGAGAGCTTCTATGGGGCCACGCGGTTCGAGCAGTTCCACCGGGTCCTGCAGTGCCCGCGCAACCTGTTGTCCGAGCGTCTGATTCTCCTCGTCGAGAAGGGGATCCTCGAGCGCTCGGAGTACCGCGAGCCCGGCAGCCGGGCACGCATGGAATACCGCTTGACGGACAAGGGCCGTGAGCTGATGCCGATCCTGCTTGCCCTCAGAGAGTGGGGTGACCGCTACCAAGCGGACCCCGAGGGCCCGCCCGTGATCGCTCGGCATGCCGCGTGCGGCAATGAGCTGCGTGTCGCGATCACTTGCTCCGGCGGCCACGTCGCGGAAGGGCCGGACGACGTCGAGCTCGTGCCCGGGCCTGGCGCTCTTCCACCAGTCCCGGCCTGACGCCCTATGACCGCTCTGCGCGCCCGGCTCGAGGTCGCGGCACTGCAGGCGCTGCTGACGGTCCTGGGCGTGCTCATGGTGCTGGCCAGCCGGCGTATGGATCGCTTCCGGCGCCAGGTCACGCGCAACCTGCTCATCGAGATCCGCAGCGCCGACGGCGCGCGGCAGCAGTACCGGCTGCACGCGGCGACGCGACGGATGACGCTGCCCCGTCGCCCAGTCGAGCACGCCGAATGCACATTGGTCTTCCCCACGGCGCGCGTCGGGCTGCGCGCCCGGGTCGCGCCGAGGCCGTGGCCCAGGATCACCAGCGGCGGCCGCTCGGCGTCGGGCATGAACAGCCAGCCCCGGCACTCGTCGCCGGCCGAGGGAAAGGCGACGTCGAGTCGCATGCGTGTTCCGGGGGCCATGGAGGGAGCCTAAGGATCTGAGTTCACTTTGTCAACTCAGTGTGGTAGGCTGCCGCTCTCGCCCGTCCCGTCGGCTCAACGAAAGGCTCGCCGCATGACCACCATGACCCAGAACCACCGCCTCGGAATCGAAATCGAGCAGCGAGGACGAGTGCTCCTCGCCCGCCTTCATGGCGGTCCGCGCGGCGAGTTCGGCCCAGAGATCGCCGCCGACCTGGAGGCCCTGGTCACCCGCACCGAGACCGATGAGAGCGTCGGCGCGGTCGTGATCACGGGCACCCACCCCGAGCGGTTCGTCGCGCACGCCAACCTGCGCTGGTTGCAGGAGGGGGGCGCCGCGAGCCCGACCGTCGGGCCGCGCGGTGCCTCGGCGGTCGTGCACACGGCCCGCGCCACGCGGGCCGTTGCCGGAGTGCGGAAACTCGCGGACCGCACGCCGCTCAGCGGCGCGATGGAGCTCCTCGACGTGCACGAGACCTTCCTGCGGATGAACCGCTGCGGAGCGGTGTTCGTCGCCGCGCTCAATGGGTCGGCGCTCGGCATCGGATCAGAGCTCGCGCTGGCCTGCGACTACCGCCTGATGGCGGCCGGGGACCACGTGATCGGTCAGCCCGAGATCCTCCTCGGGTTCCCGCCTGGCGGCGGCGGAACCCAGCGCCTCGTGCGGTTGGTCGGAACCCACCAGGGACTCAAGAGGATGCTCGACGGCGGCGGCCTCGATCCCGAGGCGGCCGCGGAGATCGGGTACGTCGATGAGGTCATCCCGGCCGATGAGCTGATCGACCGCGCCGTCGCGCTCGCCGACCGGCTCGCGCAGCGACTCAAGTTCACCGTCGCCGCAGTCAAGCGCGCCGCCTACATCGGCGGCTCGCTCGGCCTCGAGGAAGGACTCCACATCGAGAACGCCGAGTTCCTCTCGACGCTCGCCAGCCCCGGCGCGCAGGCCGCGATGCTCGCGTACATGAAGCGCACCGAGGAGATGGGCGACCTGCCGCTCTACGACCGACCGACCTATGAACACACGCTCGAAGCAGGCAGCTTCGGACGCACCACGGAGGCCTGATGATGACACTGACCACGCCCGTCGAGACCGACCCGCAGTCCACGGCCGCGACCAACACCTGGAGGACCGCGCCCACCCGCACGATCACCGTCGCCGGAACGCCGTTCGCCTACCGCGAGCTCGGCCCGCGCACCGGCGTGCCGCTCGTCTTCCTGCACCACTTCACCGCCGTCCTGGACGACTGGGACCCGCGGGTGATCGACGGCATCGCCGCCAAGCGACACGTGATCGCGTTCGACAACCGCGGCATCGGCGCGTCGGGCGGATCGGTGCCGCACACCATCGACGAGATGGCCGCCGACGCCGTCGCCTTCATCCGCGCCCTGGGCTACGACCAGGTCGACCTCCTCGGCTTCTCGCTCGGCGGGGGAGTCGCGCAGGTGATCACCCTCGAGCAGCCCGAGCTCGTCCGCAGGGTCATCCTCGCCGGCACGGGTCCCGCCGGCGGTGGCGGCATCGAGAAGATCAACAGGATCGCGGCCACCGCGTACACCAAAGCCGCGCTCACCCTGCGCGATCCGCGGCATTTCCTGTTCTTCAACCGGAACCCGGAGGGCAAGCGCGCCGCGACCGACTACATGGCCCGTCTGAAGGAGCGCACCGAGGACCGCGACAAGCGCATCTCAATGCAGGCCAGGCGTGCACAGCTCAAGGCGATTCGCGCGGCCGGCCTGCAGGCGCCCCACGACCTCGGGCAGATCAGCCAGCCGGTCTTCGTGGCCAACGGCGACAACGACGTCATGGTCGCCAGCAGCCTCTCGGCCGACCTGGCAAGGCGCATCCCGAACGCGAAGCTCACCATCTACCCGGACTCCGGTCACGGCGGGGTGTTCCAGTACCACCGGGAGTTCGTCCCCGCGGTCCTCGAGTTCCTCGAGAGCTGAGTGACCATGCCTAGCCCAACGACCAACAACACCATCGCCCTCGATACGCCGTCTACCCTTCCCATGAAGGCGTACCTCGTCGAGAAGTACAAGCGCCCGATAAAGGCGGGCGAGGCCGCGCAGCCGACTGTCGGCGACCGCGACGTGCTCGTCGACATCCACGCCGCCGGCGTCAACGTGCTCGACACGAAGATCCGCGACGGAGAGTTCAAGCTCTTCCTCCCGTACAAGCCTCCCTTCGTCCTCGGGCACGACCTCGCCGGCGTGGTGATCCGCGTCGGCCCGGCGGTGACGCGCTTCGCCGTGGGTGACGAGGTCTACGCGCGTCCGCGCGACGGCCGCATCGGGACCTTTGCCCAGCGCATCGCCGTGCACGAGGACGATCTCGCGACCAAGCCGGCAAGCCTGTCCATGGCCGAGGCGGCCTCCGTGCCCCTCGTCGCACTGACCGCCTGGCAGGCGCTTGTCGAGCGAGCGCACCTCCAGCCGGGCCAGAAAGTGCTCATCCACGCCGGCTCCGGCGGCGTCGGCACCTACGCGATCCAGCTGGCCAAGCACCTCGGGGCGACCGTGGCCACCACGACGGGTACCAGCAACGTCGAATGGGTCCGCGACCTCGGTGCCGACATCGTCATCGACTACCGAACGCAGGACTTCGAGACGGTCGTGCACGAGTACGACGTCGTCCTGGACTCCCAGGGCGGCGACACGCTCGCGAAGTCGCTGCGGGTCCTGAAGCCAGGAGGGACGGCCATCGGGATCGCCGGCCCGCCGGACCCCGACTTCGCCCGCCAGCGAAGACTCCGCCTTCCGCTGCGATTCGTCATGGCCCTGCTCAGCCTGAAGACGCGCCGAGCGGCGCGCCGGCGCGGCGTGCGGTACTCGTTCCTCCTCATGCGCGCCAGCGGTGCGCAGCTCGACGAGATCACCAAGCTCATCGATGCCGACGTCCTCCGACCCGTCGTCGACCGGGCGTATCCGTTCGACGAGGCCCCGCAGGCGCTTGCCCACGTCGAAGGCGGTCGGACCAAGGGCAAGGTCGTCATCACGATGGTCTGAATACCACGCCCGGAGTCGACCGGGCATCGCCCACACCACTTAGGTGTTTCCAGAGAGACTCTGCATACAGGTGGGCAACGGGTGGGCAACACAACACCCGGCAAGAGCCGTAAGCGCCAGCTCGTCCGAAGCCGCGGAAATGGCGTTCTCGAGCCATATCCGCGAACAGCCGCGAACAGCCGCAAGCCCCACGCCGCCACGGTAAGGAAGGGGTCGTCGGTTCGAGTCCGACTCCGGGCTT
>CAVZQZ010000004.1:0-19553 GCA_963777565.1 uncultured Thermoleophilia bacterium
GCCGTCAAGAACGTGCCCACAGTGCCCGACGCCAAACGGCTCGAGATCAGCGAGCTGGGACAGGGCATCGTCCGGGTGGTGGCCTCCTACGGGTTCCAGGAACAGCCCGATGTTCCCGCCGCCCTGCGCCTCGCAGCCGCCGCCGGGGTGAACATCGACCCCGAGCGAGCCTCGTACTTCCTGGGGCACGTCACGCTCAACCCGGTGGACTCCCAGGGGATGGCCCTCTGGCGCAAGCGACTCTTCGCAACCATGAGCAAGCAGTCGGTCAGGGCATCGACCTATCTGGGCGTACCCTCGGATCGGGTGGTCGAGGTGGGCACACAGGTGGACATCTGATCGGTCGGGCCGGACCGGCGGTCAAATGTGGGACAGCGGTTGCCCGGATAGCAGCCTCCATGATCGCTGAGTGGAGCAACTCGGCCGTCTCCTCCGGGGTGGTGCAGACCTCCCTCGGCACGAAGATGCGGACCCGCTTCTGTTGCCCCGGTTCCTCGGGTTCGTGCGGTGTGGTCGTCAGGAGGCAACTTCTTTGTCAGCAGCGGGGTGGCCAACTCGGGTGGTGGCAGGACCGTACTGACGGCAGAGAGGTCTGGCGACCACGCATATGCATCTCGACAAGCCATCTTCCGCCTCTGCCTGCCCGGTGCAACGACGTGGTCATGGCCCACGTTGATCATCGTGATCGGGGTCGCGTTCGTCGGGCTCTTGATCCTGGTTGCCTGTCTCTGTCAGCCGCGGACCATTGATAACGATCGTCTGTGGCCATCCTACGAGGACTTCTTCACCTATAACGACTATTGGTTTAGCTGATGGCGGTCCCCGCCGTGGCATCTGTTTCGGCCAGAGTGGGCGGGCCACCCGGTGGCCAGTCGAGTCAACCTTCACACTCGGTGAACCCGGTCAATGCGCGCGAAAGCCCGGACCGCATGAGCGTCGGGCTCGATGAGGAAGGGGTTGAAAGAGGGAACGGATCCCTCCCGCACCGTCCGGGACGCCCCGCACGACGCATCGATCTTGGGTCGTGTTGACTCGGAAGGGGATCGCGGCGATGCCTGTGGCCTCGGCCGCCGAGGAGTCTCCGAGCCCCGACCGGGGGTTCGGCCCCTCGGCCGAACCCCCGGAAGTGCCCTCAGCTGAATGCGGCGGCGATGACGTAGATCGCCATGGAGAGAAGGCAGAGCGCCGCCAGCCCCATCGCTGAGGCGGCGATGCGGCGGCCCCGGGTGCTCGCGGCCGGGTCGCGGCGTGCGCGGCCGCCCACTACGATGGCGGCCGCCCCGAGCGGCAGGCCGATCCACACGCCGCCGGCGGGAAGGTCCCAGGCCATGGTGACGCCGGGCACGGCGAGGATCGCCAAGAGGAGCGAGAGGAGCGCGGTCCGGGGACGGGCGGTCTGCGGGGCCACGTCGACGTTACGAGCGGTGGTGGTCATGGTTCCTCCGAGGTCGGTGTGTGCCCCAGCGTCGCGGACGACCCGACCCCGCGTCATCGGGGCCACCGCTGGGCCGCCCTGCGTGGTGGCGCTGAGGTGCTACCTCCCGACGGCGCGCAGGTAGGCGAGCACGGCCAGCACGCGCCGGTGGTGCTCGTCGGAGTCCGGCAGGTCGAGCTTGCTGAGAATACTTCGCACGTGGCTTTCCACGGTCCGGTCGGTGAGCCAGAGGGCGCGAGCGATCCCCGCGTTCGTGCGCCCCTCGGCCACGAGGGCGAGCACCTCGCGCTCGCGAGGGGTCAGTGCGGCGACGGGATCCTCACGCTGAGTCGCCAGGAGGCCGGCCACGACCTCGGGGTCGAGCGCCGATCCTCCCGCACCCACTCGCCGGAGGGCGTCGAGGAACTCGTCGACGTCGAGGACCCGGTCTTTCAGCAGGTAGCCGAAGCCTCCTTCGGCGACGAGGTCGAGGACATGGCGGGTCTCGATGTGTTGCGAGAGCAGCATCACCCCGATCTCGGGGTGACGGCGGCGGATCTCGGCGGCCGCACGGGCCCCGTCGTCGTCGCCGCCGGGCGGCATCCTCACGTCGACGACGGCGAGTTCGGGTCGCTCACGTTCGACGGCGACGAGCACTGCGTCGGCGTCGCCGACCGCGGCGACGATCTCGTGCCCGGCGTCGCGCAGCAAGAGCGCGAGGCCTTCTCGGAACAGCGCTGAGTCCTCTCCGATTAAGATGCGCAGGGCAGAACCACCTCGACTCGCGTCCCGGCCCCAGGAGGGCTCTCAAGCTGCAGGGATCCCCCGTGTGCCGCGACGCGGTCGGCCAGCCCGGCGAGACCGCCGCCGGCCACGCTCACCGCTCCCCCGACGCCGTCGTCGGCGACCGAGACCCGCAGCCCGCCGTCCTCGCGATGAGCCTGTACGACGATACGGTTCGCGCCCGCGTGCTTCACGGCGTTGGCCACGGCTTCGCACGCCACGTAGTAGGCAGCGATCTGGACTTCGTCGGAAACCAGATCGACCGGAGCGTCCACCCGCATCGCGATCGGTGTGCGGCGGGCGAGCTCCTCGAGCGCCGGGCGGAGGCCGCCGTCGAGGGCCCCGGGGCGCAGTCCACGTGCGATCTCGCGCAGCCCGGTCACCGTGTGTCCGATCTGGTCGACCGCGTCGTCGAGCGCGGCGCCCGCGTCGGGATCGGCGCCCGCGAGGCGACGCTGCAGGCGACGGAGCTTCATGCCGAGCGCCACAAGGCCCTGTTGCGCGCCGTCGTGGAGGTCCCGCTCGAGGCGCCGGCGCTCCTCGTAACCGGCGCGGACGATGCGGATGCGGCTCTCCCTGACTTCGGCGAGTCGGCGCCGCACCTCGCCCCCGAGGCGAGCGATCTCCAAGGGGAGCGCCGCGGACCGGAGTACGTCGGCCACCAGGCGCGGCCGCGCATCGAGGCGCGCGTCGTGCTGGACCATCGCGACCGCCTGCTCGCCGCGCCTTACCACCGTCAGTGAGCGCCCGTCACCAGCCTCGAGCGCCGGGTGTGATGCGCCAGCCATGTCGACGTGCGTCTCGCCGTCGGGCAGCCACACGAAAAGCCGCAGACCGGGATCGCCCAGGGCGCGTCGGAGCACCTCCTCGATCCCGTCCGGCTCGGCGCGCCCATCCCGAAGCTCTCGCGTGAAGGCCTCGACGGAGGCGACCGCGTGGAAGGCATCGCGGTCGAACCTCCGGTCGAGCGCGCGCTGCAGCCGCCGACGCAGCGGCCCGAACGCCGCAGCGATCGCTAACGCCGCGACGCCTGTGCCGACGGCCGACCGTCCACCAACGCCCAGCGCCACAGTCAGCGCCACCGCGGCGAACATGGCGGCGAGGAGGATCGTCAGCAGCGCCCAGGCCAGCGTGCGGCTGATGAGACGGTCGACGTCGTACAGGCCGTGTCGCAGCATGGCGACCGAAACCGCCGCCGGAAGGGCGAGGATGCAGAGCCAGAGCGCGACCGCGCCGACCACGCCAACGTCACCCGTCACCACGGCCTCGATCAGGGCGGCGGCCACGGCCAGCGGGACGAGCGGGGCGGCGACGGCGAGCCACTTCATCTGCATGCGCTCCACCCCCGTGGCGCGGCGGGCGCGAACCGCAATCGCGGCGGCGGCAAGCACGAGCGTCCCGAGGAGCAGCAACAGGCCGACCAAGCGAAGCGCGCCCGCGGTCGGCGCCGGCAAGGTCGCGACCGGATGGGCAACGGCGGCGTACGGTGCGTCGAAGGCCTCCGGAGCGAGAAGGCCGCCAGCCAAGATGAGCACGACGGCCACCGGGGCGACCGCGACCGGCGCACGCCAGCGGGGCGAGGGCGGACGGCCGTCGGGAAAGAGGAGCGCGAGCCAGGCCAGGGCGAGGAAGAAGAGGACCCACGTGCCCTGGAGTAGCGCCACGGCCCAGCCCGCTCCGCCGACGTCGCCGGCGCTGGCCGCCGCGGCCCAGACCGCGGCCACCAGGTCGATCGCCGCGGCGGCCCCCAGGAGGGCGAGCACCGCCCCAACCGCGTTTCGGGGCCGGCGCCGCGCTATCAGGAACCCCGCCACCACCATGGCCACAGCGGTACCGCCCTCGACGATTGCCTGACCCACGGACGGCGGGTCGGGCGCCCGAGACCAAAGCACCGCAACCCCGCCGAGCGCCGTCGCCGATGTCACGGCGATCACCCACGCGGAGGCGAGAGGCCAGCGCATGGCGGCACTCTCGCATGGGCTTGGCTGCGGGGCATCCGTACTCGCGCGGAAGGGCGGGAGCATGGGCCGCTCTTGTCTGCCGAAGGGAGCCGAGGAAATAGTCCCCTCCCGCACCGTCTCCTCCCCCGAGGCCAGGAGCGTGGAGCGGCTGTCCGAGATCGGGCGCGAGGAAGAGGCAATGGTGGGGGTGTTGCCCACCTTGTTGCCCAATCCGCTGAACTCGCTCCGGCAACCTCCCCGCTCGACCTCTCGACGCTGACGGTTCCGAATGACCTATGGACGGGCCGTGCGCTGCCTGGACGACGACCCGTCGAACGTCACCGCGGGTGAGCCCCACCCTTCGCGCAGTCGCCCTGTTGGAGTCCCTCGTCGCGCCCGCTGCGCGGGACGGGCCGCTCTCCCACGCCGAGGCAGGCGGGGCACACACGCGGAACCAGCCCCTCGCCGTTGCAGTCCTCGAAGATCCGTCGCTGCCCCCAGCACAGGCCGCAGGGGGCCCACGTGTCGAGAGTCGTCGTCGCGTCGATCGCGATGCCCACCGCCGCCATCCCCTCACCGGCCTGCTCGCGTCGAGGGCCGCATCTTCCCACGTCGCAGATGGAGAGCAGACCACTTGACGCCGAACATGATTCATGGCGTTCTCGTTCAGGGGGGGTTCTCCTCCCCTCCCCGTCGACCTCATCGACGCTGACCGTTCCGACCGGCCTCGTGGATGGGCCGTGAGTTTCCTGGACGACTGTTCCGTCCAAGGTCACAACGGGGCGTGCCGCCATCGACCGTCGAACAAGAAGTGCTTTCTTCCAGGGACAAGGCCGGTAGGCCGTCTGGGACTCGAAGCCAGGACCTCGGGATGAGATGGCTCCGGATCGGGATCCCCCCGAGTAATGGTGTGGCCGCTCGTGGTGTGATGGAATGGCGTCCAACTCTCGCCTCCAGGGCTCGAGCGGTCCCCGCGGTCGCCACCGCCGTTCGACGGCAACCCGTTCCTCGAACCGAAGACCAACACCACGGGATCGGCCCATGCAGATCGGCGCACATCTTCCGCTCATCCCGATCTCGGCAGGGCCTCCTTCCCTGGCCGAGCTTCGGGCCTATGCGTCGGCGGCGTCCCGGCTGGGGTACCGGTGGCTGTCCGCCAACGACCACCTGGTCTTCCGCCGGCCGTGGCTCGATGGGCTCACCGCGCTGGCCGCGGTCCTCGACGCCTCGGGCGACCTTGGCCTGGCGACGACGGTCTGCCTTCCCGCGGTGCGCGGGCCGGCGCAGGCGGCCAAGGCGTTCGCGGCCCTCGACGTGCTCTCGGGCGGCAGGTTCGTCGCGGGCGTCGGCCCCGGCTCGTCCGAGCGCGACTACGTCGTCGGCGGGGTTCCGGTCCACCAGCGGTTCGTGCGGTTCGAGGAGGCGGTCAGAGCGCTTCGGGCGCTGCTCGGCCGGGACCGCGAACCCTTCGTAGGCCGCTTCTACTCGACCGCCGGGGTGACGCTCGAGCCGCCTCCCAGCCAGCCTGGCCGGCCGCCCATCTGGCTCGCAGGCTGGGGCGGCGCGCGCGGCCTGCGGCGCGCAGCAGAACTCGGCGACGGTTGGCTTGCCTCTGGCTACAACACGACGCCGGAGGGCTTCGCCGCTTCGTGGGCGGAGGTCCGGAAGCACGTGGGCGCGCGCGGCGGCGACCCCGATCGGTTCGCCAACGCGATTGCCACCCTCTGGACCTACGTGACCGAGGACCGCGCCAAGACCGAGCGGATGCTCGCCGACGTCCTCGCCCCGCTCCTCGGCCGAGACGTCGAGTCATTGCGGACGCTTTCGCTCCCGATCGGATCCGCGGAGGTGTGCGCGCAGCGGCTCAGCGCCTTCGCGGACGCGGGTGCCGAGCGAGTGTTCGTTTGGCCGCTCGGAGATGACATCCACCAGCTCACGCTGCTCGCTGAACGTGTCGTGCCGCGCATCTCCGGGGCGACCTTAACGACGCCACCGAGATGATCCCCCTCATGGCTGCGCCCCTCGCCGTCGGGACGCCTTCCTCGTTGAGGGGAGATTCCGGCGGCGACGCGCCCACCGCGGGCGACGGCGACGCCGCGGAGCCACCCGCTGGCGAAGTAACCCTCACCGGCCGCCGAGGTCGGCGGGAGGCTCCACCACCGGCCATCCGGGGCGCTCCCGATTCTCTGACGGGCCAGTCCCCGCGGAGGGAACCGGGCGAACTGGAGGGGATATTGATCGCCGAGCCCCGAAGAGGAAATGGTCCCCTCCCGCACCGTCTCCGTTCCGGAAGGCCGGGAGCATGGATCGGGGTGTCCGAAGTCGGGCACGAGGACGAGGAAATGGTGGGGGTGTCGCCGACCTTGTTGCCCAAACGGCGAACTGCCGAACCAGTCAAGAAACAGAAGGTGACCATATGCAGGGCAAACTTCGACGCGCCAGTCAGGATGCGAACCGGTGACCTTCGGTTTCGTAGTTCGACGACGGCCGGGAGGGAAGACCCAGCGAAATCCCGCTGATGGCGTGGAATCTGGCTTCCTGAGCCGGATTACGGCTTCTCGACGTGACGTTGCTGGGAGCGTCTGAGATCGCAAACCTGCCTGTGAGATCGCGCGACTGAGGGCAAAGTGTGGCCACACCTCGGTGCGCAGAGTGCCGGCGGACAGGACAGGGAAACGCCCCGTCGGCCAACCGTCTCCAGTCAGCGCGGCGTGCGCGGCGGGCCGGGCGCCTTCCAGCGGCGGCGCATGATGAAGTCGTGCGGGTGGACGTAGTAGACGTCGGGCTCGGTTGTCATCAGGTCTCTGGCCTTTCGTGAGAGGTGTGGTGGATGCGCTGCGGACGTGTTTGTACAACATACAAACATTGTTTGTCAAGTGGGCATATTCGCTAGAGTGCGGGACATGCCGTCCCCGACTCCAGAGCGTGGGCTGATGCCGCCCGATCAGGGCGCCTCACCCCGTCACGCTGCCCGCGCCACGCGCGTCGCCGGCCGCCAGCGACGGTCGCAGCTGCTCGACGCGGCCAGCAGCCTGTTCGCCGAGCGCGGTTTGGGGGATGTATCGGTGGCCGAGATCGCCGAGCGCGCCGACGCCTTCCCCAGCCAGGTCACCTACTACTTCGGCTCGAAGGAGGCCCTGTTCGTCGAGGCTGCCTGCCGCGGAGTCATGCGTGCGGCCGCCGAGGTCGAGCGTGCCGGCTCCCGCGCACGCACCCCGGCCAGCTACGTCCGGGCGATCGTCTCGACGGCGACGGGCTCACCCGCGCTTCCAAGCTTCCTCGAGGCGATGTTGCTCGCGCGCCGGCGCCCCGAGTTGGCCCCACTCGTCGAGCGCACCTTCGAGCAACTCCACCGCGAAGGCACGAGGGCCGTGCAGCAGATCCTCGACCGTCGCGGGTGGGCACTCGTCACCACTCCCGAGGTGGAGGCCCGGGCGTTCTGGACGACCGTCCTCGGGGTCGTCCTCGAGCGAAGTGCCCTCGGGGAGGACTTCAATCCCGCCACCGCTGAGGCGGCCGTCCTGCTCGTGCTCAACCTGCATCCCGACCAGCTCGCCCCGCTCGGACGACCTTGATCGCGGCGGTCGCGACCCGGTCCGGGGACCCTCCCGCGGCCAAGTCACGGCCGCGGCCAACGCGGAATCCGGACGGACCCTGACGCGGTATCGAGTACAAGGCCGCGTAGTTGGCAAGTTAAGAAGTTCCTTCAGTCTGCACCTCGAGATCCCCGGTACCGAAATGGCCGATCTTTCGCACGTCCCGAAGGAAACCCTCCTCGAGGGGGTCTCGTCCAGGTTGACATTAATGCCCTGGAGCTCCACCTGGCTACGAAGTTCGAAGCCACGTCCGAGACGTCCGTGAAGCGTCGTCGTCCCCTCACGTCCTGGTGCGGTAGTGGAGGTGAACGACCCCGTTGCCGAAACGGCGTTCGTCCAGCAGTTCGAGCTTCAGGCGGACGTTGCTTGGGGAGGGACTGCTTGCCGCCTCCCACCACGACGGGCGCGACGAACAGGTGGCACTCGTCGACCAACCCGGCCTTGATCGCCTGGGCGGCGAGGTCGGGACCGCCCACGCTGATGTCACGTCCCGCGTGCGCCTTCATCTGCCGGACCGCTTCAGGGTCGAAGTCTCGCTCGATCCGCGTCCTGGCGCTGGATACCGTCTCCAGCGTCTTCGAGTACACGATCTTGTCGGCCGCCTGCCATATCTCCGCGAAGTCCTGCACGACGGGCGGCTGGTCGGCGAGGGTGTGCGCGGTCTCCCAGTAGACCATCACCTCGTACATCCGGCGCCCGTAGAGGTAGGTGCCGACCGGCCGCTCGAGGTCGTTGACGAAGGCGTGCACCTCCTCGTCCGGCGCAGCCCAGTCGAAGTTGCCGTCCTCGTCCGCGACGTAGCCGTCGAGCGACGTGATCGCCGAGTAGATCAGCTTGGCCATGGTGAGCGTCCCTTCACCAGCGCAACAGGCACCGAGCCATCCTAGTTCCGGCGGTGTGTCCGATGTCGAAGCACGCGGAAGAGAAATGGTGGGAGTGTTGCCCACCTTGTTGCCCAAACGGCGAAATGCCGCATGAACCCGCGAACGAAAGTGCGCCATCTGCAGGGCACAAGCCGATGGGTCGTGAAGAGATCGAACCTTCGACCTTGGGACGAAGAGTCGCTCCCGGCGTCTCCTGTTCTCTCAAGGTGTCGTCTCTTTACAGGCGTTTCGTGCGCGCGACCGGGTAGTGATCTCACCCCATCTTCGGTGGTCGTGTTGACCCTTGTTGACCCCCACCGGGGGCGGGCGTACAGCGGTGATTGTTCCCCGGTGGGCGTGAGCCCGCGCGGACCGCCTTGTGGTCCACCGAGCTGCTTTCGATCCGGTCAGCCCATCGCGAGTCCATCACGCGGTCGCGCCCTGTGGGACGAGACCGAGCTGGGCCAGGACGGCCATGCTGTCGTAGTACAGGTTGTCGACGACGATCTTCCCGTCGTGCATCTGCACCAGCTCCATGCCCCTGACCTCCACCCGCTTGCCGGTGGGAGGTAGCTGGCTGCCGTCCGGGAGCAGGAACGGACCGGTGTGTGTCCCGACGAAGGTCCACTCGTCTGCGAACGCGTCGCCCTGCTCGACGAAGCTGGCCACGGTATAGGTGGCATCCGGGAACGCGGTCAGGTCACGGGCGAGACGGTCCTGGATCTCGCTCCGGCCGTCGAAGGTGCCATCGTGCATCAGTTGGACGGCGTCCTCGGCGTACAACTCCATGCACGCGTCGAGGTCACCTGCGTTGTACAGCTCGACATAACGCTCCAGAAGTTGTCTGTTGCTGGCCACTGTCTGCTCCTCTCGCTTCACGTTGCTAGCGCACCCAGCGGCGCGGGCACGCTGGTCACACCTGCTTCGGCACGTGCCGGGTGTACACGAGGCGCATCATTTTGTGCCCAAGATCGGC
Source organism: uncultured Thermoleophilia bacterium (assembly GCA_963777565.1). Lineage (GTDB taxonomy): Bacteria > Actinomycetota > Thermoleophilia > Miltoncostaeales > Miltoncostaeaceae > CALMEC01. The sequence continues at coordinate 9,573 of CAVZQZ010000004.1, forward strand.
GGTGGGCCCAAACATCAGGGGACAGCCACCGTTGATCACGGTAATGCCGTGCTCCCGGCCGTATTCGGTGGCGGCATCGGAGACGCTGCCTGCGCCGGGCCCGCGATGCATCCAGACGTGCTTGATGCCGAGCTCGGCGCACTCGTGCATCGTGTCCTCAGCGATCTCCGGCCGCGTTCCGATCACCACCGCCTGGACGCCGCCGGGGATCGATTTCAGGTCTGGATAGGACCGATCCCCCTCGACCTCGGGGGCGTTGGGGTTGACCGCGAAGACGTCGTAGCCGCGCTCGCGCAGGCGCCGGTACACGATGTTGCTCCCGTGCGTCTTGGGCGTGCGGGACACCCCCGTGACCGCCACTCGCTTGTTGGCCAGGAACGCAGATGCGGCCTCCTTAACGCTCTGCATGACTCCTCCTTTCGTAATCACGAGTTGCGATCTGCTGTCCGGGCGAGGTGGCGGGTGCATCGACGGTCGAATCCAGTCCTGTCTTCACATCCGCGCTCGCGCGGCCGGCACGGCGGCCGCGGATCGCACCAGCGATCAGGAGGCCCCCGCCGGCCAAGAAGACCGCCCCTGCCACCAGCAAGCCGATGGCAATCCACAGCACCGCCGGCATCCGAGCTCCCAAGTCCGCCCGCACGCCGATCCCGGGTCGCGCGTTGGCATTCATCACCACGACGGTCCACGACCCGCTGTGGGGATCCCACTCCAGCGTCCGGGCCCCGAGGCCGGTGGAGGAGGCGACCCAGAAGTGCTGTGTCTCGGGAGCGGATCGCGGCCTTCCCCCACCGGTGTACCGCACCTTGGCGCCGAAGAAGTCGGAAATGACCGTGTGGTTCACGCCGGCGAAGTAGCGATCGACGTCGGTGGAGCGGCCGATCCCAACGAACAGCGCCTGGCCCGGGCTCACGGGCGTGACCCGGATCCGAACCTTGCCGAGCAGGCCCGGCGAGTACAGCCAGCCCACCCCCGGCGATCCGAGATGGGTCGGCTCGGTCGCCAATGCTGATCCGGAGGTGGAGAACTCGTGGACGCCGGTCGTGACATAGCCCGCGTCGCGCTGGGTGAGATCGGCCCAGAGGCCCGTTCCGCCGCCGCCGAGCAGGACCAACGAGACCAGCACCAGCAGCGCGCCGATCACGACCGCGGCGATGCGACCCCCGGTCCAGCCCGAGGGACGGGCAGCGACCTGCGGCGGGGGCACTGCCGCCGGGGCTGGCGGCGCTCCTTCAAGCCGTGGTGTGTCACAAGCAGCTAGCGCCTCTGGTGGAACATGGCTCTCGTTCACGGTACCACCCCTTCCACACGGGACATGGGTCGAGCTTCTCGTCGTGCGGCTGCGTCGACATCGGGCGAACACCCTGATCTCGCACCCTGATTTCTCGATGCGCCGACCCCGACCCATGGCCGCGAAGCAGGAACATGGCACTGTCTGGCCGAGCGGCTTGTCGGGGGCGCCGACACGCTCGGCTCGAGCTTCCCCCTTTCGCGTCGCTCGGCGCGCGGTTACGGAATGTCGATCTCGCTGACGCGCGCGACGGTGGTGCGCTTCGCGACGTATGGCGGGAGCAGCCGGAGCGCGTCCTCTTCGGTGTCGGCGTCGACCGTCCACCAGATCGCATGTCCGCCGGAGCGGCACGATGCGAGCGTGGCTCGGTGGCGGAGTGGGCTCGCGTGCCCCTTGAAGGAGGCGAACACGACGCCGCACTCCCGCGGCTCGTGGCGGTGCTGGAGCAGGTAACGGGACATGGGTCGAGCTTGCCGCCGAGACGCCGGCGCTGACATCGGGGCGACACCCTGAACCTGCACCCTGATTTGTCGCCAGCGAGCGACTGGACAGGCGAGCGTGGAGCCGGGTGACATCAGTAGAAACCGCTGACCGCGAGCGGCGCTTTCCCGGATGACGCACGCGCCTCGATCGTGAAGACACTGCGTACCGGCCAAGGGAGGGGAGATGACGCACGGGGTCGCAGCGCCATCAGGGCGCGAGCAGAACCCTCTCGTTGGGCGCGCCGACGAACTCGATTCGCTCGAGCAGGTGCTCGACGAGCTCGACCGAGGCCCGCCCGGCGCGATCGAGCTGGTGGGCGAGCCGGGGATCGGCAAGACGCGCCTGCTCTACGGAGCTCGCCTGCTCGTGCCGAGTTGCGCGGACACCTCGTTCTCTCGGGATCGGCGTCCGAGCTCGAGCACGACCTGCCGTTCTCGGTCTTCGTGGATGCGCTGGACGAGTACGTCGAGAGCCTCGACCCGAACCAGCTCTCGACGCTCGACGACGACGTGCAAGCAGAGCTCGCGCACGTCTTGCCGTCGCTGTCTGCGCTCGCAGGCGGTCGCGCGGTGGCGCTCCAGCACGAGCGCTATCGCAGCCACCGCGCGGTGCGCGCGCTGCTCGAGCATCTCGCGCAGACGAGGCCGCTCGTACTCGTGCTCGACGACTTCCACTGGGCCGACTCGGCGTCGGTCGAGCTGCTCGGCGCGCTGTTGCGCCGGCCGCCGGCGGCGGCCGTGCTCACCGCTGTCGCGCTCCGCCCCCGCCAGACGCCGGAGCGTCTTGCAGCGGCGCTCGAGCGGGCGCATCGTGACGGCGGCGCTGACCCGGGTCGAGCTCGGCGCACTCACGGCGGATGAGGCCCGGGAGCTTCTCGGCGAACGGGTCGACGCCGCCGGCGCAGCCCTCCTCTACGAGGAGTGCGGTGGCAACCCCTTCTACCTCGAGCAGCTCGCGCGGTCGCTCGAGCGCGCAGGTGGAGGCACCTCGCGCTCCCGAGATCTCACTGACCGGCCTCGAGGTCCCACCAGCGGTCGCCGCCTCGCTGAGCGAGGAGCTCGCGCTGCTGTCGGACGGCGGACGCCTCGTGCTCGAAGGAGCGGCGGTGGCGGGCGATCCATTCGAGCCCGAACTGGCGGCCGCCGCGGCCGCGACCTCTGAGGCGGCGGCGATGGACGCAGTCGACGAGCTCCTGCAGCTCGATCTCATTCGCACCACCGACGTGCCTCGACGCTTCCGCTTCCGACACCCGCTCGTCCGGCGCGCGGTGTACGAGGCCACTGCCGGCGGCTGGCGGCTCGGGGCCCACGAGCGGTGCGCCGAGGCGCTCGCGGCGCGGGGAGTGACGGCAGCGGCGCGCGCCCACCACGTCGAGCGGTCGGCGCGCCAGGGCGACGTCGCCGCCGTCGCCGTCCTGCGCGAGGCCGGCGAGGCAGCGGCACGGCTCGCGCCCGAAAGCGCCGCGCGGTGGTTCGGCGCGGCGCTGCGGTTGCTCCCGCAGACCGCGCCGGCGCAGGAGCGCGTCGAGCTTCTGCTCGCCCGTGCCGGGGCGTTGGCGGCGGCGGGGCATTTCACCGACAGCCATGAGGCGCTGCTGGAGGCGGTCGCGATCGTCCCGGAGCAGTCGAGCGCCCTCTGCACGACAGTCGCGACGGCGTGCGCCGGGGTGGAGCGCTTCCTCGGGCGATACGAGCAGGCCCACGCGCGTCTCGTGAGGGCTCTTCGCGGCCTGCCGGAGCCGGCCTCGGTCGAGTCCGTCGGGCTGCTGATCGAGCTGACGCTGAACGAGTTCTACCGCTCGAGATACGAGGCGATGCACGACTGGGCCGGGCGCGCGGTGAGCGCGGCGAAGGTACTGGGAGATGCGGCCCTGCTGGCGGCGGCGCTCGCCATGCCCGCGCTCGCGGACGCCATGACCGGACCGACCGAGACAGCTCGATCCCACCGTGCCGAAGCCGCAGCGCTGGTCGATGGGCTGTCCGACGACGAGCTCTCGCTCCGCCCCGACGCGGCGGCCTGGCTCGCTGCGGCTGAGCTCTACCTCGACCTCTACGCCGAGGCCGACGCGCACGCGAGCCGTGCCCTCAGGCTCGCTCGCGCGACGGGGCGAGGGGATCCCTTCTTCCGCCTGTACCTGATCCTGCCCAGGGTCTGGTACGTGCGCGGCAAGCTGGCCGAGGCCACCGAACTCCTGGACGGCGCCATCGAGGCCGGGCGCCTGCTCGGGACCTCGCCGGCTCTCGCCGGGAACCTCTTCAACCGCTCCGTCGTCGCAGTCGCCGTCGGCGATCTCGACCTCGCGCTCGCCACCGCAGAGGAGGGCGTCGAGCTCACGCGCGACCTCGACGATGGCTTCGTCACGGCCTGGGCTGCGGTGAGGCTCGCCGGCGTCCTGCTCGAAACCGGGCAACCAGACCGAGCCGTCGAGCTGCTCCTCGGCCGCGCCGGTGGTGAGGAGTTGACGCTCATCCCCGGCGGCTGGAGGGCGTACTGCCTCGAGCTGCTCACGCGGTGTTGGCTGGCGCTGGATCGCCGCAGCGAGGCCGAGCGCGCAGCCGGTCTTGCCGAGGTCACGGCAGCGGCCGTGCGGCTTCCCCTCGCCGACTGCCTGGGCCGATCGTGCCGCCGCCGCCGTCGCTCTGCACTCCGGGGACACCGCCCGCGCCATCGAACGCGCACTCGCTTCGGCCGATGCCGCTCAGGAAGTCGGAGCCCCCATCGAGGCCGCGCTCTCGCGCACGCTCGCGGGCCGAGCGCTGGCCCAAGCCGGCCAGAGCGACCGCGCCGTGGCGGAGCTTCAGCGCGCAGCGGCAGCGTTCGACGCGTGCGGCGCGCTGCGCTACCGCGACAGCGCGGAGCGAGAGCTCGGGAAGCTCGGCCACCGCCCCCATCGGCGCACGCACGCAGGCAAGACCGACGGGACGGGCATCGACTCGCTGACCGAACGCGAGCTCCAGGTGGCACGGCTCGTCGTCGACCGCAAGACCAATCCCGCAGATCGCCGCGGAGCTGTTCCTCAGCCAGAAGACGGTCGAGACGCACCTGCGCAACATCTTCCGCAAGATCGACGTCTCGACACGCGTCGAGCTCGCACGTGTCGTCGAGCGCGCCGACCACGGCGCGCGCGCAACTTCGCGCTAGTCGCGCTCGGCTGCGGTCACGTAGATCAGGGTCGGCTGTTCGAGAAATCAGGGTGCAGAATCAGGGTGACGCCCCGATGTCGCAGCGGCCCGGCAGCGGCAAGCTGGGCCCATGCATCGGAAGAGAAGAGTCACGACAGACGATGCGCTCAGGCGCGACACGGAAGGAGGCCGACGCATGTTCGAGGTGACTGCGCGACTGAAGGTCCGCGACGGCGAGCTCGACGGGTTCAAGCAGCAGGCCGCCGAGATGATGAGGCTGACGAGGGAGAAGGACACGAAGACGCTCCGCTACGACTGGTTCCTGAGCGACGACGGAACCCAGTGCGAGGTCCGCGAGGGCTACGTGGACGCCGATGGCCTGATCGAGCATGCGCAAGCACGTCGCGGAGGCCAGGGAGAAGCTCTTCCGCGACTTCGCCTACGACCACGATATGACGCTCTACGGCGAGCCGTCGCCGGCGCTCGCTGAGTTGCTCGAGAGGCTGGCGGGACACGTCAAGTTCAACCGTTACTCCTTGTTGCAGGGGCTGGACAGCGACATCCAGCTTCCTCACGAGGTCCCTGCCTAGGGCGATGTCGTTTCCTGTCGCCTTCGACGTCGAGCGCCCGCCGGCTTTCGAGCGCGCCCACGTGTTTCTCCGCGTGGCCTTGCTGGTCGTCATCGGCTGGGTCGGCCACCCGTTGGGGTTGCTTTGGCTGGGCGTTCCCGCGGCCGTAGCGATCCTGGTGTCGCAGACGGGCGGGCAGCGCTACCTGGACGAGAGCGGCCCGACGGTGACCCGCGTCCTCGGCTGGATTCTGGCTGTGGTCGCTTACCTGGCGCTGCTGACGGACCGCCTGCCCGATCGAGGTGAGCCTTCGATTCGCTTCCACGTCGAGCGGTCTGGCTCGCCGACGGTGGGCTCGGTGCTGCTCCGCATCCTCTATGCGATCCCGAACCTGATCGTGTTCGCGATCCTCACGTTCTTCGGCGGGATCGTCTGGGTGATCGCCGCCGTGCTCGTCTTCGTCAACGGGAGATATCCCGAGAGCATGTGGAGGTTCCTGTTGGGACTCGTCCGCTGGGAGGCGTGCCTGCTCGCGTACCTCGCCTCGCTCGTCGACCGCTACCCCCCGTTCGCGCTCGAGACCGGGCCCGTGTCTCCTGCCGCACCTTCGGGCTAGCTATGTCTTCGACGGCAGCTTCGGAAACAGGCGAGTCGCGGCCCCGTACGGGTTCCGTGAGGGCAGACGGACGCGACCTCTATTACGAGGATGTGGGCGACGGCGTCCCGATCCTTCTGATCCACCCTGCTGGGGCGACGGCCTCGACCTGGGGCTCCGTCACCGAGGAACTCGCCCGGATCGGACGAGTGATCACCTACGACCGCCGGGGGTACGCCCGGTCCGGCTGCGAGCCGGTGCGGTCGATGTCCACGCACACGTCTGACGCCGCAGCCATCCTCGAGTCATTGCGGGCCCCGCCTGCGGTCGTGGTCGGTACGAGCGCGGGGGCGGCGATTGCCGTAGACCTGGCGGTGCGTCGTCCCGACCTGGTGCGGGCGGCTATCGCGCATGAGTTCCCATGGCGGTTTGCCCGTCACTTTCCTAGCGCTTCGCAGGTCGTGGCGCTGGCCAAGATCGGATCGCTGGCTTTGCGCGGCCGCCAGAGCGACGCTGCCGAGGCGTTGCTGCGCTCCGCCTACACGTACCGTGACGGTGGAACCGCCTGGGACGCCTTTCCCGATGCGTGGCGGCGGGCCGGCAGGGAAAACGCCGGGGCAGCCTTGGCGGACTTCCGCAACTCCATCGGCGTCTATCCATCCGCGACCGATCTCGCGACCGTCGAGGTCCCCGTCGTGTGCAGCTACGGCGCACGGAGCCCCGACAGCATGTTCCGGCTCGTCGGATCGCTCGCCGCTGCCATCCCCACTGCGAGAACGCATCGGATCGAAGGGGCCGGCCACGCAGCCCCCTTCGATGCAACAACCAACTTCGTGCAGCTCATCGCGGACACCATTACCTCTTACGAGGCCGAACCCGACCACTCGCCATTACGAGCGGGGGCAGAGTCATGACGGGGTACCAATAGCTGCGGCGGAGGTCGAAATGAAGTACCAGATGCGCGAGAAGATGTTCGCGATCGGCGACGACTACTGGATCGAGACCGACGGCGGTCAGCCTGCGTTCACGGTGGACGGCAAGGCGCTCCGCATCCGCAAGACGCTCATTCTGGAGGCGCCCGAGGGTGACGAGGTGTTCACGATCCGGACGAAGTTGCTGAGCATTCGCGGCACGATGGAGATCGAGCGCAACGGCAAGACAGTCGCGACGGTCAAGAAGGCGCTGGTCACCCCGCTCCGCGACCGCTTTTCGATCGAGGTCGAGGGCGGCGAGGATATGGAGGCGAAGGGCAACATCGTCGACCACGAGTACAAGATCGAGCGTGGCCGCGACGAGGTCGCCGAGGTATCTAAGCGTTGGTTCCGCATGCGCGATACCTACGGTATCGAGATCGCCGAGGGCCAGAACGATGCGTTGATCCTCGCGGTCACGGTCTGCATCGACCAGATGTCACACAGCGTGGCCGGGTAAGGACACCGCTTGCGGAGAGGCTCATTGACTCGGGGGTAGGCCCCCGAACGCCCGCCGTCGTCGGCTGAGCACCGACAACGCCGAGTCGCGAGCCCGACCCAGGCTCGTGCGTAGATCGCCACACCCGCCGTCAGGTCCGCTCCCGATTCCAGAGGGGACTCGGTCCGCGACGCTTCGTACGACACCCCGCTATGCGGCCATTGCGAGATGTCACATACCGAATCGTCCGAAGGGAGCACTCATGACCCGAAAGCACGTCGAGCAAGACATGCAGGAGACCCTCGGGCTGGTGCCGAGCTTCTTCGCGGCCGTGCCTGACTACCTGATCGAGAGCGAGTGGGCGAGCTTCAAGGCCCTCCAGCTCTCGGAGACCGCCATCCCCAACAAGTACAAGGAGCTGATTGGCCTCGGCATCGCGGGGGCGACCCGCTGCCGCTATTGCGCCTACTACCACGCCGAGGCGGCGCGGCTCTTCGGGGCCACCGAGGAGGAGATCACGGAGGCGGCGCTCTTCGCCAAGGCCTCGATGGGCTGGAGCACGTTCCTCAACACCATGCAGATGGACTATGAGATCTTCACGCGCGAGCTCGACGCGATCGTGAACCACGTCAAGGCGCACGCCGGCGCGCCCGTCTAGGTAGCGAGACCCGGGCTGGGCGGGGGCATCTGACCGCCGCCCGGCCCGCCGGCCGTCGCGCGGTCCCAGTCGCCGATCACCGCCTCGATGATCCGGATCGCCTCCTGCGGCGCGCTGGGATCGGCCCGCAACACGTCGAGTGCCAGCCGCGCCGCGGCCACGAGCGCCCCGATCTCCTGGCTCGTGGCGGTCAATGTGTAGACGTTCTGCTGACCTTTGGTCACCTTCATTGTCGGGACACCGTATCGCGCGGCCGGCGCAGTCGTCCGGGTGGCGCACCGGGCATCGTTGCGCCGGGCCCGTCGCCACCGTCAGCGCCGATGATGCTACGAAGTGCTCGGCGGGGTCGTGCCCGACCCGCCAGGGCGCTTCTCCCACTCAGCGTTCTGCTTCGCCACCGCGTCCATGCTCGCCTCGTCGAGCGCCGGGGCCGCCTTAGGCGGGGTTCCATAGCTCCTCGGGAGAAGGGGCAAGCTCGGCTTCAGTGTTGCCGCTTCCCAAAGAAGGAATGGTCCCCTCCCGCATCGTGTCCTCTCCCGAGGCCGGGAGCATGCATCGGGGTGTCCGAGATCGGGTACGAGGAAGAGCAAATGGTGGGGGTGTGCTCACCTCCTTGCTGCCCCGATGCCCGCGGGGCACATCGGCGAGCGGCTCAGCCGCCGACGATGAGGCCCGTCCAGCGCCGCGCCCTCGCGCGCGCCTTCGCCTCCGTGCCGCCGTTCTGGCCGGGATGCTTCGCGTATTCGTCGACGATCTCGTCGACGAGGGCGTCGACGAAGTCCTTGGGTGTCATCGCGGGCGTGGCGTCTGCGAGTGCCCGCCGGACGACGGGGCGGACGTACGCCGGGCGGTTGTTGTCCAGTTCGCCGACGAGCTTGTTCGCGACGGGGGAGTCGAGCGCCGCGGGCCACGCCGTCCCGGCGGTGACCGCCTGCTTCTTCAGTTCGGCCATCGCCCCCTTGACGCGCCCGAGATCCTCGAGCGCCTTCTGGACCTCGGCGGCGATGATCTCTGTGTCCAGGCCGGCGTAGAAGAACTTCTCCGCCCAGTAGGCGCCACGCAGCTCGCCCGGCGTCGCGCCGCTGATCCCGTCGACCTTGTTGCCCGCGATCGTGAGGTGCCCCTCGAGCCTGATCCCGTAGCGCGCGAACTGGCCCGGAACTCGCGTGATCAGGTCCTGGAGCTCGCCGAACTGCAGCGTCCACTGCTTGAAGCCAAACGTGACGACGGCGGAGTCCCAGGTGTTCACGGCCTGGATCTGTCCGCCCGCCTCCACGTCGGCGATGCCCTGCAGCATGTCGATGTCGGCGTCGGTCAACGGCACGTCGGCGCCGTCCACCTTCAGTGAGCCTGCGTCCCGGAGCTCTCGTAGCTTGGCGCTGAGGTTGCCGCCGCCGAAGTTTTCGAACCCCTTGCCCTTGGCGAAGCTGCCGGGGCTGTCCCAGCCGATCTCGGTGAACACGCTCCAACGGCCGCCGATCTTCAGCGTCGAGCCGGCGCCGGGCCCGACGCGGACTGCGCCGAGTAGATGCTCCTTCGAAGCGAAGGCCTCCTCCAGCAGGTCGCCGGACTGCTCCTCGCCCGCCTTGTCGACGTAGCGGTAGTTGATCGCCTCGACCTCCGGCGGGGTGCCCGTCTTCACGATTGTGACGTCGCCGACCGACTTCCGCTCGCCCTCGCGGAAGAGCTGCCCGTTGCGGATCTGGTAGGAGCTGTCGTCGAAGTAGAGGGTGCCCGCCGTGACGGCCTGCTGCCCGATCTCCAGCTGCCGGACCGTCTTCGTGCCGGCCTTCCGCTTGAGGTCGACCTTTGCCTTGCCCGCCTCGAGGTTGCGGAGGGAGCCGGCCTGCTTC
>CAVZQZ010000005.1:0-67578 GCA_963777565.1 uncultured Thermoleophilia bacterium
GTACGAGCGCGGGGGCGGCGATTGCCGTAGACCTGGCGGTGCGTCGTCCCGACCTGGTGCGGGCGGCTATCGCGCATGAGTTCCCATGGCGGTTTGCCCGTCACTTCCTAGCGCTTCGCAGGTCGTCGGCGCTGGCCAAGATCGGATCGCTGGCTTTGCGCGGCCGCCAGAGCGACGCTGCCGAGGCGTTGCTGCGCTCCGCCTACACGTACCGTGACGGTGGAACCGCCTGGGACGCCTTTCCCGATGCGTGGCGGCGGGCCGGCAGGGAAAACGCCGGGGCAGCCTTGGCGGACTTCCGCAACTCCATCGGCGTCTATCCATCGCGACCGATCTCGCGACCGTCGAGGTCCCCGTCGTGTGCAGCTACGGCGCACGGAGCCCCGACAGCATGTTCCGGCTCGTCGGATCGCTCGCCGCTGCCATCCCCACTGCGAGAACGCATCGGATCGAAGGGGCCGGCCGCGCAGCCCCCTCGATGCAACAACTCCGACTTCGTGCAGCTCATCGCGGACACCATTACCTCTTACGAGGCCGAACCCGACCACTCGCCATTACGAGCGGGGGCAGAGTCATGACGGGGTACCAATAGCTGCGGCGGAGGTCGGAAATGAAGTACCAGATGCGCGAGAAGATGTTCGCGATCGGCGACGACTACTGGATCGAGACCGACGGCGGTCAGCCTGCGTTCACGGTGGACGGCAAGGCGTCCGCATCGGCAAGACGCTCATTCTGGAGGCGCCCGAGGGTGACGAGGTGTTCACGGTCCGGAGAAGTTGCTGAGCATTCGCGGCACGATGGAGATCGAGCGCAACGGCAAGACAGTCGCGACGGTCAAGAAGGCGCTGGTCACCCCGCTCCGCGACCGCTTTTCGATCGAGGTCGAGGGCGGCGAGGATATGGAGGCGAAGGGCAACATCGTCGACCACGAGTACAAGATCGAGCGTGGCCGCGACGAGGTCGCCGAGGTATCTAAGCGTTGGTTCCGCATGCGCGATACCTACGGTATCGAGATCGCCGAGGGCCAGAACGATGCGTTGATCCTCGCGGTCACGGTCTGCATCGACCAGATGTCACACAGCGTGGCCGGGTAAGGACACCGCTTGCGGAGAGGCTCATTGACTCGGGGGTAGGCCCCCGAACGCCCGCCGTCGTCGGCTGAGCACCGACAACGCCGAGTCGCGAGCCCGACCCAGGCTCGTGCGTAGATCGCCACACCCGCCGTCAGGTCCGCTCCCGATTCCAGAGGGGACTCGGTCCGCGACGCTTCGTACGACACCCCGCTATGCGGCCATTGCGAGATGTCACATACCGAATCGTCCGAAGGGAGCACTCATGACCCGAAAGCACGTCGAGCAAGACATGCAGGAGACCCTCGGGCTGGTGCCGAGCTTCTTCGCGGCCGTGCCTGACTACCTGATCGAGAGCGAGTGGGCGAGCTTCAAGGCCCTCCAGCTCTCGGAGACCGCCATCCCCAACAAGTACAAGGAGCTGATTGGCCTCGGCATCGCGGGGGCGACCCGCTGCCGCTATTGCGCCTACTACCACGCCGAGGCGGCGCGGCTCTTCGGGGCCACCGAGGAGGAGATCACGGAGGCGGCGCTCTTCGCCAAGGCCTCGATGGGCTGGAGCACGTTCCTCAACACCATGCAGATGGACTATGAGATCTTCACGCGCGAGCTCGACGCGATCGTGAACCACGTCAAGGCGCACGCCGGCGCGCCCGTCTAGGTAGCGAGACCCGGGCTGGGCGGGGGCATCTGACCGCCGCCCGGCCCGCCGGCCGTCGCGCGGTCCCAGTCGCCGATCACCGCCTCGATGATCCGGATCGCCTCCTGCGGCGCGCTGGGATCGGCCCGCAACACGTCGAGTGCCAGCCGCGCCGCAGCCACGAGCGCCCCGATCTCCTGGCTCGTGGCGGTCAATGTGTAGACGTTCTGCTGACCTTTGGTCACCTTCATTGTCGGGACACCGTATCGCGCGGCCGGCGCAGTCGTCCGGGTGGCGCACCGGGCATCGTTGCGCCGGGCCCGTCGCCACCGTCAGCGCCGATGATGCTACGAAGTGCTCGGCGGGGTCGTGCCCGACCCGCCAGGGCGCTTCTCCCACTCAGCGTTCTGCTTCGCCACCGCGTCCATGCTCGCCTCGTCGAGCGCCGGGGCCGCCTTAGGCGGGGTTCCATAGCTCCTCGGGAGAAGGGGCAAGCTCGGCTTCAGTGTTGCCGCTTCCCAAAGAAGGAATGGTCCCCTCCCGCATCGTGTCCTCTCCCGAGGCCGGGAGCATGCATCGGGGTGTCCGAGATCGGGTACGAGGAAGAGCAAATGGTGGGGGTGTGCTCACCTCCTTGCTGCCCCGATGCCCGCGGGGCACATCGGCGAGCGGCTCAGCCGCCGACGATGAGGCCCGTCCAGCGCCGCGCCCTCGCGCGCGCCTTCGCCTCCGTGCCGCCGTTCTGGCCGGGATGCTTCGCGTATTCGCCGACGATCTCGTCGACGAGGGCGTCGACGAAGTCCTTGGGTGTCATCGCGGGCGTGGCGTCTGCGAGTGCCCGCCGGACGACGGGGCGGACGTACGCCGGGCGGTTGTTGTCCAGTTCGCCGACGAGCTTGTTCGCGACGGGGGAGTCGAGCGCCGCGGGCCACGCCGTCCCGGCGGTGACCGCCTGCTTCTTCAGTTCGGCCATCGCCCCCTTGACGCGCCCGAGATCCTCGAGCGCCTTCTGGACCTCGGCGGCGATGATCTCTGTGTCCAGGCCGGCGTAGAAGAACTTCTCCGCCCAGTAGGCGCCACGCAGCTCGCCCGGCGTCGCGCCGCTGATCCCGTCGACCTTGTTGCCCGCGATCGTGAGGTGCCCCTCGAGCCTGATCCCGTAGCGCGCGAACTGGCCCGGAACTCGCGTGATCAGGTCCTGGAGCTCGCCGAACTGCAGCGTCCACTGCTTGAAGCCAAACGTGACGACGGCGGAGTCCCAGGTGTTCACGGCCTGGATCTGTCCGCCCGCCTCCACGTCGGCGATGCCCTGCAGCATGTCGATGTCGGCGTCGGTCAACGGCACGTCGGCGCCGTCCACCTTCAGTGAGCCTGCGTCCCGGAGCTCTCGTAGCTTGGCGCTGAGGTTGCCGCCGCCGAAGTTTTCGAACCCCTTGCCCTTGGCGAAGCTGCCGGGGCTGTCCCAGCCGATCTCGGTGAACACGCTCCAACGGCCGCCGATCTTCAGCGTCGAGCCGGCGCCGGGCCCGACGCGGACTGCGCCGAGTAGATGCTCCTTCGAAGCGAAGGCCTCCTCCAGCAGGTCGCCGGACTGCTCCTCGCCCGCCTTGTCGACGTAGCGGTAGTTGATCGCCTCGACCTCCGGCGGGGTGCCCGTCTTCACGATTGTGACGTCGCCGACCGACTTCCGCTCGCCCTCGCGGAAGAGCTGCCCGTTGCGGATCTGGTAGGAGCTGTCGTCGAAGTAGAGGGTGCCCGCCGTGACGGCCTGCTGCCCAATCTCCAGCTGCCGGACCGTCTTCGTGCCGGCCTTCCGCTTGAGGTCGATCTTTGCCTTGCCCGCCTCGAGGTTACGGAGGGAGCCGGCCTGCTTCGTCACTCAGAAACAGTGCCAACAACCATCCGAGCGGACTTCACCTTCTCCGACCACCACCAGTGCCTGGGGGTCAGCCGCGTTCGGGGTCGGGTACCGGTCGACGCAGGAGGCACCCCCGGGTAGGATCAGATTTCCATCGTCGTTTCTGCGAGGGACATCCACCGCATGGCCTACGTGATTGCCGAACCCTGCATCGGCACGAAAGACGCTTCCTGTGTCGACGCCTGTCCCGTGGACTGCATCCACCCGATGCCCGGCGAGGAGCACCACGACGAGGCGACGATCCTCTACATCGACCCGGCCGAGTGCATCGACTGCGACGCCTGCGTCGAGGTCTGCCCGGTGGACGCGACCCTGGCCGAGGACGACGTCCCCGCCCAGTGGGAAGTCTTCAAGGAGATCAACCGCGTGTACTTCGAGCAGGGACACGAGGCCGGGGAGCGGATGGTCGCGGAGTTCATCGCCAAGAAGGGCGCGTAGCCGCGACGATCGCCTGCCTCAGGGCAGGGGGCGCGAGGAAACGCGCCTAGGGCAACTGCGCCTCGGCAGCCTCCATGAGTTTCACGGCTGCCTTGTCGGGGTCAGCCCTTGTCCCTCCACGGTGGCGCCACTCGGCAGATTCATCCGGCCCGAGCAATGGTCCCCCTCCCGCACCGTCTCCTCTCCCGTGGCCAGGAGCATGGATCCGGGTGCCCAATGTCGGGCACGGGGGCACCACCGGGGGCACCACCGCGGCGACATTCGGCGCATCCCGCGCGTTTCTTGCCCGATCCCGAAACCCACCGTTTGCACGGGAATCCGGTAACCATACGGATCCCGCGCGACCCCTGCGGTTCCGTGCCGGGATCGCCTCCCTCATGATTAGCGGGGATTTTCGGCGGGCACGGCCGCCGGGGCACCACCGGGGGCACCACCGCAACGACACGCCGGCAGCCCGCCACCTTGATCGCACACGACGGCGGCATCATCTCCCCGACATTGCGAAGGGCCCCGCGGGGACGCCTCCCCACGGGGCCCCCCTGGTAAGTGCGCTGTCATGGGCCGCGCCCGCCCACTGCGTGCGATCGCGAGCGTCCACCCTACTCATGGAGGGCATCGCCCAATGAGACGGAGGCCCTCAAATCGAGAGCACCCGACCGCACCCCGCGAGCCTCACCCGTCTGGCCCACGAGCGAATCGGGAGCGCCCCGGATACCGGCCTGCGGCGATCTACGCACGATCCGGGGGCGGGCTTGGTGGGGTCGCCGTAGCAGAAGAGGTGCGTTGGCACAAAACTGTGGATCCCGCTGCTGGTTACAGTCGCCCCGTAGGAGAAGTCGAACCGCGGCCAGGCCTCGCCGGTGTAGATCGCCGCGTTGGACGAGCACCAGAACTGCGGGCGTCCCGCCGGCTGGAGGAAGACGGCGTCCGTCCACTTGAATTCGCACGACGCCGGCTTCGGCGGGAGCGTCCATCAGGTGCACGTCCCGCATCAGTGGCGTCACCTGCACCAACCGCGACAAGCACGGATTCTTCCTCAGCCGCCAGCGGGTCACGTTCTTCTAGGGAGCAGCCCGCAGCACTAGGGAGTGCGTTAGTACATAAGATCCCCGGCCTGCGGGCCCGTCACGAATCCGGCGGGCGTGGGATGCGAAGAATTTCCCCGGGCGGGATGCCGGCCACGAGGCCGAAAGCCTGCATGATGACCACAGCGATGGAGTACGCCACGTCTGTTCCTCCCGTCTCAGGAGGTGGGGTGTCGCCCCCTCTGCCTGCCATGGCCGCCATGACCCAGTCGGTGTGCGACACATCCCGAGCCGAGTCGTCGGCGTTCATGAACCTGAAGGTATCCCGCGCCGATAGCCTCGTCGAGGGTCGCTCCACCAAGCAAGACGCGCCGCTCAAAGGGCGCTCTCTGCGGGCTCAACGCCTGGGGAGCCATAGCGCGGCGAGCCGTCGCACTACGGGGTGCGTTAGCGCAGTATCGAAGGAGTCCGCGCCCGCGGCTGTGACCGGGGGGTGTGCGTCCTGCGCCGGTCCAGCCGTCACCGCAGCATGAGGTACAGGAGCCCCGAAATGACCAACGGCAGAACAACGTTCAACCAGAGGACGTGATTCGCAAGGTTGGGGTCTTCTTCCACGTCGCCGTGCATCCCGCGCCCCGCCATGAGTTGGGCGAGCACCGGTGTCTCCGCGCCCGGTTCCCCGACCTCGCCGGAATCAGATGGGACGCTTGGCTTACGCGACGGCTCTGGGGGGTTCGTCATCGGCGGCCTTCTCCTTCCGGGTACGGAACGACCCAGTCGATCAGACCTACGATTTCTTGACGGATCATCGTCGCGGGGTCCTAAGGGAGTCAACCAAGCCCCGCACAGGTCCACGATGCGGTACTGCTCGCAATCCGGAGGCACAGCGAAACGGACGTCGCCGTAGCACCTAGGAGGCGCGTTAGCGCAGTAGCGGTCCTGCGCCGTCTCTCAGCCTCCGGTTACGAGGGAAGAAACCCGAGCTGACGCAGCCAAATCGCCGTGTCCCAGTACTCGGTCCAGCGAACGACCTTTCCCGCGTCGTCGAGCGTGATGAGGGTCGCGCCGCGGACGGTGAAGGTGCGCCCGCTCGCCGGCATGTTCGGGAGGTCTCCCGAATGAGTGCCTGACATCTCCCACTCCCCGACCGCCGATTCGCCTGCGCCGAAGCTGGACCGAAGCGCCACCACGAAATCCGGGACTGCATCGAAAAACGCTTGGCCGAAGGCGCGCACCTCTTGCGGCCCACGATTGATCACTCCCATCGCGACGTCCTCGTGAACGCAGTCCTCAGCGCACAGCGCCGCCCAGGCGGCCGCGTCCCGGGCCGAGAGGGACGCGGCCCACTGTTCGAGTACGCCCACGCCCTGATTCATTGGTTCCCCTTTCCATCTCTAGGGATTGATGATGCGGTGGACCGGGAACTCGTCAACCTCGAGCGGATTCGGTAAGCCGCGACCGCCGAGGGCCTGGAGAGCGGGTTGAAGCCTGCCTGCCACGAAGCGGTCGAAGGCTTCATACGAGACCCAGACTTCCTGCACACCCCAGCCCCCGTAGATCGGGCCGCCGACATGGAAAATCAAACCCTCAGGGGGATTACCGGCGAACCCCATGTAGGCGTGGACCATCTCGTACTGGTCTTGGTTGCCGCCGCTGAACCTCAGTCGAATACCGACTGCCAAACTTGGTCTCCTCATCGCAAAGCGTTTTGGCAAGCCTGAAGCGTCTGGGCTATCAGCGCATCGGGAGCGCCCCGGATCTCGGCCTGGGCGATCTACGCACGATCCGGAGCGATGAACTCCGGGGACCGGGCACGGGACCGCTTCATGGGCGCAGGCAATGCCACGAGCGCGCTGATGCACCGACGATGCACGGCGGTAGGGTTCGGTCATGGCGACGCGAGTCCTGATCCGCGAGTTCGCGGGTTCAGACCACACGGCGGCCGTCAAGGAAGTGCCCGCCGAGATGTTCGATCTCCCAGAGGTCGGGTCTCGGTACTGGCGCGGTGGCTTTCCGTACACGGTCCGGGGGATCGCGGAGGGCGACCCGGCCGTCGTCGACCTCGTGTTGGACCGGCCGCGGTCCCGGGAGGTCGACCAGGTTCTCCCCGAAGGCTGGGCGATCGACGTCGGGAGGGACAGCGCGACGGGCCGTTGGAATGCCGTCGTGTTTGTGAAGGGCGAGATCCTCCGCGGGTCCCCTATCTATGGCAGGGACGGGGACGATGCTGTCGAGCGCGCTCTCGCCGAACGTCGCCTACTTGGCGAGTGAAGACGAGCCGCAGCGGGCGCAAATGCTGTAGGCCTCCTCGCCCACGGTTGTGGTTGAACAACTGGAGGCAGCAGTGCGAGCGAGGCCAATCCCAAGCGTTACGATCGCCTGAAGGAGAGCGCCTGGGTCAAGCACCTACCCCCCACTCCGACTCACCACCTCGATGCGGAGGCCGTCGGGGTCGTGCAGGTAGGCCGCGTAGTAGTCGGGCCCGTAGACCGGGCGGGGCCCCGGCGGGCCGGCGTCTGTGCCGCCGCTCGCCAGGCCCGCGGCGTGGGCGGCGCGCACTTCGGCCGCAGCCGCCGCCCGCAGCGCGACGTGGCCGAATTTGGGGGCCGGCTGGTCGCGTGAGGTGAGCCACAGCTGCGGGAACTCGACGCCCCAGGCGACGACCTCGGGGTCGGCGTAGAGTCGGCGGCCGCCGATGGCCTGAAAGACGGCGTCGTAGAAGTGGGCCGAGCGCTCGAGGTCGGAGACCTCAAAGCCGATGTGGTCGAGTACGGACACGGCGTTTCTGGCCTCCTGGTCGCCCCCGACGTCCCCTTCGCCGCGGAGGGGTCCCCCCGCGCACGACTCTGCGCGCACACGGCCTACCGACCCGAGGTCGTCGCGGATCTGGGCCGCCTACCCCGTGATGCACGTCCCCGCGTAGGGTACGCCCCGCCCAGCGCGAAACGAAGGAGGCTCCATGCTCTGCTTCCTCAGATTCGACCGGCGAACCGTCGCCGAGGCTCTTGCCAAGCCGTACTCGCGTACCTGATCGGGGGAAAGGGCCACCCGGTGAAGCTCGAATTCCACCTCGGGGAACTGCGCCGCCTGGAACGCCTGGAGCTTGCGGGCGAGGGAGATGGGCATTTGCCAACCGGCTGGGTCGCAGTCCGCGAAAGTAGAAAATGATCATGCGCCTTCCATCGGCCGCGGCGATTTTGCCATCGTGTGGATCTGCGTGTCGGAGATCTCCCCGGTTGGGAGGTAGAGGTCGGCTCGTAGTCGTCGGCGATGGGGTCGAGCACCGGTTCCAGTGATGCCTTTTCGCCAAGCAGGGATAGGGCGACGGGCAAGATCGCGAGTGCGAAACACCCGAAGCTCTGGCCCAACCTGCTCGGGTGTCGGGCGGCGTTCGTCGGACCGCCGCGCGATGGGCACGAGCTTCCACCGGCGCGGATCGAGTTTGCCGACGGCGAGTCGGTGCTGAGCGACGCGGCGAATGTCGACGCGGTCCTGTCGCGCTTCTTCGGGCGCGACGTGGAGCTGGCGATCGCCGCGCAGGACGGCTACACGATCGATCAGTGCCACCCTGACGAGGAGAACTACGATCCCGAGGGGCATCGCGACGCTGTCGTCGAAGCACGACTCGGCGCGGCCTTCTTCAACGACCAGGGCTTGCCTTCCGCTGTGGCCGCAGACTCGTTCTTCGACCTCTTCCCGCTCAGCGTCGTCACGACGTCGACGCTTGACGAGCTGGGCGAACGCGAGCCGCAGAGCCACTTCGACGCTCGGCGGTTCCGTATGAACGTGATCGTCGAGACGCCTGCGAGAGGATTCGTCGAAAACGATTGGGTCGGCCATACGCTCGCGATGGGCGAAGACGTACGGGTCGGCGTGGCCTTGCCAGATCCTCGCTGTGTCATGCCGAGCCTTGCCCAGGAGGAGCTTCCAAAGGATCCTCGCATCCTCAAGGCCCTCGTCCGGCACAACAGGCTCGACGTCGGGGGCAAGCTCTACCCCTGTGCCGGCGTCTACGCCGTCGCCGAGGCGACGGGGACGATCCCGTGCGGCTGCTCTGAGCCGGCGTACCCGTGTCCGCACTGCTCGATCTGCGGGTTCCGCACGGCCGATGCTCCTCGATGCCGCTCGACGCGGCGGCGACGAAGTGGAAGCCGAGCGCCAGTTCGGTCCGTCCAGCGGCCGGACGGCACACCGCCCCCTCCCTCCCGAGGCCGGGAGCATGGATCGGGGTGTCCGATGTCGGGCACGACGAAGTGGAAATGGTGCCCCTCCCCCCAAAGTTGTTGACCCCTACGTTGACCCCCGAGCAGAGCTTCCGGTGTCGCGGGTTCTCCCAATGGGGACTGATCCCTTACATGGGGCGGGATCGCGGGTCATGGGCCGTGAAGGGATCGAACCTTCGACCTTGGGATTAAGAGTCCCCTGCTCTACCAGCTGAGCTAACGGCCCGCGGCCGAGGATGTTACCAGCCGCCGGAAACCGGTCGGGCTACGGGGTTGCGGGGGTCGCCGGCGCGGACGGCGTGGTCGAAACCGTTGGTGTTGGCGCGACCGGCGTGTCCTTCAGGCGGGTGAGTGCGGACTGGGCGTTTTCGCGCAGCGACGAGCCCTTCGGCGCCAACTCGACGGCCCGCTGGTACGCGAGACGGGCGACGAGGACCTGCTGGACCTGTTCAGCCGCCGCTCCGTAGGCGAAGAAGGCGTCGGCGTCCTTCGGATGCGTCTTGGTGTACGTCTGGAGCACCTGGAGCTGCAGCGCGGGCTGCCCCGAGAACGCGCCGGTCAGTGCCTGGAGGTCGTCCTCCGTCTTCGGGCCAAGCGCGAGCGCCTTCTGCAGGGCGGCGGTCGCGTCCTGCGGCTTGTCGGCCGCCCGGTACTGCGCGGCGAGGTCGACGAGGGCCCGCACGCTCGTGGGGTCCTGCTCGACCCGCTTCTTCGCGTTGTCGATGAGCTGGCTGGTGGCGTCCTGGCTGCCGCCGCCGAACACGACGAGGCCCAGCACGACTGGGAGCACGCCAACGAATGCGACCGCGCAGACGATGGACACGATGACCACCATGCGACGGGTCTTCTTCTGATCGAGCAGCACCAAAAGGACGGTAACACAGGAGTGATGACGGACCCGATCGCCCGGGGATCACCGGGCGAGACGGGAACGGGCCTCTGCTCCGCGGGCGAGGACCGCGTCACGGTCGAGGGTGAGCGGCCTTCCCCGATCCATCACCGTCCGCCCGTCGATCACCACCAGGCTCACGGTGGCGTTCGCGTCAAGCGCTGCGGCGCACGGGTCGGGCTCGCGCGTCCCGGGGGGTGGGGTGATCGCTACGAGGTCCGCTCGCTTGCCCGGCTCGATCGTCCCGATCTGCCCGGCCAGTCCGAGTGCTTCGGCGCCGCCGAGGGTCGCGAGGCGCAGCAGCTCGCCGGCCTGCAGCGGCGCCGTGTCGCCATGGGCCTCGCCGCAGGCGCGCGCCTCGGCTCGCAGGTCGTAGTCGCCGGCACTCGCAGGGCTGTCGGTGCCGAGCCCGATCGTCACGCCGTGGTCGCGCAGCGCCGCGATCGGCAGCCGTCCGCACCGAAGCCGGCGGTTCGAGACGGGGCAGTGCGCGACGGCGACACCGGCCTCGCGAAGCCGTGCGGGGTCGTGCGCCTCGAGCTGCACGCAGTGGGCGGCGACCATCCCGCGCCGCAAGGCGCCACCGGCATGGAGCCTCGACACGGGGCCGCCCGATCCCTGCCACCGGCCCGGCGCCGAGCCCCGGCGGGCGAAGAGCTCGGCGAGCGGTCCGTCGCCCGATGCGAGCAGCCGGGACTCCGCCGGCGATTCGGCCAGATGCGTGGCCCACGGCCTGTGCACGAGCTCCCCCCGGGCGGAGAGCGCGGCCCAGAGCTCAGGTCCGACGGTGTACGGGGCGTGCGGGGACACGCCGACCTGCACGAGCGGGCCTGCCTGCTCGTCGAGGTCGGCGACCCGAGCGCTCACGACGGCTGCGGCGTCGCGGGCGGCCTCGCCGGTCTGCCGGCCGAACGCCTCGACATGGACCGCCCCGCGCAGTCCGGCCTCGCGCAGCGCGGCGACACCCGCTCCGGTCGGGCCGCTGTCGGCGACCGTGGTCGTCCCGTGCTCGATGCAGCGCAGCGCCCCGAGCAGGGCCGCGGTGGGGTGGTCCTCCGGCCGCATCCGCGGGGTGAGCTCCAGGAGCTCGCCGAGCCACATGGCGAAATCGCCATCGTCGACCAGCCCCCCGGTCAGGCTCCACTCGAGGTGGCAGTGGGCATCGACCAGGCCCGGAATCAGAATCGCGTTGCCGAGGTCGACCTCGGGCGACGCGCTCCACCGGCGCGCAACCTCCGCCGCGGGACCCACCCCGACGATCGCGCCCTGTTCGATCGCGACCGCGCCATCGGTGATGGGCGGCCCGGCGACCGGGACGATCTGATCCGCCCGCAGGCGGAACGCGCCCCCGCTAGCGGCGGTCGGCGTCGTCGCCCGAGGTGACCTGCTGGCGCTCGCTCACGACGTCGCCTGAAATGACCCCGTCGTCAGGATCGCCCTTGCCGGTGATGGAGTCCTTGAACTCGCGCATGCCCGCCCCGAGGCTGCGCCCCGCCTCCGGGAGCCGCTTGGCTCCGAAGATGACGAGGACGATCACCAGCACGATCAGCAATTCGGGCCAGCCAATATTCCCAAACATCGCCGGCCTCCCTTCGAGTCGGGGAACGCGAATGGACCGAGGGTAGCATGACCCGGTGAGGTCGGAAGAATGCTGAGACGGCTCGAGCCGATGGCCGTCGGATGGGGAGGGCTGATCGCGTCCATCGGGCTGCTCGTCGGCGCGGAGCGGAGCACCGTGACGCGGCTGCTCATCGTCGCGGTCACCTTCGCCGTCGGCGGGTTCCTGGCCGGCATCAGGGCGGAGGACCTGCGTGCGGTGCACGGCATCTTCGTGGCCATCGCGGCGTACCTCTTCTACGGCCTGTTCGTGGTGGTCGGCCACCTCATTGACTTCGCCGGTGGCCCGGACGCTCCGGAGTTCATGCCGGGGCCGAATCGGGAGTGGTGGCTCACGGCGGCGGTCGGTGCGGCCGCAGCCTTCGTCGGGGCGGGCTTGGCGGCGGCGTGGCTCCGCCCCCAGGGCGAGCAGCGAAGGCGCCGCACGACCTAGCGCTGGCGCCGGTCAGCGGGCCTTCGAGAACTCCTCGAAGAAGCGGCTCGCCGTCGGACCCTGCTGACCCTGGTACTTGCCCTGGTACGGCGTGTCGACCGCGGTGGTGAGCTGCAGGAACGAGAGCTGCCCGATCTTCATGTCCTTGTAGATCGTGATCGGGAGGCGGGCGACGTTCGACAGCTCCAAGGTGATGTGCCCGTCCCAGCCCGGGTCAATGTAGCCGGCGGTGGAGTGGATCAGAAGCCCCAGCCGGCCGAGGCTGGACTTGCCCTCGAGCCGTGCGACGAGATCGTCGGGGATCACGACGCGCTCCACCGTCGAGCCGAGCACGAACTCGCCGGGGTGGAGGATGAACGGCTCGTCACCGGCGATCTCGACGAGGTCGGTCAGGTCGTCCGACGGGCGGCGCACGTCGATGAACGGCTGGCGGTTGTTGTGGAACACCCGGAACTCGCCGGCGACGCGCACGTCGACCGAGGAGGGCTGCACGAGCGCGTCGTCGAAGGGGTCGATCACGAGGCGCCCTGCGGCGAGCTGTTCGCGGATCGTGCGGTCGGAGAGCACCATGACGTGCGGTCGAGCCTACCGGACGATCCGATACCCTGGGCGCGTGGATCGCGAGCGCGCATTCCGGGTTGGCACACCCGCGACCCGCGACCTGGTCGCGGGGATCGGGCAGGCGCAGGTCGACGGCCGGGTCCCCGATGTGATCCTCGCCGACGAGGAACTCGTCGGCGTGGGTCCGATCGGGGCGCTCGACCCCGTCGACGTCGCCCCCGACGAGCTCGACCAGTTGCTGCAGGCCACCCGGCTGCCGAGGTGGGTGATCGGCAAAGGCAGCTTCGGCCCAGGGTACGTTGCCGTACACGCGCTCATGCGGGAAAAGTCACTCGCGACGGTGTGCGAGGAGGCGGCCTGCCCCAACATCTCCAGGTGCTGGAGCCGTGGCACGGCGACATTCATGATCGCCGGCGAGCGGTGCACCCGCGGCTGCCGCTTCTGCAACGTGGTGAGCGCGAAGCCGCTCGCCCCCCCGGACGTCGACGAGCCGATGCGGGTCGCCGAGGCCGCCGCGGCCATGGGTCTGCGCTTCGTGGTCGTCACGGCGGTCGCACGCGACGACGTGCCGGACGGCGGGGCCGCGCACTTCGCCGCGACCATCCGGGCGCTCCGCGAACAGCTCCCGGAGGCCAAGGTGGAGGTGCTCATCCCGGACTTCCGCGGGAACTGGGATGCCCTGGACGTGGTCATCGACGCGGGTCCGGACGTGCTCAACCACAACACGGAGACGGTCCCCCGGCTCTACCGGCGCGTCCGGCCGGGCGCCCGGTACGAACGGACCCTCGAGCTCCTCGAGCGCACAGCCTCGGCGGGGCTGCGCGCCAAGAGCGGGATCATGGTCGGCCTGGGCGAGCGCCTGCCGGAGGTGGCGCAGGTGTTTCGCGACCTGGCGTCGGTCGGGTGCGAGCTCGTGACCGTCGGCCAGTACCTGCGCCCGTCGGCCGAGCACCTGCCCGTGGAGCGCTACTACGCTCCGGCGGAGTACCCGGCGCTCGCCGACCTCGGACGCGCCGTTGGCCTCGGCCATGTGGAGGCCGGACCGCTCGTGCGGTCCTCCTTCGAGGCCGACCGCGTCGCGGAGGCCGGGCCGATCGCGGCGTAGCCCCGACGGGCCGGCTCACGACCCCCCAGGCGACCTCGCGAGCATCGTCAATCGGCTGGTACGCGTTCGCCGGCCACGGCGTCCCGGGCGGCCAGGATCGCCTCGGCGGAGATGTCGATGTCGTCTCCCGTGGTGGACCAGTTCGACACCGAGATCCGCATGGCGTGGAGGCCGTGCCACACCGTCCCGCCCGCCCAGCAGACGCCGCCGTCCTGCACGCGGCGAATCACTGCGTCGGTGAACGCGTCCGCATCGCCGCCGCTCGGAGGTCGGAACCGCACGAGCACCTGGTTGAGCACCACGTCGTTCAGGACCTCCACGCCCGGGTCGTTCGCCAGCCGGCGGGCCATCCGCTCGGCGAGGGCGCAGCAACGCTCCACCAGCTCGGCGATGCCGATCCGCCCGAGCGACCGCAGCGCCGCCCACACCGTAAACGCCCGCGCGCGGCGCGACGCCTCCGGCGCCCAGTCCGCGCCGTCGCGGATCCCGTCGCCTGCGACGAGGTAGGCCGCGGTCATCGTCATGGCGGCGCGGTGAGCGTCGGGATGCGCGGTGATCGCGATCCCGCAGTCGTACGGCACGTTGAGCCACTTGTGGCCGTCGGTCGCCCACGAGTCCGCCATCGCCGCCCCCGCCACCTGGTCGCGGCGGGCCGGCGCGGCCGCCGCCCACAGTCCGAATGCGCCGTCGACGTGCAGCCACGCCCCGGATTCGCGGCAGCGTGCCGCGATGCGCTCCAGGGGATCGGCGGCGCCGGTGTTCACGTTCCCCGCCTGGGCGCAGACGACGGTGGGCGCGCCGTCGTCCCGGTCGAGCTCGCGCGCGAGGTCCTCGGCGACCATGCGTCCCTGGTCGTCGGCGGGGATCACCACGCCGGGGGCGCCGAGCCCGAGGTAGCGCAGCGCGACGAGCAGGGTGACGTGCGTCTCCGCCGCCGCGATCACCCGCAGCGGGGGCGCGCCGATCAGCCCGAGCCGCTCCACGTCCCAGCCCGCGTGGCCCAGCAGCTCGTGTCGCGCGGCCGCCAGGCATGTCGTGTTCGCCATCTGCGCGCCGGTCACGAACCCCACCGACGCCGACGCGGGCAGATCGAGAACCTCGAGCAGCCAGCCAGCCGCGACCTCCTCGACGACCGCTGCGGCCGGTGACATCACCCCGAACGCGCTGTTCTGGTCCCATGCCGAGGTCAGCCAGTCGGCGGCGAGGGCGGCGGGCACGCTCCCGCCGGTGACGAACCCGAAGTAGCGCGGGCCCGGGCTCGCGACGAGCCCCGGTCGGGCCCCCTCGACGAGCCGGTCGATCGTGGCGATCGGATCCTCGGGGTGCTCGGGAAGCGGGCCGCCGAGGACCGTGCGCAGCCGCTCCGCGTCGACCAGCTCGGCGACCGGCTCGTCGCCGATCTGCGCGAGGTGCGCCTCGGCGTGGGCGACGGTTCGTCGGAGGACGTCCACGAGGCAACGATACCCCGCCCCGCCAGGCGCCAATGGGTCGCGTTGGGGCGGTTTGGGGGCCCGCGGCCGTGTGACGAGGGTGACAGAACGAGCGTCGCGGCTTGGTGGGAACCGAAAGACGGCTCGCTCGTACCTGCCGATCTGGGTCGTCCTCCCGGACCGCGAACCCGCGGTTGCGCGCGACCGCCTCGATCTCACTCACTCTCACGCACGTTGTCAAGAATCCGTAAAGGGCCGGCGGAGTCGTCAAGTTCTGATTCACAGGGCCGATAACCAGGGCATCAATCAATAGGCCGCAACAACGGGGCGCTCACGGACGATCGCCCGGCCTTCTCGATTCAGGATGAAGCCGATGCGCAACTACCAGACAAAGCGGATCGCCTTGCCAGGCGGGAAGTTCATCGAAGTCGTGGTGTTCGGGGACGAGGCCGACGAGCGCGTCTCCGCCCCGGTCGAGCAGGACGGCACCGTCGCGGTCGCGACGGAGCAGGCCGACCTTCACATCTGCCCCGAGTGCGCGAGCGACCTCGTGTACCCGGTCGGGTGGGAGGAGCGGCGCGGCGACTCGTGGGAAATCACCCTTCGCTGCCCCAACTGCGAGTGGTGGCACACCGACGAGTACCACGACGAGCAGGTCGAGCGGTTCGACGACGCGCTGAACGACGGGACCGAGGAACTCCTCGCGAACCTCAGGACCTTCGCCAGGGCGAACATGGAGGAGGACGTGGAGCGCCTCGTCGAGGCCATCCACTCCGGGCTCATCCAGCCGATGGACTTCTAGGCACGTTTCCCTTCTCAGACGATCTCGTCTTGACGGGCGTCTCATTCGAGGCGCCCGTCGCCATTTCGGGCGGTGCTCCCGGTACCCTTGGACGAGACGACGTCGAGAGGGGATTCGCGTGAAGGTCATGTTGGCGAAGGAGGCGTACGACGCGTGGCGGGCGGGTGAGGTCACGATCGTCGACGTACGCGAGGAGCACGAGTACGACACAACCCGTGTGCCCGACATGCCACTCATCCCGATGAGCGAGCTCACCGCGCGGCTCGAAGAGCTGCCCGAGGGGCCGCTGGTGATCTTCTGCCGCAGCGGCCGTCGCAGCGCCGACGTGACCGACTACCTCAACGAGCTCGGTGACTACGGCGAGGTCGCGAACCTCGAGGGCGGCATCCTCGCCTGGGCTGCGGAGGGGTTGCCGTACGAGGGGCCGCCGCCCCTGTAGGGGCGGCTGAGACGCCCGGACCCCGCCGTTATCCTCTGGCGGTCCGAGACGACGACGGGGGGAGCAGGCGACGCGCAAGGGTGGCTGGTTCGTCGCGTGCCGGGGCTTGGGGTCTTGTCGCTCGCCGGCGCGTCGATCGGCTCGGCCGCCCCGGCGAAATGCCCAAGGGCACGGTGACGCGCGTCGTCAACGGCAAGCGCACCTGCGTCGCGTCGGCGCGTTCCGCCAGCGCGTCACGCGGCAGTCGCGGGTGGCATCGACGGCGCGGATCGTGCTTGACGCGCCGATTCGCCTGCGCGACAAGCAGCGACGGGTCGTCGCCGATGTCATGCCACCCAGTTTGCCACCGTGGCGCTGGCGCCCTACTCGGCCGGCGAGAAGGAGCTGCGCGCCGCGATGGCCGCACTGTCGCCGGCGTCCACGAACGCGCGGCGGCGCGCATCCGACACCGCCCCGTCGGTCACCCGCAACTCCGACGGATCGGTCAGCGGGTCCGTCGGCAAGTCCCTCTCCGCCGACGGCAAGATGCTCACGGTCGACCTCGAACGGCCCGCCCCGGTGATGACGGCTTCGAGCTCGATATCGGCCTCAAGCTGACGTTCGACGACGGCTCGGGGTCGACCAAGAGCACCGAGTCCCGGATGCAGCGAGTCATCGGCGACAAGCCGGTCCCCGCGACCGTGAATCCCGTGAACCGTCAGCTGACCGGCGCGACGGTCACGACGAACGCGACCGCCTCCGTCGCGGGCACGATCACGCCGAAGGCGTTCCTCAACAGCCGCGGGGGGATCGCGCTGCGGCTGATGTCGCCGGGCGGGCCGATCGCCGCCGCGGGCGTGACCGACGTCATCGGGGTGATCTCGCCGACGGTGTCGTGGAACCTCAACCCCAGTGGATGCGCCGCCTGTCCCGGCGGGCGAAGATCAGAAGCGCTTGACGGTGCGGTATGCGGTGTCGCGCTGCACGGCGCGGCGCCCGGTCGCCTCGATCGCGGCGACCATACGCTGCGTGTCGAGCCGGAAGGCGGTGCCGGCGGCGCGCACGACGTTCTCCTCGATCATGATCGAGCCCATGTCGTCGCATCCGAACTCCAGCGCGAGCTGCCCGACGCGCAGCCCCTGCGTGACCCACGACGACTGGAAGTGGTCGAAGTTGTCGAGGTACAGGCGGCTGACCGCGAGCATCATCAGGTAGTCCGCCGCGGTGGTCGGCACGTGGTCGTCGCCGCGGACGCTGCCGCCGCCCGACTGGTAGCTCCAGCACACGAAGGCGCGAAATCCGGGCGCCTCGTCCTGCAGGTCGCGCAGCCGGCGCAGGTGCTCGACGCGGTCCTGCCACGTGTCGACGGTTCCGTACATCATCGTCGCCGACGTGGACAGTTCCGCGAGGTGCGCCGCGCGCATGACCGCGAGCCATTCGTCGCTGGTCGTCTTGCGCGGCGCGATGACCTGGCGGACCCGGTCGACCAGGATCTCGGCTCCCCCGCCGGGCACGGAGTCGTGGCCCGCGGCGCGCAGCCGCGTCATCGTCTCCTCGAGCGTCAGCTTCGAGTACTGGGCGATGTGCAGGATCTCCGACGGCGAGAGCGCATGGAGGTGGATCGGGTAGCGGGACTTGATGTCGGAGAACAGGTCCTCGTACCACTCGATCCGTAGCCCCGGGTGATGCCCGCCCTGCAAGAGCAGCGCCGTGCCGCCCAGGTCGAGCGTCTCCTCGATCTTGCGGAAGATCACCTGCTTCGGCAGGACGTACGCCTCGGCGTCGCGGGGATGGCGATAGAACGCGCAGAAGTCGCAGTCGGTAACGCACACGTTGGTGTAGTTGACGTTGCGGTCGACGATGAACGTGACCTCGTCGGGCGGGGTGCGCCGCTCCCGGGCGCGCCGGGCGGCCGCGCCGACTGCGATCAGGTCGCGCGACGCCAGGAGCGTGAGGGCGTCCTCGTCGCTCAGCCGCTCGCCGGCATCGGCGCGCTCGAGGACGTCCAGGTGGTGGGCTGGCGCGATCGTCGCCACGGCTAGATCGTACCCCGCGGTCGTCCGGGCCTGTCGCTCATGCGGCGAGCACCGGCACGGTCGGGAGCTCGCCCGCGTCCTGCGCCAGCTCGAGGAAGCGGGTCAGGCCGTGCCGCTCGTCCGGTCCGAAGCCGTACGAAAGCCGGCTGAAGTAGCCGCGGATGTACTCGGCGGAGAAGGGAAACCGAGCCGCGGCGGCCTGCACGACGACCTCGGGGTCGGCGGCGTAGCGCTCCTGGGCGTCAGTGAGCGAACGGCTGAGCGCGTCGATCTGGGCCGGACGGAACCGCGCTGCGTCGGCCCGGGCGGCCCACACCGCAAAGACCATCGGGAGCCCGGTGAGCGCCTCCCACCGTTCCCCGAGGTCGGTGTGATGCGGCGCGAGGTCGTCGCGCAGACCGCGCAGGGCCTCGTCGGCGATCAGCAGCACGCCGTCCACGTCGCGCAGCGCCTCGGAGGCCGGCCGGTTCAGCACGGTGAACCGAACGTCGGCGCCGACGAGGATTCGAAGGAGCGCCACCGACGTCGCGCTGTGCGGTGTGACGGCGACGCTCCCAACCTCGTCGAACGGCACTCGCGAGAACACCTGGATGGAGTCGACCGCGCCCGCGGCGGCGATGGTCGCCACGGGGAGCAGCCGGAGGTGATCGGCGTTGCGGGCGTACTCGATGCTCGACATCGCTGACACGTCGAGCCGCCCATCCAGGACCCGTCCGTTCAGCTCTGCCGGCAGGCCGTCGGTGAAGGCGAAGCTCGGGTCGGCGCAGCCCTCGAGGTGGTGGTAGATCGGGTACATGTTGAGGGCCACGATCCGGCCCACGCGAAGGGGGTCGCTCACCGCTCCACCGCCTGGCGTCCCACCGCCTCGGCGAGCAACACGACGTCCGTGGGGTCGCCCTCGGGCACCGCGAGGTCGTCCGCGCCGAACGCGAGCGTGACGCCGCACGTCTGGGGTCCGAGGCGGCTC
The DNA here is from genome assembly GCA_963777565.1 of uncultured Thermoleophilia bacterium. Lineage (GTDB taxonomy): Bacteria > Actinomycetota > Thermoleophilia > Miltoncostaeales > Miltoncostaeaceae > CALMEC01. The sequence continues at coordinate 19,573 of CAVZQZ010000005.1, forward strand.
CAGCTCGGGCGGACCCGCACCGAGGGGCCGAGCACGCGCCTCGCCGCCGCGATGATCGTGAGATCCTCGACGCCCCACGAGCCGGGGGTCAGCGTGCCGGTGGCGGGCACCGGGCAGACGGCGCGCAGGAGCCCGGTGTCGTCAGCGAGCCGGGCGAGGCCGATCAGCCGATCGGCGATCCGCTCCGGGTCGACGCCCTCGCCGTAGATCACCGTCGCCTCGGTCGGTCGGCCGGCTCGGTGGGCCAGCCGGTGCTCGTCGATCGATCGCTCCGTGTCGCCGTCCACGAGGAGCCCGGCGGGCGGTCCGCCCCGGGTGACGGTGACCTCGCCGGCGGGGGGCAGTGCCGCGGCCGCCGCGATGGGGTCGCAGCGACGGATCAGGGCGATGAGCTCGTCGCGACTCATGAGTAGCGGTCGACGACGCCGTCGGCGATCTCAAGCAGCGCGCCCGACGCCACCCCGTCCAGAACACCGTCGACGGCGTCGCGGGCCGCGCCCACGAATGCCAGGGCGCGGTCGCGGGCCTCGATCACGCCCGCGTGATCCGAGAGGCGGTCGCAGAGCGCGTCGATCCCGCCGCCGTTTCCGAGGGCCTGGATCTCGGGCGCGAGCTCCGGCTCGTGCTTGAGGGCGAGGATCACCGGCAGCGTGACGGTGCCCTCGCGCAGGTCGGTGCCCCGGCGCTTGCCGGTCGCCGCCGGGCTCCCGGTGAGGTCGAGGATGTCGTCGAAGATCTGGAAGGCCATGCCCACGTGCTCTCCGAACGCGGCGAGCCGGTCCTCGGTGTCGCGGTCCGCGCCGCCGACCATCGCGCCCAGCCGGCAGGCGACCGCGAACAGCGACGCTGTTTTGCCGCGACATCGCGACAGGTACGCCTCCTCGGAGAGTGCGAGGTCGTGGGCTGCGGCTTGCTGCACCATCTCTCCGCGTGACAGCTCGAGGGCCGCCGCCGCGAGTTCCTGCACCGCCCGGGCCATGCCGGTCTGGGTGAGCTCCGTGAACGCGCGGGCGAACAGGAAGTCGCCCACCCGGAGGGCGACCTCGGGTCCCTCCGCCTGCGCGACCGTGGGGCGGCCGCGCCGCAGCGAGGCGCGGTCGATGATGTCGTCGTGTACGAGCGTCGCCATGTGCACGAGCTCGACGGCGGTCGCCGCCGACACGAGCGCCTCGTCGCGCCCCCGCCCGCGCGGCGCGGCGCAGAACACGAGCAGCGGCCGGAGTCGCTTCCCGCCGGCGCTGAGGGTCGCCCGCGCCGGGCCCGATAGGGCGTCCGCATGACCCGAGACCACCGCGGCGAGGCGCTGCTCGCAGGCGCGCAGGAGCGGTGCGAACGGTCGCACGAGGCGGGTCCTGGGGGCGGCGGTGGCTATCGGGTCACGCGTCCGTGGTGCATGGCGACGATGCCGCCCATGAACGAGCGGTGGCGCACGTCTCGGAGTCCCGCCTCCGTCATCAGCTCCGCGAGGGCCTCCGGCTGGGGAAAGCGCTTCGCCGACGCCGGCAGGTACCCGTAGGCGGCGCCGTCGCGCCCCACGAGTGCGCCGACGCGCGGGACGAGCCGGTCGAACCACAGGCCGTGCAGCGCGCGCAGCCGCCGTGGCGTGGTGATGTCGAGCACGACGACGGTCCCACCGGGCCGAACGACGCGCCCCATCTCGGCGAGTCCACGGTCCAGGTCTGCGAGGTTGCGGGCGCCGAACGCCACCGTCGCGGCGTCGAATGCATCATCGGGAAACGGCAGCTCCAGCGCATCGGCCTGCTGGAAGTCGACCGACGCGCCCCTGGCGGCGCCCTTCTCGCGGGCGCGCTCGAGCATCTGCTCGGAGAAGTCCACGCCGATCACCGCTCCGGATGCCCCCACGCGCCGTGCGAGCTCGAACGCGAGGTCGCCCGTGCCGGTGCAGACGTCGAGCGCGCGGCTCCCGAGCGAGACGTCGGCGGCCGCGGCCGCCAGCCGCCGCCAGCGCCGGTCGAGGCCGCCGCTCATGAGGCGGTTCATCAGGTCGTAACGCGGCGCGATGCGGTCGAACATCGCGCGAACCTCGCCGGCCGGAAGCCTGCCCTGCTGGGTGGTGGTCATTGCGGGGTCCCCGCTTCGCGCTCGCCCCACCGTCGCTGGAGGTCGTGCTCGACGCCGAGCTGGTCGAGGGCGCGTCCCACCACGAAGTCGACGAGGTCGTCGATCGACTCCGGCAGGTTGTAGAAGCCCGGCATCGCCGGAAGCACGATCGCACCCGCACGCGTGACGCTGAGCATGTTCTCCAGGTGGACGGCCGACAGCGGCGTCTCGCGGGCGACCAGCACCAGGCGCCGGCGCTCCTTGAGCGCGACGTCCGCGGCCCGGTGGATCAGGTTCTGTCCCGTGCCGTTGGCGATCACCGCCAGGGTCGACATCGAGCACGGCGCGACGAGCATCCCGTCGAGCCTCGACGAACCCGATGCGTACCGGCTCGTGAGGTCGCGCGGGTCGACCATCTCGACCCTGCCCGGCCCGGTCGCGTAGCGGTCCAGCAGGCGAGCGGTGATCTCCTCCTCGCTGGCGACAGGGCGGGGCCCCATGCCGAACAGCTCGTGACCAGCGACCTGCAGCGCCGCGTCGCTGGCGCACACGCCGACGTCGCAGCCTGAGCTCGAGAGGACCTGGAGGGCGCGGGCGCCGTACACGGCGCCGCTCGCACCGGTGATTCCGAGGAAGAACCGCATGGGCATGGGATGCTAGATGACCCTCGGGGGGCCGCCTACCGGATCCGGCGTGGGCGACCGCGCCGGGCCGCCCACCGGGGTCACTTGTACTTCGTTCCCAGGCCGTCGAGGAACGTCGCGAGGGCCGTCAACTCCGCCTCGGTGAAGTTCGCGAATGCCGGCATGCTGGAGCCCGGCGTCTTCGACTGCGGGTCCTTGAGGTGCGCGATCTGCCATTCGATGCCGCGCGCCTTCGCGCCCTCGTTGGTCAGGTTGGGCCCCGGGCCTGCCGCGCCCGCGCCGCCGACTGCATGGCAGCTCAGACATGGGCTTTCTCGGAAGAGCTTCTCACCGGCGATCGCCGCCGCGTCGCTCGCCGGGATGGTCACGACGGGCTGGGCGGCACCGCCCTCGGGGGCCGTCGCGCCCTTGTAGGTCATCCACCCGAGGAACGCGATGAGCGCGACGCCGACCATGATCGACATCGGCCGCTTCTGGATGCGCCGCTCCGGGCCACGATCGATGAACGGCCAGAGGATGAGCAGGCCCAACAGGACGTTCGGGATGATGAACGTCGCCATGATCATCGGCCGCAGCGCGTCCTGATTCTTGAAGACCTTGAGCAACTCGAACAGGAACAGGAAGTACCACTCCGGACGCGGGACGTAGTCCTCGGTCGTCGAATCGATCACCGGCCCGACCTCCACCTTCGCCCAGATCGCGAGGGCGATGATGATCGCGATGACCGCCGTCGCGACGATGAGGTCCTTGTAGACCGCGTAGGGGAAGAACGGCTTTCCGTCGGCCTTCGCCGCCGCGTAGTCGCGCTTGTAGGCGTCTTTCTGGGCTCGGTTCACGCTTCGCTCTCCACGCGCACGGGGTCGGGGGCAGGCTCGCCGGCGGGGACGGGTGTGCGCCCATACGGAATCCGCTCACGTGCGGCGCGCCGGCGCTCGTCCTCCTCCGCGCGCTCCACCGCGAGACGCCGCTTCGACCACGGCGGCTCCGCGATCCCGAGCTTCGAGACCAGGAAGAGGTGGATCGCGATGAAGGTCGCGATCCCACCGGGTATCAAGAGCATATGGATGGAGTAGAACCGGGATAACGTGTCCGGTCCGAATTCGGGGCCGCCGCGGAGGATCTCGCCGAGGTAGGGACCGATGATCGGGGCCTGCGCCGTGATGTTCACCGCGACGACGCTCGCCCAGTAGGCCTTCTGGTCCCACACCAGCAGGTACCCGGTGAGGCCCATCATCATCGTCATGAACAAGAGCAGCGCGCCCGTCACCCAGGTGAGCTCGCGCGGGTACTTGTAGGCGCCCCAGATGAACACCCGGCCCATGTGGAGGAACACCACGACGATCATCGCGCTCGCGCCCCACTTGTGCATGCCGCGCACGAGCCAGCCCCACGTCACGTCGTTCGTGATGTTGGCGATGCTCGCGTGGGCCACCGACGGGTCCGCCTTGTAGTACATCGCCAGCACGATGCCGGTGATGGCCTGCATGCCGAACACGACCATGGCGGTGAAGCCGAGAGTCTGGAACCAACTCGTTCCCCGCGGGATGTTGCGGAACATGAACCACTTGGCGCCGGTCGTGACGCTGGTGCGCTCGTCGACGTAGTCGACGACCTCCATGCCGACGTGGACGACCGGGTTCTTCGGGCCGATGTCCTTGCTCTTGGGCTCTGGGTGTTCGGTCGTGGCCATCGGCGCTCCCTAGACGAACGGCCAGAGGTAGGAGAGAGTCCCATCGACCGGCTCGCCCGGATTGTGAAGGGAGTACGGCTGCTGCTGGGCGTTGATCGAGTACGCCTTGCCGACCAGCACGCGGTCGTTCGCCTTGGCCTCCGCGTACGGGACGTCCTTCCCGGCCGAGTTGACGATCTTGATGTCCATCCGGTCGAGGGGCCGCGGCGGCGGCCCGGCGGTGACGAGGCCGCGACTGTCATATGCGCCGCCGTGGCACGGGCAGACGTAGCCGTCGGAGCCCGACGAGTACTTGACCGGACAGCCCAGGTGCGCGCAGCGATTCCAGATCGCAAGCAACTCGTCGTCGCGATGGCGGATGAACACGCGCCGGTCGGCCTCGGGGTCCGGGCCGGTCACGGCGAGCGAGGTGGTCGACCCGGGCGGGAAGTCGCCGAACTTGCCGACGTCGACCCAACGCCATTCTTCGGTGCCGAGCGTGTCGACGACGGCAAAGCCGACGACCGGGACGAGGATGGCGGCGGTCATGACGCCGCCCGCCGCGACAGCGACGAGGCTCAGGAACTTGGTGCGGGTGTGGTAGCCGGGGTCGTCGCCGTGGGGATCGGTGACGTCGGGGTCGACTGCGCGCGGCCCCTGGTAGAGGCCGTGATCGCCTTCTCCAGGTGCTCCGTTGTGCGGCTCGTGCTCCACTGGTCCTCCGGTCGCCCGACTGGCCTGGGATTCAACCCGAATGGGGCGTGGGTTGCAACGCGAGGCCGAAGGGTCGGATGTCCCTCGCCACGGCGGCGGGTGCCCCCGGACGATCGTGCGGCGGCGACGACGAACGGATACGGGGAGTCCGGTTGTCCGAAAATCGGCGGGTTCGGTCTCTTCTGACGACGGAACGCGATGCCGCGACCCTCGTGTTGCGCCTCGCGCGTCGTCGGCCCGAGGGCCGACAAGGCATCCGAGGCGGAGGGTGGGCCGCCTCGGATACCCGGTTCAGCTCAGCCCGTACTCGCCCCAGCGGCGGTCCACCAGGCCACGGACCTCGTCGCTCATGGCGATCTCGTCGGGCCATGGGCGCACCACACCCTCGCCGGGGAGCTTGCGGGTCGCGTCGAATCCGACCTTCGAACCGTAGGCGAAGTACGGGGCCGCGTGGTCCAGGGCGTCGACCGGGCCCTCGGTCACGAGCATGTCCCGGCCCACGTCGATGTTGGAGAACGCCCGGAACGCCACGTCGGACAGGTTCTGCACGTCCACGTCGTGATCGACGACGATGATGCACCGCGACAGGGAGAGCAGGCCGAGACCCCAGATCGCGTTCATGAGCTTCTTGGCGTGACCCGGGTAGCGCTTCTTGGCCGATACGACGATGCAGTTGTGGAAGACGCCCTCCAGGGGCATGTTCATGTCGACGAGGTCGGGCACGCTCATCTGCACCAGCGGGAGGAAGATGCGCTCCGTCGCCTTGCCGAGGTAGAAGTCCTCCATCGGCGGCTTGCCGACGATCGTCGTGGAGTAGATCGCGTCCTGCCGCATCGACATCCCGGTCAGGTGAAAGGTCGGGTAGGCGTCGACCGGGGTGTAGAAGCCGGTGTGATCGCCGAACGGCCCCTCGGGGCGCAGGTCGCTGGCGTCGACGTAGCCCTCGAGGATGACCTCGGCGGTGGCCGGCACCTCCACGTCCACCGTGCGGCAGCGGACCATCTCCACCGCCCGCCCGCGGATGAACCCGGCCAGCATCATCTCGTCGATGCCGGGCGGCAGCGGCGCGCTGGCGGCGTACGTGACGGCGGGCTCGGATCCCACCACGACCGCCACCGGAACCCGGCCCGCGGAGTCGCGCAGGTGGGCGGCGCCGTCCTTGTGGATCTGCCAGTGCATCATCGCGGTGCGCCGGTCGAGCTTCTGGATCCGGTACATCCCGCAGTTCCGTGCGCCGGTCGCCGGGTCGTGGCTGAACACCAGCGGCAGGGTGATGAAGGGGCCGCCGTCGTCCGGCCAGCACGTGAGGATCGGCAGCAGATCGAGGTCCGGCTCGGTCAGCCACACCTCCTGGCAGGGGCCCTCCCGCACCGTCTTGGCGGAGAACGAGGCGAGCTCACGGAGCTTCCCGAGCGCCTTGACCTTCTCGACGAGGCCCTGTGGCGGCTGCAGCTCGATGAGGGTCTCGATGCGATCCGCGAGGTCCTCGAGCCGCTCGACCCCGAGGGCCATGGCGATGCGGCGCCAGCTGCCGAACTGGTTGATCAGGACCGGCAGGTTGCTGCCGCGGACGTTCGTGAAGAGCACGGCCGGACCCCCGGCTTTCATGACCCGGTCCGAGATCTCGGTGATCTCGAGGTGCGGGTCGACCTCGGCGCGCACCTCCACGAGCTCGCCGGCGCGGCGCAGCTCCGCCACCCATTCGCGCAGGTCACGCAACGAGTGCCTCCTCTAGGTCGGGCGAGGCGGGCAGGCCGGCGGCCAGCGTCCTGATGGCCGTGATGTCGGAGGAGGCGCGCAGGGCGTCCTTGGCGTCGCGAAGCCGGGTGGTGAACGCGGGATCGTCCAGGGCGATCGCGGCGACGGTTGCCCGCCAGAGCGGGGCGAGGCCGTCGCGGTCCCCCGTCGACACCAACGAGGCGGACATGGCGACGAGGTCGGCCAGAAGTTCGATCACCTGAAGATCGCCGGCGGCCGCGACCCACACAAGCCCGTGGGCGTAGCAGTAGTCGCCTGCGAGCACGCGCCTCCCGGCGTCCGGAAGGTCGAGGTGACGCGCGCGGCCGTGGTGCAGCAGGAAGCCCTCGAGGATCAGGTCGAGGCCCGCGGCATGCTCGGGGGCGAGGCCGGGCCCGGCGAGCGGTGCGACGACGAGGTCCGGCACGGGCTCAACGAGGTTGTCGGCGAGCCCGAGCTGGGTGGCGAGTGCCTCCCTCACAACGTTGCTGCCGCTCGTCGGAGCGCCTCCTGCGTGTGGGCAAGCTCGGCGTCGCCGTGGGCGAGCCCCGTGAACCACGCTTCGAATTGGGAGGGCGGCGGGTAGACGCCGTTGTCGAGCAGGGCCCGGGCGAAGCGTCCGTAGGCCGTGGTGTCGGACGCGGTCGCCGAGGCGTAGTCGGTCACGGGGGCAGTCGTGAAGAACGGCGTGAGCATCGAGCCGACGCGGTTCACCACGACCGGCGCGCCGCTCTCGACGATCGCCCGCTCGAGTGCCTCGCCGGATGCTTCGAGCCGCTCGTACACCCCGGGCCCCGCGAGTTGGCGCAAGGTCGCCAGACCGGCGGTGGTGGCGAGCGGGTTGCCGCTGAGCGTGCCGGCCTGGTAGCAGGGGCCCTCGGGGGCGAGCTCGCGCATGATGTCCCGACGACCGCCGAACGCGCCGACCGGGAGTCCGCCGCCGATGACCTTGCCCAGGCAGGTGATGTCTGCTCGCACGCCGAAGCGCTGCTGCGCGCCGCCGTAGGCGATCCTGAAGCCGGTGATGACCTCGTCGAGGATGAGCAGGGCGCCGGTGCGGTCGCAGGCGGCGCGCAGCCCGTCGAGGTAGCCGGCGGCGGGTGGGACGGTCCCCATGTTGCCCGCCACGGGCTCGACGATGATCGCGGCCGCCCCGTCGAGGGCCGCCTCGGCCGCCGCGAGGTCGTTGTAGGGAACCGACCGCGTCGCGCGGACGGCGCCGTCGGGGACGCCCGGGCTGTTCGGCGTCCCGAGCGTCGTCGCGCCGCTTCCGGCCTCGACGAGCAAGGGGTCGATCGCGCCGTGGTACCCGCCGATGGTCTTCACGATCGGGTCGCGGCCGGTCGCGGCGCGCGCGAGGCGGATCGCGCCCGTGACCGCCTCGCTGCCGGACGAGGTCATCCGCAGCTGCTCGATCGACGGGAACGCCGCCACGACCGCCTCGGCGAAGTCGATCTCCCGCTCCGTCGGCGCCCCGTATGAGGTGCCTCGGGGCAGGGCGTCGCGCAGGTCGGACAGCACCCCCGGGTGGGCGTGGCCGAGGATCGCCGGCCCCCAGGTCGCGAGATAGTCGACGTAGCGGTTGCCGTCGGCGTCCCACACGTACGGACCGTCGGCCCGATCGATGAACAGCGGGTCGCGGCCGATCGATCGCATCGCGCGCACCGGGGAGTTCACACCGCCCACCATGACCCGCTGCGCCCGCTCGAAGAGGACGGCGCTCGCGCTCGTCACGTGGCGGCCAGCCACGCCGCCGCCGGCTCGGCGTAGTACGTCATGATCAGATCCGCGCCGGCCCGGCGGATCGCGGTGAGCGTCTCGAGCGCCGCGGCCCGGTCGTCGACCCAGCCGCGCTCCGCGGCGGCCTTCAGCATCGCGTACTCGCCACTCACGTGGTACGCGGCGACCGGCAGGGTCGTGGCCCCCCGCACGGCGGATATCACGTCGAGGTACGTAACGGCCGGCTTGACCATGATCATGTCGGCGCCCTCGCCCTCGTCCTGCGCGACCTCCCGAAGCGCCTCGCGGACATTCGCCGGGTCCATCTGGTACCCGCGGCGGTCGCCGAACTCCGGGGCGGAGCCCGCCGCCTCGCGGAACGGCCCGTAGAACGCCGAGGCGTACTTGACGGCGTAGGAGAGGATGACCGTCGCCTCGTGGCTCTCGGCGTCGAGCGCGGAGCGGATCGCGCCGACGCGGCCGTCCATCATGTCGCTCGGGGAGACGATGTCGGCGCCGGCGTCGGCGTGGCTCACCGCGGTCCTGGCGATCAGCTCGATGCTGAGGTCGTTGTGCACGTGGCCGTCCACGATCACACCGCAGTGGCCATGGTCGGTGTACCCGCACAGGCACACGTCGGTGACCACCACGAGGTCGGGTGCGGCGTCCTTGATCGCGCCGATCGCGGTCTGGACCACACCGCCCGTTGCGTACGCGCTGCTCCCGGCGGCGTCCTTCTCGTCCGGCACGCCGAACAGCAGCACGGCGGGCACGCCGGCGTCGAACGCGGCGCGGGCGCGCTTTGCGAGCACGTCGGGCGACTGGCGGGACTGGCCGGGCAGCGAGGCGATCGGCTGCTCCACCCCGGTGCCGGTGACCGCGAAGAGCGGAAGGACGAGCTGGTCGGGCGTCAGGCGGGTCTCCCGCACCATCCGGCGAAGCGTCGCGCCGGCCCGGAGCCTGCGTGGCCGCACGGTCGGAAACGCACCGGTGCTCGCGCGTGGGATATCGTCGATCACGGCCGTCGAGTGTATCGCGCGACCGCGCTCAACCGGCGGAGTGAGCGCGTGAAGGGAGGGCACATGTCCGGCGAGAGCTCCCAACCGACGATCTGGGTGCGCGCGATCGCAGACGAGCGCTTCCGGGCCGCCCTGGTCGAGGATCCGCTCCGCGCGCTGGCGGCGTTCTCCGATGTGGCGGTCTCGCCGGACCAGGTCCGCCAGCTCGACGAGATGAGCCGCGACGAGCGCGAGGGGCTCATCACCCGGCTGCTGCGCGAGGCGCACTGGCGCGGCGGTCAGGCCCGGTTCGGCGACGTCGGCGTCGACGGCCGGCTGGGCGGCGGCGACCCGTAGGCACCCCGCCGGCGGATACGGTGTCGGCCATGCCCGGCCACCCCGGTCCCGTGGAGCTCGCGGCCGCGTACGCCGCGGGCTGCTTCCCGATGGACGTGGACGGCAGGATCGGCTTCTACGAGTGCGATCCGCGGACGGTCATCCCGATCGACGGCTTCCGGCTCCCGCGCTCCGTCTCCCGGGCGCTGCGTGGCACCGTGTTCGAGGTGCGGTTCGACACCGCGTTCGAGGAGGTGGTGGCGGCATGCGGCGGCGAGCGCCAGGGCGGAGCGTGGCTGAGTCGCCGCCTCGCCGACGCCTACCTCGAGGCGCACGCCGCCGGATTCGCGCACAGCGTAGAGATCTGGTGCGGGGGCCGGCTCGCCGGCGGACTGTTCGGCGTCGCGATCGGGGGGCTGTTCACGAGCGAGAGCATGTTCCATCGTGTGTCCGACGCCGGAAGCGCCGCGCTGGTGGCGACGCACGCCCACCTCGCGGCTCGTGACTTCACCCTGTGGGACATTCAGATGTCGTCACCCCACACGGCCCGCTTCGGCGCCGTCGACCTCACCCCCGAGGAGTACCGACTGCGCCTCGCGGACGCGCTGCCCCTACGGCGCAGCTTCACCTGAGGGGCGTTGTTCGCCCCACGTCTCGCGTCCGGGCTACGTGTGCTCGCCGGCCAGGCGGCGGCGCAGCTCCTGCACGGCGGCGAGCTCCGCCTCGGCCCGCTCCAGCTCGGCGGTGCAGCCGGCCACGTCCGCGAAGCTCGGCTCCTGTATCGCCGAGCGCACCAGGGCCACCCGGCCGAGCGGCCAGTCAGCGACGAGGGCGTGCTGCGCCTCGGCAATCGCCAATCGCTCGGTCAGCTCGTCGACGACCTCCACGAGCCTGGACGCCTCTCCCGCCGCCCGCTGCAGAAGCTCCCGGTACATGTCATTCACACCTCGGTCCTCCTTCGAAGTACCACGGCCGCGGCGCCGGTGAACACCGCCGCGAGGAGTGCCAGCTGACCGAACCGCAGCCAGATGTCCCTGGCGACGATCGTCGGCTCCACGAGCAACGTCTGGAACGTGCGAAACGCCGGCCCGAACGCGAAGAAGTCGCTGATCGTGCTGGCCACGGAGCTCTCGGTGAACAGCCCGAGAAAGATGAGCGGCAGGGCGAGCATCAGGGCGGCGAGCAGCCCGGTGCGCGTTTCCCGCGCCAGCGCGCCGATGAGCACCCCGAAGCCCGCGAAGGCCAGCCCCGCCAGAAGCAGCGTCGGGATCCACAGCGCCCAGCGCCCGACCGTCAGCGACGTCGCGAGCGCCACGATCGCGAGCAGGATGAACCCGATCACGAGGGACACCGCTGACGCGAACGTCACCTTCTCGCCGACGAGCGCCTCCGGGCTGACCAACCCCCGCCGCAGGCGCACGAGCGTGTTGTCCTCCCGTTCCGCCGACAGGCTCGCCGCCGCGAGCAGCACCCCCACGAGCGCCAGGCTCACGAGCAACGCGCCGGCAAAGCCGAACGCCGACAGCGGCTCCCGGCCGGTCGGCGGGTCCGGGACCTTCAGGGTGATCGGCTGGCTGATCGCGGTCGCCGCGTCGTTCGCGAGTTCGAGGTTCACGCCGGCCTCGACGATGAAGTTGAGGAGCGGATCCAGCCGCCTTGCCAGGGCGCGCTGACCCTGCTTCGTCAGGGTGGCCTGGACCTGGCGCACGAGCTGCTCGCTGCGCTTCAAGCCGAGGACATTGCCCTCGCGGGTGAAGATGGCGACGTCGCCCCCCTCGATGATGACCCGCACGAGGTCCAGCGTCTGCGCGACGTACGCACCCGCCAGCTCCTGGTTGAGACGGGCGACCGCGGCCTCGAGGCGGCGGGAGATCGACTGCGCCTCGATTGGCGACCGGCGATTGACCTCGAGGCCGATGGTCGGGGAGCGGATGCCCGACTGGAGGTCGCTGATGAACCCCTCCGGCAGGGTCAGCACCGCGCTCACCCGGCCCTCGTCGAGCGCGCGGCGCGCCTCGTCGGCTGAGAGGTGTTTGAGGTCGACCTCCTTCGCAAGCCGCGCCTCGTAGTCCTTCACCCCCAGCCGCTGGTCGCCGACGCGGACGGTGCGGTTGCTTGTGTCGAGGTTCACGAAGGCGATGGCGGGCTTGCGCTCGCCGCTCTGCAGCGCCACCGTCACGAGCGCCGCGACGATGAGCGGGTAGCCGATCAGCATCACCAGCAGCCCGCGTCCGCGCAGCAGGAGCCTGAAGTCCTTGCGGAACAGCTGCAGGGGGGCGCTCACGCGGGTGCGCCGACCAGGTTCAGGAACGCCTCCTCCGCGGCGTCGGCCTCGCCGACACCCGCCGTTCCGTGGCTGGCGACGAGCTCCGCGGGCGTGCCGGTGAACGCCACCCGCCCCTGGTTGAGGACGACCATCCGCTCGCCGTGGCGGGCGGCCTCGTCGACGGATTGGGTCGAGAACAAGACCCCGAGCCCGTCGTCGCGACGCAGCTCGTCGAGCCACCGCCAGAGGCGGTGCACCTGATCGGGGCTCAGGGTCGCGGTCGGCTCGTCGAGCAGCAGGGCGGCGGGCCGCCCGGCGAGCGCGATGGCGAGGTTGAGGCGCTGCATCGTCCCAGTGGAGAGCTCCCCGGCGAGTTGGTCGGCGAAGCGCCGCAGGTCGGCTCGGTCGAGGAGCTCCTCCGTCAGCGCGTCCGGGTCGGCGGCTCGTTCGAGCGCGCCGAAGAGGCGCAGGTTCTCACGTGTGGAGAGCTTGCGATACACGGCGGGCTGGTGCGGCACCCACCCCACGGGCGTGCGCTTGGCCTCGTGGTGGACCAGCCGTCCCGCCGTCGGCGCGCTGACACCCGCGAGGATTCGAAGCAGGGTCGTCTTTCCGGCTCCGTTCGGGCCGAGCAGCGCCACCGCGTCGCCGGCCTCCAGCGCGATGTCAACGTCCTCGAGGGCGGCGACGTGCCGGAACCGCTTCGAGAGGCCCGCTCCGAGCAGGAGCGTGCCGCTCCGAGCCGTCACCTCGAACGTCCCAGCCATCGGGCAACGAGCCTGCTCATCCCGAGAATCCTACAAGCGCGGGAGCTGGCGGACCGTCGCGCCGGTGATGTACCCTGCGTCGTCGTGGCTGCGGTGACTCCCGAGCAGCTCGAGCCCGCTCGACACGTGCGGGCGCGCGAGCTCAAGATCCGGCGCCGCCGGAGTCTGATCGCTGCCCTGGTCGGGCTCGCCGTGGTCGGGGCGGTCGCGCTCGTGCTCGCCCGGGCGCAGCACGTGGGCCAGGTCGACCCGGGCGCGGTCGCGTCGCCGGTCGCGGCGTCGGCGCTCGACCTCGGGGTGCGGCCCCAGGATCGGGTGATCGCGCGGGCCGGGCTGGTGGAGCTGCACCTCCCCGTCGATCGCGCCCGCGTGGCGCAGACGCTCTTCCGGCCGATCGACGACCCGAATGCCGTCGCCCTCGACCCGGCGTCGGGCTGGAAGCACGTCACCGCGCCGCGCGACGGCCGCGCCGGCCCGGAGACCGCCGGCATGGACATCGCGGCGCCGCCGGGCACCATCGTGTACTCGCCAGTCAACGGCACGATCGTGAGCGTGTCCGACTACGTGGTGGCGGGCAAGCACGCCGGCTACGAGGTGGACATCAGCCCGGACACCCAGAGCGACGTCGTCGTCCGGGTCCGTCACATCACGGGGATCCCCGTCGAGCGGCTGGCGGGCCCGGTCTGCGGGGCCGCGGGCTTCGACGCGCCGAACGTCGGCGCATTCGTGACCGCGGGGGTCACGTGCATCGGGCAGGTGCGCGACGCGAGCGACCTCAGCGACGTCGCCCGGCCGGAGATCGCGAAGTACGTCGCCGGGCCCGGGAACCACGTGCACATGGAGGTCGTGCGAGTCGGCTCGTGAGTGACGCCGTCGACCAACTCCGGGTGCTACTGGTCGGTGACGTGTTCGGGACGGTCGGCCTGCGCGCCCTCCTCGAGCAGCTGCCGGCGCTCCGTGAGCGGCATCGGCCGCACGCGGTGATCGTGAATGCCGAGAACTCGGCGAACGGCGCTGGCACCTTCGCAAAGCAGGCGAAGGAACTCCTCGCCGCCGGCGTCGACGTCCTGACCGGCGGCAACCACACGCTGCGCCAGAGCGACCTCTACCCGGTGCTCGAATCCGACGCGCGCGTGCTGCGTCCCGACAACCTCGCGGCCAGGGCACCGGGTCGGGGCGTCGCGGTCGTCGACGTGGCCGGCGGGTTCCGGCTGGGAGTCGTCAACCTCATCGGCTCCGTGTTCATGGACAGCGCCCACAGCCCGTTCGCGGTGGTCGACGCCCTCGTCGACCGGATGCTCCGCGAGACGCGGTTCGTCGTCGTCGACATCCACGCCGAGGCGACGAGCGAGAAGGTGGCGCTCTCACGTCACCTCGACGGCCGGGTGACGGCCGTGGTGGGCACGCACACGCATGTTCAGACGGCCGACGCCCGCGTGCTTCCCGGCGGGACGGCGTACATGACCGACCTCGGGATGACCGGCCCCCACGACGGGGTGATCGGCGTGCGCTCCGACATCATCCTGCGGCGGTTTCTCTCCGGCGCTCCGGGACGCTTCGAGCCGGCCGACGGGGAGGTGCTGGTGCAGGGGGCGCTCGTGACGGCGGGCGGCGATGGCCGCGCCACCGCGATCGAGCCGTTCAGCGTCCCCGCCCGCTAGCCGGCCGGACGCGCATGTCTGTCAGTGCTGGGGCACGGGCGGGTGCCCGGCGATCCGGGTGACGGCCGTGCGCTCGGCCGGCTGGGGTCGGGGCCACGCGAGCGCGACGAGGGCGACGAGCAGCGCGTCGCGGATCACGAGCAGGGTGATCGCGGGGGTCTCGAGGCCGACCAGATCCCAGTAGCGGACGGGGAAATAGAGCTGCGTGGTGATCAGCGCGCACACGGTGACGGCGAACGCCCCGCGCCCGTAGCGGCCGGCGACCAAAAGGGTCGCGGGCAGGAGCCACACAAGGAACTGCGGCGACAGCACCTTGCCGCCCACGAAGGTGACCGCGAGCGTCGCGGCGCACGCGGTCACGAACAGCTGGGCTCCGCCGGGCCGGGGGATCCGGCGCCACAGGACGACGGCGGTGGCGCACACCGCGGCGATGCCGACGAGCATGAGCGCCGTCGAAACGGCCGCGATGACGTCGGGACCCTGTCCGATCAGGTTCTGACTTCCGAACGAGTCGTCGACGCGCAGGACGATGTTTGCGAGGGCGTGCAGCCCCAGGAGGTAGCCCGCGCCGAGCGACTCGATCTGCAGCGGCCGGTCGATGTGGTAGGAGAACATGTCCCAGACGCCCTCGGGCGAAAGGGCGACGAACGGAAGGAACGTCGCCGCGACGACGCCGGCGGCGATCGCCGCCCACGTGACGGTGCACCGGGTGCTGCGATGGCGGCGGTGCCAGACGACCAGGAGCGGAACAAGCACGATCGGCACGAGCTTCAACGCGATCGCGCATGCGAGCAGCGCCCACGCGAGGGGAAACCGGCACGTGACCGCCGCCCAGAGCGTCCACGCCAGCAGCGCCGCCACGGCCAGGTCGAACCGCGTCGCCACGAAGTCCCCGAGGAGGAAAGGCACGAGCGCGACGGCAAGGCCCGCCGCCGCCTGGCGCTTCACGCTCATCCCGAGGCCCCGGGCGGTCGCGACCGTGCCGAGCACCGTCGCGCAGAGCGCGGCGAGCATCATCAGCGAGAACGCCGCCCCGTACGACACGGGCAGCAGACGGGCGAGGGTCACCAGCCCGGCCGCGAGCGGCGGGTACTCGAACGGGAAGTCGCGGTAGGGGACGTCTCCGCCGGTGATCGCCCGGGCGACGTCCTGGTAGACCGGAAGGTCCGTGATGTGCTGATGCGGGTAGAGATCCCACGTGTCCGCGATCGCCCAGGCGACGATCGCCACGCCGACGAGCGCCGCCGGCAGCACCCGGCGAGCGCTCACACCGCGACCTCGGCGGCCACCGGGTGCGGCGCGGGTGCGGTTGCGGCGACGGGCGCGTGGGCACGGATGCGGGCCGGCCACTCGGGCACCATCGCCACCAGCGCGAACGGCAGGAACCACGGGATGTAGAGGTAGAACCAGTGGGTCATCGTCAGCTGGACGCCGAGGATGAGCGCTCCGGACAGCGCCGCGAAGCCGCGGAAGTCCAGCCGCCGCGGCCAGCGGGCGACGGCGACCGCGGCCAGCAGCACGGCGACGCCGAGCGCCACCTGCAGCGGACGAAGCCACGTGTACTGGCCCCAGAGCGAGAACGGCGACTCGCGGTCGAGTTGGAAGCCGATCGTGCGCGACCAGAACGCGCGCAGGCCGTCGCTCCCGTCGAGCAGGACGACCCAGCCGGTGGCGAGCGTCGCGATGGCGAGGCCAGCGACGTAGGCCGGGACGCGCCCGGGGCCGCGAGCGCGCTGCGGGAAGGGATGCCGGCCCCAGAGCACCAGCAGGATCGCGGGCGTGAACTTGCTGAGCACGGCGAGGCCGAGCGCGATGCCGCGTCCCATCGGCCGGTGTGCAACGACGAGCCCCCACACGAGGCACGCGGCCATCAGGGAGTCGTTCGAGTTGCTCTCGAGGGCGTAGGCGGTGAACGGGAATGCCGCCCATGCGAGCCCGAGGCCGGCCGCGAGCCGCCGCCCCGACAGCCGCCAGCCGAGCACCAGCATTCCGAGTAGGGCCGCCAGGTCGAACAGGACCGCCGCGCCGTGCGCGGCGGGGAGGTCGTTCCACCTGCCGATCCACGGGAACGCCGCTTCGAACGGCACGTAGGCCAGGTAGGTCACCGGACCGTACGTGTCGCACTGCCCGCAGTCGCCCGGGAACGTCCCGTACGGGGTCTCCGCGTGGGCGATCCGGTCCGCCCCGATGACGCCGGCGTAGCCGACGTCGATCACGTTCGCATCGAACGCGTTCAACCCGATCCGCAGTCCGACCGCGACGAGCATCAGGCACACCAGCAGCCACGTGGGGCACCACGACGCCAGGCGCGGGCGGCGCGGCCGCTCGTCGGGGATGGGCACGGCGTCCGCCTCGTCCACTGGTGCGGGTTGCGGGCCGCGCCGGGTCGCGATCCACAACAGCCGCGCAGCGAGGTACGCCATGGGCGGGTAGGCGAGGGGAACCGACGTGAAGATCTCGCCCCGGTTGAACCACACCAGCGAGACGCTGAAGGCCGCGAGCATCGCAAGATCGAGGGTGTGCCACGACACGATGCGCCGCCATCGCAGTAGCGGGATCAGGAACAGCGCGAGCAGCGGGATCCAGATCTGCGGCTCGGTGACCGCCCGGCCGAACGCGCCCTTGTATCCGCGCGCCATCTGCCAGGCGACCTGCGGACCGGTTCGCGTCTCCGTGATGGCGCCGGTCGCGTCGTCGACGAAGACCTCGGCCTGCACATGCTCCTTCGCGTCGATGAAGTCGACGCTCCAGAGGTTCTTCTGGGTGTCGCGGGTCGCCGAGGTGCGGGCGGCGGGATGGTCGGCGAGCCAGTCCCGCAGGCGCTTCGACGTCCCGGCGATCGCGGTCGCGCGCTTCGACGTCAGCTCACCCGAGCCCGACGTGATCCGCGGCTGGGTGCTCGTCGCGAGCGCGGGCGACGCCTCCGGTCCGAGCGCCTGCACCGGAGTCTGCGGTGCGGCGACCGCGGCGCCGGCCGCCATCGCCAGCAGGAGCGCGGCGGCGAGCACGGCACGGCGGGCCCGGCTCATCGCGCTAGCGGAATGACCAGCGGCGGTTGATCAGGAAGCTGATCGGCGTGACCGCTGCGATCGAGACCGCCTGAGCGGGGATCTCGGCCATCCCGGCGGTGACGAACAGGTGCAGAAGCAGGAGGTTGAGCGCGAGCCCGACGAGGCTCACCGCGAGATTTCGGATCCCCTGCTGGAGGGTGGAGAGGCCGTGACGGCGAAAGGTCCAATGCTTGTTCAGCACGAAGTTCGTCGTCCACGCAACGCAGAAGGCCCCGATCGCCGCACCCACGTAATGCACCCCCAAGCCCTTCAAGAGCACCGAGAACACCCCGAGGTTCACCAAGTAGCCGGACGTGCCGACCAGGCAGAACCGGATGAGCTGCGCCCAGGCACCGGGACTCGTTCGCCGCAGGTTGGGCAAGGCGAGGACCTTGGCGAGAGGGCGCGTGGCGGGGGAAGCTTCGTTCACGGCCACGGTGGTCGATGCTACCAAAGCCCCGGAGTTCGCTCTCCCGAGCGGGTCCCTCTACTATCGGCCATTCCGCCCGAGCAGGAGATGACCGTGGCGACCGACCACGCACGCCAGACCCACAGCCAGGTGACGCCGCAGGACGCGGACCGCTACAACGCGCGGTTCGCGGTTCGCGCGACCAAGAGCAAGTCGTCGGCGATGCGGGACCTCATGGCCCTCGCGGAACGCCCGGAGGTGATCTCCCTGGCGGGCGGCTTCCCGGACACGGCGTCGTTTCCGCCGGAGGTCTTCGCCGAGGTGATGAAGGCGGTCGAGCGCGAGCACCTCGCGTCGGCGCTGCAGTACGGGCCGACGGAGGGCCTCCGCGAGCTGCGGGAATGGATCGTCACGATCATGGCGCACGAGCGGGCGACCGCGACCGCCGACCAGATCATGATCACCAGCGGCGGCCAGCAGGGCATCGACCTGTCGATCCGCACCTTCATCGACCCCGGCGACGTCGTCATCGCCGAGGGGCCCACGTACCTCGGGGCCGTGCCGCCGCTCACGACGTACGAGGCGGACGTCGTGCACATTCCGATGGACGACGACGGCATGCAGGTCGACCTGCTGGAGCCGGAGCTCGACCGGCTCGCCGCCGCCGGCAAGCGGGTGAAGCTCCTCTACACGATCCCGAACTTCCACAACCCGGCCGGCGTCACGATGTCGGGCGAGCGCCGGGAGCGATTGGTGCGCATCGCGCACGAGCGGGAGCTGATGGTCGTCGAGGACAACCCCTACGGGCAGATCCGGTTCGACGGCGAGCCGCTGCCGTCGCTGTACGAGCTCGACGAGGGACGCGGCTGGGTCATCTACGTGTCGACGTTCTCGAAGATCCTCGCGCCGGGCGTGCGCGTCGGCTGGGTGGCGGCCCCGGCCCCCGTGTTGCTCAAGATGAACCTCGGCAAGCAGAGCGAGGACCTCTGCTCCGGCACGCTGAATCAGCGGTTCGTGCTCGAGTACCTTCGCCGCTACGACTGGCGCGAGCACGTCGCACGGGTCAACGAGATCTACCGTGAGCGACGTGAGGCGATGCTCACCGCCTTGGCGGAGGAGTTCCCGGCGTCGGCCACGTGGACGCGGCCGCGGGGTGGCCTGTTCGTCTGGGCGACGCTCCCGCCGTACATCGACACCGAGGATCTGCTCGCGAAGGCGATCGACCAGAACGTGGCGTTCGTCCCCGGCGCGGCGGCCTTCCTGAACGGCGACGGCCAGAGCGCCATGCGACTGAACTTCTCCGCGATGCCGTCCCACCTCATCAGCGAGGGCATCGCGCGCCTCGGCGCAGTGGTGCGGGAGATGACGGAGTTCTATGAAGGGATCGCCGGCTCATGAGGGTTGCGGTGCTCAAGGGTGGGCGCTCGTTCGAGCGCGAGGTGAGCCTGCGCAGCGGGGCGAACGTCGAGGCGGCGCTTCGCCGGCTCGGCCACGACGTCCTGTCGCTCGACGCGGACCGCGAGCTGGTGCGGACGCTTCGAGCGGAGCGCCCCGACGCCGCGTTCATCGCGATGCACGGGCAGGGCGGCGAGGACGGGACGGTGCAGGAGCTGCTCGAGATCCTTGGCATCCCGTACACCGGGTCGGGCGTGTCGGCGTCGGAACGAGCCTGGGACAAGGTGGTGGCGAAGGCCGAGTTCGCGGCCGCCGGGATCCCCACGCCGGCGTCGTACGCGTTCAGCCAGGCGGCCTTCCGCGAGCTCGGGGCCGCCGACGCCCTCGCGGAGATCGAGTCCCGCCTCGGGCTGCCGCTCGTCGTGAAGCCGGCCCGGGGAGGCTCGGCGCTCGGCATCCGGCTGGCCCACAAGCCGGATGAGGTCCCGAGCGCGCTCATGGCCGCGCTGGCCTACGACGACCGTCTCCTCATGGAGCGGTACGTGGCGGGCCGGGAGCTGGCGGTCTCGGTGGTGGGCAACGAGGACGCCGAGGCGCTACCGGTGGTCGAGGCGATCCCGCTCGGACGCGAGTTCTACGACTTCGAGTCCCGGTACACGCCGGGCGCGACCGATCTGCGCGCGCCGGCCGAGCTGCCGCCGGGTGTCGCCGACGAGGTCGTGAGGATCGCCCTCGAGTGCTACCGCGCGCTCGGCTGCCGCGGCTTCGCGAGGGTCGACATGATCCTTGACGGCGAGAACCAGCCGTGGGTGCTCGAGCTGAACACCATCCCCGGGCTCACCGACACCAGCGCCCTGCCGAAGGCCGCCGAGGCCGCGGGAATGAGCTTCGACGACCTCATCGCGCGGGTGCTCGAACTCGCGGAGCTCGGAGCGTAGCGCCCGGCCTGATCGCCGGCGGCCGGAAGCACAGGGGAACTCCGGATCGGGGCAATAGGGCCGCTCGTTCCACCTCTCCTGCCGCCTTGCCCAGCTCGGTCTTCGCTGCCGGACAACCGCACCCTGTTCCGAAACGGGCTCAAGCGCGGCTACCTTGCCCGCAGCTCCCCTTCGGGGAGGTCGTCGGGGAGGGGAGTCTCCTGGGGGGCGGTCCCCTCGTCGGTGTCCCACGACGCGTAGGCGACGCCGTCGCGGCCGTTGTGGGGGTTCGCGGATCCGAGCGCAAGGATGACGGCGTCATCGGGACCGCGGTTCACGAGCTGCCTGCGAACGTCCGGGGCGACGCGCACGGCGTCGCGCTCTTCGAGGTCGCGCTCCTCGCCGTCGACGATCAGCGAGAGCCGGCCACCGAGCACGATGAAGACCTCCTCCTGGTGCTCGTGCCGGTGAATCCGCCCCCGCTGCCCCGGCTTGAGGACGATGAGGTTCAGGCCCAGCGTCGTGACGCCGAGCTCACGGCGCAGGAGCTGGAACCGCTCCGGCGGCGCGAAGTCGAGTCGGGTGACCTGTACGCCCTCGGTCACGGTGCCTGTCCCCCGCCGAGCTCAGGTGGCAGCGCTTTCGGACCGTCGGGGTAGAGGCGCGCCAGCTCGTCGGCGGTCATCTCGAGCGTGTTCGCAGGCTCGGGCGGGGCGCCCACGACGAGCCAGAGGACGTCCGCGTCGGTGTCGTTGAACACCTGCCGGACGTGCTCGGTCTCGACGAGCGCCGTCGACAGCGGGGGGAGGGTGACGACTTCTTCGTCGATGCGCATGCGGCCGGTCCCTTCGAGGACGACGTAGAGCTCGTCCTGGGTGCGGTGGCGGTGCTTGGTCGACGCCTGCCCCGGCCGGAGCCGCCAGTACCGCGCCCCGAGCGTCTGCGCGCCGAGCTGCTTCGCAAGGTCGGTGTTCTCGACCTTCATCTGATTCGACGGCCGCCATTGCGCCTCGTCCGCCGGAAGTACTCGGTACGCCATGGGCGGATCCTAGCCACGCGGGGGTCCTCGCTCGCGGTGCATGTAAATCGAGAGACTGAACAGGCCCCACGGTCCGGGTCGACCGGAATGATCGACGGCAGTACCGTCGGCTTCAGGACCACTGATATCCAGGGCAGGAATCTCCTGGGCAGTACCGCTCTCCGCGAGCGGCGAACAGAGCGACGAGGAAGGAGTGATCATGGCAATCGCGATTGATGAAACCACTCGCCCCCGCGAGCCAGGCGGAGCTACGCGCCACCCTCGAGAGCGACGACGGCGCGATCATCTTCGTCCAGTACCACGGACGCTGTGACATCTCCCAGGGGATCGAGGCGCCCGGGCCCATCTACAGCACTCCGCGTCTCGAGACCGGGGATCCCCGCGACCTCTGGCTGAACAAGGTTCAAGCCGTCCAGAAGGGCAAGGTGGACTTTGCCAAAGGCGAGATCGTCGATCAGATGTACGAGGTCCGCTGGGTAGGACACCCGCACAGCCCCCGGTCCTCCGGGAGGCATTCACCTCCGGGTGCCCTGGCGCCGTTGGTGACGGGCGAACATGTGTTAAGCGGTATGTAAGGACTTGCGAATATCCACGCATTGTCCGTCCGCGAAGGTTCCGTCCATGGCAGTCGCCCATGTCGCCGCAGCCACCGAGTTGAATGGGGCCGTGCGAATCGTCCTGGTCGTCGACAACGAACCCTCATCACATTCACGTTGCCCGCCGCGTCGACGTCCCCCGCCGGACTCCGGCAAGATGACGGACGTGACGACGGGCGCCCCGCCACCGCTGCCGGACCGCGTCGAGCACACGCTCGACGACGGCGTGCTCGTGCTGCGGCTCGTGCACGAGGGCCGGGCGAACGCCCTCACGGAGCGGATGCTCGAGGGAATCGTCCGCGTGCTCGACGGGCCCGCGGCGAAGTCGGCCCGGGTGGCCCTGCTCACCGGTGACGGCGACCGCCACTTCTCGAGCGGTGCCGAGCTCGGTCAGGAGGTCCCGGCCGAGTGGGTGGAGCGGATCAAGCGGATCGAGCGCGGCATCGCCGCGGCCGCTGCCGCGATCACGAAGGCCCCGTTCCCCGTGATCGCCGTGCTCAACGGCGACGCGATCGGTGGCGGCTTGGAGCTGGCCATGGCGTGCGACTGGCGAATCGCCCGCGACGGCATCCGCCTCGCGATGCCGCCGGCGCGGCTGGGTCTCGTCTACACGGCCGAGGGCCTCCGGCGGTTCACCGCCGAGATCGGCCTGGCCCGCACGCGCGAGATCTTCCTGACGGGACGCGCGTTCGACGCGCGCCACGGCCTGGACATCGGCCTGCTGAACCACGTCGTCGCGGCCGAGGAGCTCTGGCCGCTCGCGACCCGGACCGCGGCGGCGGTTGCGGCGAATGCCCCGCTCGCGGTCGAGGGGATGCGCGTCGTGCTGCGCGCGATCGGCGACGACGACTCCGCCGACGGGCGCGCGCAGCAGTGGCGCGTGCGGGCGTTCGGCTCGAGCGACCTCGCGGAGGGGCTCGCCGCCGCCCGGGAGCGCCGCCCGCCGAGCTTCACGGGCGGTCCGTGATCGCGGCGACCGCGGCCGACGGGAAATCGGGGCCCGCGCAAGGCCGACCCGCCATGACGGAACCGTGCTACGCGTCCTTCGGTGTCCGCGCCACGGCCTGGGTGGTCGACACCGTTCCCCTCATCCTCGTGCCGTACTTCGTGGGCAAGCTGTTGGGCGGGTGGGTGCCGGCGCTCGCGTCGTTCTTCATCGTCGGCATCGTCTGGAGCATCGTCCCGGAGGCGCGGACCGGAGCAACACCCGGCAAGCTGCTCTCGGGCATCCGCGTTCTACCCGCGGACAGCGATGGCCGGATGGGGCTCGGGCGCTCGGCGGTACGCTGGCTCGTGAAGTACGTGGTGTGCGGGGTTCTGCCGGTCGGCTACCTGTGGTACTTCCGCGACCGGCGCCGGCGGGCGTGGCAGGACCTCGCCGCCGGCTCCGTCGTCATCGACGTCGCCCGGGGGCCGGCTGGGTGAGCGTCAGTGCGAGTCGTCCCGGCTGAAGATCTTCGGGACCGAAGCCAGCACGAACACGGCCCAGATGGATGCGAGGATGATCGGCACCGGGCCGACCTCGTCGCGCTCCGCGATGCCCACCCACATCAGAAGGGCGGTGAGCACCGCGATCACGAAGAGGATGAAGGGGGAAAGACGTTTCACGTACGAACCTCGTCGTCAACACACCGGCGTCGAGCCGGCCGAACGCGGTAAGCGTACACGGACGGTCTGTCCGATGCGGCCGTACACTTGACTCATGCATCACGTCTTCGAGGTCCCCGGGATCAGCTGCGCGCATTGCAAGCAGGCGATCGAGGCTGAGGTGGCCGGTGTTCCAGGGGTCGCCCGAGTCGCCGTCGACATCGAGCGGAAGCTGGTGGAGGTCGAGGGCTCCGCAGGGCAACCGGAGGTCGTCGCGGCGATCGTCGAGGCGGGCTACGAGGTCGTGAGCGACCCGCGGTGAGCGGCGAGAACCTCGGGCGCACCGGGCGCCTGGTCGGCGGACCGTCGTCCGAGCTCGTCGCCGCCGGTCACCGCGTGGAGATCGCCCAGGCCCCGCTTCTCGCTCCCGCGCTGTCCGTGGCCGACCTGGCCCACGCGGTGGCGCTGATCGAGGGCGGCGCGGTCGACGGGCAGATCGCCACCAGGCTGCTGTCGGGCCTCCTCGAGCTCCACGAGATCCCCCCGTCGGACTTCCCGTGGGATCCCGAGCGCGGCGACGCCTTCAACTCGCGCGAGCACGAGCTTCGCCAGCGAGTCGGCGCAGCGGCGAGCGGTTGGCTCACCGCGGGCCGCCCGCGTCGCGAGGCGTTCCGCGTCGCGCTGCGGCTCGTTGCCCGTACGCGGACGCTCGACCTTCACGATGCGGTCCTCGACGTCGCTGGCGCGCTCGCCGAGCAGGCCGACCGGCATGCGGGCGACCTCGCGGCCGACTACACGTACCTGCAGCCGGCGCAGCCGACGACCGTCGGCCATCTCCTGCTTGGCGCCGCGCAGCCGCTGCTGCGCGACGCCGGCCGGCTCCGCCGGGTGTACGGGTGGCTCGATGCGTCGGTGGCCGGCGTGGGTGGAAGCGCCGGGTCGCGATGGCCGATCGACCGGGTCCGGCTGGCCGAGCTCCTCGGATGCGAGGAGGTGGTGCGGCACACGAAGGACGCGATGTGGGCCGCCGACGGGTACGCCGAGCTGGCATCTGCGGTGGCGATCGAACTCACCGGGCTCTCACAGCTCGCGCAGGACCTCGAGATCCTGTGCAGCCGGGAGTTCGGGGCCGTGGAGCTGTCCGACGCGCACAGCCGGCAGAGCGACCTGATGCCGCAGAAGAAGAACCCGTATGCGCTCGCGGTGATCCGGGCGGGTGCGGCCGAGGCGGCGGGCACCGTCTCGTCGATCCTCGTGGCGCTCCACACGGGCTCGGCGCGCACCGACCACTACCAGGTGCTGAACGGCGCGATCCCGCGTCTCCTCGACGAGGCCGTCGCCGCGACGCGCCTCGCCGCCGGGGTGGTCGCCGGCATGACGCTCCACCCCGAGCGGTTCGCTGAGGCCGCTCGCGAGGGATTCACCGTCGCGGCGGACGTCGCGGACGTCGTGGCGGTCGAGGCGGGCCTCGACTACCGCACGGCACACACGATCGTCGGTCGCGCGGTCCGGTCGCTGGTCGCCGAGGGCCGCCCGCCGTCCGACCTCACGGCGGGGCTGCTGCGCGACCAGGCCCAGGAGGTGCTCGGCGCAACCGTGGCGATCTCGGACGCGGCGGTGCTGGCCGCGCTCGATCCGCTGGCGTGTCTGGCTGCCCGCACGCAGCTGGGCGCCGCGACACCCCACGAGATCGAGGGGATGGTCGACGAGGCGCGGGCCGCCGCGACCGACGGTCGCGCTTGGTCGGGAGCGGCGCGCAAGCGCGCGGAGCTCGCGACCGACCGGCTGCTGTCCCGCGCGCGCGAGCTCGCCTCGGCGTAGCCCGCGGCTAGGACTGCAGCGGTGCCGTCGGCACCGGATCGCGCTCGGGCGACCCCCAGTCGATCTGGACGTCAACGCGCGCCCGGTAGCGCAGGAGGAGCCGCACCAGCGCCGGCCCCACCGTCAGCGCGAACACGACGTTGCCGACGGCGTGCGCCGTCTCGAACCACGCGCTCGTGGCAGCCTTCGCCGCGAACGCGTCCAGGCTGACCTCGGGACCGAATGTGGCCAGCTCCCACAGGTTCATGCCCCATCCGAAGAGCCATCCCCAGACGAACGTCACCGCGGCCAGACCCGCCGGACGCCTGCACACCCATGGCAGGGCCGCGCCGGTGAGCCCAGCGAGACCCCACAGCGTCATCTGGGCGGGGGTCCACGCCCCCTGGCCGAGGACCATGTTCGACAGGAGTGGCGCGAGCGCGCCCACGGCGAATCCCGAGCGGGCGCCGAGCGTCGCGCCGGTGGCCACGACGATCACCGTGACGGGTTGCACGCTCGGTACGGCTGTGAACAGCACCCGGCCCGCCGCGGCGGCCGCGGCGAGCGCCGCGATGAGGGACAGGCGGCGCGGATCGGCCGGCCCGCGCTCCGTCAGCACGAGGCCGACAGCGAGGATGGCCAGCACGCAGGCGACGACGAGCTGCGCGCCGCTCACCGGCCCACCATCACCGTGCGGTCGAGCACGCGCCCCTCGACCAGCTCAAGGTGGCGATCGGCCACCGCGGTGACGAACGCCCGGTCGTGGGTCGCGACGAGCACGGCCGCTCCGGACGCCGCACGGCGCCTGAGCGCATCCGCGAGCATCGCCCGCCGGGCGGGGTCCATCCCGCGGCTCGGCTCGTCGAGAAGGATCACCCGCGGGCCGCCGGCCAGCACGGTGGCGAGCGCGACCCGTTCGCGCTCCCCTACGGAGAGGTCCAGCGGATGGGCCGCCGCGAGGTGCGTCAGGTCCAGCTCGGCCATGACCGCGGCCACTCGCTCCTCGCGCGCGGGCCTTGGCAGGTGACGAGCCGAGGAGCCGATCTCGTCGTCCACGCGTTCCCGCAGCAGGCGCCGGCCGGCGTCCTGGGGGAGAAAGCCGACCTCGGGGAACCTGGCCTCGGCGGGCAGCCGGGTGACGTCGCGGCCCGCCACGATGACGCGTCCGCGATGGGCGGGGTGCAGTCCGGCGATGACCCGCAGCAGCGTCGATTTTCCGGAGCCGTTGGCGCCGTGCAGCGCGGTGACCGTGCCGGCGGGCAGGGCCAGGGAGCAGGCGGTGATCGCCGCGCAGTCGCCGTAGCGCGCCTCGATCGCGCCGACCTCGAGCACGTCGGAGCCGGAGAGGCCCCCGGGCGTGCCGGCGTCGGGCCCCTCGTCGGGGGTCGTCACGAGGCAGCCGGCGACGAGGCGGATCGTGCGGTCCACGACCCGGCGGAGGCGATCCGCATGGTGCTCGGCGATCAGGATCGCAACCCCGGAGGCGCCCAGCCCGAGCAGGGTGTCCTCGAGCGCGACGACTCCGGCGTCGTCGAGCTGCGAGGTGGGCTCGTCGAGCAGCAGGAGCCGCGGACGGAGGGCGAGCACGGCCGCGAGGGCGGCGCGCTGGCGCTCGCCTCCCGACAGCGTGATGATCTCGCGATCGCGCAGATGCCGGGCGCGCACGAGCGTGAGGACCTCGTCGACGCGTTCGCCGATCCGGTCGGCGGGGACGGCGAGGTTCTCGAGCCCGAAGGCGATGTCGCGGGCGACGGTCGCGCGCACCGCCTGGGTCTCCGGATCCTGGAACAGACTGCCGACGTCGGTCGCGAGCGCGGCCGGGAGGGTGGCGCGGGTGTCCCGGTCGAGCACGGTGACCCGACCGGCGAACCGCCCGCCGTGGAAATGTGGGACTAGGCCCGCGAGCGCGCGCAGCAGCGTGGACTTGCCGCCCCCGGAGGGTCCCTCGAGCAGTACCACCTCCCCCGCGGCGATCTCGAGGGTCACGCCGTCGAGCGCCGGCCGGGCGGCGGCGCCGGGCCAGAAGCTGAGCTCGTCGGTCCGTGCGACGATCATCGCGCGAGCCTCAGCGCCGCCGCGCCCATCGCGACCAGGGCGACGCCCGCCGCGGTGGCGGCCTGCCACGTCACCACCGGATCGAGCGTCGGGTAGAACGCGAAGGACTCGACCGTCCCGGCGATCACCAGCGCCGACAGGGCGCCGAGCGGGACGGCGAGCGCGAGCACCGTCCATTCGGTCGCGGACATCGGCGGCTCGGCCATCCGGGTGCGCGGCCCGCCGCCGTAACCGCGCACCGCCATGGCCTCCGCGACGTCGAGCGACCGCTCGAGCGCCGAGCCCACGAGGGGCGTCGCGAGCGCACCGGCGGTTCTGGCCCGGGTGGACCAGCGCCCGGCGGAGAGCGACACGCCGCGCAGCCTCGCGGTCTCCGAGAGCGCCACGGCGTCGCGCTCCAGCGTTGGGAGCATCCTGGCGGCGATCGACGCCGCGAGCGCCGAATGGGGCATCAGGCGACTCGCCGCCGCAAGCAGACGGTCGGGGTCGATGTGCGCGAGCAGGGCGCCGAGGAGCACCGTCACCGCGAATGCCCGCAGGCCGAGCGCCGCTCCCGCCACGACCTCCTCGAGGGTGACCTGGAGGTCGATGATCGGGATGTCCGGCAGCTCGAAGAGGATCAGGTCGCCGTTGGCCTGGACGAGGGGGTTGAGCAGCATCACCCCCAGGCCGACGATCAACCCGGCCACGAGGTACATGCGTCGGCGGCGCCGCGCGGCGAAGTGCAGCGCCACCGCGCCCGCCGCGACGGCCGCCAGGATCAGCGGTTGGTCGGTCGCGAACGCGAGCGTGCAGGCGGCGACGCCGAAGACCAGCAGCGGCATCGGGGCACGGCCGGTCACAGCCCGTCCCTCCCGCCGGCGCCGACCGGCTCGCCCGCGCCGTCGAAAGCCACGGCGAAGCGGCCTCGCAGCACGCCTGGATCCCGCGCGATGCGTTCGGCCGCCGCGCGGGCGGCGCCCGCGTCGAGGCCCGCCACCGCGAACAGGACTCCGCCGGCCTCGGGCGTCGCGCCGGTCGGGACCGCCGCCGCGATCGCCCTGGCGGCGTCCACCGGGCGCAGTGTGGCGCCGTCGGCACCGAGCACGAACACCCGGCCGTCGCGGATACGCACCGTCAGTCCGGCCGCGGCCGGATCGGCCATCGCGCGCCGCCAGGCCGGGTCGCGGGCCCGGAGCGCCGCATCGCTTCCGACGCGCACGCGCCAGGACGAGGCCGAGGTCCCGACGGTGGCGCCGGCGCGGCGCAACGGCTCGTCGAGCGGCGGGTCGGCATTCACGACCGCCGGCGCGGACGGATAGCCGTGCACGAACGGCTCCGGCCAGCATCCCACCACCACCCACGCATCGAGGAGCCCCGCCCACGCGCGGTAGTCCCACCAGGCGACGTCGCCGGCCCGGAGGGGCTGCTGATCCGACCCGCGTCCCGGGCTGACGCCGTTGACGTAGAAGAACCAGTCACGTTTGCTGCCGGTGTCCGACCGCACATCGTCGATCGCGTTGACGAACCCGCCGCCGAATCCGGTCTGAACCTTGGCGACGCCGCGCAGTGCGTCCAGCACCGAGCCCCCGTCGGCCGCCTGGCGGTCGTAGAGCGTCTCGGATCCGAAATCCCGTGTCACCAGCAGCCGGGCATCGCCCGTCGACCGGTCGGAGACCCGCTCGCAGCCGGCGGCACCGAGCGCGAGGGTCGCGGCGAGGAGGAGGCCCAGCCATTTTCGAGTTCGCACCACGCCCTCTCCACGGAGGTTGCTTGCGGTGCTCGGGACGGAGGCAGGTCTCCTGGCTTCCGATCGTCACGCCGTCACGCCTTCCCGGGCCTCACGGCCCAGTGGCTGGCTTTGCGCCCAGCGACGACGCTCCCGGTGACAGTGGCGGGACCGCGCCGGATTCGCACCGGCTTCCCTCGAGCGCCCGTAGGCGACCACCGCCCGAAGCCGCGTCAGCGTATCAGTTGGGCGGAGCGTGCCCCGCCCCCACGCGGGGAAACGCGGGCTCACACAGGGGGAGCATGTCCCCTGCCGATCCCGACTCCCCTAGGGGACCGGCGTCTCCGAGGGGTCGGGGACGGGGATCCGTTCGGACCGGTCGGCGAGGTCGCCCATCGTGGGCCAGTCGTCCATGCGGTCCATCGCGCTCGGCTCGTCGGTGAAGCGGCGGCGCAGGCGGGACCGCTTGGCCGGGGGAGTCCGAACGAGCTCGATCGGCGCGACCTCCTCGCCGCGCATCATCGCGACGAACGCGCGCCCGAGCTCCGGGTGGAACTGCGAGCCGAGCCCGGCCTCGATGCGGGCCAGGGCCTCGCCCGGCGAGAGCGCCCTGCGGTACGGCCGGTCGGTCGTCATCGCGTCGTACGCGTCGGCGATCGCGATGAGCGCGGCCTCGATGGGGAGGCGGTCGCCGGGCAGCGCGTAGTAGCCGCGGCCGTCGGGCCGCTCGTGGTGGTAGCGGATGGCCGGACCGAGCGCGCGGGTGAGGCTGAGCGGCTCGAGCAGGTCGGCGGAGACGCCGGGGTGGCTGCGCATGAGCTGCCATTCGCGCTCGTCGAGGGCGCCCTCCTTGTGCAGGATCGCGTTGTCGACGACGACCTTGCCGAGGTCGTGGAGGCGTCCGGCCCACCTGGTGGCGAGCACCAGCTTGGTCGGGAACTGCACCCGCTCGGCGAGCTGCGAGGCGATGGCGCCCACCCGCTCGGAGTGGGCGGCGGTGTACGGGTCCCGCGCGTCGACCGCCGATGCGAGCGCGCGCAGCGTCTGGCGGGTCTCCGACTTCAGGTCGCGGTGGCGCTTGATCGACAGGAACACCGCGGTGAGGATCAGGACGGTGAACGCCAGGACCTCGGGCGCCGTGTCGATCAGCACCGACAGGACCACGGCCAGGCAGGCTTCCATGAGGTACGCCAGGAGCTCGGGCGGGCGGATCCAGCTGCGCAGGTCCCACCGCTCCCCCGCGACCGCGGTGTGGATCGACTCCACCGCGATGACCATGATCGGCACGTAGACGCAGAGCATCGCGAGGACGGCCGGGTACATGCTCCAGTCGAACGTCCGCTCCTCGCCGTTGGGAATCACGGCGTGGTAGGCGGCGCTCGCTCCGAGGGTGGCGGTGAGCGCGACCCCGGTGTTGAACAGGATCCGGATCGGCGAGCGGCGGCGAACGCTCTCACCGAGGAAGGTCGAGCCGCAGGCGACGAGCGCGGCCCAGCCGGGCGCCAGGAGGATCGCCGCGGCCAGATGGAAGCTGGACGCCAGGCTGAACGGGTGCTCGGCCTCCTCGTCGTCGCCCGGGATCGTGGCGAGCTCCATCGCCGCGCCGGCCAGCAGCAGCCCGAGCCAGAGCCCGAGCTCGGGGGCCTCGACCGACTGGGCGAGCCACGCCGCTACCGCCACCGCGGCAGCGGAGATCGTCAGGGTCACCGAGAGGACGATGCGGGCGTTGCGGTTCACGTGCGGCCGCTCGCCCCCATCGCCGGTTGCTGTCGACGATTCATGGGGTCCGTTCCCTGCCGCCTGCGGGATCCAGTTGACGGCGGATTCCCGATGCTAGCGCGGACTTCTTCCCCGGCGAAGGGAATGAATCCTGCGCAAGAAACGTTTCAGCGGGGTGCCGGCCGGACACCCGGGAGCCTCCGGTCCAGGACGAGCGTGCCGAACGCGATCGCGAGGAACAGGAACGCCACGATCGCCGAGTTTACGAGGACCACCGGATAGCCGTGATCCTGGACGTTCATGAACGGGTATGGGTAGTGAGCGTTGCCGGCCCGATCGTCCACGATGGCTCCCCGGATAAGCGTGTAGACGAGCCAGCAGACCGGCGCGACGATTGACCACAGGACGATGCGCCGCGTGAACTGGCTGCGCGGTCCGAGCAGCAGCCAGCCGAGCCCCGCGAGGATCGGCGAGAGGGTGTGGAGGATGAAGTCGGCGAGGGCGTTCCACCCGGTCAGCTCCTGCAGGTCGGAGAGCGTGAGGTGGAAGACGATGCCCGTGACGACGATCGCGATCACCCCCATCCAGCCGCAGCGTGCGGAACAGCGTCGACGGACGGTTGAGCCGTGCCGCCAGGAGGCCGGTGGTCGCCGCGACCGTCACGTTGGACAGCACGGTGAAGTAGCTGAAGAAGTTCCAGATCCGGTCTGGGGTCGACTCGAACGACCCCTCCCTGGAGGGGGATGTGATCGAGAGCCCGAGCTGCAGGGCCAGCCCGAACGTGACGATCGCCGACCGAACGCGATGCGGGCGGCATGCTCGGACGTCACGGCTCGATCCGAGGGAACGCTGCTGAAACTCGGCGGGGAGCAGCCGGCCGTTCGACGCGGGGGCGGTCTGCTCCCCGGCTGACGGTCAGGCTCGGACGCTGCCTGCCGCCGGCCGGGGTTCACCGACGGGCACGCGTTCCGGATCGTGTGACGCGTGCCGGCCGCGCAGGCTCGACACGGCCGCTCCCAGGAGTGAGAACGCCACGAGGATCCACAGCGCCAGGTGCATCCCGTCCATGAACGGTTGGAGCTTGTCGGTCGACAGACCGGTGGTGAGGCCGCTGAAGATGCTGAACAGCAACTCGGTTGGCACGACCGCCGTGATGATCATGAGCATCAGGGCGATCGAGATGACCGCGCCGGTGTTCTGCAGCATCGTGCGCGTGCCGGAGGCGATGCCCCGCCGATGCGGCGGAACGGCCGCCATCATCGCGCTGGTGTTCGGCGAGTTGAACGCGCCGGAGCCGACCCCGACGATCCCGAGCCACAGCGCCGACTCCCAGAACGGGCTGTCGACCTGCAGGGTCGTCATGCCGGCCAGGCCGACCGCGCAGAGCAGCATCCCGGTGACCGCCATCGCGCGGGAGCCGTGCCGGTCGGCCCACGCCCCGGCGAGGGGCGACGCCACGAGCATCCCGGCGGCGAGCGGCATGAGCTTGATCCCGGCGGTGATCGGGTCGTCGCCCTGCGGACCCTGGAAGTAGAAGACGAACAGGAACATGAGCGCGAAGCGGGCCAGCCCGTTCAGGAACGAGGCGGCGGCCGCGGCCCAGTAG
This sequence comes from uncultured Thermoleophilia bacterium, assembly GCA_963777565.1. GTDB lineage: Bacteria > Actinomycetota > Thermoleophilia > Miltoncostaeales > Miltoncostaeaceae > CALMEC01. The sequence goes on from CAVZQZ010000005.1 coordinate 52,026, forward strand.
ATCCTGATCCGGAACAGCGAGAGGTCGATCATCGGCGCCGGGCTGCGCAGCTCCACGAACACCAGCAGGGGGAGCGCGACCGCGGCGACGGCGAGCCCCGCGAGGACCATCGGCGCGCCCCAACCGTCCAGTCCGGCGTCCGAGAGCCCCAGCACCAAGCCGGTCAGGCCGGCGAGCGCGAGCAGGTTGCCGAGCACGTCGTAGCGCGGCTTGTCCTCGCGCCGCACGAGCTCGCGCAGGGCGAGCGCGGCCCATGCGGTGCCGAGGAACCCCAGGGGGACGTTGAACCAGAAGACCCATTCCCAGCCGATGCCCACCAGCCAGCCGCCGAGCACCGGTCCCACGACCAGCCCGATCGCGGCGACCATGACGTTCGTGCCCATCGCCAGGCCGAGCTGGCGGCGCGGGAACGCGTCGGTGACCAGGGCCCCTGAGTTCGCGAAGACGAAGGCGCCGCCGATGCCCTGCAGGATCCGCCAGAGGATGAGCTGGGTGCCGGAACCCGAGAAGCCGGCGCCGAGCGACGCGACGGTGAACACGGCCATACCGGCGACGTAGAGGCGCTTGCGGCCGATCTGGTCCGCGAGCCGCCCGGCGCTGAGGAGCAGGGCGGTGCTGGCGACCATGTACGCCAGGATCACCCACACCAGGGTGAGAAGCGACGTGCCGAGCGCACGCTCGACATCCGGCAGCGCGATCAGCAGCGTCCCGCTGTTGACGGTCGCGAGGAACATTCCGAGGCTCGTGACCGACAGCACCCACCAGCGATAGTGGGGATGCTCCGAGGAGACGCCGACCCGGCGTCGCAGATGAGGACGGGTCTGAGACATCGATGTCTCACACGCTAGCACATGTGTGAGACACAAGTGTCTCAGCCTGCGGGTGCGCTCCCGGTGGCGGGGGCCGGCTCGAGGACGTGCGGGCCCCGCGGGATCGGGATCACGGCCGCGAGGCCGACCAAGGCACCGATCCCGGCGACGAGGAAGGTGAGCGAGAACGCCTTCTCGGCGGGCAGGTCGGTTCCCGCGACGGTGAACGTGGTGAGAAAGGCGGCGGAGAGCTGGCCGCCGATCACGCCCCCCACAGTGCGCATGACCGTGTTCATGCCCATCGCGACGCCGGTCACGCTCGGGGCGACAGCGTCGACGATCAGCTTGGCCAGCATCGCGTACACGAGTCCGATTCCCGCTCCCAGCACCGCGATTGCGAGCGCGATCTCCAGCCCCGTCTCGTGCGCGACGCAGAGCATGAGCGCGGCGATCCCGATGAGCAGGAGGCCTGCGAAGGTGAGCGCGCGTGCGCCGACGCGCGGCTCGATCGCCCCGCCGATCGGACCCACGATGAGCATCGTGATGGTGGCCGGCAGCAGGTACAGGCCGGCGACGATGACGCTGCCCGAGAAGCCGAAGTCGACCTTGGCGGCGAGATCGGCCGGCAGGCCGTGCCCGAGCTGCACGAGGGTCGGCATGAGGAGGTACGTCGCGTACATCGAGAAGCCCACCATCATTGCGAGCACGTTGGTCCAGAACACCGCCGGCTGACGCATGACCCGCATGTCCATCATGGGGTCGGGCACTTTCGTCTCCACCCAGACCCAGAGGGCCAGCACGGCGAGCGCCAGCGCGAAGACGCCGAGGGTGAGCGCGCCGAGCCAGCCCCACCGTGCCCCCTCGCTGAGCGCGAGGAGCAGCGCGGACAGGCCGATTGAGAGCGTGAGCACGCCCCAGCCGTCGAAGCGGGAGGGGGTGCGCACCGGCGACTCGGGGATGAGCTTCACGACGAGCACCAGGGCGACCACCACGGGCATCGCGCCGAACCAGAAGAGCCAGTGCCAGCTCAGGTGCTGCAGGATCACGCCGGAGAGCACGAGGCCGATCCCCGCGCCCACGCCGAAGGTTGCGGACAGGAGGCCAAGTGCGACGCCGACCCGTTCGCGGGGAAACTCGTCGCGGACGATGCCGAACGACAGCGGGAAGATCGCCCCCGCGGCGCCCTGGAGCGCCCGTGCTGCGATCAGGGTGGCGATGGACGTGGACAGGGCCGCGGCCACGGTTCCGATGGCGAAGATGCCTAGTGCCACGGCCAGCAGCCGTCGTTTACCGTAGGTGTCGCCCAGCTTGCCGAGCGGTGTGGTCGCGACCGCCGAGGTGAGCAGGAACCCGGTGAACACCCACGCCGCCCATGTCGCGGTGGTGTGCAGGTCCTGCTGGAAGATCGGCAGCGCGGGCACCACGAGCGTTTGTTGCAGGACGTATGCCACGCAGGCGATCGACAGCACGGTGAGCGTGAGGCCGGGGCGGCGGAACGTCTGAGCGGGATCGGAGTGAGACATGAGTGTCTCGCGAGTAATATCACAACCGATGCCCGGCGCGACCCCCTCACCGGCCGAACCCGCGACCACCCTGGCGCCGGAGCCCACCGGCACCGAGCAGCGCATCCTCACCGCGGCGATCCGGCTGTTGGCCGACGACGCCAACGCCAGCATGAGCGACGTCGCGTCCGCGACCGGGGTGGGACGCGCGACCCTGTACCGGCACTTCGCCTCCCGCGAGGAGCTCCTTCGGGCCATCCGTCTCCAGTCGCTCCGCGAGTGCCGGCACGCGCTCGAGGACGTGCCTGCGCCGGATGCGGGGTTCGAGGAGGGACTCCGCCAGGTCATCGCGGCGCTGCTCCGGGTGCTCGACCGCTACCGGGTGCTCGTCGCAGCTCCCCCGGCGGACCGGTCCGACCCGGAGCAGCGACCGCTCCTCGAGGAGATCGAGCGTCCGCTCCTCGACCTGATCCGCCGTGGCGCCGCGGCCGGCGAGCTCGCCTCCGACCTCGACCCTGCGCTTGTGCTGGTCATGCTGAGCGGGCTCCTGACCGGCGCCCGGCGTGCGATCGCCGAGGGTCGGCTGAGCGCCGACGTGGCCGACGAGGTGCTCGCGCGCACGCTCCTGCACGGCATCGGCGCGCCGCCGCCCTCCTGAGGTTCATTCTGATGGTGGGTCGCGTGTTCGGCGACGCCCACCTCGATCTGGCGGCCGCGCGATGTCGCGCCCGGCGACGACTCGGCGCATCCCGAGACCGTCGACCGAAGGACGTGATGTGGCTCGACCGGCGTGCACCGCGGCTCGGGCGGTGCACGCCGACCGAGCCGATCCGCCGCTAGCGGCGGCGTGCGACGCGGCGGGATGTGCGCCGCGCGACCCTGCGTGATCCCATCATTCTCTCTGCCTCCTGTCTGAATGTGGCGCCTACGCGCCCGTTGCCGGTGTCTGGGCCTGTGTCTCGATCGCGTGGAGCTCCTGTGCCTCCGCGGCGGACACGAGACCGATCTCCACGAGGTCGAGCGGGCTGATGAACCCGTCCGAGATCCGAAAGCCCCCCGCTCGCGCGATCGCGTCGCGCAGCGGCACGGCCCAGTGGTGCTCGATCAGGAGGAGCGCCGCGGCGGAGTCGTTGGGGATCTCCTCGATGACATCCCAGGCATCCTCGTCGGAGAACACCTCGATGCCCTCGGCCCCGGCCTCGGCGCCGGCCTCCGCGCCCGCCTCGAACCCTTCCTCGCCCTCGATCCCCAGGCCGATCAGCGCACCGACCTTGCTGCCAAGCTCGATCGCCTCCCCGCGGCTGAGGTTGCTGAGGTGCATCACCTCGATCTCGCCCTCGGCGTCCTTGTAAACCGCGAGCGAGTCGATCACTCGCACCGTGTCGCTCTCGCGGAGCTTCTCGAGCTCCTCGATGATCTCGCCATGGAAGTCCGGCTGCTCGAAGCCGAGCACCAGCAGCTGTACCGGTCCAATCGCCATGGTGTCTCCTTTCGTCCGTTGAGGCTGACTACTCGTCTGACGGGCCATACGCCTACGCCGCTCGGCCTCCGCCTGTGGATCAGATCGCCGCGTGTTTCGCGTGCACGGGCGCGGGGCCAATCTCACCCGCACCGATGTCCGCGTCAAGGCTCTCATGCGGTTGTCCGCCGCGAGGACTCTCCCCAGCCGGCAGCCTCGGAAGCATCCGGGTCGGGCCGGGACGTCGATGCGGGAAAGCCGGTTTCGGGTGGGTTTCGTGCCCGGTGGCGGCAAACGCCCGATGAACGGGCGTGATGTCCGCACGCCGCCGGGGCGCAGCCCGTTGAACCCGACGGGCCGGAGCGGGCTCGGATCTCACGGGACCGTGCAGCGTCGGCCCTCAGCAAGTCAGGGACGAGGGAGAAGCAGGCCGGCCTGGATCGCGAGCCAGAGGTCGGCGCGGACGGCCCAGTGCTCGACGGCGACGAAGTCGAGGCCGAGCCCGCGTCGGGGCTCCGCCCGTCCCTACGGTGCCGAATACTCGACTCGTCGGGACACGGCTCGGCGCGCCCGATCGAGGCACGCCGCGTCTGCGGACGCGACGAACTGTGCATTGGCGAGCAGGAGGTAGGCGTCCAGCTCGAACGCGAGCTGGTCGGGATCCTCTGCCGGGTCGATCGCTCCTTCGGCCTGGGCGTCCATCACCGCTTTGCGGAGATGCCCGAGCCACTCCGAGACCATGTTCATCGCCAGGTCCCGAATGGGGCCCGGATGGGTGTCGACCTCGGCAGCGACAGAGGCGAAGAAGCACCCGCCCGGGAACACGCCGTCGCCCACGTGGGCGAGAAAGCGATCCGTCAGTGCCTGCAGCCGCGCGATCCCGGAGGGCTCTGCGAGCGCGGGGCGGACGACGATATCGCCGAAGATGCGGCGGGCGGTTTCGACGGTAGCCACCTGCAGCTCTTCTTTGGAGCCGAAGTGCGAGAACAACCCGCTCTTGCTGATTCCGGCTGCACCCGCGAGCCGGCCCAGCGACAGGCCATTGATCCCCTCGACCGTCGCGAGGTTCGCAGCGGTCCGCAGGATCGTCTCTCGGCTCCGCACGCCATCTGACCGCAGTTTGTGCGCAGACGCGTCGCTCACTCGTGATCGATTCGGTGCCATCACTTGACAAGTTAGCACGAACGGTCGTATGGTGTCTAGACCGCACGACCGATCGTGCGATCTATTACCCGTCCCGCAGCGGACTGAGCCGTCCAAAACTGAAAACACTGAAAACACGAAAGGAACCCCATGTTCCAGCACTACATCAACCGCACCAACGGATCCGGAAACCGACTCACACCGTCCGTCGAGCGCGGGCTCCGGTGGCGAACCGCCCCCGGTGCGTAGGAATCCCAGTCAACGTTCCAGAAAGGAGAACGACATGCCACTCATCCAAGTCAAGGTCCTCGAAGGCGTCTTCACGGCGCCGCAGAAGCAGGAGATCGTCAAGCACCTCACCGACGCGATGGTCGACATCGAAGGCGAGAACTTGCGCGAACTCACCGTCTGCATCCTCGAAGAGGTCGGCAGCGGCCTTTGGGGCATCGGCGGCCAGACAGTCACGACCGATGATGCCAAGGCACTCGCCATCGGCGAGGCCCCCGTCCACTAACCGGAGGCGGGGCGCCCGATGGCGCCCCGCCTTCCCCCTCCGCGTTTCGTCCCGCGTTGAGAACGGACATCGCTGCCGGGTCCGAACACAACGTAACGTGACGGCCTGGACGTGGTTACGGCTCCTCGTGGAGACCGAGTGAGCCGCGGAGTTGGTGCCCGGCGAGTTGCCGAAAGCGGGAATGGTTGGGGAGTTGCCCACCTGCTTGCCCACACGGTCGCTCCCGAGAGCCGCGGGAGACGATGTCCTCCACAGGGATCGCACTAGATCCCAAACCGCTCCTCAGGTCGCCCTACCCACGTGAATGCCAGCAGAGCGAGGATGCCCCCAGAAAGGCACGGTTTGCGGGGAAGGTGACGCTAGCGCGCCAATACCTCCGGGTTCACAACATTGATGGGCGACCCCTCCGCGAAGGCGTTGATCTGGTCGAAGACGTCGGCGAACTGAAGCTCCCATTCCTCCCGGGTCACATAGCCCAAGTGCGGGGTGCAGACCGCGTTGTCGAGGACCAGGAGGGGATGCCCGGCGTCGGTGACGGGCTCGGCCTCGTAGACGTCCACCGCGGCGCCGCCCGGCCGCCCGGTCCTCAGCGCCTCCTCCAGGGCGCCCGGCTCGATCAGGCCCGCCCGGCTGGTGTTGACGATGAGGGCGGACGGCTTCATCCGCGCCAGATCCCGCGCCGTGACGATGCCGCGCGTCGCGTCCACTAGCCGCATGTGCAGGGAAAGGACATCGCTCTGCTCGAAGAACGCCGCCCTGTCCGGCGCGGCGGCCACGCCATCGGCGGCGGCCCGTTCCAGCGACGCCGGCCGCGCCCAGGCCCAGACCCGCATCCCGAAGGCCCTGCCGTAACCGGCGACCGTCGCCCCGATCCGCCCGTAGCCGTAGATGCCAAGCCGTTTGCCGCGCAGCGTCGAGCCCATCCCCGTCTGCCAGGTGCCCGCCCTCAGTGCCGCCGCCTCCTGCGGAATCCGCCGCATCGCCGCCAGCACCAGGCCCCAGGTCAGCTCCGCCGCCGCGTAGGACGGCGCGCCCGGATGCAGATCGGACGACACCACCACCCCCAGCCGCGTGCAGGCCGCGACGTCGATGTGCGTATACGCGCTCCGCTGGCTGATCAGCCTCAGCTTCGGCAGCCGCTCAAGCAGCCCCGCGCCGATGGTGGTGCGCTCCCGAATCAGCACCAGGGCCTCCGCGTCGGCCAGCCGAGCGGCCAGCGCGTCGTCGTCCTGGCAGTGGTCGCCCCAGACCGTCACCTCGTGCCCCGCCAGCCGCGAGAAGCAGCGGAGCGTGCGCAGGGTGTCCAGATAGTCGTCGAGAATCGCGACCTTCATGGGCTCATCAGCCGTCGCCGCCCCGCCTCGGTCAACCGCACCCGGCGGCCGCCGCGCCCGTCGGAGCCCGCCACGGTCTCCACCAGCCCGTCGGCGATCGCATCCTCCCACACCGGCATGCGCGGACAGGACGTTCGCCACGCCTCCATCGTCTCGCCGTACCCGCGCGGCCGCGCCGCCAGCCACTCCAACAGCTGCAGGGTCAGGACATCGGCGGCGGTCTCGCTCATAACTAGATTCAAGCCCCGACCGGCCCGTATGTCCAATATATGCTGAGAGCATGAACCATACTAGGCGGGTATAGCAATGATCGAGCTGCGCCTCCTGCGCTACGTGGCGGCCATCGCGGAGGCCGGCACGATCACCGCCGCCGCCGAGCGCCTGGGCCTAGCGCAGCCGCCGCTCACCCGCCAGATCCGCGACCTGGAGGGGCGCCTGGGCGTCCCCCTCTTCGTGCGCCATCCGCGCGGGGTCACCCTCACGGAGGCGGGGGAGGTCTTCGTCGCCGAGGCCCGCGCCGTCCTCGAACGCGCCGGTGGCATCGCCGGCGCCGCCCAGCGCGCCGCCCGCGGCGAGGCCGGACGCCTGGCGGTGGGCTACACCTCCTCCGCCGCCTTCAACCCGCTGGTCACCCGCGCCATCCGCGCGTATCGCGCCGCGTTCCCGGCGGTGGCCCTGACGCTCGCGGAGGACGGCACCCCCGACCTGATCGCCGCCCTGGCGGCCGGCCGCCTCGACGCCGCCTTCTCCCGCTCGGCCCTCGGCGAGGCCGCCGGCGTGGAGTTCACCCCGCTCCCCGACGAGCCGATGGTCGCCGTGCTGCCGGCCGACCACCCCTTGGCCGCCGCCCCGAGCCTGCCTCTGACGGCCCTCGCCGCCGAGACCTTCATCCTCTACCGCCGCCCCCTCGGCCCCGGCCTGTACGACGGTGTGATCTCGGCCTGCCGTGCCGCCGGCTTCAGCCCCCACGTGGGCCAGGAGGCCCCGCGCATGCCCTCCACCTTGAGCCTCGTCGCCGCCGGCCTCGGTGTCTCCATCGTTCCGGCGTCCATGCGCCGTCTCAACCTCGATGGCCTCGCCTACATCGACCTGATCGCCGACCCGCCGCTCACCGCGCCCCTGCTCCTTGCCACACGCGCGCAGGGTGACCCCGCCGCCGCCCGCTTCGCCGAGGTGGTCGCGGCGCAAACGAAGACGCCCGCCGGTAAGGGCGGGCGCTCGTCGGTCCTGAAGGACTGAAGAAATCTCGGCAACTTGGCCGGCCTTCCTGCGGCCGCGTCCCCGTTCAACTACCCAGGTGAATCCAGAAGAGCCCGAACACTGCTGGGCTCTATCAAGGACGAGAGTTGGGTGACGAGGCGTGCGTCAGTGGACGTTCCGAGACAGGCGCGCCGCCGCCGCGGTTGCAGCGGTCGTGCTCGTCGACTGCCGGGACATCACCGGCCCCTGACGGGCGCCCGGCTCGCCTGGTTCGGCGATCCAACCCGAGTCGCGGCCGTCCACGGCTCGCAAGAGTGAGTAGCGGCGGTAGGACTCGAACCTACGACACGCGGATTATGATTCCGCTGCTCTAACCAACTGAGCTACGCCGCCTCGTCGTCCCGGAGGACGAAGCCCAGTAACGGACTCGAACCGTTGACCCCTTCCTTACCATGGAAGTGCTCTACCAACTGAGCTAACTGGGCGTACCGACATCCTCGTCGGAGTGGGGGGAGGAGGGTTCGAACCTCCGTAGGCTGAGCCGACGATTTTACAGACCGTTCCCTTTGACCACTCGGGCATCCCCCCGGGGCCGATGGAGGGTACTCGAACGGCGCGCCCGCCTCAACCGGGGTCGTCGGACCTCGTGGGTACGATCCTGAGGCGTCCCCCAACCGGATCGGAGTCCTGTGGCGCCGTCGTACCATTCGCGACTCACCGACCGGTTCATCAGGGGCGCCCCTGCTGACGAGCTCGTTTCGGCGCTCCGTTCGGGCCACGTCTTGATCGCCGGAACGAATCTCGGTCGGGGCTGCCGCCAAGTCCCGCGGCTCTGGTGACGACCGCCGACCGCCAGGTGCCCGAGTTGCGGGAGCGGTCCCCCCGCGGCCCGATGCGGTACACCCGGGGAGATGCCGGATTCGCCGCGTCGTGGGTTATCGTCGCGCCATGACGGTCGAGAGCGCCATGCTGGGCGGCAGGTACGTCCTGGAGGGCCTGATCGGCCGGGGTGGCATGGCCTCCGTGTGGCGGGCCACGGACACGGTGCTGGAGCGGCCCGTCGCGATCAAGCGGCTCCACGCGCGGCTCCACGACGACCCCGAGCTCGCCGAGCGCTTCCGCCGCGAGGGCCACGCCGTCGCGCGGCTGTCGCACCCGAACCTCGTACGCCTGCTCGACCAGGGGCACGACGGGGACGAGCCGTTCCTGGTGTTCGAGCTCGTGGAGGGCCGCGACCTCAAGACCATCATCCGGCGGCAGGGCCCGTTGTCGGCCGACGAGGCGGCGTCGATCTGCGCGCAGGTCGCGCGGGCGCTCGCATCCGCCCACGCCGCGGGTGTGATCCACCGGGACATCAAGTCGCACAACGTCCTGGTCACGCCGGATGGCGTCGCGAAGCTCACGGACTTCGGCATCGCCCGGATCGTCGAGCCGGGGACGTCCGGGCTCACGAAGACCGGCATCGTGATGGGCTCCAGCGACTACCTTGCTCCGGAGCAAGCAGAGGGGCGCGAGGTCGACGCCCGCGGCGACATCTACTCCCTGGGCGTGGTGCTGTTCGAGGCGCTCACCGGCCGCCTGCCGTTCGTCGGCGACAACGCCGTGGCCGTGGCGACCAAGCACGTGTACGAGACGCCACCCGATCCGCGCCGGATCGTGAAGGACGTGCCGCCCGACATCGCGCAGGCGTGCCTGCACGCCCTCAAGAAGGGTCCGTCGGAGCGCTTCGCAAGCGCGGCGGCTTTCGCGAGCGCGCTGGAGGGGCGCCCCGGCGGTACCCTGGTCGCGTACGACGAGCCGGAAACCGGGCGGATGCGAGCCGTTCGCCCCCGGCGTTCCCGCCGACCCCTCGCGATCGTCGTGAGCGTCGCGGTGCTTGGCGGCGCCGGGGCCGCCGCCGCCTGGCAGCTGGGCGCGTTCGACGTCGCCACCGGCGGCGCCGTGAGCGGGCCCAACCGCCCGCTGACGTTCACGCTCGCCGATCACGACCCGTTCGGCAGTGACGGCACCCAGGAGAACCCCAACCTCGTCCCGCTCGCGACCGACGGCAACGCCCTGACCGCCTGGGAGACCGATGCCTACGCCACCGCCGACCTCGGTGGAATCAAGCCCGGCGTCGGGCTCAAGGTCACCCTCGACGCGCCCGCCACGGTCACGTCGGTGCGCCTCCAGTCCACGACGCCCGGGGCGAACGTCCAGATCCTCGGGCCGGGCGATGACACGTCGGGGGGCCGGCCGGTGCTTGGCCAGGGGTCCCTTGCCACCGGCGACACGACGATTCCCGTGACCACCTCGGGGCCGATCTCGGAGCTCGTGGTATGGATCACCGAGCTGCCGAAGTCGCGCACCGGCGAGTTTCCGTACGTGGCCTCCATCGGGGAGGTCGAGGTGTCGGGGGTGGCGAACAAGTAACGAATGGACCCGTGGGAGTCGTCGCTGCACGAGCTGGAGGCACGCCTTGGCCGGCAGGGCTCCCGCCAGCGGGAGCTCGCCCCCCGAACGCGTGACGCCTACCTGGGCGACTGCCGACGGGTCGCCCGATGGCTCGCCGACCACGGGGTGCAATCACCGGATCGGGTGAGCCCGTCGGCGCTCGACGCGTGCTTCCGCGAGCTCGAGTGGTCGGCGGCGACGCGGCGCCGTGCCACGATCGCGGTGCGCGAATGGCTCGCGGGCTATTACCCGCCGAATCGCTCGCCGGCGGATCTCGTGGACGTGCCGAAACTGGTGCAGCGACCCGTGCCGCGGCTCTCCCAGGTCGAGGCGGCGGGGCTGGTCGAGGGGATGGCCAATCCCCTCGACGCGGACCCGGGCAGCGTCCGCCGCGCGCTCGCGCTTCGCAACCGCGCTCTGCTGGAGGTGCTGTACGGCAGCGGGCTGCGGCGTCAGGAGGCGTGCGACCTCGTGCTGGCGGGCGTCGACTTCGAGCACGAGACGCTCCGGGTTGTCGGCAAGGGCGGCAAGGCACGCACGGTGCCGATGACGGAGCCCGCGTGCGACGCCCTGCGGGCCTGGCTGTCGGACGGCCGTCCCCGGCTCGCGCGAGGCGGGCCGGTCGCTGCGTCCCGAGCGCCGGTCTTCATCTCCCGCTCCGGTGCTCCGCTCGACGGGAGCGCGGTGTATCGCGTCGTCGCCGCGGAGCTTCGCCGGGCCGGCCGGGCGGGCGGTCCTCACCTGCTCCGCCACGCGACCGCCACACACCTGTTGGAGGGCGCGGACGGGCGAGACGGCGCGCACCTGCGCGTGGTGCAGGAAATACTCGGACACGGCAGCCTCGCCACCACGCAGCGCTACACCGGTGTCACGACGAAGGCGATGCAGCGCGCGCTTCGCCGTGGCCACCCGCGCGTCGAGGACTTCGGTCTCGACGTGGTGACGGCCTATATGGGGCACGTAAGGGAGAACGCCGCGGAGGCGGTGCGACGAGTGATCGCGGCGTTGCACGGCGGGACCTACCGATACGCGCTCGATTCCGGGGCCGTCATCGACGTCGCGATCACGGTCGACTCCGAGCGGCGGTCGGCCCACATCGACTTCACCGGTACGTCGGACCAGCAACCGGACAACTCCAACGCACCTTCGTCGGTCACCATGGCCGCGATCCTGTATGTGTTCCGCACCCTCGTCGACGACGACATCCCGCTGAACGCCGGCTGCCTCGAGCCCATTGACGTCACGATCCCGGAAGGCAGCATGCTCGCGCCCTGCTACCCCGCTGCGGTCGTTGCGGGCAACGTCGAGACGTCTCAGGCGGTGACCGGAGCGCTGTACGCCGCGCTCGGCGTACAGGCCGAGGGCTCCGGCACGATGAACAACCTTGCCTTCGGCAACGACCGCTACCAGTACTACGAGACCGTGGCCAGTGGCTCGGGCGCCGGGCCCGATTTCGACGGCACCGACGTCGTTCAGACGCACATGACCAATTCCCGGCTGACCGACCCCGAAGTCCTCGAGTGGCGCTTCCCGGTACGGCTGGAGGGGTACGAGACTCCGGCACGGCAGCGGCGGAGCCGGCCGGCACGCCGGGGGCTGCGGCGGTCGGCGTCGACTGCGTTTCCTGACGCCGATGACAGTCACCTTGCTCAGCAGCCATCGCCGGATCCCGCCGTACGGCATGGCCGGTGGCTCACCCGGTTCACTCGGCCGCCAGTGGATCGAGCGCGCCAACGGCACCGTGCGGCCGGTCGGCGGGCGGGATTCGGTGGAGGTGGAGGCGGGCGACGTGTTCGTCATCGAAACCCCCGGCGGAGGTGGGTACGGCGAGCCGCCCCAGACACCTGACCTAGGATCGAAGGAGCTGCGGTGGCTCGCCAGGACGGGTGGGAAGGAAGTGGTGTTGGCCGGACCCAGACCCGATGACCGCCTCAGTCGGCCGGCGATCGTCACGGTCGATGACGACCCGAGCGTGTCAAGGGCGGTCGCCCGCGACCTGCGTCGCGAATACGGCTCCGAGCATCGCGTCATCCGTGGCGAGAATGGGCCGCAGACCCTCGAGGCGTTGCGTGAGCTCAAGCTCCGAGGCGAGCAGGTCGCGGTGATCCTGGCGGACTACCGGATGCCGCAGATGAACGGCATCGAGTTCCTGGAGCAGGCCATGGACATCTTCCCCTCTGCCCGGCGGGTCCTGCTGACCGCCTACGCCGACACGGATGCGGCCATCCAGGCGATCAACCTCGTGGACGTCGACCACTACTTGCTCAAACCCTGGGACCCTCCGGAGGAGAGGCTGTACCCGGTCGTCACCGAGTTGCTGCAGGAGTGGGCCAGCACGGCGCACGGGCCCGTCCCCGAGACGAAGGTGATCGGGCACCGCTGGTCCGCGCGGTCGTTCGAGGTGCGGGATTTCCTGGCCCGCAACCGAGTGCCTTATCGCTGGTATGCCGCCACGGAGCCCGAGGGTCAGCGGCTGCTGGCCGCTGCCGAGGTCTCGGACGAGGGATGCATCCCCGTGGTCATCACCCCCAAAGGGGAGGTGCTCCGCACACCCAGCGACGCGGACATCGCCTCCCATGTGGGACTTGCCACCGATCCCGCTGCCGAGTTCTACGACGTCATCGTCGTGGGCGGAGGGCCTGCCGGGTTCGGTGCTGCTGTCTATGCGGCGTCCGAGGGCCTGCGCACCGTCCTGGTAGAGCGCACAGCGACCGGTGGGCAGGCCGGCCAGAGCTCGCGCATCGAGAACTACCTCGGCTTCCCCGACGGCATCTCCGGCGCTCAGCTGGCGGAGCGCGCTCGCCGCCAAGCGCTCAAGTTCGGCGCCGAGGTGCTCAGCGCCCGAGAGGTCAACGCCGTGGAGACGCACGGCGCGGCACGCGTCATCCGGTTCGCCGGCGGCGGCCGCATCGAGGCGCACACGGCCATCCTGGCGACCGGAGTTGCCTACCGGCAGCTCGATGCGCCCGGTGCCGAAGCGCTTGCCGGTCGCGGTGTGTTCTACGGGGCCGCACTCACCGAGGCGATCAGCTGCGCAGGCCAGGATGTCTATATCGTCGGTGGGGCCAACTCCGCTGGGCAGGCGGCACTGCACCTCGCACAGCGGTGCGGGTCAGTAACCATGCTGATCCGTGGCTCCTCCCTCACCGAGTCGATGTCCTCGTACCTCATCAGCCAGATCGAGGCGACGCCGAACATCCACGTCCGGACGGGAACCAGCGTCGTCGAGGCCCACGGCGCAGACCACGTCGAGGCACTGACCCTTCTGGATGCCACCACTGGCGAGAAGGAATCAGTGGACACCCAGTGGTTGTTCGTCTTCATTGGGGCGGAGCCACGCACGGACTGGCTCGGCGACGCGATCATGCGCGACGAGCACGGGTTTGTGCTCTCCAGCCGGACCTGCTGGTGGACGGGCTCCGGCCGAGCGGCTGGACCCTGGACCGGGACCCGTACCACCTCGAGACGAGTGTCCCCGGCGTGTTCGTTGCGGGAGACGCCCGAGCCGACTCGGTCAAACGGGTCGCTTCGGCAGTGGGCGAGGGTGCCATGGCGGTGATGCTCGTGCACCGCTTCCTCGAGAAGCTCTAGCCGCTGGAGGCCAGATGAACCGTGTTCCCGACTGCACACCAGAACTCCTCCGCGCGCTGTTCCTGTTCGAGGCGCTCTCTGACGATCGGCTGCGGTATCTGTGTGAGCGCGGCAGGGTGGTCCAGGTGGAACCCGGATGGCTCTACCGTCAGGGCGAGGACGCCTCCTGTTTCTACGTGTTGCTCGAGGGCGCTCTCGTGATGTCCCGCAAGGTCGGCGACGAGGACGTCGAGGTGAGCCGCACGTCCTTCCGCGGTTCGTACGTCGGCGCGTGGACGGCATACCTGGGTGACCTGGTGCCGCAGGTCTATGACTCATCCGTCCGGGTGATCGAGCCGAGCCAGTTCTTCGAGATGGACGGGTCTGTGCTACGCGACGTGATGCAGCAGTGGTTCCCGATGGCTCAGCACCTGCTGAGCGGCTTGTTCCAAGGCTTCACCACACGGCAGCGTACCGTCGCGCAGCGAGAGCGGTTGCTCGCACTCGGGTCGCTGTCGGCCGGGCTCACGCACGAGCTGAACAACCCTGCGGCGGCCGCGGTGCGAGCCACCGCGACGTTGCAGCAACGCGTGTCCAAGATGCGCGAGAAGCTCGCGGCCCTCGCCGCCGGGCACCTCGACGAGGCGGCGCTACAAACCCTCATCAAGTTCCAGGACGAGGCCGCCCAGCGGGTTGCCGAGGCGCCGGAGTTCTCCGCCATCGAGTCGGCCGACCGTGAGGACGAGCTCAGCGACTGGCTTACCGACCACGGCATCGAGCCGGCGCACCAGATCGCGCCGACGTTCGTGCAGGCTGGGATCGACGGCGACTGGTTGGATCTGGTCGCAAACGCCGCCCCGACCGAATCCCTTCCCGGCGCGATCCACTGGCTCTACTACACCATCGACACCGAGCTGTTGATGAAGGAGATCACCGACTCGACGACGCGCATCTCGACCCTGGTCGATGCCGCGAGGCAGTACTCCCAGATGGACCGGTCCCCGCACCAGACCGTCGACCTGCGGCAGCTGCTGGACAGCACCCTGGTCATGATGGCCGGCAAGATCCCGCCGGACATCACCGTGGTCAAGGAGTACGACGACACGCTCCCGCCGGTGCCGGCCTACGCCGCGGAGCTCAACCAGGTGTGGACGAACCTTGTCGACAACGCGGTGCAGGCGATGGGTGCCCACGGGACGTTGACCGTTCGGACGCGCCACGACGACGAGTACGCGACGGTCCAGATTGCTGACACCGGCCCCGGTATCCCGACCGCCATCAAGGACCGGATCTTCGAGCCCTTCTTCACCACGAAGCCGATCGGTCAAGGAACCGGTCTGGGGTTGGACATCGCGTGGCGCATCGTGGTGAACAAGCACCGCGGATACCTCAAGGTGACCTCCGAGCCGGGGCAGACAACCTTCACGGTGCGGCTACCACTCGAGGGGACCCAGATCGCCGAGACTGCATGACGGAGGGAGTATCCGGCTAGTGCTCTCCCCACCCGTCGAACGGCCCGCTCGCTGGTCCTGCACCCAGCTCCGACGTCATCCGATCCCGAGGGCGGCGTAACCCGGTTTCACGACGTC
>CAVZQZ010000006.1:0-652939 GCA_963777565.1 uncultured Thermoleophilia bacterium
GCTGCTCGTCGAGCACGTCGGAGTCGACCTCGGTGAGGAGGAGATCGCGTTGCTCACCGAGCGCACCGAGGGGTGGCCGGCAGCGCTCGTTCTCGCCGGCCTGTGGCTTCGGAGCGTCGACGATCCCGATCGCGCGGTTCGGGAGTTCGGCGGCACGCACCGCTTCGTCGCCGAATACCTGAGCACCGAGGTCTTTGCGTCGCTCGAGGATGACCTCCGTTCGTTTCTTCAGGAGATCGCGGTGCTGGGCCGCTTCACCGCCGAGCTTTCGCGGACGTGCTCGATCGCTCCGACGCGGCGTCGTTGTTGGCCCAGCTCGAGCACTCGAACCTGTTCCTGCAACGGCTGGAGCGAGGTGGCTGGCTACGGGTCCACTCGCTCGTCGCCGAGTTCGCAGTCGCTCGCCTCGCCTCGGTCGAGCCTGGCGCGGCTGCGCGGATCCACGAGAAGGCCGCCGCCTGGTTTACAGGTTGCGGGGGTTGGCGGTCGAGGCGATCGAGCACGCGGCTGCGGCGGGCGACCACGAGACCGTCGCGGAGCTCCTCGACGAGTATCACCTGCTCCTCATCCGAAGCGGAGCGACGCGCACTCTCCTCCTTTGGCTTCGCACGCTGCCCGACGACCAGGTCGCGAACCCATCCGGAGCTCGCAGCCGCCGCGGCGACGGCCGCCATGCTCGTCGGTCACAGCACGATCGAGCAGCGCCGCTTCCTGCACCTGGCCGAGACCGCACTGGCCACGAGCCCGAGCGTCTACGCGGATGTCGCGGTACACATGGTGCGCGCGGTCACGATCGACGCCGGTGTCGGCCAGGCGGTGCTCGACGGCCGCCACGCCGTGGAGCTCGCTCGCGAGGGTGCAGACGAGCTCCTCACCGCCGCTTTGACCGGCTACGCGCGCGCCCTCTATTTCGCGAACAGCCTGGATGAGGCGTGGGAGACTGCGCTGCGCGTCCTCGAGCATCCCGATGCCGAGGTCGCCGGCCGAGCCACGCGATCGCCCGCTCGACGCTCGCGCTCATCGCAGTCGAGAAAGGATTGCGTACCGCCGCCCGGGGCCACGCCGAGAAGGCGAAGGCGATCGTCGGCGGAATCGACCAGCCGAAGCTGGCTCGGCGCCAACGCGGCGGTCTCGCTCGGCGCCGTGCTGGCGAGCGAGGGCAAACTCGTGGCCGCCGAGCAGGAGCTCACCTACGCGGAGCACTTCTTCAGAGACGAGGTGGCGACCGTCCACCACGCCTGGGTGCTCCTCCTGCTCGCCAGTGTCCGTGGACGGCGCGGACGCCTGGACGAGGCCGAAGCGACGATGCACGAGGCAGCGGAGGCGCTGGCCGAGCTCGGGGACGCGGGGACAGCCTGCCACGCTGGCCGACGGGGTCGCGGTCGAGCTCGAGGCAGCGAGGGCACGCGCAGAGAGCGGGGAACTCCTCGAACCACCGACCGAGGCCGAGCTCGCGGTGCTCCGGCTGCTCGCCACCGACCTGTCGATTCGGCAGATCGCCGAGCGCCTGTTCTCTCGCCCAACACGATCCGGACCCACATCCGGGCGCTCTACCGCAAGCTCGGGGCCAACGCCCATTGCCGGAGGCGATCGCGCGCGCGACGGCGCTCGGCCTGTTCGACCAAGAGCAGTCACCAGGGTGATCGTCGCGCACCCGGTGTGACGGCCAGACGACCGTGCCATGCTCGGCACATGCCCACTCGCCACTATCGGCTGGTCGTCGAAGGCGGGCTCAGCGACAGCCTCGGGGTCGTCTTCGAGGGCATGACCCTCACGTGCGAGGACGGCAACACAGTGCTCGCCGGGCCGGTCCGCGACCAGTCCGAGCTCCATGGTCTCCTCCAACACGTATCGGCCCTGGGGCTGACGCTCCTCGAGGCAAGGGCCGTCGAGGCGGGAGCGAGGCGCTGAGGGCGAAGCGCCCCGATGAGCGAGCCCGCAGACAGGAACTACGCCGGCCCTCGGGAGCCTGACGCACCCGCGAGCTGGGGACTCGCGGATCGCGTGCGCGAGACGATTGCCACCGGGACCGAGAGAGCGAGGAGTGCCGCCGAGCAGCACGCGTCGGTTGCCGTTTCCTTCCGGGCCATGGAGCGGAACCGAGGCGTCGCCGCGAGCGTCCTCGCCGGCGGCGTCGCCTACCGCTTGTTGCTGTGGCTGCTGCCGTTCGGGCTCATCGTCGGGGGCGTGCTCGGTCTGGGGGACGCCAGCGACGTGCAGGACGCGGTCGCGACCGGGGGGCTTCCCGGCGCTGTTGTGGACGCGATCGGAGACGTTGCGCGCGCCGCCGACTCCAACTCCTGGTGGCTCCTGCTCACCGGCGTGCCGCTGCTGCTTTGGGAGGGGTACACCGGAGCGCGCGCCCTCCAGCTCATCCATTCGCTCGTCTGGGACGAGCCCCCGCCGCGCATCCGGCCGCTGCAGAGCTCGCTCGTGTTCTCCGGAGGCATGTGCGTGTTCGTCGCCGCTGTCTCGCTCACCTGGTGGGTGCGCGATTGGACGCAGCTCGAGCAGCTCGGCGTCCTGGTGCTCATGGTCGGCCCGCTGGCCGGGCTGTGGCTCGCAGTCTCCCTCCGCCTTCCCCACGGATCCGCCGGCTGGACGGAGCTCACTGCCCGGCGCCTTCCTCGTCGCGATCGGCTTCCAGGTGACCCATGGCCTCGTCGTCTACCTCCTGGGGCCGAAGCTCGAGACGTCGACGTCGCTCTACGGCGCCCTCGGGGTGGTTGCGACTGTGCTCTTCTTCATGTGGGTCGTCGGGCGCATCGTCGTCACCGCGCCGATCCTCGACAGCGCCCTCCACGACGAGGTCGGCGGAAGACACCGAGATGATCAAGGCGAGCCGGTGCGCTCGTGTGCCACCCTCGGTGGGTAAGCGAAGCGGGAGTCAGGTCAGTTGCAGGTTTGTTCACGAACCAGGTCGAGTAGTCGCTCGTGGTGCGAAGCGCCGACGGTAGGGCCACTTCGTCAACGAGCACCTGGTCGAGCCGCGGGAGATCGGGCCTCTAGGTGGCGCTTCGGCTGCGCAGCGAGCACGGCTCGTTCGGAAGCACTCGGCGCGTAAGGAGGAAGGTGATGACAATCGATAGCACCGAGTCAGACACGCCGGTCGAGGCTCTCGAGATTGCGGTGATCGGGGCCGGCAACATCGGCCGCACGCTGGGAGCGAGGTGGGCGACTGCCGGCCATCAGGTCGTGTACGGCGTCCGTTCGCCGGGGGCTCCCGATACGGCGTCGGTTCCGGATGCGGCCGCCCGTGCGGAGGTTGTGCTGCTGGCGGTCCCGGGAGCGGCCGCGAAGGAGGTGCTTGCCGCGCTTGGGACGGCGCTGGCGGGCAAGGTCGTGATCGACGCCAGCAACGATATCCAGAGCACGGGCAAGCTCCATGCCCTCGCCGAGCTCCCCGAGGCTGCCCATCCTGTGCGCGCCTTCAACACGCTCGGCTGGGAGAACTTCGCCGACCCCGACTTCGACGGGGTCGCAGCCGACCTCTTCTACGCCGCCGAGGAAGGCCATGCGCAGGAGGTCGCCGAGCGTCTGATCTCCGACGTGGGACTCCGGCCAGTCTGGCTCGGCGGGGTCGACGCCTTCGACCTCGTCGACTCCCTGACGCGGCTCTGGTTCACGCTCGCGTTCGAGCGCAAACTCGGCCGCAGGCTTGCGTTCAAAATGCTTGGCGGCGGCCACTGAGCCGCCACGGGACCAAGCCGCATCGTCGTGAACATCGCGATTGGGGTGGGAACTCTCCGCCGGATCAGCCCCTCGCGTGCGCGTGCGTGCGCGCGAGGGTAAGAAGGCAGGCGTTTGCGACGACCGGTCACGCGACCAGCTGTGCGGACAACGGGGGAGGCGCAGCCGTCGCCCGCCGACGGGCGACCCTGGCAGGCACGACGATTCGCTCGTCCCACGCCTCGACTTCGCGGATCTCGCCGCAGGGGATCACGATGTGGCCGGGTCGGTCCGCGCAGCGCAGGACGATGGCCTCGGCTTCCCCAAAGGCCGCGTCGGGCCACACCACGCTTTCGACGACGCCGACGTGTACGCCACGCTCGTCCTCGACGCGGTATCCCTCGGAATGGGCGATCAGATACTCGTCCGTCCAACACGACGTGTGCTCGGCAGTCGGAACGCTCATCCCAGCCTCCGTTCGCCGACAGCGTCGCCGATCCATCGACGACCGCCATCCGGGGTGCGGCTGAGAGGACGTGCGTAGAAGGCCGCAATTCGATCAGGGCAGGCGTCGATGTGGGTTGCGTTCCCCCTTGCGAGCATGAACTCGGTGAGCAGTCATGCGTCTCGACCCTTGACGCCGTCCCGCCCCGGGTGACGCGAACGGCCGCCGCGGGCATGCCGGACATCACCGCATCGAGGGCCAGGCGACGCGCGCTGCCCGGCGCCCCGCTGCCGGGCCTCGACCGACGGTTCGAGGCAATCGTGTTCGACTGGGACGGGACGGCAGTGGCCGACCGGGCTGCCGACGCGACCCGCCTGCGCACGCTCGTGGAGGAGCTGTCCGCCGAGGGTCTGCATCTGGCGGTCGTGACCGGCACACACGTCGACAACGTCGACGGGCAGCTCGGCGCGCGCCCGAGCGGCCCGGGACGTGTCTTGCTCAGCGTCAACCGAGGCTCGGAGGTGTTCGAGGCGCAGGAGGCTGGCTTGCGTCTGCTCTCTCGAAGAGGGGCGACGCCCGAGGAGGACGCGGCGCTGGACGCAGCTGCCATGGCAACGGTCGCCGAGCTGGCTCGACGGGGGATCGACGCGACCGTCGTGTCGCAGCGGCTCAACCGCCGAAAGATCGACCTGATCCCGCTTTCCGAGTGGGCAGATCCGCCGAAGGCGCGAATCACCGAGCTTCTTGCGGCGGTTGAGACCAGGCTGCACGACCGAGGTCTCGAAGGGCTCGGCGACGCCGTCGAGATCGCGACCGCGGCGGCCCTCCAGGCCGGGCTCGTGGATGCGCGCGTGACGAGCGACGCGAAGCACGTCGAGATCGGCCTCACGGACAAGGCGGACGGGTCGCGATGGCTCTTCTGCGAGCTCTGGCGCAATGGGATAGCCTCGGGGCTCGTCCTCGTCGTCGGTGACGAGTTCGGCTCGCTTGGTGGGCTGCCGGGCAGCGACTCACACCTGCTCGTGCCCGCCGCCGCACGCGCGACGGTCGTCTCGGTTGGACGCGAGCCGACCGGCACACCGCCGGGGGTGCTGGCGGTGGGTGGAGGGCCACCCGCCTTCCTGGAGGTGGGGCCTGCCGCGCCGCGATCCAATTGTGTGAAAGCCGCGATGCCGATCCGCGGCGGCACCGATGTGTGACCTTTCCGAGACCGCCACTCTCGAGGTACGCCGCTGACATTCGAGCGCATGAGGTCCGATCTGTAGCCGCGCTCCGCTCAGCGACCCACAGGGGGTGGCTCTGCTGCTGGATACGCCGAGCATCGTCGATGACCCACGCGAAGCAGTCGAGCTGTTGTTGCGTGAGTTGCGGGCGCGTCCGGATGGGCTTTCGAGCCGCGAGGCGGAGCGCCGCCTCGTCGCCTACGGGCGCAACGAGATCGTCCGGCGCGGCGGCGTCCGCTGGCCGCGGCAGCTGGCGAAGCAGTTCACCCACCCGTTGGCGCTTCTGCTTTGGCTCGCGGCCGGTCTGGCCTTCGTCGGTGGTACGCCTGTACTCGGCGCCGCGATCTTGGCGGTGATTGCCTCAACGCCGTGTTCGCATTCGCGCAGGAGCGCCAGGCCGAGCGTGCGATCGAGGCCTTGCGGCGCTTCCTGCCGCCGCAGGCGCTGGTGCTCAGGGACGGGCAGCGGGCGATGGTCGATGCGGGCACGCTTGTCCCCGGCGACGTGCTGCTGCTCTCGGAGGGTGACCGGATCTCGGCGGACGGACGGCTGCTCGAGGGGGCGCTTGACGTCGATCTCTCGACGCTGACCGGGGAGTCGCAGCCGGTCTACCGTTCGGCCGAGCTGCGTGACACGACCGGGCCGTTGATCGAGGCGCGCGATCTCGTGTTCAGCGGCTCGTCCTGTGTCGGCGGCGAAGCGAGCGCGCTCGTCGTCAGGACGGGAATGCAGACGGAGCTGGGCCGGATCGCGGCCCTGACGGAGCGGGTCGAGACCGAACTGAGCCCGCTCGAGCGCCAGGTGCGCCGCGTGGCGTGGCTGATCGCTCTGGTCGCTGTGCTTGTCGGACTGGCGTTCCTTCCGATCGGCTGGCTCGTTGCCGGCCTGCCGCTCCAGGACGCCTTCAACTTCGCGATCGGCCTGATCGTCGCCAACGTTCCCGAGGGGCTGTTGCCGACGATCACGCTGGCGCTCGCCGTCGGGGTGGCGATGCTGGCCCGTCGTGGCGCCCTCGTCAAGCGGCTGAGCGCGGTCGAGACGCTCGGCTCGGCTGACGTCATCTGCACTGACAAGACCGGCACGCTGACGGAGAACCGGATGCGGGCGGTCAAACTCTGGACGCCGCTGGGAGAACTCGACCTCGAGGGCGACGGCAACCTCGCGGCGGCCGCGGCCGAGAACCCGGTGTTGGCGCTGCTCGGCCGTGCGGCCGCCTCGTGCAGCAGCGCCGAGGTCGATCCCGCCCGACAGAGCAAGTCGCGTGGGGAAGCGACCGAGATCGGGATCCTCGAGGCCGCCCGCGAGATCGGCATCGACGTCGCATCACGGCGCCGGGAGCGCCGGCGGCAGAAGCTGTATCGCTTCGACCCGACGCTGCGGCTGATGTCCACGGTCGACGCGCGCGAGGACGGAACGCTCACCGTGCACGCGAAGGGCGCGCCGGAAGAGATTCTCCGCCGCGCCACGCGCATCGGCGGCCTCGACAACCACCGGCCGCTCGAGGAGAGCGATCGGCGCGAGGTGCTGGCGGTGTTCGAGCGGTACGCGTCGCAGGGGTTGCGCGTGCTCGCGGTTGCCCGACGGCGCCTGCCCGACGGCGCCGAGCCCCCGGCTCGTCGAGAGGATGCCGAGGCCGAGCTTTGCCTGCTCGGCTTGGTGGCGCTCTTCGACCCGCCGCGCGAAGAGGTAGCCGACGCCGTCGCCCGCTGCCACGCGGCGGGGATTCGCATCATCGTCGTCACGGGAGACTACGGGCCGACGGCGGCGGAGATCGCACGCCGGGTCGGCATCGCCCGCGACGGCGGCCAGGTCGTGACCGGCGCCGAGCTGGAGGCGCTGAGCGAGCCCGAGCTGGACGAACTGCTCCGCGAAGGCAAGGAGCTGATCTTCGCCCGCAGCTCGCCAGAGGCGAAGCTGCGGATCGCCGACGCGCTCCGCGCGGAGGCGCACACCGTGGCCATGACCGGAGACGGCGTGAACGACGCGCCCGCGCTCCGACGCGCCGACATCGGCATCGCCATGGGCCTGACCGGCACCGAAGTCGCTCGCGAGGCGGCGACGATGGTGCTCACCGACGACAACTTCGCCACGATCGTCGCAGCAGTCGAGGCAGGACGTCAGGTCTTCGACAACATCCGCAAGTTCATCCTCTACATCTTCGCGCACGCCACGCCCGAAGTCGTTCCCTTCCTCCTCTTCGCCCTCTCCGGCGGTCGGATCCCGCTACCGCTCACGGTCCTGCAGATCCTCGCCATCGACCTCGGCACTGAAATCCTGCCCGCGCTCGCCCTCGGACGCGAGCCCGCCGAGCCGGGCTTGATGGACCGGCCGCCGCGCGCCCGCGGCGACGGTGTGATCGACCGCTCGCTGCTGTACCGCGCCTGGGTCTTCCTCGGCCTGATCGAAGCCACACTCGTGCTCGGCGGCTTCTTCTTCGTCCTCCTCCGAGCCGGCTGGAGCCCCGGCGACAACGTCTCGAGCGGCGACCCCCTCCACAACGCCTACCTGCAGGCGACCACGATGACCTTTGCCGGCATCGTCGCCTGCCAGATCGGAACCGCGGTCGCCGCTCGGACCGAAAGGACGTCATTACGCTCGGTCGGGTTCTTCACGAACCGTCTGCTGCTCTGGGGCATCGCCTCGGAGATCGCCTTCACCGCGCTCCTCATCTACGCGCCGCCGTTGCAGAGGGCGTTCGGCACCGCCTCGCTCGGCATCACCGAAATCGCCTTCCTGCTTCCCTTCCCCCTGATCGTCTGGGGCGCCGACGAGCTCAGACGCTGGCTGCGGCGACGGCGGGCCCGTCCGACCCACGGCGTAGGGCCCTGGAAGATGTGCTCGGGACTCCTGACCAACGGTGGGTGACTGACTTGCGATCCGCCCGGTATCCGGGAACTCGGATGCCCCTGTTTGACCTTGGTCACCGTCTCGAGCACCCTCCGGCCAGAGTTCGCCGACTCCACGCGGCATCCCAGCAGGGTTGACGGGCCCGCGAAGACGCCGAGTTCGCCATCGCAGGCGAGACCACCTGCTTACTTGCAAGGCTTTCTGAAGCCCTTTGACGGACTCGAACCGTCACCCCCCTCCTTACCATGTGCTCGCGAGCATCGCGCCTAGTTGCTGTTGATGGTGAAGCATCTGCAAATAGACCATCGAGGGGGCAGCGTTCGCTCGCGCACCTCGTACGTCACGAGGGCCGACGCCGACCTCAGGGCGCCGTGTGGCTGCCGCCGGTCTGAGTGATGTATGCCTTGAGCGTGGCCAGGCAGCTCCCGTCGAGGAATTGCTGGACGGTGCAGTTCACCCTTACGGCCCTTGGCGAGCGGGTCTGCGCCGCGGAGGTGGAGCGGCTCTCGAAGCTGAGCCTCGCGTGAAGGTGGGAGAGTTGGCGTCCGAGTCGCGTAAGGGTCAGGAGGCCTATGCCCGCCCCACCTTCGGAACCGACGCCCGCGGAGCTCGGCGCTCTCCAGGCGCTGCTCGACTGGAGCACGCGCACCGCGACGCCGACGGTCGCCGACTCGGTCGCCTACCCCGCGCGCCAGATGTCCGCGGCCGAGTTCGTCGAGTTCTGGCGGAGCGTCCGGCTGGTCGCGATGGCGACGGTGGGGCCGGCTGGCCAGCCGCATATCGCCCCAGTCCACGCCGAGCTCGCCGGGACGATGCTCCGACTCCGCATCTACGAGGACGCCGTCCGGCGGCAGGACCTCGCCGCCAACCCGCGCGTGGCCTTCACGACCTGGCGGGCTGACGGCTCCGTCGCGATCCTCTACGGCCGAGCGCGCGAGGTGCCAGGCAGCCTGCGGGGGGCACGGCCGGGCCAAAGCGGCCGGCCTCGGCGGGTCGTGACAGTCGAGGTGCAGCTCACGCGCATCTACGCGATGCGCGCGCCTGCGCGGCAGGAGAACGTGACTGCCCAGGCGTGGATCCGACTCAGCGACCCTGCACTGGTCGCCGACCTCCGCGAGTTTTTCCGAGAGTGGGGCTGCATTACCACCGAGGCCAGCGGGGACACGATCCAGGTGCTGCTTCCTGGCGCCCCAAGCGAACGACAGGCGGAGCTCGAGATTCGAACCTGCCTCGGTGCCTGGCTGTCGACGCATCCGGGCGTCGAAGCCGAGATCATCGCGTCTGAGCTACGGAACTGAATCCATCCTGCGCAAATCATGCCAGGGCGCAGAGAGATCCGGAGCCTGTCGCCGGCTTCAGGAGGCCATCCTTGCCCCAGCGATCGCAGCAGCGTTGCGGAGCCTGCTCGGGGCGCCTGTTGGATTGGACATTCGCGGTACAGGCGCAATCCAAGGCACCTAAAACGGCCGGGAGGCGTGATCGGCTGCAAGTCGAGGTGGCGAAGCCCATCGTCGGCGCGGGTGGGCGACAAGGAACAGCTATTGAGCGTCTCAGTCCCGGGAACGACGACCGAATCGACCTCCGTAGCGAACTTGCGGATGTGTCTTCGGTTCCCAAGGGCTTCTATCGTGTTTGTGCTCGACTTTTCTCTGCGCAGATCGGGCAGGGGCACAGCTGGCGCAGAAGCTCGAACGTGTAGATGCCGGTCGAGTGTCCGTCGCTCCAGTGGAAGCGGATCGCATACCGGCCCACCGGGTCGATCGAGAGCGGCCGGACATCCTTGCTGATCGATTCCTCGCGAAGCCGCTTGTTCCCTGAGATCTCGTCGACGCAGAGCGCGCACCTACAGCCCACGCGCAGGGCATAGCCGGTGTAGATGCTCTCGTGCCCGTCCTTCCAGAGAATCCGCACCTCGTTCTCGGATGGCTGCGTAATCTCCGCGATCTCCGGTCGATCGGTGGAGACTCCACCCAGGGTGAGGGTGCTGACCTGCGCCGCGAGGTTCTCGGCGACCCGAAGGAAGGCGCGGGCGCTCGGCGACTCGGGCATGGACTGGACGATGGGGTTTCCCTCGTCCGAGGTCGTGCGGATATCCGTCGAGAGGGGGATCTCACCGAGGAAGGGGATCTCGTTCGCCATGGCGAATCGGCGGGCGCCGCCGCTGCCGAAGATCTCCTCACGGTGGCCGCAGTGCCGGCATTCGAAGCCGCTCATGTTCTCGACCAACCCCAGGACCGGAGTGCGGAGCTTGGTGAACATGAAGATGGCCTTTTCGGCCACGTTGAAGGCGAGATCTTGCGGCGTCGAGACGACCGCCGCGCCGGTGAGCGGGATCTTCTGGCAGAGGCTCAACTGGACGTCTCCGGTACCGGGAGGCAGATCGACGAGCAGGTAGTCGAGCTCGCCCCACTCAACGCCACCGAGGAACTTGTCGACCACCTTGACGAGCATGGGCCCCCGCCAGATGGTGGCCTCTCCTTTCGGCGCGAAGAAGCCCATCGACACGATCTTGACGCCGTAGCGGAGGACGGGAACGATCGCTGCCGTTCTCCGCTGTGGGCGGAGTCGTGGCGCCCATGATGGTGGGAATACTCGGCCCGTAGACATCGGCGTCCATCAAGCCCACCCTGGCGCCCAGCTTCGCCAGCGCGACCGCGAGATTCGCGCTCACGGTGGACTTCCCGACGCCGCCCTTCCCGCTGGCGACGGGAATGACGTTCTTGACCAGCGGGATGAGCTCGTCCTTCTGCTCCGACTGAGTGCCGCGCACCTTCGAGGTCATCTCGACCTCGACGTTCGTGACGCCCGGGAGGGAGAGGACCGCCCGATGCGCGTCCTCCTTCATCTGGTCGCGGACGGGACAGGCTGGAGTGGTGAGCTCGATGGCGAAGGAAACGTTCTCGCCCTCGATTTGAAGGTCCTTAACGAAGCCGAGCGTGACGATGTCCCGACCCAAGTCCGGGTCCTTGATCTGGGAGAGAGCCGCACGGATCTCTTCCGGCGCGATTGTCGGCTCTGTCCTTTCCTTCATGCTCACCTCGCTGACGTCAGCACATGGAGATGGTCGCGGGCGGGACAGGAAACAGCATGGTTGAGCCGCACAGACCCTGGCCCCTACCGAGGAAGTAGGTGATCACGACGGCATCCAGAACTACAGGAGCCGCGACCCGATCCTCCGCCACCGCCACCGCGCAGGCGCCGCGGGCGGAGGAGGCACCCCCGCACGCGCGCGCGAGACGCTTCACACTCCAGTCAGATGGGCGACGCAAGCGCCTGGCTCGGCGAAAGGTTCAAGCGAATCTGCTTCGACGCCAGTCCCGAGCTCCGCCAGCGCTCCCCGAATGAGACCGAGATGGACCGAACAGATAACGGTCTGGTAGGTCGTCGCCAGCTCCTGGAAGGGACAGCGCTTGAGCACGAGCTCCTGCCCGCTCTTGGCTCGTCTGAGCTCGGGACCGAAGCCGAACTGCTCGTGGAGATGAACGACCTCGTCGATCGTCTCCTCCTTCGAGATCGACGCAAACGGTGGCGGCTTGCGGACGAGGTGCGCGCCCCATGCCCGTCCAGCCTCCTCGGCGCGAGCGCTCGGGTCGCGCTCTGAGCCAGCGAGGTGGCTGGCGAGGACCTGCGCAAGCAGGCGATGGCTGGCGAGCGCGCGTGTGTCGAGCGGCTCGGCCGCGGCCTCGTAGAGGACGCGTGGCCGGCCCGGGCGGGTGCGCTCCTCGCGTCGTGCCGAGACGAGGCCTGCCTCGGCAAGGACGCGAAGGTGCGAGCGGACGGTGTTCCAGTGCAGCCCGACGCGCGTTCCAAGCTCACGGGCGTCGAGGGGAGCCTCGGCTTCCTGTAAGGCTTCGAGGATCCGCATGCGGCTTGGGTCGCTCAGAGCTCGGTGGAATTCCGTGCCGAGTTGAGCGGCTGCCTGGGGCGCGGTCCTTGTCACGATCAGATCGTATCCACCTCTGCGGAGTTAAAATGATACTAATAGTTTTTACTGATAGGATCAAGTGTCCATCTGAGGACCGGGGCGGGCGCCAAGTGGGTCCGTGCCCCTCAGCCGCTCGGAGGTGATGCGTGTGGCCGTGAGTGAGACCGACGTCGTCCGCGAGATCCGCTCCGACTACCAGTACGGGTTCTCGAACCCCGACGAGGCGAAGGACTACTTCTTCAAGTCGGGGCGTGGCCTCTCGCACGAGGTCGTCGAGGCGATCTCGCAGCACAAGAACGAGCCCGACGTGGATGCGCGAGTTCCGCCACAAGTCGCTCGACTACTTCTACGCCCGTCCGCTCCCGACCTGGGGCGGCAACCTCGCGGAGATCGACTTCGACAACATCTACTACTACATCCGGCCGACCGAGAAGCAGGTCGACAAGTGGGAGGACCTCCCGGCCGAGATCCTCGACACCTGGGACAAGCTCGGGATCCCCGAGGCGGAGAAGAAGTACCTCGCCGGCGTCGGCGCCCAGTACGAGTCGGAGGTCGTCTACCACAAGCTCCAGGCGGACCTCGAGGCGAAGGGCGTGCATCTTCCTCGACATGGACTCGGCGCTGCGCGAGCACGAGGACATCGTCAAGCAGTACATGGGCACGATCATCCCGCAGAACGACAACAAGTTCGCCGCGCTCAACTCGGCGGTCTGGTCGGGCGGATCGTTCATCTACGTCCCGCCCGGCGTCTCGATCGAGATGCCGCTGCAGGCCTACTTCCGGATCAACGCGGAGAACATGGGCCAGTTCGAGCGGACGCTGATCATCGTCGACGAGGACGCGTACGTGCACTACGTCGAGGGCTGCACCGCTCCGATCTACTCGTCCGACTCGCTCCACTCGGCGGTCGTCGAGATCGTCGTCAAGCCGCGTGGCCGCTGCCGCTACACGACGATCCAGAACTGGTCGAACAACGTCTACAACCTCGTCACCAAGCGCGCGGTCGCCTACGAGGACGCGACGATGGAGTGGGTCGACGGGAACCTCGGCTCGAAGCTGACGATGAAGTACCCCGCGATCTGGCTGATGGGCGAGCGCGCGCACGGCGAGGTGCTCTCGATCGCCTTCGCCGGCAAGGGCCAGCACCAGGACGCGGGCGGCAAGGTCGTCCACGTCGCGACGAACACGACCTCGGTGATCACCTCGAAGTCGATCTCGAAGGACGGCGGCCGCGCGCGGCTACCGCGGCCTGCTCGAGGTGGCGAAGGGCGCGAGCGGCTCGAAGTCGAAGGTCGTCTGCGACGCGCTGATCCTCGACGAGGAGTCGCGCTCCGACACGTACCCCTACATCGACGTCGACGGAGAACGACGTCGACCTCGGCCACGAGGCGACGGTCTCGAAGATCGGCGAGGAGCAGCTCTTCTACCTCATGAGCCGCGGCCTCTCCGAGGCGGAGGCGAGCGCGATGATCGTCTCCGGCTTCGTCGAGCCGATCACGAAGGAGCTGCCGCTCGAGTACGCGGTCGAGATGAACCGGCTCATCCAGCTGCAGATGGAAGGCTCGGTTGGCTAAGGCCGCCGGGGCCGTCGAGGCGGCGATCGCAGCAGAGGCCAAGCTCGACGCGCACAAGCTCCGCGCGGACTTTCCGATCTTCGAGCAGCGCTTCCACGGTAAGCCACTCGCCTACCTCGACTCCGCGGTGAGCGCGCAGAAGCCGCGGCAGGTGCTCGACGCGCAGCGCGAGTTCTACGAGACCTCGTACACCAACGTCCACCGCGGCGTCTACCTGCTCGCCGAGCGGGCGACCGAGCGCTTCGAGGGCGCGCGCGAGAAGGTGCGGGCCTTCATCAACGCCGCCTCCACGCGCGAGATCGTCTTCACGCGCAGCGCGACCGAGGCGCTGAACCTCGTCGCCTACGCCTGGGGGCTCGACAATCTCGGCCCCGGCGACCTCGTCGTCGCGACCGAGCTCGAGCACCACTCGAACTTCGTGCCCTGGCAGCAGATCGCGAAGCGTACCGGCGCGACGTTCCGCCCGATTCCCGTCGACGGTCGTGGCGAGCTACAGCTCGACGCGCTCGACGCGATCGCGAAGGAGGGCCGCGTCAAGGTCGTCGCCACCAACCTCGTCTCGAACGCTCTCGGGACGATCAACCCGGTCGAGACGCTCGCTGCCTGGGCGCACGAGCAGGGCGCGATCATGGTCGTCGACGCGGCGCAGGCCGCGCCGCACCGGCGTATCGACGTCCAGGCGCTCGGCTGCGACTTCCTCGCCTTCTCCTCGCACAAGCTCTGCGGCCCGACGGGCGTCGGCGTGCTCTGGGGCCGCGCCGAGCTGCTCGAGCGGATGTCGCCCTTCAACTTCGGCGGCGAGATGATCCGGAAGGTCACGGTCGAGGAGACGACCTGGAACGACCTTCCGTACAAGTTCGAGGCCGGCACGCCGCCGATCGGCGAGGCGGTCGGGATGGGCGCCGCGATCGACTACCTGACCGAGATCGGCATGGAGGCGATCGAGGAGCACGAGCACGCCCTCGCCGCCTACGCGCTCGAGCGCCTGGCGGACGTGCCGGGGGTGCACGTCTTTGGGCCGCCAGCGGAGCGGCGCGCGGGGATCGTCTCGTTCGACGTCGAGGGCGTCCATCCGCACGACGTGGCGCAGATCCTCGACTGGGAGGGCGTCGCGATCCGCGCCGGGCACCACTGCTGTCAGCCGCTGATGGCCCGGCTCGGCGTCGCCGCCACGAACCGGGCGAGCTTCTACCTCTACACGATCCCCGAGGAGATCGACCGCCTCGTCGAGGGCCTGCACAAGGTCAGGAAGACGCTCGGAAACGGGGCGAGTCCGAGGCCGGGCCCCAGCGAGGGAGGACCTCGGGGATGACGTACATCATCGCCGAGCCCTGCATCGAATAACTGTCGGGCGCGGCGGAGAAGCATCTCATCGACCGCCGTGGCGTCGCCCTTGGGCGGGCTGTCGGCTCGTTCGCGCAAGCCCTACACCGGTGTGAGAGGGTGAAGAAATGCCCTTGCCGTCGAACAGCGCCTCGGTCCCCGGCGTAAGGGTCGTTTACCGCCACGACGGCGTGGAGCGAGAGGATGCCGGCACGCCGGGCGCCCAACCCTCGAGGCGTGGTGCGCTCCGATCCGTCGAAAGAGTGGCTCCGTTTTCGGCGTGCACGCGATGGGATACCGGCGGTGTGAGTCGTGACGAATCACGGCGGCTGTTTGTCTCGGCCCCCGAACGTCGGGCCACGACGGCGACGATCGACACGGGGACCGCGGTCGCGTCGGGCGTTGTCCTCGCCACGACCGCGGGAACCGGCTCGCTCGACCGCTGTGCGCGTGAGCTCGCCGCGCGAATCGACGTTCGGGCGGTCGAGATCGACGGCTACCTGCGAACCGGCGACCTC
Source organism: uncultured Thermoleophilia bacterium (assembly GCA_963777565.1). Lineage (GTDB taxonomy): Bacteria > Actinomycetota > Thermoleophilia > Miltoncostaeales > Miltoncostaeaceae > CALMEC01. The sequence continues at coordinate 15,525 of CAVZQZ010000006.1, forward strand.
TTCGGGGTGCCGCTCCTCTCGCGGCGGTCACTCCAGCTCCTGGTCGCCGATCTTGACCACGTGCGCCTGCTGCGCGGGGCGTCCGGCCGGCTCGTTCACTTTCCCCACCACCACCTCGCCCGCTACGGCCGCTTTCTCTCGCGCCCGTATGTCGTCACGGTGCACGATCTCATCCGCTTCTTCGACCTCAAGCGCCTGGATGTCTTCATCCACCGGCCGAACCTCCGCGACCGTCTGCTCCTCCGACTCGACTACGCCGGGGTCGCTGGCGCGACCGCGCTGATCGCCGTCTCGGAGACGACCAAGCGCGACGTCGTCCGCCACCTCGGTGTCCCCGAGGAGCGGATCTTCGTCGTGCACGAAGGTATCGACCACGCGCGGTTCCGGCCCGTCGAGCGGCGGCTGCTCAACGAGCGCTACGTCCTCTTCGTCGGCTCCGAGCACCCGCGCAAGAACCTCGCCACGGTTCTGCGCGCGTTCGCCGCGCTCAAGCGCGAGCGGCGCCTGAGCGATCTCAAACTCGTCAAGGTCGGCGGCCCGGGCGGGAGCGAGGCGCCCTTCCGGGCGCGGACACTTGCGCTCGTCCGGGCGCTCGGGCTCGATGACGATGTCGTCTTCACGGAGCACGTGCCCGACGAAGATCTCTCCGCCTGGTATTCGGGCGCCGCCTGCCTCGCCTGGCCATCGCTGTACGAAGGCTTCGGTTTCCCGCCGCTTGAGGCGATGGCCTGCGGCTGCCCCGTTGTCGTCTCGACCGCCGGCTCCTTGCCGGAGATCGCAGGCCCTGCCGCCCTCCTCGTCGAGCCGCGCGATGAGCGGGCACTCGCCGACGCAATCCGGACACTCATCCTCGACCCGCCGTCTGACCTCATCGAGCGCGGGCTCGCGCATGCCGCCCGGTTTTCGTGGGATCGCACCGCGCGCGAGACCCTCTGCGTTTATGAGACGCTGCTCGAGCGCGGCTCCCGTCTCGACCCCGACCCGCCGCCTGATCGATAGGAAAGCGGAGGGAGAGACCGGCTGAGAAAGCTCGTGGTAGGAGACGCCGAGCCGAGCGACCCGTCCCCCAACCGCGTGCCTCCGTCGCTTTCATTGCCTTGGCACGCCTCCGGCTTCCGTACTAGCGTGGGCCCTTCTATGGTCGTGAGTCGCCTCCGGTTCGTGCTCGGCCGGCCGCAGAGCGCGGACACGCCGGCTCGTGCGACGCACGCGTTCGATCGAGCGGAGGACGCCCGGGGCTACCACGGAGGTCCGGTCCTGGGAGCGAGCACGCTCGGGGAGCTCGCCCTCTCTCCCTCCCTCCACGATGAGGCATGGGCGATCGTGGACCGGCTCGAGCCGGACGATAACGTGAGCCACGTCCGCGACTTCGTCGCCGAAGGAAGGCGTCTCGCCGGCCGAGAATGGCGCTACGGGGACATCGCAAGCGCTCTCGCGGCCGCCACCGAGCTGCTCCGACCCTCCTCGTATCTCGAGGTCGGCGTCCGGCGTGGGAGAAGCATGGCGATCGTCGCCGCGCGGGCGCCGAAGTGCTCGATCATCGGCGTGGACATGTGGCAGCCGAACTATGCCGGGATGGAGAATCCCGGCCCGGACCACGTCCGGGCGGAGCTGGCGAAGGTCGGGTTCGCAGGCGACCTCGAGCTCCTCACGGGTGACAGCCATCGAGTGCTACCCCGCCTCTTTTCGCAGCGGCCCGACCTGACCTTCGACCTCATCACGGTCGACGGCGATCACTCGCCGCGCGGAGCGGCTCGCGATCTGCGGGACGTCCTGCCCCGACTCCGCATCGGCGGGGTGCTGGTCTTCGACGACATCAGCCACCCGCACCATCCGAAGCTGCTCGAGATCTGGCGTCATGTCGTTGTGGCGGAGCGGCGCTACTCCACCTGGCACTTCGACGATGTCGGCTACGGCGTAGCGGTCGCCGTTCGTCGTTGGTAGCGATGGTGACCGTGTGGGGTGTCAAATCGGTGCGCGTTCCGTTGATCGTCGTGGCGGCGTAGGGACGACTGCTCCGGGTCAGTGCCCTGCCGGCGCGCGCGCGTGCGAGGAAGTCCGGGGCGGCCTTCCCGAGCGTCGGGACGGGCCGTCGCGGCACCGGTGACCGAGCTGGTCGCGCGCTCCGATCTGCCTGAGCGGACGTTCAAGCGGCGCTTCACCACGGCGACCGGGTACTCGCCCATCGCCTACGTCCAGCATGTGCGCGTCGACACCGGTGGGAGAGGGTGAAGAGATGCCCTTGCCGTCGAGCCAAGCCATTCGCAACCAGCCGAGCGAATCGAAGGAGCCCTGACCCGTCAACGCCCGACGATCCCGGCGGGGCCTGTTTACGGGGTCGTGACGATCGCGCCGAAGCCGCGTGGCTGGCAAAGTGAAGGAACGTACTCGGGCCGGGCCGAGCGCCGTGTTCGGATCGTGGAGATTCGCGACGTAGACGGGGCCATGGTTGTCGTGATCGACTCGGGCGAGTTCATTAGGAGCGGCGACCTGCTCGGCTTTATGCCGTTGCCGTTCAGTGGGTTCTATCGAGGCCTGGCATGAAAAGGGCCGCACAATGGCGGCCCTCGGTCGTCGGGTCAGATCTCGGTGAATGCCGGTCGAGGGGAGCTTGATCCCGTAGACCACGCCGGTAACACGGCGCGAAACGGACGGCTCCGACGAATCCGGACGCCACCCATCGGCGAGCAGGCGTAGGGTCGCGATCACTGCAACAGATCTGGGGAGGCTTTCATGGCCGAGTTCGAGGTAAGGAACCACGACCAAGCGGATGAGACCCGCCCCTTCGTGGACAAGGGCCGGGTGGAGATCGTGAAGCTGGCCGGCGGAGTAGTCGGGCGGGGGACGTTCGAGCCGGGCTGGCGCTGGTCGGAGCACGTCAAGCCGATTGCCGGCACTGAGAGCTGTCAGGCGCCGCACATGGGCTACTGCATTTCGGGTCGGATGGTCGTCCGGATGGACGACGGGACCGAGAAGGAGATCGGCCCGGGCGACGTGATCGTCATCCCCCCGGGCCACGACGCCTGGGTCGTGGGCGATGAGCCCTGCGTCCAGGTCGACTTCACCGGCATGGAGATCTACGCCAAGAAGGCCTAGAACCAGGCGTTACCAGCCACCCGAGCCGGGCGATCCCAACCATCGTCCGGCTGGAGCGCCTAGCTTTCTGCCGCATGGCGGGTGGCCGGGCCGGGTTTGCCAGAGCCTCCATCAAATCCCAGTCGGGTTCATCTCGGACGGCGGGGTTCTCTCGAGCGGACTTGGGACGAGAGCGCTGCCCCGCAGCCCGTAGTTTTCCGCGCCGGCGCCGGGCACCGGGCCGGCGACTCTGACGGGCGCGCCATTTGACGGCGGGTGCTCGCTGTGTTATCAGTTTGTCGACGATTTCAAGGAGGAAACGTGAAGCGGCTTCTAATCTTTTCTGCGATCCTCGCGGCGCTGGCGTCAACCGCCGTGGCGAACCATTCGTGGGGCGGCTTCCACTGGGCCCGAACGAGCAACCCGTTCTCCGTGGCGCTCGTGAACAGCACCACCTCCGAGTGGGTGACGGCCGTTACGGTGGCGGATGGCGATTGGGACAAGTCCACGGTGCTCGACACCGTTCCGGTCGCCGGGGCGACCGACAAGCGCACGCGCCAGAAGTGCGCCGCGCCCACCGGTCAGGTCCGGGTCTGCAACTACGCCTACGGGCGCAACGGCTGGCTCGGCATCGCCGGCATCTACCTGTCCGGCGACCACATCACCAAGGGCTACGTCAAGCTGAACGACACCTACTACGCGACGGCCGCGTACAACACCGCGCCCTGGCGGTCGCTGGTGACGTGCCAGGAGATCGGCCACACGCTCGGCCTCGACCACCAGGACGAGGGGTTCAGCGCTCCGAACCTCGGCACGTGCATGGACTACACGAACGACCCGGACGGCGGCCCGGAGTACGGGCCGTCGAACGAGCACCCGAATCAGCACGACTACGACCAGCTCGCCGCGATCTACGCCCACCTCGACGGGTCGACCACCCTGGCGGGTGGCGCGGCGACGCTGCCGGGCCGGGCCAAGCCGTTCTCACAGGCGAGCCGGGCCAACGGCAACGTCTACATCGACCACCTGCCCGGCGGGACGACCCTCCTGCGGCACGTCTTCTGGGCCCCGCTCGGCGAGTAGGCAGCGGATGAGGGTGCAGAGCGGCCCGGCCGCCCGCTCCGGCCGCTCCGCACCCTGAGCCCGCTCAGGTCTTGACGTACGGCGTGGCGAACTTCACGATCGCCTCGTCGTTCGTCTCGTAGTAGTCGGTGTCGTCGCTCGATACGAGGAACGGGCAGTCATCGGCCGTCGCGGTGATCGTGTCCTTCGCGAACTCCTTCCCCGTCGCCGCCTCCCGCAGCGTCACCTCGTAGACCGCACTGTGCAGCTTGACCGAGACGTCGGTCGGCTTTCCGTCCTTCTCATAGTCGTCACACACACGCACCCGCGTGGCGGAGATCCGGAACGCTTGCGGGTCGTCGAGCCGAAGCCGGAGGAGGCCGGGTGACCCGTGCGCGCTCTGCTGGCAAGCACGGTTCCAGAGAGTCACGACCGGGACGAAGTCTGGGACTCCAAACCCAGGTGTTGCCACTTTCGTTGCCACCCGGCCCCGGAATGCCCTCATCGAGGGGGTGCGCCCCCACGAAAACTCTGCAAACACAGCGTTCCCAACCGAAGCCGACGCGGGGACTCGAACCCCGGACCCCATCATTACGAATGATGCTCAGTGGGCGACAGGCATCGAACTGGCGTCGAAGACCGCCGTCGCATGCCCGAGGTCCGTGTCGCGGACCCACCGCTGATAGATGGTCGTCGTGATGTGCGTCGATCGGTGGCGTAGCTGTCGGGAGATCACGATCACGGGGACGCCGTGGGCGAACATCACCCCCGCTTCTGAGTGCCGAAGCCCATGGAATGTGACGAGTGCTCGGCCGTCTTCGTCGACCAAACCGGCTCGCTCGCAGGTCCGCCCGAGGACTTGGCCAGGCGATGCGTCGTGCATGGGCCCGCAGCCCCGACCTGGCGAAACGAACCCCGTGGCGTCCGCCCCACCCTCGACGACTGATTCGGCGTACCAGTCCCCGAGGCGCTCTGCCATCGCCTGGGGGATCGCCACTCTCAACCACCTTCCGAGAGTTCTTCCCCGCGTTCCGCGCCGCGTACTTCTCCGCGTCGGCGCACCGGCGCTGCCGTCCGGTGCTTACCAACGAACGCATTTCCGCAGGAAACACACGTTTCTTTAACGCCCACAGCGCGGATTCCCTCGACATGGCCGCTATAGGCTAAACGCCGAGAAGTGTTATACGCAGCGGATTAGGTGATGACGCGTGTGGCCAGAAACTCCAAAAAGTAAGACGTCCTGTCGCTCGCGAAAAGGGCGGGGGTCAGATGGCGTGATTCCGTATTCACGACGCGACCCCTCCCCCTGGGGCGTCGGGGGGTGTGAGGCATGGACTGCCTCACTAGTAGAGGTATTCGGGGTGCCCACCGGCGAGCTCGATGCGGAGTGCGCGGTACTCGTCGTCGGCGAGGCCATCGGGTCGAAGAAGTGCGACCACAGTCCGACTGTTGGGTGGTCGCTGCGGAGTTTGTATCCGCGGTGGCATTGTCCGTCGTTGCTATTGAACGACTCAACGCACACATAGGTTGTGGCCTTGAGGACGCGGTTGCCGGCCGCGTCCATGGCTTGCGAGATACCGAGCGCCATTGGTTGGCGTCCTTCCTTGTCGAGTTGTCCGTCCCATAGGGCGACGACCATCCGCCGCCGGTCCGACGACACGGGGTTCTCGCGGCATGGGCGCGCCGATCGCCGTTGCCGCAAGGCTCAGTCACTGATTCGCCGCCTCTGCGCCCCGGCCGACGAATGCGACGACGGCGCCGGGGGTGAAGCGGATGGGGGCGCTTCGGTGGGTGTCGAGACGGACGGGCGGAGTGCACCGTCGGAGATGCGCCGCCGGACCGTCTTTGTGCTCACGCCGAGGAGCGGGCGACGGTGGCAACGTCGAGGAGTTCCGCTTCTTCTAGGTCATGTTTGGCCATCGGTGACTTGATTATTTCTTAGTTGCTCAGGAGTCACCACCGGACGTATGCCAAAACTCGCGCGGGTGGCAGAGGTTGTGTCGCGGATAAAGAGTCGCGGCTTGTAGTATTGGTTTCGCGACGCGGGGAACGTCGCTTCATAGCCATCGAGCGGCGTGTGGGTCCTCTCTATAGCCCACACGCTGCTCTGGCCACTTGCAACTCGCGTTACCCGGCGCAACAATGCCCCCCGGTCGAACAGCGTTCGACTTGTTACCCCAAACACATACAGAAGGGAATCCCCCATGAACAGGGGAGTTGCGGCAACAGTTCGAGGCGAGTCGCCTCTCTGTCTCGCCGCCTCGTCGAATAGCGACGACGGGGAATCATCCGATAGTGATTTACCTCGGGCGGTAGGACGCCCGCCTCGGCAGTTTGAGCGCGCGTGTACGCTGCTCGCCGCCGCTCTCGCATATGGCCCGCAGCCTGTCGGCCGCGTCGATGACCTCCTCGACCGGGCGGGTATCTCGGTTCGGACCCGGTGGCGGGCTCGGCGGGCGTTGGGTGTCGTCGCGTTCTACCGCGGCGGGCAGGCGCGGGTCGCCCTCCCGGACCCTCCGTTGCGAACCGGCGGGGTGTTGACGCCGCGGTTGCCGTGGGAGTCGGAGGACGACCAGGCGGAGCGTCACCGCGCGGGTGTCGGCGGAATCGGCGGTGGCGGCATGACCGACCGCGCGATCGCCGAACACGTGTTGGCGGTCGGGCCGCTTGAGGCGCTGGACCTCGGCGGGTGCGCCTGGATAGATCGCCTCCGGACGTCCCAGCGGGTGCGGAAGGCCCGTCGGGAGCTCGACAGGGCGACGGTGGAGCAGCTCCGCGACTCGGGCGTCGGCAACTACCTGGCGGACGTCTGTGAACAGCGGGCGTCATGAGCGCGGGGCTGGCGATCTTCGGGCCGCGGGTGGAGGCATGGCAGGAGTTCCGTGAGACGGGGAGTGACGACGTGGAATGCCTCGTTCGGACGAGTTGTGGCCTGTCGGCGGCATCGGGTTCGTCGCCGGCCCGCCGAAGAAGGGCAAGACGTGGCTCGCCCTGATGCTCGCCCTCGCCGTCGCGTCCGGGCTGACCGTTTCTCGGCAGGTTCCGGGTGCCGGAACCCCGGAACGTCCTGTACATCGCCCTGGAGGGGACGCGGGCGGGGTTGCGGGCGCGGACGGCGGCGCTGGCCCGTGGGATGGGGGTGGATCCCGACGGCGATGACCTGTGGGACCGCCTCTACTTTCTCTACAAGCCTCCTGGGCTGAACCTCTCCGATGCGCGGTGGCGGCGGAACTCGCCGAGGTCGCGGACGGCGTTGGACGTCGGCCTCGTCGTCGTTGACGTGCTGCGGCGCGCCGCGGAGGTCCGGGAGGATGGCAACGGCGCCGGTGATTTCACGCGGTCGATGGGGAACCTCCGGCCGCTCGAGCTCGCCGGCCGGGCCGTGGCGATCGCCCACCACTTCACGAAGGCGTCGGAGACGTCGCGGGGGCGGGTCCCGGCGGAACGGATGGCGGGGTCGGGCGCCCTGTATGGGGCGATGGACGTCGGGATGTTCATCGTGAAGTTGACGAACGACGCCCGCCAGTTGGAAGTGACGGTGGAGGCTCGCGACATCGCCGCGCCGGCACCGTTCACCGTGTCGATCCTCGGGGAAGGGTCGGGGAAGAACGGCGGGTTCACATATCGGGACCGCGCGGTGGCCGTCTGCAGCGATGAGAAGATCCCAACGGAGGCGGATGTGCTCGCCGAACAGCTCCGGGTGATCCGGGAGGGCGACCCTGAGGTCACACAAACCAGGGCGGCGGCGATCGTCGGTGCGACCCGCTTCAAGAAGGACTTTCAGGCTGCGTGGGAAGCGAGCGGGGCGCGTGTGTGTTCCCCTAACGGGGAACACACACAACATCGGCTAGCGGACGGTGGGGGTGTGTCGTGACCCTCCCCCGCCTTCTCGATCGGAAGGCCGTTGCGGCGAAGCTCGGCGTCGGCCGCTCGACTGTCCACGCGATCTTCCGCGCCGTGCCGGTGGTGGTGATCGACGACCACCGCAAACCGTTCGTCCGGGAATCGGACCTCGCCGCGTACCTCGAGGCGAACACCCGCCGGGTAGGGTCCCCCCGTGGCTAGCGTCTGGATCGTGCGGCGGACGACCCCCGCCGGCGCGTCCCGCTACCATGTCCGCTACCGGTTGGGCGGGGCGGCGTCACCGCAACGCTACGGGGGGTCTTTCCGCCTCCGCCGCGACGCCGACGCCCGCGTCAGGTTCATCCGCAGCGAACTCGCCGGGGGACGGCACCCGGCCTTCCCCACCGACCAGAACGCCCCACAGACCCTCGGGGACGCCGCAGACGCCTATTTGCGCGACCTCGACGCCAGCGGGAACACCACGAGGACGTACCGGCAGGCCCTCAACCTCCTCGGGGATCTCCGCGGCCGTGACCCGGCGGCCCTGCGCCCCGCCGACATCCAGGCGTGGATCCACCGCCTGTCGAAGTCCCTCGCACCCGCCACCGTCCGGAAGTACCTCGACCCGCTCCGCCAAGTGCTCGACATCCAAGAAGTCCACCCGAACCCGGCGAGGTCGCCGCTCCTGCGTCTCCCCAGCAAACCGGGGGAGGAGGTCGACCCGCCCGCCTACCGGGACGTCCAAGCGATCCTCGCGGCGTGCACACCCCGCCACCAGTTGCACCTCCAAGTCCTCGCCGAAACCGGGTTGCGCTGCGTCGAGTTGGAGGGCCTCCGGTGGGCGGACGTCGACTTCCGCGGCGGCAGGCTCAGGATCGCGAGGGGACGCACGAAAGGCGGCACCGCAGGCCGGCGGTGGGTTCCCCTCCCCCAATCCCTCCTCGACGACATTGCCGCGCTACAACCCCTCGAGGACCGCGACCCCGAAGCGGCTGTGTTCCCCACGGCGACGAACCGGGCGATCGGGAACGCGATCCGCCGCGCCTGCCGCGACGCCGGCACCGCCCACTACAGCCCTCACGATCTACGTCATCGTTGGATCTCGATCCTCATCCGCGGCGGCGTCGACCCCGCCACCGTCGCCCGGGTCGCAGGCCACTCACGGTCATCCGTCACGTTGGACGTCTACAGCCACGTCCTCGTCGACGAACCCGAATGGGTCATCGCACAGATGCGTGCACGGGTGCGTGCACTGCTCTACCCCGACGCCACCGAAACCCCCGACGTGGACAGGGATCACGGCGGAAGTGGAGGATACCGGGATCGAACCGGTGACCTTCGCGCTGCCAGCGCGACGCTCTCCCAGCTGAGCTAATCCCCCTGGGTCGGCCTCGGAGTATAGGTCAGCTCGCGGCGGGTGCAACATCCCCGGCCGAGGCCGGGACGTACCGTTCCTGGGGTGCTTCCCGCCAGAGGCGCTCGAGGCGGTAGAACTCCCGCGACTGCGGCGTGAAGATGTGCACGACGATGTCGAGGTAGTCCATCAGGACCCACTCCCCCTCGCGCTCGCCCTCGGTGCGACGGGCGAACAAGCCGGTCTCTTCCTTGATCCGCTTGCGGATCTCCTCGGCGATCGCCTTCGTCTGCCGAGGCGTCTGGCCGGTCGCCACGATGAGCCAATCGGTGTACGCGACGATCCCCCGCATGTCGATCAGGACGATGTCGGATGCCTTCTTGGCGTCGGCTGCCTCCGCCGCGTGGAGCGCGAGGTCGTGGGTTGCGGTGTCGGTCAGGTCGGTCGCGATGGCCTCCTCAGGGTAGCGCGGACTCGGCATCTGGAAAACCCTCTGTCGCCAGGAGCTCCTCCACCGGCCGCGGCACGAGGTGGCGGATCGGGCGGCCCAGCCGGAGCCGGTCGCGGATCAACGTCGACGAAACCGCCACCTCTGGCATTTCGATCCACCGCACCCCCGCGGGCGCGACGGCCGTTGCGGCAGCCTCGAGCGCGTCGGGATCCGCCCCGGCGCGATCTACGATCGCCAGCGACGCGAGCTCCACGATGCGGCCTGGCATCCGCCAGCTCGCGAAGCCGAGGAGCTGGTCGGCGCCGATGATGAGGGTGAGCGACGCACCGGGCTCGGCGGCGGCGAAGCCCTCCAGCGTGTCGACGGTGTAGCTGGGACCGGGCCGGTCGATCTCGACCCGAGACGCGACGAGCGGCGAGTCGTCGGCGACCGCGGCCTCCACGAGGCGCAGCCGCTGCTCAGCCTGCAGCCAGCCTCCCTCCCGGTGCGGCGGCCGGGCGCACACCACGAGGCGCACCTCGTCGAGGCCGAGCTGCCAAGCGGCCTCGCTCGCGACGATCAGGTGACCGATGTGGGGCGGGTCGAACATCCCGCCGAAGACGCCGACACTACGTCCGGACGTGGCCGTCTCCGGTGATGACGTACTTCATGGACGTCAGCTCGCGCAGCCCGATCGGCCCGCGGGCGTGGAGCTTCTGCGTGGAGTTCGCGATCTCGGCCCCCATACCGAACTCGCCCCCGTCGGTGAACCGGGTGGAGGCGTTGATGTAGATGCACGCCGCGTCGATGCCCGCCTCGAACTCGCGTGCCGCCTCGAGCGAGCGGGTGACGATGGCCTCGCTGTGCCCGGATCCGTACCGGTTGACGTGCTCAACGGCCTCGTCGAGCGAGTCCACCACCCGCACCGCCATCGTGAGGTTCAGGAACTCGGTGGCGTAGTCGAGCTCCGTCGCCGGCGCGAGCCCTTCGGCGGCCTCGCCGAGCACATCGCGGGTCGCATCGCAGATCCGAAGCTCCACGCCGCTGTCGATGAGGGCCCGCACGGCGAGCGGGAGGACCTCGTCGGCCGCGTCGCGGTGAACCAGCAGCGTCTCCGCCGAATTGCACACGCCGGGGCGCTGCACCTTGGCGTTGACCAGGATCTTGACGGCCTTCGTCACATCCGCGTCGGCGTGGACGTAGACGTGGTTGTTGCCCGACGCCGCGTAGATCACGGGCACCTTCGCGTGCTCCATGAGGAACTCCTTGAGTTCCTCTCCGCCGCGGGGCACCACGAGGTCGATCAGGTGCTTGAGCTGCACCAGCTCGCGGAGCTGGTCGTGGTCGCCCTCGACGTTCACGATCGCGCCAGCGGGGACCTCGGCTTCGATCAGGGCGCGGGCCAGGACGTCGGCGATGATGCCGTTGGACCGCTTGGCGATGCTGCTGCCGCGCAGCACGACGGCGTTGCCGCTCTTGAGGCACAGCGCCGAGGCGTCGGAGGTGACGTTGGGCCGGCCCTCGTAGATGACCGCCACCACCCCCAGCGGCACACGCTTGCGGATGACCTCAAGCCCGTTCGGCAGGTTCCAGCCGGCCTCCACCTCGCCGACCGGATCGGGCAGCGCGGCGACGTCGCGGATGCCCCGTGCCATCGCCATGACGCGGTCCTCGTCGAGCAGGAGCCGGTCGACCATCGCCCCGGCCCGGTGCGCCGCCTTGGCGTCGGCGACGTCGAGGGCGTTCTCGCGCAGGATCTCGTCGGTGCGGCGCACCAGCGCGTCGGCCATCTCGTGCAGCGCCTCGTTCTTGCGCCGGGCCGGCATGCGCCGCAGGACCGCGCCGGCGCGCTTGGCCTCCTCGCAGAGGCGCTCGAGCGATGTCACGTCGACGGAGGCCATTGTTCCAAAACGCTACACCACGTCCGCGCCCACGAGGACGAACTGATCGCGGTGGATCACCTCGTCCGGGGCCCCCGGAAGCCGGGCACGGGCGTCGGTGCTGGACAAACCCGCCACCTGCCGCACGTCGTCGGCGGACAGCCCGCAGATGCCCTTGCCGATGATCCTGCCGGCGGGGTCGGCCACCTCGACCGCGTCGCCCGCCTGAAACCCGCCTCGCGACCCGGTGATGCCGACCGCGAGCAGCGACGTTCCCCGCAACTCGAGGGCCCCGGCGGCCCCGGCGTCGACGTCGATCCGACCCATGGCCGGCTTCGCGTAGCGCAGCCACAGCTTGAACGCCGACCGCGGCCGCTTGGCGGGCGGGAACCGGGTGCCCACGTGCGCGCCGTGCGCGACCTGGGTGATCACGTTGTCGGTCGCCCCGTTCGCGATCACGCACGTGATGCCGGCGGCGGTGGCCATGCTGGCCGAGGCCACCTTGCTCGCGATGCCGCCGCGGCCGTGGCCGGAGCCCGCGATCGATGCCAACTCCACCTCCTCCGGAGCCGTGCCGGCAGGGACGTCGCCGATGAGCTCGGGGCCTTCGGCGCCGGGGGCGTAGAGCCCGTCGCGGTCGGTGAGCAGGAGCAGCCACGAGGCGCGGAGCAGGATGGCGACCTGGGCGGCGAGCACGTCGTTGTCGCCGAACGTGATGTCGTCGGTGGCGGTGGTGTCGTTCTCGTTGATCACGGGGACGGTGCCGAGCTCGATGAGGCGAAGCAGCGTGTTGCGGGCGTTGATGTACGACGCCCGGCGTTCCAGGTCGCCGGAGGTCAGCAGTACTTGGGCGGGCACCACCTCGTGGGCGCTGAAGGTCTGGAGATACCGCTCGAACAAGACCCCCTGCCCCACCGCCGATGCGGCCTGCAGGTCGGGCAGCGCGGTGGGACGCTCGGCGATGCCGAGGCGGGCGAGCCCGCAGGCGATCGCCGCGCTCGAGACCAGCACCGGCTGGTGGCCCTGGCGCTGGATCCGCACCAGCTCCCGAACGCGCGACTCCAGCACGTCGTCGCGGAAGCGCCCCGTGGCGTCGACGAGCGTCGAGGTGCCGACCTTCACGACGACGACGGCCATCAGCGCCCCGCGAGCATGTCGATGATCTTCGCCCGGAGGGCGTCGATGCCGGCACCGGTCTCGGAGTCCACCGCAGCGTCCACCCCGGGCGGCGGAGCCTGGCGGTCGGCGTGGGTGGCGACGACGATCTCCCGCGCGCTCGGCGAGGCGAACTGTGCGACGGTGCGGCGCACCGCCTCCAGCCGTGGTTCGATCGGCTCGTCGGCGGATGCGTCGACGCAGTGAAGGATGATGACCGCCCGCTCGACCTGCGCCAGGCGACCGTCGGAGCGCGGATCGCCGCGCTCGTCGACACCGGGCAGGTCGACGGCGAGATACAGGTGGCCGGCATCGTCTTCGAGCGGCCCGAAGGCCGGCTCGCGTGTCGAGCGCGGGTAGGCGGCCACGACCACCGCACCGCCAGTGAGCGCACGCAGGAGCGCGCTCTTGCCGCTGTTCGGCAGGCCGACGATCGCGACGTCGACCGCGAGTCGCAGCTCGAGCGTGAGCCAGGTCTCGTCGCCCGGCCCGCCTGGGATCGACTCCCGCGGCGCCTGGTGGGTCGACGAGCGAAACGCCCAGTTACCGATGCCGCCCTCACCGCCGCGGGCGACCTCCTCGCGGGCGCCGGGCGCGTCCAGGGTGGCGATCGTGTCGCCGTTGCGGATCACGCGCGTTCCCACCGGCACCGCCAGCACTGCGTCCGCGCCGGCCTTGCCGTGTCGGCGGCGACCCTCGCCCGCTCCGCCGGGCCGTGCTTTGTGGTGGACGTGGTGGCGGAATTCCGAGAGGTCCTCCACAGTCGGGTCGGCGACGATGAACACCGAGCCGCCGTGGCCGCCGTTGCCGCCATCCGGGCCGCCGCGCGGCGTGCGCGCCTCACGCCGGAACGACACGCAGCCGCCACCGCCGTGACCGGCGGCGACGTGGACCTGGACCCGATCGGTGAACGCCACCGGATCGAGGCCTTATTCGGCGCCCGCACCCTCCGGGTGCACGAAGATCCGGCGGCCCTTGCGGCCGTTGGTGAACTCGACGCGGCCGCTGACCGTCGCGAAGATCGTGTGGTCCTTGCCGATGCCCGTACCGTCGCCGGGGTGGAAGCGGGTGCCACGCTGGCGGACGATGATCGAGCCGGCGGGAACGACCTGGCCCGCGAACACCTTGACGCCCAGCCGCTGAGCGGCGGAGTCACGTCCGTTGCGGCTGGAGCCGCCGCCTTTCTTGTGAGCCATGTCTACGCTCCGATGGACTGGATGTGGATGCGGGAAAGGCGGGAGCGGTGGCCGCGCTTCTTCTTGGAGTCCTTCTTGGCCCGGTAGGTGAAGACGATGATCTTCTTGCCGAGGAGGTGCTCCTCGACCCGTGCCGTGACGGACCCGCCGTCGCTGATCCCGTTCGCGTCACCCACCGCCACGACGGGCGGCGTGAACGTCTCACCCGGCTCGACCGCCAGACGATCGACGAGGAGCTCCTCCCCCTCGCGGACACGGTATTGCTTTCCGCCAACGGCGATCACTGCGTAGTCGGGCATTCAACTGCTCCCTCATGGCTCGCGGCGCCACGGGCGGCGCGGTCGGAGATTGTACCCGATCCTGCGGCGAATCGGCAGCCGGGGGAAGCTGGGTCAGCGGACGCTGGACGTGCGGCCCTCGCCGGCGCGGGAGCGACGGTCGACGACGTCCTCGTCCTGGGCGTCGTCGACCACGACGACGTTCCGCCCGCGGTCCTTTGCCCGGTACAGCGCCTTGTCGGCCCGGCGAATGAGGTCCTCGAGGTTCTCGGCCCCGCTCGCGACTCCGATGCTGACGGTCGCGCGGAGTTCGATGCCCTCGGCGTCGACCACGAGCGCCTCCACCGCGGCGCGCAGACGCTCGGCCACGGTGGCGGCGGCCTCGAGCGGCGTGGCCGGCATGAGCAGCGCAAACTCCTCGCCGCCGAAGCGGGCGGCCATGTCCGTGGCGCGGGCGCTCGCCCCGATCACCTGGGCGATGGAGGTGATGACGGCGTCGCCCGCCAGATGCCCGTGGGAGTTGTTGATGTCGCGCAGGAAGTCGAGGTCGATCATCGCCAGCGACGTCAGGCCCCGGCTGCGGCGCACGACCTCGTCACCGCGCTCGGCGAAGAACCGGGCGTTGTAGAGGCCGGTCTTCGCGTCGGTCCAGCTCTCCTGCTCGAGCCGCGGGATCTGGAGGGCCCGGGCGATCAGGATGAGCGGGAGCATCGCGAAGAGGCTGGTCACCGGCGCGACGGCCCACGCCAGCGCCATGGCTGCGCCGGAGCACAGCACGAGGGTGTCGAGCGAGAGGTGTGTCGCGGTGAAGAGCCGGGTCTGGCGAAGCGTCTCGCCCCGGGCGAGCCGAAGGATGCCGGCCAGCACTGCGTGGTTCACGAGGGTGAACGCGATGGTCGCGATCGCGACGAACCCGGCCCACACCGCGCCGGGGGTCTGCGGTCCGGCGGCCACGATGACCTTGGCCATGAGGGCCGGCAGCGCGTAGTTCGCCATGTTGAACACGGGCATGTACCACGGGTATTTCTCCCGAATCCAGATCGGCAGGAACATGAGGGTCGCGACGAGCACGACGGACGGGGCCGGGAGCACGATGACCGCGGCGAAGAGGAACGCCAGGGAGATGTCGTAGCCAAGGCGCGGCGAAGCCTGCACCAGGAAGAGCTGCGCGAGGGCTGCGCCGCCGGTGAACGCGACCAGCGCCCACACGTCGCCGATCTCTGGCTGCACGATGATGGCCGCGATCGTCGCCGCGACGGTGGCGGCGATGCAGGACAGGACGTACGCGTACGCCCCGCGCGATAGACGTGATCCCTTCATTTTTCCAGAAGCTGTATCGGCACCTCGGCGCCGTTACAGGAGTCCCGCAGGACGCGGGACGGGGGTTATCTTCGCGGTCTTTCGCGCAACGCCTTTGAGGTTTTTCGAGGAATCCGTTACCGAGTTTTGAGACGAGCGCATCAGATCGGCGCGACGCGGAGCTCGTGGAGCCCCAGCGAGCCGTCCGGCTCGAGCCGTACCCGCTTGCCAGTTTCGGCTTCGATGTCGGCGATTCCGGCGTCGTCGTCGCCAGCGACGAGCTCCGCGATGGCGGGGTTGATGCCCACCGCGAATGCCTTCTCTTTGCGCGCTCTGAGCTCCTTGCGGATCTCCCGGTCGACCTGCACGGCGTGGGTCTCGTGGCCGAGGACCACGCCCACCCCGGCGCAGGTCGGGCACTCGACGGTCATGACCTCCCGCGGTCCGTCGCTGATGTTCTGGCGGGTCATCTCGACGAGCCCGAGCGGTGAGATGTCGACGACGTACGCCTTGGCGCGGTCGCGTTCGAGCGCCACCTCGAGGGCCGAGCGCACCGCCTTGCGGTTGCGCGCGTCGTTCATGTCGATGAAGTCGATGATGATCATGCCGCCGATGTCGCGCAGGCGAAGCTGCCGCACCACCTCTTCGGCCGCCTCGAGGTTCGTCTGGGTGATCGTCTCCTCGAGCGTCGTCTTGCCCCGGCCGACGTGGCGGCCGCTGTTGACGTCGATGACGGTCATCGCCTCGGTGTCGTCGATGATGAGGTACCCGCCGGACTTGAGGTCGACCCGCCGCTCCAGCGTCGAGCGCAGCGCCCGGTCGACCCCGTAGCGCTCCATGAGCGGCGTGGCGTCCGTGTAGTAGTGGATGCGCTCCGCGAGTTCCGGCGAGGTGCGACGGAGGAAGTCAAGGATGCGCTGGTACTGCACCTCGTCGTCGACGAGCACCTCGTCGATGTGCTCCCCGAACAGGTCGCGGATCACCTTGAGCGACCGGTCGGCCTCGCTGTAGAGCAGGCTCGGGGCCTTGACCTGCTCGGCGCGCGCGAGGAGCGCCTGCCAGAGCCGGCGGAGCGCCAACAGGTCGCGCTGGAGGTCTTTCGCGGCGGCGCCCGCGGCCTGGGTGCGCACGATGAGCCCGCCTCCGCCGGTGTCGAGCGCCTTGCAGATCTTGCGCAGGCGGTCGCGCTCCTCGTCGTCGAGTCGCTTGCTCACGCCGACGCCCTCGCCGTAGGGCACGAACACCAGGAAGCGGCCCGCGAGCGAGAGCTGCATCGATAGGCGCGAGCCCTTGGTGCCCATCGGGTCCTTGATCGCCTGTACCAGGATCTCGTCGCCCTTCTTGAGCAGGTTCGCGATCATCCGCTTGCTCTTGGGAACGCCCATGGCGACGATCTCGTCGACGTGCAGGAAGCCGGCCTTCTCGATGCCGACGT
The DNA here is from genome assembly GCA_963777565.1 of uncultured Thermoleophilia bacterium. Lineage (GTDB taxonomy): Bacteria > Actinomycetota > Thermoleophilia > Miltoncostaeales > Miltoncostaeaceae > CALMEC01. The sequence continues at coordinate 32,532 of CAVZQZ010000006.1, forward strand.
CGACGAACGCCGCTTCCATGCCGGCCAGGACGTTCTCGACCCGACCCTTCCAGACGTGGCCGACCACCGAGCGGCGGCCGCGGCGCTCGATGTGGCACTCGCTGACGCGATCACCTTCGGTGATGGCAACGCGGGTTTCGAATCGGTCGACGGAAACGAGGATGCGGGTCGTCACCGGCGACCCCGACGGGCCATCGCGTTCTGGAGGGCCCGCTGCAGTCCGTCGAGCGGTTGGTCGGCTCGGTCGCCGACTTCAGCGAAGTACGCCCGCGCCGCCTCGCCCAGGGTGCGCGTCGCGGAGTAGGCCACCCCGGCGCGCACGGCGAAACCGGCGACCGGCACCGACGGTATCGCGCGACGCGCGAACGCCCGCCAACCAAGCGCTGAGGCCAGCACCCCGGCAACCTCGAGTCCTCGCCGGACGTCGAGCGGCCGACCGTGGAGGGCGGCCAGTTGGGCGACGAGGCGCACCTGGATGACGGTGATGGCGAGGAAGTCGGCCCCCTTGGTGAACGGCGCCGCGCCGAGCGTGCCGCACTGCCGAGCTGCCCTGGCCACCAGCGTGTCGGCGACGGTCTCCCGAAGCGCCGGATACCGAAGCGCCGCTGCGACGGCGTCCTCCTCGAGCACCCGCGCGACCGCTGCGAGCGCGGGCGCGGCGTCCGTCAGGTCCGCGAGGTGGGCGACGTTCGACGGCTCCAGCGGCTGCACCGCCAGGATCGCGCGTTCGAGAGCCTTACGCTCCTTCGGCGTTCCCACGAGGATCGCGAGCACCCGTCGCCCCTCGAGCTTGACGCCGGCCAGCACCGCGGCGGCCAGGGTGGGGTCGTGGCCCGCGACCGCGGCGTGCACCAGGAGGCCCTTACCGCCGCGAAGCGGCTCGTCGGCGCCGACGCCGAGGATCGACCGGAGGCGGCGGGTCACGTCCGGAGCCCCGTCGAGCACCGCGATCGCGCCGCTGTCCTGGATCGACTTGTCGACACCCCGGACGGCGTTCACGAACGGGAGGAGCGCCCCGGCGCCCTTGGTCAAGGCCTTGATGGTGCCCATTAGTGCCCCGCCCCGGGAATTCTCCGGTGATATGGCGAGCGAAAAGCCTGTCGGACGACGACGAAGCCTGCACCCATATCGGTGAAGATGGGCGCAGGCGAGGACGAGGCTCCCGGGCGGATCCGAGTCATCGAAGACGAACCAAATCCGACAGAGCTTTGCAGCCGGCAGATCGCGGCGGTATTCCCGGGGCGGGGCACTATGCGAAGGGCCCGACGGTGCGGCGCCGGTGGATGCGCAGGAGGATGCCCACCGCGATGAGATTCGTGAGGGTGTGGCTTCCCCCGTAGCTCATGAACGGCAGGGGGATTCCGGTGATGGGCATGATCGTCACGTTCATCCCAATGTTAACGAACACCTCGAACGCGAGCATGGCGGCGATGCCACCTGCGACGAGTTGCTCGAACTGGGTCGCGGCTCTGGTCATGATTCGCAGGGCGCGCCAGATCACCAAACCGAACGCCAGGATGAGCAGGAGCGCCCCGGCGAACCCGTACATCTCGGCCTGGGAGGCGAAGATGAAGTCGGTGTGGTGCTCGGGTAGCAAGTTGTTGCGCACCTGGGTGGCGCCGTCCTCGCCCTTGCCGAGCGCGCCGCCCGAGCCGACGGCGATTCGGCTCTGCTCGACCTGGTACCCGGTCTGGGTGGGGTCACGGCTGGAGTCGAGGAACGCGGTGAGCCGGTCGACCTGGTAGCCGCGCAGAATCGGCGCGCCGACGGCCGGGAGAATCCACAGCGACAGCGCGATCAGCCCGACGAGGACGCCGCCGGCGACCGCGAAGTGCTGCCACGGGATCCCGGCGAAGAAGAGCATGCCGCCGAGGATCGCCAGGTAGACGAGCGACGTGCCGAGGTCTGGCTGCAGGAACACGATGAACGCCGGCACGAGAGTCGCGCCGAGGGCGAGCAGGCTGAAGCGCGCAGTCCCCACCTCGGACCGGCGCTCGGTGATGATCCCGGCCAGGATCAGCACGAGCACGACCTTGCCGATCTCCGACGGCTGGAACTGGAACACGCCGAAGTCGATCCATCGGGTCGACCCGCGGGCGGTGCTTCCGATGGCGAGCACCACCGTGACGGCGCCGCACAGGGCCCCCCACAGCGTCCACGCGCGCCGTCCCAGCCGATGGATGTCGACGGCCATCGCGATGGCCATCACCCCCACCCCGATGGAGATGAAGACCAGCTGGCGGAACGAGAAGAAGTTGCTGTCGCCCGGGATGTCGTCGCGGGTGGCGATGTCCACCATGCGCAGGCCGAAGACCGTGATCGCAGCGACCGCGAGCACCAGCATCCAGTCGAGACGCGACAGGACATGCCGCAGTCGACCGGCCACCGCGATGCGGCTGGGGGCGAACGTCGTCAATGCTGCGCCTGCTGTGAGCCGGAGCTGCAGCGCGCCGGGTCGTAGGTCAATGCGACGGCGAGGGTCTTACATGCGACCGGGGCCGCGGCGCCGGCGCCAAGCCCGGCGTTCTCGACGACCACCGCGACGACGTATTTGGGTGCCGCCCCGTTCGCCGGTCCATACCCGACGAACCACGAGTGGTCGGCGCGCGGCTTGTTCTCGGCGGTGCCGGTCTTGCCCGCCACGATCCCGCCAAGCGCGCCGAAGACCGACACCGCGGTTCCGTCGCCGCTGTTCGTCACGTCCGAGAGACCGCCCATGACGGTCTCCCTGACACCGGGGTTGATGGTCGGCAGGTTCGTCTCGGGACGGCCCTTGGAGAGATCCGAGACGACCCGGCCGGATATCGGATCGACGACCTCGCGACCGATCGTCGGCTGCAGCACGCGGCCGCCGTTGACCAGCGCCGCATATGCGCGAGCCATCTGGAGCGGGGTCGCGCTCAGAAAGCCCTGTCCGACCGACATGTTGATGGTGTCACCGGGGCGCCAGACGTTCCACGCGCGCTCCGTCTTGGGAATGTTGCGCTTCTTCCATGCGAGGTCGGGTACGTCTCCCGTGAGCTCGCCCGGCAGGTCGATCTTGGTGGGGCGGCCGAGCCCGAATGCCGCTGCCCATGCCTTGAGCTTCGTGTCGCCGTCTTCCCTGGCTTGATCGGTCGCACGCTGGTAGAAGCGCGCGCCAACCTGGTAGAAGAAGGTGTCGCTGGACACCGCGAGCGCGTGGCGGATCTGCATGTCGGCGAGCTGGAGCCGCCGGAAGTTGTTGAACTCGGTGCCGTAGAGCTTGACCGACTTGGGCGAGGTCAGGAACTCATCGGGAGTGACGTATGCGGCGTTGAGTGCGGCGACGGCCGTGATGGCCTTGAACGTCGAGGCGGGCGGGTACGGCCAGAGCGCGCGGTCCTGGAAGGCCCGGCGCGGATTGTTCTTGATCTGGAGGAACTCGGAGCGCTTCCCCCGGGTCAGGACGCGGGGGTCCGCATTGGGGTACGACGCGAGGGCGATGACCTCGCCGGTGTTCGCGTCCAAGACGACCCCGCCGCCACCGCCGTTCTGGGACTTGCGCTCGACCTGCTCGCGAAGGGCATCCTCGAGCGCGCGCTGCACGTTGACGTCGATGCTGGTCGACAGCGTCAGTCCCGGGCGGGCCGGCTGCTCTGACAGCACACCCCGGCCGGCCGGATTGCCGGCCGCGTCGACCTCGACCCGTCGCTCGCCGTCGGTCCCGCGCAGATAGTCCTCGTACCGCAGCTCGAGCCCGTCGCGACCGACGATCGCGTCGCGACGGTATCCCTGCTGGAGGTACTGATCGAGGCTCTTGGCCGGAATGAGTCCCACGTAGCCCAGCACGTGCGACAGGTATGCGCCCTCCCGGTAGTCACGCCGATAGTTCCGCTCCAGGCGGATGCCGGGGAACTCGCGGATGCGCTCGTTGAGCGGGATCAGCAGGTCGTCCTCGATGTCGGCCTTCAGCACCACCGACTTGTACGGGGCGTTCTTCTGACCGCTGCGCATGAGCGCCCGCAGCTTGGCGGGGCGCTCGCCGATGACTCTGGCGAGCTTGCGCAGCGTGCGGTCGCCGCGGTCACCCTGAAGGTCCTGCGGCAACGCCACGATGTCGACCGCCAGGCGGCTGCCGGCGAGGACCTGGCCGTTGCGATCGAGGATCTGGCCGCGCGGCGCCGGGATGTGGATGGTGCGGACGCTGTTCCCGACGGCCTGCTCTTCGAAGCCGGACGCGCCAACGACCTGCAGGAACCACAGGCGCACCACCAGGATGCCGAACAGCACGACCACAACGGTGCCGAACGCCGCGATGCGCTTCGCCGATTTCGGGGTCATCGGGCTGCCGCCCATCCCCGACGACGACGGACGCGGATGCTCGGTCGTCTCGGGCAGCCGGGGGCGCTTCACGTCGGCACCGCCCACGGCTCCACTTCACGCGGCGCTCCGAGCAGGCGCCGCGCCGCCCACCACGCCGGCAGGGCCATGAGGGGCGCGAGCACGATCTGCGGGATCACCAGATGTCCGATGAGGTAGCCGATCGGCGGGCCGTCACCGCGCAGCAACTCGACGATGCCGAGCCAGACCGGCACGAGCGCCGACGCGGCGACCACGAGCAGCACGGCCATGACACGCCCGATCGGGTCGCTGCCGGAGGCAAAGCGCCCGCACCACGCCCCGATCGCGACGTACGCGATGGCGAGCACGCCGAGCGTGTCGCCCGGGGTGAGAAGCTCCACCAGCAGGCCCACGGCGAAGCCGTAGGTGGCGCCGACGACCACCCCCCGAAGCGCTGCCACGGCCACGACCGTCGCGACCACCAGGTTCGGCGTCGCCTCGAACGGACCGATGTCGATTCGCGGCATGATCGTGACCTGGATGAGCACCGCGACGATTCCGATGGCGGCGACGTAGCGCAGGCCGTTGCCCTGTCCCGGCCGCATCCAGACGAGCTGCGCGCCGCGGAAGCTCATCCGCCGAGACCCGCGCGGCGTCGCGCCTCTGGGTTCGTCGGGACGAAGACCGTGAACAGCGACAGCTCGGAGGGGTCGCGGAACGGGGTCACCTGCACCGTCTGCGTTTCACCCGGCTCCTGCCCGCCGACGCTCGACACCGTGCCGATCGGCAGCCCCGGCGGGTACGGCGACTCCAGACGGAGCGTGCCGTAGCCGGCGGTCACGACCACGTCGTCCTTTTGGACGAGCTCGCTGCGCGGAACCTGCTCGAGAAGGAGCTCACCCGACGACGTGGCCTTGAGCAGGCCGAGGGGCTTCGTCCCGTTCGCGAGGCGCGCCCCGATCGAGGTTGCCGGGTCCGTGATGAACGTGACCGTCGATGACCCCCCGGTCGTGGAGGTGACGATCCCGACGAGGGCGCCGAAGTACTTGCTGTCGCCCTTCACCGGCGCGAAGACCAGCGAGTTGACGACGACCTTGTCGTTGCGCCCCTTGTCGAGCTTGACCCGCTGCGACAGGTCCTGCGGGCGGCCGATGACCTGGGCGGACACGGCCGTGTACCCGTCGGGCCCGTCGTCGGAGATGGCGAGGGCCTCGCGGAAGCTCTTGATCTGCTCCGCGGTGAGGTCCTGGTTGATGATCGCGCTCTGCAACGCCGCGTTCTCGGCCCGCAGCCGGTTCGCCTCGTCGCGCGCGCCCCGGAGCTCTGCGAACCAGTTCCACCCGTCCTTGAGCGGCTGCACGGCCGCGACCGCGACCTCCTGGACGGGCGTGACGACCGCTCCGACGGTTCCCTTGAACTGATGGAGGAACCCGCCCTCGTCCTCGCGGAAGAACGTGGTGAAGATCAGGACCGAGATGACCAGCAGGGCGAGCACCACGCCGCGGCGCGCCGCGATCCGCCGCCGTGACGCTCGGGGCGCCGTGTCACTCGGGAGGGCGCGCGGTGGGACGCCGCCGCCACCGGACCCGCCGGGCGTTGCGGACTGCGTACTAATACTTCTTGTTGCGCGGCCGCTTGCTTGAATTCGACGATTTGCGCATGACTTCGAACTCCTCAAGTGCGCGTCCCGACCCGATCGCCACGCAGGTGAGCGGTGATTCGGCGACGTGGATTGGCATCTCTGTCTCGCGACGCAGGCGCTCGTCCAACCCCTGCAGCAGTGAACCGCCCCCGGCCAGCATGATGCCCCGGTCCATGATGTCCGACGCGAGCTCGGGCGGCGTCTTGTCGAGGGTGCTCTTGACGGCGTCGATGATCGCGACGAGCGGCTCCTCGAGCGCGGTGCGGACGTCCTCCGAGGAGAGCACGACGGTCTTCGGCAGGCCGCTGATCATGTCGCGGCCGCGGATCTCGGCCTGGACCTCCTCGCGGAGGGGGTAGGCGGAGCCGATCTCGAGCTTGACCTCTTCCGCGGTCTGGTTGCCGATCATCAGCTTGTGCTCGCGTTTGACGTAGTTGATGATCGCCTCGTCGAGCTCGTCGCCGCCGATGCGGATGGACTGGGCGACGACGATGCCGCCGAGCGAGATGACCGCGACTTCGCTGGTGCCGCCGCCGATGTCGACGACCATGCTGCCGGTCGGCTCGGCGACGGGCAAACCGGCGCCGATCGCCGCCGCCATCGGCTCCTCGATGAGCTGCGCCTCGCGGGCCCCGGCCGAGTAGGTGGCCTCGACGACCGCGCGCTTCTCGACGCCGGTGACACCGGACGGGACGCACACCACCACGCGCGGGTGGGCCCACCGGTTCTGGTGGACCTTGCGGATGAAGTGCTTGAGCATCTGCTCGGTCACGTCGAAGTCGGCGATGACCCCGTCTTTGAGGGGACGGATCGCGCTGATGTTGCCCGGGGTCCGACCGAGCATCCGCTTCGCCTCGATTCCGACGGCGTGCACCTCGTTGGTGCGGGTGTCGATCGCGACCACGGAGGGTTCGGACAGCACGATGCCGCGCCCACGTACATAGACGAGCGTGTTCGCGGTTCCGAGATCGACGGCCATGTCGCGGCCGCCGAAGCCGGTCAGATACCCCCAGAGGCCGATCGTTTCCCTCCCTTCCGGGCCGGTCTCAAGACTTCGACACGCTAGCGGGGATCAGGTCTGTGGTCTACCCAGGCGGGAATTGCGCAATCAAGCAGGGGATTCGCAACCCTGCGCCACCCACGGGAACCGGAGTGGCGCAGGGTTGCGATCCACCGGGGTTCGCCGACTCAGAACGCCCGTGCCGGCGACTTGACCCGCCGGATGGCCCGAGGTCGAACACCAACACCGTGGGGCGACGGTGCGGATTGTCCCATCCGGGTCCCGCACCGCCGGCGTGCGCCCGGTCAGGGCACGATCACGCCTCGCCCGTGCAGCTTCGCGTGGTGCAGATCGCCGATCGCGGTGTTGATGTCGTCGAGCGTGTACTCGACGGCCGTGAGGTGCACCCGGCCCTGGCCCGCCATCGTCATCAGCTCGGCGAGCTCGTTGTAGTTGCCGACGAGGCTCCCCATCACTGCGATCTCGCTGAAGACGAAGTCGATCGCGGGTACCTCGATGACGCCCCCGTACCCGACGACCCAGTAGATGCCGCCCTTCTTCAGCATCGCGACGGCGTCGGGAATCGCGGAGCCCTCACCGACGAAGTCGATGACGGCCTCCGCGCCACCCTTGGTGAGCTCCTGCACCTTCTCCGCACCGCCCCCGTCGGACGCGTCGACGAGGTGGTGCGCGCCGCACTTCTTGGCGAGCTTGAGCGCCGCCTTGGAGCGATCCACCGCGATGATCTCCGTCGCGCAGAGCTCCCTCAGAACCTGGACAGCGACGTGGCCGAGCCCGCCGACACCGATAACGGCGCAACGGGTACCCGGCCAGAGGCGCTTCGCCGCGCGCTTCGCGACACGGTAGGCGGTGATGCCGGCGTCGGCATACGGCGCGATCGCCTTCGGCGCGAGCCCCTCGGGGAGCTTGATGCAGGCCCGTTCCCCCGTGCGCAGATACTCGGCGAACCCGCCGTTCTGGGTGATCCCGGGGAACTGCAGGTCCGGGCAGTGCATGTCCTCGCCGGCGCGGCAGGCGAGGCAGAGGCCGCAGGTGATGACCGGATGGACGATGACGGCGTCGCCCGGCTTGACCGACTTCACGGCTCTTCCGACATCCTCAACCCAGCCCGCATTCTCGTGCCCGAGGATGTACGGAAGCTCCGTGTCGACCTTGTCCTTCCACACGCCTTCGATGATGTGCAGGTCGGTGCGGCACAAGCCTGCGCCGCCGATCCTGACGATCACGTCTGTGTCGGATTGCACCTCCGGCGTGTCGTAGCTCTCGAGCTTGAGCTCCTCGTCGAACCCGTACAGGACTGCAGCTTTCATGCGAGCACCTCCCGCCGTTGCCATTCCTCGATTCCCTCGTGGTACCTCGCCGCGAGGAGCCCTGTGCAGAGCTCCGCGTTGGCGGCTGCGCTGATACGCACCGAACGCGCGAGCCGCAGGTACGCGTCCAGCATGCCGGCCTCCAGCGGTTTGCCGACCGGCATCGTGAACGCGAGCGCCTCGGCGTCCTCGGGGAGCCCCATGTCCCGCCGGCGCGTGAGGTACTCCTCCCATTCGACGGGGTCGACGCCGGCGGGCGGCGACCCGTCGCCGAGCGTCAGGGCGACGACATCGCCGTCGCTTAGGAAACTGCGCGCGCTTGCGAGCACTGGTGCCTGTCGTCCGAGGAACGCTTTGCGACGGAACGTGCGCCGCACACTCGTCGAGACCATCCGTCGCCTCCACAGGGAACACATCCTCGAACGACTGTCCGTCACAGACTCCCTTGCTGATCCTGACCGACTCGAAATGGTCGACCAGCTCGATCGTGACCCGCCCGACCCCGGGTACCGCATCGATCGCATCCCGCGCGTCGGCGGCCATGACGAATGCGAAGTTGGCCGCACACCAGTAGGTGGGCAGCCGCAGATCGACCCGCACGTCCTGGCCGTCGATGATCACCGCCCTGACGAATCCGAGGTCGGTGAGGGGTCGGTCGAGCTCAGGATCCCTGACCGTCCCGAGCGCCGCCCAGACTGCGTCCCGCTCGATCATGCCGCGGCGGTGGCGAACTGGTCGCGAGCGATCTTCTTGGCGTGCTTGGCCGGGTCGATGCCGTACAGCTTGCAGGCGTTCAGGCCGAGGATCTTCTTCTTGGCTTCGACGGTGAGCTGCACGCCACCGGACTCCTGCGCTACGGCGTCGGGGAGCTCGAAATCCACGAACTTCTCGACGATCCACTTGGGGTGCCAGAGCGCGTAGTCCGACGCGAACAGGAGGCGGTCCTCCCCCAGCCAGAACAGGAGCTCCGCGAGCACGGTGGCGAAGTAGTGCGGCTTTGGGTGGATGAACGGCATCAGGACGGCAAGGCCGCCATAGACGTTCGGCTCCTGGACGGCGATCCAGCAGAAGTCCTCTGTGCGCGGCATGCCGACGTGCTCGACGATGAAGTTGAGCTCCGGGAAGTTCGTCGCGGCGTGATCGATATCGGCGACGTCGAAGCTGTCCTTCTGCAGCGGCCAGATCGTCGGGCCTTTGTGGACGTGGATGTTGGTCACGCCGAGCTCGACGCATTTCGCCAGGTACTTCTCGGCCCAGGGGTCGTCGAGCTTCCATCCGCGCGAGTCACCGTGCCACTCGGCGGTGTAGAGCTTTACCCCCTTGATGTCCCACTTCTCGACTTTCGCCTCGAATTCCTCGAGCCCGGTCTCCGCGTTCCGCGGGTCCCAAGCGCTGTTGAGGATGAAGCGGTCGGGGTACTTGTCCTTCAGGATCGCGTCGCGCGCTGTGGTGTTGAAGCCGTCGTGGTAGAAGTCGGTGAGGTAGGTCGGCTGGAAGATCCCGATGTCGACGAACCCGTCGACGAAGACGTCCTGCATCAGGGTTTCCTCGTCGTACTTCTCGTACTTCTCCTTCGGCCACACGTACTCGGCCGGCGAGAGGCCGGAGTGGTAGTCGTAGAAGCATGAGATGAACCCTGCGCCGTACTTGTTCTTGCAGTTCTCCGGACTGCCATCCCACCAATGCAGGTGGCCGTCCACGATGAAGTACTCGTCCCCAGCGGGGCTGCGGTACATGGCTGGACCTCCAAGCCCGTGAATGCGGTCGGGCCAACCTAACCGTGTGCCCGCAACGGAAGCGACGGCGCCGACCCCCGCAGATTTCGGGATCTGAAAAACGCACGGTTTGTTGCAAATTGCCGCGGCAGCGGCTAGAAAGACCGTCCGGAGGTCCTGTAGGGGGATTCTGTGGGGACCCACACGTCCAATGGCCGGAGATCGCCCGGAATGGGTGTTGGTGCCCTGCGCGCCGAGCTCGCGACCCCGGCGCGACCGCCGCCACGTGACCTGCTGACCTCAGTCGCCCGCGCGCTCGAGGTGCTGGAGCTCGTCGCGACCGCCCCCGGCCCGCTCCCGGCCAAGGCCGTCGCAAGCCGGTTGGGCATCAGCCTGGGGACCGCTTACCACGTGCTGCACACGCTGGAGCACGGCGGGTATGTCGTGCGGCTCGGGCAGGGGTGTTTCGGGCTTGGCCTGAAGGTGTGTTCGCTGGCCCGGCTGTTTACGGATGGCGTCGACCTGCTGCCGGCCGTCCGTCCGGCACTGGCGAGCCTCGCCGAGCAGGCCGGGGAGGACGCCTACCTGGCGGTGATGCGCGGCGGGGAGATCGTCGTCGTCGACGTGGTCGAGGGCTCACCCACGTTGCACGTGGCGGATCTCGGCGTGGGGTTCCCCGAGGTCGCGCATTCGACCGCGCTGGGAAAGGTTCTCCTGGCGGAGGCTCGGGACGACGACATCGACCATTATCTTGATGCGCACCGCCTGGTCCGTATGACGGCGAGGACGCTCGTGGACCGGCGCCACGTCAAACGCCATCTGGGTGCGGTTCGCGAGCTGGGAGTCGCCCGAGATCTCGAGGAGTTCGCCGACGGGGTCTGCTGCGTCGCGTTCCCGGTTCGCGGCGGGGGGGAGTGACTCTGGCGTCGATCGGGATCTCGGTCCCGGCGGGGCGCTGGCGGACGGAGGGCGACCGGCTCACCCGCTTGTGCGCGGAGGCGGCCGAAGCCGGTTCGACTGCGCTTGCAGCGGCGCCCCCGCCCCGCCCGGAGGCTGCGCCCACGAACGGGGGCGTCGCCTCGAGGCCCGGCTGAACGGGTACGCCTCGGACCACCTCTCTCGGCTTCCCTCTGCCGATACCGGATGCCCCGTGCGGGCCGAGCGGACGACGACCCACCGGTTCTCGAGGGGAGCGCTGCCCGTCGCGGCCGAGCGGGACGCTTCGCCCTCCCGCGGCCATTCGCGGCTTCCTTCGAGTGTCACTTGGCACGGGGCCGCCGCGGCCAGAGCGGGGAACTCCGACCCGACTCAGGTCTCCGACGACTCACGTGCCCAAGCGCACGCATGGTTCGAGGCCGGCCAGCGCCCCCAAGAAGGCTGGCTGGTCGGCCTCGACGGGCCCGCAGGGCCCGCCCGAACCCCGACCACCGGCGATTCTCCACGCTGCCAGCCAACGCCCATCTACCGTGGTGACCGCAGCTCGAGCCCCTGCAAAGGCTTGTCCGAGGCACCGGAAGTGACGCTGCCAATCGGCTGAACGGTCGACGGCCACTTGGACACACTCTTGGGCCACACCTGACCCCCAATTGGCACGGTTGCTGGCAGCGGTGTGACTCGGGACTGGTGAGGATTGGGTTGTGGCGAAGAGCTACTACAAGGCGGCGTGGATCGGGAAGCTGCCGATGTGCGCGATCTGTGGGGGTGCGGGAGACGGTCCGCGGGCGGAGCATCACTTGACGCACGGCGTTTCGGTCTGGCTCTGCGGTGCGCACCGGAGTGATGAGTTCCAGCGGCGACGGGCGGGCCGCGACTTCGTTGCGAGCCTGCACGCGGTATGGCGGGCGGCGGGGATCCGGTCGAAGCGGCACGAGGCGGCGCTGTCCGCCCACCTCAACCGTGTGCGACGGCAGCCGCAACGGGCCCAGCCCGGGTCGTACTCGTGGCCGGCGCTGCGGCGTGAGGCGGAGCGCCGGTTCTCGGCCGGCGAGCAACCGCGACGCGTGATCGACGCACTGCGCCAGCAACACATGGGGCTCCCGGCGAACGTCCCGTCGGTCCGAACGATGCGGCGGTGGTTCAGTCAGGCTCGGTGGCTCGCGCCACCCGCATCCCCACCCAGAACGGGAGCGACCATCGCCGCACGCTCACCCTCGCCGATGGCGTCAGGGGGCACACGGCCGCAGCCGAACCCTGGCCCGCTCCCGGCCGGCGAGTCGGCACGTGACCGCCCGCGCAGCCGGACGCCCTCACGCCTCTGGTGAGGCGGCCTGCCACGGCGCAAGGCCGACGGCCTCGAGCAGCGCGACGAGGCGGGCGACGGGGAGGCCGACGACCGTGGTGAAGTCGCCGTCGATCCGTTCGACGAGCGCGCCTCCGGAGCCCTGGATCGCGTATGCGCCGGCCCGGTCCCGCCACTCTCCCCGCTCCAGATACCAATCCAGTTGTTCCGGGCCGAACGGCCGGAACCATACATCGGTCTCGTCGACGAAGGCATGATCGCCCCCCGCGGTCACGAGGCAAACGCCCGTGGCAACGGTGTGGCGTTGCCCCGACAGCGCCGAGAGCATCTCGCGGGCCTCGGTCCGGTCGGCGGGCTTGCCGAGGACGCGGTCGCCGAGGACCACCGCGGTATCGGCGCCCAGGACGGCTCCGCCCTGGGGCACGCCGCTGCGCTCGGCGACGTCCCGCGCCTTCGCCGCCGCGTGCTCGGCGACCAGCTCAGCCGGGGTGAGCCCGTCGATGCCGTCCTCGCCGTAGCGCGACGCGACGACGCGATGCGCGATGCCCGCCGCGCGTAGCAGGGCCCGCCGCTGCGGCGAGCGCGAGGCGAGGAGGATCAGGTGGCTCGTGGGCGGCGCCCGGCGCCGGTCAGGCGACGAGCTCGGACGCCTGGAAGTGGAGCGCGAGCTCGCGCGCCGCGGACTCCGACCCGTCCGATCCGTGCACGATGTTCTGCCCGACCTCGAGGGCGAAGTCGCCGCGGATCGTGCCGGGCGCCGCGTCCTGGGGGTTCGTCGCGCCCATCATCGTGCGCATCACGCCGATCGCCCCCGGCCCCTCGACCGCGACCATCACGACCGGCCCTGAGGTGATGAAGTCGACGAGCTCGCCGAAGAACGGACGCTCGCGGTGCTCGCCGTAGTGCTCCTCGGCGACCGTCCGCGACATGCCGGTCATCTTCAGCCCGACGACCCGCAGCCCGCGCCGCTCGATGCGGGAGACGATCTCGCCGGTGAGCCCCCGCCCGACCGCGTCGGGTTTGACCATCACGAATGTGCGTTCACTCACTGAGCGGGCTCCGGAGTGATTCGCGGGACTTGGGCGGTGTCATCCGTGATCGGCCCCATCACCATCGCCTGGGGGTTCTCGCAGAACGGGCAGAGCGACCACCGCGGGTCGACCGGCTCGTTGCAGCGGCTGCACGGCTCTTTCAGCTTGCGCATGCACGACGGGCACGCGAGGTACCTCGGCTCGGTCGGGAACCCGCAGTCGGGGCACGACAGCAAGGCCTGCCGCTCGAGCCCGACCGCTTCCAAACGCCGCTCGCGCTGCTCCTCGAGCGTCTCCGACGGCCGCACGGCGATGTACAGCAGCGGGCCGAGGTACGGGATGACCAGGGCGATCACGGCCATGAGGCGCGGGTAGCCCGGCGCATTGTTACGGCGCGCGGCGTCACGGAACACCCACACCACCAGCGCCAGCCACATCAGCACCAGGAACACCACGATGAGGACTCTGAGAACTGTCCAGAGCGGCGAATCGAAGAACCGCGACAGTGAGTCGAAAACGTCAGCCGAGACCAGTGCCGCCACCTCGTCGTTCAATGTGATTTCCGGCCAAATCCGCCGCGGAGCATATCAGCGGCCCCCGCGGGACCCGCCACGAGACCGGCACGGACGTCCGCCAGGAGGTAGAGCGAGCCGCAGATGAGCACCGCCCCGCCGGGCCCCGCGACGCTCCTCGCTCGCGTGATCGCGGCGAGGGGCTCTTCGACGACTTCGGCCGCCATCCCTGCGAGCGTGCCGAGATGCGCGAGCACGTCGGGCGACGCCGCGCGAGTGTGGCTCGACCGGGTCGCCACCATCGCCTGGCACACCCCGGCGAGGGGCCCCACCATGGCCGCGGCGTCCTTATCGCCGAGCACCGAGACGACGGCGACGGTGGTGCGCCGCCCGACGATCGAGCGGAGCGAAGCCGCCATGGCCTCCACCCCGGCCGGGTTGTGGGCGCCGTCGAGCACCGTCATCGGGCGACGGGCGACGACCTCCATGCGTCCCGGCATCCGCACCCGGCCGATCGCGCGCCGGAGCGTACCGATCCGAAGACGCTCCCCGAGGAGCCGCTCCGCCGCGGCGACCGCGACGGCGACGTTGTCGAGCTGGAAGTCGCCGTGGAGCTGGAGCGGCAACGCGCTGTATGCCCCCGCCGGTGTCACGACGTCCACCCCGCGCGGCCCGCGGCGGACGTCGATCTCGTCACCCACCCGCCAGGCCGTGAGCCGGCGCGCCCTGAGCTCACGCGCAACGGCGGGCGCGGCGCGGTCGCTCAGGCGGCCGACGATCAGGCGGCCAGAGCCGTCGGAAGCGACCGCGAGCTTCTCGGCGGCGATTTCCTCCTCGGTGCTGCCGAGGAGCTCGGTGTGCTCGAGCGCGATGTTGGTGAGTGCGACAACGCTGTCGGGAGGCAGGACGTTGGTCGCGTCGAAGCGCCCGCCGAGGCCCGCCTCGATCACCATCGCCTCCACGCCGCTCCGGGCGAACACCGCGAACGCCCCTGCGGTGAGCACCTCGAACTGGGTGACCTGGTCGTCGGCGGCCAGGTCGAGCGTGTCGACCGCGTCGCGCACGGCTGCGATCGCATCGGCAAAGCGGGCCTGCCCGACGGAGCGCTCGTTGACCTCGATTCGCTCCCGCCAGCCGGTGACGTGGGGCGACAGGTACGTGCCGACCCGCATGCCCTGGCTGCGCAGGGCTGCGGCGGCCAGCCGGCAGGTCGAGGACTTGCCGTTGGTGCCAACCACGTGAATCGCCGGGGCTTTCTCGTGCGGGCGCTCGAGCGCGTCGAGGATCAGCCGCATGCGCTCGAGGCCGAATCGCATGCCGAGGATCGCGAGACCCTCGACGTACCGCGTCGCCTGGGCGTAGGTCACGGCGCGGGCGAGCAGCCGAGTCGCTCGCGCTCGGCGGTGAGTTCCGCGATCTCTGTCGCGAACCGCTCTGTCTTCGCGCGCTCGGCGTCGACCAATTCCGCAGGCGCGCGCGAGACGAACCGCTCGTTGGCGAGCTGACGATTCGCACGCGCCAGCTCACGCTGTGCCTCGGTCAGCAGCGCGGCGAGGCGGGCGCACGTCTCGGCGGTGTCGACCGTCACGCCGGGCCGGCTCACAAGAAGCCGCCCGAGTTCGAGTGGAATCGACTGCGCATCGGGCGCTGCCTCGTCGACCCATGTGACGTGCGCAAGGGCGGCGACCGCGTCTTTCCGCAGGGCGAAGGGCTTGAGTTCCACGAGGGTCACGTTGAGGGGATCTCGCGGCTTCATGACGTTCTCCGACTTGAAGGTCCTGAGCGCGGTGACCGCTTCCATGAGCCACGCACCCTCGGTGCGGGCCTGCTCGTCGTGCTCCCATCCGGCGACGGCGAGCGGGTGCGTGAGGAGCATGCCGGTGGAGCCAGGCATCCGGGAGTAGCACTCCTCGGTGACGAATGGGATGACCGGGTTCGCGAGCGCCAGCAGCTGCTCAAGGACATAGCCGGCGACCTCCGCTGTCCCTTCTCCGATCTTCAGGAGCTCCAGGTACCAATCGCAGAAGCCCTCGAAGATCGCCCTATACAAGAGATCCGCGAGCGCGCTGAAGTCATAGTCGGCAACGAGGCGCTCCGCCTCGTTGACGGTGTGTCGAAGGTAGGAGCAGATCCACCGGTCGGCGAACGTCGTCGGCTCTGGCGCCTGTGCCCCCGCCCGGCCGCCGCGGTCGATCACGAGTCGGGTCGCGTTCCAGAGCTTCGTCGCGAGCTGGCGGCCCTGCAGGATGCGCTGCTCGCTGAAGCGCACGTCCTGGGTGCTCGCCATGAGCACCAGGCCGAAGCGCACGGCGTCGGCACCGTGCTCGTCGATGAGGTCGAGCGGGTCGATGCCGGTACCGAGGCTCTTGCTCATGCGCCGCCCGTCGGGCGCCTGGATGATCGGGTTGATCACGACGTCCGAGAACGGGATGTCGTCCATGAACTCGATGCCCATCATCACCATTCGGGCCACCCACAGGAAGATGATGTCGCGGGCGGTTACGAGCACGTGCCCCGGGTAGAAGCGCTCGAGCTCCGGTGTGCGCTCCGGCCAGCCCTGCGTGGCGAACGGCCAGAGCGCTGAGCTGAACCAGGTGTCGAGGACGTCGGGGTCGCGCTCCCACCCATCCCCCTCGGGGGCCTCGACGCCGACGTGGATCTCGCCGCCGCGGTACCACACCGGGATCTGATGGCCCCACCACAGCTGTCGGGAGATGCACCACGGCCGGATGTTCTCCATCCAGTCCAGGTAGACGCGGCCGAAGCGCTCCGGGGTGAAGCGCACCCGGCCGTCTTTGACCGCGGCGATCGCCGGCTCGGCGAGCATGGTCATGTCGCAGAACCACTGGAGCGACAGGAGCGGCTCGATGCGCTCGCCGCTGCGGTGGGAGAACGGCACGTTGTGTGTGTAGCCCTCCTCGGCGCGCAGCGCACCCTGGGCGCGAAGGTCGGCGACGACCCGCTCGCGACACTTGAGCGGCGTGAGACCGGCGTACGCCTCGCCAGCGAGCGCGGTCATGCGGCCGTCCTCGCCGATGACGCTCACCTCGGGCAGCCCGTGCCGGCGGGCGATGTCGAAGTCGTTTGGGTCGTGGGCGGGCGTGACCTTGAGGGCGCCGGTCCCGAACGCGGGGTCGACGTGCTCGTCGGCGACGATGGGGATCTCCCGCCCGACGAGCGGCAGGATGACCCTCTTGCCGACGAGATCGCGGTAGCGCTCGTCGTCGGGGCTCACGGCGACGGCGGTGTCGCCCAGCATCGTCTCGGGTCGCACGGTGGCGACGACGACCTCGCCCGACCCGTCGCTGAGCGGGTATGCGACGCTCACGAGGGTGTCGGTGACCTCCCGGTCCTCCACCTCGAGGTCGGAGACGGCCGAGCCCAGGCCCGGATCCCAGTTCACCATGTACCGGTCGCGGTAGATGTAGCCCTTCTCGTAGAGAGCGACGAACACCCGTGCCACAGCGGCGGCGTAGCCCTCGTCGAGCGTGAACCGCTCACGCGAGTAGTCGAGCGTGCAGCCCAGCCGCTTCTGCTGGTTGATGATCTCGCCGCCGCTCTGCTCCTTCCACGCCCACACCCGCTCCAGAAACTCCTCGCGGCCGAGGTCCTGGCGGCGTAGGCCGTCCTGCGCGGCGAGCTGCTTCTCCACCACCGCCTGCGTGGCGATGCCGGCGTGGTCGGTGCCGCAGATCCACTCCGCCTCACGCCCCGCCATACGGTGCCACCGGATGAGCAGGTCCTGCATGGTGTTGTTGAGCGCGTGGCCCATGTGGAGCGACCCGGTGACGTTGGGGAGCGGGATCGCGATGACGTACGGCTCGCGCTCGCTCACCGGGTCGCCGCGCAGCGCGCCGGAGTCGAGCCAGGCCGCCATCCACCGCGGCTCGGCCTCGGCCGGCTCGAAGCGACTGGACGGGGGGCTCACGCCGCACCCCGTTCGACGGGCGTGCGACGTGGCGCGCGATGTTCGGCGGCGGGGGTCATGATCGCGGGGAATCTACCCACACCGTTTTCGGTCCGCCGCGGCCGTGCTCACGGCCCGGACGGTATGCGGGCTAGGCCGACTCCCCTGCGGCGGCGGCCTGCTGCGGCGGCGGGGTGGCCTCCGTCACGAGCGTCGGCGGCAGGTTCTTCTCGATCGTCTCGCGGGTGACCACGCACTTGCGCACGTCATCGCGGGACGGGAGCTCGAACATCACGTCCAGGAGCGCCGCCTCCAGGATGGACCGCAGGCCGCGGGCGCCGGTCTCGCGCTCGAGGGCCTTGCCGGCGATCGCCGCGAGCGAGTCCTCGGCGAAGACCAGCTCGACCTTGTCGAACGAGAAGAAACGCTTGTACTGCTTGACCAGGGCGTTCTTCGGCTCGACGAGGATCTCGATGAGGTCCGGGGCCGAGAGTTGGTGCACGGCGCTCACCACCGGCAGACGCCCGATGAACTCGGGGATGAGCCCGTAGTTAATGAGGTCCTCGGGAAGGACCTGGCTGAACGAGTCGTGCGAGTCGCGCTCGTGCCGGCTGCGGACGTCGGCGGCGAACCCGACGCCCTTGTGGCCGACCCGCCGCTCGATGATCTTGTCGAGGTTCGCGAACGCCCCACCGCAGATGAACAGGATGTTCGTCGTGTCGATCGTGAGGAACTCCTGGTGCGGGTGCTTGCGCCCGCCCTGGGGCGGCACCGAAGCGACCGTGCCCTCGAGGATCTTGAGCAGCGCCTGCTGCACGCCCTCGCCCGACACGTCCCGAGTGATCGACGGGTTGTCGGCCTTGCGGGCGATCTTGTCGACCTCGTCGATGTAGATGATCCCGGTCTCGGCCTTCTTCACGTCGAAGTCGGCGGCCTGGATGAGCTTGAGGAGGATGTTCTCGACGTCCTCCCCGACGTAGCCGGCCTCGGTGAGGGCCGTCGCGTCGGCAATCGCGAACGGCACGTTGAGGATCCGCGCGAGCGTCTGGGCGAGCAGCGTCTTGCCGCAGCCGGTGGGACCGAGCAGCAGGATGTTGCTCTTCTGCAGCTCGATCTCGGCGTCCGCCGACGCCATCATGTTCACGCGCTTGTAGTGGTTGTACACGGCCACCGACAGCGTGCGCTTGGCCTCCTCCTGGCCGACGACGTAGTCGTTCAGGACGCTGTAGATCTCCTTCGGCCGGGGCAGCGAGTCCGGGTCGAACGAGACCGGGGCGACGAGCTCCTCGTCGATGATCTCGTTGCAGAGGTCGATGCACTCGTCGCAGATGTATACGCCGGGGCCGGCGATGAGCTTCTTGACCTGCCGCTGCGACTTGCCGCAGAAGCTGCAGAGGAGCTGCTCGGTGGAGTCCGTGGGTCGTCCCATCCGCGCTCCTACTGGTCGTTCGAGGTGGTCGTCATCACTCGCATCAGGTTCGTCAGTGGGAGTGAATCACCTGGTCGATGATTCCATACTCCTTCGCCTCCTCGGCGCTCATGAAGAAATCGCGCTCGGTGTCCTTGGCGATCTTCTCGAGCGGCTGGCCCGTGTGGTGGGCGATGATCTCGTCGAGCCGGGTGCGGAGGGCGATGATCTCCCTGGCGTGGATCTCGATGTCCGTCGCCTGCCCGGAGAACCCGCTCGAGACCTGGTGGATCAGGATTTTGGAGTTGGGCAGCGCCATCCGCTTGCCTGGGGCCCCGCCCGCCAGGAGGAGCGCCCCCATGCTCATCGCGATGCCGACGCAGATCGTCTGAACGTCGGGCTTGATGAACTGCATGGTGTCGTAGATCGCGAGGCCGGCGTACACCGACCCGCCTGGCGAGTTGATGTAGATCGAGATCTCCTTCTCCGGGTCCTCGCTCTCGAGGTGCAGGAGCTGGGCGAT
This sequence comes from uncultured Thermoleophilia bacterium, assembly GCA_963777565.1. Lineage (GTDB taxonomy): Bacteria > Actinomycetota > Thermoleophilia > Miltoncostaeales > Miltoncostaeaceae > CALMEC01. The sequence goes on from CAVZQZ010000006.1 coordinate 52,142, forward strand.
GATGAGGTTCGCGATCTGATCGTCGACAGGCGTGCCGAGGAAGATGATCCGCTCGTTGAGGAGCCGGGAGTAGATGTCGAACGACCGCTCCCCTCGGGAGGTCTGTTCGATCACCATCGGGATGAGCGGGCTCACGTTGCGCGGCCACCTTTCTTCTTGGGTGCGGGCGAGTCGGGGGTCCAGAGCCCACCTTCGGGCACCTTCGGTTCCCCCGCCTTCTCGGGCGTCCAGAGCTGTTCGCGCGCCTCGGCGAGCCCGACGGTGATTGCGTTGTTGTTCTCGATGAGGAAGTCCACTGCCTTGCGCATCACCAGGTCGTCGCGAAGCGTGTCGTACCCGTCCGCCTTGCGGAGCTCTGCAAGCAGGACGTCGGGGTCTCGGCCGGCGGCCAGAGCATCATTTCGGACCTGGGCCTCGACTTCCTCGTCGGTGACCGTGATCGACTCGGCTTCCGCCACGGCCTCGACCACGAGCTCGCGCTTGATGGCCATCTCGGCGTCGGGCGAGAGGTCGGCGCGGGTCTCGTCGAGGGTGCGCCCGGTCGCGCGCAGGTAGTCGGCGAGCGTCATGCCCTGCGGGAGGCGGTGCGCCGTCTCATGGAGGATGCCGTCGACCCGGTTCCTGACCATCACCGCCGGCACCTCGACGGTCGCCCCGGCGACGGCGCGGTCGATCGCCGCGCGGCGGAAGAGCTCGTCGACCTCGTCCTGGGCGGCCTTCTGGAGCCGGGCGGTGATGTCGTAGCGCAGCTCCTCGATCGTGTCGAACTCGCTCACCTGGACGGCGAGCGCGTCGTCGAACTCGGGAAGGACCTTGGCCTGAACGCCCTTCGCGGTAACCGTGTACTCCACGGTCTTGCCCGACAGCTCACCGCGCCCATCGGTCTCCGGATAGTCGACGGGGAACGTCTTGGTGTCGCCGGCGCTCATCCCGACGAGCTGGTCGGAGAAGCCGCCGACGAGCCGCGCACCCCCGATCTCGACGAGGTAGTCGCGCGCAGTGGCGCTCGCGAGGGGCTCGCCGTCGACGGTGCCGTCGAAGTCGACGGTCACGAAGTCACCGTGCTCAGCGGGCCGCTCCACGGCCTCGAGCCTGGCCACCATCTCGCGCAGCCGGTCGAGCTCGGCCTCGAGGGCACCGTCCTCGACCGTCGGCTCGCCCTTGGCGACGTCCAGCCCCTTGTACGGGCCGAGCACGGCCTTGGGGCGCAACTGCACCGTTGCCGTGAAGCTGAAGCCCGCGTCGCCCGGGGGCGCCTCGGGGAGGTCGACGTCGGGGTCGTCGACGGGCCGGAGCCCCTGGTCGGCGACCGCCTGCATGTACCACTCCGCGAGGGAGTCGCGGAGCATCTGGTCGATGACCGCGTCGCGGCCGTAGCGCTGGATGACGATATGCGAGGGGACCTTGCCGGGTCGGAAGCCCGGGACGCGGATCTCGCGGGACAGGCGGCGGACAGTGCGGTCCATCTTCTTGTCGACCTCGTCCTTGGCCACCGCGACGTCGAGTCGGACGCGGTTGTCCTCGAGCGGGACGACCTCTGCTGTTATCGCCATTGGTGTGTGAATGCGGGTGAGAGGATTTGAACCTCCACGGGTTGCCCCACTAGGACCTAAACCTAGCGCGTCTGCCAATTCCGCCACACCCGCGAGGTGTGTCGGTCCTCAGGGGTGAACGGAGGGACTCGAACCCTCGGCCGCCTGGACCACAACCAGGAGCTCTACCAACTGAGCTACGTTCACCACGGCTGCCGGACGGGCCCGGCGCGCCGATGATAGCGCACCCGTCTGCGCGGCTCGGCCCGGGTCGCCGTCCTGCAACGCGCTCGCACGACCGGGGTAGCCTGGCGCGCATGGGCCTCGTGCGACGCCGTCGAGACGACTGGAACTGGGACGGCGTTGAGCCGACGGCGTACGCCTCGGGCGCGGAGCGTCACGTGCTGGTGGGACGCGGCGACGGCGCGGGGCAGGTGGAGCTTCGCTACTTCCGGATCCCCGTGGGCGGCGCGTCGGCGTTCGAGCACCACCCGCACGAGCACGCGATCCTGGTGCTCCACGGCCGGGCGGAGGTGACGCTCGGAGACCTGGTGGAGACGGTCGGGCCGGGGGACGCGGTGTTCGTCGCGTCGAACGAGCCGCACCAGCTCCGGACGCTGGGCGTCGAGCCGCTCGGCTTCATCTGCACCGCGCTGGCCGATCGCGGGCGGTGACGTCGGGACCGTGCGGCCCGTGGCGGTTTCGTGTTTAGCGGATCCAGACGGCGTACTTGACGCCGGACCACTTGATGCCGCGTGACGGGGTCGGGATCCACACCGCCGGCTTTGCGACGGCGGGCTGGGAGATGACCGGGGCGATGGACCCGACCGGGCTGACGGGCTTCGGCGCGACGGTGCGGGGCGCGCTGCGAAGCGCGTTGGTGTCCTTCGCGACGGCGGGAGCTGCACCGACGGCGAGGACTGCGACTGCGATTGCGATGCTCGTTCGACGCACGGTACGGACCTCCGAAACCCCTGAAAATTGCCTACGTGGTCGTTATCGGCGGGCGCGAGATCCCGCTTGAGCGGGCACTTGTAATGAGTTTGTGAGTCGCCTGCGGAAGTTCCCCTACCGGATCCAGACCGCGGTCCGGATCCCGCGCGTGATCCACTTGATGCCGGGGCGCACCGTCGGCCGCGTAACCGGCGCGACGGGCACCGCCGCGCGTGGACCGGTTGGCGGAGTGAACTTGGCGGGCGTCGGCGTCCGCGGGCTCGAACGCAGCGCGGTCTCGCGCTTGGCTGCGACCGCCGGCGTCGCGGCGACGAGGGCCCCGACGGCGACGGCTATCCATCTGCTTCCCACGTGAATCTCCAAAGGGCGAGTTTGTTCCGAGTCCCGTATCGGCAGACGACCACGACCCCTTCCCGCCCATCGGGGAAGGATTTTGTGAATCCCAAGGGATCGCCGTCTCCGAAAGAGCGCACACATTCCGCGGGAGACGGACTGGAACCGAGGCGTACGGGAGGCGCCTCCGCCCACGAGTCGAGAGTAGCAGCGGCGTGACCGGCCGCTCCACCCCTCCCACACAAGCTTTACATCGCTGGGGGGTGCTCACGCGCCCCGCGGCGTGCCCTCCACGACGACCTTCATCGCCTCCCCCGACGCGGCGAGCCGGTAGGCCTCGCCGGCTGCCTCGAGCGGCACCCGGTGGGAGATGACCGAGTCGGGTTCGATGAGTCCCGCGGCCAGCATGCCGAGTGCCTCGCGCGTGTCGGTCGGCCCGGCCGAGTACGTGGACTGCAGCGTGACCTCGCGGAAGAACACTGCGCCGAGGTCGAGCGGCACGAGTTCGCCCGGCTCGGTCGGGGCAAACAGCTGGACGACGCCGGCGGGCCCCGCCATGTGCAGCGACTCGGCGATCGCGCCGTGGTGGTGAGTGCAGACGAAGACCTGGTCGGCGAGTTCGCCGCCGAGGGCCTCGAGAACCGCGTCGGCGCCCAAGCCGTCGGGGGTGATCGCCCCGACCCGGTGCGCGATCGCGCGGCGATCCGGGTGCGGCTCGAGTGCGACGACCTCTGCGGCCCCGAGGGCCTTCGCCACTTGGATCTCCAGGAGCCCCATCGACCCCGCCCCCACCACCGCGACGCGTGACCCGGCGGTCACGCCGGCCATCCGCTGCCCGCGGACGATGCACGCCACCGGCTCGATGAGGGTGGCGGCCACGTCGTCGAGCTCGTCGGGGATCACGAGCACGTCGGCGTCGACGTTCGCCCGGGGGACCCGGATGTACTCCGCGAGCCCGCCCGGGTCGATCCGCGTCGCGCGAAACGTCTCGCAGAGCGTGTGGCGTCCCGCCCGGCACAGACGGCACTCGAAGCACGGCACGTGGTGATGCACGAACACGCGCTCGCCCGCGGTGAACGGGGCGCCGGCCCCGACCTCCACCACCTCGCCGACGGGCTCGTGGCCGAGCACCACGGGCGCGCGCCGATCCTGGTACCAGGTCATCAGGTCGCTGCCGCACAGCCCGCAGGCGCGCATACGCACCAGAAGCTCCCCGTCCCGGATGTCGGGCGTCGGCACGTCTTCCACCGTGAGCCTGCCGCCGCCGTGGTACATCGCCGCCCGCATCCGCCGCGATCCTAGTCCCGGCCTGGCAGGATTGCCCCCATGCTCGCCGTTGTCGCCGCCCGGATCGACCGGGACGATCCGCTCGCCGCCCTCGAACTGCACGATGTTCCGGATCCCTCCCCGCCCGACGGGTGGGAGATCGTCGAGGTGCGGGCCGCAGCGCTGAACCGCCACGACTGGTGGACCCTGCGCGGCGTCGGCGTGACCGACGACCTGCTGCCGGTCGTGCTCGGTTGCGACGCGGCCGGGGTGACGGCGGACGGACGGGAGGTCGTCGTTCACGCCGTCTTGTCGACTGCGGCGCCCGGCGAGGACGAGACGCTCTCACCGGACTTCCACCTGTTGTCCGAGCGCGGCGTTCCCGGGACGCTCGCGCCGCGCGTCGCGGTGCCGTCGCGCAACCTGGTGCCCAAGCCGCCGTCGCTCACCTTCAGCGAGGCGGCCTGCCTGCCCGTGGCCTACCTCACCGCCTTCCGCATGCTGTTCACGCGGGCGGGGCTCACGTCCGGTCAGTCGGTGCTGGTGCAGGGCGCGGGCGGCGGCGTGGCGACTGCGGCGATCGTGCTCGGCGTCGCGGCGGGACTCACGGTGTACGCCACGAGCCGGAGCGAGTCGAAGGGCGCGCGGGCGCTGGCGATCGGCGCCACCGCCGCGATCGAGCCCGGTGGGCGGCTGCCTGAGCGTGTCGACGCAGTCATGGAGACGGTCGGCAAGGCGACGTGGGACCACTCGCTCAAGTCGCTGCGTCCCGGTGGCGTGGTCGTGGTGTCGGGTGCGACGACGGGCTCCGACCCACCGGCCGACCTGTCGCGCATCTTCTGGCGGCAGCTGTCGGTGGTCGGCTCCTCGATGGGCACGCGGGAGGAGCTTGTGGCGCTGTGCGACCTGCTGCAGACCACCGGGGCGCAGACCGGTCATCGATTCGGAGTGGCCGCTCGAACGCGCTCACGAAGCCTTCGATCGCCTGCTTGCCGACGACCTGTTCGGAAAGGTCGTGGTCATTCCCTAGCGGGGGGACCGCCGCGCTCGCGAGATCGACGCCGGCCCTCTGCGCGCGGTCCTACAGGTTGACGGGGAAGGTCGCCATCCAGCCGAGGGCGCCGAGGAACGCGAGCCACCCCATGCTCAGGACCACGATCTGCGAGCTCTCCGTGCGCAGCCGAGTGCTGATACCCGCAAAGAAGAGCGCGGTCGCGAACAGGACGACGCACAGCGTGTAGCGGTCGGCGCGCTCGACGCGCGCCTGGGCGACACCTGATTCCGCGGCGCCCTTCGCCTCGAGCGCGTCGGCCTCGCGGGTCGCGCTTGACGTGTACTGCGGCATGTCGAACGGCGTCAACGGCGCCTGGGCGTTCGTGAGCGGCTTCGTCGCGATCCACGCCGTGACGGCCGGCCGGAACTCCGGCCGGAACCGCCGGAAATAGAACGCTGCCAGCCTCGCGTCGCCATTCGAGTACGCATCGACCCACTGGGTGAACGTCGTGACGTCGACCTGAATCTGGCGGTTCGCGACCCCCGCCACCCGGTTCGCCTCGACCCGTGCCGCGGTGGCCCGGGTCGCCGCGAGCCCCTGCTCGCTGCGCCAGTGCGCCGCCTGGTACGTCGCCCACGCCGTCGCGACCGCCGCGAGCGCCAGCAGTACGGTCGAGAGGACGTCGATCCAGTGCGAACGGCTCGATTTGGCGTCGTCACTCACGCAGCGGGGGCCCCGCTCGCGTCGCACGGGATCCGGAAGTTCCCGGCGGCTTGAATGCCGACGCCGTCGAGCAGCGTGAGCGTCCGCTCCATCGCCACCGGCCGCAGGCCGCCCACCCCCCGGTGGAACGGCTCGTCGAGGAACGTCAGCAGGAGCAGCGTCGACGAGATCACCAGGATGACGCCGCCCATCATCGTCGCCTGCACGAACCATGCCTCCGCCGGATCCGCGAAGAACAACATGAAGATGAAGATCACCGCCGCGGAGACAAACAGCACGATCCACAGCTGCGCCGGGATCACCCCCTCGGCCCCATGTGTTCGGTCGCTGCGCGCCACCTCGCGGTCGGCGCGGAGGTCGAGCCACTTCCCGAAGGCAGCCTGCTCGCTCGCACTCTGCGGGTCGACCGTCTGCAATGTCCGGAACATCCTGAGGCCCCAGGGGTTCACGGCGTCGCCGAGCGTACCCGACTCCAGCCGCGGCCACTCGTCGTTGACGACGTTGCGCGCGTAGCAGACGAGCTCTCCCGAGAGCTGAGCCCGGACACCCGGCGGCATAAGCTGCGCCATTTCGAACTGCTGGAACACGAGCTGCGCCTCGGCCTCCGCCCCCGACCGGGACGTGTCGAAGCTCTCGAACGCGAGGAACACCACGAAGCCCAGGAGCACGGCGAATCCCGTCGCGAGGACGCCGAACACCCCGGCCGCGCGATCGCCATCCTCGAAGTAGCTGCCTTCCGGGGCGACGCGGCGAACGAGGAGCATCGCGGTGATCGCGATCCCCATCGCGGCCACGACGATGACGGCCGCCCACAGGAGGCTCATCGTCGCGCTCGCGTGGCGGGGCAGGGAATCGGCCGCGGAACCATTCCGCGGGAGCCTACCCGGGCGGTGCATGACTGTCGCAGCTTGGCACTGCGTGCACGCAGGACGAGGAGCGCGGGTCAGTGGGACGGCCAGGTCACGTTTCCCGTCGCCGATGACGCTCCCCGCGGGCGACGCCACGCTCGGCCTCCCGGCGTGACAGACCCGACAGCTCGCCGCCGTGGGCATCGAGGAAGGCGCGGACGATCGCCGGGTCGCGCTTCGCGAGGCTCCGAAGGGCCCATCCGATGGCCTTGCGGACGAAGAAGTCAGGGTGGTCCGCGCGTCGGCGGCACGCTGCGAACAGCCAGTTCACGTCGGTGTCCGCGCCCCAACGCTCCTGGTGCAGGATCGCGACGCGCACCAGCCAGAGGTTGTCCGATTCCAGCCAACGGTCCATGAGTTCGCGACTGCCGTGGTGTGCCCGTACGACCGCTCCGATGGCGACCGCGAGCACGTCGACGGTGTCCCACCAAGACTTCGCAACGACGAGCCGTTCAAGCGCCGGCAGGTCGTGCGGACCGAGCAGCGTCACGCGGTCGCGCACGAGATCCGCCGCCGCGTACTGGAACTCCCGCTCGTCACGCTCCCAGCACCGCTCGGCGAAGCGGATCACGTCGCCGGCGGTGGGCGCCGTAAGCGGTGCGAGCACCCGTCGCTGAATCGCGCGCCGCTCCGGCGCCGGAACGCCGAGGAACGGGAACTGGTCGCGCATGTACGCGGCCATCTGAGCCGCCCGCTGCGGATCGTGACGCGCGCTGAGTTCCGCGTCGAGCGCGTCGAGGGCAGCCATGGCCCAGCCCCCGCTCACCAGGTCCGCCGCCTGGGTGGTTGCCGTTCGGCGGATGACGCCCCGCCGACGTCACGAGCCGCGCCGCCACGGGACCGCTCGACATGGCTGCGTTTCGGAGCTTCGAGGTGCCCGCCGGCGTCGATCGTGTGGAGGCGATCTACGTGAACGGCGTCCGGCAGGTGGAGGGCGTGGACGACCGGGTCAACGAGCGGCGAATCGTTCTCACCCGCCCCGTGGACCACGAGAAGCTCCTGATCGCGTTCTGCGCGAGCGTCGCGCCGGAGCGCGACGAGGTCGACGCGATCGTCGTCAACGGGTCGGATCGGCAATCCGTGGCGCCGAGCCCCGCGGGCGCTACTTGGCCCGCTTCAGCGCGGCGACCAGCAGTTCATTGACGCGGTCGGGGATCTCCTGCTGCACCCAGTGGCTCACGCCCGGCAGCCGCTCGACGTGGAGGGGCCCGGCGACCTTCTGCGCGGATCGCTCCAGCAGCACACCGCTCATGTAGGCGTCGGCCTCGCCCCAGAGGATGGTGGTGGACACCCGTACAGGGGGCAGGTCGGGCGGCGGCTTGAGCCATGTCTCCGGCGGGATGTTCGCCCGGTAGTAGTCGAGGGCCGCGGTGAGCCGCCCCTCGCGCGCGAGCGCCGCGCAGAACACCTGGCGGTCATCGGGCGGAAACGTACCCGGCGCAGCGGTTTCGAACACGAAGCTGCGCAGGTTCGCGAAGTCGTCCTTGGCCAGCCACTCCTCCGCGACACCCGCGAACTGGAAGAGCAGCATGTACCAGGCCTTCTGCTGCTGCTCGGGGATCTGCCGCGCCTCGGCCGATGCGATCGGGTGGGGGCTGTTGAGGATGGTCAGGCTGCGAACGAGCTCCGGCATCCTCGACGCCATGACCCAGGCGATGCTCCCGCCCCAGTCGTGGCCGACGATGTGGGCCCGCTCGTGCCCCAGCGCCCGGATCAGGCCGACGATGTCGCCCGCGAGCTTGGGCAGGGCGTAGTCGGCCACCTCCGGCGGGGCGTCTGATTCGCCGTAGCCGCGCAGGTCCGGCGCGACCGCGTGGTACCCGGCGGCAGCGAGCGCCGGAAGCTGGTGCCGCCACGAGTGCGAGATCTCCGGGAACCCGTGCAGCAGCACGACGAGCTCGCCCGAGCCCTGCTCCTCGATACTGAGGGTCACCTCCCCCACGTCGACGCGTCGGCGTGCCATCGGCGGGATCGTACGCAGTCGCGTCGCCGGCCGTGGGCACCTGTGGCCGATTGGCCGTCGCGCTCGCGGCCAATTGGCCGACACCTGCGCGGCCACTCGGTGGCATGCAACCACCGGCCCAATCCCGGCGACGTCCCGCGCAGGGCGGGAGTTCGGCTTTCTCGGTGGTGCGGCTCGGGCTACGATCCGGCGGACCCTGGAGGACGGGTGGGAATCAACGCGGCCAAAGCGGCGAGATCCGATCTCGCAACATTCGACCTGTTGAGCGGCCTCGACGAGGCCACCGTCAAGCGGATGCTGCGCGGGGTGACCGCGGCACGGCTCGGTCAAGGCGACCTGGTCGACGTGGTCGCGAGTGGCGCGGCGTGCTGCGTCGTCCGATCGGGACGGCTCGCGCTCGACTTCGACGAGGCCGACGCCGACCGGCACCGCACCGTGACGTTGCTGGAGGAGGGCGACGTGCTGCTGCCCGCCTCGGAATCATGGACGAGCGTCGGCCCGCGCGTGCGCGGCCGCGCGCTCGAGCCGTCGGTGGTGCTCCTGATCGACCCGGCCCGCTTCGAAAGCTGGCTCACCGACCCACGAATCGCCGCGAACCTGGTGCGCGTGCTCGCGGCGCAGATCGCCGATCGCGAGCTGGCGGTGGCGATCGCCCTGGAGCCCCGCGTCGAGCGGCGCCTGCTGCTCAAGCTGCGTCAGCTCGCCGAGCGCTTCGGCCGGGTCACGCCGCAGGGGGTGCGGCTCGATCTGCGCCTCACCCACCAGCAGCTCGCGGAGATGGTGGGCGCGGTGCGCGAATCGATCACGATCGCCCTCGGCAAGCTCGTGCAGAACGACGAGATCACGATCGAGAACCGCACCATTTGGATTCACCAGAGCGGGAACGAGCCCGAGCCCTAACCGGCATCGTCGTCGCGGCTGGCGATCGAGACCGCGAAGAGCCCGTCGTCGTCGGTGTGGAACTCCACCAGGTCGAGCCCGGCCGACGCGTACATCACCGCGAGGGTCTCGCGGGTGAACTTGCACGAGATCTCGGTGCGCATCTCCTCGCCCTCTGCGAAGTGCACGTCCAGGCCGATGTCGCGGATATGAACAGCCTGGTCGGCGAGCGACCGCAGCCGCATCTCGATCCACGCGTTCTGCTCGTCGTACAGGGCGACGTGAGCGAACCGATCGAGGTCGAAGTCGGCGCCGAGCTCGCGGTTGATCACGTGCAGGACGTTCAGGTTGAAGGCCGCGGTGACCCCGGCCGCATCGTCGTAGGCGGCCTGCAGTCGCGCGGTGTCCTTGACCAGGTCGGTGCCCATGAGCAGCCGGTCGCCGGGGCGGAGCAGGCCGCGGATCGCCCGCAGGAACGGGGCGCGTGCGTCGGGATGGATGTTGCCGATGGTGCCGCCCAGGAACGCCACCAGCCGCCGCCCACCTCGAGGCCTGCCCGGAAGCTGGCGCAAGTGACGCTCGAAGTCGCCCGCGACCGCGTGCACGCGCAGGCCCGGGTACGCCTCGGCCAACCGGCCGGCCGCGCCGAGCAGGATCCCCGGCGACACGTCGAACGGGACGTACCGCGCGAGGCCGCCGGCCTCGTCCATGGCGTCGAGCAGCGCGACGGTCTTGCGTGATGAGCCGGACCCGAGCTCCACGAGCTCCGTGGGCTCGTGGCGGGCCACGATCCCGGTCGCATCGCGGCGCAGGATCTCGAGCTCGGTGCGGGTCTGGTAGTACTCGGGCAGCCCGGTGATCGCCTCGAACAGCTGGCTGCCGCGGTCGTCGTAGAAGTACTTCGGAAGGAGCCACTTCGGCCGGTCGGTGAGCCCCCGTCGCACGTCGTCGGCGAGCGAGCCCTCCACGGTCGCATTGATCGGATGCACGTCGAGGCGGTAGGGCCGGGGCCGGGTCGCGCGGGGCGTTGTCACCGGCATGTTGGTGTCCTGCTTCATGATCGGTTGTCGATGTCCCACGCCAGCCGAAACCCGGCGAAGATCTGGCGCCGCTGGGGCAGGTCCCAGTTGCGGAACGTCGTGCGCACCGCGATCGGCTGGGTCGCCCACGACCCGCCGCGCAGCACCCGGTAGTCCTTGCCGAAGAACACCTCGGAGTACTCGCGATACGGGAACGCCGCGAAGCCGGGATACGGGCCGAACGCGCTCGCGGTCCACTCCCACACGTCGCCGATCAGCTGAGCGCACCCGGTCGGAGCGGCGCCGTCGGGGTATGCGCCCACCGGCGCGGGTGCGAACGCGAGCTGGTCGAGGTTCGCGCGGCCCTCGGCGGGCGCGTCGCCCCAGGGGAACCGGGGCGCGTCGCACTCGGGCAGGCCGGAGCACGCGGCGCGCTCCCACTCCTCCTCGATGGGCAGCCGCGCGCCGGCCCACCGGGCGTGGGCGTCGGCCTCGTGCCACGACACGTGGCACACCGGTCGGTCCGGGTCGACGGGCGCGACCTCGTCGAAGCTCCGGGAGAGCCAGCCGCCCGCGGTGTCGGGCTCCCAGTAGAGCGGCGCGCGCACGTCGTGCTCGCATCGCCACGCCCAGCCCTCGGCGCTCCACAGCTCCGGCCGCACGTACCCGCCGTCGGCCATGAACTCGAGGTGCCGGCCATTGGTCACCGGGTAGCGGTCGATGAGGTAGCCGGGGAGCAAGCGCTGATGACGCGGACGCTCGCAGTCGTAGGCAAATTCCGCGCCGGCGCCGATATTGACGTTTCCCGGAGGGATGAAGATGCGGTCCGAGGAACCCTCCCCGGCATCGGGGAGGCGGCCGCGGGTCGGACGGTAGGTGCGATCACCGAACATCTGAAGCGTCTGCAGCACCGTCTCGGTGTGCTGGGCCTCGTGCTCGGCGACCATCTCGAAGACGAACCCGCCAGCCGTGAGCGGCGGACCTTCCGGGCCCAGGTCCGTCACCGCGAGGGCCTCCAGCGAGCGCTCGCGGACGCGATCGAGGTAGTCGCGACATCCACGCTCGTCGAGCAGCCGGATCGAGGTGCGCCGCGCCCGCGGTGTCTCGAAGGCGTCGTAGGCCTGCTGCAGCTGGGGGTAGAGCGACGCGTGACCGGACAGGCGGCACGCGAGCCACAGCTCCTCGTAGGCCGCGATGTGGCCGAGATCCCACAGGGGCGGGCTCATGATCGGGTCGGGGGTCCGGGCGATGTCGCCGCCGGCAAGCGGCTCGTAGAGCGCCAGGGTCCGCTCGCGGGCGGTCGTGAGGCGCTCGGCGATCGAGTCGGCGAGTGAGCTCATCTGGTCAAGGATCGAGGACGCGGCGGGCAAAGGCGAGCCCATCGCGTGTGGTGCGTGACCGTTTTCACACACTGTTCTTCGGTCTGTAACGCTTTCGAGATCACTGGGACCGCCCTGAATCGGCATCCGTGCGGGTGTATGGTCGATCTCAGACGTCGGTTGACAGCGTGGAGGACGCCGGTGGGCGAACAGCGCGAATGGATCACGTGCTCGGAGCTGGTCGAGCTCGTCACCGAGTATTTCGAGGGCACGCTCCCAGCCGACGACGCTCGACGCTTCGAGCGTCACCTGGTGGCGTGCCCTCCGTGTCGTGAGTACCTGTCGCAGCTTCGGGACACGATCGGGGCGGTGGGAGCGCTGCGCGAGGACGACGTCCCCCCAGCGGCGAAGGACGAGCTGCTCGCCGCCTTCCGGGATTGGAAACGAGACGCGGACTGACTGCGGCCGAGACGGCCGAGCAGATGGTTCGTCCCGGCCGCCCCCATCCTCGCCGTGGGGCTGCTCGCGATCCTGGCCATCGGCGCACTGAGCTTCGACTCACCGGTTACGGCGGCTGGCGGGAGCTCGGGATCGCGCCGGGCGTGCTGTCGCTGTCGGTCGTGCTCTACCTGTTCCGGCGCGTCGTGCAGGACCGCCGGCCGATCGGCCTACGCGACCCCTCGCCCGTCAGCGCGTCCGCCGCTTCGGACTCACGGCGCGCCGGGCGCGGCGCGACGCGTCGATCGCGCCGACGACCCACGGCTCGAGGCGCTCCCAGTCCTCCAGCACGTCGGGGGCCCGGTGGTAGCTCATGGTGATCGCGCGCCCGTCGGATTGGTAGACGAACGCCTCGAGGCCGGCGTCGGCGAACAGGCCGCGGTTACCGTCGTCGACCTTGAGGTAGAGCTCGTCGTCGGCGATCAGGCCGAACATCACGCCGTCCAGGAACACCCCGTGCCCGCCGAACATCGCGCGCACCTCGACCGGGCCGACCGGCTGTAGGAGCTCCTCGACCAGCTCGGCGAACTCGGGTCGCGCCGCCATGCCCGCTCAGGCGAGCGTGATGTCCTCGCACAGGTAGACGTCCTGGATCGCGTTCAGCAGCTCCACCCCCTCGCGCATGGGCCTCTGGAACGCCTTGCGGCCGCTAATGAGGCCCGAGCCGCCGGCCCGCTTGTTGATCACGGCGGTCTTCACGGCGTCGTGGAGGTCGTTGGCCCCCGAGGCTCCGCCCGAGTTGATGAGCGGGATGCGGCCCATGTAGCAGTGCGCCACCTGGTAGCGGGTCATGTCGATCGGGTGGTCGCTCATGAGCTCGCTGTACATCCGCTCGTCGTACTTGCCAAAGTTGAGGTTCTTGAAGCCGGGTGCGGCGGTCTCGGGGAGCTTCTGCTTGATGATGTCGGCCTCGATGGTGACGCCCAGGTGGTTCGCCTGCGCGGTGAGGTCGGTCGCGGTGTGATAGTCGGGCCCGCCGTCCTTGGTGGTGTTGAACGCGCTGTTGCGGGTGTAGCACCACAGCACCGTCGCCATGCCCAGGTCGTGGGCCGCCTCGAACGCCTCCGACACCTCCTGGATCTGGCGCTTCGACTCCGCCGACCCGAAGTAGATGGTGGCGCCCACGGCGAAGCAGCCCATCTCCCACGCCTGCTTGACCGACCCGAACATGATCTGGTCGAACGCGTTGGGGTAGCTCAGGAACTCGTTGTGGTTGAGTTTGAGCAGGAACGGGATGCGGTGCGCGTAGCGACGTGCGGTGACCCCGAGCGCCCCGAGGGTGGTGGCCACGGCGTTGCAGCCGCCCTCGATCGCCAGCTCCACGATGTGCACCGGGTCGAAGTAGTCGGGGTTCTTCGCGAACGACGCGCCCGCGGAGTGCTCGATGCCCTGGTCGACCGGGAGGATCGACACGTAGCCCGTGCCGGCGAGGCGCCCGTTCGTGAAGAGCGTCTCCAGCGCCCCGAGCACGCGGATGGAGCGGTCGGACTGCTGGAAGATGCGGTCGACGAAATCAGGGCCCGGTGCCGCGAGACGCTCCTTGCCGATGGTCGTGCACTCGTGCGCGAGCAGGTCGCTCGCCTCGTCTCCGAGGATCTCCTCGATGCGGGCGATCTCGACGGTCTCTCGCTCAACGGCCATGCGGGCTCCTTTGCACTGTGGTGTCGCCCGTAGTCTGCACCGAAGCCACCGGCCCTGTGAAGGGGCCGGTCGACCCGGAAGCGGCGACGAGCCGCGGCGCGCCCGTCCTGCGCGGTGACGCTCGGGATCGGCTCAGACGGGTGCGATCCCGATCATCACGTCGGTTGCCTTGATCACCGCGAACACATCGCGTCCGACCTCGATCCCGAGATCGTCGACGGACTCGGCTGTGATCGACGCGACGAGGGTCTGGCCCCCCGCGTCGAGCTCGACCGTGGCCATCGCCTCGCCTCGGCGAATCGCCCGGACCTTCGCCGGGATCTGGTTTCTCGCGCTGACGCGCATCACGTCCCTCCCTCCGTTGGTGTGAATGGAACGATTTGGCTGCGATCGCCCGTCGACGGGACGTCCCGCGGCGGCGCCGGCCGGGGATCGTCCGCCTCGTCTCGCGCGTACCGCACGCCACCCGAGACGCGGAGCCGAACGGCGTCGCCCAGTCCCGGCCCCGGAATCGGGGTGCTCAAGACGAGCCGCCCGTTGGGCACGTCGACCTCGAGCCGTACCCCCTCCTCCAGCGGCACGCGCCGCGTGACGCGGCCGACAAGGGGTCCGGCGTCGTCCAGGTCGACGTCCTCGGGGCGCACGAGCAGGACGCCGTCGCCGTCGGTGACCCGCCCGCTGAAGCCGAGGAACGCAGCCGCCGTGGCCGTCGGCGGGCGGCGGAAGACCGCCTCCGGCGTTCCGGTGGCGGCGACACGCCCGTCGATGAGCACGACCACGCGATCGGCGAGCGCCCACGCCTCCGCGCGGTCGTGCACCACGATGAGCGTCGCCCGACTGGGCTCGCGGAGGATGCTGGCGGCGTCGTACAGCAGGTCGGCGCGTGCGGACACGTCGAGACCGGCGAACGGCTCGTCGAGCAGCAGCGCGTCCGGCTCGGTCGCGAGCACCCGCGCCAGGTGGACCCTGCGCGCCTCTCCGCCTGAGAGGCTCCGCGCCGCCCGCCCGGTCATCGCCCCCATCCCGACGGCCTCCAGCGCGCGGAGCGCTCGCTGATGCCGCTCCGGCCGCGGCACGCCCCACCAGGCAAGGCCGGCTTCCACGTTCGCGAGCACGGTGCGCCGCGCCATCGCCGGTGCCTGGAGCGCCGTCGCGACCCGGCCGGCGCGCTCCACGTTGCCGCGCTCCGGGCGGGCGATGCCGGCCAAGAGCGTGAGGAGCGTCGTCTTGCCGGCGCCGTTCGGCCCGAGCAGCGCGACGACCTCGCCGCGCTCCAGGTCGAGGCTGACGTCGTCCAGCACCGTGCGACCGCCGCGGTCGGCGCCGAGCCCGTTCGCGCGGACGACGGCGCTCACGCAGGCTGCCCCCGCTGCTGCACGACCGTCAGCACCGCCGCGAGCACCAGGACCAGCCCCATCAGGATGGTTCCCATGGCGATCGCCCGCGAGTATTCGCCCGCGGAGACCTCGGTCAGCACGGCGGTCGCGAGCGTCTGCGTCTGACCGGTGATGTTCCCGCCGACCAGGACCAGGGCGCCGACCTCGGAGAGCGCCGATCCCAGCGCGCCCACCGTGGCGGCCAGCACGCCGACGCGGGCTTCCCGCAGCGCAAGCGCCCCGACACCCACGGACGAGGCGCCGAGCGCCCGCGCCTGCATCAGCAGCCCCGGATCGACCGCCTGCACGGACGCGGAGGTCAGCGCCGCCACGATCGGGATCGAGAGCACCGTCTGGGCGAGGATCATCCCGTTGACGGTGTAGATCAGGTCGAGCGAGCCGAGCGGGGCGCCCCGGAAGAGCAGGAGCGCCACGACCAGGCCCACGACGACCGGTGGGAGCCCGAGTCCCGCGTTGACGCCCGTCAGGAGCGACTTGCGCCCGCGAAACCGCGAGAGACCCAGCCACAGGCCGAGTGGGAGACCGATGGCAAGCGCGAACAACGTCGACTCGATCGCGACCCGCAGGGTCACTTTGATGACGCCCCAGACGCCCTCGTCGCCGTTGACGATGAGCCAGAACGCACCGCGAATCCCATCCCAGATGAAGCCCATCAGCGTGCCCCGTCCTCGCCGGGCCGCGGCATCAGGGGTGCCTCACCCCGCCGTGACCTGCAGACGTCCAGAGTTGCGCGCGGTCGAGGCGAGGTCCCGGAAGGAGGGGAACACGACCCGGTAGAGCCCGCCGAAGCGCGCCCGGAACCGGAACGTGAACCGGCCGATCGTGTCGACCTTCGCGGTGGTGATGAGCGTTCCGGACGTCCCGCCCACCCGCACCAGCCGCACCTGTGCTCCGGTCAGCGCGCGCCCACCGGGCAGCGTTGGCTTGACGCTGCCGGTCACGGTCACGAGATCGTCTCGCGCCGTGGTACGCGGCATCTTGCGGAGGATCGTGATGTTCGGACGGGCGTCCGCGAAGAACGCGGGCTGCGCGCGGTTCGGGTAGCTGGCCAGCCGGGCCTGGAACTCGACCGACTGCAGGTAGTTCATGAACGCGAGCGCGCCCTGCAGGTTGACCTTCGACACCTTCGCGGGGTTGACGGCGTATGCGTGGAACGAGTTGATCATGAGGTTCCGGCTGCCGCGTGCGGAGACGACGTTCTTGTCCGCGACGACGACCAGGTTGGTGACGGCCTTGAGGTTGACGAGCCGGTTGAACGTCCCGCGGTCGGTGATGTCGTAGCAGGCCTTCGACGAGAACGGGCACTGCGATGCGAGCTGAACGGTGGAGGCCTGCCCCAACCCGGCCTTGTGGTACCAGGAGGGGGTTGCGCTCGCACCGGAGCCTGGCTCGCTCTTCGCGTTCTTCGCGACGTTGCCCAGGCCCCAGATGATCTTCTCCTGGGTGTTCGTGCCCGAGTTGTCGCCTCGTGAGACGAAGTCCGCCTTGCCCTTTGCGCCCGCTGCGGCGATGAGCTCGAACGCCTTGGCGGCGTCGTGAGGCGCGCCGGAGCGCACGCCGGCCGGGTCGGATCGCGGGCCGAGGATCACGTAGTCCGAGTAGAAGACCGCCCGACCACTGCGCTCGTACGAGAACTCGTCGCGCACGAAGTCGACCTCCTGCGTGGGCGCATGGGTGAGCACCGCGTCGCCCTGCCCAGCGCGAGCGTTGGCAAGTGCCTGGCCGGTACCTACGGCGATGTACTTGAGCGTGTACTGCGGGTATGCCTTCTTGAAGCCGGGGACGATCACGTCGTCGACGAGGCCCGCATCGCGGACGTCGGTCGTCCCCTGGACGATGACATCGACTCCGACGGCAGGCCCGCACGCTCCCGACAGGCCAACGGCAAACATCGACGAGACCATCAGGAGCCTGCGCATGGTGCGATTCTCGGGAGACCCGGAATCGTTGTCAAGGCAATGCCTAGGCAATTCCCCGGGTTGAATCGGGGGTGCGCTTACCCCTGGATCATGACCGAGGTCGACTTCACCACCGCCGTCACGGTCTTCCCGGGCTTGAGGTCGAGGTCCTCGGCGGAGGCGCGCGTGATGATCGCGACCACGCGCGCTGGCTCGGTCACGTCCAGCTCGACCTGCGCGAGCAGCCCGTCGACCTGGACGTCGCGCACGACGCCGCGCAGGCGGTTTCGGGCGCTCATGCCGGCGCGGTCGGTGCCCTGCAGGCGCTCGACCTCCGATGCGGGCACGATGCGGCGGTTGGCGGCGTCGCGCTCCACCCGGATCTTGCCGGCCTTGTCCCACCGGCGGAGGGTGTCGAGGCTGATTCCGAGGGCCCGCGCTGCCTCCGACGCCGTATAGAGCTCGCGCGCCATGTGATCGCGACTCTACCGCCCACGCGAGCTGCGGGCGCCCGAGTGTGCGCCCACCGCGGGGCTCGGTCAAGCACATCGACGGGTCTGAAACATCCCGCGTCGTGCGGGGGTTAACTCCCGCCGCCGATCGGCCGATAACGCGCGAAAGTAGGGAGAGGATGGATATGTCGGATCGAGAGCTCATCGCAGGCTTGGAGTCGGCCGTCAATGCGGCGCCCGGCAACGTGCCGTTGCGCTTGCACCTCATCGAGCACATGGTCGGTGTGGGCCGTGCGGCGGAAGGACTCGCGCACGCCGAGGCCATCCTGCGGGCCCAGCCCGACAACGTCCGCGCCCTCGAGCTGGCCGCCCAGGCGGCCGAGGCATCGAGCGACGTCCGCGCCCAGGCGTTCCTGCGCGTTGCCGCCGCGCTGCACGCCGCCGGCGATCACGCCGAGCCCGCCCCCGGTCCGACGGTCGCGAAGAGCGCCCCGCAGCCGCCCGCCGCCGAAGCCGTGCCCACGGCGGCGCCGGAGCCGTCACCGGCGAGCGAGGCTCACCCCGCGCCCGCTCCGGAGCCGGTGGTCGAGGAGCCCGTCACCGAGGTCGTCGCAGAGGTCGAGATCGTCGCCGATGAGGAGCCGGAGCCCGAGATCGAGCCGGAGCCCGAGGCGCCGCGCGAGTTCTCGGTGGACCCACAGTCCATCCAGTGGCCCACCATCTCCCTGCGGAACGTCATCGGCGTGACCGACGTGAAGCAGCGCATCCAGTCGGTCGTGCTCGACCCGCTCCAGGGCCGCGCGAGCAACGGCTCGGGCGGTGGCCCCCAGAGCGTCTCGTCGCGCGGCGGCTACCTGATGTTCGGGCCTCCCGGATGCGGCAAGGGGTTCTTCGCGCGCGTCGTCGCGGGTGAGATGGGCGCCGCCTTCCTGCCGATCAAGCTCCGCGACTCCCTCGAATGGCCCGGCGACCCGCGCCAGAACATCCAGCGGATCTTCGAGGCCGCCCGCGACGCGGCGCCCTGCGTGCTCTTCCTCGATGACGTCGACCTCGCCGGCCGCAACCCCGACGCCCCGGACGACCCCGTCGATCGCGGCGTGGTCGCCCGCCTGGTCACCGAGCTCGACACCGCCGCGGCCAACCGGGGCGTGTTCGTGTTCGCGGGCGCCGTGTCGCCGTGGGAGGTCGACATGTCTCTGCGGGCCGAGGGCCGCCTCGACCGGACGCTCCTGGTGCTCCCGCCCGACGAGGCGGCGCGCGAGGCGATCCTGCGGTTCCACCTCAAGAGCAGCCGCCTCGCCGGCGTCGACGTCGGCTGGATCGTGCAGCGCACCCAACACTTCTCGGGCGACGACCTGCTCCTGCTGTGCGACACCGCGGCCGGCCTGGCGGCGTCCGACGCGCTCGGAGACGAGCCGGTCATCGGTCCCGGCCATGTCGCACGGGCGCTGAGGGAGGTCCGCCCGACCGCCCCGGCCTGGTTCTCGGCGGTCATGGATCAGGCGGTCAGCTCGAACCACGGCGGCATGTACGACGAGGTGCTCGCCTACATCGACGAGCACCAGCTCGTCTAGCGCTCCACTCGCACCCGCGGGCTGCGGACGCGACTCGCCGACGGTCCACCCGCAACGCGTCCTTTGCCACATCCGAAGGACGCGCTCACGATCCCCTCAGCGGGCTCCCAGACACGGCTGGTTCGATGACGGTGCAGGCACACCGACACCGAACGGAGCAGCAATGACCGCCATCGCATCCCCCACCTCCACCCGGGTGATCCGGGTGCTGGTCGTCGCGAACGACGATATCCGCGACCAGGACGTCGCCAGCCTCCTCGGCCCCGAAGATCCTGACGCACGGCAGGAGGTGCTCGTCGTCACCCCGGCGCTCAACTCGTGGATGGGGCACCTGGTCGCCGACACCGGCACCGCCCAGCGTGACGCCGAGTCACGGCTCAGTCACTCCGTCGCCGCCATCCGCCGGGCCGGGTTCGCGGCCAGCGGCATCGTGGGCGACGCCGACCCCCTCCTCGCGCTCGACGACACCCTCACCGTCTTCGCCGCCGACGAGGTGGTGATCGCGTCCGCGGCGGGCCGTGAGGACGGATGGCTCGGCATCAAGCTCGTGGAGCGCGCCCGTGCCTGGTGCGCGCTGCCCGTGCGGTATGCGGCCGTTGCCGGGTGCGACGAGGCCGCGGTTTGCGCGTCCTTGCAGCAGCCGGACGGGTACCGTGCGGGCCACCGCACCACGACTGGGAGCCGCCGCAGTGAGCATCGCCGACACCCCGGAATGGAACGCCCTCAGCGAGCATCACGCCGCGCTCGCTGACCGCCACCTGCGGGACCTGTTCGCCGACGACCCCGCCCGCGGCGAGACGCTCACCGCCGCGGCGGGCGACCTGTTCCTCGACTACTCCAAGAATCGCGTCACCGCCGAGACGATCGGACTTCTCGTGGCGCTCGCCGAGCGGGCCGGCCTGCGGCAGCGGATCCAGGCGATGTTCGCGGGCGAGCACATCAACGTCACCGAGGACCGCGCCGTGCTGCACGTGGCGTTGCGCGCGCCGGCCGAGGCGGTGATCGAGGTCGACGGCCGAAACGTCGTGCCCGACGTGCACGAGGTGCTCGGGCGGATGGGCGACTTCGCTGAGCGGGTGCGCTCAGGAGCCTGGACGGGATACACCGGCCGGCGGATCCGCAACGTCGTGAACATCGGCATCGGCGGCTCCGACCTCGGCCCCGCGATGGCGTACGACGCGCTGCGCGACCGCGCCGACCGGTCGCTCAGGGTGCGCTTCGTGTCGAACGTCGACGGCGACGACATCTGGGAGGCGACGGCCGACCTCGACCCCGAGGAGACGCTCTTCATCGTCGCGTCGAAGACGTTCACGACCGTCGAGACGATCACCAACGCGACGTCCGCGCGGCAGTGGCTCCTGACGAAGCTCGGCGACGACGCGGCGGTGGCCAGGCACTTCGTCGCCGTGTCGACCAACGCCGACGAGGTGGCGAAGTTCGGCATCGACACCGCGAACATGTTCGGCTTCTGGGACTGGGTGGGCGGCCGCTACAGCATGGACTCGGCGATCGGGCTGTCGCTGATGGTCGCGATCGGGCCGGCGGCCTTCGGCGAGATGCTCGCCGGATTCCGCACGATCGACGAGCACTTCCGCACCGCGCCCTTCGAGCGGAACGTGCCGCTGCTGATGGGGCTGCTCGGCGTGTGGTACGGCAACTTCTTCGGAGCCGAGACGCAGGCGGTGCTGCCCTACTCCCAGTACCTCGCACGCTTCCCCGCCTACCTGCAGCAGCTCGACATGGAGTGCAACGGCAAGTCGGTCGACCTGGCCGGGCAGCCCGTACGCACCACCACCGGGCCGGTCGTGTGGGGCACGCCCGGCACCAACGGCCAGCACGCCTACTACCAGCTCATCCACCAGGGCACGCGCCTGATCCCGTGCGACTTCATCGGGTTCGCACGAGCCGGTCGCACGAGGTCGGCGACCACCACGACCTGCTCATGGCGAACTTCTTCGCCCAGACCGAGGCGCTCGCGTTCGGCAAGACCGCGGGCGGAGGTGGAGGCCGAGGGCGTGCCCGCCCACCAGGTGCCGCACCGGGTGTTCACGGGCAACCGCCCGACCAACACCATCCTCGCCCCGAAGCTCACGCCGAGCGTGCTGGGTCAGCTCGTCGCGCTGTACGAGCACAAGGTGTTCACCATGGGCGCCATCTGGGACATCAACTCGTTCGACCAGTGGGGCGTCGAGCTCGGCAAGGTGCTCGCGAGGCGCATCACGCCGGAGCTCGAGTCGCCGGACTGCCCCGCTCTCGCCCACGACAGCTCCACGAACGCGCTCATCCGCCGGTACCGGGAGGCGCGAGGCCGCCGCGCGTAATCTTCTCCGCCGGGGGTCGGACACGAGGAGGCAACGATGCAGCTGGGCATGGTCGGGCTTGGCCGGATGGGGGCGAACATCGTGCGGCGCCTCATGCGCGACGGCCACGAATGCGTGGTGATCGACGTCGACCGGGCGGCGGTGCGTCAGCTGGTGAAGGAGGGCGCCACCGGGGCGAAGGACATGAAGGACTTCGCCCGCAAGCTCACTCCGCCGCGCACGGCCTGGGTGATGGTGCCGGCGGGCATCACCGGCCGGGTCGTCGCCGACGTGGCGGCTCACCTCGAGCGCGGCGACGTCGTGATCGACGGGGGCAACAGCTACTACCGCGACGACATCCACCGCGCCGCCGAGCTCGCCGCGCATGGCATCGCCTACGTCGACGTCGGCACCAGCGGGGGCGTCTTCGGACTCGAGCGCGGCTTCTGCCTCATGATTGGCGGCGAGGCGAAGACCGTGAAGCGCCTCGACCCCATCTTCCGCTCGCTCGCCCCCGGGGTCGCGTCGGCCCCCCGTACGCCGGGGCGCAAGGGACGCACCACCACCGCCGAGCACGGCTACCTGCACTGCGGCCCCGCCGGCGCGGGGCACTTCGTGAAGATGGTCCACAACGGCATCGAGTACGGGGCCATGGCGGCCTACGCGGAGGGCCTCGGGATCCTGCGCAAGGCCAACGCGGGTGCCGCCGACCAGGAGCACGACGCCGAGACCGCACCCCTACCCACCCGGAGTACTACCGCTACGACCTCGACACCACCGAAATCACCGAGGTGTGGCGGCGCGGCAGCGTCGTGGCCAGCTGGCTGCTCGACCTCACCGCAATCGCGCTGCTCGAGGACCCGAAGCTGGAGAGCTTCGGCGGGCGCGTCAGCGACAGCGGCGAGGGCCGGTGGACGGTGCAGGCCGCCGTCGAAACCGGGGTTCCCGCCCATGTGCTGACGGCATCGCTCTTCGAGCGCTTCAGCTCACGGGGCGAGGCGGACTTCGCCGACAGGGTCCTGTCGGCCATGCGCAAGCAGTTCGGCGGGCACGCCGAGAAGCCCACCAAGAAGTAGGTCCCCCGATGGCGCCGTGATTCAGCCAAGCTTGCGTTCGTGACTTAGGCTTGCCAAACTTTTGCGTCAGGGATCGCGAACAATGGGGCTTGATGCCGCTCGATCGCACGAAGCTCACCCGCCGGGGACTGCTCGGCGCCGCTGCCGGCGCCGGCGCGCTGGCGGTCGTCACGGGGGCCTCCGGCGGCGGCACCTCGTCGCATGCGCCAACGCCGGAGGATCTCGCCCGCCAGTACCCGCACGGTCCGCTCCACTCCGGCGCGCGCGGTCACGTCGACGCCGCTGTCAACGGCTTCGACCCTGACCTGCTGCTCACCGACTTCGACGGCGGCACGGTGACACGGCTGCCCGGAGGCCGCACCCTGCGCACCTGGGAGGTCGTGGCGCAGGAGCGGGAGATCCAGGTGGCGCCGGGCGTGTCGTTCCCGGCGTGGACCTACAACGGCCGGGTGCCCGGGCCGACGTTCCGAGCGACCGAGGGCGACCGCCTGCGGATCCGGTTCACCAACGCCACCGGCCACCCGCACACCATGCACTTCCACGGCATCCACCCGGCGGCGATGGACGGCATCCCGGGCAGCGGGCCTGGCGGGCTCGTCGAGCCCGGGGCAACGCACGTCTACGAGTTCGATGCCACGCCGTTCGGGCTGCACCTCTACCACTGCCACACGTTCCCGCTCGCCACCCACATCCACCGAGGGCTCTACGGCGCATTCGTCATCGATCCCAAGACGCCGCGACCCGAGGCGCACGAGATGGTGATGGTCATGAACGGGTTCGACACGAACTTCGACGGCGCGAACGAGGTGTACGCGGTCAACACGGTCGGGTTCCACTACATGCACCGGCCGATCGCTGTGCGCCGCGACGAGCTCGTGCGGATCTACCTCGTCAACGTCCTCGAGTTCGACGCGATCAACTCGTTCCACCTGCACGCCAACTTCTTCCACTACTACCCGACCGGCACGTCGCTCACGCCGAGCGAGCTCACCGACACGATCAGCCAGGTGCAGGGGCAACGGGGCATCCTCGAGGTGCGGTTTCCGTATGCGGGGCGGTACATGTTCCATGCCCACAAGAGCGAGTTCGCCGAGCTCGGCTGGGTCGGGATGTTCGAGGTCACGTGAGCACCGAGGCCTCCCAGGCACAACGGGCGCCGGCGTGGATACTCGCGGCGATCCCGATCTCGCTCCTGGTGATCCTCGCGCTGCTGCTCCTGGCGTTCGACTTGCCGGGCCTCGACCGCAGCGGCCCGACCATCGAGAAGGTCGCGGTGGAGCGCACGGAGCTGCGGCCCGGCGTCATCGAACTCCGCGTCCGCAACGACGGGCCCGACCCGGTTCAGCTCGCGCAGGTCGTCGTCAACGACGCGTTCATCGGCGAGGCGTCGATCCCGTCCGAGCCGATCGGGCGGCTCGGGCAGGCGACCATCCGGATCCCGTACCTGTGGAACGAGGGTGAGGCCTACGAGATCTCGCTGCTGACGTCCACGGGGGTCACCGTGGCGCACGCGATCGAGGCCGCGGCGGAGACGCCGAAGGCCGACGCGAGCTTCTTCGGCCTGCTCGGTCTTCTGGGCTTGTACGTGGGGCTCATCCCGGTGCTCATGGGGATGCTGTGGCTGCCGTTCGCCCGGCGGGCGCGTGACCCGGTCGTGCGGTTCCTGCTCGCGGTCACGGTGGGGCTCCTCGCGTTCCTGGCGGTGGAGGCGGTGGTCGAAGGCGTCGAGCAGGCCGGTCAGGGGGCGCAGAGCTTCGGCGGGGCGAGCCTCGTCGCGCTCGGCGCGTTCCTGGCGTATGTGGCGATGACGGGGGTGGACGGCTGGTTGAGCCGCCGCCGAGCCGGCGCGGACGGCTGGCGGGTGGCGCTGCTCGTCGCGATCGGCATCGGACTCCACAACTTCGGCGAGGGCTTGGCGATCGGCGGGGCGTACGCGGCGGGGGCGCTCGCCCTCGGCGCGTTCCTGGTGATCGGGTTTGCGGTGCACAACACGACGGAGGGGCTCGCGATCGTCGCCCCGGTCGCGCGTGAGCGGCCGAGCTTGCGCAGCCTGGCGTTGCTCGGCGTGATCGCGGGGCTACCGGTGGTGGCGGGCGCCTGGATCGGCGGGCTGGCGTCGAACCCGCAGGTCACCGCACTCCTACTGGGCGTCGGCGCGGGGGCGATCGTGCAGGTGATCCAGCAGATCCTGCCGGCGCTCCGCCCCGCCGGCACGAAGCGCGGCCTGGAACCCCTCATCGCCACAGGCCTCGGCGCCGGCTTGATCCTGATGTGGGGCACCGGCCTTCTGGCCGCCTGACCCCCGTTGCCCAAAGTGACTCGCATGTGTTTCGTGCCGTTAAGGATCGTCGATGGTCCCGGGCGTTAACAATTGCCATCGGCCCGATTGTTAACGCCCGGGACCACCGAACAACGAGCGAGGCAGCCTGGTTCAGGCGCTGTGGGGGACGACGGCGGTCTCGACGGCTGTGAGGCAATCGGCGCAGGTGTTGCGTAGCTCCTGCAGGGTCTTCAGGTAGATCTCCGAGAGCGTCGGGAAGGGCTGGATCGTGTCCGCGAGCACGTCGAGCGGCACCTCCGCGCGGATTGCGAGCGTCGCCTGCTGCAGCCACTCCCCCGCCTCCGGGCCGGCGGCGTAGGCGCCGGTGAGGCGGTGGCCGTCGGAGACCAGCGTCAGGAAACCCGGGGGAGGCGGGGCGGAATACGTATAGGCCCGGGCGACGCTCGCGAGGGCGGCCGTCGCGATCACGGCGCCGTCGGCCTCGCCCACTGCCGCGAGTTGCGGATCGGTGAACACCACCCGCGGCACCGCGCGGTAGTCTGCCGGCGCGCCACGGCCCAGCATGTCAGCCGCCGCCACGCGACCCTGATACTTGCCGACGTGGGTGAACATGAGGATCCCGGTGCAATCGCCGACCGCCCAGACCCCGTCCGTCGCGCGCATCCGATCGTCGACCGGGATGCCTCGTGGAACGGCGTCGATGCCCACGTTCTCGAGGCCGATCCCCTCGACGCGGGGCGTCCGCCCGGTCGCGACGAGGAGCTTCTCACCGCGGCGCTCGGAGCCATTCTCCAGCTCCACGACGTATTCGTCGCCGTCCACGCGGCAGGCCGTGGCGTGCAGTCCCAGCACGACGTCGATCCCGTCGGCGGCGAACCGCTCCCCAAGGAGCTCGCCGAGCGCCGCGGGCTCCCGCGCCATGAGGTGCGGTCCGCCCTCGATGACGGTCACCTCCGCGCCGAAGCTCCGAAGCGCCTGCGCCATCTCCACCCCCACCGCGCCGCCGCCCAGCACCACGATGCTGCGCGGCACTTCCATCACCCCGGCGGCGTCGCGGTTCGTCCACACGCCCTCCAGCTCGCGCAACCCCGGGATGGGCGGGATGAACGGCGCCGAGCCGGTCGACACGACGATGCGGTCCGTGGCGTACTCCACCCCGTCGACCTCGACCCGACCGGGTCCGGAGATGCGGCCGGATCCACGGATGAGGTCGATGCCCTTGCCGTCGAGCCAGCCGACCTGGCCGGTGTCGTCCCACCCCGACACAACGCGGTTTCGGAACGCGAGCGCATCCGCCACGTCGAGCTCGCCGGTGACCGCCGCGCCCGCACCCGGCGTCGCCTTGGCACGCGCGAGGGCCTCTCCCGGCGCGAGGAGCGTCTTGGTGGGCATGCACGCCCAGAACGAGCACTCCCCGGCCACCAGCTCACGCTCGACGATCGCGACCCGCAGGCCGCCGTCCGCGAGCTCTCCCGCACACACTTCGCCGGCCGGGCCGGCGCCGATGACAATCGCGTCGTAGGTCTCCACCATGCCGACCTCGCCTCTCGTAGGGAGTGCCCGCGGCGCTGCTCAGGCCGCGGGCACCGGAAGCTGCCGTGACACCCTCTCGTCCCGCAGATGGTCTTCCCGTTACGCGTCGAACGAGGGATCGGGCCAGGGCGCGCCGCTGCCATGGCGCTCGATGTCCGGGCCGGGCGGGGCCGGCACCCTGCCGAACAGGCCGGACGCGACCGCCAGTCGTCGAGCAGGGAAGATCCGGGCGAACGGGTCGTCACCCGCCGGGTCGACGGTCACCGCGCCAGCGAAGATGCTGTCGCCGCGAAGGAGGGTCGACAGCGCGCGGGCCGGGCGCCCCGTGAGGACGTCGCGCCGCGCCTGCTGGACGGCCGTGTCGTCGAACAGCAGCCGCACCCGCGACGGCGCCATCACGAGCGATACCATGGCCGCGTCGCCGTCGTGATCGACGATGCGCGCGTCGATCTTCGCAGCCGGCACCTTGGGCCGCTCCGACTCGGGCCACACCGCGAGGTGCCCGGCCGCGGCGCCGTCGGGGTCGTGGGCCGGGGCGGCGGCCAGGGCACCGGCAAGGTGCCGCTCATCCACCAGGGCGAACCACAGCCAGCTCACGCGGCGGCACCTCCCAATCGGCGCGGATCTCACGGGTGATCTCGCGGAACTCGCGGCGAAGCTCCTCGATCGTGGGACGCCCCCAGAACCAGTACCCCGTGAAGACCGACCGGATCGTCAGGTGGGGATACAGGGTGAACGACGCCGGCCAGTACGGGTTGTTGAGCGTGTCGGTCGTCTCGCGCAGCCCGAGTTCGTCGAGGTACCGCCGATCCGCGTCGGACATGAACGTCCACCGGGCACCCAGCCCGGCCCGGAACGCGGCGTTCACCTCGGGCGGGTCGACGCCCACCGACACGATCTTCGCGTAGCCGACCTCCACCTCCCGCTGCCAGTCGACCAGCGAACGGAAGAACGCCTGCTCCTTCGGGCACCAGAAGCCGCGGAAGAAGTTCAGATAGAGCGGATCGCCGGAGGCGAGCTCGGAGAGGCGCCGCATGTTGCCGGCGTGGTCGGGCAGTTCGATGTCGGGGAACCGCTCCCCGGGTCGGAGGTCGTCGCGCATGCGGTCAAGTGGCGACATCCGGCCCAGCCGTTACAGCGGGCCCGGTCGGGCACGCTGGGCAACAAGGAAGGCAGGGTGGCCAGGGCGCATGTTGCCGCCCTGACCACCCGGGTGCGACGCATCCGCTACGGAACGCAGATGACGTACGCGGTGACCGTGGCCGTGCCGGAGTAGGTCACCTTCCAGCCGGTCGCGGGTGACCCGTCCGCCGGGACCGCACCGTTGGCGTCGATCGGACCGTCGAACACGAGGTTCTTGGTCGACGTGTTGATCGAGCCGCCGCCGCCGATGGCGGTCTTCAACGCCGGGCACTGGACCGACACCGTGTCGGAGGACGCGCTCGCCTTGTAGACGACGGCCGAGGCGCCCACGAAGGTCGGTCCTGTCGGGCCGGCCGGACCGGCGGGACCGGTGGGGCCAGCGGGACCCACGGGGCCAACCGCACCATCGTTCCCAGCGGGACCAATCGGCCCGGCAGGACCAGCGGGACCGGCAGGACCAACCGCGCCATCGTTCCCGGCAGGACCCTGGGCGCCATCGTTGCCGGCGGGACCGGCGGGACCTGCGGGACCCACGGGGCCAACCGCACCATCGTTCCCGGCGGGGCCAGCGGGGCCAACCGCGCCATCGTTGCCGGCGGGACCGGCAGGACCGACCGCGCCGTCGTCGCCGGCAGGGCCGGCGGGACCGGGTGCGCCATCCGCACCGGCGGGACCGGCGGGACCTGGGTCACCCTGGAGGCCCTGCGGACCGATCAGGCCGCTCGGACCCAGCAGACCAGCCGGACCGACCGGACCGGTCGCTCCCTGGGGTCCAGCGGGACCCATCGGACCGGCCGGGCCGGCGGGAATCCCGGCCAGCGCGACGATCGCACGACGCTCGGTGGTCCGACACGTGAACTTCGTGTTGACCACCCGCGCGGCGCCCGTCTTCTTGTTGAAACAAAAGGCCATTGTGGACCGGGTGGTCGTCGCGTTCTCCCTCGCCGCTGCGGCGATTCCAGCCGCAGCGAGCACGACGCCGACGGCGATTGCCGTGAGACGCAACGAGGGGCGGCGGAGACTCAGCCGGGGCTGCCTCGAATCCATTGTTTTCGATCTCCTGATGTTCGCGCGTCCTGCGCCTAAGGTCACCCGGTCTCCGAACGGGTGGACTCGGGGCGTACCCGATCACGCGTTGGATCGGCACCTGAACCGATTCCCTTAACCCCCAGTGCGTCGGCGGCGTTCGCGCGGCGCGCCACGCCGATGGCTATTTGCCGTCGCGGCGAGGGCCTCGGCTGCGGTTCGCTCGAGCGCGCGTTACCTCGACGACGCCCGACTCAGGCGCCGGTCGCGACCAGGACCTTGATGGCGCGCCGCTCGTCCATGGCGGCGTAGCCGTCGGGCACGTGCTCGAGGTCGAGGGTGAGGTCGAAGACCGGCGACGGGTCGAGGCGCCCCACGAGGACGTCGGCGAGGAGCTCGGGGATGTAGCGCCGCGCGGGTGCGACGCCGCCGATGAGCGCGACGTTCCGCATGTGGATGTCCAAGAGGTCGATCTTCCCACCGGCCGGCACTCCGACGTGCCCCACGACCCCGCCCGGGCGGCAGGCGTGGATGGCGGTGTCGAATGAGCTGTTGGTCCCCACGCACTCGAGCACCTTCGGCGACCCGCCGCCGGTGAGCTCGCGCACCCGGGCAACGGCCTCGTCTCCGCGCTCGGTGACGATGTCGGTGGCGCCGAAGCGCCGGGCGATGTCCAGCCGGTCCTCGTGATGGCCGAGGGCGATGATGCGGTCGGCGCCGAGGCGGGCGGCAGCAAGAACGGCGCACAGCCCCACCGCGCCGTCCCCCACGATCACGACGGCGCATCCAGGGCCAACCCCGGCGCTGATCGCCGCGTGATGCCCGGTGGACATGACGTCGGTGAGGGCCGCGAACGAGGCGACGAGGCGGGCGTCCGACAGGTCCACATCCGGGGGGAGCGGCACGAGGGTGCCGTCGGCCTGTGGCGCCCGCACCGCCTCGCCCTGACCGCCGTCGTTGCGGCCGCCCCAGTAGCCGCCGGCCACGCACGAGGTGTGGAGGCCGCGCTCGCAGTACTCGCACTGCCCGTCCGAGAAGGCGAACGGCGCGATGACCCGGTCGCCGCGCTTCACGAGGTGCACGTCAGACCCAACGTCCTCGACAATGCCGATGAACTCGTGCCCGGTGCGCCCGCCAATGCCGTAGATCTGCAGCTCGCCGCGGTACGGCCACAGGTCGCTGCCGCAGATGCAGGCGTGGGTCACGCGCACGAGCGCGTCGGTTGGCTCGACCATGGTGGCGTCGGGAACGTCCTCGACGCGCACGTCGTGGGGTCCGTAGATGACGGTGGCGCGCATGGGAGCGCGAGACTAGCGCCCCGCGGGCCGTCGCGGATCGCCGTGAACGCGAATGCCACAATCGGTCGCGTGCGGGCGATCACCTATCTCACACCCGGCATCCCGCGCGACTTCTACGCGACGGTCGTCCGGCACGTGTCGCGCGGCATCGGGGAGCCGGTGGAGCTCGCGGTGGACGAGCGCTGCAGCGGGCCGCCGGCCGGCGAGCCCAACCCGCTCGTCGACGGCCGCGCCGACCTCGCGTTCGTGTGCGCCCCGTCGTACCTGCGCCTAGCAGACGAGGTGCGGCTCGTGCCGGCCGCCCCGCTGTTCGCCGACGCCAGGGCTCCCGGCGAAGCCGTGTACTTCGCCGAGGTGCTCGCCCGAACCGGCGACTCGCGGCGCACGCTCGAGGAGCTGGCGGCGGGAGCGGTTGCGTTCAACGACCCGATGTCGCTCTCAGGCCGGTGGTCGATCCTGAGCCGCCTCGAGCCCGGCTCCCGCATCGGACGGGAGCGCTGGTCGGGCTCGCACGAGGCATCGATCGCGATGCTGTTGGGGGAGGAGGCGGACGTGTGCGCGGTTGACTCGGTGGTGTGGCGACGGCTGAGCTCCGACCGGCCAGAACTCACCGAGCGGCTTCGAGTGGTGAAGTCGCTCGGCCCGTTCCCGATCCAGCCGGTGATCGCCGCGCCCACGCTGCCCACCGACGTGGTCGAGGCCATCGCAGGCTCCCTGCTGGAGCTTGGTCCCCGCGAGCTCGGGAGCTTCGGCGCGACCGGGTTCGTCGCGGTGGACGACACCCACTACCGCCCCCTCGCCGCCCTCCTCGACCGCGTTACCTACCGGCCGGGGCCGTAGAGCCCGAACCGCAGGTCCGGGTCGCCCGGCACCCAGGTGCCGTGGAACTGCGAGCGCTCCCCCACGTCGCGGGCGCGTGCAACCAGGTCACGGCCAAGCTCGAGCTGCGACGGCTCCCACGCCCCGATCGCCGCGGGGACATCGCCCCCAGCGGCGATGAGGTGCTCGGCGAGCCGCCAGCCGTTCTCGGCCGCCTTCGCCGTCCCGGCCGCCGCATGCGGGCGCGCGGTGAAGGCGGCGTCGCCGATGAGCGCGATCCGGCCGAACGCCATGCGCGGCGACTCCACGTCGACGATCGCCTGTACGAAGGGCTGCGGAGTGCGCTCCACCATCTCTGCGAGCGGCCCGGGCAGGACTTCCGCGGCGGTCCGCCGGATGGCCGCGACGTGCCGGTCCTGCACGATCCCCGGATGCAGGGACAGTGGGCGCGGCAGCCCGTCACGATCGGTCATCAGCTCGTCGAGCGGGGCGCCCTGTGCGACGTTGCGGTACCAGACGAAGTTGACCAGCCGCTCCCCCGCTCCCAGCCCACCTTCCACGCTGGGGATCTGGTACGCCACGACGTGGCTGTGCTCGACGAGGCCGTACGTGATCGCGTCGCCGAGCACCGCGAACGTGTCGGGCGTGAGGAGCGACTCGCTGACGGTGCCGCGCCAGCCGACGTATCCGGAGTAGGCCGGCTCGACGCCCGGCAGCAACCGCCGCCGCGCGGTGGATGCCACGCCGTCGGCGCACACGAGCATGTCGACCCTCACGTCCGCGCCGTTGGCGAAGCGCAGGTCCACACCGTCGGGGTCCTGGTCGAAGCCCACCAGGGCGTGTCCGCGGCGGTAGGCATCGTCGCCGAGGGCGCCGAGCAGCGCCCGGTACACGGTGTTCCAGGCGGTGAACCGGTACGGGCTCGGCCGCTGGAACGTCACCCCGCCGTCGGGGCCGAGGTACTGCAGGGTGCGTGAGGGCACGCTGATGGCATCGAGGGCGAGGCCCAGCCGATCGACGAGGTAGCGCACTGTGGCCTCCTGCACCACGATGCCGGCGCCGAGCCCGGACAGCTCGTTCTGCGAGCGCTCGTAGACCGTCACCGCGCAGCCGGCGTCGCGCAACACGACGGCGGCGGTCAGCCCGCCGAGGGATCCCCCGACCACGGCGACATCCACGGCACGCTGGAGCGCGGTCACGGCGCGGATCTTGACGATCTCACGGCGCGAGCGCCAGGATGGCCGCCCCGCCGCCGTTCTCCCTGCAAACAGTTACGATCCCCGCCGACCGGGTTTGCGGCATCGAGCGGCACCCAGGAGCATCGAGCGCACGATTGCCACTCGTTTTGCCACTCGCCGAAGGCGCTTCCACGGGCGCGTCCCGGGAGGCAGGGACCGAGGCGGGATCACACGCTGTCCCGCCCCGATCCGAGATGACGTTGCCACTGACCCGCTCGATCGGGCATCCCCGCGGAAGCTCCGTCCTCCGCATTCCCTGCCGATCGCTGCATGGCAACATCACCTGGCGCGGGGCCCGCGACACGACCGCGGGCCCGGCCAACCGGCGGTGCTTACAAATACCCGCCGCCATCAGCCGGCAAACATCGACGCGTAACCGCTGTCGTGGGCTGCGCCCGCCCACTGCGTTGCGATCGCGACCGCACCTACAACGGTGACTCCCCCTTTTGTCTTCGTTTTCAGCATTCCTCTCGCGGCGAGAGGCGCTCGCGGGTGCGAAACCCGGTTCCCACGACCCTCGTGGGAGTGGGGCAATTCGCTTCATGAAGACAAATACCCCGGGCATGATGCTGTGGTGCCGGAACCAACCCCGATACCGAGTCCGCCAGCCGAGCCGGCCGTCGTGCCGGAGCCAACACCCATCCCGAGCCTCCAATCGAACCGGTCGTCGTACCCGGGCCCCATCCTGCCCCTGATCGGCGCGGCCCGTGGTCAACATCGATCACGTACCCGGATCCCGAAAGCAAACAGGGGTCCCCAAGGCCGGTGCTTGCAAGGTGGGGATGGATTTGGACAGGCCGACCTGACCGCGTGCTGGCGGTGCGGACGGCCGTGGTGTCGCGAAGATCGCGATGGTCCCTCGGGCGCGAGACCCGGGAGTCGAGGAGGGGCAGCGGACCGGCCCCCGGTGGCCGCGGGGGCGGAGGGGTGGCAGAGTTGGTCGGTCCGAACGCCCGACCACAGAGGAGGTTCGTCATGCCGCCGACGCCCGTTCCCGTTGAGATCGACGAGTTCCTGCGCCAGCCCAACCACGCCGTCGTTGCCACCCTCCGTCCCGACGGGTCACCGCATACCGCGGTCACCTGGTACGAGTGGGAGGACGGGCGGGTGCTCCTCAACATGGAGGCGACCCGCATGCGCCTGGCTTGGATGGCCCACGACGGGCGCGTCGCGCTCTCGGCGATCGACCCCGAGAACTTCTACCGCCACATCAGCCTGCTCGGCCGTATCGTGGACATAAAGGTCGACGCCGAACTCGTCGACATCGATCGTCTCGCTCAGCGCTACACGGGAGGCCCGTATGGGGACCGTGACGCCCAGCGCGTGAGCGCCTGGATGCAGGCGGACGCGTACCACGGCTGGGACCCAGTCGCATACCAGACGATCGGCCCGAAGGCGCAAGCGGATGCCTGGAGGAATATCGCCTGAGAAGCGACTCCAAGATCACTCTTGATTCCGCAGACCACTCCGGCAAGAGTCACGATGAGCATCGAGGTCACACCCATCGGCGGTTACGGCTCCGCGACGCCGTTTGCGATCGCAACGCGTGACAAGGTCGATTCCCTCGCATCGCTCCCGGCGGAGTTCCGGGCCATGATCGACGCGCCGATCTACGTGACAGTCGGCCGACCGACGCTAAGGGCCGCGTGCAGCTCACGCCCATGTGGTTCCGTGCGTCGCCCGACGGCGAGCACGTGGAGATCAACACCGGCAAGGGCCGCGCGAAGGACCGCCACATGCGGCGCGACGGCCGGGTGACGATCCAGATCACCGACCCCGAGAACCCGTACGACTGGCTGACGATCTACGGGAAGGTCGACAAGATCAGCGAAGAGGGCGGCCCGGAGGCCACCTCGCGACCGAGTCGATCGATGCCCTCTCCGCCACCTACATCAACCAGTCCCCCTACCCGTTCAGGGCCGAGGGCGAGGTTCGGGTGCTGTTCCTGATCTCGCCGACGCACGTCGTGACGTTCGGCGGGTCGTAATCCGCAGCTTCAGCGCACCCACAGCGATGCCCCGGCCGCGTCGCCCGTCTGAGGGCGCGGCAGCGGGCGGATCTCGGCGGTGAGCTCGGGATCGATCGCGTCGGCGTCGGGCGCGTCGACCTCCACCAGGTTGCCGCCGGGATCGCGCAGGTAAAGCTGCGCGGCGCCGTCAGGGAGCCGGTAGAGCCAGTGACCGAACGTCGTGCGGTCCTCGATGCCGTGCTCCCGGACGTAGCGCAGTACGGCAGCGAAGTCATCGACCTCGATCGCGAAGTGGTGCGACAGGGGCGCCTCGCGCTGGAGGTGCTCGAAGAGGTGAAGCTGTACGTCGCCGAGCCGCATCCACTGGACGGGGAACCCGAAGTCCGGAGTGGCGACCGGCTCCATGCCGAGCGCCTCGGCGTAGAAACGCACAGATTCGGCGAGATCGCGAGCGCTGACGCTCACGTGGTTGATGCGGGTGGCGCGCATGGCACGCATGGTAGTGGCGATCCCGGTCAAGACGCCGATCAGATCCGACACCGGATCGCAATCGCCTTGTAACGGGATCCGCTGCGCCGGTACCGAAGCTTCATCGACAATGGGTCACGACGCCCCGCACCCAGAGGAGCCACGATGGCAACAGCGCTGATGAATGCCCCGGCGGATGCCGCCTCGCGAGCGGCCCGCACCCGCGCCGGCCGGCCTCGCGGCCTGACGGTGCGGGTGAGCGTGGACGAGCGCGACGTCATCACGGTCAGGGCGGTGGGCAACCTCGACATCTACACGGCGTCGCAGCTTCGCCGGCGCTTGTCGCGGCACGACCCAGCCGGCGGCCGGGTGGTGTTGGACGCCTCGGCGGTGACCCTCGTCGACTCCGCCGGTCTCGGGACGCTCATGTCGTTCGCGAGCCGCGCCCGCCAGAGCGGCTCGCGCCTGGCGCTCGTCTGCACCCCGCAGCTCGCGGAGGTGCTCGAGATCGCCCGCCTCACCGAGGCGTTCGACCTGAGGGTCGTTCGCGAGGAGCGGCCCGGCCGGTCTTAGGCCTGTTGTCCGGTTGCGGGGTCGTGCCGCCCAAGTATCGCGACGTGCAGTACGGAATCGGTGAACACGATGTTCAACCTGGGTTGCGCGGAGAACTGGTTCTCGTCGCTTCCGGCATGCCATTCGGCGTGAGCGAAGTCCTTTTCCTTGACCGCAAAGAAACAGCCGGTGTCCAGCATGAACGCCTCGAGGTCATCGCCATCGGGGCGTCGCCCCGTGAGCTCGGGTTGCCCCGGAGGAGGACCGAGGAGGACACCCTTCGCCGCGAGGCGGAACGGGCCGTGGCGATCGCCGACGCGCACCTCCACGAGCACCTCTCGGCCCACGAGATCGTCGAGCCGCGCGAGCGTCGCCTCGTAGTCGAGGGTGTCATAGCGAATCTCGCCTTGCCCAGTGGTCATGTCGGCCTCCGTCGGCGCGCGAGCGCCGGATCATCCCGCCGTGGTTGGCGTTTGCCGGCCGTTGCTCGCACTCGGGCGGCGAGCAGCACCGTCGTGTCCTGAGTGTATGCGCCGCCCCGGGATCTCGCGGTGTAACGACTTGCGGGACGGCGACCACCACACCCCATGCGCCCGACCGCCGCCCGAACCACCGCCGAGCATTTCCAGGTCGACGACCGCGCGTTCCGTGCGGTGCTCGGCGCCGAGGCTCGCCTCGAGCTCGTCGTCGTCACCGACGCGCACGAGGGGCCGGTGTACGTCGCGGGCGAGGACGCCCTGTACTTCACGAGTCTTCCCCGCCCCACCGACGTGCCCGCGCCCGGATACCGCTCTGTCGCGATCCGCCGCCTGGATCTCGACGGCGAGCGCTTCCCGCTGGAGCCCGAGCGGGTCACGACGCTCGTGGAGCGCACCAATACGGCGAACGGCATGGCCCTGGACGGGGAGGGCCGCCTGGTGGTGTGCGAGCAGGGCACCCGGTCAGAGCACGCCGCGATCGGCCGGATCGACCCGGCGACCGGCCGGCGCGAGACGGTCGTCGACAAGTGGGGCGGTCTACGCCTCAACTCCCCCAACGACGTCGTGGTCGCCCGCGACGGCGCGATCTGGTTCACCGACCCGAGCTACGGCCACCTGCAGGGGTTTCGGCCCGAGCCGCAGACTGGCGACTTCGTCTACCGCTACGACCCGCGCACGGATCGCCTCGCGGTCGTCGCGGACGGTTTCGACAAGCCGAACGGCCTGGCGTTCTCGCCCGACGAGTCGGTGCTCTACGTCACCGACAGCGGCGCGAACCAGGCGGAGGGCAGCTACCACATCGACCGGCCCCACCACATCCAGGCATTCGACGTCGCCGGTGGCCGGCGGCTGATCAACCGGCGCCTGCTCGCCGTCACCACGCCGGGCTTCCCGGACGGCATCAAGGTCGACACCGATGGACGCGTCTACGCCTCGTCGTTCTCGGGCGTGCAGGTGTTCACGCCCGAGGGCGACCTGATCGGAGAGATCCGCGTCCCGGGCGCCGTGAACTTTGCCTTCGGCGGCCCCGACCGCACCGTCCTGTTCATCACCGCCGACGACGCCATCTGGGCCGCGACCCTCGCGGCCACGGGCGCCTGAGCGTCTCAGCACCGAACTTCCCCGCACATCGAGAGGAGCACGAGCCCCATGGGAGTCGTCAGAACACGCAGAGTCATCGACATCGCCGGCGCCGACGCGGTCATCGCCGCGGCCGAGGCGTACGCCAACGAGCAGGGCCACCGCGTCTTCATCGCGGTCGTCGACCCCGCCGGGGAGCTCGTCGCGCTGCGGCGCACCGAGGGCGCCCAGATCGCAAGCGCGCGGGTGGCGGTCGACAAGGCCCGCACCGCCGCCATCTTCGTGCGGCCCAGCCGGGTGATCGAGCAGCAGGTCACCGACGGGCGCTTCGGCGCCCTCGCCCTGCACGGCGCGTCGGCCCTGATCGGCGGCATCCCGCTGGTGGTCGACGGCGAGGTGGTGGGCGCCGTCGGGACGAGCGGCGAGACGACCGACCAAGACGAGGCCTGCTCCATCGCGGGCGCCGCCGCGGCGTTCACCACGACCGAGGTCCATGCCCTCACCTACGAGGGCGCCCGCATGGCCGCCGAGGCGACCGCGGCTGTGGCAACCGCGCGCGGCGTGGCCCCGGTGGCATCGGTCGTCGACGCGTGGGGCGAGCTCCAGTACATGTGGCGGCCCGACGCGGCACAGCCGGCGAGCGTGGGCGTGGCGACCGACAAGGCTCGCACCGCCGCCATCTACCGCCGGCCCAGCAAGGACTTCGAGGACCAGGCCTCCGGCGGACGGCCGTCGGCGCTGCACCTCGCCCGCGCCGTGCCGCTGCAGGGTGGCATCCCCATCACCTTCGACGGCCAGGTCGTCGGGGCCATCGGCGTCTCAGGCGCATCGTCGGCCGACGAGGACCAGGAGCTCGCGATCACCGGCGCACAGGTGGCCGAGGCCGCCGCCTCCGCCAACGGCTCACGTGCCGACGCGGCGTTCTTCTCGGACGCCGACCTGATGGACAAGTTCGCCACGGGCGGACTGCTGCTCGACGCCAAGGGCTTCAAGATCGACGCCGGTCGCCGCGACGCGCCCGGCGAGGTGGAGTACCACGACCGCTTCGTCGACGTGATGCACGTCATCGACGGCTCGGCGACGGTGGTGACCGGCGGCGAGATGGTCGCCGCCCGCGAGGTTGCCGCAGGCGAGATCCGCGCCGAGGCGATCGTCGACGGCACCGCCCACGAGCTTCGCAACGGCGACGTTCTCGCGATCCCCAGCGGGGTGCCGCACCAGTTCACCGAGGTGTCCGACCCGTTCCTGTACTTCGTCGTGAAAGTCGAGGCCTGACATGGCGACCCTTACCGTCACCCCGGCCACGCGCCTGCCGGGTCCGCCGGAGCTCCTGCCCGGGCGTCCCGACGCAATCGTTGACCTGCAGACCGAGGCGGGCGTCGCCCTCGTCCGCGGCCAGTGGCGCTACAGCGATACCGACGTGCGCGAGATCGACTTCGTGCAGGTCGGCCCCGACCTGGGCCCGAGCGGCCCGCCGAACCGAACCTACGACGTGGAGCCCCACGCCGAGGAAGCCGACTTCGACGACTCCGCCTGGCGTACCCTCGCCCCTGAGGATCTGCAGCTTCGACTCGCCAACGGGCGGGTGTGCTTCAACTGGTACCGCATCAGGGTGACGGTGCCCGAGCGCATCGGCGACCTCGATCCCACGGGCGCGACGATCGTCTTCGAGACGGTCATCGACGACTACGCCGAGGTGTGGGTCGACGGCAAGCTGCCCCTCGCGATCGGCATGACCGGCGGGCAGGTGGCCGGCGGGTTCAACGCCCCCAACCGGGTGGTCCTCACCCAGAACGCCACGCCGGGCGAGTCGTTTCAGATCGCGGTGTTCGGCATCAACGGCCCCATCTCCGGCTCGCCGCGCAACTACATCTGGATCCGCACGGCCACGCTCGACGTCTACGCCGCCGAGCGCGCGGTCGTGACCGAGGACGCGCCCCTCGACGTGGAGCGCACGAGCACCGAGCTCGACGCGGTCGTGTCGCCCGGCGCCCGCCTGGAGCGGGTCGCGGGCGGCTTCGAGTTCACGGAGGGGCCCCTGTGGTCGCACGACGGGGCATTGCTCTTCAGCTCCCCGAACACGAACGCCATCTACCGCTGGACTCCCGCGGGCCAGGTCTCGGTGTTCCGGGCGAAGAGCGGCTACACCGGCGCCGACATCGGCCGCTACCACCAGCCGGGCTCCAACGGGCTGACCTTCGATCCCGACGGCCTGCTCGCGATCTGCCAGCACGGCAACCGCCGCGTGATCCGCGTCAACCCGCACGGCGACACGACCGTGCTCGCCGACGCGTACCGGGGTAAGCGGCTCAACAGCCCGAACGACCTGGTGTTCCGAAGCGACGGGATCCTGTACTTCACCGACCCGCCGTTCGGCCTGCCGGACGTGTTCGACGACCCCCACAAGGAGCTCCCGTTCAGCGGCGTGTTCCGGGCGAAGGACGGCCAAGTGGACCTGGTGACCGACGAGCTGGAGGGTCCGAACGGGCTGGCGTTCTCGCCGGACGAGCGGTACCTCTATGTCGGCAACTGGGACCCGGAGCGCAAGGTCGTGATGCGCTTCGAGATGAACCCCGACGGCAGCACGAAGCCGGGCGAGATCTTCTTCGACATGACCGACGCGCCCGCAGACGACGCGATCGACGGCATCAAGGTGGACCGCGCCGGAAACCTGTTCGTCTGCGGCCCGGGCGGCGTGTGGGTGCTCTCGCCCGAGGGCGAGGAGCTCGGCCTGCTGCACCTCCCGGAGGAGCCCCACAACCTGGCGTGGGGCGACGACGACGCCCGCACCCTCTACATCACCGCGCTCACGAGCGTGTACCGCGTCCGGCTCGCCATCCCCGGC
Organism: uncultured Thermoleophilia bacterium; assembly: GCA_963777565.1. Taxonomy (GTDB): domain Bacteria; phylum Actinomycetota; class Thermoleophilia; order Miltoncostaeales; family Miltoncostaeaceae; genus CALMEC01. The sequence continues at coordinate 91,599 of CAVZQZ010000006.1, forward strand.
ATCCGGCCCTGACGAAAGGAGACAACGATGAGCAAGCACCTCGAGCCCGGCATGACCTTCCCGGATTTCGAGCTTCCGGACGACTTGGGCGTGATGCGCCGCCTATCCGACCTGCAGGGCGACAACGCCATGGTGGTGATGCTGGGACGCGGGGAGCACTGCCCGCGCGAGCGCCAGCACCAGTTCGAGATGGTGCGCTTCAGCCAGTGGCAGCCGGTGGCGTTCACCGAGATGGTCACGATCCTGCCGAACGACCTGCACGACGCGAACAAGATGCGCATCGCGACCGGGGCGCACTGGACGTACCTCGCCGACGTCGACCTGGAGGTGCAGCGGCACTTCGAGATCGACGAGTACACCGACGCACACCACGCCGCGACGGTGCCCCACACGGTGATCCTGGGGCCGGGCTTGGTGATCGACAAGGTCTACGTCGGCTATTGGTACTGGGGCCGCCCGAGCCCCTACCAGCTGTGGGAGGACCTGCAGGGGCTCTTCCGCCGCACCAAGGCCGACTTCGACCCCACCACCGCCGAGGCACGGGCGGCGTGGGCAGCCACGCACGGGGCGGCGGGGCGGAAGCGCGGCCGGGCCGCGGCGAAGGCCTGACCGGATCCCGGCATGGCCACCTGCATTCTTGAGGCATCAGATGCGAAGATTTCGCGAATTATTGACAATTATTCAATCTAATGGGATGGTTACGGCCCCCCTCGGAATGACACGAACTCAGTCAATCTGAAAGGGGGCAGCGTGCCTTGGAAGAGAGCGCTGGCAGCCGCGGCAGTTGGGCTCCTGGCAGCGATGCCGGCGGGAGCAGCGGTGAAGGTCGGCACGAACGGCAACAACACTCTGGTCGGAACGGCGAAGGCCGATGTGCTCCTTGGCGTGGGCGGCAACGACACGCTCCGAGGCCTCGCAGGCCCCGACCGCCTCGATGGCGGCAAGGGCGCCGACGTCCTCAAGGGAGGCCCGGGGAATGACAACCTCGACGGCGGCGCCGGCAACGACACGCTGGACGGCGGGCCGGGAGTTGATCACATCCTCGGCGGTCCGGGTCGCGACACGATCACGGTGCGCGACGGAGTGCGCGATTTCGTCGGCTGCGGTGGCGGTGTCGACATCGTCATCGCCGACCTGCTCGACTCGGTTCCTTCGGACTGCGAGACCGTCCGCAAGCCCCCGGCCCCGGTCCCGACCACCGAGTTCCTCGGATTCTTCTCGGCATCCACGACGAACCCACCGTTCCCGAGCGCACCACCGGCGGGGCTCGTCCCGAATGGCGGCACCCTTACCGCCTGCGCGCTCGCCGACCCGCTGATCGGCTTCTACTGGCGGATCGGACCGCTTGTCGCCCCGGTGCCGTACGTCTCCCGGTACACCCGTCCGGACGGCAGCCTCACCGCGAACAACGTGCTCGAGCCGTCGCTGGCGGGCAAGTTGCTTCGCGCCACCCGCACGAAGACCGGCGGGGTTCCCAACGGCACCTACTCGTGGGTGTTCGAGACCGCGACTGGCGTCCCGTTCCTCAACGTCACCGTGACACGAGCGTGCGTCTGAGCTGACATGCCCCGGCTCGCCCCAATCCAGCACCGGATTGGGGCGAGCGGCGGAGCGCGTTCGCACACTTGTGCGGGAACCCTGCCGCTGCGCGGAGGAGTACCGAGGGGTCGTCGTGGAAGACGCTGTTGTCGGCCGGGTGAGGGGGTGTTCGGATGCCGACGGGGCCTCGTTCAAGTTTGGAGATGGCAATGCGTCTCACGCTCACGGCAGCGGTTGGGGTGGTCATGACAGCCCTCGTCGCAGGCTGCGGCGAAGGGAACGGCGGCGCATCCGGGCCGGCCTCGACGTCACCGTCGGCGACGGTCACTGTGAAGACCGAAACAACGACGGACGGTCCCGACCGAGACGACCACGGCGCCGACCGAGACGACGACGATCCCCTGGCCACCGGCTGAGCTCAAGCCCAATCAGACGCCGGTTCTCCGGACCCCGTCCGGCAATATCGAGTGCGCCCTCGAGCCCAGTAAGGGCATCGGGGTCGTCTGCAACGCGTACAAGCATGAGTGGACGCTTCCGCCGAAGCCGGCGTCGTGCGAATTCGAATGGACGGATGCCGTCTATCTGCGGGCAACAAAGCGCGCGCAGTTCTGGTGCTCCTCCAACCCGGCGTTCGGTCCCCCCAACTCCTACTGGCCGAGGACCGAGCTGCCCTATGGAGCCAGCGTGAGCAGCGGCGGGATCAGCTGCACCTCCCGAGCCAGCGGCCTGACCTGCACCAACCGCGAGAAACACGGGTTCTTCCTCAGCCGCCAGCGGGTCACGTTCTTCTGAGGGAGTCGCTCGCCGCACTATCCGCTCGTTGTCGAAGGCGGGCGGACAACCTGGGTTCGTGGGGTCTGCCCACCTCGCCCTCTCGCGGGTGTGCGCTCCGGCAGCTAGTCTCGGGTTGTGTGGTTCACCCTTATCGGCGGTCGGGATCTCGTCCTCCCCCAGGGGTGGACGTCGGACTCGAGCTTCACGTTCTTTGGTGGTGCGAACATCGACGCCACGGCTCGTCCGGCTGAAGGCGCCACCATCCGAGTCTTCTCCGTGATCGGGGGGATCAAGGTGCGTGTCGCCAAGGGCGCACGGGTCAAGGTCGTGGGGGGCAGTCTCGTCGGCGGTCGCCGTGTGGACCTCGCGACGGGCGATGGCCCGGAGATCACCGTGACCGCGTGCACGTTGATCGGGGGTGTCCGCATCACCCACGCGGAGTAGCGCCGCTTTCCGCGGCCCCGGGGACGGCTCCGTTGTTCGATGCGGGAGGCTCGCCGAGGGCAGCGGCCCCCTCCTCGCCCTGGTGTGCTCGCCCTCGAGGGACGGTCAGATTGGTGGGGACCCGAGCACGACGAGGCGCGCCGACGCCGTCGAGGAGCGCCCTGTGCGCGTGGTTCGCTGCCCGGCTCCGTGGCGCTGGTAGCCTACGTCCCGTGCTGGAACTGATGGAGGGCTTTCCCCCTGGGGTCGTCGGCGTGCGTGCGACCGAGGAGGTGACGGCGGAGGAGTACGAACAGGTCCTCGTTCCAGCGATTTATCGTGCGCTCGCCGATCACGACAAAGTGCGGCTCCTGTACGAGCTGGAAGAGGAGGTCGGTTACGAGGCCGGGGCTGTCTGGCAGGACGCCCGGCTGGGGCTGACGCATTTCGCCTCGTTCGAGCGGATTGCCGTGGTGACCGACGCGAAGTGGCTGCGGAAGGCTGTTCCCGTCTTCTCGGTCCTGATGCCTGGACACGTTCGGGCCTTCTCGCTCGCGGAGCGCGATGCTGCCACCGCCTGGGTCGCGGAGAACATGGGCTAGAAGTCGAGGGAGCGGTCGTCACGGCCGCCGGCTCGTGGGGAGCTACGCACGATCCGGCGGTGGGCCTGGTGGGCCCGTTGCACGACGGGTCGCGGGCCTGAGTCAGGTGACGAGGAGGGCGATCAGCAAGCCGATCGCCAGCAGCCCAGCGACGATGACGACCACGAGGTTCGCCGTCAACGCGACCGACAGCAGCCGCTCGCGACGTGCGGCGGTGGGCGTCGCCCTCGCCGCCTGTGGCGCGGCGCCGTTCGTAGCCGCGGACGGAGCCGAGACCTCGCCGGCCTGCCGCCACGAGATTGCCCCGCTCAGGATCCCCACGATCAACGTGTTGAGGCTTACCTTCTCGCGGTCGGCGAGGCGGGCCAGGTCGGCGTGCAGCGTCGGGGGCATGCGCACCAGGAGGCGTCCGCTGTGCGTGGCGGCCGCGCGCGGCGCCGGGATTTGCTTGCCGTTCGCGAGCGCGTCGGCGATCCACGCGGCCATTGCCCCGCGCACCTCCGCGAGTGCCTCCTCCTCGGTGCGCCCGCGCGCCTCGCATCCGGGCAGCTCTTCGACCTGCGCCGCCCACGCGGCGCCGTGCTCGTCGTCTCGCCGGACGAGCGAGATCTCATACGGCATCTCGAGGTACTGATCAGCCGCGGTGCGTTCGCGGGTGGCCATCTGCCGCGACCCTACGGCTCCGGGGGCTACGACACAACTATGCGATCGTCGAGTTCGACCCGCAGGCGCTCCAGCGCGCTCTTGATCGTCCGCGACACGTGAACCTGTGAGATCCCGATCTCGGTGGCGATGTCCTCCTGACTGAGGTCGTCGAAGAAGCGCCGTTCGAGCACTCGACGCTCCCGGTCGCTGAGGCGCCGGAAGGCCACGTCGACTGCGACGCGTGCGTGGCTGGCGTCACGGAAGTCCCAGCCCGACCCGACCTCGCCGTCGATGAGGGAGCAGGGGAGGCGGGCGTTATCGGACGCCAGGGCCAGCTCGACCTCCTCGAAGCTGAGCCCCACTCGGACGGCGATCTCCGCCGTGGCGGGGGTACGTCCGAGGAGCCCGACGAGCTCCCGCTCGGCGCCACGCACCTGCTCGCGCTCCTCCTGGATGCGCCGCGGGAGCCTGATGACGCAGCCGGCGTCGCGCAAATGCCGCTTGATCTCGCCGACGATACTCGGCACCGCGTACGCCCCGAAGCTGCACCCCCGGGCTGGGTCGAACCGGTCGACCGCGTTGATGAGCCCGATCGAGCCGACCTGGACCAGATCCTCGAGCTCCACGCCCCGGTGGGCGAACCGCCGCGCCAGCCTGCGCACGAGCGGCAGATGGCGCTCGATGAGCTCCTCGCGCTCCCCCGCCGCCATCGTTGCCAGCATCCCCGACCTCCTCCGTGACGGCGCCTGCTCCCATGTCAATTTGTATGACGTGAGATGACGTTGGGTAAGTAATACATGGCGCACCGAAGTGAAGTCAATACATTGGTGTGCCGCGGCCCGCAACGGGCCCGAAGGAACGGATCACGTGAGCACCCTCCGCCGACACCCAGCCGAGACGACGCCATCCCGTCCAGGGCGGTCGTTCGTCGTCTTCGCGGTGACGGCAGCGCTCTGTGGGCTGGTCTTCCTTCCGGTCCCCGCTCGGGCCGCTACCGTCGAAACTCCCGTGATAGAAGCGATATCAGGGCAGTATCACGACGGAACAGCGGCGGCGGCCGCCGCGCAGGCGGCCGAGAGCGCCGATGCCGCTGCAGCCACCGCAAGCGCTGTCGCTGCCGCATCCGCACCGGCACCAGAGCCTCCCGCACCGCCGGCCGCCGCTCCAGAAAACCCGCCGACCGCCCCGGCGGAAAGTAGTATCAACAACGCCGCCAATGATACGTCTTCTATACCGCTTTCATCTTCTGCATCTGATGTCATAAATCTCCCGCCCGTGGAGCCTGACCACTCACGAGCGGTTGCGTTGGGGGCGACCGACGCGACCGTCACGGCGGCGGGGCCGGTGAGCGCCGACCGCCCGCACGGCGGCGCACCCGCCCCCGCCGCACAGCCCGTCAGCGCGGCGACCGGCGAGGACGCGATCGCCGCCGCCGCGCAGGCGGTGCCGAGCAACGTCAACGTGAGCGTCAGGATCTTCAGCCCGGGCAACGACGGCGCGGTCACCCAGTCCAACGCCACCGGCCCGGTGTCGGTCACGACGCCGACCACCGCGCCGAGCCCGCCGTTATCGGTTGCGACGAACCCCGTCGCGGTTCCGCCGGCCCCCGCGGTTCCGACCAGTTGGGTGTGGAACTGGACCTGGAGCGCGGGGGCGGCGGGATGCACCGCCGGCACCGCGCCGGCGCCGTCGACGTCGGCCGTGTCGGGATCGACGTGGACCTGGAACTGGGTGTGGCCCTGCGCTCCGGCGCTACCTGCCATCCCCTTCCCGGACCTGGCGGGCTTCATGCCGAGTCCCGACGCGGCTCCCGGCCAGGCATCGACTCCGGCCGCGGGCGCCGAGGATGTGGCGCCCGCGGCCGGGGGCCCCTCGAGCACGTCCGACGCCTGGGTACCACGGGGACGTCCGGGGATCCGGCGCTCGCTCGCGACACGCGAGCGATCTGACGGCCCCGGCCAAATGTGGGCGACGCTCGGAGCGTCGCCCACCGAACGCGGGCACGGCGGCGCCGATTCGGGAGCCGATACGGCGCCCGCCGTTGCCCGCGTCGTCGATGCGACCCTCGGGACCCTCTTCCCGTCCGGCCTGACGGAGTCCGTCGCCGCCGCAACAGCGGCGGCATCGGGCGGCGCGGGCGTCTCCGGGCTCGGTGTCGGCGCCGCGGCCCTACTCGCAGCCCTCGTCCTCTTCGCACCGCCCCTGCTCATTCCGCTGAGGGCGGCGGCCGCTCGCCGCCTTCCGCACGTCTCCGCTCGACGCGATCGGCCCGGATAGCCCCGGCGAGGACCCCATGTCCCGCCGGGCGGTATCGCCCGGTATCAGCTGAATCCGTTAAGGAGACAACCATGCAGCGCAAGATGATTGTGCTGGTAATGGGGCTGTTCCTCCTGATCTTGGGTGGAACAGGGATCGCCATGGGCGCCGACCAGCAGGTCGCCGGCCAGGCGGCGGACTCGAGCCAATCGGCCACGTCCTCCGCCACGTCGACCCAGACCAACCCCAGCAACCAGAACGTCGATGTGCGCATCTTCAGCCCCGGCGACGCCGGTGCGGTGAGCCAGACCAACAGTTCGGCAGCGGCGTCAGCCGCCGCCAACGCCAACGCAACCGACCAGTCGGCCCAGCAGCAGCAGGCCGGCGGCGGAAGCGGGACGCAGGCCGTCGGTCAGGACGCCGCCAGCACGCAGGCCGCCGACTCGCAGGCCACATCGACCCAGACCGACCCGTCCAACAGCAACATCTCGGTGCGCATCGACAGCCCCGGCAAGGGCGGCGCGGTGACGCAGACCAACTCCTCGACGGCACAATCCGCCGCGGGGAACCTCAACAAGACGAAGCAGACGTCCACCCAACAGCAGAGCGGCGGCGCCTGCTGCACGGCGGGCGGCACCCAGGCGGCCGGCCAGGCCGCGACCAACGACCAGACGGCGACGTCGGACGCAACGTCGACCCAGAAGCACCCGTCCAACACCAACATCGGTGTGCGGATCGGCTCGCCCGGCGACGACGGCGCCGTGACGCAGACCAACTCCTCGACGGCAGAGTCCGTCGCGGCGAACCTCAACAAGACGAAGCAGACGTCGACTCAGCAGCAGAGCGGCGGTGCCTGCTGCGCGGGCGGCGGCACCCAGGTCGCCGGCCAGGCGGCGTCGAACACCCAGGACGCGAACTCGACGGCGAGCTCCACCCAGAAGGGCGCGAGCAACGTCAACACCCCGGTTCGCATCTTCAGCCCGGGTGACAACGGCGCGGTCACGCAGACCAACGCGTCTGCGGCAGCGTCGGGAGCCGTGAACCTGAACGGCACCGACCAGTCGGCCACGCAGACGCAGGCCGGCGGCGAGTGCTGCAAGGACCCGAAGGCGAAGCCGACGGACCCGAAGTACGAGCCGAAGGACCCGAAGTACGAGCCGAAGGGCGACACGTGCTGCCACGGCGGCACCGGCGTCCAGGCGATCGGGCAGTTCGCCGACAGCGACCAGACGGCCGACTCGTCAGCGACCTCCACCCAGACGGGGGCGAGCAACACCAACACGCCCGTGCGGATCGGCAGCAAGGGCGACGCCGGGAAGGTCGAACAGACCAACGCCTCCATCGCGCTCTCCGCGGCCCTCAACGCCAACGAGACCGATCAAGCGGCAACCCAGACCCAGGGCGGCGGCGGCTACGGCACCGGCGTCCAGGCGATCGGCCAGAAGGCCGACAGCTCGCAAACCGCAACTTCGGAGGCGACGTCCACGCAGTACCACCCGTCCAACACCAACACCCCGGTTCGCATCGGAAGCTACGGCGACGACGGTGACGTCTCCCAGACCAACCTCTCGCTCGCGGCGTCACTCGCGGCGAACCACAACGGCACCGACCAGTCGGCCACGCAGACGCAGGCCGGCGGCGAGTGCTGCAAGGACCCGAAGGCGAAGCCGACGGACCCGAAGTACGAGCCGAAGGACCCGAAGTACCAGCCGAAGGGCGACACGTGCTGCCACGGCGGCACCGGCGTCCAGGCGATCGGGCAGTTCGCCGACAGCGACCAGACGGCCGACTCGTCAGCGACCTCCACCCAGACGGGGGCGAGCAACACCAACACGCCCGTGCGGATCGGCAGCAAGGGCGACGCCGGGAAGGTCGAACAGACCAACCTCTCGCTCGCCGCGTCACTGGCGCTGAACGTCAACTGGCTGAAGCAATACGCGGTGCAGCAGCAGGGAGGTGTGATCTGACCGATTGACCGATGAGCGAGGAGATGCGCGCACCCATTGCGGGTGCGCGCATCTCCCGGTACGTTGCACCAAGAGAATCCCGCTCTCAGCAAACTTTCCTATAAGGAAAATGGAAAAATTGTCGAAACGGCGGCCCCGCCGGATCCCGCTTCTCGTCGCGCTGGTCGCGACGACCGCCGCGGGCGCGACGGACAGCGCGCTGGCCCTCTCCCCCTCGCCCGACCCGGCGTCGGGAGCGGGCGCTCAGGCTCTTGTCGCGCTGGTCGCGACGACGGCCGCGGGCGCGACGGACAGCGCGCTGGCCCTCTCCCCCTCGCCGGACCCGGCGCCCGGGGCGGGGGCTCAGGCGTCGCCGCGACCCGACGCCGCGGGATCGGCGTCGACCGCTCGGCGATCGCAGCCAACGAGCCGCTCGTCGTCGACCACAAGGCGCGCGAGCACGGCGGCACCCTCGACGACGAGGCGGTCGACCCCGGCCACATCACGCGCCGCGACACCCCCGGCGACCACATCGACGGTGCCGACCCGCAAGGCCGCGTCGACGGCGACGCCACCGCTGGACCTCCCGCTGCCGCCGAAGCCCGATGGTGGACCCGACTACCTACTCCTTGGGGCCGCCCTCGCGCTGGGAACGCTCACCCTCGCGAGCCTGGGCATGCTCGGCTTGATCCGCCGCCTGCGCGACGAGGTCTCGGTGCGTTGAGACGCTGGTGCCTCTGCCTCGCGGTGGCTCTGCTCGGCGTCGGCGCGCTGGGCGTCGCGTCGGCACAGGCGGCCCCGACGATCACGACGACATGCACACCCGGCCCCTCTTGCGCGCGGTGGTACAGCGGCAGCGTGTCGCTCAAGTTCAACGTATCCGCCGACGCCATGAAGACCACGGGTTGCGACACGTTCTTGTTCACGAATGAAGGCGACTACGAACAGGTTTGCACCGCAGAGGACGCGCTCGGGTCAGGCAGCTTTCAGCGCGTCCGCATCGGAATCGACCGCAGCCCCCCCGTCGTCACAGGCGCGACGCCCTCGCGGCCGCCAAACGCTGACGGCTGGATCAACGGCCCGTTCGACGTGCAGTTCACCGGCTCGGACGCGGTATCGGGCCTCGCCGCCTGCTGGGCCTCCTACGCCGGCCCCCAGACCGCAACCGGCTCGTTGACGCGCGTCTGCACCGACCAGGCCGGCAACGTGAGCGCCCCGTTCACGTTCAACTTCAAGTACGACGCGACCCCGCCCGCGATCAGCCCGCTCACCACCGAGCCGGGTGACGGGATGGTGCGCCTGCGGTGGAGCACCCGCGACGCCGTGGCGGTCGAGGTGACCCGCAGCCCCGGGCTTTCCGGCGCCCCGATCTCGGCGGTGTTCCGCGGCAAGGCGACGGGGTTCGTCGACCGGCGCGTCCGCAACCTCGCCGCCTACCAGTACCAGGTCACCGCGATCGACCGGGCGGGCAACATCGCGACCCAGACGGTGCGCACCTCCCCCGCCCGCCGCCTCCTGACGCCACCGAACAATGCCCGCCTCAAGGGCCCGCCGGTCGCCCGCTGGGCCGTGATCCCACGCGCGACCTACTACAACGTGCAGCTCTACCGCGGCGACCGCAAGATCCTGAGCGCCTGGCCGAAGGTGCCGAAGCTCCCACTGAAGCGCTCGTGGACGTTCCAGGGCGTGCGCCACCGGCTCGTGCCGGGGGTGTACCAGCTGTTCGTGTGGCCGGGGTTCGGGTCGTTCGCCCAGCAGCAATACGGCCGTATCGTCGGCAAAGGCCGGTTCGTCGTCATCAAGTAGCCGGGTCGTGACCTCCTCTCGTCGCTCCCCTGGCCGGCCGCCCATCCGAGGCCGGCGTCCCACCCGTTGCGGCGTTGGGTGCGTCACCGTGACGGGGCTCGCCGACCTCGGATTTCGCGGGTTCGGCCGTTTGACAGTGCCCCGCTATTCAGCCAGATCCGATGTCACGTGTGGCGCGCGCATCGTGCCAACTGCGCGCCGCAACCGTGCCGATTCCAGTGACGTCACGGCCGAAGTCATTTCCCCGGGGCGGCGGCGCTATCGTCGCCCCGTGCCGACGGCCATCTCACGGCAGGAGCTGCGGGCGCTACGGCTGCAGGCGCAGCTTCTCGCCGGCGAGCGGGCCGGCGACGTCGCGACCGCGGTGCGGCGGATGGTGGCCCTGCAGGCGCAGTCCACCCCGGCGGCGCGGCTGGCCGTGCGGTCGCGCACCACCGGGTTGACCCGCGACGACGTCGACCGGGCGTGCAGCGAAGCGGTGGTGGTCCGCACATGGGCGATGCGCGGCACCCTGCACATGATCGCCGCCGACGACGTGCGGTGGATCATCGCTGTGCTGGGCCCCCACTTCGCCCGCACCGGCAAGCGCCGGCGCGACCAGCTCGGCCTCGACCCCGACACCTGCCGGCGGGGCCTCGCGGCGATCGAGCGGGTGCTCGGGGGCTCCCGGCCGCTCACCCGCGCCGAGCTCATGGCCGCCATCGCGGCCGAGGGCGTGGCGATCGACCCGACCGGCCAGGCCCCGGCGCACCTCGTGCGCTACGCCGCGATGCAGGGTCTGATCTGCCGCGGGCCCGAGGTGGGCGCCGACGAGCCCACCTATGTGCTCCTGGACGAGTGGGTGCCGCCCGCGCCGGCGGTGGATCGCGGCGAGGCGCTGGCTCGCCTGGCCCTGCGCCACCTCGCCGGCCACGGCCCGGCGACGGCCGCCGATCTCGCCACGTGGTCCGGCCTGCCGATGCCCGACGCGCGGGCCGCGTTCGGGCACGTCGCCGATGAGCTGGTGGACCTGGACGCGGCGGGCACGCCGATGGTTGCCCTCGCCTCGAGCGATCTGGCGACGGGCCGTGACAGCCCGCCCCGTCTGCTGGGCCGGTTCGACGACTACCTGCTGGGCTACCGCGGCCGAGACCTCATCCTCGACCCCGCCTACGCCAGACGGATCGTGGACGGCGGCATGATCCAGGCCGCGGTGGTGGTGGCCGGCCGGATCGTCGGCACCTGGCGGCTGGAGCGCCGCGAGATCGCGGTGCGGCCATTCACCACCCTCCCGCGCGGCAGCCGCAAGGCGCTGCGCGAGGAGGCCGCCGATGTCGGGCGATTCCTGGGGGTGGACCCGGCGTTCGCGGTCCGCCCGGGCTGACCGGCGCAGATATCGACCGGCGTCCAGCGGAACTGCGAGCATTGCGGCATGCGACTCCTCGAGCGCGAAGCGGCGCTGGCCGACCTTACGGCTGCGCTCGACGAGGCCCGAGCCGGGGCTGGCGCGGTGGCGATGGTGAGCGGCGAGGCCGGCGTCGGTAAGACCACCCTCCTTCGAGCGTTCGCCGCCCAGGCCGACGCGGCCCGCACGCTGATCGGCGGGTGCGACGACCTGGCCGTGCCGCGAGCGCTCGGCCCGTTCCTGGAGATCGCCGATCAGGTGCCACGGCTGCTTCGCCGGCTGGAGGAGGAGCCGGTGGGCGCCCCCCGGGCGATGTTCGACGAGCTGCGCCGCGACGGGCCCACGTTGTGCGTGGTCGAAGACGCCCACTGGGCCGACGAGGCGACCCTCGATGTCATCACCCACTTAGCCCGCCGCATGGAGGACCTGCCCGCGCTCCTGGTGATCTCGTTCCGCGACGACGAGGTGGCCCCTGACCATCCCCTCCGCCGCGCGCTGGCCGCCGCCCCCACCGCCCGCGCCCGGCGCATCACCCTGGCGCCGCTCAGCGCCGCCGCGGTGGGTGCCCTGGCCGGCCCCGGGGTGGACGCCGCCTCCCTGCACGCGGTGACCGGCGGAAACCCGTTCTTCGTGACCGAGGCACTGTCGGCGGGCGACGGGCCTACCCCGCCCAGCGTCCGCGACGCCGTGCTGAGCCGGCTGGCGCGCCTCGGCCCCGACGGTCGCGAGGCCGCCGAGCTCGTGAGCGTTGTCCCCGCCCAGACCGAGCGCTGGCTGGTGGACGAATGCCTAGGCCCCGCCGACGCCGCCCTCGCCGACTGCGAGGAGCGCGGGCTGCTGGTGATCGACGGCCCCGTGGCGCGGTTCCGCCACGAGCTCGCCCGGCGAGCGGTGGAGGAGACGCTGTCGGGCGGCCGGCGCGCCGCGCTCAACCGCGCCGTGCTGGGGGCCCTGGGCCGGCGGGGAGCGTCGGCCGCGCGCCTGGCCCATCATGCCTGGCAGGCCGACGACGCCGACTCCCTGGTCCGCCACGGCATCGCGGCCGGCCGGGAGGCCGCCGCCGCACGATCGCACCGGGAAGCCGTGGACCTGCTCGCCCGAGTCGCCGAGCACGACACGATGATGGGCGACGAGGAACGCGCAGGAGTGCTGGAGCTTCTGTCCGAGGAGGCTTACCACAGCGGACACCTCGAACAGTCGCTGGCGGCACGGCAGGAGGCGCTCGAGCTGCGACGCGACCTCGGCGATCCGCTCGCGACGGGCGCGACCCTGCGGTGGCTCTCCCGAATCCGCTGGTTGGCGCGCGATCGCGCCGGCGCGGAGATGGCGGCCGACGAGGCGATCGTTCTGCTGGAGGAGTGCCCACCTGGTCGTGAGCTCGCCATGGCCCTCAGCAACCGCGCCCAGCTCGCCATGCTCGCCCAGCGCGACGACGAGGCCATCCCGTGGGGTGAGCGGGCGATCGCCCTGGCCGACGAGCTCGGCGACGTCGAGACGCTGGTGCACGCTCAGATCAACCTCGGCACGGCGCTGCTGCAGGCCAGCCTCGGCGACGAAGCGCTCGGCGACGCGGTCCGCGGTCAGGCGCTCCTGGAGGAGAGCGCGACCCGCGCCATAGAGACGGGGCTCGACGAGCACGCCTGCCGGGCGCTGGTGAACTCCGCGTGGATGGCGAAGGACGCGGCCCGCTATGCCGACGCTCGCCTTACGACGGAGCGCGGCCTGGCGTTTGCCCGTGAGCGTGAGCAGTTCGTATTCGAGGAGTACATGCTGGCGCTGAACGCGCTGATCGACCTGGCCACGGGGGACTGGGCGGCTGCCGAGGCCACCGCTGCCGGACTGGTTTCGAGCCCAACGCTTCGCCAGACGGTCGTGCGGATCCCGGCGCTCGAGGTGCTCGGTCTCATCCACGCCCGCCGCGGCGAGCCCGACGCCACCGAGCTGCTGGACGACGCCTGGCGGTTCGCGGAGTCCACCCAGGAGCTGCAACGCATCCGCCCCATCGCGTGCGCCCGCGGCGAGGTGGCGTGGCTTGCCGACGACCCCGACGCCGTGGACGCCGCGACCCGAGACGCCTACGAACTGGCACTCGACGTGGGAAACGGCCGGGACATCGGCGAGCTGGCGTTGTGGCGCCACCGGGCGGGGGTGCTGGACGAGGTCCCGCAGGGATGCCTCGACCCGTTCGCCCTGGAGATGGCCGGCAACCCGCGGGCGGCGGCGGCCGCTTGGCGGGACCTCGGGGCGACGTACGGTCAGGCGCTCGCCCTGATGCAGGCCGCCGACGCCGACTCGCTCCTGGAGGCCGTGGCCCTGCTGGACGGGCTGGGGGCGACGGCGGTGGCGGCTCTGGCGCGCGACCTGGCACGACGCACGGGCGCGACACGGGTGCCGCGCGGCCCCCGGGCGTCGACCCGCGAGAACCCGGTGGGGCTCACCGGCCGACAGATGCAGGTGCTGGGACTGGTGGCCCAGGGCCTATCGAACGGGCAGATCGCGGAGCGGCTGGTGGTGTCGCCGAAGACGGTGGAGCACCATGTGGCGGCGGTCCTCGACAAGCTCGGCGCCGGCAATCGCGGGGAGGCCGTCACAGCCGCCCGCAAACTCGGGGTACCGCTCGACTCCCAAAGCTAGGGGGTGATGACGGAAACTCTGGGGTGGCCCCCCGATGCGGCTCCCTGCCCATCGTTCCTAGGCTCGTTCCATCACGTTCGAGCACAAGGAGCCGTCATGAACGCCACGCTCAACAGCCACCTCTCCGCCGCCATCGTCGCCGACCGCCACAGCCGCGCCGCCCACCATCGGCTGGTCCGGCTGGCGGAGTCCGCCGCCCACCCTGCGACCACCACAGACCCCAAGCCCGCGCTGCGCCGTCTGCGTCTTCGTCGTGTCACCGCGTAGTCGACGTCCACTGCCTTCCACGGGCCCGGAGCCCAGACGCGCCTCGCGATCGACCGGATGGTCGCGGTCGGCTGAGTAAGTCGGCACTTGCGTCGTGCCGCTCGGCGGGGTCGCGCCGAGCGACGCGAGCGTCGTCGGGCTCACCTACCCGAGGCGTTCCCCGTTACCTACGTCGTCACTCGCAAGCTCTCCGGCCGCACCGTCGTGGCCCGCGCGCTCGCCGCGGTCTTCGGCGCGCGATGGGTGAGTTCCTCAACTCGGAGCGCGCCAAGGTGCTGCTGCGCCGCCAGGGACTGCTCGTGGCCGGCGCCCGCCGCCGCCCGCCTGATCGCGGCGGCTACCGCCAGCGGCGGGTGATGGTGATCGTGCCCGCATTCACCCAGCCGCCGCCGGGGCCGGGAAGGCCGCCGGTGATCACGGTGGTACCGCCCTCCAGGGGCAGCGGGAACGTCATCGGCGCCGGGTTGATGAGCGCCGGTCCCGGTTGGCCGGGAACCAGGGTCGCCATCGGGCACTGGATCGAGGCGGACGCCGACAGGTCCCCGCCGGCGAGGTGCCAGTCCACCTTCAGGTCGTGGGCCGGGGTGACCTCGATCACGACCTCCAGCGGCGCGCTCGTCGACACCGGGTTCAGGAAGACGCACGGCACCAGGGGTGTGAACACCAGGTTCTCGTAGACGGCCGGGAACATGCCGGTGAACCGGGCCGAGCCGGTGGCGAGCGGATCGCGGTTCGCCGAGCCCTGCACGTTGACCGTCCCGGACGACTGTGCGGCCGCGGTTCCGAGGTACGTCGTCAGCGAGATGTTCACGTCGTAGCGCCCGCACTTCGCCTCGGCGTCCCGCACCTTCTTGAGGAGCCGCCCCACCTCCTCGTTCAGCACCTTCTCGAGGACTGCGCGGACGTCGGCGTCGGCGTCCGCCTGGCTCTGGGTGAAGCCGGAGGTCTGGACGTTCGACGTCATCGTGGCGCCCGTGACCGCGCCGGTCGCGGGGCTGAACGTCCCGCGGATCTACCCGGTCGCGGAGAACCGCGAGGCGGAGTGCAGGAAGAGCGCCCGCGCGTTGCGCTTGTACGCCATGCCGGCGCTCACGGTGAACGCGAACGGCCGTGCCCGCCCGTCGGGGCCGAACCGCACCCGCCCGCTTGTCCGCACCCTGACCCTATGCGCCTCGCGGACCGCACCGAGGCCGATCTGCTTCGGCCCGAACGTCTCGCCCTTGCGGACGGTGGCCTCGAGATCGCTCGACAGGTCCATGATCCCGTTGGCGTCCGGGCAGTCCTCGCCGGACGCGGCTTCGCTGGCGCTGATCGTGAAGCCGAACGACTTCGTGCCGCCCGACGCGTCGGTGACGGTGCCATCGAGACCCGTCGCGAGACGTCCGTTCGGGGATCCGCCCATCTGGAGATTCGCCGACACGGCGGAACCGTTCATCGTGCCCCCGAAGCCCACGCCGACGGTGAAGGAGCCATTCGGGTTGACGGTCACCGTCGGGGCGCCGGTCGGAGCGATTTCGTGGATGCGTTCCATCGACGTGGAGGCCAGGGCGGCGCGCAGGCTCCCGAGCGATTGGATCTCGGCGACGGCGACCCTGGCGACGATGGCGTTCACCACGGCGGGCGCAATCGGCCGTCCCGCCAGCTTGCGGGTCTTCGGCAGCGGCTTCACGGGCCAGCCGGAAAGGATCCGGCGCACCGTCGCCACCAGGGCGGACGGCGGCACCACTCGTTGCCTCAGTCGCGACGCCGGAATGCAGGTGCGCACCCCGTTCGCGACGCGGGCGGCCTTCCCCGCCGGGCATTTTGCCGCCGCGGCCTCCGACGGGTGACCTGCCGCAGCCCAGACGAGGACGACGCAGAACGCTGGACCGACCAGAACACGCGAGAGCCGTCGCACGAACCCCCTGGGGCGTCAAAGATCGCGAAGAGGCGGACCAACGAAATCGCCACCCGCGTAGGCTCCCCCGTCGGTCAAGGGACTCTCAAAGCCTGTCAGACGTCCACGACGTCACCTGGGCGCTTGCGCGGCGGGCCGACGTCCCAAGGCGTTCTTGGCGACCTGAACCGCCGCCCGCGTCGCTCCGGCGCCATTGACCCCTCGACCGCGGCCTTTGTACGGTCGGTAGACGGATCCGATGAGAAGGGGGAGAACATGCAATTCGGGTTCATCTACCGCGTCAGGGACTCCGTCACCGAGTCGAGCGAGAAGCGCACGCTCCAGCTGTTCACCAACTGGCAGCCGCCGTTCACGTTCATCCACCACTGGGCGTTCTCCGACGGCAGCGGCGGCTTCGGCGTCCTCGACACCGACAGCCCCACCGCCCTCATGGAGGGCGTCGCGCCATGGATCGCCTACTTCGAGTTCGAGCTCATGCCCGTCGTCGAAATCGAGCAGGCCGTCCCGATCTTCATGAAGGTCAACGAATGGCGTGACTCCGTCGCCTGAAACCTCGACCCGGCCGGGAGGTGCGCCGGGTCAGCCGGCACTCCTCCCGGCCCCGATTTGCATTTCCCGCGACGATGCCCTACCCTGCCCGACCCAAGCCATGAGTTATTCCTTCGACATCAACCTCGTGACCGGCGCCGCCAAGCTGCGCTGGCTTCACGCTTGCCCGCGCACGATGGCCTGTGCCCTCGCAGTGAGGCACCCGCGGTAGACCCGTACCGCATGTGACCAAGCTTCGCGAGGGCGACCGAGAGGTCGCCCTTTTTGTTGCCCGAAACCGGTTCCCAAGTAGGTGATGCCCAGCTTGAAGAAACACGAGACGACCATCGAGGCCCCGCCCGAGTGAGAACGGCCCCCGCCCACCCCGGGCGGGCACCAGGCTCCAAACCCCCTCCACGATGACATCGCCACCTGTGCCGACGGGCGCGGGCGGCGGTGATCCAGGGCCGAAGGGGGGGCGAGCGGCACAGACATCGCACACCGCCACCGGCGGCGTGACCAGACGACCCCCTCTCGGCGCTCACCGCTCACTTCGCCGAGCGGCCGCGCCGTTGCGCCGATCCCCATGGGGAGGATCGGCGGAGCGGCGGCCCGCTCCCGGCCCGCGTCCCCCCGTGCGGGCCGAGACCACAAGCGAAGGAGCACACCGTGAGCAACATCGTTCACCTGTCCGGCGGCACGCACCTCGCGCACCTGGCCGGACACAAGCTCATCGCCCTCGACGCCGAACGCCTGCGCCGTGCACAGCACGTCCACGAAGCCCGGCTTGCTCGTCGACGGGCCCGCAACCGTGCTGCACGACGCGGCGCGACGGTATCCGAAGGAGTTCGGTACCCCGCCTTCGGGCGCGACGGGCCAGAAGCCGCCTAGACGTTCACGCGTCTGGCGGACGCTCCGCACCGGCCCGCGCCGGTGCGTTCCCCCAACGGTCCGTCCGTGTCACGGCGGGCGGACCGTGCGACGCGCGGTAGAGAAACGGCCATCTCACGAGCCTCATGAGCTCGAGACAGCGGGTTCAACTCCCGCCCGCGCCATCCCCTCCCCCACGACCCCACCCCCATCACCACCCGCCAACGTCACGAGCGTGACATAACCAGCGTCGTCTCGGCGCCAGACCCACTCGCGGCCCGACCGTACCTTCGGGTCACAGTCACCCACCCCTAGGAGCCCGCCATGAACCCCGCCGACACCCTCACATTGCACGCCGAAACCCGGACGATCTGGACCCCCTGCCCCACCTGCTGGGGACAGCGCCGCATCTTCGAGAACCCGAATGGCGAGGGCCTCGTGCCTCACGCCTGCCCGTCGTGCCTCGGCCTCGGCGAGCAGATGGCCGCGTAGCGGGCGACCCTCAGGGCCCGCCCGCCGCGCGAGGCCACAGCGAACACCGCTGGTAGGGTCGCGCGCGCCGACGGATCCGCGAACAGGGAGACCTCCATGCGCCGCCTCGTCCTCGCCGTCCTCGCCGCCACGGCGTGCCTCGCCGCAGCCCAGGCGGCCGCGGCCTCCACCCTGGCCGTGCAGGGCGGCACGACGCTGCAGTTCACCGCCGCCGCGGCGGAGACCAACAACGTCACCGTCACCCGCGGCGCAACCCTCTACACGGTGGCCGACCCCGGCTCCACTATCACCCCCACCGCCCCCTGCGTCGCCGTCAACGCCAACACCGCCACCTGCCCGGTGGCCGGCGTCGTCGACGTCAACGTGAGCCTCGTCGACGGCAACGACCAAGCCACTATCGACCCGACAGTCACCCAGGTCGGCGTCACCCTGCAGGGCGGCGACGGCAACGACACCCTCACCGGCGCGGCGACCGCCGACACCCTCCAGGGCGGCCCCGGCAACGACACCCTGAACGGCCTGGGCGGTGACGACCAGCTCACCGGCGGCGCGGGCGACGACACCCTCGTCGGCGGTGACGGCGACGACTCGCTCTCGGGCGGGGCCGGCCGCGACAACGTCCAGGGCGCCGCCGGCGACGACACGATCCCCGACGCCGGCACCGACGCCGACCCCGACAGCTTCAGCGGCGGAGCCGGCACCGACCTGATCGACTACTCCGACGCCGCCGTCGGTGTGACCGTCACCCTCGACGGGGTCGCCAACGACGGCGTGGCCGGGGAGGCCGACAGCGTCAGCGCCGACATCGAGGACGTCACCGGCACGACGAAGGCCGACACCATCACCGGCAGCGCCGCCGCCAACGAACTCAACGGCGGCTCCGGCAACGACACCCTCAGTGGCGGCGGCGGGTCCGATGGGCTGAACGGCGCGCGTGGCAACGACACCCTCGACGGCGGTGCCGGTATCGACGCCCTCGCCGGCGGCCCCGGCAGCGACACCCTGCGCGCCCGGGACATCTCCGCAGACGACGTCTCCTGCGGCGGCGGCGTCGACAGCGCACTCCTCGACGGGTCCGACGTGCCGCGCGCGTGCGAGGCCGTGAGCCGCGGAGTGGGCGTCGCCACCACCAGCACCCGGGTCGCGTCGGGCGGGGTGACGCTGCGCTTGGTGTGCCCCGCGATCGAGGCCGTGCGGTGCGCCGGAACCCTCACGCTGCGATACGGCACTACGCGGGTCGGCGGCCGGTCGTTCTCGATCGCATCGGGCACCGCCGCCAACGTCCGGGTCGCGCTCAACGCACGTGGCCGGCGGGCGAAGGCGGTCATCGCCACCAACATCTTCCGCGACGCCGTCGGCATCGGGGTGATCACCCGCAAGGCGGTGACGCTTCGGTAGCGGGTTCCTACCGTCGTCCCGAGCGCAGACCGTGGACCTCGAGGCGACGGCCGGCCGCGTTCAGTCGCCCGCGCGTTCGGAGCGGTCGCCGGCGCAATAGCATCCAACGATGGCGCGCCTCGTCCTCGGCCCACTGCTCCGCTACGTGGGCACCACGCAGGCGACCGTGTGGGTCGAGACCGACGCGCCGTGCGAGGTGACGGTGCTTGACGCGCCCAGGCGGACCTTCTGCGTGGAGGGCCACCACTACGCGCTCGTGCTGATCGACGGGCTCAGCCCCGGTACGACCACGCAGTACGAAGTGCAGATCGACGGCGAGACCGTGTGGCCCCCCGACGACGGGCGCCCGCCAAGCAAGATCGTCACGCGGCAGGGCGAGCCACAGGCGCGGCTCGTCTTCGGATCGTGTCGCGTGGGCGCGCCACAGCGTCCGCCCTTCACGCTGCCGCCCACCGACGACCCACGTGGCTTCGGTATCGACGCGCTGTGGGCGTACTCGCTGCGGCTCCAGCGGGGTGACGAGCCGTGGCCGGACTGCCTGCTCCTTCTGGGCGACCAGGTGTACGCCGACGAGGTCTCGCCGGACACCGCCGAGTTCATCCGGGGCCGCGTCGACGAGGCCGCCATGCAGGGCCGCACAGACGCGCCGCCACCCGGGGAAGTCGCGAACTTCGAGGAGTACACCCGCCTGCACCGCGAATCGTGGAGTGATCCGGACATCCGGTGGCTCCTCGCGACGGTTCCGAGCACCATGGTGTGGGACGACCACGACGTCCACGACGACTGGAACATCTCCGAAGCGTGGGTGGCCGACATGCGCAAGCTCCCGTGGTGGGAGGAGCGGATCCTCGGCGCGTTCATGGCGTACTGGGTCTACCAGCACATCGGCAACCTCGCCCCCTCCGAGTTCGGCGACGAGCCCATGCTCGAGGACGTCTATGCCGACGATGACGCCGGGCCCCGGCTTCGCCGATTCGCCCAGGCTGCAGACCGCGACACGACCAGCAGCCGGTTTGCCTTTCACCGTGACTTCGGCCGCACCCGCCTAGTCGTCATCGACACCCGCGCGGCCCGCGTGTTGACGCCGGGTCAGCGCGACATCGTCGACGCGGACGAATGGCGGTGGATCGCCGACCACGCCCGGGGTGACTTCGACCACCTGATCCTGGCGAGCACCGTCCCGGTGTTCATGGCGAAGGCGATCCACCAAATCGAGGCCTGGAACGAAGCCGTCTGCGACGGCGCGTGGGGCAGGACGGCCGCGCGGGTCGGCGAGAAGCTCCGCCGCGAGTTCGACTTCGACCACTGGCCGGCGTTCCAACGCTCGTTCCGGGCGATCGTCGAACTCATCGGCGAGCGGGCATCGTCGAACGAGGCCGACGCGCCGGCACCCGGCACCGTCCTGATCCTGGGAGGTGACGTGCACACGGCGTACATCGCCGAGGCGACGATCGGCGATCACCAGCGCAGCCGCATCTACCAGCTCGTGTGCTCGCCGTTCCGGAAGCCGCTGAACGCGAAGGAGCGCCGGGTCGTGCGCATCCTGTTCTCCCGCGCCGCGGGAATCGTGGCGCAGGGAATGGCGCGCCTGGCGGGCGTGCGGGCGCCAACCGCCCGGTGGCGGGTGATCTCCGGCCCAACGTACGAGAATTCGCTCGGGCTGATCGACCTCGACGAGCGCGGTGCCCAAGTGACGATCCGCCAAAGCGGCGCGGCCGGCGACGGCACGCCGATCCTCACGCCGCTGCAGTCGCGCGATCTCACCGGATCGCCGGTGCAGCCACGCAGACGACGACTGCCCCTGGCTCGACGTCGACGCGCAGGTTCGTGACCTTCTTCCGGTCGCCGCCGTCGACCTCATAGGGGACCTTCTGCCCCATCTTGATCCGCACCGACGATGCCTTCGTCGTCTTCGCGGCAGGCGCCTCGTCGGCGCCGCTCACCACCACCCGGGCCATGGTACGAACGGTTTGAATCGCCCCGTCCGCGGTGAGGACCCCCACCTCCAGGAGCCCATCGTCCGGTCGCGAGCCGTTGAACAGCTCCACGCCCCCGAAGAGCCTTCCGACGTTGCCGACGAGCACGCAGTTCGCCTTGCCCTTGAACCAGCGGCGCCCATCGATCTTGACGGTCGCGTCGAACGGGGTGGCCCGCAGATGCTTGATGCCCGTCCAGATATAGGCGAGGCGGCCGAAGCGGTCCTTCAAGCCACCGTCCGCGTCGGCGATCATCCGCGCGTCGAAGCCGGCCCCGGCCATCACCGCGAACGCCTCGCCATTGACCCGGCCCACGTCGAGCCGCCGGCGCTCAGCCCCGAGCCCGATGTCGACCGCCGCATCGATGTCCTGCGGGATGCCGAGGTTCGTGGCAAGCAGGTTCGCCGTCCCAGCGGGCAGAAGCGCAAGCGGGGTGTCGCTGCCGGCAGCGGCGTGAACGGCGCGCTGCGCAGTGCCATCGCCGCCCCAGACGAAGATGACGTCAGCGCCCCAATCGAGCGCCCGGCGTACCTGCTTCGGCGCCTTGCGACTCTTCGAGACCTCGCGCCACAGGAGGTCCGTCACCCCGCGCCGCTCGAGGACCGCTCGGAGCTCGGCCAACCCGCCTCCGAAGCTCTTGCCGCCGTGAGCGACGACGGCGACCTTCACGTCGCGACCCTGCACTCGCCGGTGGCCTGCTCCGCGCGCCCTTGACGCATGCGCTTGGCCCAGCCGTACGCGCGCACCGCGACCAGCGCCACGACCAGGCAGCCCACGCCAAGGAGCGCCCCGGCCAGGACGTCGAGGGGGTGGTGCATCCCGCGGTAGACGCGCGAGGTCGCGACGCCAACGACGATCGCGGCCGCCAGCGTCCAGCACAGCGTCGACACCCATCGGCACCGGACGACCGACGACACGAGCAGCGCGAGCCCGAAGTAGACGACAAGCGACGCCGCGACATGCCCGGACGGGAAGCTCTCGTCGATCGGGAGGGCGTCGAGCCGCGTGACGTCGGGGCGCTCGCGCGGCACCGCGAGGGCGCCGACCCGGTACAGGGTGACCTCCATCAGGATCGCCGTCAGCAGGAACACCCCGATCCGGAACCTCCGGATCACAGCGGCCACCACGAGGGTCAGGGCGACCAGTGCCGGCAGGACCGGGACGTCGCCGATGCGTGAGCCCACGGCGGACGCGTCGGTGAGCCACACGCTTCGATGACTCGCCAACCACGCCGGCGCCCACTCGTCGGCCCGCTGAATCGCGTCGATCGGGAGCAGCACCCTCGTCAGCACCAGGCCGAGCGCGACGAGCGCCGCCGCGAGGAGCGCGTAACCGACGACCGTCGTGGTGAGAAATATCGGAACGGGCTTGAACCGCTCCAGGCGCTCGGCCACCGTCGACGCGGGGCCGGCACCGGTCGGCTCGACGACGGTCGTTCGACTCCGGACCCCGGGCGAGACCGACGCCTCACGTGTGTCAGGCTCCTCCGACGCGCGCTCCGTGAGGGCAGTGACCGTCGACATGACGGCAAGGTTTCCCCGAACCGACTCCGAGGAAACATCCGACTCAACAGCCCGTCCCCGTCGGGCTCTCCGCGGAGCCACTCAACCCGTGCCACTCCTGATCCTCATCCTGATCGCCTCGGCGGCCGCCTTCGCCGCCGCTGCCGCCGCGCGCCGATACCCCTATGCCGTCGCCGGCGCCACCACCACGCCCGTCGTCGAGGCGGTGGCCCACGCGTCCGAGCGCAGCGGCCGCATGCGTCGGTGGGCCCGCGCCCGGCGCGACCCGGCGGCCACGACCGGCCTGGCGCTCACCGTCGCGTTCGGGGTGCTCGTCGTCGGCGGCGCGGTCCTGGGATTCCTCACCTACCTCGTGCGGACCAACGAGACGCTTCGCGAGGTCGACGCGCGCGCCGCCCAGTGGGGCCATGACCACGCGACGGGGTTCTCCGACGCCGCCATCGAGGCCGTCACCCGCCTCGGCGGGACGTGGGCCGTCGCCGCCGCGGGTCTCATCGTGCTCGCCGTCGAATGGCGGCGCCGGCCCAGCCGGTTCCTCCTGCCGTTCCTCGTCGCCGTCATCGCCGGTGACACGCTCATCACCACGGCGGTGAAGGCGCTCGTCGACCGTGCACGCCCCACGCTCAACCCGATCGCCGAGACCCTCGGGCCGTCGTTTCCCAGCGGGCACACATCGACCGCCGCGGCGTTCTACGCGGCGGCCGCGCTGATCCTGGGGCGCGGGCGATCGAGCCGTGCCCGGGCGATGCTCGCCGGGAGCGCGGTCGGGGTCGCGGTCGCAGTCGCCTGCAGTCGGGTGCTCCTCGACGTCCACTGGTTGTCCGACGTCGTCGCGGGGCTCGCCCTCGGCTGGGCCTGGTTCGCGCTCTGCGCGATCGCCGTCGGAGGACGGCTCCTGCGATTCGGAGTCACCGCCGAGCGCATCGAGCGGGCGGCGGCGCCTCACGCGAGCGTCCCCGGGCCCGACACAGGTGTGAAGCCGGCGAAACCGGGTAGCTAACCCGTCGTGAACACTTCCACGTTGGATCCAGCCCGCGCGGTCACGTCGTCGGGGACATTCGAACGGCTCGCCCGCTGCGGATACCTCGCACGAGGGGTCATCTACATCCTGATCGGCGTCCTAGCCGTCCAACTCGCCCGCGGCGTCGGCGGCGACCAGCCGAGCCAAGAGGGGGCGATGCACGCCATCGCCCACCAGAGCTTCGGGACCGTGCTGCTCGCGGCGGTCGCTGTCGGGCTCGCGGCGTACACGATGCTGCGCGTCGCGCAGGCCACGATCGGCCGCACACCCGAGGCCGGCCGGCACAGCGCGCTCGATCGCGTCGGAGCGGCGGGCAGCGCGGTGGCCTACGGCATCTTCTGCGCGATCGCGATCTCCATCCTGGCCGGCTCGGCCGGGAACGGGGGCGGGAAGCCGCAGGCCGCGACCGCCGACGTCCTGGGGTGGCCCGCCGGGCGGTTGCTCGTGGCGATCGCGGGCCTGGTGTTCGTCGGGGTGGCCGCCTATCAGGCGAACCTCGCACTGAGCCGCCGGTTCTTAAAGGACTCGAAGACGATGTACATGAGCCGGCGAACCCTGCGTAACTTCACGGCCCTCGGCGTCGTCGGGCTGCTCGCCCGTACGGTGACGTTCGGCCTGATCGGAATCTTTCTCGTGAAGGCGGCCGTCGAGTACGACCCGTCCGAGGCGGTCGGCGTCGACGGGGCGCTGCAGCGCATCACGACGCACGCCTACGGCACCATCGCGCTGGGCGTAGTCGCGGCCGGGCTCATCGCGTTCGGTCTCTACTCGATCACCGACGCCCGCTTCCGGAAGATCTAACGCAGGTCACCCGGCGACCCGAGACGTGCGTCGGCGGCGAGGGTGCTCCGGGCATCATCCGGGCGACATCCGACAACTAGTCTTCGTCCCATGCCCAAGGTGCTCGGCATCGTGCTCGCAGGAGGGGAAGGCAAGCGCCTCATGCCCCTCACCGACGACCGCGCCAAGCCGGCCGTGCCGTTCGGCGGGAACTACCGGCTCGTCGACTTCGCGCTGTCCAACCTGGTGAACGCCGGGTACCTGCGCATCGTCGTGCTGACCCAGTACAAGAGCCACAGCCTCGACCGGCACATCTCCACCACATGGCGGCTCTCCGCCCTGCTCGGCAACTACGTCACCCCCGTCCCCGCGCAGATGCGCCGGGGGCCGCACTGGTTCGCCGGGTCGGCCGACGCCATCTACCAGAACCTGAACCTCATCCACGACGAGAAGCCCGACTACGTCGTGGTGCTCGGCGCCGACCACATCTACCGCATGGACCCGCGGCAGATCCTGGAGCAACACATCGACACCGGCGCCGGGGTGACCGTCGCCGGGATCCGGGCGCCGATCGAGGAGGCCAGCCGCTGCGGCGTGATCGACCGCGTCGCCGACGCCACCCGTATCGACGCGTTCCTCGAAAAGCCCACCACCGCCAAGGGACTGCCCGACGCCCCCCATCAGATCCTCGCGTCGATGGGCAACTACGTGTTCACCACCGAGGCGCTCATCGACGCCGTCACCAGGGACGCGGAGGACCCGTCGTCCCGGCACGACCTGGGCGGCAACATCATCCCCCTGCTCACCGCGAGCGGCGACGCGCACGTCTACGACTTCAACACCAACTACGTGCCCGGGCTGCGGCGCAGCCCCGACGGCGACCGCTACTGGCGCGACGTCGGGACCCTCGACGCCTACTACGACGCCAATATGGACCTGATCGCGGTGATCCCGGCGTTCAACCTCTACAACATGCAGTGGCCGATCCTCACGATGCCCGAGCCGCTGCCCCCGGCCAAGTTCGTGTTCGCCGACGAGGACCGCATGGGCGTTGCCACTGACTCACTCGTGTGCGCCGGCGTCATCGTGGCCGGCGGGCGGGTGCACCACTCAATCCTCTCCCCCGGCGTACGGGTGCAGGAGCGGGCGGAGGTGCACGACTCGGTCCTGCTGCACGACGTGGTGGTGGGCGCCGGGGCCGTCGTCCACAGGACCATCGCAGACAAGGGCGTGCTGATCGAGGACGGCGCCCGGGTGGGCGTCGACCTCGACGCGGACCGCGAACGGTTCGTGGTGTCCGACGGCGGCGTCGTGGTGATCGGCAAGGGCCAGCGGGTCGCCGCGACTTGAGGGTCGCGGTCCTCACCCGCGAATACCCGCCCGACGTCTACGGCGGGGCGGGCGTCCATGTCGAGTACCTCACCCGCGAGCTCGCCAAGCTCATCGACGTCGACGTGCACTGCTGGGGCGCCGAACGCCCGCCGGGCGACGGTCCGCACGTGCACGCCTACCGCGCGTGGGATGCGCTGCACGGTGACGCGCCTCACGCCGCGGCGCTCGAGGCCGTCTCGATCGACCTGGCTATGGCTGCCGGGGTCGACGGCGCCGACCTCGCCCACAGTCACACCTGGTACGCCAACTTCGGCGGCCACCTGGCGAAGCTCGTGCACGGCATTCCGCACGTCGCGACCGTGCACAGCCTGGAGCCGCTTCGCCCGTGGAAGGCCGAGCAGCTCGGTGGCGGCTACGCCCTCTCATCGTTCTGCGAGCGCACGGGTCTGGAGGCCGCCGACGCGATCATCGCCGTCTCGCAGGAGCACCGGTGCGACCTGCTCGCCTGCTACCCGGCGATCGACCCCGACCGGGTGAGCGTGATCTACAACGGCATCGACCCCGACGAGTACCGACCCGACCCGTCAGTGGATGCGCTCGAGCGTCACGGCGTCGACCCCGCACGACCGACGGTGGTGTTCGTGGGCCGGATCACCCGACAGAAGGGCCTCACCCACCTGCTCGACGCGGCGCCGGCGATCGACCCGCGGGCCCAGCTCGTGCTGGTCGCCGGGGCACCGGACACCCCGGAGATCGCCCGGGAGATCGCGGCGAAGGTCGCCCGCGTGCAGGCCGAGCGCGGCAACGTCGTGTGGATTCAGCAGATGCTCGCCAAGCCCGAGGTGATGCAGTTTCTGAGCCACGCGTCGGCGTTCGTGTGCCCGTCCATCTACGAGCCGCTCGGCATCGTGAACCTGGAGGCCATGGCCTGCGAGGCCCCGGTCGTCGCCACCGCCACGGGGGGCATCCCCGAGGTGGTCGAGGACGGCGTCACCGGCCTGCTCGTGCCGTTCGACCCGGTGGACGACGCGTCGCGATCGCCCCGCGATCCGTCCCGCTTTGCCGCCGACATCGCCGACCGCGTCAACCGGGTGCTGGCCGACCCCGCGGGCGCTCACGCGATGGGCGCCGCCGGCCGGCGGCGGGCGGTGGAGCAGTTCGACTGGGCCGCGATCGCCGCCCAGACGGCGGGGGTGTACCAGCGGCTCCTCGCCTGACCGCCGGTCGGTACGTGAATTGGCACGGTGACGTGCCGTGATCGGCACAGTGCGTCCCACACATGCGTGTCCTTGCCGCCTCCCTTCTGGGCCACGCTTTGTCGACGATCAGGGGGGTGGCCTAGGAGACGCGACCACAAACAGGGGTGCCGACGCTCGCCGTCTGAGCGGGCCGGCCGCGTCGGGCACGCCTCGTCGGCTCGCGCCGGACGGGCGGGCATCGAAGCGAGGGGCGCGCGATCGACTCCAGCCGGGCGGCGTCCCGGGCTGCGAGCGCCTGCATGCGTGCGTTGAACCGGTGAGCGACGACTACGGGAAATCCGAATCGGCGCGGCGGACCGCCCCGATTCCAGGCGGCGAGCGGCCGCCCAGACTGCAAGCATCGGACCGCGCGAGGACTGGGCATGACCATGGGAACGACGGGCGCACTCGAAGCGAACCTCGCGCGCACCGCGGTCGACGTCGTCATCCCGCCCGAGCACGCGGCGCTCCTCGAGATCGCCGAGCCGTGGCGAGGCGTGCAGGACGCGACCCTGGCACTGCTGCGCGAGATCCACCATCGCTACCCCAACTGGGCGCAGACGCTCGCGGACCTCCACCGCCGGGCGATGAACGACTTCCACTACTACGACGGCTGCCCCCGTGGGGCCGACGCCATCCGCATCGTCTGCGACCTCTACGCAACCATCGTCCGCGACGCCACGCCCGACGACGTCCGCGACGACGCCGCCCGGCAGTGGCTCACCTACCTCGAGCTCGTCGTGCGCGACTCCGGCGACACCCTCCCACGCAATCTCGCCGCCGTGCACGACGCCGTCCGCGCGCTCGACGGCCTCATGGCCGCCGCGCCGCGGCTCGCTCCCGTCACGAGCCCCGCGCTGCGACGACTCGGGCGGACCCTCACCGCCGTGGAGTCGCAGGAGGCCGCCGCCACCACCGAGGCGACGCTCAGGCTGCTCGCCCAGACGCTCGGCACCGTCCTCACCTCCTGGCTCGAACGGGACGACCCGGCCGGATGGGAACGCGACCTGGCCGTGCATCTCCTGGCGGGGACGGGCGCCGTGACGCACATGGAGCTCCGGAGCGCGCTTGCGACGCTGCACGCCCTCACTCCGCCGTTGCTCGCGAGCGCCGGCGCGATCCTCGCGATCCCCGACAACGCCCAGATCGTGCGGTCCTACCTCACCGCGTCCGACGCGCTCGCAGGAGCGCCCGGACCCGCCGCCAGGATGACGCAGATCCGGTGGCTGCTACGCGTGCTCGGCCACCCGGACCTCGCCACCGCGCACGAGACGGCCCTGCGCGAGATCACCCGCGCCACCGCCGCGCTGATGGCGGACGACACCGCCGACCGTCGCGACGTGCTGGACGCCATCTTCGAGCTCCTGCACGACCACGCCTTTCCCTACCCCCACACCGTGCTGCAGCTCATCGCGCGGATCGGAAGCGAAGCGCTCCGCTCCGGCGACCCCGACTTGGCCGAGGCGCTCGTGGATGACGTGCTCGGCACCGACTTCGAGTACCCGGCGTTCGCGGGCTTCACCGACGAATGGGCGCTGCGCGCGAACCCCGCGCACGTGGAGGCCATCCGCACGTACCTCCGCCTCGTGGAAGCCAACCCGGTGGCTGCCCGCCCGCTCCTGGCCGCGCTCGTCGCTCACCTACGCCTGGGCGGCGTCTCGATCCCCGACAGCGCCCTGTTCCAGCGCGACGTGTCGGCGCTCCTGGCCGCTCCGATCGAGCCGGTGTACGTCGAGGTGACACACCTGCTGCGGCTCCTGCCCGTGTTCTTCGCGGAGATCGGGTCCGAGGGCCGGTTGCGCGACGTGTCCACCCGCATCGACGAGGCCCTGCAGCGGCGCGACCCGCTCTGCCACTTCCTGCGCAAGCAGAGTCACGTCGAGTGCAACGCGCACCTCATCGACTTCGTCGAGGAGGTCGGCCGCTTCTGGGCCACCGGCGACCCAGCGCCGCTTTCCGACTACGTGCCGCCGTCGCTGTTCGTGACGCTCGACCCTGAGCGCCCCGAGAGCCGCGGCATCCACCTCGTGTTCGAGGAGCTCGTGCGTCGGGCCGGATCCCTCGCGGCGATCTTCGCGTCCGACGAGGACAAGCTCCACGCCACGCTCGCCGCGCTCGACATCGGCGACGCCACCGACCGCGAGCGCGCGGAACTTCTCGTGCAGATGTGGCATGAGATCCGCCGCAAGTACGCCCTCGACCACGGCGACATCGTGGACCGGCTGCGCGAGTACCGCCGTGTCGACAGCGCCGCCATCGGCGCGCTCGACGACGCCCTCGCTCGTGGGGACAGCGGCACCGCGCTCGACATGGCCCTCGCGATCCTGGAGGAGCTGCAGGCGATCGTGCTGCACCCCGGCGAGATCCACGCCGTGGAGGACATCTACTTCAAGCGGCACATCGCCGTCGGCATCCCCAGTATGTACGGGTCGTACCGCGAGGAGCGCCTCGATGCCGCCGGCCTGACGTTCCGCCTCGAATCGCTCGCCGGCGCGCTCTGCGAGCAGCTCATGAGGGAAGACGCGCTGCCCGCCGACCCGCGCGGTCGGCTGCGCGTGCTCGCCGGGTGGCTGCACCAGTTGCATCGCGGACTCCGCGTGGAGGGGTTCCGGGCGCAGGGCCTCGCGCACACGCTCGCGATGCTCGACGAGGGGCTCGCAAAGCCCGACACCACCGACGCGCAGCTCGTCACCGTGTTCCAACAGCTCGGGCACAACCTCGAGGTGACGATCCGGGCGCGGATCCTCGACGCATACGAGGAGCCGGTGCGCCGCGTCGTCATGGGGATGATCGACCAGGGGCTCCTGCCCTCACACGACGACACGGCTGACGAGGCGGTGCTGCGTTACTCCGAGGCGCTGCTGCGGGACCTCATCGCCGGCAGCTTCGCACTGGGACGGCTCGACGCGCTGATCGGGATCGCGATCCGCGAGCTGGATGAGCGCGTCCACGCCCATGGCGCCCCTGCGCCTCCCACCGCCATCACCCCCAACCTGCGGCGCTCAGTGCTGGCAATCGAGACCGCGCCGGCCGACCTCGGCATCGTCGCGCTCGGCGGCAAGGCGTTCATGCTGCGCCAGCTTCACCAACTAGGGCTCAACGTCCCCGCCGCGTTCGTCCTCACGACCGATGTGTTCCGCGCGCGGGCCGCGATCCGATCCGACGCCGGGCTTCGGCAGCGGCTCGAGCAACGGGTCCGCACCGAACTCAGGCGCCTCGAGCACTCAACCGGGGCGCGGTTCGGCGACCCGCGTCGCCCGCTCCTGCTGTCGGTGCGTGGCGGGGCGCCGCTCTCGATGCCTGGCATGCTCGCCACGTTCCTGAACGTCGGGATGAACCCGGTGATCGCCGAGGGCGTTGCGACGCTGCGCGGCGACTGGGCCGCCTGGGACTCCTACCGCCGGTTCGTGCAGTCGTGGGGCATGGCCCACGGGCTCGCACGCGACGGGTTCGACCAGTTGATCGCCGCCGCGAAGACGCGTCTCGGCGTCGCCCACAAGGCCCACCTGCCCGCCGAGGCAATGCGGGCGCTTGCGATGGAATACCGCGACGTCGTCACATCCCATGGCATCCGCGTGGAGGACGACCCGTTCGCGCAGCTCATCACCTGCATCGACCTCGTCCACGACTCGTGGGACGCCGAGGCCTCACGGCTGTACCGGCGTGAGCTGCACATCTCCGACGAGTGGGGCACCGCCGCGATCGTGCAGGCGATGGTCTTCGGCAACCTCGACCAGCAATCGGGCAGCGGGGTGATCCTGACCGATCAGCCGGAGCGAAGCTCCGACGTCATCTCGCTGACCGGCGACTTCGCGATCCAGAGCCAGGGCGACGACGTGGTGGGCGGCCTCGTCGAGGCCCACCCCATCACCGAGCGCCAACGCCGACGGGAGGCTCGCACCACCGAGCGTTCGCTCGAGAAGGACTTTCCGGCCCTCTACCGGACCCTCGAGCGCATCGCGCGCACCCTCGTGCAGGACCACGGCATGAACCACCAGGAGATCGAGTTCACCTTCGAGAGCGACGGCCCCGAGGACCTCTACCTGCTGCAGACCCGCGACACGGTCGTCGCGACGCGCGGGGAGGTGCCCGCGTTCGTGCCGAGCCCCGAACTCGACCGTGCCCGCGCCGCCCACGGTATCGGCGTCAGCGGCGGCGCCCTCTCCGGACGGGTCGCGTGCACGCTGACCGACATCGCCGCGGTTCGCGACCGGCACCCCGGCGAGGCGGTGATCCTGCTGCGACCCGACACCGTGCCGGACGACATCGCGCTCGTCCTCGCCGCCGACGGCGTCCTCACCGCGCTCGGCGGTGCGACCAGCCACGCCGCCGTCGCCGCCAAGCGCCTCGGCAAGACCTGCGTCGTGGGATGCCGCGCCCTCGACGTCGACGAGCAGGCGGGACGGGCGAGCCTCGCCGGCCGCGCGCTTCACGCGGGCGACCCGCTTTCGATCAGCGGCCTTGACGGCACCGTGTACCTCGACGTGCACCCCGTCGCCATGGTCGGCGTGGAAGGCGGGCACAGATGGTGAGGTGCCACAGCGACAGGAGGAGACGATGAACGCGTACGCGAACGGGGCGGCGCTCGGCATCAACGGACTCGGGCGCATCGGCAAGCTCCTCGTGTGGCACCACGCAGCGCGCCGGCATTTCGCGCGCCTCGTGGTCAACGTCGGCCGCGAGGTCGGCCGGAACCTCGACGCGGTCTGCGGTGTCATCGAGCACGACTCCACCTACGGCGCGATGCACCGCTTCCTGTTCGGCGTCGGCGCGGATCCGTGCATCCGGGTCGTCGACGAGGCGACCGGCCTGATCGAGGTCGCGGGCGTGCCGGTCACCATACTGCGCGAGGCGCGCAACCCGGCGGACATCGGCTGGAGGCAGCACGGCGTGCGGGTGGTGATCGACGCGACCGGCGCGTTCGACGACCCCACCCGGCCTGCGGATCATCCCTCCGGGGCGCTGCGCGGACACCTCGCCGCCGGGGCCGACACCGTCATCTACAGCGCGGCCTTCAAGATCAAGGACCGGTCGCTGCCGATGCCCGACGACGCGGTCACGCTGATCTACGGAATCAACCACGGTGCGTTCGACCCGGTCCGGCACAACGTGGTGTCGGCGGCGTCGTGCACGACCACCGCACTCGCCCACATGCTCCGGCCCCTCATCGACCGGATGCCGGCCACGCAACTCATGACGGCGTCGATGAGCACGGTGCACGCCGCGACGAACTCCCAGAGTCTCCTCGACAGCGTCCCCGCCGCCGGCGCGAAGGACCTGCGGCGCAACCGCAGCGCGCTGAACAGCATCATCCTCACCTCCACCAACGCGGCCGCCACCCTCGAGAAGGTGCTCCCGGAGATCGGCGAGGTGGGCTTCATGGCCGACTCCGTGCGGATCCCGGTGCCGACGGAGTCGCTGCTGATTCTCAACCTCACGTTCCAGTCGACGATCGAGCAGAACGGGGAGAGCTCGGTGACGGCCGAGGTGCTGAACGGCATCTACGCCGACGCCGCCGACGGCGCCCAGCGCGGCTTGTTGGTCTTCAGCGACCGGCAGAACGTCCCGGCCGACGTCGCCGGCATGCGGGCAGCCGTCGTGATCGAGGGTGTGGAGACCCATACCCGCACCGGGTTCGTCACGATCGACCTCACCTCAGTGCCCGGACTCTCCGCCGACGTGCGCGCCCGCCTGCCCGGCGAGCCGCTCGAAGTGCCCGTGACCCACGCCAAGATCTTCGGCTGGTACGACAACGAGTACGGCAGCTACACCAACCTGCTGGGCGACCTGAGCGTCCACGTCCACCGCATGCTCGACTGAGCCCCGGCCCCTGGCGTCGCGGGGTGATCCGGCGCGCGCCGCCGCCCGAATACCTGGGCATCGTCGATCTCGGAGGTCTCCCCGATGTCCAGGCTGCGCGTCCTCGCCCTCGCAACAGCCCTCGCCGTCCCCGGCGCCGCGTCCGCCGACGTCGCCATCAAGATCCCGCGCAACCTACTCGGCGGGCGGGTCGCGCCCGGCAACGCCCTCCCACCGCCGACACGCGACACCCCCGCAGATCCGGGAACCGCGATCGATCCCGACTTCACCGACGGGGTCGACGGCATCGACCTCCTTGCCCCGAACTTCTGGGCGCTCGCGTGGCCCAACGACGCCGGACCGGTCGCCGACCCCGGCGGGTTCACCGTCGACTGTGACGAGGACGCCGACCCCGGCTCGTGCGGGCTCTGGGGCAACGAGGCGTCGCAGCTCGTGCCGCTCGACGAGGTCATCCCCACCATCGACCCCGGTCAGGCGCCGCCGAGCACCACCCATGTCGCTGCCCGGCTCAGCCCATCGATCGGCACCTGGATGGCCGACCAGACCCCAACCCTGCGCTGGATGCCCGAGCCGGGCGCGACCCACTACAACGTGCAGATCTACCTCGGACCGCGCCGCGTCGCGAGCGCTTGGACCACCGACACGCATCTCACCGTGCCGCCCCGGGTGCTTGACCAGGGCCGCTACTACATGTGGGGGGTATGGCCAGGTTTCGGCGCGCCGAAGCTCGGCGAGTTCGACGACCCGATCGGCCGGTCGGTGTTCGGCGTCGTGCTCCGCCCGCGGATCGTGTTCACGCCCACCTCGTTCGGCGTGGAGGGCCAGGTGCGCCCGCACATCCCCGGAGGCGTCCTCGCACTGCGCGGCCCCCGCGGGACGGCCGGGCGGGTGCCGGTGCGAATCCGCATCGACGGGCGCGGCCGCATCCGGCTGCGCATCTCACCCGACCAGGCTGAGCGGATCACTGCACGGTTGATCGCCCCCGGCGTGCACCCCCCGCGCGGGATCCTGCCCCGGCCGGCCGCCGGCTAGATCCGACCGACCGGCGACTCGCCCTCGCCGGTCGGTCAGTACCTCTCCTATCGGCAGATGGGCGCAGTTCTCCATAGGCTCCGGCGATAGACGACGCCCCGAGATCGCCTGCGGCTCACGACGCAACGCGAGGCGGCAGACCGTCATCGCGCCCGGCCGCCGACCCGAACGTCGGGTCGTTAGGGTGTCGCGAATCCACCCGAGGAAACGCTGTTTCATGGGTCCAGCAGCACACGAGGTCGAAGGGATGATCGTCAGGGTCGACGATCAGGCCGACATCGACCACCGCGTCGAGCACTTCACGCCGGCAGAGAGAGCCGCGCGGGGTAAGGCGGCGCGTGCCGAGGTTCGCCGCCGCTCTCATGGACTCTGGGAGCCGTCGCCTCTCCGCCGGTCTCCGCTCGAGCTGCTCGAGGATCAGGCCAGGGAGCGGTTGCCGGAGCTGGGGCCGATCCGGTACGGGCGGATGCTCGCATCACCGTTCGCCTTCTTCCGGGGCGCGGCGTACGTGATGGCGGCGGACCTGGCCGACGGGACGCGGACGGGTCTGCACGCCCAGCTGTGCGGTGACGCCCACCTCGGGACTTCGGTGTCTTCCGCTCGCTCGACCGGCGGCTGGTATTCAGCATCAACGACTTCGACGAGACCCTGCCCGGCCCGTTCGAATGGGACGTGAAGCGGCTCGCGGCGAGCGTGGCGATCGCCGCCCGGGACCGCGACTTCGACCCCGGCAGCCGCCGGTCGGCCGTGCTCGCCGCGGTGAGCGAGTACCGCCAGGCGATGGCCATGTTCGCCACGGTGCGGAACGTCGACGTCTGGTACGCGCGGCTCGACGTCGCGTCCATCGCCCAACGGCTGGCCGGTTCGACCAGCGTCAAGTAGCTCCATCGCTTCGAGCAGAACATCACGGCGGCCGCGAAGAAAGACAGCCTGCGTGCGCTCGCGAAGCTGTGCGAGTTCGTCGACGGCGAGCCCCGGATCCTCGCCCGCCCGCCGCTGATCACTCCGATCGAGGACGTGCTCCCCGGCGCCGAGCAGGACCACCTCGAGACTGTCGTCCGGACATGATCCGCTCATACCGCGCGACGCTCCCCGGCGACCGGCGCCGGCTGCTCGAGCGCTACCGGTACGTGCATGCCGCCCGCAAAGTCGTCGGTGTCGGAAGCGTCGGCGCCCGCACCTGGATCCTCTGTTGATCGGCCGCGACAACGGCGACCCCCTGTTCCTGCAGTTCAAGCAGGCGCAGGCGTCCGTGCTCGAGCCGTTCCTCGGCAGGAGCGAGTTCCCCCAGCACGGCCAGCGCGTCGTCGAAGGCCAGCGGCTGATGCAGGCCGCCCCGGACATCCTGCTGGGTTGGGAGCGCATCATCACCATCGACGGGCAGGAGAAGGACTTCTAGATCCGTCAACTGTGGGACGCGAAGGGCTCCGCCGACGTCGACACCATGAGCCCGTCCGTCCTGTCGACCTACGGGGCGATCTGTGGCTGGACGCTCGCGCGCGCCCACGCCCGCTCCGGCGACCCGATCGCCATCAGCGCCTACCTGGGCTCCAACGACACCTTCGACCGTGCCCTCGCCGACTTCGCCGAGGCCTACGCCGACCAGAACGAACGCGACTACGACGCGCTCAAGCAGGCTGTGGGCACCGGTCAGATCAACGCCCAGACCGGCATCTGAGGACGTGCAACCCGAGGTCGCAGCCCACGCCTCGTAGAGGGATCTACGGAACGCCGTGCCGCCGTCGGGCCGCGGCGTCGTCTGGCGCTTCATGCATGATCCCCCGATGCGGCGGCACAATCGGAGTGAGCACGTTCCGGGGCTCTGGGACCCACCCGGCGCGTCCACTTCGGAAGGCTGAGCGTTGTTCTTCCGGCTGAGCAGCGTCGAACTGGGGCTGATCGTCTTCGGCATCGTGCTCGGCACGACATTCATCGGCATCGTCGCCGGCCGCCGGCTTCGCGAGCACTCCGAGACCCTGCGGGAGCCGTTCGGCGTGGTCCAGGCGGCGCTCCTCGGCCTCGTTGCGCTCATCCTCGCGTTCGGCCTCACGATGGCCGTCGGACGCTACGACACCCGCCGCGCCGCAGTCGTCGACGATGCGAACGCCATCGGAACGACGTACCTGCGTGCCCAGACGCTGCGCGAGCCGATCCGGACGCGCTCCCTCGATGATCTCGTGCGCTACACCGACACGAGCATCCGCCTGTCGGATGCCGTGCCGGGCAGCGCCGCGACGCACGCCGCGATCGCCGACGGCGAGCGGCTGCAGCGGTCACTCTGGCGCCTCGCCGGCCAGGCGCTCGACGGGTCGCCCACCGACAGCGCCCCGCGACTCTACGTCGAGACCCTCAACGAGATGATCGACATGCAGACGGTCAGGGTGTCCGCGCTGGGCAACCGCGTCCCGTCCGCCGTGCTCATGATCGAGATCGTCGGCGCCGCGGTCGGCCTCGGCCTGCTCGCCCTCTACCTCGCGATCCTCTCGCGCGGCGTCGTCACGGTCGTCCTCGCGGCGGGGCTTGTCTCGGTTCTGCTGCTGATCACGTTCGACCTCGACCGGCCGACCAGGGGGCTCGTCACCGTTCCCGACACGCCGCTCGTGTCGCTGCGAGCGTCGATGGCGCTTCCCCCGGCGGCCCAGGCGCCGAACGCGCCGTAGCGCCGCGGCGATGCTTTGGCCCCCTGAGACGTCGTTCCCGGTCCCACTAGGCTGCGGACGATGAGCGATGCGCCCGAGATCGCCTGCGGCTACGACCGCAACGCGGACCGCTACGACGACGTGACCCGCTACAACCGCGAGGCGGCTGAGCGCCTCGTGCGGGCCCTGCCACCCGGCGCCTACCGCTCGCTCCTTGACGTGGGCTGCGGCACCGGCTTCGCGACCATGGCGATGGCTGAACGCTTCGGCATCGAGGCGGTCACCGGGGTGGATATCTCCGCTCAGATGCTCGAGCGAATGCGCGCCAAGCTCGCCGACCTGCCGCAGGTGACGCCCGAGCTGCACGTGGCCGACGTGCTCGACATGCCGGTGCCGGATGGCGCCTACGACTGCGTGCTCGCGAGCATGGCGTTGCACTGGTTCCCCGAGCGTGCCGCGGCGATCGCCGCAATGGCCGCCAAGGTGGCGCCGGGCGCGGTGCTGGGGCTCGTCGCTCCCGGCCCGGGGCACGACCTCGAGTACACCGAGGTGCTGCGAACCGTCGATCCGCCGGTGCCGCCGGACGTCATTGAGGTGTTCTTCACCGCCCAAGTCTTCCCGGACGAGGTCGAGGACGCCCTGGCCGCCGCCGGCTTGGAGCCACTCGACGTCTGGGTGGAGAGCCGCCACCGGCGCGTATCGCCGGAGCGCTACATGGCGCGCATCACCACCGTCGGCAGCCACGTGTGGACCCGACTCATGTCGCCGGTCGACGCCGACGCCATGGTGGAGCGGGTCACCGCCGCCGTCGAGGCCGCTGCCGGGCCCCGCGGCTTCGAGTACACGTTCACCAAGACCTTCGCGATCGCCCGCCGCTCGCGGGCGTAACCCACGGCCACAGCCGTGGCGGAGAACCCCGGGGACGATGATCGAGGGTGGGGTCCCGGGCGTTAACAATCGCCTCAGCCCGGATTGTTAATGCCCGGGACCACCCGCGTTCCTTAAGAAACGCGTCACACATCGGTGCGCCACCGTGGTCACCGTTGGCCAATCGGCCGCCCGGCGGCGGGTCAGGCCGCAGCCGCGACCCCGCTGCGGAGGGGCGTTCCGAGGCGCTCGGCGATGCGGTCCGCCACGCGCAAGGCGTTCGCGATGATCGTGAGCGTCGGGTTGACCGCCGTTGACGACACGAAGAAGCTCGCGTCGGCGACGTAGAGGTTGTCGAGGTCGTGGGCCTTGCAGTCCACGTCAAGAGCCGATGTCGCGGGGTCGTCGCCGAACCGGATCGTGCCGTTCTGGTGCGCGACGCCGGAGATCCCGAGGCGCCCGCCGACATAGGTGTTGCGGTCGTGCACCTGCTGGTGACAGCCCATCACATCGAGGAGGCTGATGAACTTCTCCTTGAGGCGGCGGTGAGCCTCAAGGTTCGTCGGCGTGTAGGCGAGGTTGATCTGGCCGTCGGCGCCGAGGGTCACGCGGTTCTGCGGCAGCGGGAGGTCCTCGGTGGTGAGCCAGAAGTCGAGGGAGTGGCGCGCCAGCTCGGCCGGGTCGTCGGCGTCGGGAACGTCGAAGCGCATCGTCACCGGGTCGGACCGGCCGAGCATCTGCATCGCGCCGAGGGGGTAATCCCAGCGGTCGCCGGCGAAATAGAAGTCGTTGATGCCGAGCGTCTTCTGGAAGCGCGTCGGGTTTGGCTCCTTCGAGATCGCGATGAGCGACGAGTTGTTGTGCAGCATCAGGTTGCGCCCCACCAGCCCGGAGCTGTTGGCGAGCCCGTCGGGGTGCCGGTCGCTCGCCGAGCCCAACAGCAATGCCGCGGAGTTGATCGCTCCCGCGGAGAGCACCACGACGTCGGCCGTGTACTCCTCCCGCGCGCCGTCGCGCTCCACCACCACGGAGCGGATGGCCCCTCCCGTCGCGTCGGTCTCGAGGCGGGTCACCCGGGCGTGGGTCAGGAGCGTGACGTTGGGGTAGCGGAGCGCAGGCTCCACGCACACCACCTGCGCGTCGGCCTTCGCGTTGACAAGGCACGGGAAACCATCGCAGGTCTCGCAGCGGATGCACGCGCTGTGCTCCGGCCGCGCCTCGTCGAGCATGATCCCGACCGGCAGGGGGAACGGTTGCAGACCCGCCTCCTCCAGGTCGGATCGCAGCCGCTCGATACGCGGCTCGTGGCTGACGGGCGCGTACGGGTACGGGCCGCTCGCCGGCGGCTCGGTGGGGTCGGTCCCCCGCTCACCGTGCACCGTGTAGAGCTCCTCCGCCCGCGCATACCATGGCTCCAGGTCGTCGTAGCCGATCGGCCACGCCGGGGAGACACCGTCGACGTGGCGTACCTCACCGAAGTCGCGCTCGCGGAACCGGAACAGGATCGCGCCGTACACCTTCGTGTTGCCACCCACGTAGTAGTGCTGCTTCGGGGTGAACTCCGTGCCGTTGGCGGCGTCGCGCCATTTGCCGGAGTTGCGGTAGCGCAGATCCGCCCAGATGGACTGGGGATCCCAGTTCTGCTTCTCCCGCGGCAAGAACCCGCCGCGCTCCAGCAGCAGGATTCGTTTGCCGGTCGGGGCCAGCGCGTGGGTGAGCGTTCCGCCCCCCGCGCCCGATCCGATGACGATGACGTCGTAGTGCTCGGCCATGGCCGGTCTCCTCCAGGTGGTTAGGTGAGGGCGAGGGGCGCGACCCACGCGCCGGTGGCGCCACGCAGCTTGGGGTGGGACACAACGAACATGAACTCGCCGACGCCGGCGGACGCGAGCTCCGCGAGGTGCAGGTTCTCCAGCACGATCACGCCGTGCTTGACGTTGAGGGTCTGCGGCACGACGAACGGCTCCTGCGGGTCCTCGGCGGGAACCGGGCCGTAGCTCCAGGTGTCGCAGCCGGTCACGGAGACCCGCCGCTCCACGAGCCAGTCGACGAGCGCCATTCCCGGTCCGGGCTCTCCCGCCACGTAGGCGTCGTTGTCGACCGCCCACCATCGACCCCAGCCCGTATGGAACAGGACCGCGTCGCCGGGAAGGACGTCGACGCCGAGCCGCTCCAGCGCCTCCTCGGCGTCGTCGGGGCCGATCACATCCCCCTGGTCGAGGTGGTCGACCCGCCGGACCGCGGCGATGTCGAGCATGAGCCCCCGGGTCACGATCTGCGGCAGCGCGTCGATGCCGAGGCGGTTGGTGCCGTACTCCTCGACCACATCGGCCAGGCGGTGGCCGTTGTACAACCGGTCGCCGATCTGCAGGTGGTTGAGCGCGTCCATGTGCGTGCCCATCTGCGACGTCGCCGACATCTGCTCCACGATCCAGTTGACGTTGTTGCGGCCCCAACCGCCCACGTCGCCGGCGTCGGGCCGCCGGGCGTTGACCTGGTGCGCAGGCGTTGTGAGGAACTGCCGGAACGACCGTCCCGGGAATGCCGGGATGTGCTCGTCGAGCACGTGGCTCAGGTCGTGGACGCTGCCGTCGCGGACCAGCGAGGCGGCCCGGATGACCGCCTGCGGGGTGATCTCGTTGAGCGACCCGATCTGGTCGTCGGCGCCGTATCGGGACGGCCACCAGCGTTCGACGGTTGTTGAGCGGTTTGCGAGCTTCACGGCACTCCTCCACCTCGGCGATGGTTTACAGTCACGTTGCGTCGGGAACCGTTACGCGTAACGCTCGACGCGACTCGTAGGACCACAGGAGCGTGAAAATGACCACCACGCCCGGCCATCCCGTCGGCGCCACACCCGGCGCTCAGCTCGTCCGCGACCCGCGGGGCGAGGCGCAACGCCTCCTCGCCGGCAGGTTCGACGCCCGCGTGCTGGAGCCGTCGCCCCCGGCCGTCACCGACGAGTGGTTCGCCGACGACCCGACCGACGCGTCGGGCAGCACCATGCCGGTGGTCGGGCCGACCTCCGGCGCCGACCTCACGTGGGACCGGTGGCTCGGCGACTATCCGGAGCAGTCGGAGTGGGTGGCCAAGCGCTGGCTCGGCGCCTGGCGCCACCTGACACGACCGCCGGCGACGCTCGTAGACACCCGCCTCGCGTTACACCGGCTGGGCGTGTACGTGCTGTCACCCGCCAGACGGCGCGTGAACGGCAAGATCGCGCTGCGATGGACGCTCGGCGGCTTCGGGACGCCGTTCTTCGGTGCCGACGAGCAGGTGCGTGTGGTCGGCACTCAGATCGTCCGCCAGGTCGGGCACACGGCGACCGCCGCGCCGATCACGAGCCTCAACGACGCCGCCGCGTTCGTGCTGGACGGCCCTCCCGACCTCGAGTGGGCAGCGAAGTTCGACGTCCCGGCCGCCGGCGACCTCGACGCGCAATTAACCGTCGATCCTGACGCTTCGACGTGGCTCGCCGACTGGTACGGCTTCGCCACCTCCGTGCTCGAGGAGCTGCGCAGCGAGGAGGAATCGACCGATGCCAGCCGCGTGCAGCTCTGGGCCGAGCATTTCGACACCGCGTTCGAGTGCATGAGCGAGGCGGACGGCCGACGCGCGGGATTCGGCGCCTCGCCGGGCGACGCGGCCATGCCCGAGCCGTACCTCTACGTCGTGCCGTGGACGTTCGATCGCGTGCCCGAGAGCAGCCTCTGGAACGCCGACGCGTTCCATGGCGCGGTGCTGCCGTTCAGCGCCCTCACCGGTGCTCACGACCAGCGCGGCTTGGCCCTCGACTTCTTCCGTGAGCGCCGAGCGCTGCTCGCCGTCGCAGTGCACCATTAGCTTGCGCCAGCTCTTCCCGCAGCATGTCGACCCGGTCAACGCGGAATCCGTCTACGCCGACTTGCCGGAGGCCAACGGCCGACCCGGTCTCAGGTTGAACTTCGTCGCGAGCGTCGACGGCGCAACGCAGATCGGGGGCGTGTCGGGCCCCCTGAGCGGCCCGGCCGACAAGTTCGTCTACCGGTTGCTCCGCTCCTTCACCGACATCGTGCTCGTAGCCGCCGGGACCGTGCGGGCCGAGAACTACAAGCCGGCGAAGGTCCAGGACGAATACGCCGAGTCCCGCGGTGCGCGCGGGCAGGCGGACCGCCCGCGGATCGCGGTCGTCTCCCGTGGCCTCGACCTCGACTGGGATTCGCCGCTGTTCACCGAGGCCGTGGAGCGGACCATCGTGGTCACCACCACCGATGCCCCGGGGGACGGCCTCGCCGCGGCGCGTGAACGGGCCGACGTCATCCAGGTCGGCACAGGCAATGTGGACCTGCCCGCGGCGATGAGGGAGTTCGGGGCGCTGGGCGCGCGACACGTGTTGTGCGAGGGCGGTCCGAGCCTGAGCGGCGCGCTCGCCGCCGCCGACCTGCTCGACGAGGTCTGCCTCACCATCGCGCCCCTCCTTGCGAACGGCGACGCGAAGCGGATTCTTGACGGCCCCACCCTGGACGCCCCGATCGCGCAGGAGCTTCGCTCGCTGCTCGAGGACGACGGCGTCCTGCTCGCCCGGTACCGCACCCGCCGCTGACGTAACGCGCCGCCCCCCTCGGGAACGAAACCCCCAGACCGAGCGGCCGCGGCCGCATCACGCTCCGGGAGGTTCCACACGATGAAGGCGATCGCCGTCCACCCAGGCACACCCAACTCGATGCATCTTCGCGAGGTGGAGCCACCGAAGGTCACCGACATCGACGGTGGCCGCGGCGTGCTCGTGGAGATCATCCGCGTCGGCGTCGACGGCACCGACAAGGAGATCAACCTCGCCGAGTACGGCGAGGCGCCCCCCGGGCACGACTACCTCATCACCGGGCACGAGAACTTCGGCCGGGTCGTCGAGGTTGGTCCCGACGTGCCGAGCGCCATCCGCCCCGGCGGCCTCGTGGTGGCGACCGTGCGTCGGCCGGGCCACAGCGTCTACGACCGCATCGGCCTTCAGGACATGACCACCGACGACGTCTACTACGAGCGCGGCATCAACCTGCGTCACGGGTACCTGACCGAGTACTACGTCGAGGACCACGAGTACGTCGTGGCGCTGCCGGATGCGCTCGAGGAGACCGGAGTGCTGCTGGAGCCGATGACGGTCGCACAGAAGGGCGTGTTTCAGGCCTATGAGATCCAACGCCGCCTGCGTGTGTGGGAGCCCCGCCGGGCGGCGGTGCTCGGATCGGGCACGATCGGACTGCTCGCCACCCTAGCGCTGCGCCTTCGCGGCCTCGAGGTGACGTGCTTCTCGAAGCAGCCGGCCCCGTACCTCAACAGCGACCTGATCGAGGACCTCGGCGCCACCTACGTGTCGAGCGAGGACATGACCCTCAAGGAAGCGGCAGCCGCCCACGGCCCGTTCGACATCATGTTCGAGGCCACCGGCTTCAGCCCCATCGCATTCC
Organism: uncultured Thermoleophilia bacterium; assembly: GCA_963777565.1. Classification (GTDB taxonomy): domain Bacteria; phylum Actinomycetota; class Thermoleophilia; order Miltoncostaeales; family Miltoncostaeaceae; genus CALMEC01. Next base: position 134,732 of record CAVZQZ010000006.1, read on the forward strand.
AGGCGGCCGACGCACTTGGAAAGAACGGCGTGCTGGTGCTCGCCAGCGTCACCGGCGGCGAGCGCACCGCCGAGGTTCCCACCGACATGATCAACCAGGGCTTCGTCCTCGGGAACAAGGTGATGGTGGGGACCGTGAACGCCCACCGCGACGACTTCGTGCGGGGCGTCGACGACATGACCAAGGCCGAGGCGCGCTTCCCGGGCTGGCTCGGGCGACTCCTCACCCACCGCGTCGACGGACTCGAGAACTACGAGCAGATGCTCGAGGCGCTCGAGCACGGCGAGGGCGCGATCAAGGTGTACGTGGAGGTGGCCGGATCGCGCACGCGCGTCGACCGCCGCGAGCTGGCCGCAACGGCCGGGCGCTAGAGAACGGAGACGATAATGACCCCGAGCACCCTCATGTCCCCCGCCGCCCCGCCCATGAGCGTCGGCACCCCGATCGCCGAGTACGCGCTCCTGTCCGACTGCAACTCCGCCGCGCTGGTGAGCGCCGACGGCGCCATCGAGTGGCTGTGCATGCCGCGGTTCGACAGCCCCGCGGTGTTCGCCAGGATTCTCGACGCCGACGCCGGTCACTGGTCGGTGCGGCCGACGGGGACGTTTCACACCGAGCGGCGGTACCTGCCCGGCTCACTCGTGCTGGAGACGACCTTCCACACCGAGACCGGCGTCGTGCGGCTCACCGACGCGCTCGCGTTCGCCCCCGGCCAGCGTGGCCACGAGCTCGGCCTCGGCGCCCCGCACGAGGTGCTGCGCCTCGTTGAGGGCGTCGAGGGCACCGTCGAGATGCGGCTCGAGCTGGCGCCGCGGCCCGAGTACGGCCTCGTGCGCCCGCTCTTCCGTCGCACCGAGGCCGGCGGCCAAACCTTCGGCGCGAACCGCGTCTTCGTGCGCACCGACGTCCACGTCGCTGTCGCCGACGCCACGATGACCGGCACGTTCACCGTCACCGAGGGCGACCGCACCGGCTTCGCGATGCGCTGGGCGGCCGTGGAGCACGACACCCCCACCCCCACGGCCCCGGCCGACGTCGCCAACCGCATCGCGCAGACGGCCGATGCGTGGCGCTCGTGGGAGCACGAGCACTCCATCTACGACGGCCCGCACAAGGACCTGGTGCGGTTCTCCGCCCGCGTGCTGAAGGGCCTGACCTACCGCCCCTCCGGCGCGATGGTGGCGGCCGCCACGACGTCGCTGCCGGAGACCGTCGGCGGCGAGCGCAACTGGGACTACCGCTACGCCTGGGTTCGCGACGCAAGCTTCACCGTCGAGGCCCTCTACATCGGGGCATGCTCGGACGAGGCGGAGGACTTCATCTCGTTCATGACGAGCTCCGCCGGTGGGCGGGTGATGGGCGACAAGCCGCTGCAGATCATGTTCGGAATCGGCGGCGAGCACGACCTGACCGAGCGGACGCTGCCGCACCTGCGCGGCTGGCGCGACTCCGCCCCCGTGCGGATCGGCAACGGCGCCTGGACGCAGGAGCAGCTCGACGTCTACGGCGAGCTCCTGAACTGCCTGCACCTCAGCCAGAGCAAGGTGGGCGACCTCCATCCGGAGGTGCAGCAGTTCGTCGCCGACCTCGCCGACGCCGCAGCCCGCCGGTGGCGGGAGCGCGACGCCGGGATGTGGGAGATGCGCGGCGACCCGCAGCACCACCTGTCGTCGAAGGTGCTGTGCTGGGTCGCCCTCGACCGAGCCTTGGCGCTCGCCCCCAAGCTGGGTGTCTACGCGAAGGCCGGCGAGTGGGCGGCCGAGCGCGACGAGATTCGCCAGGCGATCCTGGATCGCGGCTGGAGCGAGAAGCGGCAGGCGTACGCGCAGGCGTTCGACTCCGACGAGCTCGACGCGGCCGCCCTGCTCATGCCGATGTACGGATTCCTGCCCGCCACCGACCCGCGGATGCGCTCCACGATCGAGGCCGTCGCGCGCGACCTCACCGACGGCGGGCTCGTGCTGCGCTACCGCAACGAGGAGGGGCTCAACGCCGACGGCCTGCTCGGCGAGGAGGGCACGTTCGTCATCTGCTCGTTCTGGCTGACGTCGTGCCTCGCGATGGCCGGCGAGATCGACCGTGCCGAGGCGCTCTTCGCCCAGCTCACCGGATACGCGAACGACCTCGGCCTCCTCGCCGAGGAGATCGACACGGCCGCGGGCGAGCAGCTCGGCAACTTCCCGCAGGCGTTCAGCCACATCGGCCTCATCCGCGCCGCCGCCGACATCGACCGGGCCCGCGGCATCCAGTAGCGACCCGCTCCGCGGGCCCGGGCCTTCCGCCCGGCCCCGCGGGTCGCCCGGAGCGGCCAAGTGGCAGCAGACGTCACGGCCAAGTGGCCACCGTGCGACGCCACGGGTGCCGTCGTCACCGTCGAGCCGACGGCGGCCGCGCAGACCGGCCGCGCACCCGACACCGGCACGCAGGCACGGGACCAGACGGCGGCGGCGCGGCCGGTCGGAGGTCGCCATTGGGGCGAATGGGTGTCGGAGTTCCTGGGGACCGCGATCCTATTCGGCCTGGGATTCAGCGTCGTTGCGGTGCTCGTGAGCCCGCGCTCGCCGGTGGCCGAGCACGTCGCAGCGGTGCGGTTCCTCTTGGTCGGGCTCAACTTCGGCGTGCTTTCGGGGCTGATCGCTGTATCGCCGCTGGGGCGGCGAAGCGGGGCGCATCTCAACCCGGCCGTCACCCTGGCGTTCTGGCTTCGGGGGCAGGTGCATCCCCACGATCTCGCCGGCTACCTCGCCGCGCAGTTCCTCGGGGCGCTCCTCGGCACGGGCCTGTTCGCGCTCGCCCTCGGATCGTGGGCAGCGAGCATCCACCACGCCCGCACCAGCCCGGCGCCCGTCGGCGCCGCCACGGGCATCGGGATCGAGGCGGCGTTGACGCTCGCCCTGTTGGTGACCGTGTTCCTCGCCCTCGACGCGGAACGCCTGATGCGCTGGACCTCGCTCCTCGCCGGCGTCGCCCTGACCGCGCTCATCTGGGTGGGCTCGCCGTCGACGGGCGCGAGCCTCAACCCGGCGCGGAGCCTCGCCCCCGCCATCCTCGAGGGCCAGTCTGCCGACCTGTGGGTGTACTTCGTCGGGCCCCTCGCGGGAGCGGTCGCCGCCTCGGTACTGACGCGGGCATGCCGTCTGCGGCCCTTGACCGCGAAGTTGTTCCACGACGCGCGTTACCGGTCGTCCCTGGGCTGCGCACCCGACCTCCTTGGGTCGGCGCGTATGATTCAACCTCAAGTTGAACCTGAGTGATTCCCTCAGGAGGCGGTGACGGCGAACACCGCCCGAAACCGTTCCCCGGCGGCGACCCATCGCAGGCCGTCGCCGCTTACCAGCGCGTTTCCCGGGGCGGTCATCGGCTCAAACGCCACGACGTCACGCTCGATCGGCGCGTAGACCTGCGCCATCGGGTACCCGTCGCCCATCGCCACCTCGATCCGCCGGCCGCCGCCCTCGAGCACGAACACCGGGTCGGACTCGAGCTCAGTGAACAGGTCGTCGAACCCGCGCGCGCCGAGCGTCCCATCGAACGGCTCGACGGGGAGGTCGCGGCCCGTCGGGATCATCAGGCCATCAAGCCGGGCGCGCCGGCGCGCCGGCAGCGACACCCGCCACTCTCTACGGGGCACGCCCGCAAGGCGGAAGTACGGATGCCAGCCGAACGACACCGGAACCGCCCGATCGGTCGTGGCCGCCACCTCGGTGGTCACCGAGAGCGTGCGCCCGGCGACGGTGGCGGAGATCGTGATCTCGTGGGGGAACGGGAATGCCGTGAGCAGCTCGCGAGTCTCGAACTTCAGGCGTGCCGTGACGCCGGCCGAACCGGCGTCGGACCGGGTCGACACAACCCACCCGGCGTCGGCCAGGTTGAGCCCGTGGATCGGCAGCCCGTTCGCGTCGATCGGCACAAGCGGTGACGCCGGGTCGATCGTCGGGCGGTCGGTGCCGACGAGCCGGTCGCCCGCGAGCCGGTTGGCCCACGGGTGGAGCAAGGGGATGCCCGTCGTCGCCCAGTCGCGCGCGAATTCCTCCAGCCCGTGCGGCTGTCCGAGGAGCTCGACGCCGTCGTACTGGAGCGACCAGCACAGCATCGCCAGATCGGGGATGACGGTCGCGCGAAACCCGTCATCACCCTCGAGCACGTACGCGGGGCGCTCCCCCAGCTCGATGCGCTCGACGCGGTGGTGGAATCCGATTGCCATGCCGATCGGTTCGGCCGGCGGGCCGGCGCGTTACACGACCACCGCACCGTAACACTACGCCCGCCTGCGGGACAGTCCTCCCCATGGCCGTGGCGACAGCAAGAATGGGCGCAACCCGAACGCGACCCACACGGGAGGCCCCGATGCCCCGGCTGATCATCGCCCAGACCCCCACCGACGCGGCCGTCGCGGCCGCTCGGCTCCTGGCCGAGCTCATCGCCGGCCGGCGCCGGCAGGCCGGCGCGGTGCACATCGCCCTCGCCGGCGGCAACACGCCCCGCCACACCTACGACGCCCTCTCGGCGCTGATCGACGACTGGGCCGGCATCCACCTGTGGTTCGGCGACGAGCGCGTTGTCGACCTCGATGATCCCGACGCGAACGCGCGAATGGTCGACGAATCGCTCGTCGCCCGGGTGAACCTGCCGTCCGACCAGGTGCACCCGGTTCCCACGGCACTCGGCGCAGACGCCGCCTGCGCCGAGTACGACGCCGAGCTGATGCGCCAGCTCCCGGCCGATACCCTCGGCACCCCGATCCTCGACATCGCCTTCCTGGGCCTCGGCGAGGACGGGCACACCGCATCTATCTTCCCCGACGGTCCGGGCCTCTCCGCGAGCGGTTCCGCGTGCGTGGTCGTGACCGATGCACCCAAGCCGCCGCCCGTGCGAATCAGCCTCACCATGCCGGTGCTCGCCGCGGCGCGCGCCCGAGTGGTGCTCGCAACGGGCCCGGGCAAGGCCGCCGCCGTGGCCGCTGCCCTCGAGGCGCCCGACCGGCGCATTCCCGCAAGCCTGCTTCCCGCCGCGAACACGACGTGGGTGCTCGACACCGACGCCGCGGCGAGCCTCGACGACGGAGATACCCGTGCCTGACAGTGGATTCACCGACCTGCTCATCGTCGTGGCCGTGGCGTTCGCCGCGCCGCTCGTGCTCGGCCTCGCGCCGGGCCTGCGCCTTCCGGCGGTGGTGCTGGAGATCGTCGCCGGAATCGTGATCGGCCCCTCCGTGCTGGACTGGGTCCAGATCAACGAGCCGATCGCGATCCTGGCCACCGTCGGGCTCGCCTTCCTCCTGTTCCTTGCCGGCCTCGAGATCGACCCGGACAAGCTGCGCGGCCGCACGCTTCGCCTCACGGCGATCGGCTTCGGCGTCTCCATCGCGATCGCTCTGAGCGTCGGCTACCTGCTCTCTGCAGTTGGCCTCGTCGACCGGCCACTTCTCATCGCCATCATCCTCACCGCGACGTCCCTCGGCGTGATCGTGCCGGTGCTCAAGGATGGCGGAGAGATCAACTCCACGTTCGGACAGCTCGTAATCGCAGCCGCGTCCATCGCCGACTTCGGCGCGATCATCCTGCTGTCGATCTTCTTCTCGCGCGACGGCGCGGGTGTGGGCGCGCAACTGGTGATCCTCGGAATCTTCGCGGGCGCCCTCGCGGTCACGGCGATCGCGATCGCCGGCATCGAGCACGTGGGGCGCATCTCGAAGGCGCTCGAGCGGCTGCAGGACACCACCGCCCAGATCCGGGTGCGCGGCGCGTTCCTGCTGCTCGTCGCGCTCGTTGCGCTGGCGAGCGAGCTGGGTCTCGAGGTGATCCTCGGAGCGTTCGCCGCGGGTCTCATCCTGGCCGTGCTGGATCGCGACACGATGATGACCCACCCGCAGCTGCAGGTGAAGCTCGACGGCGCCGGCTACGGGATCTTCATCCCCGTCTTCTTCGTCGCGAGCGGCGTGCGGTTCGACCTCGACGCGCTCTTCGCGAGCGGATCGGCGATCGCGATGGTGCCGATCTTCCTCGTCGCGCTCCTCGTCGTGCGCGGCGTGCCCGCACTGGTCTACCGCGGCGTGATCGACAACCGCCGCGTCGTAGTCGCGGGGATCCTGCAGGCGACCTCCCTGCCGTTCATCGTCGCGGCGACGGCCATCGGCCTGGAGATCGGCGCGATCTCCGCATCGGCCGCGGCGGCGCTTCTCGCCGCGGGCCTCCTGTCGGTGCTCATCTTCCCGCTGCTGGGGCTTACGATCCTGCGTCAGGCGAGCGAGCCGCGCGCCCAGACCGCGACTCCGTTCGCCAGCCCCACCGCATGAGGCGCATCGCCGCGTCCTGTGCCGCCGGCTGTGCCGCCGTGGCGCTTGCGCTGCCCGTCGCGGGCTGCGGCGACGCCGGGGACACGTCGGCCGGCCCCGCGACCTCCGCCGCCGCCCCGCAACCGGCCACGGGGACGACTGCGACCGCGACCGCTCCTCCCGAGCCGTCGACGAAGGCCACCGCGGACCTGGTCGGGATCGCTGCCGCCGACGCCGCCTTGATCGAGGGGTATCTCGCGTGGACGCGGCTGCCCGAGCCACCCCGGGCCGAGCTGCGCAGCCTCGGCGGCGCGCATGCCGGCGCGAAGCGCATCTTCGCCAGCCCATCCAGGGTCAAGCTGGTCGCGGGCGGCACCCAGCGCTTCCCGTACCCGCGTGGCACGGTCGTCGTGAAGGAGGGGCGCACCGACGGGGAGATCACGCTGGTGGCCGTCATGGAGAAGGTGCGTGCGAACGACGCCGCGACCGGCGGGTGGCGCTATGCGGAGTACAACCGGGCGAGCGCCGGCGAGCCGTTCACCAAGGTCAACTTCCCAGAGTCGGGCTGCGCCGGCTGCCACATGAACGCCAACACCCGCCAATCGACCGACTGGGTCTTCTACTCGCTTCGCTAACGGCGAAAGGGTCGGCCGCTAAGTGGGCGGCAGGATCTTTATCCACACCCGCCCTCCACTCCGTGTGAGGGCGATTCGGACCGACGCCTCGTTGTTGGCGCGGCTTCGCTCCACGATGCGCCCGGTCGGGTTGACCATGTGCACCAGCAGGTACCGGCCGGCCGGCACGTCGGTCACGTCGATGTGCTGGCTGTCGAGGTACGCGGCGTAGTCGTCCGCCCAGCCCACCGAGATCCCCTCCCGGATCTGCAGGAGCGTCGGCCGGTTGAGGCCGCACCGGCTCGCGTAGACGGGCGCGGCGACGGCATTCGCGAGCCGCGGCTCGACCCGGTAGCGATCACCGAGGCAGAAGCCGCTCTTGCGATCGCGCACGATCCGGACGCCCGTCGCCTCCGACCGCAGCTCGTACCGCTCGAACGGCAGGAAATGCCAGTGGGAGTGGTCGGACGACGGCACGTAGCGGAGGAAGCCGGTCCCCACCACGCGGCGCAGGGTTCCCCCGGCTTGCAGCACCAGCTGGCTCGCCCGCATGTCCCGCGTCGCCCGGCTCGCTCGCGATCCGACGATGATGAGCGGCCCATCGCCGACGTTCTCCACCGCCGAGCGAAAGCCCAGCAGCTGCCGGCCGCGAACGCGCTGCACCGAGAGGTCCTGGGGGCGCTCCTGCAGGAGATCCGGCAAGAGCTCGACGCCACCGCTCGACGTTCCGCGGGCACCGTGCCCTCCCGCCAGGCACGCGGCGGCGGCGACACCGGCAACCAGGGCCCGCCGGGTGGTGGTTCGCAATCCCTCCACCGCCGGATTCATAGCAGTCCCGCCGGGTGACACACGGACGGTCCGCCCACTCGCGGGTGGTCCCTGATAGTGGTAGATTGACCACTATGGCGTTTGTCGTGGCACGGCGTGACGGGCGTTTCGAGATCCGCGAGAGCGTGGCGACGCCACAGGGGCCGCGGGCACATACTCTGGCGACGTTCCGTGAGCTCTCGGACGAGGTGCTCGACCGCGCCCAGGTCCGGGCAACGACCCCGTTCGACCGCGAGCGTGTCAACCGCCGGGCGCTCCAGCTGGGCGCGCCGCGCTCCACAGGTGCCACGGCCCGGCTCGGCTGGCGGCTCCTGGCCGAGCTCGAGTCGGGTCACGACGTCCCCCCGGTGCTGGCCGGCGCGCTCGCCGCCCGGCTCGCAGGCGACGCAGTGCCCACGCCCGACACCCTCGCCCCGCTGTCGGACTGGTTCGGCGCGAGTCTGCAGGAGCGCGGCGACGCCCTGCGTGACCTCCTGAGGCTCGCCGACCGCATTCCGCGGCGGCCCCCGCGGCGCGGCAAGCGCTTCCCCCGCATCGCGTCCGCACGGCCGTGACCGCCGAGCCCGCACTCGACGAGAAGATCGTCCTGGTCCACCGGGCGCTCGACGACGCCGGTGTGGGTCACGCATTCGGAGGTGCGCTCGCGCTCGCCTACTACGCCGAGCCGCGCGCGACGATCGACGTCGACGTCAACATCTTCGTGCCGCCCCGCCGCGCGGGGCGCGCGCTTGACGCCATCGGCTCACTCGGGGTTCCCATCGATCGGGCCGCCGCGCTCGCCGATGCCCGCCGCGACGGCCAGCTGCGGCTGCGGTGGGGTCGGTCGCCCCTGGACCTGTTCTTCGCGTACGACCCGTTCCACGTGGCCTGCGAGGCGTCGCGTCGGTTCGTCCCCTTCGGCGACTCCCGCATCCCGATCCTCGCGCCGGAGCACCTCATCGTCTGCAAGGCGGTGTTCGACCGGCGCAAGGACTGGCTCGACATCGAGCAGATGCTGTTCATCACCGCCAGAGATCTCGACGTCCCCGCGGTCACGAGCTGGAGCATCCGCATCATGGGCGCCGACGACCGACGCACACGCCGCCTCGGCGATCTCATGCGGTCCATCGTCGGCGTCGCCTGACGACGCTCCCCCTCGCTCACCCCTCAGGGTTGACATGTGACTAATTAGTCACCTATTCTCGGGGCATGGACGCGGTGTTCAAAGCCCTCGCCGATCAGACCCGACGCACCCTGCTGGACGAGCTCTTCCGGAACGACGGTCAGACGCTCGGCGAGCTCGAGGAGCGCTTCGCCATGACCCGATTCGGCGTCATGAAGCACCTCAAGCAGCTGGAGGAGGCGGGCCTCGTGGTCACCAAGCGACGGGGCCGCGAGAAGCTGCACTTCCTCAACCCCGTCCCGATCCGGCTCGTCCACGACCGCTGGGTGAGCAAGTACGCCGAGCCCTGGGCCGAGGGGCTCAGCGGCCTGAAAACTCGACTGGAGACTCCCATGGAGAAGGTATTCGAGATCTACATCCGCACCACCCCGGAGCGGCTCTGGGACGCCATCACCGACCCCGAGATCCGCAGCAAGTACACGTTCGGGGCCCGGGTCACCTCGGATTGGACACCCGGCTCACGCGTCGAGATGCACCACCCCGCCGGTCTCCTCGGCGAGGGCGAAGTCCTCGAGGTCGATCCTCCGCGCCGTCTCGTGCAGACAATGGTCGCGCTCTGGAGCGACGAGGTGAAGGCCGAGGGGACGTCACGCGTCATCTGGGAGATCGAGCCCGTCGCCGACTCGTGCCGCCTCACGGTGACCCACGATCAGCTTCGCGAGGGCGCCAACAACGAGCTGTACGGCGGTTGGCCGATGATCCTCTCCGGCCTGAAGACCTGGCTCGAGACGGGGGAGCTCCTCACGACCCCCGGCTCGCTGATGTACGGCTGAAAACCCGCTTGCAGAACGGGCCGGCGGCGCCACAACCGCCGGCCTATGCGGCCTCCCTGCCGCGTGCGAGGCCGAACGCGTCGGCGATGAGCTCGTACGAGCGCTTGCGCTCCCCGTGGTCGTGCACGGTGGTCATGACCATCACCTCGGCGGCGCCGGTGTCGCGCACCAACTCGAGAATGCCGTCCCGCACCTCCGCCGGCGTACCGAGCACCTGGGCGCGGCGGTACCGTCGCAGCTGGTCCGACTCGTCCTCGGTCCACGCGTGCGCGGCCGCCTCCTCCGGGGTGGGCAGCTTGCCGGCCCGCCCCTGGCGCATGCGAACCACGCCCAACCCGAGCGACAGCGCCAGCTCCTGCGCGCGCTCGGTCCGATCCGCGCAGATCGCCGACACCGTCAGGATCGCGTACGGCTCCGAGCGCTGCGCCGACGGCCGGAACTCCTCGCGGTACCGGCGAATCGCGTCGGCCGCACCGCGTGGGTTGAGGTGCCGCGCGAACGCGAACCCCAGGCCGAACGCTGCCGCGACCTGCGCCCCGTACTCGCTGGATCCCAGGATCCACACCGGCGGCAGCGGCAGCTCCGCGGGCTCGGCGCGTACCGTCCGGTAGGGGTGGTCGTCGGGGAATCCCCCGCCGGCGAACGCGAAGAGCTCGGCCAGCTGGCTCGGAAAGTCATTCGCGTCCTGTGCGCCCCGCCGCAGCGCGAAGGCTGTGGTGGGGTCCGTGCCGGGGGCGCGGCCGATGCCGAGATCGATCCGCCCGGGGTGGAGCGCTTCGAGCACGCGGAACGTCTCCGCCGTGTGCAGGGCGCTGTGGTTCGGGAGCATCACGCCGCCCGACCCCACGCGGATGCGCTCGGTGGCGTCGGCGACGTGCCCGATCATGACGGGCGGCGCCGGGCACGCCATGCCGGGCGCGTTGTGGTGCTCGGCGACCCAGTAGCGGGCGTATCCGAGGTGGTCGGCGAGGCGGGCCAGATCGACCGTGTTGCGGATCGCGTCGCCGGCCGTCGCGCCAGCCGGCACCGGGGTGAGATCGAGGACCGAGAGCGGGGTCATGCGACCCCGCACCCTACCCGGCTGCAGCGGCTGCGGTCTCGTGGTCGATCAACCAGCGCTTCATCGCGATGCCCTCCTGGCTCGGCCCGCCGTATCCGGTGAGCGCCCCGCTCGCGCCGATCACCCGATGGCACGGCACGACGATCGGCAGGGGGTTGCGCCCGTTGGCCCCGCCGACGGCCCGCGCGGCCCCCGGCCTGCCGACCCGTTCGGCGAGCTGACCGTAGCTCTCCGTCGCCCCGTACGGGATGCGCGCGAGGGCGTCCCACACCTCGCGCTGGAACGGGCTGCCCTCGACGTCCAGCGGAAGGTCGAAGTCGCGTCGCTCGCCACGGAAGTACTCATCGAGCTGCCGGCGGGTCTCGGCGAGGACCGCGGTGTCGGCGTCGTCATCGGCGCGCCGGGCCGGCCGCGTTCCGAGCGGCAGGCGGATCGCACGGAGGCCGGTGCCGGATGCGACGAGCACGAGCTCGCCGATCGGCGTCTGCATTGTGGTCTGGTAGATCATCAGTCACCTCCGAGGGTCGTCCACAGATGATGGGTGGCGTAGGCGCGCCAGGGGCGCCAACGCTCAGCGAGTTGCGCCACCTCGCGCGGCGAGGTTCCGGCACCGAGACGCGCAAGCGCCTGACGCACGCCGAGATCGCTCGCGGGGAACGCGTCGGGGTCGCCGAGGGCGCGCATCGCGACGTACTCGGCGGTCCACGGGCCGATGCCGGCCACGCCGACGAGACCATGGCGCACCGCGTCCCGGTCGCCGCCGGCATCGAGTTCGAGCTCGCCGCTCGCCACGCGGCCGCACGCGTCCCGCAGGGCTCGCCGCCGCGCCGCCGGCAGCGGCAGCACCTCGTCGGGAGCCTCCGCGATCGCTCCCGCGGACGGGAACGTCGAGCTGAGCGAGCCGCCCGCGTCGTCGACGGGGTCGCCGAGCCGCGCTGCGATGCGCCCGAGCACGGTGCGTACGCCGGCCACGGACACCTGCTGCCCGACGACGGCCCGAACGAGCGCCTCGGAGCCGTCGACCGCGCCGGGCGAGCGAAGCCCCGGCCGCCTCCTGACGAGCCCGCCGATCGCGTCGTCGGCGCCGAGCACGTCGGCGATGGCGATCGGGTCGGCGTCGAGGTCGAGCAGGCGCCGGCACCGCTGGACGGCCGCCTGGGTGTCGGCCACCGAGTCGAGCTCGAGCGCGCACTGAACGTGCCCATCGTCCACTCGGAGCGCGACGATCCCGCGGCCGTGCGGCAGGTCCAGCGTGCGCCGGAAGCTCTCGCCGTCCCACTCCTCCACCCCGGCGACCGCCCGGTCGCCGAGGAACCGCAGGAGCGCTCCCGCGTCGTAGGGACGGCGGAAGGGCAGCCGGACGGTGACGGCGCCGGGCGCGGGCGATGTCCCGCCGGACCGCGCACGCCGGAGCTCGCCGGGGCGGGCGGCGAAGACCTCGCGGATCGTGTCGTTGAACTGCCGGACGCTCCGGAATCCGGCCGCGAGCGCGACCTCGGCGAACGGCATCGCTGTGGTCTCGATGAGCACGCGAGCGGTCTGAGCCCGCTGCGCCCGGGCCAGCGCGAGCGGCCCGGCGCCGAGCTCGCCGATGAGTAGGCGATTGAGGTGCCGGTCCGACACCGCCAGCCTGCGGGCGAGGCCCGGCACCCCCTCGCGGTCGACGGCGCCGTCGGCGATGAGCCGCATCGCGCGCCCCACCAGGTCGGCCCTGACGTTCCACTCGGGGGAGCCGGGCGAGGCGTCGGGGCGGCACCGCTTGCAGGCACGAAACCCCGCGCGCTGGGCTGCGGCGGCCGACGCGTAGAACCGCATGTTCTTGGGCTTGGGCTGCACCGGGGTCGGACACGAGGGGCGGCAGTAGATGCCCGTCGACGCGACGCCCACGATGAACCACCCGTCGAACCGCGCGTCGCGGCTCTGGCACGCTCGGATGCATTGCTCGCGCTCGGGAATCACAGATGCATCATTGCGCACGCCGCGGCCAGATTCTGGCGGGAATCGGACACGGGTGTCCGGTGGCGCCGTGTGGGCGTCACCGCGAAATCAGGGGGGTGGATCGCGGATCGGCTCCGTGTCAGCTGGGGAACCGGGCGGACCGGGTTGTGTGGTCAGGAGCCGCGCGAGTCGAGTCCGGGAGCGAACGCCGAGCTTCTCGTAGACCTTCGTGAGGTGGTACTCCACCGTCTTGACGCTCAGGAAGAGGGAGGCTGCGGCCTCGCGATTCGTCGCGCCGTCAACGACGGCGAGCGCGACCCTGAGCTCCTGGGGGGTGAGCTCCTCGTACGCGCTGCGTCGCTGCCCGACCGACTCGCCGGTGGCGTTGAGCTCGAAACGGGCACGCTCAGCCCAGGGCACAGCCCCGAGCGCTTCGAAGGTCGCCAGGGCAGATCTCAGGGGCGCGCGCGCGTCGCCACGACGTCTGGCACGCCGTCGCCGTTCGCCGAGCAAGAGATTCGTCCGAGCCTCCTCGAACGGATCGGAAGCCAGGCGATGCTCGATCAGCGCCCGCTCGAAGTGTCCCTCGAAGTCGTCTCCCGTACCGGTGAGCCCTCTGCAACGTGCGGCGATCGCACGCGGTCCGGGTCGCTGCGCCTCGGTCGCGCGCTGCTCGAGCGCATCCAATACTCGTCGTGTCTCCTCCACACGACCCGCCTTGACGAGCGCCTCGATCAGATCACCGCGATGGGGAGCCGCCCCCGGATCGCGAACCTGACGCCCATCGGCGAGCTCGACGACGGATGAGAACACTTCGACCGCCCGGTCAACGTCGCCGACTGCCAGTGCCGAGAGTCCGAGGGCTGGCAGCTCGAGACCGCGAGTCCAAGGCTCGGACGAGATGGCGGATCGCACCGCACCGAGCCGCCCCACGGCCTCGGAGCAGTCCTCGATGCGACCCGTCGCCGCGTCGAACCGGGCGCGAACAGCGAGGCATCGCGCAAGGGCGAGCGTCTGATGCATCGCCTCGGCGAGCTCGACCCCTTCGGCCGCGGCAGCATGACCGTGGCTCCAGCGACCGGCCCGCCACTCGAGGTCGGCTGTCACCTCGAGGATGAGGGGGAGCTCCGACGGCGACCGCTCACGCGCAGTCTGTGTCAGTCGGCCCAGGACGTGACGCGCAGCCGTGACGCGGTCGGTCCACAACAGCACCCGCGCGAGACCGAGCGCGTGATGCTCGCCCTCAAGCGGCGCATCCGCCTCCTCGACGCGCTGCCGCCATCGTTCGAGTAAGGGGCGTGCCTCGTCCAGCCGTCCGAGCAGCACCATCGCCAGCACGATGGCGGCCTCGGCCTGTGCCTCTGATCCGAGCGCCCGACAGAGCGCATACGCCCGGCGGGCATCCGGGACTCCGGGGTCCATCTCGAACGTCCACAACGCCGGCATTGCCGCGTCGATGAGCATGAGCGACGCGCGTTGGCGGTTCCACGCCTCGAGGCGTGTTGCTTCTTCCACGAGCACTCCTCGTGCGGCAGAGAGGCGCCCTTGTGACGCGGCGATTCGAGCAAGGATCCAGCGGAGCTCTGCTCGAGACGTGGGGTCGCCGGCGATCGCCAGGCCTTCGAAGACAAGCGACTCCGCTGCCGCGGTGTTGCCGCCTTCCTGCGCGGCACCTGCCGCGGCGATGAGCCTCCGAAGCTGGGTCGCCCGGTCGGCGGTGAGGCCCGCAGCGCGAGCGAACGCGCGAGAGGCCGCAAGGGCGCCGCCACGCGCCCGCTGGCGTTTCGCGACCGTCTCGAGCGCGGACCCCACATCCTCGTCCGGTCCGGTGGTCGCCGCGGCGAGGTGCCAAGCCCATGCGTCTCCGAGCCGGCCGAGACCGCCCGCTCGTGCGATCGCGGCGTGCGCCGCTCGACGAGCCGCGGGCTCCAGACCGTGGTAGGCGGCGCTCCGGAACAGCGGATGAACGAACTCGGCACGGTCGCCGAGTGGCATCAAGACTCCCGCGGCCTCGGCCGGCTCGAGATCGGCCAGGCGGAGACCGTGTCCCTCGAGCGCGAGCTTCAGCACGTTCCCGCCGCCCGGCCGCCCGAGCGCCGCCATGACACCGAGCGCGCGACGTGTTGGCGCAGGGAGGGCCGCCACGGTCGACGAAAAGGCGAGATCAGGTTGAAGGCCGACAGCCGGAGGGTCGTCCAAGGCGACCGCGCCGATGAGCTGGAGGGGATCGAGCCGCCGCGCGGCCTCGCCGAGTGCGAGCGGATTGCCGCCGGTCGCCGCGACGAGCGCCGATACGACATCGGACGGGACGGCACCCTCGGTGTGTATCTCGAGCAGGGCACGCGCGGCGTCGTGATCCAACCCTTCCAAATGGTGCTCAAGGACGCCGGACCGGCGCGTCCCCGCCGGCGGCTCCCGTCCCGCGATGAGAAGCACGACGCCCTCGCTCCTCAGGCGCCGCGACGCGAAGAGCAATGCCTCGACTGAGGCGACATCGATCCACTGGACGTCGTCGATCACGGCGAGTATCGGCCGCTGCTCCGCGAGGGCGGCGAGGATGTTGAGCGTCGCCACGCCGATCGCGAAGCGATCGGCTCCCACGGATCGGCCGGTGCCGAACGCGCCTTCGAGGACCTTGACATGAGCAGGCGCCGATCCACGGACCTCGCCCATCGTTGCTGCGAGGAGCTCGTGGAGTCCGGAGAATGGCATCTCCGCCTCCTGCTCCACTCCCCGGGCTCGCACGATCCGGAAACCTTCCGCCTGCTCCTCCGCCGCGACGAGCAACGAGGTCTTCCCGATCCCCGCGGTCCCGACCAGGGCGAGGGCGCAGCTCTCGCCCCCCCGGGCGACATCGAGCGCGGCCGAGATGATCGCCCGCTCCGCGTCCCTTCCAACGAGGAGGCGTGGCTGGTGAACCGCCACGCCGGCCCCGAGTACGGGGGTCACCTCCAAATCGCCACCTCAATCGTCCATGTCGGACGACAACGTACGCGCTCCCCGACCTCGCGTGAAGGCCCGGGGCTGCGGACTAGGGCTTCTCCCGATTTCGCGATCCGTCGCCCCGGCTTACCGTCGGGCTCGACCGCAGTTCGATGAAAGGGAGGACCTGCAATGACCGTTCTCGACATCCCAGGGATCGACGTGCTCCCCGGCGTACGCTCCATCCCGGAGGCACCGCGGCGCATGCTGATCGGAGACGAATGGGTGGACGCGGCCGACGGACGGACGTTTGCGACGCTCGACCCATCAACCGGCGAGCCGCTCGCGCACGTTGCCGAAGCCGGCGAGGTCGATATCGACCGTGCGGTTCGATCCGCGCGCCGGGCGTTCGAGGGGCCGTGGCGGAGCATCCCCGCGAGCGAGCGGGCGCGTTTGATGATGCGGCTCGCCGATCTCGTCGCCGACAACGCCGAGGAACTGGCGCAGATCGAAAGCCTGGACTCCGGCAAGCCGGTGACCTATGCACGCGCCGTCGACCTCCCGCTCGCGATCGAGCACCTGCGCTACTTCGCGGGGTGGCCGACCAAGATCGAGGGGCAGGTCCTCCCCGTGACCGCACCGGACATGCTCACCTACGTCCGCTCCGAACCGGTCGGCGTCGTCGGAGCGATCATCGCCTGGAACTTCCCCCTTCTGCTCGCGGCATGGAAGCTCGGTCCCGCCCTCGCCGCAGGTTGCACCCTCGTGCTGAAGCCGGCCGAAGAGACACCGCTCTCGGCGCTGCGCCTTGGTGAGCTGATCCTCGAGGCCGGCATCCCGGAGGGCGTCGTCAACATCTGCCCCGGCTTCGGCGAGCGGGCGGGAGCGGCGCTCGTGCGTCACCCGGACGTTGACCTGATCACGTTCACAGGCTCCCGTGAGACCGGGGTCGAAGTCGCCCGATCCGCGGCCGGAACGCTCAAGCGCGTCTCTCTCGAACTCGGGGGCAAGAGCCCCAACATCGTGCTGCCCGACGCCGACATCGACGCAGCCGCGGCGGCTGCGGCGCAGGCGATCTTCTTCAATTCGGGCCAGGTCTGTTCGGCAGGCTCGCGCCTCCTCGTCCACCGCACCGCCTTCGATCGGCTGGTCGAGTCAGTCGCGGACGCTGGCCGCAGTCTCGTTCCGGGACCCGGGCTCGATCCGGCCACAACGCTCGGGCCGCTCGTCTCGCAAGAGCAGCTCCAACGCGTTTCCGGGTACGTCGACCGTGGCAGGGCCGAGGGCGCCTCAGTCGCATCCGGCGGCGGGCGGTTCGAAGCCCCGGCCGGCGACGGCTACTTCTTCGAGCCGACCGTGCTTGTCGACGTGCCCGATCACGTCGCGGTCTGTCGGGAGGAGATCTTCGGCCCGGTCGTCGTGGCACAGTCGTTCGACACGGTCGAGGAGGCGGTGGCGCGCGCAAACGCCACCGACTACGGGCTGGCGGCGGCGGTCTGGACGGGCGACATGCGCGCCGGCCACCGCGTGGCCGCCGCGCTCAACGCGGGCACCGTCTGGATCAACACCTACCACCAGTACGACGCGGTGGCTCCGTTCGGCGGGTTCAAGCAGTCGGGCTACGGTCGCGACGCGGGGCGCGCCGCGCTCGAGAAGTTCCTAAACCCCAAGACGATCTGGGCAAACCTCGTCTGACCAACCACCCACGTCCGGCGCGAGGCCACGCTTCGCGCCGGAAGACCTCATCACCCACGTCATGAGGGGAATCCCATGAGCAACGACGTGTGTTGGGACACTCAGCCCAAGGCGGGCTGGGACGAGTACCAACTAGCCCGGGAACGGTTCTTCACCGCTGCGAATCGGGGACGCGATATCCGCCCGGTGCGAATCCCGGACACACGAGCGCCCGGCCCTGCCGACGAGACACCGTCCGCCGCGGCCCCGCCTCGGGCGGGCGCGGGGCTCCGTCCTCTCGTCTGACTAACCCTGGGGCGAGTGGCCGGCGGCCGAGCCGCTCGAGCGCGTGCCGCCCCTGTCGGTGACCCGCAGGCGGTTCTCGGCCCGGCGGCGGGCGCTTTCGGCCGCGACGCGCGCGACGTCGTCGTCGCCCACGCTCGCGAGCGTCTCCTCTGCGCGGCGCAGCGCCGCTTCGGCCCTCGCCCGATCGATCGTCGTTGCGTCGTCGGCCTGCTCGACGAGGATCAGCACCTGATCCTCCTCGATTGACAGGTAGCCCTCCGTCGTGGCGAACACCCGCTCGGTGTCGTCCGCGAGCTTCAGCCGGGTCTCGCCGGTCTTCAGGAACGCGATCAGCGGAGCGTGCCGTGGAAGGATGCCGACCTCGCCGAGGACGCTCGGGGCGATGACCATGTAGGCGGCGCCCTCGAACACCGGTCCCTCCGGGGTGAGCAACCTCACCCCGAGCCGCTTGCGCTCTGTGTGGACGGCAGTGCTCATCCGGAGCTAGCCGACCTTCGCCATCTCTTCGGCCTGCTCCAGCGCCTCCTCGATGCCACCGACGAGGAAGAACGCGCCCTCCGGGACGTCGTCGTGCTTGCCCTCGGCGATCTCACGGAAGCCGCGGACCGTGTCCTCGAGGCGCACGTACTTGCCGGGGCGCCCGGTGAACGCCTCGGCCACGTGGAACGGCTGCGACAGGAACCGCTCGATCTTGCGGGCCCGCGACACGGTGACCTTCTGCTCGTCGGTGAGCTCGTCGACACCGAGGATCGCGATGATGTCCTGGAGGTCCTTGTAGGTCTGCAGGATCTGCTGCACCCGCGTGGCGGTGCCGTAGTGCTCCTCGCCGACGACGTTCGCCGACAGCGCCCGGCTGGTCGAGTCGAGCGGGTCGACCGCCGGGTAGATGCCCTTCTCGGCGATCGACCGCGAAAGCACGGTCGTCGCGTCGAGGTGGGCGAAGCTCGCGGCCGGTGCCGGGTCGGTGAGGTCGTCCGCGGGCACGTAGATGGCCTGCACCGACGTGACCGAGCCCTTGCGGGTCGAGGTGATGCGCTCCTGCAGGTCGCCCATCTCCGACGCGAGCGTCGGCTGGTAGCCCACGGCGCTCGGCATACGCCCGAGGAGCGCCGACACCTCGGAACCCGCCTGGACGAACCGGAAGATGTTGTCGACGAACAAGAGCACGTCCTGACCGCCCTCGTCACGGAAGTACTCCGCCATCGTGAGGCCCGACAGCGCCACCCGCAGACGCGCGCCCGGCGGCTCGTTCATCTGACCGTACACCAACGCGGTCTTGTCGATGACCCCGGACTCCTTCATCTCGATCCACAGGTCGTTGCCCTCGCGGGTGCGCTCCCCCACCCCGGCGAACACGGACAGACCGCCGTGCTCCTTCGCGAGGTTGTGGATGAGCTCCTGGATGAGCACCGTCTTGCCGACGCCGGCGCCGCCGAACAGGCCGACCTTGCCGCCCTTCACGTACGGGGCGAGCAGGTCGACGACCTTGATGCCGGTCTCGAAGATCTGCTCCGTCGGGTCGAGCTGGTCAAACGCCGGGGCCGGGCGGTGGATCGGCCAGCGCTGGCCCGAGGCGCTCATGGCCTCGCCGCCATCGATCGTGTCGCCGAGCACGTTGAAGATGCGGCCGAGCGTCTGCTCGCCGACGGGAACGGAGATCGGCGCCCCGGTGTCGGTCACGTCGGTGCCGCGGGCGAGGCCGTCCGTGGTGTCGAGCGCCACCGCGCGGACGCGGTCGTCGCCGAGGTGCTGCTGCACCTCCGCGATGAGCCGGGAGCCGTCGGCGCGCACGATCTCGAGCGCGTTGTAGATCGCCGGGAGTTGATCCGTGCCGAAGCGGACGTCGAGCACGACGCCCTTGATCTCGAGGATCTTCCCGGTTGTTCCGTTCGAAGCCATGTTCGTGAGTCCGTCCGTCGGGTTGCGGTTACTTGAGTGCGTCGGCGCCGGCGACGACCTCGAGGATCTCCTGGGTGATCGCCGCCTGGCGGGCCCGGTTCATCGCGAGGGTATACGCGTCGATCAGCTCACCGGCGTTGTCGGTGGCATTGCGCATCGCGGCCCGACGGGCGGCGAGCTCGGCCGCTGCGCTCTCCAGGAGCGCGCGGTAGATCGTGGTGTCGAGGTACGCCGGTAGCAGCTTCTCGAGGAAGTCCTTCGCCTCCGGCTCGAAGAACGCGAGCGCCTTGGTGAGCGACGACTCGTTGTCCTCGACGTCGTCCTCGTCGTCCACGATGCGGCGTGGGATGGGAAGGAGCTGCTCGTCGGTGACCTTTTGCTCGAGCACCGACTTGAACGCGTTGTACACGAGGGTGACGCGATCGACCCCGCCCTCCGTGGTGAAGCGGTCCACAAGGTGCTCGGCGACCTGCTGGGCGTCGGCGTACGTCGGGTTGATCGAGAATCCCTGAAACGAGCGGTCGACGGTCATACCGCGAAAGCGCAGCGTGCCGATGCCCTTCTTGCCGACGGCGACGAACACGACCTCCTGGGCGCCCTCGGCCTGCATCTCCTCAGCGATCGCGAACCCGCGCCGCAGGATGTTTACGTTGAAGGCGCCCGCCAGGCCACGGTCGCCCGTAATCACCACGACCGCTCCGCGGCGCAGCTCCTCGCGCTCCTCGAGCAGCGGCATGCCCTTGAGGCTGCCGCTCTGACGGGCCGCCTGGGCCATGAGCCTGCGCATCGACTGCGCGTACGGGCGCAGCGACTCGATCCGGTCCTGGGCGCGGCGGAGCTTTGCGGACGCCACGAGCTCCATCGCCCGCGTGATCTTCCGAGTGCCGCGGACCGACTCGATGCGCCGCTTGATGTCGCGCGTGGATGCCATTAGGCCGCGGCCGGCTCCTCGGCCGCCTCGGGTACCTCCTCAACGACGGTCTCGGCCTCGACCGCGACGACGGGGGTACCGGTGCGCTGCGCCGCGAAATTCACGATGAAGGCGTTGAGCTTCTCGGAGACGTCGTCGGTCAGGTCGCGGCTGTCGCGGATCGCCGCCAGGATCGTGCCCTCCTCGCGAAGCGCCGACCGCAGGTCCTCGTTGAAGCGCGGCACCTCGAGCGGATCGATCGCGTCCAGGTGGCCCTGGTTGGCGGCGAAGATGATCGCGACCTGGTCCTCGACCGCCCACGGCGCGAAGGCCGGCTGGTTGAGGGTGGCGACCTGCCGGGCGCCGCGAGCGAGCGTGCGCTGCGTGGCGGCGTCGAGCTCGGAGCCGAACTGGGCGAACGCTTCCAGGTCGCGGTACTGGGCGAGCTCGAGCTTCATGCGGCCCGCGACCCGGCGCATCGCGCGGATCTGGGCGTTGCCGCCCACGCGGCTGACCGAGATGCCGACGTTCACGGCTGGGCGGACGCCCTGGTAGAAGAGCTTGCTCTCCAGGAAGATCTGCCCGTCGGTGATGGAGATCACGTTCGTCGGAATGTAGGCGGACACGTCACCGGCCTGCGTCTCGATGATCGGCAGCGCGGTGAGCGAACCGCCGCCGAGCTCGTCGTTCAGCTTGCAGGCGCGCTCCAGCAGGCGTGAGTGCAGGTAGAACACGTCGCCCGGGAACGCCTCACGGCCCGGCGGACGCCGGAGCAGCAGCGACATCTGGCGGTACGCGTCGGCCTGCTTCGACAGGTCGTCGTACACGCACAGCGCATGGCCGCCCTTGTAGCAGAAGTACTCGCCCATCGCGGCGCCGGCGTACGGCGCGAGGTACTTGAGCGGCGCCGAGGCGGACGCGGTCGCGGCGACGACGATCGAGTATTCCATCGCCCCCGTGTCGCGCAGGCGCTGTACGAGTTGGGCGACGGTCGACGCCTTCTGGCCGATCGCGACGTAGACGCACACGACGTCCTGACCGCGCTGGTTGATGATCGCGTCGAGCGCGATCGTCGTCTTGCCGGTCTGGCGGTCGCCGATGATGAGCTCCCGCTGGCCGCGGCCGATGGGGATGAGCGCGTCGATCGCCTTGATGCCTGTCTGGAGCGGCTCCTTCACCGGCTGGCGCTGCACCACGCCCGGGGCCTTGAACTCGACCGGCCGGAACTCCTCGGTCGCGATCGGGCCGCGGTCGTCGAGCGGGTTGCCCAAGGGGTCGACCACGCGGCCGAGGAGCGCCCCACCCACCGGCACCTGGATGACCTTGCCGGTGCGCTTGACCGGGTCGCCCTCCTTGATGAGCACGTCGTCGCCGAGCAGCACGACACCGACGTTGTCCTCTTCGAGGTTCAGGGCGAGGCCCGTGACGCCGTGGGGCAAGTCGAGCATCTCGAGCGCGACGCAGTTCTCGAGGCCGTGCACGCGGGCGATACCGTCACCGACCTGCAGGACGGTGCCCACCTCTTCGGTGTCGATCGCGCCGGCGTACTGCTCGATCTGCTGGCGAAGGACCTTTGTGATCTCGTCGGGTCGAAGCTCCATCGGCTCTGTCTCGGTTCCTTGGTTCGTCGGGTGGTCAGGCGGGTACGTCGGCAATGCTTCGGCGCAGGCCGTCGAGACGGCCGCGGACGGAGGCGTCGGTCACGACCCCGCCGACGCGGAGCAGGAGGCCGCCGATGATCTCGGGGTCGACGCGCTCGGTGATCTCGGGGGTCTTGCCGGTCTGCTCCTGGATGCGTGCGGCGACCTGGGCGCGCAGATCCTCCGGCAGCGGGATCGCGGTGATGACCTCGACGGGGATGCGTCCTTCGGCATCGGCAACGCGCTCTTCGAACGACGCGGCGATCGGCGCGAGGTCCTCGAGCCGACCCCGGTCGATCAGCACCTGCAGCAGGTTGACCGAGAGCGGGCTGACGCTGCCGGCGAGGGCCGCAACCGCAGCCTTCTTCACGCGGCTCTCCACCTGCGGGTTGGCGAGCACGCGGCCGACCTCGGAGTCGCCGGCGAGGACGTCGCCGAGCACGGCGAGGTCCGCCGACACGTCCGCCACGGCCCCCTTCTCGGCGGCCGCCTGGTAGAGCGCCTCCGCGTAGGTCCCCGAGACGCTCACGCCGGGGTCGCGCCCTTCTGCAGGTCGAGCTCCTCGAGGGCATCCTCGACCAGACGGCGGTGATCCTCATCGGTGAGGCTCTTGCGGGTGACCTTCTCCGCCGCCGCCAGCGCGAGACCGGCCACGTCGTCTCGCACCGACGCCAGCGCCTGTCGGCCCTGGGCCTCGACCTGCTGCTGGGTGTCGGAGAGGATGCGCTCGCGCTGTCCTTCGGCGGCGGTCACGATCGACGCCCGCTCGCGCTCGCCGTCGCGGCGGCCGCGGTCGCGGAGCTCGTCGGCCTCCTTGCGGGCGGTCGCCAGCTGCGTCTTGTACTCGTCCAGCAGGCGAACCGCCTCGTCGCGGCTCGACTCGGCCTCCTGGATGCTCTGCTCGATCCCGGCGCGCCGCTTCTCGATCATCGCCGAGAGCGGCCCGAAGACGTACCGCTTGAGGATGTACAGCGTGATGAAGAACATCACGAAGGTCCAGATCATGAGACCCGGACTTGCCCGGAGCAGTGGGTTCTCCGCAGCGCTGATCAGTCCGATGTGGTCCAAGGTGAACATGCGGTCAGCCGATGAAGAAGGCCACGAAGCCCATGAGGAGAGCGTAGAACGTGATCGCCTCGGTCAGGGCGAGGCCCAGGAACATGAGTCCCATGATGTCGCCGCGAAGCTCGGGTTGACGCGCGACGGACTCGACGGTCTTCCCCATGAGATAACCGACGCCCGCACCCGGGCCGATCGCACCGAAAGCGGTCGCGAGACCAAGCGCGATGATTTTTGCTGCATTTTCGACATTGCCCTCAAGGGCCATCCTGCTTCCTCCTGTGTGTTAGTGAGCCGGCTCGATTGCGAAGCCGATGTAGATGCCGCTCAGCATCGCGAAGATGAACGCCTGGAGTCCCGCGATCAGGACCCACTCGAAGAAGTAGAAGAACAATCCGAACGGGACCGCGACGATCCCGATGTAGCTGCCGATGAGGATCCCGAACCCGGCGGCCATGATGATGAGGAGGTGCCCGGCGAGCAGGTTCGCGAACAGACGGACCGAGAGGCTCACGAGCCGGAGCACATTCGACAGCACCTCGAGCGCGAACACGACGCCCTTCATGATCGGGTTGATGTCGCCGTGCGGCACGAAGGTCCTGATGTAGCCCACCACCCCATGCGCTCGGATTCCCTCGTAGTTGTAGATAAAGAACGTGCAGAGCGTCAGCGCGAGCGTGACGTTGATGTTCGCGGTCGCCGCATACAGGCCGAAGTCGGGCAGCCAGCTGATCCCCAGCCCCCCGCGTTCATGACCGAACGGCAGCGGGATGAAGCTGATGGTGTTGCTGACCAGGATGAAGATGAAGAGCGTCGCGACGTACGGGAACCACTTGGCGAAGGATTTCACGGGGAGCGTCTGGCGCCCGATCTGGTGGTCGGCGAAGTCGTAAACGAGCTCGGCGATGTTCTGCGCCTTCGTCGGGCGCATCTTGAGGCCGCCGCGGACGACGAAGATGCCGAAGAGGATCGCGATCGCGGACGCAATCCAGATGTAGATGACGGCCTTGTTGATCGACAGATCGAGCGGGCCGATGTGGATGTCGACATACGGCTCGAGCTTGAACTCGTCCTGCGGCTTGAAATCATTCTCCGCAGCGGCCCTGGCGAGCGCGGGGACGCTCAGGAGCGCCACCGCCGCCATGGTGGCGAGCCTGCGTACTCGGATGGCGCCCATCACTGGAGCGGCCCCTCCTCGCGGGGCGGGGCCTGGCCCTTGACCTGCATCGAATGCAGGATGATCCGTCCCATCAGGTCGAACGTGAACGCCACGAGGAAGACGCCTGCAGCCGCGAGCCCGACGGGCTCCGACACCTGCTTCGCGACGACGAAGAGGATCGCAACGATGAGCCAGGCACGGGCGATGAACGAGATCCCGGAGACCCCCACCGCCTGTGTGGGCGTCATGCTCATCGAGACCTTGACGATCGCGAGGCCGGCCGCCCAGCTTGCCGCGAAGAGCGCGACACCGAGGAACCACCCCCCGACCGGCCCGCCGAGGAGGAGGACGAACGGCAGTGAGAGCACGGCGGCGAACAGGCCGAGGGCGGAGAAGACGAACTCGAGGGGGCGCGCTCGAAATGGCGCGGGGTGCGCGGAGGTCGCGGTCGTCATGACGTCTTCGCGTTCAGCCCCATCGGGCGTTTCGGTGCGATCCGGGGCCTCCGTGATGATGAGCTCCTGGGCGTTGACAGGCGGGCGCGCGAAACACGCGCCGCCTGCAGGCCGGAGGAGTATACCCAGGCGCCGTCCGGGCGGGGGGAGCTGACCGCCGGTACGTTTGGGATCGGGACGTTCGTCCCGATCGGCCGCGCGGTCAGCCGGATGTGAGGTTCCAACCCCAGGTGTAGGCGCCGTCGGAGGCCGAGCCCGGCTGACCACCGTTGCCTTGGAACTGGCCCTCCGTCTGGGTCGTCAGCTCGGCGGGCGGGAGGAGGTGCACGGCGAGCAGCGGGTAGATCTTGGCCTTGCCCTCGTCGCCGGGGTCCTGGCATCCCGACAGGGTAGGCGGTGATCGCCGTGCTCCCTGGGCTCAGGAAGAAGCGATACGTGTCGTTCGCGCCCTCGATCACCGCCATCGCGAGCGCCGGCTGACCGCCGAAGAGGGCCTTGTAGTCGAAGGCGCCGGTGCCGTTGACGGCACAGTCGCTTGCCTCTCCCCTTCCGGCGACGTGGGCGTACGACACGCTGCCCGGGGCCAAACTGAACGGCGCGGGTGCGAACTCGACCGTCCCTTCAGCTGGGTCGGCAGGCCCCGTACCTGGCCGTCGTCGACGAGCCCGCTGAACGTGCCGGTGATCGGGCCGGGCTGCTCGCACAGCTTCGCGACGAGCCGCTCGGCGAGGATGCGCTCGATCTCGAAGATCGTGTCTGCGGGGCCCTCCGCGCTGGTGCGCGCGACGGTCCGCTTGTTGCTCCACTTGTAGATCTCGGCTTCGATGCGAAGGCGATCGGCGGTCAGGATCAGACGACCGCGTATGCCGCGAGTCGGCTGGGTCAGGAGTCCCGGCCTGGCGAACGTCGACGGGTCCCCGAGCCGGATCGCCTGAGCATCTGTTCCACGTTGTACGCGGCCATGAACTTGGCGCTTCGCTCAACCACCGTGATGTGGCACGCGTCAGTCACCGGAGCGGCCACGAGATCGGTGATCAGCATGTCGATGATGCCCTTGTTCATGACGGACAAGGGGTCAACCCCTCCGGTGAAGGCGTCGTCCGGGATTCCGACGATCGGCCGAAGCTGGGCGGTCGCGCTCGCGCGCCGCAACGAGATGCTCAATCGCTGACCCGCCTTCGCGTGGACGCGCGCCACCTTTGGAGTGAGGCGTCGGGTGGGCGAGACCACGCTCGGGATCAACTCGAAGGCGCCCTTTGGCAACTTGAGCGAATAGCGGCCCTGGGGGTTGACCGCTGCTCGGCCGACGATCTCGGACGTCGAGAGGTTGACCGCCCGCACGAACGCCTCGCCACTGCCCGCGGACGGGAGCGATATGCCGACGAGCTTGCCGGCCACCGTTCCCTTCGGCGCCGCCGCGGAGGCGTTTCCGACGACGGCCGCCGCCGCGATCATCGTCAGGCTCGCGATCACCCATCGTGCAGTGTCCGCATGCTTATCATCAGCCACCCGGCCGGAAGACGATGATGCCCGTGGGGATCTGCCGCTGGTAGCTCGGGCGGTTGAGGGAGGCCCCGCGCCAGTTGACGTTGGCGCTTGAGTCGATGTCCATGCCGAGCGCCTCCACGAACCCGAGCCGTACCAGCGCCTTTGCGAAGTGCTTAGCGGAGAGCCCCGCGCCGCCGATCACCACGAGGGCCGTCTTACCGCTCCGCAGCCGGCCGACCGCGGAGCGGTGGTAGGCGGGGTTGCGCTGATACGGGTCGAGCGTACCGAGGCTGCCGACGCGACCGTTGTCGACGTAGACCGGCTTGCCGGAGATCGCCTCTTTCACGCCCTGGGTGATAAGGCGGTAGCCCTGGGCGTCGCCGGGGACAATGTCGACGCTGCCGTCGGCCGCGAACACCGCGGCGCCCCGCTCGCTGTTGCCGAGGAAGCTGCGGCCACGATGGATGAACAGGTTGCCCGACGGCACCTTGGCGCCGAGCAAGAAGAAGTCGCCGTTGAGTCCCGCCACGGCGCCCCGCGACCTGGCGTTGCGCGTGATGAAGCTCCCGACGGTGCCGGTGCGTCCCGGACCGCCGCCGAGCCAAATGGCCTCGAGGTGCGCGCCGGCGCCTGGGGTCACCGTGATCATGTGCAGCGGGCGCTTGCCGGCGGCGGTCGTGATCGTGGTCGACGTCTTCGTGACGCCGGGCACCGGAGCCGCCGCGGCCGTGGCTCCCAGCGCCAGCGCCGCGACCAATGCGCGAACGACGGTCTTCCCGGTCATGTGCTCCACCCCCTCGCGCATCCGCGGTGCGACCACGCTACCCCCCCGCGCCGCTCCGGTCGAGACCGTATGGGGCTCAGCCGGCGAGCGCGGGCGCCCCCTCCACGGAGACGCGAAGCCCGAAGGGCTCGCGCGGATCATCTTCGAGCAGCCGCGAACTCACCGTGACGTCGCCCAGGACCTCGCCGACCGCCGCCTCGATCTCACCGGGGAGGGTCGCCGCGGTTTCCGGCGTGTTCGGCGCGTGGAGCCGGTCGTACACGCGCACGTCGACCTCGCGCTCGTCCAGTTCGACGCCGGGTAGCTCCCGAGCCTCGGCGATCGCCCCGGTCAGGCGGCGCAGCGCCCTGGCGACGAGCTCCTGAGGGGCGCCGGGCGCGTCCCGCTTGAGCGTGTAGCGCAGCGAGGTGCGGCCACCGAGCAGGTCGATGGCGTAGTCGCCCTCGTGGCCGACCAGCATGATCCCGGGGCCCTCGTGCACGTGGCCGTACCGTGCGACATCGATCAGTAGGCCCTCCACGGCGCCGCGACGGATCCAGTCGTGGAACACCGAGACGAAGGCCTCCGGGTCGACCTCGCCGACGAACGGGACGGCGACGGAGACGCGTTGCAGCCTCATGCCACCACCTCGAGCTTGCGTGCCTCCGCCACCCGGATCTGGCAGGCGTGGGACGCGTCGATGAAAAGCTGCGTCTCCTCCACCAGCTCGCGGACGGCGTCGGCTCCCTCGACCGGGCCGCATTCGTGCCGCGCGAACAGCGGGCGGGCGAACTTGCCGTGGGCGAAGCGGTCGAAGAAGAGCTTCGTGTCGTAGAAGCGCTCGCGAAACTCGCGCACCACGTCGTCGTCACTCGGCGGAAGGATCGGCAGCTCAAGCGCCACCACGCCGCGGGCCGCGGCGATCATCGCCTGGTAGGAGCGCTCGTCGGCACGGACAAGGTCGCCCTCCTCGAGGGCGAGTTGCGCCTCGAACGCGACGCTCTCGGCGATCGAGAGCTCCATGTCGGTGCGGGAGATGACCTCGCCGGCGCACTCGCCGATGCCGAGGTCGCCCATGGAGAACTCGCGGGGGTCGCCCCAGTCGGAGTACGGGGTGCGGTCGACCTCGTACGGCGGCACCTGCTTGAACTCCTCGATCAGCAGCGCCGCGAGCTCCTTCTTGCCGATCCGGGTGCAGAAGTCCTGGAAGCTCTCGCCCTCGGTCCGGTCGCTGACGAACCGGGTGGTGATCCGGTCGACCACGTCGGGGATCCGGCGTGACGGCACCGAGCCGATCGCGAGTCCGAAGGCGCCGCCGTTGTCGTGCCACTTGCCGCCGAGGACCACCTGGAAGTGCGGCACGGCGTGCCCGCCGATCTTGCGGCTGTTGCCGAAGAACCCGATGTCGGCGACGTGGTGCTGCCCACACGAGTTGAAGCAGCCGCTCACCTTGATCCGCAAGCCGCGGACGGCCTCGTCGAGCTCGTACGCCGTCGCGGCAAGCCGCTCGCGAAGCTCGCCGGCGAGCCCGCGCGACGAGGAGATGCCGAGCTTGCAGGTGTCGGTGCCCGGGCACGACGTGATGTCGAGGATCGTGCCGGCCCCCGCCTCGGCAAGCCCGACCGCGGCCAGCGCTGCGTAGCAGCGCCGGCAGGTCGGACTCGCGCACCCAGCGCAGCACGATGTTCTGCTCGACCGTAAAGCGCACGGTGTCGCCCACGAACGCCCGGGCGATGTCGGCCAGCCGCCGGGTCTGCCACGACGAGATGTCGCCGAGCGGCAGCGCGACGGTGGCGGTGGCGTACCCCTCCTGGCGCTGAGCATAGGCGTTCGTGGCGATCCACCGGCCGACCTCGTCGGTGGGCAGGTGGCCGTTCTGTGAGGCGAGCGGGCGCAGCGGGGTCTCGTCGAAGCGCTCGACGTCCGGGAGGTAGGCGGTCCAGCGCGGGTCGTGCGGCAGGATCGCCCGCTCCTCCTCGACGAGCCGGATGAACTCGTCGATGCCGAGCTTCGCGACGAGGAACTTGATTCGGGCGCGGTTGCGGTTCTGCTTCTCGCCGAGCCGGGCGAAGACGCGGGCAATCGCCTGGGCCGTCGGGAGGAGCTCCTCGGCGGGGACGAACTCCGAGTAGAGCTTCGCCTGGTAGGGGCTCGTGCCCGAGGCCGCCGCCGACGTAGAGCTCGAAACCGCGACGCTCGACCCCGTCGATGACCTTGATCTTGGCGAGGGCGCCGAAGTCGTGCATGCGCACCAGGCCACACGCCTCATCGGCGCAGCCGGAGAACGCGATCTTGAACTTGCGGCCGAAGTCCTGGCAGTCCGGATGTCCGAGCAGGAACTGGGTGAGCGCATCCGCGTAGCCGGTGACGTCGAACACCTCGGTGCGGCAGACGCCGGCGACCGGACAGGCGGTGACGTTGCGTACCGAGTTGCCGCACGCCTCGCGGGTGGTGATCCCCACGGCGGCGAGGCGCCGCATGATGGTGGGCGTGTCCTCGATGTGGATGTAGTGGAGCTGGATGTCCTGGCGGGTGGTGACGTGGAGGATCTCGTCGGAGTACTCCTCCGCGAGCTCGGCCATAACCTCGAGCTGCTCGGGGGTCACGCCGCCGTAGGGGATCTTGATCCGGAGCATCCCCGGCGCGTCCCAGACGGTGTCAGGACCCTTGGTGAGCTCACCGGACGGGTACTCGAGCGCGCGGGTTGCGACGCCGTCGTTGCGCTGGCCGTTGTCGTAGCGCTGACCGTAGGCGCCGCGACGCAGGCGGGTCTCGGCGAAGACGCGATCTTCGATCTTGCCCTGGCGGCGAAGCTCGATCTGCGCTTCGAACATGTCGACCTCCTCCGCGAGGTCGGCTGGCATGCGGTCCGCCAGTCGTTGCTTCCACTCGGTCGCGCTCATGGACTCCCTTTGTCGGTCGCGGATGCCCCCGCCGGGTGCATGGCTCCACCTGCGCGGCAAAATACCACGAACACCGTGGAAAAGTATGAGATTCCAGCGATCGCCGCCGAACGCAGTCCGTCGATCCCAAAAACGCCCGTAAGTCCCGGTGTTCCGGGGCGGGAGGCGTACGGAGGGAGGCTTGAAGCTCCACGCCGACCGCCACCGCCCACGTTACGATGGTTAAGGTCATGTTAAGGGTGCCTGGCACCAGGCGCACCCCCTGACGGCAGCAAAGGGTGTCTGGCACCAGGCGCACCCCCTGGCGGCAGCAACGCAGGCTTCCCGCCGTGGTGCCTGGCACCAGGACCGTCCTCCGTGGTGATGCGCCGGGACGGCGCGGGCCGCGCTACAGTCGGTCGCAGGTCGGGCCCCTGACGTTCGCCCCGAAGGTCGGGCCGCATCCGCGATGGACAACCGAAGCGACGGAGCACCCCCGGGCACGCAAGCTCCTCCCGCGGAGCCGGCGGTCGTGCACCCGCCAAGCCCGGCGGCCGAAGTACCCGACCCAGTCGACGAGGCCTCCATGGACTCGTTCCCGGCCTCCGACCCGCCGTCCCGCGGCGGAGCGGGACTCCGATGATCGCCTGAGCCCGACCGCCGCTTCGAACCCACCCCGCACGGGGTGACCCAGCGGCCGAGGTCAGGCGGTGTGCGCCAGATCCGCTGCCGCGGTCTCCTGGACCAGATCGCAGATGGTGGTGGTCCCCAGTTCGGCTTCGACCGCGTCGGCCGCCCTGCGATCGAGCGCGCCGAGCGCCCGCTGGATTCGCTGACCCACCGGACAGTCCGGGTTGGCGCCGTGCAACCCCAGCACCGGATCCTCGCCCTGGACGGCCCGCCAAACGTCGGCCAGGGTGATCTCACCCCGGGGACGCCGCAGCCGCCATCCACCATGCACCCCCGGGCGGCTCTCGACGATCGCCGCGGCACGCAACCGGCCGAGGATGCGCCGCACGTGGACCGGGTTCGAGCCCACGCTGTCGGCCATCACCTCGGACGACAGAACCTCATCGGGCTGCGCCCCAAGCATCGTCAGTACATGCACCGCGACAGCGAATTGGGTGTTGGTCGGCCGTCCCATCCCGCCCCATTCTTGCAAACCGTAACCGCGATTGCTACGGTTTGATTCGTAATCACTATAGGTACGAATCAACGGTCGGCGACGACCAGGGAGGAACCGCACCAATGTCCACCACCACAAACACCCTCATCCCCACCGGCACCTGGAACATCGACGCGAGCCATTCGAGCATCGAATTCCGCGTGAAGCACCTGGGCATCGCCACCGTGAAGGGCCAGTTCCGCGACTTCGCCGGCGCCCTCGTCGTGGGCGACGCACCGGAGGCCACCTCCGTCACCGGTACCGTCGACGCGGCGTCGGTCGACACCCGCGAGGCCGATCGCGACGCCCACCTTCGCTCCCCCGACTTCTTCGACGCCGAGCACCACCCGCACGTGACGTTCACATCGACCGCATTCCGGCCGATCGACGACGAGACCTTCGAACTCGACGGCGACCTGACCGTCCGCGGCGTCACCAAGCCGGTGCGCCTGACGGGGGAGGTGCAGGGTGGAGAGGTCGACCCGTGGGGCAACGAGCGGGTCGCACTCGAGCTCACCGGACAGATCAGCCGCGGCGACTACGGAATGACCTTCAACCAGGTCCTCGGTTCCGGCAATCTCCTCGTCGGTGACAAGGTGAAGCTCGAACTGAACCTCTCGACCGTCAAGGTGAGCGACTAATGAGCCCCACGAGCACGCACTCGAGCACCGGTCGCACCATCGCGCCGGCAACCAGAATGGGCGCGGTGCACCTGACTGTCGCGCAACTCGAGCGCTCGCTCGACTACTGGCGGCGACAGATCGGCCTTCGCGTGCACGAGCGCGAAGGCCGCGTCGCATCCCTCGGCACCGGCGGCGAGGACCTCGTCGTGCTCTACGAGGAGCCAGGCGCACAGCCGGTTCGCGGCCACACCGGTCTCTTCCACCTCGCGCTGTTGCTGCCCGAACGCACCGACCTGGCACGCTGGCTGGTGCATGCCGCCGAGGACCGGGTGCCGCTCTCGGGCATGAGCGACCATTTTGTCAGCGAGGCGATCTACCTGTACGACCCCGACGGCCACGGCATCGAGATCTACGCCGACCGACCTCGCTCAGCATGGGAGCGTGGCCCGGATGGGCAACTCGCCATGGGCACCATCGCCCTCGACGTCGACGCGCTCGTCAGGACAATCGCGGACGCGCCGCCGGAGGACTTCACGGGAATGCCCGACGGGACGACGATGGGCCACGTGCACCTGCACGTACGCGACGTCGACGAGGCCGACCGCTTCTACGGCGACACGCTCGGCTTCGACGTCATGACCCACTACGGTGACCAGGCGACGTTCCTCTCGGCCGGCGGCTACCACCATCACCTCGGGGCGAACGTCTGGGCCGGTCGTGGCGCGACCCCTCCCCCGCCCGGATCGGCGTCACTGCGTCACGCCACGATCGTGCTGCCGGACCGGGCGGAGGTCGATCGGGTCGCCGGCTGGGCCGCCGACGCCGGCGCGGAGCCCGAGCCGCGCTCCGAGGGTCTCCTCGTCAGGGACCCGTCGCAGAACGCGCTGCTGCTCGTCCCTGCAGGCTGATGCCCCCGCGGGTGAGGCGGCGAATGGCTCGGCCGCCCCACGCCCGCGCCGTCCCGCCTCACTCCGTGCCGATCACCGTGCGACGGTCGACCGGTCCCCCACCCGCCGCCTGACCGGGAACGACGCCGCCCACCCGCGGCATGAGGCGCGGGCGGCCCGGCGTCGCTCACCCGGTCACGCGCTCATGCTGGGCCTCAGGAGCGTCTCGCGCGCTCCTCTTCGCGCTGGCGAAGCTCGATGCGGCGGATCTTGCCGGTCAGCGTCTTGGGGAGATCGTCGACGAACTCGATCTCGCGGGGGTAGGCGTACGCGGACAGGTGTTCGCGGACGAAAGCCTTCAGCTCGTCAGCGAGCTCATCCGATGGCTCGACGCCGGGCAGCAAGCGCACAAACGCCTTGACGATGTGCCCGCGGGCGCCGTCCGGCGAGGCAACGGCCGCCGCCTCGATCACGCTCGGGTGCGCAACCACGGCGGACTCGACCTCGAACGGGCCGATCCGATACCCGGCGGAGATGATCACGTCGTCGTTGCGCCCCTCGTACCAGACATAACCGTCCTCGTCCTGCCGAGCGACGTCCTTCGTGTGGAACCACTCCCCGCCGAATACCTCCTCGCTGTCCTCCGGTCGGCCCCAGTAGCCGAGGGGGTAGTGGGGGTTCGAGCGGGCGCGCAGGCAGATCTCTCCTTTCTCGCCACGCGGCACGGGCTTGTCGTCCTCGTCGAGCAGCGCGACATCCCATCCCGGGAGTGGCTTGCCCATCGACCCCGGCCGCACCTCCATCGTCGGGAAGTTCGAGCAGAGCGGGTAGCTCTCCGACAGGCCGTAGTAGTCGAACAGGGTCACCCCGAACTGATCCCGGAACCACCGGATGACCTCGGGGTTGCACGGCTCGCCGGCGACGCACGCGAGGCGGAGGTCGATGCCGGGGAAGCGCGATGCGACATCCCCCATCGCGGCCATCGCCCGCAGCGCCGTCGGCGTGGCGAAGAGGTTGCCGACCTTGTACTTCTCGAGCATGTAGAGCGTCTGCGCGGGGTCGTAGCCGCCCTTGCGGCAGTACACCGCGATCGGCGTCCCGAAACGCCACGGCCCGAGGATGCCGGGGACGATGCCCGCGATCCACGCCCACTCCCCGGTCGAGTGGAACACCTCGTCCGGGCGGACGTCGTGAACGTACTCGAACTCGTTGTGCGCGAGGAGGTACTGGTGCGCGTGGACGATGCCCTTCGCCAGCCCCGTGGTGCCGGACGTGTAGTAGATCTGCGCGGCCTGGTCGGCCGGGGTGTCGAGGGTCGCGCAGACGTCCGACGCCGTCGCGACCGCCCGGCCGAACTCCCCGTCGACGATCAGCACGTCCTCGAGCTCCGGGAGGTCACCGCGGACTCCCTCGATCCGGTCGGCGTTGCTCGCGTCGGTCACGATGACCTTCGCCCCGCAGTCACGCAGTCGATGCACGATCGAGTCGTCGCCGTAGAGGATCGACAGCGACAGCAGGATCGCCCCGAGCTTGTACGTCGCGAGGAACGTCGCCGCACTCTCCGGGAGCGGCGGGAGCATGACGGCGACACGGTCGCCCTCTCCGACTCCTGCAGCCCGCAGGGCGTTCGCCGTACGGTTGGTGAGCGTCTGCATGTCGCCGAACGTCAAGCTCCGCTCGGCGCCCTTCCAGTCCTCCCAGAGCATCGCGAGGGCCGCCGGGTCGTGCTTGTCGAGCACGTCGGTGGCGATGTTGTAGCGCTCCGGCACCTCCCAGCGGAATTCCGCGGACATCTGGTCGTAGGGCCCGGGCTGCCACCGCCTGTGCATGCGGGCGATGCTACGTCACCTCATGGGGCGCCACCAGAGGGCGTCAGGCCAGCAGGTCGCCCAGCTCGCTGCGCAACACGTCGGACGGAAGCTCCTCGCCGTTGTTGAGCCGGGTCAGGAACGCGGCGATGACATCCTTGCCGCGCTCCTTCGTACCTCCGACGAGGAACCCGTCGAAGAAGTGGTCACCGGCGAGGGCCCGGTTGAACTCCTGCTCACGGTTGTGGTCGCCGAGCTCGGTGAAGTACACCACCCGGTAGGTCTTGTTGTAATGCCCCTCCCGGTAGACCTCGAACAGCACCTTGTCCGAGGCCCGTGCCGCCTGTGTGCTCAAATCCTCTCTACTCCTCCCCACCGGCCATGAGCGGCACCTTCGGGTCGGCTCCGAGCTCTTCACGGAGCTGACGCTCCAGCTCGGCGAGCCGCTCGTCGATGGTGGCGAGCTGCCGGTCGCGCTTCATCATGTCCTCGCGGTAGCGCTTCAGGAAGTAGCCGATGGTCTCGACGCGGATCTTGATCGAGCCGGTCGGCTTGTTCTCGTCGATGTCCTTGAAGCAGAAGTACGGCGTGCCGGACTTCTGGACGATCTCCTCGACGACCGCGTAGATCGGGGCGTCGTGTCCGCACTTGAAGGACGACAGCTCGAGCGCCACCAGGTTCGGGTGGCGGGCCGTGTACTTGGCGGCCCACACCTTGCGGCTGGTGTTCTCGGAGTAGCGAGTTCTTCCAGACGTCCGTGATGTCCATCGGGTCCTGAGATGCGCCCGGCTCGACGTCGTCGCCGAAGAGGCGCCACAGGATGTCGTCGTCGATCGGCAGGCGAGTCCTGCGTGAACACCGGGTAGCCGATCTTCTGGAACTCGTCGAGGATCTCGTGGTTGATGCCCGGGTCGTTGTGGTACGGCCGGCCGAGCACGACGACGCCGAGCTGGTCTCTCGCGCTCGAGCTCGTCGAGCATCTCGCGCGCCGCGCGCGCGCAGGTCGCGCTCGAAGCCCGTCGAGCGCCTCGTAGCCGGCCTCGACCGCCCGCTCGTTCTCCTTCTCGCGTGAGCCCGAGCACGTCCTTCCACGTCGTCGAACATCTGCCTCTCGAGCAGGCGCGGCTCGTCGACGTTGACGAACGTGTTGAGGTAGCGGATGCCCATCTCCGCGAAGAGGTCGCCCTCCTTGGTGAACGCCGCCTTCACCGCCTCCGGCGTCGCCGTGACGGTGGGGCAGGCGCGGCAGCCCTGCGTGCTTCGCCAGGTGCGACTGCAGGGCGTCGATCATCGGGAAGAAGATGACGTCGAGCGGCTTCTTCTGCGTGCACGTGCAGCAGGTTGTGCACGTGCGGGATGCCGATCTTCGACGGGAAGCACGGGTCGATGGCGCCGCGCTTGGCGCCCTGCCTTGTACAGCTCCTCGGTGGTGAAGTCGAGTAGACGAGGTTCTGCGGCGGCACACCGAGGCTCTCGAAGTACGCCGAGAACAGCGGGTTGACCGAGTACTGGTTGAGCACCCGCGGGATGCCGATGCGCAGCGTCTCGCGCTTGGCCACGAGCTCGTTGCGCGCGCTTCTGGCCGCGGCGGTGAGCGCGCGTCTCGGCGGGCGGGTCGGCCACCTTCGGCGGGTTGCTGGCTGCGCCAGACGGCCTCGCGCGGCGATCTCGACGAAATTCGGGGTCGGCCTCCTTGCCGCGTCCATGCCCTTCTTGATGATCTCTCATCGACTCGACGTCCTCGACGAGGCCCCGCTCGCAGGAGTTGCCGACGATGAGGCGCTTGCACGCCGGGCGATGGATCTTGGATCTTGGACGGGCGGCTCGGACTCGTCGATCGTCGGAGCCCTCGACCGTTACGTCGATGAACGTGCGCAGGCACTTGTTCTTGCAGAAGTAGCAGCGCGTGTCCTCGTTGCGGTGGGTGATGAACGTGATGTCGCGCACCGCGTCCAGGCCGATGAACTCGGTCTGCGCGGCCGTTCTCCCAGAGCCGCACCGCCTCGAGGCCGCGCCGATCGCGCCGGACTCGCCGCAGTGCTCGTGCACGATGACCTCGCGGCTGCACGCCCTTGCCCGTGAAGCGCGACTCGATGAAGTCGACCTGCGCCTTGACCGCCGCCAGGTTGTGCTGCGTGCCGCCCTGCAGCACGAAGTTCGTGCCCGAGCGCGGCGAGGTTCGGGATCTGCGAGACGTACAGCCAGATGTTCTTGGGCAGCACGGCGGCCAGGCCGGCCATGATCTCCTCCGGCTGTCCAGCCCTGGCGCTGGAAGTCGACGATGTCCGACTGCATGAACACCGCGCAGCCGTAGCCGAACGTCGGGCATCGTCTCGGCGCTGAAGGCGATGTCGGCGTACTCCTCGACCGCGAAGCCGAAGCCCTCGGCCGTGCGACTGCAGGAAGTAGCCGTTGCCGGCCGAGCACTGCGTGTTGAGCTTGAAGTCCTTGACCTGGCCGTTCTTCAGGATGATGAGCTTGATGTCCTGGCCGCCCACGTCGCAGATGACGTCGACGTCGTGGTAGAAGTGCAGCGCCGACTCGGTGTGCGCGACGGTCTCGACCAGCGCCACGTCGGCGCCGCAGCACGTCCTTGAGGATGTCCTTGGCGTAGCCGGTGGTGCCGACGCCCAGGACCTCGAGGCGTCGCGCCCTGGTCCTGCGACCTGCTGCTCGAGCTCGGCCGAGCACCTCCATGCGTGTCCTCGATGGGGTTGCCCTTGGAGAGCTGGTAGCTCTTGACGAGGACGTTGCGGTCCTTGTCGAGCAGCACGGCCTTGGTGGAGGTCGAGCCGCCGTCGAGCCCGATGAAGCGCCTCGACCACCTGGCCGGGCTGCGAACGCGGCCGGGCGTGAACTTCTGCGGGCTGTAGCGCTCCTGGAACGCCTCGAGCTCGTCCTCGGTCCTCGGCGAGGCCCTTGCCGCCCGCCGCCTGCCTTCTCCTCGACGCGGCCGACGTCGATGTAGTGGCGCAGGTTGCTCCGTGCCGCGGTAGACGCCGACGCCCGTCGTCCTCGGACTGGCCGAACTCGACCGCGCCGAGCGCCGCGAAGTACTGGGCGTTCTCGGGGACCATGATCAGCGTCCTTCGGGTCGACGCCCTCGGGCAGCGGCGTACTTGCGCTCCTCCCAGATCGTGCGGGATGTTGTGCCTGCCAGCGCCTCGACGCATGCCGCGGATGTAGGTGTTGGGGCCGCCGAGCAGCAGCACCTGCGGGCGCAGCGTGTTGCCGCGCGTCAGCACCGAGAGGTTCTGCCGATGATCGCCTCGAACAGCGAGGCCATCAGCTCGTCCGGCGGCACGCCCTGCTTCTGCAGGCCGTTGATGTCGGTCTCGGCGAAGACGCCGCACTTGCCGGCGACCGGGTGCAGCTTGATGCCGTCGTAGCCCATGTCGCAGAGCTGGTCGGCGGGGATGCTGCAGCTTGGCGTTGATCTTGTCGATGACCGCGCCGGTGCCGCCCGGCGCACTTGTCGTTCATCGACGGGATCTTCTTCTTGCTGCCGGTCTCGGGGTCTTCCTTGAAGACGATGATCTTGGCGTCCTGGCCGCCCAGCTCGATCGACCGAGCCGCACGCTCGGGGTAGAGCTTCTCGACCGCCAGCGAGACCGCGTTGACCTCCTGCACGAACTTCGCGCCGATGCGCGGGCGCGATGCCCGCCGCCGCCGCGAGCCGGTGATGAACACGCGGAATCGCGTCGCGCGGGCATCGGGAAGTCCGTCTCGATGCGTCGTCAGGAACTCGAGGCACTTCTCGGGCTGCTTGGTCTCGTGGCGCTGGTAGTCCTGCCACAGGATCTCGTCGGTCGCCGGGTCGACGACCACCGCCTTGACCGTGGTCGAGCCGACGTCGAGCCCGATGTAGAGGCGCTGGTGGTCGTGCCATCATGCTGGGCCGCCCGCCGGCCGGGACGCGCTTCGCCGATCCGCCGGCCTCCTGCGGCCATCAGCTCGGCGACGTGCAGCACGAAGTTCGCGGCGGTGCCGATCGACGCCCTTGTCGTGGGGCACCTGGTAGAGCGGCCGCCTGCAGCTCGCGGGTGCTGCTCGGCGTACTCGCGCACCTCCTCGAGCGTGACGCCGGTCTCGCTCCAGCACGCGCTCGATCTCCGAGCTTGGCCTTCGCCTTGGCCTCGCCGAGCGCCATCTGCACGCGGCTGTGCGCGTTGATCTCGCCCTCGCCGGAGGTCTCGACGGGCAGGTAGATCATGTCCTTGTAGTGGTTGACGACCGCGGACTGGACGCCGTCGGACTGCGTGGAGGGCATGCACCCGAACGGCTTGAGGGACAGCACCATGTGGCACATGTCCTTGTTCGAGTAGTAGATGTTCTTGGCGACCTCGAGGTGGCCCTCGCCGCCGCCGGCGCGCGAGTTGTAGTAGCGGGTGCGCCGATGCGCTGCAGCTCGTACTGGTCGGTGAGCTCGTGCGGGATGCCGCCGAGCGCGTCGCGCAGGCGGTTCCACTCGCGCTTGAAGATGGCCTCGGCGAGCGTGAGCTGCGCGTTCTTCTTGCGCGGTCCACGCAGTTCGCGCCATGCGCTTGTCGATGCGCCACGCCGCCGGCATCGCCTCCTCGTCCGTCGACGCCCGCGCGGTCCGTGTTCGTCTGCTTGGCCTGGTGGATCATGTACATGATCCAGGTGCCGACCGGCTCGACGAGCACCTGCGCGCCCTCGCGCTCGAGGAACGGGAACATGTTGAAGTTGCCGTCGCCCTCGGTGGTCTGCGCCCAGAACTCGCCGGTGATCTTGACGATGGGCTTGACGCGGGTGCGGTCGACCTCGACGGCGTCGAGCTTGTCGCGCGACGTCCTCGGAGCGCGTCGAGGTAGCTCGTCGCCGAAGAGCTGGTCGAGGAACTTGCCGACGTATGTCGGCCGTGCCGCCGAGCGTCATCTTCATGAGCGAGCCGCATCTTGCCCGTCGAGCTGCTACGGCTGCGCGGGTGCGGAAGACCTCGTCGCAGCTCGTCCATCGCCTCGTCGAGCACGCGCGTCGGTCGCGCCCTCCTCGATCTCGAACGGGCGGATCTGGTAGCCGACGTCGTTGAGCGAGGTCGCCCATGTTCATCGCGTTCAGGATCGCGAGGAAGAAGTCGACGTTCATCTCGAGGCCCGCGTCGGCCTCGCGACTGGTTGAGCCCGCCGGACTGCTGGAAGAGCAGCACGCGGAAGCCGTCGAAGCCGGAGTTGCGCAGCGCCAGGCGGTACTCGGCTTCGTACATGCCGAACCGGCACGGGCCGCACGCGCCGGCGGTGATGAACACGTAGTTGTCGATGATGTCCTGGCGGGACATGCCCTCCGTCTCGAGCTTCTGCAGGTACTGCACGAGGTTGCCGACGGTGAAGTAGGTCGGGTTGCACTGGCCGTTGTTGCCGTACTCCTTGCCGAGCTGGAAGGCGGCGACGTCCGGGCGTGGCGAGCGGCTCGCACCTTGTAGCCGAGCCCCTCGAGCGCACCGCGGATGAGCTGCTCGTGCTTCCAGGTGAGGCCGCCGAACAGGATCGTGGTGTGTTCGCGCTCGGCACGGGTGAAGTCGCGCTCGACCGGCCGGTCGAACTGCTCGACCACCGGGATCGCGACCTGCATCTCGTCCATCAAGCGGGCACGCTCATCCTCGAGCCGCTTGCGGATGATCTCCTCGACGGAGGCGCTGCTCGCGGGCTCCTTCGCCTGGACCGTCTGGGGGCTGTGATTGTCAGCCGACATCGCTCACCTCGCAGGCTCGTCCGGACGCCTGAGGCGCCGGCACTTGAGTGACGGACGGGCGGCGACGGACCAGGCGGCGCGGGGCAAGCTGCCAGTCTCCGATCCGATCACCTCCCTCGTGCTGGGGTGACGACATGAAACGCCGTGTCGCCACCCCGATGGATGGATCGACCGTAGATGCGGTCCGATTTACCCTCAATCCGTAGTCAGTACGGGCAATCCACGAGAAAGATTACGAACAAAATATCGGTTAAACCGCAAAGTCCCTGGAAGAAATCTCTGGCGTTACGGGCTCCGAATCACCTGCCCCCGAGCGCGCGAATGGTATTTTTTCCAGTTTCAGCCGGTGACGCGACGCACGAACGCCGACGCGGGAGCGGCCGGCAACACGGCTGCCCGATCGCCGAGCACCTCCCGGTAGAGCGCCTCGACCTGAAGCGCCACACCCGGCCAGTCGTACCGCTCAGCCGTCAGCGCACGCCCGCGGGTCGACCACTCCGCCCGGAGCGCCGAGTCGTCGAGTACCTCCGCCAGCCCGCGCGCGAGCTCGTGGGGGTCACGCATCGGCACGAACCTCCCGGGCATGCCGTCGCGGATGACCGCGCGGAAGCCCACGTTGTCCGCGCATACGACCGGGGTACCACTTGCAAGCGCCTCGATGAGGATGACGCCGAATGACGCCAGGGTGCAGGGCGCGGCGAAGACCGTCGCCTCGCGGTAACGGCGGGGCAGTTCGTCGTGGATGCGCCCAAGCCATTCGATGCGGTCGGCGATGCCGAGCCGTTCCGCGAGGCGCTCGTTACCCCCCCGGGTCGGACCGTCGCCGGCGACCTGGATGACGAAGTCGTAGCCCCGATCGCGCAGAATCGCGCCGGCGTGGATGAGGTCGGCCAGCGCGTTGCGGGGCTCGAGCCGCCCGACGAACAGGATGCGCGGCGGCCCCCCGGGACCGGTCTCGTCGTGCCCGAGCGGCCGGAATCGCTCGCAGTCGACGCCGTTCGGGACGACGTCGTACGCACCGGGAAAGGCAGGGGTCAGCCCGTCGACGCAGGCCTGTGAGACCGCGATCCACCGATCGAGCCCGCCAAGCCAACGTGTGAGGTGACTGTGGAACACACGGTAGGCCCAGTGGCGCCCGCCCTCCGTGTAGGTGTGGAACGTCCCGACGTTCACCGGCGCGGTGCTGAAGGCGATCGCGCGGAGCGGCAGCATCGAACCCGCGAGACCCTGGGCGTGCACCACGTCGTGCCCGTCGAGGATCCGTAGGAGGGCTCGTTGACGCGGCGGGATGGTGATCCGGGCGATGGACCCGTTTGACGGCACCGGCAGGGCGCGGCCGATACGAACCGTGCGGTAGCCGTGCTCCCGCTCGGCCGCCAGGTCGACTTCCGCAAGTCGCGGCGCCTGCCCGGTCCGGCCGGTGACGACCGTGACCTGGTGCCCGAGGGCGACGAGCTCGCGGGAGAGGAAATGCACGTGCTCCGAGATGCCCCCGAGGATCGGATAGGCGTACTCGGTCACCATCGCGATGCGAAGCACTCGGGAACCAGACACTCCGGTGAACGCTACACGGTCTCCCGGGAGCCCCACTTGTTCCAGTGGACCACGTTGTCCGTCCCGCGGCGGCGGCCCGGCTTGAAATCGGTGCCGATCGTGTGCGCCACCGGGATGAGGCCGGCCTGCATCACCGTGTCGAAGGGGATGCCGAGGGTCTCCGCCGCCTCGCGCTCGTGGAAGAGGTGGACCGTGGTCATGACCGTGCCGAGGCCGCGTGCGCGGCCGGCGAGCATGAAGCTCCAGACCGCCGGGATGATCGAGGCGAACGCCGAGGCCTGCTCCACGATCGGGCGGTCGTCGGTGCGAGGCCGGATGCACGGCACGAGGAGGACCGGCACCTCGTGCATGTGGTCGCGCAGGTGGAGCGCCGAGCGCAGCACCCGTGCCTGCTCCGGGTTGGGCGTGGAGCCGCGCCGACCGCGGCCGTCGATGCCGTCGGTGCGGTAGTGGTCGAAGCCGCGCCGGTAGAGCTCCGCGAGGGCGGCACGCCGCTCGGGGTCGCTCACCACCACGAATGACCACCGCTGACGGTTCCCGCCGGTCGGCGCCTGCAGTGCGATCTCGAGACATTCCTCGATCAGCTCCCGCGACACAGGCCGCGTGAAGTCGAGGCGGCGGCGCACCGCCCTGGTGGTCGTGAGCAGTTCGTCCGGTGTGAGCTCGAGCATGGCTCGTAGTCTGCCCACGCCCCCGCGGTCGCGCCCGATGAGCCGGTGGCCGCCTGGCCAACGGCCAATCGGCCTGCGGAGTGGTCGACCTGACCGGCCGTTTTCCGCGATGCCACCGGGTTCCTTGGGCGCCAAGTGGCGCGGCCCCAGACGGCCCGCCGAGGCAGCGTCCGTGACGCGGGGCGGCGCGGCGGCGTACTGCCTCCAGAGACGGCGACTTCGACACGGAGGGCGAGATGGGGCGGCATGCGGGACTGCGACGGTGGGTCCGCCCGGCGGCGGCGGTAGGGGTGCTCGGGGCGCTCTCGGCGCTTCCGGTGCTGGCCGGATGCGCTGGGGTGGAGACCGCGGCGGCTGCCGAGGCGACGCTGGAGCGCTTCACGAGCTGCGCGGCGCTGACGGCGTACGCGCGGACCCACGCGCTCGAGGACGTCGGACCGTACGGCCTCGGCGGCGGCATCGTCACGCTCGCATCCCGCAGCGCCTCCGGTACGGACGCCATGGACGCCCCTCAGGCGGCCGCGCCGGAGGCGAAGGCCCCCGGCGTCGACTTCTCCGCCACCAACGTGCAGGAGGCGGGCGTCGACGAGCCCGACATCGTCAAGACCGACGGCAACCGCATCTTCGCGCTCGCGAAGAACCGGCTCTACGCCGTCGACGTGTCCGGGCCGACCCCCCGCATCGCGGGATCGCTCGCGATGCCGAAGGACGCGTTCGCACGGGACATGCTCGTCTCCGGCAACCGCCTGCTCGTCATGGGCGACGGTCCGGTCGCCGTTCGCCCGATGCCGGCCGCGACGGACGCGCCGACGGCGAAGATCGCGCCGGGCGCCGGCGTGCCGCTGGTCCTCCAGGCACCCGGCGGGTCGGTGCTCATCGAGATCGACGTGACGAACATCGCGGCGATGCGCGTCGTCGAGACCATGGCGACCGAGGCTCGGTACGTGAACGCCCGGCTCACCGG
Organism: uncultured Thermoleophilia bacterium; assembly: GCA_963777565.1. GTDB lineage: Bacteria > Actinomycetota > Thermoleophilia > Miltoncostaeales > Miltoncostaeaceae > CALMEC01. Next base: position 177,922 of record CAVZQZ010000006.1, read on the forward strand.
GTCGACCGTGCGCGTGGTCGTCTCCGCCGGGGCGCCGACCGGCATCGCGTTCACCTCCCCCGCCCAGCCCGGCGAGGAGGCGGAGCGGGCCGCGGCCGCCGCGAACCGCGATGCCGTCGCGCGCACCACGGCGGACGACTGGCTGCCGCGATACTCGGTGACGTCGGCGGCGGGACGCACGGCGCCGCGGTCCGTGGTGGCGTGCGACGCGGTGAGCCGCCCCGCCGGCTACTCCGGGCTCGGCACCCTCACGGTCCTCACGATCGACCTGGCCCGGGGTCTCGATCCGATCGACTCCGACGCGATCATGGCGAACGGCGAGAACGTCTACGCGTCCACCGACGCCCTCTACGTGGCGACCAATCGGTGGGCCGCCCCCGGTGAGGACGGCACCTCCGCTGCCTTCAACACCACGCAGATCCACAAGTTCGACACCCGCAGCAGCTCACAGACGAGCTACCGCGGCAGCGGCACCGTGACCGGGCACCTGCTGAATCAGTTCTCGATGTCGGAGTACGAGGGCCGCCTCCGGGTCGCGACAACGCAGTCGGGCTTCGGCCTCGTTGGCGGCGACGCGGTCGTCGGCGACGGCCGGGCGAGCGAGAGCTACGTGACCGTGCTCGCCGACGCGGGTGGGCGCCTCCGCCAGCTCGGCCAGGTCGGGGGGCTCGGCAAGGGGGAGCGCATCTACGCGGTGCGGTTCATCGGCGATACGGGCTACGTTGTGACGTTCCGCCAGACCGACCCGCTCTACACCGTCGACCTCTCCGACCCGGCGGCGCCCCGCGTGGCGGGCGAGCTCAAGATCGCCGGCTACTCGGCGTACCTCCACCCCATCGGCGACGACCTCCTGATCGGGGTCGGGCAGGACGCCGACGGCGGCGGCCGCGCAACCGGCCTCCAGGTGTCGCTCTTCGACGTGTCCGATCCGGCGTCGCCCAGGCGACTGCAGCGCGCCGTGCTGCCCGGCGCCAACTCGGAGGCCGAGTGGGACCACCACGCGTTCCTGTGGTGGCCGGCGAGCTCACTGGCCGTGATCCCCTACCAGCGCTACGACCTTGTCGCCGTCGACACGGTGCCGGGCACCGTCTCGCCCGGTGTGCCGGCCGGTCCCGAGAGCGGGGCGCTCGGGATGCGGGTCGCGCGCGACGGGATCGCAGAGTTGGGGCGCGTGATGCACCCCATGGACCCGCAATACGGAAACATGGTGCGCCGATCACTCGTGGTCGGGGACGCCCTCTACACGCTCTCCGACGGCGGGATCACGGCCAGCGGGCTGGGCGACCTTCGCGAACGCACGTGGCTGGGGTTCGGATGACGGCCGGCGGCGGCCGGGGTCAGCGCTCGGGGCGCGACGCGCGACCGCGCATGGCGGCGGTCACGACCTGCTTCGCGACCCCGGGTCGGTCGCCGCGACGGCTGCGGACGATCTCGACGACCGGGGTGCCTCCCCACTTGAGGATCTCGAGCAGGTACACGAGGTAGACGCCGGCCACCACGGCGACCGTGAGCGCGATGGCCACGCCGATCGTGCCGCCCGCCCGGACGCTGACGACGATCGCCACGGCGCTCATCAGGACGGCCCAAGCGTAGAGCGCGAGGACCGTCCGCCGCTGACTCCAGCCGATGGTGAAGAATCGGTGGTGGAAATGGCTCTTGTCCGCCGAGTACACCGGCATCCCGTGCTTCAGGCGCTTGAGGATCACGAACGACGTGTCCAGGATCGGGATCGCGAGCACGAGGAGCGGGAGGCCGATCGCGACCGCGGCCGCGCTCTTCATCACCCCGCCGACCGCCACGCCCGCGATCACGAACCCGAGCAGCAGCGACCCCGAGTCCCCCATGAAGACCCGGGCCGGATGGAAGTTGTGCGCGAGGAAGCCGATCGCTGCGCCCGCGAGCGACGCGGCGATGATCGCCGGGGTGGCGCGGTCGAGCGAGGCGGCAAGGATCGCGAACGTGGTGAGGCCGATGCCGGACATGCCCGCCGCGAGGCCATCCATGCCGTCGGTGAAGTTGATCATGTTCGCCAGTGCGACGAACCACAGGATCGTGATCGGGTACTCCGCCACGCCCAGGTCGCCCACCCCCACGAACGGCAGGGTGATGTGGTCGATGGTCAACCCGGCGGCGACGGGGATGACCGCGCAGCAGGCCTGGCCGAGCAGCTTGACCGGCGGGCTGAGCTCGAAGACGTCGTCGAGGGCTCCGACGAACGCGATGAGGATCGCGCCCACGATCAGCGCCCGGGCCTGCGTATCGAACGTCGGCAGGTAGTAGATCACCGGGATCAGGAAGCCGGCGAGGATCGCGAGGCCGCCAAGAAGCGGCGTCGGCGCGGAGTGGATGCTGCGACCCTTCGGTTCGGCGACCGCCCCGACGGCCCGCGCGAGGTGTGCGGCCAGCGGAGTGAGCGCCACGACCGCGATGGCGGCCACGACGGCGCACACGATGGGAATCAGCGTGGTCGTCATGAGAGGCTGCGCGCCGATACGGCACGTGGTTGTTTGATTCTACGGACCGTGCTCGTCCACCTTCAATCGGATTTGTGGGTTCGGAACCGACGGTGGACCGCTGCCGCTCCCCAGACGACGACGCGGCGCGGGAGGATCGCCGCGGACACGGTGGTGACGCGCGCCAGCCAGCCCGTGGCGACCCGGGGACGGCCCCGATCGAGCGCGCGCCAGCTCGCCGCGACCACCCCTTCGGGCGACTCGCGCGGGATGAACCGCGTCCCGTGGTCGGCGCCCACAACCTGGTTGAACTCGGTCGCGGTCGGCCCCGGGCACACCGCGACCGCTCGCACCCCGGTCCCGCGGAGCTCCGTGGCGAGCGCCTCGGTGAAGGCGAGCTCGAAGGACTTGGTCGCCGCATAGGTCGCCATGAAGGGGATCGGCTGCCAGGCGGCGGCCGACGACACGACGATCACCGTCCCGTATCCGCGCTCCACCATCCCGGGCAGCACGTGGCACGCCAGGTCGACGACCGCCTCGCAGTTCAGCGCCACCATCGCCGTCTGCCGCTCGCGGCCGATCTCGGCCACCGTGCCGAGCGCGCCGAACCCGGCGTTGAGGACCACCGTGTCGACCACGCCGCCGACCGCGTCGATGGCGTCGCGGCACGTCTCGCGGCCCGCGCCGGTCGCGAGGTCCGCGACCGCGAAGCCCACCTCCACGCCGTGGCGCTCCGCGAGGGTTCGCGCGATGTCGCGCAGGCGCTCGTCACGGCGCGCGACCAGGAGCAGCGGGTGACCCTGCGCCGCGAGGCTCTCCGCGAACGCCCGCCCGATTCCTGACGACGCGCCGGTGACCAGGGCCAGGCCCCGGTGAGCCATCACCCGGTTGGCTCCCCATAGAGGCGATCTCCGGCGTCGCCAAAGCCCGGCACGATGAAGCCGCGGTCGTTGAGTCGCTCGTCGACCGCCCCCACCGTGATCGCGACGTCGGGGTGGGCGTCGTGGACCCGCCGCACGCCCTCCGGCGCCGCGACAAGGCAGGCGAGCCGCACACGCCGGGCACCGGCCGCGACGACGGCGTCGATGGCGGCCACAGCCGAGCCGCCGGTTGCGAGCATGACGTCGAGTATCACCACCTCGTCGTCGCCGAGGTCTTCCGGCAGGCGCTCCAGGTAGAACCGCGGCTCCAGCGTCTCCTCGTCGCGTGCCATGCCGAGGAACCCGACGCGGGTGGTCTCGGGAAGGAGCCGCAGCGCGGGCTCCATGAGCGCGAGCCCCGCCCGCAGGACCGGCACCAGGGTCACGCGCCGCGCGGGTCGCACGGTGAGCGCATCGGCAAGCGGCGTGCGCACCGTCGCCTCGACCGCGTCGAGGTCGCGCAACGCGTCGGCGAGCACGAGGGTCGAGAGGGCGGCCGCCGCACGCCTGAACCCGGCGGGAGGCGTGGCCTCGTCGCGGAGGCGGGCGATGTGCTCACCCGGCAGCGCTCCGCCGAGCGTGCTGAGCCGTGATTCCGTCAGAAGGGACGCTCCGCGGGTCTCACGCGATCGCGGCGCCGTCGCGAAGCTCGGGGTACAGCGGGAACCGCTCGCCGAGGGCCCGGCTCCGCACCCGCAGGCCGTCCAGGTCGGCGTCGGTGCAGTCGGGGGCGAGCGCGGTGACGATGATGGCGCCGACCTCGCGCATCTCCGGCTCGCGGAAGCCGCGCGTCGTGAGCGCCGGCGTGCCGATGCGAATGCCCGACGTCACCATCGGCGGGCGCTGGTCGAACGGGACGGCGTTCTTGTTGACGGTGATGCCCGCGCGCTCCAACCGGTCCTCGGCGTCCTGCCCGGTGAGCGGTGTCGCCGAGAGGTCGACGAGCATGAGGTGGTTGTCGGTGCCGCCGGTGACCAGATCGATGCCACCTTCGGTGAGCACCTCGGCAAGGACCGCCGCGTTGTGCACAACGTGCTGCATGTTCTCCCGGAACTCCTCGGTGAGCGCCTGGCGGAACGCGACCGCCTTCGCGGCGATGATGTGCATGAGCGGACCGCCCTGCAGGTTCGGGAACACCGCCTTGTCGAGGGCCTGCCCGATCTCCTCGCTCATCGAGATCACGATGCCCGCGCGCGGCCCGCGCAGCGTCTTGTGGGTGGTGGTGGTCACGATGTCGGCGATGCCGACGGGCGACGGGTGGATGCCGGCGGCGACCAGACCGGCGAAATGCGCCATGTCGACCATCATCTTGGCGCCGACCTCGTCGGCGATCTCGCGGAACGCCGGGAAGTCGAAGTGGCGCGGGTAGGCGCTGGCCCCGACCACGATGACCTTGGGTTGGAGCTCGTGCGCCATCCGGCGCACCTGGTCCATGTCGATCCGGCAATCCTCCTGGCGGACGCCGTACTGGTGGAAGTCGTAGATGCGGCCCGAGAAGTTGACCTTGTGACCGTGGGTCAGGTGCCCCCCGTGGGCAAGGGTGAGTCCGAGCGCCGTGTCACCGGGGCTCATGAGCGCGGCGTAGGCCGCCTGGTTGGCGGAGGCGCCGGAGTGGGGCTGCACGTTGACGTGCACCGCCCCCGGGAACAGCTCCTTGGCCCGTTCGATCGCCAGCTCCTCGACCTCGTCGACGACCTCGCACCCACCGTAGTAGCGCTTGCCGGGGAGCCCTTCCGCATACTTGTTCGTGAGGACCGAGCCGGCCGCCTGGAGGCAGGCGTGGCTCGTGAAGTTCTCGCTCGCGATCATCTCGAGCGTCTCGGACTGGCGCTCGAGCTCGGCGCGCAGCAGTCGTGCGATCGCCGGGTCGGCGTCGGCGATGTCACGCGACAGATAGCTGTCCTCGTCGAAGAAGCTCACGCGGGCGATCTCCCTTGGGCGGAGGGGATGGACCGACTGAGTCTACCCGACCCCCTCGACCCCCCGACCGATCACCCCGGCGATCAGGCGAACGACTCCACCAGCGCGCGGCGATCGAGCTTCCCGGACGCCAGCCTGGGCAACTGGTCGACGACGGTGACCCTGGCTCGGGCGGCGCCGGTCCCCACCCGTTCGGCGAGCATGCGGCGCAGCTCGGCCACGAGCCCGTCGGGCGGCGGCTCCGACACCGCGACGAACACCGCGGCGGATGCGACATCGCGCCGGGACCGGACGGCCACGACCGCGGCCTCGACCACGGACGGGTGCTCGTAGAGACACGCCTCGGCATCGCCCGGCCGCAGCCAGTGGCCGTCGACCTTGACAACGCCGTCGACCCGCCCCGCGTGGTGGAGGCCGCCCGAGCCGCAGCGGCTCGCGATGTCACCCGTCCGCAACCAACCGCCTCCGAGGAGATCGCGCGATTCGTCCGGGCGGCCCCAGTACCCCACCGTCGCCGTCTGGCAGCGAACGAGCAGGCGACCCTGGCCAGGTTCGGCGCCGCAACGACCCGTCAGACGCTCCAGTCTCACCTCGACTCCCGGGCAGGGACGGCCCAACCCGTCGGGTATCTCGCCCCGCCGGTGGCCGATCACGATGTCGCCGCATTCCGCCGATCCGTAGCCGTCGGCGAGCTCGGCGCCGGTCACGTCCCTGAGCCTCCGGGCCACCGACGGCGGCAGCGGCTCGCCGGACGAGATGGCGCGGCTGAGCCTGGCGACGACGTCGGCGTGCACGGGGTGGTGCTCCAGAAACGCCGCCAGCTGCGCCCAGAACGTGGGCACCGCGGACAGGACGGTCACGCCCGCGTCGCGGAGGGTCGCGACGATCGCCCGCACAGTCGGTCGCCGCCCGGACATGACGACGCACGCCCCGGACGCGAGCGGCCGCAGAATTCCGATGAAGAGCCCCAGGGCGCTGAACCCCGCAGACGCGGACAGCACTCGGTCGCCACCGCCCACGCCGAGCGCACTTCGAAGATACCCCGGCGCCGAGGCTGGGCCGTGTGCGTGCATCACGCCCTTGGGGCGCCCCGTGCTGCCCGATGTCGCGATGACGAACGCGCAGTCGCCGGGCGCGACCGCAGCCGCCGGTATCGGGGCGCCGCGATCGAGGTCCGCGGGCCGGATCCAAGCCGCCGGCCATCGGGCGTCGTCCTGCCCCACGACCAGGGACGGATCCAGGTCGTCGAGGAACGCGGTGAGGCCGTGGCCGTGGTCGTTCGGGTCGATAGGCACGGCGATGGCGCCGAGGTGGACGGCACCAAGGAACGCCTGCAGCCACGCCAGGCCGGGGGTCAGCGCGACAACGACGCGATCACCGCGAGCAACTCCGCACGCCCGAAGCGATCCCGCCGCTCGGGACACCGCGTCGTGGAGCTGATCGACCGTCCACGATCCGGCGTCGTCGATCGCGACCGGACGGCATCGCGGGCCGGCGGTGTGGAGCGCAGCGATGACGGCGGTGGACAGGTTTGACTCCGGCATCCGGGTGGTCGCCGTCGGATCCTGCGATCGGTGTTCGCACGCTGCCATCTCACCGATATGGAGCCAAGGGTCCCCGGCCCTGATACGTACCGCCTTGCCGGGCCACCTCGCGGCACGCATGCTGACGACGGCCACCGGGTGCAAAGCGAACCAGGAGGCGGCCGATGCATACGCATGACCTGATCGTGATTGGTTCGGGGATGGCGGGGATCAACGCCGTCGGTCGCGCGGCCGGAGACGGTCGCCGAATCGCATTGGTGGAGCGCGGCATGTTCGGCGGGACGTGCCCCACCCGGGGTTGCATCCCGTCGAAGGCGCTCATCCGCAGCGCGGCGATCGCCCACGACGCCCGCCGAGCCCCGGCATTCGGCGTGCGGGTGGGCGGCGTCGACGTCGACTTCGCCGCCGTGATGGCCCGTGTGCGCGACATCGTGAACCGCGGATCGAACGGCGCCCGCGCGTACGTCGAATCGCTCGACGGCGTCGAGATCCTGGACGGCGAGGCGACCTTCGCCGGTCCGACCGCGGTGACGGTCGACTCGCGCGAGCTCTCCGCCCCACGGATCGTGATCGCAACCGGCGCGGCACCGACGGTCCCGCCGATCCCCGGGATCGACGCCATGCCGCACTGGACGAGCGACCACCTCCTGCGCGCGACCGACCTTCCCGCACGGCTCGTGGTCATCGGGGGCGGGCCGGTTGCCCTGGAGCTCGGTCAGGCGATGTCTCGTCTCGGCTCATCGGTCACCATCGTCGAGGTGCTGCCGCGCCTCCTGCCGAACGCCGAGCCCGAGCTCGCCACCATGCTCCACGACTACCTGCTGGACGAGGGGCTCGAGATCTTGACCGGAGCGGAGGTGGCCGAGGCTCGCAGCGGGCCGTCGCTCGCGATCCGCAACGACGGCCGCGCACGCACGCTCGACGCCGACGCGATCCTCGTGGCCACCGGCCGGGGACCGGCCGTCGACGCCCTGGCGCTCGAACGGACAAACGTCCGCGCGGGCAAGGGGGGCATCGAGGTGGACGCACGCCTCGAGACCGCCGAGCGGGGCGTCTACGCGGCCGGCGACGTCGTGGGGCTCCCGTACGGGGCGTTCACACCCGTCGCGCGCCGCATGGGCGCCTCGGTCGTCGAGAACGCCCTCTCGCTCGATCCGCATGTCGTCGACACCGACGTCGGCCCCACCGCGATCTTCACCGACCCGGAGCTCTCATCGGTGGGGCTGACGGAGGCCGCCGCGCGCGGCGCCGGCCACGACGTCGCCGTCGGCACCGCGACATTCAGCGGCGGCAAGGCCCGCGCCTGGGGCGAGGAGCGCGGCATGGTCAAGGTCGTCGTCGAGCGCGGGACGCGACGCGTACTCGGGGCGCACATCCTCGCCTACCACGGCGCGGACCTCATCCACCCGGTGGCGGTCGCCATGAAGGCTCCGGGCGGGACCGTCGACCCGCTGCTCGCGGCGATGCACATCCATCCCACGCTCGGCGAACCGGTGCAGAGCGCGGCGCGGCGGGCCGCCGAGGACGCCTGACGGCCCGGACCCAGGGCTCGCGCGTCAGAGCGCGCCGGGCGCCACCGGCACGCCGATCGCCTCCAGGCGGTCGAGAACGTCCCGGACATCTTCCCCCGCGCGGAGCACTCCCGCAGCGCCCCCCGCGCCCACTGAGGTGAGGTCCACCACCGTCGATGCCCGTCCCGGGAGGGGCCCGAGGTCGAGGGTCGCCCCAACCGCCGCACGGATGCGTTTGGGAACATCCTGAACCGAGACCGGATCGGGCTCGCCGGGCTCGTTCGCGCTCGTCGCGATCAGCGGCATGCCGAGGTCCACCGCAGGACTCATCGACGGAGCCCGGATCCCCACGGAGCCGACCTGCGCGCCCGCCGCCGACCGGTAGCGCCCGGCGGGGTCCGGGACGATGCACGTCACGCGTCCGGGCAGCACCGCCCGCACCGCCGCAGTCGTGACCGCGTCGAGCGGCTCGACGGCCTCGTCCAGAAGCCCGGCCGTGTAGACCAGCACCTGACAGGGCTGGCTGCGGGGCCGGCCCTTGAGCGCATAGAGCGCGCCGACCCCGGCCGGCGAGTCGAGGGCGGCCGCGAGCCCGTAGACGGTGTCGGTCGGGACGATCGCGACCGCGCCCTCCGACAGCATCCTGCGCACGAGCTCGATGCTCACCCGAGCCGTCCGGCGACGACCCTCGGGATGCCGGCCAGGTCGTGGCGAACGTCCATGTCGACGAACCCGGCTGCGGTGAGGAGTCGCGACACCGCGTCCGTCTGCCCGGCGCCGATCTCGATCACGAGCCAGCCGCCTGACGCCAGCCGCTCGGGCGACTCCCGGGCAAGCGCCGAGATCGCTTCGAGGCCGGTGGGCCCGGACGCCAGGGCGCCGGCAGGCTCGAATGCGAGCTCGGGGGCCGCCGCAGCGAGGTCATCGTCCGAAAGGTATGGCGGATTCGCGGCGACGACGTCGAACCGCCGGCCGGGGAGCGCCGCGAAGCCGTCGGAGTGGACCCACTCCACCGCGCTCGCCTCGTCGTTTCGCCGCGCCACTTCGAGCGCGGCTTCGCTGCGATCGGCGCCGGTGACGCGCAGATCGGGCCGCTCGTCCGCCAGCGCGAGGGCGATCGCGCCGCTCCCGGTGCCCCAGTCGAGCACCCGACCCTCGCGCGGTGCCACCTCGATCACCCACTCAACCAGGAGCTCCGTCTCCGGTCGGGGGACGAGCACCGAAGGGGCCACCGTGAGCTCGAGGCGCCGGAATCCCCTCCGGCCGGTGATGTAGGCAACGGGCTCGCGCGCCCCGCGGCGGGCGATCGCGGCACGGTAGGCATCGGTCTCGGCCGAGCTCAGGGGGCGGTCATGCTCCGTGTAGAGCGTCAACCGATCCACCCCGAGCACGTGCGCGAGCAGCAGCTCCGCGTCAAGGCGGGGGGTCTGGCAGCCACGGTCGGCGAGGTAACCGGCGGCGCGGCGCAGGACCTCCCCAAGCGTCAGCGCCGCGCGACCGCCAGCACGAACGACTTGACCGGACCGTGGAGGAATGCGTTGACCTCCTCCACCGCGGCGAGGAGCGACGGAAGGTCGATCGTCTGGTCGCGCTGCGAGTAGACCAGGCGGAGGTAGATGCGCGAATGGTCGGCGTGCATCGGCTCGATCGAGCAGTCCACGGTGCCCTCGCCCAGGGACCTCCAGACCCGCAGGCCGAGCGAGAGATCCTCGCCGTCGAACAGCGCCATGCGCTCCTCGTCGAAGCGCAGCACGTCGTCGATGAGCAGGCGCTTGCCGGCGTCCTCGTCCTCGAGGTCCCAGGTTGCGACCAGGGTCACGTCGTCGAGCCACATCGGCCCGATGCCGTAGCGCTCGACCGCCTCGCCGATGAGCCCCTCCACCCGCTCCAGCCCCTCGTGGAATCCGAGCCGCGTGACACCGCCGCAGGCGGCGTGTCCTGGCTTGATCACGAACTCCGAGCCCTCCGGGCTCGAAAACGTCGCGCCCCCCTCGGGGTGGTACTCGAACCGGGGCAGGTCGTAGCTGGAGCTGACCAGCGAGAAGAACGAGGCCAGGTCGTCGCGTGGCAACTCGACGTCGTCAAACCGCACGGTCACGCCCAGGAACTCGGCTCGCAGCAGCTCAGGGTTCATGGCGCGGATTCTGTCATGTCGGCAAGACGGAGCCGGCGCTCCTCGGCCTGCAGCGCGTCGGTGATGCGCTCGAGCTGACCCTCGAGCACCTGCTCCCGCAGCGGGATCGTGAGGTTGACCCGGTGGTCGGTCACGCGGTTCTGGGGGTAGTTGTAGGTGCGGACCTTCTCGGAGCGGTCGCCGGAGCCCAACTGCCTGCGCCGGTTGGCGGACAGTTCCTGGAGCTGCTCCTCGAGCTGGCGCTCGTAGAGCCGGGCGCGCAGCACCCGCATCGCCTTCTCCCGGTTCTGCAGCTGACTCTTCTCGTCCTGGATCGCCACGACGATCCCGGTGGGCAGATGCGTGATGCGGACCGCCGAGTCGGTCGTGTTGACGCTCTGACCGCCGGGGCCGGTCGACCGGTACACGTCGATCTTGAGGTCGTTCCGGTCGACGTGCACCTCGACGTCGTCGACCTCGGGCATCACCGCCACCGTCGCGGTTGAGGTGTGGATGCGACCTTGGCTCTCGGTGGCAGGGACCCGCTGCACGCGATGAACGCCGCCCTCGTGCTTGAAGACCGAGTAGGCGCCCTGGCCCTTGATTGCGAGGCTCACGTCCTTGAAGCCGCCGGCGTCGCCCTCGCTCTCGGAGATGAGCTCGGTGCGGAAGCCCCGCGTGGTGGCGTAACGAGTGTAGACGTCCAGCAGGTCGCGTGCGAAGAGGGCGGCCTCCTCGCCTCCCGCGGCGGCGCGGATCTCGACGATCACGTCGCGGTCGTCGTTCGGGTCGGGCTCGACCATGGCTTCGCGGATCTGCGGACCGAGGGTGTCGATCTCATCCTCGGCCTCGCGCAGGAACGCCCGGGCCTCTTCGTCGCCGGCTTCGATCAGCTCACGCGCCTCCGCCGCCGTCTCGACGGCCGACCGGTAACGGGCCGCCAGCGAGAATGCCTCCTCGAGACCTCGCCAGCGGCGGTTGACGTCGGCGAAGCGGGTTCGGTCCGCGCTCAGGTCGGGATCCGCGAGGGCGGCCTCGAGTTCCGCCTTCGTCTCTTCGATCTGCCCGACGAGCCCCGCGTACGGGTCGTCGCTCACGCCATCACCTCGACCTCCGCCGCCCACTCGGGTGGATCCGCCTCCAGGTCCAGCACCCGGTTCAGCGCGACGCAGGAGACTTCGAGGTGCTCGATCTCAGGGCGGCGCGTCGTGAGGTGCTGGAGCCAGAGACCCGGCGTCATGATTCGCCGCACGTATCCCTTCCGCTCGTTGAGCCCGGCCCAGCGAATCGCCTCGTAGGAGAGCCCGGCGATGAGTGGGATCGCGACCACCCGGGTGATCACCATGATCCAGAGGGCGTGCTTGCCGATCGCGCCGAACACCAGGATCGCGACCACCATGACGATGAGCAGGAACGCGGTACCGCAGCGCACGTGGAGCTGCGAGAAGCGGCTCGCCGACTCGGCCTCGATCGGCTCTTCGGCCTCGTATGCGTGGATCGCCATGTGCTCGGCGGCGTGGTACTGGAACACGCGGCGCAGGTCGGGCATGAACGACAGGGCCCACAGGTAGAGCAGGAAGATCGCAAGCTCGATGGTGCCCTCGACCGCCCAGAACGCGACGCCGGAGTCGAAGTCGAAGAACGTCTTCGTGAGGAAGAGCGGGAGCAGGAAGAACAGCGCGACCGCGATCGACAGCGAGAGGGTGAGCGTGAGCCCGATGGCCGTGCGCGACAGGGCGTCCTGGCCGGTCTCCTCGTCCTCGCCCGCCGCCTGGGCCGCGGAGATCGACAGGGCCTTCATGCCGATTACCAGGCTCTCCCCCAGGGCGACGACGCCGCGGACCACCGGCAGGCGCAGCCACCTGCGGCGAGCGGCCAGCGGCGAGATCTCGTGGTCGACCACCACGATCTCGTCATCGGGCGTGCGCACCGCCACCGACCAGTGACGAGCGCTTCGCATCATCACGCCCTCGATCACCGCCTGTCCCCCGACCTGGCCCAGCGGCGCGGCGAAGGCTGCGCGGGCGACCGGCCACAGCCGGCGCAGACGCCCCCTCAAACTGCGAACTGTATTCAGGCCTTTTGCCGGCGAGCCAGCTTGCGCTGGAACCGCTCGACGCGGCCGCCGGAGTCGACCAGCTTTTGTCGGCCGGTGTAGAAGGGATGGCAGTTGCTGCAGATCTCCACCTTGATCTCGGGGTTCGTCGACCGGGTGGTGAACTCGTTGCCGCAGGTGCAGCGCACCTGGGCAACGACGTAGCTCGGGTGGATGTCCGTCTTCATCGCTGCCTCTCGTTCGATCTCGACCGCGAATAGTAGCGCGGGGGGCCACCGCACGCCGAGCGGGGCGCCTCGCGCGCGACTAGCGGAAGCTGAACTCCTCGTAGTGGATCCGCCCGGGCGGCACTCCCTGGCGGCGCAGGCCGCCCTCGAGGCTGCGGATCATCCCAACCGGTCCGCACATGAAGATCGAGCACCACCGCGGACGGTGGGCCGCCTCGCGGGCAACGCGGTCGGCCGACAGGAACCCGTGCGCGACGTCGAGGTTGAGGTGCACGCGCAGACCCGGCACCCGGGCGGCGGCGGCCCGGAGCTCGTCCAGGTACACGGCCTGCTCCGGATCGGTCACCGCGTAGAACAGGTCGACGTCCACCCGTGTGTCCGCATCGAGTGAATTGACCCAGCTAAGGAACGGCGTGATGCCGATGCCGCCGGCGATCCAGATCTGGCGGGGGCCGCCGGACCGGTAGTCGAACGCGCCGTACGGGCCCTCGACGCTGGCGGGCATTCCGGCGCGCAGCTGGTGGTAGATCCCCGCCGTGTAGTCCCCCGCGGCCTTGATCGACAGCCGAAGCTCAGGCTCCCCGGGCGCGTTGCTGATGGTGAACGGATGCGGCTGCCAGTGGGCGTCCCCGCCGAAGCTGGCGTACACGAACTGCCCCGGAACGAAGTCGAGGTGCTCGCCGACGGGCCGGAGCCTCACCTCGAGAGTCGTCGTGTTCAGCCGCTCGACACCGGCGATGACATACCCGGACCTGCCCCATCCCCGCAGGTCGCCGATCTGGCGCACCGCGAAGGCACCGACCCCGAGGGCTCCGATGGCGAGGTACGCCCACCACAGCGGCACGGAGCGGCGGATGACCGGATCCACGAGCAGCCCGTGGGCCACCGCGGTGGCGACGAACAGGCCGGCGAAGCGATGCGAGGAGAGCCACTTCTCGTATGCGAGGCGGATCATCGGGCCGATCACCGGGATGCGCGGCAGCAGGGCGATCAGCGCGATGCCCAGGAGCCCCAGGATCGCGATGACCCCGAGGTCGTTCCCGAGCCCGTAGTTCGGCCGTACGCCGAGGAGCGGAGCCGTCTGCGCATGCCAGCGGGCGCTGCCGACCAGGAGCCAATGGGGGAAGAACATCGCGGTGCCGGCCATTGCGACCCATCGGTGCCAGACGTACATCCGGTCGAGGCCACCGAACGCCCGCTCGACCACGTCCAGCCGTGTCGCCAGTACCAGCGTCGCGCTGAGGAGTGCGACCGCGAGGACACCGGCGATCTCGCCGGCGTACTGGAGCCCGCCGAAGCCGGGAGGCCGTGCGACGATCCACAACGCCGTGATGGCCACCAGGGCCGCCACGAGGCCGCGCGGGCCGAGACCGAGGCGGCGGCGGCGCCCGCCGATCGAGGCTGTCGCAGCGGCAAACCGCCCGTCCCGGTGCCAGACGTCGTGCGGCGCAGGGTGGCTCACGAGGTCTGCGTGCTCGTGACGGGCGGCGTCTGGACCGGCTGCACCCGCACGACCGGCGCCGGCTGGACCGGCTGCATGCGCACCACGGGTGGCGGCGTCACGACCGGGCGCGCCACCCGGGGGGCCGGGCTCACCGCCGGCTCGCGCCGCTGCGAGGCCGCAGCGCTGTGCACGGCCGCGGTCACCCGGGCTCCCGGGCCGGGGTGACTCCACGCGAGCATCGCTGAGGCGCCGACGACCGCCCAGATCCCCGCCGCCGCCGCCCACATCCGGCGCGCGATGCCCCGCCGCGCACCGCGCGATGGAGGCACCCGCTGGGATCGCACGGTCAGGGATTGACTCCCAGGACGACCAGCCCGATGGACGAGACGACGAGCAGCCAGCGGACGGCTCGCTCCAGCGTGAGTTGCCGATCCGCCGGGAGGCCCATTCGATCTGCGAACCGGGCGAGCTCGCGGCCGCCGGCGGATGGGGTGGTCCGACGGGTTCGTCCCGGCGCCGAAATCGTCTCCGTGGTCTGCATCGCGGTCACTCCCTCGTCGCTCGTCGTCACATCCGGTCGACGTAGGACAGCAGGCGAAGATGAGCCGGAGATGAGCGCAACCAAGCGGTATCCGCCGGTGGGCGGCTGCGGCTCAGCCCTGGGGATGCGCGCCGGGCCCTGCGGCGAACGTCGGGAGGGCGATCCAGACGTCGGCACCGTCGCCTGTTCGCAGGCCGGCCGTGCCGCCATGCGCACGGGCGATCGCGTCGACGATCGACAGGCCCAGCCCCGCCCCGCCCCGGCCGCGGCCTGGGTCGGCGCGTGAGAACCGCTCGAAGGCATCCGCCGCGAACTCGGGTGGGAAGCCGGGGCCGCTGTCGCGGACGTGCAGCTCCACCATCTCCCCCGCGGGCTCGGCGCTCAGCACGATCGGCCCGGCCCCGTGCCGAAGCGCGTTCTCGACGAGGTTGCCGATCGCCTGCTCGACCCGGAGGCGATCGACGTTGAGGGTCACGCTCCGCGAGAGCTCGACCCGCAGCTCCCGGCCCGCCTGGGCGATCCGCCCCGTGAACCTCGTGCGGACGTCCTCCAGCAGCGCGCCGACCGAGATCGGCTCGGGCCGTACCGGGAGCTTGCCGCGGTCGAGGCGTGCGATGACGAGCAGGTCCTCGGCGAGCTGCACGACCCGGTCGGTCTCCTCGGCCGCGGAGCGGATCGCCGCGCGAAGCTCGTCGGGCGAGCGTCCCGGGCGGAGCGCGAGCTCGAGCTCGCCCTTGATGATCGCGAGCGGCGATCGCAGCTCGTGGCTTGCGTTCGCGACGAAGGCGCGCTCATGGGCCATCGCGCCGTCGATGCGCTCGAGCATCTCGTTGAGGGTCTCGCCGAGACTGCGCAGCTCGTCGTCGGCGGGGCCGAGTGGCAGGCGCGCGCCCGGCTCGTTGCCGGAGATCCTCGCAGCGCGCCGGCGCATCGCCTCGACCGGGCGGAGCGCCGCCGTGGCGAGCCCATACGCTGCGAGCGACGCCAGGATCAGGCCGATCGAGCCCCCGATCGCGAGGAGCGCCTTGAGGTTCCGCAACGCCTCGTCTCGCTCATCGAGGCGCTCGCCGACGAGCACGCGGTAACGGCGGTCGCCGGGCCCGCCGGGGGCGGCCAGGATCCTCACGGCGTCGTCGTCACCCGTGGGAAGCGCGCGCCTCGCGACCGCGACCCGCCGCGTCGCCGCTCGAGCAAGCTCGTCGCTCGTGAGCAGCGACGCGAGGTCGACGCCGGTCGCGGCGACCGTGGCGCCCGTCCCGTCGACGACCTGTGCGATGGTGGCCCCGTCCCTGCCGCCGAGGTCGCTCGGGCTCCCCTCCTGCGCGATCAGGTGCTGCACGTCGGCGAGCCTCGCGTCCAGCGTACGCCCGATCTCGCCGTCCAGGCCGCGGGCGACGCTGAAATGCAGGATCCAGCCGCCGAACGCCAGGAGGAGGGCGATGACGAGCGCCGAGGAGAGGGCGAGCCGGACCCGGACCGGCAGCCGGTTCAGCACCCGCCGTCCCGGCGCAGCCGGTAGCCCGAGCCGCGCACGGTCTCGATCGACTCGAGGCCGAAGGGGCGGTCGACCTTCTCGCGGAGGGAGCGCACGTACACCTCGATCACGTTCGACCGGTTGTCGTATTCCTCGTCCCATGCGCTCTCGAGCAGCTGGAACCGTGACAGCACCTCGTCGGGCCGTCGCATGAACGCGTGAAGCAGCGCGAACTCCTTCGCCGACAGGTCGATCTCGGCATCGCCCCTCGACACCCTCCGGGTCGCCGGGTCGAGCCGGAGGTTGCCGGCCTCCAGGACGGCGGGGCGCTCCGCGCCGCCGCGCCGTACGAGCGCGCGAAGGCGCGCGCCGAGCTCGACGAACGCGAAGGGCTTCGTGAGGTAGTCGTCGGCGCCCCCGTCGAGGCCGGCGACCCGATCCTCGACCGAGTCGCGCGCGGTGAGCATCAGCACGGGCGACCACACGCCGCCCGCGCGGATCCGCCGGCAGGTCTCGAACCCGTCGATACCCGGGAGGTTGACATCGAGGACGATCGCGTCGTACTCGACGGCCCGCGCCATCCACTGGGCGTCCTCGCCGCTCGTGGCGACGTCGACCGCCTCGCCCTCCTCCCGCAGTCCGCGGCTCAGGAGGTCGGCCATCTTCGCATCGTCTTCGACGACAAGGATCCGCATGCGTCGATCATTGTCGCAGCGACATGAGGGGTGGATGAGGACGGCGGGCCAACGGGGCCCGACCTTGCTCAGCCCCGGCGGGGGTCGAGCCGAAAGACGGGGTGATCGGCCGGGTCGGGAAGGGCCGTGAAGAACGAGGCGACGGCCCTGCCGGCGACGGCGCGGTACGCGGCGATCACCGGGGCCCGCTCGTCGGCGGGGACCTCGGTCGCGTGGAATCGCTCCACCCCGCGGCGACTTCGCAACTCCCCCTCGCCGGCGGCGCGGAGGTTGCGCGCCCACTGCGTCTCTCCGCGGGGCGACACGAGATACCGGGCGCCGTCGTGCTGGACGGGGATGACCGGCACCCGGCGGGTCTCGCCGCTGCGCCGGCCCCGGACCGAGAGCGCCTGGGTTCCGGAGATCCCGAGCCGCATCGCGATCGGGTTGAACACCCGACGGACGAAGAACGGCGGGCGGAAGTACGGCATCTCGTCAGCAGCGCCCCGACGCACCTGTTGGGTCGGCGGCCCTCGAGGACCAGCCGCGGCCAACGGTGCGGCGGGGCGCTGCCACTACCCCTTGCGCTCCTTCACCAGCGCGGTGAGCTGAGGGACGATCTGGTGGAGGTCGCCGACCACGCCGAAGTCGCTGAAGTCGAAGATCGGCGCGCTTCCGTCCTTGTTGATCGCGACGATCACCTGGGAGCTCTGCATGCCGACCTTGTGCTGGATGGCGCCCGAGATTCCGCAACCGATGTAGAGCTTCGGCGACACGGACTTGCCGGTCTGGCCGACCTGGGTCGCGTACGGGTACCAGCCGGAGTCCACGACCGCGCGGGTCGAGGCGACGGCTCCGCCGAGCGCCGCTGCGAGCTCCTCGAGGATCGCGAACCCGTCCGGGCTGCCGAGACCGCGGCCGCCGGCGACGAGGATGTCGGCCTCCTCGATCGACGGGCCGGTTTGCTCCTCGTGCGCCTGGTCGACCATCGCCGCGCGGCCCGAGAAGTCCTCGAGCTCGACCGGGACGGCTTCGACCGCTCCGGCGCCGGCGCGCTCCACCGGGTCGAACGAGCCCGAACGGAAGAGGCCGAGACGCGGCTCGGCCGTCCAGCCCGCGTCGACGTAAACGGAGTCCGCGAGCGCCGCGCGCTTACCCACGACATCGCCGCCGTCGGCGGCGACGTCGATGAGGTCCCAGTTGAGGCCCGCGTCGAGGCGAGCGGCGAGACCACCCGCGATGTCGGCGGCGAGCACCGACGCGCCGAACAGAACGGTACCGAAGCCCTTGTCGCTCACGAGGCGGCTGATGACGTCGACCCGCGGCTGCGGCAGCGGCGCTTCCAAGCGGGCGTCGTCGGCCACGTAGACCTTGGCGGCGCCATACTTGGCCGCCTCGGCGGCGAGGTCGCCCACCCCGCTGCCGACGAGCACGGCGGAGGTGTCGGGGTCGATCGACGCGGCCTTGGAGAGCACGCCGAGCGAGCCCTTCTGGATCGACGATCCGTGGTGCTCGAGAAAGACGAGAGTGCTCACACCAGCTTCCTTTCCACGAGGAACGCCATGATCTTCTCGGCGGCGGACCCGTCGTCTTCGATCTTGATCGTGTCGCCCCGCGACGGCGGCGCCGACAATGCTTTCACCGTGGTGCGCGAGCCGGACTCGCCTGCACGTCCCGCGTCGGCACCGATGTCGGCGAGCGAGACGACCTCCTGCGGCTTCTTCTTGGCGCCCATGATGCCCTTGAGCGACGGGTACCGCGGCTCGTTGAGCGCGTCGGAGACCGCAAGCACCACCGGGAGCGGCGAGCTGATGCGGTCGTAGCCGAACTCGGTCTGGCGCTTGGCGGTGACCTGTCCCCCGGCGACCTCCAGCTCGGAGATCTGGGAGATGACCGGCAGCTTCAGCCGGTCGGCGACCGCGGCCCACAGGACGGCGCCGTCGCCGTCGGAGGCCTGCTGGCCGAACAGCACGATGTCGGGCGACTCGCGCTCGAGCGCCTGGGCGAGCACGTAGCTCGTGGCGACGAGGTCGGAGCCGGCCGCCGCGTCGTCGGAGACGAGCACGGCGCGGTCGGCGCCCATCGCGAGGCCCTTGCGCAGCGACTCCAGGGCGCGGCTCGGCCCCATCGAGACGAGGACGACCTCGCCGTCGCCGGCGGCCTCCTTGAGGCGCAGGGCCTGCTCGACGGCGTTGAGGTCGAAGGCGTTGAGCATCCGGTCACCGGCGTCGCGGCTGAGGCGAAGCGTCGACGGGTCGATCTTCTTCTCGGCCGTGGTGTCCGGGACTTCTTTGACGCAGACGGCGATCTTCACGGGCTGGCGCGCTCCTTGATCGGGTCGCTGTGGGCGGCGCCTGATTCGCGCCTCGGCACACTTACGCGACCGCGAACCGGCGCGCAAGCGGCGGGAAACTACCATGCGCTCGCCCCCTGCGCACGGCCAAATGACCGCCCGGCGGCGGCCGATTGTCCGGCCGGCCTGCATCACAGGGGCGACCGCGAAGTCGCCTGCGGTATCAGCTACTGCCCGGTGAAGCGGGGCTCGCGCTTCTCGAAGAAGGCGGCCATCCCCTCGCGCTGGTCCTCGGTGGCGAACGCGTCGCCGAACGCGGCGAGCTCGCGGCCCAGCGCATCGCCGTAGTCGCCCTCGAGCGCCTCGTTGACGAGGCGCTTCGCGACCGCAACCGCCAGGGGCGACTTGCGGGCGATCTCCTCGCCCAGCGCGACGGCCCGATCGACAAGCTCGGCCTGCGGGTAGACATGGTTCACGAGTCCCACCGCGTGCGCCTCGTCGGCGACGACGTGGCGGCCCGTGAAGATCAGCTCCTTCGCGAAGCCCGGCGTGGTGAGCCGGGGAAGCCGTTGCGTGCCGCCCCACCCCGGGAAGATCCCGAGGTTGACCTCCGGCTGGCCGAGCCGGGCGGTGTCGGCCGCGAGCCGAATGTCGCACGCGAGGGTGAGCTCGCAGCCACCGCCCAGCGCGAATCCATTGATCGCCGCGATGACTGGCTTCGAAAACGCCTCGATTCGGGCGAACAGCGCATGCCCGAGCTCGGCGTACTCGCGGGCCTGCTGCACCGACGCCTTGCGCAAGTGCCCGATGTCGGCGCCGGCGGCGAACGCCTTCTCCCCCGCCCCGGTGATGACGACCGCGCGGACGTCCGTGTCGGGCTCGATCGCGTCGAGGTGGCCGGCAAGCGCGTCGAGCATCTCCGTCGACAGCGCGTTCAGCTTCCCCGGGTTGTCCAGCGTCAGGACCGCGACCGGTCCTCGTGCTTCGCGGTGGACCGGCACGCGCGCTATGCGGCGCGGCTCGCGAAGGCGCTGTTCAGGAAGTCGACCATCTCCTGCACGGGCGCCCCAGGCGTGTAGATCTGCGCGACCCCCAGCGCCTGCAGCGCCGGGATGTCATCCCGCGGGATGGTGCCGCCGACGAGGACCATCACGTCGCCCGCGCCCTCCTGTCGCAGGAGCTCCATCACCCGCGGCACGAGCGTCATGTGCGCGCCGGAGAGGATCGAGAGGCCCACCGCGTCGGCGTCCTCCTGCACGACGGTCGCCGCGATCTGCTCGGGCGTCTGGTGCAACCCGGTGTAGATGACCTCCATGCCGGCGTCGCGAAGGCTGCGCGCGATGATCTTCGCGCCGCGGTCATGGCCGTCGAGGCCGGGCTTTGCAATCACGACACGGATCGGCCGGTCCACCGTACCTCCGCATGATCGGGGCTTCGAAGTATATCCGCGCGTGGGGTTCTGGATTCGTGAATTACCTGCCTGCGCGTATGCTGTCGCGATCTTCGTCCCCGACACCCCAAAATGCCCATGAAATGCTCCGTCAAGGCCTCGTCCGATCCGCTGCGCGCGCGCTCGCAGCTCCTGATGGTGACGGTCGGGGCGTCGCCGGGCTCGCCGACCGGGGTGCTCGCCGCGGTCGACGTCCACGTCGGAGGAGCGCTCGGCCGAGCGATCGCCGACGGCGAGGTTCGCGGCAAGGCCGGTGAGGCGACGCTCTTGCACGCCACCGGCGCGTCCGGACCGCGACGCGTGGCCGTCGTGGGCGTGGGCGCGGGTGCCACCCGCGACGACTGGCAGGCGGCCGGGCAGGCGTTCGCGAAGACCGCGGCGGCGGCCCGCGCGACGAACGTCACCGTGTCGCTGCCCGAGGGTGTCGAGGCCGACCATGCCGCCGCCCTGATCGAAGGGGTCTTCCTCGGCGACTACCGCTTCGAGCGCTTCAAGAAGAAGAACGACAACGGCTCCTCGCGGATCGCCACCCTGACCGTGACCGGCCGCGGCATCACGCCGGCGCAGCTGGCGCGCACCGCGACTGTCATGGAGCGGACCTCCGCCACCCGCGACCTCGCGAACACCCCCGCCAACCATCTCGATCCCCGGATGCTGGCCGACTACGCGAAGTCGCTCGCCGCGGGGATCCCAGGTCTTACCTGCCGAGTGCTCGGCGTGCGCGAGCTCGAGCGGCTCGGCGCGGGGGCGCTCCTGGCCGTCGGCCAGGGCTCCGCGGTGCCCCCGTGCATGATCGTGATGCGCTGGAAGCCGGCAAAGGCCCGGCGGGGCGAGGTGCTGGGCATCGTCGGCAAGGCCGTCACGTTCGACACCGGGGGCATCTCGATCAAACCGTCCGCCGGCATGGAGGAGATGAAGCTCGACATGAGCGGCGGCGCCATCACAATCGAGAGCATCGCCGCCATCGCGCAGCTCGGGCTGCCGATCGAGGCGCTCGCGGTCATCCCCGCCGCGGAGAACATGCCGAGCGGCACCGCGATCAAGCCGGGCGACGTCGTCACGGCGATGAACGGCAAGACCATCGAGGTCGTCAACACCGACGCCGAGGGCCGGCTGATCCTCGCGGACGCGCTCACCTACGCGGCGCGAACCGGCGCGACCCGCATCATCGAGTTCGCGACGCTGACCGGCGCGATGGTCGTTGCGCTCGGCGAGGTCTACGCCGGCCTGTTCGGCTCCGACGCCGACTGGACCGAGGCGGTACGCGCCGCGGGGGAGTCGTCGGGCGACATCGCGTGGCCGATGCCGCTCCACGAACGGTACCGCCCGCTCATCGCGAGCGGCGTCGCCGACCTCTCGAACGCGGCGAAGAAGCGCCAGGCCGGCGCCGTGTACGCCGCGATGTTCCTGCGGGAGTTCGCCGAGGGCGTGCCGTGGTGCCACCTCGACATCGCGGGCACCGCGAGCTCCGGTGGTGCATCCACCGGCTACGGCCCGCGCCTCGTCACCTGCCTCGCCGAAGGACTGGCCGCGGGCACGTAGCCGGCCGAGGTCAGGATGCGGGGGCGCCGACCGGCTCGGACGCGGTGACCCGGCTCAGCGTGTCGGCCAGGACGGTCGCCGCGTCGGCATCGAGTGGCGCGACGAAGCGCTCGCGCAGCACTCCGGCGTAGATCGGCCACATGCGTCTCAGCATGCGCGTGCCCTCGGGGGTGATCCTGACCTGGACCCCGCGCCGGTCGCCGGGGCTCGGCTCGCGGGCGATCAGCCCTGCTGCCTCGAGCCGGTCGACGAGTCGGGTGAGCCCCGTCCGTCCGATCGAGACCATGTTGCCGGCAAGCTCCCCCATCCGCATGGGCCGACGTTCACGGTGCAGCGGCCACAGCACGTCGTACCACGCGAATGGCGGCAGCCCGGCGGCGGACAGCGCGTCCTCGACTGCGGCGACAAGCGTCGCCTGGGCGTTGAGGAGAGCTCGCCAGGCCTGGAGGTGCTCGTCGGGAATCAGATTTGCCATACAAGGAACGTTACACGACACATTGTGCAGCGGCACAGTTTATGTGCTACGGTGATATGTGCCGGTACACATAATTTCCCTTGAGGGCGCCCGACCGGCGGCGCCCGGAAGGAGCATCCATGCCCGCCACGACAATCACGCTCGACGAGCTTCGTAACAGCCTCGCCGGCCCCACGCCCCCCATCCTCGTGGAGGCCCTGCCGCCGCAGTACTACGCCGACCAGCACCTGCCGGGCGCGATCAACATTCCCCACGACGAGGTGGACCGCCTCGCCGGCGAGCTCCTGCCCGACCGCCACGCCCCAATCGTGGTCTACTGCGCCAGCGGTCCGTGCCAGAACTCCGGCATCGCAGCGCGGCGCCTCGCCCAGCTCGGGTACACCGACGTGCGCGACTACCACGAGGGCAAGGCCGAATGGACCGCCGCCGGGCTGCCGACCGAAGGGGCGCTGGCCGCGGCCCGCGCGTAGCACCGCCGAACCGATGGGCTCGCCGCCGGGGCGGCGGCGGCGAGCGACCGGTCGCTACTCGATGCGGCGCAGCACGCGGTCGACGGCCGTGTCCGGGTCGATCGCCCGCGACAGTACCTCGACGACGAGCCCGTCGACGAACGCCGGGTCGCAGGCCGAGTCGAGGCGTCGCCCGAGCCGGTCGAGGGCGAGTGCCCGGAGCTGGCGGCGCAGACCGTCACGACGTCGCTCGTCCATCAGCCCGGCATCGATCAGGTGGCCTCGGTGTCGCTCGACCGCAGCCCAGAGCTCCTCCACCCCCGCCGCCTCGTGGGCGCGGGTCTCGACGATCGGCGGCTCCCAGGACCGGGCCGGCACGAGCGACATGGTCGCCTCGAGTTCGGCGCGCAGCAGGTCGGCGCCGGGGCGATCGGCCTTGTTGATCACGAGGACGTCGGGGATCTCCATGAGCCCGGCCTTGAGCGCCTGGATCGAGTCGCCGCTGCCCGGCATCAGGACGAGGGCGACGGTCTCCGTGAGCGTCTGCACCTCCACCTCGTTCTGGCCCGAGCCGACGGTCTCCACGATCACGACGTCGAACCCGGCCGCATCCAGAACGAGCACCGCGCCGGCCGTCGCCTCGGAGAGCCCGCCCAGATGGCCGCGGCTCGCCATCGAACGGATGAAGACCCCGGTGTCGAGGAAGTGGTCGGTGAGGCGGATCCGGTCGCCCAGCACCGCCCCGCGCGTGAACGGGCTGGTCGGATCGACGCTGACCACCGCCACCGTGCGGCCCGATCGCCTGAGATGCCCGATGAGGGCGCCGATCAGTGTGCTCTTCCCAACGCCCGGCGATCCGGTGACGCCCAACCGGATGGCCCGCCCGGTCGACGGGTGGAGCCGGCGGAGCACATCCCGGCCCGCGTCACCGCGCGCCTCGACGAGGCTGATGGCTCGGCCGATCGCCCGCCGCTCGCCGGCCCGCACGCCGGCGAGGATCTCCTCGACCCCCATCAGGCGGAAGCCGGCGGCAGCTCCGGCAGGACCTCGGCGAGCGTCTGGACGAAGCGGTCATTCTCGTGGGGCCAGCCGATCGTGACCCGGATCGCCGCGGGCGCCCCGAATCCCCGGGTCGGTCGCACGATCACCCCTCGCGCGAGCAACGCGTCGAAGCATGCGCCGGCGCGTTCTGGCGACGCGAGGTCGACGAGCAGGAAGTTCGCGGTGGACGGCATCGGCGCGAGCCCCAGCCCTCGGAGGGCGCTGTCAACCCTCGAGCGCTCGGACGCCGTGATGGCAACCCGCTCCGGCAGATGCGCGTCGACCTCGCGCAGCGTCGCGACGGCAGCGGCTTGCGCGAGTCCGCTGACGTCGAACACGTTCCGCACGCGTGCGATCCCTCCCAGGAGGTCGCGCGGCGCCATCAGGTAGCCGACCCGGACCCCAGCGAGGCCGAACACCTTGCTGAACGTCCGGGTCGCTGCCAGGTTGCGTCCGTCGCGGATCAGTTCGGCGCCGTTGTGGCCGCCCTCCGGTAGATACTCGAAGTACGCTTCGTCGAGCACCGGAAGGACGTGCGGGGGAAGCCGGTCGAGGAACGCGACGAGCGCGGGCTCGTCCACCGCCGCGCCGGTGGGGTTGTTGGGGCTGACGACGACGACCAGCTTGGTGCGCGGCCCGATCGCCGCGAGCATCGCGTCGAGGTCGTAGGCGCCGTCGCCGGCGAGCGGGACGAGGACCGGCTCGCCGCCCATCATGAGCGCGCCCTGCCGCCAGGAGATGAACGACGGCCAGCCCATCACCACCTGATCCCCGGGATCGATGGTCGCGAGGCAGATCAGCTTGATGAGGCTGTCGACCCCGTTGCCGGGGAGGATCTGGTCGGTCGGCACGAGCGTGTGCCGCTCGAGCGCGTCGCGGAGCGCCCAGCAACCGGGGTCGGGATACAGGCGCTGGTTCGCGGCGGCGTCGGCGATGGCCTGCTGGGCACCCGGGAACGGCGCGAAGGGCCCCTCGTTGGACGCGAGCTTCACCACCTCCTCGATGCCGGTCTCGAGGCGGACGGCCTCGATCGGCCGGCCCGGCTCGTAGGGATCGACCGCGTCGAGCGCAGCCCGGAGGAGTCCGGGCGGGAGCGGCTGCACATCCATCGGCGGGCTCGATCGTACAGCGCGGCCGGGACGGCGGCACTACACTGAAATTCATGTCCGATCTCGACCAGCGCGACCTCGGTCTCTTCCCACTCGGGATGGTGCTGCTGCCCGGCGAGCGGGTGCCGCTCCACATCTTCGAGCCCCGCTACCGCGCGCTCATCGCCGACTGCACGCTGGCCGCCCAACCGTTCGTGCTCTCGCTGGCGGCCGACGAGGGAGTGGCGCGAATCGGTTGCACCGCGCATCCCGACGCCCTCCTGCGCCGGTTCGCCGACGGCCGGATGAACATCGTGGTGGTCGGCGGCGAGCGCGTGGAGATCGTCGAGCAGACCTCCGGGGAGCTGTATCTCACCACCCGGATCCGGGTGGTGCCGGACCTCGACGCCACGACGGACGCCACGGTGGCGGCGGCAGTCACCGAGCGCTTCCGGCGGCTCGCCGAGACGGTGGCCGGCGCTCCGCGCGAGCCGGACGTCACTCCCGAGGTTCCGCTCTCATATGCGGTCGCCGGCGCGCTGGAGCTCGACCCGCCGACCAAGCAGAAGCTCCTCGAGCTGCGGTCCGAGCCGGAGCGGCTGGCGATCGTGCGGACGCTCCTCGACACTGCCCTGGAGGGGCTCGACCGGCAGGAGGTCGCGGCTGAGCGGGCCTCGACGAACGGCAAGGTCACGCTGCAATGACGGCGGGCACGGTTGCGCCGCTCGCCGTGGCGGGCACGTGCGAGCTCGTATGGGTCGACGGGCCCGACGCCGCGAGCTTCTTGCAGGGGCTTCTCACGAACGACGTCGCCGCGCTCGAGGCCGGAGGGTCGTGCTCGGCGCTCATCCTCGACAACAAGGGACATATCCGCAGCGCGATGCGGGTCGCGCGCACCGGCCCCGAGGCATTCACCCTGGTTGCCGCGGCGGGCGACGGCGAGCCAATCGTCGCGCTGCTCGATGAGTACCATTTCTCCGAGGACGTCGACATCATCGGCCCCGAGGTCTTCGCCGCGGTCACCGTCGCGGGATCGCTCGACCGGCCGGTCGCCGGCGCCGACCTGGTGCTCCACGGCGAGATCCCCGGTACCACCGACGCGATCGGCGTCGACCCCACCGTGATCATCGGCGCGGTCGGCGGAGCCGCGGGATCGCCCGAGGAGCTCGAGATCCTCAGGATCGAGGCGGGGGTGCCCCGCGTCGGCGTCGACGTCGGCCCGACCAACCTGGTCCAGGAGGCGGGACTGGAGGCCACGACCGTGTCGTTCGACAAGGGTTGCTACCTGGGCCAGGAGACGGTGGCGCGGGTCGCCTACCGGGGCAAAGTCAACCGCCGGCTCCGGGGGCTCGACCTGGCCGCTCCCGTGGCCCCGGGCGCCACGGTGCGGCTCCAGGGACGCGACGTCGGCGTCGTCACGAGCAGCGCCGTCAGCCCGCGCCTGGGCCCGATCGCCCTCGCGATGATCCGCTCCGAGGCCGCTCCGGGAACGCCCGTCGAGGTCGACGGCTCGGCCGGCACGGCCGTCGTGGTCGAGTTGCCGTTTACAAATCCATTGCATCGATCGCAGTAAGAACCCTCCTCTCGATCCGTCGTACTCACAGATGGGATCGAGGTTCGCGGTTCCCGCGCCGCCCAACCAGGAGGTTTTCATGCGTTTGAGGTCAAGAATTCTGTTAACCGCCGGGCTCGCGTGTCTTTCGACGGCCGCGGTGGCCGGCGGCGCGCTGGCTCACGGCGGCGACCACAAGTCGAAGTTCGGAAAGTTCTCCAAGCGCGGCCACGCGGACCTCAAGGTCGAGGTGCGCGGCGCGATCACGGCGCTGACGACCGACTCGATCACGGTCTCCGCGGCCCAGGCCGCCCAGGCCCCCGTCGACTCGGTCCAGCTCAACGGCGCACCCCCGGCCGCGGCCCCGACCGGCCTCGACTGGACGTGCGCGATCCCGGCGGGATCCGACGTGACCGGCTTCGCGAAGGACGATATCGTCAAGCTCGCCTGCCGCAGCTCGAACGGCGTGCTGACGGCCTACAAGCTCCGCTCGGCAGGAAAGTCGGCGGCGAAGTTGGTTCAGGACCGCGGCCACGGGAAGCGCGGCTTCTCCGTCGAGGTCGAAGCCCGCGGCTCGGTCGTCCTGGCCGACCAGACGTCCATCACGGTCGACCCCGGCACGACCACCGACGCGCTCCTCCCGTTCACCTGCCAGATCGGTCCGCGCACGCGCTCGTTCGGCGTCCTCGCGCCGAATGACATCGTGAAGATCGAGTGCAAGAGCAAGCACGGCGCGCTCGTCGCGAAGAAGATCAAGAAGAAGGGCGCCCCGAAGGTCGGCGAGATCCAGGTCAAGGTCAAGGCCCCGATCGAGTCGTTCGGCGCCAACAACAGCAGCATCACGTTCGTCGGCGGCACGACCTGCGCCGTTTCGGACCCCAACCTGGTGACCGGACTCGCCCCCGGCAACTTCGTCGAGGCGAAGTGCACGGGCAACCCGCTCACCCTCGTCAAGATCCACACCGAGGACGAGGACAACTAACCAACCTCCGTTCCCATCAACCGGGCCCGGTGACCGCATGCGGCGGCGCCGGGCCCGGCGCCATTTTGGGAGCATGGCGCCGCGGTGATCACCCTCTACGGCATCCCGGGCGCGGCCAGCCTGGCCCCGCACATCTGCCTCCACGAACTGGGCGCGCCCCACGAGTTCGTGCGTGTCGACGCCGATCGCGCCGGGCCACCCGGGTTCGTCGCCGCCAGTCCGCACCGGCGCGTGCCCGCGATGGGCGACGGCGACGTGACGCTCACCGAGTCGGCCGCGATCGTGATGCACCTCGCCGACCGATTCCCCGAAGGCGGGCTCGCTCCCCCGGTCGGCTCCGACGAGCGCAGCGACTGGTACCGGTGGCTTGTGTACCTCACCAACACCACGGCAACCGACCTCTACCAGTGGATCTACCCGGAGCGCTACACGGACGTCCCGGGCACCGAGCCAGGCGTGCGCGGTGCGGCCACCGTGCGCCTCGACCAGGCGCTCGACTGGCTCGATGGCGATCTCGGCGACCGGGAATTCCTGGTCGGCCAGCGGTTCGGCGGCGCCGACGCCTTCCTGTGGATGCTGTTTCGATGGAGCCGGCATCTTGACCGGCCCGCATTCTCCCGGCCCAACCTGGGCCGCTACTGGGACGCCCTCGCCGAGCGACCATCCGTGCAGCGCGCCCTCGAGGTCGAGGGCATTACGCCGCTCGTGACGCCCCAGTGATCACGACCGGGTGCCGGTTGGACGGAGGATCGCCCGCAGGGACGTCGGGCGCCAGAGCGCCCCGCCACGCGGGGTGGGCACGCCCTCCCGGTTGAGCGTGTCGCAGATCGCCTGGAGGGTGAGCCCCCGACGGCGCATCTCGCGGATCCGCTCGGCGATCTCGTCCGGCGTCGACGACGGCCGTCCCGGCCGGCGTGGCGCCGCCTCGTCCTGCACGCGCCGCGCGAGCACCTCGGCGCGGCGCACGAGGCTACGCGGCGTCCACCCCGCCGCCTCGGTGAGCACGGCACCGACGACCGCCCCGTGGTCGCTCCCGAGGTCGACCGCCGGGTCGAGCGCAACGAGCGCGAAGTCGTCCCGCACCGCCTCCGTCACGAGATCGGCGAGGTGCCCGAGGTCGTAGGTGAGCCGGTCGAGTCCGGCGACGATCACCCCGTCGGCCTGACCGGCGCGGCATGCCGCAATCGCTCGGCGCAGGCCGGGGCGCCGGCGTGTCCGTCCGGAACGAACGTCCTCCTCGATGCCGACGAGCTCCCACCCGCGCTCGGCGCACGCCGCGGCGATCGCCGCGCGCTGGGTGTCGAGCCGCGGCCGTTCGCTGCGAGGCTCCATCGGCCCCACGCGCACGTACCCGATCAGTCGCCGAACCGCCACGCCCCCGACGTTACACGAAACCGGCTTTAGTGTAATCCCGGGCGGGATCGCGACGGTCCGTGCTTCTCGCCGGCGCGTGAGCGGGCCGTCGCCGGCCATCGGTACCGTCCCGTTCGTGGAGTGTGTGCTCAGCCCGGTTCAGCCGTACTCGCTCGCCCGCGCGGCGTGGGGCGCGAACCCGACCCGCCGGATGCGCGACGGCGTGCTCGAGACCGTGTTCGAGGCCGGTGGAGCGGCGGTGCACGCCGTCGTGCGCCAGGGTCGCGACGGCGAGCTTCGCGCGCGACTTACCCCCGAGGCCACCGACGATGCGATCGCCACGCTGCGCTTCGTGCTTGCGGCCGACGAGGACCACGGCGCCTTCCTGCGCCTGGCCTCCGCAGACCCCCTGCTCCGCGAGGTCGTTTCAAGCAATCGCGGCCTGCGGCCGGTGCGCACGGCCACGGTTGCGCACTCCCTCGTGCAGGCGGTGGCCGGTCAGCTCATCACCGGCCGGGAGGCGTGGCAAATCGAGTGGCGCATCCTCACGCTCGCCGGACGGGCGCACGCGGGCATGGTCCTCCCACCGACCGTCGACGACCTTCGGTCCCTCTCGGCTGCCCAGCTCACTCGGGCGGGGCTCGCCCCCCGTCGCGCCGCAGCGCTTGCGCGCGTGGTGCGAACGCTCGACGTCGAGCGCCTGCGCAATGTCGACACCGCCCGAGCCGTGGCGCGGATCACCCGGGAGCGGACGCTCGGACCGTGGTCGGCGGGTGTCATTGCGCTCTCAGGGCTCGGCCGCACCGAGCACGGGCTCGTCGGGGACCTCGGGCTGATCAGGATGTGCACTCACCTTCTGGGCCGGCCGGCGACCGCCGACGACACCGCTCGGCTCCTCGCGCGCTACGGACGATGGGCGGGCGTCGCGAGCGTGTACCTGCTCCGCCATCCGCTCGCCCGCATCCGCGTCGCGAGGGCAGCATGAGCACCGGCGATCGGGTCGTTCGCATGCCGTTGCGTTCCCGCGTCCTCGCGGCCGCCATGCTCGCCCTCGCGGCGGTCGTTCCCGCCGTGGCGGCGTCCTCCCCGACCCCCTTCCGCTCGAGCGTCTCGCGCCTGACCGCCGCGGAGCGCGCGGCCATGACCCCGATCGCCTGGCGACCGGGCTGCCCGGTGGGCCCCGGGTCGCTCCGGGTGGTTCGGGTGAGCCACTGGGACTTCAGCGGCCGGGTCAGGATCGGGCGCATCGTCGTGCACCGGGACGTCGCAAACCAGGTGGTCTCGATCATGCGGCAGCTCTACGCCGCCCGGTACCCGATCCGCTGGATGGTGCCGATCGAGCGGTTCGGCGGGAGCGACTTCCGGTCGATCGAAGCCGACAACACCAGCGCGTTCAACTGCCGTTACGTCGACGGCACACGGCGGTGGTCGGAGCACGCCTACGGGCGAGCGATCGACATCAACCCGATCGAGAACCCGTACGTGTCAGGTGGCAGCACGTCCCACCGGGCCAGCGTGCCATACCTGCGCCGGACCCCGCGGCGGCCGGGGATGATCGTCGCCGGTGACGCCGTCACCCGGGCGTTCGCCAACCAGGGTTGGGGTTGGGGCGGCCTCTGGTCGGGCGCGAAGGACTACCAGCACTTCTCGGCGTCGGGCCGCTAGTGCACCACTAGCGAAACGAGGCCGTCGCGGCAGCCGCCGCGCGACGCACGACCCGCCGCCGCCGGATGACCCCGACGAGCAGCAGCAGGATGAGCCCCGCGATGAGCACGCTCCACCACGTCACGATCGGGGTGTCGTCGCCCTTGCCTCCCCATGCGACGCGGACGTCGGAGAAATGCTCGCGCCACGCCTTGGGAAGGTACCCGACGTCCTGGAGCAGGAGGAGGAGCTGCCGGTGGTAGGTCTGGTAGACGTCGGGCGCCGGGCCCTCACGAGTGAGGCTGTACCGGCTGATCCCGCCGCCGAGGTCGTACTCGTCGAGGTGGGCGTTCAGCTCGAGCGCACCGAGGCGCACGTACTCCCGCGCCCGATCGCCGAGCGCACGCCACCGCGGATCGTCGCCGAAGCGCTCAGTCTGGGTTGCGAACTTGTTCAGGCTCACCAGGGTCTGCATGAAGCCGTTGAGCACGCGCGCGCGGTCGCCCTTCTCGTGCGCGTACTCGAGGTACCACCGTCCTCCGGCGCTGCCGTCGGCGGCGATGCCCCCGTCGCGCCAGTGCACGGCGAACGAGTTCAGATACTCGGTGGCGTGGGTCAGCCCGGCGGCGAGCTCGGCGGGCGTCGCGTCGTCCGGGATGGCGGGGACGAAGAGCGTGAGGATCAGGCCCTGCCCCATCGCATCGCGCCAGGGCGGGCGGGTGCTGTCGGGTGCCAGGTAGGGGCTCTCGTTGATCCGGTAGCGGATCCCCTGCGGCGACGTGCGCACCACCGAGTACGAGACGATCTCCTCCACGCCCCGCCGGAATCCCGCAACCTCGCCGGCGCGGTCGCGCCGCAGGAGGTCGCGCGAGGCGCTCACCCAGTTGGGGAAGAAACCCTGCCGGCGGTAGTAGGTCCAGAGGAGATCGGAGCCGGGCGGGCGCATGACGCACTTGCGGCATGGGTTCTCGCCGGGGTGGCCCTTCTCCCACCAGGCGTTGGCGGCGACGATCCGAGCGGCGTCCGCGGGGGTCGTCGCTCCGTCGCGCAGGACGAGGATCGACTTCCTGGAGTCGGCCGCCTGTGCGGGGGCCACGGCGAGGAGCGTGACGGCGGCGGCCAGGAGCAGTGCCGGCCAGAACCCGGGCGGGATGCGACCCAGCCGCACCGTCACGCGAACAGGATCTCGTCGCCGAATTCGCCCTCGTCGAGGCGGCCCCGGATCTTCTCGATCGCCACGTCGTGGAGGATGGGCAGGAGGGCGGCGACCGGGCCGTCGACGGCGTCCGGGTCCTTCGAGTGCACGCGGACCCTGCCGACGAAGCAGGTCTTGATGCCCACGAGCTCCCCCTCGCGCAGCACGTGCACCTGGAACCCCCACAAGGCCGCCGGCGAATCCGACAGGCTCGTGCGGATCGGCTGCGGCTCGAGCGTGAACCGGCCGGCGGCGGTCTCGATCTCCACCCCGGGCTCGCTCACAGGCGACTCACCATGCCCGCGGCGTCGACGCCGAACGCCGCCCCGCCCCGGCGGGGATCGCCGGCGCCGGACAATCCGGACGGGCCATGCCCCGCCGCCGAGACGCCGCCGAAGAACAGGCTAAGCCCCTCCCAGCGCCGAACGCGGTGACCGTCCGCCTCGAGCGCCGCCACCGCGGCGTCGGGCACCCCGCCCTCGACGTCGATCCCGTCGCCCTCCGGGTGGATTCTCGGGCGTGCAACCGCCTCGTCGAGATTCATCCCACCGTCCACGATGCTCACCACGGTCTGGAGGATTGCCGATCGCAGGCGGTTGGAGCCCGCAGAGCCGAGCGCCACGACTGGCGTTCCGTCGCGGACGATGAGCGACGGCGCCATCATCGACGACATTCTGATGCCCGGAGCGAGGCGCCCAAAACCACCCGGGTTGAGGTCGTCCTCACCCAACATGTTGTTGAGGAGGATACCCGTGCCCGGAACGACCACGCCGCCGCCGGAGCCGCACGACGACGAGAGGCTCGCCATGCCGCCGTCGGCGTCGACCGCGCTCGTGTGAGTCGTCCCCGTGGGCTTGCGAGAAACCCGGCCGAGGAGCTCGGCGGCGAAGCCCGGGTCGTGGAGCCGATCGGCGAATGTCTCGTCGCGCAGCGCGTTCGCCGCAACACCTGCGGCGGCGACCGCGCGGTAGAACCCCTCGATGCCCGTCGCCGTGCCGGGCGGCATGGTCGCCAGCGCAGCGGCGATCAGCACCCCGCCGGACGACGGCGGCGGGTTCGTGATCAGCGTCACGTCGCCATGCGGGAAGACGAGGGGCTCGCGCTCGATGACCTCGTACGAGGTGAGGTCGGTGGCCGTGATCAGGCCGCCGCGGGTGACCAGGTGCTCGAGCATGCGCTGCGCGATGGCGCCGGTTCGCAGCGACGCGCAACCGGCGTCGACGATCTCATCGAACGTGTCGGCGAGGTCCGGGATGCGGAATCGCTCCCCGGCACCACGGACCCGGCCCTCGGGGACGAAGATCTCCTGCGCCTCGTGCGTGTGGGCGAGCATCGCCGCGAGGATCTCGTGCAGGTAGGCCGTCTCCGGGGTCATCTCGACGCCGTCGCGGGCCAGGCGTGCCGCGGGCGCGACCACTTCGGCGAGGGGCAGCCGCCCGAGCCGCTCCACCGCGCGGACGAGGCCATGGACCATCCCCGGCACCGCGACGGACGCCGGGCCGATGTGGAAGACCTGCTCCGCTCCTCCGAAGGGAACCGTGAACGAGT
Source organism: uncultured Thermoleophilia bacterium (assembly GCA_963777565.1). Classification (GTDB taxonomy): domain Bacteria; phylum Actinomycetota; class Thermoleophilia; order Miltoncostaeales; family Miltoncostaeaceae; genus CALMEC01. Next base: position 211,411 of record CAVZQZ010000006.1, read on the forward strand.
CGAGGTCGGCGGGGTCGAGCGGGCGGCCGTCAGGCCCCAGCCCGGGAACCGTCACGAAGAAGTCGAGCAGCGTCGACTGCCCGGCCGGATTGCGGGCGAGGAGGAATCCACCGGCGCCGGGACCGGTGAGGGGGCTTTCCGCGACGGCGGCGGCGAACGCCGCGGCGCAGACCGCGTCGACCGCGTTCCCGCCGGACGCGAGGATCTCGGCCCCCGCCCGAGCACTCTCGGGGTGGCCCGCCGCGACGACCGCGACCGGCCCGCCCAAACGGCCTACTCCGTGTCTCCCTGCTCGCCAGGAGGCGGCGACGAGGGATACGGGGATTCGAACAGCTTGGTTCCGGCGTCGCTCGCGGAGTCGTCGGAGACGGCCGAGAGGTCCGGCGGCTCCGGCGGATCGATCGGGGCGTCCTCCGGGAGAGCCCCCGCCACCGGCGCGAAGGCTGAGGCCGACGGCGTCGCCGGAGGTGGGGACGGGACCGCCGAGAGGGCGGGCTGCGCAAACGTGGTGGCTTGGGGGGCCGGTGGCCGGGGCGCGACGGCGCGCCGACCGGTGAAACCGGCGGCGACGACGGTGACCCACACCTTGCCCTCGAGCTCCGGGTCGACGGTGGCTCCAAAAATGATGTTCGCCTCGGGATCGGCGGCCTCGGCGACGACGCGGGCGGCACGGTTGATCTCGCTGAGCGACAGGTCCGGACCGCCGGTGATGCCCAGCAGGATGCCGCGGGCGCCGTCGATCGGCGTCTCGAGCAGCGGAGAGCTGATCGCGGCCAGCGCCGCCTCCTCCGCGCGGTTCGCCCCGCTTGCATAGCCGATCCCGAGCAGGGCGGCCCCCGCCCCCCGGATGACGGTGCGGACGTCGGCGAAGTCGAGGTTGATGAGGCCGGGCAGGGTGATCATGTCGGTGATGCCCTGCACGCCCTGGCGGAGCAAGTCGTCGCAGACGCGGAAGGCGTCGACCATGCTGACGCCGCGGTCGAGGACCGACAGGAGCCGGTCGTTCTGGATGACGATGATGGTGTCGGCCTGGTCGCGCAGGGCCGCGACGCCCGCTTCGGCCATGCCCTGCCTGCGTGAGCCCTCGAACGCGAACGGACGGGTGACGACGGCGATGGTGAGCGCGCCCATCTCGCGGGCGAGCTTCGCGACCACGGGGGCGCCGCCGGTGCCGGTGCCGCCCCCCTCCCCCGCTGCGATGAACACCAGGTCGGCGCCCCGGAGCGCACGGCGGATGTGCTCCTCGCTCTCGCGCATCGCCTGCTCGCCGAGCGCGGGGTTGCCACCCGTGCCGCGGCCGCGGGTCAACTCGAGGCCGATGGGGATCCGTACATCAGCCTCGGTCGTGTCGAGCGTCTGCCGGTCGGTGTTGATCGCGATGAACTCCACGCCGCGGATGCCGGCTTCGATCATCCGGTTCACCGCGTTGACGCCGGCCCCGCCGATCCCGACGCACTTGATCACGGCGAGGTAGTTGGAGCGCTCCGACGGGAACGCCGGCGCCTCCCGACCCCACGATGGCGGCTCGCGGTCGGGCCGGGGCTCCGCCGGTGCGTCGGTGGTGTTGCGGAAGAGCTCGCTGAGCGGCCCCTCCCGCATGCTGGAGCGGCCCGTCACGCGGCCACCACGGCGTTGCGCGGGTCGCGCTCGAGGAGCTCGTCGGCGAGTCGCCGGTACCAGCGGGCGGCCTGCCCGCCGCTGTCGTATGCGAGGACACTCATGCCTTTTACCGGCGCCTCGGCGAATTTGATGGTCTTGCCGATCCTCGTGTTGTACACCACGTCCCCGAAGTTCTCCTCGAGGATCGCGACGGCCTCCCGGCCGTGAACCGTCCGGCCGTCGTACATCGTCGGAATGATGCCGACAATATCGACCCGCGGGTTGAGGTGCTCGCGGACCTGCGTGAGCGTCGTGCGCAGCTGCGCGAGGCCGCGCAGCGACAGGTACTCGCACTGCACCGGCACGACGACGCCGTCGGCGGCGACCATCGCGTTGATGGTGAGCAGGCCGAGCGACGGGGGCGTGTCGATGAGGATGAAGTCGTAGAGGCCCCGGAACGGCTTGATCGCGCGGTCGAGGGCGCGCTCCCGTCCGATCATCCCGGATAGCGCGAGCTCGGCGCCGGCGAGCTCGATGCCCGCGGCGGCGACGTCGATCTCCCGTGCGTGGATGACCTCCGCGAGGGACGCGCCGCTGACGAGGACGTCGTACATCGTGGTCCCGAGGGACTCGATGTCGATGCCCTGACTCATCGACAGGTTGCTCTGCGGGTCGAGGTCGAGCGCCAGCACGCGGCACCCGCGTTCCTTCAACGCGACACCGAGGTTGATCGTGGTCGTCGTCTTGGCGACGCCACCCTTCTGGTTGGCGAGCACGATCACGCTTGCCGGTCGTGACATTGACGCACCTCTGGCGAGGGGACTGAGCGTCTGGCGGATTCTACGGCGAGACCGGGAATCCTCCCTCCCCGCCGCATTCCCGACGGGACCCGGGACCCGCGGCGCACCGTCCGTGCCGTCCGACGGTCCACCGGGGGTGCTTCAGCCGCTGGCCACTTGGCCGACACACCGGCGGCCAATTGGCCGCGGCCCCGCAGCACGACTGCCCCTCAGGCAGGGTGGCCAAGGCCCCCGCCGTTCGCCGCGCCGTGTCCCAGTGGGCCAATTGGCCGTAGGTGCGTCGGCCGGAGCTACCGCGTGGGCGAGCCGACGTTCAGCGGCGCGCGACGGCGATGAGCCGACAGATAGGTGACGCCGGTGGCGTCGGCGGTGATCGACCGGGAGACCCCCTTCGGCACGACGATCGCCTGCCCCGCGGCCACGGGAACGTCGTTGCCGTCGAGGCGGATGCGAAGCCCGCCGTCGACCACGACGAGGAGCACGTCGACCTGGTCGTTGACGTGCTCGCCGACGCCATCGCCCGCCGGCCACGTGACGAGGTTGACATTGAGGTCCGGGGTCTCGAGTCCCCACAGCACCGCGCGTCCGGCCCCGGCCAGGTCGAGCGGGACTCCCGGTCGCGCCGTCACGGCCCCGCCGTGCCGCCCTGCGCCGCGACACGCTGTGCCTGCGCGAGTGCCTGCTGGAACGCTCGAAGCCGCTTCGCCGCCTCCACGTCGTCACCGGCCCCAAAGGCCTTTCGATAGGCCTCGTACTCCTGGGCGGCTCGACGCACGAGCTGCGGCAGGGTCGCGGTGGGCGCCGGTGCGGTCCCGCCGCCGGGTGCCGGCCCCGCGTCGGTGACAGCCCCGAGCGCCTCTCCCAGGGCTTGTTCGAAGGTTGGCGCCGCGAAGACCTGTCCGTCGCCGAAGCTGACGATCACCTGCCAGAGCGACGGCAGCGAGTCGCCAGGCGAGTCGAGGTACAGCGGCTGCACGTAGAGCAACCCCTTCCCGATCGGCACGACGATCGTGTTGCCGCGGAGCACGGCGTCGCGGCGAGTGGTGATCTCCTGTGAGAGCTCGGGGTCGCGCGCGACGTTCGACGTGAAGGTGTCCAGCGAGTCGAGCGCCTGCTCGCCGCTCGACGGGAACCGCAAAATCGTGAGCGTCCCGAAGTCCGCCGGCTCGTTGGACGCGGCGAGCCAACCCGAGAATCCGATTCCGCGACCGCGGGCGAGCGGCTTGTACGCACGCACCGCAACGAACTTCTCGTCGGTCTGGTCGGGGAGCACCGCATACGTGTAGCGCGCCGGCGACTGGATCCGCTGCCCGTCGACGCCGGGTCCGTACGCCTCCTCGGTGATCGCCCACGCATCGTCGCCGTTGAAGAAGACGTCGGGCTCCGTCACGTGGAAGCGTCCGAGCGCCTCCGACTGGTAGTCGAAGAGGTCCTCGCCGTAGCGCAGGTGCGCGCGCAGCCCGGCCGGCATCTGCGACCCGGGGGTGAAGAGCTCCGGGTACACCGCCCGCCACGTCTTGGTGATGGGCTCGTTCTCGTCCACCACGTAGAGCCGCGTCTCACCGCTGTAGGCGTCCATCGCGGCGATGACGGTTTGCCGGAAGTAGTTCTTGCCCTCGAACGGCACGGCGTACGGGTAGCGGTTCGTCGAGGCATAGGCGTTCGCCACGACCCACAGCCTGCCTTCCGCGGCCGCAAAGTACGGGTCGCGGTCGATCGAGAGGAACGGCGCGATCTCCCGGAGCCGGGTGTTGATGTCGCGGTAAAGAAGCGCCTGGGAGTTCTCATCGGCCGGCCGGCCCGAGGTCGCGTTCCACACGCGCCGGCCCCCGCCGATGTACGGGAGGCCGCCGAGGAACTCGGTGAGCGCGAGTCGCCGCCAGCCGGAGCCGACCTTGACTCCGGTGGTTCCGGTCCACTGGATCCGCTGGTTGGTCGTGCGGTCGAACTCGGGCTGGGTGGTGTTCACCATCGACCACGGCAGGTCCGGCTGCGCCCCGAAGTAGATCGACGGCTGGGCAAGCGGCGGCTGGATGAAGTCGCCGCGCACCGTCTGCGGGATGCCGCCGACGACGAAGACCGGACGGCCGGATTTCGGCTCGATCTCGTTGACCGGCGCCATGATCAAGCCGTAGCCGTGCGTGTAGGTGAAATGCCGGCGCTGGAAGTCCGGGAGCTTCGAGTAGTCGATCTCACGCCCGATGACGAACAGCGTGCGGCGCTCCCCGCCGATCGCGTAGCGGTCGACGTCGACGTCCTGGCAGGTGTAGAACTGATTGATCGTCTGGAGCCGGGCGCACGCCTCCTGGGTCGGCGGGATGTCGAGGAACCGCAGCGAGCCGACCGACGCGGGGGCCTTGTCGATCGCCGCCTGCGTCACCCCGCCTTTGCGGTAGTCGGCCTGCACGGTCGTGGCCTGATCGATCCCGGTCGCCCGGCGCGTCGCCTCCAGCGTCGCCCGGATGTTGTCCCGCTCGACCTGGAGCTGCGAGCCGCGCAGGACGATCGCGTCGTTGAGGGCCGCGCCGATCGGCCCGAGCAGCGAGACGACGACCGTGCTTCCGAGCGCGACCGCCGGCCACAGCAGCACCGGCGCGCGCCGCCGCCGCATGAACTCGTTGTCCTCGAGGCTGCGGGCCCACACCGCGACGGCGACCGCCGGGATGAGCAGGATCAGCCACCACGGAGTCGCCACGATCGCGAAGGCAAGGGCGACCGCGGCCCAGACGAGCGCGATGCCGAAGACCGCCTTCGAGACCGGGACCCGGGCCGCGCGGGCGCGGACCGCCGGCACGGCGAGCGCAATGAGGGCGAGCGCCATCACGGCCACGAACCCGGCCGCCACGGTGCGGGTGGGGATGTCGACGCCTCGGACCGCCGCGCCGGCGCCGCCGAGAACGTCGCCGTCGCCGCTCCGCGTGAGCGCGTAGCGCGACAGCCAGATCTGGACGGCGAGTGAGAGCAGCAGAAGACCGCCGAGCGCGAACCCGAATGTGGTGGTGCGGCTCGTGACCCCCGCCTCGGCACCCCGTCCGAGGCGTTGGCGCTCCACCAGCGACAACCCCAGGCCGATCACGACGACCGCGATCGTCGCGAGGGTCAGCCCGATCGTCGCGATCCGGGCAAGGCTCACGAATGCGGGCTCGGAGAAGACGTAGAACCCGACGTCGAGGCCGAAGATCGGGTCGGTGACCCCGAAGTCGCTTCGATTGCGCCAGGCGAGCAGCTCGTCGCGCGACGAGGCGAGGGTCGGCGCCAGGGCCGCGGTGAGGATCACGAACGTGATGAGCCACGCCACGAGGATCGCCAGCCTCACCATCCGGCCGGCGGGATCCCTCGCCAGAGCGTCGGCGCGCCGGCCGAGGCCGGGGAACCGGTGTATGAGCGCGTCGCCGCGCGGGTCGCGGGGGTCGCCCAGCGGGGCGGCATGGGGGTCGACCACGATCGGTTTGGGCCGGCCGCGCAGGAAGAGCACCGGGAGCGACAGGAGCAGCGCGAGGCACACGCCGACCGCCCCGAGCAGCACCGTGGTGTGCCACCGGGTGGCGTAGGCGCCCCCCATCCCGAGGGCGTCGTAGAACGCGCCCTTGATCGTCAGCTCCGCACCGAAGTGCAGGGCGATCCGTCCGAGGATGATCAGGACGATCACGGCCGGGATGACGTACTGGGGGCGGAAGATCCGTCGAACCCGGTTCACCGCAGTGACCCTAGCTGCTTGTCCGACGACCCGGCCCCGCGGTTGTCACGGCCCGCCGGGCCGGACGCGTCGTGTTCGACCGACCCCCCACGGTGTCCCGCGGTGGCCACTTGGCCGCGGAGCGGTCGGCCATGTGGCCCACGCCCGGCCGCAGGTGCCTCGCGGCACGGCGGGGTGCCACAGTGTTGCGAACGGAGGCGGGGGGTTCCCCGTGAGCGGCGAGCTACTCGGGGGGAAGCTCGAGGCGGCGCTGGCCGGCCCATGCGGCCGCCTGGGAGCGGCGCTGGAAACCGAGCTTTCGTAGCAGCTGGCTCACGTGGTTGCGCACGGTCTTCTCCGACAGGTGGAGGACCTCGCCGATCGCCCGGTTGGTGTACCCCTCCGCGATCAGGGCGAGCATCCGCCGCTCACGGTCGGTGAGCCCGGCGAGCTCCGCCTCCGCCTGCTTGGCGGACAGCTCCCGGAACTGCGTGAGCAGGGCCCCCGCGGCGCGCGGGTCGAGCGACGACGCCCCGTCCGCGGCCTCGCGGATCGCACGAGTGAGCTGGTCAGAATCCGCCTGCTTGAGGAGGTAGCCGTTCGCGCCGGCCATCACCGAGCCGACGATCGCCTCCTCGTCGCTGTACGACGTGAGCATCACGATACGCATGTCGGGATGGGCCTTCTTGATCTCGCGGCACGCCTCCACCCCGCTCCCGTCCGGGAGTCGGATGTCCATGAGCACCACATCGGGGTTCGCCTGGTCGGCCATCGCGAGCGCCTCCGCGACGGTGCCGGCCTCCCCGACGACGCGGAACCCGCTCGTGTGCGCCAGCAGGGAGCGCAATCCGATCCGGACCACCGCGTGATCGTCCACGATCAACACGCGGATGATGTCGGGAGCGCTCAACTGACGACCTCCTGGGTTTGCGACTCTGACTCGTCGGGCGCTTCGATGTCGAGCGGGATCGCGAGCGAAACGCGCGTCCCTCCGGCCGCGACCGGACCGATCTCCGCGCGCCCGCCCATCCGGCGCGCCCGCTCCCTGATGTTACGGAGCCCTTCGCCTTCGCGCTCGGGCGGCTGCCGGATGCCGCAGCCGTCGTCCTGCACGAGCAGGTCGAGCTCGTCGAGTGCGAACGTCAGCTCGACGTTGATCAGGGACGCCCCGCCGTGCCGGGCGGCGTTCGACAGCGCCTCCCGCAGCACCTGCTCGAGGTGCTGCCCGGCCTCGTCGGGCAACGGCCCCGCGTCGTCGACGCCTCGCGCGCGGAAGCTCACGGCGACACCGGTCTCAGCCGTGAACCGCCGCGTGAGATCCTCCAGTCGGGCGACCACCAAGGGTGCGTCCCCACCGGGCTGGCGAAGGCCCGAGATGTACTCGCGGATGCCCGCGATCGTCTGGTTGAGCCCTTCGACGACCTGACGCACCTGAATGCGGGTGGCCTCGTCATCGGACGTGATCGCCACCGACTCCAGGTGTAGGCCGGCGGCGTAGAGGGACTGGATGGTGCCGTCATGCAGGTCGCGGCCGAAGCGCGCACGCTCCTCCGCCACAGCCCGCGCCCGGTCGAGCGTCTCGATTCGCTGCTTCGTCTCGACATCGAAGATCTCGAGGAGCTTGACGGCAAGGACGCACAGCACCAGGCCGGCGACGCCCCGGGCGATCGCGAGCTGGATCCCGCCGGCGCCGAACCGGGCGAGATCGGACCCCGCGGGTCCCGGCTCCCAGAACGGATGGTCCACGACGATTCCCGCGATGACGGCGTAGACCACGAGGACGCCCGCCGCCGCGGCGGCGTACGGCCGGATGCCGCGCATGCCCGCCTCTGCGAGCTCGCCACGCTGGCGCCACAGCCCGAACGCGGCGATCAGCGCCGCCGGCACCAGCAGGAGGTGCCGGGAGAGCGCCTCGACCGCGCGTTCCCATTGACCGACCGACCATTCGCGGTCCCCGGCGATGATTCCACCGCCGACGAGCACCCCGAGCCAGACGAGGCAAGCAGACGAGGTCCAGAGATTCCGGCGGCGTGGCGATGGAACCGCGAGCCGCAGGCCGAACTGCAGCAGGAACAGGAACCCGGCCGTCTGGAGCACCGCCCGTACGATGAGGAGGCCGTCCACCAGGCCGCCGCCGAGGTAGCTCTCCTGGATGGGGACGAACACGTACCCCCACACGGCGAGGGCCTCCACAAACGCGAAGGCCGCCAGCCAGATGAGCGACTGCGTCAGGGTCAGGCGGGTGGCCCGCCGACGCTGGATCCACACTGCGAAACCGAGGGAGAAGAACACCAGCCCCTGCGCGAACAGGAAGATGGTCTCGTTCTCCTCGAGGAACCGCCTCACACGTCTCCCCCAAAATCACACAACGCGGTGGGAACCCGCGTCCCGCCGCGTGTGGACATCATCGCTCTGGGACGCTCGGCCCCCGATCTTAGCCGCTTGGCGCCCCGCCCATGAGATCTTCGAGCTTTGCGCGGAGATCGTCGAGCATCGCTCCGCCGGCGGCGTCGACCACCTCCGGCTCCTCGAGGAGCGCCCGGCGGTCGACGGGGGTGGCGCGGTTGGTGATGTACGGATCGTCGAGCACCGCCCCGAGGTCCCGCCCGGACCTCAGCTGCCGGACGGTGTACTCGATGAGCCGTTTGTGCGCGGCCGACTCGTTGCCGATCAGCTTTGCGACCTCGTCGCGGATGCTCAAGCTTCCAACCCCCTGGGTGCGGTCATGAGCAGTCCGCTGTACGACCGGAGGCGACGGACGCGCTCCTCGGTAGGCGGGTGGCTCGAGAACAGGTTTGCCATCCCACGCTTGCCGAACGCGGCGAGCGGGTTGACGATGTAGAGCGGCGCCGCCGACGGATTGACCTGAAGAGGGATCGCATGCGCGCCGCGCTCGAGCGTCTCGAGGGCATCGGCGAGGCCGCTGCCGTCGCCCAGGAACTCGGCGCCGGTCGCGTCGGCCTGGAACTCGCGCTGGCGTGAGAGCGCCATCTGGATGATCATCGCAGCGATCGGGGCGAGGATGATCGTGGCGAGCATCCCGACGAAGCCGAGCGGGCTGTCGTTGTCGTCCCCACCGCCGAAGAACATCGAGAACTGGAGCCAGTTCGCGATGGCGGAGATCACACCGGCGACCATCGCCGCGATGCTGGCGATGAGGATGTCGCGGTTGCGGATGTGGGCCATCTCGTGCGCCAGGACGCCCTCGAGCTCACGCTGCGACAGCGTCTGGACGATGCCTTGCGTCACGGCGACGGCCGCGTGCTTCGGGTTGCGGCCGGTGGCGAATGCGTTCGGCTGCTCGGCGGGCGTCATGTACACCTTCGGCTTCGGGATCCCGGCCCGGACGGCAATCTGCGCCACCATCGTGTGGAGCTCGGGCGCCTGCGACTCGTCGATCTCGACCGCCTTGTTCATCTTCAGCGCCAGCGAGCCGCTGAACCAGTACATCACGACGTTGATCACCACGGAGATGGCGGCGAAGAAGATGAGGCCGCTGCGGCCTCCCACCAGCTGCCCGATCACCAGGAGCAGCGCAGTGAGCCCCGCGAGCAGCACGAAGGTTCTGAAGGTGTTCTGCGCCTTTTGGGCGGCAAGACTCATCGGGTATGACTCCTTCCCGGAGAACTCCGGAAATCGGTTTCGGCATTGGTGGTGTTGAAGGAATGTTAGCGAGAGGGGTTGCCGCATACCCTCCCCCTTGGTTGAGGGTTTGTTAACCCGCGACCCGCGGGATGGGCCGCCCAGCCGTCACCCGGTCTAAGCTGACTCGCGATGTGGCGCCTCATCATCCTGCTCGCCGCGGTGCTGGCCCTCGCCGGCTGCGGCGCCAACTCTCCGGAGCAGGACGGCACCGACGCCGTGGACCTCACCGAGCTCGTGACGATCCTCCCGACGCAGGCGGGCCTGGACCAGGCCAGCAGCCAGATCAGCCGCGTCGACGCCTCGACCCTGGAGGGGATCTTCGCTCGGCGGGAGGGAGTCACGTCGAAGGGCTTCGAGGAGGTCGGCTTCCGCGAGGGCGTCATCCGGACGTGGACAGGCCCTGACGGAGGCGCGATGCTCGTCGCCGTCAGCCGTTGGCCGGATCATCAGGTCGCCACGAGCATCGGCGGGAGCGCGGCCGTCCAGCCGCTCGACTCGCTCCACGCGAAGGCGTGGAATCCCCGGGAGATCAGCGGGGCGCGGGGCGCCCGTATCAACACGCCGGGTGCGTCGTCCCGGGTGCTCGCCATCGCCATCGGCGACATCAGCCTGGTGGTGCGGGCGGACGGGCCGGTGACCGACGCGGCGGTCGTCCGCACGCTCGATCTGGTCTCCCGGCCGGTTCGTGCCGTCTCCGAGCGGGCATGATGCTCCTCGATGGGTGAGCTGCAACGCACATACCGCGGCAGAGCGAAGCCTGAGCACGAGAAGCAGGAGCGCCCCTTTCCGACCGGCAAGCCGGTGGAGCGGGCGGTGGTGGTCGCCTCGCTGAACGTCACCGGCGACGAGGAGGCCGACCGGCTCGCCGAGCACCGTGAGCTCCTGCGCACCGCCGGCGCCGAGGTGGTGGAGACCCTCGTCCAGCACCGTGACGCCCCGAACCCGCGGACCTATCTCGGGAAGGGACGCCTCGAGGAGCTCATCGAGCTCGTGAAGCGCGTGAAGCCCGACCTGGTCGCCGTGGAAGGCGAGCTTACCCCGAGCCAGCAGCGAGTCCTCGAGGACCGGCTGAGCAAGCGGGTGATCGACCGGACCGGCCTGATCCTCGACATCTTCGCGCTGCACGCCCACACGGCGGAGGGGAAGCTCCAGGTCGAGCTGGCCCAGCTCGAGTACAACTACGCCCGCCAGGAGGGGTTGTGGCAGCACCTCGAGCGGCTGGGGGGCGGCGTCGGCACCCGCGGTCCGGGTGAGACGCAGCTCGAGTCGGACCGGCGCCTGCTGCGCTCGCGCACGTCCGTGCTGCGCGCGCGGCTTCGCGACCTGGAGCGCTCGCGGGACATCATGCGATCGCGGCGCGTAGCGTCCGCGGTGCCGCGCCTCGCGCTCGCCGGCTACACCAACGCGGGCAAGTCGAGCCTCATGAACGCGATGACCGGGGCCACAGTGCAGGTGAACGACGCCCTCTTCGAGACACTCGATCCGACGACGCGAGCGTTCGAGCTCGACGGCACGCGTTTCCTCCTGTCGGACACGGTGGGCTTTATCCGCAACCTGCCGCATCAGCTCGTGGAGGCGTTCAAGTCGACGCTGGAGGAGACATGCGACGCCGATCTCATCCTCCATGTCGCCGATGCGGGCGAACCTGAGGAGCGGCGTCTTACCCGGGAGCGCGCGGTCCTCGACGTGCTCAACGAGATCGGCGCGGCGCACGTCCCGCGGCTCCTCGTGCTGAACAAGGTGGACGTCCTCGATGCGGAGGCACGCCGCGAGCTCGGCTTCCGCCATCCAGACGCGGTCGACGTCTCCGCACTCACCGGCGAGGGCCTCGACGTCCTCCGCGCCCGGCTCGTGCAGTTCGCCCGTTCCCGGTTGACCCAGCTCGAGGTCCTCGTGCCGTACACGCGCGGCTCGATCGTCTCCGAGATCTACACCGTCGGCCGCGAGGTGGAGCAGGAAGCCGGGCCTGACGGCACGCTCATCCGCGCCCTCGTCCCCCCGGTCGACGCGGCCCGCATCCTCGCCTCCCTGAACGGCGACCTCCGCGCGCAGTAGTCCACGGAGCGCCAGAGCCGCCGGCCGTCAACGCGATGGCGGCGCGCCGGACGGCAGATCCTCCAACGGCATGTCCGGGTCCGCCAGCGCGGCGGGATCGAGGCGGGCACGGCCACGGATGAGTGACTGGATGGGGTCCGTGACGTCCCACACGTTGACGTTCATGCCGGCGACGACGCGCTCGTCCTTCAGCCAGAAGGCGATGAACGCCCGGGAGTCCGCGTCGCCGCGAATGACGATGCGGTCCCAATCGGTTGCGTGTCCCGAGTACTCCATGCCGACGTCGTACTGGTCGGAGAAGAAGTACGGCAGACGGTCATACGCCGTGCCCTTCCCGAGCATCGCGCGCGCTGCGGCGGGACCCTGGTTGAGGGCATTCGCCCAGTGCTCGACGCGGATCCGCGTGCCGTAGAACGGGTGATGGGCGTTCGCGACGTCTCCGGCGGCGAAGATCCCGGGTCCGCTCGTCGCCAGGAGCTCGTCGACGAGGATGCCGTTGTCGACGGTGAGGCCTGATCGCTCGGCGAGCTCGGTCCGCGGGGCGACGCCGACCCCGACCACCACGAAGTCGCAGTCGATCGCGCTCCCGTCGTCGAGACGCACCCGTTCCACCCGCCCTGCGCCCTCGAAGCCGTCGACGCCGGCTCCGCCCAGGAAGCGCACGCCGTGATCCGTGTGAACGTCGCGGTAGATCGCGCCGATCTCGGCACCGAGCACCCGCTCCAGCGGAACGCCGGCCTGTTCGATCAGCGTGACCTCGAGCCCCTTCTGGCGCGCGGATGCGGCGGTCTCGGCGCCGATCCAGCCCGCTCCGATCACGACGACATGCCCGCCGGCCTCCAGGCGGGGGCGAAGCTCGTCGCAGTCGCCGAGGGTGCGGAGGGAGAGCACGCCGTCGAGGTCGGCTCCGGGAACCTGCAGGCGCCGCGGCTCGGCGCCGACGGTCAGGAGCAAACGGTCGAAGGCGAGCCGCTCGCCGGCGCCGAGCACGACCTCGCTCGACGCGACGTCGATCGCCTCGACGCGGCAAGACGTGCGCAGCTCGATGTCCTGGGTCGCGTAGAAGCCCTCGTCGTGCACGTAGACCTTTGCGCGCTCGGCATCGCCCCGCAGGTAGTCCTTCGAAAGGGGTGGACGCTCGTAGGGTCGCTCGGGCTCATCGCCGATCAGGACGACCCGGCCGTCGAAGCCCTCTTCGCGCAGCGTCTCGGCCGCCTTCGCGCCCGCCAGGCTTGCGCCCACGATCACCATCGTCTGCTTCGCGCTCATCGTGCGTGTCCTTCCGCGTCGTCGCCCGCGACGAGCTCCAGCAGGCTGTCGCGCTCCTCTGCACAAGCCGGGCATCCCTCCAGGTGCAAGCGCATACCCGGAACGGCTCCATCCGCATCACGCCCGGCGAGCTCGAGCTCGACGTACCGGTCGAGCTCGTCGAAGCACCGCGCGCAGCCGATGTCGGGGCCCTCGGAGCCGAGCAGGCGGCCGAGGCGATCAGCGAGGTTCTGTGGGTCGGTCATCGGCCGGCCTTCGGGTCGGGGAGCGCGAAGCCGCGACGGGCGAGCTCACCACGGAGCTTGCGGCGTGCATCGTGGAGTGTCTTGTAGAGCGCCCCGCGGGTGGTCCCGAGGCGTTCCGCCAGGACGTCGATCGGCACACCTGTGAGCGCCAGCGCCACGAAAACGTCACGTTGGTGGGGGGTGAGGGCTCTCCGGATCGCGTCGCGCACGGCGACGATGAGCTCGCGCTGCTCAAGGGCCTCGTGGGGCGATGGCCCGTCACCCGGAAGCAGCTCGAGTTCGGCGGGCTCCGAGAGCGGGATCTCGCGGCCCTGCCACGCCCGGCGGCGGAGCTTGACCGCCGCCTCCAGCAGGGCAAACTTGTACGCCCAGGTCGTGAAGCGGCTCTCGCCCCGGAAGTCGTCGAGGCGGGCGAGCAGGGCGACCAAGGCGTCGTCGGCAGCCTGGTTCGCGAGGTCGTCGAAATCGCCCCCGCGGATGTGGGGCATCACGCGACGGCGGCGGGCGACCTCGAAGCGCGCGGCCCGCAAGAGGAGCACGTGCAGGCGCCCGATGGCCGCGTCACGACCCGCGCCCTCGTCGCGGAGCTCCTCGAGCCATCTCCGGGACGCAGCGTCGATTCGCCGGACGCCGGACTCAGGCCCGGCCGTGGACTTGGGCGTCGAGGATCCCATGCTCGTGAGGGTACTCGCGGGCAGCGCGCTCAGCATGGCCCGCGGTCCGTCTCGAGTGGCTCGAGGATTCGTGCGGCAAGCTCGGGGGGGCAGCCGCACTCGGTCAGGGCGATCAGCGCGTGGAGGTCGTAGCGGCAATCGCGGGCGAGGCAACCGGCGAGCCCGGGGGCGAAGCCCGCCGCGCCGAGGCGCCGCCGGCGCCAGGCGACGACCTCGCCCGCGAAGCTCGCGTCAGTCTTTGCTGTGCGTTCGCCCATACCGTCGTGAGTGTCGCGTCCGGTCACGTTCTTACCCGCCGTTCGAGGGTCTGGGAGAGGAAGTCGTGCGAGAACGACGGAACGTCGCGGAGCGCACCGCGGAGGATCGACGTCCTGGTGAGCGCGCCGGGCTGGCAGGCCCCGCGCAGGCTCATGCAGGCGTGAGTCGCCTCGACCACGACGCCCACGCCGCGCGGTTCCAGGATCTCGGCGAAGCGGTCGGCGATCCGGTTCGTGATGCGCTCTTGCACCTGCAGGCCCGCGGCACAGTAGGCAACGAGGCGCGCAAGCTTGGACAGGCCGATGATCTGCTCTCCCGGCACGTAGCCGACGTGGGCCACGCCGGAAAACGGGAGCAGGTGGTGCTCGCAGAGGGAGCCGAACGTGATCCCCGAGACGACGACGAGCTGATCGGCGCCCTCCGCGGCGAACGTCGTGGGCCGAAACGGCACCGGGACGAGCAGATCGCGGTATGCGTCCACGACCCGTCGGGGAGTGTCGACGGATCCCTCCACCGCCGGATCGACGCCCAGGGCTTCGAGCAGCTCGCGCACTGCCCGCTCTGCCCGTTCGCGGTCGATCCCGCGGCCCGGGGCCGGTCGGCCGGGATGGTCCTCCGGCAGGAGTCGCAACCCGGGCTCGGCGGGTGCGGGGTGGGGCCCCACGTCGACGCGGGGGCGGGTGGGAGGCTCGGTGGACGAGCGGACGGTTCGTTCCATTCCCTTCTTCGTGTCGGGTCACGCCGATTCCTTACCCCCGAATCGCCGCACCGAAGCGCGGTAAGAACCCGCCCGCTCGCGACGCCAAGTGATCGAGCGCCAACTGACGCTCCCACCCCGGACGGGAGCCCGCCGACGCGGCGCCCGACCCGCTGAACGGAGGACCGATGAAGACCAACGAAATCCGCAACTGGCTCGACGTGATGCACGAGGCCCGCCCTCCCGGGCGCACGCCCACCGTCCCTCCGGCCAGGCGAGCGCCGGTATGAGACGTCCACGACATACACGTCGGCGCGTCCTGCTGGTCGTTCCCGCCCTGCTCGCGACCACGCTGATGAGCGCACTCCTCGCCGTCGGTGCCTCCGGCGGCGGCTCGGCGCTCGCCGACGCCCGCGCCGTCCACGATCACCACGGCACGGCAACCGCTCGGGAGCTCGCGCTACGACAGGACATGCGCGCGTTGTGGGAGGAGCACATCACCTGGACCCGGATGGCGATCGTCGACTTCGCCGCCGACCTCCCCAGCCTCGGCGCCACCGAGGCCAGGCTGCTGCGCAACCAGACGGATATCGGCAACGCGATCGCCCCCTACTACGGAAGGGCCGCAGGTGCCCGCCTGACCAGCCTGCTTCGCGCCCACATCCTGATCGCGCTCGACGTACTCACCGCGGCGAAAGCCGGTGACCACGCGGCCCTCGCCCTCGCGCAGACGCGATGGGCAAGCAACGCCAATCAGATCGCCGACTCCCTCGCACGCGCCAACCCGAGCGCATGGCGCCGCGCCGAGATGCGCCAAATGATGCGCGGTCATCTCAAGCTCACCACCGACGAAGCGGTGGCCAGGCTCACGGGGGACTGGGCCGCCGACGTGCGCGCCTTCGATCTGGTGCACACCCAGGCGCTCCTCATGGCCGACATGCTGTCCGCCGGCATCATCAGGCAGTTTCCTCAGCGCTTCCGCTGAGCGAGCCGCAGGCCGTGGCCCGGGTGTCAGTGCGAACCCGGGCCACGGCGGCACGGGGGCGCCTACCGGATGAGCACCGGGGTGCCGATCTCGACCCGCTCGAAGAGCCATTCGGCGTCGCGGATGTACATCCGGATGCAGCCGTGGGAGGCGGCGGTTCCGATCGAACCCGATGCGGGCGTGCCGTGGATCCCGACCGCGGGTGCGCTGGTGCCCATCCAGCGGGTTCCGAGCGGGTTGCCGGGGCCGGGCGGAACCGGGCCGAGGCCCTTCGCCCAGGGCGAATCGGGCGGGAACCACGCGGGGTTGCGCTGCTTCATGACGATGCTGAACAGCCCGCGCGGCGTGGGGTGGCTGCTCGTGCCAACGGCGATGCGGAACGTGCGGACCTTCCGCGCCTCGCGATACAGGGTGAGCAGGCGATCCGCACGGCTCACCACGATGCTCGTCCCCACCGTCATCTTCGCCGGCCGAACCCGTTTGACGGGAAGGTCCACGAACGGGGCCGCCCGGGTGACCATCGCGTCCGCCACGAGCGGCACCGCTTTCGCGATGTCGACCGTGGTGCCGATTCGCGGCGGCCGCACCTTGGGGCGTCCGTTGTGGAACAGGAGCGTCGCGTCGACGGGGACCAACTCGATCTGGGGCGCGCGGAAGCTCAGCACCGCCCGGAGCTTTGCCCGGTCGACCCGCTGGACGAGCGGGACGTCGACCGGCCCGGCGAGCGGCACCGTGCGACCGTACGCGAGGGTCGTCGTGATGGCCCCGTCGAGATCGGCCGACCAGCCGGCCGCCTGCGGCGAGATTCCGGTCCGGCGCCCCTTGAGGCTTACGACGAGCACTGCGACCCGCGGCGCGATGCGAGCGTCGATGACGGCGCGCCGGGCGGCGTCGACCGAAAAGCCGCCGACGGGAACGCCGTCGATGCTGACGTCCGCCGCGATCATTCCCTCGGCAGGAGGATCGGCGGCAACGGCAACGGGCACCGCAACGCTCAACGTCAAGGCGCCTGCCAGCGCCGCAACTCGCAACCTCATCGAACCCCTCGTCTCCTCGGCCTACCCTGGCGGCGATCCTACCGTCCAGCCCGCCAGGCGCCCGGACCGGCCGGTCGCGGCGACGTCGCCGCAGACCCGCGGGCGGACCGGCCTGTGGTGTGCCGGCCGCGCCAAATGCTTCACTTCATCACACCGATGCCGAAGCCGACGAGACCAACCGGAATCCAACGTGGCAAGGGCGTCGGCGAGATGATCGCTGTCGAGTTGACCGGCGATCCGGGGGAGATCCCCAAGGTTCGCGCGGCAATCCGGACCCTCGCTGACCGCAACGGATTCGCCGGCCGCGCAAGCGATCTCGTGCTCGCGCTCGACGAGCTTGTCGCGAACGCACGCGAGCACGGTGAGCCGCCGATCTCCGTTCACGCCTGGTATGACGGGCGACTGGTCATGACCGTCAGCGACGGCGGCGCCGGGTTCGACATCGGTTCGATCGTCCGAGAGCATCCCCCGGTGATGCTCGGCAAGCGCGGCCGCGGGCTGTGGATCATCCGCCAGGTGACGGACCACGTGACCGTGGAGACCGCGCCGAACTTCACATGTGTGCGCGTGGAGCTGACCCACGAACCGCAGATCGGCGCGTAGCGCCGCCCGGGTCAGCCGTTCTCGGCGTCCTTCATCATCCAGAGGGGCTTGTCGAGCGCGTCCTTGCTGGACTGCGCCGCCTCGACGTTCTGGGCCTGGATCTCGAGGAACACTTCCTTGCGGAAGACCGGCACGTCCCTGGGTGCCTGGATCCCGATCCGGACCTTCTCGCCCATCACCGACAGCACGGAGACCTCGATGCCGTCGCCGATCATGATGCTCTGGTTCGCCTTCCTGGTGAGCACAAGCATGCTCGGTGGCCTCCTTGCGTGGGGGCGTCCCCGGCGACGTCCGGGTGACTCTGGAGATTCATTGTACTATGCGCGGTCGTTTTCCTGCTTGATTTCCCCATCGGAGGATTTGAATGCTTCATGGTCGTCGCCTGGACAACGCCCTCGAGCACGTCAACGGCTCGCGTTACGCCCTGGTCCACGCGGTCGCGAAGCGCGCTCGCCAGATCACGCTGTGGCTGACGGCCGACCCGGCGGAGCTTCGGGCGGAGGCGGCGCCTCCGCCGATGGCGAGCGAAACGACGAGTCGCGATCCCGTGGCGCTGGCCGAGAGCGAGATCCTCGACGGTGAGGTCATCGTGCACTGGGACCCGGATGGACTGGTCGACGAGCGGGAACTCCCGGACACCACGATCATCGAGACCGACCCGCTCCTGCTCGAAGGGCTGGACGGCGACGACGACGAGGACGATCTCGACGTCGACGATGAGGCCGAGACGCTCACCCCCGCGTTGGCGCAGGCAATCGAGGGGGCTGCGGCCGAGGTCGAAGAGGTCACCGACGAGCCAGACGTCGAGGACGTCGACGAGGTCGACGAGGCGAACCTCGACGACGAGGAAGAACCGGCGGCGATCCTCGGCGAGGACGAGATCGAGGAGATCTCGCTCGAAGAGGTCGACGAGGGCGACGAGGACGACGAGCCGGCGAGCTGACCCGAGCCCCCGGTTCGGGCGGCGGCTAAGTGCTCACGCCCGTAAGTATCGCCGCGTGGGCGTACTCACGAACGGGAGCACTACGGCAGTTCGCAGATCCGGTGGCTGGTCGTGTACTCCCCGTTGAGGAGCACCACCTGCTTCCCGAGGCGAAGCTGCGAGTTCACGATCAACGGAGCGCGCAAGTTGATCGTGAGCTCGTGAGCGGCGTGTGACACCGTCATGATCGCGTAGAGGTTCGCCTCGGCGAACGACAGCGCGTCGAGTTGGCGCGCGTCGGCGTCGGCGATCTCCGGCTCGTAGTCGGGGATCACGCTCCACGGCTCGGCGACGATGAAGGTGTGGAACGGCGGTTCCATCGCCTGGAGCCAACGGATCGCCGGGTCCTCGCGGCCGCTCTGCACGTACGGGAGCAGTGCGTACCGCCGGCACGTCGGGAACCCTGCGAGGGGCTCGAGGAACTGGATGATGCGGCCGGGGTCGACATCCAGCTTTCCGAGCACGGGTGAGTGAACGGCAGCGGTTGCGATGTGAAGCGGTCCCGACACGACTCTGAGCATTCGTTCCTCGCAGTTGGATCAAGCGACGTCGACGCGCCGTCCGCCGTTGATGCCTTCATCGGGCCTCTCCGGGCAAAACTTGAGTGCCGCGCTACGCTCGCTTCATGTCCTCGCGACCCCCCTCGATCGCCGATCTGCACCGGGACCCGGCCGAGGTCGCGACGCGCCTGCCGGCGTGGCGCCGCGGCGATGTGGCCGAGGCCGTCGCCGAGACGCTGGCGATCTCGGCGCGAGACACGTTCGGCAAGGCCTACACGGCGTGGGTGTGGACCGGTGCGACGCCCGAGGGCGACCCCGCCTGGATCCTCCCGATCCCCTCGTCGAATACCGAGGCGTTCGCGCCGCGCGG
The DNA here is from genome assembly GCA_963777565.1 of uncultured Thermoleophilia bacterium. Classification (GTDB taxonomy): domain Bacteria; phylum Actinomycetota; class Thermoleophilia; order Miltoncostaeales; family Miltoncostaeaceae; genus CALMEC01. The sequence goes on from CAVZQZ010000006.1 coordinate 230,806, forward strand.
CCCCATGGGCATCTTGACCCGGAGCCTCCGTGCGGCAGTCGAGAGCGGTGCCAGAGCATCCGAAATCCGCCTCCTTGACTGGGAGGGCTTCACGGCGGTGACCCTCGCGGGCAGCGAGCCGCTCCTCGCCCCTGTCGCGCTTGGCGAGTGCCACCCCGCACCGGCGCGGGTGGCGCTCGCGACGCTCCCGGAGTCGGTGGCGGTGGACGGCCCTCCGCTCGAGCTCGCGCCAATCTCGGGCCGGCCGGGAGGCGGGCTTGTGACGCTCGCGCGCGCGACCCGCGTGCATCCGGCCACCATCGCCGTCGCGCTCCTCGAGCACGGGTGGGGCCTCGACGAGGCCGCGTTCCCGGACAACCTCGTCGACCTACTGCGACACCGCGGCTATGAGGGTCCGAGCGAGCGCGGCCGTGAGGTGAGCTTCGCGATCGAGGACGACCCGTGTCCCCGCCGTCGCCACGCCCGCCGCGTGCTGCGCCGGCTCCTGCACAAGGGCAAGATCGGCCAGCAGTACCACACGGAGTTCGACCACCTCGCGCGCGGCGCAGCGCCAGAGAACCGCGCCGACGCCTTGGCGCTCGGGGAGGCGCTGATCCGGGCGGGGCTCCTCGGCGAGAAGCCGAGCGTCGGCCAACGTCACGTGTACCTGCGACGCGAGGCGCTCCCGGCGATTCACGCCCTGATCGAACGCGGCGCCACCGACGATCCCGAGCTCCGCGCCGAGTGGACCGCGCCCGCCCCGGGTGAGCACGCGTGAGGGGCTCCGCAGCGGCCGCTATCCTCGCCTTCGCGTGGCCCGGCCGGCGTGACCGGTGAGGCGCCCGCGTCGTATTGAGGGCGTGACCGTCGTGGCGCTCACAGCACGGAACAGGAGAGCCATTCCCGCTCGTCCCACCTTCCAGGAGGTCGCCGAGGTCAACCTCGATGCGGTGTACCGCTACCTCCGTCAGCTCACTGGCGACCCCTACCTGGCGGAGGACCTCACGTCGGAGACGTTCGAGCGTGCGCTTCGCATGTGGAGCCGGTTCGACCCCCGACGGGGAACCGCCCTGGGGTGGCTGGTAACGATTGCGCGGCGACTCGCGCTCGACCACTTCCGCAGCGACGCCCGCCGGCGCGCGCGCGAGCACCGGGTCGCCTCCACGGCGGCGCGCTCGTCGAGCCCGCCGGAGCTGCCCCCCGACCTGCCCGACGATATCGGCGCCGCGCTCGCCAAGCTCACACCGTCGGAGCGAGAGATCGTCGCGCTGCGGGTGTTGCTGGACCTCGACGGCGCGGAGGCCGCCGCGACGCTGGGCATCTCGCCGTCGGCGTGCTCCAGCCAGCTCCACCGGGCGATGACCAAGCTCCGATCGGAGCTGGGGCGATGAACCCGGACGACCTCACACCGGACCGCCTCGATGCGATCCTGAACGGCTCGCAGGCACCGACCGAGGATGCCGACCGGGAGATGCTCGCGCTCGCAGCCGAGCTCCGCGGGACTGCTCCGGGCGCGGGCGACAAGCTGCGTGAGCGAGTCCGCGCGATCGCCGCACAGGCGCCCGAGAGCGCAGGTGCGCGCCGAGTCGGTCCAGGATGGCGCACCCGGCTGCTCCTCGCCGGACCCGCGCTCGCGACGGTGGTCGCGGCCATCGTCGTCATCGCCGTCGTCGGCGGCGGTAGCGGGACGAAACCGACCGATCTCGCAAGGAGCGAGTCGACCGTGACGTCGACGGCCAGACGGGCCGGTGTGGCCGATGCGAACGCGAAGTCGCCGAGCGAAGCGGTACGGGCCGCGCCGTCGGCGACGCCCCCGGCGGCGCTCACCGCGGGACCGGTCATCCTGCGGGTGGACGCCGGGACGCTGGCTCGGCGGGTCGCCGACGCACGGCGCATCGTGGCCCGGGCGGGTGGAACCGTGGTGGCGACCCCGCAGGCGACCGCGCAGCCCGGCACGCTCCTGACCATCACGCTGCCCCCCGCGCACGCGGCGGAGGCGATCGCGCAGCTCTCGGCGCTCGGCGAGGTGACCGGGGGCACGCTCGCGACCACTGTCGACGGGTCATTCAGCCTGCTCCTGGCAGAGGGCCCCTGACCCGGAGCTCGTCCTACGGTGACTCGGCCGGAGTCGTGACCGTGAGCACGGGGATCTCCTGGTCGGTCGTGACCAGCACGCGGTCCGGCGGCCCTCCGCGGGCCACGTAGCCCACCACGACGCCGACTGCGAGCGCGAGGACGGCGAGGAGCACGGCCAGGCCGAGCGTGACCTTGCGCTTCGCGGGACGCGACCCGTTCCGCGCCGGCGTGCCGGGTTCGCTCACCACAGCCCCGCGTCGACCGCTCGGCGCATGTACATCGCAAAGGCACCGTCGAGCGACACCGACGGATCGTGCGCTTCGACGTGGCGGGGTGCCACCTGGGTGGCCAGCGGCAGGAACCAGTCGCCGGCGTCGCGGTGCGCGGCGGCGAGGTCGGCGACGGTGAACGTCCGGCCGAGGCGGCGGTGGAGTTCGGCGTGGACGGCGTCGACCACCGCAAAGCACCACATCCGCGTCGGGCCCGTTGTCGCGGCGAGGCGCCGCGCGCCGTCCTGCCACTCGAACACCGCCGCTGCCGCTGCCGCGTCCGTGCTCATGCGTCCGGCCCCTCGGTCACGTCGACACAGCAGCGCGTGGACGCGGGCATGTCGAGACGGGCCAGGATCCAGTCGCCGACCGCGTTGCCTCCGGTGGCCAGCGCGCAGGCGAGCTGAGCGTGGAGGCACTTGACCCTGCCCTCCTGGCCGACCCCGCCGATCCGGTAGCCGTCGTGCCGGGCGGCGTGCGCCGAATGCGCGGCGGCGATCGCTTCGCGCATCTGTGCATCGCCTTCGAGTGCCCGCACGCCCCCGGCGGCCTCGAGTCGGCTGACCGCCGCGGCGAGCGTCCGGCAGGTGAGCCAGTACCGCGTGGGAAACGGTCGTCCCTTCAGATCCCTCGGCTCGTTCTCCACCACCGACGGAGCGCCGTGTGGACAGCGCACCGCAACCCGGTACCGCGTGAACGGGATGCGCCCGAGGAGGCGCACGACCGCGTCGGCGTCAGAAGATGTCGGGGAGCCAGCTCCAGAAGCCGGCGCCGCCGGTTCGCCGGGGCGGGGCTGCGGGAGGCGCGAGCTCAAGATCGGTCACCCTGATCGGCATCTCCCCCACCTCCACATAGCCAAGCTCGCGGGCCCGGGCCTCGGCCACCTTCGGGTCGTCGAGCGACTCGAGGCGCGCCCGGATGCTGTCGCGCTCGGCGATCATCCCCGTAAGGGCGACCTGCTGGCGGCCCAGCTCGTCGCGCTGCGCCAGGTAGCCCCGCACCGATCCCAGGTACGACACGCCGAGGGCGACGACGATCCCGAGGATGAAGAGGCGTTTGGGCGACAGTGTGCGCGTGACGAGGGAACTCCTGACCGGCGGCTCCTCGACGAAGCCGTTCCGAAACCGCGTACGCCGCGGGACGGCGGGTTCCTGCCCGGGCGGGTCCGGCATCGTTCCAACCCGGGACGGTCGGACCGGCCACCACGGCGCGCGGAAGGAGGACCACCACTAGTGCACCGTTCCAGCAGTGTCCGTGCGATCCGGCGGCTGCAAGTCATCGCCAGGTTCAAGCGTGGTGACCCAAGATACCGCGCGGGGGCTTCGTTCTCGGTCGGGCCCATACGTCCAGATATGAACCCTCCCTGCGACCTCGTCTCGCGGGGTTTGCCCTCGCCGGATGATCAAGGACCTGCTGGCACTGCGCACTAGCGTTTGAACGCTCCACGTCCGGGGTAGGCGGCCGCCGGGCCGAGGCGCTCCTCGATCCGGATGAGCTGGTTGTACTTCGCGACCCGTTCGCTGCGCGCCGGAGCGCCGGTCTTGATCTGGCCGGCTCCCGTGGCGACCGCGAGGTCTGCGATGGTGGTGTCCTCGGTCTCGCCGGAGCGATGGGAGATCACCGCCGCATACCCGGCGGCGGCGGCCATGTCGATCGCGGCGAGGGTTTCGCTGAGCGTCCCGATCTGGTTGAGCTTGATGAGGATCGCGTTGCCGACGCCCCGGTCGATGCCGTGGCGAAGGCGAGTGGGGTTCGTGACGAACAGGTCGTCGCCGACGAGCTGGACACGGCCGCCGAGGCGGTCGGTGAGCGCCTTCCACCCGTCCCAGTCGTCCTCGGACATGCCGTCCTCGATCGAGACGATCGGGTAGGCGTCGGCGAGCTCCGCCAGGAAGTCGACCATCTCGGCGGGGGTGAGCGACCGCCCCTCCCCCTCGAGGTGGTACGCGCCGTCGCGGAAGAACTCCGTCGCCGCCGCGTCGAGGGCGAGTGCGACGTCACTCCCGGGCGCGTAGCCCGCCGCTGAGATCGCCTCGACGATCACGTCGAGCGCCTCGCGGTTGCTGGCGAGGCTCGGGGCGAACCCGCCCTCGTCACCGACGCCGGTCGCGAGGTTCCGCGTCCGCAGCACGCTCTTGAGCGCCTGGTACACCTCCGCGCCTGCCTGGAGCGCCTCGGCAAAGCTTCCCGCCCCGACCGGGACGATCATGAACTCCTGGAGGTCGACGTTGTTGTCGGCGTGCGCACCGCCGTTGATGATGTTCATGAGCGGCACCGGCAGCCGGTGTGCCCGCGCACCGCCGATGTAGCGGTAGAGGGGCAGGCCGGCGTCGTTGGCGGCCGCGGCGGCCACCGCCAGCGAGCATCCGAGGATGGCGTTCGCCCCGATCCGCGACTTCGTTGGCGTGCCGTCCAGCTCGATCATGAAGCGGTCGATCGTCGCCTGGTCGGTCGCGTCCTTGCCGACGAGGACCCGTGCGATCTCGTGCTCGACGTTCGCAACCGCCTTGAGGACGCCCTTGCCGCCGTAGGCCGCGCGGTCCCCGTCACGCAGCTCGAGCGCCTCGTGGGCGCCGGTGCTGGCTCCGGAGGGCACCGCTGCGCGCCCCACCGTTCCGGACTCGAGCTCGACCTCGACCTCGACGGTCGGCTGGCCTCGCGAGTCGAGGATTTGTCGGGCGTGAACGCGGGCGATCTTCGACATGCGGCCTCCGGTTGGGGGAGCGACGGGCACCGGAGTCTACCCCCGGCGGCCCGCCGATCCGGCCATGGCGACGTCGCGCCGGCGGGTCGGGATCAGCGTCGCGCGATACGCACGACGAGCGTCCGGCTGACGGTTCCCGGCCGAAGCGGTCGTCGACGGTAACGGTGACGCGGTACTGGCCGACCGGCAGGCCCTTGACGTCGAGGAGCAGCTCACGACCGACACTCCCGGCCGTGAGGGAGTGTCGAGGTCGCGAACGACGCGAGTGCCGGATTGAAGACGTCCACCGCCTCGCCGGCGCCGGGAGGTCAGTCCTTCGCCCGCAGGTACCACGTGATCTGCGCGTTGGGATCGAGGTCCTCGAAGCGCTCGCCCGCGTCCGTCGCGAGGGCGGCGGCCCGCTCGACCCGGGCGCGGAAGCGCTGGGCGGCGGAGCGCAGCGCAAGCTCCGGATCGACCTTCAACGACCGGGCCACCGCGACGCAGGCGAACAGGACGTCACCGAGCTCCCAGTCGTTCGGCTCGGCGCGAAGCTCCGCGACCTCCTCGTCGAGCTTGGCCAGCGCGTCCTGCGCGGCGGCGAACTCGAAGCCCACGGACGCGGCCCGCCGCTGGGCCTTCGTCGCGTAGGCGAGCGCCGGCAGTCCCGCCGGGAGCTCGTGGAAGATCCCGCCACCACGCCCCTCGCGCTTCTGGCGTTCCCACAGGTCGCGCACGCCGCCGGCCGTCTCGGCGACCGCCTCGCCGTAGACGTGGGGGTGGCGTGCGATGAGCTTGCGGGCGTGGGCGCCGGCGATCCCGCCGAGGTCGGCGTCGCCCGTCTCCTCGAGGAGCTGTGCGAGGAACACCGCCTGGAAGAGCAGGTCGCCGACCTCGTCGGCCTGGCGTTCGGCATCCCCGGCAGCCACGGCCTCGGCGACCTCGAAGGCCTCCTCGATGGTGTGCGGCACGATCGTCGCCGCGGTCTGCTCGCGATCCCATGGGCACTCCCGGCGCAGGTGAGCGCCGACCGTCGCGAGGTCGGCCACGGCGGCGCCGATCGCCCGGGTCCGAAGCGCCGCACGCCCCGGAACGGTCACCGCCGACGGAAGCTGCTGCGCGAGGCGGTGGGCATCGATATCGGTCGCCACCACGGTCGAACCGGCGGGGATGGCGTCGGCCGCTCCCAGCGGGGCGAGGTCGCGACCGAGCGCGGCGGCCAGTTCGGGATCGAGTTCCGGGGCGAGCAGCGTCTCGGCCCCGGCGATCGCCGTCACGGCCGCGACCGGCAGCGCGTCCGGGTCGCCCGGTCCGAGTGCGACGATGGTGATCGCGACCGGCACCGACCCGGGCTCCGAACTCGTCAGGGGGTCGCGGGAGCCGACGTCGACGTCGGGGTGACGCTGACCGTCGGGGCCGTGACCGTCGTGCCGCCGGTCGAGGCCGGGGCGGTGGTCGTCGCAGTCGTCTTGCCGGTCACGGTGCCCTTGGTCGTCGTGGCCGCGGCCGTGGTGGTCGTCGCGGGCGCGGCGGGCGCGACCTTGGGGTTGAGGTACTTCGCCCGGTCCTGCTGCTTCTTCACGACGGTGTCGCGCCACTTCTGGACGGCGGCGGCCCGCTTCACCTCGAGCTCCTGGGTGATGATCTGGTCCTTGACCTCGCCGAACGTCTTGGTGCGGGCCTTGATGTTGCGCAGGAGCAGCAGGTGCCAGCCGAACTGCGACTGCACCGGCTGGGAGATCTGGCCGGCCTTGAGCTTCTGGGCGGCCTGGTGGATCTCGGGTAGGAGCGCGGTGCTGCTCACGGGGCCGAGGTCACCGCCGGAGCTCTTCGCACCCTCGTCGGTCGACCGCGCGCGGGCGAGCTGCGCGAAGTTCGCCGCCGTTGCCTCGGCGCGGATCGCCAGCGCCTCCGCCCTCGTCGCCACGAGGATGTGCGAGAGGCGCTTCTCGGCCGCCAGCTTGTACTGGGCGATGTTCTTGCGGTAGTAGGCCAGCGCTTGGGCGTCGGTGTAGGTGACGTTCTGCTCGACGCGGGTGGACAGGCGCTCCTCCTGCTTGGCGGCGCGGAGGCTGGCCCGCAGGTCGGCGAGGGTGATGCCGCGCTGCCCCAGGGCCGTGATGAGGTCGGCCTGTACCCCGTTGAACTGCTTGTCGACGATTTGCTTCACGTCGGCGTTGACCGCGGCGTCGGTGACATTGCAGGGGGCTCCGCACGAGACCGCGAGGATCCCGAACACGCGCTCGTCGCGGAGTTGCTCGGCGGCCTGCAGCCGGAACTCGCGGAACTCCTTGCTGTCTTTCGCGGGCGGCTCGGTCGGCGTCGAGCCGGTGGGGGTGGTCGCGAGGAACAACGCCCGGCGCTCGATCTCGCCGTTGGTGATCTTCTGCCCGCCGATCTGGATCGCGACGGCGTCGTCGGGCCCCAGGGTGGCGTCTCCACCGCCTCCGCCGCAGGCGGCCAGGCCCGCACTCATCGCGAGCGCGGCGAGGATCGTTGCGATCTTCCTGGGGCGCCCGGCGCTCACGACGCGGGCGATCGTAGCACGAGCGTTTGCCGTCACCGCGCTCATGCGGCCTGCGCGACCGCGCCGATCAGGGCGTCCAGAACGCCCTCTGCCGCTTCGATTCGCTCGGCCGGACCCGACGGCGCCGGGATCGACACGGTGCGCTCCCCGGACGAGTACAGCGCCCTCGGCGACTCGCTTCGAAGGGTCTTGAGGGCGGCGCTCGTGAGCCCGACCGGCGCCAACGTCACGCGGCCCGCGCGCACCGACAGCCGGCTGGCGCCGACCTGCATCAGCTTCAGGCGCAGGCGCTGCACCGCGATGAGGGCCTCGACAGGTGGCGGCGGCGGACCGAACCGGTCCGCGAGCTCGTCGGCGAGCCGCGTGAGCGCGTCGGCATCGGCCGTCGCGATGCGCCGGTGCAGGTCGATCTTCGCTGCCTCGAACCCGACGTAGTCCGCCGGGATGAAGGCGGAGATCGGGATCTCCACGCGGGCCTCCTGCTCTGGAACGATCTCGCCGCGGCGCGCCGCGATGGCGTCGTTCAGCATCTGCAGGTAGAGCTCGAAGCCGATGGCCTCGACGTGGCCGCTCTGCTCGTCGCCCAGCAGGTTGCCGGCGCCTCGGATCTCCAGGTCGCGCATGGCGATGCGCAGCCCGCTCCCGAGCTCCGTGTAGTCGGCCACGGCGCGAAGGCGCGCGGCGGCGTCGCGGGTGAGATCGGCGTCGCTCGGGTACATGAGGTACGCGTGCGCCGCCACCTGGGAGCGTCCGACCCGGCCGCGCAACTGGTAGAGCTGGGCGAGGCCGAGCTTGTCGGCGCGCTCGACGACGAGCGTGTTCGCGTTGGGGATGTCGAGCCCGGCCTCGATGATCGTCGTGGAGACCAGCACGTCCGCCTCGCCGCGCAGGAAGGTCGTCATGACGTCCTCGAGTTCCTGCTCGCCCATCTGCCCGTGGGCGACCAGCACGCGCTGCTCCGGCACGAGCGCCCGCACGGCGTCCGCGGCGTCGTCGATCGTCTCGACGCGGTTGTGGAGCCAGAAGCTCTGGCCACCGCGCTCGCGTTCGCGCTCCAGCGCCTCGCGCACGAGCGCCTCGTCGAACTCCCCGACGTGGGTGGCGATCGCCCGCCGGCCCGACGGTGGCGTCTCGATGACGCTGATGTCGCGCATGCCGGACATCGACATCTGCAGCGTCCGGGGGATCGGCGTCGCGGACAGCGACAGGACGTCGACGCGGAGTCGCAGCTGGCGCAGCGACTCCTTCTGCGCCACCCCGAACCGCTGCTCCTCGTCGAGGATGACGAGCCCGAGGTCCTTGGGTTGAACGTCCATGGCGAGGAGGCGGTGGGTGCCGATGAGGATGTCCACCCCGCCGGAGCGAAACCGCCCAAGGATCTCCTTGGTTTCGGCGGCCGAGCGCAGGCGGCTCACCATCTCGATCTCGACCGGCGTGTCGGCGAACCGCTCGCGGAACGTGCCGAGGTGCTGCTGGGCGAGGAGCGTGGTTGGCACCAGCGCCATGACCTGCTTGCCGGCGATGGCCGCCTTGTACGCGGCGCGCATCGCGACCTCGGTCTTGCCGAAGCCGACGTCGCCGCAGATGAGCCGGTCCATCGGCCGGGGGCGTTCCATGTCGCCCATCACCTCGTCGATGGCGCGCTCCTGGTCGGGCGTCTCCCGGTACGGGAACCGCTGCTCGAACTCGTGGAGCGCCGCGTCGTTCTCGGGGAAGCCGTAGCCCTCCACCCGGCCCCGGCCCTCGTAGAGCGCGAACAGCTCGCCGGCCATCTCGTGCACCGCGGCGCGCACCCTCGCTTTGAGGCGCTCCCACGCCTTGCCGCCGAGCTTCGACAGGGGAGGGGCCGAGCCGTCGGCACCGATGTATCGGGTGACCTTGTCGAGCTGGTCCTGCGGGACCCAGACCCGGTCCTCGCCGGCGAACGCGAGGGCCAGATAGTCGCGCGTGACGTTGGCGACGGTCTGGGTCTCGAAGGCGACGAGCCGACCGATGCCGTGGTCCTCGTGGACGACGTGGTCGCCGACGCGCAGCTCGAGGAACGACCGCAGGCGACGCCCGACCGGCGCCCGGGCACTCGCGCGGCGCCGGCGGAGGATCTCGCCCTCAGGGATGACGGCAAGGCCGAGGTCGGCGGAGATGAACCCGCGCCGGATGGGCAGGACGGCGAGCGACACCTCACCCGCGGCGGGCGCGGTCTCCGCGATGTCGATGATCTTCGGGTTGGCCCGCTCCAGCGGCCGGGCCGCACGCTCGAGGTCGCCGCGCCGGCTGAATGCGACGAGTACTCGCAGGCCGCCGCCGGCGAGTCGTGCGATCTCGGCGGCCGCCTCGACGTGGCCGCGGGCGGCGAACCGCGCCTCGCGCACGTCGACGACCCCGGCCGCGCCACCGGCCGGGGGCGCCAGGTCGAGCGCCGAATGCTCCGTGAGGGCCCGAAGCAGCGCCAAGGGATCGCCGAGCGCGCCGGCGACGGCCTCGTCCTCGACCAGCTCGAGCGCCTGCGCGAGCGCCCCCGGGTGCTGAGTGGGAGCGAGTCGCACAAGCGACGCACGGTCGAGTTCGTCGAACGTGTCGATGAGCTTCCCGCCGGGAGGCTCGGCCGCAGGCCAGATCCGGATCGAGTCGATCTGCCGGACGGTGACCTGCGTGAACGGCGAGAACGACCGCAGCTCGTCGATGTCGTCGCCGAAGAGGTCCACGCGGACGGGCTGCTCCGCGGTCGTCGGGAACACGTCGACGATCCCGCCCCTCACGGCCATCTCGCCGCGCTCCTCGACCTGCGCGACCCGCTCGTAGCCGAGCGCGGCGAGCGCCTCGACGAGGTCGCCTGCCAGCGTCGCGCCGCGGCGCAGCTCGAGCGGCCCGGGTGGACTCCCCGGCACCCGCTCCACGAGAGCGGCGACGCTCGCGACCACGAGCGAGCCCGCCTCGCCGATCCGCCCTCGGGCACGCGCCCGGAGCCCGACGAGGTGCGGAGCCGGGCCGACCGCCCCGCCCGTGGGCACCCCACGCGTCGGCCAGAGCGACACCGCGGCGTGGCCGACCAGGGCGTTCAGCTCGCTCGCGAGCTCCCGCGCCTCCTCGTCACCCGGCGCAACCACGAGGAGCGCTCGGCCGGAGGTGCGGTGCAGCGCCGCGAGGGTGAACGGCCAGGCCGGCCGCGGCAACGTGACCTCGCCTCCGGCCGCGCCTGCGCCGAGAGCGCTCGCGGCCGCCGCCAGCGGAGGCGCGCCGAGGACGAGGCGGTCGAGTGCACCGCTCATGGCGGGCCGGACCGGTCGTCCGCCTCGTCGGGCCCGTCCTCCCCCGGGCCGTCACGGTGCTCCCGTCGCTCCCGTGCCCGGGACCCGGGTTCTCCCGCGTGGAACCGCGCGATCGCTGCCTCGATGCCCTCCGCCACCGTGACCTCGGTCATCGTGAGCGCCTCGGCGAGCATCGCGTCGACCTGGTCGGCCGGCTCGCTGAACCCTGTGAGCACCCATGCCGCCTGGTCGCCGCGAAACTCGGCCGGCGGGCGGCCGATCCCGATGCGGATCCGGGGGTAGTCGCTGCTGCCGAGGCCCGCGCTGATCGACCGCAGGCCGTTGTGGCCGGCGGTTCCGCCGCCCAGCTTGCCGCGCACGACCCCGAATGGGAGGTCGAGCTCGTCGTGAACGATCAGGACCTGGGCGGGCGCGGCCCTGAGGCTCCCGGCGGCGGGCCCGACCGACTCGCCGGAGAGGTTCATGTACGTCGTCGGAATCAGCAGCGCGAGCGGCCCGGTGGGTCCTCGGAGCTCGACGTACCTGCCCGCGTAGCGCTGCCTGAACTTGCCTGCGTCGAGCCGATCGGCGAGTCGCTCCACGACGAGCTGCCCGGCATTGTGGCGCGTGCGGGCGTAGCGCGGCTCGGGATTTCCCAGGCCGACGACCAGCCTGACGGGGAGGTCCTGCTCGGCCGTCGGCTACTCCGACTCGTCGTCGGCGGCACGTCCCACGATCTCGGGCTCCGCCGCGCCTTCGACGACCTCTTCCCCTTCCTCGCCGGTCTCGACGCGCGAGGGAGCGGTGACGGACGCGACGACGAGCTCCGGGTCGCCGACGAGCTCCACGCCCGCGGGCGCGGTGACGTCGCTCAGGTGCAGCACGCCTCCGGCCTCGAGCGCGCTCACGTCGACCTCGACGCCGTCGGGGATCGCGTCGGGCAGTGCACGCACGACGACCTCGTGGACGGGCTGACCGAGCACGCCGCCATCACGGACGCCGACCGCGATGCCGTTGAGCACGAGCGGGACGCTCGTCTCGACCTCCTGCAGCAGGTCGACCTGCTGGAAGTCGACATGGATCAGGCTCCCGCGTACGGGGTTGAGGTCCCAGTCCTTGAGCAGCGCCGGTACCGTCGGGTGGCCGTCGACTGTGATCTGGAAGACGCCGGTCTTGCCGTGGCCGCCATGGAGCGCGCGATTGATGTCACGCTCGGGGAGCGTGAACGCGATCGAGTCCTCGCCGGACTTGTAGAGCACGCCGGGCACGAGGCCGGCGGCGCGCAGTCGGCGGGTGTGACTCGTGCCGAAGACGGTACGCGGCGTGGCCTTCAGTTGGACGTGGTCGGACGACATGCGGACTCCTCCGGGGGTCGGGCGACCGGGGATTGTAGCGGACAGCGCCGCCACCGGCGCCTTCCCACATCCGACCCGCGGGACCGGCGCGCCGGGCGGTGGGTCCGCCCGGCGGTGTCGGTCAGCTTCACTGCACGGTCAGGGTCCCGACCATGCCCGCCTTGTAGTGGCCCTCGATGTTGCAGAGCACCACGTAGCGGCCGGCGGGCAGCGTGACGGTGAGGCTCTTGGTGTCGCCCGGCTCGACATCCCCGATCTCGCCGGGCAGGTTGGCCTCCCCGAAGGAATCCTCGTCGACCTCGGCCCCTCCGCTGACCAGGGGAAGCTTGTCGACTGCGAGGTTGGTGTGGATGAGGACGAGCTCGTGGCTGAGCTTGCCCTGGTTCGGCGCCGTAATCGTGATCTTTCCGACCGGTGCGGTCGTGTCCGTCGGTGTGAACGCGTATTCGGACATCGCGATCGTCAGCGGGGTGCCGCCGCCGCTCGTGGTGGTGTCCGTCGACGCCGGCTGCGTCGTCTCGGCCGGCTGGGTCGCTGGCTCCGCGGTCGAACTCGACGAGCTGCCGCCACCGCAGGCCGCGAGTGAAAGCGCTGCAGCGGCGAGAACCGCCACCGGGACGGCACGGATGATGTGCCTGCGCATTTTGATGGCCTCCTTGATGGTTACCTGAGGTGATCCTCAGGAACCGGCGGGCGGCGGGCATCCGCGGCCGGGCACACGCCGTATCCGTGGCAGCCACGGATACCCGCTCGGTCATCGACCGTAGCCGCTGCGCCCGGCCGAGGCGGCGAGACGTCTTAGAAGAGCTGGTTCTCGCCCTCGAAGACTTCGCTGACCGACTCGTCGTTGAAGACGTTGCGGATGCAGTCGGCGAGGATCCCGCCGGCCGGGAGCTGCTTGATGATCGCGGGAGCGTCCTCGCGCAGCGGAACCGTGTCGGTGACGACGATCTGCGAGATGTCCTCGCAGCGCTCCAGCCGTTCGAACGCCGGCGGGGAAAACAGACCGTGCGTCGCCGCGGCGAACACCTTGACCGCCCCGTTCTCACGGACCTTCTTCGCGCCCTCGACCAGGGTGCCGGCCGTGTCGATCATGTCGTCGATCATGATCGCGACCTTGCCCTGGACGTCGCCGATCACGTGCGTCATCTCGACCTCGTTGTGCTCCGGGCGCTCCTTGGTGAGGATCGCGAGTGACGCGCCGAGCATGTCGGCGAAGCTACTCGCCAGCCTTCGCGCGGCCGACGTCCGGCGACACGACGACCAGGCGCTCGCCCTTGATCGACGGGAGGTCCTGGAAGTAGTCGGCGAGGATCGGCAGGGCGGTCAGGTGGTTGACCGGGATGGTTGAAGAAGCCCTGCATCTGGCCCTGGTGGAGGTCCATCGTGATGACGCGGTCGACGCCGACGGCCTGGAGCATGTCGGCGATCATCTTGGCGGTGATCGGCTCGCGTGCCGCCGACTTCTTGTCCTGGCGCGCGTACCCGTACAGGGCATCACCGCCGTGATCGGGCGCGCGGAGGCGCGCTTCGCGGCGTCGATCATGATGAGCAGCTCGAACAGGCTGTCGTTGACGGACTGGCGGACGCCGTTGAACACGCTGCAGGTCGACTGCACGAGAAACACGTCCGCGCCGCGGACGCTCTCGAGCAAACCGGCACGTAGATCTCGCCGTTGGCGAACGTCTTGACCTGGACTTCACCGAGCTCCATGTCGAGGCGCTTGGCGATGTCCTCGCCGAGGGCGGTGCTGGCCCGCCCGGCGAACACCATCATGCGGCGAGCGTCGTCGCGGCTGATTGCGGTGCCCAATGGGTTGGTCTTCGTGCTCACCGGCTCCCCTTGCCGTCGCGTTTCAAAGCCGCCCGGGCCTTCGCCTCGGCCCGTTCGGTGAAGCCCTCGAGGTTCTCCTGCCGCGCCCGGGCGATGCCGAGCGCACCCGCCGGCACGTCATGCGTGATGATCGACCCCGCTGCCGTCATCGCCCTGTCGCCAATGCTAACCGGTGCGACGAGCACGCAGTCGGATCCGGTCTTGACGCCCGCGCCGATGAACGTCCGGTGTTTGCGAAAACCGTCGTAGTTGGCCGTGATGTTGCCGGCGCCGATGTTCGTGCCCGCGCCGATGTCCGCATCGCCGATGTAGGACAGGTGCGGCACCTTGGCCTTCGCGCCGACGCGCGTGTTCTTGACCTCGACGTAGGTGCCGATCTTGCCGCCGTCCTCCACCACCACACCCGGCCGCAGATAGGCGAACGGCCCGACCTGGCATCCGTTGCCGACCGTGGACTCCGACATGTGCGCGAAGAGGATGTGCGCTCCGTCGCCCACGGTGCAGTCGCGGATCACGGCATCCGGGCCGATGACGCACCCGGCGCCGACGGTGGTGGCGCCCTGCAGGTGGGTGCCGGGCTCGAGCGTCGTGTCCTGACCGACGACGACGTCGGCGTCGACGTAGACGCAGGACGGGTCGGTCATCGTCACGCCCGCGACCATGAGCTCGTGCCGGCGGCGGTCCTGGACGATCGCGGCGCACTGGGCGAGTTCCGCCCGGCTGTTGACCCCGAGCACCACGTGGGGGTCCGGTGAGACCACCACACCGATCGGACCGGTCAGCAGGGGCAACACGTCCGGCAGGTACATCTCGCCCTGGGCATTGTCGCGGCCGACCTTGCGCAGGGCCCGTTCGAGCTGCCGGCGGTCGAACACGTAGAGGCCGGCGTTGATCTCGCCGACGGCGAGGTCCTGGGGCGAAGCGTCGCGCGCCTCGACCACCCTCACCGACCCGCCGTCGCGGACGACGCGCCCGTACCCGCCGGGGTCGTCGAGCACGGCGCTGACGAGAGTCGCCGCGCGCCCGCCCCGACGGTGGGCACGGATGAGCGAGCGCACGAGCTCGCGCGAGAGCAGCGGCGTGTCGCCGGACAGCACCACGACGGTGTCGCACGCCGGGTCGAGCTTCCTGAGCCCGATCTGGACGGCGTGGCCGGTGCCGTGCTGCTCGCGCTGCAGGGCGACGCCGCAGCCGGCGGGCAGCACCGTGCGCACCTGGTCGGCGCCGTGCCCCACGACCACCACGGTGTGAGCCACCTTCGCGCCGGCCAGCGCGTCGAGCACCCAGCCCACGAGCGGCCGGCCGGCGATCCTGTGCAGCACCTTCGGCATCGAGGACTTCATCCGCGTCCCCTGCCCCGCCGCCATCACCACGGCCCCGACGCTCATCGTCCCCTGGGATCCCTTCGTCGCACGTTCTGTTGGGGCGGGAGGATTCGAACCCCCGATCGCGGGACCAAAACCCGCTGCCTTACCGCTTGGCTACGCCCCATCGGAGGGCCGTGAGTATAGACGCCCCGCTCGCACCGACCCCCGCCCGTTCAGCCGCCGCGGACCGCCTGGCGGCGCTCGCGCGCGGCCCCCTCGGCGCGGGTGACGTCACGCACCGCCCCGGTCGCCGCGCTGGTGGTCATCGCCGCGTACGCACGCAGCGCCGCCGAGACGTGGCGCTCACGAGTGGCCGGGGTCCAGGCCGCGTCGCCCCGTGCCTCCTGCAGTGCGCGCCGCCGCTCGAGCTCCTCCTCGTCGACTGCCAGCGCGACGGAGCGGTTGGGGATGTCGATGTCGATGCGGTCGCCCTCCTCGACCAGCGCGAGCTCGCCGCCGTCCGCCGCCTCCGGCGAGACGTGCCCGATCGACAGGCCGCTCGTGCCGCCGGAGAACCGGCCGTCGGTCAGCAATGCGCACACCTTGCCGAGGCCCATCGACTTGAGGTAGCTGGTCGGGTAGAGCATCTCCTGCATGCCCGGGCCGCCCTTCGGGCCCTCGTAGCGGATCACCACAACGTCGCCCGGCTCGATCTGCTGCGCGAGGATCCGGTCGACCGCCTCGTCCTGGCTCTCGCACACGCGGGCGCGACCGCTGAAGACGAGGCTCTCCGGGCCGACCCCGGCGGTCTTGACGATGCACCCGTCGCGGGCCACGTTGCCGTAGAGGACCGCCAGGCCGCCGTCGGCGCTGTAGGCGTGCTCCACGTCGCGGATGCAGCCCTCCTCGCGGTTGAGGTCGAGTGCCGCGTAGCGACGGTCCTGCGAGAACGCCACCTGCGTCGCCACCCCGCCGGGCGCGGCGCGGTAGAAGGTGCGGACCGTCTCGTCGTCGGTGCGGCGAACGTCCCACGTCTCGATCGCCGCGGCCAGAGTCGGCGCGTGCGTCGTCGGCACGTCCCGGTTGATGAGACCGCCCCGGTCGAGCTCGCCGAGCAGCGCCATGATGCCGCCGGCCCGGTGCACGTCCTCCATGTGGAAGAACGGCGTGGCCGGAGCGACCTTGCAGATGCACGGCACCCGGCGTGACAGGCGATCGATGTCCTCCATCGTGAAATCCACACCGGCCTCGTGCGCCGCGGCCAGCAGGTGCAGGACCGTGTTCGTGGAGCCACCCATCGCGATGTCGAGCGTCATCGCGTTCTCGAACGCCGCGAACGACGCGATCGACCGCGGGAGGGCGGAGATGTCGTCCTGCTCGTAGTACCGCTTCGCGAGCTCCACCACCAGCCGCCCCGCGCGCCGGAAGAGCTGCTCACGATCGGCATGCGTCGCCAGGACCGAGCCGTTGCCGGGAAGCCCGAGCCCCAGGGCCTCGACCAGGCAGTTCATCGAGTTGGCCGTGAACATGCCGGAGCAGGATCCGCAAGTCGGGCACGCAGAGCGCTCGTGCAGCATGACCTCTTCGTCCGATGCGTTCGGGTCGGCGGCCACCACCATCGCGTCGACCAGGTCGAGCGCCCGCTCCTGACCGTCGAGGATCACCTTGCCGGCCTCCATCGGGCCGCCCGAGACGAACACCGTCGGCACGTTGAGGCGCAGAGCCGCGATGAGCATGCCGGGCGTGATCTTGTCGCAGTTCGAGATGCACACGAGCGCGTCGGCGCAATGGGCGTTCACCATGTACTCGACGCTGTCGGCGATGACCTCGCGCGAGGGCAGCGAGTAGAGCATCCCGTCGTGGCCCATCGCGATGCCGTCGTCGACGGCGATGGTGTTGAACTCCTTGGCAACTCCTCCGGCCTCGGCGATCTCGCCCGCGACGAGCTGCCCGAGGTCCTTGAGGTGGACATGGCCGGGCACGAACTGGGTGAACGAGTTGGCCACCGCGATGATCGGCTTGTCGAAGTCGCCGTCGGTCATGCCCGTCGCGCGCCACAGCGCGCGCGCGCCGGCCATGTTGCGCCCGTGGGTGGTGGTTCGGCTGCGATACGGCGGCATGCGGGGACTCCTCGCGTGGACGCTTAGACGATAGCCGGAAACCGGCTGCCCGACCGACCGCTCACCCGCGAGGCGCGCCGCCGCGCCCGCGCACATCGTCGATGCGGCGGCGATCGCGTTTCGTCGGTCGCGCGCCGAGATCCGCTCCCACCGGCCGGGCGTGGCGACGGTCGGCGATTCGCCGTTCCCGGCCGGCCCGCGACTCCGGCGTCTCCTCGTAGAGCGTCGCGGCAACGGTCGCGGATCCGCGCTTGTCGGCGATGCCCCGCACGACGACTGTCCACGGCATCTCCGCGACCGTGAGCTCGACGACGTCGCCGGCGACGACGTCCTTCGACGGCTTCGCGCGAACGTCGTTGACGTGCACCCGCCCGCCGTTGACGGCGTCGGTCGCCGCACCGCGCGTCTTGAAGAACCTCGCCGCCCACAGCCATTTGTCGATTCGCACCCGCTCCACGCGCCCCGCTCCCTCCAGAACCTCCATCGTCCACCCGGCGCGCGCCTCGCGATCGCCGTGCCGGACAGGAATTTCAGCCAATCGGCGCTAATGATTGTCGCCGCGGCGACCGATGTGAATGTCGAAGTCTCCCTTTACACGATCGGAGTCGCGGTTGCCGCCGTCACAGGCACCCACCGAGCGACGCACAGGACGGCACCTCACCCCTGCGGCAGCGGCCCAGGGAGCGATGGCGCTCGCCCTCCTGGCCCTGATCTCCGCCTTCGTCGCCGGAGCGCTCGACGGGGCTGACGGGTCCGCGGCGCTCTGGCTGCCGGTCGTGGTCTCCGCGACCGCCGCCGGGTGCTGCGCGGTGCGCGCATCGACCGTGCCGACGGACCGGGGAGCGTGGGCCGTCTTCGCAGGGGCGATCGGCATCTGGACGCTCGGCTCGCTGTACGAGGTGCTGCGACTGCGCGGGGTCGCGGCCTCGTCGGCGCCGACCTTCGCCGATGCATGCCACGTCGCCTTCTACCCCCTCGCATACCTCGGCATGGTGCAGCTCGTGCGCCGCAGGGTCACCCGGTTCGCGACGGCGCTCTGGCTCGACGGGCTCATCGGCGCGCTGGCGGTCGCGGCCGTCGCCGCCGGCATCGTGCTGCCCCCGGCCCTCGACGGCGGGGAGGGCGGGCTCGGCGGGCTCGTGCTCAACCTCGTGTACCCGCTCGGCGACATGCTGCTTCTCACGTTCGTCGCCGGCGTGATGGCTCTCAACGCATGGCGGCCCGGCCGCGCCTGGATCATCCTCGGCACGGCCTTCGGCGTCCTCGCCGTCGCGCACGGCCTGCAGCTCTCCGCGGACGCGTCGACCACGTCCCTTTCGGCCGTGATCGCCCTGCTGTGGCCGCTCGGGATGGGCCTGTTCGCGATGGCCGCATGGCACACGTCGGAGCTCAAGCCGCAGATCCGGCTGGACGGTTGGAGCCTGTTGGTCGCCCCCACGCTGTTCGGCTGGGTGACGGTCGCCCTCGTGGGCTACGGCAACTTCCAGCGGCTCGGCCCGCTCGGCCTCGTGCTCGCCGGGCTCACCCTCGTGTTGATCATGTTCCGGGCCGCGCTGACGTTCCGGGAGAACCTCGCCATCGCCCAGGAGCTGCGCGAGGACGTCGCCAAGTCGTCGAGCGACGCGCTGACCGGCCTGGCGAACCACCGGACGTTCCACGAGGCGCTCCTCCGCGAGGCCAGCCTCGCCCGCCGCCACCAGCGAGAGCTGTCGATCGTCGTGCTCGACATCGACGACTTCCGCGCGATCAACCAGATCCACGGCCACCAGGCCGGCGACGCAGTCATCACCGAGGTCGCGCGGCGCATCGGTGCGACGCTGCGGAGCGAGGACGTCCTCGCGCGGATCGGCGGCGAGGAGTTCGCGTGCCTGCTGCCGTCGACGTCCGGCCAGGCGGCCTGGCGCGCAGCCGAGCGGGCACGCACGGCGATCGAGCAGGCGCCGTTCCCCGGCGTCGGGCAGGTCACCGTCTCGGCCGGGGTGTGTGACTTGGCCATGGCCGGCGACGAACAGGAGCTCCTGCGCCTGGCCGATGGCGCGCTCTACTGGGCGAAGATGCATGGCCGCAACGTCTCGTACCGGTACTCGCCCGAGGTCATGGACGTCCTCTCGGCGCAGGAGCGCGCCGAGCAGGCGGAGCGCTCGCGCACCCTGTCCGCCATCACCGCGCTCGCACGGGCGGTCGACGCCAAGGACGCGACGACCCAACGCCACTCGGAGCGCGTCGCCAACGTCGCGGGGCTCCTCGCCAACCTGCTCGGCTGGACGGCGGAGCGGCGGGCGAAGCTCCACGAGTCGGGCCTGGTCCATGACGTCGGCAAGATCGGCGTGCCCGACGCCATCCTGCGAAAGCAGGGCCCTCTCACCGAGGCGGAGGAGGAGGTCATGCGCACCCACGCGGCGCTCGGCGCGCGGATCGTGCACGACGTCCTCAGTCCCGAGCAGGCCCTGTGGGTGCTCCACCACCACGAGCGGTGGGACGGCGCCGGCTACCCGCGCGGCCTCGCGGGCGACGCGATCCCCGTGGGCGCGCAGATCCTCGCCGTCGCCGACGCCTGGGACGCCATGACGGCCAACCGCCACTACCGCCTGGCGCTCACACCTGAGGTCGTGCTCGCGGAGCTCACCCGCGGCGGCGGGCGCCAGTGGAGCCCGAAGGTCATCGACGCACTGATGGAGCTGTCGCGGAGCGGCCTGCTCGTCCCCGCAGCGCCGGGGTCACGCCGTCGCACCTTGAAGACCCGTGCGCAGGACTTCGCGACGGGAGGCGCCGTCACGGAGCCCGTCGCGATCGACGTCTGACGCCCGCTGTTACATTCGCCGCGGACGGCGATCGGAGGGCTGCACATGCGACGGGTGCTGGTGCTGGGTGCCGGCAAGATCGGCGGAGCCATCGTCGACCTGCTGGGCGCGACCGGCGACTGGGACGTCACCGTCGCCGACCAGCGGCAGGAGTTCCTCGGGCTCGTCGACGAGGAGCGGGGGTCGCGGGCGCTGATCGACGTGTCCGACCCCATCGCTCTTGCCGAGCTCGCAGGCGGTCAGGAGTACCTCGTCAGCGCCTTGCCGTTCTTCCTCAACCCGGAGGTCGCGCGCGTCGCGCGCGACGCCGGGGCGCACTACTTCGACCTCACCGAGGACGTCGCGACCACCCGTACCGTCCGCGAGGTCGCCGGTGGCGCCGAGACCGCGTTCATGCCGCAGTGCGGGCTCGCCCCCGGCTTCATCAGCGTGGCGGCCTTCGACCTGGCGTCGCGGTTCGACCGGCTCCGCGAGGTGCGCATGCGGGTCGGAGCCCTGCCGCAGTTTCCCGTCGACACGCTCAAGTACAACCTGACCTGGAGCACCGACGGGCTGATCAACGAGTACTGCAACCCGTGTGAGGCGATCCGGGAGGGGCGCCTCACCGAGGTGCTGCCGTTGGAGGGACTCGAGAGCTTCTCGCTCGACGGCGTGGACTACGAGGCGTTCAACACTTCGGGCGGCCTCGGCACCCTCTGCGAGACGCTCGACGGGAGGGTCGACCGGCTCGACTACAAGACCGTGCGCTACCCCGGCCATCGCGACGTGATGAAAATGCTGCTCGAGGACCTTCGCCTTCGCGAGCGCCGCGAACTGCTGAAGGACGTCCTGGAGCGCTCGATCCCGATCACCCACCAGGACGTCGTGCTGATCTTCGTCACGGTGAGCGGCTGGCGCGATGCACGGCTGACCCAGGAGACGTATGCCCGCAAGATCTACGCGCGCGAGGTTGGCGGCCGCCTGATGAGTGCGATCCAGCTCACCACCGCGGCCGGGATCTGCGCGATGGTCGACCTGCACGCCAAGGGGCAGCTGCCGCAGCGCGGGTTCGTCCGCCAGGAGCAGGCTGCGCTCGAGCCCTTCCTGGCGAACCGGTTCGGACGCCACTATGCCAATTGCTGAGCCGATTTCGGTGTCGGGACTTGACAAGTAGTGAGTGATCACTCACAATAGCGGCCATGTCGTCGGCCATACCCACCGGACGCAGGACTGCGCAGGAGCGCCGTGAGACCGTGGTCGAGGCCGCGCTCACGGAATTCGCCTCACACGGCTTCGACGGCGCCTCAACCGACACGATCGCCCGCAACGTCGGGATCTCCCAGCCCTACCTCTTCCGGCTCTTCGGCACCAAGAAGCAGCTCTTCCTCGCGTCGATCGAGCGGTGCATGGGCAACACGCTCACGCAGTTCCGGCTCGCGTCCGAGGGTTTGACGGGCGAGGCCGCGCTCGCCGCCATGGGCCGCCGGTACTGGGAGATGATCACCACCGACCCGCGCGTGCTGCGCGGCCAGATGCAGGCATACGTCGCCTGCGACGACCCGGACGTGCGCGAGGTCGTCCAGCGGTCGTTCGGCCGGCTGGTCGAGCACGTCGAGAGCCTCGGGGTCACGCCGGAGCAGGTGGCGGCGTTCTTCGCCCGCGGGATGCTCATCAACGTGCTCACCGCGATGGACGCGACCGACAGCTCGGTCCCGTGGGCCGATCGGATCCTGGCGAACTTCAAGCCCAAGGCCTGATTTTTTTTTCCCGTCTCAACTGAGTAATCAGTCACTACTTCGTCACAGTGGAGCCTCAGATGAACACACCGAATCGATCGAAGACCCTCTGGACCTTCGTGGTCACCGCGCTCGCGCTGGTGATGGTGACGCTCGACAACCTCGTCGTGACCACCGCCATCCCCGTGATCCGCGACGAGCTCGGGGCGTCACTCGAGTCGCTCGAATGGACCGTCAACGCATACACCCTCACGTTTGCCGTCCTGCTGCTGACCGGCGCCGCGCTTGGCGACCGGTTCGGCCGGCGGAGGCTCTTCGTCATCGGCCTCGGCATCTTCACCGCGGCCTCCGCCGCCGCCGCCCTCGCCCCGTCGATCGAGGTGCTGAACGCGGCCCGGGCGGTGCAGGGGCTCGGCGGGGCGATCGTGACCCCCCTCACCCTCACGCTGCTGTCGGCCGCGGTACCGCCCGAGAAGCGCGGCCTCGCGCTCGGCGCATGGGGCGGCATCGGCGGGCTCGCCGTCGCGCTCGGCCCCCTCGTGGGCGGCGCCGTCGTCGAGGGCATCTCGTGGCAGTGGATCTTCTGGCTGAACGTCCCGATCGGGCTCATGCTGATGCCGCTCGCATGGCGGAAGCTCGGCGAGAGCCGCGGCCCCTCCCAGCGGCTCGACCTGCCCGGCGTCGCGCTTGCGAGCACCGGCCTTTTCGGCATCGTCTGGGGGCTCGTCCGGGGGAACAGCGTCGGCTGGAGCGCCCCCGAGATCCTGCTGTCCCTGAGCCTCGGAGCGGTCCTGGTCGGCGCATTCGTCGCCTGGGAGCTCCGCGCACCCGCGCCAATGCTCCCGATGCGCTTCTTCCGCAACGCGACCTTCGCGCTCGCGAACCTCGCGTCGCTCTTCATGTTCTTTGGGATGTTCGGCGCGATCTTCCTGCTGGCGCAGTTCTTCCAGGTCGTGCAGCTGTATTCGCCGCTCGAGTCCGGGCTGCGGATCCTCCCGTGGACGGCGATGCCGATGGTCGTGGCGCCGATCGCGGGCGCCCTGTCGGACCGGATCCCCGGCCCGCGCATCATGGGCGCGGGGCTCGCGCTGCAGGCCGCCGGGCTCGCCTGGCTCGCCGCGATCTCGACGCCGACGATCGCCTACTCGGAGCTGGTGCTGCCGTTCATCGTGTCGGGCATCGGAATGGGCCTCTTCTTCGCCCCGGTGGCGAACGTGATCCTGAGCTCCGTGCGGCCCGTCGAGGAGGGGCAGGCATCGGGCGCGAACAACGCGATCAGGGAGCTCGGCGGCGTGTTCGGCGTGGCTGTGCTCGCATCGATCTTCGCGGCGCAGGGAGGGTACGACTCGGCGCAGACCTTCTCGGACGGCATGAGCGCGGCCGTGTGGGTGGGGGCCGCGGTCGTGGCCGCGGGAGCGCTCGTCGCGCTGCTCATCCCCACCGGCCGCCGGCCGGCACGGGCCGAGGTCGGTCAGCCGGCGGTGGAGATCATCTGAGCCCGCTCGGAGGGGGCGCCGGGGCCGCGGCCTACGGCGCCTCCTCGTCCAGCAGCCCGCCCACGATCGCGTGGCGCACCATCTCCGCCCGGGTGGTGGCGCGGAGCTTCGTCATGATGTGCGCCCGGTGGCTCTCCACCGTGCGGACGCTGACGTAGAGGTCCTGGGCGATCTCCTGGTTGGTGTGGCCGAGGGCCAGGAGCCGCAGCACCTCGCGCTCCCGGGGGGACAGCTCGTCGACGCCGCCCCGCGAGCGCGGGGGTTGCGCCAGGACCGCGCCGAGGGACGGGTGGAGGTACCGCTCGCCGCCCGACACCGCCCGGATCGCGCGGATCAGGTCGTCGTCGACGGCAGTCTTGAGGACATAGCCGCTGGCCCCCGCCTCGAAAGCCCGGCGGACGTCGTCGGCCTCGCCGTGCATCGACAAGACGACCACGGGCACGTCCGGGTGCAGCTCATGGAGCCGGCGCGCACCTTCGAGGCCGCCGATCCCCGGCATCTCGATGTCCATCAGCACGAGCGTGGGACGGAGGCGCTCCATCGAGCGAACTGCGTCCTCGGCGGTACCGGCCTCGCCGGCGACCTCCAGGCCGTCCTCGCGCTCGATGACGAGGCGCAGGCCGCTTCTGACGACGGCATGATCGTCGACGATCATCACGCGAACGGACTCACCCACCTGGAACCTCCAGTTCGACGATGACGGTGGTACCACCCGCGGTGTCGGACTCGATCCGAAGCGAACCGCCGAGCAGCGAGACGCGTTCGCGGATTCCCGCGATTCCGAGACGTTCCGAGGGCGCCGACGGGTCGAAGCCGCACCCATCGTCCTCGACGACGACGCGAAGGCGGCCACCGCGGCGGTTGGCGATGACGCTCGCGTTGGCCGCCCCGCTGTGGCGGGCGACGTTCGTGAGCGCTTCCTGGACCACCCGGAACAGTCCGATCTCCACGGCGTCCGGGAGGTCGGTCGGGATAGCGCCCACGGCCACGTCGACGGCGATGCCGCTCGTCTCGTTGAGACGAGCGGCCTGGCGTTCGATGGCGCTCGCGAGCCCGTGCTCACGCAACCCGGAGGGACGAAGCTCCACGGCGAGCTCGCGCAGGTTGGTCGAGGTGTCGGCGAGCGCCTGGCGAACGGCCTCGAGCCGGGCGACGCCGGTGGGCGAGCTGATCTCGTCGTCGAGCGCGCGAAGGTGCAGCGCGAGCGCCGTGAGCTCCTGGCCGACCTCGTCGTGGAGCTCCCTGGCGATCCGGGCGCGCTCCGCCTCCTGCGCCTCGATCGCGCGACGCAGCCCCTCTTCCGCCGCGCGCTCTCGGGCGCGCGCGGCGTTCAGGACGGCGCGCTCCTGCTCGCCGTAGCGCTGCGCGTTGCCGATCGCGACGGCCGCCTGCGCGGCGAGGGTCAGGGCGACGAGCTCGTCCTCCTCGGTGAACGAGCCCGCGATCTTGTCGGTGACGTAGAGGTTGCCGAAGACCTCCGTCCCGACCCTGATCGGGACGCCCAGGAAGGTCGTCATCGTCGGATGATTCGCCGGGAACCCGGAGGAGCGCGGGTCGTCGCAGATCGTGTCCACCCGTACCGGGCGGGCATCCGTGATGAGCAGTCCCAGCAGGCCGCGACCGGTCGGGAGCGGGCCGATCGCCTCGCGCTCCGCCGCATCGATTCCCGACGTGACGAACTTTGCGAGCGCCGTGCGCTGCTGGTTGAGCACTCCGAGCGCTGCGTACCGCGCGCCGAGGACCTCGCGCGCCGCCACGACGAGGCGGTCGAGGACATCGTCGAGGTTGAGCTCGGCCGACAGCACCATGCCGGCCTCCACGAGCCGTTCGCTGGCCGGCCGAGCCTCCCATGCCGACACCATGCGAAGCCCCAGCGATCCGATCGCCCCGATCGTCTCGAGCCCGGCCGCGTTCGACGCTCGGTCGACCCCGAGAGCGATTGCCAAGCGTGTGACCGCGCCGATCATGTCGAGCGTCGCCCCGACGCCCGCCGGGAGGTCCGCCCCCGCCTCCCCGGCGGCCCAGCGCCGAATCCCCGCGTCGCCGTCGAAACGCGCGACGAGGGCCGCAACCGCGTCTGCGCTGAGCGGAGCACCAGGCGGGTCGGCGGCCTCCACCTCCCATCCGCCGGCGGCGTGGTACGCGAGCACGAAACCGTGGGACCCCCGCGCGACGCGGCGGACCGCGACGGCGATCGAACGGGCGGCCGATGCATGATCGTGCACTGCGGCGAGCTCCACGGCCAGCGTGGCCAGCGTCGGGTTCAGCGCCACGCCGCCGTTCCGCGATCGAGTTCGTTCATGCCGCCCACCGTCCTCCGCGCCTCGGGATCCGGACCCGGCAGACGGTAGACGATTGCCCGGCCTGCCACCCGCCCGCGACATCGCGATCATCACCTCATCGGCCGTCACATTCTCACCCCATTCGTTCATCGCGCTGCGAGCCGACGCCGGGTGCGGCCGCCGGGCCCGGCGAGCGGTTCGACGGGTCGCCAGCCGGACCCACGCCGGCACGGGGACCACTGCCCCGCCTGAGGGCCCCCGGAGAGGCGAGGTCGGCGGTAATCCGGTCAGCTTCCCGTCGGATCCGGAAATCCTGGGCCCGACGGTCGATTTTGATGCTGCTGGGCCAATTCGCCCCGGGCGTCCGTGGTTTCCCCGATATGCCTTGCGTAGTGCGCTCGGATCGGCGCCCGACATCCGGTGCTGCGTGCCCGGCTGCGGGTTTTCCGGCCGGGCGAAGCAGTGCCCGCCCGGATTCCCCGGCCGACGCCGAGATGGAGGCTTCGTGCTCAGGCTGCCAACGCCACGAAGAGGTGAGAAGGACGTGACATCGCACGCCATGACAGTCGGCCCCGCTCTGCAACCCGGCGACGGCGACCGCCGCCCTCAGGTCACGCAGCGCTCGGCGGGGCGGAGATTGCGACGGACGGCCGGGGTAGGGTTCGCCTCGGGCGATGCGGATGCGCCTTCGGCGCCGGGAGGGCGGGACGTTCGACCGCCGGTGCGCCTTCCCCGAAGGGTGTCGGAGCTGGCCGTGTCCTCCGAGTGCCGCGGCGAGGTCGTCGTGGCCCGGCTCGCGGGGCACCTGGACATCTCCACGGTGCCGGCGCTTCGCAGCCGCCTCACGACGGCCGTGCGCGCGGAGACGCCGCTCGTGCTCGACCTCCGGGGACTGGAGCTCCTGGACTCATCCGGACTCGGTGCGCTGATCGCGCTGCGAAACCGCGCCGTCGCCGCCGGGCTCAGGCTCGGGCTCGTCTCGGAGGACGGTCAGCTGCGCGACGTGTTGGTGATCGCGGGGCTCGACCGGGCGTTCGCGCATGCACCCGACGTGGACACCGCGTGCTGGCTGGTGAGGAGCGCGGACACGCCGGCCGACGGGGGACCGCCGGTGCACGCTCCGAGGTCCGGGGAATGACCAGCGGCGCGCGGGCAGCCGCCCAGACCCACTTGCGGTTCCCGCCGGTCGATCATCTGCTGCGCATCGGTGACCTGGACGAGCTTCAGCTGGCACGCCTGCTCGACCTCGCCGCGAAGTTCAGGGGCGATCCCGATCTCTTCGCCGGACGGTTGCAGGGCGAGTCGATCACGTGCTACTTCGAGCGGCCGTCCACACGGGCGCGCGTCGCGTTCCAGGCAGCCGCTCATCGCCTCGGGATGCTCCCGATCATGCTTCGCCCGGAGGACCTCCAGCAGAGCCGGGAAGAGCTGGTGGAGGACACCGCCCGGGTGCTGTCGCTGTACAGCCGCGCGATCGTCGCGCGCGTTGTGGGGCAGGAGACGCTCGAGCGCTTCGCCGACGCCGCCACCGTGCCGGTCGTCAACGCGCTCTCCGACGACCACGATCCCTGCCAGGCGCTGTCGGACCTCCTGACGATCCGCGACATCGCCGGGGAGCTGCGTGGGGTCCGGCTGGCCTGCATCGGGGACGCGACCAACGTCACCCACTCGCTCATGGAGGCCGGCGCCCTCGCGGGGATGCACGTGGTCGTCGCGGCGCCGCCCCGCTACCAGCCGCTGCCGGAGGTCACCCGGGCAGCGTCGGAGGTCGCCCGGGGCAACGGCGGCTCGGTGGTCGTGACCGACGACCCCCTCGAGGCGGCCGATGACGCGGACGTCGTCAGCACCGATGTGTGGGTGTCCATGGGTGACGAGTCGGAGGCACGGCGGCGGCGGCATGATCTCGCCGCGTACGTGGTCACCGCCAACCTGATGCGCCACGCGAGCCCGAACGCCGTGTTCATGCACTGCCTGCCCGCCCATCGAGGCGAAGAGGTCATGGCGGACGTAATCGACGGCCCGCGGTCGATCGTCTTCCGGCAGGCGGCGAACCGCCTTCCGACGGAGCAGGCGCTCCTGTGGGCCCTGTGCACCGGCAACTGGCCGCGACCGGCCGGCGACTGAGATGAGGATGGTGCTGTCCATCGGCGGGAGGGTCGTCGACGTCGATGGCGAAGGGCGCGCCGACCGTGGGCCGTTGAGCCGGGCGGAGACGACCGCGCGCGTGCTCGCCCCCCTGGTTCGCGATCACCAGGTGGTGGTCACCCACGTCGTCGGGAGCGATCGTTCGTTCGGAGCCACCCTGGCCGGTGCGTTGCGGGACGCGGCCCCCGGCCTCGTCACGACGAGCCTCAAGCCCTCGACGCTCGTCGACGTGTCGGCGCTGGTGAATGCCGGCCTGACGGTGATCGCGTCGGCCGCGAACGAGTTGGCCGTGGTCGCGCTGGCGAACGCCATCGAGGCGGACGCCATGATGCTCCTCGCCGAGGTCGACGCCGTGTACCGCGATTTCGGGACCCCGCACGCCACCCCCCTGCGTCGCCTCACGACGACCGACGCCAAGGCCCTGCTCGACCAGGGAACTGTGACCCCCCCGAGCATGGCGCCGCGGCTGGAGGCGGCGATGCGGTTCGCGGCAACCGGCGGCTTCGCAGTGATCGCGGCGCTCGGCGACGTCGAGGCCGCCCTGCATCGCCGGGCGGGAACCCGCGTCGTGCTGGCCGAGGGCGCGGGTCATGTACCGCCCGACCCGCGTCCTCGTCGGCCCTCCGGAGCTCCCGCTTAGCTGGCGACCGGCGGACCGGCGCCGTCGGCGGCGGACGCCGTCGACACGGGCTCCGCCTCGCCCATGTCGAGACGAAACGGCGGGTACTCGTCCCGCATGAGACCCGCATAGACGATCACGCGGAACACCCAGCGGTCGAGCCCGACGACGAGGTCGAACAGCCCGCGCGGGAACCGCCCGGCGAAGAGCAGGGCGATCGCGCCGATCAGGACCAGCACGCCGATGAGCCCCGGCCATCCCTCCCACCAGTCCCCGGCGCGCCAGAACCCGAGCACGCCGGGCGCGCCCGTCGCCCAGCCCCCGAGCACCGCGACGATGATGTACTGCGGGATCGCCAGCAGCCACCACTTGACGAGCACGAGCCCGCGTGAGAGCTGCTCGGGATAGTCGACCTGAAGGCGGGCGGGGTAGTCGGCGACGTCCTCCAGCGTGAAGGGCGGGTAGCGATCGGTGCCCAGCGCGGAGTAGCCGTAGAACGCCACCCGCCAGGTCCATCGCGCCACGCCGACGTTGAAGTCGAAGATGCCACGCGGGTAGCGCCCCGTGAACAGGATGGCGAAGAAGGCGACGACCGTGAGCACAAAGAACGCGATCCACAGGAACACGAGCACGATCCAGTGCGGGATCGTAAGCAGCCATTTGAACAGCCATAGCCAGCGACTGACGTCCGGGTCGAGGTGCCCCTCGAGGCGCACCGGCCCGCCGGCGAACGTCCCCGGCGCCGCGCCTTCGGCGGCCGGTGCGACGAGCCCCTGTACGGAATCCGAACCCGCGGCGGCGGGCGGTGGTGTCTCGCGTCGCCCGCGGGCCCCAAAGACGATCATCACGATCCCGCCCGCCAGGATCAGGAGACCGCCCGCCAGGAGTCCGCCGCCGATCCAGGCGAGGTAACTGATCCGCGCACCGACGTTGCCGTCGAACCGCACGCCGGGCGACGCGTCCGCGTTCATGACGACCACCGACCATGTTCCGGAACGCACATCCCATCGGACGGTCTGGGTGCCGGTGCCACTCGACTGCGCGGACCAGAACGTCTGGCTCGCGGGCTCGGCCGGCGCCCGCACGCCGGCGGTGCGGGTGGATTCGACCTCGAAGGGGTCGAAGTCGACGTTCACGATCGTTTCGTGGGCGACTCCGCGAAGGTAGGCATCGACGTCGGAGGCCCGGCCGATGCCGACGAAGATCGCGCCGGCCGCTCCACTGGGCGTCACGCGGAGGCGGATCGTGGCGAAGTCGCCGTCGGCGATGTCAACCGGGGCGCCGCCGACGATCGAGAGGTCCTCGCTGCGAAGCGCACGGGTCGCCGTGGAGTACGTCTCCGTGCGCGTCGTGAAGAACCCCTCGTCATCGCGCAGGGTCTGGTTCGCGAAGAGGATCGCCCCGCCCGCCGCCGCCAGCGCCAGCCCGATCAGCGCGATGATCGAGCCGAACACGATCAGCAGGATCCGGCCGACGCTCATCCCGTCTCGTGGCGGTGCCACCGGTGCCCCACTTGTCATCTCATGGCCTCCCTTGCCGTTCCGGGCGGCCGATCGTGCGTGCGCCGGGACGGCGTGATCATCGAGGGCGGCGGCGGCGCGGCGCATCCGCCCGTACGCGGTGCGTCCTGCGGACATTCCACGATGCCGGTCGCGGGCCAGTCGGACGTCCCCGTTCCGCGCAAAGGCCGACGGCGCGCGGACCCTGCGGGGCAATGCGCCTGCCGGTGCACCGCAGCGACCGAACGGGCCGCGCCGCGCTCACGGCCGGGCGACGGCATACCATCCACCTGCGATCGACCCAGGAGAACCGCATGACCGGGGACTCGCGACCGCCGCTTGTGCTCGACCACGTCCGCAGGGCGCTGCCCGCCCCGGTCACCGTGCCCCGGCGGGTCCGCATCCACGAGACCGGCGAGATGTTCCGCTCTCCGGGTGGAGGCGCCATGACGTTCGACGCCGTAAGCGAGTTCGATGTGCACGCGGTGGGGTTCTCGTGGCGCGCACGATTCCCGATCGCGCCCCTGCTCGCGATGCGCGTTCACGACGGATATGCCGACGGCGCGGGATGGATGCGAGGCAGCATCCTTGGTGTTCCCTTCATGCGCAAGGGCGGCCCGTCGATCGCGGCCGCGGCCGCGATGCGCTACCTCGCCGAGCTGCCATGGGTGCCGCACGCGATGATGGCCAACTCCGAGCTCGAATGGCGCGAGACCGGACCGCGGACGGTCGAGGCCGCCACGCCGGTCGCGGGGGCGCGGGTGGCCGTGGACCTGACGTTCGACGACGACGGCGACATCGTGCGGGCCGGCGCGGACGCGCGGCCCCGCGACGGCGACGTCCCCCGCCCGTGGGGCGGCGAGTTCCGGGACTACGTCGCGATGGGCGGCGTGCGGATCCCGGCGCGGGGGGAGGTTTACTGGGACCTGCCCGACGGGCGGTTCACGTACTGGCGTGCGAGTGTGACGAGCCTGGAGCTGATGGACGAATGAGCGGTTCTCGTACGCCGGACGCGGTGGGACCCCTCACCGACGCGGAACTCGCCCTGATCGACGGGTACTGGCGGGCCGCCAACTACCTGTCGGTCGGGCAGA
The DNA here is from genome assembly GCA_963777565.1 of uncultured Thermoleophilia bacterium. Lineage (GTDB taxonomy): Bacteria > Actinomycetota > Thermoleophilia > Miltoncostaeales > Miltoncostaeaceae > CALMEC01. The sequence goes on from CAVZQZ010000006.1 coordinate 261,851, forward strand.
TCTACCTGCGCGACAACCCCCTGCTGCGCGAGCCGCTCAGTCTCGAGCACATCAAGCCGCGCCTGCTGGGGCACTGGGGGACGACCCCCGGCCTGAACCTCGTCTACGCCCATCTCAACCGGGTGATCCGGGCCAGGGACCTGAACATGATCTACGTGGCCGGGCCGGGCCACGGCGGCCCTGGGATCGTCGCGAACATCTACCTGGAGGGGACGTACAGCGAGGTCTACACCAACGTCTCCGCCGACCTCGACGGGATGCGCCGTCTGTTCAAGCAGTTCTCGTTCCCGGGCGGCATCCCCAGCCACGTCGCTCCGGAGACACCGGGATCGATCCACGAGGGCGGGGAGCTCGGCTACGCTCTGTCGCACGCGTACGGCGCGGCGTTCGACAACCCGGACCTCGTCGTGGCCTGCGTGATCGGCGACGGCGAGGCCGAGACCGGCCCGCTCGCGACGTCGTGGCACTCCAACAAGTTCCTGAACCCGGCCACGGACGGCGCGGTGCTGCCGATCCTGCACCTCAACGGGTACAAGATCGCGAACCCGACCGTGCTCGCACGCATCGGACGCGGCGAGCTCGACAGCCTGCTGACCGGGTACGGGTACCGCACGCTGGTGGTCGAAGGCTCGCACCCGGCCGACGTCCACCAGCAGATGGCCCGCGTGCTCGACGAGGCCCTCGACGAGATCGCCGACATCCAGCGCCAGGCGCGGATGCCCGGCGTACGATCACAGCGCCCCATCTGGCCGGTGATCGTCCTTCGGACGCCGAAGGGGTGGACCGGCCCCGCGGTGGTCGACGGGCACGCGACGGAGGGCTCGTGGCGCTCCCATCAGGTCCCGCTCGCCGATCTGGCGAACCGCCCCGATCACGTGCGCCAGCTCGAGGCCTGGATGCACAGCTATCGCCCCGACGAGCTGTTCGACGACGACGGCGGCCTGCGCGCCGAGCTGCGGGCGCTCGCACCGGCGGGCACGCGGCGGATGGGGGCCAACCCGCACGCGAACGGCGGTCTGCTGCTGCGCGATCTCCGGATGCCGGACTTCCGCGACTACGCCGTTCCCGTTGAGCATCCCGGCACCACGACCGCCGAGGCGACGCACATCGCCGGAGAATTCCTCCGCGACGTGATGCGCCTGAACGACGACCGGCGCAACTTCCGCGTCTTCGGGCCGGACGAGACCGCCTCGAACCGGCTCTCGGCGATCTTCGAAGCGACCGACCGGAGCTGGATGGGCGAGCTCCTGCCGGACGACGACCACCTGTCGCCCGACGGGCGGGTCATGGAGATCCTGAGCGAGCACACGTGCCAGGGCTGGCTCGAGGGGTACCTGCTGACGGGGCGCCACGGCCTGTTCAACACCTACGAGGCGTTCGTGCACATCGTCGACTCGATGTTCAACCAGCACGCCAAGTGGCTCAAGACGACGGCGCACGAGATTCCCTGGCGGGCGCCCATCGCCTCGCTCAACTACCTGCTGTCCTCGCACGTCTGGCGTCAGGACCACAACGGCTTCTCCCACCAGGACCCGGGGTTCATCGACCACGTCGTCAACAAGAAGGCCGGCGTCGTGCGCGTCTATCTCCCCCCGGACGCCAACACGCTCCTCTCGGTGACCGACCACTGCCTCCGAAGCCGCAACTACGTCAACGTCATCGTCGCGGGCAAGCAGCTCGAGCTGCAGTACCTCGACATGGACGCCGCGATCGCCCACACGACCGCGGGCGTGGGGATCTGGGCGTGGGCCAGCAACGACGAGGGCTCCGAGCCGGACGTGGTGATGGCCTGCTGCGGCGACATCCCCACCCTCGAGACCCTCGCGGCGGTCGACTTCCTGCGCCAGCGACTGCCGGACCTGCGCGTGCGGGTCGTCAACGTCGTCGACCTCATGGCGCTCCAGCCCGAGGAGGAGCACCCGCACGGGCTCACCGACCGACAGTTCGACACCATCTTCACCGAGGACCGGCCGATCATCTTCGCGTTTCACGGATACCCCTGGCTGATCCATCGGTTGACCTACCGCAGAACCAACCACGACAACCTCCACGTCCGCGGCTACAAGGAGGAGGGCACCACGACGACGCCGTTCGACATGGCCGTCCGCAACGACCTCGACCGGTACCACCTCGCGATCGACGCGATCGACCGCGTGCCTGGCCTCGCCGTCCGCGCGGCGTACGTCGTCCAGGAGGCGCACGACCTCCTGACCGCCCACCGCGAGTACGTCCGCGAGTACGGCGACGACCCGGCCGAGATCAAGGACTGGCGCTGGCCCGCGTGACGGTGACCCGGCCCGCCCGCCGCAGGTGAGCATCCTCTGCGTCAACGCCGGTTCGTCCTCGCTCAAGATCGCAATTCGGGTCGCGGGCGCCGACACCCCGCTGGCCGGCGGCGCGGTGGAGTCGATCGGCCGGGACGACGCCCGGCTGTGGCTCCGCGGCGCCGACGGCACCCTCGCCCTCGACGAGCGATATGCTGTCGAGGACCACGCCCGGGCGACGGCGCTCGCGCTGGACGGGCTCGAGCGCATCGGCGCGCCGGCGCCCGACGCGGTGGGACATCGCCTTGTCCACGGGGGGCGACGGTTCGTCGACGCCACGCGCATCGACGGGAACGTCCTGGCCGAGCTCCGCACGCTCGTCGGCCTCGCCCCGCTCCACCTCCCGCCGCAGATCGACGCGATCGAGGCGGTCGCAGCGCGAACGCCCCTCCTCCCCCAGGTCGCGTGCTTCGACACGGCCTTCCACCGTCGGATGCCCGAGATCGCGCAGCGTTTCCCGTTGCCCGAATGGGCCTGGGAGAGCGGTATCTGCCGGTACGGCTTCCACGGGCTGTCCTTCGAGCATGTCGTCGACGTCCTCGGCGGCGCGCGCGGCCGGGTGGTGATCGCCCATCTCGGCAACGGGGCGAGCCTGGCCGCCGTGCGCGACGGCGCCCCGCTCGACACGACGATGGCGTTCACCCCGGCCGCCGGGATCATGATGGGCACCCGGCCGGGGGACCTCGACCCCGGCGTGCTCGTCCACCTGGCGCGCCACCGGGGGATGGGGCCCGCCGAGATCGATCGGCTGATCAACCTGGAGTCGGGGCTCGTCGGGGTCTCGGGAACGACGTCCGACATGCGCAGCCTCGTGGAGGCACGGGCCAGCGATCCCCGCGCGGCCCTCGCCGTCGACATGTTCTGCCATTCCGCCCGCAAGGCGGTCGGAGCCCTCGCTGCGGTCCTCGGCGGCCTCGATCAGCTCGTGTTCACCGGGGGCATCGGCGAGCGGGCCGGGGTGATCCGGGATGAGATCTGCCACGGTCTGGAGCACCTCGGGATCAGCCTCGACGACGACGCGAACGCGGCGGACGCCGCGACGGTGAGCCGCGCCGACTCGCCCTGCGTCGTGCGGGTGATCCCCGCCGGCGAGGACGTGGTGATTGCCCGCCAGACCGCGGCGGCCGCCGGCCTGGCCTGAGCGGGCGGCGCGGTCAGACCGAACGCCGCACCGCGCCTACGGGGTCGCGACCGATTGCAGCGACGCCGTCAGCCCCTTGATCAGCTCCTCCCGCTCCGTCTGGGAGAGCGCCGCGCCGCGGTGGATGAGCCGGTACTGGAGCGGCGGCATATCGCCCCCGCGGACGACCTCGGCGATCTCACCGAGGTCGACCTTGGTGTGGCCGAGCTCGGACAGGTTCATCGTGCTGCGACCCTCGTCGACGTCGCGCTGCACGAGCCACGAGGCAGGCGCGACGTTCGTGTACCAGGGCCATTTGGTGAGGTTGGAGTGGCAGTCGCCGCATGCTGTGTTGAAGAGCTGCACGGTGCGGGCGCTGTCCCACGACGGGGATGTGAGCACGGGCGGGTTGGTGTGATCGCGACCGTACGGGATGGCCTGGATCAGGACGAGGAGCGCGACGAGGCCGATCGCCGTCCAGCCCAGCAGCCGCTTCCACCCCTGCCGCCGGATCCATCCAGGAGGACGATCCGCGTCGCCGGCCGAGTCCGCCCCGTCACCCGCGGGCTCCCCGGGAGTCGTCACCTCGCGCTCCGTCAGCGCCCGGCGCCGGACCCGCGGCGCTGCCGGCGCGCGGGACGCTCGGCCGGGTGCTCGAGGTGCTCGACCGAGGCGTCCGACCCGGGGAACAGCAGACTCTCGTGGCCGTCGTCGCTCCACCGGACGCGGAACGGCGGCCCGCCGTCCTCCCCCAGGACCTCGATGACCTCCGCGTCGCGCGGCGCCTCGCCCTGGTGGTGGCCTCGGATCACCAGCCGATCCCCGACCGTTGCCTTCATCACGCCCTCCTCACGTTCGCCGTCACGACTCGACCTGCTCGAGAATGGTGTCGGAGGACGCGACCACGCCCGCCCGGGCGAGCGCCTCCGTGCGCCGGGGCTCCGAGGCGAACCGTCGGGCGGCGTCCGCGGACGGTAGCGCGATCATCACGACGACCTTGTTGGCATCATCGGGGTCGCGGAGCACCTGGTGGTCGGTGACCCCGTACTCCGCCCGGACCGGCTCGAACTCGTCGAACACGGTCTTGAACCACTTGACGTCGCGTACCCGGTAGTTGGCCATCAGGACGCTCATTGCTCGCCTCCTCGTCTCGGCGCTCGCAGCATCGGCCCCCGACGGGTCGACCGCATCCGTGATACCCCCCAACCGTCAGCCCGTGAGAGGTACGGGGTCGGCTTCGGCGGCCCCGCGGCGCGTGCGACGCCGCCAGCGACGGAACTCGTCGACCCCCCAGACCACAACCGGGAAGAACGGGAGCAGCAGCAGCGCCGCGACCGGCGGGCGTGCGAGTCCGAACGCCTCGGCGAACGGGGGTATGGCGATCAGCGCCGTCGCGAACACGATCTCGAAAGCGAAGCCCCAAAGCAGGAGCGGGTTGGTGAAGAACCCGACCGAACGGAGCGATGCGTGCTCGGTTCTCGCGGCGAGCCCCGTGCCGATCTGACAGGCGACGATGCCGAGAAAGGTCATCGTCGTCGCCTGCAGGTAGGTGTGGTGGAGCGCGGAGCCGGATCCGGTGTCGTCACCGGGGGACCATCCGGCGCGAAGCATGACGAAGAGGAATCCCCCGACGACGAGGGCGGCCGACACCGCGCCGAGGACGAGCCACGCCCTGATGAGCATCGACCGGCGGATCACGCCCTCGTCACGAGCCCTTGGCGGCCGGGCCATGAGACCGGGTTCGGCCGGCTCGCGGCCAAGGGCGAGCGCCGGCAGGGTCTCCGTTCCCAGGTCGATCGCCAGGATTTGCAGCGCCGTGAGCGGCAGCGGGATCGCCCCGCCCGAGATCGCGAACATCAGGATCGGGACGACCTCTGGCGTCGCGTGGGCGAAGATGTAGAAGACGAACTTGCGGATGTTGTCGAAGACGCGCCGGCCTTCCTCGACCGCCGCCACGATCGAGGCGAAGTTGTCGTCCGTGAGGACCATGGTGGCCGCCTCGCGCGCGACGTCCGTCCCCGACCGCCCCATCGCAACGCCGATGTCGGCGCGGCGCAGCGCAGGGGCGTCGTTCACCCCGTCGCCGGTCATGGCGATGACGCGCCCTTCGGCCCGGAGCGCGTCCGCGATGCGGAGCTTGGCCTCCGGGGAGCTCCGGGCGAAGAGGATGTCGTGCTCGTCGCGCAGGAGCCGATCGAGCTCCGCATCACTCATGGCGGCCAGGTCGTCGCCGGTCACGATGGTGACGTCGTCGCCCATCAGGCCGATGCGCTGCCCGATCGCCTTCGCGGTCAGGCCGTGGTCTCCGGTGACGACGATGACCCTGATCCCGGCAGCCCGGCAGCGGGCGACCGCATCGGCGACCTCCGGGCGGGGTGGATCCACCATTCCGACCAGGCCGAGGAAGGTCAGGTCGCGCTCCGCGTCGCCCCGGCGATCGGGCGGTGTTTCGCCGGGTGCGAGGACCCGGCTCGCCACCGCGAGCACCCGCAACCCCTCCGCCGCGGAGCGCTCGACGTCCGCGGCAATTCGCGCACGGTCGGCGTCCGTCAACGGCCGCGACTCGTTGGATCCCTCGGCTGCGATGGTACTGCAGACGGGCACCACGGATTCGGGCGCGCCCTTCGTGTGGACGGCGATGCCGCCGTCCGCCGAATCGACCGTCGACATCCGTTTGAGCGTCGAATCGAACGAGAACGCCCGGAGCCGGCGGGCGTCGCGCGTGCTCCGGTCGACGTCGATTCCCGCGCCCGCGGCCAGGCGGAGCAGTGCGAGCTCCGTGGGGTCGCCGGTCGGTTCGACGCCGTTGCCGGTGAGATCGGCGTGGTTGCAGGCCGCAACGGCGGCGGCGAGCTGGGCGCCCGCCCGAGATTCGAGCGCGCCGGACGGGAATGCCCCGCCGGCGTCGGCGCTCGCCTCAGGGGCATCGGGCGCCCAGACGCGTACGACGGTCATGCGGTTCTCGGTGAGCGTTCCCGTCTTATCGGTGCAGATCACGCTCGCCGATCCGAGGGTCTCGACCGCGCTGAGTCGCTTGACGAGGGCACCTCGCCGCGCCAGGAGCCCAACACCCAGGGCAAGGGACAGCGTGATCGTCGGGAGAAGGCCCTCTGGGACGTTCCCGATCAGCAGCGCGATCGCGAAGGACGTCGCGTCTTGGAAGGACAGTCCGGCGAGGAGCGTGCCGAGCGGCAGGAAGGCAACAGCCACCGACACCGCCACGATGGCGATCAGCCACGCGACGCGTCGCACCTGACGCTCGAGGGGGCTCTCCTCGACGCCGGTGCGCTGCGACAGCGCCGCGATCCTGCCCAACTCGGTGTGCATCCCGGTGGCGACGGCGACGCCGGTGGCGTCGCCGACGGTGCAGGACGCCCCGGTGAAGAGCATGTTCGGGGACTCGAGAAGCGATCGTCCGAGGTCCGGTGCGCCCGCCTCGCGCGTCACGGGCATCGACTCCCCGGAGATCGCGGACATGTCGACCTCGACGGCGCCGGTCAGCATGCGGACGTCGGCGGAGATGCGGTCGCCCTCCTCGATTATCACGATGTCGCCCGGCACCACGAGCCGGGCGTCGACCGATTGGCGCCGCCCGTCGCGAAGCACCGTGGCCTTGGGAGGCAGGTACTCGGCGAGCGCCTCGACGGCTCGCTCCGCCTGGAGCTCCTGAACGAACGCGAACACCGCGTTCAGGAGGATGACGGCGACCACCGCGCCCCCGACGATGACCACGCCGGTGGCGAACGCGAGCGCGGCCGCCGCCCACAGCAGCAGGGCGAGCGGATGCGTCAGCTGACGTGCGAGCGCACGGGGCCACGAGCGGCGCCGTACCCGCCGCAGCTCGTTCGGGCCGTAGACGACGAGCCGCCGCGCGGCGTCGCGACTCGACAGGCCGTCGCGACTCGAGCGCAGGTCGCGAAGGAGGAGGTCGATCGGCTCCCGCGCGTCCGGCTGCGGTTCGGGTCCGGACGTCGGTTCGTCAGCCATTGTCCGGGATCGTCGCAAACCTATGGGCGACGATCATCGGTCGTAGCACCCGGCGGGGCTTCGGGAACCCCGCAGCGCCCGGGCCAGCCCCCACGTCACCCGAAGAGCCGATCCGTGGTCCGGTTCAGTCGCTCTGGTCGGCCAGAGCGCACCCGCCGCATGTGACCTCGTCGCCCTCCACCCCGGATGGCACGGGCCTGCGCACCTCGCCGGGCTCGAGATTGCGCACGGCGAGCTCCGCCTCGATGAACGCTGAGCCCACCTGCGCGAGTGCGAGGTAGATCGGCGACTCCGTCGTGGTCGCGATCGAGGTGCACACGACCCCCATGAACCGTCCCAGGTGGGCGCGCAGAAACGCGTCCTCGGCCTCGGCGCACGTCGCCGCGGTGCCGACGTCGCTCGCCGCCTCAGCGGACATTCGGCGGCCGGCGAGGAACGCCACGAACTCGAGCTGGCAGGCGATATGGTCGGGCCGCTCGGCCGCGGGGCCGTCCGACCCGGCGCCGAACGCACGGTAGAACCCCGCCGCGTCCGCCATCTGGCGGGTTCCCCGGAACGGGTCCCGCTCGTAGCTGCCCTCGTACGGCGGGCACGGGACCTCGCCACCGAAGAGCGCCTCGAACGCGAACGGCAGGTCCGCCACCGCGTCGTCGTCGGCGAGGGCCTGCACCAGGGGGAGGATGGGGTCGGCGCCGCCCGCCCCTTCCGCGAGCGCCCCGGCGAGATCCCGCAGCTCGCCGACCGTCGCGGCGTCCGGAGCAGTCAGGCCGATCGACAGGAGCCGGGCGGTCGCCGCCCGCTCCAGGTCCGACATGCGCGGCGTCACGTGAGCTTGCATTCGACCCAGTCCGAGTAGTGCTTGCGGGACCCGCGGTTGCCCGCGGACCCGATCCACAGCGCGAACGCGATCGGCACGCTCGCGCGGTCGGTCAGCAGATCCCCGTCCGGCCGCCGGTCGAGCGGGGCGGCGAGGACGACGGTCCACTGCCCGTCGCGGTGGCGACCGGCCGCACGCGCGCGCTGCGTCGCGAGCGGCGTGAGCGACCCGAAGCCCTCGGCGAAGACCTCCTCCACCGGCCACGTGCGCTCGAGCGCCGCGATCGGGTTCCCGACCGCGCGTCCCGGGGAGTAGAGGGCCGCGGTCTCGGGCGGCAGCACGGACTCGGGTGAGACGTCGCGCACCGTGTTCGGGTAGATCGTCTCGACGCGGGAGCGGCCACTGTCGACGTCACGCTGCCACACCGACGACCACCTGAGGATGTGAACGGGCTGCCCCGGGCCGCCCATCGTGATCGGCGGGTTGCCCGCGGCGAGCGGCAGCTGCATCGCGACCGCGTCGCCGAACGCGCCGAGCCCCGGCAAGTCCTGGGGCTCCTGGCACGCGAACCTGACCAGCACGCCGAGCTCGCGGTCGTTGTACACGGCCGCCAACTCCACCTCCTCGAGCGCGGGCTGCTCGAGGATCGGCGGTGCGAGCTGCTGCGGCTTCACGACCACCTTCGTGCGGTCGGCGTCCTTCCACACCGTGTCGTCTGCGGAGAGGGGAATGTCCCCCTCGATCCGCGGGACGGGCACCGCCGCGCCCTGGGCCTGCGGCTGCTCCGGCGCGTATTTCTGCGCCAGCACCCCGACGCCCACACCGGTGACCGCTGCCGCCCCCGTGAAGATCAACGCCCCGCGTGTCATCTCCCCCATGTCGCCCCCTCAGGTGTTGTGCCGGAACGCGGTCGTCGGCACCCCGTTGACGTCGGTCTCGTACTCGGCCGGGCGCACGATCGTCGGCTCGCGTAGCGGCACCGCCACCAGCTCCTCGCCGGCGCGGTCGAACGCCCGCGCGACCCCTTTCTTGACCTCGAACCGGTGGATGATCCGCTCGGTCGCCCCAAACAACATCAACGCGCCGAGGAGCTCGGGATCGTCCTTGGCGCCCTTGTACGTCTCGATCGCCTGCTCAACCCCCGGCCCGAACAGCTGGGTGGAGAACTCCACCGGCACGTGGATCGGCGGGATGTAGTAGACGTTCGGCTCGAGCCCGAGCTGCGGGTAGAGCGGCAGCGCGACCTTCTTCACGTGCACCAGGAAGTCGGCCGGGTTGGCCGGGTCCGCCTTGTCGGGAGTCGAGACGAAGTCGGTGAGGCGCAGCTTGCCGATGCACACCGTGGTGCACTGCGTCTGGAGACCCTGCTCCACCTTGGGGTAGCACCCGATGCATTTCTCGCTCACGCGGGTCTCGAGGTTGAACATCGACTTCTTGTAGGGACACGCCTGCACGCACTCCTGGTAGCCGCGGCAGCGCTCCTCGTCGATCAGGACGATGCCGTCCTCCTGCCGCTTGTAGATCGCCTGGCGAGGACAGGCGGCGAGGCACGCCGGGTAGGTGCAGTGGTTGCAGATGCGCTGCAGGTAGAACATCCACATCATCGAGTGCGGCGTGTCGGGGATGTACGCGGTCTCCGCCGCGTCGCCGGTGGGTTCGTCCTCGCCGAGGTTCGGGTGGTTCCAGTCCGCCTCGTCGGGCTGCCACCCGAGGACCGCCTCGCCGGTCGGCGCCGCCTCGAAGATCGTCTTGCCGGCGTACGTCTCGCCGTCCCACTGCTGCGGGCCGAGCCGGTCGAGGATGTTGACGTCCCAGCCGGTCGGGTAGAAGCCGAACGGCTTCGTCTCGATGTTGTTCCAGAGCATGTACTCCTGGCCGTCCCCCCACGTCCAGGTCGACTTGCAGGCGATCGTGCAGCTCTGACATGCGATGCACTTGTTGGTGTCCATGATCATGCAGAACTGCCGGTTCGGCCGGTTGCCCTCGTACGGGTAGTCCATCTGCCGTCCGAGCTGCCAGTTGAAGACCTTCGCCATCGCCCTTCCCCTCTCGCCCGCCGGTTAGATGTAGCCGCCACCGAGGAAGGCGGTCATCGCCTTCGACGGATTCTGTGGCCGGAACCCGAGCTCCACCGGCCGCCAGAGCTTGTCGCCCCCGGTGCCGGCAGATTCCGCCTTGCGCACGCGCACGAACGCCTCCTTGGGGGCACCCGACGGCGAGTGCACGTCCGCCTCGAACCCCACCCCGATCGTCTGGCCGAAGTAGGTCTTGCGGACCATGGAGTCGGTCATCTGCGTGGGCCGCAGCCAGGCGCGGGTTCCGGACTGGTGGCTGCCGTGGCGGAACAAGGCGACGTACCCGGTGGCCGGGTTCTTCGCCGGCGCGCCGGGACGGGCGGCCTGTGCGGCCACGGTGCCCGGCGTCGCCGCGTACATGTTGAACCAGGTGCGGAGGGTGCCGGGCGGCATGCCGGGGTAGATCCGCACGCGCATCATCACCCGGGCGACGTCGATGTACGGGTCCGCGGGCGTCGCGCCACGGTAGGGGCGGTCGTCGGGATCGGCGTCGATCCAGACGTAGTCGCCGTCGTCGAGGCCGAGGTCCTTCGCGTCGCCCGGGTTCATCTCGACGTACGCCTCCCCGGTCCACGGGGACCGCGGGTCGCGGCGGTAAGGGTCGCCGAACGGCCCGAAGAGCATCGCGATCCAGTCGGAGTCGACCGCGGTCGAGTGCGCCCCCCACCGGTACTTCGGGGTCTGGAACACGAACCGGTAGCCGCCGCTCCTGCCCTTCAGCGGGTGCTGCGACCCGAGGAGCTGATCGACGGTTCGCACCACGTTCCTGGCCTGGCGGTTCTCCACGCTCAGGTCGCTCGTGTGGAACCCGTAGTCCTCCGGCGATCTCGGGTGGATGGACGGGTGATCGGCGTTCGACACGATCACGTTTGGCTCGTACTTCGTGGCGTCCACCGGCTCGCGCCACACCGGCAACGACTCACCGGCCTCCTGCCACTCACGCTCCGGCCGGTAGAACTCGAGGCGGCCCGTCGGCGTGTACCAGGGCTTGTCCTCCTGACGCTGCTCCCAGCCGGCGTGGCGCGGGTAGGTGCGCGTGCCCATCAGGCGGGGCACCCCGCCTGCGCAGCTCGCGTGGAGGTCGGCGAACTTCAGGCCGCGGGTGGTGTTCGATCCGCTCAGCACCCGCTGCAGGTACGGCGTGGGGTCACCGTCGAGCACGCCCTTCCAGTAGCGGCCCATGTCCGGGATCCCCGTGATCTCGCCGAGCCGCTTCGCGACGTTCGCGAGCGCCTGGTAGTCGCTCCTGGTGTCATGGATCCGGGGGAGCGGCGTCGTCGGGAAGGCGAGGATGAACGGGTTGGTGCAGCTGGCGGTCATGTCGGGCAGCTTGAATTCCGCCCACGAGTCCACCGGGAAGACGAGGTCCGCGTACTCGCACGAGCTCGTCCAGAACCACTCGTTGCAGAACACGGCCTCCTGGTTGGGGAGGGTGTTCTTGACCACGTCGAACGACCACTTCGCGTTGCCCAGCAGCGAGTTGGAGTTGCCGAACCAGATGAACTTCGACGGCGTCGGCATGTGCGTCTCGCCGGTGATCATCGTGTCGCCCACCTTGAGCGGGCGGTCGCCGTAGTTCCAGTAGTGCGCCGACTCCGCCTTGTAGTACTTCTTGACGCGCGCGGGCTTGGTGAGGTCCGACTCGATGTCGAACGGGTCCTCGGTGATCCACTGCGGCACCGCCTGGAACAGCGAGCCCCGGTAGTTGCCCGCGTAGCTGCCGACGTTTCCGGAGAGGTGCCCGATGTTGTCGGTGAGGGCCGCCACCAGGAACTGGGTGCGGCCGAAGAGGTCCGCGTTGAAGTAGTGGTTGGGACCCATGCCGGCCGCCAGCAGCGTGTGGCCCGCGTTCTTCGCGATTTGGGCGGCGAGGCTCGAGATCGCCTCGACCGGCACGCCCGTGACCTTGGCGGTGGACTCCGGGTCGAACGTGTCGTCCAGGTACTGCTTCAGCAGATCGAACACCGGACGCACCTCGACGCTCCCGCCGTCGGCCAGCGTGACTTTGAACGTGCCGGTGAGCGCCGGATCCGCGGTGAACTTGGCGCCCACCTGGTCGCGCGTCACGACTTTCGCCGCGTTCGCCTTGCGGTCCCACACGACGAAGTCGTCCCACTCGGCGCGCAGCTCGTTGGAGATGACCTGCTTGCCAACCGTGAACGGTGGCGCCGGCGGCGCGGTCTTGATCTCCGCGTCGGGCTTGAAGACCACGTAGTTCGTGAGCTTCGTGGGCCTGCGGGCGGCATCGAGGTCGCGGGCGTTCAGCAGCTCCCCGGTGTCCATCCGGACCAGGAGCGGCAGATCGGTGCGCTCCACGACCGCGGCCGCGTCGTACAGCTTCTTCGCGATCAGCTCCCGGGCCACGCCGAGCATCAGCGCGGCGTCGGTGCCGGGCCTGAGGATGATGATCTCGTCGGCCTTGTTCGCGGTGGGCATGTAGTCGGCGCTGATGACGACGATTCGCGTGCCCTTGAGGCGCGCGTCCCCCAGCCAGTGCCCGTCGGGCATCTTCGTGCAGATCCAGTTCATCCCGATCAGCACGACGAGCTTCGCGTGCTCCGCGGCGAACAGGTCGAAGTCGACGGTCTGGCTGCCGGTCACCATCGGGTGTCCCGGCGGGAGGTCGGTGTGCCATGCGTAGTTGTCGAATGCGCGGCTCCCGACGATCTTGTCCTTCGGCGCGTCGGGCCGCAGCTTGTGGTCGAGGAGCGCCAGCATGTTCGCGAAGCGGTAGAAGCCGAACACGCGGCCGACGCCGAGCAGCGGCATTCCGCCGCGCATCTTGATGGCCTGCACGCCCGCTCCGTGCATCGCCTCCACCATCTTCGGCTCGTACCCCTGGTCGGTCAGGCGCTTGGCGCCCTCCTCCCCGTTGTAGGTCGTCGAGATGTCAAGGATGGTCTTCGCGGCGATGTCGGTCGCCTCCGCCCAGCTGATGCGCAGCCAGCGATCCTCTCCGCGCTTCGTGGTGTCCATCTTCGGACGCCCGTCGGCCTCGCGCGGGAATCCGGCGTCGACCCACGCCTTGAAGCCCGCGCGGATCGTCGGCGCCTTCACTCGCCGATCACCGTAGATGCGCCGCCCGAGGATGAGCCCCTTCTGACAGATCCGCGGGTCCCAGCGGTGCGAGGCCTGGTTGCCGAGGAGGTCCGTTGCCTTGCCGTACCCGTAGGTGGGGCTGATGCGGACGATGACGCCGTTCTTCAGGTGGGCGCGCAGGAGGCAGTTGTGGGTGTCGTTTGGAGCGCAGGTGAAGACGAACGATTCGTCGTCCTCGAACTGGTCCCGGTAGACCTTCTCCCAGCCGCGATCGGGAGCCGTCACCAGGGGGTTCGCGACGCGCACCGCGGTGGGCGTCGTGGTCTTGGTCGCGGCCGTGAGGTGCCGCGGGGCGAAGAGGGCGCCGCCGACGGTCGCCCCGACACCCATCGCGAGCGACCGGCGCAGCAGCTCCTGGCGTGAGAGGGAAGCGTCAGCCATCGCGGCCTCCTCGGTCGCGTCGCGGGGTGGTGAGGCGTCGAGCGGCAAGCGCCCGTGCCCCGGGCCGGGGCGGACGTCCGTGCGCCTCGGCGAACTCGCTGACCACCTGCGTCCACGGGAACTCGTCGGCGGGCAGCGGGTCCCGGTCGGGCGAGACGGGGACGAAGAGCACCGAGCCGAGCGGATCGGCGAGGGGGGTCCAGTCGCGCGCGACGATCGCGGCGAGCGACGCCGCGTCCTCGTCGAGGCGCTCCACGAGGGCGCGTTCGGCAGACGGGCCTATGGCCGGTGCCCCGCGAGGCGCTTGCGTCTGAGGTACCCCTCGGTCGGTGCGAAGCGCTCGGTCTCCGGCTCACGCGCCTCGTCGGGGTGGGGGTGGGCGCATGGGAAGTCCTTCTCGACGAAGTACCTCACCGCCCGGTCGCCTTCGCCCGTGGTGAAGTAGATCCCCTCGGTGTCCCCGTCGGTGAGCCGCCAGATGTCATCCGCCGTGAGACGAACCTCCATCGCGGCGTCGGACGTACGCAACTCGGACGACCGCTGGTTCGGCAGGACGAGCAACGACCACGCTGCCCCGCCCGGGATCGCGAGCGTCGATCGAAGCGGCTCTCCGACCACCAGGGCGGCGAGCTCGGAGGGCGTGATGCGAAGACGCAGGCTTTCGTCGGTCCAGCGAATCTTCATGCGGCAGGGCCTTTCCGGGATGCGGGTGATTCTCGTGCCGGGCGCGGCGCCGAACGTGAGCAGACGCACCGATTGGCGCCGCGGACAACTACGGATCGACCTCACCGACCCGGCCGCAACGGCTACATCACGACCCCGCCGTTGACCGAGAGCACCTGGCCGGTCACGAATCCCGACGCCGGGGAGGCGAGGAACGCCACCGCCTCGGCGATCTCCTCGGGCTTCGCGGCTCGCCGCATCGGGGTGGCGCGGATCGCGCCCTCGACGATGCGCGCACCGACGGCGCCCCGTACGAGCAGCTCACCCGGCGTACCCGGGGGCACGACCCGGCCCTCGTCGTCGACGACCCTGAGGTCGAACCCGGGGACGACCGAGCCGACCGTGCCCGGCCGGGCGCGCCCGGGCCGGTTGGAGAGGTAGAGGTTGGTCGCCTCGGACGAGCCCAGCCCGTCGACCAGCTCGAGCCCGAGCACGTCGCGCACGCGGTGCCAGACGGCGGCGGGAAGCGGCTCGCCCGCCGAGACCGCCAGTCGCACCCCGGCGAAGGCGCCTGCCGCGACGCTGTCCTCGGCGGCGTGGCACGCGAGCCGCGACCAGAACGTCGGTACGCCGAAGAGCACGTTGGCGCCGCCCCCGCTGCATGCCCGCGACGCCTCGTCGGGCGTGGGCGCCTCACCCGTCAGCCAGCTCGACGCGCCCGCTGCCAACGGGAAGTAGCAGCTGTTGCCGAAGCCGTAGCCAGTGGCGAGGACCGCGACCGACCAGGTCACGTCGGTCGGGCGCAGGGCGAGGACGTGGCGGCCATAGGTGGCGAGACACGCCGCGATGTCGCCGTGACGGTGGATCGCCCACTTCGACGCCCCGGTCGAACCGGAGGTGAGCAGGAGATAGCACGGGTCGCCTGCCCGGGTCGGGGCCGGGCCCGGATCGCGGCCGCCCAGATCGACGAGATGGTCGATCGCGGAGGGCTCGAGCAGAGTGACCCCGGGCACGAGCTCCTCGTCGTCGCAGACCACCAGCTCCGGCTCGGCTCGCGACGCGGCGTCGCGAAGCCGGTTCTCGGTCAACGTCGGGCTCGCCAGCGCCACGACCGCGCCGAGGCGGGCGAGCGCGAGGAACGTGACGACCCAACGCGGGGAGTCCGGAAGGACGAGCGCGACCCGCGTTCCGCGGCGAACTCCCCGCTGGGCGAGTGCGCCGTCAGCGCGCCGACGCGACCCACCAGCCCGTCGCGCGACACCCAGCCGTCGGGCGAGCGAAGCGCGGAGCGGGCCCGTCACCCGGGCGTTCGAGCAGGAGCTCAGAGATGTTGCAGCGCCAGGCGGGGCGGCTCACGGTTGCACCGGCCACCGCTCGAGCGTCTGCTCGTGGCGCCCCGCTCGGGTGCGCGCGGCACGGGTGGCGGGGAGGGCGAGGCCGCTCCGGTCGAGCTCTCGGCGCAGCTCGTCGAGCGTGTGGACGACCACCGGCGCACCGCCCGCGTCCTCGGCGACCGCGTCGACGGGGCAGCGCTCGCTCGCGGGCCCGGGGTGGTCGAACCCGAGCGCGACCAGGAGCGCGCAGCCTCCCGGCGGACAGGGCGCGTCGTGTCCCAGTCGCCCGGCGATCTCGCAGCGCCGCCCGGCGCCGTCCTCGTGCGCCCTCGTGTCCATCCCGGCCGACCTCCTGACGCGTTGACCGTCCCGAGCTTCTCGATCCGTCGGACCCGCCTCATCCGCGCGGTCACGGATCGCCCGCACGGAGAAGCCGCACTGGTGCCGACCCGTCAGGCGCTCCGGCGCGGCCTGCCCAGTACCGCCCACAGCAGCGCGATGCCGGCCGCGGCGATGAGCCCGGTGGCGAGCCAGGCGTCGCGGGTGGGCAGGCTCACCTCGAAGAACGCCCGCAGCGGCGGCGCGAGCAGGCCGAGGGTAAAGCAGAGCGCGAACGCGCCGACCATCGCCCACACCCACGGGCGCACGCCCTCCCCCTGCTCGCGCTCCAGCACGACGACCACGGCCAGCCCCATCGCCGTCGCGATCATGACCGCAGCGGTCCGCCCGTCGATCACATCACCGTCGAGCGGCCCGCGAACCGTGAGGTACCCGGCGATGATCGCCGCGGCGGTGATCAGGCCCGCGGGGATGGTGAAGGCGAGCAGGTCGCGGACGAACCGCTCCCGCCGCACCGGTCCGGAGCTCGGCGCGAGCGCGAGGAAGAAGGCGGGGATCCCGATCGTGAGCGACGCCGTGACCGTGAGGTGGCGCGGCAGGAACGGGAACGCGATGGGTGCGAGCCCGATGGTGGCGAGCAGGACGGCCGCGTAGACCGTCTTCGTGACGAAGAGCTTGGCGACCCGGTGCGTGTTGCGGATGATGCGCCTGCCCTCCTCGATCGCCGGGGGCACGGTCCCGAAGCCGCCGCGCAGGAGCACGAGATCCGAGACGCCCTTGGCGATCTGGCTGCCCGATCCCATCGCGATCGCCAGCCGGGCCTCCTTGAGCGCCAGCACGTCGTTGACGCCGTCGCCGATCATCGCGACGTATCGGCCACGGCGCGCCAGGGCCGCCACCAGCTCCCGCTTCTGCTCCGGCGTGATCCGGCCGAAGACGACGGTCTCGTCGGCCACGGACTCGAGCGCGCCGGGCTCGTCCGGCAGGTCCGCACCGGAGCGAGCGTGTTCGAAACCGGGAACGCCGCAGGCGTCGGCGACCGCCTGCACGGTCTCGGTCGCATCGCCCGAGATCACCTTCAGCGCGGTGCCCTGCGCGTTCAAGAAGCGGACCGTCTCGATGGCGTCATCGCGGATCCCCTCGCTCATCGCCACCGCGCCCGCGGGCCGCAGCCCGCCGAGCGGCATGTCCTCGGCCACCGGGACGGCGCCGGTCACAACCAGCAGGACGCGCCGCCGCCGGGAGAGGTGCGCCTCGATCGCCGCCATGAGCCGGTTGTCGACCTCGACACCCAGACGCTCGAGGACGTCGGGCGCGCCGAGCACCACGCTGCCGGCGCCATCCAGCGTCAGGCCGCTCCACTTCCGCGCCGACGAGAACGGAACCTCGGCCACGACGGGTCGCGGCTCGGCGCTCATCGCGTCGTGGATGGCCTGCATCGTCGCGTTGCGGACGCCGACGCTGGCCGCAACCGCCCCGAGCAGCGCGCGCAGCTCGCCGGGGTCGGTTCCGTCGGCGGCATCGACCGCGACGACCGACAGCCGGTTGTCAGTCAGGGTGCCCGTCTTGTCCACGCACACGACATCGACGCTCGCGAGGCTCTCCACCGCGTTGAGCCGCTGCGCAAGGGCGCCGAGCCGTGCGAGCCGGACAGCGGCGACCGCGAACGTCAGCGAGGACAGAAGCACGAGGCCCTCCGGCACGAGCGGCACGACCGCGGCGACGACGGTCCGGGCGCCCGTGTTGAAGGACTCTTCGCGCACGAGCAGGACCGTCACGAGGGCGACGGCCAGCGGCACCATCAGGACGACGGTGCCGCGAAGGATCCGGTTGATGTCGTGCTGCAGTGGGCTCAGCTGGGCACGGGTCCCGCGTGCCTCAGCAGCGAGCCGCTCGGCGAAGCTCTCCGCCCCGACGGCCTCGACGGCGAACTCACCCGACCCCGCGACGCAATACGCCCCGGAGAGGACCTCGTCGCCCGGCGACTTCGCCACCGCGACGCTCTCGCCCGTGAGGATCGACTCGTCGATCGACAGGCCGCGCGACGCGATCACCGCCCCGTCGGCGACGACCTGGTCGCCCGGCTCGAGCCTGATGAGGTCGCCGGGCGCCACCTCCTCGGCCATGAGCTCCACGGCCACCCCGTCGCGCACCACCCTGGCCCTGGGCGCGACCAGGAGGGCGAGCCGATCGAGCGTCCGCTTCGCCCGGATCTCCTGGACGATCCCGATGAGGGCGTTCGCGATGATGACGCCGCCGAAGAGGGCGTCCCGCCAGCTTCCGACGGCGAGCATGAGGACGAACAGCGAGCCGAGGATGAGGTTGAAGACCGTGAACGTGTTCGACCAGACGATGTCCGCGTAGGAGCGACTGGTGCGGGCCCTCGGGGTGGTGGCGGGCGACGCGCTCCCGGATGGTCGAGTTGGTGGCGTCATACGACCGCGAGGATGCCGAGCCCGGCGACGCAGACCGCCACGAGCCCGATGCAGAGAGTCGCGAGCACGCTCGTGCCGCGGGAGATCACGAGATCGCCCATCAAGGAGGGGTCCCGCGCGGCGCCGAGGATCATCACCATCAGCGGGAGCAGGAGGATGGCGTTGAGGACCTGGGAGAGGAACAGGATCGGCACGAGCGCCGCTCCCGGGACGAGCACGATCGCGACGGCGAGGAGCGTGACGGCGGCGTAGGTCGCGTAGAAGACGGGCGCCTGCCGGGGCCGGTCGTCCAACGACGACTCGACGCCGACGGCCTCGCACACCGAATACGCAGTCGAGAGCGGCAGGATCGACGCGGCGAGGAGGGCCGCGCCCACGAATCCGACTCCGAAGAGCGTGGCTGCGAGCCCACCGGCGAGCGGTTCGAGCGCGACAGCCGCGTCCGTGGCATCGTCGATCGAGCGACCCGTCACGTGCAGGGTCGCCGCGCACGCGATCACGACCATCGCGCCGATCACCCCGGTGAGGACCGCCCCGGTCACCACGTCGACGCGGACGTACGGCATGTCCTTCGGCGAGAGGCGCTTGTCGGCAACGTAGGACTGCACGAACGCGAGTCCCCACGGCGCAAGGGTCGTGCCCACCGTCGCCGTGGCGATGAGGAGAGCGTCCCGGTCAAGCGGGAGCGTGGGCACGACGAGGCCCCGGCCCGCCTCGCCCCAGGACGGGCGAGCGAGGAACCCCGCGGCCAGGTAGGCGGCGAACACCGACGCGAGCAGGAGCAGCACGTGCTCGATCCGGCGGAAGCTGCCGGTCAGGACCAGCAGCGAGACCGCAACGGCGGCGATCGGGACGCTCACGTACCGCGACACGCCCGCGAGCTCGAACGCGGCGGCCACCCCGGCGAACTCCGCGCACGTCGTCCCGATGTTCGCGACCAGCAGCGCGGCAAGGCCCACGACCCCGACCCGCACCCCCGAGCGCTCGCGCACGAGTCCGATCAGCCCCTGACCGGTCGCGACCCCCATACGCGCGCCGAGCCCGTGGAAGACCACGAGGGCGACCGTCGAGAGCAGGAGCACCCACAGCAGCTGGTATCCGTACTCCGCTCCGAGGATGGAGTAGGTGGTGATGCCGGGGGGATCGTCGTCCGACAGCCCGGCCAGCAGCCCCGGTCCGACGACCGCGAGCAGGACGAGGATGCGGGCTTTCACCGCCGCCAGCCGCGCAGCGAATGGAAGCGGCGTCGCCCCGGGAGCCGCTCGACGAGGAGCTCCTCGAGCACGTCGTCCACCGCGATGACCCCGCGCAGCCGCCCGTCGGCGCCGACGACCGGAACCGCGAGTACGTCGTGCAGCGCGAAGACGTCGATCACCCGGGCGACGGCGGCATCCTCCGCGACGGCATGAGCCGGCTCCGGGCGGGCGTCGCCGGCCAGGAGCCGGCGCGGCGACAGTACGCCCACGGGCCGGTCGTCGCCGTCGACGATGACGACGGTGAGGAGCGCGTCCAGTCGCGGCGGATTGGCAACGACGCGAGCCCTGATCTCGTCGATCGGCTCGTCCTGGCGGGCCCTGATCACGTCGGGGTTCATGAGCCCGCCTGCGGTGCGCGGCGGGTGCGCGAGCAGGCGCCGAAGCTCGCCGACGCGCTGCGAGTCGAGCTCGGCGAACAGGGCGTCGAGCTCCTCCGGCGGCAGGTGTCGCAACGCCGCCGTCGCATCGTCGCTCGGCATCGCACCGATGATCGGGGCGGCGCGATGCGGTGCGATCGAGCGCACCAGCCGGGCGCCGAGTCGGGGCCGGGCGTGGCTCAGGGCATCCGCCGCGACCCCGGCGGGGAGCCCTTCGAGCAGGTCGGCGCCGCGCCCGGTCGGCAGGTGCCCCAGCAGCTCGGCGAGGTCGGCGGGGCTCAGCCGTCGCGCCGCGGGCGTCGTGAGCTGGAGGGCGTGGCCGCGCACCGACGCGAGGTGGACCGCGTTCCAGGCGATCGGGTTCTCGGGGAAGCGCTGCGCGAGCCGTGCCAGGCCGAAGCGACGGAGCAATGCACCCGGCCCCACCTCGACGCCGACGACCTCGAGGACCCCGTTTGCCAGCGCGAGGCGGACGTCGGCAACCCGCGCGAGACGCTTTCCGGCGATGTCGAACACCTGCGTGTCGAGCACGTCGCGTTTGAGGAGCAGCACGTCGTCTCGGGGCCGAGCCAAGGCAACGACACCCGCCGTGCCGAGCTCCACGCGGTCCTCATCGACGTTGCGTACATCGGACCAGTCGACGTCGGCCGCCGCACGGCGGGATGTCTTCACGACCATTCGCGTGACGACCGGGGTGGGATCGTCGAGCCGGACGCCGAGGTCGGCGACCGCTCCGACGCGGTGACCGTCGCGGGCGACAACCGCGCGGCGAATGAGGCGGCTGAGCTCCACCCCGCTCCCCGTCAGCGACGCGGCGGCGAGATCGCGTGGGCCGGCTCTGCCGGGCATGTGCCGCCGTAAACGACGGGGCCTGGCTGCATGCCCGTCAGCTTAGTAACTCACCGGCACCGGCCGTACGGGCACCAACGCCGCGCCGGCCCGTGGACGGTGCGGTCACTCCGCGGACCCGCGCTCGGCGTCCTCCTTCGCACCCACCTTCTCAGGTGCCGCCCCCGGCCGTGTGAGCAGAACCGCACACGGGGCGTTGCGCGCGAGGTAGCCGGCGAAGCTCCCGAGCAGGACGCGGTCGAACAGCCCGCGGCTCGACGACGCCACCATCAGATCCACCCCGGCCTCCGCGGCCCAATCGCATGCCGCGGCCGGCGGGTAGCCCTCGAGGAGGACGCCCTCGGCGTCCGGGTGGCTCGCGACGACTCCGTCGAGCCATTCCCTGGCTCCGGCCAGGATGAGGGCCGGGTCGGGCACCCAGGCGGTGCCGTGCCCCGCGATGGCCATTGGCCACGGCGCGACGTGCAGCACGGTGAGCCGGCCGCCTCCCGACTCATGCAGGCGCACGGCCTGGTCGAGCGCCTGCATTGACGCGTCCGAGTGGTCGACGCAGCAGGCGATGTGGGCGAAAGTCGTCGTCATCGGCTCAGCCTGCCCACGGAGACGGCCTGCGACATCGGCGGTGGACCCCCTGGTCCGTGCGGGAATCCCACAATGACCGCGCCCGCTACGCCGTGGTGGACGGCGGCGGGCGATCGCCGAGGCTCACGCCGTGGCGCGCCGCGAGGACCTCGCCGCGTCCGTAACGCACGGCGCGGCGGACGGCGACGGGGTCGATGCCGCGCTCGATGAGTTGCTGACGAAGCTCGCCCTCGCGCGCCATCCGGAAGAAGAGGATCCCGGCGAGGATGAGCGTGACCGTCCCGGTCCAGGTCATCATGACCGTGCCGGCGTAGCCCTGGTCCTCGAGGGCGGTGAGACCCCACAGGGGTGCCGTGTCCTCATAGCGCGCGTAGAAGGGCGTGCCGGCCCACCAGAAGGCATTGGCGATGACGGCGTCGATCATCCGGATGCCGAGGATGTAGCCGAGCTTGGCTCCGGTCCCAAACCATTCGGGCGCCGGGAGCGTCTCCAGCACCGGGGCCCACATCAGCATCCCGCCCATCAGGAACGATGCATGCTCGATCGCGTGGATGAAGCTGTGGTCGAGGGCCGCGCCGTAGAGGACCGGGGTGTGCCACAGGATGAGCAGTCCCGCCCAGATCAGGCAAGCGACCATGGGGTGGGTGAGCTTGCGGAGTCGCTGGACGACGCGGAACTGGAGCGCCGGCTGCAGAATGGGGCCGGTGATGCCGAGCATGAGCAGCAGCGCCGCCAGGTCGCCGATCATCATGTGCTGCAGCATGTGCACCCAGAAGACTCCGTGCTCTCCGATCGGGTCGATCGGAGAGGCACCCGCGAGACCCAGCACGGCCAGCCCGGCGAAGAAGCATGCGGCACGCCAGCGCGGCAGGCGCGGGCCCAGCTTCCGGGCCCGGATCGCGTACAGGACCATGGCGACCGTGATGAACGTGAACTCCAGGAACGAGGCGTTCCACGCCGAGGTCCAGTTGTGGCGGAGGGCGGTGGCCTGCGCGATCCGGTCGGCGTGAGTCTCCGCGACCGCGAACGCCGGCGCTGCCAGCGTCGCGGCAACGGCGACGAACAACGACCGGCGCAGCATCAGTGCTCCGCCTCGGCCACCGGCGGACCGATTGGCTGCCGGCGCCACCGCCGCACAAGCGCGAGGAGCTTCGGCGCGAACGTCAAGGCGCAGATGTCGAACAGCACGTAGCCGCTGGCGGCGCCGCTCGGCGGGTTGCCGTTGGCGACGCCGAGGCCGGGCACGAACGCCTCCCAGCGCCACGTCCCGATCGCAGTCCCGTAGATCTCGAGCACCGCGACCGCCAGGAACACGCCGGAATAGAGGGTCGCGGCCCGCCGGCTCTTCAGGATGAATGCCGCGAGCGTCGCGCAGCCGATCGCTCCCGCGACGTCGTGCCGGCCGAGCACCCCCGAAAGCCCCACGATGCCCCACCCGACGATTCCGGTGAGCGCGATCGCGACGAAACGTCGCTCGTTGCGCCGTACCCACGTCGTCTGGCTGATCCGCAGGCCCGTCAGGTACACGAGTCCGTGCCCCGGCGGCACGAACAGCGGCAGGTTCCCGAGCCGGTAGGTGTAGGCGCCCCAGATGATCGACCCGATGATCTCGCCGATCGTCGCGGCGATCACCACCACCGCGGTTCGCGCGCGCTGCTCCGGCGACAGCGGCACGCAGGCGACGATCAGGATCGCCCAGGTGCAGACCGCGAGCGCCATCTGCTGCCCGAGACTCGCGAAGTGATCGAGCCCGAGTCCGACGACCATCACCGCGAGCATCAGCAGCGCGAACGGGCCGGGAGTGGTCAGCAGTCGATTGAGGGCGACGGGCATTTGCACGGCGGATCGTATCTCGGCTTCACGTCTCGGCGAGTGACGAAGGACACGCCGCTGAGGGCCCGCCCGGCGGAGCCCGCTCGCGAACGCGCGTGCCACCCGGTAGGGTCCCCGCACTTTCGGTCGGCGTGGAGGAAACCGGTGTGAATCCGGTGCGGTCGCGCCACTGTGACTCGGGAGCGACATCCGCCGGGCGAAGAGCCGGCCACTGGGGGTGACCCTGGGAAGGCGCGGGGGTCGTGATGATCGGGAAGCCAGGAGACCTGCTCCGACCGGCGGTGAACAGAAACCCTCCGCGAAAGAGGAGCACCAGATGAAACACCTCCGCTTCGGCGGCGCCGCTGCGATCGCAGCTGCGCTTGCCGTGCCGGCCCTCGCGGCCGCCGCCCCGATCTCGACCGTCATCCGCGTCGAGGGAGGCTCCGCCAACATCCTGTCCGAGCGATCGGTGATCGTCGACGACGCCGTCGGAGCGACCGTCATCGTCAACGACACGACGGACGCGGACACCATCACCGTGCCGGCCGCGTCGGCGACCGCGCAGCTCGCGACCGCGGCGAAGACGGCGGGCATCCCGCTCGGCTTCTCGATCTTCACGTTCCCCCCGTCGCCCCCGTCGTCGTTCATCACCCGAATCGGCAGCGAGGCCTCGCCTCCCGCCCTCGACCCGGCGTTCCGCATCAAGGTCAACAACGTTGCGGCATCGGTCGGTGCCGACGCCATCACCCTCAAGGCGGGCGACGTCGTGACGTGGGCGTTCCTCCCGTTTGCCCAGAGCAGCGCCCGGGAGCTCGACCTCACCGTCCCCGGTGACAAGTTCCCGCAGGGGCAGACGTTCACGGTGAGCGTCCGCAGCTTCGACGACGTCGGCGCGGGCATTCCGGCCGCCGGAGCGACGATTCGCTACGGCGACCAGACGCTGACCGCCGATACGAGCGGGCGCGTGACCCTGCTCGCCACCGGCGTGGGCGTCAAGCAGGTCTCCGCCACACGCTCCGGCGAGGTTCGCAGCCAGGTCCGCAACGTCTGCTCGTTCACCGACGACCCGACCGTGTGCGACCTGCCCGCCGTCCCCGCCCCCGTCCTCCGTCCGGGCACCTTCGACACCGTCGCGCCGGGAAGCGTGATCGCATCGCCGATCTCCGGGCGGAAGTACGTGAGTCTCCGGAGCCTGCGGGGCTCCGCCGGGCCGGATCGCTCCGACATCGCCGCGGTCGAGGTCGCCGTCGCCCGCCGCGTGGGGACGCAGTGCCGGTTCGTCGGTCCGAAGGGGGGCTTCACCGCGGCGCGCTCCTGCATCAACCGACTGTTCATCGCGGCGAAGTCGAGCGGGGGTCGGTGGTTCCTGCAACTGGCCAAGTCGCTTCCCGCCGGCAAGTACCGAGCGTGGAGTCGGGCGGTGGACGGTGCCGGCAACCGTGAGAGCGTCGGGATCACTACCGTCAACGCGATCTCGTTCACGGTCCTGCCGAGGCGGTCGTCGCGATGAGACGGCGCCTCGTCGGCATCATCCTCGCCGCCGTCCTGGCCGTCCCGGCCGTGGCGGTCGCGCCGACCGATCGTGACGCCGCGCGCGCGGGCGCGACGTGGCTGGAGGGACTCTCGATCGGCACGGTCGGCCAGCAGGCCGACGCGATCGTCGCCCTGGCGGCGACCGGCAGGCCGCGCGCGACCCTCCGCGCCCGGCTGGCGCGCATGACCGCCGCCGCCCCCGGGTACGCGGTCACGGCGGGCGCCGCAGGGAAGGTCGTGCTCGCCACCATGGCCGCGGGCCGCAACCCTCGCAACCTTGGCGGCGTCAACTACGTCGCCCGCATCCGTGCGCAGTACGCGGGTGGTCGCTACGGCGTGTCCGCGTACGATCAGGCATACGCGATCCTCGCGCTGCGGGCAGCCGGGGAACCGGTCCCACGGCCGGCGATCACCGCGCTCCGAAACACCCGCGCCGGCGGGGGCTGGGGCTTCACGCTCACCCGCTCCGGCCGGGACGACGTATCGGTGACCGGGCTGTTGATCCAGGCGAGCCGGTCCGCCGGCGTGCCCGCGACTGACCCCATGCTGCGGCAGGCGACCGCGTGGCTGCTCGCCCAGCGCAACACGAACGGCGGCTACAACATCGCCGGCGCCGGCAAGCCCACCGAGGCGAACTCGACCGCAATCGCGATCTGCGCGCTGCGGGCGATGGGACGTGTGCCCTCACCCGCAACGCGCCTCGCGCTGCGCTCGCTTCAGGAGCAGGACGGCGCGTTCCGTTTCACGCGTGAGGTGCGTGAGAGCCGGTTGTTCGCAACGCTGGACGCGGTCCTGGCGCTCAGCGGACGGCGGCTTCCCCCGCCCGACTGATCCGGCGTCAACTTGAGTCGTGACATCGGCGGGGACGTCCTGCCGATGCTCACGCCCTACCGCTCGGCCGGCTCGTCCTCGGTCTTGCGCTCGGTGGTGGTGGTGTCCGGCGTCACCTTGCGTTCCTGCTCCTCGAGTCGCTCCAGCGCCTCCAGCACGCCGAGCGGATCGTCGGTCGCCATGTGGCGAATGCTGCTGCGGCGCTGCTTCTTGGACTTTGCCACCCGTCACCTCCGTGATCACCGATCGCGGATTCTATCCGTTTTCGATGGACTCACTCACGTCGCGGGGAGCAGTTCCCCGTCGCCCGACCGGGCAAGACCGTCAGCGATCAGGCTGTCGGCCGCATCGGGGTCGAGGGCGCGATCCACACGCCCCTGCTCGGCGATCGCCGCCAGCAGCCGCCCGCGCCGCTGACGCATCGAACCCTCGTAGCGCGACTGGCGGCGGCTGAGCGGGGTGACTTCGGCGACGGTGCCGGCATCGGCCGCGGGGCAGCCGTCGCGGAGCGGGCAGCCGCCGTCACATCGCGGCCGGCGGGCCGTGCAGACCAGGCGGCCGAGGTCCATGAGCGCCTGGCCGGCGGCCCAGTCGGCGCCCGAGGGAGCGCCCGGCCAGCCATCGGGCCAGCGCCGGGCGACGACGCGGCGGACGTTGGTGTCCACGGGCAGGACGGCTGCTTCGTCGGCAAAGCAGCGGATGGCCGCTGCGGTGTAGGGGCCCACACCCGGCAAGTCCTCAAGGCGGTCGGGCCAGCCGTCGGCCGCGACGATCGCCGCCGCCCGATGGAGGTTCCGCGCGCGCCTGGGGTACCCCAGGCCGTGCCAAGCCGTGAGCACATCCCCGAGGGCCGCGTCGGCCAGCGCCGACGGCGTCGGCCACCGCTCCATCCACCGTTCGAAGTACGGCACGACCCGGGCCACCTGCGTGGCCTGCAGCATCGTCTCGCTCACCAACACGGCGTACCGGTCGCGGGTACGGCGCCACGGGAGATCGGCGCCGGCGCCGGCGAACCACGCGACTAGGCGCGTCACCTCGTCCACGTGCCCTCCGGTCGCCAGACCACGCTGCGCCGGAGCCCATCGGGCCCCGCCACCCATCGCACGATCGCCGGCCGGTGCGCGAGCTGACGACCGGCGTCGTCGACTGCGAACGGCCCGAGGAACGTCGTCGTGGTGAGCGAACGGGCGGCATGCCATACCGCCCTGGGGTCGGCGCTGCCGGCGCGTGCGAGCGCCTGCGACGCGACGAGCCCCGCCGCGAGCGCCTGGGCGGCTGGATAGTCCACGCCCTCGTCGAGCGCCACCGGCGGGGGCGCATCCTCCCGCAGCCACTGGCACGGGCCGAACCAGCCCTCGACGGCGTCTCCGAGCGAGTCGGCAGCGGCGCGCACGCCGCAGGCCACCAACCCCACGGCCAGGTCCGTTCCCTGCACCGCCCGGCCGAGCGCGATGTCGTCCTCGAAGCGGCCGCACCCGATCACCGCGCGCGCGCCGGTGGCGATCGCGTCGGCCGCGGCGTCCCGGGCGCGTTCCGCGTCGAACGCAGCCAGCAGCACCGGTGCCGCCGACCGGCGCGCGAGCGAGCGCGTCGCCCCGCTTGCGACCTCCCGCCCGAAGCCGGTGTCGGCGTGCAGGATCGCGACCCGGTCGAGGGGCGTCCCGGCATCCATGAGAACGTCGGCAAGACCCTCCCAATAACGGTCGGCGGGCCCGAGGACGTCGACGATGCGCGCGTCGCCGTGCGGTACGGCGGCTCCGCCGTGATTCCAGACGACCCACGGGGTTCCTGCAAACGCCTCGGCCACCGCGCGCATCGCGCCGCTCCCGTACGGACCGAACAGCACGTCGGCCCGCTCGGCCAGGTCCAGCGCGATGCGCCCCGCGTCCTGCGGCGCCTCCCCGCAGTCCTCGATGGTGAGAATCGCGCCGTCGGCATCCGCCCACGCGCGAAGGCCCTGCGCCGCGTCGAGCGCCATCGGCCGGTAGCGGCCGGTCAGCGGCAGTGCGGCCGCCGCGCGCATCAGGCCGCGGTCGCGAATCCGCCGGCGTCGATGACGGGGCGCGGATCAGGCTGGAAGACCGTCATGGCAGCGGCCGCCGCGCGCACCGCCTCGAGCGCGTCGACCGGGTCGAACCCGGCCCGCAGCGGCACCACGCCGGGGTGGTCGGCACGCGAGGTGAGCCACTCGTGGAGGATCAAGGCGGCGTCGAGTTCGCCCGGGCCGAGCGGCGTCGTGGGAGTCGCGGCCACCTCCGCCAGCGTGGTGATGGCCGCGGCGGCCCGACCCCAGTCCTCCGGCCAGATGCGCTCCTGCATCACGACCCGACCATGCCACACGAAGAGCGCGGTCGCGGCCCCGTGCTCGGTGGACGGCTCCACGATCACACCACCCGCACCGCCGGCCAGGCGCACGCGCGAAAGCGAACCCAGCAGGCCGATCAGCGCCTCCACGGCCTCACGCCGATCCACGTCGACGACGGCGGGGTCGGCCGTCACAAGGTCGGTCAGGCGGGTGAGCAGCACCCCAACCGCCGTTCCCTGGTCGGCGTCGAGCAGTCGCCGGACATCGTCGATGCCCTGCCGGTAGGCATCGACGTGGCCGTCGCTGCACGGACCCCGGCAGTCCGACGGGATCTCCTCGAGGAGCCTGGCCTGGGCGCCGCCGGCGCACCGCGCGTGGCACGTGCGGATCGGGTACAGCGTCTGCAGCGCCTCCACCGCCAGCCGGGTGAGGCGCTCGGACCGCAGTGGCCCGTAGTAGTCGGCACCGTCGTCGACGGGCTCGGGGACGACGAGCAGCCTGGGGTAGGGCTCCCTGGTGAGCTTGAGGTATCGCCGACCCCCGCCGAGCCCTCGCGTGTTACACGGCGGTCGGAGCTCACGCAGAAGCGCCACCTCCCGCAGGAGGGCGCTGAGCTCCGACCCGGTCTCCTCATGGTCGATCGCCGTGACGCCCTCCAGGGCCCGGGCGATGAGCCGGCCGTGCCGTCCCTGCGGACCGAAGTACGAGCGGACCCGCCGGCGGATGTTGCGCGCCTTGCCGACGTAGAGCACCGCGCCGTCTCGGTCGCGCATCAGATAGACGCCGGGGGTGGCGGGGAGGTCCTCGGCGAGCGCGAGCTTGTGCGCGTACCGGGCCCCGCCACCCTGGCCGAAGCCCACCGCTCGCTCGAGCGTTGCGTGTCCCCGCTCCAGCAGCAGGTCGATGAGCACGCCGAGCACCTCGGCCGTCGCCTCGGCGTCGGCCAGCGCGCGGTGGTTCGGCCGCACCACCGTGTCTGCCCATTCCGCGAGCGTCGCGAGGTCGAACCGGTCGAGCCGGCGCCGCAACAGCCGCCGCGCGATCACGAGGGTGTCGAGCCACGGCTGGGTGAAGTAGCGGCCCGCGATCCGGAAGCGCTCGTAGTTGAGGAACCGGAAGTCGAAGGGAGCGTTGTGGGCCACCATGACGTCGTCGCCGACGAACGTCACGAACCGCTCGAGCGCCTCCTCGATGCGCGGCTGCCCGACGACCATCGCGTCATGGATGCCGGTGATGCGGGTGATGGGCTCGGGGATCGGCCGGCACGGATCGACGAGCGTCTCGAAGCGCTCGAGTACCTGCCCGCCCCGCATGCGCACCGCGCCGATCTCCGTGATCTTCGACCGGCCCGGCGCACCGCCGGTCGTCTCGATGTCGACGATGCAGAACGTCGCCTCGCGCAGCGGGGTCGCCGCCCAGCCGGCGGGCGCGAGCCCGACGAGATCGCGGCCCCGCCAGGCGAGGCGTTGATCGCTCTCAACGATCTCCGCGACCAGCCGTCGCTGCAACCGCTCCGGGCAGCGGCGCACACGCAGGACCTGCGCGACGACGTGGCCGACCTCGAGCGGACGGCCGCGCCGCGCGAGCAGCTCGCAGAGCCGGTCGGCGAGCGTCGCCTGGCGCTCGCTGCCGGGTTGGGGCAGGGGCAGCGGGAGCTGGAGTTGGAGGGCGTCGGGCGGCACGGCCTGACGATGGTAGACCGAGCCTCCGGACGGCCCGCCGGGACGCTACCGCGGGGCGACGGCCGGGATGGCTCGCGAGCGCTTGGGGATGGGCCCCACGTTGGCCCTGAGACGCTTCCCGCGCATGCGATCCCGCAGGCCGCGCGCGTTCTCGAGGTAGACGAACCTCCCGGAGACCACGTAGAAGAGGTGCTTGCGGGTCGGCGCGTTGTACTCGCTGCGGATCGCCGCCTCGAAGCCACGGCGGCGAACGAGGCGGTACCGGGCGCGGGCGTTGGCGAGCTTGCGGAACGCTCCCGCGTTAACCTGGTACCGCGGCTTGAGGCTCTGCTGCTGGCCGTAGAGCGCGTCGTAGCCGCCGGCCGTATACTTGGCGACGCCGACGCCGATGGCCTCCGCGACTCGCTGGCGGACGGCCGGGTCGGCCAGCAGGAGCGCCTCGCCCGGGTTGGTGATGAACGCGCCTTCGACGAGGATCGCGGGCATCCGGGTGTTCTTGAGCACGTAGAAGCCCGCCGTCTTGACGCCCCGGTCGGGCAGGCCGAGGGCGGCCAGCACCTGCTGGTGGACGAGCACGGCGAGGGCGCGGGCCCCCGGGTTCGAGTAGTAGAAGTGATAGGTCTCCGTGCCGGAAGCGGTCGCGCTGAGGGCGTTCTCGTGGATCGACACGAAGAGCCTGGCCCCGGCGTTGTTGGCGATGTCGACTCGCGCCCGCAGGTCGGCACCCACCGTGGTGAACGGCACATCGCCGCCGGCCAGGTCGGTGCTGCGGGTCATGACGGTCGGAAAGCCGCGGCCGCGGAGGTAGGCGTTCAGCCGTTGCGCGATGTCGAGCGTGACGTCCTTCTCGTAGATCCGCGTCTGGCCGTCGGGGTCGATGCGGGGCGTCATCCCGGTCTGGGTGCCGGGCGGCAGCCTGCCGGTTGCGCCGCTGTCGGATCCCCCGTGTCCGGGGTCGATCGCGACGAGCGGGGTCGCAACCGCCGAGGACGTGCCGGCGACGAGGGCGCCCAGCGCGGCAATGACGACGATGCGAAGCCGGCTCATGGGCTCGCCACCGCGCCAGGGAAGTCCGCCCGGCTGAACGAGCCGGTCCAGTCGTATTGCGAGCCGGTCGGGGACGGGGTCTGTCCGTTCACGGTGATGCGCACCCGGTCGACGCCGGGGACGGCCGTGGCGGTGTACACGAGTGGCGCCAGCACGGCGAACTCGGCAGCCGCGCCGCCGGGGGGATACCCGGTCGTGAACTCCGAGCTCAGGTTCACCAGGGCCTCGCCGCCCTGCACAGCGGTCCCGACGATCGCGGTGCCGGCCGGCAGGGCGTTCTGGTGGCCGGCCTCCGTGGGCCCTTTCGCGAGCTCGACCAGCGCCGCCCTCAGGTTCGCAGTGGGGACCGAGCGCGTCTCCGGTTGGAGCTCCGTCGCGTCGGAGTCGGCGAAGTAGACCGTCACGGTCTCGTCGGCCTGCGCGGATGTCGTCGCTTCTGCGGTGGTCGACGGTGCCGTGGTCGCGGTGCTCGCCACCGGCGTCGTCGAACCCGATCCGGCGTCGTCGCCGCCCGACCCGCCGCCACAGCCGGCGAGGCAGGCGAGGGCCGTGACGAGGAGGACGATGAGGACGCGTCGGGTCACGTGTGTCCGAATTGCAGGGAGTATCGACATCGGGGCCAGTGTAGGTGCATGTCGGCCCCAAGCGGGCGAGGCTTTACGAAACCCGTACGACTCGTTCACGTTTCCCACCAGGGCGGCCCGACACGCACCCCACGGCGGCCCCTCGAACGCGTGTACTACACTCGCCGGCCGACCGTCCGGAACGAAGGGGATCGCGTGGCGCTGCTCCAGGGAATCGACACCGTGTACTACCGCATCTGCAGCATGGACAAGGCGATCGCCTTCTATGGGGGCGTGCTCGGCCTCACGCTCAAGAACCGCGCCGGCAACGACTGGGCGGAGTTCGACGTCGGCGGCTACGACCTGGCTCTCGAGGGCGAGCTCGCCACCCGGCCGCACGGTGGCGGCGCCACGATCGTCTTCGCGACCGACGACATCGACGCGCTCGATGCCCAGCTCGCCGCGCACGGCGTGGTGCGGCGCGAGGTCGAAGACCTCGGCGGCGCGAAGCTGCTCGAGTTCTTCGACCCCGACGGGAACAAGCTCGTCGCGATGCAGGCGATCGTCAGCTGACCTTGCGATAACGGCGTACCGCGAGCGGGGCGAACGCCGCGACGATGCAGACGCTCCAGGCGAGCGAGGTCAGCATCTTTCTCGATCCAGGCCCGGCCGAGCACGAGGGCCCTGACCGCGTCGTCGCCGGCGGCCGACACCGGCTGGCGCTCGGCGTACGGCTGCAGCCAGTCCGGCATGGTCGCGGGGCTCACGAAGGCGCTCGCCGCGAACACGAGAGGCAGCATGATGGGAATGGCGCGCCCTGCGCGCTCTCCGGGCGTTCGACGGATATCTCGACGAGCGCGAACACCCAGGACAGGGCGACGCCGAAGGCCAGCAGCACGGTCAAGCCGAGCAGCAGGTGGGCGGCGTCGGTCTGAACGCGGAACCCGACCGCGAAGCCGACGCCCACCATCAGGGTGA
Organism: uncultured Thermoleophilia bacterium; assembly: GCA_963777565.1. Lineage (GTDB taxonomy): Bacteria > Actinomycetota > Thermoleophilia > Miltoncostaeales > Miltoncostaeaceae > CALMEC01. Next base: position 294,243 of record CAVZQZ010000006.1, read on the forward strand.
CCACGGGCAGGTTGCGCACGAGGTCACGTGATGGACGCCGCGGCGGCCGCGGAGCTCACGCCGGGACGCGCGATCGCGCTGATCAACCTCGACCTGGACTCGCGCGCCCCATGTACGAGCTCGCGACGATCATCCGCTGCGACGCCTCGTACCTCACCGGCGTCGTCGACCCGGCTGGAGGAGCTCGGCTTGGTCGAGCGCCGGTCGTCGGCGGAGGACCGTCGCGTAAAGGTTCTCGTCGTGACCGACGAGGGCAGGGTGGCCCATACACGCCTCAAGGCCGCCTGGCTCGATCCTCCCCCCGCCATGCTCGCCTCGAGCGAATCCGACCACGCACGCTGCGGCGCCTGGCGCGCAGGCTGGTGGGCGGCACCGACACGAGCGGCGTGCTGCCCTTCCTGCGACCACGCTAGTCGGAAGCTTCCGCCTCCCGGCGCACCCGGACGTGCGCGACGGCACGTAGGAACTCGTCAACGTCGACGACGCCCACGATCACCCGCGCGGTGGTCCACTTGAGCGGGGCCCGGACGTCGACCGGACGCGTGAGCTCGATCACCGCCGCGTCGCCCCAGGCGGTCGTGTAGGCCACCATCTTGCGTCCGAGCCGCACGCCGATGCCGGCCCACCAGGGCCAGCGCATGCGCGACAGGCGGGCGACGTTGGCGGCATCTAACTCCGCGCGTCCCAGCCAGCCCATGTCGACCCGCACCAGGCCGTCGCCGACCTCGGCGAACGGCTCTCGCCGCAGCATCGGCCAGAGCAGCCGTGTCGCCCAGCAACGCCGCAGCGCGAATCGTCGGGTCATGCCCCGACGCTACCTGGATCGGCGCCGCCCCTCGAGAGTTAACGTTGTGTTAACGGTGCCTGGCACCCGCAGGGTCTCCACCTCTGCTACCGGCGGGCGGTTCTGCGAACGTGCCTGGCACCCAGGGCGGCGAGGCCTCGCCGCGTGCGATCGTCCCCGTATGCCCGACCAGGTCTTCCTGATCACCGGCGCGTCGAGCGGCATCGGCCAGGCCACCGCGCGGCAGGCGGTGGCGGCCGGATTCCGCGTGGCCCTGCTCGCCCGCTCCCTGGACCGGCTCGAGGCACAGCGCGACGAGCTCGGCGGGCCGGACGTGGCCCTTGCGATCGGCTGCGACGTCACCGAGTGGGAGGACCTCGAGCAGTCCGTCGCGACCACGCTCGCGCAGTTCGGCCGCCTGGACGTCGCATTTGCCAACGCCGGGTTCGGGGCGGTGCGAGGGTTCCTGAACGAGACGCCGGAGCATTGGCGCTCGATGATCCTGACCAACGTCTACGGGGCGGCACTGACGGTCCGCGCGACCGTCCCGGCCCTGGAGGAGACGAAGGGGCATCTGCTGCTCACGGGTTCGGTGGCCGGCCACGTCGCCGTGCCCGGCTCGGTTTACTCAGCCACCAAGCACGCCGTTGGGGCGATGGCGGAGGCCGCGAGGAAGGAGCTGCACGAGCGCGGCATCCGGGTGACCCTCATCTCGCCCGGCAACGTGGACACGCCGTTCTTCGACAACGCCCCGGCGGTGGCGCTCACCGACGACGACGTCGCCCGCGCAGTCATGTACGCGGTCAGCCAGCCACCCCATGTCGGGATCAACGAGATCCTGATGCGACACCGCGACCAGGACATCTAGCGCCCCGCTAACCGGCCGCGTCGCCTCCGAGGCGCTCGAACCGGGTGGAGTCCTCGCCGGCGAGGTGGGCGGCGAGGTCCTCGTACTGGCGCTGCAGCGCCTCGTTGTACGGAGCGGTGTAGAGCTCGTCGTAGACCACCCGCACCACGCCGGCCTGGATGGCCTCCTTGAGACACCCGAAGCACGGGCTCAGCGTCGTGTAGAGCGTGGCGCCCTCGACGCGGGTGCCGAACCGCGCTGCCGTGAGGAAGGCGTTCTGCTCGGCGTGCACGCAGATGCAGCGGTCGAGCCCCCGCCCGGAGGTGTGCTCGCTGTCGGTCGCCTCGTCGCCGCGACCCCGCGCATGCAGGTCGCTGTCACGGCAGCGCACACAGCCGCCCTGGGTGCAGTTCGCGAAGCCGGTCGGTGTGCCGTTGAAGCCGGTCGACACGACGCGGTTGTCGCGCACCAGCACCGCGCCCACCCGGCTCCCGAGGCAATCGGCCCCGGCCTGCACGGCCCGAGCGAGGCCCATGTAGTAGCGGTCCCGCTCGAGTTCCTTCGCCCTGTCGACCCGTGTCGAGAGCGCCATCAGTCCGGGATCAATCCCTCCTCCGACAGCAGGCTGCGGGCCTCGTGGAGGGTCGTGTCGGGATCGGGCACAACGGCATCGGAGCCCACGAGCTCGTCGTCGGCGAGCGGGGTGCCGTGCGAGCGCACCGCCGCGACGAGCGCCGCGAGCTCGGTGGCGAACGCCGCCTCGTCATTCGCGGCGACCGAAGCCTCGAGCCGCTCGTCGATCGCGTTGAGCGTGTCGGCGGCCCCGTCGGGGAGGCGGAATTGCCCTTCACCAAGGATGCGCACGATCACGGCGTCCCTCCTTCGAGCGCCGTGCCCTCCGCCCCCGGCGCCCCCGCGCCCAGCTCCTTCTTCAGGGCCGCGAGCTCGGCGTCGACCTGGGATGCCGACGTGACCTGCGCGAGCTCGCGGTCGATCGCGTCGCCGGTCTGGGTCATGTCCTCGAGCGCTCCCGACTCGAGCAGCTCGTCGAGCGCACCCGCCCGAGCGCGCATCTGGTCGGTCTTGTCCTCCGCCCGCTGCACGGCCAACCCGACGTCCGCCATCTCCTCGGAGATGCCGCTGAACGCCTCGCTGATCTTGACCTGGGCTTCCGCCGCGGTGTACTGGGCCTTGATCGTCTCCTTCTGTGTCCGGAACGCCTCGACCTTGGCCGTGAGCCGCTGCTCGGCGTTGACCAGCTTCTGCTGCTCGCCTTCGAGCTGCGTCCGCTGGGCGTCGAGGCTCTGCAGCTGGGCCTGCACCCCCGTCTTGCGCTCCAGCGCGATGCGGGCGAGATCCTCACGCCCCGCCTGGACCGCCTGACGGGCCTGCGAGTCGAGCTTCGCCACCGCTGCCTCGAGCTTCTCCGACTGCAGCTCGACGCGCTTCTTGCTCGTCGCGACGTCGGCGACGCCCCTGCGCACCTGCTGCAGGAGCTCAAGCTGCTTCTCGTACGAGTAGTCGAGCGTCTCGTTGGGGTCCTCGGCGCGATCGAGCAGCTTGCTGATCTTTGCCTTGACGATCATGAAGAACCGCTTCATCAAGCCCATCGCGTGTCCTTTCGAGGGAACCGGATGCGGGCGAGCCTATCAGCGGTTTCCGGGCCGGAGCACCCGGTACCGCACCACCGTCACGGCCACGCCGCCGGCCGAAACCACGCTCACCCGCACCTGGTAGATCTCCACGCGCAGCGGCGTCCGGCTCAGCAACGCGGCCCGTGCCCCCGGCGTCCTCGCGACCACGCGCGCCGGTCCAACCGGGGTCCATCCCGGGGGCGCGCCGGACCGCGGCACGCGGCGCCAGAGCCGCGTCGTGACCCGCCTTGCCCCCTTATCGAGCCGGAACCTGACGACCGTCGTCCGACCGATCCTCACGACCTTCAGCGACCGCGCCCGGGCCTTGACGGCGGGCTTCGGCTCGGGCGGCGAAGCCCTGCGGGTGGTGAAGGTCAGCTCGGTGGTGTTGCCCGCCCCATCGATCGCCCTGATCGGGATGATGTTCACGCCGACGGCGAGCGGAACCTCCACGCCGAAGCTACCGGAGGCGCCGAGCACAGCCGGGATGCCGCCGACGGTCACGGCCATGACCCCGGACGGGTCGCTCGCCCGTCCCTGCACCGTCATCGACGCGGCGCCGGAGTCCGGGGCGGAGCTGAGCGCGGGGAACGCGAGCTGCGGCCCCTGGGCATCCGTCGGGGCGAGCCGTGCGGTGATGACATCGGCGAGTCCGTTGACGTCGCTTGCGACCAGCGACGTTCCGCCCGAATCGTCATGGGTGAACGCCACGATCGCCCCGTTCGCGCTCATCCCCGGGGCCACGGAGGGCAGTGCCGAGGACGAGCCGTCGGCGCGCTCGCTCACGCGCTCGGCCGGCGCCCCCGCGGTCTGCGCGAGGACCTGCGCCGGCGCGCCGGGGGCCTCGTAGGCGACGCGAAGCCCGTCGGCGGATAACGACGGTCGCGAGCCGGAGGCGGCCACCGGGATCGCGGGGCCGCCCGCGGGGGCGTGCCGGTCGATTCCGGCGCCCGACTCGACCGCGACGGCCGTACCGTCGCCCGACAGGTCGGGTGCCGCCGCCGCGCCGGGGACGGCCATGGTGGCCGCGCCGGTCACATCGCGCACGAGCACGGACGCCCCGGACTGGAAGGCCACATGGCCGCCGTCGGCGCTGATCGACGCCTGCCCGACCGATGCCGCCGGGCCGCCTCCGGGCGCGACGCTGACGAGCGTGCTTGTGCCGAAGGCCAGGTCACGCATCACGACGTCGCTCGCCGGAGACGCGTCACCCGACCAGAGGTTCATGGCGGCCCCCGTCTCGTAGACCACGCGGGAGCCGTCGTAGGAGACATCGGGATCGCCCCCGACCGATGAGCCGGTCTGAGCCCCGCTCGGGCCCCGGGAGACGATGGCCACCGCCCCGGTCACGAGGTCCTTGCGGAACACGTCGCGGCTCGAGCCGTCGGGATCCCCCCCGGCGAGATTCGTGGCGGCGGAGGCGAACACCACGTAGCGCCCGTCGCCCGAGATCGCGTAGGCACGCCGGTCGGCCGGATCGTCGACCGGGGCGTCGGCCGCCAGGCCCGTCGCGGCGGCCGAGGCGAGGAGCGTGCGACCCGCGACCCGGTCACGGACGTAGACCTGCAGGACACCGCCCGTGGCGGCTCCGGCCAGGGCGGCCGCCGACGTGAAGGCCACGAACCGGCCGTCGGCCGAGACCGCGCCGCCGCGGGCGTCCTGACTGCCCGCCTGCCCGCTGTCGGTGAGGCTCGCGACCTGCGGATCCGACAGCACCGAGGCCGTCACCACCGCCGCCGGGGCGAGGACTGCCAGGGCGACGAGGATCGACGCGCGTGCGGCGGGTCGGGGCACTCCGACACGGTACCGGCCCGCCGCGCGGGATTCACCTCGCGGCGGTTCCACCGCGGGTAGCCTCCGCGGATGGCAGCGGCTCCGCTCACCGGCATCCGCGTCCTCGACATCTCGCACAACCTCGCGGGGCCGCTCACGGGCATGCACCTCGGGGACCTCGGCGCCGACGTGATCAAGCTCGAGCGACCGGCGGGCGACGAGTGGCGGTTCCACGAGGTCATCCCCGGGCACCCGGGCCGCAGCCGCCACTACCTCCAGACGAACCGCAACAAGCGTGCGGTCTGCGTCGATCTGCTCACCGAGGATGGCCAGGCCATCGCCCACGAGCTGGTGCAGCGGGCGGACGTGCTGCTGACGAACCTCCGCCCGGGAACGCCGGAGCGGCTCGGCGTGGGCTGGGAGACGTGCGAGGGTCTCAACGAGCGGCTGGTCTACTGCCAGATCTCGGCGTACGGTGACGGCGGGGCCCGGCGCGAGCAGCGCGGATACGACATCGTCACCGAGGCGATCGGCGGCTTCATGCCGCCCAGCGGCCTCGGGCCCGACGAGTCGCCCCGGGCGAGCCCGATCCCGATCAACGACACCGGGCTGCCGCTCCTGGCGTGCACCGGCATCCTGGCCGCCCTCCTCGAACGGGAGCGCTCCGGGCGCGGTCAGCGCGTCGAGCTGAGCCTCCTGGGCATGGCCGTGGCCCTCAACGCGCACTCGCTGGTTCGCCTGGACGACCAGCCTCCGCAGGTGATGGCGTTCCCGCGCGCGTTCTACCGCGTGTACCAGACCGCCGACGGCTGGATCGCGATCGCCGCGTACGCGGAGCGTCTCGCGCATCGGTTCTGCGCAGCGCTCGGGATGCCGGATCTGCTCCACGAGGAGCGCTTTCGTAGCCGGGCACAACGGGTGGAGCGCAACGAGGAGCTCGTCGGCCTCTTCGCCCCCAGGCTCCGCACGGCGACGACCGGCCACTGGCTCGCCGTGTTCGACGACGTTGGCGTGCCCTGCGGCCCGGTGCGGGAACGCGACGAGCTCTTCGACGACGACCAGGTGCGGGCGATGGGGATGCTGACCGAGGTCGACGACGACGAGCTCGGCCGTGTCACAATGACCGCTCCCGTGGTCCGCCTCTCCCGCACCCCCGGCGACGTGAGGTTCGCCGGTCGCCACCTCGGAGCCGACACCCGGGCCGTCCTCGCAGAGCTCGGGTATCCCGACGACGAGATCGCCCGGCTGGAGGCGGCGGGGGTGGTCGTCTCGCGCTGACCGCGGCCGCCCGCGCATGACAACTCCGTCATCTGCTGTCAGGTCCCTCGGGCGGCGGTCGTTGTACTGACAACAGGCGTCCACGGAGGGACGCCGACGCATCCCGGAACCTGATCGGTTCCCCGCCCGGGAGGAGACTCCATGAGAAGCCCACACCGTCTCGCGCTCGCCGTGATACTCGGTGGCGCAGCCCTCTCCGGGACCGTCGCACTGTCCAAGACCGTGCACCTCGGTGCGGACACGCCGAAGACGGCCGTCGACGAGAAGGCCATCGCCAAGCGCCACGCGCAGCTCACCGCCGCCGAGCGCTCCGCCCGGAAAGCGCTTGCCCAGAAGACCCCCGGGCTCCCACCGGTTCCCGGCGTCGGACCGGTGGCGGTGCCGAACCTCGGAGCCGTCGTGGTCACCCGCGTGGTCGCCCCACCGGCGAGCACGGACAAGACGTCCGGGGCACGCAAGCCGGTGAAGAAGCCGCCGAAGCCGACCAAGCCGCAGGGCGAGGACACCGCCGTCGCGGCGCCGGCGACGCCCGCCCCGACCTCGACCGCGCGCCGCGGGGATGACCCGGAGGCCGCAAGGGAGGCGCGCGAGCGCGAAGAGGAGGCCGCCAAGAAGGCCGCAGAGCAGGCACGCGAGGCCGCCAAGAAGGCCGCGGAGCAGGCAGCCGGGGCCGCCGAGGCCGACTGATGAAGAGCCAGGTCGGTCGCGTCTACATCCTGGCGATCGCGCTCCTGCTGTTCTTCGTGCTGTGGGCGACGGTCTCCGCACACCCCTGGTCGTCGAAGGCCGCCGTCGATCCGCGCGTCGCGAAGCTGCAGGCCCGTGAGCAGCAGGTCAAGAAGGAGGTCCAGCGGGCACGCAAGATCGTGACCCTGCGCTGGAAGAACTACAACCGCGACCTCCAGCGTCGCCAGGCGCAGATCGCCGCGGCGAATCGGCGCCGCCAGGCGGCCTGGTCACGTGCGATGGCGATCGCCCAGTCGCGTCGCAGGGTCGTCTATCGCACCGTGGTCGGCACGGCGTCGGCCGGCACGGCGGGCGGCACGAGCGGCGGGGGCGTCGTCGTCTCGGGCGGCGGCAGCTCCGGAGGCGTTGGGAGCGTCGTCGTCTCGGGCGGTGGAAGCAGCTCCGGTGGGGGCGGCGGAGGCGGCGTGAGCGTCGCGGCGCCGCCGATCGCGAGCGTGTCGGCCGGATCCCCGGCGTCGTCCAGCGGGACGTCGTGACACGGGACCGGTTCCGGGCGATGAACACCGACGTCGAGATCCTGGTCGAGCGGCCGCGCGACGACAGGGTCGACGACCTGCTGCAGCAGGCACGGGAGCAGTTCGAGCAGCTCGAGCAGACCTTCTCGCGATTTCGCCCGACGTCGGAGCTCTCACGCCTGAACCGGGTCGGACGGCTGCGCCCGAGCCCGCAGATGGCCGAGGTCGTCCGACTCGCGCTCGCCGCCCGCGCCCGGACCGGCGGGCGGTTCGACCCGACCGTCCACGACGCCCTGGTGAATGCGGGCTACGCGACGTCGTTCGACGACCTTCCCGGCGGGATCGTTCCGGCGCCCGAGGGCGATCCGCCCCCGTGCGGCGGAGGGGTTCAGATCGATCCGGTGACGGGAGAGATCACGCTGGAGCACGGGGTCCATCTGGACCTGGGCGGCATCGCCAAGGGGTTCGCGGTGGATCGTGTTCGCGACCTCGTGGGCGAGGCGGGGCCGTGCCTGGTCAACGCGGGGGGCGACATCGCGATCGGCGAGGTCCCGGCGGACGGCGAGTGGAACGTCGGCGTCGAGCGGGGCGATGGAACGACGATCACCGTCGGTCTCGTCCGCGGCGGGCTCGCCACGTCGGGCCGCGACCGGCGCCGGTGGCAGACCGAAGCGGGCGAAGCCCACCACATCATCGATCCGGCGACCTCACGTCCGACCGACACCGACCTGCTCCGCGTGACCGCCATCGGCTCGTCCGCGGTCGACGCCGAGGTGCTCGCAAAGAGCCTGCTCATCGTAGGCCGGGTCGATGCGATCCGGGAGGCCGACGAGCAGGGCATCCCCTGCGTGCTCGTCGATTCCTCCGGCGGGACGACCCTTGCCGGAGGCCTCGCGTGAAGCACGACCCCACGTTCTGGCTCCTGGCGCGATCGACGGGACTGCTCGCGTACGCGTTCGCGACGGCGACCGTGGTGGCGGGGTTGACCCTCAAGACGCGGCTGCTCAGGTCGGTGCGGCTCGCGAGCGTCACGGACGTCCACAGGGTCCTCTCCCTCGCCGGCCTCGTCGCGGTCGCGGCGCACGCGACCTCGCTGGTGTTCGACGAGACCGTCAAGGTGACGCCGCTGGCGGTGTTCGTGCCCGGGCTCGTGGACTACCGCACAGTCTGGAGCGCCGTCGGCGTCGTCGTGCTGGAGCTCATGGCGATCATCCACATCTCATTCCGCGTGCGCAGTCGCATCGGGGTCAAGAACTGGCGGCGGCTCCACTACTTCACGTATCTCGTCTTCGCCGGCGCGACCTTGCACGGCCTGCTCACCGGAACCGACAGCGACCGGATGTGGGCGCTCGGCATCTACGCCGTCGCGGTCGGGCTGGTGGTGTCGCTGACGTTCTGGCGCATCGACAGCGTCAAGGTCGCCGCGGCGGCTCGGGCCGCTCAGGCCGCTGCGCGCGCGACGGCGGCGCCAGCGGATCGCCGCGCAACCGCCGCCGGGCAGGCCATGCCGCGCACGGCACCGTCGCAGCCCTCCACGCGGCCACGCGAGCTCGCCCAAATCGGCGTCGGGGCCGCCGGGTCCGCTCCCGCTCGTCCCGCCCCCGCCGCGAACGACGCTCTCCGAATCCGGCCGATCCGGCCTCGTTTCGACACCGGCTTCGGTCCGCACCCGACCGAGCGCCGGGAGAGCCTCAGCACTCGCCGCGACGAGTGACGGACTCCCGCCGTCTCAGTCGAGGACGGACGCCGGATCTTCCTTGAACCGGCGCTTGAGCTCGTCTTGCAGGAGGTCGAGCACGCGGATCACCTCGGCCCGGTCGGACGACACGGCCCGCTCCTCGGCGGCGAGCTCGGCGACGCCGTGCTCGATGTCGGCGTCGCTCAGCGAGGTCGGGTCGGTGAGGCCCGACTCGGCCACGAGCCGCTCCACGCGCCGGCGTGCGAGCAGCATCTCGTCGTCGGGCACGTGCAGGCGGATGGCGCCCCCGCGCGACGACGTGGTGCGCTCGTCGGAGGCAAGGATCTCGGCAAGATTGTCGAGCAATGACCCGTTGCCGCCCTCGGATCTGCGGTCGAGCTCGCCCTTGAGGATCTCCGCCCGGCTCTGCACGTAGCGGCGAAGCATCGAGAGGTGCTCGAGCTCCTCCCGGCACCCGTCGCGCCGTTCGCGCAGCTCCGCGAGGTCCAGCCCCTCGAGGCCCTCGACGAACTCCGGCTTGCTGATGCGGTCGATGCGTCGCTTACCCTCTGGCACCCGTCACACTCCCTTCCCTGGACCGGCGCCATTCTAGTCCTTCTCAGGAGCGTGCCGCTTCGGAGGGCGACCCGAGTCGCACGGCGTCGCGGATGCGGCTGGAGGGGCCGCCTGCCCTCCCTAGGCCGCGGTGCGGGTCTCGGCCGGGGCGAGCACCGACTGGACCCGGCGCCAGGCCGCATGTTCGGCCTGCTCGTCGTGGAGATCGTGCGTGGGCTCGTAGACGCGGCGCGATGCGCTGATCCAGTCGGCCAGCGCCTGCTCGAGCTCGATGCCGAGTCGTGTGCGTGATGTGGAGATTCGTCGGTTCATTGCCGTATCTCTACGACGAGGATCCCGCGATTTCCTTACATCCGCAACGAATCATTCGGCGGGTTCATGACCGCCGTGTCCTGACTGCCCGACGGGCGGTGCTCGATGCGGCACACCACCCCCGCGGCCAGCAGATTCGGCCGTCGCTCCACCCATGCCCGCGCCCTGCCACCCCGGACGTTGAGCGGGACCCGGGCGGTCAGGCGAAAGCCCTCGGCGGCGGCGAGTTCCTCGAAGTCCCGGAGGGTGCACAGGTGGATGTTCGGCGTGTCGTGCCAGGCGTACGGCAGCACGCGCGACGACGGCATCCGGCCCCGGCCGAGCAGGCCGAGCCTGATGCGCCAGTGCCCGAAGTTCGGGAACGACACGATACCGGCGGGCGCGACGCGCATCATCTCCGAGAGCACGAAGGCGGGCCGGCGGGTCGCCTGCAGCGTCTGCGAGAGCACCACGAGGTCGAAGGATCCGTCGTCGAAGTCGCCGAGGCCGTCGTCGATGTCGGCCTGCAAGACGGGAACCCCCCGGTCGATGCACGCGTGAAAGCCCTCCGCGGAGATCTCGACGCCGTGGCCGTCGCACCCCTTCACCCGGATGAGGTGCTCGAGCAGCGCGCCGTCGCCGCAGCCGAGGTCGAGCACGCGGGCCCCGCGCGGCACCATGCCGGCCACCAGTGCGAGATCAGGTCGCAACGTCCTCCCCCGGCGTCGGCGCGCGCCGTGCCCCGTTGACGGCCTCGCGTTCCATCCGGTCGAGGAAGCCGGCAACGGTGCGGTGGTACTCCGGCACGACGAGCAGGAACGAGTCGTGCCCCCAGGGGGATTCGATCTCCCTGAAGGTCACGGGCACTCGGTTGGCCTGCAGCATCCGGACGATCTCACGCGAATGTGCGGTGTCGAAGCGCCAGTCGGTGTCAAAGGAGAGCACGAGGAAGCGGGTCGTGACGTGCCGAAGCCGCTCCGCGGCGGCGACCGGATCGGCGAACGGATCGAAGTAGTCCATGACCCTGGTCAGGTAGAGGTAGCTGTTCGCGTCGAACCGTTTGAGGAAGCTCTCCCCCTGATGCTGGAGGTAGCTCTCGACCTGGAAGTCGACGCCGAAGTTCCGGCGTGGCTCATCGGCGTCCTGGATGCGCCGGCCGAACTTCTGGCGCATCGACTCCTCGGAGAGGTACGTGATGTGGGCGATCATCCGTGCGAGCGCGAGACCCGTGTCGGGCCGCCGGTCGGAATCGTAGTAGTCACCGCCGTTGAAATCCGGGTCGCGCAGGATCGCTTCCCGGGCCACCGCCGAGAACGCGATGTTCTGAGCCGACAGGCGTCCCGTGGCACACACCATGACGCCGGCGTGGAGATCATCCGGGTGATCGAGCGCCCACTGCATCACCTGCATCCCGCCCACCGAGCCGCCGATCGCGGCCATGAGCCTGCGCACGCCCAGATGGTGGATGAGCGCGCGGTGCACGGTTACGAGATCCGAGATGGTGAAGATCGGAAACCGCAGGCCGTAGGCCCGGCCCGTCGCCGGGTCGATCGAGCCGGGCCCGGTGGTGCCCTGGCACCCGCCGAGCAGGTTGGAGCAGATCACGAAGAAGCGGTCGGTGTCGACCGGCTTCCCCGGGCCGATGAGGGTGTCCCACCACCCGGGCCGTGCCGGATCGCCGTGGTGCCCGGCGGCATGGGCATCGCCGGTCAGCGCATGGCAGATGTAGACGGCGTTCGACGCGTCCGCGTTGAGGGTGCCATACGTCTCGTAGGCGACCTCGACCGGCGCGAGCGTCGCGCCGGTGTCGAGCGTCAGCGGGTCGTCCTCCCTGAAGAGGACGACCCGCTTGGTCTCGACGTGTCCGACGGACCCGCCGCTCGGATCGGGGCGCCCGCCGGCCGACACCGCTTGGACTACACCGCCACGGCGTCGCGTGCCTTCGCGAGCGCCTGGTTGAGGTCGTCGAGGATGTCGTCGATGTGCTCGATGCCGACGGAGAGGCGCACCGTGTCCTGGGTGACCCCGGCCGCGGCGAGTTCCTCGTCGTTGAGCTGCGAGTGCGTCGTCGAGGCGTTGTGGATCGCGAGGGACTTCGCGTCACCGATGTTCGCGAGATGGCTGAAGAGCTCGAGCGACTCGATGAACCGCTGCCCGGCGTCCCGCCCGCCCTTGATCCCGAACGTCACGAGCGCGCCCGATCCGCCACGAAGGGTCCGCTTCGCGACCTCGTAGTACGGATCCCCCTCGAGACCCGGGTACTGCACCCACTCGACCGCGTCGTGGCCCGACAGGTACCGGGCGACGGCGAGGGCGTTCTCGTTGTGGCGCTCCATTCGCAGCGGGAGCGTCTCGATGCCCTGCAGGAACAGGAACGCGTTGAACGGCGACAGCGCCGCGCCGGTGTTTCGCAGGAGCACGGTGCGGATGCGGCCGATGTATGCCGCCGGGCCGAGGGCATCGCTCCACACCACGCCGTGGTAGCTGGGGTCCGGCGACGTGAGCCCCGGGAAGCGCTCCGCGTTGGCGACCCAGTCGAACTTGCCGCTGTCGACGACGGCGCCGCCGATGGATGTGCCGTGTCCGCCGATGTACTTGGTGAGCGAATGGACGGCGACGTCCGCGCCGAGCTCGAACACCGGGCACCCGATCGGAGTGGGAACGGTGTTGTCGACGATGAGCGGCAATCCCGCCGCGTGGGCCGCGTCGGCCCACGCCGCGATGTCGACGACGTTGAGCTTCGGGTTTCCGATCGTCTCGGCGAACACGAGACGGGTCTCGTCGTCGACCAGCGCCGCCACCGCCTCGGGCGTGTCGGGGTCGACGAACCGGACCTCGATGCCGTACTGCGGGAGGGTGTGGGCAAACAGGTTGTAGGTGCCCCCATAGAGGGTCGAGACGCTGATGATGTTGTCGCCGGCACGGCAGACGTTGAGCACCGAGTAGGTGACGGCGGCCTGGCCGGAGGCGATGACGCAGCTTGCGATGCCGCCCTCGAGGGCCGCGAGCCGCTGCTCGAGCACGTCCCAGGTGGGGTTCATGATCCGGGTGTAGATGTTTCCCGGCACCTTCAGCGCGAACAGGTCCGCGGCGTGTTGGGTGTCGTCGAACGTGAACGACGTGGTCTGGTAGATCGGTACCGCCCGGGCGTTGGTGGTGGGGTCCGGTGCCTGACCACCGTGGAGGGCGATCGTCTCCGCTCGCTGCTGACTCATTCTCGTGATCTCCTTGACGCGTCACGACAGGGCGTGGTGGCCTGTCTCGGGTCCTTCGAGCACTCCTTCTACCAGATTGGCGCAAAAGCCGACCGAGTTAGTAGGGAATGCTCCGCCGAGCCCCCGGGAACGACCGTGCTGCCGCGCGGCGGCAGCGGCACACTACGGTAGCCGGATCGGCTCGGGGAAGGTCCGGAGCGCCTACTCGGTCAGGACCTCGAACGCCGCCATCATCCGCATGTCCTCATGCTCGACGTCGTGGCAGTGGAAGACGTACCGTCGGGGAAACGAGCGGGAGCGGATGAGCATGCTCGCCCGGCCGCCCGGCGCCAGGTTGACCGAATCGCGCTCGAACGCCTGGATGCCGGTCGGGGCCCTGCCGTCGATCGTCTGGATCTGCATCGCCTCGAGGTGGACGTGGACCGGATGCGTCCATCCCCCGCCGCCGTTCTTGAAGTTCCAGCGCTCGACCTGGCCGAGCTTGGGCGTGGCGTCGTTGCGGTTCGGGTCGAACTTCTTCCCGTTGATGACCCAGTTGCCGCCGCCGCGCTCGAACTCGAAGTTGCGGGTTGCGACGACCTGTTCGGGAAGCAGCTTCACGTGAGACCGCAGCGGGGGACCGGGACGGCGCTGGCGTTGTCCGAGGCGGCGCCGTCCTTACGACGAACTTGATGACCGGGATGCCGGGACGGCGGCTGCCTGCGCGGCGCGACGTGCGACGGTGCACCCCGGTACGCACGATCGGCCCGGGCCTCCCTCACGGCTGTCGGCGGCTTCCAAGCGGCGATCCGCACCGGCCGGGGTCCCGCATGTCACCGACGCCGCGAAGCTCGTGGTCGGGGCATCGAGCACGTCGACCGGCCCGGGCACGGTACCGTCCCACCGTGGACGTGGGTGAGGATCGGTCGCTCGGCGGGATCGTGCTCGCAGGCGGGGCAGGCCTGCGGATCGGCCGACCGAAGGCGGGCATGCTCGTGGCGGGCCGGACGCTAGTCGAATCCGCGGTTGCGAGGCTCCAGGCGCGGTGCACGTCGGTGGTGGTGGTCTCGCGCCCCGACATCCCGCTCCCGGCGCTGAACGCGCCGGTCGTGTTCGACCGCCCCGGACCGGCCGCGCCCCTCGTGGGGATCGCGACAGGGCTGGGGGCGCTCACGACGGCCTCGTGTCTGGTGCTGGCGTGCGATCTCCCGCTCGCCGATGCGATCCTCGACCGCCTCGTCGCGGATTCGGCCGGCGCCGCCGTGGCCGCCGACCCGGAGGGACGGATCCAGCCGCTGTGCGCCCGGTATCCGCGCCGGCCCGCGCTCGCAGCGTGCGAGACGATCCTCGCCGATGGATTGCTCGCAGCCCAGGCGCTGGCGTCGCGCCTCGCGGCCGTCGCCATCCGGGCCGCACCCGGCGAACTCCTCAACGTCAACACCCCCGAGGACCTCGTCCGCGCCGAGGCGGCCCTCGGTCACCCGACGGCGGGCAGCACCTCGACCACGGCGTTGTAGTCCGGCACCTGGCGAGTCGGGGTCGCGAACCCCCGGCGCGAGATCAGCGGGATTGCACTCCGGGAAGAACATCTGGACGTTGCCCGCTCGCACGCGGCGCGACGTGGACGCGCGCGGCGACCTCGCCCGCCTCCGATCGGACGCGCACGGCGGCACCGTCGCGCAAGCCCGAGACGCTGGCGCATCCTCGGCGGCCATGAACAGGGCGTCGCGAGCCGCCCCGGTGAGCGGGTCGTCGGCGCGGAAGACCATCGAGTTGAACTGCTTGCCGCGCCGTGTCGACAGCAGCGAACCGCCCCGCCGGAGGGCGCGGCTCGCGCGGCGCGACCGGCGTGAAGTGGGCCTTGCCGTCGGCCGTGGGGAACACCCAGCCGTCGCAGAGGCGCGCGCCGCCCCACTGGACCTGGTCGCCCGTGTCGCGCAGGTGCTCGATGCCGTCGTAGAACGGCACGACCCGCGCGATCTCGTCGCGGATCGCCTGGCCGTCGGCGAACGCCACGAGGCTGCGGCGCGCTCCGGGTCGCACGCGCCGCGCGAGGTCGACGAAGATCTCCCACTCGGTGCGCGCCTCGCCGGGCCGCGGGCCCCGGATCTCGGGGCTGAACGCGATGCGCCGCTCGGTGGTGGTCTCGGTGCCGCCGCCCGCGCTGCTCGTAGCGCGTGGCGGCGGGCAGCAGCACCACCGCCTCGCCCGGGGGGTCGACGAGCATCTGGCTCGAGACCACGATGTCCTGGTGCACGCGCACGGGCACGCGGCCGAGGCGTCCGCGACGAGGCGCGGGATCGGGCAGCACGTCGAGGAAGTTGCCGCCGCTCGAGTAGAGCACGTCGAGCTCGCCGCGGCCGGCGGCCTCGACCATCTCCTCGGCCGTGAGCCCCGCGCTCGCCGGGCACCGGGAAGCCCGTACTGCGCCGACAGCGCCGCCGCCGACTCCGGCGTCGATGGGGACGCCGCCCGGGAACGCGGTCGCGTACGCGCCCATCTCGGCGCCGCCCTGCACGCCGGAGTGGCCGCGGATCGGCATGAGCCCCGCGCCCGGGCGGCCGACGTTGCCGCGCGCGAGCGCCGAGGTTGACGATCGCGCGCACGTTGTCGCGGCCGTACGCGTGCTGGGTGATGCCCATCGACCAGACGAGCACCGCCGACTCGGCTGCGCGCGTACATCTCCGCGAAGCGCTCCATGCCCGTCCTCGCCGCACCCCGCTGGCCGCGGCCGAGGTCGGCGAGCGCGTGGCGCGCGCATTCCGCCCGCAGCGCCGTCGAAGCCGGTCGTGTGCGCCGCGACGAACTCCTCGTCGATCCCGCCCTCGTCGAGCAGCACCTTGAGCACGCCGGTCGGCGAAGGCGCTCGTCGCCGCCGGTGTGCACCGGGAAGAACTCGTCGGTCATCTGCGTGCCGAACAGCGCGCTCTCGACGTTCGACGGCACCCAGTAGCGCTCGAGCCCGGGCTCGCGCATGCGGGTTGACGACGGCGACCTTCGTCCCCTCGCTTCCGCGCCAGGTAGAGGTACTTCATGAACACCGGCTGCGCGTTGGCGACGTTCGGCCCCGAAGAGCACGATCAGGTCGGTCTCGATACAGGTCGGTGTACGAGATCGTGGTCGCGACCGCGCCGATCGCCTGCTTCAGCGCCGCCGGTCGACGGCGCGTGGCAGACGCGCGCCGCGTTGTCGACGTTGTTGGTGCCGAGGAAGCGGGCCACCTTCTGGGCGACGTAGTAGATCTCGTTGGTGATGCCGCGCGCGGTCAGGTAGAAGCGCGATGCGGCGACGGGTCGGCGTCGCGGATCGCGCCGGCCGACGAGGTCGAGCGCCTCGTCCCACGCCGACGCGGGTGAAGCCCGGCTCGCCGCGGCGGCGCACCATCGGGTGGGCGAGCCGGCCGAGGTCGCGCAGCTCGCGCGCCCGAGCGGCGCCGCAGCGCCGCGACGTCGGCCAGCAGCGCCGTGGTCGGCCGCGCCCATCGTGTTGGCTGCGCAGCAGGTTGAGGCGCGTGGTGCACAGGTGGACGCCGTCGATCGTCCAGTCGTGGAGGCCGGCGACGCCGAGCGCGCAGCCGTCGCACACGCCCTGGCGCAGGATCCGCGCACGCGTAGGGCGAGGCTGCCGCGGTTCTCCCAGACCGTCCGCAGCATCTCGAGGTAGTGGTTGGGCTTCGTCTGCCCGATGCCGTTCGGCCGCAGCCCCGCCCACAGGTCGCGCCGGCGCGGGCTTGGCGCGGGCCATCAGTCCGGCGCTCCCGTGAGCGACGCGCTCCGGGTGCGCGTAGACGTTGAACCCGCCCGTCGCGCAGGAAGCCGACCAGCGTCACGCCGAGCTCGTCCGCCGCCTCCACGGCGAGGCTCGACGGCGCCGAGACCGCGCAGACGACCGGGATCCCGGCGACCGCGGCCTTCTGCACGATCTCGAAGCGACAGCCGGCCCGAGACCAGCAGGATCTGCGCGTCCAGCGGCAGCTCGCCGAGGGCGAGCGGCACCGACGACCTTGTCGAGCGCGTTGTGCCGGCCGACGTCCTCGCGCAGCGAGCAGCAGGGCGCCCGCTGCGTCGAACAGGCCGGCGGCGTGCAGGCCGCCGGTTCGCTCGAAGACCGCTGGCGCCCGCGAAGCGCGCCGGGCAGCGCGAGCAGCGCGCTCGCCTCGAGCCGGATCCCGGCGGCAATCGGCGCGCACCGCACGGCCACCTCGTCGAGCGTCGCCTTGCCGCAGATCCCGCAGCTCGAGGTCGCGACGAAACCCGCTCGGCCGGCCGAGGTCGAACGCCGTCGCCGTTGCGCACGGTGACGACGTTGTACTGCTGCGCGTCCGGATCCTCGCAGTAGGCCACGGCGTCGACGCCGCCCGGCGGCACGAGCCCCTCGGTGACGAGGAAGCCGACCGCGAGCTCGAAGTCGTTGCCGGGCGTGCGCATCGTCACCGCGACCGGCACCGGCTCCTGCCCCGGGCCCGCGACGCGGATCTCCATCGGCTCCTCGGTCACGAGCGTGTCGGCGCGCTCCCATGCGACCAGGTCACGGACGATCGTCACCCGCGCCGAGGTCGTGCTCTGGCGCACGGCGTCGCCGGACAAGCCGTGGAGGCTGTCAGCCGCCATCGGGGTCTCGGTCGGCGCCAGGCTCGGGCGGCCGGCGTGCTTTCGGGCCAGGAACGCCGCGGTGGGCGCGAACCGCTCGGTCTCGGGCTCCCGCGCTTCCGGGGCGTGCGGGTGAGCGCAGGGGAAGTCCTTCTCGACCATGAGGCGCAGGCCTGCGGCGTGGCGATACACGCCTTCGCAGCCGTCGTGCGCGAGCCGCGCGACCTCGGCCGCCGGCACCTCGACGTGCACGACCCCCCAATCCGCCTGCACCGCGAGGTCCGCTCCCGTCGGCACAAGGCCGACGTCCCATCCGCCGCCCGGCACGGCGAGCTCCTCGTGAACCGCCGTCCCGTCGAGGAGCGCGGCGAGCTCAGCCGGGGTGATGCGAAGCCGCAGGCTCTCGCCCGTCCATCTGACCTTCATGGCGACATCCTGGCACCCGCCGGCCGCCCCCGCGATGCGGGACGGGTCACCCGAAGATGGGCGCTCCGGCGAGGAGAGGACCGTGTCGCCCCCTGGGGTCTGGCCCGCAGCCGGCGTCGCGGGCTCCGGACCGCGCCACCGATCTCGAAAGCGCCGAGCGACTCAACGCCACCGTCCACGGGTCTTTGCCGAGGACGACGTCTTCCGGATCGACCACTTCCTCGGCAAGGAGGCCGCGCAGAACATCCTCGCGTTGCGCTTCGCGAACGGCCTGTCGAGCCGATCTGGAACCGCCAGTACATCGAGCACGTGCAGATCGACGTTCCGGCGACCCTGTTCGTGAGCGGCCGGCGCGGCTTCTACGAGCAGACCGGCGCCTACCGCGACAGAGTGGTGACCCACCTGATGCAGGTGCTCGCGTCACGGCCATGGAGCCGCCGACGCGCCCGAGCCCGGGCCGATCAACGAGGAAAAGAACAAGGTCGTCCCCTCGCCGCAGCCGATCGACGTGCGTCACGTGGTGCGCGGCCAGTACGAGGGCTACCGATCCGAGGAGGGCTTCGCCGGGGACTCCCCGACCGAGACCTTCGTCGCGTTGCGCTGCGAGGTCGACAACAGGCGCTGGTCGGGCGTGCCGTTCTCCCTGCGAACCGGCAAGGGCATGGCCGAGGGGGCGCGGATCATCTCGATCGCGTTCCGGGAGCCGCCGCGCGCGATGTTCCCGGCCGGCTCGGGAATCGGGCGGTTCGGTCCGGATCACCTCGCGTTCGACCTCGCCGAGGCATCGCGCCTGTCGCTGTCGTTCTACGGCGAGCGGCCCGGCCCCGGGATGAAGCTGTTCAAGTCGAGCCTGCAGTTCGCGCTGCACGAGGAGACCGACGGCGACGACGTGCTCGAGGCGTACGAGCGACTGGTGTACGACGCGACGGTCGGCGACCGAACCCTGTTCTCGACGGCCACGGGCATCGAGCGACTCTGGCAGTGTCGACGCCCCTGCTCGACGATCCGCCACCCGTCGAGACCTGTCCGGTCGGGTCGTGGGGCCCGGAGAGCGTGCACGACCTCATCGCTCCGAACAGATGGCGGATGCCGTTCGAGCGGCGCTGGCGGGATCCGCGCTCGGCCGTGTTTACCTGACCGGGCGAGGTGTCGCGGGCCACCTAATATGCGGGTGTGGGCGAGCCCATCACCGTCAAACGTGACTGCTGCGGCGACCTGCCGCGCTGCAAGCGCTGCCCCGTGGTGTACCGGCGCCTGGCAAAGCAGGGTCTCGCGGTCCGCGTCGGCAAGCGGACGTACGAGGCCGACGGCGTCGGCCGCAAGGCCATGGCCGCCGCCCGCAGCCGCTGAGGGCGGCGCCACTGCGAATCGGCCGGACGCTCGCATCGCCGGTCCCCGGCCATCAAGCGCCGCTCGAGCCATGCCGATAGTGGTTGCAAGCGCGGAACGCCGTTCCCGCGGGCGATCCATCACGAACGAGGTGCTCCGTGTCTTCCGGCCTCCGGACGCGGTCCGTCATCACACCCCTGAAGAGCCGCCTTGCGCGGCACGGGTGGTTGGCCGCCCTCATCGTGGTCGGGGTCCTCAACACGGTCATCCTGGCAATCGCCGTCGCCGTGAGCGCGAGCTACGTGGAGACGTTCGGCCAGGTGAGCACCGCGGTCGCGGAGGGCGTCGGCGCAGTGGGATGCGCGGTCGTCGCCCGCCGGTCGGCCGGCCACGTGCGGCTCGCATGGGCGTGCTTCTCGGCGGGGCTGGCGATCTGGAGCCTCACCGACTGGGCCTACCTCGTGTCGATGCTGACGCATGTCGACGTACCCGAGGTCAGCGCGTTCGACATCGGCTGGCTCCTGTTCTACGCCCCGATGCTGGCCGGCCTTTCCCTCGCCTACCGGCGCCTCCGCCCTGAGCGGGGGTGGCAGGGCCTTCTCGACGGGACGCTGCTCGCGCTGACCGGCGGACTGTTCGCCTGGATGTTCCTGCTCCAGCCGATTGCCCACGAGGCGGCCGGCGGATCCACCGGAACGATCGTGAACCTGCTGTACCCGAGCCTGGACCTGCTGATCGTCGCGACCGTCTTCTGGATCGTGTTGCGACTGCGCAAGGTCACGCCGGCGTGGCTGTGGCTCATGGCCGCCGCACTCGCCGCGCAGATGCTCGGCGACCTCGTCTATCTCGTGGCAAGCGCCCACAACGTCGACGCCACCGCGTCATTCTCACCGGTCGCGTTCACCGCCGGTGGATGGCTGTGGGCCCTGGCGGCCGCGTGCAGATCCGGCGAGGCCCGTCGATCCTGGTTCGCGCCGCAGCAGTCATCCCCGCCCGTCTGGAGCCGAGCCATTCCGTTCATCCTCGGCTGTGCGATGTTCGGCCCGCTGATCCCCGCCGACCCGGCCGTCGGACTGGTCGCGATGGTGGGTGCGGCCCTCGCGATCGCGCGGGTGGTGCACACCCTCGCGGTCAACGAGCGCCTGCTGCAGGAGCGAAACAGCCTGCTGGGATTCGACCCACTCACCGGTGCCCACAGCCGGCGGTACTTCACCTCCGAGCTGGCGAGCGCCTTCAAGCGGTGTGAACGGTCGGGCGAGCCCCTCTCGCTGATCGTGTTCGATCTCGACCGGTTCAAGCCGGTCAACGACACCTACGGGCATGCCGCAGGCGACGAGCTGCTGTGCACGATCGTCGCACGGGCGCGCAGCGCCCTCCGCGCCGGTGACGTCATCTGCCGGCTCGGTGGGGACGAGTTCGCCGTCATCGCCCAGCAGGCGCCCGTCGACGGCGCGAAGCTCGTCGCCTCGCGCCTGCGCGAGGCGGTGCGGCGAGCGAGCGAGGACCTCATCCCCGGCTGCGGGGTGACGGCATCGCTGGGCATCGCGACGGCGCCCGTGCACGGGACGGACCCGACGGAGCTGATCCGCCACGCCGACGAGGCCCTCTACGCGGCGAAGGGCGCGGGCCGCAACACGATCCGCATCGGGGCCACTCCAGAGCAGGTCTCAACTCCCGCCTGACGCGCCGTCAGAAGAACCCGAGCGCGTCGCGCAGACTCGCTCCGGTGCGAGTCGGCTCGGTGCCGAGCTGCTCGGGAGGCAGGCCGGACCGGTTGACCCACAGCGTGGTGTAGCCGAACCAGGTCGCGCCGATCGCGTCCCAGCCGTTGCTCGACACGAAGAGGATCTGATCCGCCGGCCGGCCGAGGGCCTGCGGTCCGAGGGCGTACACGGCGTCGTCGGTCTTGAAGCGCCGAACCTCATGGGCGCTCAGCACCGGATCGACGAGGCCGCCGAGCCCGGCGTGGTCGACTGCTGCGGCGAGCATTCCCGGGTCGCCGTTGGACAGGATTCCCGCGCGGATCCCACGCGCCTGCAGCTCGGCGAGCACCTCGCCGACCTCGGGGAAGGCGGCCAGGCGCAGATATTCGTCCATCAGCTCCGCTTCGACCGACGGGGTCAGGACCGCGCCGATGCGCGCTGCCGCGAAGCGCAGCCCGGCTTGCGTCACCTCCCAGAACGACCGGTAGTGCTCGCCGGCCGACCCGCTCATCGAGACGAGCCGCGTGTACTCGATCTGCTTGTCGCGCCACAGCGCGGCGAGCCGCTCGCCGTGTGCGGGGACGTGACGCTCCGCCAGTGCGCCGACGCTGAACGGATCGAAGAGCGTGCCGTACGCGTCGAAGAGCACCGCTCGGGGCTGTGGACCGTCCATCAGGGCAACTTAATCACGTGGCGTCGCCGCGGTAGCGTGAGCGCATCCGCTCCGCGGATCCACGCGAAAGGAGACCCGTCATGTGCCGCAACATCCGCACCCTCCACAACTTCGAGCCGCCGGCGACCGAGGACGAGGTCCACGCGTCGGCACTCCAGTACGTCCGCAAGATCAGCGGCTTCACCAAGCCCTCGCGGGCCAACGCGGAGGCGTTCGATCGGGCGGTCGCCGCGGTCACCGAGGTGTCGCTGCGACTGCTCGGAGAGCTCCAGACGACCGCCCCACCCAAGAACCGCGAGAATGAGGCCGCCAAGGCCAGGGCCCGGGCGGCCAAACGCTTCGCCGCCTGAGCGCGCCCTCCCCGACCGAACGCTGCGCTCCTGTCCCGCAGTACCCGCCCCAGGATCCCGGGGCGGGTTTTACACGCCCTGGAATGAATTGTTCGTGGCCTAATCAATAGGTTGCAAACCATCACCCCCTCCGGTTACTCTGCCGGCCATGGCGGTCACGACCGAGCAGCGACTCGAGACGTTCCTGAGCTGGCGGCTGGCGGTTGCCGGGCGGCTCGTGCGCTCGTCGGCGGACGCCCACGACGGCCTCCAGGCGGCCGGCGCCCAGGGCACCGGCGTCCTGATGCGCCTGCTGGAGCAGGACGGGCTCACCCAGATCGCGCTGGCCCGCCTGCAGCGCGTGGAGGCCCCGACCCTGTGCCGCATGGTCGACCGGCTCGAGCGGGACGGCCTCGTTGAGCGCCGCCCGCATCCCGGTGACCGCCGCGCGAGCTGCCTGTTCCTCACGCCGGCCGGACGCCGGGCCGCGAGGCGCGGACGCCGGGCGGTCGCCGACGTCGAGGAGGTCGTCTTCGGTGGCCTCGACGCGGAGGAGCGGGCCCAACTCGCGGACCTGCTGGATCGCGTGCTCGAACGCCTTCCCGGGGAGCCGCCGCGGTGAGCGCAGCGACCAGGCCGCGCTCCGGGCTCGGCCTCACGATGGCGGGCCTCATCACCGCGTCGATGGCCTACGCCCTGATGCAGACGTTCCTCATCCCGGCCCTGCCGGTGCTGCAGCGCGAGCTTCACACCAGCACCGGGTGGGTGACCTGGACCGTCACCGCATACCTCCTGACCGGGGCCGTGTCCACGCCCATCATCAGCCGTCTCGGCGATCAGTTCGGCAAGAAGCGGCTCATGGTGATCAGCCTTGCCGTGTTCCTGCTCGGATCGATCGGCGCGCTCGCCGCGCCGAACGTCGCGGTGCTCATCGCGTTCCGGGCGGTGCAGGGCGTGGGCGGTGCAGTCTTCCCCCTCAGCTTCGCGATCATCCGCGACGAGTTTCCGCCCGAACGGGTGAGCGTGGCGATGGGCCTGGTCTCGGCCGTGCTCGGCGTCGGCGGGGGCGTGGGGATCGCGCTCTCGGGCGTGATCATGGACCACCTGCAATGGCGGTGGCTGTTCGCGGTCAGCGCGATCATCGTCGCGATCGCGCTCGCACTGGTGTGGCGGTTCGTGCCCGAGTCGAAGGTTCGGGCGTCGAGCCGTATCGACGTGGCGGGCGCGGCCCTGCTGTCCGGCGCGCTCGTGTCCATCCTCCTCGCCTTCACGGAGGGCAAGAGCTGGGGCTGGACGTCGCCGGCGATCCTCGGTCTGTTCGCCGCGTCGCTCGTGCTGTTCGTCGTGTGGGGGGCGGTCGAGCTCCGCGTCGAGCAGCCGATGGTGGACATGCGGATGCTGGCGCGCCGACCGGTGCTGTTCACCAACATCACGGCGCTGATCTCGGGCTTCTCCCTTTATATGACGTGGGTGATCCTGCCGCAGTTCTTCCAGCTCCCCAACGGGCTCCCGCCCGGCCTCGCGCGACTGGCCGACTACGGCTTCGGGACGACCGTGACGATGGCCGGCGTGTGGATCCTGCCGACTTCCGCCGCGGTGCTCGTCGGAGGGCCGGTCGCCGGCCTCCTCGGCCGGCGCTTCGGGTCCCGCGGGCCCCTGGTCGCCGGGATGCTGTTCGTTGCCGCCGGGGCCGCCGGCATCGCCCTCTTCCACGAGACGCCTGCGCAGGTCGCGGCCGCATTCGCGGTGTGCGGGCTCGGCATCGGGTTCGCGTTCGCCGTAATGCCGAAGCTCATCGTCGATTCGGTGGAGCCGTCGGAAACGGCGGTGGCGAACGGCATGAACACGGTCATCCGGATCGTCGGCGGCGTGATCGGCGCGCAGGTCGGCGCGGTGCTGCTCGCCGCGGACGCGGTGGCCGGCGGTCGCGTGCCGACCGAGACGGGCTTCGTGCACGCCTTCTGGATCAGCGCGATCGGCGGGGTCATCGGCGCGATCACGGCGGCGATGGTGTACCCACGAAGGCGCCGGACCGCCCGGGCCCTGGCGCCCGGGCAGCTCGCCCCCGAGTAGCCCGACGGCGGGGGCGTGCAGCTCGTGGCCCCGGGGCGGATACTGCGGTCGGCACGCCACCTCCCGGAAAGGACCATGCCATGCCCTCCGAACGGATCCCCGGCTTCCGCCTCGGCATCTACGTCTTCAAGGATGCGGAGATCGTCGATTTCGCCGCGCCTCACGGGGTGTTCTCCGTGGCGCGCCGGTTCGACCCGGAGCTCGACGCCTTCCTCATCGCCGACGCGATGCGACCGGTGCAGACCCAGGCAGGGTTCACGGTCATGCCGAACTACTGCTTCTCGGACCGCCCGGCGATGGACGCGTTCCTCATCCCCGGGGGCTTCGGGACCCGGCAGGAGATGCACAACCGCCGGTTGTTCGAGTTCATCGAGTCGCTCCCGGAGTCGACGTTGCTCACGAGCGTCTGCACCGGGTCGTGGATCTACGGCCGCATGGGCCTGCTGGACGGCGTGACCGCGACGAACCGTAAGGAACCGGATCGCGCCGAGCAGGGACCCAATGGCAAGGTGCCGATCGACCGGCTCGCCGACATCGCCCCGGCCTGCACGATCAGCCGCTCACGCGTCGTCGACGCCGGACGGATCGTGACCGCGGGCGGCATCACCTCCGGAATGGAGATGGGCTTCCACCTACTGCACCGCGCCGGCTATCCGGACGACCTGATCGCCGAGGTCGCCCGGGTCATGGAGTACTCGGCCGCCTACGACGTCTACCGGGAGGACGTGGAGTACGCCGCCTGAGTCGGCCGGGCTCAGCCCAACCGCTGGTCCAACACGATCGCCGCGCGGATCAACGCCAGGTGGGTGAACGCCTGGGGAAAGTTGCCGAGCAGCTCGCCCCGCGGGCCGATCTCCTCTGAGTAGAGCCCCAGGTGGTTCGCGTACGTGAGGATCTTCTCGAACACGAGACGGGCCTCGCGCGCCCGTCCGGCGCGGGCGAGCGCCTCGACGTACCAGAAGCTGTCGTCCTCGAGCCGGACGGCGGGCTACAGCGGGACGGGCACCTCGCTGAGCTTCCTCAACCCGTCCCTCGGCTCGGGGTCGGCGTCCGGTTGCGGCGCATCCGGGCTGATGAGATCGCGGCCCCGGCCCTCGGGCAGCCCTCGCAGGAGCAGGAGGGACGCCATGAGCGAGCCTCCCAGGACGAGCATCGTCACGGAGGTGCTCATCGCCCCGGAAACGGCGCCGACCACGGCGAGGCCGATCGACCCGGCCGCGACCTGGCAGGAGATGACGACCGAGCTCAGCGTCGCGCGCAGCTCGGTCGGGAACAGCTCGGCCACGTAGGCGAGGGTCACCGTCACGAAGCACGCTCCCGCCGCGGCGGCGAGGAAGAACCCGGGGATGAAGAGGGAGCGCTGGCCGGTGAAGATCAAGATGGTCCCCACCGTCGCCAGCACGTTCGCGACCGCCACCATCGGCTTGCGGCCGAGCAGGTCGCTCACCCGCCCCCCGAGGACGAACCCGAGCACGCCGAAGACCCCGGCCGTGACGATGATCACGCTGAAGCGCCCGCTCCACCCGTAGGTGTTCTGCGCGAGGTCGGAGGCGTAGAAGAAGCCTGTGGTCTGCACAAGGCCAAACGCGCTCACCAGTGCCACGGCCCGCATCAGCGTGCGGCGGTGGGCCCTGTCGACGCGCGGCCAGAACGACGTCTGAAGGCGATGCGCTCCACGGGCCGTCTCGAACGCCCGGGTCTCCTTGAGGCTGCGCCGCAGGTACACGACGATCCCGAGCGGGATGAGCGACACCAGGTAGAACAGGCGCCAGCCGAGCGAGGTGAGCGGCACGAGCACGATCAGGCCGCCGACGGCGCCGAAGCCGGCGCCGGACATCACGCCCAGGACCGAGATGCCCGCGCCGCGCCGGTGCGGGCGGAACTCCTCGGCGATGACGAGGTTGGCCAGCGTGGACTCCGTGGCAAGGAACACGCGGGCGAGCATCTGGATCGCCACGAAGGCGACGAAGGTGGTCGTGACCGCCGTCAGGCCGGTGGCGAGGGTGAACACGGCGATGGACACGAAGAGCAGGGTGCGCCGCCCCCACCTGTCGGCCAGCCGCAGCACAGGGATGCTCGCGAAGGAGGCCAGGCGGATGAGCGCCACGCCGAAGACGAACGTTCCGATGCTGAGGCCCAATCCGTGGGCGAGAACCGGGGCGGCCAGCGTGAGCAGGGCGACGTCGTAGGTCTCGAAAAAGCCCGTCAGCGCGAGCGGAAGGAGGACCCTGCGCTCGTGCCGCGTGAACCGCTGTCTTGCGAATACCCTGATAACGAGACCCTCTTCCCGCTCACCCGGTGGCGAGCTGCGTCACGAGGGAGTGGGAGGGTCCCCTTCGCGGCACGGTGGCCTATTGCTTGAGACTACGCCCTCCAGACCAGCCCGGCGAAATCGAGCGGCCCCGCTGCGTCGCGACCCGGCTCGGTAAACGTTTGATCGGCGTTCCCGCCGGAAAGCTGTAGGGGCGTGCGCTCAACGGGCGCGGCGGAAGAAGAGCAGCGGGCATTCTGCCCTGAAGATCCAGGTGTGCGGCGCCTTCCGCACCGACTTCCGATCGCCCTCCCATAATGGCGACATGCACCGCTTCCTCGTCGCCGCCCTCGCCGCCCTCGGCCTCGCTCTCGTCGCCGTTCCGGCCGATGCTGCCCGCACCGTCTACCGGGGCCAATGGCAGTGCGACGACCGGGGGACCATCCTGCCGCTCGGCGGAATCGAGCTGCAGCTCTGGCGCCGCGGCAGCCCCGATTTCCTCCCGGTCGAGTGGGTCGGGGGGATCGACGACCGCGGCTTCGCCGAGCCGGACGGCACGTTCTCCCTCACCGCGACTGACGGCGAGGACAACCACTTCGTCCGGATGGCGCTGCGCGACAGCGCCGGCGTGCACCTCAAGGACTTCTGGGGAATCAACGACTGGTCGGTCGACTCGGGTGGCGCACGCAACGACGTACCCGTTCGCGACCTCGGCGGTCTGCTGTTCTCGACTCCCGGGCAGTCGCACAAGTGCGCTGTCTGGCGCGGGTTCCATCTCGCCCACCGCGACTTCCGCGACGTGACGGGCGTCAACCCACCGTCCGGCGGGTTGTTGATCAACGCCGATGCCATCACCGCCGGCGTGCCGTTCACCCCCCACACCACGATCATGTGGCCGTCCGGGTTCCCCGTCGGCTACGGCGGTGGCGGCGACGACAGCATCACCCGCCACGAGTTCGGCCACGTCATCCGCCACGGCTACGACGGCGACCTCGGCCACTTCCTGGGCGACGTCGTCACCCACAACTACCTGCAGAACCACGAGCCCTGCAACAAGACCGGGCTCGGGTTCGCGTTCAACGAAGGGTGGGCCGAGTACTGGGCCCGTGACTACGCGCCGGCACCGGCGTGCCCGGGCCGCGCCGCCGACGACTACGAGGTCGAGGGCAACGTCGCGGCGGCCCTCACCGACCTCGCGGCCAACTGCTTCTCCGGCAGCCGCGCGGCGATGGTGAACATCCTGCGGGCCAACCCCGGCGTCATCCACTCATTCCAGGACTTCCGGGCGCTGGTCGCATGCCCCGCCCCGCTTGTCGTGACCCCGGCGCCGCCGCGGCCCACGATCGCCATACAGCTCTCGGCGAGCCGGCGCGCCGCGCTCGCACGCGCCCAGGTGCGGGCAGTCGATGCGCGGCTCCGGCGACTCCAGGTCGAGCTGAATCTCGCGGACCGGCGCGCGAGGAACGTCGTGGCGTGCGAGCGGACTCCGTGCAACGCGGCCCTGCGACGGGCGATGGAGCCCGCGGTGCTCCGAACCGAGATCGGCCTGGCCAGACTCGTGCGCCGCACCGTGGACGACCTCGACTCGGTGAAGGAGCAACGGGCCGTCGGCAAGCTCACCATCGCCTCCGCGACTCGCCGGATGAAGGCCGTCGAGCGCGCCAACCGCATCCTGGCCGCCAAGGTGTCGGCCGACGGGATCCGGGACGCGCTCGTCGCCGGCGGCTCCGTGTTCTCCAAGGACAAGAGCCGCGCCACGCGCAGGCTCCGCGCCCGCCTCGTGGGGCGCCTTGCCACCTTCCGCAAGGCCCAGCGCAGTGCGAGCGGCGCCCCCGGCCTCGCGCTCGACCAGGCGGTCGTCGATCGCATCCGCAGGGTGCAGCCGAAGCCGTTCCCAGACCCGGAGCCGCCGCCGGTGCTCGACCAGCGTCAGATCTCGACGCTCTCCCTCAACTGCCCAACGGGCGGTAAGACCGGCGGCACCGCCGGCATCACCGGCACGCTGTCGCCGCCCGTCAGCGGCGCCGCGATCGCGCTGCATGTCACGCCGCCGGGCGCGGCGGAGGCCGTCCAGTCGCTCGCGACGGACGCAGCCGGCGCCTTCGGCACCGGCGTCCCGACGCCGACCCCCGGTACGTATACGGTCTTCGCCCGCTGGCCGGGCGACGCGGCCGTTCGTCCCGACGACTCACCGAGCTGCCAGATCGTCGTGACCTAGCTATTCCGTCTCAAAGGCCGTCCGGCCCGGCCATTCACGCTCGTCGAGGTGTCAGTGTCCGGCCTAATCCGCAAGCGCCGCTCGCCAGCCGCCGAAGCCCATGATCTCGGTCGCATCGTCGAGGGCCCGCGGCTCGCAGACGAACCCTTTCACCTCGGTGCCGGCCTCCAAGCGCACCGTTCCGTCGCGAGCGGCGGCGGTACCTGTCCGACGAAGCTGCCGAACTCCGCCGTCCCGAACTCCCAGATCTCGACCTCGACGCCGGCGCCGGGGGGTGGCGTGCACGTTTCCCGGCTTGGACCCTTCGCTCCGGGCGAGTCGGACAGCCGGTAGGTCGCGGCGGTGCGCGTGGCCGCGCGCTCGATCAGGTCGCGGTGATCTCGGCGCGCGACGGGGTGGTCACCGAACTTCGCTGCGGCCCCGGCGATATCGTCGAGCCCGGGCAGCCGCTCGTCGTGCTCGCAGTCGGCGGGTGAGCTGCTGCTCAGCCGGCGTTCGACCGGCGAGCCCGGGACCGGGCTCGCGGTGCGCTCAGCGCTGCAGCCGGCGGCGGCGCGGCACGATCCAACCGCTCCCTGATCGCCAAGCGCGCACGGTCCAGGGCACCCAGGTCGTGGAAGAAGATGAACGCGATATTCGCTCCCAAGAGGAGCGAGTCGATCTCGAAGACCATCTGTGCGACATCGGCCTGCGCTTCGATCTCGCCGAGCTCCTTCGCCCGCGCGATGACGGTCGCGAAGCCGGCCAGGATCCCGGAGTAGACCTCACGCACGTGATCGGCCACCGGCCCCTGCTTGGCGTCGAGTTCGGCGGCGGCGGAGATGAAGAAGCACCCCCCGGGGAACACGCGCCGCTCGAGGTAGGACAGGAACGCCTCACACAGCCCGACGATCTGCGCCACCCCCTCCGGCGCCGCGAGACCGGGCTGCGTCACCTCGCGATCCATGATCTCGAACGCGGTGTCGATCGTCGCGAGTTGGAGCTCCTCCTTGGAGCCGAAATGGGCGTACAGGCCGCTCTTGCTCATGCCGACGTGCTCGGCCAGGCGGCCGATGGAGAGGCCATCCAGACCCTCGATCGTCGCGAGCTCGGCGGCCGCCTTGAGGATCGCCTGCCGGCTTCGCTCGCCGTCGGCCCTGTGCCGGCGCCCGTCCTCACGCCCTGCCGGTCGCTCCTTGGTGCTCATACTTGACAAGGTAGCACGATCGGTCGTACTGTAAAAAGCACGACCGTTCGTATCAACTGAGGAGGCATTCCCATGAGCACTACCCCGATCGACCAGACCCACTTGCCGTCGCTCGACGACGAGGTGATCGAGGCATTCGCGTCCGGACTCCGCGGCCGGGTGGTCCGCCCGGGCGACGGCGACTACGACGAGGCCCGTCAGGTGTGGAACGGCATGATCGACAAGCGGCCGGCCCTCATCGCGCTGTGCGAGGGCGTCGCCGACGTCGTGGCAGCCGTCAACCTCGCCCGCGAGCACGAGCTGCTCGTCGCCGTCCGAGGCGGCGGACACAACGTCGCCGGCACCGCGGTGTGCGACGGCGGCATCGTGATCGACCTCTCGCGCATGCGCGGCGTGCGCGTCGACCCCGAGCAGCAGCGGGTCTGGGCGCAGGGCGGATGCACCTGGGGCGACGTCGACCGCGAGACCCAGCTGTTCGGCCTGGCGGTCCCGGGCGGCGTCGTGTCCCAGACCGGCATCGCGGGCCTGACCCTCTCCGGCGGTTTCTCGAACCAGCGGCGCGCCCACGGCATGTCCATCGACAACCTCGTCGCATGCGACGTCGTCACCGCCGATGGCAGCTACGTCCGCGCCAGCGGGGACGAGCACGCCGACTTGTTCTGGGCGCTGCGCGGCGGCGGCGGGAACTTCGGGGTGGTGACGGCGTTCGAATACCGGGCGCACCAGCTCGGGCCCGAGGTGTACCACGCCCAGGTCATGTACCCGGTCGAGCACGCCCAGGAGGTCATCGCCGGTTGGCGCGACGCCGTCGCCGGAATGCCCGACGCCGTGACGTCGGACGTCGCGTTCTGGTCGTTCCCTCCCGACCCCGCCCTGCCGCAGGAGTTGCACGGCATGCCATTCGTGGCCGTGCTGGCGCAGTACGTCGGGCCGGTGGACGAAGCGGAACGCACCCTGCAACCGCTCCGGCAACTGGGGACTCCGATCGTCGACGCGAGCGGCGTCGTCCCGTACCTCGCGCTGCAGTCGGCGCTCGACGCGCTCTTCCCGGTCGGTGCCCGGTACTACTGGAAGGGCCTCTACCTCGACCGTCTCGACCGGGAGGCGATCGAACTGATCAGCGAGCACTCGCTCGCGACGCCGTCGCTTCTCAGCCCGATCGTCGTACGCCACCTCGGAGGCGCGATCGGACGCGTTCCGGCCGAGGCGACCGCGTTCGGCGACCGCAGCGCCCCGTTCCACCTCTCCATCGACGCGACGTGGACGGACCCGGCGGACGACGCCCGCAACATCGACTGGACGCGGGAATTCTGGGCGGCGGCGCAGCCGTTCTCCTCGGGGCAGATCTACTTCAACTTCGCGGGGATGATGGAGGAAGGCGACGCGGCCATCCGGACGAGCTACGGGCGCAACTACGAGCGGCTCGTCGACATCAAGACGGCCTACGACCCGTCCAACCTGTTCCGCCTCAACCCGAACATCCAGCCCAGGCACTGAGCCCGTGGCGGGGGCGCGGCGAGCCGATGGCCGTTACGCGCCCCCGCTTCGGACGTACGAGAAATGCGCCGCGGCGGGTGAGCTCACGATGCTCACCAGCTCGAACCCGGTCGGTCCGCCGTCGAGGTGGTCGAACAGCCGGGAGCCCGAGCCGAGAAGCAGCGGGGACATGTGGATGCCCATCTCGTCGACGAGCTGCGCGCGCAGGTACTGCTGGGCCGTCTCGGCGCCTCCGCCGATCGAGGCGTCGCGACCGCCGGCCGCGTCGAAGGCGCGCTGGAGGGCCGCCTCGATGCCGTCGGTGACGAAGTGGAAGGTCGTTCCGCCCTGCATCTGCACCGGCTCCCGCGCATGGTGGGTCAGGACGAACACGGGGTGGTGAAACGGTGGGTCGTCGCCCCACCATCCGTTCCAGGCCTCGGCGCCCCACGACCCGCGGACCGGTCCGAACATGTTGCGCCCCATGATCGTCGCGCCGATGTTCGCGAACGACGCGGCGGCGATGTCGTCGTCCAGGCCGGCCTCCCCGCCCTCCATTCCGTGCATGGCGCGGAACGCACGGGTCGCGAACGCCCAGCGGTGCAACTCGAGACCCCCTTCGCCGAGCGGGTTCTGGAGGCTCTGACGTGGACCGGCCACGTACCCGTCGAGTGACATCGTGAGGTTGAGTCTGAGCTTCGCCATCACGCCTCCCGCGGTCGCCTGAACACTACGACGATCACCGTCGCGGCGATTTCCGCGCACGTTGCGTGCATTTCGCGGTCCGGCCTGAGTGCCTCAGGTAGTGAAAGCTGTTGAATCGCCCTACCGGGCCTGGCGGCCGGGCGAACGCCAGACGGCCGGGACAACGCGAAAGGGGGAAGTATGAGCGCACGCAATGTGCTGATCGCAGCGACGATCGCCGCAGTTGCGGTCGTGCCTGCTGCGATGGGTCACGGCGGGAAGAAGACCGCGGACACCCCGACGCTGACGCCGGTGGCGGAGAACCTCGCCGGGCCGCTCCAGCTCGCCGTGGGCCGCCACGACACGATCTACGTCGGCCAGTCCTTCGCGGGCCTCCTCACGAAGATCAAGGGCGCGGACCGGCGCGACATCGCCTCCGTTCCCGGCGGGGAGATCTCCGGAGTCTCCCTGTCTCGAAGGGGCCACGGCGTCTATTACACCGTGACGACGGCGGCGCCGGACAAGTCACCGATCACGAACCTCAGCAAGGTCCGGCACGGGTCCTCATCCGTCATCGCGGACCTCCAGGCCTACGAGGCGGCGAACAACCCGGACCAGATCAACACCTACGGATTCGTCGGCATCACCCCCGCGTGCGCCGCGCAGGTGCCCGCGGGCGAGGGACCGCCGCCGACGTACACCGGAATCGTCGAGTCGCACCCGTATGCGAGCGCAGCAGCCCGGAAGGGCGTCTACATCGCCGACGCCGCGGCCAACGCGGTGCTCCAGGTGTCGCGCAAGGGCACGGTGCGCACCGTCGCGGTGCTCCCGCCGCAGCCGCTCGTCGTGACCGCCGAGCTGGCGAAGGGCCAGGGGCTCCCCGACTGCACCGTCGGCCTGACGTACAACTTCGAGCCGGTCCCGACCGACGTCGAGGTGGGCAAGGACGGCTGGCTCTACGTCACGACGCTCCCGGGCGGTCCGGAGGACCCGAGCTTCCCGCCGCGCGGCGGCGTCTGGAAGATCAACCCGTGGAACGGCAACGCGACGCAGCTCGCGGGCGGCCTGGCCGGGGCGACGAACCTGGCGCTCGGCCGTCACGGCACCATCTACGTGAGCGAGATCTTCGCCGGTCGCGTGTCGCGGATCGACCACGGCACGGTGACCCCACTGATCGACCTGCCGAGCCCGGCGGCGCTCGAGTACGACGACGGCAAGCTGTACGTCGGCTACGACGTGTTCGAGCCCAACGGAAACGGCAAGGTGGGCACCATCTCCTGGTAGTCGTTTCGCGTGTGCCTCCCGTCCGCCCGACGGGAGGCACACCGCACCCGCTGGCCGGCGCTCCCTCGGCCCCCTACGCTTTCCCCAGTGGTTTCGTCGGCGACACACCGGGAATCGTCATGAGGGCCCGCGCACACCGCGCGGCGACAAAGGAGCGAGCATGGCATCGGGCAATCGGCAGTTCGGCGGCATCGGACTCGGCGGGATCATCGTGATCGCCGGCATCCTGGTGATGATCTTCGGGTCGTTCTGGATCGGGCTGATCATCGCGCTGATCGGGCTGATCGCGTTCGGCGGGTTCGCGAAGGGAAAGTGGTACTAGCCGCCCCGCTCTATGATCGCCACGTCGAGCACCCGAAAGGACTCCCGTGGAGATCACCCGCACGCACACCGGCACCCGCCCCGGACCGGCAGATTGGTTCACCGGGCAGGTGTGGATCGATGACCTCGCCGCTCCGCCGGAGCCGTCGCGCCTGCACGTGGTAAGCGTGCATTTCACGCCCGGAGCGCGGACGGCGTGGCACCGGCACCCGTTCGGTCAGGTGCTCCACGTGACCGAGGGCCTTGGGCTCGCGCAGCGCCGTGGCGCCCCGCCGGAAGTGATCCGCGCGGGCGACACCGTGCGATTCGAGCCCGATGAGGAGCACTGGCACGGGGCCGGCCTCGAGCACTTCATGACCCACCTCGCGCTGCACGAGCACGCCGAGGACGGCGTGGCGACCCATTGGGGCGCGCACGTGACCGACGAGGAATACCGGGCGCCGGCGAACGGCTAGCAGGCCCGTGGTCGGCGACCTCACGTGCGCGGTGTGCGGACGGCCCGTCGCACGACGGGGCACGTCCGATGGGTACGGGCACCAATCGCGGGGAGTCGTCGCCGCTTGCGACCTCGACGCCGACCACGTGGCGCTGCCCGACTGGCAGGCCGCGGGTCAGCTCGACTGCGGAATCTGCGGCGGCCGCCTGACCGTCACCGCGGACAACCTCCTCGTCCACGCGGACTCCGAACGCGACGCCGAGCACGCTCCACAACCGTAGGCCACCGGCCCCGCGGCGTTTCGGGTAAACCGCTTCTCCGATCCGCGCCGGGACTGATTCTGGGCGGTTTCGGCAGATATCGTGCAGTGAATGGCCGCACCGGCCATTGCGAGCGACCGGGAGGTCTGCATGTTCTGGGGTGCGATTAGCTTTCTCATTGTGGTGATGTACGTCACGCTGTTCATCGTGCTCGGGTTGAGCACGTTTGCAAAGGGTCACTACGTGCTGTTCTGGATTGGCTTCATCTTCCCGGTGCTCTGGATTGTCGGGGCCTTACTGCCGCCCACGCAGAAGGTGATCGCGCGCGCTGCGTGAGCCGTACCCGCCGTCCGCCGCTCACGGCGGACGGCGGATGGTTCTTGCACGACCCGTTTGATCTCTGGCGGAATCTTGTGCGCCTGCCCTGGGGAGCGCCGAAGGCGCCAGCGTGGTCGCCAGCGGCGCCCCCCCTGCAAGCGGCGGCTTCGCTTGTTCGGACTCGCCGCCGTAGCACTACGGACTGCGTCAGCACAGAGTGGGCATCAGGGGCGGGAGCCCTGCCGGCGGCGTGGAACACTACGGACGGTTCTTCCCGGCCCATACGGATGCGCTGCGCCGCGCAAGAGGGGAAGGTCACCCAGAGGGCCCCGTCTGAGGCCTGAGGCATGAGTGGGAGTACTTGGTGGTCCCCCGAGAAGACGCCGGGCGGCTCAAGAAGAAATCCGCTGACTTGAGGCCTGACCGCCTCAATCAGCTTGGCTCGCAGGGTTGGGAGGCAGTCGGGCGAACGCTCAAGAAGGGTGATCTGATCGCGTGGCCGGTCGTCCTACTTAAGCGCCCAGTCGGCGAGCAGCTCGACTGGAGAGGGAGGTGACGCCTTGCAGTGGGATCTCGGACTTCAAGGAGTCGGGCTGCTCGTCGCCATGTCGCTCGGCTTCGGCGCCATCGCCCAACTCGTGGCGGGGAGGTCGACCACACGCTGGCTATGGCTCATCGCCGCGGCTACCTACTTCGTCGGCGGCCTCCTCATCAGCGAGGTCTGGTTTGGCTGGGCGACGGAGGAAGACCTGCAACCGAACATTGACGGTCTGTCAGTCGACGAGGTGCTGCTGTTCGCCCTGGTTCCGGGCATCGCCAGCGTTCTCCTCACTCGGTACGTGACGCGGAGGAGACGACGTCATTCGGCCAGGAGCGCCTGAACCTGCGTCGGAGCCGAGACACGACGGGGCGCGTCGACGCAGTAGCGCGGTGTCAGGCGCTCATCGCGACCTCGCCCACCAGCACCTGCGGCGCGCTGATCGACAGGTCCGCCAGATTGGCGGCGACCCAGTCGCGCGCAACCTGGGTCGAGGCCTCGACGCCGGCCTGGCTGTCATAGACAGTGATGGAGGTTGCGCTCGCTGGCCCGGTCTTGACGATGTGGTAGCTGCGGAAGCCGCCGATCTGTCGAAACAGGTCGATGATCTCCGCCTTGTGCTCGGCGACCGCGTCTGCCAGTCCCTCTGCCTCGCTGTAGATGCGGATGGTCGCGTACATCAGGCCCCCTTGGAGTGGAGTCACGCAAGAGGACCGAGCCTATCCGCATGCCCTTGCCGCCCGCTAGGCCGTGCCACGCGGACAATCCAATGGAGAGGCCGCGGCACTATGCGTGTCGTTCACACATATACCAAGACCCGGGGGCTCAAGTCATGGGCCTACGTCAACGAGGTCGATCTCGCGGCTACCTCCCGAGCAGCCTCATCAGACCCCGCTGAGCACAATGAAGAGGATGGCCAACCACCTGGCGGCAAGGGTCAGCACGAACCCCGAACCCAACGGTCTGGAGATGAAGATGGCGCAGAGGTGGGAGTACCCGGTGGTGCCCCTGGAGGATGCCGGGCGGCTGAAGAAGAAGTCGGCTGATCTCAGCCCTGGCCGTCTCAATCAGCTTGGCTCCGAGGGCTGGGAGGCAGTCGGTCTGACGCTCAAGCAGGGTGACCTGATCGCGTGGCCAGTCGTCCTGCTGAAGCGCCCTGTGGACTCGCCACAGCACTAGGGGTTGCGCTAGCACACAAGTCCACGGCCTTCCAATGGAATCCGGAGCCTCGTGGAGTTGCGGGACGAGTTGCGGAGGCTCACCCGTTTGGCCGTGCTCGGCATCGAGGAGCATCGGGCGGCACTATTGCCACTCGTTTTGCCACTCGCCTCGGGCCGTCCGGGATCGTGGCTAGCCTCGGCGCAATGAATGACCTCGAATCGACGGGTTATGGCTAGTCGATGCTCTCGGGGTCGCCACCGCCGGCCGGCACCGAGCATGAGGACGCACGGGGTGACGGCATGATGTTGGAGTTGAAAGTTATCGCCGTGTGCCTGGTCGTCCTCGCCGTCGCGATGCTCTACGCGATCGGGGAATACCTCTGGCGGGAGAGGCGGCGGACGAGTGCCTGGACCCCCAACGAACGGCACCACCCGGCGTCGGATTCGACGGGACCCCCCTCGATGCGGGACCGCGAAGGCTGAATCAAGCGGTTTCCGTCCCCCCGCACTTCTCGCATCATCCCCCGATTTCACGGTGGGAGTTGCACATAACGTCGCCGGTCGTCCAGATCGTGTCCGCCGACCGTGGCTTCCCTCGATGAGGCAAGAATCTCTTGCGTCCGGGCAGACGCCGGATAGGGTCGGTGAAACCCCCAGCATGGAGGATCGCGCCATGAGCATCGTCGTCCGCTTCACTCCCCGGCGTCTGACCGCCGAGAAGTACGACGAGGCCATTCGCACCATTGAGGAGGCTGGTCTCGAGTTTCCCCCAGACGGGTGCGACTACCACGTCTGCTTCGGGTCCGACGGGAACCTCCGCGTCAGCGAGATCTGGGACTCGAAGGACCAGTTCGACGCCTTTGAGGAGCGCCTGAGGCCCGTGTTAGCGGAAATCGGGATTGAATCTTCGGGCGCGCCGGAGATCTTCGAGGTCCACAACATCGAGAAGCGTTAGGCGCGGCGCGTTTGGGAGTGAGCCGGTGCACGTCATCTTGATTGCCCGAGTCCGAAGCTAAGCGCGCCGATGTTGGCGGGAGGAGACTTCCCGGGAAGCTAAGTTCCGTCGAGCGGAAGACCGGGAAAGGGTTCTACCCGAAACGTCCGAAGCTCCTTATTGCCGGTCCCCCGGACAACGGGCGAGCGAGATCCGGGGAACCGGCCCCCTCAGCGGGGTTCCCCGCTCGTCGCCAGGCTCTCCACAGCGGCTCGCGCAGCAACGCGAGTAGAGGCGCGTCACCGCCCCCCTAGCTCCACGCGCAGAGAGGGGGGCTGTCCTCCGCTTGACGCACCGGCCATTCCCCATACCCCACAGCACTACGAGGGACGTTCATGCAGTTTGTCGCGATTGCCCTCTGTCTCAAAGCAAGTGGCGCGACCCTCCTTCTGGTGAGATCCCAAGGGACACGCTTGAGCAAACCTCACCGGAAGGAGCGACCAACGATGTCGACACAGCGACTTGATGCCGCCTCCCTGTTCGACCTCACCGGAAAGACCGCTGTTGTCACCGGTGCATCCTCGGGCCTTGGCGTCACGTTCGCCGACGCCCTCGCGACCAATGGCGCGAACGTCGTCCTGGCTGCGCGGCGCGAGGATCGCCTCATGGAGGTACGGGCGGGCCTCCCACCCGGGACCAAGTCGATCGTCACCCCATGCGATATCACCCAGCCCGATCAGATCGAGGCGATGTGCGAAGCCGCGATCGGGGAATTCGGCGCGATCGACGTCTTCGTAGCCAATGCCGGCGTCGTCGCGGAGGGTGTGCCCGCCGTCGAGAAGACGCCCCCCGCGCTCTTTGCGGCCGGAATCGACGTGAACGTAACGGCGACGTTCAACTGCCTGACCGCGGCCGCTCGAAGGATGCTTCCGGCCGGGAAGGGATCGATCATCATCAACGCTTCCGTCGCCGGAATCTCAGGGCACCGCGGCTTCTCTCCGGCGTACTGCGCCGCGAAGGCGGCCCAAATCCAGATGGCCAGGCACATGGGGGCGACCTGGGCCGACCGCGGCGTGCGGGTCAACGCGATCGCCCCCGCGTGGTTCCCGAGCGAGATGACCAATGGCTTCCTCGGGATCCCCGCGTGGCTTGACCGCTGCAATGAGCAAACGCCGCTCGGTCGGATCGGGCGCCCTGAGGAGTTGGTTGGGCCTCTGCTCCTCCTGGCGTCCGACGCGGGGAGCTACGTGACCGGCTCGGTCGTCACCGTCGACGGCGGCCTTACCTCCACTACCGGCTCGAGTCCGTACAGCGATGAGGTCATGGGCATCTTCGCGAGCATCATGCCGGATGGCCTCGGCGAATCGATCCTGCCTGCCGCGTAGCCTTGACGTCGCCTCAGGGTCGCCGAGATCCACCACTACTTCGACATGGCGGGTGAGATGGTGGCGATCACCGCCGCCGCTTCGCCAACAAGAGCCGGGGCGCCCTCGCACCACGGAGTGCGCGAGTACCGTGTTCCTCCGCGTCGGGCTACCGCGCCGCTCGCCTGATCAAGGGGCCAAACCTCGGGCTTGGTGATGCGGTGCACCTGGAACTCGTGAACATCCAGCGGATTTGGCAGGCCGCGAACACCGAGCTCCCGGAGAGCGGGTTGAACCCTGCCGGGCACGAAGCGGTCGAAGGCTTCATACGACTCCCAGAAGTCGTGAACACGCCAGCCCCGAGAGATCGCCCCGCCGGCGTGGAAGATGCGACCCGCAGCCGGATTCCCGTTCGCCCACGTGGGTGTGGACCGTGTTGGGCTGGCGCGCGATCATAGCCCGCACACCACGACTCGGCGTGCCTCCGATTTCGCTTGGTCCGCATCTCGACAGGTCGGTAGGCGGACGCCTGCAGGCGGCTCTCAAGATCACGATCCGAAGCTCGCGGGCCACGCTCGGCACCTTGGTCGTGCAGGGCACGACGGTTCCCTTCGCGGTGCGGGCGGGCACCCATACGGTCCTCATGACCCCGTTCGGGTCGCGCACGGTTCACGTCCGCCCGGGGCAGCGCATCAAGTTGACCTTCGACGTCGCCGGAGCGGGGGCCGCGAACGTGGCCCGGACGATCACCTTGCCGAGCTAACCCCGGGGGGAGCTCACACCGCTCAGACTCCGCAGCCGGGATCAGGCGGCGGGAGCGGCGGCGCGCAGAACCGAGTCGATGAGACCCGGGAAGCGTTGCTCGAGCTCGTCCTTGCGCAGCCAGATGAGCTTGCGGGTGCCCTCCTCGCGCTAGGCGACGATGCCGGCGGCGGTGAGGGTCTTGAGGTGGTGGCTCGCGGTCGACTTGCCGACCGGCAGCACGATCTGGCCGCAGGCGAGCGTGTCGCCGGTGCGGCATCCGGCGAGCTGGCTCACGATCTCCAGCCGCACCGGATCGGAGAGCGCGTGCAGCACGGTGACGAGCGGAATCCCCGCGAGGTCCGGGATGTCTCCGGAGTGCTCGGACGCCGCTGTTGACGATGCACGTGGGGTCATTGTTTGACGATTGTCGAACAAGTATGTACGATGCTCGTCGAACAATACGGCATGGCGCCGTTCTCCGCCAGTTCCGGCGTCGCCGACGAACCTCGAGGAGCATCCGCATGTCCGTATCCGCCTCGCCACCGACAACCGCGACCACCGGTTCCGATCGGCTCAGCAGGCGCGCGTGGGGCGCGCTGCTCGTGCTCTGCGGCGCCCTCTTCCTCGACGCGCTCGACGTGTCGATGATCGGCGTCGCCCTGCCCTCCATCCGCACCGACCTGGGCATGTCCACGAGCTCGCTGCAGTGGGTCGTCAGCGCCTACGTGCTCGGCTACGGCGGCTTCCTGCTGCTCGGCGGACGCGCCGCCGACCTGCTCGGACGCCGCCGGATGTTCCTGATCTCGCTCGGCGTGTTCGTCGTCGCCTCCGGCCTCGGCGGCCTGGCCAACGACGGCACGCTGCTGATCGCCACCCGCTTCATCAAGGGCGTGAGCGCGGCGTTCACGGCACCCGCCGGGCTCTCGATCATCACCACCAGCTTCGCGGAGGGCGCCGGCGCGCAACCGCGCGATCGCCGTGTACACGGCCACCGGCGCCACCGGCTTCTCGCTCGGCCTCGTGTTCGGCGGCCTGCTGACCGAGATCGGCTGGCGCTGGGTCTTCTTCCTGCCCGTCCCGATCGCGCTGGTGACGCTGCTCGCGGCGATCCGCCTGGTGCCCGACACCGGGCGCCGCCGCCCGCAGGACGCAGGCGTTCGACCTGGCCGGCGCCGTGCTCATGACGGCGGCGATGCTGCTGCTGGTGTTCACGCTGGTCGAGGCACCCGAACGCAGGGCTGGGCGTCGGCACGCACGCTCGGCTCCTTCGCGGGCGCGGCGGCGCTCCTTGTCGGCTTCGTCGTCCGTCGAGCGGCGCACGCCCTCGCCGCTGGTGCGGCTGGGCATCCTGCGCTCCGGCTCGCTGGTGCGGGCGAACCTCGGCGCGATGTCGCTGTTCGGCGGCTGGGTCGGCTTCCAGTTCATCGCGACGCTCTACATGCAGCAGCTGCGCGGCTGGTCGCCGCTCGAGACGGGGCTCGCGATCTTCCCGGGCGGGCTGCTGGTGGCGCTCCTCGCGCCGCGACTCGGCGCCCCTGGTCGCGCGCTACGGCGTCAACCGGCTGATCCTCGCCGGCATGCTGGCGACCGTGGGCGCGTACGCGCTGTTCCTGCCGATCGGGCTCGACTCCCCGTACATGACCGCCGATGCTCCCGACGATGCTGCTGGCCGGACTGGGCTTCGCCCTCGCCTACGGCCCGCTCAACATCGCGGCCACGAACGGCATCGCACCCGAGGAGCAGGGCCTCGCCGGCGGCCTGCTCAACACCTCGTTCCAGTTCGGCGGGGCGCTCGTGCTCGCGATCGTCACCGCGGTCAACAACGCCTACACCGGCACGGACGGCTCACCGGAGGCGCTGCTCGACGGCTTCCGGCCTGCGATCATCGTGTCGCTCGTCGTGGCGGCCGCCGGCGTCGCGGTCGCCGCGGTCGGCTTCCACCGGGGCTCGATGCCGGACGTCGAAGTCGAGGCCGAGCCGGTGATGGAGGCTGAGCCGGAGGCTCAGGCGGCGTAGCGCCGGCCCCGACCCGCCGGGCGGGTTCCTCGGGTTGGCTCGCGACCCGCGGAACCCGCCCGGTGCGGCCTATCCGAGCGGCACCTGGAGCCAGCTGAGCCAATCGCCGTGGTGCCAGGCCTCGACAATCCGACCGTCGTCGAATCGCGCCACGATGGTGCCGCTCGCCGCGCTTCGCCTGCCCGTCGGCGCGACCGGGACCACCGGTGGCTCGCCGGAGAACGTCGCCTCGCAATGCCAGCGCCAGACGACCCGCTCTCCCTCCGTGATCGTCTCGTCCAGCGTCACCTGAAAGTCGGGGAAGGCCGCTCGAACCCCGTGATGAACTGCCCGAGGCCGTCGCGGTCGAAGTCACCGACCGGAGGCATGTGGTACTTGACGTCCGCCGCGACGAAATCGGTTAGGGCGCTGAAGTCACCGTCTGTCCAGGCTGCGGCGATCCCATCGAAGACCGCGCCCGTGTCAACACCCATTTCTCGCTCCTCCCCACTCGATGTGCGTCTTGTTGACGTGAGCACGCGAGCGGCAGACACCGTTCCAGTGCCTTCGTCGGAGTGAACCTACGACGCCTCCTGAGGGCCGCAACAAGGTTCTCGGCGAGTGAGACACCCCGGCCGCGGGGCGCCCGATGCGAGTTCGCGAGGATGACGCGCGCTCGTTCACCTCCGGTGCGAGGCACCGGAGGTGAACAGATCCGATCGCGCGTGACTGCGTGTTAGTGCGGCGAACGGTGGTGATGACGGTCCCCACGGTGGAACCAGTCATGACCACCGTCGCTGGCGTGCTTCTTGACGTACTTGATACAGGTGCCCTGGTTCTTGAAGGGCGATCCGTCTTCCCGCGTGCGGACTTTCCATCCGTCGCGCTTGCAGTCCGCCTTGCTCAGCGGCGGGTTGCTGGAGCTCAGCCGGACCTTGTCGATCAGGTACCCCTGGCCGACGTTGAGGGGATTCTGGCTTCCTCGGCTCAGGAAGATCAGCTTGCTCGTCGGGAAGAGTTTGTTCCCGTTGCCGCTCTGCTCCGGATCGAACCGGTAGTAGTCCTCCCAGGTGGTCCCCTTGGTCCTCAGCTTTCCGTCGATGTAGATCTTGACGACGTCGTTCGCGGGGCCCTCCTTGAAGTCGATCGAGAACTTGATCTTGTGTGCCTCCTTGCGCTTGAGGACTGCGATCTTCTTCTCGTTGAAGGTCGACGTTGTGCCAAGCGGCCCGGCGTTCGTGACATCGTCGAAGAAGACGTGCACGCCACCCGGCTTGTCGTCGAAGCGCAGGTAGCTCATGCGCGAGCCGTTCCCGTCGTCGGGGCTCACCGACAGGTGAAGACCCACCTGTTCCGTGGGCTTGGTGGTGCCGATCTTGAAGCTGGCTTCGAAGTGGGACTGCTGCCCGACTCCCTCGCCGGCCGGTTGCGTGAGTCCGGGCGAGATCGTCTGATCGCCGAAGCTGCCGCTGGACACCGCGTCGGAGATGCGCAGCGCCTGCGTCCCGAAGTGGTAGCGGGACGCCCACGGGAACGTCGCGATCAACGCGACTTCGGAATCGTACGGTCCTGTCTTCGACCAACCGTCTTGGCTGTTGATGTTGCCGAGGGTGTAGGCGGGCGGCTCGAAGTTGATCGGCCCGAGCGAATCGGCCGATGCCACTGCGCCCGCACCGAGGACGATGCCGCCCGCGAGCACGGCAACGCCCCAGCGCCGGGGCAGCCGGGATCTGATGCGTTTCATTGGTCCTCCAGAGTTAGGGCAATTCCAACGTTCGCCGACGCTACAGAGATGCCCTGCGGCGCGTGACGATCGTTTACATCGCGATAACAACCGAATCGGACTCCCAATTCCGCGTTGGCCGATGCCGGATGCGAACGTCCGCGACATCTGTACAACGGCGTGATCCGCGCCTGGCTCTTGCACGACCGCGCGGGCTTCACCGGGCACTGCGAGTTTCAGGTTCTCCGCGACGGGCCCCATCGGGGCCGGGGGAGCACTTGAGCGTCGCCTCGGGGCGCCGGCTGCTTTGATACCGCCCGTGGACGAGGCACAGAAGCGCGGGCTCGATGTCGAGCGCACCAGGCTCGCGAACGAGCGGACCTTCCTCGCGTGGTGGCGGACGGGGCTCGCGGGCGTGGCCGCCGGCTTCGCGCTTGGGCGGCTGCTTCCCAGCACGATCGAGGGCGCGACCAGTTGGCCGTACATCGTGCTCGGCGTGATGCTCGCCGGCGCCGGCGTCGCCGCGACGGTCT
Organism: uncultured Thermoleophilia bacterium; assembly: GCA_963777565.1. Taxonomy (GTDB): domain Bacteria; phylum Actinomycetota; class Thermoleophilia; order Miltoncostaeales; family Miltoncostaeaceae; genus CALMEC01. The sequence goes on from CAVZQZ010000006.1 coordinate 338,047, forward strand.
ACGGGACGGTGCGCTTCCGGATGGTCGAACAATCCATCTCGCGCGGCGAGGGCTTTCCGTCGTCGGGCTCGGCGATGCTCGTGCTCGCCGTGGCCGGCATCGTCGCCGGCGTGTTCGCCGTCGTGTTCGTCGCGTTCTCGGTGTAGATGTCCCCCGGACAAGCTGCGTGCCCGCCGCGTCTGCCTCCTGTGCGAGCGCCGTCCGCGTTGGAGCATCCTCCCGTCAGGTCGGGCTGAGCGGGACCGTGCCGTCGCCCTGCAGGTGGTTCCGCCAGCCGGCGAGCAACCGATGGAGCGCGGCGGCCCCCACCACCGGCTCGTCCGGCTCGGGAAGCGAGGTGGGAAAGAGCACGAAGGGCCGGGTCTGTGGTCCGCCCAGTCCGCCGTGGAAGGAGATGAGCTCCTCGAACGCGCAGCCCTCGTCCAGGTCGGGGTCGAAGAAGCTCCCGACCATGATGTCCGCGACGTGCGCGAAGCCGTCGGTCCGCAGCAGGTGTCCCGGCGCGTTGGCGGAGAAGTTCGCAAGCGGGTCCTCGCCGTTGATGCGGCCGGTGGCGAGTTCGTGGTCACCCCGTGCACCCAGGACGACCGGGCCGCGCTGGGACGATCGGACGAGTATCCATCCGACATCCGGGTGCTCGCGGAGCGCCGTCAGCAGCTGCGGGTGGCGCTCCGCGATCTCCTCCATGGTGAACCGCCGCTTCTCCTCCATGAGGTAGACGAGCCCCAGGTTCCCCGACGCCAGCACCACCACCTGCCGGTCCGAGACGTCGTTCTTGGCGCGCTTGGCCTTGCGTCCCGTCGCCTCGTTGAGCGCCAGGCCGACCATCGCGTTCTGCTCGTCGCCTCCCGCGCCGCCGGTGACGCTGCCCGTGTCGAGCGACCGTTCAACGAGGTCTTCCAGGCCGTAGGCGTTGCGTTGCTTGAAGGTCGCGCCCTGGGTCTGGCCGTGGTCGGACAGCACGACGATCTCGTAGGGGCGCGGCGCATAGCGGCGGGCACGATCGATGCGCGCGAAATGCTGGTCGACCTTCCGCAGGGCCTCGAGGGTGTCCGGGCGCTGGAGGCCGGAGTGGTGGGCTACCTCGTCGTAGCTCGCGAACGTCGCGTACACCGCCGGACGGCCCCGCATCATGTCCTGCAGGACCCCGTACACGATCAGATCTCGCACGAACACGCACATCGCGGCACGCAGGAACGGATAGCTGCCCCCGCGGTGACCGCGCGGTTGGACGTCTCGCCGCTTCGCTCGGGATGCGGCGACCACCTCGAGGACGATCTCCCAGACGATGAGCACCACCACGCGCGAGACGTTGAACCCGTTGGCGAAGAACGCGCGGTAGCCGGGGTTCGCCTTCTTCTCCGCCTCCATCCGGCTGACGGTCAGGATCGACTCGTCGGCCTCGCCGGAGAGCAGGTTGCCGCGGCTCGTGCCGCCGTTCACGAGGAGCCCGATGCCTGAGGCGTGGCGCCGCTCGATCTCGGCGCAGTCGCCCGGCGCCGAGCAGGTCATCAGCGTGCCCGTCGCCTTCTCGACCCAGCGGAAGGCGGGAATGTCCTCGTTCGAGCCGAGAAGGATGCCCGCCTGACTCGCCCCGGTCTGGGAGGACAGGTCCGTCTCCCACTCCATCAGCCGGTGGCTGCCCTGCCGCGCCCACGCCGCCATGGCCGGCACGCTGCCGTCGCGCATCGCGCTCCGCAGCACCGGCAGCCCGAGTCCGTCGATCTCGAGAAAGATGATCCCAGGCGTGTCGGTCTGCGCCTCGATGCCCTGCCGCCGTGCGATCCGCTGCGTGACGCGCAGGGTGTAGGTGTCGTCGTCGTCCGTGCCGAGGATGGTGTCGAGGGCGACCGTCGCGGCGGCGGCGATCAGCGCGGCCAGCAGCGCCCACCCGAAGGAATCCACCTGGATTGCGCGGTCATCGACGCCTGACGCGATGAGGAGCGCTGCCGCATCGGCGAAGAGCACCAAGACGAAGCCCAGCAGGGCAGTGAACGGCAGCCGCAGCGCCGCGACGACCGGCGGGACGACGGCGTTCACCACGGCCACGATGGCCGCGGTCAACAGGCCCCCCCAGAAACTCGGGATCGCGACGTGGGGAACGACCCACGCCGCGAACAGCAGCGCCAGGGCCGATACGAGCCACGAGACGACGACTCGGACGGGTCGTATCTTCGGCGCCTCGGGGCGCCAGCGAAGGGGGTCGGGCGCCGCCATGAGGCCAATCATATTGAGCGCGAAACGACGGCGATTGTGGCTCCGCTCGCCACTTGGGCCGAGACGCCTCGATCCCGTCGCGGCGAGGATGCATCGACGCGGGCGACGCCGAGCCGGCCGTTATGCTGCGGTCGCTTCCACCCTCTGGAGTCTGCGCCGACAGGAAGGGGCATGGGTCCATGCAAAGGCTGACCTTCTGCGCCCAGATGCCCCGGGCGGTAGTTCCTTGTTCACCCGTCCCGCCGGTGGCCTGGCGAGGCAGCGACCGGCACCCGTGATCCGTTGAAGTTCAGGCTCCGCCGTGCTGACTCCGAGGGCGCCGCTCCCACGCAGGAAGCGCCTCCCTTCCTCGACGCGAGGACGCTCGGGAGCGTCTTCGCGCCGCCGGGGTGGCTGCGCGACCTGGGCCTGCTCGCCTGGATCATCGTCGGCCTCCTCGTCGTGCTGGCCGGGGTGGTCGTTCTCCTGGGCCTCCTGTCAACGATCGTCATGCCGCTGCTCGCGGGGGGAATCGTCGCGGCCGTGGCCTCGCCCGTGGTGGCGAAGTTGCAGGCCCACCGAGTCCCGCGCGCGGCGGGGGCCGGGATCGTCCTTCTCTCCTTCGCGGCGCTCGCGGCCCTCATCTTCCTGCTCTGCGTCAACGGCATCGTCGCGAACAAGGGGCAGATCCAGGATCTGGCGTCGCAGGCGCTGGACACGATCCAGGGGTGGGCGAAGGACGCCGGCGTCGACGGGACCGAGCAACCGACGCAGGACCTGGCCAATGCGGTCCAGGCGATGGGCGGGAAGCTGCTGAACGGGCTCGCCGGCGGGATCCAGGGCCTCACGTCGCTCGCGTTCTTCCTGTCGTTCACCTTCTTCAGCCTGTTCTTCCTCCTGAAGGACGGACCGACGATCAAGCGCTTCGTCGACGGGCACCTCGGGATCCCCCGTGCCGTCGCGGCGATCGTGACCGGCAACGTGCTGACCTCCCTCCGGAGGTACTTCTTCGGGGTCTCGATCGTCGCGGCGTTCAATGCGGTGGTCGTGGGCCTTACCGCGCTGGCACTTGACGTGCCCCTCGCCGGGTCGATAGCGGTGGTCACCTTCGTGACCGCCTACATCCCGTTCATCGGAGCCTTCGTGTCCGGCACGTACGCGGTCGTCCTGACGCTCGCCTCGCAGGGCAAGTCCGCCGCCCTCGTCATGCTGATCGCGGTCGTGCTGGCGAACGGGATGCTCCAGCAGGTCGTCCAGCCCATCGCGTTCGGCGCGACGCTGAGCCTCAACCCGCTCGCGGTGCTGATCGTCACCATCTCAGGTGGGGCGCTGTTGGGCATGGTCGGACTCATCCTGGCGGCGCCGCTCACCTCGGCTGTGGTGCATATCTCGAGCGATATCGCCCGAGCCCGGGCGGCCGGTCAGGCAGAAGGCTCGTTCGACATGCCCGCCCCGGCGGCGGAGGCGAGCCCGCCGTAGTTCCTACAGCAGCTCGGCGATGGCAGCGGCGGCCCGTGCGGCCCCGTCGCTCTCGACATCCCGGTAGGCGACATCCCCCCGCCCGATCTCTTCCGCGATCGCCTCGGCGATCTGCTCCGGGCCGTCCACGGCGAAGTCCATGCGCCGCCCCGCCCCGTAGCGGCACAGGCGGTGATGGACGTGGAAGCACTGCTCGAAGTGGTGGCGCAGGGGGAAGTAGAGGAACGGCCGCTTGGCCGCCGTCAGCTCCATCGCGGTCGTCAGACCGCCCTGGACCACGGCGAGGTCGCAGGCGGCGAGGTGGCGGTAGAGATCGTGCACGTACGCGTGCACCTCGAGCCCGTCCTCGCGCGGCACGGACGCCGGGTCGATGCGCGGGCCGGCGACCACGATCATTCGCAGCGCCGGCACCCGTCGCTTGGCCTCCGGGTAGGCCGCCGCGACACGCCGCAGCAGGTGCTCGCCGACGCCCGAGCCGCCGACCGTCACCACGCACACCCGCTCCTCGTCGCCGAAGCCGAGCTCGGCGCGCAGGGCCTCGCGGTCGGCGTGCTCGGCCGGGTCGAAGCCGGTGACGTAGCCGGCGAAGTCGAAGTGCTCCTCGGTCCAGTCACGGATCATCGGCAGGTCGGCGCCGAAGCGCGCGGGCACGATGTCATCCGGGTCGCCGACGAAGATCGCGCGGTCGCGGACGCGGCCGTGTCGTCCGATGTGCTCGATCATCTCGGCGTTGTAGTCGGCGGTGAGGACGGCCTCGCGCTCGCCGCCGTCGGGCATCGGCAGCCAGCCCACGAAGTCGGTCAGCCAGACGTACGCGGCCGACTTGAGCTCGGGGTTCTCGTGCAGGAAGTAGTCGAGCTCCCACGCCTCGTCTCCGACCCACAGGTCGTACGCCTCATCGCTCACAAGATCGTGGAAGACCATGAAGTTCGCGACGAGGATCTCGTCCATCCGCCGCCACGCCTGGAAGCAGTGGAGGTCGTGCTCGGCGGACTCCGACTCGATGTGGTGCGACTCGACGGCCAGGTGGGCGCTGGCAGGGTGGATCCGCTCGCCCTCGGCCTCGAGCATCGTCGTGACGGGGCTCTGGGCGAGCCAGTCGATCTCCAGGTCCGGGTGCAGCGTGCGCAACTCGCGGGCGATCGCCACGTCGCGGCGGGCGTGGCCCAGCCCGATCGGCGAGGAGATGAAGAGCGCCCGCTTGGGGCGTCGGCGTCCCCGTACCCAGCGAGCGGCGGGCGGCCGGGGCGCCGCGAACTCCCGCAGGAGGAGGTTGACCCTGACCGGGTCGCGCGCGTGCGGCATGTGGCCGGCGCCCTCGATCGTCACGAGCCGACCGCCCGTCACCTCGGCCAGGGCGGCACCCCGTGCCGGTGGCGAGATCGCGTCCTGGTCGCCGTGGATCACCAGCACGGGGCACTGGATGCGCGCATATGCCTCGCGAAACGCCTCCGGGCTGCCGTGGACGAGCGCCTGTCTCGTGTCCGCGAGCGTGTCGGGAGTGGTCTCGAGACCCCAGCCCACGCAGTCCTCGATCTGCTTCGTCGAGTGCGGCTCGGTGAAGCAGCGGCCGAAGAAGAACTCGAGGAAGCCACGGTAGTCACGGAGCCAGTAGTGGACGTTCTCCTTCGCCCAGCCGTCGTCGGTGTCGAGCGGCTCGGTGAAGGAGTGCACGGTGCGCTCGGCATGCGGGGAGGCGAGCCAGATCGAGGGGGAGATGAAGACGGCGCCGCTCACTCGGTCGGGGTGGCCGGCGGCGAGCAGGGAGCCCCACTGGGCGCCGGCGGAGAGGCCGACGACGATGGCTCGGTCGGTTGCAGTGGCATCCATCACGGCCAGGGCGTCGGCGGCGAACTGCGCCTGGGAGTACGCCTCGACGCCCGGTGGGCGATCGGACCGCCCGTTGCCGCGCCCGTCGAAGGTCACGATCCGCGGCATGGCGGGACAGGTACGGGATCTGCCCCTTCCAGTGGCGCGAGTGGACGATCGACCACGTCGGCAGTAGGAGGACGGTCGGCTCGCCTCGGCCGTAGACCTCGTAGAAGAGACGGACGCCGTCGCGCTCGACGAAGCCCTCCTGGTCCGGGTAGCGGGCGCGCGTCTGCTCACGCGCGCCCGCCTCCCGCAAGACCGTCGCCGCCGTCACGGACGCGCCTCGAAGATGAGGTTGAACGGCGTCTCCGCCGCACGCCGGAAGCGCGTGAAGCCCCCGGCGGTGACGACGTCGCGAATGCGCGCTTCACCGGCCTGCGCGCCGAGCGCCAGGCCGACCTCCTGGGAGAGCGAGGCGGGCGTGCAGAGGAGGGTCGAGGCCGCGTAGTAGATGCGGCCGACCGGGTTGAGGTTGTCCTCGACGCGGTCGTTGGCGAACGGCTCCACGATGAGCCAGGTGCCGTCGCCGTCCAGCGATCCGAGCACGTGGCGAGCGGCGCCCACGGGGTCGCCCATGTCGTGGAGACAGTCGAACGTGGCCACGAGGTCGTAGCCGGTGCCCGGATAGCGCTGCGCCGAGGCGGTCTCGAATCGGACGCGGTCCGACAGACCGGCGGCCTCGCGCCCGCTCGCGGGCCCGTTCGATCGAGGCGCTGTGGTAGTCGAAGCCCACGAAGGTCGAGGCGGGGTACGCCTCGGCCATGAGGACCGTCGAGGCGCCGTGCCCGCAGCCGACGTCGGCCACGGTGCCGCCGGCGCGCAGCTTCGCCTCGACGTCGTCCAGCGCCGGGATCCACGAGGGCACGAGGTTGGCCGCGTAGCCGGGGCGGAAGAACCGCTCGCAGCCCTCGAAGACGCCGTCGCTGTGTTCGTGCCAGCCGACGCCCGCTCCGCTGCGGAACGCCTCTCGGATGCTCGGCTCGTCGCGGACGATGGCCGTCATGAGCTCGAACGCGCCGGGCAGGAAGTACGGGCTGCTCTCGTCTGCCAGTGCAACCGCGTGCTCGGGCGGTAGCGCATAGCGCTGCGTCCCGGCGTCGTAGGTGACATAGCCGCCCGCCGCCTGGGCGTTCAACCACTCGCGGACGTAGCGCTCGCTCGTCCCGGTGCGCTCGGCCAGCTCGCCCTGGGTCAGCGGGCCCGCCCCGGCCATCGCCTTGTAGAGACCGAGGCGATCCCCGGTCACCACGAGCGCGGCGTTCAGCGTCGCGCCGAGCTCGCCGAGCACCTGGCCCACGAATGCGCCGACCCGCTCCTCGTCGAGGGGAGTTGTGGTCTCGGTCGTCATGGTCATGCCTCCCTTCGTGTGTTGACCGGACGACCGTAGGACGAGCGCGCGTCCATCGCCTCAGGAGCCCTCCCTCAACGTGTCCCGGCCTTCGGAGCGTCGATTCAGGGGGGTCGGGCCCAGCAGGACCGCCGCGAGCTCGTCGCGCGAGCGCACCCCGAGCTTGCGGTAGACGTTGCGCAGGTGGTACTCGACGGTCTTTGGGCTCAGGAACAGCTTCGTCGCCGCTTCGCGCGTGGTGTGGCCCTCCGCCAGCGTCATGGCGATGTGGAGCTCCTGAGGGGTGAGGAGGTCCGCCGTGCTCGCGTCGCGCCGGCGGGCGGTCTCGCCGGTCGCAGCAAGCTCGGCGCGGGCGCGCTCAGCCCAGGGGTCGGCGCCCAGCTCGTCGAAGGCGTCCAGCGCGGCCCGCAGTTGCGTGCGGGCCTGCGCTCTGCGGCGCGCGCGGCGCAGCCGCTCCCCGTAGCAGAGGCGCGTGCGGGCCTCGTCGAAGCGGTCCGGCGTGCGCGCGTGCTGATCGAGCGCGGTGGTGAAGGCCCGCTCCAGCTCCTCATCGCCGGCGAGCAGAGCACGGCAGCGCCCCGCGCGGGCGAGGACCCAGGGCTGTCCCTTCTCTTCCGCAAGCCGCCCAAAGACTTCGAGCCCGCCCGGCGCCTCGATCCCCCGCCCCATGCGGACGAGGGCCTCCACGAGCTCGGGCATCGGAGACACATCGGGATCCCGGATCCCCAGAGCGTCGAGCAGGGCGAGCTTCTCGGTGATCGGGGCGATCGCCTCACCGGGCCGGCCGAGCCCCAGCGCGAGGTCGGTGAGCGCATCGAGCGCCCACATGCGCAGCAGCCCGAGCTCGCGCTCGCCGGCAATCGCAATCGCCTCGCCGGCGTGGCGCCGGCATGCCTCCTCCCGCCCGCGGCGCGCGTCCAGGCACGCCAGCCCGGCGAGCGCGCCGCACAGCGCCAGCGTCTGCCCGGTCTCCCGCGCCAGGCGGATCGCCTCGTCGTAGAGGGCGTCGGCGAGGGCCCAGCGGTCGCTGGTCGCCGCGTCGCGCGCGGCGAGTACCAGCGCGAACGGCAGCTCACCGAGCGCGCTCTGGGCGCGGGCCGACTCGATGGCACGAGCGATCAGACCCTGCCCCGTCGCCGCTTCCCGCAGCCACAGCGGCCCCAGTGCGGCATCGGAGAGCATCCGCGGATCGCGGGAGAGGACGTCGGACTGCTCGAGCACGGCGACCGCGCGACGAAGATGCGAGGAGCCCTCGCTTCCACGCCCGTTCAGCACCAGCGCGGTGCCGAGCGCGAGATTCGCGCAGAACACCTCGACCTCGCCGGCCTGCGGAGCGAGGAGATCCCACGCGCGCATGGCGGTCGCGAGCATCACCTCCGGCCGCCCGGCGTAGCCGCATGCCTCGGCCGCCTCCGCGTACATGACCAGCGCGAGGTTCCGATCATCGTCCTGGATGGCGCCGGCGCCCTCGACCAGAATCTCGTACGCCTCCACGACGAACCCCGCGCGCATCGCGACCTCACCCCGCAGGCGCTGCACCTCGGCGCGCAGGCGCCCACCCGCGCCGAGGGTCAGCGCCTCGTCGAGCGCCCGAGTCGTCCGTTCGACATCGCCGCTCAGCCAGGCCGCCTCGGCGGCCATGAGGAGCCGCTCGGCCCTCTTTTCGCCCGCCGGCGTGAGCCGGGCGGCGCGCTCGGCTGCCGCTGCCCCAGCCGCGTAGGCGCTGCGCCCGCGCGCATGAGCGGCCGCCGCCTGGAGCGCGGACGCCGCCGTCTCGTCGGGCCCCAGCGCCGCGGCGCCCAGATGACCGGCGCGACGGTCGGCCTGTGACTCGTGCAGGAGCGCCCCGGCGAGCGCCCCGTGCGCCGCCCGGCGCTCCCCCGGTGAGCACGCGCGGTAGGCGGCGGCACGGGCGAGCGGATGGCAGAACTCCACTCGGCCAGGGCCGATGGAGATCAGCCCCGCCCGCTCGGCCGCCTCGAGCGCGTGGAGGTCGAGACCGAGGGTCGCCGCCGCCGCGTCGATGACCGGCAGCTCCCCGGATTCGTCGGCGGCCGCGAGCATCAGCATCGAGCGCTCGGTGGCATCCAGGGCATCGATCCGGCGTCGGTACATGAGCTCGACGCTGGTCTGCACCGGAGGGGGCGCACTCCCCGGCTCGTCCTCGAGATGGGCTCCGCCGGCGGCGAGCTCCGCAAGCGCCAGCGGGTTGCCGGCCGCAATCGACAGGACGCGCTCGGTGGTGCCGGGCGCCAGCCGATCGGGCGCGTGCCGCGCCACGATCGTCGCCGCGGCCCCGGGCTCGACGCCCGCGAGCTCGAGCCGCGGCAGCCCGGCCGCCTCGATCGTCGGAGCCTCGCCGCTGCGCATCGCGAGCAGCACCGCGATCGGGTCGACCAGCAGCCGGCGCGCCGCGAAGAGGACTGCAGCGAGCGACGAGTCGTCGAGCCAGTGCGCGTCGTCGAGCACGACGAGCAGTGGGGCATGCTCGGCCTCGGCCGCGAGCAGACTGAGCGTTGCGGCGCCGATGGCAAAACGGTCGGTCGGTCGGGCGGGTCCGAGCGCCAGGGCGCCTCGCAACGCGGAGGCCTGCGGCTCCGGCAGGCGCTCGAGCGCTCCGAGCACCGGCCTCAGCAGTTCGAGGAGCCCACCGAATGGGACCTGTGCCTCGGACTCAACGCCGCGCGCGGCGATCACGGTCATGTCCGCCTCTCGGGCACGTGCTTTGGCTTGCTCGAGCAGGGCCGTCTTGCCGATGCCCGGCTCACCGCCGACGACCAGGACTGCGCTCGAGCCGGTGCGCGCGTCCGCGAGCAGGCGGTCGATGCGGGCGCACTCCTCCGCCCGTCCGAGGAGCACGGTCCCCCGTTCGGAAATGACCATGGGGCCGATCATCCCAGGTCCGCTTCCAGCGGCAAGGCCGCTGCGATTGGCGCGGAGCGTCGGTCGTCGTCAGGGCCTGACTCGCGCGATCGCGATTCGAGGCGGCGACAAAGACCCCGATGTTCATCAAGGAGGTCGTCGATGCATGTGACGGGCTCGAAACGACCCCTGAGCGCATCATCCCGACGATCGCCATCAGCTCGGGGGCTGGAGCGCCGGTGCGCCACCAGTCCATGTCATTTCGATCTCGAGCTCCGTGCGGTCGTTCTTGTGAGTGGCTTCGATCTCGATTGCGATCGGCTCGCAATGCTCCTCGATGCGACGAAGCAACGCGGCGGCCTCGTGACGACTGAGACTCGACTCGCGTTCGAACAGCTTGACCTTCTTGCTCACGGGGACTCCTCTCGTGTGGAGTTTGCCCAGCGTTCCAGCCACCGATCCGCCCGACATCGGGATGTGACGCAGCGACGCGGCGGACCGCGACCTCGACCACCGATGAACGCCGCGTTGACCGCCAGGGCATTCAGGATGCTCTTGAACGCTTCTGAAAAACCCCCAGGCCGCACTGGCGGAATGCCCCTCTTCGATCTTTCGCTCGCTCGATCCGAACCGCGTTCAGTCAGGTTCCGGGGCACCCAAAGTACGGCCCAACCACGGGGTCGCCCCGGGCGCCGGGCGCTACGGGTCCGGGGGCGGTCGGCGCGGCACGCTTCCGCCCTGAGCGGCCTGGGGGGGCTCGCGGTCGGAGATTACGGCCCCCACCCCGGCGGCTCCCACCGGCTCGGAGGGCGGGGCCACGCGCCACGACCTACGGAAGCGCCAGAGCAGCAGGGCGAAGACACCGAGCACGATGGGCCCGGCGTAGGTGAGGCCGCGGAACAGAATTACGCCCGCAACGATCTGCGACTCATCGGAGCCGCCGGTGACCGCAAGGAAGCCCGAGACGTAGAGCGCCTCCGTCACGCCAACGCCCCCCGGCGTGAAGTTGACGATCGTCAGCAGCCGCACGAGCGTGTAGACGACGGCGATGGAGCCGACGGGGAGGTCATCGGTGCCCAGGCCGACGGCCCTCATCGAGATGGCGAGCATGATGCCGTTCAGAACGTAGACGCCGAGCACGGCGGCCAGCACGCGGCCGCCGCGCTCGGACCAGGTCTGTCGCAGATCGTTCCGGAACCGGACGGCCGCCTCGGCGAAGTCCTGTTCGCTGGGACGGCGGTGGACGATCCCCCGCGCCCAGCGCGCGAACCGTCCCGTGAGCGTCCCCACCCGGCGCGAGAAGGTCTCGCTCCTCAGCATGAGCCAGACGAGCACGATCCCCGCAGCCGACACCACCAGGCCGACCGCCGCCAGCACCACGATCCCCGTCGAGATCTGCCCCTCCGCCGCCGCGATCAGCACCGCGAAGATCGGCATGACGAGGACGGTCAGGTTGGTCAGCGAGCTGGTGAAGAGCCAGCTCCGCGCGAAGTCGTCGGTGTAGAAGCCCCAGGAGCGCAGCATCCCCAGCCGGGTGGCAGTGCCGGAGGGGCCGGGGACCGTGTTGGAGACGGCCGCGGCGCCCTCGACCGCAACGAGGCCGCGCGGCATCCCGAGGCCCGGGACCGTGATCGCGAGCTGGGCGGCGATCAGGACCTGCACCACCAGCAGCAGCGCGACGAGCAGCACGCCCGCCTGGAGCGAGACCTCGGCGAGGGCAGCCCCGACCTCCTCGAGGTCCCCGACGTTGGCGAGCAGCACCCACGCGATCAGGCCCAGCAGGAGCAAGGTGAGCACCCCCCGCGCGAGCGCGTCGGGCACGTGCACGCGGCGCCTTCCGACAGCGGTCACGGTCTCCTCGGGCCGGGGCTGCCCCTCCTCCGCGGCGCTCACCCGCGCAGTCTGTCATCCGGCGGGGACGGGGTCGCCGGACCACCCCTCACGGGAGCCACTCGCCCGGCTGCGCATCGATCCACGAACCCAGATCAGTGCTGGTAGCCCGCGATGCACCGGCCGCCTCCCGTGCGGGAACTGGCCAGGACAACGAAGGTCGACCTCGGGCACGGGCCCGAAACTGTAGCGCCGGCTCACGGCGCCGAGCGAGCGCCAGGCTACAGGTGGACGGCCTTTAGGCCGCCCCAGTGGCGATCCAGGTACTCGATCACGAGGCGGCGGTGACAGTGCTCCGGCGTCGGCTCGCTGCAGAGCAATACCGTCGGCAGCTCGAACGAGGTCCGGTGAAGCCGCTTCTCTATCTCTCGCTCGGCCATCAGCGCGTTGAAGTCACGCTCGTACTCGGCCCAGCTGCCCTTCCGCTTCTTGAAGGCATCGAGAATCTCCTGCGTGGGCGCCAGCATCGGCTCGTGCCGGTAGTCCGCCCCTACGATCTCGTGAAGAAAGTAGGCGAGATCGTCTCGCTTCGAGAAGCCGGCCAGCTGCGAGACGTTGTTCAGGCGGACGTCGAGCAGGCGCCTGATTCCGCGCGACTTCAGAAGATGGAAGAACTCACCGGCCGACTTCTGTGTGAAGCCGATCGAGTAGATCTCCATTCCTTCTCCTCGAAGCCGTTGAAGATGTCCCCCTGTGCCAAGCGCCGAGTGCTGTCTCCGGCTGCACTGTTCCATCACCACGCAGATGCACAACGCGATTATCGCGGTCGTTCAGCACGCGGGCAACCAAAAGACGCCGGTGGCAATCGGTCGGGTCTTCTTCCGAGCACTTCGTAGCGGATCGCGACCGCGATCAGCGAGGGCGGCTCGAAGATCGCGAAGGGCGAGTGGGTTACGGTGCCCGAAAAGCACGTCCGCGCGGTCGAACGGCGCGCGCTCGGCGAGGAGATCACGCACGACCGAGAGCGCGCTTGATCATCCGGTCGTTGCACCCGATCAGATCCGAACCGTCGTCCGTGCGGCGGCCTCGCGGTACCGGGCTCGCTAAGGCGGTGCTGAGTCTGTCCATGCATGACTCATCGAGGTCCGGCGAGCAGGGGTGGGTTGTCGGCGGGAGCCTAGTCACGGTAAGGCGTTTGCGCGACGATCATGAACGGATCGACAAACGAACCGACCGAGGAGGCTGCACATGGCCGAGTTCCCTGCACCAAAGGAAGGGATCCTGCTCACGCACTTCATCGTTTCCGACAACGTGGAGCGCTCGTGTCGCTTCTACACCGAAGTGCTCGGCGGCGAGACCGTGCTCGAGGGTGAGCCGACGATCGTGGCGCTCGCAAACGGCTGGGTGACGATTAACGTCGGCGGCGGACCTACCGAGGACAAGCCGACGGTCACGCTCGAGACGCCCTCCGACCCCGACCGGACGAGCGCATTCCTCAACATCCGCGTTGCGGACATCCAAGCGGTGTACTCGCAGTGGAGCGCGCGCGGGGCCAAGTTCCTCACCCCGCCGCAAGACCGCGGAGCCGAGATCCGCTGCTACCTCCGCGATCCGGATGGGCACCTGATCGAGGTCGGCCAGACGAGCGCGGATTTCCTCGACCGTCAGTCGGAAACGCGCTGATTGCGGAGAGCGCGTTCATCGACAGCGAGCTCGGATACCTTCCCGGCGAGCGCCGTCTCGCCCGCATCGCAACGGTCGGACGGACGGACACCGCACGTCGTTCCCGTCATGAGGAGCTCTCCTTTGGCGAAAGAGCGTCGGCGCTACGGCTCCTGCGCTTGGTGTGCGCTGGTCGTCGGAGTTCTTCGGCGCCGCCGGAACGCGGCCACCTCGCGGGCGAACGTCGGCGAGAGCGGGATGCTCATGACCACATCCACAAGCGCGCCGTCGGGATCGGCCACCATGAAGTGGCGTTGGCCGAACTCCTCATCACGGAGCTCTTGCACAAACGGCCGGCCGGCAGCCCTGGCCCTGGCATGGACGACATCGACGTCGTGCACCTCGACCGTGACGATGACCCCTTGGGGCGGGCGGCGAAAGGCTTCGGGCACCGAGGGATGCTCCCGACGCACGAGCCCGAGCTGGACCTGGGCGCGCCCGGGTGCGCGCAGAAGCGTGTACCAGCCACTCTCAAAGGTCACCTCGAGGCCGAGGAGGTCCGCGTAGAACGCTGTGGACTCCTCGATCGCCTCGCAACAGATCACCGGAAAGATGCTGTTCACGCGCGTGCTCCACTACTGAGGGCAGACCACGCGACGACGGCGCCGGGCTTCACAACCGACGGCCCCGGCCTTGGCGATTGGGCGCCCGGCTCATCACCTTGAGCGCCGCCGCGGCTCCCTCGAGGCGCCTGACGAATCCGGAGGGCGCTGTTATCTCGCCGTTCGCGACGACCTGGGCGAGGCGATCGAGGATCACGGCCGCCTCCCACTGCCCCTCGCTTCGACATGAGTAAAGGGTATCGGCCGTCTCGGTGCACCGGGTTTGTTGGGCCACCCGGGCCACAGCCCAAGTAGTTCCCAGGGCTCACATCTTGCTGGCCTAAGCGAGAGTCCCTCATCGCCTGGGACAAAGCGTCGAATCGGCCTCCAGCTCCCCTCCTTCGACGCCGCGCCGGAGGTCACCGCAGCCGTAATCCCTAGTGCGACGGCGACCAATCTTAAGAAGCCAGCCCCCGAGAACAGCTAAGGCTTGGTGATGTGGTGCACCGGGAACTCGTGGATGTCCGGCGGACCCTGCGGAGCGCGATCACCCAGCTCCTGGAGCGCGGGTTGAAGCCTGCCGCCCACGAAGCGGTCGAAGGCGTCACGCGACTCCCAGAAGTCCAGTACACCCCACCCACCATCGATCGGACCCGCCGCGTGGAAGATCAGACCCTCTGGTGGATTTCCGTCAATCCCCATGAAACCGTGGACCGCGTCGTACTGCTCCTGGGTTCCGCCGCTGAACCTCACGCGAATACCGATTGCCATGGAACTCCCCTTCCCATCGCTTGGCCCTGCGAGTCTACGGTTGCGAGTGTGCTCTCGCGCAAGTGTCGGGGATGCCTCGAACCCACTTACTGCGCAAAACGTGACTCCTCGCGCTACGGCACCTGACGGTACGATGCGGCTCCAGGTTGCATATCCGGGATGCGAGAAGGTTCGGCTCGAAAACGAGATGAAAAGGGAAACCAATGCATCACGGCGTGGGAGTACTCGAACAGTGGGCCGCGTCCCTCTCGGCCCGGGACGCGGCTGCCTGGGCGGCGCTGTGCGCTGAGGATTGCGTTCACGAGGACGTCGCGATTGGGGTGATCAATCGTGGGCCGCAAGAGGTGCGCGCCTTCGGCCAAGCGTTTTTCGATGCAGTCCCGGATTTCGTGGTGGCGCTTCGGTCGAGCTTCGGTGCGGGTGAGTCGGCGGTCGGGGAGTGGGAGATGTCGGGCACTCATTCGGGAGACCTCACGAACATGCCGGCGAGCGGGCGCGCCTTCACCGTCCGCGGCGCGACCCTCATCACGCTCGACGACGCGGGAAAGGTCGTCCGTTGGACCGAGTATTGGGACACGGCGATCTGGCTGCGTCAGCTCGGGTTTCTCCCCTCGTAACGGGAGGTTGAGAGACGGCGCAGGACCGCTACTGCGCTAACGCGCCCCGTAGTGCTGTGACTAGTCCACAGGGCGCTTCAGCAGGACGACTGGCCACGCGATCAGGTCACCCTTCTTGAGCGTCAGACCGACTGCCTCCCAGCCCTCGGAGCCAAGCTGATTGAGACGGTCAGGGCTGAGATCAACCGACTTCTTCTTCAGCCGCCCGGCATCCGCCAGGGGCACCACCAGGTACTCCCACTTCTGCGCCATCTTCATCTCCAGACCGTTGGGTTCGGGGTTCGTGCTGACCCTTCCCGCCAGATCAACACAGCGCATCCGGAGACCCCAACCGGCCGCGTCCGTAATCTGCCGCGTGGCCAAGAGCGTCCGGGCGAAGTCCGCTAACGCGCCTCCTAGTGGTTCGGCTCCTAGTGCGGAACGGAGATGCCGACCTGCCTGTGCGTACGCGTAGCTCGCGAGGCCGCTGCAGTCGAAGCCAGAGGGTGGGCCAGCGTTCGGGACGTCCCCTGCGTTCGGGAACGTCCCCTGAGAGGAGCGGTAGCCTCGCGGGTGGAGGAGTCCCTCCTCCACCCGCACGTCCTGTGTCTAGCTGACCGAGTCGCGGAAGGCGACTGCCTCCCCAGCGATCGCGGACGACTCCTCAATTGGCACGATCGGGGTCGTTGTGAAACGCAGCCACGGCGCCCAGGGTGCAGCGGTGCGGGAGAGAGTCGCGGCGCTATCGGCCTCGATCAGCGCCACACCCCCGCCACCATCCGCGAAGCCGTAGAAGCCCTTGAACTCCGCGCCAGCCGGCGGCTGCCACTTCGAGAAGACTTCGAGCGACCGGCGAATGCCGTCCTCGCTCGTGTCGATGAATTCCCAGGTGACGTGAAAGAGCATCGGCGCATCCTTTCCTGATGGCTAATGGACGACACGAACCGCCCGAAGCGAGAGCCTACGCCGAGCTGCACAGGAGCCCGCACACAGGAGCCTGCGTTTGCGCGGGTGTGCGGGAACGTCCCTTGAGCGCGTGCTGGCGACAGGCGCCGCCCGGACACCGCGCTACTGCGTCAAGCGTGCCCCGTGCCTGCCTACGCCCGGTGCCTGCGCGCGATGGGGGACGCAGCGGCGGGGGAGGTCGCCCGTCGGGCTCTCATGTCACCCAACCCGACCACGCGAATGGTGGCCGCGATCACCCTGAGGACGCTGCAGACACCTGGCGATCCGGCCGAGCTTCGAGCCGCGCTGCGACCCGATCGCGGGCGTTCGCCGTTGCGCGCTCGAGGCGCTCGCCGAGCGCGGGCCGGACCGCCAGACCGAGGAGGCCTGCGCGGCCCTGCTTGGCGATCCCGATACCGAGGTGAGGGGCGCGGCCGTCCGGGCCTTGGTCCGGATCGCGGCAAGGCCCGACGCGTGTCTGCGCCCCGCGCTCACCAACCCATCGCCACGGGTCCGGACCGAGCTCGCACGCGCGGCATCCGACGTGGGACCGCCGATCGTTCAGGCTCTCCTCGGCGACGAGTCGAAGGACGTCCGCGCCGCCGTTCTGTGGGCTCTCGTCGAGCGACCACGCTGTGAGCTCGCGGAGCCGATCACCGGGGTGGCCAACGGTATGACCTTCACTGTCGCACGTTGGGGACGGGAGCATGGGTGGGGCGCTTTTCCCGCACCGCGCCGAAGCGAAATGGTACCCCTCCCTCACCGTCTCCCGCACCATCCGGGACGATCCTTCGGGGCCGATCAGGCGCTGCCCGGGTACGCGCTTCAGAACTCGCCGAGGCGGTCACTCGTCGGGCTCGTCTCCCTCGTCAAGTGCATCCCGGATCGCGTCTGAGAGCCGTGCTCGTTCCTGCTCTTTCTCGGCATGTAGTTCTTCCCGGCGTGTCGGGTCTTGCAGCGCCTCGATGGCGTCCTTGACCCACTGGTCCATCACCGGGACCGGGACGCCGTCTACCTCGGCCTTGCCCTTCGAATCGAGCAACCCGCGGTCGGTGACCGGCGACCCGTGGCGTGCGGATGTTGGCCGGGCCCCGTGGGGCCCGGCTTCCTCCGTGTCTACTGCGCGAGTACGAACTGCCGGTTGGCGTTGACCGAGAGGATCCGCACCGGCACGTTCGGGCGGTAGCCGATCGTCGGGTCGATCGTGATCGGCCCGGTCGCGCCGCGGAAGTTCCGCGTCGCCCGCAGGGCCCGGTTGACTGGGCCGTAGCGCTCGCTCCCCGCCCGCGTGATCGCCGCGAAGAGGATCCGCATCGAGTCGTAGTAGTACACGCCCCAGGTGCCGGGCTGCTTTTTGAAGGTCGTGCGGTAGCGGCGCACGTACCCCCACGCCGACTTCAGCGTTGGGGTCGGCGCGACGCCGCTGAATACGCAGCGTTGGGCTTCCACCAGCGTGGTCGCGGCGATGAAACCCGGGTCCGGGTTCGCCAGGCCCATCAGGCATCTGGTCGTCGCGGGGGTTGCCGCCAGCGCACGGGCGACCAGCGCCCCCTCGGGGAAGTAGGTGCTCACGTAGATGAGGTCCGGCGCGAGGGCCAGCGCCTCAGCGACCCTGTCGGCGTAGTAGCTGTCGGGGACAGCCCGCGAGCCGTCGGGTTTGGCAGACTCCACCAGCGAGATCCGCGTCACGATCACCCCGTTGGCGCGCAGCGTCTTCGCGAGCCGCGCCGCCATGCCGGCGGTGAACGCGCCGTTCGGGGTGTCGTCGACCAGCATGGCCACCCGCCGCGGCGCGCTGCGCAGGACATAGCGGCTCTCGATCGGGGCGATCTGGCTGTTCATCGGCTGGACGGTCACCCCAGAGCCCGCCGTCGCATCACGGGAGGTATTCCAGACCGGCAGGACTCCGTTTGTGCGGTAGATCGGCAGCCCCACGAGCCCGACCGACGAGTTGTAGGGACCCACGACGAAGTGGATCCCCCGTGCGACGACGCGCCGCGCGGTCGCCGCCGCGTTCGCCGTGTCGCCCCGGTCATCGGCCCGGTAGATCTTCACCTGGCGGCCCAGGACACCGCCGCGGGCGTTCACCTCCCGCGCCGCGAGCTCAGCGCCGCGCAGCTGGTCGAGCCCGTTCGACGCCTGGCCGCCACTCTGGGGGCTCTCGACGGCGATGACGAGCGGCGGCGACGCACCCCCGGAAGTCGCCGACGCGGCCAGGCCCGCGCTGCCGACGGCGAGGGCAACCGCAAGGCAGATGATCGTGACGGTGCGTGGGCGAGACATGTGGGGGGTTACCTTTCGTGGCCCGCAGGAGTCGAAGAAGAAACCGCCGGGGCAGCCCGGTCGCTCCCATAACGCGGCCGAGAGCCTACCGGACGCGCGCAGCGCGCACGCCGACCTTGACCGCGCGTCGGCTCACACGAGCAGGGCCAGCGCGATCACCGCGCTGTAGTGCGTCGGTCGGTATGGGCGTCGCCTGTCAGCCGCCGCCCTGCATCGCCTGCATGTTCCTCATCATGACGGCCTCGGTCTTGTGCAGCTCCTCGGCGGGGCTGAACATTACGACCTCGCTGCCGGGCTCGTGCTTCACCGGGACGTGGCCAGGAGGCGTGTAGAAGGCGTCACCGGCCTCGAAGACCTCGTCGCGATCGGCATAGCGGAAGGTCACCTTGCCGCTGATGACATAGCCCCAATGCGGGCACTGACAGCGGTCATCCGGGAGCCCCTTCATGAGGGGCGTCGCGTCGACGTCCTCCTGGAACGACGTGAAGTTCACCGCGTAGCCGTCAATCTGGTCGGATCGATCCACCACCGGGCCGAAGTCGCCGCCGCCCGACGCGCTGTCCCTCGATACCTTGGGCACTTTCGTCGCCTCCTTCGTCGGTTCAGGGAAGCAAGCTCGATGAGCAAAGATGCCAGGTCATCCCACCAAGTCTCGCGGGTCTGCGCAACAACACCCACCAACCTAGGCGCGGTCGTCTACGCCAAGTGGCCGAAGAGGGGTAGTCCCCCTCTCACACCGTCTCCTCTGCCTGGCCGCGCCCCTACCCCCTCCTCTTGAGCCCGAGGAACGTACGGCCTCGAGTCCGAGTCACCACGCAGCG
Organism: uncultured Thermoleophilia bacterium; assembly: GCA_963777565.1. GTDB lineage: Bacteria > Actinomycetota > Thermoleophilia > Miltoncostaeales > Miltoncostaeaceae > CALMEC01. The sequence continues at coordinate 357,314 of CAVZQZ010000006.1, forward strand.
CCTTGCGGGCCTTCTGAAGCTCCTCTTACACGATCTTCGCCGCCGTCTCCGGATCCGTGCAGACCTCCCTCGGCAGGATGATGCGGACCGCTTCCGGGGCCCCTGTTCCTCGGGTTCGTGCGTGGGGTTCGTCATGAGCGGTAGCGCGTCTGCGATCGGTTCGTCGTCGGTGCGAGAACCCTGCTACCCGTCGCGCTCTTGGCGTGCCCGATCAAGATAGACCCCAACGATCAGCAGCCACGCGCCTGAAATCATAAACGCAAAGAAGACCACCATAGCGACTGCGGCTACATAGAGTCCTGCGAGGAAGCCAGCTATTAATACCGCAGAGCCGACTATCTGGGCAATGTAACAGGCAGTACCACCGACGAGGCGAGCAACGCGAAGACCCGCCGAACTACCGCGTAACCGTATGGCCTGCACATAACCTCGAACGTAGACAACAGCCGCGACAGCCGAGACTACAAGCCACTCGATCCCGACTGCCTGGTGCTCCTGACCTCCCATAAGAGCAAGGGCGCAGATCATGAATACCGCAGCGAAGCTCGCTAAGGTACCTATCGCTCGATACCTGTGTGTCGCATCACTAGTGATTGTGTCGAGGTTGAGCGACATTGCAACGAAAACGAGACCAGCAAGGGCGGCCGCCCCCCCTCCGACCATCAGGAAGAAGTCGTGCCATTGATCCGGCTTATAGACATCCGCAACGATCATTGGCTTTGAAGCTTAGAGCAACGCTTGTGAAGCATAAGTCCATATGCCATAGGCTTGGGGGCCCTCCATCTCCATACCGAATCGGCCTCGCCGAATGAGTCCGGCTGTGCGAACGTGGCAGGACTGTCGGCGGTCGGGCCGACCCGGCTGCCGATCACGATCCGGCTAAACGCCACGTCCACTGCGGGTGCAGGCTCGGTGGAGGGTCAGCGTCCGGTGAGTCGCTCAAGGTGTTCTGGGTATCTGTCGCCTTGCGCGGTGATCCGGGAGGCGGCGCTCTCGATCGTCCGCAGATCGTCAGGCGATAGAGCAATGTCCGCCGCGCCGATGTTCTCACCCAGGCGATGCAGTTTCGTCGTGCCAGGGATCGGAACGATCCAGGGCTTCTGCGCCAGCAGCCACGCCAGTGCGATCTGCGCTGGTGTCGCACCCTCCGCTTCGGCGACCGTTCTGAGCAGATCGACGAAGGCTTGGTTGGCGCTTCGGGCCTCGGAAGTGAAGCGCGGAAGGATCGTGCGGACGTCGGAGCTGTCGAACGTCGTGGTCTGATCGATGGTTCCAGTGAGGAATCCTTTGCCCAGCGGGCTGAACGGCACGAAGCCGATCCCGAGCGCTTCGAGCGTCGGCAGCAGCTCCGCCTCCGGCCGCCTCCACCACAGCGAGTACTCGCTCTGCACGGCGGTCACCGGCTGAATAGCGTGTGCTCGGCGAATCGTCTCAACGCCAGGCTCGGACAGGCCGAAGTGACGAACCTTGCCTTCCCGGATCAACTCCCTGACGGTTCCAGCCACATCCTCGATCGGCACGTTCGGATCGACGCGGTGCTGGTAGAGCAGATCGATCGCGTCCACCCGCAGCCGCTTGAGCGACCCCTCGACCGACTCCCTGATGTACTGGGGGCGACTGTCGAGTCCCGCACCCTGGCCGGTCGAGTTGACGTTGAACCCGAACTTCGTGGCGATGACGACCTGCTCGCGAAGCGGCAGCAGGGCTTCTCCTACCAACTCTTCGTTAGTGAAAGGCCCGTAGGCCTGGGCGGTGTCGAAGAACGTCACCCCGCGCTCGACCGCTGATCGAAGCAAGCCGATCATCTGCCGTCGGTCGCCGGCCGGGCCGTAGCCGAAGCTCATCGACATGCACCCGAGCCCGATGGCCGAGACCTCCAAGTTGCTGTTGCCCAGCGTTCGCTTCTTCATCGGATCTCCTCGTCTCCCTGAGCACCGGCGGCAGGCACGAGTCGGAGCGTCGCGGCTCGCGCCTGTTCGCTCACGATGTGATCGATGATGCTGGCGGCGTAGCGGCGGTACTTCGTGCGGTAGGCCGCATCGATCTCGTCGCTGAGTTCCTCGGTCTCCACCAGAAGTACGTGCTTCTCAACCCCACCCGCACGGATACGGGCTTCATGTCCGTCCTGGGCACCGCGAAACAAGGAAGCACCCCGTCCGGTGACCGAGCGCACATACAGGTCGCTGCCGTGGCGAACGACCCAGATCGTCACCGGCCGTCGCAGACTGCCATCCCGGCGCACCGACGCGATCCGAAGCTCCTGGGCCTCGCCGATCCTTGCGAGTTCCTCGCTGGTCCAAGTCGTCATCAGTCCGCTCCTCCAGTCAGGGGGCGTCGCCCACCCGATCGACAGGATCGGCATTCACTGTTGCACGTCGAAGTGGGGAGCATGGGCGGGCTGCTGTCCTCGAACGGGCCGAAGCGGACTAGGTACCCCCTCCCGCACCGTCTCCCGCACCGTCCGGGACGCTCCCGCACCGTCCCTGCACCGTACGAAGACGCATATCCTCATGGTTGAGGCTTACTTGAGGGTTACTCAAAGCCGGAGAGGGGACTCGAACCCCTGACCTGCCGCTTACAAGGCGGCTGCTCTACCAGCTGAGCTACTCCGGCGAGGCCTGAAGGGTACCCCGTCCCGCCAAGCGCATCGGCCTTCCGGAACGGCGGCCCGTCTCCGATAGATCAGAGGATCCGGCGCCGTCAATGTCCGCCAGATGCACATGGGGGGCAGGGATTCGGCATCCGATCATGGTGAAGGAGGCGACGTTCGGCTCGCTGGTCGGCCGGGTCGCCTCCTTCGAGACCACATCCCCACGAGGAGACCGGACTTGTCGTCATACGCCGCAGCGCACGCGTTCACAGGGCCCCGCCTCGGATTCAAGCGACCGAAGCTCGACCGCGACCGGCTTCTGCGTATCACCCGCGACTGGTGGGCGGAGTGCAAGACGATCATGCAGCGAGCGTGCCCGCTGATCACCGTGCCGTCGCCGGTGCGTGAGACGCTCGGCGTGGCCTGAGCCGAATCCCCACACGCGAGCGCGATTAGCGCAGGTCGATAACCTCGCGGCTCTTCAGGTGGGTCGCGACCTTCCGCTTCACGCGCTGCAGGGCGTTGTCGACGGTCTTCGGGGTGCAGCCCTGGCGCTCGGCGATCTCCTCGTAGCTTCGGCCCTCGAGGTACATGCCGAGGACGCGGTGCTCGAGCTCCGACAGGGCGCTTCCCAGGCAATCGAGGAGGCTCCGAAGCTCCTCCGTCGAGATCGCCTGCGTCATCGGGTCCGACACCGGGTCGCCGGCGAGGACCTCCGCCAGCGTCGCCTCCTGCTCGCCGCTGCCCGCGCGGGAGTGGCTGAACGACACGTACGTGTTGAGCGGCGAGTGCTTGTTACGGGCCGCCGTCTTGATGGCAGTGATGATCTGCCGCGTCACGCAGAGCTCGGCGAACGAGCGGAACGACGCCTCACGCTCCGGGCGGTAGTCGCGCACCGCCTTGAACAGGCCGATGAGGCCCTCCTGGACGAGATCCTCGATCTCGCCGCCCGCCAGGAAGTACGAGCTCGCCTTGAGCCGCACGAACCCCCGGTAGCGCTCGATGATCTTGTCCATCGCGACCCGATCGCCGTCCCGGGCCCGCAACACCAGGGCCCGATCATGGACCTCGACCAGAGATCGAGCTTGAAGCTGTTCAGCCGTCGCCTGGTGCTGGATCATCGTGCCCCCACGGTCAAAACCGTTTACATGAGAGGGATAGCGGGAACACCGTCCAGAAGCCTCAGGTTCAAGTTGAACTTCGGTTCTGGTCAGGTGGCCGGCATTCTGCGGCTCAGATCGTCTGTTGTCAACGAGATGTCAACCTTCGATTGCCGCAAATAGCGGGAATCGAGTGCTTTTGGGCGTCCGAACGCCCCGTAAGAGACCACCGCCCGAGTTCGTCCATTGGGAGATCACCCTCAAGACGATGTCAGCGGGGTCGGATGGCCTCCGCGACGAGGAGCCCCGCCGCGACGGAGAGGTTGAGGCTGTCGACCCGCCCCCGCATCGGGATCCGCACCAGGCGGTCGCACATCGACCGCACCCGGGGGCGGAGTCCTTCGCCCTCCGCACCCAGCACGATGATGGTTCCGGGGTCCCATTCCACCTCTCGGTAGTCCTCGCCCTCGGCCGAGTCGGCGCCGAACACCCAGCGGTCGGGCCCCTTGGCGTCGTGCAGGAAGCTCGCCACGTTGTCGACCTGGGCGATGAGGACGTGCTCCACCGCTCCCGCCGAGACCTTGCACACGGCACCGGTCACGCCGGGGGTTCCGCGTCGGGCCAGCACGATGCCGGCGGCGCCCAGCGCATCGACCACGCGGGCGATTGCCCCGAGGTTGCGCGGGTCCTGGACGCGGTCGAGGCAGAGCACCGGCCCGGGCGCGTCGAGGATGTCTGCGGCGTCGGCATACGCGTAGGGGTCGGTGAACGCCACGATCCCCTGGTGGTCGCTCGTGTCGGCCGCACGGCCGAGCTGCGCCTTGGTCGCCACGCGCGGATCGAGTGCCGCGACCCACTCCTCCCGGGCGAGATCGTGGAGCACCCACACGTCGTGCACCCGCCGGCGGCCGGCGGAAACCAGTTCCCTGACCGGGTTTCGCCCGTAGACGACCTCGCGTGTCACTGGCCGGACCGATAGACCTGCTGGCCCTCCGACGTGTCGCGCACCTCGAACCCGAGCGCCACGATCGCGTCGCGCAGGCGGTCGGACTCGGCGAAGTCGCGCGCCATGCGGGCGGCGACGCGGGTGTCGGCGAGCGCCTGAACCTCGGCGGGCAACGCCGACTCCTCGTCGTCGAGCGACGTGAGTGCGAACACGTCGAGCAGCTCGAGCAGCACCCGCTTGGCCTCGCGCAGCTGGTCGGCGCCGGGACGCTCGGTGTCGAGGGCGTGATGGACCGTGCGGACGATCCCGTCGAGCGCGGCCCACGCCTCGGGCGTGTTGAAGTCGTCGTCGAGCGCCTCGAAGAACCGCTTGCGCCCGTCCATGAGGGCGGCGGTCAGCTCCGTGCTCGTGCCCTCGCCCGGCGACGCGATGCCCGCCGATAGGGCCCGCAGGGCGTTGCGGACACGGCCGGCGCGATGGCCGGCCTCCTCGAGCCGCTCGTCGGAGAACGGCAGCTTCGACCGGTAGTGGCTCGTGAGGAAGTACGCGATGACGGTGTCACGCGGCCAGCGATCCACCACGTCGGCGAGCGCCGCGATGTTGCCGACGCTCTTCGCCATCTTCTCGCCGGCCAGCTCCAGCATCTCGTTGTGCATCCAGATCTTCGCGAAGGGCCGCCCGCGGGCCCCCTCCGACTGGGCGATCTCATTCTCGTGGTGCGGGAACGCCAGATCGATGCCGCCACCGTGGATCTCGAACTCCACCCCCAGCAGCGTCTCGGCCATGGCGCTGCACTCGATGTGCCAGCCCGGACGGCCCGGCCCCCAGGGCGAGTCCCACCAGGTGTCCTCGTCGGGCTTGTGCCCCTTCCACAGCGCGAAGTCGAGTGGGCTCTCCTTGCCCTCCCCCGGCTCGTCGCTGCGCAGGTCCTCGAGCTTACGGCCCGAGAGCTTGCCGTACCCAGGGAAGCGCTCGACGCGGTAGTAGACGTCGCCGGCCGCCGCGTACGCCAGGCCCTTGTCGACGAGGTCGCCGATGAGCGCGATGATCTGGGGCATCGTCTCGGTGACCGTGGGCTCGTGGGTCGGTCGCCCCAGCCCAAGGCGGTTTGTGTCGTCGACGTACGCCTGCGAGTACTTGGCCGCCGCCTCGGTGCTCGAGATGCCCTCCCTCCGTCCGGCGTCGTAGATCTTGTCGTTGACGTCGGTCAGGTTGCAGACCAGCACCGCCCGCAGGCCACGCCGGTCGAGGAAGCGCTTGAGCACGGAGAACACCACAAACGGCCTTGCGTTGCCGATGTGGATTCGCGAGTAGACGGTGGGTCCGCACGCGTAGATGCGTACCACGCCGTCGGGGCCGACGGTCAAGGGCTCTTTGCGCTTGGTGAGCGTCGAGTAGATGCGCACCCCGGTGTCGGTCATCGCTCCTCCACGAGCGCCACGGCGTGGCAGGCGATGCCCTCGCCCCGCCCCGTGTACCCCATCGCGTCGGTCGTGGTGGCGTGGACCGTGACCGGCGCGCCGGCGATCGCGGTGAGTGCGGCCTGCATCCTGTCGCGATACGGGGCCAGGCGTGGCCGCTCGCAGATGACCACGGCGTGGGCGTTGACGATCGCGCAGCCCTCATCGCGCACCCGATCGACGACGATCCCGAGTAGCCGGGCCCCGGAGGCCCCCGCCCACTCGGCGTCGCCCGGCGGGAAGAGCGCTCCGATGTCGGGACCACCCGTTGCGGACAGCAGCGCGTCGCACAGGGCGTGTGCCACCACGTCGCCGTCGGAGTGGCCGACAAGCCCCTCCGGATGGTCGATCTCGACGGTGCCGAGCATCAGTGGCCTGCCTGGCCCGAGCCGGTGAGCGTCGACGCCGAGTCCCACGCGCACGCTCATGCGATCGGCACCTGGGTCGCCTCCCGTCCACGAAACCGGGTGATGGTCTCGTACCCGGCCCCGCGCAGCGCCGCGACCGCGGTCGGATAGTCGCGGGCCACGTCCTCCGGGGCGTGGGCGTCGCTCGACAGGGTGGCCGGAACCCCTGCGGCGCGGAACCGCGCGAGCCAGTCGGGATCGGGATAGAGCTCGCGAATCGGCTTTCGCAGACCGGCGGAGGAGCACTCGATGGCGACGCCCGCGTCGGCGATTGCGGCGACCAAGTCGTCGAGGCGCTCGGTGAGCGTCGCCGGGAAGCGCTGGCCGAACACCTTGGGCAGGTCAGGATGGGCAAGCACGTCGTACAGGCCCGAGCCTGCGGCGGCGGCGAGCTGCTCGAGGTAGCGGTCCCACACCGCCTCGGCGGCGATGTGGTCGACGGCCGGGTCGTCGGGATCGTCGATGGCGAGCTCGTCGAGCCAGTGCACCGACCCGAGCACCACGTCGAACGGGTACGCCTGGATCACCGCCGCGATCTCGTCGCACCGGTCGGGCAGCCAGTCCATCTCGATCCCGAGGAGCACGGGCAGGCCCGCGTCGTGCGCCTCGGTGAGCGCCGCGCAGTGCTCCGCGAGGTCCTCTGTCGCCTCGCCGCGCCACCACGGGCTGGGGTGCCACTCACGGGCGACGGTGAACCGGTGCACGTGCTCGGTCACGGCGATCTCCTGCACGGCCCGCGCGCGCGCCTGGTCGACGTACCGCCCGATCCAGCCGACCGATCGGGGTCCGCCGTGGGCCTCCCAACGGCGAGCGTCGCGTTCGCGCGCCGCCGGTCCGTCGGGCTGGAGATGCATGTGGTAATCGGTCAGCACGCCCGGGGAAGATACGCGGTCCGCCCACGGCGCGAGCCGCCGCAGAGGCCGGCCAGGCACCCGCCCCGGTGTATCGTCGCCGCATGCCTTCGGACCCGATCCCACCCGACATCGAGGCGTTCCTGCGCGAGCCGAACCCGGCCGTGGTCGCGACCGTCCGCCGGGACGGGCGCCCCCACTCGGCGGCCACCTGGTACGACTGGGACGATGGTCGGGTGCTCCTCAACATGGATGCTTCGCGCGCCAGGCTGGGCTGGATGACGCCCGGCTCGCAGGTGTCGCTCACCGTCCTCGACCGCGACGACTGGTACGTGCACGTCACCCTCGAGGGCCGGGTGGCAGAACTTCGCGACGACCCCGACCTCGTCGACATCGACCAACTCTCCACCCGCTACCGCGGACAACCCTACCGCCTGCGCGACCGGCGGCGGGTGAGCGCCTGGATCGCCGTCGACGCCTGGCACGGGTGGGGGCAGCCCAGAGCGTCCTAGCGGCTCAGTCGTACGGGAGCAGCAGCGTCTGGGCTTGCTCCAGGTCGGCCGGCGTGGTGACCTTGAGGTTGGGCGACCCCCAGGCCACGAGCCGCACGCGACCGCCGAGCGCCTCGACCATCGACGCGCAGTCGGTGGCGGTCTCGAGCACCTCGTCGTCCGCCAGCTCGAAGGCGCGACGCAGCACATCCGCATGGAAGGCCTGTGGAGTCTGCGCCTGCCAGAGGCCCGCCCGGTCGACGGTGCCCTTGATGATCTGGTCCCGGTCGCCGTACTTCAAGGTGTCGGCGAGCGGCGTCGCCGCGATCGCTCCCTCCACGTCCACGAGGCCTTCGAGCACCGTCTCCACCAGCTGCGGCGTGATCAGCGGCCGGGCGGCGTCATGCACCAGGATCTCGGTCGCCTCCCTCGGCACCGCGGCCAGCGCCGCGGCCACGGATCGCTGACGGGTCGAGCCGCCGGACACCACGACGAGCCCCTCCCCGCCCGCCTCACCGACGGCCATCCGCATGGTGGTCTCGTGCCCCGGGGGCGCGGCCAGCACGATGCCGTCGATCAGGTCGCATTCGGCCAGCGCGATGAGGCTCCACGCGACGAGGGGCCGCCCGCCCATGGGCACGAGCGCCTTCGGCATCCGCACTCCCATGCGCACGCCCGAGCCCGCGGCGACGACGATCGCGAACGTCATCACGGAAGGATACGTTGACGGGGTGAGCCTGCACGTCGGCACGTCCGGTTGGGCGTACAAGGAGTGGAAGCCGGCCTTCTACCCCGCCGACGTCTCGCAGGACCGCTTCCTGGCGTACTACGGGTCGGTCCTGACCGCCTGCGAGGTCAACGCGACGTTCTACCGACTGCAGTCCGAGTCGACGATGGGCCGCTGGGCGGCGGCCACGCCACCCTCGTTCCGGTTCGCCGTCAAAGCCCACCGACGCCTCACCCACACGCGGGCGATGGCATGGGGCGACGACGATCGCACGTTTCTCGCGCAGTTCCTCAGGTCGGTCGCGCCCCTCGGCGAGCGGCTCGGACCGGTGCTCCTGCAGTACCCGCCCACCAGACAGCGCGACGATCCCGGACTCGCCGCGGTGCTCGACGCCCTGCCGGCCGGCCTGGCGTTCGCCGTCGAGTTCCGGCACGACTCCTGGGTCGACCCCGAGGTGTTCGACCGCATCGCCGAGCGAGGCGGCACCGTCTGCATCTCCGAGACGGGCGGGGCGGTGCTCGACCGCCTGCCGCCGGGGCCGTTCGCCTACGTGCGGCTGCGGGCCGACCGCTACTCGGCCGACGCACGCAACGCGTGGCTCGACCTGCTGCAGCGCGAGGCCGCTGACCGGCCCGTCTACGCCTTCGCGAAGCACGAGGGGATCCCGGCGGGCGACCCGTTCGGCGGCATCGGCCTCGCGGAGTGGCTCGTCGGCCGGATCGCGGCGGCGTGATGCACGAATCCGTTCCCGAGCGCGTCGTCCACATGGTGACCTCCAACCACGGTGCGGACGGCGAACGGTGGCTCGAGGAACTCCCGGCGATCATCGCGCGGGTGGCCGACCGATGGGGCCTCACCGAGTTCGAGCCGGTGCTCTCGGGCGGCGCCGTCGCGTACGTCGCACCCGTGACATGGCGCGGCACCACCCCCGCGGTGCTCAAGGTGAGCTTCGTGGACGACGAGACGCGCTACGAGGCGGATGCCCTGCGCGCCTGGGGCGGCCATGGCGCGGTTCGGCTGCTCGACCACGACCCCGAGGACGGGGCGTTGCTGCTGGAGCGGCTGATCCCCGGGACGGCGCTGACCGAGCACCCCGACCGTGACGAGGCGGTGGGCATCGCCTGCGACCTGCTGCGGCGGCTGTGGACCGCGCCCCGCGCCGACCATCGCTTCACCCGGGTTGCCGATCTCGCGGCGGGATGGGCGCTGGAGCTCCCAACGCGGTGGGCCGTGCTCGGCGGCCCGTTTGACGAGGCGCTCGTGACCCATGCCGCCGCCCAATGCCGGGAGCTCGCGACGCCCAACCGGCCGCAGGTGATCGCCAACCGCGACTTCCACCTGGGCAACGTGCTGGCGGCCGAACGCGCGCCGTGGCTGATGATCGACCCCAAACCGCTCGCGGGCGAGCCGGCGTTCGACGCGGGCCACCTCGTGCTGACGCTCCTGCCCGACACGCCCTCGGATGACAACGCCGACGCCGTGATCCGCCGCATCGCCGGCGGGCTCGGCCAGACGCCCGATCGGGTGCGAATGTGGGCATACGTCCGCGCCGTCGAGAACGCGCTGTGGGCAGCTGCGACGGGCGTCGACGACCCGGCCGGATTCGTCGCGGCAGCCGCCGCCCTGGCCTGAGCGTGCGGCCGCGCGCGCCCGGGACCACTATTCTTCGGCCCATGACGACGCGCGAGGAACTCGACGCCCTAAGCTCGAAGGAGCTGCACGACCGTGCCGTCCGGCGGGCCGAGCGACACCTGGACGTGAAGTTCTTCTACGAGCTGCTCGAGACCCTGCCGATCGCCGAGGCGTCGCTCGGCGACACCGCGCGGAGCAATGCGGACGTCTCCAAGGTCGTCGCGCTGCTGCACGACCTGGCCGACTCCGACGAGGGCGGACTGGCCGAGGTCCTTCGGCCCTTCTACATCGAGTACCTGCTCGAGCACAACGCGTAGGACGGCCGCGCGGGGTGCGGGCAACCGCCGGTTAGCGTCGTCGGCGGGAGCCGTTGGCGAGTTCGGCCCGCCGCTCCTTGATGCGGTGGCCGACGGCGACGATGGCCTCGACCGCCGGCAGAAGCTCCCGTCCGAGGTCGGTGAGCTCGTACTCCACGGTTGGCGGGCTGGTGTCCATGACCCGCCGGTCCACCACCCCGTCGGCGTGCAACCGTCGCAGGCGGGCGGACAGCACCTTCGCCGAGACCCCGCCGATGTCGCCGCGAAGCTCGTTGAAGCGGCGTGGTCCCTCCCGCAGGTACCAGAGGATGTTCGGGGTCCAGGCACCGCCCATGAACGCCATGCACTCGGTCAGCGGACAGACTTCGGGCGGCGGCTGCACCCGGCTCGGACGGTATTTCACCTTCGTGCCCATCGGTAACAAGAGGTTACCAGCAGGTGACCGGCACTTGCTTGCCGAGTGTGATCTGGTGACTTACGGTAAGCACATGACGAGAATGCCCAGGACATCGACGGGGGGGTGGCCGGATACGCGGGTCAGTGCGATGCTCGGGATCCGCTATCCCATCATCCAGGGACCATTCGGAGGCGGACTCTCCACATCGCAGCTGGTGGGGGCGGTCGCCCGGGCGGGCGGCCTGGGTTCCTACGGCGCGCACTACGTCAAGCCCGATCAGATCCCGCCGCTCGTCGACGAGCTCCGTGTCGCGACCGGCGGCTGGCAGTTCGCGGTGAACCTCTGGGTCGAGACGCACGATCTGCCGGAACCCGAGATGGACCGGACGCGCTTCGACACCGCCGTTCGCGCCCTCGCCCCGGTCTACGAGGTGAGCGGCACGGAGCCGCCCACCTATCCCGCGCGCTTCGCCCCGACCTTCGAGGAGCAGTTCGAGGCGCTCCTTCGCAACCCGCCGCCCGTGTTCAGCTTCGTCTTCGGCATCCCGCCGCAGTGGGTGCTGAATGCCTGCAGGGACCGGTCGATCGCGACGATCGGGACTGCGACGACGCCCGACGAGGTGGTGGCGCTCGACGACGCCGGCGCCGACGTGATCGTCGCATCAGGCTTCGAGGCCGGCGGGCACCGCGGTGCGTTCCTGGCCCACGCGGAGGATTCCCTCGTCGGGACGTTGCCGCTGGTACGGATCGCGGCCGAGGAGGTCGGCACGCCGATCGTCGCGGCCGGCGGGATCGCCGATGCCCGAGGGATCCTCGCCGCTCACGCGCTCGGCGCGGAGGGTGTGCAGATCGGCACCGCGTTCCTCGCAACGGAGGAGTCGGGGGCGACGCCGGAGCACCGGGCGCTTCTTCACACCGACGCGGCCAGGCGGACGATCCTGACCCGCCAGTTCAGCGGCCGTCTCGGGCGCGGGCTGCGCAACCGGCTGACGGACGAGCTGGTGGGCGCCGACGCGATCGCCCCCTACCCGTATCAGGGGTACCTGTTGAAGCCGGTCATCGACGCCGCCCGCGCTCGTGGGGATACCAGCGTCGTGTCGATGTGGTCCGGGCAGGGCGCCCCCCTGATCCGCCACACGAGCGCCGCCGACCTGTTCGCGGACCTCGTCGCCGGGATGGAGGACCTGCTCGGTGCGGGCGCGAGCCGAACCGACCGCGCGAAACCCGCCTGATCCTCGGGTGGCAGGGCGCCGGGCTCCGACGGCGCCTTGCCACCTCCTCACCCCGCTCTCAGGTCGTAGAGGGTGACGCTATCGACCGTCTGCGCGGTGAAGTTCTCCTGCACCCACTGTGCGATCTGCGACGAGCTGCGGCTGCCGCCCATCTGGCCCCCGAACCCGCCGCCGCCGATGAACCAGTGGATCTCCCCCTCGGCGACATACTGCTGGAACTGCTCGAGGGTCGGTGACGGGTCGCTGCCGTTGAACCCGCCGATCGCCATGACCGGGTCGCCGGTGGCGAGCTGGTAGCCGGACGCAGAGTTCGAGCCGACCGCAGCCGCGACCCATGTGTACCGGGAGGCGTCCTCGTCGAGGAGCGCCACCATCTCGGCGGACGGGTCGCTGCCGCGCAGCAGACCGCCGGGGCCGCCGCCGACGCCGCCCGGGGTCGTGCCGCCGCCGAGCGCCGGCGGCGTGCCCAGAGCGCCCGGGAAGCCCTGGAAGCCGGGCATCGCGTTGCCACCCGCCGCGCCGGGCACGGCGTTCTGGGCGAAGGGAGGCGCGCCCTGGAAGCCGGGCCGGCCGAACCGGCCACCGCCGGGTCCGCCGCGGCCGCCGACGACAGCGGGGCCGGCGGACGGGATGGCGCCGTCGTGCCGGGTCGCCGCGGTCTGGATGCTGTAGGCAAGCGGCGCGGCCATCGTCGCGACGAGTGCGGCCACGACCGTGGCGACGCCCACGCGCCGGCCGGGGCGATCGCCGGCGAGCAGCAGCCCCGCCGCCGCGAGGCCGGCGACGATGACCAGCACGCGAAGCTCCGGGTGCCAGTCGGGGCTGCGGCCGAGCAGCGTGGATGCGAGCACCGCGGTGCCCGCGACCGCCGCCGCGAGGGCGGCGCGGGCGCGGATGTCGTCGCGGCGCTGCCACAGCATGGTGGCGCCGATGCCGACGAGGGCGCCGATCGCCGGTGCGAGGGCCACGGCGTAATAGGGATGGATGATGCCCTGCGCGTAGCTAAATACGAGGGCGGTCACCACGAGCCACCCGCCCCACAGCAGGAGCGCGGCGCGGGTACGGTCGGTTCGCGGCGCGCGGCGGCTGAGCCAGAACCCGGCGACCATGAGCCCGATCGCCGCGGGAAGGAGCCATGCGACCTGGCCGCCCCACTCCGCGTCGAAGAGCCGGTGCCAGCTGGTCTCGCCCCACATCCCGCCGCCCTGGCCGCCGCCCCCGACGCTGCCCACCTCGTTGCCGGTGAGCCGGCCGAATCCGTTGTAGCCGAAGATGAGCTCGAGCACGCTGTTGTTCTGCGACCCGCCGATGTACGGGCGGGCCGATGCCGGGACGAACTCGACGATGGCGACCCACCAGCCGGCGGAGGCGACGAGCGCGGCGCCGGCGAGCAGCACCTGCCAGATGCGCCGGCGGAGCGGCGTGGGGGCCGCCACCAAGTAGACCAGCGCGAGCGCCGGGACCACCGGCAGGGCCTGGAGCATTTTCGTGAGGAACGCGAAGCCCACCGCCGAGCCGGCGAGCACGAGCCACCACGTGTCCGCGCGCTCGAGCGCCCTGACCGTCGCGTAGGCGGCGACGGTGAGCAGGAGCACCAGCATGGCGTCGGGGTTGTTGAACCGGAACATCAGCACGGCGACGGGCGTGAGCGCCAGCACCGCTCCCGAGATCAGCGCCGCCGCCGGGGAAAACCACCGGCGAACCGTGGCGTACAGCACCCCCACCGAGGCGACGCCCATCAGCGCCTGCGGCACCAGGATGCTCCAGGCGTTCAGGCCGAACATCCGCACCGACAGCGCCATGGCCCAGATCGAGAGCGGCGGCTTGTCGACCGTGATCGCGTTCGCGGCGTCGGACGATCCGTAGAAGAGCGCCTTCCAGCTCTCCGACCCGGCCTGGGCCGCGGCGGAGTAGAACGAGTTCGCCCACCCGGACGCGCCCAGGCCCCACAGGTACAGGAGCGCGGTGCCGGCGATGAGCGTCCAGAACGCGGGACGCACCCAGGCGGGGTTGCCGGCGCGCGCGTCGTCATGGTCGGAGGCGGCCTGCTCGACCTCGGGCTCGGGTCGCAGCGGCGGCAACGAGCTACCGCGCCGGCCCCAGGTGGCGTCGTTCGTCGTCATTCGGTGGCTCCATCGAGTTGTGGACGGACGGTGGCGCGACGGGCGAACACCCACGCGCGGAACAGCAGGAACCGCACGAGGGTGGCGGCGACGTTCGCGATGGTCAGGACGGCCAACTCGACGCCGTGGCCGGCGCCCGGGGCAGCGGCGTGAAGCAGGGCGAGCGACCCGCTGGTCAGCACCAGGGCGATGCCGAGAATCGCGAGTCCCTGCATCTGCTGGCGGGCGGCGCCGGATCGGCCCCGCACGCCGAACGTGATCCTGCGGTTCGCGGCGGTGTTCGCGAACGTCGCGATGAGCAGCGCCAGCGCGTTGGCCGCCTGCGCGCCGAGCGGGCCGCGCAGCAGCAGGTAGAGGACGCCGAAGAAGGCGGTGCTCGCCAGGCCGATCGCGCCGAACCGGAGGACTTGCCGCCCCAGCCCGATCCGTTCGTCGACGGTCTCGACGGGCCGGCGCGGGTCGATCGTCGCGAGCGGCAGCGAACCGGTCCACAGGCCGCGTGCGAGACGCGCGATGCCCCGCAGGTCGGCGGCGGCGGTCGCGACGATGTCGACGCGGGAGTCGGGGTCGTCGACCCAGTCCACCGGGACCTCGTGGATGCGCAGGCCGCTGCGCTCGGCGACGATCAAGAGCTCGGTGTCGAAGAACCACTCCTGGTCCTCGACGAGGGGGAGGAGCTTACGCGCACAGTCGGCCCGGATCGCCTTGAAGCCGCACTGGGCGTCCGAAAAGCGTGCTCCGAGGGTGGCGTGCAGCACGACGTTGTATGCGCGGGAGATCACCTCGCGCTTGGGGCCGCGCACCACGTTCGAGCCGCGGGCCAGGCGCGAGCCGATGGAGATGTCGCTGTGGCCCGACAGAAGCGGCGCCACCAGCGGGAGCAGGCCGTCGAGGTCAGTGGAGAGATCAACGTCCATGTAGGCCAGCACCTGCCCGTCGCTGCCCGACCACGCCGCCCGTAACGCACGGCCCCGGCCCTTCTCGGCGAGGTGGATCACGCGGACGTCGGGGAGCTCGTCGCTCAGCCGGTCGGCGATTTCTGCCGTCGCATCGGTGCTGGCGTTGTCGGCGATCGTGATGCAGGCGCTGAACGGGAAGCGCGACGAGAGGTACTCGTGCAGGCGCCTGACGCTCCGTTCGAGGTCGTCCTCCTCGTTGTAGACCGGCACGACCACATCGACCTGGGGCCGTATCCGTGCGGCGAACTCCTGCTCGAGCGGAACGGCGGTCGTCTGCATGGCCGACACCATGGCCACCGAAGATCAATGCTCCCTGTGGGTCTCCTGCGGCGCCACTGAGACTTCCGCGGGGCCGAGCAGGGGTCTTCTCGCTCAGTCCGCGGGCAGGTCGCGTAGCTCGTGCAGCTCGACGACCGCGCCGGACTGCGCGAGCAGGCCGGCGTGCGCAGCCCGCGTCGGGTCGTCCCGGTAGGCCGCGTACGCGTCGGGCGACGGGAACCACACGATGTGGATCTCCAGGCGGCCATCATCGCTCGCGAGGCGCCGCTCCAGGCGCCCGCCGTGCCCGGCAAGGAGCGGGAGCACGAGGTCCTCGTAGCGCCTGAAGGCGGCGACGCCGTCCGCCGGGATGCGCGCGACGGCGACGAAGCTGACCCCGGCGGCGTCCACCCGCGGGATCAGCTCTGCGCTGCGGGGACCTTGGTGAAGACCATCTTGCCCGAGGAGGACTGCAGGACGCTCGTGACCTCGGCGTCCACCTCGTGCCCCACGAGGCCTTTGCCGCCCTCGACCACGATCATGGTGCCGTCGGCCAGGTAGCCGACCCCCTGCTCGTACTCGCGGCCCTCCCGGATGACCTTGACCCGCAGCATCTCGCCCGGCAGCACGGCCGGCTTGAGCGCGTTGGCGAGGTCGTTGAGGTTGAGCACCTCGACGCCCTGGATCTGGGCGACCTTGTTGAGGTTGAAGTCGGTGGTGATGATCTCCGCCCCGAGCTCCTTCGCGAGCCGCACGAGCTTGCCGTCGACGCCGTCGATGTCGTCGTAGTCGCGCTCTCGCACGGTGAACCCGCCGTTCGCGCTGGCCTTGAGCTCCTCGACGAGCTCGAGGCCGCGCCGGCCCCTCGCCCGCTTGAGCGGGTCGCTCGAGTCGGCCACCCGCTGCAGCTCGTCGAGGACAAAGGTGGGGACCACCATCTGGCCGGAGAGGAACTTCGTGCGCACGACGTCGACGAGGCGCCCGTCGATGATGGCGCTGGTGTCGATGATGCGCGGCGGCACCGGCGGCAGCTGATGACGCGAACGGATCCCGACGAGCCGCAGGATGTCGACGTGCTTGCGGGCCCCGATGCGGCTGAAGACGTATGCGACGACCAGCGCGACGATGACCGCGAGGTACGGTCCGACCTTCGGCAGCTGCAGCACGGCGATGGCCGCGAGGGCCGCCACCACGAGGCCGACGATTAGGCCGAGTGCCGCGACCATGAGCTCCGCCGCCGAGCGCTGGTCGGCGACCCGGTCGAGGGCCTTCGCGCGCTCGGACAGCCACCGGCCGATAAAGCCACCGAGCAGGTACCCGAGAAGCGCCCCGACGACGACTACGCCGGCCCATGCGCCGTAGCGGGTGAGGCCGTTCCAGTCCTCGGGCAGGAGGCTCGCCCCGCCCTGCCAGGCTCCGAGCGCGAGCAGGAGCGCAAGCACGATGCGGCTTACGATAACCACAGGTACCCACCCAGACCGGATGACGTCATGACACCAACCAAGGACGAAGCATTCGCCCCGCCCGAGGCGAGCCGGCCAAACGAGCGGAGGCGTTCTCGAATCCTAGGTTACTCCCGCGGGGGCGTTTTCCCGCACCGAACCGGCGGAGATTCTGCCGGCGCTCGCGGCGCTAAGTGTCGACCAGCACCTCGCCGCGGCTCGGCCGCGACAGGCGGGACTGCGCGATCTCGTCGAGCAGGCCCTCGAGGAATTCCGTTGCCTCGTCCTCGCCCATGTCGCGGGCGTACATCAGCTCGCTCGCCAGGATCTTCTTGGCCCGCCCGTACATCTGCTTCTCGCCGGTGGAGAGGCCCTTGTCGAGTTCCCGGATCGAGAGGTTCCGCACGACCTCGGCCAGTTCGAAGATGTCGCCGGTCTTGATCTTGTCGCGGTTGTGCTTGAACCGGCGGTTCCAGTTCTTCGGCATCTGCGAGCCGTCGTCGTGGAGCACGGCGAGCACCTCGGCGACGGTCTCCTCCGCGATGACCTTGCGGAGGCCCGCACGATCCGCGCTGTCGGAGGGCACTTCGACCGTCATCTCGTTGTAGAGGATCTGAATCGTCAGGTACTCGCGCTGCTGGCCGAGCACCTCCTTCTTCTCCTTCTTGACGATCTTGCCGGCCCCGTGATGCGGATAGACGACCTTGTCTCCGACCTTGTACGCGGGCACCTGATCCCCCTCCTGGCAGATGGACTGAACTGACTTCGATGCGCTAGAACGCGGCTTCAATTGCCGCGCGAACAGCGTCAACGCCGGTCACCCCGAGGGGCGTCGCACCGGGCTTGACGCGCTCACCTCCTGGAATGATGACACATTTCAGGCCTTTTTCCGAGGACGCCGCGAGACGTCGCTCCGCACCGGCGACCGGGCGCAGCCCACCGGTGAGGCCCAGCTCGCCGAATGCCGCCGTGCCCGACCCGAGCGGGCGGCCGCGGTGGGCGCTCACCACGGCGAGGGCGATGGCGAGGTCGGCGGCCGGCTCGAGCGCGCGGGCACCTCCAGCGACGCTCACGAACACGTCCTGGTCGCCGAGCCGCAGGCCCGCGTGGCGCGACAGGATGGCGATGACCTGGGCGAGCCGGGTCCGATCGACGCCCACCGACACACGCCGCGGCGGCACCACCTCGGTGGGCCCGACAAGCGCCTGGACCTCGACCAGCAGCGACCGGCTCCCCTCGAGCACCGGGAAGACGCACGAGCCGACGCGCTCGCCCGCCTCGGCCAGCCAGACCGTGGCCGGGTCCTCGACCGACACGAGCCCGTCGGCACGCATGTCGAGCACGCCGACCTCATTGGTGGAGCCGAACCGGTTCTTGGTGGCGCGCAGCACCCGGTACGAGCGCCCGTCCTCGCCGTCGAACGACACGACGCAGTCGACGAGGTGCTCCAGCAGGCGCGGCCCGGCGAGCGCCCCGTCCTTCGTGACCTGCCCCACCAGGATCACGGTGACGCCGCTCGACTTGGCGGCCCGCAGGAGCTCGGCGGCGGCTTCCCGCACCTGGCCGACGCTACCGGGGGCGCCGTCGAGGTTCTCGGACGCGAGGGTCTGCACCGAGTCGACGGCACAGACGGCGTAGTCGCCAGACTCGATCAGCCCCACGACCGCCTGCAATCCGGTCTCGGCGACCACCTCGACCGCGCCACAGTCGCATGTGAGGCGCGCGGCCCGCGACCGGACCTGCACCGGCGACTCCTCGCCGGTGATGAGCAACACCCGCCGCCCACCCGACAGGTGCGCGAGGGCCTGCATGACCATCGTGCTCTTGCCGATGCCCGGCTCGCCGCCGATCAGCACGAGCGAGCCCGGCACCAGGCCGCCGCCGAGGACCCGATCGAGCTCGGCGACGCCCGTCGGGACCCGGGCCTCGCCGGTCGCGGCGATGTCGCTGAGACGCACCGGCGCCGCCGCGCGGCTGCTCGCCGAGCCGGGGGTCGTGCGAACGGCCGGCTCTTCGACCAGGGTGCCCCACTCGCCGCACCCGGGGCAGCGCCCCAGCCAGCGCGTGGCCTGCTGCCCGCACGACTGGCAGACGTGGACCGTGCGGGCGCGCGACGACGCCGGGCGTGAACCCGACGTCGTCAGTGACCTGTCCGAGTGGTGGGATCGCTGACGCGAGCCACGCCCGCGAACTATTCCTCTGAGAGCGGCTCGTCGCCGGACGGCGCGGCGGCCGCACCGACCTTCTCTGGCTCCGGCTCCTGGACGCTGACGCGCATCTCGTCGCCGTCGCGGTCGACGAGGATGGTGGAGCCCTCCGCCAGGTTGCCGCCGAGCACCTCGTCGGCGAGGCGGTCCTCGATGAGCCGCTGGATCGCCCGGCGGAGCGGCCGGGCGCCCATCGTCGGGTCGTAGCCCTGCTCGACGAGCAGGTCCTTCGCGTCGTCGGTGAGCTGGAGTGCGACACCGCGGTCCGCGAGCTGCTTCTGCAGGCGGATCATCAGGAGGTCAACGACCTCGGTGATCTCCTCCTTCGTCAGCTTGTGGAAGACGATGACCTCGTCGATGCGGTTGAGGAGCTCCGGGCGGAACACCCTGCGCAGCTCGCCCATGATCCGGGACTTCATGTCCTCGTACGACAGCCCCGACTCCTCGGCGACCGAGAACCCGAGCGGGGTGTTGCGCGAGATCGTCGCGGCCCCGATGTTGGAGGTCATGATCACGATGGCGTTGCGGAAGTCGACCGACCGGCCCTGAGAGTCCGTGAGGCGTCCGTCCTCGAGGATCTGCAGGAGGATGTTGAACACCTCGGGGTGGGCCTTCTCGACCTCGTCGAGGAGCACCACCGAGTAGGGCTTGCGGCGCACCATCTCGGTGAGCTGGCCGCCCTCGTCGTACCCGATGTAGCCGGGGGGCGATCCGACGAGCCGCGACACGGAGTGCTTCTCCATGTACTCCGACATGTCGATCTGGATGAGGGCGCTCTCGTCGCCGAACAGGAACTCGGCGAGCGTGCGCGCCAGCTCCGTCTTGCCGACGCCCGAGGGGCCGAGGAAGATGAACGACCCGGCGGGCCGCTTGGGGTCCTTGATGCCGGCGCGGGCTCGGCGGATCGCGCGGGACACGGCGGCGATCGCCGGCTCCTGCCCGATGACCCGCTTGTGGAGCTCCTCCTCCATGCGAAGGAGCTTCTGCGTCTCGGCCTCGGTGAGCTTGACGACCGGGATGCCGGTCCACATGGAGACGATCTCGGCGATCTCGTCCTCGCCGATGGCGGGACGCGGGCCCTCGTCGTCGTTGCGCCACGCCTCTTCCTGGGCGCGCTTCTCGTTGGTGAGGCGACGCTCCTTGTCCCGGAGGTTCGCGGCCTTCTCGAACTCCTGGTTCTCGATGGCGGCTTCCTTCTCGCGCCGCACCGTGTCGATCTCGTCCTCGAGCTCCCGGTACGACGGCGGCGCCGTCATCGTCTTGATGCGCATCCGCGACGCGGCCTCGTCGATGAGGTCGATCGCCTTGTCCGGTAGGAACCGGTCGGCGATGTAGCGGTCGGCGAGCGTCGCCGCGGCGTTGAGCGCCTCGTCGGTGATGTCGACGCGGTGGTGCGCCTCGTAGCGGTCGCGCAGCCCGCGCAGGATCTGCTCGGTCTCCTCGATCGACGGCTCGTCGACCCGGATCTGCTGGAACCGCCGCTCGAGTGCGGAGTCGCGCTCGAGGTACTTGCGGAACTCGTCGAGCGTCGTCGCGCCGACCGTCTGCAGCTCGCCGCGGGCGAGCGCCGGCTTGAGGATGGAGGCGGCGTCGATCGCGCCCTCCGCGGCACCCGCGCCGACGAGGTTGTGCAGCTCGTCGATGAACAGGATGATGTCGCCGCGCTGGGTGATCTCCTTCATCACCTTCTTGAGGCGCTCCTCGAACTCGCCGCGGTACTTCGACCCCGCCACGAGCGCGGCCAGGTCGAGGGTGTAGATCTGTTTGCCGCGGAGGAGCTCGGGCACCTGGCCACCGGAGATCCGCTGGGCGAGCCCTTCGACGACGGCGGTCTTGCCCACGCCGGGTTCGCCGATGAGGACCGGGTTGTTCTTGGTGCGCCGGGAGAGGATCTGCATGACCCGCTCGATCTCGTTCTGGCGTCCCACGACCGGGTCGAGCTTGCCGTCGGCGGCGAGCTTCGTGAGGTTGCGGCCGAACTGGTCGAGCAGCTTGCTCGACTTCTTCTCGCCCTGGGCGCCGGACGCCTGGCTGCCGCCCTGCCCGCGGCCACGGCCGCTCGGTCCGGACAGCATCCGGATGATCTCGTTGCGGATCTTCTCCGAGTCGGCGTCGAAGTCGGCGAGGATGCGCGCGGCCACGCCCTCGTTCTCGCGAACGAGGCCGAGCAGAATGTGCTCGGTGCCGATGTAGTTGTGCCCGAGCGACAGCGCCTCGCGAAGGGCGAGCTCCAGCACCTTCTTCGCACGCGGCGTGAACGGGATCTGCCCGGAGGTGACCTCTTCGCCGGCCCCGACGATGCGGATGACCTGGCTGCGGACCTCCTCGACCGTGATCTCGAGACCCTCGAGCACGCGCGCGGCAAGGCCCTCCTCCTCGCGCAGCAATCCGAGCAGGATGTGCTCCGTGCCGATGTAGTTGTGCTTCAGCGTGCGCGCCTCTTCCTGGGCCAGGACGACCACTTGGCGAGCGCGTTCTGTAAACCGTTCGAACATCGGGGCGTTGCCCTCCTTACCTACGGAAACCGAGGGTTTCCGTCACGACCGGAGAACCGACGGAGCCCAAGCTGAGGGACGGCGTCGGGACGAGGGTTGGGTTGGACCGACAAGGACTGAAGGCTAGCACGGGGCCCCGAGGGGAGCCCCTCCCACCGAAGTGGTAGCCACACCTTCGGCGCCGCACTGCGGCGCACCTTCGCAGCACGTTTCGACCTTGCGGTGGCAGCGCTCGCACCACAGGCCGTTTTGGCGCCAAATCAGCGCCGCGTCACATGCCGGACACACACCCATCGGGCCGGCACTATCGCAAACACGGCCGGACGGACCGCCTACCGCTCGCGGTGGCTGCGCTCCTGGTCCGGGTAGGGGAACAGGCCCATCGTGCGGGCGCGCTTGACCGACTTGGAGAGCGCGGCCTGCTGGCGGCGGGACAGCCCCGTGATGCGGCGCGAGCGGATCTTGCCGCGCTCCGACAGGAACCGGCGAAGTGACGGGAAGTTCTTCCAGTCGATCTCCTCCGGGGGCAGCTGCGGGCGGCGCTTGCGCGCTGCCGGCGCGGCGCCCGGACGCTTGCCCTTGCGGGCTCCACCATTGCTTTGTGACCTGGCCATACGCTCCTCAGTCCTGAACCGGCCGCGCAGTGTAGCGGATCACTCCGGGCCCGGTGACACACGTGAACGCAGGGCGGCGGCGAGCGCCTGGTACATCGCGCCCATCCGGGGCGTCTCGGGCTCGACGTCCACGCGCAGCCCGTCGCCTTCGAGCGCCGCGCGGGTGACGGACCCCACCGCGACGATCATCGCCGGGCAGTCGTTGAGCTCGGTCGCGTCGACACCGGCGTCCTCGGCGATCCCCACGAACTGCCGAGCGGCGAGGGCGCTCGTGAACGTGACCGCGGCGAGCTCACCGCGCACGGCGTCACGTGCCAGCGCCGCGGCCGGGCCGGGATCGTCGGGCAGGCTCGCCGAGTACGGCGAGAGGGTGATCACGTGGGCGCCTGCCTCGCGCAGCGGCCCGGTGAGCTCGACGGGATCGACCCCGAAGCCCTGCACGAAGAAGCGCCGCCCGGCCACCTCGCCGTCGAACAGCACGTCGCGAACGCGCGTCACGACCGCCGGGTCGACCAGCACGTCCAACTCGACGCCGACGGCGCGGAGCGCACGGCGCGGCTTGGTCCCCCGCACGACGACGGTGGACGCGGCGAGGCGGTCCCGGAACTCCTGCTCACGGCCGATCCGGCGGGCGTAGTCGAAGATCATGCCCGCGCCGACGCCCGTGAGGAACACGACGACGTCGACGGGCTCGGCCAGAATCGCCGCGACGGCCGGCGCGAGCACCGCGTCGGGCTCGGGCGCATCCGGTCGGAGGGACGACCCGATCACCGGCACACCGCCGAGCGCGGTGACGATGGCCGCCTGCTCCACCGCACGCCGGGCCGCAGTGATGCCGACGCGCGCCCCGTTCACCGGTGTGCGGCGGCCGTGGTCATCCGGAGGGCCCGCCCTCCACGAGTTCGCCCGCAAGCGCCCGCGCGATCAGCGCCCGTGTCCCCTCCACCCCGTACAGGGCGACGAACGAGCCGAAGCGCGGGCCGCGCTCCTCGCCGAGGAGCACCTGGTAGATGGCGCCGAACCACGCCTGCGACACGCCTGGACGCTCCGGGGTCGCCCCCTTCGCGCCGGGATCCTGGAAGCGCTCGACGGACCGGCCGACGTCGTACACCAGGGCTTGCAGCTCCTGACCGCTCGCCCCCGCCGGGGCGGACCCCAGCGCATCCGACAGACGACTGAGCGCGTCGCGCTCCACCTCGTCCGGCAGGCGATACCGTTTCGCGGGCTTCACGAAGTCGGCGTAGTACCGAAGGGCGTAGCTCACGAGCGCGTCGAGGCGCGGGTGCGTCTCGGGCGACACGCCGGGCGCATACCGGCGCAGGAACCCCCACAACACGTCCTTCGACTCGGTGTTCCCGACCGACACGAGGTTGAGCAAGAGCGCGAACGACACCTGGGTGCCCGCGCCGCCGCCGAGCGGCTCCGGCGGGGGCGGATCGCCGTCGTGGATGTGCCACACGGGGTTCGCCAGGCGCCGCGCGCCGTCCTGGCGGACGTAGCCGTCGAGGTGGGCGAGGTACTCGTCCACGTTGCGGGGGATCACGTCGAAGTACAGGCGCTTCGCCTCGCGCGGCTTGGTGAACATGAACAGCTGAAGGCTCTCGGGGCTCGCGTAGGTGAGCCACTCGTCGATCGTCAGGCCATTGCCGCGCGACTTCGAGATCTTCTGGCCGTGCTCGTCGAGGAAGAGCTCGTAGTGGAAGCCCTCGGGGGGCTCGGACCCGAGCACCCGGCAGATCTGCGACGACTGGCGTACCGAGTCGATGAGGTCCTTGCCCGACATCTCGTAGTCCACGCCCAGCGCGTGCCAGCGCATCGCCCAGTCGGGCTTCCACTGCAGCTTGCAGTGCCCGCCGGTGACCGGCGACTCGAAGCGCTCGCCGGTGTCGGGGTCGCGCCACACGAGCGTCCCGGCGTCCGGGCGCACCTCGTCGATCGGCACCTGCATCACCACGCCGGTCACGGGGTGCAACGGCAGAAACGGCGAGTAGGTGGCGGCGCGCTCCTCGCGCAGCGACGGCAGCATGATCGCCATGACCTCGTCGAACCGCTCGAGCATTCGCAGCAGCGCCGCGTCGAACAGGCCCGAGGCGTAGCAGTCCGACGACGAGACGAACTCGTAGTCGAACCCGAAGGCGTCGAGGAACCCGCGCAGCCTCGCGTTGTTGTGGTGCCCGAAGCTCTCGTGGGTGCCGAACGGGTCCGGGATCCGCGTGAGTGGCAGCCCGAGGTACGGCACCATGCGCTCGGGGTTGGGGATGTTGTCGGGGACCTTGCGCAGGCCGTCCATGTCGTCCGAGAAGCAGATGAGCCGGCTCGGCACATCCGAGAGGGTGGCGAACGCGTGGCGCACCATCGCCGTGCGCGCAACCTCGCCGAACGTGCCGATGTGGGGCAACCCGGACGGGCCGTAGCCGGTCTCGAACACGACCGTGTCGCCGTGCGCGGGCGTGCGCGCGAGGCGGTCGACGATCTTCCGGGCCTCCTCGAACGGCCACGCGCGGCTCGCCGCCGCGAGCTCACGAATCTCAGCTTCGGTGCTCACAACAAGTCGCGATCAGTACAAGAGTGGGCGAATCCCCAGCTCATATGGGGGTCAGCGTCGTGCGATCGGATTCGTGTCTCCAGAAGTGGCGGAACTACCCGCGACCGCGAAACCGGTAAGCGGAGGGCGGCTCCCCCAGCCCGCTACCAGGATACGAAGCGCGGTGCGCCCCGGGAGTGGTCTATGGGGAGGACCTGCCCCCCCCATGCCTAATGGCCTCCGGGCTGGATCTTCATGACCTGGTACTCGAGGGCGCCGCGCGGCGTCGACACGGTGATCTTCTCGCCCTTCTTGCGCCCGAGCACGGCCTTTCCGAGCGGGCTCTCGGACGAGAGCCGGTGGTTGCGCGGGTCGGCCTCCGCGGAGCCGACCACCGAGTACTCGGTGCTCTTCTTCGTGGCGAGGTCCTTGAGGGTCACCCGCGCGCCGATCGACACCGACTCGGTCGACACCTGCTCGGCGTCGACGACCCGGGCGTTCCGAAGCTGCTGCTCGAGCTGGAGGATGCGAGCCTCGAGCTGCGCCTGCTCGTTCTTGGCGTCGTCGTACTCGGAGTTCTCCGAGATGTCGCCGAACTCGCGCGCTTCCTTGATGCGCTCGGCCACCTCGCGACGCTTGACGTCCTTGAGGTGCTCGATCTCCTCGGTGAGCTTGTTGTAGCCATCTTCGGTAAGGACGACTTCGCGCTCCATGTGCACCTTTCAGTGGGTCTTCGCGCCGGGAACGGCGAGGTAACGTAGACGACCTACGCGGCGGGTTTCAAGCTGGTTCGCTCCGCGAGGCCCCGCAGGAGGCCCAGGGCGTCGTCGAGGGTGGGCGCGGTGAGGAGCGCTTCGCGGTCCGCCGCGGCCACCGGCAGCCCGGCGAGATACCACGGATAGAACTTTCGCATATAGGCGCACGCACGGTTCGGGCCGAGAGCGGCCGCAACATCGCCGGCGAATCCGTGGACCTCGGCGACGATCTCGCGGAGCGACCGCGGAGTCGGCTCCCGACCCTCCGCGATCTCGCCGTAGATCCACGGGTCGCCCAGTCCCGGTCGTCCGATCGCGACGGCCGTGACCCCCGAGTCGGCCATTACCCGGCGGCCCTCCGCCGCGCTGTCGATGTCGCCGCTGGCGATGACGGGGATCGACACCGCCTCGACGACCTCCGCCGTGTAGCGGTGGTCGGCACGTCCCGAGTACTCCTCCTGAGCGGTGCGGGGATGCACGAAGAGCGCAGCGGCCCCCGCCGCCTCGAACCGCTTCGCGGCGGTCACCGGGTCGGCGGTCGACGGGCTCACTCCCCGGCGCATCTTGACGGTGACCGGGATGGCGACGGCGCGGACCATCGCTGCGACGATCTCCGCGCCACGCTCAGGCTCGATGAGCAGCGCCGCCCCTGCGCCGGTCTTGCAGACCTTGCGCACCGGGCACCCCATGTTGATGTCGACGATGTCCGCCCCGGCCGCCTCCACCGCGCGGGCGGCCTCCGCCATGGCAACGGGATCGGCGCCGAAGAGCTGGACCGCCACCGGCCGCTCGTCGTGGCGCATGTCGAGCATCGCCTGTGTGCGCTCGTTGCCGTGGACGATGCCGAAGCTCGCAACCATCTCCGACACAGCGAGCCCCGCACCGTGCCGGCGCGACTGGTGGCGGAACGCCCAGTTGGCGATCCCGGCGAGCGGCGCCTGCACGACGCGGTTGGGAATCGACACGCCGCCGATCTCGAACGGCGCGGCAAGCGGCCATGGCCCGTCGAGCGGGCCGAGTTCCACGGTGTCACGCGCCGCGATGACGCGGTCCATGCGCTTCCTCATCGGCCCGCCTTCGCCGCGTTCTGCTCGTACACGAGCCGCAGCCCGTCGAGCGTGAGCGTCGGATCGTGGGCGTCGATCTGCACCGACAGCGGGACGATGAGCTCGGACAGGCCGCCGGTGGCGACGACCACGGCCCCCTCCCCGATCTCCTCCTTGAGCCGCACCACCAGCCCGTCGACCATCGCGACGGTGCCGTAGAGGATGCCGGACTGCAGGGCGGCGACGGTGGACTTGCCGACCGCCGACGCCGGCTCGACGAACTCGACCTTGAGGAGCCGGGCCGCCCGGCTCGTGAGCGCCTCCACGGAGACTTCGATGCCCGGGGTGATCGCTCCGCCGAGGTACTCCCCCGACGCGGACACGCAGTCGAAGTTCGTGGCCGTGCCGAAGTCGACGACGATGCACGGGCCGCCGTAGCGGCGGAACGCGGCGACGCTGTTGACGATGCGGTCGGCGCCGACCTCGTGCGGGTTGTCGATCGCGATCGGCATGCCGGTGCGCACGCCGGGACCGATCACGAGCGCGGGGGTGTCGAGGTACCGGGCAGCGAGGTCGCGGTAGCCGGTGGTGAGGGCGGGCACGACCGACGACACGACCATGTCACCGACGTCGGCGAGGCTGCTGCCGCGCAAGCGCAACATGGCGTCGTGCTCCGCGGCGAGTTCGTCGAGCGTGGCCGTTCGGACCGTCGAGGTGCGCCAGCGGTGGATCAGCTCCAGGCCGTGGAAGACCCCGGCCACGGTCTGGGTGTTGCCCACGTCGATCGCGAGGAGCACGGCCACCTACCGCCCGGTGTCCGTCAGCTTGTCGGCGTCGGTCTTGAGGATCTCGATGGTGACGTCCTGCGAGGTGTTGACCTCGACGCGCGGGATGATCCGCGTGGGGCGGTTCTTGTCCCAGACCCACACGTCTTCCATCACGATGCGGAACATCGGGTAGGACGGCTGGACGTCGAGGTGGCGCTCGACGATGTTGCACAGGTACGTCGCCTCCTGCGTCAGGACGCAGTAGCGAAACAGGGGGAAGACGTCGTTGTACTCGCGCTTCAGGCGAAGCTCGAGCTCGGCGTCGTACTCCTCAAGCTCGTCGGCGTGCGACATCGGCTCTCCGCGGCAAAGGTGCGCCCGGTCCACCCGGGGCGCCCGTTCAAGGCAGCGCAGTGTAGCTCAGGGCAGCAACGACGCGACGAACGTCACCCGGCTCTAACGGTAACTGTCGTTGTATTTAACCGGCCCGGCGCGGTAGGGTGGCGGCGATCCTTCTCCACCGTGTATGGGTAGCCTTATTTCCACGACTCCCCGGAGCCGCACCTGATGCTTGAGACCTTCGTCATCGGACTCCGCGAAGGCGTCGAGGCGTCGCTGATCATCGGCATCGTCGCGGCGTTCCTACTCCAGCAGGGTGGACGACGGGCGCTGCGCCCGATGTGGGCCGGCGTTGGCGGTGCCGTCGCGCTGTGCCTGGGCGTGGCCATCGCGTTGCAACTCGTCAGCCGGAGCCTGCCGGAGCGCCAGCAGGAGGGGCTCGAGACCATCGTCACCGCCGTCGCCGTGGGGATGGTCACGTTCATGATCATCTGGATGCGCCGCCATGCCCACCAGCTCCCGGGTCAGCTCCGCGCGAGCGCCGGCACCGCCCTCGCGCGGGGCTCGGTGTGGGCCCTGGTGGCAATGGCGTTCTTCGCGGTGCTCCGTGAGGGCTTCGAGACGTCGGTGTTCCTGCTCGCCGCCTTCCAGTCATCGGAGAGCCCGGTGACCGCGACCGCGGGGGCGCTGCTCGGCATCGGGGTCGCCGTCGGCCTCGGATGGGGCATCTACCGCGGGGGCACGCGACTCGACCTGGCTCGCTTCTTCCGGGTCACTGCGATCGCGCTGGTGCTCGTGGCGAGCGGCCTCGTCGCGATGTCGCTCCACACGGCATCCGAAACCGGCTGGATCGACTTCGGCCAGGCGGAGGCGCTCAACCTGAGCTGGCTCGTGCAGCCCGGCACGGTGGTGAGCTCCCTCGTCACCGGGATGCTCGGGTTGCGGGCCCGGCCCACCGTGATCGAGGTCTCCGGCTGGCTCGTCTACGCGGTGCCGGTGCTGCTCTACGTGCTCTGGCCGCGCAGCGCGCGCCGCCGCGCCCGCACCTCGGCCGCCGAGGTCGGCGCGGCTTCGGCCGTCTGACCGACGCGCGTCAGGCCGCGCAGGCCGCGCAGGCCGCGCAGCGGCCGTGGAACGTCACCTCGGCGCGGTCGACCTGCACGCCGGGAAGGTCAGGGTGCAGGCACGGCCGCCGGCCGCGCACGCAAGGAACGTCCACGATGGTGCCGCAATCGGTGCAGACCAGGTGGTGGTGCCAGGATGCTGCCGCCTCGAAGAGCTCGCGGCCCGGCCCGACCTCGGCGATGAGCACCAGGCCCGCCCCCGCAAGGTCGCCGAGCACGTTGTAGACGGTGGAGCGCGGAAGCGGCTGGCCCCTCGCTCCCAAGAGCGCAACGAGGTCGTCGGCCGAGCGGTGGCCGCCGACCTCCTCCAGCAGCCCCATCACGGCGAGGCGCGGCCGGGTCGCACGGAGCCCGGCCGTCCGCAGCCGCTCCTCGGCGGCAATGGTCACGCCGCCCGGCTCCTGAGCATCCACAGCCGCTTCTCCAGGCCGCTCAACGCCCCGATGACGAGGTCCTGACTGACGAGGTCGCGCTCCAGCGCCTCGCGTCTCC
The DNA here is from genome assembly GCA_963777565.1 of uncultured Thermoleophilia bacterium. GTDB lineage: Bacteria > Actinomycetota > Thermoleophilia > Miltoncostaeales > Miltoncostaeaceae > CALMEC01. The sequence goes on from CAVZQZ010000006.1 coordinate 386,608, forward strand.
CGCGCCCCGCGGCCACCACCGCCTCCACGCCGTCGGCGATCGTCGATGCAGCATCGAGGTCGCGTACGAAGCCGGCCGGGGAACCGCCCACGGCACCGGCGTTCGCGACGGTCTGGGCCCGACCGTCCGCGGCGTGACCCGCGGTTACGATGCGCTCGGCGACCTCCTCGATCCAGCCGTCCAGCTCGCCCGCGAGCTCGCCGCGCTGGATGTCACGGAAGTGGACGCCCTGAAGGTTCCAGTGCGCCTGTTTCACGTCGAGACGCAATGCGAGCAGGTTCTCGAGCAGCGGTTGCAGGTGCTCGGACGCCAGCGCTCCCCGGATTCGGGCGTCGTCGATGGTCGTGGTGCTCATCGTTGCTCCGCTCAGCGAATTGGACGTCGTCCAGTCTAGCTGATTGGATGCTGTCCAATCAGTGCGAGGCGCCTCTGGACGCCATCAACGCGAAGGAGGTTGCCTGCACGGGCTGGTCCGCGGGGTCCAGCGCGTCCGCGAGGTCGCGCAGGAGCGCGCCCCCCGGCAGCGCGAGGTCGGGATCGAGGTCCAGGAGCGGCACCATCGCGAACCGGCGCTCCGCGAGCCGCGGGTGGGGCACCTGCAGGGCGTCGTCCGTCCACGTGCCGCCCTCCCAGATCAGGATGTCGAGGTCGATCGCGCGCGGTCCGAACCTGCGGCCGGGCTCGCGCCCGAGGGCCCGCTCGATCCGCTTGAGCGCGCCGAGCAGCTCGGGAGGGTCGAGCCGGGACGCCACGCGACAGGCCGCATTGAGAAACGACGGCTGGTCTTCCAGGTCGCGCGGTGCGGTCTCGTAGACGGCGCTCACCCGTTCCACCCGGACGCCCGCCGCGCCAAGCGCGTCGATCGCGGCCTGCAGTGCCGCGCCCCGGTCGCCGAGGTTCACGCCGAGACCGAGCCAGTACCTCAGCGCGGGCGCCTCAGGGTCACGGCGGTCTCGGTGACCGGCCGGGCGAGGACGACCTCGGGCTTTCTCACCCTCACGAGCACCTCGAGCACGCGCGGCTCCGCCATCACGCGGTCGGCGACCAGGGCGGCGAGATGCTCCAGGAGCGACACCGGCGGGCCTTCCACGATCCCGGCGACGGCCTCCGTGATGGCCTCGTAGTCGACCGTGTCGGCGAGGTGATCGGTCCGGGTCGCCGAGGTCTCGATGAGCGTCATCTCGAGGTCGACGACGAACCGTTGCCCGTTCGTGCGCTCCTCGGGGAAGACCCCGTGATAGCCGTAGCACTCGAGCCCCGTGACCGCCACCATGACCGAATCGCTCATTCGTCGCTCCTCAACGCCTGCCAGACGCGGAGGGCGTCGGCCGTGTCGCGCACATCATGCACGCGCAGGACGGCGGCGCCCTGGTCGACCGCCAGCAGGCCGGCGGCGAGCGAGCCGGCCGCCCGCTCGTCGACCGCGCGGCCGAGCAGGGCGCCGAACATGCTCTTGCGCGATACGCCCACCACGATCGGGCGCCCGATCGCCGCGAGGGTCCGCAGGCCGCGAAGGAGCGCGAGGTTGTCCTCCAACCGCTTGCCGAACCCGATCCCCGGGTCGAGCAGGACCCGGTCCTCCCGGACGCCGGCCCGCACCGCAGCATCGAGACGCGTCTCCAGGAACGCCCGCACCTCGTCGACCACGTTGTCGTACCGCGGCGCCTCCTGCATGGTGCGCGGCTCGCCCAGCATGTGCACAAGGCACACCGCGGCGTCGTGCTCGGCCGCCAGCGGCAGCAGGCCCGCGTCGCCGCGCCCGGCCGTGACGTCGTTCACCAGGACCGCCCCCGCCCGGAGCGCCGCGGCGGCCACTGACGCCTTCGACGTGTCGATCGAGATGGCCATGGCCGCCGGCTCCGGCGCGCCAATTGGCGCCCGCGGCACGCCAAGTGGCGCGAGCGCCGCGAAGACCGGGGCCAGGCGGCGGAGCTCCTCGTCGGCGTCGACGGGGGCGGAGCCCGGACGGGTGCTCTCGGCCCCGACGTCGCAGATCGCGGCGCCCTCGGCGGCGATCTCGTGGAGGCGGGCGACGGCGCGGGACGCGTCAATGAAGTCGCCGCCGTCCGAGAACGAGTCGGGCGTGACGTTGAGGACCCCCATCACGCTCGGGGGAGTGAGCCAGGCGAGCGGGTCGATCAGCCGATCCTAATGCCATCGTGGAGCCGCGTCCGCAGGACACGGAAGGACTTCATGGCCACGCGGCCCGGCCGCGCTTCGACCCGACGCGAACGGCCGGGGGTACGGAACCCCGCGGCGCCGGGCGCCGGCGGGGGCTAGCTCTCGGGGACGGGGGGGCCGGTGGTGGGCGGAAGCGTCGCGGGCTTGACCCGCTCTTCCTCGTTCAGCTCTCGCTCGGCCTCGGCGCGTGCCTGCGCCTCGCGTTCGTCCTTCGCGCGGAACACGTCGTCCTCGGCCTGTCCGTCGAGCAGCCCGAGGAACTCCTCGCGCTCGATCGTCTCGCGCCGCAGGAGGATCTCACTGAGGTTGTCGAGCTGCTCCCGGCGCTCCACGAGGATCGACCGGGCGCGCACATGGGCGGACTCGATGATGCGGCTGATCTCCGCGTCGATCTCGCGAGCCATCTCGTCGGAGTAGTCGGGCTCGCTGTGCATGTCGCGACCGAGGAACGGGGCGCCATGGTTGTGTCCGAGCACACGCGGACCGAGCTTGTCGCTCATGCCGAACCGCATGGTCATCGACTTGGCGATCTGGGTGACGCGCTCCAAGTCGTTGGAGGCACCAGTGGTGATCTCGCCGAACACGATCTCCTCGGCGGACCGTCCGCCGAGCAGCATCGCCATCTGGTCCTCGAACTCCGCCTTGGTGGTGGTGAACTTGTCCTCCGTCGGCATCGCCACCGTGACGCCGAGGGCCTGGCCGCGCGCGATAACCGAGATCTTGTGCACCGGGTTCGCGTTCGGCAGGAAGTGGCCGACCAGGGCGTGGCCCATCTCGTGGAACGCCGTGACCTTGCGCTCTTTCTCGGACAGGAGCCGCGACTTCTTCTCCGGGCCGGCGATGACCCGCATGATTCCCTCTTCGAGCTCGTCGCCACCGATGACCCGCTTGCCGTGACGGGCGGCGAGCAGGGCGGCCTCGTTGACGAGGTTCGCGAGGTCGGCGCCGGTGAAGCCGGGGGTCTGGCCGGCGAGCGCGTCGAGGTTGATGTTCTTCGCGAGCGGCTTGCCCTTGGTGTGCACGCGCAGGATCGCCTCGCGGCCGGTGCGGTCGGGGCGGTCGACGACGATCTGGCGGTCGAAGCGACCCGGCCGGAGCAGCGCGGGGTCGAGGATGTCGGGACGGTTCGTCGCGGCGATGAGGATGATGTTGTCCTTCGCCTCGAACCCGTCCATCTCGACGAGGAGCTGGTTGAGCGTCTGCTCCCGCTCGTCGTGGCCACCGCCGAGGCCGGCGCCGCGGTGACGCCCGACGGCGTCGATCTCGTCCATGAAGATGATGCACGGCGACGAGGCCTTGGCCTGCTCGAACAGGTCGCGCACCCGGGAGGCGCCGACCCCCACGAACATCTCGACGAAATCCGAACCGGAGATCGAGAAGAACGGGACGCCCGCCTCGCCGGCGACCGCCCGCGCGAGGAGCGTCTTGCCGGTGCCGGGAGGGCCGAAGAGCAGCACGCCCTTGGGGATGCGCGCGCCGAGGGCCTGGAACTTCTTCGGGTTCTCGAGGAACTCCTTGATCTCGTGCAGCTCCTCGACGGCCTCGTCGGCGCCGGCGACGTCGCGGAACGTGATCTTGGGCGAGTCCACGGACATGCGTTTCGCGCGTGCCTTGCCGAAGCTCATTACCTTGGAGCCCCCGCCCTGCATCTGGTTCATCAGGAAGATCCAGATCAAGAAGATGAACACGAACGGCGCCAGCGCCAGGAGGATGCTCCACCAGGTGGACCCTCCGGTCGCCTTGACCTCCTGGTCGATCGGCGTGCTCCGGGCTTCGTTGGACTTGTTGATCGCCGCCTGGATCTCGGGGAAGTCCTGGTCGACGTAGCCCGTCGTGAACTTGGTCTTGGTCCCTTCCTTGGTGTAGGTGATCTGGCTGCGGTTCTGATTGACCTGCAGCGACTGCACCTGGTTGTCCTGCAGCGCGGTGATGAAGTCGTCGTAGCCGGCCTTGGCCTTGTCGTTCCCGTTCGACAACACCAGCTTCTGCGCCACGAAGGCGAGAAGGATCACGATGAGGATCGGGAACGCCGCGCTCTTGAGGAAGCGGTTCAGGGGAGGTGATTCCTTACGGGGGAGACCTGACCTTGCCGAGAATAGCAGCGAACATCCGACCGGCCGCCAGGGAGGGCGCCGTCGCCCCGCGCCAGGGTCGGATCAACCCGCCTCGGTACCCGTGAAGGCGGCGATGTAGGGCAGCTGGCGGTAGTGCTCGTCGAAATCCAGCCCGTAGCCCACGACGAACGTGTCGGGCATCTCGAAGCCGACGTAGCGCATGTCGATCGGCAGCCGCCGCCCCGCCGGCTTGACCATGAGCGTGCAGAGCTCGAGGGTCGCCGGCTCCCGCGAGCGGAGGTTCTTCATGAGGTACGACAGGGTCAGGCCGGAGTCGACGACGTCCTCGACCACGAGCACGTGCTTGTCGGCGATCGGCGCGTCGAGGTCCTTGAGGATCCGGACAACGCCCGACGAGTGCGAGGACGAGCCGTACGACGAGATGGCCATAAAGTCCATGGTGCACGGCACGCTCAGGCGCCGGACGAGGTCGGAGATGAAGAGCAGCGCCCCCTTGAGGATTCCGACCACGAGGATCTCCCGCCCGGCATAGTCGGCGGAGATCTCGGCGGCGAGCTCGCCGATGCGCGCCTGGAGTCGCTCCTCGCTGACGAGGATCTCACCGATCCGGGGGTCGGTCACGCTGGCTGCACCTCCAGGACGGTCGCCCGCGAGTCCGGCGGGGCGATCAGGGTGGGATCGGCACGGTATCCGGCGACCCAGACGACGCGCCCCCCGGCGACCACCACGGGCACGCGGGCGCGATGCCGGGAAGGCACCCCGGCCGCCGCGAGCAGCCGCCCGACGGGCTGGCTCGTCTGCGGCCCGAGCGCGATGCGGTCGCCGGGCCGTGGGGACCTCACGGTGAACGGCCCGTCCACCCGGAGGGCCACGCGGCCGGGCTCCGGCGGCGCCGCGAGCCCGGAGCCGGCCGTGAGCCGATGCTCCCCGAACGACGCGACCCCCGGGACCGCCAGCTCGGCCGGGGCGGGCGGCGGCGGCGCGACGGGCTCGGCGACGAGCACCCCGCGCTCGGCGGCGACCACGCCGCCGGGAACCTGGATGGGTCGGCCGCCCTCGGCGCACAGCCGCAGGGCGCGCGCCACCCAGGCCGAGTCCGACGTCACGGCGGCCTCGTCGAGCAGGCGCCGCACCAGCAGCCGCGCCAGCGCCGGGTGCTCCGCCATCAGGACGTCGACCCGCAGGCCGCCGGCGACGGCCGTGCGCGCCCAGGCCGCCTCGACGAGCGGCTCGACCAGCTCCGACTCGTCGCGCAGCTGGTCCGCGAATCGCGCCACCGCGAGCTCGGCGCCGGGATGGACCTCCTCGAGCGCCGGCACGAGCCCGTGCCGCACCCGGGAGCGCGCGTACGCGGGGTCGCGGTTCGACGGGTCCAACGCGACGGCCAGTCCGCGCGCGTCGCACCACGCGCGCGTCTCCGACGCGGTGGCGCAGAGCAGCGGGCGAACGAGCCGGCCGGCGCGCGGCGCCATGCCCAGCGCGCCGCGGCGCCCGCTGCCCCGGGCAAGCCGGAAGAGCACCGTCTCGGCCTGGTCGCTCGCGGTGTGGCCCGTTGCCATCACCGCGAAGCCGTGGTCGGCCATGACGCGTTCCGCCGCCGCGAGGCGCGCGTCGCGGGCACGCTCCGGCACGCCCGGGCCCGGCTCGACGCGCAGCCGCTCGACCCACACCGCCAGCCCGAGCGTCGCGGCGGCCTCGGCAACCTGCTGTGCCTCGCCTGGGGACTCGGCTCGCAGTCCGTGGTCGAAGGTGACGACTCCGACGGGCCCGTCGTGCAGCTCCACGAGCAGGTGCATGAGGCAGGTGGAGTCGGCGCCGCCGGACACCTGCGCGAGGATCGGGCGGCCGGCCGGCAGCAGCTCGTGATCCCGCGCGTAACGGGCGACGCGACTCTCGAGCGGCTCGCGCATGCGGGTAGTGTGCCTGGCGTCGTGGCGATCCACCTGCAGACGCGGCCCGACCAGCAGGCCCGGCTCGTGCTCTGCCCCGGCGATCCCGACCGGTCCCGCCTCGTTGCGGGCGAGCTGCTCGAATCGGCGAGCCTCGTGACCGAGACCCGTGGGCTTCTGGGCTTCACCGGCCGCTACCGCGGCGCGCCCGTGACCGTCCAGACCACGGGCATGGGCGGCGGCAGCACCGGCATCGTCGTGCACGAACTCATCGAGCTCGGCGCCCGGTTGCTGGTGCGAGCCGGCACCACCGGCGCGCTGCAAGAGCACCTCGAGCCCGGATCGCTGGTCGTCGCAGACGCCGCCGTCGCAGACGACGGGGCGGGCCTCGCGATGACCGGCGGCGTCGCCCCTCCCCCGGATCCCGAGCTGACCGAGGCGCTCATGACGGCCGCCGCGGCCAGCGGACGCCCCGTCGCGCACGGCACGATCGTGAGCACGGACGTGTTCTACGACCTCGCCCCGGGGCGCAACGAGGCCTGGCAGTCGCGGGGCATCCTTGCGGTCGAGATGGAGGCGGCGGTGCTGTTCGCCCTCGCCGGGCGACATGGCACCCGGGCCGGGTGCGTCCTCACCGTCTCCAATCAGCTCGTGGGCCCCGACCCCGGCTGGCTCGGGGCGAAGCAGCGTCGGCAGGCCGAGCTCGACGCGTGCCGGGTGGCGCTCGACGCCCTCGTCGCGGTCGGCGATACCTAGGACTCGATACCCAGCCGCCGGGTTTGATCCGTGCGGAAGGTCGAGCGCGCCCAGAACCACACGCCGAGCGACCAGAGCGCGACCAGGAGCTCGGCGATGGCCATGTTCGTGTCGCGACCGAAGATGTCTGAGCTCGAGTCGCCGAGGACGAACTCGAGGAGCGCGAACACCACCCCCGCAGCGCCGACGATACCGAGGTAGCGAAGGGCCTTGTCGAGCCGCGTCGCCATCGCGATGCCGATCAGCCCCACGGCGAGGTGGATGCAGTTGGTCAGCGGGTTGACGGTCGTCCCGAGGAAGTCGACGCCGTCGCTCGCCGTGAAGTCGGAGAACCCCGTCTTGAGCAGCCCGACGATGCCGAAAATGGTGAGCAGCCCGCTCACGAACTGGGCGGAACCGATCACGAGGCGTTCGGCCAGCCGGGTCATCGGGTGCTCGTGCTCCGCGCGACGAGACGGTCGACGGACCATCCCAGCGCAGCTCCCGCGACGATGTCGCCGGGATCGTGCTGACCCGCGGCGACGCGGCCCACGAGCCCGGCGGCGGCGGCGGCCGCGACCCACGGACGCAGCCCGGGGTAGCGGCGCGTCACCGCGCCGGTGATCGCAACCGCCGCCGCCGCGTGGCGGCTGGGGAAGCCCCCGTCGCCGCGCGGACCGGGACGTGGTCGTGAGATCGCGTCGCGCGCGACGCGTGCGGCGAGCGACGCGCCCGCGCCCGCCACCAACGCCTCGAGCCCGGCGCGCCGCGCGTGCGACCGCACCAGCAACGCCGCGACGAGCGCCTCGAAGGCGGGAGCGAGCGCGTCGCTCGCGACGCGGGACGCCGTCACCCCGCCCGGGAGTGCCGCGATGCCCTCGCGCACTCGCTGCCCCATCCGCCGATCGAACGACCCGAATGCCGCCATCAGTGAGTGATTATCACCGCCGGGGCACCCGATCGCGAGCCGGCGCGTCGATCGACTCCTCGTCAGGCCCCGGCGGCGCGCGCCGTGGCGGTGTCGCCGGAGACGCTCACCCGGTTGCGGCCGCGCCGCTTGGAGAGATAGAGCGCCCGGTCGGCGGCCTCGACGAGCGACTCGGGCGGATCGCCGCGGCGGTAGCTCGCGACCCCGGCGGAGATCGTGCGGCCGTCGTGCTGGCCGTTGCCGACCGGCACGATCACCCGCGCGATCGCCCGGCGTATGCGCTCCGCCGCCTCCGCACCCGCGCGCGCGTCGCCGGGGACGAGCAGCGCGAACTCCTCGCCACCGAATCGCGCGGCGATGTCGGCGGAGCGTCGCGAGGACTCGATCACGCCGCCGACCGACTCGAGCAGCCGGTTGCCCGCCTCGTGCCCATGCGTGTCGTTGAACGGCTTGAACGCGTCGAGGTCGAGCAGCACGAGGGTGAGCGCCCCGCCATAGCGCGTGACCCGCTGGGTCTCCCGCCGAAGCGCATCGGAGAAGAACGCGAAGTTGTAGAGACCGGTGAGGCGGTCCCGAAGCGACGCTCCGGCGACGCGCTCGAAGTCACGCCGGACCTTGTCGTGGCGGGCCCCGATCAGCAGGCCGCCGAAGCCGAACGCGGCCCAGGCGACGGCGAGCTGAAGCGCCCCCATCCCAGGCTCGCCGGCGACGACCGCGAACGTCGCCGCGGTGGCGAACAGGGCCACAACCAGCCCGGCGCGGCCCGCGAGCGGGTACGCCATCACCACCGGCACCGCGAACGCCGGCCAGAACGACGTCGCGACGAGCAGCGTCACGACCGCGGCCGCGGCCAGCGCACCGAGCAGCAAACCCGCAGCGCGGACATGCCGGCGGCGGGTGGCCACCCGGGCGCTTCGCTGCGGGAGCGGCGCCGGCTGCGGTCCGCGGTCGCGGGACGATCCGCTCATCCGCTCAACGGTTCCCAACTCGCACGTTCACGCGTCCCTGCCTCACTCGGTCTTGCTCCACCGGATCCACACAGCCCCTGAACGCCCACTCGAGGGTACGGACGGGGTCGGCTGTCAACCCCGAGTGCACCGTTCCAGACGTCCCGTGGAACCCAGCGGCTGCAAACCGTCGCGTTGTGGTGTCCTCATTGGCGCACAGATTCCCGATCAGCACCCTTCATTGTGTCCTTGCCACACTCGGTTTTCGCTCGCCGAATCCTCACGCCACGTCTGGAACGGTGCACTAGACTTCGGTCAATTGCGGGCGTTTCCTGCGGCTGCCCGCCAACGCGGGAGTCTCATGGGATTCGAATCGGTCGGGGTGATCGGCGCCGGCGTCATGGGGAGTGAGATCGCACAGGTCGCCGCGGCCGCGGGGTGCGATGTGGTGCTCATCGACATCGACGACGCCGCAGTGACGCGCGGCATCGAGCACATCCGGTCGATCGGGGCGCGGCGGGTCGATCGGGGTCGCATGGAGCCCGCCGAGGCCGAGGCGATCATCCGACGCGTACACGGCGCGACGGACCTCGCCGCGATCGGCGCGTGCGACGTGATCATCGAGGTCGCCCCCGAGATCCTCGAGCTCAAGCGCGACTTGTGGCGGCGAATCGACGCCGCCGCCGCGCCGAGGGCCGTCCTCGCCTCGAACACCTCGGGGTTGTCGATCACGACGCTCGCCCGCGAGACCTCCCGGCCGGGGCGGGTGCTCGGCCTGCACTTCTTCAATCCGGCCAGCGTGATGCGGCTCGTCGAGGTCATCCGCGGCGAGGACTCGAGCGACGCGGTCGTCGAGGAGGGCGTCGCGATCGCGACCCGGCTCGGCAAGGTGCCGGTGCGCGTGGTGGAGTGCCCAGGATTCCTCGTGAACCGGATCCTCGTGCGGGCGCTCAGCGAGGCCTACGCGCACGCGGACGAACTCGGCGCGGACCGCGCGACCGCCGACGCGGCAGTCGTCGACTGCGGCCCTGCCCCGATGGGACCGTTCGCGCTGGGAGACCTGATCGGCCTCGACACGACCCTGCACGTGCAGTGTGACCTTCAGGCCGCATACGGCGAGCGGTTCGCCGCCGGCACGTCGCTTGCCGCCGAGGTGGCCGCCGGCCGGCTCGGCCAGAAATCCGGCGCGGGCTTCGTGACCGGCGCGGCAGCCGGTCGGGCCGACGAGCTGGGGGCGCCGATCGCGGAGCGCTACTACCTCGGCGCACTCGACGAGGCCTGCCGTTGCCTCGAAGAGGGCATCGGCGCGCTGCCCGACATCGACGTCGCGATGCAACTCGGCGCCGGGTGGAGTGCCGGCCCGCTCGCGTGGGCGGACGGCGAGGGGCTCCCGGAGGTCTCGCGCCGCCTCGACGCGCTGGCCGCCGTGGCCGGTCCCCGGTTCACGCCTCGCGAGCCGCTCACGACCCGCGCGACGGGCGGGCGGACGTTCTTCGACGACAAGGAGCACACGCAGTGATCGAGCGCCCCACCCGGCAGTCAGATCTCGCCGGCCGGTCGGTCCTGACCCTCCGCAACCACTCCACCGAGTCGATCGAGGCGGTGCTCGACCTCTCGACGCGACTGAAGGAGACGCCATGGCGGGAATGGCCGAAGTGGCTCGACGGGCGCGTCATCGGCCTGATCTTCGAGCGGCCCTCAACCCGCACGCGCGTGGCGTTCGAGACGGCAACCGTGCGCCTCGGCGGTCACGCCATCTACCTGTCGGCGGGCGACATGCAGCTCGGCCGGGGCGAGGCGATCGAGGATACGGCGCTGATCCTCTCCGGCCTCGTCGACGGCCTCGTGCTGCGGACCGGACCGCACGAGAAGCTCGTGGACCTGACTCGCTACGCCTCGATCCCGGTTGTGAACGCCCTGACCTACGAGCACCACCCCTGCCAGGGGCTCGCGGACGTGCTGACGCTGCGCGAGCGGTTCGGCGACCTCGCCGGCGTTCCCGTGGCATATCTCGGCGACGGGAACAACTGCTGCATCTCGCTGGTGGTCGTCGGAGCGAAGCTCGGGCTTGACATCACCTGCGCCTGCCCGGAGGGGTACGACCCCGACCCGGAGACGATCGCCTGGGCGGACGCCCTGGCCGCGAGCCGCGGCGGCGGCGTGCGGGTCGTGCGCGACCCGCGGGAGGCGGCGGCCGGCGCTCTCGCCCTTTACACCGACACGTGGGTTTCGATGGGCGACGAGGAGCGCGAGGCCGAGCGCATCCGCGCCCTCACCCCGTACAAGCTCGACGCCACGCTGATGGACCTCGCGGCGCCGGACGCCGTGGCCCTGCACCCGCTGCCGGCGCACCACGACCTCGAGATCAGCTACGAGGTGCTGCACGGCCCGAGGTCCGCGGCCTGGCAGCAGGGGCACAACCGGCTCTACACGCAGGCGGCGCTTCTCGCGCACGTCCTTCCCGGGTAGCGTCGGCCGCCCGTGCTGCCGCTGAAGGACGACAACCCGACGAGTCGGTTCCCCGTACTCACCGTCGTCCTGATCGCGCTCAACATCCTGCTGTTCGCGTACCAATCGACGAAGCCGAACCCGCAGCGGTTCGAGTCGCTGGCGGAGTTCAACGCGTCGCAGTCGGGGATGGTCTGCGAGTACGGGCTCCTGCCCGATCGCGTCCTCCACGGCAGCGCACCGCAGGACGACGCGTGCGTGCTTCGCAACGACGAGCAGCCGCGGCTCTTCGGACTGATCTCGCACCAGTTCATCCACGGCGGCTGGTTCCACCTGTTCGGGAACATGCTGTTCCTGTGGATCTTCGGGAACAACGTCGAGGACCGGCTGGGCCGGATCCGGTTCATTCCCTTCTACCTACTCTGCGGGATCGTCGCCGCGCTCGGACAGGCCCTCACGAACCCGGAGTCGATCGTCCCGCTGATCGGCGCGTCGGGAGCGATCTCGGGCGTGCTCGGCGCGTACTTCGTGCTGTTCCCGCGGGCGAGGATCCTCACCATCGTGGGGATCTTCCCGCTCCGCCTGCCCGCGTGGATCGTCCTCGGCGCGTACATCGCCCTGCAGTTCCTCTATATCGGCGGGCAATCCCAGGACGGCGAGGGCGGCGTCGCCTACTGGGCGCACGTCTTCGGCTTCGTGGCGGGGGCCGCGCTGATCCTGCCGTTCCTCACCGGGCGTGGCCGCCCCGAGCGCCCGCGCGAGCTGATGCTGTGAGGCTGTGGCGCCGACGATCGAAGCCGTCGCCGCCGCCGTGGGTGATCGTGAGGATCGCCCGGCACGAGCCGGAGGCGGATCTGATGGTCAACATCCTCCACGAGGCGGGCATCCCGGCGTTCACCCGCCGTGCCAGGGGGTTCGAGCTGCCCGACTTCTTCGGCTTCGGAGCAAGGGAGGTGCTCGTGCGTGCGGACCGGCGGGAGGAGGCGCGCCGGGTCCTCGATCCGTTTGACGCCCGCCCGGCTCCGGGAGTGATGCCGGGCGAGGACGATCTGCCGGACCCGTAGCGTCCGTTCCGAATGAGGGGTGCGACCGCGCCCAGTTCCGAAACGGCCGCTTAAACGCTTCGAGCCACCCTGGGGGTGGCTCTCGCGTGAGCAGATGCTGCCGCCCTGCTCGAGCGGTGTGTGCCGTGCAAGTCTGCAAATCCGAACGGCCGGGGTCAAGCCTCATCGCAAATTCTCTCGCAATGGGTGACACTGGGAGCGTGAACCGCATGTCGAAGTTCGCTGTCGCGCTCTCCGTCGATCCGGATCCGGTCGCGGCGGCCACCGAGGTTGCCACCCGGGCGCGGGCTGCGCTCGACGGGGCGACGCCCAGCCTCGCGGTGATCTTCGCCTCCCCTCAGCTCTGCGCCGACCCGTGGTCCCTCCTCGAGACGATCCACGCGCACCTGGCGCCGGAGCGGCTGATCGGATGCACCGGCGAGGCGATTATCGGCGAGGGCCGGGAGATCGAGAGCGGACCGGCGCTCTCCCTGTGGTGCGCGGCCCTGCCGGACGTCGCGGTGCAGACGTTCCGTCTCGCAGCCGAGCCGTCGGCGGACGGCGACGAGATCGTGGGCTGGCCCGACGCGATCGGAAGCTCTCCGGACGAGACCCCGCTGATCGTCCTCGCCGATCCGTTCACCCTCCCGGCCGATCTCATGATCGAGCAGCACAACGCCCGCGGATGGCCGGCGATGGTGGGCGGCCTGGCATCCGGCGGCGCGCGCCCGGGCGAACACGTGCTGTTCCTCGACCGCGACGTCCACTTCGACGGTGGCGTGGGAGCGGACCTGCCGGGCGCCTCGATTGTCCCGGTCGTCTCTCAGGGGTGTGCGCCGATCGGGCCCGACATGGTGATCACCGCGGGCGGCGGACCGGTCGTCGCGGAGCTCGCGGGAACCAACGCGTTCGACAAGATCACCCGCGTCGTCGACGAACTCACCGACGAGGAGCGCCGTCTCCTCGACCAGCCGCTGCTCGCGGGATTGGTGATCAACGAGAACCAGCCGGAGTACGGACGCGGGGACTTTCTCGTGCGTGGTATTCACGGTCGCGACCCCGACACGGGTGCGGTCTATATTGGTGAGCACGTTCGGATTGGTCAGACCTTTCGCCTGCACGTGAGAGACGCGAGCTCGGCGGACGAAGACCTCCGCATCGCACTGCGCGATGCCCGGGATACCAGAAGCGAACTGCATCCGGTCGCAGGACTATTGTTTACCTGCAACGGTCGCGGCACTCGGATGTTCGGAACCGCCGATCATGATGCCGCCGCCATCGTGGACGAGCTCGGGGTTCCCGCCGCCGGAATGTTCTGTAATGGCGAGATCGGGCCGGTGGGAGGCAGGACGTTTCTGCATGGCTTCACCGCGACGATGGCGCTCTTTCTCGAGTAACGCCCAAGCCGCACAAACGTCCGCGGCAGTGCCCATACTTCACTTGCATTTCGCGATTCAATGTGAAGAGATAGCACTGCAACATCAATTCTGGGGAAAGAGGTTTGCACCCATGTCAACTGACGCAACTGAACGCGGCGGCGTCGGCAACCAGATCTTCGACGAAGTCGAACGTCTGGTCGCCGGGGGGATGAACAAGACGCAGGCGTTCAGTGACATCAGCGCCCGCACCGGACGTGAGTCCGGCACGGTCGCGGCGAACTACTACCGGGTTGCCCGGCAACGCGGTGCGGAGCTTCGACCGCGCAGGCGGCGGGGCGAGGGTCCGGCACGCCGAGGCCGCGGAGGCGGAGGGAGCGAAGTGCAGGCGGCGCTCTCGAAGGCGACGGTGGCGCTCGACGACCTGGCGCGCGCGATCCGCTCGCAGGAGCAGGAAATCGCACGCCTTCGCTCCGAGTCGCAGGGCTACGCGGAGATCCGCAGGCTCGCCAAGCGCCTCAAGTAGTCCCGGGTACCACGGGGCGCTTCGCCCCGGACGCGGCGAGCACGGTCGGAACATCCTCCAGCCCGACCGTCTCGCCCACCAACTCGCCAAAGGGCGCAACCCCGACGGTGAGCAAGTCGAGTGCGGCGCGCACCGCCGCCGGCGTGTGGTGGTAGCTCCCCTGGATGCGCAGCTCCCCGTAGTGCAGCGGCTCCGTCGGCAATGTCACCGAGCTTCCCACCGGGCATCCGCCGTACAGGTTCACCTCTCCTCCAGGCCGGGCGAGCGCGACGGCGGCCTGCCAGGTCTCGGGGCGCCCGACGGCCTCGAATACCACGTCCGCTCCACGACCACCGGGTGTGGCCGACACGACGGCGCGCACGCCGTCGGGATCGCGAGGAGCCTCGGCGGTCCGCTCGGCGCCGAAGCGCAGCGCGAGCTCGCGCCGATCGGGGTGCGGATCGCAGACCACGACCCGGCAGCCGCGCCGGGCCAGGCAGGCCGTGAGGAACTGACCCTGCACGCCGCCGCCGAGGATCACGACGATGTCCCCGTCCCCGGCCTCGGATCGCTCCACCCCCCGAATCGCGCAGGCGAGCGGCTCGATCATCGGGGCGAGACGGGAGTCGAGGCCCTCCGGCCGGGGGAGCATGTTGGTCGCGACGATCCGCGCCGGGACCCGGAGCCGCTCCGCGAACGCCCCCGACAGGTACACCAGCGACTCGCAGAGGCTCGGCCTTCCGCGTCGGCAGAAGAAGCACTCCCCGCAGGGGGCGGAGTTCGCGACGACGACCGCCTCACCGACCGCGAACCCCTCGACGCCGTCGCCCAGCGAGGCGATCCGACCGGTGGCCTCATGCCCGAACGGGGCGGGCGGGTCGGGCAGCGCGGGGTGACGGCCGTTTCGCAGCATCTTCGCGTCAGTCGCGCAGGTCATCGCGTACTCGACGTCGAGCACCACCTCCCCCGCGGCGGGGACCGGCGCCGGGACCTCCTCCAGACGGAGATCGCCCGGCCCGTGAAGGATCAGCGCGCGCATCGGCGCCGACGCTATCAAGCAGACCGAACCCGTCGTACGGACTCCGCCTCGAGCCAACGACCTGCGCGCCGGGTGCCCGACCGGCCTGCGCACTAACATCCCGTGCGCCCTGACCCTCCCCGAGGAGCGCGAGACGAGCTATCCGGAACACCTGCGCGTGATGGTCGACGAGTACCTCGAGGAGATCGACTTCGCCGCCCCCGAGGACGGACCGTTCGCCGGCACGGAGGGCCTGGTCGAGGCGATGCGCTATTCGCTTCTCGCGGGCGGCAAGCGCATCCGCCCGGTGCTGTGCCTCGCGACGTGCGAGGGGCTCGGGCACGACCCCGCCGAACTCCTGCCGACCGCTGCAGCGCTCGAGTTGATCCACACCTACTCGCTCATCCACGACGACCTTCCGTCGATGGACGACGACGACCTGCGCCGTGGCCGCCCGACCTGCCACCGGGCGTTCGGCGAGGACGCCGCGATCCTCGCGGGGGATGCGCTGTTCGCCGAGGCGATCCGGCTGGTCGCCGAGCATCAGCCGGGCGGACCGTCGACTCGGCTGGGGATCATCGCGGAGCTCGCCGCCGCCTCGGGCGTGAACGGCATGGTGGGCGGTCAGTTCCTCGACCTCCGCGACCACGGGCGCACGTCGGCGGACGCGCTTCGCCAGGTGCATCTCCTGAAGACCGGCAGGCTCATCGCCTCGGCCGTGAGGTGCGCGCTCGTCTACGCGCGACCGGACCCCGCCGTCGACGCGGCGCTCCGCACCTTCGCCGTCGAGCTCGGGCTCCTGTTCCAGATCGTCGACGACATCCTCGACGTCGCGGGCGACGAGGACGAGCTCGGGAAGCCCGTGGGTGCCGACGAGCGTCGGGGCAAGGTCACGTACGTCAGCTTCTACGGGCTCGACCGGGCCCGGGAGCTCGCATCCGAAAGCCACCGACGGGCCGTCGACCTGCTCGCAGCGGTCCCAGGCCCCACCGAGGACCTCGCCGCCCTCACCGAGCTCATCTTCGCGCGCCAAAGCTAACGTGGCGGGAGGAGGGCGGGACTTGGGCCAGGGGGCAAGCCCTCCCCCGGAACCCCCTCCCAGGCGTGCCACGACTCGGCTCCTGGTGGCGGGCCCGCGAAGCCGGCCCGCCACTCACCGGGGTTGTGTATCGCTCTCCATATCGACCGAGGCAGCCCGGGGGCGACCTGGGCTATCGTGACCCGTTTGCGATCGTGGATCCTTACCTCGATGCGCCCGCCTGAAACGCGAACGTGACGTGCCTGGAGACCGACCCATGACGACCGACCACAACCGGCGTTGGCTCGCGCTCGCGGTGATCTGCGCCGGCGAGCTGATGATCGTGCTCGACGGGACCATCGTGAACGTCGCCTTGCCGCAGATCCAGGACGGCCTCGGCTTCAGCAACTCCGGCCTCGCGTGGGCCATCAACGCGTACCTTCTGACGTTCGGGGGCCTGCTCCTGCTCGCGGGCCGCAGCGCCGACCTGATCGGGCCGCGTCGTCTCTTCGTCGCCGGGCTTGCGATCTTCACCGCCGCGTCGCTGGCGTGCGGCCTGGCGACCGACGCCTGGATGCTCGTCGTCGCCCGGGCCGTGCAGGGGATCGGCGGCGCGATCATCACCGCGGTCGCGCTGGCGCTTCTCGTCATCAACTTCCCCGATCCGCGTGAGCGGGCGAAGGCCATGGGCATCTGGGTCTTCGTCGCCGCGGGCGGCGGATCGATCGGCGTCACCCTCGGCGGCGTCCTCACCGAGGCGCTCGACTGGCGCTGGATCTTCCTGGTCAACCTCCCGGTCGGCATCGCAGGAATCGTGCTCACCCTGATCGCGCTCGCGCCAGACCCGGCCGGGGCGAATCGCGGGCGGCTCGATGTGGCCGGAGCCGTGCTCGCCACCGCAGCGAGCACGCTCGCCGTCGCCGCGTTCGTCGGGGCCGAAACCGCCGGCTGGGCATCCGCGCGGACCATCGGCTTCCTTACCGCCGCGGTCCTGCTCGCCGTGACGTTCGTGGTGGTGGAATCGCGCATCGCCGACCCCCTCGTGCCGCTGCGGCTCTTCCGGTCGCGCAACCTGACCGCCGGCTGCGTCGTGTCAATGCTCACGGTCGTCGGACTCTTCGGGTGGTTCTTCGTCGGCACGCTCTACCTGCAGAAGGTGCTCGGCTACGGCCCTCTCGAGACCGGGCTCACCTTCCTGCCGTCGACGCTCCTGCTCGGGGGCATGTCCGCGGGCCCATCGGCTGCCCTGGTGCGGAAGTTCGGCCCCAAGCCCCCTCTTGCGGTCGGACTCGGGCTCACCGCTGCGGGCCTTATCCTGCTGGCCCGCGCCCCCGTCGACGGACGCATCCTCGTCGACGTGATGCCGGCCATGCTCCTGGTCGGCATCGGCATCGGCATGAGCTTCATGCCCCTGTTCCTCATGGCCATGAGCGAGGTGCCGGAGGCCGAGGCCGGGGTGTCGTCCGCGCTGATCACGACCTCGCAGCAGATCGGCGGCGCGCTCGGCCTGGCCATCCTCGTCGCGATCGCCGCCGCGCGCACCGATGCGGTCGGCGGTGGCAGTCCGGAAGCTCTGACCGCCGGCTACCACGCGGCCCTGTGGTTCGGCGCCGCCCTGTGCGCCATCGCGATCCCGGTCTCGATCTGGGCGTTCCAGGGCGGGCGGGACGTTGCCGGTGCAGCCCATGGCGCGCACGCCGACGCCCCGGCGCCCACCACCGACCCGGCGACGGTCGAGCAGGCCGGGTAGCACCGCCGAGTCGCGCGCGGGAGCCGCGGTTTCCCGAAACCCGATCCCGTGGGAATCGCCGATGGCCCCGACCCCTGGCCGTCGTCAGGATCGCTGGAGCGTAATCACCACGATGGGCGGAGATGCTCGACCAACTAGGCAGCGAGGACGGCTTGACCGGGCCTGAGCGCACACCGTCTCGCAGGTCCCGCTGGCAGGTACCGGCGGCCCTCGCCGGGGTCGCGATTGTCGCGGGGCTGATCGGAGCGCTGCTCGCGCTCGCCGTCCGTAACGACGGCGCAGCGCCGAACGCGGGGCTCGACGTCCGGACCACGCCCACCGCGACGACCGCCGAGCGCAGCGGACCCGGCTGGCCGGCCGTCGCGAGCCGCGCCGTCCCGGGTGTTGTCGAGATCAGCGTGCGAAAGATCGTCACGGTGCCGGGCCCCCCCGGCCTTCCCGACCAGACGCAGGAGCAGGTCGCGCTCGGCAGCGGCTTCGTCGTCGGCGCCGACGGCGACATCGTCACGAACGCCCACGTCGTGACCGACGCGCAGACGATCACCGTCCACTTCGCCGACGGCGCCAGCACGGCCGGGAGGCTCGTCGGCGCCGACCCGACGACCGACCTGGCGGTGCTGCGCACGACGGGGATGGCGTCGCACCTGCACCCGGTCGCGCTCGGGTCGCCCGCCTCGCTGAGGGTGGGCGACGCGGTGATGGCGATCGGCGCCCCCTTCGGCTACGCCGGATCGGTCTCCCTCGGCATCGTGTCCGGCCTCGGCCGCGAGATCACCTCGCCGAACGGCTACACGCTGAGCGACGCGATCCAGACCGATGCGGCCGTCAACCACGGCAACTCCGGCGGCCCGCTGCTCGACGCCACCGGAGCGGTGGTGGCGGTCAACGCGCAGATCGCCGACTCGGGCGTCGACGCGAACGTCGGCGTCGCGTTCGCGATCCCCCTCGACGCCGGCAACCGCAAGGTGATCGAGGAGCTGGGCTCGACCGGCCTCGTTTCGCACGCTTGGCTCGGCATCGCGGGCGCGACGATCGACCAGAGCGTCGCCGCCGCCGGCTCGCTACCGACCACGAGCGGTGTGCTCGTCACCGGAATCGCCGCCGCAAGCCCCGCCGACCAGGCCGGCCTGGTCGCCGGAACAAAAGCGGTGGAACTCGACGTCGCGACGGTCTGCGTGGGCGGCGACGCGATCGTGGCGTTGAACGGCAAGGCGGTCCGGTCGATGGATGACCTGCAGAATCAGCTCGAGCAGCTCAAGCCCGGGAGCGCAGCCACGTTGACGCTGATCCGCGCAGGCGGGAAGCGGGCATCCGTGACGGTCACCCTCGCCACCCAACCGGAGACGCCTCCCAACATCGTCCCCGCCTGCTCCTGAGCGGCCGACCCCGCCGGTCGCGCGCCTCCCCCTCGGATAACGTCCGTGAGGAGGGAGGCCAAGTGAGCTCGCAGGACCACTCCGGCCGCAAGGCCGACCACATCAGGATCGCCCTCGAGGAGGACGTCGGCTTCGGCGAGCTCACGACGGGCCTCGAGCGCTACCGGTTCGTGCACCAGGCGCTGCCCGGAGCTCGACCTCGACGCCGTCGACACCTCCACGGACCTCTTCGGCCGCCGGCTGGCGGCGCCGATCTGATCTCGTGCATGACCGGCGGGGTGCGAGCGCGGCGCGACTGATCAACCGCCGCCTCGCCGCGGCGGCGCAGGCCGCGGGCGTGGCGATGGGCGTCGGCTCGCAGCGCGCCGCCCTCGACGACGCCGGCGCTGGCCGAGACCTTCCGGGTGCGCGAGCTGGCCCCCGACGTGCCGCTGCTCGCCAACCTCGGCGTCTCGCAGCTGCGCGAGCCGGAGACGGCATCGAACGCTGCCGGCGGGTCGTTCGCATGATCGACGCCGACGCGCTGGTGCTCCACGCGAACCCGCTCCAGGAGGCGCTGCAGCCCGAGGGCACGACCGCGCTTCGCCGGGCTGATCGACCGATCGGCGAGGTGGCCGCCGCGGTGGACGTGCCCGTGATGGTCAAGGAGGTCGGCTGGGGCATCGCCGAGAACATCGCGCGCGTCGCTCGCCGAGGCCGGCGTCGCCGGCATCGACGTGCGCCGGCGCGGGCGGCACCAGCTGGAGCGAGGTCGAGCGCCACCGCATCGACGATCCGGTCATGCGTCGCGTGGCCGCGGACCTTCCGCGACTGGGGCATCCCCACGGCCGAGAGCGTCGTCGGCATGCCGCCGCGGCTTCCCCGACGGCCTGGTCATCGCGTCCGGCGGGCTGCGCAGCGGCGCTCGACGCGGCCAAGTGCATCGCCCTGGGAGCGGACGCGGCGGCCTTCGCCGCCCCGTTCCTGCGCGCGGCGGTCGTCGGCGAGAACGGACCTCGACGACGAGCTGCGGCGTATGATCACGGAGCTCCGCATGGCCATGTTCTGCGTCGGCGCCGCCACCGTCGCGGAGCTGCGCGGCAACGCCCCACCTGGCGCGCGTGGACGGCGCGTCCGCACCGCCGCCGACCCTGGCCTCACCGATCGAGGAGACCGACGATGCCGAATCGACCGCGCTCACTCGAGCTGGCGATGGCCGACTACCTGCTCAAGAAGCGCCTCATCAAGCGCGAGGAGCGCTTCCCGTTCACGCTCATGCTGGAGCCGCTCGAGCTCTGCAACCTCGCGTGCCACGGGCTGCGGCCGCATCCGCGAGTACGAGCACGTCTTCGACAAGCGGCTGTCGGTGGAGGAGTGCCTGCGGGTGGCCGAGGAGGCCGGCGCGCCGATCGTGAACATCCCCGGCGGCGAGCCGCTGATCCACAAGCAGATCGACGAGATCGTCAACGGCATCACCGCGCCAGGGGCGCTTCGTCTACCTGTGCACCAACGGCCTGCTCATGGACCGCGCCTTCGGGCGCATCCCGCCCTCGGACCGCTTCGCGTTCGTGGTCCACATCGACGGCATGCGCGAGGTGCACGACCAGGCGGTCGCGCGCGAGGGCGTGTTCGACAAGGCGACCGCGCACATGCGCGAGGCCATCGCGCTGCGGCTACCGCGTGTGCACCAACACCACCATCTTCCGCGGCGTCCCGGCCGAGGAGTACGTGGAGCTGTTCGCCTTCCTGCAAGGACATGGGCGTGGAGGGGTGCATCACCTCGCCGGGCTTCGACTACGAGTCGGTCACCCACGACCGCGAGCAGTTCCTCGCGCGCCAGGAGGCCGCAGGCGCTCTACGCCGAGGTGCACGACCGCTGCGAGGACCTCGACGTGCCCTTCTACAACAACCCGCTCTTCCACGAGTTCCTGCAGGGCAAGCGCGAGTACCGCTGCTCGGCGTGGTCGATGCCGACCTACACGGTCGAGGGCTGGCGGAGCCCCTGCTACCTGCTCGCCGACGCGCACGTCGGCAGCCTCAAGGAGCTCTACGAGGGGACCGACTGGGAGGCCTACGGCACCGGACCGCGACCCGCGGTGCGCGAACTGCCTGATGCACTGCGGCTACGAGGCCACCACCATCCTCGAGGCCTTCAACAGCCCGAAGGACCTGGTGCGCTCGCACGCGGGTGACCCGAGACGCCGATCGCCGTGGTCTGCGCCGTCCCGGCGGAGCGCCGGGCCCTGCGCCGGCTGGAGCGGCCCGGGGTGCGCGCTCCACGTGGGCGGGATGGGCGCCGCCGCGGCGGCGCCCGGGCGGGCGCGGCGATCGCGGCGCGGCCGCCGCGCGCGCTCCTCGCCGCCGGCTTCTGCGGCGCGCTCGACCCCGGCGCTGCGGGTCGGCGACCTGGTGGCCGCCGAGCGGGTGCGTCGACGAGGCCACCGGGCGAGCGCTTCGCGGCCGACCCGCGTCCTGCTCGCCGCGGCCCCGGGCCGGCGCGGCACGCTGGTCAGCGCGCGGCGCATCGCGCGGACCCCGGCCGACCGGGCCCGCCTGCGACGGCCTGGCGGTCGACCTCGAGAGCGCCGCCCTGGCCCGCGCGTCGCGCGACGCCGAGCATCCCCTTCCTGGCCCTGCGCGCGGTCACCGACACGCTCCCGCCACCGGCTCCCGGACTTCGACGGCGATGGTCGACCGGCGCCGGCCGCTCCGGCCCGGCGCCGGCTGGCCCTACTTCGTCGCTGCGCCACCCGCGGGAGCTGCCCGCGGCTCGCTCCGGCTCGGCCCGGCGGCGCGCGCGCGCCGGCCGGGCGCTGCGCGGACGGCCTCGACGACGCTGCTCGCGAGGATCGGCACGTGACGCACGGCACTCGTGACCGGGGCGACCGGGTTCATCGGCCACCACGTCGCGCGCGGACCTGCTCGCCCACGGGTGGACGGTGCGCGCCCTGGTGCGGCCCGAGAGCCTGGGCCGACCGGCGCTGGCCCGACGGCGTCCGAGCCGGTCGCCGGCGACGTGCTGCGACGCGCGACGTCGTGCGCCGCCGCCGCGCGCGGCTGCGACGCGGTCTTCCACGTCGCCGCGCACTACTCGCTGCGCCGCAGCGCGCGCCGCGCGAGGTCGAGCGCACCAACGTCGCAGGGCACCGCGAACGTCGCTCGCGGCCGCGCGCGGCGGCCGGCGCGCAGCTCGTGCACACCTCGTCGGTCGCGACGATCGGCGTCCCGGCCGACGGGTCGTCCCGGCGACGAGGACACGCCGCTGCGCCGCGCGCCAGCGTCATCGGCGCGTACAAGCGCTCGAAGGTGGCGTCGGAGCGACTGGTGGCCGAGGCCGCCGCGCGACGGCCAGTGGGCGGTGATCGTGAACCCGACGCGCGCCGGTCGGACCGGGCGACTGGACGCCCGACGCCGACGGGCCGCATCGTCCTCGACTTCCTGCGCGGACGCATGCGCGGCGTACGTCGACACCGGCCTCAACCTCGTCGACGTGCGCGACGTGGCCGCCGGCCACCGCCTCGCGCTCGAGCGCGGCACTGCCGGGCCGCCGGTACATCCTCGGCAACGCGAACATGACGCTCGGCGAGATCCTTGAGGCGCTGGCCGCGCGTCGACCGGCCGCCGCGCGCCGACCCGGCGCATCCCCCACTCGGTCGCGATCGGCGTCGCCGCGGTTGACGAGGTGGTGGAGGGGTGGATGCTCCGGCGCGAGCCGCTCGCGCCGCTCGACGGGGCGCTGCATGGCGCGCAAGCGGATGTTCTACTCGCCGCGCCGCGCGGTCGACGGAGCTGCGGCTTCCCGCAGTCGCCGGTCGAGCGACGCGCTGCGCGACGCCGTCGACTGGTGGAACGCCCTGAACGCCGGCGCGGTCCGCACGTCGTCGCAGGCGGTCGGCGCGTGACGACCACGCACCGCCGATCTGCGCCAGGCGCGCGACGGCGCCCTCGAACGCGGGCGCGGCCATCTCCTCGGCGCTCCAGGACCCCGATGGCTACTGGTGGGGCGAGCTGGAGTCCAACGCGACCATCGATCGCCGAGCACGTCTTCCTGCTCACGCCTGTTCGGCCGGGCCGACGACGACGACGAAGCGCAGGCCTCGCGAACGAGCTGCTGGCGACGCCAGCGCGACGACGGGGGCTGGCCGGTCTGGTACGGCGGCCCCCCCGACCTGTCGACGACGGTCGAGGCCTACTACGCGCTGCGCCTCGCCGGCATCCCGGCCGACGACCCGGCGACTGGTGCGCGCACGCGGAGCTGGTGCTGCGCGCTGGGCGGCGCCGACCGAGCGCGCTTCTTCACGCAAGCTGTGGCTCGCCGTGCATGGGCCGCTACCCGTGGTCGGCGCTGCCGGTACCTGCCGCCCGAGATGATCTTGCTGCCGCCGCGCGCGCCCCTGTCCGTCTACCGCTTCGCCTGCTGGGCGCGCGGGACGTTCGTCGCGCTGATGGTCGTGCTGTCGCGCCACCCGACCTACCCGCAGCCGGTCGGCCTCGACGAGCTGTTCGTCGAGGCACCGGGCTCGGGCCGGTCCCCGCGCCGCGCAGCCGCCGGGCCCGTGGACGCCGCGTGTTCCGCGCAGCGATGCCCGGTGGCGCGCGCCTACGACCGGACGTCGCGGCCCCCGCGCGCGGCCGACGCCGCGTACCGGCGCATCGCCCGGTGGATCCTGGACCGCCAGGAGGCCGACGGCTCGTGGGGCGGCATCCAGCCGCCGTGGGTCTACTCGATCATCGCGCTCCACGCGCTGGGCTACCCGCTCGACCACCCGGTCATGCGCGAGGGCTCGACGGGCTTCGACGGCGTTCCGTGATCGACGACGGCGAGCGTCTGCGGATGCAGGCGTGCCTGTCGCCGGTCTGGGACACCTGCCTGGCGGCGGTCGCGCTGGCCGACGCGGGCGCTGCCGGCCGAGCGACCCGGCGCTCGCCCGGGCCGTCGACTGGATGCTGTCGAAGGAGGTCACCCGCGTACGGCGACTGGTACGACGATCCCGCGCCGCGGGCGCCCCGGGGGGCTGGTCGTTCGAGTTCGAGAACGACTGGTACCCCGACACCGACGACACGGCCGAGGTGCTCCTCGCGCTGCTGCGAGCCGGGCGTGCCGCGCGAGCACGCCGGCGCGGTCCGACGCGGCGTCGAGTGGCTGCTGGCGATGCAGAGCTCGCAACGGCGGCTGGGGATCGTTCGACGTCGACAACGACCGGCGGATCATGACCCAGCTCCCGGTGTGCGACTTCGGCGAGGTGATCGACCCGCCCACCGAGGACGTGACGGCCCACGTCGTCGAGGCGCTCGTCGCGTGCGGCGTGCCCGCGCTCGCATCCCGGCGGTGCGCCGCGGCGTCGCGTACCTGCTGGCGCGAGCAGCGCCCCGACGGGTCGTGGTGGGGGCGCTGGGGCGTCAACCACATCTACGGCACCGGCGCCGTGCTGCCCGCGCTGCGCGGCCGCCGGCGAGGACATGACCGCGCCCCACGTGCGACGAGCGGTCGACTGGCTCGCCGACCGCCAGAACGCCGACGGGGGCTGGGGCGAGCGGATCGAGAGCTACCGCGACCCGGCCTGGATCGGGCGCGGGCGAGTCCACCGCCTCCCAGACCGCGTGGGCGCTCCTTGCGCTGCTCGCGGCCGAGCCGCGACCACCCGGCGGTCGCCGGCGGGGTACGGTACCTGGCCGAGCACCCAGCCGCCGACGGCGAGTGGGACGAAGACGCGTTCACCGGCACCGGCTTCCCCGGGGACTTCATGATCAAGTACCACTCTACCGCCACGTACTTCCCGCGTGACCGCGCTCGGACGGTACCTGGCATGAGCGACGGCCACCGCCCCGAGCGCGGCTGGCGCGCGCGATCACCCGCGCGCCACGACGAGAACTTCCCGGTCGCGTTCCTGCTCCTGCCGCGCGACCTGCGAGCGGACATGCAGGCGATCTACGCGTTCTGCCGCGGCGACCGACGACCTCGGCGACGAGGGATCGGCGGAGCGAGCCCGGCGGCCCGACTCGCGGCCTCGACGCCTGTGCGAGGACCGACCTGCGCCGCTGCTGGGACGGCGAGCCGCGCGACCCGCGCCTGGCGGCGCTCGGCGGTCACGATCCACCGTCACCGGACTGGATCCCGAGCCGTTCGTGCGACTCGATCGAGGCCAACCGCATGGACCAGCGCCAATCGCGCTGGGACACCTACGGCGACCTGCTCCGGTACTGCCACCACTCGGCGACGCCGGTCGGCCGGATGGTGCTCGAGCGTGCTCGGGCTACCGCGACGCGCTGAGCCGCATCGGCCTGAGCGACGCGCACCTGCATCGGGCTGCAGCTCGTCAACTTCTGGCAGGACATCGCGCCGCGACCTGCGCCGACCGCGACCGCATCTACCTGCCCCGCGAGGACATGGACCGGTTCGGCGTGCTCGGAGGACGATCTGCGCCGCCCCGAGCGAGCGACCGCGTGCGGGAGCTGGTGGCGTTCGAGGTCGCGCCGGCGCGCGCGCCGAGCTGCTCGCAGGCGAGCCCCTGTGGCGGCTCGTGCCGCGGCGAGTCGCGACTCGACCTGCGCATGTTCAGCGCCGGCGGGCTCGCGCTGTGCGACGCCATCGCGCGCCAGGGATACGACACGCTCGCCCGGCGCCCGGCGCCGGGGCGGCTCGGGCGCGCCCGCATCGCCGCTCGACGTGCTCGTGGGGATGCTCGGCGGGGACGGCGGTGACAATCGAGGACGGCCTACGAGCACTGCCGCGAGATCACGCGCGCGACGGCGCGCAACTTCTACTACGGGTTCGTGCTGCTGCCCCGACCCGCGGCGCGCGGCGATCTACGCCGCGTACGCGTTCAGCCGGCGCGCCGACGACAGCCGTCGACGACGACGAGCCGCTCGAGGCCAAGCTCGCGGCCATCGCCGAGCTCCGCGCGGGAGCTCGACGCCGTGCTACGCGGCGACGCCTCCCGCGGACGACGCGCGTGCTCGTGGCGCTGGCCGACACCGTCGATCGCTTCGCGATCCCCCGCGCTCACCTCGACGCACTGCTCGACGGCGTCGAGATGGACCTCACCACCCGCCGGTACGGCAGACTTCGCGGCGCTCAAGCCGTACTGCGACCGGGTCGCCGGCGCAGTCGGACTGGTGAGCCTGCACGTCTTCGGGTTCACCGACCCCGCGGCCCCGCGACGCGCGGCCGACCTCGGCGTCGCGCTCCAGATCGTCAACATCATGCGCGACGTCGCCGAGGACGCCGGACGCGACCGCATCTACCTGCCCCAGGACGAGATGGCGGCCCACGGGGTGACCGAGGACGATGTCCTCGCCGGACGCTCGAGCGACGGCATGCGCGTCGCTCCTGCGTGCCCAGGCCGCCCGCGCGCGACGAGTACTTCGCGCGCGGCGAGCAGCTGCTGCCGCTGCTCGACCGCCGTGCCCGCGCATGTGCGTCTCGATGCTCGGCGGGCTCTACCGGGCGATCCTGACGGAGATCGACGCGCGCGACTACGACGTGTTCGGCGAGCGGATCGCGCTGTCGACTCCGCGCAAGCTCGCGCTGATGGGCCAGACGACGTTCGACACCCTGACCGTCAGGTGAGCCGGCGGCGCGTGGTCGTGTGCGGCGGAGGCCTGGCGGGCATCGCCGCGGCGTGCGAGGCGTCGCTGCTCGGCGCCGAGGTGACCCTGGTCGAGCGGCGGCCGTTCCTCGGTGGCAAGGCGTTCAGCTTCACCGACGACGACGCCGGGGTGGAGGTCGACAACGGCCAGCACGTCTTCCTCGGCTGCTGCACGGCCTACATCGCGTTCCTGAAGCTGCTCGGCACGTACGGCGACACCACGCTGCAGCGGGCCCTCGACGCGCCGGTGCGCGACCGCGCCGGCCGGTCCGGGGCGCTGCGGGCATCGCGCCTGCCGGCGCCGCTCCACCTCGGCCCGTCGTTCGCGACCTACCCGTTGCTCTCAGACGCCGAGAAGGCCGCCGCGCTGCGGGCGCTCCTGGCGCTGGGCGTGCTGCGCGAGTCGCAGCGCCCGCGAGCTCGACGAGGTCACGTTCGCGCGAGTGGCTCGTCGCGCACGGTCAGGGGACGGGCGCGATCGAGCGGTTCTGGGACCTCATCGTGCTGCCGACGTGCAACGACCGCAGCGATCGGGTGTCGGCGGCGCTCGCGACGTTCGTCTTCCAGGAGGGGTTCTTCCGCACGCGCACCGGATCGGCGATCGGCTGGTCCCGCGTGGGGCTCACCCGGTTGGTCGACCCGCCGGCGCGCCGGTTCCTCGCCGCACGGGGCGCACGGGTCGTGACCGGCCGGGGCGTGACGGCCATTGGCGACGGATGCGTGGACGTTGAGCGACGGATCCCGGCTCGACGCGGACGCGACTGTGCTCGCGCTCCCGCCGGAGCGCGTCCGTGAGGTGTGCCCCGACGCCCTTCCCGACGAGCTCGACCTCGGCTCGTCGCCGATCGTGAACGTGCACGTCTGGTACGACCGGCCGGTGATGGACGAGCTCTTCACCGCCGTCGTCGACAGCCCCGCGCAGTGGGTGTTCAACCGAACCGCGATGGCCGACCTCGCCCGGCCCCGGCCAGCACCTGGCGGTGTCGATCTCCGGGGCCCGCGACGAGGTGGGGCGCCCGAAGGCGACCGCTCATCGGCGAGATCACGGCCGAGCTGGCACACCTGCTCCCGCGGGCCGGCGACGCCCGGGTCGAACGCGCGGCCTGCGTGAAGGAGCCCGAGGCGACGTTCGCCGCCGCGCCGGGGCAGGCCGCCAAGCGCCCGGCCACGCGCAGCGCCGTGGACGGCGTGGTGCTCGCCGGCGCATGGACCGACACCGGCTGGCCCGCGACGATGGAAGGCGCCGTGCGAAGCGGCCTGCGCGCGGCGCGGGCGGCAACGGCGACGCCGCCGCCGAACTGACGCACGGCGAATACTCACGTTCAACTTGAACCTGAGACTCCGCCCAATCGACGGAAGGCGCACCCGGCGATATGGTCGTTCACGAGACCCATCGACTGCATGAACGCGTACGCGGTCGTCGGGCCCACGAAGCGGAAGCCGCGACGGCGAAGCTCCTTGGCCAGTGCCGTCGACTCGGGTGTCGCTGCGGGAAGATCGCTTATCCGCCGAGGGACTCGGCGCCGGCCCGTCGGAGCGAACGACCAGACCAGGTCGGCGAGCGAGCCGCCGTCCTCCTGCACCCGCGACGCCGCGACGGCGTTTGCGATCGCCGCCTCGATCTTTCCCCGGTGACGCACGATCCCCTTGTCGCCGAGGAGCCGCTCCACGTCGGCGGGCCCGAAGCGAGCGACCGCCGCGATGTCGAACCCTGCGAACGCCTGCCGGAAGCTCTCGCGCTTTCGGAGGATCGTCAGCCACGAGAGCCCCGACTGGAAGCCCTCCAGGCACAGCTTCTCGAACAGGCGGTCGTCGTCGCGGACGGGCCTGCCCCACTCGTCGTCGTGGTAGGCCGTGTAGTCCGGGGCCGAGGCACACCATCCGCACCGCTTGCGCCCGTCGGCGCCGACGACCAGATCGTGCATGCTGCCGAGCATGCCAGAGGCTCCGCTGCGGCTGCCGGCCGGCGGCCCCACACTCACGATCGACGTGGGGGTGGACTTCGCCGACGCCATGCGCTCGCAGGGGGGATGGTACGAGCGGCACCTCACGCGGCTGCTGCCCAAGCTGCTCCCACCGGACGGAGTGGCGCTCGACATCGGCGCGAACGCCGGCGCCATCGCCCTGTCGATGGCCCACCTGGCTCCACGCGGGGAGGTGATCGCCTTCGAGGCTGCTCCACCCAACGCCGATCGGCTGGAGGCCAACGTCGCGAGCTCCGGCATGGCGAACATCCGTGTTGAACGGACGGCGCTCTACGATCGGCGCGGCGAGCTCGCCCTCTCCTACGTCGACGAGCACAGTGGAGGCGCCAGCGTCTCGAACCAGCCTCTGGCCGCCGTCACGAGGATCACGGCGATCACCCTCGACGAGTGGGCCGGCGCGAACGGTCTCTCCCGGGTCGACCTCGTGAAGCTCGACGTCGAGGGTTCGGAGGTGCGGGTGCTGCGCGGTGCGCGATCGACGCTTGCGCGCTTCCGTCCAACGCTGATCGTGGAGTGCAACCCAGTGACCCTGAGCGGGCAGGACCGGGCGACCACCGGCGAGCTGCTCGACATCCTCGACGGCCTGGGCTACCGGCTCGGGTGGATCGCCGGCCGCGGCGCGGTGATTCCCGTGCGCGACCGGAGGGCGCTCGACCGGGTCCTCGGCGCGAGGGGGATCGTCGACCTCCTGGCCACCGCGACCGGTCGACCAGGCGGCAGACGCGACCCGCAGGCGATCCTCGGACGACTGAAAGCGCACCACCAGGTGCGGTTGGCCAACCCCACGCGGCGCCCGCCGCACAGCCGATACGTCGTCGGGCCAACGCTCCGCATCGATGCCGACGCCACCCGGCGGACCGTCCATTCCGGCGGGAGCCTCGCGCTCACGGTGACCCTGGCGAACACCGGCCAGGGCTGGCTGTCGAGCGACTTCCACCCTCATCCCGTCCTCGTCACCTACCGGTGGATCACCCCCGACGGCACCGATCTCGGCGACGAGCCCCGGACCCGCCTTCCCCGCCCGCTGCGTCCGGGAGACGCCTGCGAACTCACCATCGACGTCGGCGTCCCCGAGGAGCCGGGCGGCTGGACGGTCGCGATCCGCGCGGTCCAGGAGGGCTTCGTCTGGCTCGACACGTTCACCCCGGAGGCGGCCAAGTGGATCCCGGTTGCCGTGATATCCCCCGAGCGGTGTTAGCCTCACGATCATGGCCCGCCAGGCGCCATGGCTCGAGTCGGTTCACCGGACCGCCCGGTCGCTCGGCAGCGGCCGCCGGGAGCTTGCAATCGCGCTCACCGCCTACGGCCTCTACTCCCTGGTGCGCGGGCTGTTCGGCGGGGAGATGACGAAGGCCCAGGAGAACGCCGCCGACCTGATCGACTTGGAACAGCGCCTCGGCATCTACGTCGAGCGCGACATCCAGAACTTCTTCGTCGACAACCATCTCGCGATGCCGTTCTGGAACTTCTTCTACCCTGCGAGCCAGGTCGTGGTGCTCCCGCTAACCCTGTTCCTCGTGTACCGGTACCGGCGGTCCGCCTACCCGTTCATCCGGAACCTGGCGATCCTCTCCTGGTGCGGCGGGCTCGTGTGGTACGCGCTGCAGCCGACGGCCCCGCCTCGCCTCGCCGGCGCCGCGACCGACACCGTCACCCAGCAGACGTTCTTCGACCTGCATCACCCGTTCATCCAGGCCTTTTACAACCCCGTCGCGGCGATGCCCAGCCTGCACGTCGGCCTCGCCCCGGTGGTGGCATGGGCACTCTGGCGGCTCACCACCCACTGGCAGACCCGTGCGCTCGGACTCGCCTACCCGCTCCTGGTGGCGACGTCGATCGTCGTCACCGGCAATCACTATCTGCTGGACATCGCCGGCGGGCTCGCCGTCGTGCTCCCGGCCGCCGCCCTCGCCCGGTACTTCACCGGCCCCGCGCCGGTGCCGCGTCACGCATTCAGCTTCCCCCGGCTGCCGACGCGATTGCGCCCGGCGCTCCGCCGGCGCGTACCCTGACCCGCGGCCGCTACGAGACGGGCTGGGACTGGCGCAGCGCCGCGAGGTGCGCCTCGAAGCGGCGGACGAGATCGTGGGGCCTCGCGACGCCGGTAAACCGGAAGCTCGCCTCCTTTGCCTCGGTGCCGGCAGTGTCGAAGTCCACCGTGCCGACGCCGAGCAGACGCTCGAGCAGGCTCTGCGACGTGTTGATGTTCTGCACCCGCTCGATGAGCGTGGACTGCTCCCGGCGCGACAGGATGCCACGACGGATGCGGATGCGCTGGTTCGTCACGACGTAGTCGATCGCAGCCCGGCGGAGCACGTCGATGACGATGACGAGCACCAGCAGGACGATCGAGAGCACGACCCACTTCCGATACGCCATCCCGGTGCCGTGGTCGTTCGCCTTGAAGATCCCCGCGATGATGACCGGGAGGAGGGCCAGGAACCCCCACTTGAGGTACCACCCGATCGACCCGCGGAACGACGGATGACCACGCCAGATAAGTTGCTCGCTTTCGTGCATCTCCATGCACCAA
The DNA here is from genome assembly GCA_963777565.1 of uncultured Thermoleophilia bacterium. Lineage (GTDB taxonomy): Bacteria > Actinomycetota > Thermoleophilia > Miltoncostaeales > Miltoncostaeaceae > CALMEC01. Next base: position 417,983 of record CAVZQZ010000006.1, read on the forward strand.
ACGGTACAACGCCGCCAGGATGCCGTCTGTAGGATCGCCGGGCAGCGCCATTCCCGATGCGAAGGAGTCCCCCGTGAGCGACCAGGGTCCGACGATCGCAGCGCTTCAGATCGAGGAGCGGGTGTTCCCGCCCTCGGACGAGTTCGTCGCGCGCGCACGCATCACCAACCCGGACATCTACGAGGCGGCGAGGGGCGACCTGGAGGGATTCTGGGCGGAGCAGGCCGCGAAGCTCGACTGGATGGAGCCGTGGGAGAATGTGCTCGACCGGTCGAACGCCCCGTTCTTCAAGTGGTTCACCGGGGGCGTGCTGAACGTGTCGGTCAACTGCCTGGACCGGCACCTCGCCGCGCGCGGCGACAAGGTCGCCTACTACTGGGAGGGCGAGCCCGGTGAGACGGAGGCGATTACCTACCGCGACCTCTACGAGCGCGTCTGCCGCTTCGCCAACGCGCTCAGGGCGCTCGGCGTCCGCAAGGGCGACACCGTCGCGATCTACATGGGCATGGTCCCCGAGTTGCCTGTCGCGATGCTCGCATGCGCGCGCATCGGGGCCCCGCACACCGTGGTCTTCGGCGGCTTCAGCGCCGAGGCGCTGAAGGACCGGATCATCGACTTCGGCTGCACCGCCGTGCTCACGCAGGACGAGGGGTGGCGCAACGGCAAGCTCGTCCCGCTGAAGGCGAACTCCGACGACGCGGTGGTGGACTGCCCGGCCGTCGACAAGGTCGTCGTCGTGCGGCGCACCGGCAACCCCGTCGACTGGACCGACGGCCGCGACCACTGGTACCACGACCTCATCGCCGAGCAGCCGGCCGAGTGCCCGCCGGAGCCGATGGACGCGGAGGACCCCCTGTACGTCCTCTACACCAGCGGCACCACCGGCAAGCCGAAGGGGATCCTGCACACGACGGGCGGCTACCTCGTCGGGGTCGCGGCCACCCACCGCGAGATCTTCGACATCCACGACGACGACGTGTACTGGTGCGCCGCCGACATCGGCTGGGTGACGGGGCACAGCTACATCGTCTACGGCCCTCTCGCAAACGGAGTGACCGGGATCATCTACGAGGGCGCGCCCGGCACCCCGGACAAGGACCGCCTCTGGGACATCGCCGAGCGGTACAGGGCGACGATCCTCTACACAGCCCCCACCGCGATCCGCACGTTCATGAAGTGGGGCACCGAGTACGTCGAGAAGCACGACCTGTCGTCGCTGCGCCTGCTCGGGTCGGTCGGCGAGCCGATCAACCCGGAGGCCTGGGTGTGGTACCACACCCACATCGGCGGCGGTCGCTGCCCGATCGTCGACACCTGGTGGCAGACCGAGACGGGGATGATCCTCATCACGCCGCTCCCCGGTCTCACGCCGCTCAAGCCGGGTTCGGCGACGTTCCCGTTCCCCGGCGTGCAGGCCGACGTGGTGAACGAGGCCGGCGAGAGCGTTCCGCTCGGGCAGGGCGGCTACCTGGTCCTCACCGAACCGTGGCCGGCGATGATGCGCACCCTCTGGGGAGACGACGATCGCTACGTCAGTACGTACTGGAGCACCTATCCCGGCCGGTATCTCGCCGGTGACGGCGCCCGCCGCGACGAGGAGGGGTACTTCTGGCTCCTCGGGCGCATCGACGACGTGATGAACATCTCGGGGCATCGCCTCTCCACCATCGAGATCGAGAGCGCGCTCGTCGACCACCAGTCCGTCGCGGAGGCCGCGGTCGTGGGGCGTGCCGATGCCACGACCGGTCAGGCGATCGCCGCGTTCGTCACCCTCAAGGCGAGCGTGGTCGGAGACGAGGCACTGATCCAGGAACTGCGGAACCACGTCGCCAAGAAGATCGGCCCGATCGCGCGACCGGCGTCGATCGTGCTCACCGACGACCTCCCCAAGACCCGGTCGGGGAAGATCATGCGGCGCCTCCTGCGGGACATCAGCGAGCATCGCCACCTCGGGGATGTGACAACTCTCGCGAACGAGGACGTCGTCGCGGAGATCGCTCGAATGGCCGAGGCCGCCCGTGCGAAGGAGGAGGAGTAGCGCAGACCCATCCCGGCAGCACCGGGTTGGCACGCCAAAGTCCCTGCTCCTGATGCCCTTCCGAGCCTCGGAGAACATGTCATGTCCGGCGCGCTCGGAGAGGCCGAGGAATGCCGGGCTCCGACCCGCCGAGTGCCGCGAAAAGCCGCATGGCAAAACGATTGTGCCGTCCGAGTCCGGCTGGTAGCGTGCCGCTCGGCCTTTGGCTTCACACGCGGTAGCCGGCCGAAAACACTCGCCGTTCTCCCAGGAAGGAATGACCCTTATGACAAAGGCTGAATTCGTCCAGAAGGTGGCCAAGCGGACTGGTCTCAGCCAGGCCGATGCAGGTCGCGCTGTGCAGGCCGTTCTCGACGAGGTCAGCGACACGCTCAAGGGCGGCGACGATGTTCAGTTCGCCGGCTTTGGCAAGTTCTCCGTCGCGAAGCGCGCCGCGCGAACTGGTGTCAACCCCCGCGACCCCGGGACGAAGATCCAGATCCCGGCTCGCACGGTGCCCAAGTTCACCCCCGGCGCAGTGCTCAAGGAGACCGTCGACTCCGGGGGCAAGAAGAAGAAGAAGTAAGCACCGGACGGGTTGCGGGCCCGCCCCTGCGCGTGACCGAGACGGGCGCACCCAACGTGGGTGCGCCCGTCGACGTTAAATGACGGCCGGCCGTCGAACCGCCTGTCTCGCCGACGCGCACCGAACGCGAATGCCGGAGCCGGGAGTCGAACCCGGATGCCCGAGGGCGGGAGATTTTAAGTCCCCTGCGTCTAACCAGTTCCGCCACTCCGGCCGGAGCTCGTGTCGGCCCAGACTACCGCCCGAACGTGGCGGGACCGGGCGTGCGGTCGACCGCCGAAAGTCGCTTCTGCTCGATGCGCCGCGCCCACGGCTCGGGGAGGATCTGCCAGCGCTCGAGGATCTGGGCATGGCGGATGTGGCGGTAGTTCTCCCCCTTCGCGAAGATCAGCCGGCGCTCGTCCTGCGGGCGGTTGATGCCCCGAAGGGCATCAGCCAGACCTTCGACGAGATGGACCGCCTCCTCCTGCGGACCGTCCTTGGCCACCCCGTCCACGGTTGGGGTCTCACTCTGCGCGGCGTCCGACATGCCGTAATTCTAGACACCGGAGAGCCGAAGCACCGCACCGTCGAGGATGTCGCGCTCGCTGATGGCGATCTCCTCCGCCCCCGCGGCGTCGAGCACGCAGCAGGCGATCAGGGCGCCGGCGACGATCGCGGGAGCGCGATCCGGATGGAGTCCCGGCACCTCACGACGCTCGGCGAGGGGCAGCGCGGCGAGGCGGGCCGTGATGTCCTCGACCTCCGCGGCGGACAGCACCGCGCCGTGCACGTAGCTCGTGTCATAGGCGCCGTTGGCGATGGCGGCGAGCGTCGTCATCGTCCCGGCGACGCCGACGAGCGGAGCCGGGCCGCCGAGGGCGGCGAACGCGGGCACGACCATCCCCATCACCTCGTCGCGAAGCGCCGCGATCTGCGACGGCGAAGGGGGGTCGTCGTGGAGGAAACGTTCGGTGAACCGCACCCCTCCGGCGTCGAGGCTCACAGCGGTCTGCGGTCCGTTCGCGTCGCCCCGCACGAGCTCCGTCGACCCGCCGCCGATGTCGACGACGACCACCGGGCCGTCACCCCGCACCGCGAGCCGCGCGCCGAAGTACGAGAGCTCGGCCTCGTGTGCCCCGGCCAGCACGCGCAGCTCCACCGCGAGGCGATCGTCGACGAGGTCGATCACCTCGTCGCGGTTCGGGGCGTCGCGCACCGCACTCGTCCCGATGGCGATCACCTCGTCGGACTCGAATTCGGCGATCCGATCGGCGTAGTCGTCGAGGCACGCCCCCAGACGGGCGAGCGCCTCCGGGGCGATCGTCCCGTCCGGCCCGGCCCCTCGCCGAAGCGCCGTGATCGTCGTGATCCGTTCGCCCTCCGGGCCCTCCGCGCTCACGCCCTCGCACAGAAACAGCCGGGTCGAGTTGGATCCGACGTCGACGACGGCGACGCGGTCGCCGTTCACCGCCCGAGGTACCTGAACGGGGAGCGCAGCACCCCGAACGCATACTTCACATGGTCGAGCATGATGCGAAGCTCGTCGGTCTGGGCGCCCACCCGGTCGAGGGCGACGTTGAGCTCCTCCTGGCCGGCCGCGATCACATCCATCCGACGTTCGGCATCGGCGAGTCCGTCGTTGATCACGGCGACGGGCTGCTCCAGGGTGCGCATGCCCGCGCGGGCGGTCCGCGAGAGCTCGAGACCGCGCACGACGATGACCGTGAGCCCGGCCGCGCCCAGCGCGACCAGCACGAGCACGGCGATCAGCAACTGGTGGTCGACCAGCCAGTCCACGGCGGCCAGTATGCCACCCCTGTCCTCGGGTTGCGACAGAGATCTAGGGTTGCGACATGCCGGAGAATCGAGCCACAACCGTTCCGCGCCTGGCGGCGGAGGCGGAGTTCGTGCCATGGGAGGCTGTCGGAGAAACCCCGAACATCGTCGTCGACGGCCCACGCCGTGCCGGCACCGTCCTCGGCCTGTCGCACTGGCCGGACGGGGACACGCCGCCGCAGCTCGCCGCCGACACCAGCACCGAGATCGCGGCGCGATACGTCGACCTGCCGGCGGGCGGCGACGAGGTCGCGGTCGTGACCAACAACCACTTCGACGAGGACGGCCTGCTCGCCGCGTGGGTCGTCCTGCAGCGCGAGCCGCCGGGGCCGCGCCGCGAGCTGGCGATTGCCGCCGCCGCCGCGGGCGACTTCCACACCTGGCGCGACCCCTGGGCGGCGCGGTGCGCGATCGCGCTGATGGCGGTGGCCGAACGCACGACGACGCCGTTCCCCGAGGTCGTGCGCGCGCTGAACCGCGCCGCCGGCCACGACCCGGCGGGCGACCTCTGCAGGGCGCTCCTCCCCCACGTCGCCCCGCTGCTCGACGACCCGGAGCGCTTCCGCCGTCTCTGGGCGCCGAGGTGGGCTGACGTGGAGCGCGATCTCGCGACCCTGGACGACGGGGATGCGACCATCGCGGACGTCCCGGAGGCCGACCTCGCGCTTATCCGGGCGCCCCGCCCCCTCGACCGCCTCGCCACCCACCCGCGCACCGACCGCATGCGGGTGGTCACCGCGACGCCCGACGGCAGGCTCCTCTTGGAACACCGATACGAGACCTGGGTGCGATACGTCTCCCGCGAGCTGACCCCGCGACGCGACCTCACTCCCGTGCTCGACCAGCTTCAGTCCCTCGAGGAAGGCCCGGGTGTTTGGCGCTTCGAGGGCGTGCAGCACCCGCTCGCCAGGCTCGCGCCGGTCGACGCGAACGGTGCACCGGCGCCATCCACGATCGAGCCGATGCGGTTCGTCGAGACGCTCGTCCGCGCCGCGGCGACCAACGCGGATTCCCGCTAGATTCTCGCGGTGTCCGGTGCACCCGACGAACCCGAGCAGGCCCGAGCGCGTGTGCGGCAGCTCCTTCTGTCCGGTGACAACATGATCAAGAACCGCGACAACCCGGAGCGGTTCGCCCGGGCACGCGAGCGGTTCGCGCAGGCACGAGACCTCGCCGTCGCGGCCGGGCTCGGGGCCGAGATCACGACGATCATCGATCTTCGCATCGCCCAGATCGACGCGGGTGGCGCGACGTGAGCCGGCTTCGCGCGGAGGGTCGCCAGTGCGAGATCTGCGGCCGCCGGATGCTCGCCGGCGAGCAGTTCGCGTTCCTCGACGACCCGGGGCGGCGCAAGCACCGGCGCCCCGTCTGCGCGCTCTGTCAACGCGATGCGCTCGCTCGGGGATGGACGCGCACGATCGACCTGCCGCCTCCCGATCTGTCGATACGGAGCGCCGAATAGGCCGCCTGTCCCGTGTCGCTCTCGTCCGCGGCGGGATCGGCACCGGTCGCGGCGCTGGTGGCGACTCCCCCGTCCAATCGTCATCGGCGTCGGATCGACGATCGTCCTTCTCGGGTTGCCCGTCGACTTCATCGCCGGCGATGCTCGGTCTGGCAGAGCGACGAGGTGCCCTCCCGCACGGTGCGCGGGTCGTGCCGGCGGCATTTCTGCCGATAACACCTTCTGTATGGGTCACGCCATCGCCATGCGGGCGCAACTCGCCGTCCGGCATCCCGCCACGCTCATCGCCGTCGTGCTCTCGGCCGCGTTCGGCGTCGCCGTGCTCGTGCATCCCGGTACGTGGGCGGCCTTCACCGCGATGGCCGGCGGCGACAAGGAAACCCTCCGGGACATGATCCTGGGCTTCGGCGTGTTCGCTCCGCTGGCGTCCATCGCAATGAACGTCGCGCAGGCGATCCTCGCCCCGATCCCCGGCTTCGTCGTCCCGTTCGTCAACGGCGCCGTGTTCGGCACATGGTGGGGAATGCTCATCACGTGGGTCGGTGGCATTGCCGCGAGCTCGGCCTGCTTCTGGATCGCCCGCACCGCGGGACGCCGGTTCGCGGAGCGGATCTGCAGCCAGTTCACCATCGCCGACGAGGTCAACCGGCGGCTCGAGCGCCACGCGTTCGCTGCGATCTTCCTCGGGCGCCTCGTTCCCGGCGTGCCGTTCGACTTCCTCTCCTACTTCGTGGGCCTCACCCGCGTTCGGTTCTCGACGTTCGCGATCGCAACCGCGCTCGGCTCGGTTCCGCACGCATTCCTCTACGCCTTCATGGGCTCGAGCCTCGACATCCCGCTCTGGATGGGCGTGCTCATGACCCCGGCGCTCGGCCTGGTCTACGCCGGCGTGAAGCTTGCGATCAAGACGGTCCGGAAGGCTCGCGACCCTGAGGCCGCCCACGTGGTCGTCACCGAGCTCAGGCCGGCCGTCGCGGATGGCGCCGGCCAGTCGCTCTCGACTTGGACCGCCGCTGACGACGCCGCCCTGCCGTGCGGCCGCGACGGCCGCGCGGTCCCGCTCACGGCCTGGGCCACGCGCCGCCGGGTCGCCGCGGGACCCGCCCCGTCCTGCTCGCCGGCCTGACTAGGCGGAGCGGCGCCAGCCCTTCACGCCTGAGGCCATCGTCAGGATGCGTCGTTTGAGCCCCCACGGGATCGCGCGCCAGAACGGGACGAACGCTTTGCTCCACACCGGCGTGCTGTGCACGTGCGGCGGCACCGAGCCGAGCTTCTGCATCGACGCCTCCATGAGCGCCCGCTCGCTGTTGGCGCGCATCGCCCGTGCCATCGACGGTTTGGGTGGGACCACGGCGGGCCGCTCGCCCGGCTGCGGGCCCCGCTGACCGATCGCGGCGAGGGCCTCGCGCACGGCGAGCTCTCCGTGACGGCGCGCGGGCGAATCCGGCGGGGCAGGCGGCGCAGGCCGGCCACCGTTCCCGAACAGCGCCACCTTGTCGTGGCCGAGGTACTCCCGCACCGATTCCGGGATCGCGTCGTGACCGGGGCTGGTCACAGCTTGGCCAACCCGTTCTGTGCCGCCGTCGACATCGGCTCGTAGAGGGCGCCGATCGGCGGGGAGTAGACGTTCTCCATCCATGCGATGTCCTCGAGCGTCGACCCCTTCTTCATCGCGAACGCGAGGAAGTCGGCGCGTTCCTTGATGCCCTCGCCGCCCACCATCTGGGCGCCGATGAGCCTGCCGCTACGCGGTTCGGCGAGGAGCTTCACGGTGATGAGCTGGGCGCCCGGGTAGTACCGGGCCCGGCTCACGCCGGTCGCGGTGCACACGATGTGCGGAATCCCGGCGGCGGTGGCGAGATGCTCGCCGAAGCTCGCGCCGCCGACCTGCATCTGGCCCCCGACCATGCCCCACGGCACGTACACCGCGTTGTAGGTGCGCGAGCCGCCGCCGGCGTTCGCCCCGGCGACGCGCCCCTGCTGCATGGCGTGCGCCCCGGTCAGCCCCTGCACCGCCACATTGGTCATGCCCTGCGGCACCTCGACGCAGTCGCCTGCTGCGAACACGCCGTCGATCGACGTCCGCATCGACTCGTCGACGACGATGCCGCCCGTGGAGCCGAGCTTGACGCCCATGGCGCGCGCAAGCGTCGTCTCCGGCTCCTTGTGGGTGGCGACCACGCAGATGTCGGCCTCGATCTCGCCGGCGCTCGTCGCGACCGCACGGAGCCTGCCGTTGCCACCCTCGAAGCCCGTCACGTCGACCCCGAAGTGCAGGGTGCACCCCAGCTCCTCGAGGCTCTTCTGCACCGGCTCGGCGATGTCCGGGTCGGCAACCTGGGAGAGCAGCCACGCCCCGGGGTCGACGAGGTGGGTCTCGATGCCGCGGTGGGCGAAGGCCGTGAGCATCTCCACGCCGAGGGGCGTGGATTCGAGCACGACGGCCTTCTTGACGCCGTTGAGACGCTCGTTGAGCTGCACGCCGCGCCGGATGTTCTTGACGTACGTGACGCCGTCGAGGTCGGTGCCGGGAACCTGCGGCAGGGTGTAGTTGAACCCGCTGCACACGACGAGGCGGTCCCATGAGATCGTCTCGCCGCCGGCGACAAGGGTCCGGTTCGTGGCGTCGACGGCGGTCACCACCGTCTGCGTGCGCAGATCCACCCCGGACTCGACGTACTGCTCCGGGCCGGCGAGGAAGAGGCGTTCGAACTCGGGGATCTCCCTGCCGAGCACGTAGGGCACACCGCAGGGCGAGTAGGCGACGTCCTCGAACTCCGTGCAGCAGATCACGTGCGCGTCGGGATTCGTGCGTTTCGCCATCGAGGCCGCGCTGATGCCGGCTGCCCCGCCGCCAATCACGACGATCGTGTGCGCTTCACTCACGCTGTCTGCTCCCTCCACTCCGCTTGACCGGCGGAACCTACCGCACCGCCCGTGGCGGGTGAACCCGGCCGGCAGCCGGGCCGCGCATCGTCAGCCGTCCCCGCCGGCCACCTCGTAGACGATCTCGGGCGGGTGCTTGAGGGTGTTCGTGACCCAGCAGTACCGGGCACCGAGCTCGACGCACGGTTGCAGCACGTCCCGCGGGACGGAGCTCTCGACCCGAACGTCATAGCGCCCGTGGCGCGGCTCGCCGCGCGCGCGCGACGGGCGCACTTCAACGGCGACGTCCGCGATCTCGACACGCCGCTTCTTCGCGGCCCACGCCACGGCGATGCACATGCACGAGGCGAGCGCCGCCGCCAGGACCTCCGTCGGCATGGGACCGCTGTCCTGCCCGCCGAACTCGGGTGGCTCGTCGACGCGTAGCGCGTGCCCGCGCCCCGAGACGTCGGCGGCCAGCCCGCCGCGCCACTCGGCGCGCCATGCCGCGTACTTGTAGTCGTCATCCCTGGCCAAGCATCCTCCGGTACAGCCGCTCGTGCTTCTCGGCGCACGCGGACCACGTGAACTGCCCGACCGTCCGGCGCCCACCCTCGAGGAGCTGGTTGCGGAGCTCGGCGTCGTGCACCGCGCTCACCAGGGCGTTCGAGAGCGGGCCGGAATCGCCCGCCGGCACCATGATGCAGTCGCGCCCGTCCTCGAGGTGCTCACGCAGCACCGGCAGGTCGGTCACGACAGCCGGGATGCCCGAGGCGAGCGCTTCGAGCACCACCAGCCCGAACCCCTCACGCGTGGAGGGGAACGCCAGCGCGTCCGATGCCCGGTACAGCGCGGCCATCTCGTCGTCCTCGATCGTCCCGAGGATCGCCACGTCCGCCCCGTCCGGCACCTCGCCCGGAGGCCCCTCGTGGACCTCCAACCCGAGGCGCGCCGCGTCGCCCCACCATGCTTCCCGGTACTCGTGGTAGTCGAAGAGCGTCTCCCCACCGCCGATCGCGAGCAGGGCACCGTCACCCAGCCGCCCGCGGGCCCGGGCGAAGGCCTCGATGAGGAGCCTGCTCCCCTTGCGCGGCTCGATGCCCCCGACGGCCAGCACCACGGGCCGGTCGCCCCAGCCGAACCGCCGGCCGGCGGCGAGGCGATCCAGCTCGCAGTCGGCGAACTTGGCCGCGTCGACGCCGTTGGCCACGACGTCCGACTCCACGCCGAACTCCTCGTGCACGCGGTCGGCCCAGTGCTGCGACACGCACATGCGGTGGTCCACGTCGAGGATCGACGCGCGCTGGCATTCGAGGAGCACGGGGCTCGTGAACGCGTCGACGTGGTGGATCGTCCGCACGACCGAGGGGATGGCTCCTTCGGCCCGGAGCGCCAGCATCGCCCGGGCCGACAGGCAGTCCTCGGCGTGGGAGATGTCGGCGGGCCTGGCGGCACGCAGGCCGTCCGCGAGCACGTCTGCGTAGCGAAGGATCCGCGCCTCGATGTCCTCGCCCTCGCGACGCACCACGGGCACGAGCTGCACCGCGACCCGCGGCTCGCGGAAGAAGCGGGCCCCGTCGGACGACAGCGCCCAGAGCTCCACGTCGTGACCCCGGTCGTCGAGGGCTTCCGCGAGATGCAGCGCATGCACGACGCCGCCGCGCGGCTTGGTGGAGTACGTCGCGATCCGGATGTTCACGGTGGAGCGGGCCCTCAGCCGATCAGCGCGGCGGCGAGCCGGGCCGCGTTGGCGTTCGTCGGCGCGAGGCGCACGCCCGCCTCGGCGAGCGCGCCCTCCTGGCGCGAGAGGACCTGCGGATCGGACTCTGTCCCGCAGACGTGAGCGACCACGGCCAGGCGATCGCGTCGCGCGAGGGCGTCGCCGATCGCCGGGACCAGAGCACCGGCCGGATCGGGGTGGCTCCCGTAGCCCAGGACAACGTCGAGGAGGATCACCGAGATGTCCGGGTCGGCCGCGACCTGCGCGAGCATCTCCGCCCGCGCGAGCGGGTCGATCATCGGGTGAGGGCGGCCGCGGGTGTACTCCTCCTCCCCCAGGTCGATGCAGGCGTGCGTGGTGGGCGTCTCGCCGGGCGCGAGCTTGATCGCCTCGCCGGCGGCGGCGTTCGACTCGACCCGAGGCAGGCGATCGGCAAGGATCGCCGCCGCCTCGCTGCAGAGCGTGCCACCGGAGAACAGGCCGCGCACCAGACCAGGATGCACCCAGTCCACCGAGGGCGCGGGGGCCGCCTGCGCATCCGCGCCCGCAAGCCGCGCCGCCGCGACGGCGGCGTCCTCGAGGGTAGCCGCCACGGTAACCCCATCGGGAGCGTCCAGCCCGGTCGCGCCGACGAAGCAGACCGCGGCGGGCTTCGACGTCGCGGCGAGCGCCGCGAGCACCTGCTCGGCGACGCTCTGAGCGGGTGGCTTGGAGACGCAGAGGAGCACGTCGGTGTCGGGATCGGCGACGAGGCGATCGATCGCATCGAGCATCGTGATCGCCCCGACGTCCTCGTACAGGTCGCGACCACCCGTGCCGTAGCACGCGCTCACACCGGTGCCGAACCTGTCGAGCAGCACCGTCACCTCCTGCGCGCCGGTGCCGGCGGCGGCCACGACGCCCACGGGACCGCGCCGGACGACGTTCGCGAACGCCAGGCCCACGCCGTCGAGGATCGCGGTGCCGCAGCCCGGCCCCATCACCAGCCGCCCGAGCTCGCGGGCGCGGCGCTTCAGGACGACCTCATCCTCCAGCGTGACGCCGTCGCTGAAGAGCATCACGTCCATTCCCGCGCTGAGCGCCTTGTGCGACTCGAGCGCCGCGTACTCGCCCGGAACAGAGATGAGCGCGAGGTCGGCAGCGACCTTGGCCAGGTTGCGCGGCGCCACCTCGGTCGATACGCGCCCCCCGCCTCCGGGGCGCACGTCGAGCACGGCCGCGGCGGCGCGAACGCCGGCGGCGGCGGCAACGCCCTTCGCGACGATCACCATGTCGTCCGGCCCGGCGCCGTCCATCCCTTCGCCGGTCATCCCCATCTCGCGCGCCTCGGCGAGATTCGCCGGCGTCGCCATGAAGCAGGCGGCCTGCTCGACGCCGTCGGTTGACTCGGCGGCGCGCGCGGCGGCGAGCAGCTTGGCGCTGTCGGCCCACCTGCCCCGGCGCACCTCGCTGGCGATCACGCCTCCATGACCCTTCCCTCGTTGCCCACAAGGAGCGGCTCCGCCTGTGCGCCGAGCGCCTCCTCGTCGGTCTCGCGCTCGCGCAGCAGCGTGCCGCGCCCACCTTCGACCATGATCGCCGCGGGACGCAGATGGATGAACGGCGACGCCTGCGCCATCGCATACGCGCCTGTCTGACCGACCCACACGAGGTCCCCGACGCGAAGCGGCGGCAGCTCGACGTCGCGTGCGATCGCATCGTGCTGCAGGCAGAGCGGGCCGAAGAGGTTGGTGGACCTCGGCTCGCCGTCCCGCGGGGCGACGACGTGGACCGGGGATCGCTTCCACAGCACACAGGGGACCTGGGTGATCCCCGCATCGACCACGACGGCGTCGCGGCCGCGCCGGGCGACCACTCGCACGAGCAGCCAGCCGGAGTCGCGCACCAGGGCGCGCCCGGGCTCGAGGATGAGTTGGTGCGGTCGCTCCGCGAGCTCGTGGCGCACGGCCGCGACATGCGCCTCGACGCCCGCCGCGGCCGGCCAGCCTCCGCCCAGGTCGAGCCATTCGATGCCGCCGATGGCGTCGGCGGTGGCCACGAGGTTCGCGGCGGCTGCCGCGAATCGCTCCACCGGCACCGGGTACTCCACCGTGACGCCGTGGATCGGCGGCCCCGCCGGGGGAAGCGGCCCGAGCTGATAGGCGCCGAGATGGGTGTGCAATCCGGTCAGCCGCAGCCCCGCGGCGGCGAGCACGCGGCCGGCCGCCGCGGCGTGGCGAGGGGTCATCCCGAACCGGTCGACGCCCTCGCGGCCCGGCGGCGACAGGCGGAGCCCGATTCGCGCCGCCGGCGCAGCCTCATGGGCGAGGCCTGCGATGCGACGGATCTCCTCGGGGCCGTCTGCGATGATCGTCGCGCCTTCACGCAGCGCCTGCTTCAGGTCGTCCTGCGGCTTATGGGGTCCGTTGAAGATGATCTCGTGCCCGGGTACCCCGGCACGGCGTGCCGCGCGGTATTCGAATCCGGAGGCGACCTCCGCCCACATGCCCGCACGGTGGAGGCGCGACACGATGCCCATGAGCGGGTTGCTCTTCATGGAGTAGCCGATCGTCACGTCGGGACCCCACGCCGCCCGGAACGCCTCGGCCTCTGCGGCCAGGCGCGCGCCGTCGAACACGTACAGCGGGGTTCCGAACTGGTCCGCGAGCTCGGCGGCGTTGCGCGGCGGCCGAGCATCGACCCGGCGGATCACGCGGGCACCGGCTCCGCCAGGCGCGACCACACGCGGCGTGCGACCCGGCCGACCTCCTCGAGGTGCGGATACCCGGACGCGATCACGAGGTCGACGCCGGCCTCCCGGTAGCGGCCAAGCCAGCCGACGACCTGGTCGTAGCGCCCCACGAGGGCGGTGCCGGCGCCGCCGCGCACCGACCGGATGCCGGCCCAAAGGCCGGGGGCGACCCACGACTCGGGGTCGGCGGGAATCGCATTCATCCGTGCCTGGCCGACCGAGTCGAAGCCCGCGTACTCACTGGCACGGTCCGCCTGGACGCGTGCGTATGCGAGCAGCTCGGCGGCGGCCGCGCGGGCCTCGCGCTCCGATCGGCGCGCGATGATGTGGATGCGCAGCCCGAACCGCATCGGCCGACCGGCGAGGCTTCGCATCGCATCGATCCGCACTGCGATCTCGTCGGGAGGCTCACCCCACATCAGGTAGGTGTCGACGACGCGCGCCGCGAGCCGGCGGGCGGCGTCGCTCGCTCCACCGAGGTACAGCGGGCCGCGGAACCGGGTTCGGAGCGTGTCGGCGAACGCCCCCAGCCGGGCGTAGCGCTCGTCGTGGCCGAGCGGTTCGTGCCCGTAGCCGTCGTCGGGGCCGCCGCCCGCTACGAGGTTGACGGCGATACGGCCTGGCGCGATCCGCTCGAGCGTCTCGGCCTGGTGCGCGGCCAGCGCCGCCGAGATGCCCGCCGGGTTCACGGCGACGATGAGCTGGATGTCCCGGGTGCAGGCCGCGAGGGCCGCAGCCGTCGTCCAGCTCTCTGCGAACGGCGCGTCCGGGGCGAACGAATCGTTGACGGCACCGGTCGGGATGAGAATCTCGCGCGCGCCGGCTCGCTCCGCGGCCCGCACCACCCGCAGGAGGTACTCGAACGCCGGGGGGCGTTCCGGCGCGAGGGTACCGAGGTGAGCGCCGTCGCCCTCGGACGGGCAGTACCAAGCGAGATCGAGCATCCCTGAGAGAGACTAGCGGGGCGGGGTAGGCTGCCGTCTCGAACAGGGGGGCAGACATGCGCAACGGGGTGACGGTCAAGCCGGGTTCGAAGGTCTCGCTGGGTGACTTCCCATCCGATGCAACGCTCGGGCTGGACGACAAGGAGAAGGCGCAGGCGGGCGCCCTGAAGCTCGGGGAGCGGCTCGCGGAGCTCGGAGCGCTGCTGGCGGCCAACCGCCGCAACGCGTTGCTCGTGGTCATCCAGGGCATGGACGCGTCCGGCAAGGACGGAACGGTCAAGCACTGCATCGGGCCACTCAACCCGGCGGCGGTGCAGGTGACGCCGTTCAAGGCGCCGACCTCGACCGAGCTCGCCCATGACTTCCTGTGGCGCGTGCACGCCTGCTGCCCGCCCCGGGGGGAGGTCGGGATCTTCAATCGCAGTCACTACGAGGATGTCTTGATCGTCCGCGTCGAGAACCTCGTTCCCGAGGAGGTGTGGAGGCCACGGTACGCCGCGATCAACGCGTTCGAGCGGAACCTGGTGGACGAGGGCACCGTGATCGTGAAGCTCTGGCTGAACATGTCGAAGGACGAGCAGGCGGTGCAGATGCGCGAGCGCCTCGCAGATCCGACCAAGAACTGGAAGTTCAACGCGGAGGACCTCGAGAAGCGCAAGAAGTGGGACGAGTACATGGAGGCCTACCGGGTGATGCTCGAGGAGACCTCGACGGAGTGGGCGCCGTGGCACGTGATTCCGGCGGATCGCAAGTGGGTCCGCAACCTCGTCGTCTCGGAGCTTCTGGTGGACGCGCTCGAGGGCCTCGAAATGGAATGGCCGCAGCTCGATCCGAAGATCCGCAAGATGAAGGTCGTCTGAGGGGTGAGCGAGCTTCGCGGCCTGCTGGCCGACGCGGCACGGACCGCATTCGACGAGCTCAGGGGAGCTCGCCCCGACGAGGTCTTCTACGCCTTCGCGCTGGAGGTCGCGGACGGGACCCCCACGGTCTCCGCATCCGCAAACACCGAGGATGGCCTGCTGCGCGTCGCGGAGCGGTACGCGGCCGACGGCTACGGCCAGGTCGAGCGACTCGCGTCGGACGAGCCCGGATCGCTGCGGTGGCGGACGTCGGACTGGAGCACAGGTCCGTCGGCGCCGGCCATTTTGCTGAGGCGAACGCGCTGATCGCCGAGACTGTCGGCCCGGAGGACTCCGACGCGGTCTCCAAGGCGCTCGTCGGTGCCTGCCGCGACCTCAACCGGGAGGACTTCTTCGGCTGGGGGCCGGAGCGCGACGCGGTGGTCGTTCTGATCACGACGAGCGATCCGGCGGATCTCGTGGAGTTCGCCCGCGACGTGAACCCCGCGGTCCCCTTCGCACGCCTGCAGGCCGCGCTCGGCTAGGCACCGCTCACCGTCGGGTGCCCGAGCGTTCCCATCCCTCGTCGCGGAGGGAGGAGAACGGACGTGTGTTGAACCGGGCGGGAGGAGCGGCGCCGCGGGACGCCGGCGGGCGGACTTCCTCGTTCGGCCGGCACCGAGGCGGTGAGTCGGAGGCGGCGGCGGCGAGGGCAGCGGGGGTAGATTGCTCCCACAGGTCACGAGGGAGGTCCCGATGTCACCCCAGACCCGCTTCGAGTTGAGCGAATCCGAGCTGCCGCGCGCCTGGTACAACATGAACGCGGACATGCCGGTGCCGATGGCCCCGCCGCTTCACCCGCAGACGAAGGAACCGGTTACCCCCGAGTTCCTCTCCGTCCTCTCCCCGATGGCGCTGCTCGGGCAGGACGTCTCCCGCGACGACTACATCGAGATCCCGGAACCCGTCCGCGACGTCTACAAGCTCTGGCGCCCCACGCCCCTCCTGAGGGCGCGACGCCTCGAGCACGCCCTCGAGACACCGGCCCACATCTACTACAAGTACGAAGGCGTCTCACCCGTCGGGTCCCACAAGCCCAACACCGCCGTCGCCCAGGCGTTCTACGCCAGCCAGGAAGGCGCCACCGCGTTCACCACCGAGACCGGCGCAGGGCAATGGGGATCCGCGCTCGCGATGGCCTGCTGCATGTTCGGCCTCGGCTGCGAGGTGTACATGGTGCGAGTGAGCTACGACCAGAAGCCCTTCCGGCGCTTCGTGATGGAATCCTTCGGCGCCGACGTCTACCCCAGCCCGTCGCCTCACACTCAGTCCGGCGCCCAGATCCTCAGCGAGAACCCCGATCATCCCGGGTCGCTCGGCATCGCGATCTCCGAAGGCATCGAAGCGGCCGTCTCGTCCGGCGGCACGAAGAAGTACAGCCTCGGATCCTTCCTCCCGCATGTCCTCCTTCACCAGACCGTCATCGGCGAGGAGGCGCTCAAGCAGATGGACATGGCCGGCGAGTATCCCGACATCGTCATCGGATGCGCCGGCGGCGGCTCGAACTTCGGCGGCATCGCGTTCCCGTTCGTCCGCGAGAATCTCCGCAACGCCCGCGGCACCCGCATTATCGCCGTCGAGCCCGCTGCCTGCCCCACCCTCACCAAAGGCGAGTACACCTGGGATGCCGCCGACGGGGTCGGCCTCGCCCCCATCATCCAGATGTACACGCTCGGCCACACGTTCATCCCGGCCGGTATCCACGCCGGCGGGCTGCGCTACCACGGCATGTCGCCCCAGGTGTCGGCGCTCGTGCACGGCGGCTACGTCGAGGCGCAGGCCATCGACCAGGTCGACACCTTCGAAGGTGGGGTGCAGTTCGCCCGCGCCGAGGGGATCCTCCCGGCGCCCGAGTCCAACCACGCGGTGCGAGCCGCCATCGACGAGGCGATCGCGTGCCGGGAGACCGGCGACGAGAAGGTGATCCTCTTCAACCTGTCGGGACACGGGAACTTCGACATGATGGCCTACCACCAGTTCCAGAACGGCGAGCTCCCCCGCTACGAGTATCCGGAGGAGGACATCGCCGAGGCGATGCGGCATCTGCCCGAGGTCGACTTCGTCGCCTGACCCCACCGCGAGATCGATCCGGGCGGTCGTCTTCGACTGCGACGGCCTGCTGCTCGAAACCGAGAGCCGCTGGACGCTCGCGGAGATCGCCGTCTGCGAGCAATGGGGCGTGCCGTTCTCGATGGAGCTCAAGCGGCTTCTGCTGGGAGCCGCGCTCGACCGCGCCGGCGAGCTGCTCGCGGAATGGGTCGGGGAGCCCCCCGAGCGATCCGCGCCGCGGCTCGCCGAGCAGCTCATCACCGCGTACCGTGACGCCGTCGAAGCGCACGGCGTCGATCCGATGCCCGGCGCCGCCGAACTGGTCGTCGCGCTCGCCGACCGAGTCCCGATCGCCGTCGCCTCGAACACCCGTGAGGCCGACACCCGTCGCGTGCTCACCCGGAGCGGGCTGCCCGACGTCTTCACGGCGATCGTGTGCGCCGGCGACGGCATCGCGGCCAAGCCCGCGCCCGACGTCTACCTCGCCGCCTGCACCGCCCTCGGGGCGCACCCGTCTGCGGCGATCGCCCTTGAGGACTCGCCCACCGGCGTGGCCGCCGCCCGCGCGGCGGGCATGCACGTCATCGGCGTGCCGTCGACACGCGGCGTCCCCCTCGACGCCCACCGGATCGTCGCGTCGCTCACCGACGTCACGATCGACATGCTCTTCGACGGCGTGTCCTGAGATGATCCCCCGATGAGCACCGCATTCGTCTACGGCCCGCACCTGCAGGCATACAACCCGAGCGACGATGTCGAACGACCGATCCGTCGCCAGCTCGGGATTGACCTCATCGAGGCATACGGCCTGCTGGACCGCGACGGGGTGAGCGTCGTCGAGCCCGAGCCGGCCGACGCGGAGCAGGTCCAGCTGGTCCACGCCCCTGCCTACGTGGGCGCGGTGCGCCGCTACAGCGCCGACCCGCAGCTCGCGGCGACGTGGGAGGCCGGCCAGTGGGGGCTCTCGCCCGGCGGCGACACCCCGGCCAGGGCGGGCATGCACGAAGCCGCCCTCGGCGTCTGCGGCGCCGCGCTGGCCGCCGCCGACCTGATCACCAGCGGCTCGGCCGACACCGCCTACTGCCCCGCCCCGGCGGGGCTCCACCACGCCCTCGCCAACAGGGCCTCGGGGTTCTGCGTGTACAACGACTGCGCCCTCGCGATCCGGGCGCTCCTCGACAGCGGCGCCGAGCGCATCGCCTACGTCGACGTCGACGCACACCACGGCGACGGCGTGCAGTGGCTCTTCTACGACGACCCGCGCGTGCTCACCGTGTCGGTGCACGAAGACGGCAAGTACATCTTCCCGGGAACCGGCGGCATGACCGAACGCGGCACCGGCGCCGGGCTGGGAACGGCGATCAACGTCCCGCTCCCGCCATTCAGCGGGAGCCAGCCGTTCCTTCGGGCGGTGGAACGCGTCGTCGTTCCGGCCGTCACCCGGTTTCAGCCCGACGTGCTGATCACCCACCTCGGCGCCGACATCCACCACGCCGACCCGCTCGCCCACCTGTGCGTCGACCTCGAGGCCCTGCCGCGCCTCTACCGGCTGCTGCACGACCTCGCGGCCACCGCCGCCGGCGGGCGCTACATCGTGCTGGCCGGAGGCGGCTACAACATCGACCTGCTCGCCCGAGCCTGGGCGCTGCAGCTCGACGAACTGGTCGGGGCCGGGCTCTCCGACGACCTGCCCGTCGAGTGGCTCGCCCGTGCCGAACGGGAGGCGGGCCAGGCGTTCACCGCTCGCCTGCTCGAGGATAGCGAGCACGCGATTCCCGCCGAACAGCGCGAACGCGCCGACGCTGCGGCCGAACTCGTCGTCGACCAGGCCCGCGCGCTCGTGAGCTGATCCTTCGCGGGGGGAGGGCAAGCCCTCCCCCCGAACCCCCTCCCATTGGCCCCAGCCGCTCGGATCGCCTGGCGGGCCGGCGGAGCCGGCCCTCCGCTCACCGGATCAGCCGGAACCGGACGCTCCTCATCGACACACCGTGACCAGCCCCGTGTCGCGCACGGCAGGCACGTCGGCCGGGGATACCGACCTCGCCACTCCTCCCAGCACCCCTACCGCTTGCGCTTGGGCGGCATGTGGATCGGCCGGCCAAGGGCGACCAGGGCCGCCTCCTTGAATCCCTCGGATAGCGTCGGATGCGCCGCGATGGAGTCGCCCACGGTCTCGATGACCGCCTCGGAGTCAAGGGCGATGACACCGGCGTTGACCAGGTCGGTGGCCTGCAGACCGACGATCACCACGCCGAGGACCTCGCCGGTCTGGGCGTGGTAGATCTGCTTGAAGAACCCGGTCTTGTCGGCGAACATCGCCGCCCGCGCAATCGCCACGTAGGGGAACTGGCCCGAGACGACGTTGTCCCGCCCATACCGTTCCACGGCCGCGCGCTCAGACAGCCCGACGCTCGCGACCTCGGGATCGGTGTAGATGCAGCTCGGCACCGCTCCACTCATCTCCGTTCGGTGGCCGGCGATGTTCTCCGCCGCCACCTCGCCCTCGCGGAAGGCCGTGTGGGCGAGCTGCCAGTAGCCGGCCACGTCGCCGACGGCGTAAACATGGCCGAGCGTGGTCTTGCGGGTCGCGTCGGTGGTGATGCCCTTCTTGTCGAAGGCGATGCCCACATCCTCGAGCCCGAGGCCCTCGACGGTCGCGCCGCGGCCGGTGGCGACCAGCACGAGGTCACCGGTGACCGTGGCGGCCTCACCGCCCTTCTCGAAGTGCAGCACCATGCCGTCCTTGGTCTCCTCGACCTTGGTCGCGCGCGCACCGGCGTGCACCACCACCCCACGCTTGTCGAATGCGCGGGTGAGCGCCTTGATCGCGTCGTCGTCCTCCATCGGGATGATGCTGTCGAGCATCTCGACGATCGTCACCTCCGTGCCGAAATGGCTGAAGATCGAGGCGAACTCGACTCCGATCACGCCGCCGCCCAGCACAACGAGCCGCTTGGGGATCTCATCCACCGCCAGCAGGCCGGTGCTGTCGACGCACTTCGGGTGGTCGATGCCCTCGACCGGAGGACGCAGCGAATGCGACCCCGTCGCGATGACCGCGTGCTTGAAGTTGACGGTCTCGCCGCCCTCGACGGCGAACGCGCTGGGACCCGCGAAACGCCCGTAGCCGTTGACGACGGTCACGCCGTTGGCCTTGAGGAGGTTGCCCACGCCGCTGACCATCGCCCTGACGATCTGCCCCTTGTTGACCTGCACCTGGTCGAAGTCGACCACCGGCTCGCCGACGGCGATGCCGAGCTGCGGGAACGCCTCGTGCGCGTCCTTCACCGCGTGCGCGCTCTGCACCCACGCCTTCGTGGGGATGCAGCCGACATTGAGGCACACACCGCCGAGCTCGCCCTTCTCGATGAGCGCGACCGACAGTCCAAGCTGGGCCGCCCGGATCGCCGCGGGGTAACCGCCTGGGCCACCGCCGAGCACCGCGACATCAACATCCATCCTTGTCTCCCCCTCGTTCGTTCCGTCAGGACGATACCCGGCGGGGCCGTCCGCCAGCCCCTGGCCGCTGAGCCTTGCTCGATGCCTGGGCGCCGACATCGCCGTGATCGCCCGGTGCCACGTCGGGGGGCTGACCGGCGGGGACCCAGCGCTCGGCCCACTGGGCGACCGCATCGACCACCGGCGCGAGCGCGCGTCCCTTGTCGGTGAGGCGATATTCGATGCGAACCGGCGATGTCGCGTGAACCGACCGCGCGAGGACGCCGTGACCCTCGAGCTCCCGCAGCCGCTGAGCGAGCATCGTGTCGCTGATCCCCGGGATGACGGCCTTGATGTCGACGTAGCGAGCGTGTCCCTCCAGGAGCGCCCGCAGGATCGCACCGGACCAGCGGGCGCCGATCAGCTCGATGGCGAGGTGGTACCGCGGGCACATGGCCTCGACGTGCGACATTCGCTACGCTTTCCTTAGTCGCTCAACTATTCTGAGTATAGGCGATGCCTCCCCGATCTTCCGATGGGAGGCTGAAACGGCAGGCAGGCAATGGAACTCGGCATCTACACATTCGCGGAGGTCGGCGTCGACCCGGTCACCGGAACGACCGTCGACCCGCAACGACGGCTCCGCGATCTCATGGAGGAGATCGCGCTCGCAGACGAGGTCGGACTCGACGTGTTCGGCGTCGGCGAGCACCACCGGCCGGACTACGCCGTCTCGGCGCCCGCCGTCGTGCTGGCCGCCGCGGCCGAGCGCACCCGCGACATCCGCCTCACGAGCGCGGTGACAGTGCTGAGCTCCGACGACCCGGTGCGCGTGTTCCAGGACTTCGCCACGCTGGATCTCCTCTCCGGCGGGCGGGCGGAGATCATGGCCGGCCGCGGATCGTTCATCGAGTCGTTCCCCCTGTTCGGGTACGACCTCGAGGACTACGACTCCCTATTCGCCGAGAAGCTCGACCTGCTCCTCGAGCTTCGCGACGCCGAGCGGGTGACCTGGCAGGGAAGCCTGCGCGCGCCGATCGACGGGCGCGGGGTCTACCCGCGCCCCATCCAGGCGCGGCTTCCCGTATGGATCGCGGTGGGCGGCACCCCGCAGTCGGTGGTGAGAGCGGGAACCCTCGGACTGCCCATGGCCCTCGCGATCATCGGCGGCGAGCCCGAGCGCTTCGCCCCCCTCGTCGACCTCTACCGTGAGAGCGGACGGCGGGCGGGACATGACGACGCCGACCTGCGCGTCAGCATCAACTCGCACGCCTTCGTGGCCGACACCTCGCAGGCCGCGGCCGACGCCTTCTTTCCCTCCTACGCCGAGGTGATGACGCGGATCGGACGCGAGCGCGGGTGGGCGCCGGTCACCCGCGGGAGCTTCGAGGCGCTGCGCTCGCCCCGCGGCGCACTGGCGGTCGGCAGTCCCCAGGAGGTCATCGAGAAGATCCTGTTCGAGCACGAGGTGTTCGGCAACGACCGCTTCCTGGCGCAACTCGCCATCGGCCCCACGTCTCACGAGGCGATTATGCGTGCGATCGAGCTCTTCGGGACCCAGGTCGCCCCCGCGATCCGGGCCGAGGTCGAGCGGCGGACCACCGGGCCCGTTTCGGCGGGCGCGGCCCGTCCCGGCTGAGGATGCCCGCCGGCGACCGGCGCGCCGCTCAGATCAACTTGGCCAGCCGGCGCCCCCGCTCCGTCCCGGTCGACAGGAAGAACTCCCGCACCGGCTCGCGGTAGATCCCGGTGCGCGCTTCCTCGATCGCCTCGGGCAGCGCCGCGGCGAAGCGCTCGTAGGCCTGGAGGTTCGGGTCGCTCAGGTTGAGCCGGATCGTCGTCGTGGCGCCGACCTCTCCCAGGCCGTCGCCGGGATAGACGGCGACCTTGCGCTTGCAGAGCGCGACCGTCAACTCCTGGGCGCTCACGCCCCACGGCGAGCAGTCGACGACGCAGGAGAACCCGTACCGTGGATCGACCACCGGCGGCGCGATCTCCCGAAGCCGCCCGAGGTTCGCCCGCACGACCTCCTCCCCGTGACGCAGCCAGTCGTCGTCGTCGAGCGCGGCGGCGGCGGCGGCCTGCGCCACGGCGCTCGTGTTGAGCCGCACCACCGCGATCTTGACCTGCAGGCACGCCCGCACGAGATCGGGCGGACCGCCCAGCGCACCGATCCGCGCGCCCGCGAGGCCGTAGCCGTGGGCGAACCCACTCGTCACGAGCACGGTCGCGTCGGGGTGATCCGCGGCGAGCGCGGCGAGGTGATGATGCGTCGCAGCAGGGTCGATGCGATGGGCCGAATGGGTCGAGTCCGCGAGCAGGACGACCCGTCGCTCTGCGGACAGGCGCAGCAGCGCCTCCAGCTCCTCGCGCAGTTGCACGGTGCCGAAGGGATTGATCGGGTCGCACACCACGATCATCTTCGTGCGCTCAGTGAGCGCGGCCTCGACCTCGTCCGGGTCGAGGCGCCAGCCGTTCGACGGGCCGAGCTTCACGAACACGGGCGTGGCGCCGGCGAGCCGGAACGCCGGCACGAAGTGGAAGTACCCGGGGTCGGTCGCGACGACCTCGTCGCCGGGGTCGAGACATGCCAGCGCCGCGTACCCCACGCCCGCCTGGGCGCCCTCGGTGCCGATGACCTCGAAGCCCTCGTCGCGTGCGCGCCCGAGCAGCCCGACGGCGATGCGCTCCCGAAGCGGGGCGTCGAGGTCGGGTGAGTACGGGCCGACCCGCTCCGCCGTCACCGCCGCGCGCATCGCATCCAGCACGCGGGACGACGGGCCGATGTGGTTCGCCATCCACCCGAGGTCGGCCCACTCGACGCGGTCGAGCGCGATCTGGCCGTCGCGGTAGATCTCGGCCGGGTCCCAGCCGAGGATCCGGTACGCGTCGCGATAGGTCATGTAGTTGCCGAACCCCTGCGGGTCGGCGAGCACGGCCTGCGCCCGCTGCGACGCTGCCCAGCCGGCGCCTCCGGACGGCGGCCGCCAAGTCAGGATGGAGCGTCGCGCTCCGCTCATGCCGTCACGCGCGTGCCGGTCTCCCCGTCCAGCGCCGCGGCCGTCCGGTCGAGCGACGTGATGATCGCCTCCCGCCCGCCGTTCTCCACGAACCGGATCGCCGCCTGCACCTTGGGCCCCATGCTGCCCGGCGGGAACTGCCCGTCGGCGATGTGCGCCCGCGCCTCGGCGACGCTCATCGTGTCGAGCCAGCGCTGACGCGGCGTGCCGAAATCGATCGCCACCCGCTCGACTCCGGTGAGGAGCAGGAGGGTCTTGGCCTTGACGAGCCCGCCCACCAATGCCGCGGCGAGGTCCTTGTCGATGACGGCCTCCACCCCCGTCAGGCCCGCCTCCTCACGCGCCACGGGGATGCCGCCCCCGCCGCATGCGATCACGACCTGCTTGGCGCGAAGGAGCTCGCGGACCTGGGGCCACTCCACCACCTCGATCGGCACGGGGGAGGCCACCACCCTGCGCCAGCCGCGGCCCGCATCGTCGACGACGTCCCACCCTCGCGCCTGGGCGAGCCGCTTCGCCCGGCCCGCCGAGAAGAACGGCCCGATCGGCTTCGTCGGCGTGCTGAAGCCCGGGTCAGCACGGTCGACCACGACCTGCGTGACGATCGCCGCGACGGCGCGGCCGTGGCCGCGCGCCTCGAGCTCGTCGCCGATCGCCTGGCCGAGCATGAAGCCGAGCTGCCCCTGGGTCATCGCGCCGAGCACATGAAGCGGTTGCGGCGGCACCTCCCGCGCGACCGCCTCCTGCGCGAGCGCGAGCGCCCCGACCTGCGGGCCGTTGCCATGGACCACCACCAGCCGGCGACCACCGTCGAGCAGCGACACGGCGTGCCCGGCGACATTCCGCGCGCGCTCCATCTGCTCGGCAAACTCGCCGAGTCCAGAGGGAGCCAGCGCGTTCCCGCCCACCGCCATCACCACAATTTCACTCACGGAAGAATTGTCCACCTGTCGGGGCCTTGCAACCAGTCGTGCGTGGGAAGATAGTGCGCGTGATTCCCGGTTGCCTGAATACCTGGGATGCCCGTCCCCAAGTCTGTGGAGGTAGAGCGTGGCGAAGATCCAGGGCCCGAAGCCCGAAGCAGGTCAAGAGCTGTACGACGTTGCCGAGAAGGTCTTTCCGGACGTGAAGGCGGAGCCGGGTGAAGAGGCGTACATCTTCATGCACACCGTCCCCTACGAGGGATCGGTCGGTCTGGTCAACCTGTTGACCGCGACCCGCCTCGGACGGAAGGGCTTCAAGGTCAGCCTCGTCCTCTACGGACCCGGCGTGCTCATGGCGTCCGGTACCCGTGGCTACCCGAGCGTCGGCGCTGAGGCGTTCCCCGGCCACATGGCCATCAACAACCAGATCAAGACCCTTCTCAAGGAGGGCGCGACGATCTACGCCTGCCGGTTCGCGATGGGCGCGCTCTACGGGTTCCGCGAGGACGACCTGATCGAGGGAGTCACCGCGTTCAACCCGCTCGACGTGCTCGACTCCGCGCTCACTGCATGGAGGAACAAGGCCTTCCAGCTCAACACCTGGACGGTCTAGGCAGCGGCGACAATGAGCGAGCGTGAGGAGGCGCTCCGGCGCTGGCGTGAGGCAGAGGACCGTCTGTATCCGGTCGTCACCGTTCGCACCGACCTGTACGAGGCCGTTATCGGCATCGTGCGCTCGCTCGCCGACCATCTTGAGAGCGTGCCCGACCTGGACGCGCTCGTCACGAGCTACCTTGCATCGACCCCGGCCGCCGACCTCGAGGCAGCCGGGATCGAGCAGGGGTCGCTTCCACCCGAGATCGACGCCGGCATGGCCCGCGACGCCGCGTATCAGCTGCGCTCGCGCGAGCTCGCGCAGCGCGCATCGGCCGAGCAGGCGCAACGCGCCATCGACAGGGCGCGCCGTGCAGGCGACACGGTCGTGACCGTGTGGAGCCATGGGGAGAACGAGCTGTGGCCTCCCTACCGCCGCATCGAGATGTCGCTGCAGACGGGCTTTGCCGTCGCGGTGTCCACCGAGCTCAACCCGGACACCATGGCGCCCATGTTCGTCCTCGAGGGCATCCAGCTCGACCCCGAGACCGGCGACGTCGCCGGCGACGGACCGGTCGCGCCTCGGCGTGAGTTCACCGACCCCGACGCCTGGCGATCCGCGGCCGCGGACCTCCGCCAGGCCATGCTGACCCCGTAAAGGAGAACCGATGCCACTTCCCGAAGGCATGAAGCGCTACGTGATCGACGACCACAGCCACATCGGCGAGATCGAGGCCTGGCCGTTCTACGGCATCGACTACCCGGTCAAGCCCATCGTCTACGACTTCCCGAAGACGAAGGACTTCATCAAGTTCATGGACCAGCACGGCATCGAGCGCAGCCTCGTGATGTCGAACTACGGCATCCCCAAGCCGGAGCAGCCGTTCAGCCTCAACCCGCTCGTCATGGAGGCCGCCGACACCACCGACCGCATCCGCGGCTTGCTGTGGGTGTCGTTCCTGCCGCGCGACCGCGAGCACACCGTCGAGGCGCTCAGGCACGCGGGCGAGTCCGGGATCCTCGGCCTCAAGACGACGTTCCTCCTCGGCGGCAACCCGAACCCGGCCGAGTGGGACGACGAGACCCGCGAGATCGCCAACATGTGCTTCGACGTCGCGGAGAAGCACGACTACGTGTTCCACTTCCACACGTCGGCCGGCGGCAACAGCGACATCAACAACTTCATCCCGATGGTCGAGGAGTACGGGAAGCGGGTGAAGATCCACCTCGTGCACTTCGGCGGCGGCGTCAGCGGCCACATCAAGCTGGTGCCGAAGTTCCTGCAATGGGTGAAGGAGGGCTACAAGGTCTACACCGACACGTCCTGGGCGATCGGCTTCGGCGCCCGCTGGCTGCTCGTCGAGATCGAGAAGAACGACGGGCTCGGCGCCGACCGCGTCCTGTTCGGGTCGGACGAGCCCTGGTCGGACTTCATGGGCGAGTACTGGAAGATCGAGGGTGCCCCCGTCAGTGAAGAGCTCAAGCGGATGGTGTTCAAGGAGAACTTCGAGAAGCTCCACGGCGAGCGGTGGTGAGCGTCGACATCAAGACGCTGGCGGTCGAACTGCAGTCGCTCGGCGTCCGCACGACGGTTCCGACCGGGCCGGGCGAGACCCGGGCCGGCGGGGCCGGTCCGTCCGACGCCGGGTTCCTGTGGGTCGACGGCGCGCCGCTGACCGTCCCGGTGCACGGCGACTACGTCGCCCGCTCGCCGTACGAACTGGTGCTCGGGACGAACGGGCGTGCGGGCACGCTGTTCCGCGACGGCGCCGAGGTCGGCCGGGTGACGCTCCATCCGCGCCCGAAGATCTACGACCTCGAGACCGCCGACGGGGTTCCCTACTGGAAGATCGGCCTGATGCACCTGGACAGCTTCGCGTCGACGGTGTTCCAGCGGTGCGTCTACTGGGGCACCGACGACCAGTGCCATTTCTGCGCGATCGGCACGTCGCTCCAATCGGGCCGCACCATCCCGGTCAAGACGCCGGCCATGCTGGCCGAGGTCGCCGCCGCCGCGGCCCGGCTGGATGGGGCGAAGGACGTCACGCTCACCACCGGATCGCCGAACCGGGCCGATCGCGGCGCGCCGTACATGGCCAAGTGCGCGGCGGGGATCCGCGACGCGGCCGGCCTCCCTGTGCAGGTGCAGATCGAGCCGCCCGACGACTTCGGCTGGTTCGCAGAGCTCAAGGACAGCGGCGTCGAGGCGCTCGGCATCCACCTCGAGACGTTCGACCCGGACGTCCTGGCCCACGTGGCGCCGGGCAAGGCCGCGCAGGGCATCCCCTACTACCTGTCCGCCTGGGAGGCCGCGGTCGACGTCTTCGGGCAGGGCCAGGTGTCGACCTACTTCATCCTGGGGCTCGGCGAGACAAAGGAGACGGTGCTCGCGGGCTGCAAGGCTGCGATCGAGCGCGGCGTCTACCCCTTCGTGGTGCCGCTTCGTCCGGCGCCCGGCTCGATCCTGGCCGGCGGAACCCCGCCGTCGCCCCAGTACATGATGGACGTGTACGAGACCGTGGCGCCGCTCCTGGCCGAGGCGGGCATGATGAGCCAGGAGTCGCGCGCCGGGTGTGTGCGATGCCAGGCATGCTCCGCGCTGTCGACGTTCGAGCGAGCCTTCGGTGGAGGACGAAACGGTGACCCGGTCCCGGCCACAGCCTGAGACGGGCGTCGAGGTCCGGCTTGCCCGGACGCCGGTGGAGCTCGCCGGGCACTTCCGCGTCCGCCAGGAGGTGTTTGTCGAGGAGCAGGGCCTCTTCGACGGCACCGACCGCGACCACTGGGACGAGACCGCCCTGCACATCGTGGCGGTCTCCGGCGGCGAGGTCCTCGGGGCGGTGCGCCTGTACCCGCTCGACGAGGCCGGGCTCTGGCAGGGCGACCGGCTGGCGGTCTCGAGCAGAGCCCGCCAGCTTCGCGCCGGGGGCACGCTCGTGCGGTGCGCGGTCGCCACCGCCGGTGCGCTCGGCGGGCACCTCATGATCGCCCGCATCCAGGCGCCGATCGTGCCGCTCTTCCGGTTCCTCGGGTGGGAGCGTGTGGGCGGGCTCATCGAGTACCGCGGCGTGCCTCACCAGCGAATGACGATCCCCCTCTCGGGGGCGGAGCCGGCCTTCGCCGAGGAGGCCTACGCCTGGGCGCTCGGAGGCGGCGGGGAGCTATCCGCCTCGGCTGCACAGAGCCACCCGGCCTGACGTCGGACGGTGGAGGTTGTCCGGGCGAGCGGGCTCGAGATCGCCTTCGAGCGCGTCGGCGAGGGGCCGCCGCTGGTGTTCGTGCACGGCGCCGCCGAGGACGGCCGCGTGTGGCAGCCCCAGCTCGCCCCCCTTGCCGACGAGTTCACGGTCGTCGCGTGGGACGAGCCGGGGGCAGGCCGCTCCTCGGATGTGCCCGCGGATTTCCGCCTGGCGGACTACGCGAACTGCCTCGCGGCGCTGATCGAGGTCCTCGAGCTCGGGCCGGCCCACGTCGCCGGCCTCTCGTGGGGCGGCACCGTCGTACAGGAGCTCTACCGTCAGCATCCCGGGCTCGCGCGATTCATGGCAGCGGCTCACTCGGGCGCGTCGGACGTGCCTCGAGTCACGGATGCATCATCCTGGGGGATGCAGCGCTCACGACCGTGTTCCGCGCGGTCGAGCCCGGCACGCCGGTGATCGTCACGCGCTGAGCGACGCCGACGCCCGGGAGTTCCCCCGGGGAAGGCGGCACGTTGATCGAGCATCGCAGGCCCGGCGACGGGGAGGTCAACCCAGAACGTCGCGCCGGTACCCGGGGAGCTGTCGAGCCCGATCGTGCCGGAATGCGCCTCGGCGATCGCCCGTCCGATCGCGAGCCCGAGGCCGATCCCACGAAGACCGCCGTCGCCGGCGTCGCGCGCCCGCGCAAAGTGGTCGAAGATCTGCTGGTGCTCCTCCGGCGCGATCCCCGGTCCGTTATCCCGGACGCGCAGGATGGCGCGTTCGTCGGCCATCGAGAGCGACACCTCGACGACGCCGCCGGCTTGCGTGTACTTGATCGCGTTGCCCACCAGGTTGTCGAGCATGCGACCCAGGCGGGTACGGTCGCCGACGACGACGCCTACACCGGAGACCCTCTGCACAAGGGTGATCTGTTTCTCGGCCGCGGCGGGCGCAAACGCCACGAGCGCTTCGGCCACCAGCTCGGCGAGGTCCAGCTCCTCGACCGTCACGCTGAACGCGCCGACGTTGTGCTGCGCGACCACCAGGAGGTCGTCGACGAGGTCGAGCAGCCGGCGACTGTTGCGGTCGATGACCTCGAGAAAGCGCCGCCCGCGCTCGTCGATGCCCTGACCCGTCATCAGCAGCTCGGTGTAGCCGCGGATCGACGTGAGCGGAGTTCGCAGGTCGTGGGAGACCAGCGCCACCATCTCGTCCTTCGCGCGGTCGAGCTCCTGGAGCCGCGCGTTCTGCTCCGCCAGTCGCTTCAGCGCGGTCCGCGTCGAGGACTCCGCGGCGCGCGCCTCCGCCAGCAGGCGGCCGCGGTCGCGGTCGGCACCGCCGAGCTCCTCCACGGCCCGGGCGATTCCCACGACCCCGATCGTCTGGCCGTCGACGACCCATGGCGCACGGGTGGTGATGACATGGCGGGCACCTTCAGGGGTCTCCACCGCCTCCTCGTCGACGACGCTGCGGCCGGTCCGCATCACCTCGCGGTCCCTGGCGCGTGCGCGCTGGGCGACGTCGGGCGGGAGGAATCTCTCGTACGCCGAACCGACAACGTCGACCGGCAGTGCGCCGACAAGGCGCGCTCCGGCGTTGTTGATCATCCGATAGCGCCCCTCCGCGTCGACCACGAACATCACGTCGTCGGCGAGATCCGCGAGGGCACGGAGCATTTGCGTGCGCTCGTAGAAGCGCCGCTGCGCGGCCCGGAGCGCCTCGTTGCGTTCGAGGAGCTCCCGGTTGGCCTGCTCGACGGCCGCCCGGGACTCGCGTTCGGTGCGGAGCAGGCGCTCGAGCTCGGCCTCGTTCGCAACGCCTCCTGCCGGGGCCGCGTCCGGACGCGTTGGCACGCGCTTCACGTCAGGCGGCCTGAACCTCGGTCGGACCGGGCCCCGGGCGGTAGATGTACCCGAAGCCCCGGACGGTCTCGATGGGTGACGAGCCGTCCGGCCGGACACCGATCTTCCGCCGCAGGTACCCCACGTACACCTTGACCTGATCCGGGAAGACCGCTGTCCGGCTCCCCCAGACCATCGTCAGGAGCTGATCCCGGTCCAAGACCTTGTCGCGATTCTCGGTGAACGCGGTGAGCAACCGAAACTCCAGCGGCGTGAGGCGCACCGGCGCGCCCGCGACGACGACCTGGCGCTGGGCGAAGTCGATCCGGACGAATCCGTCGTCGTACACGCCGGGGCGCTCGGTCTCCCGGCCGCCCGTCCGGCGCAGCAGAGCGTCGACTCGCGCGGCGAGCTCCATCGGCGAGAACGGCTTGGTCATGTAGTCGTCGGCGCCGCCGCGGAGGCCCCTGGTGCGCTCCCATTCGAGCGCGCGCGCCGTGAGGAGGATGACCGGCACGTCGGAGACGTCACGGATGCGCTCCAATGTCTGCCAGCCGTCGAGCTCCGGCATCATCACGTCCAAGACGACCAGTCGGGGGTGGAGCTCGTACAGGCGCCGGAGCGCCGTTCGACCATCGGTCGCCTCGATCGTCTCGTGGCCTTCACGCTCGAGCGCCTCCCGAACGAGGAGGCGGATGTCGTCCTCGTCGTCCACGACGAGGATCGGCGCGTTGCGCCCCGGGGTCGTCCCTGGCATTTCCGTCGAAACCTGCCTATCGCGTGATCGGTCTGCGTCTGTATCGGCAGGCCAACGCGAGAGGCTGAGGGCGTTCGCAACCAAATTCATACCGAACCGCTCCC
The DNA here is from genome assembly GCA_963777565.1 of uncultured Thermoleophilia bacterium. GTDB lineage: Bacteria > Actinomycetota > Thermoleophilia > Miltoncostaeales > Miltoncostaeaceae > CALMEC01. The sequence continues at coordinate 448,933 of CAVZQZ010000006.1, forward strand.
GATCCACGGATGTTCGAAACCGACCCCGATTCCGACACTCTGAATGCAAGGGTCTTCGAGCATCTTCGAACCAGAGGTCGACGCGATGGCAGGTCATGACGACATGCGACAGGCGAGCGAAGGCGTGTGGGATCCCACGACCACCCGTCGGCGCCGGCAGGCGCCAAACCGCAACGCGCGCGTCGCCCTCGAGCACCTCTCGGCCCGACGGGCGGCGAAGCACGCGTCCGCGGTGATCGCGTCGATCCAGGACGGGCTCGTCACCGTCGACGAGCGCGGCAGGATCGTCGACGTCAACACCGTGCTCAGCCGCATGACGGGGTTCCACCGGCTCCGGCTCCTCGGCAGCCGGGCCCCGTACCCGTTCTGGGCGCACGCGGATGCCGAGCGCAACGCCCGGACGATCGCCGGACTGCTGGAGGGTGAGTTCGCGGAGGGCGGCTCCTGCCAGCTGACGTTCTGCCGCGCAGGCGGTGAGCGCTTCGAGGCGTCGGTCGCGATCGCCCCGCTTCGCGATACGGACGGCATCTCGATCGGTTTCGCCGCAACCATCCGTGAGCTCGTCAATACCCCCGCAGCTCCGGAGCACGACGCCATGGCCGCAGGGCTCATCCGCTGCGAGGCGGCGATGGAGCGCGTCGCGGCCGCCGTCTCCGCCGAGACCCCCCCGACCCAGGTGTACCAGCTCATCGCCGAGGAGGCCGCGATGCTGGTCGGCGCCGACGCCGCCCGGATCGCGCGGATCGACGATGGCGGCGCCACGATGATGGGTGTCTGGGCGAAGCCCGGCTTCGATCCCCGGCAGTCCGGCGGCACGGCGCTGTCGGCGGACGTGCGCTTCGGCGTGCGCCGATGGGGCGTGCTCCAGGCGAACACCGCGGCCGGGCGATCGACCCGCCCCGAGGCGCAAGAGGAGCTCACCTGCTTCGCCACCCTCGCGACGCTCGCGCTTGCGATCGGCACGATGGACGAGCGGACGCGCACCGCACCCGCACGCGATCCCCTGACCGGCTTCGCCGGGAGGTACGAATTGGACCGCCGCGTGGCGGCCGAGGTCGAGGCCGCGCGGGCCGCGGGCGGCAACGTCGCGTTCATCGCGATCGAGCTCGACCAGTTCCGCGACGTCGACCCCGAGGCCGGTTCCGAGCTCGACGAGCACACGCTGCTCCAGGTCGCCGAACGCCTCGGCCGGGTCACCCGGCACGGCGACACGCTCGGCCGGCTCCGAGCGTGCGCCTTCGGCTGGGTGCTCCCCGGGGCCGACGCATCCGGGGCGCGCGACGCCGCCGGCCGTGCCGTCGCGGCGATCGCCCACATCGACACCCACGGCGAGCCGCCGATCTCGGTCACCGTCGGCGTGAGCGATCTCAAGGGTGGCGGGTCAGACGCACACGACCTGGTGCGGCACGCCGAGATCGCCCTCCACGACGCCAAGCGGACAGCGGCGACGCTCACGCCCGAGCGTGCAAACGACGCTCCCGTCAGGCGCGACCGTGCGGCGCTCCAGATCCTCGCCCGGGTCGTCGAGTCGCAGGATCCGGCGGCGCGGGGAAGCGCGGAGCGCGTGTCCGAGCTCGCCGAGCTCCTCGCGCTCGAGCTCGGGTGGTCGGCAAGCCGGGCAACCCTCCTGGGCGAGGCGGCGTACGTCCGCGACATCGGCAAGATCGGCCTCGCCGGCTCGCTTCTCCTGAAGCCCGGTCAGCTCAGCGCCGACGAGCGCAGGGCCATGAAGCGCCACGCGACCTTCAGCGCCGAGATGATCGACGGGATCCTGACCGCCGAGCAGGTCGACTGGGTTCGCCACCACCACGAACGCTACGACGGTGCCGGCTATCCGGACGGGCTGTCCGGCGACCGGATCCCCGAGGGCGCCCGCATCCTCGGGCTGGCCGACGCGTGGGACGCCATGACGAACGACCGCTGCTACCAGGGTGCCATGCCGGTCGCCGACGCGCTCGTGGACTGCGTGCTCGAATCCGGTTGGCAGTTCTGCCCGGTCGCAGTCGAGGCGCTGCGCGGACTCGTCAGTGCGGGAGCGGCACCGATAACCTGCCCCGATCGCAGCTCGTCCCAGGCGCAGGCGGCTCCGACCGCCGGTTGAGGTCACTCACCCGGGTCTTCGAGAGGCCCCAGTCGCGACGACCGCGCCCCGAGTTCACGACGGGGACCGCTCCGCCCCGAGCTCGGCCAGGGGTTCGGAGCGGAGGTCCCAGACCACCACCTCATCCGCACCTGATCGCAAGCGCAGCGCCCCGGTGTCGTCGAGCACCCCGACCTGACGGCACACGAGCCCGGCGGCCCCGAACCGCCGCTCGAGGGCGTCGGGACGACCGCACACCACGAAGGCGTACGACGGAAACGTCGTGATCCACTCCTCCAGCGCGACGCCTGGAGGGACCGGGATCGCGTCGACGTCCAGAGCGCACCCCAGACCGCCCGCGCTCTCGAGGAACTGCAGCAGCGAACCGGCGACGCCGGGCATCGACACGTCCCGCGCTGACCAGGCCTCGCCCGTCTCGGCGGCCTCCGCCAGCAGCGCGAGGTCGGACGCAGCGCGATCGCGACGCGATCCGCGCAGGTGGCTGAAGAACGTCGACCCGTCGGCGCCGGTCACGAGCTCGCCGTCGAGGCATGCCGCGAGGCAGACCGGATCGCCCGGGCGGGCGTTGGCCGCCCGGAGCGGGCGTCCGGTCCAGCCGACCGCGAACGTCGAGAGCGCGGGCGACCCCTCCAGGACGGTGGTGTGGCCACCCATCACCGGCACCCCGTAGAGGCCGGCCGCGGCGGCGATCCCCTCGAGCGCCCCGCGAACGATCTCGTCGGACCCGACGACCGTATCGAGGAGCGCCATCGGTCTGGCGCCCGTCGCGGCGACGTCGTTCAGCACCGTCACCACCCCCGCGATCCCCGCCACCCTCGGATCGGCGGCGATCAGCTCCGGCCGGATCGCCTCGGCGGCGAGCACGCCGGCGTACTGGTCGACGATGTCGATGAGCGCGGCGTCGTCGCCATCGCCGCCGAGCGTCGCCGCCACGTGCCGCAGGTCGCGCTTGGCGAGAAGCCCGGGGTGCTCGCGAACGCGGCGGGCAAGCTCGATAAGGTCTGCCACATGGGCAGCCTACGCGTCGCCACAGCGGGCCTGGACCTCATGGCGGAGGCCCTGCGGGCGCAGGACGTCACGGTCGAGGCGATCGACTGGCGCCCCCCGGCGGCGGGCGATCCCTCCGACGTCCGCCTGCTCACCACCCTGGCGGGGGACGACGTCGAGGCCGCGAACGAGCTTGCCGTGGCGCGCCTTCAGACGGCGCGTCCGATGCTCGTGGGCGCCGGCTTGGCCGTCGACCACATCCCGGGTCTCGACGGCCGGCTCGTGCTGCACGCGGGCCCGCCGATCGCGTGGGAGCGCATGGGCGCGCCGCAACGCCGCGCGATCGTCGGCGCGTGCCTGCTCGAGGGATGGGCGACCGATCCCGCCGACGCCGAGGCCCGCCTCTCGCGCGGCGACATCGAGGTCGCCCCCGGCCACTCGCTCGGGGCCGCCGGGGCGATGACGGGCGTCATCTCGCCGTCGATGGCGGTGTGGGTCGTGCGGGACGAGGAGAGCGGCGTCGAGGCATGGTCGCCGTTCTGCGACGGCCCGGGCGACGCGTTCTGGCTGGGCGTCGGCAGCCCAGAGGCAATACGCCGCCAGCGAGTGTTCGCGGAGGAGGTCGCCCCGGGATTCGAGGCGGCGCTTGCGGCCCGGGGGCCCATCGACGTGTTCGGCCTATGCGCGCAGGCCGTGGCGATGGGCGACGACTGCCACATGCGACATCAGGCCGCCACGATGCTGCTGATGCGCGAGGTGCTGCCGGCGATGGCCGAGCACGCGCCGCAGTCGGTCCTGCCGACCGCGCGGATGACATCGCCGAACGGCCACTTCGCCCTCACGCTGACGATCGCCGCCTGCCGGGCCGCGCTCGCTTCGACACTCGGGATCCGCGGCTCGAGCCTGGTGACCTTCATCAGCCGCAACGGGGTCGACGCCGCCGTCATGCTGGCCGGGCTGCCGGGCAGGTGGTTCACCGCAGCCGCGCCACTCGTCGCGGACCCGCTCTACCGCCCGGGCTTCGGCGACGGCGACGCCGCACCCGACATCGGCGACTCCGCGCTCGTGGAATGCGCCGGCCTCGGCGGCGCGGCCAGCGCGGCAAGTCCCGGCGTCGCGGCCTTCCTCGGCGGTGGCCTCGCCGACGCCCTCGAGCGCACCCGCATGATGGACGACATCTGCCTCACAAGGAGCGAGCGGTTCCGCATCCCGACGCTGGACGGCGAGGGCACGCCCCTCGGCGTCGATGCCCGGCGGTGCCTCGAGACCGGCACCACGCCGCTCATCAACACCGGGATCCTGCACCGTGTCGATGGTGGCCAGATCGGGGCGGGCATCGCACGGGTCCCCCTCGAGCCGTTCCGCGACGCGCTCGTGGCACTCGCCGGGGAGCTTGCGCGGTGATCCCGACCTGCGCCGCACCCTGACGCTCCGGGTCCGCCGGGCCGGCGTGATGGTCGGCAGGTTCGACGACGGTCGGGTGACGGCGGCGGGCGCCGGGTGGGCCTGGCTCCGCGGCGACGGCCGGGTCGTGCACGTCACCGGGCTCCGCGGCCCCCGCGGACCCCTCACCGCGGTCGTTGCGAGCATGCCGATCCTGCGCGCGGGTCAGCGTGTGACGCTCGACCTCGCCGAGTCGGAGCCCTGGCACACCCCGCCGCCCCCGCCGCCGGCCGACGCCCTCCTGGTCGCGGGGGCGTGCGAGGCTGCCCGGCCACACGCGTGGAACGACCCGCGTGCGCTCGAGCTCGGCGCCGCGCCGTTTCGGGAAGTCGTCGAGGCGCTCGCCGGGCGGGGGCCGGGGCTCACTCCGGCCGGCGACGACGCCGTCGCCGGATACCTGCTCGCGCGCCGCGCGCTGGATCCCGCCGGCACACGCCACGACGCCGCGATCGCGCTGCAGGTCGCGCGCGCCGCGACCGGCGAACCCGCGCGATCGTTGCTGCGCGCCGCGACACGCGGTGAGGCGTTCGAGCCGGTGGCGGCTATGCTCGCCGCGCTGCTCCGAGCCGACGGACCGGCGCTCGCCCCCGCGGTCCGGCGGCTCGCTGCGCTGGGGGCGACCACCGGCCGCGCCACCCTCACCGGCCTGATCCGCGGGTTACAGCCAGCGCCGATGTGATCAGCCGGGGCGGGGGCGGCGCCACGGCTGCGTAAGCGCGGCGGGCGCGAACGCCTGGTCGATCGCCTGGGCGTCGAGCCATCCGTGCTCCAGCACCAGCTCCCGGACGGTCCGGCCCGTCTGCAACGCCTCGCGGGCGATCGCCGTCGCACGCTCGTAGCCGATCATCGGCGAGAGCGCCGTCACGAGCGACGGCGACGTCTCGACCTGGTGGCGTGCCCACTCGACGTTGGCCGTGATCCCGGCCACGCACCGCTCCGCCAGCACCACGATCGCCTCGCGCAGGTGGGTCAGGCTACGAAAGAGCGACAGCGCAATGATCGGTTCGAACGCGTTGAGCTGGAGCTGCCCCGCCTCCGCGGCCATCGTCACGGTCACGTCGGCCCCGATCACCTCGAACGCGACCTGGTTGACGACCTCCGGGATGACCGGGTTGACCTTGCCCGGCATGATGGTCGACCCGGCCTGCACCGCCGGTAGGTTGATTTCGTTAAGCCCTGCGCGAGGCCCCGACGAGAGGAGCCGCAGGTCGTTGCAGGTCTTCGACAGCTTCACGGCGACGCGCTTCAGCACACCGGAGAGCTGCACGTAGTGACCGGTGTCCGGAGTCGCCTCGACGAGGTTCGCGGCGGTCACCAGCGGCAGGCCGGTGATGTCCGCGAGGTGCCCGCATGCGAGGGGCGCGTACGCCGGATGGGTGTTGATTCCGGTGCCGATGGCGGTGGCGCCGAGGTTGATCTCGCTCAGGAGCGACATCGCCTCGCCGAGACGCTTCTCGTCCTCGCCGAGCGTCACGGCGTATGCGGAGAACTCCTGGCCGAGGGTCATCGGGACGGCGTCCTGGAGCTGCGTCCTCCCCATTTTCAGCACGTCGGCGAACTCGAACTGTTTCTCCTCGAAGCGCTGACGCAGCCGGGCCATCGCATCCAGTAGCTCCTGGATCATGAACGTCAGCGCGATGCCGAGCGCGGTCGGGTACACGTCGTTGGTGCTCTGACTCCGGTTGACGTGGTCGAGGGGATGGAGATGCTCGTACTCGCCCCGCCGATGGCCCATCAGCTCGAGGCCGCGGTTGGCGATCACCTCGTTCGCGTTCATGTTGGTCGACGTCCCGGCACCCCCCTGGATCACGTCGACGACGAACTGGTCATGCCACCGCCCCTCGCGGAGCTCCGCGCATACGGCCCGGATGGCGTCCGCGCGGCCGGCATCCAGCATGCCCAGTTCCTCGTTCGCCGTCGCCGCAGCCGCCTTGACGCAGGCGAGGGCATCGACGAGCTCGGGAACCGCCCCGATCGGGACCCGCGAGATCGGGAAGTTCTCGAGCGAACGGAGCGTATGGATCCCGTAGAGGACGTCGGCGGGCACCTTGCGCCAGCCGAGCAGGTCACGCTCGTCGCGCTCGGCGGGAGTCCCCGGGTCAGGCTCGGAGTCGCGGGATCCGGCCGTGGCGTCCATCGGCATGCCTCAGCTGCCCGCGTGACGGGCGCGCGGCGGCGCGCCTAGGAGCGGAACGTGAGGGGATGCTCGCCGGCGGAGCACCAGAACACCAGACAGCCTTCGTCCTCCAGGTGGCCGACGCACCGGCATTCGCAGGCGTGCTCGGCGCACGGACGGCGCACCCGGGCGAGGATCCCGTCGGCACGAGCCGGGACGATGTCCGGGAAGAGCTCTGAGACGTCGGTGACGATCTCAAGCCGAAGCGCTGTGGTCATGCGGTTCCTTCCTGCTTTCCGGGAACGGTCGTGCTGGTGTGTTCGGAGTCGGACGGAGCTTCCCTGCCTGCGCTCAACGTGCGCCAAAGGACGTCGGCGCAACCGCTGACGTCGCCCGCGCCGACGCGCTCCTCGAGGAGCTCGATGCCGATTCGCAGGGCCACAGGATCGAGCGGGGGGCGGGTGGCTCGCATGATCTTGCCATACCTGGTGGGACGGACGTCCTCGTCCACGTTGAACAGCTCCTCGTGGAGCTTCTCGCCCGGCCGGATGCCCGACGACCTCGATCGCGATGTCCCGGCCCGGCTCGTGCCCCGAGAGCGCGGATCATGCTCTCGGCGAGGTCGATGATCCGGACCGGCTCGCCCATGTCGAGCACGAAGATGTCGCCGCCGTCGGCGATCCCGGTCGCCTCGATCACGAGCTGCACGGCCTCGGGAATCGTCATGAAGAAGCGCGTCATCTCGGCGTGGGTCACCGTGACCGGCCCGCCCTGCCTCGATCTGGCGACGGAAGATCGGCAGCGACCGAGCCGGAGCTCCCGAGGACGTTGCCGAACCGCACCGCCGCGAAGCGGGTGGCGGACGCCGCGCCGCGCGACTCGACGATGCGCTCGGCGAGGGCCTTCGTCGCGCCCATGACCGTCTTCGGCTCCACCGCCTTGTCGGTCGAGATCAGGCAGAACCGCTCGACCCCGAGGCGCTCCGCGAGCACCGCGAGCATCGGCGGTGCGCGAGCGCGTTGTTCGCGACCGCCTGGAGCGGGTTGAGCTCCATCATCGGCACGTGCTTGTAGGCGGCGGCGTGGAACACGATCGTCGGGCGGTGCTCCTGGAAGACCCGCTCCATGGCGACCTCGTCCTTGCAGTCGGCGATGATCGGGGCGAGCAGGCCGGCGTGGCCGCGCTCGCGCAGCTGCACGATCGATCTCGAAGAGGTTGTTCTCGGCGTGGTCGACCATCACCAGGCGCGCGGGCGCCGGCGCCGGAGCACCTGGCGGCAGAGCTCGCGGCCGATCGATCCGCCGGCGCCGGTGACCAGCACCGACCGGCCGTTGAGGTAGCGGGCGACACCTGCGCGAAGTCGATCTCGACCGGGGCGCGGCCGAGCACGTCCTCCACGCGCACCTCGCGCAGCGAGCCGCACCGTGACCTCGCCGGTGATCAGCTCGGGCAGGCCCGGCAGGGTCGTGCAGGGCACGCCGGCCAGCGCGGCAGGCCTCGACGATCTCCTGGCGCACCACGCCCGGCGCCGACGGCATGGCGATGATGACCTCGTCGACGTGGGTCTCGCGCAGGATCGCGCGGCAGGTCGTCGCGGCGCACCGCGCACCCGCGTGCCCTGCACGCGCAGGCCGGCGCTTGCGCGGGTCGTCGTCGATCAGGCCCACCGGGGTGTAGCCGAGCGTCGCGGTTGCGCTTCATCTCGCGCAGCAGCGTGTTGCCCGCGTCGCCGGCGCCGCAGATCAGGACCTCCTTGCCCTTGCGCGCGACCAGCTCGGACCGCGGCGGGCGCTCGATGACGCTCCGCACGACGAAGCGCACGCCGCCCACGAGCGTGAGCGTGAGAACGAGGTCGAAGACGAGCACGCCGCGCGGCATCGTGACGGCGGCGCCGCGGGGGCGGTGCACCGGCTGCCAGAACGACAGGACGGCGGTGATGATGCAGGCTCGACGACGACGACCGCGAGGACGATCGCCTGGAGGTCGCGCAGGCTCGTGAAGCGCCACCACTTGGTGTAGAAGCGCATCGCCGACGAAGTACGAGCAGCTTGACGCCGATGACGATCGCCGACCGTCGCGGCGAACAGCCGCTCGTAGCCGCCCGGGCACGTCGCCGTCGAAGCGGAAGTAGAACGCCAGCCACCAGGCAGCGGCGACCAGGCCCGCGTCCACGCGCGATCTGCCCGCCCGATGGAGGTAGCGCGCCGGGGGCTCCAGTCGATCGGCGGGAGTCTCACGAGGCGGCCGAGTGTAGTAGCACCGTGCTCCAGGATCAGGTCGAGAAGCACGTCCGGGTCGCGCAACGGCGGTCGGCGGCTCGCGGTCGCGGCGCTCCGAGGACCACGTCGTCGGGCGCGCTCGAGCCGGCGCAGGCGCCCCTCGTCGATGAGCCGGCGGTCGACCGCGCCGAGGCGCGCGGCGAACGGCGTGTAGGCCGGCACGCCGAGCGCGGCGGCCTCGCGGTTCATCGTGCCGCCGGCGCTCACGACCAGGTCGGCGGCGGCCACGAGGCTCGGGCCGTCGACCGGACGCGTCGGGCACGATGCCGCGCTGCCCGCGAGCGCCTCGCGCTGCTCGTCGGTGCGCGGGAAGCACGACGGTCTGGACCTCGGGACGGTCGAGCAGGCGCTCCAGGCGTCGCTGAAGAGGTCGGTGGAGCGCGCCGCGGTGGTAGAGCGTCACCTCCGGCGGCGGGCGCAGCACCGCGATCAAGCCGCGCCGGGTCGAGTCCGAGCTCGCCGGCCACGCCCGGGTCGAGCACGTGGTCGGCGAGGTAGTACTCCTCCTTCAGGCCGGGGTAGCGGACCAGCTTCGGCGGGCGCATGCCGTAGCGCGCGAGCGCCGCCTCCGGGATCGCGGCCGGCACCAGCACGCGCGGTGCGCCAGGCGGCCGTTCCAGTGGTGCATCGCCGTGGCGTACTCGTAGTCGAACATCGTGACCTGCGGCGTGCCCGCCAGCCGGGCCGCGACCGGCTGGTCGGTGCTGCCGTGGGCCACCGCCAGGTCGAAGCGCTCCCGGCGGGCGAAGCGCACGAGCGCCGACGAGCGGCCGGCCATCGGCCCGCGCCTTGCCCGGCCGCGACGCCGCCGCCGTGGGCGCCGACCACGGTGTGCGGGATGCCGAAGCGCTCCAGCAGCCCGATGGTCTGGGCGAATGCGCGGGCCGTGACGGTCACCTCGTGGCCGCGGGCCTGCAACCGCGCGATGAGCGGCCGGAAGATCACCACGTGCGGCGAGTTGGTGATGTCGACCCAGATCCGCATCGGGTCGAGAATTCCCTAGTGCTCCCGCTCGTGAGTACGCCACCATTTCCCGAGCGCAAACCGAATCAGGCAAGGACGCAGTGTCCCGCCGCTACCGCAGGATGTAACGGTGGGACCGAGGACGCCGCATGACGACGGTTTACAGCCGGCAAACGTGGCGATATCCACGAGCGGGAGCACTCTTACCCGAGGGCGCCGGCGACGGCGGCCACGACCTGCTCCACCTCGTCGCGCGTGAGGTTGCGGGTGCATCGGGAGGGCGAGCCCGGTGCGCGCGTGCTCCTCGGCGACGGGAAGGTCGCCCTCCGAGTAGCCCAGGTGCCGCGAACACCGGCTGCAGGTGCATGGGGATGCCGTAGTAGACGGCCGCGCCGACGCCGGCGCCGGCCAAGGCGGCACGGATCTCGTCGCGGCGCGGGTGGCGGGCCATATAGAGGTGGTAGACGTGCTTCGCACCCGGGCGCTCCGCGGGGAGCGTCATATGGTCGCCGAGGCCGCACTCGCGGTACCAGTCGGCGGCCTGGCGCGCGGCCGGCGTTCCATCGTCGAGGTGCGGGTAGGAAGATCCTGATGATCGCGGCCTGGAGCTCGTCGAGGCGGGAGTTGTAGCCCACCTCCTCGAACACCACCTTGTCCTTCGATCCGTGGAAGCGGAGCCGCCGCACGCGCTCGGCGAGCGTCTCGTCACGGCAGACGATCATGCCGCCGTCCCCGATCCCCGGGAAGTTCTTGGTCGGGAAGAAGCTGAAGGTGACGGCGTCGCCCATGGTGCCCACCGGCCAGGTGTCGTCCGCGGCACCGAAGGCCTGGGCGGCGTCCTCGATCACGACCAGCCCGTGCTCGCGCGGCGGTCGTCAGGATCGGCGTCATCTCGGCCGGGTGACCGAAGATGTGCGACCGGCATGATCGCCTTGGTACGGTCGGTGATCCGAGCCTCGATGGCCTCGGGATCGAGGTAGTCGTGTCCGGGTCGATGTCGACGAACACCGGGGTCGCGCCGATCCGGGCGATCGCCTCGGCCGTGGCGTAGAAGGTGTAGGGCGTCGTGATGACCTCGTCGCCGGGGCCGACCTCGAGCGCCCTGCAACGCGATCACGAGCGCGTCGGTCCCGTTGGCCACGCCGACGCAGGGGCGGCTCTGCAACCGTGTCGAGATCTCCCCCTCGAGGGCGGCGACCTCGGGGCCGAGGATGAAGCGTCCGCTGTCGAGCACGCCTCCGAGCGCGGCGTCGATCTCGGCGCGCAGTGGCCCGTACTGGGCCTGGATGTCCATCAACGGGATGCTCATGGCGGGATGGCCGAGGACGACCGGCGCGGCAGTGTAGCAATCGGTTCGGTCGCGGCCCGACGCGTCGGTTTGCCCGCCCGCGGCCGATCTGATCGGGTACCGCGCGACCCAGGCATTGCCCACGCGACATCGAACGTTTGTCAATCGACATGGGACACCTCCGCCAGACATCCCGATCCCGGCCCGTTCTCGTCGCGACGTGCGCCCTCACGGTCGTGCTGGGCGGCGCCTCGACGGCCGTCGCCGAGCTCAGCGAGGTGGTGCCGGGCATCACCTACGAGCGGCTGGCGCGCCCGGGTCAGGTCATCCACGTCGTTCGCGTGGTCCAGGGGCCGCGCATCTCGATCCGGCCGGTGCTGACCGGGGGGTCGCCGTCACAGCGGGGCCGGCTCACGAACGCGATGCGGGTCCGCCTCGGCGGCGGTGCGGTCGTCGGCGTCAACGGCGACTACTTCAACCTCGACAACGCCTATCCGAGCGGGTTGCTCATGGTGGGCGGCGAGCTCGTGAGCGAACCGGAGCCGACCCGCTCGGCGCTCCTCTTCCCTGCGAGCGGGCAGCTGACGACGGCGAAGGTCGCGCTCACCGGGACGTGGCAGGCGTCCGACGTGACCGTGCCCACGCCGTTCCCCTCCAGGACCTTCGCGGGCGTCAACCGCCCGTCCGAGCGCGCGAACGAGACGCTCGTCTACACGTCGCGCTACGGAACCCTCACCCCCACCGGGGATCGGGTCGACGCGCTCATCGCGCTCGACCCGCCCGGCGTGGTGGGTATCAACACCCCGGTCACCGGCACTGTGCAGACCGTGAGCCCGGGCGGCGGCAGCGGCATCGGGCCCGGCAAGCTCGTCATCAGCGGAGCCGGTCAGGGCGGCGACGAGGTGCTCGCCGACCTCATCCCGGGCCGGCGCGTCACGCTCACATTCGGGGTCGCGGGGGTCCCCGCCGACGTGACCGACGCGATCGGCGGCGGGCCGACGCTGGTGCAGGACGGCGTCGCGATCACCGGCGTCAGCGAGGGCTTCACGTCAGGTCAGATCGGGTCCCGAACGTCACGAACCGCCATCGGGCAGACCGCCGACGGGACGATCCTGCTCGTGACCGTCGAGGGGCCCCGCCAGTCGAGCCGCGGGGTGACAATGGCCGAGCAGGCGGCGCTGCTGGTGTCGCTGGGGGCGCGCACGGCGGTCGGGATGGACGGCGGTGGAAGCGCCCTGATGTCGATCCGGGACAGCCTCGTGACGCCGTGGGCGTCTGAGCGGGCAATCAGCGACGCGGTCGTCGTCTCGTACAGCGGCGTCCAGCTCTCGGCGCCCGATCCGTTCATCTCGCCGAACGGTGACGGCGTGGCCGAGCGGACGCTCACGACCGCGCGCGCGCCGACGGCGGGCACGGTCCGCATCACGCTCGCGCACCCGAATGGGCGGGCTGTGAGGATGCTCTACGCCGGGCCGCTCGGCCCGGCAGGGAGGAAGATCACGCTTGCCCAGAGCACGCTGCGCGCGAAGGACGGTCGCTACCGGGTGATCGCCCGCTTCGTTCCGGGCGACAGCTCGGGCCCGACGGCCCAGAGCCAGAACGTGACCGTGGACCGCACGCTCGGCTTCCTCCGGCTGCGCAAGATCGGCAAGGCACCCGCGACCAGGCTGCACATCGGCTTCAAGCTCGCCAAGGCGGCGCGGGCGACGATCGTCGTGCGGGACGCCAAGGGCGGCTCGGCGAAGCTCATCTTCCGCAACCGGCTCATCCGGGCCGGCGCCCGAGCGGTGACCTACGACCTCAAGCGCGCCCGCAAGCCGCTGAAGCCGGGGATCTACACCGTGAGCGTCAGCGTGAAGACGAAGCAGGGCGAGCCCACCCTCTCGGGGCGGGTGCTGGTCACGGCGCCGAAGCGACCCGCCGCGCCCGGCGCCTGAGGACCCACCAGACCACCCCGCCGACTGCGGCGAGGACCAGCGCATAGTCGATGTAATGGAGCTGGCGCTGCAGCCGCTCCCAGTCGTCTCCGGCAGCCCGACCGAGCAGGGCGAGGCCGGTGACCCACGGGAGACAGCCGATCACCGTGAGGACGGTGAACCGCCAGAACGGCATGCGGGCCACACCAGCGGGCAGCGAGATGAACGTGCGCACGATCGGCAGACACCGCGACAGGAGCACCGCCCAGGAGCCCCAGCGCGCGAACCACCGGTCGGCGACGTCGAGGCGCTTCTCGGTGATGTGTAGCCAGTGGAAGCGCAATGCCCACTCGCGGCCCTTGGCGTAGCCCACCCAGTAGGCGATCCAGGAGCCGACGAGGTTGCCGAGCACCCCGGCGGCGACGATCGCGAACAGCGCCTGCTCGCCCCGTGCGACGAGAAAGCCGCCGTAGAGCATGATCGCCTCGCTCGGCACCGGAATGCACGCGCTCTCGAGGATCATCAGGATGAACACCGCCGCCAGACCGTACGAGCCGATCTGGCTCGTGGCGAAGTCGACGATGGGGCCGGTGATGTCGGGCATCGGCCGGGGAGCCTAGATGGCGGGGCGACCAACGCGCCCCGGAGTGGTTCCGGGGCGCCAGGTCGAGCTCCGGTCAGTCCTCGTCGAGCGCCTTCATCTCGGCCTCCACGGCGCGGACCTCGCCGATGAGCCGGTCGATCTCGGCGTCGAGCCCGGCCTCGCCGCCCTTCTGCCGGATGACAAGGTGGCCGATCTCCTCGGCGAAGCCGTTCACCTTCCGCTTCAGGACGACGCTCTGCGCCTTGTCCTTGGCTTCGGAGAGGCCCTCCTGAGCGGTCTCGGCGACCTTCTTCCCAGCATCGACTGCCTTGTCAAGAATCCCCATTGGATGCTCCTCGAGACGACAACGTGGCCAGTCTAGCCATAGCGGGCGATCAGGTGCGCTCCTGGTTCCACACGACGCCGGCAAGGATCGTCCCGATCGCCGAGAAGATCAGCCCGAGCCACGCGCCGAACTTGAGGTTGGCGCCATCGATGAGGTGGATGAACGCCCAGAAGAAGACGAGCAGCGAACACAGGGCGCCGACGCCGATGGTTCCCCACTTGACCGGGATCGGGAAGTTGAGCGCCTCGGCGGCGTAGATGCCGCCGCCGACGATGGCGAGGATGAGCGCGACCCACCACGAGTCGATGTCGGTGCCCTTGGCGCTGAAGCCGGCGATGCCGTACCAATCGAGGAACAGGCTGATGATGAAGACGAGCATCGCGCCTGCGACGCCGAGCATCTTCTGCTCCCTGGGAAGCCCTCTGATCTTGTCCATCCGTTCTCCTTCGTGCTCTCGCTCGGGGTTCGCGTGGTGTTACTTACGAGAGGGAGCCCTCAGGTTCCTGTTTCGCGGAGCCGGATCGGCGGGTTGTGCCCCGGGACGATGACGTGGGCGTCACGCGCCCGGATGCGGCGGAACGCCTCCAGATGGGCGTCACGGTCGGGAAACGACTCGGGCAGATCCATCCGCTCGAACCAGCCCGGGTCGGGCCCGAGCGTGTCGCCGGCGACAACCACCCGCTCCTGGTGGCACTCGGCGATCACTGCGATGTGCCCCCGGGCGTGCCCCGGGGTGTGCATCCAGCGAAGGCCCGGCCGCAGCTCCCCCTCCTCGCCGCTCAGGCGGTTCACGGTGACGGCGTCGAGCAGGCCCTGCTGCCGTCGTGCGTAGGGCGTGTCGAGCTCCGACTCATGGACGAACAGCTCAACGTTGCCGAGCTGCGGGAGGGCAGACAGGTGGTCGGAGTGCAGGTGCGTCATGACGACCGTCCGGATGTCGCCAGGCGCGAGCGATCGCGCGGCGAGCGCACCGACGAGCATGTCGCCCTGGGTCTGGTAGCCGGGGTCGACGATGATCGGCTCCCGCCCGGTCAGCAGCACCGTGTTGGGCCAGGCGATCATCCCGTGGACGGCGTCCGGGATGCCGCGGTACGCCGCGAAGGTGCCGCCGCTCGTCGACCCGCGGACCTCGACGATCTCGCCGTTCAGGAGCGCAAGGACGATCCGATGCGCGGGGATCAGGATCTCCCAGCGCCACGCTATTTGGTGGCCTCCGCTCCCGTGACGATCGGCTCGGCGGCTTCCGTGGCGGCATGGCACGGCGCCTCGAGGAAGGGCGCGACGGGATCGCCGAACGACGTGCGTCGGCGGGCCCACTCGGCGACGGCCCGGCGGGCGGGCGCGACCGGGGGCGTCAGGATGACGCCGACGAGTCCGGCGGCGACGATCAGACTCCGTCGTCTGCGCCGGCGGGGTTCGCTCACGCTATTTGAGGAGCGCGAGGAACTCGTCGACCGGGATGGCGGTCAACGTCTGGAAGTGCGCGGTCCCACGGGAGGCGAGCTCGACCGAGACGCGGGCGATCGTCTTCTCGTCCGGCGCCTCGACGATGTTGACGAAGTCGTACGGCCCGAGGACGGCCCATTGCGAGACGACCTTCGCGCCCATCTGCTCGATCTCGGTGTTGACCTCCTTGAGGCGACCGGGATTTGCCTTGAGCGTCCCGGCCCCATGGGGGCTGAGCGTGCTGAGGAGGATGTAGGTGGGCATCGGTCTCCTTCGGGCGAGGCGAGGTGTGCGCCGGTCGCGAGACTACCACGGGCCCAGCTACGATTCGGTCCATGCGGCGCCGCTCCCGACTGCTCGCAATCCCGGCCGGGCCGGCCATCGCTGGCATCGTTTCGGCAGCGCTGATGTTGGCCTCGGTGTTCCTGCCGTGGTACGCGGCGAACCTCGGACCGCCGGCGTCGTCGGGGACGGCGAGCGGCTGGGACGCCACCGCGGTCGCAAAGGGCGTGCTCGGCCTCGGGGTGATCTGGCTGCTGATGTCGGGTCTCCTCCTCGCCGACCATCTCGACGCCTACCGCGTCGACCCGCGTACCGCTGAGGCGCTCGGTTGGCTGATCGCCGGGTGCGCGCTGCTCGCCGGTGCGCTGGTGGCCTACCGCCTGTTCCGCCCGCCGGAGCCGGCCGACTTCCTCTCACGCGACATCGGCCTGTTCGTGGCCCTCGTCGCCGCCGCGGCCGGCGTCTCCGCCGGCCTGGCGCAGGCCTCGCGCCGCTAGACGGACAGCGCTTCACCGACTTCACCCCGGGCCTGGTGGAGGGCCGGGGTGAAGTCGAGCTTGCTACGGCAGACGGCGCTCGATGCTGCGCACCGTATCGCCGGTGGCGACGCGCGCACTGTCGGTGCCGGCGCCTCCGGAGACGAGGTCGCGACCGAATCCCCCGACCAGAAGGTCGTTGCCGCTGCCCGCGAGCAGGCGGTCGACGCCAGCCCGCCCGTAGAGCCTGTCGGCGCCTGCCGCCCCGGAGAGCGTGTCGTTCCCCGCGCCGCCGTCGAGGACGTCGTTGCCGGCGAGGCCGTACAAGACGTCATTGCCGCCCAGACCGCAGACGACGTCCTTGGCGACCGTGCCCGTGATCGTGTCGGCGGCCGCGGTCCCGACCCAGGTGCACCGCTCACCGTTCGCCGCCAGCGCGTACGGGATCGCGCGCACGTTGGTCGTGGCTGCGTCATTGGCGGCGACTGGGTCTTGCGCGCCGGGCTGGTTGATCGTCGCCGTGTTGGTCAGCGTGGTCCGCGTCGTCGGCTTGACCACGATCTGCACGGACTGCGCGACGCCGACAGCGGGGTCGCGCCAGGTGCACTTGACCGTACCGCTGACGCCGACGGCGGGCGTGGTGCAGACGCCCCCGGCGGAGGCGGCGACGCGAACGAAGGTCACGCTCGCGGGCAGTGGGTCGGTGACCGCCATGCTCTTGGGGACACCGGGGCCCATGTTGGTCGCGGTGAGGGTGTAGGTGAGCTCCCGCCCGATGTTGGCCGGATCCGGTCCCGCCGCCTGGGCGATCGCCCCGTCCGCACCGGCCGGCGCGGCATACACCGTGCCGGGGACGACAGCCGCCGTCGCGAGGCCGGCCACCAGCGCCGCTGCGAGCTGCCGCGCACGCCGCGCCCTGTTCGTCTGAACTGCCACCATCACGTCACCCCGCTTCGCGATCGATTCCCGCATACGAGGTATCGGCATCAGACCCGAAATACTTCCCGGGTAATTACCAAATTTTTGTTAACAAGCGGCGTGTCGTCCTGATCGGCTGCGGGAACGACCCAGGTCAGCCGCTCGCGCCAACCGGCGTCGGGGCAACGCGGAATACCAGGAGCCCTTCGTCGTCGGCGTCCACCTCGACGTGGTCGCCGTCGGCGAACTCGCCCTTGAGGAGCCGCAGCGCCAGCGGGTTCTCGATGCGCCGCTGGATCAGGCGCTTCAGCGGCCGGGCGCCGTAGGCGGGGTCGTAGCCCTCGTCGGCGAGCGGTCCGCGCGGTCTCGGTGACGCTGATCGTGACGCCGCGCTCGGAGAGCCGCTTCGCGAGGCGGGCGAGCTGGCAGCTCGACGATGCGGTCGAGCTCGTCGCGCCCGAGGCGCTGGAAGACGACGATCTCGTCGACGCGGTTCAGGAACTCTGGCCGGAAGTGCTCGCGCAGCGCGCCCATCACGCGCTCCTCGGCGATCTCCTCGGCGATGCCGTCGGTGAGGAACTGGCTGCCGATGTTCGACGTCATGATCACGACGGTGTTGGTGAAGTCCACGACGCGGCCCTGACCGTCGGTCAGCCGGCCGTCGTCGAGCAGTTGCAGCAGCACGTTGAAGACGTCGGGGTGCGCCTTCTCGATCTCGTCGAGCAGCAGCACCGAGTACGGCCGTCGCCGCACCGCCTCGGTGAGCTGGCCGCCCTCGTCGAAGCCCGACGTAGCCGGGCGGGGCGCCGATCAGGCGCGCGACGGCGTGCTTCTCCATGTACTCGCTCATGTCGATGCGGACCATCGCCCGCTCGTCGTCGAACATGAACTCGGCGAGCGCCCGGGCGAGCTCGGTCTTGCCCACGCCGGTCGGCCCCAGGAAGATGAACGAGCCGATCGGCCGGTTCGGGTCGGACAGCCCGGCGCGGGCGCGACGCAGGGCGTTCGCGACGGCCTCGACGGCCTCGTCCTGGCCGACGACCCGCTCGTGCAGGCGCTCCTCCATGTGGAGGAGCTTCTCGACCTCGCCCTCCATCAGGCGGCTCACCGGGACGCCGGTCCAGGCCGCGACGACCTCGGCGATGTCCTCCTCGTCGACCTCCTCCTTGAGCATCCGGCTGCTCCTCCTGCCGCTCGGCGAGCTCGTCGTTGGCCTCCGCGAGCGCCCGCTCGAGCTCGGGGATCGTGCCGAACTTCAGGCGCGCCGCGCCCTCGAGGTCGGCCTCGCGCTCGGCGCGCTCCAGCTCCATGCGGGCCTGCTCGATCTCGCTCTTCATCTCGCGGATGCGCTCGATGATCTCCTTCTCCTGATCCCAGTGGGCGCGCATCGCCGCCGCCTCCTCGCGCAGCTCCGCGAGCTCGGCCTGCATCGCCTCGCGGCGCGCCACGGACCCGGCGTCGGTCTCGGGCTTCAGCGCCTGCTGCTCGATCTCGAGCTGCATGATGCGGCGCTCGACCTGGTCGAGCTCCTGCGGCACCGAGTCGATCTCGATGCGCAGGCGGCTGGCCGCCTCGTCCATCAGGTCGATGGCCTTGTCGGGCAGGAAGCGCGCGGTGATGTAGCGGTCCGACAGCCGCGCGGCCGCCACCAGCGCCGCGTCCTGGATGCGCACGCCGTGGTGGACCTCGTAGCGCTCCTTCAGCCCGCGCAGGATCGCGATGGTGTCCTCGACCGTCGGCTCGCCGACGAACACCGGCTGGAAGCGCCGCTCGAGCGCCGCGTCCTTCTCGATGTGCTTGCGGTACTCGTCGAGCGTCGTGGCGCCCACCGCCCGCAGCTCGCCGCGGGCCAGCATCGGCTTGAGCAGGTTGGCCGCGTCCACGGCGCCCTCGGCGGCGCCGGCGCCGACGATCGTGTGCAGCTCGTCGATGAAGAGGATGACCTCGCCCTGCGGCGTCCTCGATCTCCTTGAGCACCGCCTTCAGCCGGTCCTCGAACTCGCCGCGGTACTTGGCGCCGGCGAGCAGAGCCCCGATGTCGAGCGCGACGACGCGCTTGCCGGAGGCTGTCGGGAATGTCGCCCGCCACGATGCGCTGGGCGAGGCCCTCGACGATGGCGGTCTTCCCGATGCCGGGCTCGCCGATGAGCACCGGGTTGTTCTTGGTGCGGCGCGAGAGCACCTGGATGACGCGGCGCATCTCGTCGTCGCGGCCGATGACCGGGTCGAGCGTCGCCGCGCTCGGCGTCCTCGGTCAGGTCGCGGCCGTACTGCTCGAGCGCCTGGTACTTGGCCTCGGGGTTCGGGTCGGTGACGCGGTGCGAGCCGCGCACGGCCTGCAGCGCGTCGAGCAGCCCGTCGCGGGTGACGCCGCTGCGGCCAGCGCGTCGCGGGCCGGCGACGGCTCGTCGACCAGCGCGACGAGCAGATGCTCGGTCGAGATGTACTCGTCGTTGAGCCGCTCCGCCTCGCGGCCCGCGCGCTTCAGGACGTCGCGCATGGACTGCGAGACGTGCTGCTGGCTCGCGCCGCGCACCACCGGTAGCCGCTCAACCGCCGTCACCGTCTCCGCCCGCAGGGCGGTCAGGTCGGCGCCGGCGCGCTCGAGCAGCGGCGCGACGACGCCCTCGCGCGCGTCCAGCAGCGCGACCAGCAGGTGCTCCGGCTCGACGATCTGTTGCTCGCGCTCCTGCGCGAGGGCCTGGGCGGCCGCGATGGCCTCCTGGGCACGGTCGGTGTACTGGTCGACTGCCATGCTGGTGCTACCGCCTCCGGACGATGGGTTGGACGAGCGGGACGAGCGGGCCGGCTCGGCGGGCGAGCACGAGCTCGGTGGACAGCGCTCGGCGCATCGCGTCGAGCTCTTGCATGGCCTGCGCGGACTGGGCACGCATCTGCGCCTCGAGGCTCCGCACCCGCTCGAGCGCGTTGTCGAGGGCTCGCTCGAGCTCGAGCACGCGCTCGATGCCGGCCAGGTTGAGCCCCTTCTCCGACATCTCCTGGATGCGCCGCAGCAGCGCGACGTCGGCCTCGGAGTAGAGGCGGGTGCCGCCTTGCGACCGCGACGGCTGAAGCAGCCCGCGCCGCTCGTACATCCCGCAGCGTCTGGGGATGCATGCCGGCGAGCTCGGCGGCGATGCCGATCATGAACACGGCGCGCTGCTCGAACTTGGGCATCTATACGCCGCCTTCAACACGGATCACCGCACGGAGCATTTGAGCGACCCGCAGGGTCGCGAATGGGCCGGCCAAGTGCCGCGGTGAGTGCGGCGAACGGTGCGCCGTCGGCGCCCGATGAGCCGCCTTTCCGACGTCGACGACTGAACAGCCGCCCCGCGAGCGGCGACTCAAGTGTCTCTGGCGGCTGATCATCGGAACAGCCGCGCTCTGGGATTGCGCCCGTCGAGGGTCGCGAACGTCTCCAGCGCCGCCTTCTGCTCGTCGCTGAGCTTCTCCGGAACCTCGACCTTGATCCGCGCGATGAGGTCGCCGTGGCCGCTGCCCTTGAGGCGCGGCGCGCCCTTGCCCCGCACGCGCAGTGCTTTGCCGCTCTGGCTCCCCGGCGGAACGGTCACGCGACCTCGCCCTCGAGGGTCGGCATCTCGACCTGGGCTCCGAGCGCCGCCTCGGCGAATGTCACCGGCACGTCGAGCACCAGGTCGTCGCCGTTGCTGCGTGAAGACCCGGCTGGGGGTCACATGGGTGACGACGACGAGGTCGCCGGCCTGCGCGCCGCGGGCGCCGGCCTGGCCACGCCCACGCTTGCGGATCTTCGTCCCGTTCTTGACCCCGGGGGGAACTTGACCTGCTCCGTGCGCCGCACCCGCCGCCGACCGGCGCCGTCGCAGACGTCGCACGGGTCGTCGATGATCGTGCCGGCCCCCGCAGCCCGGGCAGGGCTGGCTCATGAACGCGAAGCCACCGAGGTCGCGCCCGATGACCCCGCGGCCCCTGCATTCGGGGCACAGGCTCGAGTTGGTACCCGGCTTCGCCCCGGTGCCGGAGCAGGTGGGACAGGCCTCGTCGACCTCGTAGGTCACGGGCACGGTGGCTCCGGCCATCGCCTGGTCGAAGGACAGGTTGACGTTCACCTCGACGTCGCCGCCGCGCTGGGGCGCTGCGCGGCCCTGGCCCCGCCCGCCGCCGCGACCGCCGCCACCGAAGATCCCGAACAGATCCGCGAAGTCGAAGCCGGACGGATCGAAGCCCGCGCCGGCACCGCCGGATCCGCCCGTCCCGAACGCCTGCGGCCCGAGGTCGTACTGCTTGCGCTTCTCGTCGTCGGAGAGCACGTCGTACGCGTGGGAGATCTCCTTGAAGCGGTCCTCGGCCTTGGGATCGTCCGGGTTCTGGTCGGGGTGGTACTTGCGGGCGAGCTTGCGGTAGGCCTTCTTGATCTCCTCCGAGGACGCGCCGCGCGAGACCCCCAGCACCTCGTAGAGGTCGCGGGCCATGCGCTGCTACTCCCCCTGCCCGGGCGGGCGGGCGGCAACGACCACCTTCGCCGGCCGGATCACCGTCTCGCCGATGCGGTACCCCTTCTCCACGACGTGGACGACCGTCCCCTCCGCGTGCTCGTCGCTGGGGTGCTGAGCGACGGCCTCGTGGACCTCGGGGTCGAAGACGCTGGCGTGGGCCGCGATCTCCTCGACGCCGCGGCCGGCCAGCAGGCCGGCGAGCTGTCCGCGAACCATCTCGACGCCCGCGACGATCGGCGCTCCCGCTCCGCCGAGAGCCTCGACGGCCCGCTCGAGGTTGTCCATCACGGGCAGCAGCTCGGCGACGACCTCGCGGATCCCCGCCCTCTGCTGGGCCTCCCGGTCGCGCTCGACGCGCTTGCGGTAGTTGTCGAACTCGGCCTTGAGCCGCTGCAGCGCGTCGAGGTACTCGTCGCGCTCGGCGGTGAGGCGACCGACCGCGTCGTCGTCGACGGGTTCGGTCGGGACCCCGTCGGGGGCCCCGACCTCGACCGCCTCGACCGAAGCGTGGGCGCTCTCCGGCTCACCGGCCGTGCCGAGCGGCATGCCCGGGTCGCGGGGTTCGCCGGTCACGCCGCGTCGCCCGCACCGATGGTGACCTTGCGCGGCTTGACCTCCTCGGCCTTCGGCACGGTCACCTCGAGGACGCCGTCGGCGAACGTCGCCGAGACCGAATCGGCCTTGATGCCCTGCGGGAGCGTCAGGCTGCGCGAGAACCTGCCGTAGCTGCGCTCGAGTCGGTAGAAGCGGCCCTCCTCCACGGTGTCCTTGAACGTGCGCTCGCCGGAGACCGTCAGGACGTTGTCGTCGATCTCGACGTCGACGTCGTCAGCGGTGAGGCCCGGAAGCTCGGCCTTGAGGACCATGGCGTCTTTCGTCTCGAAGACGTCGACGGCGGGTGCCCAGGTGCGGGTTCCCGTCACGCCCTCCTCACCGAAGGAGCGGGCGAACAGGCGGTTCATGTCGTCCCGGAACGACGTGATGTCGCGGAACGGGTCGAAACGGACGATGCTCATGGCTTAGCTTGCCTCCTTCTCTTCGTCGATGACCTCGTACTCGGCGTCCTCGACCGTCTCCTCGGCCGCGCCGGCGCCGTTGGCCGCCTGGCCTCTGCGGGCGGCCTTCTGGTAGACCTGCTCGGAGAGCCGGTGCAGCACGTCGGCGAGGCTCTGCGTCTTGGCCTCGATGTCGTCGGCGTCCTCCCCCGGCGGCGGCCTCCTTGGCGGCGTCGATCGCGCCCTCGAGGTCGCGGCGAGCGCCTCGTCGATGACCTTGTCGCCGTTGTCCTTGAGCTGGCGCTCGGCCTCGTGGCACGCGGGCCTCGGCGTTGTTGCGCGCGTCGGCGAGGGCCGCGCAGCCGCTTGTCCTCGTCGGCGTGCGACTCGGCGTCGCGCACCATGTTGCGGATCTCGTCGTCGGTCAGGCCGCTGGACGCCTTGATCTCGATCTTCTGCTCGTTGCCGGTGCCGAGGTCCTTCGCCGACACGTGCACGATGCCGTTCGCGTCGATGTCGAAGGTGACCTCGATCTGCGGCACGCCGCGCGGCGCGGGCGGGATGCCCGACGAGGTTGAACTTGCCGAGGGTGCGGTTGTAGGTCGCCATCTCGCGCTCGCCCTGCAGGACGTGGATCTCGACCTGGTTCTGGTTGTCGTCCGCGGTGGAGAAGATCTCGCTCTTGCTTGGTCGGGATCGTCGTGTTGCGCTCGATGAGCCGGGTGAACACGCCGCCCTTGGTCTCGATGCCCAGCGACAGCGGGGTGACGTCGAGGAGCAGCACGTCCTTGACGTCGCCGGCCAGCACGCCGGCCTGGATGGCCGCGCCGATGGCGACGACCTCGTCCGGGTTGACGCCCTTGTGCGGCTCCCTGCCGGTGAGCTGCTTGACGCGCTCCTGCACGGCCGGCATGCGGGTCATGCCGCCGACGAGCACGACGTGGTCGATCGTCCCGTCCTGCCGGAGTCGGCGATGGCCTGCTTGGTCGGTCCGACGAGACGCTCGAGCAGGTCTGCGGCGAGCTCCTCGAGCTTCGCCCGCGAGAGCGTGAGGTCGAGGTGCTTCGGACCGGTCTGGTCGGCCGTGATGAACGGCAGGTTGATCTGCGCGGACGAGGTGGTCGAGAGCTCGATCTTGGCCTTCTCGGCCGCCTCGTAGAGGCGCTGGAGGGCCATCTTGTCGTCGCTCAGGTCGATGCCCTGGTCACGCTTGAACTCGGCGGCCATCCAGTCGACGATCGCCTTGTCGAAGTTGTCGCCGCCGAGGTGGTTGTCGCCGGCGGTGGACTTGACCTCGAAGACGCCGTCGCCGATCTCGAGCATCGACACGTCGAAGGTGCCGCCGCCGAGGTCGAAGACCAGGATGGTCTGGTCGCCGCTCCTTGTCGAGCCCGTAGGCCAGCGCGGCCGCGGTCGGCTCGTTGATGATGCGCTTGACGTCGAGGCCGGCGATCTTGCCGGCGTCCTTGGTGGCCTGCCGCTGGGCGTCGTTGAAGTACGCCGGGACGGTGATGACGGCGTCCGTGACCGGCTCGCCGAGGAACGCCTCGGCGTCGGCCTTCAGCTTCTGCAGGATCATCGCGCTGATCTCCGGCGGGCGAGTACTCCTTGTCGTCGACCTTGATGCGCGCGTCGCCGTTGGCGCCGCGGACGACCTCGTAGGGGACGATCTTCATCTCCTCGTCCACCTCGGCGTACTTGCGGCCCATGAACCGCTTGACGCTGAAGATCGTGTTCTCGGGGTTCGTCACCGCCTGCCGCTTCGCGACGGTGCCGACCAGGCGCTCGCCGGTCTTCGAGAACCCGACGACCGACGGGGTGGTGCGCCCGCCCTCGGCGTTCGGGAGGACCTCCGGCTCACCGCCGGTGAGGACGGCGACGCACGAGTTGGTCGTGCCGAGGTCGATACCGATCGTCTTTCCCATGCTTGTGGTGCCTCCGTTCGCGTGATTCCCACGCTGGTCAGGTTCTGAATCTTTCCGCAGTATGAAACCTGAGTCGCTTGATGTCAAATCTCTCCGGGTCGCGCTCAGGGATGGGTCCACGGCTCGTTCGCGCCACGCCAATTGACGCCGCAGGAACGCCGAGTGGCGCCCGCCGAGCGTTCATCGGCGTCCGCGGCGCGACATGGCGTCGCGCAACTCCCGGGGAGGCAGGGGCGCGAGAGGACGGCGTTCAGGCGGGGGCGCGGGGTGCCGATGTCGACGCTATGCACTACAGCCTCAGACTGTTGCTGGTGATCCTCGGCGCGATCGGCGTGGGGTGGCTGGTGTGGAAGCACGTGAAGCACTTCGAGCGGCGCCCGAAGACGATCGCGGTTGTGGCGCTCGCGGTGGTCGTCGTGGGCGCGCTCGAATACCGGGCGCAGGCCGCGGAGCGGCGCTACGGGAAGCTCGTAAGCGAGATCGCCCACCGAGACGTGAGCGTCCGGTGTCAGGGGATGTTCGGACACCTCATCGACATCGGCCAGGAACTCGGCACGGTGCAGTTCGACGCGGAGGGCGACCCGGCGGACAAGACCGACATCAAGCGCGACGCGTGCAAGTGGCTGAAGGAGTACGAGAAGGGCGACAAGAAGGTCACCTTCAACAGCGCCGTCGCGGTCCACGTGCTCGCGCACGAGGCGATCCACCTGCGCGGGTGGACCGACGAGGCGGTGGCCGAGTGCTACGGCATGCAGTACACCGCGCACGTCGCGCGAGGGCTCGGCGCCTCAGCCAGTCAGGCACAGAAGCTCGCGGAGTTCTACTGGCGCGTCGTGTACCCCGAAATGCCCGACGAGTACCGCACCACCGACTGCGTCGACGGCGGCCGCCTCGACCTGCACAAGGACTCCGACGTCTGGCCCTGACGGGAGGTCAGGCCCCGGACGAGGCGCAGGCGGAGAGCTCGCTCGTCCAGTACGGATCGGGCGGCAGGATGTCGAACGGGTTGGGCAGCACGTCGGGTGTCACATACGTCCAGCCGAGGTTCAGACTCGACGCGCGCGAGCACGTGGTCTGCATGGTGGTCGTGCCGCTGGCCGCGTAGACGATCGCCGCGAGGTTCGCCGGGTTACGGGACGCCACCCATCCCGGCGGGCTCCATGAGGTGAACGCGGAGGGACTCCCCTCGAAGATGTTCACGATGTCCGCGGTCCCGCCGTCGAGCTGCCACGCGGTCGACGCCGCCACGCCCGGGTTTGTCACGACCGTCAGGGAACCGGAGCTCTTCGCGTGCACGTACTGGTAGAGCGATGCGTAGTAGGTCTTGGTCCCCGAATCGTTGGATGCCTCGTCGAAGAAGATGCCGCTCACCGGGTAGCGGGCGAAGTACGCATCCACATCCGCGCGTACCGCGCTCGAAGGTCGCGCGCCGTACGACGTGTAGACGTACCCGATCACGCCGACTCCGCGTGAGCGGCACGCGCTCACAGCGCTTGTGTAGGCGGGGTCGACGGTCGTGCCCGGCCCGGAGTTGGGGTTCATGACCGCGACCGCCCCCGGGGGGAGCGTCGAACACATGCGGGTCCAATCCGCCCCCGGATAGAAGTACGCCGGAACGAGGATACTGCGGACCCCCGAGGGTGGTGGTGGTGGTGGTGGCGGCGGCGGCGGCGGCGCCTGGTTCGCCACCGCGAACGTCGCGACGAGATCGGCGATCACCGCGCCGCTGCTGCGGGTGACCGTGGCACGGAGCGTGTGCGTCCCATCGGCGAGCGTCGTGGTGTCGAGCGGTCTCGCCGAGCCGTCGTTGCGCGTTCCGGCGTAGTCAAACGGCGACGATCGAGTCACCGCCGAGCCGCCGTCGAGCACGTAGCGCACGCGCCTGGCCAGCGAGTAGCCGGTCGCGAAGATGTACCGGTTGCCGCTCAACGTCGTGCCGCTCAACAGCACGGGGTTCGAGCGGTTCGAGCTTGTGCTCACGACGATCCCCGTCGGCGCCGCAGTCGCGATCGGCGCCGAGACAGCCGCCGCGATCGCGGCGATCAGGATCGCAGCCACGAGCGCCCACCGGCGCAGCGTGCGACGCGGTCCAACCGTGACCCCAACTGCTCATGGGCGACGCGGGCACGACGCGAGGTTCTCAGGCGCCTCGGACGTCGTCAACGCGGCGAGCGCTCGCGATGCTGCGTGATTTCACGCTCGGAGCGACCGCCCCCAAGCAGGGATCAGCGAATCGCCTGCACCACGCGCACGGGACGCCCGATCGGAGGCACCCGCAGACGCACCACGAGCGGAACGCCGGCGTCGAATCGGACCGCCGCGACGATCGTGGCGACTCGTGGACCGACCGCGACGAGCCGGGCGAACGCGACCGTTCGGCCGAGGGCGATGCGACAGGCGCCCCACCGCAGACCCGTGAGGCGCGCGGCGCAACGATCGGCGTGGTCCGGAGCCGGCAGCGCGACCCGTACGAGGATCCGCTTGCGGTCGACCCGTTTCGCCGTCACGACGATCCGGGCGGGCGGCGGGGGATCCGGCACCACGATCGACGCATCGCCCGCGGGCGGTGGCGGCGTGTCGCTCGCCCCCGACAGCGTTACGCGCACTGTTGCGATGCCGAGCGCGACCGAGTCGGCGGCGATCGAGATGCCCGAAAGCGGATCGGCGAACCGCTGACCCGCCTGCAACGGAGCGTCGGCGTAGGTCACCGTCTGAGGGCTGGCGTCGACCAGCCGGGTGCGCACCCCGATGCCGTACTCGCCCGCCAGGCGGATGCCGACGCCCGTCACCGCCGGATCGGCGGCACCGAAGTTGTCGAACACGCCGGCCGGGCTGCGAAGCTCGACGTACCAGTAGTCGCCGGCATCGCCGCGCTTGACCCGCAGCGACTGGATGCCGCCCCCGGCCACGCTTGCCGATGTGAGCCGGTACGTGCCCGACTGGGTCACCGTCGCGGCGGCGGACGTGGGCAGGAACCCGTACTCGACCTTGCGGAATGCGGCGGAGTGCCGCAACGCGGCACCCATCACGTCGAACGGGTCGCCGTACTCGCTCTGCGTGCACGTTCCCGAGAACGTGACGCGCACGCCGGCCTCCGTGCAGCTGATCGTCGAGGCGTGCTGGGCGCCGATGTTGTGGCCGAGCTCGTGGGCGATCACGCGTGCCGACAGCGTGCCGTTGATGAAGCTGTCGCTCCCCGGCATGTCGGCGGCCCCGGCCCAAGCGCATGCCGCGACTTGGGGGAAGAGGTAGATGCGGTGCTGGTAGCCGGTGAGGTCGACGCCGGCGGCCGCGGCGGCGGCGTTCGCAGCGAACATCCATGTGTCGGGATCGCACACCGCGGTGCTCGACGAGATCGTGTACGAGCCGAAGATGTCGCCGTCGGCGCGCAGCTTGCCCGCGAAGGAGATGGCCCCGAACGACTGCTCCTGCTCGAACGCGTTGACCGAGCCCGCGCCGGCGAAGATGGCCGTCCGGACGGCGTCCTCCGTGAACGGCGCAGATGCCGACCCCGCGAAGTCGAGCATCACGACCGCCGTCGTTCGCGGACCGCGGGCGATCGTCAGTGGAGCGATCCCGCTCGTGATTACGGGCGCGGCATCGACGCCCGGCGGTGCGGGGAGCTCGCGTGCATCGGCGAAGTCGTCGGCATGCGGGCCGTCGTGGCCCCACGCATGCGAGGGCGCGCGGAACCCGAGCAGCGCGACGAGGCCCAAGACGAGCATCAGGCAAGCACGGCGCGCGCCGGGGCACGACCAGGGCGTGGCAGCCGAAGATCGAGGCGGCATACCCGTTCCATCGGCAGCCGATCCCGGGAGCCTGATGGCTCACGATGAATGAACCGGACCGCGCATGCCGCCTGCCGGCTGTGCTGGGGTTCTTGCTAGCCTCGCAGCGTGCCCACTCCCACACGACTCGAGCGCGCGCTGGCCGACGGCAGGTTCGCCGTCACCGCCGAGCTGGGCCCGCCGAAGCACGCCGACCCGATGGCCGTCATCGAGAAGGCGCTCCTGCTCGGCCCGGTCTGCGACGCCGTCAACATCACCGACAACCAGACCGCGCAGTCGCGCATGTCGCCGATCGCCGCCGGGCGGATCGCCTTGGAGGCCGGTGCGGAGCCGGTGATGCAGATCACCGTTCGCGACCGCAACCGAATGGCGATCACCAGCGACCTGCTCGGCGCGAGCGCACTGGGCATCCACAACACCCTGGCGATGAGCGGCGACCCGATCCACATCGGGAACCACCCCGACGCCGCGGTGGTCAACGACATCGACACGATGACCCTCCTGCGGCTCCAGGGCTCGCTGCGCTCGGGCCATTTCGCGAACCCAGAGTCTGAGGAGATCAAGGGCGAGGCGCCCTACCTGCACATCGGCGCGACAGCGAACCCGTTCGCCCCGGACGCCGACATCGAGGTCCAGAAGATCCGCGCCAAGCTCGAGGCCGGGGCGGACTTCTTCCAGACGCAGATCACCTACATGCCCGATGCCCTCGACGAGTTCCTCGAGCGGCTCCGGGCGGCCGATCTGCCGTCGTGGCCAAAGCTGATCATCGGCGTCGGGCCGTTCAAGCACCTGCGCATGGCGATCCACATGCGCGACAAGGTGTGGGGGGTCGAGGTCCCCGACGAGCTGATCCGCCGGATGGAGCAAGCCGACGACGAAGGCGAGGAAGGCAAGCGCATCTGCGTCGAGGTCATCGAGCGTCTCCGCGAGACCGAGGGCGTCGCCGGCTGCCACGTCATGGCGGTCGCATGGGAGGAATCGGTGCCTGAGATCCTCGAGCGCGCCGGGATCGCCCAGGGCGCCTGACACCCCGCGGGGCCGTCACTCCCTTGAATCGCCGCCGCCTGTCGGAGCGGGTCGATCGCGTCGCGCGGCCGGACGCGCCAATTGGCGTCACGGCGACGTCAATTGGCGTTCCCGGTACGATGCGTTCCCTCCTCGCCTGCGGGCGTGGCGCCGCGCGAGTGGCACCCGGCGGCGGTCGGCGACGGGATGATCGCGTCGAGGGTGTCCGGGATCCCGCTCAGGTCGGCGAGCTCCGCCGTGCGCGGCAGCGGGCTCGTCTCCGCGAACCGGTTGATCCACACCGCCGGCATCCCGAAGTCGGCCGCCGGCGCGATGTCGTGGAACAGGCTCGCCGCGACGTGGACATGACGGGCCGGGTCGGCGCCGCTCAGCGCGAAGAACCGCCGCCAGTGACCGTGCGCCGGCTTGTACGAGCCGGCCTCGGCGGCGGTGATCTGTAGGTCCACCTCCACCCCGATGTTCCCGACCGACGCGGCGAGGAGATCCGGGTCGGTGTTCGACAGGATCCCCAGCCGCCAGCCCCGCTCGCGTAGCTCGGCGAGCCCCTGCGGCACCTCTGGGAACGGCGACCACGACGGAAGCGACTCGGCCAGGGCGAACCGGTCGTTGACGGCGAGCGACCGGCCCTCGATCGCCGCCACCGCCTCGAGGCACCGGGCGAGCACCTCACGGTAGGGAACGTCGCGGCCCTCCTGCACGAGCGGCTCGACGGCGTGGTGACGACGAAGCAACGCCTCGGCGTCGGCGTCCGGCCAGACCGACCGGAACGCCGACCGGATGCCCCCCTCCCAGTCGATCAGCGTGCCGTAGCAGTCGAACGTGGCCCATCGGTCGCTCAGGCATCGCCTCCGTTCTGGCTCACCACCGCGTACTCCACGGCCTGCTCGACGAGCGCGAGGATCGCCGCCACCCAGACCGCGTCCTGTGCCGGGTCCTCCGGCGGCTCTCCCGCGGCGAGCGCGGCGAGCGCCCGTGACGCGATCGGGGCGTCGGGCGTGTCGATCCGCCGGAGCTCTTCCCGGCCCCATTCCCGCGAGTCGAGGTCACCCGTCGACCGGGCGAGCTCCGCGCGGGCCGCGTCGGTCTCACCCGCGCCGACGTACGCCGCGATCTCCTGCTCGAAGTCCTCCGGGTCGAAGTCGAGGAGGTCGACGACCATCGCGCCGATCACGAGCGCAACGTCGACGTCGCCCGCCGCACCGCCGACGAGACGAGCCTCGATCACCGCGAGGCGCTCGGCGTTGCGCTCGAACACCGCGGCGAGCGAACGACCCGCCTCGTCGGCGACGGCCAGGGCCAACGGATTCGCCGGGTCGTCGTCGAGCGTCAGCTCCAGCGCCTCGACGGTGGCCGCGTCGGGCGCCTCGCCCCCGTACCGCTCGAGTGCCGCGCCGAGCGCGAGACGAAGCTGGCCCCAGTGCGCCTCCGAGGTCAGGAGTCGCAAGCGCTGCAGCTCATCGGCCGCCGCACCGTCGACGATCGCACGGGCGAACGCCCGCGCCTCGTCGCCCAGCACCCCGCGCGGCAGGACGGCGCCGGACCGGGCGATGAGCAGGCCGAAGCGGTCGGCGCCGCTCACGACCCGACCACCCGGTGCTCGATCGCGCCGAGGCCGTCGATCTCGATCCGCACGACATCGCCCGGCCGAAGGAACCGCGGGGGCACACGGGCCGCGCCGACGCCGGCGGGGGTGCCGGTGGTGATGACATCGCCCGGCTCCAGGGTGAACGAGCCGGAGATGAACGCGATGAGCTCGGCGACCGGGAAGACCATGTCCGCGGTCGTCCCGTCCTGCATCGGCTCGCCCGATACCCAGGTGCGGATGCGAAGGGCCTGCGGATCGGGCACCTCGTCCGCGGTCGTAATCCACGGCCCCCACGGGGCGAACGTGTCCGCGCCCTTCGCGCGCACCCACTGGGGCTCCTCGCGCTGACGGTCGCGGGCGCTCACGTCGTCCATCACGGCGTAGCCGAACACGTGACCGAGGGCCTCGTCCGGCGCGACGTCACGAGCCGTCCGCCCGATCACCACGGCGAGCTCCCCTTCGAAGTCCGGCTCCGTGGTGTAGGGCGGCAGCACCACCGGGCCGCCGGGGCCGGTCACGGACGTCGGCATCTTGGCGAACAGGAGGGGCATCTGCGGCAACGGCTTGCCCGTCTCGGCCGCGTGATCGCGGAAGTTCAGGCCGATGCCGATGAGCTTGCCGGGACGCAACGGCGCCGCCAGGGTCACGTCGGTCAGCGGGATCGGATCGCCGTCGGGCACCACGGCCGCACCCCGGACGACGTCCGCGACGCTCCCGCTGATGGGCCGCACGAGGTCGCCATCCAGCACTCCGGCGCGGAGCCCGTCGGCGGCGACGTAGGTGAGGATCTTCATGCGTCGCTATCCTACGTCGACCGACGTCGCCTTCCCCCCGGCGCGACCGACTCCGAACGCGAGCCGCCGATCTCCACACACACCGAGGATCTGGAACTGCCACCGCGGCCGCTCCGCCAACGCATTGCCGACGGCGTGCGGACCGGAGTCAGCCCGATCATCCGCCTGCTCGTCCGGCTTGGGATCGGGCCGAACACGCTCACGCTGATCGGGTTCGCCGGCGCGATCGCGACCTGCGTGCTGGTGGTGCAGCGCCACTGGCTCGCCGCCGGGTTCGTGTTCGTGATCGGCAGCATCATGGATCTGCTCGACGGCTCCGTTGCGCGCCTCTCCGGCAAGGTGAGCGAGTTCGGTGCGTTCCTGGACTCTACGCTCGACCGCACGGCCGAGGGGCTCGTGCTCGGCGCGATCGGCGTGACGCTCGCCCGCGACGAGCAATGGTGGGCCCTCGGCGCGTGCTTCCTCGCGCTGACCGCGTCGTTCCTCGTGTCGTACACCCGGGCGCGGGCCGAGAGCCTGGGGGTCGATTCGAACCGCGGCGGGCTCATGAGCCGCCCGGAGCGAATCGTGCTGACCGCGGCCGCCATCTTCTTCGCCCCGATCGACCACGTGACCGAGGTCGTCATCTACGTGCTCGCCGCGCTGACGATGCTGACCGTCGTGCAGCGGGTGGTGTACGTGTGGCGCGCGCTGCGCCACTCCGATGCTGTACACTAATCGGTAGGTCGTACACCAATCAGGAGGTCACCCGTGAAGGGTCCCGTCAACGTCGCGATCATCGGCGTGGGCAACTGCGCCTCGTCCCTGGTCCAGGGCGTCCAGTACTACCGTGACGCGACGGACGACGAGTTCGTCCCCGGCCTGATGCACGTCAATCTCGGCGGCTACCACGTCAGCGACATCAACTTCACGGCCGCCTTCGACATCGACGCCCGCAAGGTTGGTCGCGACCTCGGCGAGGCCATCTACACCGAGCCGAACAACACCTACCGCTTCGCCGAGGTGCCGAAGATCGGCGTTACGGTGCAGCGCGGCATGACGCACGACGGCCTCGGCAAGTATCTCAGCGAGGTCATCACCAAGGCACCTGGCCCGACGGCCGACATCGTGCAGCTTCTCAAGCGACACCAACACGCACGTCGTCGTGAGCTACCTGCCGGTGGGCTCCGAGCACGCGACCAAGTGGTACGTCGAGCAGATCCTGCACGCCGGCTGCGCGTTCGTGAACTGCGTGCCGGTGTTCATCGGCCGCGAGCCATACTGGCAGCAGCGCTTCGTCGAGCGTGGCCTGCCGATCGATCGGCGACGACATCAAGAGCCAGGTCGGCGCCACGATCGTGCACCGCACGCTCGCTCGCCTCATGCGCGAGCGCGGCGTGAAGATGCTGCACACCAGCCAGCTCAACTTCGGCGGAAACACCGACTTCCTCAACATGCTCGAGCGGGAGCGGCTCGCCTCGAAGAAGATCTCGAAGACGAACGCGGTCACCTCGGTGCTCGGACAGGAGATCGACGCCCGCGACATCCACATCGGTCCGAGCGACTACGTGCCGTGGCTGACGGACCGCAAGTGGGCGCACATCCGTCTCGAGGGTCAGGCCTTCGGAGACGTCCCGATCAACATGGAGCTCAAGCTCGAGGTGTGGGACTCGCCGAACTCCGCCGGCATCGTCATCGACGCCGTCCGCTGCGGGAAGCTCGCGCTCGACCGCGGTCTGTCCGGCACCCTGGAGGGCCCGTCGTCGTACTTCATGAAGAGCCCGCCGGTGCAGCACCCCGACGATGTCTGCCGGGAGCTCACCGATGCGTTCATCCGTGGCGAGTCGAACCGCGTGCTCACCGGCGCGGAGGCCACTCCGGCCGAGGCCGACTCGATCACCGCGGCGAACGCCGCCGAGTAGTCCCTCCGTTCGCGTCGACGGCGGCCCGGTTCGGTCGAGCCGGGCTGCCATCGGCATCCCGGTTGCGCGGGCGTCCCGGCGGGCCGGTGCCACGGCGACTGGTGGTAAGGTCGGCCGGTGTCCGAGTTCCGGTCCCGCTCGATCGCCGTCGTCTCACCGCATGCGTGGCCCCCGCACGACGATCTGACCTGGCGGATCGAGCAGGAGGCCCGGGCACTCGCACGCCGCGGGCACCGGGTGAGCATCCTCACGCCCGCAACCGGCCCCGAGCTTCTCGACGACGGGCGGCGGCGCCTCCGGGCGCTTCGCGACGGTGACACCTCCGCCGCGCTCGCCGGCCCCGGCGAGGTGGTCGTCGTTCCGCTCGGACGCGCCTTGCCGGCCGGTCCCAGGCGGCGAATCGGCGGCCCGATCGATCTGGCCTCCGCCCTCGAGGACACGCTGTCGGCGGTGCCGTTCGACGTGGTCCACATCCACGAGCCGCTCGCTCCGAGCCCCGCCCTCGCGGCGCTGCGACACGCGCGCGGCGTCACCGCGATGACCTTCCACCGCCCGGAGCAACTCGCCGGCGTGGCCTTCGTGCAGCCGCTCCTCGAGCGCGCGATGGGCCGCGTGGACGTCTGGGCGGCCACCAGCGACACCGCGCGTCGCGCGGTGTCGGAGATGTTCGCCCGCGACTGCCAGGTCGTCCCGGGCGGCGTCGACCTCGAGCGCTTCCACCCCCCCGTCCCGTCCGACGGGGCGCCCGGGCTCGTGGTGATCGCGCGTGGAGCAGACCGCGCGGGCCTGCGGTTCGCGATGACGGTGGTGCGTAAGCTCGACCTCGACGCAGTCGGCCAGGTGACGATCCTGGCGCCGCCAGAGGCACCCTGGCGCACCCGGGCCAGCGTCCCGAAGACGTTGCGCGACCGGGTCGTCGTCATTCCGGACAGCGGGCCCGAGGCCCGAGCCGAGGCGTTCGCCGCGGGCCGGATCGGGCTCGTGAGCACACCCGACGACCTCGCCGGCTCGGCGGCGCGGGAGGCGATGGCCTGCGGGCTCGCGATCATCGTCCCGAGATGCGCCGAAGCTGACGCGCTCATCCGGCACGGAACCGAGGGTCTCGCACTGGCGCCCTTCTCACGTGATCTGTGGACGGCGACGGTGTCCGACCTCGCGGGCGACGCCGACCGGCGCGAGGCGCTCGGTGCCCACGCGTCGGCGCGCGCGGCGGGCCGGAGCTGGGACGTCATCGCCGAGGAGCTCGAAGCGCTCTACGCTGACGCCGCGCAGGCCGACGGCGCCAGCGTTGCGCCGGTCCACGGTCGCATCCTGGCCGACCTGCGGGCCCATCCCGGACCGGAGCTCACCCCGCGAGAGCTTGTGGACGCATGCGTCGCCCGCGGGATCGGCGCCGTCGCGTTTATCGGCGAGTCCGGCCCCGCCGCCGGCTTGGAGGCGGCCCGCATCGCGCGATCGCGACTCCTGGTGATCCCGGGCCAGTCGGTGCGCTCGCGCGACGGTGGCCTGGTGGGCCTCTTCCTGCGCACCGCCATCCCCCATGGGCTCGGGCTGGAGGAGACCGCCGACGCGATCCACGGGCAGGGCGGGCTGGTGCTGGTGCCGCATCCGGTCTGGGCGGAGCCGCCGAGCCAGGACCTCCTGCGTCGCCACCGCGGGATGCTCGACTGCTTCGAGTCGCTGAGCGGCCCCGCCCCGACAGGGCGTGCCGCTACCGGCGTGGATGCCGCGCGCCTCGCCCAGCGCTTCGGGATGCTGACCACCGCCGGCAGCGGAGCGAACGCCGTCGAGGAGCTCGGTTCGGCACACCTGCGGATGCGGTCGTTCACGTCGCCGCGGGAGTTCCTCGACGCGTTGGTGGACGCCGAGCCGGTGCAGCGGCGGCGCGGGCTTCGCACCCGGATCGCGCGTGAGAGACGCCGTCCAACGGCCCCGTCGAACTGAAACGCGTTTCACGCAGGATTTCCCACCCCGCAGGTCCAATAGATGCGTCGCCAATGACCCCCGACACACCAGGCAACGAGCCCCGACAGATCCGGCCGAGACCGAAGCAGGGCGCAACACCGGCGGGATCCACCTCAGAGATCCAGGACGCCTACCTGCGCCGTTCCATCGCAGAGATCGAGGCGCTCAACCGCGACATCCTGGCGTGCCGCCACTGCGCACCGAAGGACGAGCTCCCGGTCCTGGCATCCGGCTCGCCCCAGGCCGAGATCATGATGGTGAAGTGGTCGGCGAGCCTCGCCGAGCGCCAGGAGGGAGTCGCGTTCTTCGGCCGGGCGGGCACCGCGATCCTGAAAAGCGTGCAGCGCCTCGGCATCGACCCGATGACGATGTACGGGACGCTCGCGATCAAGTGCAGCCATCTCGCCGAGTCCGACGCGGCGGAGCTCTGCCCGCCGTGGCTCGCCGAGGAAATCGCGATCGTCATGCCGAAGCTCGTCGTGCCGATGGGCGAGCGCGCGCTCGATGCGATCAACCACCTCGACTACCCGCTCGCGGAGCCGCTCACGCACCAGCCGGGAGTCGTTCAGCGCTGGACCCCCACCATCGAGGCGCTCTACGTCCCCGACATCGACGAGTCGCTCGACGAGCAGAACGCGAAACGAGCATTCTGGGCGGCGTTCCGGGCGATCGGCGAGTGGCACGAGGCCCAACCGCCGTACTAGCGATCGCCCGGACGCGGCGCCGGTTTGGCCATCCGCGTGTCGGGGCAGGCGCGGGCGAGCCCCCGCCCCGACCACCGGCTCTGTCGCGGATGGCTAGGGCTTGCGCGGAGGCACGTCGACGGTCTCCTCACGGCGCCGTACCACGCGCCGCGTCACGACCGGCCGTCGCGACTCGCGCCACGTCCACCACCCGAACCATTCGATCATCGCGAGCAGGAAGGCGACGAGTCCGATGACGATGAGGATCAGGCCGACGACATCGAGGTTGACCCCATCGGCGGCCGCGGTTACGCCCCAGCGCAGGATCGCGCCGACCGCAATGAGAGCAAGACTGAGGATGAATCCCATTACACGTTCTCTCCTTGACGTGAACCACTTCATCCGATGTTCCCGCCGATCGACGTCCGCAAACCTCGGGGGCATCTCCCGGCGCTGACGTTCCCGGACCTCGTCGGCGCTCACCCGCCCGATTTCGCGACGACCGCGTCCGCTGGCACCATGCGCCGCTTGCCGCGGTGAGGTTTCGCGGATTCCGCCCCGCGGCGCATGCGCTTCCCCGGTTCATGGGGAGGCCCGAGGTCGGCGGGGAAATGCCGACGGGGAGGTACCCCTGAACCGACGATGGATCGCCACCGGAGTGCTTCTGCTCGCCGCAGGAGCCGGTTCGAGCGCACTGCTCATCCCGACGTCAGACGCCGCCGAGGCCACGAGCATCGAACTCGAGCGAGCGCAGTCGCAGGTCGGGAGGCTGCGCGCGCAGCTCGCGAGCGAGCGACGCGCCCATCGCCTCGCCGTCGCGAAGTTTCGCCGCCCCGACACCGTCGCGGGACCGGCGAGCGTCAACCATGCTTTGCGCGTCGCCGCGTCGGCCTACGGGGTCCCGCTTGCCCGCCTCGGCCGCGTCGCGACGTGCGAGTCCACGCTCAACCCGAACGCGAAGAACGGCCGCTACGTCGGCCTCTTCCAGTTCGGCGCGCCGCTTTGGCGCGCCACCCCCTACGCGAAGTTCTCTCGCACCGACCCATAC
This sequence comes from uncultured Thermoleophilia bacterium, assembly GCA_963777565.1. Classification (GTDB taxonomy): domain Bacteria; phylum Actinomycetota; class Thermoleophilia; order Miltoncostaeales; family Miltoncostaeaceae; genus CALMEC01. The sequence goes on from CAVZQZ010000006.1 coordinate 486,265, forward strand.
GCCGCCGCCCTCGCAGCTGCCTGGGCGTTCAAGCGCGGCATGGCCAGTCACTGGCCACTCTGCAGACGCCGCTAACCCGCCCACCCGCGCCACTCATCGCTGCCCGGGTCCCCGGGCCGCCACTTGGCGTCCGGCGTACGCCGAGTGGCGGCTCGACGCGCGCCGTCACCGCAGCGACGACGGTCAGCGCTCCCAAACACGCTGGCTGCCGTCGTCACGCTGTCCGCAGGGCCGCCCCTCATGCTGCCGACGCCCGATCGATGCTCGGGCAGCGCCACCTGACGCGCGTCTGATGGTCCCGGACATCGTCCTACCCCGCGAACGGGGGAACGTGTCCCGACAGCAGGGTGCGCACCCCCCGCGCAATCAACGACGTCGGTGACGACGCGGCGCGGCGGAGCCCGCCGGTTCGGGATGCCTCCCGATCGGGTGGACAAGCCGGGCTGCCACCCTGATCGGAGCGTCTGGCGCCCGGCGTTCACCCAACGACTGGCCGGAACTACTCCCGAACGAAACGGGCGACCGCCTCGATGTGGGGGGTCTGCGGGAACATGTCCACGGGACGCACCCACTCCAGCCGGTAGCCGCCGTCCACGAACCGGCGGGCGTTGTCGGCGAAGGTCGCCGGGTGGCACGAGACATAGACCAGCACCGGGGGAGCGAGCTCGAGGATTCGCCGCACCGCGCCACCCGACAGGCCCGCGCGGGGCGGATCCACGATCGCGACATCGGGCGCCGGCAACTCCCCGTGCCGCTCGCGGAGCACCACCCGAACGTCGCCGCAGATCGCCCGGTATCGGTCGAACCCGTTCGCCCGCGCGTTCGCCTCCGCGTCGCGGACGGCCTCCTCGACGATCTCGATCGCGACGACCTCCGCGGCCCTGGGGGCGAGCACCAGACCCATGCTGCCCGCGCCGGCGTAGAGGTCGTACAGCACCTCGCCGCCGGTCAACCCCGCGGCCTCCGCCGCCCGCTCGTACAACCGCTCCGCCATCTTCGTGTTGGTCTGGAAGAACGCACCCGCCGAAAGGCGAAGATTGACGCCGAGCACCTGCTCCTCGAGCCGATCGTCCCCCCACACCACGCGCGACGGCAGCCCACCGGTGACCTCCGCAACCCCGTCGTTAATAGCGTGAACGAGTCCGACCAGCTGAGGCTCGGCCGCCACGAGCCGCGGGGCGAGGCGATCGACCACGTCCTCCGCCCCCGGAGCGGTGACCACCGAGACGAGCCCCTGGCCGGTGTTGACGCCCACCCGCACCACGACATGGCGGAGCAACCCGTGCTGCGAACGCTGGTCGTACGGCGCGATACCTTCGTCCACCGCCCACCCGCGCACCGCCTCACGCAACCGGTTGCCGAGCGGCGTCGCGAGGAGGCACTCAGAGATGTCCACCACCTCGTCCCACCGTCCCCGCATGTGGAAGCCGAGCGACAGGCCGTCCGGGCCCGGCGCCGCTGAGTACTCCATCTTGTTGCGGTAGCCGAACAGCTCCACCGCCGGGTCCGGGTCGAGGACCGTCACGTCCTCCAGGTGCCCGATGCGGGCGAGGTGCTCGACGACCTGGGCGTGCTTGGCACGCAGCGCAGCCTCGTAGCCGACATGCTGGAGACGGCAGCCGCCGCACCGTGGAACGTATGGGCATGGCGGGACGATTCGGTCGGGCCCCGCCTCGAGCACCTCCACGAGCTCCGCCTCGGCGAAGCGACGCCGCGCCTTGCGCACCTGGACACGCGCGCGATCGCCGGGCGCCGTGTCGGCACAGAACACCACGAAGCCGTCCGCGCGCGCGACCCCACGCCCTCCGAACGCGAGATCGCCCACGCTCACTTCCAGGACATCGTCGCGTTTCGGCCGCTCCATCGGCCGGTAACAATAGGGCGCGCGGGAGGCGGTAGCCTCGAACGATGCCCGGGTTTCCGTTTCTGATCGTCGACGTGTTCACCGACCGGCCGCTTGCCGGAAACCAACTCGCGATCTTCACGGACGGCGGCGCGATCCCCGACGAACTCCTGCAACCGCTCGCGCTCGAGATGGGCTTCAGCGAGACGGTGTTCGTGCTCCCGCCGCCGAGCGGCGCCGATGCCAAGGTGCGGATCTTCACCCCCGCGAGCGAGCTGCCCTTCGCCGGCCACCCGGTGCTCGGCACCGGTGTCGCCCTCGGGATCGAACGGGATCGGGATCGAATCACCCTCGCGACGGGGGCCGGCGACATCCCAATCGAGCTCACCAACCGAGCGGGAACGAGGGCGTTTGGTTGGATGCGCCAACCGATCCCGTCCGTCACGCAGCATCCCGATCCCGGGCCACTCCTGCAGGCCCTCGGCGTCGAAGCCTCCGCGCTTCCGGTCGAGACCTACGACAACGGGATCCCGCACGTCTATGTCGCCCTGGACGACGAGCACGCCGTCGCCGCGCTCGCCCCGAACCTGGTCGCGCTCGAGGAGCTGGCGGCTACGGCGTCGCCCATCGTCGGATACAACTGCTTCGCGGGGTCGGGAACCCGGTGGACGACGCGGATGTTCGCGCCGGCCGACGGCGTCCCCGAAGACGCCGCGACGGGCTCCGCGGCCGGTCCGCTCGCGTGCCACCTCGCGCGGCATGGCCGGATCGCGTTCGGCGAGGAGATCGTGATCAGCCAGGGCGCCGAGATCGGCCGCCCGAGCACCCTCTTCGCGGTTGCGCACGGCGACGCCGGCGACATCACGCGGGTGGACGTCGGCGGCTCGGCGGTGGTCGTCGCGTCAGGCGCGTTCCGCCTCGACTGACGCGCACCCGTGCCCCCGCTTAGGGCACCGCCTCCGCAAGCCCGTCGCCGAAGTCGTCGCGTTGCTCGACGGGGGGTTCCTGCCCCACGAGCACCGCCCCGACGGCCGGTGCCTGCCCACGTGCGGCCACCGCCGCGGTGAATGCGAGCGCGACGTCCGTGCCCCGCTGCCACGCGAGCAGGTAGGGGTACGGGTCGACGCTCGGCCCGTCCCCGGGGTGGATCTCGAAGTGCAGGTGCGGAGGGGTCGTGATGGCCTGGCCGGTGTTGCCGACGAACCCGATGATCTCCCCCGCGCGGACGCGGACGCCGTCCGCCACGTGCGACGCGTACCCGGAGAGGTGGGCGTAGTAGTACGTGTTGCCCAGACCGTCGCGAAGCCACAGCCGGTTGCCGCCGAGGGTATTGACGCCGACCTTCGACAGCACCCCGTCGGCGATGGCGAGCGCCGGCGTGCCGATCGGAGCGAAGATGTCGTTGCCGTGATGCCAGCCTGTCCCGGCCCGCGGTGAGCCGTAGTCGCTGGAGAACTTGGCGTTGGTGCCGAACACGGGGAACACGTACCGTGACGTCGCCTGGGTCGCCGATACGGTCCCCCCGACTTCGGGGACGGCGACGACCGGGGGGAGGCCGGGGTTTGCGAGCGCGCCCTGCGAAGCGGCGGCACGCACCGCTGCCGGGGCCAACACCGCAATCGCCGTTGCGGCGACGACGACCCACCGGATCCGGCTGCGATGGGCTCCCACGGGCAGCATTGTCGTGATCCGAACCGGCATGGTCAATGCGCTTCGGCATCCCCGGCGGCCGTCTGCGCAATGAGGATTTCAGAACTCCGCTATTTGGACAAATATTGTCCCGCTGTTACCGTGGCCCGCTCACTTCGGGCCCGCCTGGCGGTCCTGCGTCCGAAAGGCAATCCTGGTCCGGTTCACCATCACCAGTCTGCGATTCGGCGTTGCATCGCTCGTGGCCCTCGCCGTCGTTGCGATCGGGTCCCAGCTCGCCTCTGGCGCGCCCTCGATCTCGGAGCTCCGTGCCCGCGTCGCCCAGATCCAGTCGGAGGTCGCCGCGATCGACAGCCAGGTGGAGACCGCGGCCGAGGCGTACAACGGCGCCGTCTTCCGGCTCGACGAGATCACCACGCGCATCGCCCACAACCGCGTCGTACTCCGCAAGGCCAACAGGGACCTCGCACGCTCACGAGAGATCCTGGCGGGGCGACTGCGGGCGGCTTACCTCAAGCCACCGCCATCGACGATGCAGGTGCTGCTGTCACACGTGAGCGTCTCGGCGGCGATGGACAGCGTCGAAGTGCTCGACCGCGCAGCCCAGCAGGACGCCAATCTGGTGAAGAGCGTTCAGGTGCTGCGCGACGAGGCGATCGCGAAGCGCCGTGAGCTGGTGGCCGACCGCAAGCGGGCCGAAGACGAGGTCGCGACCCGAAAGCACCAGCGCGACGTGGTGACCGGCCTCCTTCGCCGCCGCCAAGCGGTGCTCGCCGGCGCGAAGGGACGGCTCGCCACGATGCTGGCCGCCGAGCGCGCCCGCGAACGGCGTGAGGCCCTCGCGGCTCAGCGCATCGCGCTCGAGCGCGTACGCAGCCAGTCGAGCAGCTCCCCGAACCCCGGCCTGGCGGTGGCGAGCGCCGGCCTGGCGGTGGGGAGCGCCGGCGTCGTCAGCGGCGGCGGAGGCGCGTCGAATGCGCAGGCTGCGCAGATCGCCCTCCGGTACCTCGGAGTCCCGTACGTCTGGGGTGGCGCATCACCCTCCGGCTTCGACTGCAGCGGCCTCGCGAGCTACGCGTACGCGCAGGTCGGCATCTCGGTCCCGCACTACACCGGGGCAATCTGGGCGAAGTTCCCGCGGGTCGTCGGCCCGCTCCAGCCGGGTGACATGGTGTTCTTCCACGGGCTCGGCCACATGGGGATCTACATCGGCGGGGGGCAGATGGTGCACGCCCCGCACACGGGCGACGTCGTCAGGGTCGTCTCGATGTCGGGACGCGGCGACTACGTGGGCGCTGTCCGGCCCTAACGGCCTCCGCCTCGACGTCTCCGTCGGGCGAAAAAACCTAAAGGTTCAGCGGCTGCGGCCGATTGTGAACCCAGAATGGCTGGACGCCTCACCAGACTGGCTGGACGCCGACTGCCGATCCGCCGCGCACTGACGGCGACGATGGCCATCGCCGCGGTCGCCGCCGGACCGGCGCTCGCCGACGGGGAATGGACCGTTCAGTCGGGTCCACAGCCCGCATCGCCGCCCACCGCCAACACCTGGCAGGTCACGCCAACCGGCGGGACGTGGAACGTCGCGCCGTCCGCACCCGAGGCGGCAACCCCCGAGAACATCGTCGACAACCTCGTCGCCAACTCGCTCGCCGACGCCGCCGTCCCACCTGTGCCGCCCACGCCGGTCGCGGACGTCGCGGCACCGAACGTCGAGCTGGATCCGGACACCCCGGAAGTCGTCGCCCTCGCAGCGGCGGAGGACGAGCTCGCCTCGATCGCCGCGGACCTCGCGGACGTCCGCTCCCGCCTCGAGACGGCGCCCGAGCCCGAGCAGGCCGACCTGCTCGCCCGAGAGGCGCAGCTCGAGGAACAGAAGTCCACGAAGACGGCGAAGGTCGAAGAGCTCCAGGCCGCCGTCGACAAACTGCTCAAGGAGGCCCGGGAGAAGGCGGCCGCTCAGCAGTCCGCGAGCCCGTTCTTCCTCTCCTCGGGCCTTCCGTTCGCTCCGGTCTCGTCGACCGTCCCCACGATCGACGCCAACCTGTCGAGCCAGCTCGACAGCTACCTCGCGGGCAAGGGCAGCCCGCTGTCCGGACTGGGAGCGGTGTTCGTGTACCAGGGCACGGCCGTCGGACTCGATCCGCGGCTGCTCGTGGCGATCTCCGGGGCAGAGACCAGCTTCGGCACGTACGGACCCTCGCAGGGCATCCACAACCCGTTCGGGATGGGTCCTGGCATCGTGTACCCGACCTGGGACGACGCGATCGCCGCGGCCGCGCGGAACCTCGGCGGCAGCCTCTACAAGGGCTCCGGCCTGGTGACGATCGCGCAGATCCAGCGCCGCTGGGCACCGCTCGGCGCCACGAACGACCCGACCCAGCTCAACAGCAACTGGTACCGCAACGTGAGCCGCTACTACGCGGAGCTCGGCGGTGACGCCGCCGGCAGCGTCTTCACCGACCGGCGCGCCTCGCAGATCGCGATCCCGGTCGCCCCGGGCGTCGCGCCCGGCATCCAGGGCACGGTGGCGGCACCCGCGGCGTACGGCCCGGCGACCATCGTTCCGGGCGGCGGCAAGGGCGCCGGCCCGTCCGCGGTGCAGCTCGCCGTGAGCTTCATCGGCACCCGCTACCAGTGGGGCGGCACGAGCCCGAAGAGCGGGTTCGACTGCTCCGGCCTCGTGCAGTACGTCTACGCCAAGCACGGCGTGACGCTGCCGCGGGTCGCCGCGCAGCAGGCCGCGGCCGGCACCCCGATCTCACCGGAGCAGCTTGCACCCGGCGACGCGGTGTTCTTCGCAGACCGGAGCGGCTACATCCATCACGAGGGCCTGTACGTCGGGAACGGGTACTTCGTCCACGCTCCGCATACCGGCGACGTGGTGAAGATCTCCTCGCTCTCCGAGCCCTACTACGCCACGCAGTACGCCGGCGCCCGCCGCTACTAGACGCGAGCAGGCCAACCGGTGGCGTGACACACCGGGACGAGCGGTGTGTCACACGACCGGGCTCCGGCCCGCCTAGGGCCCGAGGGGAGGCATCTCACCGGGGCCGAAGCCTTCAGGGACGAAACCGGGGCCGAACCCGCGGTAGCCGCGACCGCGGTGCCCGCCCCGCTCGCCGGGCCCCGTGGCGTCGGCCATCCGCGCAGCGGCGGCGTCGAGCTCGGCAGCCGAGAGGGTGCGGCCGTGCTCCTTCGCCTCGGCCTGGATCCCCTCCTTGATCGCCGCGAGCAGCTTCGCCCGCGAAACGCCCTTCGCCTCCGCCAGCTTCGCCAGGCTCTTGCCCGACCTCAGCGCCGAGTAGACCTCCTCGGCGGTCATCCCCAGCGCCTTCGCCACGGGCGCGATTCGCTCGGACCGGTGCGCGGCACGCCCCGTCGGCGGCGGCCCGTTCTTGTACCGCTGCAGCATCTCGTCCGCCTGCGCCTGCGTGAGCTTGCCGGCCTTCACCGCCGCGTCGAGGCGGGCCTTGAACATGTCCTCCATCGCCTGACGGATGTCTGCCTCGGTGAGGTTCGTGCCCTCGTTCTTGTTGAGCGCCTCGGCGAGTGCCGCCGCCGGGGACTTGTCGCTCCCCGAGGTCGCGGCCCAACCGATGGTGGCGCCGCCGACGCCGAGCGCCCCCGCCGAGACCAGCGCAATCGTCCGTTTGCTGAGCCGTACCACGAGCATCCTCCTCGAGACAGACATCGACCGATTGACAGACCGTAGGCGGGCAACCTCAGGTCAACCTGTGACTCATATGAAGGCCTGGTTAAGGCCCCGGCTGCCCCGCACCGCCCGCGAATGGGATACAAACCAGGCTGTGTCAGCCCTCGACGCGATCATCGACCCGTTCAGGCCGCTGTTCATGCAGCGGGCGCTCGCGGCGGTGCTCATCCTCGCGATCCCGGCCGGACTGCTCGGAACGTGGGTCGTCACCCGTCGCCTCGCGTTCGTCACCCATGCCGTGGGCCACGCGACCTTCCCGGCCCTGGTCATCGCGGCGATCGCCGGATGGAGCCTGTTCGGCGCCTCGCTCGTCGCGGCGATCGTCCTCGCCCTCGGGCTCACGTGGCTCGCGCACCGGCCCGAACTCGCCAATGGCGTCGCAGTCGCGATCGTCCTCGCCGCATGCCTCGCGATCGGCGCCGTGTTGGTGAGCGACATCACCGATCCCGGCGTCCGCGCGAACGCGCTGCTCTTCGGCAGCCTCCTCGCGATCGGATGGGACGACGTAACTCGCACGGCGGTGATCGCGTGTCTCGCGATCACGGCCACCCTCGTCTTCGGGCGGGACCTCGTGGCGTCGACGTTCCACCGGGAGCTCGCAATCGCCGACGGGCGCCGCGTGCGGATCGTCGACCTCGTCCTGATGCTGTTGCTGGCCGGCACGGTCGCGGTCTCGGTGCGCGCGGTCGGGAGCCTGCTGGTCTCGGCGCTCCTCCTGGTTCCCTCCGCCACCGCGCGGATGCTCACCACCCGCGTCGTCGCGTTGCAAGCCGCCGGCATCGCCTTCGCCGCCGGCGAGGGCGTCACCGGGCTCTGGCTCGCCTATCAGCTCGACGCGCCACCCGGCGCCGGCATCGCGGTGGTCGCGGCCGGCGTCTTCGTGACGGTGGCGGCGGGGTGCGCTGTTCGCGACCGCATGCGGATACGACTGACAGCCGTTCCTACTTGATATTTATTCTCATCTAGTCGAGGATGAGGCACGTGCGAAGCCGACCGTGCGTGTCCGTCCTCCTCACCGCCGCGCTCTTCGTCGCGACCGTGCTCGCCGGCTGCGGCACAGGAGAGTCGCCGGATGGCTCGGGCGTGCGTGTCGTCGCCACGACCACGCAGCTCGCCGACTTCACGCGAAACGTCGGCGGAACACGAATCGCCCTGTCGCAGCTTCTCCAGCCGAACACCGACCCCCACGAGTACGAACCGACGCCAAGCGACGTCGCCGCGGTCGCTGACGCCCAGGTCGTCGTCGAGCACGGCCTCGGGCTCGACGACTGGCTCGATCAGGTCGTGGCGAACGCCGGCGGCGACCCGGTCCGTGTGGTCGCGACGAACGGCATCGAACCGCTGCCGGGCGACGACAAGGAGCCCGCGGGCGATCCGCACGTCTGGCTCGACCCGGTCCACGCGGTGACCATGGTGCGGAACATCGAGACGGGCCTGGCAGCCGCCGATCCGGCCGGCGCCGAGACCTACCGCGCGAACGCGGACCGCTATGTCGCCCAGATCGAGGCGTTGGACGCCGAGCTCACCGCGCGCATCGCGGCGGTCCCCGCCGCGTCCCGCGAGATCGTGACCGATCACGACGCCTTCGGCTACTTCGCGAGGCACTTCGGGATCAGGGTCGTCGGAACGGTCATCCCGTCGCTCTCGACCGCCGCCGAGCCGGCCGCGAACGACGTGGCGGCGCTGGCCGCCACGATCCGCCGGGAGGGCGTTCGCACCGTGTTTCCCGAGTCGTCGGTCGATCCCCGGTTGGAGCGGGCGATCGCCGAGGAGGCCGGCGCGACTCTGGGCAAGCCCCTGTACGGCGACACCCTCGGCCCCGCCGGCACGCCGGCCGGGACGTATCTCGGCATGATGCGGGCCAACATGGACGCGATCATCGCGGGGATGGGGCCCGGTTGAGCGACGCCGCCGTCGAGGTAACGGGCCTCTCGGTCGCGTTCGGCCAGCGGCGGGCCATCGACGACGTGACGTTTGCCGCCCCCGCCGGCTGCATCGTGGGCGTCATCGGCCCGAACGGCGCCGGCAAGTCGACGCTGTTCCGGGCGATACTCGGCTTGCTGCCGCACACGGGCACGGCACGACTGCAGGGCGCGCCCGCATACGTTCCGCAGGGCGACCGGGCGGCCCTCGACTTTCCCGCAACCGCATTCGACGTGGCACTCATGGGCCGGTACTCGGCCACGCCGTGGTGGCGACCGCTTGGCCGCCGTGAGCGCGGGATCGCCCACCGCGCGCTCGACGAGCTCGGCATGGGCGCCCACGCCGACTGCGTGTTCGGCGAGCTCTCCGGCGGGCAGCGACAGCGCGTCGTCCTCGCGCGTGCCCTGGCGCACGGCGGGCGCGTGATGCTCCTCGACGAGCCCCTGACCGGTGTCGATGCGGCGAGCGCGCGGATCATCCAGGACGCGTTGAACCGGCTCCGCGACGGCGGTGTCACGCTGCTGGTCGCGACCCACGACCTGAACGACGCCGCCCGCACCTGCGACCGGCTGCTGTTCCTCAACCGCCGTTTGATCGCATACGGGCCACCCGGTGAGACGTTCACGGCCGAAACCCTGACCCGCACCTACGAGGGCACCTTGCTCGTGCTGGACCCGAGCGACGGACGGCCGGTCGGCGTGCTCGACGAGGGCGCCCATCACGATCACGACCACGCGCACGACCACGATCATCCCCCGCACCACGACCATGGAGCGAACGGGTGAACTGGCTCACGGCCCCGTGGACCACGGAGCTCGTCACCAGGGCGGGGCTCGAGCTGATGATCGTCGGCGTCATGGGGGGCGCGCTCGGCGTCTTCGTCGTCGTCCGCGGCCTTCCGTACACCGTGGAGGCCTTCTCGCACACGATCTTCCCCGGCGCGATCCTCGCGGCCGCGTTCGGTGGCTCGATCATCGTGGGAGGGTTGATCGCAGGACTCGTGGCGGCGGCGGGGATCCTGCTCGCATCACGATCGACGCGCACGAGCGACGAGACCGCGATCGGGGTCGTCTTCACGGGAATGTTCGCCACCGGTGCGCTGCTCGCCTCGGCACTCGGTCCACTCGACCGCGACGTCACGTCGTTCTTGTTCGGCAGCCTGCTCGGCGTGTCGCGAGCCGATCTGGTGGTCACGGCGCTCGTGGGCGCCGTCGTCTTGGGCGCGCTGCTCGCCGTGCGGCGCCCGCTCATCGCGAGCTCGTTCGATCGCGAGGCGGCTGGCGCGGCGGGCGTCCGCACCGCCTGGATCGACGGGCTGCTGCTGGTGGCGCTGGCGCTGGCGGTGGTGGTATCGGTGGGGGCGATCGGCAACGTGCTCGTTCTCGCGATGTTCGTCACTCCGGCGGCGACGGCACGACTCGTCTGCCGCCGCATCGGGACGACGATCGCGGTGGCGATCCTCTTCGGGATCGCCGCGGGCGTCGGGGGGCTCTACCTCTCCTACCACGGCGGGGTCGCGGCGGGCGGCGCGGTGGTGTTGGTTGCGACCGGCCTGTTCGCCCTCACATGGCTCGTGTCGCCACGTGCAGGGCTGCTCGCAATGGCGCTTCGCATTCGGGCGGCCAGACCCGTTCGAGCATGATCTCGTCGCAGTCGACCCAGCGGGCCGCCTCGACCATCGCCCGCGCGACCGCGTCGACGGCGGACCCCCGCTCAACGGTGACCGCGCGGGCAACGAGCCACCCGTTGCGCCGTGCGGGGTCGACGCGCGCGACCAGCCTCCCGCCGGCGAGCACCGGCATCGCGAAGTAACCGTGCGTCCGCCGCGTCGCGGGGAGATACGCCTCGAGCCGGTGACGCAGGCCGAAGATCCGCTCCGTCCGGGCGCGACTCCAGATCAGCGAGTCGAACGGCGACAGGAGCGTCTCCCGATGACGCCCTCGCCTGTTCGCACCGGCGTCCTCGAAGGCCGCCGGGCACGCCCATGCCGGCGCTCCCCATCCCTCGACCTCCACCGGGACGAGCCCCGCGTCGGCGATGACGGAGCGCAGCCGCGACACGCGCTGGCGGTGGTAGTCGGCGATGTCGTCCAGCGTCGCCACGCCCAGGGCGGTTGCCGCGCGGCGGGCGAGCTCGACCTTGCACTCCTCGTCCGTGGGGCGCTGCTCACGCAGGTGCGCCGGGATCGCACGCTCGGCGAGGTCGTAGACCCGCTGCCACCCGCGGCGTTCAACGCAGACCAGGTCGCCCGCGGCGAGCAGCTCCTCGGCGGCGCGCTTGAGGGGGGACCAGTCCCACCACGGACCGCCGAGCCGGGCACCGCCGAGCTCACGCGCGGTGAGCGGCCCGTCGGCCTCGAGGCGGGCGAGGACCTCCCGCCGGGGCTCCGGTGGACCTCCAAGCGCGCGGGCGTGGCGAGCGCGACGCATCGCGTACCACGGCCAATCCTCGATCGGCAGGATGCTGGCGGCGTGGGCCCAGTACTCGAAGGCCCGAGCCGGCCGCGACCAGTACGCCGGCTCGACCGCCCCGCGCCCGATCGGGCCGAGTCGTGCGTACGGGACGAGCTCGTGCGACCGCGCGAGGACGCTGATCGTGTCGAGCTGCACCGCGCCGAGCGCGCGAAGGACCCCGGCTGCGCCGGCCCGCCGGTCGGGGCGCCCGACGAACCCCTGTGCCCGCAGCGCGACGCGCCGCGCGTCGTCGCGACTCAGCGCTGCTGCTGCTCGCGGCAATCGCGGCAGAGGCCGTGAAAGGTGAGCGTGTGTCCGTCGACCCGGAAGTCGTGCTCTCCGGCGATCTGAGACTCGATCGGCCTGAGGTCGCACTCCGCGAGCTCCTCCACCCGCCGGCACCCGGTGCAGACGAGGTGGTGGTGATGGGACGCCCCGCAGCGCCGGTAAGTCGCCTCGCCGTCGTGCTGACCGATCACGTCGAGCATCCCGGCGTCGGTCAGCGCCAGCAGCGTGCGGTACACCGTCGACAGCCCGAGCTCGGGGCAGTGCGTGCGGGCGCGGGCGAAGACCTCCTGAGCGCTCAGCGCGTGCCCGTCACCGAGCGCCCGAAGCACCGCCATGCGCTGTGGCGTACGGCGCAGACCGTAATCGGAGAGCGTCTCGGCACCGTCCATGCGTCGATTGTAGGCGACGCCCGCCGGCCGGGATCAGAGGGCGACGTCGGCCGCCCGCAGCCGCAGGTCCTCGATCTCCCGCATCCGGCGCTCCACCCGATCGGCGCGTGCCCGGAAGTCGTCGCGCTCCGCCTCAGGTCCACGGCGCTCCATGGCCCGCCACAGAGCGCGGTGCGCCTCCAGGGCCAGCCCGAGCCCCTCGAGCTCGAGCAGCGGGGTGAGCGGGCTCGATGCGAGCACCCGCCCGTTCAGCTTGAGCCGCCCGCCCTTCTCGGCCAGCCACGCGAGCCCCAGCTTCACGCGGGACGGTGTCGTCCCGAGCGCCGCAAGGCATTCCTCGATGCGCCGGCGATCGCCCGCGATCTCGTCGCGCACGTCGACGAGCAGACCCGCGTGGTCCCGGTGCGCGCGCGAGCGGATCATGCGGCCGATCAGCTCGTAGGTCGCCGTCGCCACCGCGGCGTGGTCATCCAGGTAGATCTGCGGGAGACGGTGATCAGGCATCTGAGCGGGACCGGCAGGTCGACCGAGTCTACCGTCCTGGCGCGCGCAGCCGTCAGATCCGAGGGCCGGCGCGGTTGCGGGTTTCGCCGGCGCCCGCGGGACGCGGGGCACGGGACGGCAGCGGATATCGTGCCTCCCGCATGAACGGAGGCTCGATGCGTATGACTTGCCAGAACCGCCCGGAGGAGTCGCCCGGTGCTGCGTCCACCGGCGGGCCGGGGGGGGCACGGTGATCCCGGACCTGTTCGAGATCGGGCCGTTCACGCTGCACAGCTTCGGATTGACAGCGGCGCTCGCCCTGATCCTGCCCGCCCTCTTCGTAGGAATCGACCTGCGCGATCGGGGACGTGACCCGGTCGTGGCCTGGGAGATCGCCGTCGCCGCGGGGATCGGCGGATTCGTCGGCGCCCGCGTGAACTACCTCATCGCGAATCCTGGCCAGGGCGGCCTGTTCTCGAGCACCGGCCTGGTGTGGTACGGCGGCCTCATCGGTGGCGCCATCGGCGTGATCGCGGTGGGCATGTGGCGGCGGATCCCGCTCGGCCTCGTCGGGAACACCGCGGCGCCGGCGCTCGCCCTCGGCTACGCCGTCGGCCGGATCGGCTGCCAGCTGTCCGGCGACGGCGACTACGGCTCCGCGAGCTCGCTTCCGTGGGCGATGAGCTACCCCGACGGAGAGGTCCCGACGACCGATCTCGTCCACCCCACCCCCCTCTACGAGACGACCTCGATGCTCGTGATCTTTTGGCTCCTGTGGCGGCTGCGCGCGCGGTTCGACGCCCCTTGGGCGCTGTTCGGCGTGTGGTGCATCCTGGGCGGGATCGAGCGCTTCCTCGTGGAGTTCATCCGCCGCAACGACGCCGTCGTCGCAGGACTCACGACCGCGCAGCTTATTTCGCTGGCCCTGGTCGTGCTCGGTGCCGCGATCCTCGGCGCGGGGCGCAAACGCACCCACCGGATCGCCGCTGCTGCGTAACCAACCGGCAAAATCCGGCATGCTGCCGTGATGCTGCCGCCTGCCCCGAAGTCGCGTCCGACCCGGATCACGATCGAGGACGTTCAGCCGACCATCGACTGCGGCCGGCACGCGCCGAAGGTGACCAGGGGCGACCGCGTCACCGTCTCGGCGACGCTGCTGCGCGACGGGCACGAAATCCTCCGCAGCGTGCTGCGCCACAGGGCGCCCGGCGACGGCTGGGTCGAGGTCCCGATGGGCGAAGCCCCGGGCACCGACCGTTGGCACGCGACGATCGCAGCCGAAGAACTGGGCGCGCACGAACTCGCCGTCGAAGCGTGGGTCGACAGCTTCGCTTCATGGCGAGAAGAGATGAGCCGGCGGATCTCGGGCGGTCAGGAAGATCTGGCGAGCGAGCTGCTCGAGGGCGCGACGCTGATCGAGGCGACGCTGCGGCGCCTGCGTGGCGGCGACAAGGATCACGTCAAGGCCGCGATCGCCGCGATCCGGTCCGAGCTCCCCCAGGCCGAGCGGCTCGCCGCGGCGATGGATGAGACGCTCGCCGACATCATGCTCCGCAGACCCGACCGACCGGAGCGAGCGCGATCCGACACCTACCGGATCGTCGTCGACCGCACGCGGGCCACGTTCGGCAGCTGGTATGAGCTCTTCCCGCGTTCGTGGGGCGGATTCGCCGGCGTTGAACAGCACCTGCCCCGCTTCGCCGAGCTCGGATTCGACGTCCTCTACTTCCCGCCGATCCACCCGATCGGCACGACCCACCGCAAGGGGCGCAACAACACGCTCACCGCGAAGCCGGGCGAGCCCGGGAGTCCGTGGGCGATCGGATCGCACGAGGGCGGGCACACCGCCGTCCATCCCGAGCTCGGGACGATCGAGGACTTCGACCGGCTCGTCGCCACGGCCGCCGCCCACGACATCGAGATCGCACTGGACCTGGCGATCCAGTGCTCCCCGGACCACCCGTGGCTCATCGAGCATCCCGAGTGGTTCTACCGCCGGCCGGACGGAACGCTGAAGTTCGCCGAGAACCCGCCCAAGAAGTACCAGGACATCTACAACGTCAACTTCGACACCCCGCACTGGCGGGCCCTGTGGGAGGAGGTCCGCGCGGTGGTGCTGTTCTGGTGCGGGCACGGCGTGCGGATCTTCCGGGTGGACAATCCGCACACCAAGCCGCTCGGCTTCTGGGAGTGGCTGATCGGCACCGTGCGCGAGAAGCACCCCGAGGTCGTGTTCCTCGCCGAGGCCTTCACGAAGCCGTCGATGATGTACGCCCTCGGCAAGGTGGGCTTCAACCAGTCGTACACGTACTTCACCTGGCGCAACTCGAAGGCGGAGCTGACCGACTATCTCACCGAGCTCAGCCGCCCGGACGTCGCCGCCTTCTTCCGCCCGAACCTCTTCGCGAACACCCCCGACATCCTTCACGACTACCTCCAGAGCGGCGGGCAGGAGGCGTTCCGGGTCAGGCTCGTTCTGGCCGCCACGCTCGGCGCGAGCTACGGGATCTACTCCGGCTTCGAGCATGCGGAGCGGACCCCGGTGCGGCGCGGCAGCGAGGAGTACCTCGACTCGGAGAAGTACGAGGCGAAGCGCCGCCGACTCGACGGCCCGCTGCTCGATCTGGCGGCCAGGCTCAACATCGCGCGACGCGCGCAGCCGGCCCTTCAGCGCATCGGTCCGCTGCGGTTCATCGAGACCGAGAACGCGCAGTTGATGGCGTATATCAAGGGCGAGGGCGCCGGGGCGGTCATCGTGGTCGTCAACCTCGATCCCAAGGCCCGACAGGTCGGCCTGGCCCACGTGCCGGGCGACATCGGCCTCCCGGAGCGATTCACCGTCGTCGACGCCGTCACCGACGGGTTCTTCGACTGGCGCGTCGGCGGGAACTACGTCGGGCTTGACCCGGGCGCCGCGCACGTGCTGGCGGTGCGGCCGTGAGCGATGCCGCCCGGCACGGCTGGTTCGAGGCGGAGCCGCTCTGGTTCAGGACGGCGGTGTTCTACGAGGTCTACGTCCGCGGCTTCCACGACTCCAACGGCGACGGCCACGGCGATATCCGCGGCGTCATCGACAAGCTCGACTACCTCGAGTGGCTCGGGATCGACTGCATCTGGCTGCTGCCCATCTACCCGTCCCCGATGCGCGACGGCGGCTACGACATCGCCGACTTCCTCGAGATCCATCCGGACTACGGGACGGTGGACGACCTGAAGTCGCTGATCGACGCGGCGCACCAGCGCAGCATGCGCGTCGTGGCCGACCTGGTCATGAACCACACGTCGATCGACCACCCCTGGTTCCAGGCGGCACGATCGTCGCCGGACAACCCCAAGCGCGAGTGGTATGTGTGGTCCGACACCAAGCACAGGTACGAGGACGCCCGGGTCATCTTCATCGACACGGAGACGTCGAACTGGACGTGGGACGAGCAGGCGGGCGCGTACTACTGGCATCGCTTCTTCCACCACCAACCCGACCTCAACTACGACAACCCAGAGGTCCAGCAGGCGATGCTCGACGTGCTGCGCTTCTGGCTCGACCTCGGCCTCGACGGGTTCAGACTTGACGCCGTGCCGTACCTGTTCGAGCGCGAGGGGACCAACTGCGAGAACCTCCTCGAGACACACGCCTACCTCAAGCGGGTGCGCCGAGAGGTCGACGAGCGATACCCTGACCGGGTGCTGCTCGCCGAGGCCAACCAATGGCCGGCGGACGTCGTCCACTACTTCGGGATCGGGGACGAATGCCACATGGCATTCCACTTCCCGGTCATGCCGCGGATGTTCATGGCCCTCCGCCGAGAGGACGCCGCACCGATCATCGAGATCCTCGATCACACCCCGGCGATCCCCGAGAGCTGCCAGTGGGGCCTCTTCCTTCGCAACCACGACGAGCTCACCCTCGAGATGGTCAGCGACGAGGAACGCGACTACATGTACGCGGAGTACGCGAACGACCCGCGCATGAAGCTCAACCTCGGGATCAGGCGCCGGCTGGCGCCGTTGCTCGACAACGGCCGGGACGAGATCGAGCTGCTCACGGCGATCCTCTTCTCGCTTCCGGGGAGCCCGGTCCTGTACTACGGCGACGAGATCGGCATGGGCGACAACATCTACCTCGGCGACCGCGACGGGGTCCGCACCCCGATGCACTGGACCGGCGACCGAAACGGCGGCTTCTCCCGGGCGGACTTCGCGCAGTTGTACCTGCCGCCGCTCATGGACCCGGTGCACGGGTTCGCCGCGGTCAACGTGGAGGCCCAGCTTCGCTCGCCGACGTCGCTGCTTCGCTGGACGCAGCGGTTCATCGCGCTCCGCAAGCAACATCCCGTGTTCGGGCTCGGGACGTATGAAACGCTCCCGGCGACAAATCACACTGTCTTCGCCCATGTGCGGCGCTACGCCGACGACATCTTGCTTTGCGTCCACAACCTCGCGCGGTCGGCGCAGGCGGTCGAGCTCGACCTCTCGCGGTTCGAGGGCGCGACGCCGGTGGAGATGCTCGGCGGATCGCACTTCCCGCGCATCGGCGAGTTGCCGTACCTGCTGACGCTGGCGCCGCGCGGGTTCTTCTGGTTCCGGCTGGAGCAACCGGATGAGTGACGCCGCCGCCCTGCTCGCCGCCGGCGATCTCTCGTTCCTCGATGACGATGCGCTCACCGCCTTCGTCGCGGAGCGGCGCTGGTTCGGATCGCGTCAGCAAGGCATCACCCACGTCACGGCGCACAACGGGGTGCCGGTGTCGAGCGACCCGCCGATCGCGATCGTGCTCTCGGAAGTGCGCTTCCAAACCGGCGTCCACGACGTCTACCAGCTGCTGCTCTCGCTCCGCGCGGCGGACGGACCGGCTGGGAGCGCCATCTGGCCGCTCGACGGCCTCGAGGTGTACGACGCGTTCGAGGACCCGCGCCACCTCGACGTGCTGCTCGGCCACATCCGGCACAACGCGACGCTCGAGCACGGCGACGCGGGCGTCGAGTTTCGAAGCAGCGTCGGCGCGGAGGTGTTCGACCCGCTCCCCACCTCGGCCCGGCCGGTCGGCGTGGAGCAGACGAACACGTCGGTCGTGTTCGACGAGCGGATGATCCTCAAGTGCTACCGGCGACTCGAAGCCGGCATCAACCCCGAACTCGAGCTCCTGCGGTTCCTCGCCGCACGCGACTTCGCACACGTCCCTCGCCTGCTTGGTTGGTTCGAGCACCGCGGCGGGGTGATGGACGCGACCCTCGGGATGCTCCAGGAGTACCGGGTGGGCGCGACGGACGGATGGGAGTACATCCTCGGCGCCCTGCGGGAAGGGCGCGGCGGTGACGTGCTCGACCAGCTCCGGCGCCTCGGCGCCGCCACCGGCGAGCTGCACGCCACGCTCGCCTCCGATCGGAACGACCCGGCGTTCGTGCCGGAGGAGGTCAGCCCGGAGGGCCTTGCGCTTATGTCCGCGTCCCTGGACGAGCTCGCGAACGACGTCTTCGGCTCGCTGCCCGACGATCCGGCGCTCGGCCCCATCGCCGGCCGCGGCGACGAGGTGCGCAGCCGCCTCCGCGGCGTCTCCAAGAGCACGGGCCTCGGGCGCAAGATCCGCGTGCATGGCGACCTCCACCTCGGCCAGGCCCTGTGGAGCGACGATGCGTGGCATCTCATCGACTTCGAGGGCGAGCCGGCCCGCCCGGTGAGCGAGCGCCGCCGCAAGCGCTCGCCGCTTCGAGACCTGGCGGGGCTCCTGAGGTCGCTGGCCTACGCAGCGGGCGCGGCCGCGCTGCACCACCAGGCGGACGTTCCCGCCGACTGGCTCCCGCGCGCCCGCGAGGCGGTGACGGAGGGGTACTTCACGGTGGTGGAGCCGACGGGCCTCCTGCCGCCGAGCGGCCAGGTGACCGACGAGGTGCTCGCGCTCTACGAGCTCGAGAAGGCCGTCTACGAGCTGCGCTACGAGCTCGGCCACCGCCCGGCCTGGGTCGCGATCCCCGTCCAGTCAATCGCCGAGCTGCTCGACCACACGTCGTGACCGACGTGACCCGCGACGCGGAGCTTCTGGCATCCCGCGACCACCACGATCCCCACGGGGTCCTCGGCGTGCACCCCGACGCCGGCGGATGGTCCATACGAACGTGGCGCCCACTCGCGCAGACGGTGGTCGCGAACTGCGACGACGGCGAGGCCGTGGCGCTCACGCATGTCGCCGAGGCGCTGTTCGCGGGACGCACCGAGCACCCGCCCGGACGCTACGTCATCGAGACCACCTATCCCGACGGGTCGACGCACCGCACCCGCGACCCGTACAGCTTCGCGCCGACGGTCGGCTCGTTCGACCTGCACGTCCTCGGGCAGGGCCGGCTGGAGGAGCTGTGGCGATCGCTCGGCGCGCATCCTCACGAGATCGACGGCGCAGCCGGGGTCGGATTCGCCGTCTGGGCGCCCGCCGCGCGTTCGGTCAGCGTGGTCGGCGACTGGAACGGCTGGGACGGGGCGACCCACCCGATGCGCTCGCTCGGCGGTGCCGGCGTGTGGGAGCTGTTCATCCCGGGCGTCGAGGTCGGCACCCGCTACAAGTTCGAGATCCGCGGCCCCGACGGAGCGGTGCGGGTGAAGTCCGACCCGGTGGCGGCGGCCTCGGAGGCGCCACCGCGGACCGCGTCTGTGGTGGACGCATCCCACCACCGGTGGCGCGACGAGGAGTGGATCGCGGCTCGACCACGCCGCACGCCGTGGCGTGAGCCCGTGAGCGTCTACGAGGTGCATCTCGGGTCGTGGCGGCGCAACCCGCTGCAGGGCAACCGGTCGCTGACCTACCGCGAGCACGCCGAGGAGCTCGTGGCCTACGTCACCGACATGGGCTTCACCCACGTCGAGCTGCTGCCGGTGATGGAGCATCCGTTCGCCGGGTCCTGGGGCTACCAGTCCACCGGGTACTTCGCGCCCACCGCGCGCTTCGGCTCGCCGGACGACTTCCGCGTGCTCGTCGACGCGTTCCACGCGGCCGGCCTCGGCGTGATCCTCGACTGGGTGCCTGCCCACTTCCCCCGCGACGACCACGCCCTGGCGATGTTCGACGGCACCGCGCTCTACGAGCATGCCGATCCCCGGCGCGGAGCCCACCCGGACTGGGGCACGCTGATCTTCAACTACGGCCGCACCGAGGTGCGCAACTTCCTGTTCGCGAGCGCGCTGTACTGGCTGGAGGAGATGCACGCCGACGGGCTGCGGGTCGACGCCGTGGCGTCGATGCTGTACCTCGACTACTCCCGCAAGGCGGGCGAGTGGGTACCCAACGCGCAGGGCGGGAGGGAGGACCCGGACGCGATCGCGTTCCTCCGCGAGCTGAACGAGCGCACCCACGCGCGCGCGCCCGGCATCGCGGTCGCGGCCGAGGAGTCGACCTCGTGGCCCGGCGTCTCCCGCCCGACCGGGATGGGTGGCCTCGGGTTCGACTTCAAGTGGAACATGGGATGGATGCACGACACGCTCCGGTACTTCGCGCGTGATCCGATCCATCGCTCCCACCACCACGACGACCTCACGTTCGGGTTCCTCTACGCGTTCAGCGAACAGTTCGTATTGCCGCTCTCCCACGACGAGGTCGTGCACGGCAAGGGTTCGCTCCTGTCCAAGATGCCGGGCGATCGCTGGCAGCAGCTCGCAAATCTCCGCGCGTTGTACGGGTGGATGTGGGCCCATCCGGGCAAGAAGCTCCTCTTCATGGGGGCCGAGCTCGCGCAGGAGCACGAGTGGAATCACGACGGCAGCGTCGAGTGGCATCTCCGTGATGTGCCCGCCCATGCGGGGGTGGCGCAGCTCGTCCGCGACCTCAATCGCGCGTACCGTGACGAGCCCGCCCTCTGGGAAGTCGACACGGACCCCGCCGGCTTCGCGTGGATCGAGGCGAACGACGCGGCGGCGAACGTGCTCGCGTTCTGCCGCTTCGGCGAGGCGCGACGCCGGGCGCTCGTGTGCGTCGCGAACCTGTCACCCGTCCCGCGCGAGGGCTACCGCATCGGACTTCCCCACGGCGGCCGATGGCGGGAGGTGCTGAACACCGATGCGCTTGTGTACGGCGGCTCCGGCCACGGGAACTTCGGCGCCGTGACGGCCGTGGACGAGCCACGACACGGCTTCTCCCACTACGCGGCGCTGACGCTTCCGCCGCTGTCGGTGACGTGGCTGGCTCCGGAGCGCACGTGACGAAGAGCTGGCCGGGACGGCCGTTCCCGCTCGGGCCAACATGGGACGGCGACGGTACCAACTTCGCGCTCTTCTCCGAGCACGCGGAGCGGGTCGAACTCTGCCTACGCTCCGCAGACGGCAGCGAGGAGCGGATCGCCCTGACCGAGCGCACCGCCCACATCTGGCACGGGTACGTCCAGGGGGTCGGGCCGGGTCAGCGCTACGGGTACCGGGTGCATGGCCCGTGGGCCCCGCACCAAGGCCATCTGTTCAACCCGGCCAAGCTTCTGCTCGACCCCTATGCGAAGGCGATCGACGGGACGCCGGACACCGCCGACCCGCGGGTGCGCCCCCGGGGAGGCGACGGCGGGGCCGACGGGGCCGACTCCGCCGACGCCATGCCGTCGAGCGTCGTGATCGACCCGGCGTTCGACTGGGGCGACGACCGCCTGCCCGGCGTCCCGTGGCACGAAACCGTGATCGCCGAGACCCATGTGCGTGGCGCCACGCTCCGTCATCCCGGCGTCCCTCCGGAGCTTCGCGGGACCTACGCCGGGCTCGCCCATCCCGCGGCGATCGACCACTTCACCCGCCTCGGCGTCACGGCCGTCGAGCTTCTCCCCGTCCACCACATCGCAGACGAGCCGGAGCTGCGCGGCCGGGGAGCGGTGAACTACTGGGGCTACAGCTCCATCGGGTTCTTCGCCCCGGATCCGCGCTACGCGGCGACGGGGGCGGGCGGCGACCAGGTCCGCGAGTTCCGGGAGATGGTGCGCGCCCTGCACGCGGCGGGAATCGAGGTGATCCTCGACGTCGTCTACAACCACACCGCGGAAGGCGGCGTCGACGGACCGATGCTGGCCTTCAAGGGCATCGACAACCGCTCCTACTACCGCCTCCATCCCGACGACCCCAGCCGGTACGTGGACTTCACCGGGACCGGCAACAGCCTGAACCCGGTCCATCCGGGCGTCCTGCGGCTGATCATGGACTCGCTGCGCTACTGGGTGCTCGAGATGCACATCGACGGGTTCCGCTTCGACCTCGCGGCGGCCCTCGCGAGGGAACTGTGGGACGTCGACCGCCTGTCGGCCTTCTTCGACACGATCCACCAGGACCCGGTCCTCTCGCAGGTCAAGCTCATCGCCGAGCCGTGGGATCTCGGTGAAGGCGGGTATCAGGTCGGCAACTTTCCCGTGCTCTGGGCCGAGTGGAACGGCAAGTACCGCGACACGATGCGCGACTTCTGGCGTGGGGCGGGCGGCGGCCTCGCCGAGTTCGCATCTCGGTTCGCCGGCTCCAGCGACCTGTACCAGGAGGATGGGCGCCACCCGTTCGCCTCGGTCAACTTCATCACGGCCCATGACGGGTTCACCCTCGCCGACCTCGTCGCCTACGAGCACAAGCACAACGAGGCGAACGGCGAGCACAACCGCGACGGGACCGACGACAACCGCAGCTGGAACTGCGGCGTGGAGGGCCCCACGGACGACGAGACCGTCCTCGCGCTCCGCGCCCGCCAGCAGCGCAACCTCCTGGCGACGCTGCTCCTGTCCCAGGGGGTGCCGATGCTGTCCGGCGGCGACGAGATCGGCCGAACCCAGGGCGGCAACAACAACGCCTACTGCCAGGACAGCGAGATCAGCTGGTACGACTGGGATCTCGACCCGACACGGCAGGCGCTGCTGCGATTCACCCAGCGGCTCATCGCGCTGCGAACCGAGAACCCGGTATTCCACCGGCGGGCGTACCTCACCGGACGCGAGACGATGGGCTCCGGCCTCCCGGACGTCGCATGGTTCCGCCCGGACGGGCGCCCCGTCGCCCAACGCAATTGGGGGGACCCTGACCTCCACACCCTGGCGATCTTTCTGAACGGGGAAGAGATCCCGACGCCGACCACCGACGGGCAGCGGATCGTCGGCGACTCGTTCCTGGTCGTCGTGAACGCCGACCGCGAGCGCGCGCTGGTGCGGCTGCCCGCGCGCCGGTTTGGTCTACGTTGGGAGCTGGTGATCTCAACAAGCGAGCCGGAGGCACACGACGGGCGGAAGTTCCCGGCCCGCACCGAGGTGGCCCTCGACCCGCATTCGGTGCTGGTGCTGCGCCGGTCGGGCGAAGGCGCGCGTCGGCGGTGAGCGCCGCAGGGCCGTCTTGCGTCGCGGGTAACCGCGCCGCCCGGTTCGCCGCCCAAAGAGCCCACGCCCAGCGTCGCCGCCGACGCCCATGCGCCCGCCCGGGAGGTACGCCGCCTGGCCCACTTCCTGCGGCCTTGGTTTCGCGCCTCATCATTCTCTGCAGGTGGTTCATCGTCGTCGTGGCGATGCTCAGCCCGCGCCCCTGCCCCCTCCCGCGGCCCGCGGCGCGACGCCCGCGAGATGCCCACCGGGCGCTCGCTCTTGGCGACATACCTGTCGAGCCTCGTCGAGCCGCCGAGCAGGCAATCGCCCCGGGGAACGGCGCCGCAGGACGACGGCCCCGAGCGTACGATCGGGTGAGCGCCATGTGGCCCGATCAAGAGGAAGCTCCAGGAGATACCAGGCACTCGTTACGCGCGGGCTGCCGACGGCGACAGCATCGCCTACCAGGTCGTCGGCGACGGCCCGTTCGACCCTCGTCTACGTCCCGGGGTTCATCTCGCACGTCGAACTCAGGTGGGGCGGAGCCATCGATCGGCCGCTTCTACGAGCGGCTCGCCTCGTTCTCCCGACTGATCCTCTTCGACAAGCGCGGCACGGGGCTCTCGTACCCAATCCCGGGGCCCCAGCCGCTCGAGGAGCGCATGGAGGATGTCCGGGTAGTGATGAACGCGGCCCGGCTCTGAGCGCGCCGCGCTCGTGGGGCTCTCGGAGGGAAGCGCGATGGCCGCCTGCGACTTCGCGGCTCGCATCCCGGGTGCCCGGCACGTCGAGCTTCCAGGAGTCGACCACGTGCCCTGGGCGGGCGACAGCAACGCCTACATGGCCGAGATCGAGGAGTTCCTAACCGGCCAGCGCAGCCAGCCTCGCAAGGATCGCGTGCTGACGACGATCCTCGTCACCGACCTCGTCGCATCCACCGAGCGCGCTGCGGCTTGCGGCGACGAGGCGTGGAGGGAGATCATGGCGCGGCACGACGTGCTGGTCGCGGATCAGCTGCGGTGGTTCGGGGGTCAGCAGGTCAAGCACACGGGCGATGGCATCCTGCCACGTTCGACGGCCCGGCCCGCGCCATCCGTTGTGCCGCGGCCATTGTCAGGGCGGCACGTGACGAGCTGGAGCTCGACATGCGCGCCGGTCTTCACACCGGGGAGGTCGAGATTGTCGACGCGGACCTGCGAGGATTGACCGTGCACATCGCAGCCCGCATCTGCGCAGAGGGTGGACCCGGTGAGGTCCTCGTGTCACGGACCGCGAGGGAGCTGGTGATCGGCTCGGACGTGACGCTTGCCCACCGCGCTACCAGGAGGCTCAAGGGCGTGCCTGGTGAATGGTCGCTCTTCGCGGTGGTCGATGGCGACTCGCGACCCGCTTCCGTCCCAGCGCGGCGCGATGAGCTCAGGCTCGGTGACGCTGTCGGCCTGGCGCTCGCTCGTCGAACCCCGCGCGCGCTGCGGACGATGATCCGTGCCGAACAGGCCGCGGTGAAGACCTTCGCCGCGGTCCATCAGCGATACCGCTAACGGCCCCGCCGCGCATGCGCCGGCAGAGCTACGTGGTCGGGCTCGAACCGCCGGGGACCCACAGGACGTCACCGCCGGCCTCGGCGTTGGCGCCGCGCGCGAGGATGAACATGAGATCGGACAGCCTGTTGAGGTACGCGATGACGTTCGGGTTGAGCGCCTCCTCGTCGGCGAGTGCCACCGCGGCCCGCTCCGCCCGGCGGCAGACCGTCCGCGCATGGTGGAGCGCCGCCGCGGCCGGCGAGCCACCCGGCAGCACGAAGCTCGTGAGCGGCTCGAGCGTGTCGTTGACCTGGTCGCACAGCGCTTCGAGACGAGCTATCTGCTGTGGCGTGATCCTGAGCCGGTCGCCCGGCTCGCCCCCCTCGGGCACGCAGAGGTCGGCGCCCAGGTCGAAGAGGTCGTTCTGGATGGCTGCGATCCACTCGTCGTATCCTTCGGGCAGCGGCGCCTGGCGGGCCAGGCCGAGGACGCTGTTGAGCTCGTCGACCTCGCCATAGGCGACGACACGGCCACTCGTCTTACGCGCCCGGCTCATGTCTCCGAGGTGGGTGTCACCCCCGTCTCCGAGGCGGGTGTAGATGCGCGTCAGCCGGACCATGGAAGCTCCACGCCGTCGAGCCTACCCCGGCGGATGCCGGTCCGCCCAGTCGCGGGCGAAGCGCTCGGCTTGGGCGACGGTTCGCACGAGCCCGACGACCTGCTCCTCACGGAGCGCCTCCACGAGGTCGGCGGTCCACCGTCCCGGCACCCGGCCGACGAGATCGGCCAGCTCCGCGCCATTGAGCAGCGGACGGATCGGCCCGCGGTGGAGGAGCGCGAAATGCCATGTCGCCATCTCGCGCGCGACCGCCAGGTGCCGCTCGATCTGCGGGGGCGTCGTGCGCGGGCCGTTCGTGGCGAGCCTGTCCGCGACGGACAGCACCATGAGCTCCACCTCGGCCGGCGCGGTCGAACGCAGGTACCGGTCGATCTGCCGGAGCGAGAGCGGCTGGCGGTGCACGCAGAACCCGAGCGCGAGATGTCGGCGTACGCAGAGCGCAACGACCTCCCGGAAGCGTGTCGACGTGCGGTAGCGGATGCACCATTGGGCGGCCATCTCCGCGCCACGGCGGTCGTGGTGAAAGAACGTCGCCCGGCCCTCGGGAGTGACTGCGTACGTCGCGGGCTTTGCCATGTCGTGGAACAAGGCCACGAGCACCAGCGCCTCGCCGCGCGTCAACCCGTCCGCCAGCGGCACGTCGAGGGCCGCCGCGATCTGGGGTCCCGATGAGCGGAAGACCCCGGCGGCGTCGGCGCGGATCTCGCAGACGCGCTGCACCACCTCGAGCGTATGCCCGAGGACATCCTTGTGGTGGTAGGGCGTCTGCTCCAGCCCCCGCCCCTCCTCGAGCTCGGGGATCAGCACGCCGAGCACGCCGAGGTCGTCCAGCGTCTCGAGCCCCCGCCACGCATCCGGGAGGCGGGCGATGCGGCGGAGTTCCTCGGCGACGCGCTCGGGTGCGCTGCGCAGCACCTCGCCTGCGTCCATCCGCGCGCGCAGCCGCGTGGCGGGATCGACCGCGAACCCGAGCTGGCACGCGAGACGTGCGACGCGCACGAGCCGCACGGGATCGTCGCGCAGGACCGTCGGCCCGACCATGCGCAGCACGCGGGAGTGCAGGTCGGCGACGCCGCCGTGGCGGTCGACGAGCTCGCCCCCACCGAGCGGGAGCGCCAGCGCGTTGACGGTGAGGTCGCGCTTGGCGAGGTCGGCGTCGAGGCTCCCACCCTGGAGCGGTGTGATGTCGACGGTGTACGGCAGGTCCCCTCCGTGCACACGCCAGGCTCCGAACGCATCGGACAGCGGGAAGCGCGCGGCTCGGTGCGCCTTCGCCAGCAGCCGCGCGGCCTCGCGTGCGTCACCGTCGAGTGCCAGGTCGACGTCCGCGACCGGCCGCTGCAGCAGCGCGTCGCGCAGCCCGCCGCCGACGACCCAACCGGCGGACGCGGCGGGCGCGAGCGGGGCGAGAGGAGCGAGGAGCGCCTGGAGCATCAGCCGTGCCGGCGAGGGACCCGCGGACCGACGGCGCAGACCACCTCGTAGTTGATCGTCCCGCGCCACGCGGCCAGATCCTCGGCGGTCAGGCGCTCACCGCCCTGGCTTCCGAGGAGTACGACCTCGTCCCCCACGCGGTCGGCGGCCTCGGGGCCGAGGTCGACGGTGATCTGGTCCATCGACACCATCCCGACGACCGGGACGCGCCGGCCGCCGACCAGTACCTCGGCCGTGTCGGCGTACGCACGCGGGTACCCGTCCGCATACCCGATGGGCACCACGCCGATCCAGCTTCCGCGGGCGGCCCGCCAGCGACGTCCGTAGCCGACGCTCTCTCTCCCGAGGATCGGCTTGACCGCCGAGAGGTACGAGGCGAGGGTCATTGCCGGTCGCAGGTCGTGGGCGGCGGCGTCGACCCCGAACGGGTCGCAGCCGTACACGGCGATGCCGCAGCGCACCAGGTCGAAGTGCGTCTCGGCCGAGCGAAGGGTCGCCGCGGAGTTCGCCGCGTGGAGGATGGCGTGCGGGAAGCGGTCCCGGAGCGGACCGGTCATCGCCCGAAACCGTACGAGCTGCTCGACCATGAAGCCGGCGTTCTCCCCCGAGGTCTCGTCCGCGGTCGCGAAGTGGGTCATGAGCCCCACGACGTCGAGCCGGGAGTCGGCAGCGGCCTCCGCAAGCGCCGCGACGGCGTCCGGGCGGGCCCCGAGACGCCCCATCCCGCTGTCGAGCTTGAGATGGATCCGCCTGATCCCCGCCTCGGCCGCCGCGGCGGCCCCCTCGGGAGTCCAAACCGCGATCTCGCATCCCGTCGCCGCGGCGCGCCGCCACTCGTCGCCGATGAGCGGGCCCCAGAGGAACAGCGGGGCGTCGACGCCTGCGGCCCGCAGCTCCTCGACCTCGGCGAGGGCTGCCAGCCCGAGCCGGGAAGCGCCGCCCTCGAGCGCCGCCCGCGCGACCGGCGCGGCGCCGTGACCGTACGCGTTCGCCTTGACCACCGCGAGGACCTCGGCCCGCCCCGCGGCACGGGCGAGGACATCGACGTTGTGCCGGATCGCCCCGAGGTCGATGCGCGCGACGCTCCGCTCGGCCGTGAACGTCAGCGGATCGCCTCCGGAAGCCGGTCGATGACGTCGCCCGCGATCGTCCCGTCACCGCGGTCCGCGAGCACCCCCGCCCGGGCATGCACGGCGACCCCGGTGACGGCGGCCTGCAGACCGCCCATGCCCTTCGCGAGGAGCGCCGCGATCACCCCCGTGAGGACGTCGCCGGTGCCGGCGCTCGCGAGCGCGGACGTGCCGACGCCGTCCACCACGACCGTCCCGTCGGGATCCGCGACGATCGTCCCGGGGCCCTTGAGGACGGTCACCGCACGCGATGCGTCAGCGAGCCGCCGGGCGGCGTCGAGACGTCCGGCATCCACCTGCTCGCGGGCGACGCCGAGCAGCCGTGCGGCCTCTCCCGAATGGGGGGTGATGACCGTGGGAGCCCCCCGACCCGCGAGCCACGATGGCCGGCCCGACAGATGCCACAGCCCATCGGCGTCGACGACCGTCGGCAGATCGACCGCCTCGAGCACGGCTAGCACGAAGGCCGTTGTCGCCTCGTTGCGTCCGAGCCCCGGGCCCAGGGCGATCGCGCCGACCCTGCGGGCCTCGGCGACGACGGCGTCGAGCGACGCGTCGGTGAAGTGCCCCTCGACGTCGGGAATCGGCGCGCTCATGATCTCGACGAGATGCGATGCGTAGAGCGGCTGGAGCGACGCCGGCACCGCCGCGACGGTCAATCCGGCGCCCGCACGGAGCGTCGCCGTCGCGCAGAGCATCCCTGCACCCGTGAGCCCAGGGGAGCCGGCGACGACGAGGACCGCGCCGGCGGCGTACTTGTCGCCGTGGCCACGCTTCGCCGGGACGCGGCCGGCGCCGTGACCGGCGAGCCACGCGGACGGTGTGGAGGTCCCGGGACCCGGGATGCCGATGTCCGCGACGACCACGTCGCCGGCGCGCGCGCGGCCCGGCTCGATGTGCAGGCCCGGCTTGTCGCCGTGGAAGGTGACGGTGAGCATGGCGCGCACGGCGGCACCGGGAACCATCCCGCTGTCGGCGTCGACGCCGGATGGCACGTCGAGCGCGACGACCACCCGGTCGCAGCGTTCAAGGGCCTCGACCGCCGCACCCACCGGGCCGTGCGGGGCGCCCCGCACGCCGATGCCGAGCACCCCGTCGACGATGATCCGCTCGCGGTCGAGGAGCGCCGGCGTGAACGTGCGGGCCCGCAGGCCCAGGCTGCGAGCCACGGCCGCCATCGTCATCGTGTCCGGGGTCTTCGGCGCGTGACCGCGCGGCACGGCGAGCTCGACATCCCAGCCGGCGTCGGCGAGATGCCGCGCGACCGCGTATCCGTCCCCGCCGTTGTTCCCGGCCCCGCAGACCACGAGCGCTGCGCCGGCATCGGGAAAGCGCGTCAGCACCGCGCCGGCGGCCGCAAGGCTCGCGCGCTCCATCAGCACGATCGACGGCAGGCGATGCCGCTCGGTCGCGCGCCGGTCCGCGAGGCGGAGCGCGGCCGCATCGTAGAGCGGCGTGCACCCGGGGACAGGCGGCGGCGTGGTGGATCGCGCGACGGGCATCGCTCGGATCCTAGTGGGCCGGGCCTGGCAGCTCGGGTGCCCGCGGAGGCGCCCGGCGCCGACGAGCTCAGCTCACGTGCACGCCCTGGTCACCTTGACGTTGAGGAACTGTGTGCCGGAGGAGGTTTCGAAGGTCCACGAGTAGGTCCCGTTGGGCAGTCCGCCCGTCTTCGACCTGCGGGTCCGGATGATCTTGCCGTTGTGCCCCGGGTCGATGGTGAAGGTCCCGTTGGAGCTCTCGTCGGGGTGCGTGCGACGCACGGTCACCGGGACCGGCGTCGGGACGGGACCGTGCCGCCAGTAGAAGCTCAGGGACTCGTCACTCATCAGGCAGCTGTTGATCGTCCCGCCGCTCGGCGTCGAGCCGGTCGGCGGAGCGGTCGGGAACGGCGGCGAGAACGGCGACGCGGAGTAGAAACCCAGGAACTCCACCGTCGGAACCACCGGCGGCGGGCGCCGAACCGTCTCGCAGTCGGTCGCAACGGTGTCCAGCAGGTCCGCGATCACGGTGTCGGCGCCGCCGCCACACGAGATCACGTCCCGCACGCCGTCACGCGCCTTGATCGTGTCCCTCCCGGCGTCGCCTCGAAGGTTGTCGGCGCCGCCCCCACCGTCGAGCAGGTCGTTGCCCAACCCGCCGGTGAGGACATCGTTCCCGGGTCCGCCGTTCAGCGAGTCGGCGCCCGAACCGCCATTCAGCGTGTCGCGGCCACCGTTGCCACGCAGCGTGTCGTTGCCTCCCTGGCCGACCAGCACGTCTGCGAACGGTCCGCCCACGAGCACGTTGGGAGCGGCGGTGCCGATCTTCACGACGCCGAGCGCCGGCGTCACGGCGATGAGTGCCACGAGCCCTGCACCCACGATCGCTCGTCGAAGCATCGTTCTCCGCCTTTCCCCCGGGAGAGGAATCCTGAGATGACTCCCAGCGATTGGCGAATCTCCCACATCTTTTTGCTTCGTGTCAACGAGCGCGGGCTGCCGCGGCGCCGGCCGAGGTTGCGTCAGTGACCGTGCGCGAGGCTGCCGATCCTGTTCGTTGCCGGGTCGCGCTCGGCGACGGCGACGGCGACCGCGACTCCCCTGCTGTGGGTGAGCGACAGGTGGATGCGGGTGACCCCCAAGCGGGCGGCCCATTGCGCGTAGTGGCCATGCAGGGCGACGCTCGGCGCGCCACGACCCCGAACGACCTCGACCTCACGCCACCGGGTCATGCCCCGCCCGAGCGCCTTGCCGACAGCCTCTTTCGCCGCGAACCGGGCGGCGAAGTGCTGCGGCGGAAACGGCTTGGCCGCGCAGTACGCTGCCTCGGCCTCGGTGAAGCACCGCTCGGCGAGCCGGGGGCGGCGCGCGAGGGCACCGGCGAACCGGTCGATCTCCATCACGTCGACCCCGACTCCGACGATCACCTTCTCGCCCCCTCGCGCGCGTCGCCGGACCGCCCCCACAGGCGACCGAGCCTGGCCAGGGCGTGGTCCGGTACGCCATCGTCGGCAAGCGCGGACGCACCGGCGACGAGCCGGTCGAGGCGGCGTCCCCAGACGACGTCCCACGGATCGGGATCGAGCCGCGCGAGACGGGCGAGTTGCTCCACCGGAAGCTCACGATCCGATGCGACGGCGACGAGGTTCCCCGATGCCTCCTCCTCGAGCGTGGCGCGGTCGGAGAGCAGCGCGACGTTTGCGTAGCGCCCGCGCAGGGTCGCCACGATGCCGGCCGCATACCCCAGCGGCGGGATGTCGATCAGGTTCACGATGTGGAGCCCACCCGGCCGAAGCGCCGCACGGGCCAGGTCGACGAACCCCAGGGTCACGAGATGGTACGGCACGATCACCCCGTCGAACGCGTCGACGACCACCAGGTCGAGCGAACCCGGCGCGACGCGGGCGATCTCGTCCCGCCCGTCAGCCACCCGCACCTCGAGTCTGGTCGAGGTCTCGAGCGCGAGCCACTCCCTCGCAATGGCGACGACCTCGAGGTCGCGCTCGATCACGATGGCGCGGAGGTCGCGCCGTGTCGCGTCGAAGTAGCGCCCCAGCGTGCACGGTCCGCCCCCGATCTGCGCCATCGCCAGCGGATGGCGTTTGGGGTGCACCGTGTCGACGACCCGGGCGAGGTGGCGCAGGTACTCGAACTCGATGTGGGTCGGCTCGAGGATGTCGACATAGCTCGACTCGACCCCGTCCTGCAGCACCAGCCGCCCCCCGGGGCGCTTCGGATCGGCCCGGATCTCCACCACGACGTGCTCGGTCACGAGTCCGTGAGGCGGGATGCCCGGCACGGCGCGCGATCGCTGCGTCCTCGTGCTCACAGCGCCGAACGCTACCGGCACGGCCGGCGTGGCGTCCGGGCGGAGGGGCGGTCGTCAATCTAGGGTTGGCCGATGCGTCTCCAGCGGGTCCATTACGGCTGGGTGGTCGCAGCCGTCACGTTCCTCGTGCTGCTGGCCGCAGCCGGGTTCCGCTCGACGGTCGGCGTGTTCGTGGTGCCGCTCCAGGACGAGTTCGGTTGGGGGCGGGATCAGGTCGCCGGCGCGATCGCCGTCAACCTGGTCTTCTACGGGCTCGCCGCGCCGTTCGCCGCGGCCTTCGTGGAGCGCGTCGGGGTGCGCCGCGTGATGATCGCCGGGCTCGCGGCTGTGGGCGGTGGGGCCGCCCTCACCGTGCTCATGACGTCGCTCTGGCAGCTCAACGTGATCTGGGGGCTCGTCATCGGCACCGCCACGGGCGCGATCTCGATCCCGCTGTCGGCCATCGTCGCGACCCGTTGGTTCCATGCGCGCCGCGGCCTCGTCACGGGCCTGCTGACCGCGAGCTTCGCCACCGGCAACCTGATCTTCCTTCCGCTGCTCGCCTGGATCACGGGCACGCACGGGTGGCGGTGGGCGGCAGGGCTCGTCGCGATCGCGGCCGCCGCGATCATTCCGATCGTCCTGGCGTTCATGCGCGAACGGCCCGAGGACGTCGGCCTCCTCCCCTACGGGGCCGACCGCGCCCCGACCCCGCCCGTTCCGGCGGGCAACCCCTTCATGACGCCGTTTCGGGTGCTCCGCGAGGCCGTCGGCGTTCGGGACTTCTGGCTCCTGGCCGGGACGTTCTTCGTGTGCGGATGGACCACGAACGGCGCCGTGCAGTCGCATTTCATCCCCGCCGCCCACGACCACGCGATCCCGGAGGTGACCGCCGCGAGCTTGCTCGCGGTGATCGGCGTGTTCGACATCGTCGGCAGCACGGCGTCGGGCTGGCTGACCGATCGCACGGACCCCCGCCGGCTCCTGTTCGTGTACTACAGCCTGCGGGGAACCTCACTCGCCGCCCTGCCCTTCCTCCTAGACGGGGCGAACCTGCCGCTCGTGGCGTTCGCGGTGGTCTACGGGCTCGACTGGGTCGCCACGGTGCCCCCGACGATCGCACTCACCAACGAGGCCTTCGGGCGCGGGCGGGCGCCGGTCGTGTTCGGCTGGGTCTTCTGCGCCCACATGCTGGGCGGGGCGATGGCCGCCTGGCTGGCCGGCGCATTTCGCGAGGCGTTCGGCGACTACCTCATCGCGTTTACGGGCGCGGGCGCGCTCGCGCTCGTCGCGGGATTCGCGGCACTCGGGATCGCCCGCGGCCCAAGGCCGAGCTTCGCCTGACGGCGCCCACGACCCGTTAGGACAGCAGGTCGCGCACCCGGTCCTTGGGGCGGCCGATGATGGCCCGCTCACCGCGTACCACGACCGGCCGCTGCATCAGCATCTTGTGCTTGGCGAGGATGTCGACCACGGCCTCGGGAGTCCGGTAGTCGGCCTCGTCGAGGCCGAGCTTCTTGAAGAGGCTGTCCTTGCGCACGAGGTCAGCGGGCGGGTCCTCAAGGTGGGCGACGAGCCAGGTGAGCTCGTCCCGGTCGGGAGGCGTCTTCTGGTACAGGATGATCTCGGCGGGGACGCCGAGCTCGTCGGCAATGCGCACGGCATTGCTGGACGACCCTCAATTGGGGTAGTGGTAGATCCTCACTCGGTCCATGCTCCGGACCCTACCGAGCGGGTCGGCACCTGAGGGCCGGGTACCGCTACTCGACGGTGACGGTCTTGGCGAGGTTCCGTGGCTGGTCCACGTTCAACCCCTTCGCCCGGGCGATGGCGTAGGCGAAGAGCTGGAGCGGGATGTTCGCCGTGATCGGGCTGAGGAGCGGCGGCGTCTTGGGGCACCACAGGATGTCGTCGGCGTGCTCCTCGATCACCCGGTTGCCCTCGGTCGCAACCGCGACGACGCGGGCTCCGCGCGCCTTGACCTCCTGGATGTTCGACACGACCTTGTCGAACACGTGGCCGTCGGTCGCGACGACGACGACCGGGGAGCCCTCCTCGAGCAGGGCGATCGGCCCGTGCTTCATCTCGCCGGCGGGGTACGCCTCCGTCGGGATGTAGCTGATCTCCTTGAGCTTCAGCGCGCCCTCGAAGCACACCGGCACGCCGACATGACGCCCGAGGTAGAGGAAGAAGGGCTTCTCGTAGTAGCGGCCCGCCACCTCGTACACCTGCGCCGGGAGCGTGGACTCGAGGTAGCCCTTGACGAGGTCGGGAAGCCGGCGGAGGTCGGCGGCGATGTCCACCGTGCCGGCCGAGGTGAGCGCCCACTTGAGCCGCCCGAGCTTCAGCGCGAGCAGCGCGAGCGCCATGATCTGCGCGGTGTGCGTCTTGGTCGCGGCGACACCGATCTCGAGGCCCGCCCGCGTGAAGATCACGCCGTCGGAGTCGCGTGTCGCCTGGGAGCCCATGATGTTGGTGAGGGCGACGACGTGCGCGCCGCGCTCGCGCGCGACGCGCATCGCGGCCAGCGTGTCGGCCGTCTCGCCGCTCTGGGTGATGCCGATGACCAGGTCGCCGGGACCGGCGAGGCAGGTGCGGTAGCGATACTCGCTCGCGACCTCGACGTGCACCGGCACCCGGGCCCAGTCTTCGATCAGGTACCGGCCCACGAGGCCGGCGTGGTACGAGGTGCCGCACGCCACGATGTGGATGCGCTCGACGCGCGCGAGCTCGGCGTCGTCGAGACCCAGGTCGGCGAGCTCGACGCTGCCGTCGGGGTCGCAGCCGGTCGCCGATCGTGTCCCAGAGGGCGGCCGGCTGCTCGTGGATCTCCTTGAGCATGAAGGTCTCGTAGCCGCCCTTCTCGGCGGCGTCCTCGTCCAGTCTCGACACGGGTCGACGCTCGCGCTCGAGCGGCGCTGCGCCGCCGTTCCAGACCGTGGTGGAGTGCGGCTCGAGGATGACGATCTCGTCGACTCGATGATCTGGATGTCGCGGGTCTCACGCAGGAACGCCGGGATCGCCGACGCGAAGAACCGCTCGCCGTCGCCGACGCCCACGACCAGCGGGCACTCCTTGCGGGCGCCGACCAGGCGACCGGGCTCGTCCGCGTGCATCGCGACGAACGCGTAGTGGCCCTCGAGCCGCGGGACGATCTCGCGCACGGCCGCCGCGATGTCGCCGCGGTAGGCCTGGCCGATGAGGTGCGGGATGACCTCGGTGTCGGTCTCGCTCGTGAACGCAACGCCCCGCCCGGCGAGCTCCGCCCGCAGGTCGACGTAGTTCTCGATGATCCCGTTCATCACGACCGCGACCTTGCCGCTCTGGTGCGAAGTGCGGGTGCGCGTTCGCCTCGGTGACCTTGCCGTGCGTCGCCCACCGGGTGTGCCCGAGTCCCGTCGTCGCCGCGGAATGGTTGTTCCCGGCGGCGTCACGCAGCTTCGCGAGATTCCCGACGGCGCGGACGGCCGCGAAGCTCTCGCCCGCGTGCTCCAGCAGGGCCAAGCCGGCGGAATCGTAGCCGCGGTACTCGAGGCGCTCGAGTCCGTCCAGGATGAGGTCCTTGCACGTCCCTCGGACCGACGTAACCGATGATGCCGCACATGGGTGATGCTCCCTTGGGGATGACCAACTTGAAATCGGCAGAACGCGCCGGGAAGTCAACCCTTCGCGCTACTCGCGGGCATTCCCCCCAAGAACACGCTCCGCGACCTCGGCGATCGTCGCGCACCACCGGTAGCAGGCTTCGTCCGTCGGGGCCTCGACCATGACCCGTACGAGGGGCTCCGTGCCAGAGGCCCGCACGACCACCCGGCCGTCCTCACCGAGCTCCTGCTCGCAATCGGCGACGGCCGCCCATACCTCCTCCGCCGCCGGGAGGCGCTCCTTGCGGGCAACCGGGAACGTTCACGAGCTTCTGCGGCAGGCGCACGACCACCGACGCGAGCTCGGCGAGCGGTCGATCCCGACTCGACGAGCGCGTGGAGCAGCTGGAGGCCCGCCGCGAGGCCGTCGCCCGGTGGGGCCGTGACCGCAGGTTGATGAGGTGGCCGCTCTGCTCGCCGCCGATCACGAACCCGCCGCGCGCGCATCTCCTCGAGCACGTAACGGTCGCCGACGTCGGTCCAGCGCACCTCGATGCCCGTTGCTGCGCATCGCCGCCGGAAGCCGAGG
Organism: uncultured Thermoleophilia bacterium; assembly: GCA_963777565.1. GTDB lineage: Bacteria > Actinomycetota > Thermoleophilia > Miltoncostaeales > Miltoncostaeaceae > CALMEC01. The sequence continues at coordinate 521,960 of CAVZQZ010000006.1, forward strand.
TTGGTCATGGTCGTCGTGACGACCGCGTCGCCGTCGAGCTCGTCGCGGCGCGCGCAGCCGCAGCGCGAGGATGGCGAGGATCTGATCGCCGTCGACGACCGCTCCGGCGTGGTCGACGGCCAGCACGCGATCGCCGTCGCCGTCGAAGGCGAGCCCGAGGTCGCGCTCCGTGCCGCACGACGGCCGCGGCGAGCAGCGTCGAGGTCGGTCGAGCCGCATCCGACGTTGATGTTGATGCCGTCGGGGGCGTCGCCGATGACCGCGACGAGCGTCGGCGCCGAGCCGGTCGAGCACCTCAGGTGCGCGTGACGACGGTGGCGCCGTGGGCGCAGTCGAGCACGAGCCGCACGCCGGAGAGATCGATCGGGGAACCGTTCGAGCAGTCCGGCGACGTAGCGATCGCGACCTTCGGGCCACGACACGATCGCGCCGAGGTCGCTCGGCCTCCGGCCGAGCGACCCGGGACGTCCATCGCCGCGCTCGACCGCCGCCTCCTCCGCGTCGGCGCAGCTTGAAGCCGTCCGGCCCGAAGAGCTTGATGCCGTTGTCGGGGAAGGGGTTGTGCGACGCGCTGATCACCGCGCCGGCGACCGCGTCGACGCGGCGACGAGCTCGGCGACGGCCGGCGTCGGCAGCACGCCGCAGCAGCACGACGTGCACGCCCGCGCTCGCGAGTCCGGCGGCCAGCGCCGCTCTCGAGCATCGGGCCGCTGCGGCGGGTGTCGCGACCGATCAGCACCGTCGCGCCGGCGCCGAGGCGGACCGCCGAGCGCGCGGCCGATCGCGAGGGCGAGCTCCGGGGTCAGGTCGCGGTTCGCGACGCCTCGGACGCCGTCGGTTCCGAACAGCGTTCGCGCGGTCGCCGCAGACGTGACCGCCGCGAGTGCGCCTACCGCTTCGAGAACTGCGGGCGCTTGCGGGCGCCCTTGAGACCGGCCTTCTTGCGCTCCTTGATGCGGGCGTCGCGGGTCAGGAAGCCCTCGCGCTTGAGCTCGGGGCGGAGGTTCTCGTCGGCGACCGTCGAGCGCGCGGGCGATGCCGTGGCGCAGCGCGCCGGCCTGGCCGGAGACGCCGCCGCCGTGCAGGCAGGGCGACCACGTCGAAGCGGCCCTCGGTGCCCGGTGACCGTGAGCGGGCAGCGCGCCTGCGGTCAGCGAGGACCGCGCGGCCGAAGAACTCGTCGATCGGGCGGCCGTTGCAGGTGATCGACCCGTCGCCGCCGCGACGTGAGCGATGACGCGTGCGACCGAGTTCTTGCGCTTGCCGGTGGCCGCGGGTAGCGCCGGGCTGGGCGCGCCTCGGCGACGGGTGCCTCATGAGGAGCCTCCACCGCGGGCGTCTCGATCGTCTCGTCGGTCATACGTCAGCCACTCGGGTGAGGCGCAGCGGCTCCGGCTGCTGCGCGGCGTGCGGGTGCTCGCCGCCGGCGTAGATCTTGAGCTTGCATCGAGCTGGGCGCGGCCGAGGCGGTTCTTGGGGAGCATGCCCGCGGACCGCCTTGCGCAGCACCTCCTCGGGCCGACGGGCGAGCTGCTCGCCGAGCGTGCGGCTGCGGAGGCCGCCCGGGTAGCCGGAGTGGCGCTAGTAGCGCTTGTCGCTCAGCTTGTTGCCGGTGACCGCGACCTTCTCGGCGTTGACGACGACGACGAAGTCGCCGGTGTCCGCGTGGCGCGTGTACCAGGGGGATCGCTTGCCCGACAGCGTCTCGGCGATGACCGAGGCCAGGCGGCCGAGATTCTGGCCCGTCCGCGTCGACGATCCACCACTGCCGATCGACGGTTCCGGCTTTCGCGCTCTGTGTGCTCAATTCATGCCCTTCAGCGAAAATCGTCCAAACAGCGAAAAGCGGCGCGGGTGCGCCGCACTGCAGCCGGGGAATGCTAGGAAATAGCGCCGGGTCTCGCAACCGTTCGAGGCGCGTCTGTCCGCCCGGAAGGATATAAGGGGGGAGGTTGTCCCGGCCCTGGAAGTCGAACCTCGCGAACGGCCGGCGTCCTGAAGGCGGTGATGGACGTGTCAGCAAGTCCGGTGCGTCGGTGCGTGGCGGTGGCAAGCCACGGAAAGCGGTGTCAGCAGAGCCCATTTCGCGGAAGCCCGTATTGCTGGCATCACCTCCAGAGCCGCAAGGTCCCGGCACCGAGCCGGCCGTTGCGGGTGGCGCTACAGCCACGGGTCGAGGTCGCCGCCCTTCCCATCGTCGACCGCATGGCCCTCGCCGTGCGGCTCGCGCACAGCCTCGGGTCGGACGCGCTCGCGGAACTGGTGACGTTCATCGAGGACCGGCGCGACGGGACGCTCGTCATGGTAAAGGAGGACGGAGGGGTGGTGGAGGTGCGCACCCACCGCCGCGCCCAGGCCGACGAGCCGCGCCAGGCCGCCCGCTAGCGCTGCCGGGCCGAGTCCGCTCCCGCTATTCCCACTCGATGGTGCCAGGCGGCTTCGATGTGACGTCGAGCACGACGCGGTTCACGCCGGGCACCTCGTCGATGATCCGGTTCGAGATCTGCTCGACGAGGTCGTAGGGAAGCCGCGCCCAGTCGGCGGTCATCGCATCGTCGCTGGTGACCGCCCGGATCACGACCGGGTAGGCGTAGGTGCGCTCGTCGCCCTGCACTCCCACGCTGCGGATGGCCGGCAGGACCGCGAAGCTCTGCCACAGGTCGCGGTAGAGGCCGGCCCGGCGGACCTCCTCCTGCAGGACGTGGTCGGCCCTGGCGGAGGATGTCGAGCCGCTCCTCGGTGACCTCGCCGATGATGCGGATCGCCAGTCCCGGCCCCGGGAACGGCTGGCGCCAGACCATGCGCTCGGGCAGCCCGAGCTCCTCGCCCACCGCGCGCACCTCGTCCTTGAAGAGCTGGCGCAGCGGCTCGACGAGGTCGACCGCCATGTCCTCCGGCAGGCCGCCGACGTTGTGATGGCTCTTGATCGTGGCCGCCGTCGCGCCAGCCGGACTCGATCACGTCGGAATAGAGCGTGCCCTGCACGAGGAAGCGGAACCGCGCCGAGCTTGCCGGCCTCGCTCCTCGAAGATGCGGATGAACTCGCCGCCGATCGTCTTGCGCTTCTCCTCGGGCTCGGTGATGCCGACGGAGCCGCTCGAGGAAGCGGTCCTGGGCGCGGACGTGCACGAGCGGCACGCCGGAAGTGGTGGCCGAACGCCTGCTCCACCTGCTCGCCCTCGTTGTGGCGCATGAGGCCGTGGTCGACGAACACGCAGGTGAGCCGGTCGCCGATCGCGCGATGCACGATCAGCGCGGCGACGGCGCTGTCGACGCCGCCGGAGAGGCCGCAGATGGCGCGCTGCGTCGCCGACCTGCGCGCGGATGCGCTCCACCTGCTCGTCGATGACGTGGGTCGGCGGTCCAGGTGGGGGCGCAGTCGCACGCGTCGAACAGGAACGCACTTGAGGAGGTCGGTGCCGAAGGGCGTGTGGATCACCTCGGGGTGGAACTGCACCCCGTACATCCGCCGCTCGGGCGACTCCATCGCCGCGACGGGCGCGCCGCTCGGTCTCGGCCGTCACGGCGAAGCCCTCGGGTGGCGTCACGACCGCGTCGCGGTGGCTCATCCAGCATTGCTCCGCCGGGAGGTCGCCGAACAGGCCCGCCCGCGACGTCACCCGCAGACGCGTGCGCCCGAACTCGCCGCCGCCGGTGTGCGCGACCTCGCCCCCGAGGGCCTGAGCCATCGCCTGCATGCCGTAGCAGATGCCAAGCACCGGGATCCCGAGCTCGAGCAGCTCGCCGCCGCACCGCCGGTGCGCCGTCTTCGTAGACCGACGCCGGTCCGCCGGACAGCACGAGCCCGGCCGGCTCGAGCGCCGCGATCTCCTCGGGCGCCACGTCGTGGGGCACGACGCGCCGAGAAGACGCGGCACTCCCGGATCCGGCGGGCGATGAGCTGGCTGTACTGGGCGCCGTAGTCGACCACGAGCACCCCGCCGGGTGCCGCCTGCGGCGAGCGCCGGGTCGAGGGTGCTCAGGCGCTCACCCCATCCCCACGGCCTGGGCCTGCTGGAGCTTCTTGCCCTCGGTCTTGAGGGCCGGCGCCACCATGACCTCGCACTTCTGGAAGCTCTGGATCGAGTCGTAGCCGCAGGTCGCCATCGCGCTGCGCAGGCCGCCCACGAGGTTGAGCGTACCGTCGTTCTCGTGCGGCCGGGCCGACCAGGATCTCCTCGAGCGTGCCGATGGTCTTGGTCTTGACCCGGGTGCCGCGGGGCAGCTGCGGGATGGAAGGTCGCCATGCCCCAGTGGTACCCCGTGCCGGGTGCCTCCTGCGCCTTCGCGAGCGGCGAGCCGATCATGCAGGCGTCGGCGCCGCAGGCGATCGCCTTGGCGAGGTCGCCGCCGTAGCTCATGCCGCCGTCGGCGATGACGTTGACGTACTGGCCGGTCTCGAGGAGGTGCTGCATCCGGGCGCCGGCCGCGTCGGCGATCGCCGTCGCCTGGGGCACGCCGACACCGATCACCTGGCGGGTGGTGCAGGCGGCGCCCGGGCCGACGCCGACGAGCACGCCGACCGCGCCGGTGCGCATGAGGTGGAGGGCCGTCGTGGTACGAGGCGCACCCGCCGACGATGACCGGCACGGGCAGCTCCGCGATGAAGCGCTTGAGGTTGAGCGGCTCGTCGCACCGAGGAGACGTGCTCGGCCGAGACGACGGTGCCCTGGATGACGAGGATGTCGAGGCCTGCGTCGAGGGCGACGTCGATGTACTCGGGCGACCTTCTGCGGGGTGAGCGACCCGGCCGCGACGACGCCCTGCTCCTTGATCTCGCGGATCCGCTGGGCGATGAGCTCGGGCTCGACCGGCTCGCGGTAGATCTCCTGGAGTCCCCGCGTCGCCTCGGCCGGCGGGTAGCCGGCGATGCGCTCGAGCTCGGAGTCGGCCTCCTCGTAGCGCGTCTGGATGCCCTCGAGGTTCAGCACACCGAGACCGCCGATCCGCCCGATGATCCCGGCGGTGCGCGGGCTGACGACGCCGTCCATCGCCGACGCGAGGAGCGGGAAGTCGAAGGTGAACGTCCGAGCTGCCACGCCATGTCGACGTCCTCGGGATCGCGGGTGCGCCGGCTCGGCACGATCGCGATCTCGTCGAGGCCGTACGCGCGACGGCCCCTTCTTGCCCATCCCGATCTCGATTTCCATGCCCGTCACCCCTTCGGTGTCGTCTGTTCGCCCGGACGCGTGAACGGGTACGAAAAAACCCAGGCCGGCTGCCGCCGAACTGGGCTTCGTGGTTGCTTCAGAAACAAGTCCGTCACGCGCGTCTGACGTATGAGCGTACCAGCCCCGTGTTCGGCGCCGCAACGGACATTTCACGCATTGTGCTTCCGTTCGAGGGGATCGACGCGCATCTGACGAGCGAAAAGCCCGCCGAACGCGGACGCAGCCTGCGCCAGTATCGGGAATACTGGCGCAGGCGAGGACAAAGCTGCCTCGTGCGATCGCGACGCGAGGGACGTTGCGAACTCGGCGGAAGCTTTGCAGCCGTCAGATCGCGGCGAAACCCCTGGATGGGAGCACCGGTATGCGTTTCGACCCGGGGCGGTGGCGACGTGCGCCGGTGCGATCAACCGATCTCGGCAATCTCGACGCGACGGGCCAACGCGTCGACGTCGTCGGGGTCGAACACCCCGGCGCCGAGCCTGAGGGTGTTCGCCGCGCCGCACGCGACCGCCCGCCGGACTGCCTGGTCGGGTGACGGGTTCGCGAGCCAGGCGGCGACGAAGCCGGCGAGGAACGCGTCGCCCGAGCCGACGCTCGCGACGATGTCGGTGACCGGGTCGATCCGCGCGCGGAAGGTCCGGCCGTCCTTCCCCTCGCCGAACCTGGCGACGCAGCCGTCCACGTCGTGGATGAGCACGATCCCCGCGCCCATCTGGGCGAGCGCCGCCGCCCCGCCGGCGAGGTCGGAGTCGTCCTGGAACTCGTACCCGACGATCTCCTCCGCCTCGCGCCGGTTGGGGCTGATGATGCCCGGCTCGCCGCCCAGCCCGGCCCGTAGGGCGCCGCCGAACGCGTCGAGGGCGGTCGGGATGCTGGCGGCGCGCAGCTCATGGAGCATGGTGGCGTAGACGTCTTCGGGGACGTCGCGCGGCAGCGACCCCGCAAGCACGACGAGGTCCGCGCCCTTCGACAAGTAGCGGAGCTTGTCGAACAGCACCGCGATCTCGTCCTGGCCGATGCGCGGCCCGACCTCGTTGATCTCCGTCTGCTCGCCGCTCATCGGATCGACGACCGCGGTGGACACCCGCGACTCCTCGCGGATCCGGACGAAGTCGTTGAGGATCCCCTCCGCCGTGAGCTCCTCGATGATCGTGGTTCCGGTCCGGCCGCCGGCGAGACCAGTCGCGATGACCGGCTCGCCGAGGCGCTTGAGCGCACGGGCGACGTTGACGCCCTTGCCACCCGGCAGCGCGATCGCGTCCGTCGCGCGATGTCGATGCCCGCTGGCGAAGCTCGGCACGGTCAGCGTGCGGTCGAGGGCCGCGTTCAGTGTCACGGTGAGGATCACAGGAGTCTCCCGATGCCGGAGCGTATGCGTTCGGCGACGCTCGGGCCGTCGACGGCCTCAGCCAGCACGAGCTCGCGCGTCCCGATGACGCGCGGCCCCTCGGTGATGGCCACCTGACCCACGACTTCGCCCCTGACACCGGGACCGACGAGCTCCGCGGGCGCCACGATCGTGCGGCGCAGTTTGCGCCCCAGGCGGATCGTCGTGGCGAGCGGCTTGTCCACGGTGACGGGGGCCATGACCCCGGGTCGGTCCCGCACCGGGATGCGCAGCACCACCTGGCCCGCGCGGAGCGGCTCGAGCCGGACGTACTGGGCGAAGCCCCAGTCGAGCAGCCGCTTGGCGTCGCGGGCCCGCTGGCTGCGGCTGGGCGACCCGATCATCGCCGCGTACAGCTCCACACCGTTCGACCGGCGCTTCGCGTGCGCCACGAGGGCGTATCCGGCGCCCGCGGTGTGGCCCGTCTTGATGCCGTCCGCCTCGGGATCCATCGCGAGGAGGTCGTTCTCGGATTCGAGCTTGCGGGTGCCGCGCCCGCCCGGACCGGGAATGGTGGCGACCCGCCGGCCGACCACCTGGCGCAGCAACGGGATCTGGAACGCGCGCTCCCCGAGGGTCACGAGGTCGCGCACGCTCGAATAGTGCCCCTTGCTGTCGAGGCCATGCGGGTTGGCGAACCTGGTGTTCGCCAGGCCCATTTCCTTCGCCTCGGCGTTCATGTACCCCACGAACCTGGGCTCCGACCCGCGGCCCACGTGCGCGGCGAGCGCGATCGAGGCATCGTTCCCGCTGGCGATCATGAGTCCGGTCAGAAGGGTTCGCACCGACAGCCGCTCACCGGCGACGAGCCCCGAGGTCGAGCCACCGGCGGCCACCGCGGAGCGGGGAACGACGACGCTGTCGGTCAGCTTGCTGCGTTCGATCGCCACGATGGCGGTCATGATCTTCGTAGTGCTCGCCATGGGCAGCCGGCGATCCGCGGCCCGCTCGACGAGGATCTCCTCGGACTGCGGGTTGACCAGGATGTAGGCCCGGGCGGCGACCGGCGGCGGCGCGGCGGCGGCGCCTGCCGCGAACGCGACGGCGATCGTCCCTGCGGCGAGGAGCGACCACGGGCGCATCACGCGGCCAATCTAACCATTCCCGGCCGACAGCCAGGCGTTCCAGACCGTCTCCCGCAGCTCGCCGGCAGCCCGGGCGGAGTCGTCGGCGTAGATGATCGAGCGGCTGGCCGACACGAGCGCACCGGCTGCGCGCCCGCCGAACGCGGGCCCGAGCTGGTCCGGCCGGCCTCCCTGGGCGCCGACCCCCGGGAGGAGGAGCACCTGGTGCGGCATGAGCGCGCGCAACGCCGCGAGGCGCTGCGGCACCGTCGCACCGACCACCGCGCCGACGGCCGAGAGGCCGGCGGCGCCGACGCTCGGCGCCCCCCACGTCGCGACCCGTTCGGCCACAGCCTCGTGCCACAAGCGTCCGTCGGCGAGGACGAGGTCCTGCAGGTCGGCGGCCCCCGGGTTGGACGTGCGCACGAGGACGAAGAGGCCGCGCCCGCCGGCAACCGCGGCGTCGATGAACGGCGCCACCGCGTCGCCGCCGAGCATGGGGTTGACGGTGAGCGCATCCACGGGGTCGTGGAGGAAAGCCTCGGCGTATGCGCGCGCGGTCGCGTCGATGTCGCCCCGCTTGGCGTCGGCGATCACGAGCAGCCCGGCGTCGCGGGCGGCCGCGGCAACCGACTCGTATGCACGCCAGCCGTCGGCGCCGAAGCGCTCGAAGCATGCGAGCTGGGGCTTCGCGGCCACGCACCGCGAGCCAGCGGCGTCGATGACATCGCGGCAGAAGCGCTCGGCGCCCGCGGCCCCGCCCGGGACGCGCGCGGGATCCGGGTCGAGACCGAGAACGATCTGGCTCTCGCGGACCGCGACCGCGGCCGCGAGGCGGTCGCCGAAGCCGGTCACAGGAGCGCCCGGAGGGTCGGGAGCACCACCGTCGCCAGGAGCGTCGTCACGACCACGGCCCCGGCGATCACGTCCGTTCGGAGCTTGAACCATCCACCGATCACGAGCGACATCATGGCGGTTGGCATGGCTGTCATGAGCACCACGGTACGCAGCACGTCGCCGTCGAGCCCGAGTGCAAGCGCGACGGCGAGTCCGACGGCGGGGGCGATCACGAACCGGCCGGCCGCGACGAGCCCGACCTCCCGCCAGGCGCGACGGACCCCGTCCCACTCGATCACGAGCCCCGCGTAGATCAGCACCAGCGGCAGGACCGCAGCGCCGAGGATTTCGAGGGGGCGGTCGATGACCTCGGGGAGATCGTGGACGCCGGCGAGGTTCAACGTGAGCCCGACGGCGAGCGCCCACATGGGCGGCAGGAGCAGGTTGCGCCACATCGCCGTCGCGGGAGCGCTCTCCGCGGAGGGATCGCCGAAGCGGCCCGCGATCCAGACGGTGCTGGTCCACGTGAGGATTCCCGTGCAGAACGCGTCGAACATGACGGCGGTCGCAACGGAGAGGCTGGGGCCGGATGCGGCGATGAGCGGGATCCCGAAGAACCCGGTGTTCCCGACAGCGGTGGCGACGAGAAGGGCGCCCGTCGTCGGCCGGTCGAAGCGTGCGAAGCGCGCGATCGCGAGCATCGTCACGAGGAGCACCCCGTGGACGACGTACCCTACGATCGGAACGAGCGCGAGGGAGGGGTCGAGGTCGGCCGTGACCATCGCGCGCAGCACGAGGGCCGGCAGCGCGAGGTAGAGCACGACCTGCACGAGTATCGGCCCGTCCTTCGGCCGCAGCACTCCAACCCGGCGGGCAAACCAGCCGAGCAGGATGATCACGAGGGCGCCGACCGCGGTGGCGGTCACCAGGCGGGGCGGCCCTCAGCGACGATCGGCCGACCGCCGAGGTCGTCGTGGTCGCGCGTTGCGGCGATCAGGCGCCTCGTGCGGTGCGTCATCGGCGCAATGATGACCCACTTGCGCGGCGCCCGGGCCGCCGCCTGCACCCATTCTTCCGCGACCGAAATGGCGACGGGGGCCACTTGGGCCCCCGTCGCTCACTGGTTCGGCCTTGGAGCCGGACTACATCATTCCGCCGCCGGGCATCCCGCCGCCGGGCATCCCGCCCATGCCGGCCATCGGGTCCTCACCGGGCTTGTCCACCACGACGCACTCGGTGGTGATGATGTTCTTCGCGATCGACGCGGCGTTCTGCAGCGCCGAACGCGTGACCATCGCCGGATCGATGATCCCGCTCTTGACGAGGTCGACGTACTCACCGGTCTCGACGTTGAGGCCCATTCCGGTTTTCAGGTCCCTGACCTTGCCGATCACGACCGACCCCTCGAGGCCGGCGTTGTTGGCGAGCTGGCGAAGCGGCTCCTCGAGCGCACGACGCACGATGCGGGCCCCGGTCGCCTCGTCGCCCTCCAGCGTGAGCTTGTCCAATGCCGGAATGGCGTTGACGAGGACGAGGCCCCCGCCGGGGACGATGCCCTCCTCGAGCGCCGCGCGGGTCGCCTGCAGGGCGTCCTCCACCCGGTGCTTCTTCTCCTTCATCTCCGTCTCGGTCGCCGCGCCGACCTTCACCACCGCGACGCCACCCGCGAGCTTCGCAAGCCGCTCCTGCAGCTTCTCACGGTCGAAGTCGGAGTCGGTGTTGTCGAGCTCGGCCTTGATCGTGCGGATGCGGCCCTTGATCTCCTCCGGGTCGCCGGCACCGTCGATGATGGTGGTGAAGTCCTTGCCCACGACCACCTTGCGAGCACGGCCGAGCTGGTTGAGCTGGGTGTTCTCGAGCTTGAGGCCCATCTCCTCGCTGATCTGCTCACCGCCGGTGAGGATCGCGATGTCCTCCAGCATCCGCTTACGCCGATCACCGAAGCCGGGGGCCTTCACCACGATGCCCGTGAACGTCCCACGCAACTTGTTCACGATCAACGTCGCCAACGCCTCACCCTCCACGTCCTCGGCGATGATCAGCAGCGACTTGCCGGTCTGGATAACCCGCTCGAGGAGCGGCAGCACATCCTTGACCTGGCTGATCTTGCCGCCGTGGGCGAGGATGAACGGGTCGTCGAGGATGGCCTCCATGCGCTCGGGATCGGTGACCATGTACGGCGACATGTAGCCACGATCGAACTGCATGCCCTCCGTGAACTCCAACTCCATCCCGAACGTCTGACCCTCCTCGACGTTCACCACACCATCCTTACCGACCTTCTCGATCGCATCCGAGATGATGTCGCCAACCTCACGATCACGCGCCGAGATCGTCGCGACCCGGGCGATGTCCTCCTTGCCCTGCACGTCGCGGGCCGACTTGCGGATGTGCTCCACCACCACGTCGACCGCCTGCTCGATCCCGCGCTTGAGCCCCATCGGATTCGCACCCGCAGCCACATTCTTGAGCCCTTCCCGGACGATCGCCTGCGCGAGCAGGGTCGCGGTGGTGGTGCCGTCCCCGGCGACGTCGTTCGTCGCGGTGGCAACCTCGCGCACGAGCTGCGCCCCCTGATTCTCGAACGGGTCCTCCACGTCGATCTCACGGGCGATGGTCACGCCGTCGTTGGTGATCGTCGGAGCGCCGAACTTGCGGTCGATCACCACGTAGCGGCCCTTGGGGCCGAGGGTGACCTTCACCGCGTCAGCGAGAGTGTTGACGCCGCGCTCGAGTGCGCGTCGTGCATCCTCGTCGAACTTGATTTCCTTCGCCATTCGCTTGGTTCCCTTTCCTCAGTTCGGCTCGGTTATTTCTTCGCGCGCGACTTGGGCTTCGCGGCAGCAGCAGCGCCCTCGACCTTCGCGAGGATGTCGTGCTCGGCGAGGATCAGGTAGTCGTCGCCGTCGATCTGCACCTCGGTGCCGCCGTACTTGGAGTAGATGATCTCGTCACCCACCGCGACGTCGAGCGGGATTCGCTCGCCGTCGTCCCACCGTCCGTCACCGACGGCGAGCACCTTGCCGCGCTGCGGCTTCTCCTTCGCGGTGTCGGGGAGCACGATCCCGCTGGCGGTGACCTGCTCCGCCTCCAGTCCCTGCACGATCACGCGATCGCCGATCGGCTTCAGATTCAATTGCGTTCCTCCTCGTGGGGTTCAGCGTGGGCGGGGTTCGGGTCGCACGTCCGGGGGAATTGGCACTCACCCGCCCCGAGTGCCAGAAGACTAGCGAACCGGCAAGGCCGACGCCACCGGGCGACGCAACTTCGTCAACCGCACGGAACTCTTCCCTCAGGCGAGCCGGTCGGGCGCGTCCCGCCCGGCGAAGAAGGCCACGAGGTTGTCGATCGCGCGGTCGCCCATCGCGCGCCGCGCGTGCACCGTCGCGCTGCCCAGATGCGGGAGCAACACGACGTTCTCGAGCTCTGTGAGCTCCCGCGGCATGTCCGGCTCCCGCTCGTAGACGTCGAGACCGGCGCCGGAGAGGGCACCGGCGGCGAGAGCCCGGCTGAGCGCGGCCTCGTCGACGATCCCGCCCCGTGCCGTGTTGATGAGCACCGAACCGGGGCGCATGAGCCCCAGCCGCGCCTCGTCGATCAGGTGCCGCGTCTGGGCCGTCGCGGGGCAGTGCAGCGACACGATGTCGCATGTCGCGAGGAGCTCGTCGAGAGATTCGCACCGGATCGCGGAGACGCCGGCCAGGGTCGCGGGGTCGACCGGCCGGGGCTGGAAGTAGCGGATGCGCATGCCGAAGCCATGCTGGGCCCTCGCCGCGACGGCGCGCCCGATGCGGCCCATCCCGACGAGGCCGAGCGTCGCGCCGGTGACGCGCGTGCCCAGCATGTGGGTCGGCCGCCAGCCGGTCCACGCTCCCGATCGGACGTGCCGTTCGCCCTCCCCCACCCGTCGCATCACGGCGAGCAGCAACGCCATCGCGAGATCCGCCGTGTCGTCGGTGAGCACTCCCGGCGTGTTGGTCACGACGATGCCGTGCTCCGCCGCCGCGGCGAGGTCGATGTGGTCGAATCCGACGCCGAAGTTCGCGACGATCCGCGCCCGCCGCGGCTCGGCGGCGAGCACGGCGGCGTCGATCCGGTCGGTGACCGTGACCAGCACGCCGTCGGCGGCGCGCATTGCCTCGGCCAGGTCGGCGGCGGCCAGGGGTTCGTCGGTGCTGTTCAGGGCGACGTCGAACAGCTCCGTAGCCCGCGCCTCGACGGACTCCGGGAGTCGCCGAGTCACGATCACGCGGGGCCGATCCACCCCGCAAGTCTGCCGAGCGCATCGCGTGCGTGCGAGCGACGGGGGTCGCTCACCGTCACGGCGCACGGTGGGATCCGCGCGTAGCCTCCTTCGCAGAGAAGCGGGCGATGCCCGATTATCAGGAGGGCGTTTGCACGACGAGCCGCGGGAGGCCATCGCAACCGAAGTCGCCGCACGGCCCACGCGGATGGTGGTGGCCGCGGTGGCGTTCACGGTCGTCGCGTGGGCCTCGGCGTTCGTGGCGATCCGAACGGCGGGACGGGAGTTCTCACCGGGTCCGCTCAGCGTCATCCGCCTCGGCGTCGCTGCGCTCGTGCTCGGCGCCGCGGTCGCGATCCGCCGCGACCGGCTCCCCGGCTGGGCCGAGCTGCGGGGGGTGATCGTCTGCGGGGTGCTCTGGTTCGGGATCTACAACCTGGCGCTCAACGCCGGGGAGCGACGGGTGGACGCAGGGACCGCCGCCATGCTGGTGTACATCGCGCCGGTGCTGATCGCCCTCCTTGCTGGCTGGCTGCTTGGCGAGGGCTTCCCGCGGGCGCTGCTCATCGGCTGCGCGGTGAGCTTCGCCGGCGTCGTGCTGATCGCGCTGGCCGTGTCCGACGGCATCCGACTGGGCGGCGGGGCACTCCTTTGCCTGCTCGCGGCGGTCACCTACGCCGGCGGCGTGGTCGCGCAGAAGCCCGTGCTGTCGCGACGCTCGTCGCTGTCGATCACGTTCTCTGCCTGCGTCGTCGGCCTCGTCGTTTGCCTCCCGTTCGTCCCGCAGCTCGCCGGAGAGATCGGCGACGCCTCGGCGGGAGCAATCGCATGGAGCGTGTACCTGGCGGTGGTCCCGACGGCGTTCGCGTTCACGACCTGGGCATACGCGCTCACGCAGACGACCGCGGGCCGCATGGCAAGCGCCTCGTACCTCGTCCCGCCCCTCGCCGTCCTGCTCGGCTGGGCGATCCTGGACGAGGCCCCGGCGGCGCTGGCGCTGATCGGCGGTGCGGTGACGCTGCTCGGCGTCGCCGTCGCCCAGCGTCGCCGACGAAGGGGCCGACGTGTAGGTTCGTCCACATGGCGGTCATCGACCTGAGCCATGCGATCGAGGATGGGATGGTCACGTATCCCGGGCTGCCGGGACCGGTGATCTGCGACTTCCTCAGCCGGGAGGCGTCCCGAGCGAACTACGCTCCGGGCACCGAGTTCCAGATCGGCCGGATCGACCTCGTGTCGAACACCGGCACCTACGTCGATACGCCGTTCCATCGGTTCGCCGACGGCGAGGACCTGGCCGACGTCGCGATCGACCGGCTCGCCGACCTGCCGGGTCTGGTCGTCGACGCGACCGGGGCAACCGCGGTCGACGCCGAAATGTTCGCGGACCTGGCGGTCGCGGGGCGCGCTGTGCTGGTGCACACCGGCTGGGACGTCCATTGGCGGACCGGCCGCTACCTGCGGGGACACCCCTTCCTCACCGCCGCGGCCGCGGAGCTGCTGGTCGCGCAGGGCGCGGCGCTCGTCGGCATCGACTCGCTCAACATCGACGACACGTCCAACGACACCCGGCCGGTCCACACCGCGCTGCTACGCGCGGGCATCCCCATCGTGGAGCACATGACCGGCCTCGCCGGGCTCTCCGCAGACGGCTTCCGGTTCAGCGCCGCACCCCCCAGGGTATGCGGCATGGGCACCTTCCCGGTGCGGGCGTTCGCCGTCACCGGCTGACCGGCTGGGCGATTCAGTCCGGGTAGCGCACCGCCACGAGCGTGAGCGGATGAGCCGGGGCGGTCGGGCCGGCGGCGGCGCGCGGCAACCCGTCGAGCAGCCGCGCGAACCTGGGGACGTCCCAATGGCCGCGGCCCACCAGCAGCATCGACCCCACCAGGACACGCACCATGTGCCGCAGGAACGCATCAGCCTCGATCCGGAGCACGACCTCGTCGCCGCGCTGCGACCAGTCACAGGCCGTCACGGTGCGGTCGAAGAAGACGTGCTCCGTCTTGGTCGGCGTGAAGGCGCGGAAGTCGTGCTGCCCCACGGCGGCCGCCGCCGCCGCGCGCAGGGCCTCGACGTCCAGCGCCACCGGGACGTGCAGCACGCGGTCGCGGCGCAGCGGCGACCGGAGACCAGGCAGCACCCGGTACTCGTAGGCGCGGCCCCTCGCATGGGCACGGGCATCGAACCCCTCGGCGGCCTCCACGGCGCCTCGCACCGCCACGTCTGCCGGAAGCGTCCCGTTGAGCGCGCGCACCAGCCGGCGCACGTCGACCCCGGCGGGCGCGACCAGGCTCGCGACCTGGCCGGAGGCGCTGACACCGGCGTCGGTGCGACCGGCCACGCGCAGCTCCGCGACGGGCGCCCGAAGCACCGTCTCGAGGGCATCCCGCAGCACGCCCTCGACGGTGCGCAGCCCCGGCTGGGCCGCCCAGCCGGCGAAGCGCGCTCCGTCGTATTCGAGGTCGAGCCGGAGGGTCGGCACGAGGACCCCCGCCTACACTCCGCTACTGGCCTACTCCGCCGAGGCGCCTGCCGTCGGCACCTCGCGCGAGAGCTCCAGCAGCACCATCGGCGCCGCGTCGCCGGGACGGGGTCCGAGCTTGATGACCCGCGTGTAGCCACCTGAGACGTCCTGGAACACCGGCGCGATCTCGTTGAACAACCGGTAGCTGACCGGCTTGTTGCGAAGCAGCGAGATGGCCTGACGACGCGCGTGAAGGCTGCCGTCCTTGCCGAGGGTAATCGCCCGCTCCGCCACCGATCGCGCAAGCCTCGCCTTCGCCTCGGTCGTCTGGATGCGGCCGTGCTCGAGCAGCGCGGTGGCAAGGTTCGCCGCCATCGACTTTCGGTGAGCGCTGGTTCGGTTGAGCTTCGGGCCTTGTCGGCGGTGACGCATCGCGAGTTCCCCTTCGTCGTTCTAGTCGTCGGCGCGGAGGCCGAGCCCCTGCGCTGCGAGCACTTCCTTGACTTCCTCGATGCTCTTTCGGCCGAAGTTCGGGATTGCCCCGAGCTCGCCCTCCGTCTTCGAGATGAGATCGCCGATCGTCTCGATGCCGACTCGCTTGAGGCAGTTGTATGAGCGCACCCCGAGTTCGAGCTCCTCGATGAGGATGTCGTGCATGTCGCTTTTCGGCGCGCCGTCGTCCTCCGGGGCGTCGTCCTGGGGGGCGACCGGGTTCGCGAACATCGACAGCCGGCCGATCAGCGTCTCCGCCGCCCGGGCGAGCGCTTCGCGCGGGTCGATCGACCCGTCGGTCTCGATCTCGAGCATGAGCTTGTCGTAGTCGGTGCGCTGGCCGACCCGGGCCGCGCTCACGTCGTAGCGAACACGGCGGATCGGCGAGAAGGCCGAGTCGACGGGGATGACGCCGATCGTCGTGCCGGCGCCCTTGTTCTGCTCGGCCGGCACGTACCCCTTGCCGCGGGTGATGGTGAGGATCATCTCGAGCCGGGCGCCCTTGTTGAGGTTCGCGATCTCCAGCTCCGGGTTGAGGATCTCGAGGTCCGCGGGGCAGATGATGTCGGCGGCGGTCACGGCGCCGGGGCCGGTCTTCGCGATCTCGACTTCCACCTCGGGCGACTCGCCGTGGAGAACGCACACGAGGCCGCGGAGGTTGAGGATGATGTCCGTGACGTCCTCACGGACGCCGTCGATCGTGCTGAACTCGTGCTGCACGCCGTCGATCCGAATCGACGTGACGGCCGCTCCCTCGAGGGAGGACAACAGCACACGGCGGAGCGAGTTGCCGAACGTATGGCCGAAGCCACGGTCGAGCGGCTCCACCTCGAACACCCCCAGGGTGTCCGAGGAGGGGTTGTAGGTCATGCGGGGCGTCTGAATGTCGAGCAACTTCTTCCTCTTCCTCCGGCCGGAGCCGGCATGTCGTGAACGCGAAAGCGGGGCCCCTTGCCTCGGTTGCCCGTCTCCGCGTCAGAGACCGACCACCATCGCCCGAGAGCCCCGGGGGGGCGCTACTTGGAGTAGAGCTCCACGATGAGCTGTTCCCGCACCGGGGTGTCGATCTCGACCCGTTCCGGGAACTTCAGGATTGTGCCGCTGAGCTGGTCGTAGTCGGCCTGAAGCCACGGCGCGACGGACGCCACCAGATCGGTCGCGTTGCGGATCGTCTGCTCGGCGGCCGACTTCTGTTTGACTGAGATGACGTCGTTGGGACGAACCTGATAGCTCGGGATGTCAACGCGCCGGCCGTTGACCTGGAAGTGGCCGTGCGTGACGAGCTGGCGCGCCTGACGTCGCGAGGCCGCGAAGCCGAGCCTCGTCACGACGTTGTCGAGGCGAAGCTCGAGCAGCCGGAGCAGGTTCTCGCCGGTGATGCCCGGCTGGCGGCTGGCCTTGGCGTAGTAGCGACGGAACTGCGCCTCGAGCACGCCGTAGAACCGGCGCGCCTTCTGCTTCTCGCGAAGCTGCAGCAGGTACTCGCTCTGCTTCTGGCGGCGTCCCTGCCCGGCCTCACCCGGCGGGTAGGCGCGGCGCTCGATGCCGCACTTGTCGGTCAGGCAGCGCTCTCCCTTGAGGAAGAGCTTCTCGCCCTCACGGCGGCACTGCTTGCACTGGGGGTCACGATCGCGGGCCACAGATTCCTCTCGAACGAACTAGACGCGGCGCCGCTTGCGGGGGCGGCAGCCGTTGTGCGGGACGGGGCTGACGTCGGTGACCGAGGTCACCTCAAGGCCGGCGGCCTGGAGTGAGCGGATCGCGGTCTCGCGACCGGAGCCCGGGCCCTTGACGTACACGTCGACCTTCTGCAGGCCGTGCTCCATGCCCTTGCGGGCGGCCGCGTCGGCGGTGACCTGCGCGGCGAACGGGGTGGACTTGCGCGAGCCTTTGAAGCCCGCGGACCCCGCGGTCTCCCATGCGATCACGTTGCCCTCACGATCGGTGAGCGTGACGATCGTGTTGTTGAACGACGTCTTGATATGGGCGTGCCCAATGGCGATGTTCTTCTTCGTGCGGCGGCGTGTGCGGCCGCGCGTGGCCTTCTGACGGGACACTCGTGCTCCGTTCCTATTTCTTCCGCTGCTTGCCGACCGTCTTGCGCGGGCCCTTGCGGGTGCGGGCGTTGGTCTTCGTCCGCTGTCCCCGCGCGGGGAGTCCGCGCCGGTGGCGCAGCCCGCGGTAGCAGCCGATCTCGGACAGGCGCTTGACGTTGTTCGCGCGCTCCCGGCGAAGGTCACCCTCGACGATGAGATCCTTCTCGATCACGTCGCGGAGGCGCGTGACCTCCTCCTCGGTGAGGTCCCTCACGTAGGTGTCGGGGCCGATGCCGACCTGCGCGAGCACCTTGTTCGCCGTGGACCGGCCGATGCCAAAGATGTACGTGAGCCCGATCTCGATGCGCTTCTCGCGCGGGACGTTGACGCCAGCGATGCGTGCCATGCCCGCCTAGCCCTGCGTCTGCTTGTGGCGGGGATTCGGGCAGATCACCATGATCTTGCCGTGCCGCTTGATCACGCGGCACTTCTCACACATGGTCTTTACCGACGCGCGGACCTTCAATGATTCGTCCTTACTTGAAGCGGTACGTGATGCGGCCGCGGGTCAGGTCATACGGTGAAAGCTCCACCTTGACGCGGTCGCCCGGAAGGATTCGGATGTAGTGCTGGCGCATCTTGCCCGAGATGTGCGCGAGTACGCTGTGGTCGTTGTCGAGCTGGACGCGAAACATGGTGTTGGGCAGGGCTTCGGTCACCTCGCCCTCAAGCTCGATCGCATCTTCCTTCTGACCCACAGACTCCTCTCACACCCTCTGACAGCGTCCCCGTAGGGCGGCCTGGTCGAAAACGCAAGCTCCAACGCACGCGGGGCTCCGCGAGCGGCCCCGGATGCTAGCACGATCATCGCCCGGGGTGACGGCCGCTCACGGCAGCCGGGTCAGGATGCGCGGGCCGTTCTCGGTGACCGCCACGGTGTGCTCGGCATGCGCGGAGAGGGAGCCGTCCGCGGTCCTGATCGTCCAGCCGTCCGGGTCGATCGTGATGTCTGATCCGCCGGCGTTCACCATGGGCTCGATCGCGATCACGATGCCGGGCACGAGCTCGGGTCCGGTGCCGGGCTCACCGAAGTTCGGCACCTGCGGCTCCTCGTGCATCGTTCGGCCGACGCCGTGACCGACGAGGGCGCGGACAACCGAGTAGCCGGCCGCTTCGACCTCGGTCTGCACCGCATGGCCGATGTCGCCGACGTGGCGCCCCGGCCGGGTCTGCTCGATTCCACGGGCGAGGGCGCTTTCGGTGACCGATATCAGGCGGGCGGCATCGGCGGTCACGCGTCCGATCGGGAACGTACGGGCGGTGTCGGCCACCCACCCGTCGAGGATGAGGCCGATGTCGACCGAGAAGATGTCGCCGTCCTGGAGGCGGGCGGGCCCGGGAATCCCGTGTACGACTTCGTCGTTCAGGGAGGCGCAGATGGTGCCCGGGAACGGCGGAACGGACGGGCCACCGGGGTAGCCGAGGAACGCGGGAATCGCGCCGCGCGAGCGGACCGCCTCCTCCGCGATGCGGTCGACCTCGAGGGTCGAGACGCCCTCCCTCACCTCCGCACGCAGGAGGTCGATGCATTCGGCGAGCGCCACGCCCGCGGCCGCCATGGCGTCGAGCTCGTTCGGGGTCTTCGGAACAGGCCCCGAGGGTCGGCGCGGCGGGCGGCGTTTGGCGCTCATCGGCCGAGCGCGCCGAGCAGGCGCGAGTACACCGCGCCCGGCTCACCGGTGCCGTCGACCTCGCGCAACACGCCACGGTCCCGGTAGTAGTCGACCACCGGCGCCGTCTGCGCAGCGTACGTCTCGAGCCGGGCCGCCACCGTCTCGGGGCGGTCGTCGTCGCGCTGGTAGAGGTCGCAGCCGCCCGCCACGCCGGTCGCCTCGCACACGTCCTCGGGAGTGTGCGGGTTGAAGACCTCGTGATAGGAGCGCCCGCACGCGCGACACAACCACCGTCCGCCGAGCCGGCGAACCAGCTCGTCGTTGGGCACCAGGAGCGAGAGCACCGCCTCGAGCGGGGCGTCGAGTTCGGCAAGCATCGCGTCGAGCGCCTCGGCCTGGGCGACCGTGCGGGGAAAGCCGTCGAGCAGGAAGTCGTCGGCCGATCCGCCGAGCCGGCCGCGGATCATGCCGATCACCACCTCGTCCGGCACGAGCGCGCCCTCGTTCATGAACCGTTTCGCCTCGGCGCCGAGCGCGGTCCCGTCGGCGATCTCCTGGCGCAGGAGGTCGCCGGTCGCAAGGTGCACCAGGCCGAGCTCGCGCTTGAGCCGCTCCGCCTGCGTCCCCTTGCCCGCGCCGGGGGGACCGAACAGCGCCAGCCGCGCTATCTGAGGAACCCTTCGTACTGGCGTTGCATGAGCTGCGCCTCCAGCTGACGCATCGTGTCGATCGCGACGCCGACGACGATGAGCAGCGACGTCCCGGCGAACGTGAAGTTCACTGCGGGCATGTACTTGAAGATGATGCTCGGGATGGCCGCGATGATCGCCAGGTAGATGGCCCCCGGAAGCGTGAGCCGCGTCATGACCCGATCGAGGTACACGGCCGTCGGCCGGCCCGGGCGTACGCCCGGAATGAAGCCGCCGTACTTCTTGAGGTTCTCGGCCTGGTCGACCGGGTTGAACTGCACCGCCGTGTAGAAGTAGGTGAACAGGATGATGAGCAGCGACTGGAAGATGATGAAGTACCAGGAGTTCGTGCCGAGCACCTCCGCCACCCGGCGGAAGAACGACCCGCCGATGAGCGTCGAGAGGAGCGACGGCAGGATCACGATCGACGCCGCGAAGATCACCGGGATCACGCCCGCCATGTTCACGCGGAGGGGCATGTAGGTGGTGCCGCCCTGCGTCATCCGCCGGCCGACGACCCGCTTCGCGTACTGGATCGGGATGCGGCGCTGGCCCTCGTTCACGAAGACGACACCGACTACGACGGCGACGGCCATGACGCCGATGATGATCTTGCTGACCGGCTCGAGGTCCCACCATCGCCGGATGCCGGTCGGGATCCCGGCGACGATGCTCGCGAAGATCATCAGCGAGATGCCGTTCCCGATGCCGCGCTGCGTGATGAGCTCGCCGAGCCACATCACCAGCACCGTGCCCGCGGTGAGCGAGATGACGATGAGGTAGAGCCGCCCGATCGACAGGCCGCCCAGGGCGCCCTGCTGACGGAAGAACAGGATGTACGCGAGCGACTGGACGAATGCGAGCGCGACGGTGAGATACCTGGTGTACTGCGTGATCTTGGCGTAGCCCGCCTCGCCCTCCTTCTGAAGCTGCTCGAGCTTCGGGATGACGACGGTCATGAGCTGGACCACGATGCTCGCCGTGATGTACGGCATGATCCCGAGCGCGAAGACCGAGAACCGTGTCAGCGCCCCACCCGAGAACAGGTTCAGGAACTGCAACACGTTCGCCGAGCCCTGGTTGTTGATGGCGTTGTTGATCTCGTTCGCGTTGACGCCGGGGAGCGGCACGTACGTGCCGAAGCGATAGATCGCCAGGATCGCGAAGGTGAACGCGATCTTCTTGCGAAGCTCGGGCGACTTGAACGCGTTGAGAATCGACTTCAGCACCGGGTGCTCACCTTGGCTCCCTGGACGGCGTCGTCCACGCGGCGGCTAATCCTCGGCTGGCGGGGCCGAGGCTCCTGCGGGAATGACCTCCACGGTACCGCCCGCGGCCTCGATCTTCGCCCGCGCCCCCGCGGAGAACTGGTGCGCCCGAACGGTGAGCGCGCGGTCGAGGTCGCCCTGGGCAAGGATCTTGACCGGCCACCGGCGATTGCGGTTTCCCTTCACGAGCCCGCGCGCCTCGAGCGCCTCGACGTCGACGACCGAGCCGGCGTCGAACGTGGCGAGGCTCCCCACGTTCACCGGAATGGTGTGGGTGCGAAACGGCCCCATGGGCATCGACTTCTTGTGGTTCGAGCCGCGCAGCTTGCCCTTCTGCATGTGGATCGGCGTCTGTCCGCCCTGAAACGTCTCGATCGGGCCCTTGCCCGAACGCGAGCCCTGGCCTTTCTGGCCGCGCCCCGAGGTCTTTCCGTGGCCGGAGCCGGGACCGCGGCCGACGCGCTTGCGCTTGCGACGCGAGCCGGGCCTCGGCGCGAGGTTCTCGAGCCGGATGTCGGCCGGGTCGATCACGGGTGTCGCGTCGTCGCTCATTCGCCAACCCCCTCCTCGACCGACACCAGGAACGCGACCTTGCGCAGGCGTCCGCGCAGCTCGGGCGTGTCGCGATGCACCTTGCTCCGGCCGATCTTGCCGAGGCCGAGGGCGCGCAGCGTGCCGCGGTGCTCCCACTTCGTGCCGATCGCAGAGCGCGTCTGGGTGACCCGGATCACGACGCGTCCTCCTGGACCGACTCGTCGGCGGCGACACCCACTGCGACCGGCGCGTCGGCCACCTCGGCCGGCGTGTCCTCGAGCAGCTTGGCGCGGCGGTTGTCGGCGAGGCCGAGCACCTGGGCCACGGTCTTGCCCCGACGGTCGGCGATGTCCTCGGGACGCCGAAGACCCTTGAGGGCCGCGACGGTCGCCGGGAGCAGGTTCATCGGGTTGGAGCTGCCGAGCGACTTGCTGAGGATGTCGTTGATCCCCGCGAGCTCGAGCACCGCGCGCACCGGACCACCCGCGATGACCCCGGTACCGGGCGACGCCGGCTTGAGGAACACGCGCCCCGCGCCGTGACGGCCGAGCACCTGGTGGGTGATGGTTGCTCCGTGCTTCGGCACGCGGAACAGGTTCTTCTTGGCGTCCTCGATGGCCTTCTGGATGGCGAGCGGAACCTCTCGCGCCTTGCCGTGCCCGATGCCCACGATGTCGTGCTGGTCGCCGACGACGACGAGCGCCGAGAACGAGAAGCGCCGACCGCCCTTCACGACCTTCGCGACGCGGTTGACCTGGACGACGCGCTCGGCAAGCTCGAGCCCCGTCGGGTTGATGCGCTCTGTGCGTCGTACCTCAGCCAACAATCCTCCTAGAACTCAAGGCCGCCCTCGCGAGCGGCGTCCGCGAGTGCCTTGACCCGACCATGGTAGAGGTAGCCACTCCGATCGAACACGACCTGGGTCACTCCTGCGGCCTTCGCCCGATCGGCGACGAGCTTGCCGACCTGCGTCGCGGCCTCGCCCTTGCCGACGCCCTTGAGCGCCTGCTCGGTCGAGCCGGCCGCCGCCAGCGTGTGCCCCTTGGTGTCGTCGATGACCTGTGCATAGATCCGCGCGTTGGAGCGGAAGACCGAAAGGCGGGGACGCTCGGCGGTGCCGTGCACCTTGCCCCGGATGCGTCGCCGGCGACGCTCGCGACCGCTCGGCGCAGGATTGATATGACGTGTCATACGCCGCCTCCGACGCTCATGCGCGCTTCCCGACCTTCCGACGAACGACTTCGCCGTCGTACTTGATTCCCTTGCCCTTGTACGGCTCGGGTGGACGGACCTTGCGGATGTCCGCCGCGGTCTGGCCGACGAGGCCCTTGTCGATGCCCTGGACCACGATCTGCGTGGGCTGCGGGCACTCGAACGTGATGCCGTCCGGCGCCGTCACGATCACCGGGTGCGAGAAGCCCGCGGCGATCTCGAGGTCCTTGCCCTTGAGCTGCGCGCGGTATCCGACGCCGACCAGCTCGAGCCGTTTCTCGAACCCGTCGCTCACTCCCTGCACCATGTTGGCGACCAGGGTGCGCGACAGGCCGTGCAGCGACCGGTGCGGCGCGCGGTCGGTCGGGCGCTCGACCTTGAGCACGCCGTCCTCCGCCGTGACCCGGATGGGCTCGACGACGGTGTGCGACAGCTCGCCCTTGGGTCCCTTCACCGTCACGTGCTGGCCCTTGATCTCAACGGTGACCCCGTCGGGAACGGGGATCGATGCGCGTCCGATTCTGCTCATCGTGCCACCTTCACGTTCACCAGACCTCGCAGAGGATCTCGCCGCCGATGCCTCGGCGGCGCGCCTCCTGGCCCGAGAGGAGACCCTGTGACGTGGAGATGACGGCGACGCCCATGCCACCGAGGACCTTCGGAATGCTGGTGCGGTCGACGTAGACGCGGCGACCGGGCTTGCTGATACGGCGCAGGCCGGAGATCACCTGGCGGCGGCTGCGGTCGTACTTGAGGCGCACGATGAGCTGCCGGTCCTTGCCTTCGCCCTCCTCGTCCCAGCCCACGATGTAGCCCTCGGCCTCGAGGAGCTTCGCGATCTCGACCTTGAGCTTGCTCGTCGGCATGGCCACCTGGTCGTGCAGCGCCTGGTTGGCGTTGCGCACGCGGGTGAGCATGTCGGCGACGGGATCAGTGAGCATGCGTCGGTCTCCTACCAGCTCGACTTGGTCATGCCGGGGATGACGCCCGCGTGAGCCTCTTCGCGCAGGCAGATTCGGCACAGGCCGAACTTCCGGTAGAAGGCACGGGAACGCCCACACCGATGGCAGCGCGAATAGCCCCGCGTCTGGTACTTCGGGGGGCGTGAGGCCTTCACGCGCAGACTGGTCTTCGCCACGTGTCTCCTATCGCTTCTTCGATCGGCTCCGCGAACGCGAGCGCTGCTTGCGCCGGCGCCGTGCGGCCCGTTCCTCGGCGGTGTACCCGTCGGCCCTGAACGGCATCCCGAGGTGGCGCAGGAGCGCCCGCCCCTCCTCGTCGGTGGCCGCCGACGTGGTGATGATGACATCCAGGCCGCGGATCTTGTCGATCGCGTCGTAGTCGATCTCCGGGAAGATCGTCTGCTCGCGGATGCCGAGCGCGTAATTGCCGCGCCCGTCGAAACTGTCCGGGTTGACGCCGCGGAAGTCGCGGATCCGGGGGAGCGCGACCGAGGTGAGCCGGTCGTAGAACTCCCACATCCGCGCGCCGCGGAGCGTGACCTTGCACCCGATGGCCATGCCCTCGCGAAGCTTGAACTGGGCGATGGACTTGCGCGCCTTCGTGATGATCGGACGCTGCCCGGCGATGACGGCGAGCTGCTCCACCGCCTCGTCGAGCGACTTCGAGTTCTGCTTCGCCTCGCCGACCCCCATGTTGAGGGTGATCTTGGTGATGCTCGGATGCTGCATCGGCGAGCTGTAGCCGAACTCGTCCTGCAGCTTCGGGCGGATCTCACGCTCGTAGATCTCGCGCATGCGCGGCGGTGGCGCCGGCCCGTCGCTGACGGGCGGCGTTGCCTTGCGCGCCTTGGGCGTCGCGGCAGGCGCCGCAACCGTCTCGGGCTCGGGCTCGGCCACGGGGGTTTCGGCCTTGGCCTCGGGCTCGGCAACGGCCTCGGCGACCGGTGACTCGGACTCCGCGGTCGCCTCGTCGGCCGGAGCCTCCGGCTCGGGCGCTGCGTCGACCGGCAGGGCCTCGTTGGTCGCCTCGTCCGGCGTCTGGATGTCGTTCTCGTCAGCTATCATTGAATTCAGTCGAGCTTCTCTCCGCTTCGTGCCGCCACCCGGACCTTCTTGCCGTCGACCTCGGCGAACCGAACCCGCGTGGGGCGGCCGTCCTTCGGGTCGATGAGCGCCACGTTGGACCAGTGGATCGGCGCCGCCTTCTCGATCACGCCTCCGGGCTCGTTCGGCGGCCGCGGCTTCGTGTGGCGCTTGACCATGTTGAGCCCGTCGACGATGACGCGCTCTTCCTTCGGGCGGACCGAGAGGACCTTACCGGTCTTCCCCTTGTCCTTGCCCGAGATGCAGACGACCTCGTCGCCTTCCTTGATGCGCGCGGCCATCGTTACAGGACCTCCGGCGCGAGGGAGATGATCTTCATGAAGTTCTTCTCGCGGAGCTCACGCGCGACCGGCCCGAAGATCCGGGTGCCGCGGGGGTTGAGCGCGTTGTCGATGATGACCGCGGCGTTCTCGTCGAACGCGATGAACGTGCCGTCGTCACGCGGATGCGACTTCTTCGTACGGACCACGACGGCCTTCACCACGTCGCCCTTCTTCACCGCGCCGTTCGGCGTCGCCTGTTTGACCGTGCCGACGATGATGTCGCCCACGTGCGCGTAGCGACGCTTCGAGCCGCCCATGACGCGGATGCAGAGGATCTCGCGTGCGCCGGTGTTGTCGGCCACGCGGAGTCGGGATTCCTGCTGGATCACCGGGCACGCTCCACGATCTCGACCAGACGCCAGCGCTTCTGCGCGGAGAGCGGCCGGCATTCCATGACGCGGACAGTGTCGCCGACGTTCGCGTCGTTGCGCTCGTCGTGGACGTGCAGCTTGAGCGACCGGCGCACGGTCTTGCCGTACACGGGGTGCGGACGGGCCGTGTCGATGCGGACGGTGATGGTCTTCTCGCGTGCGTCGCTCACGACGACGCCGAGGCGGGTCTTGCGACCCGCGACCGACTGCTGCGGGGTCTCAGCCACGTGCCGCCTCCACTTCGCGCTGCTTGACGATCGTGAGGATGCGGGCGATCTCGCGCCTGCGCTGCGCGATCTCCGAGGTGCGCTCGAGCGCCCCTCCGGCGTGCTGGAACCGCAGGTTGAACAGCGCTTCGCGCGCCTCCTCGAGGCGGCTGGCGAGACGCTCGTCGTTGAGGTCGCGCAGCTCGGTCGCTTGCTTGCTTGCCACTAGAAGTCGTCCCTCGTCACGAACTTGCACTTGATCGGAAGCTTGTTTGCCGCAAGGCGCATCGCCTCACGAGCGAGCGGCTCGGGCACGCCGGTGAGCTCGAACATGACCTTGCCCGGCTTGACCACGGCGACCCACGCCTCCGGCGAGCCCTTGCCGGAGCCCATGCGGGTCTCGGCCGGCTTCTTCGTGACCGGGAGGTGCGGGAACACGTTGATCCACACCTTGCCGCCACGGCGGATGCGCCGGTTGATGGCGATGCGGGCGGCCTCGATCTGGCGGTTCGTGATCCACGCCGGCTCGAGGGCCTTGAGCCCATACTGGCCGAAATGCACCTCGGTGTTGCCGCGCGACATCCCGGCGCGGCGCCCACGGTGGTGCTTGCGGTGCTTGACGCGCTTGGGGAGCAGCATCGCCTACGACCCCTGCCCCGACCCCGACGGAGCGTCCGACGGACGTGGACGGCGGTCGCCGCCACGCTCGCCACCGCGGTCGCGCCGGTCCCGGCGCTGCTGCGGGCGGCGCTGCTGCGGCGCCTCGAGGTCCACGCGGCCGCGGGCGTCGGTGACGCCCTCCGGTAGCACCTCGCCGCGGTTGATCCACACCTTGACGCCAATACGCCCGTAGGTGGTCTTCGCCTCGTGGAAGCCGTAGTCGATGTCGGCGCGGAGCGTGTGCAGCGGCACCCGCCCGTCGGAGTAGTGCTCCGACCGCGACATCTCGGTGCCGCCCAGCCGTCCCGAGCACTGGACCTTCGCGCCCTGGGCGCCGGAGCGCATGGCGGACGTGAGTGCGCGCTTCATCGCGCGGCGGAAGCTGACCCGGTTCTGCAGCTGCTCCGCGATCGACTGGGCGACCAGACGGGCGTCGAGCTCCGGGCGCTTGATCTCGTTGATGTTGATTTGGATCTGCTTCTGCGTGAGCAAGTGCAGCTCGCGGCGGAGAGCGTCGACCTCTTGGCCGCTCTTGCCGATCACGATGCCGGGCCGCGCCGTGAAGATGTCGACGGTGAGCTTGGCCGGGTCCTTCTTGATGTGGATGTCCGAGAGGCCGGCGTGCGAGAGCTTGCCGAGGATGTGGTCGCGCACCGCGCGGTCCTCGTCGAGGGACGCCGAGAAGTCACGGGTGGAGAACCAGTTGCTCTTCCAGCCGTTGATGACGCCGAGCCGGAACCCGGTTGGGTGGACTTTCTGTCCCACTAGCGTCGCCTCCTACGGCCGGCGCCGTCGGGCGCCTCCGCCAAACCGATCGTGATGTGACTTGTGCGTTTCATGATGGGGGTGGCCCGGCCCATCGCGCGCGGGCGGAACCGCTTGATCGTCGGCCCAGGGTCGACCGTGACGTGCGCCAGGACCATCTCGTCGGAGCGCATGCCGTGGTTGTGGTCGGCGTTCGCGGCGGCCGATTCGAGGACCTTGCGGACCGGTACCGCGGCGTCGCGCGTCGCGAACGCGAGGATCGCACGGGCCTCGGGAACGCTCTTGCCGCGGACGAGGTCCGCGACGAGCCGCGCCTTGCGCGGCGACACGCGGACGAACTTCGCGGTCGCCTTGACCACTTGGATGTCGGTTGCGTCGGTCGCCATCAGCGCATCTTCGAGGTGCGGTCGGAGCCCTGGTGGCCGCGGTAGGTGCGCGTGGGCGCGAACTCGCCGAGCTTGTGCCCGACCATGCTCTCGCTGATGAAGACGGGCACGTGCTTGCGGCCGTCGTGGACGGCGATGGTGTGACCCACCATGTCCGGAAAGATCGTCGACGAGCGCGACCAGGTCCGGATCATGCGCTTCTCGTTCGCGGCGTTCATCGTCTCGATGCGCTGCATGAGCTTCGCCTCGACGAACGGGCCCTTCTTGAGTGAGCGTCCCAACTACTTGTCCCCTGTGTGCTTGCCGCGGCGACGACCGCGGACGATGAACTTCTGGCTGGCCTTCTTGGTGTTGCGGGTGCGATGCCCGTTCGTGGGCTTGCCCCACGGCGTCACCGGGTGACGGCCGGAGTTGCTCTTGCCCTCCCCGCCGCCGTGCGGGTGGTCGACGGGGTTCATCGCGGAGCCGCGAACCGTCGGGCGGGTGCCCTTCCAGCGCGAGCGGCCGGCCTTGCCGACGCTGATGTTCTCGTGCGTCGTGTTGCCGACCTGGCCGATCGTCGCCCGGCACTCGAGGTGCACCATCCGCATCTCGGTGGACGGCAGGCGCAGCGTCGCGTAGTCGCCGTCCTTCGCCATGAGCTGGGCGCCGACGCCGGCGGACCGGCACATCTGGCCGCCGCGGCCGGGCTGGAGCTCGATGTTGTGGACGATCGTTCCGGTCGGGATGTCGCGCAGCGGCAGGCTGTTGCCGGGCTTGATGTCGGCGCCGGGGCCGCTCATGACCGTGTCGCCGACGCCGAGGCGCAGGGGCGCGAGGATGTAGCGCTTCTCACCGTCCGCGTAGTGCAGGAGCGCGATGCGCGCCGACCGGTTGGGGTCGTACTCGATCGCCGCGACCTTCGCGGGGATGCCGTCCTTGCGGCGCTTGAAGTCGATGATGCGGTAGCGGCGCTTGTGGCCTCCGCCGATGTGGCGCGTGGTGATGCGGCCGTTGTTGTTGCGCCCGCCGGACTTCGAGATCTTGTCGAGCAGCGACTTCTCGGGCGTGGTCTTCGTGACCTCCTCGAAGTCGGACGAGGTGACGAAGCGACGTCCCGGAGAGGTCGGCTTGTACTTGCGAATTCCCACCTAGACCCCTTCGAAGAGCTCGATGCGGTCGCCGGGCGCGAGCTCGACGATCGCCTTCTTGAAACCCGGCCGGATGCCGCGCGTCTGACCGCGCCGCTTCGGCTTGCTCTGGACTTTGACGATCCGCACGTCGGTGACGGTGACGTCGAAGATGCCCTCGACCGCCTGACGGATCTGGATCTTGTGCGCGTCCTGCAGCACCCTGAAGGTGTACTGGTTGTGCGCCTGGGCGAGCTGGAAGGCCTTCTCGGAGATGATCGGCTGAACCACCACCTTGCGGATGTCGTCACGCAGGCTGCCGCTCATTCCTCATCCTTCCCGGCCGCGTCGCTCTCGGCCTCGGCCGCCGGCTCGGCCTTCTTGGGGGTGCGCTTGGGCTTCTCGTCCGCAACGGGCTCCGCCGCGGGGGACGTCTCCGCCTCGGGCTCAACCTTCTTGCGCGTGCGCTTCGGCTTCTCTTCCGCGGGGGTCTCGTCGGCCGGGGCCTCGTCCGCGGGGGTCTCCTCGGCCGGCTCCGCCTTCTTGCGGGCGCGCTTTGGCTTCTCGACCACGGCCTCCGCCTCGGGCTCCTCGGCGGCCGGCTCCTCGACGATCTCGGCAGGCCCCTCGACCTCGGTCGACTCGGGTGTCTCGACGATCGTCTCGGGTGCCTCGGCAGCGACCTCGCCGGCTTCGGTCTCCTCGAGGGCCGCTTCCTCGACGGGCTCCCCCGCGGCCTTCTTGCGGGTGCGCTTGGGCTTGTCGTCGTCGGTCTTCCGCTTGATCGGCTTGGGCGCCGGCGGCGGGGTCCGCGTCGGGAGCGGCTTGGGCGCCGCCGCGACCTCGGTGACGGCGAGCTCACCGCCGGTGAAGCGCTCCCAGACGGCCCGCTCGACGAGCAGGCTGCGGCCGGCCATGAGGTCCACGACCTCGACGTCGCTTGCCGCGAGGACGTAGACGTTCTCGAGGTTGCGGAACGACAGGCCGACGACGGCGTCCGGGTCGTCGACCAGGACGAGCAGCGGACGTGGCGAGATCCCTTCCGGCGCCTGGTAGAGGTACGCGGCCGCGCGCTTGCTGGAGGGCGTGTCCCACCCGGGCGGGTCCATCACGGCGAGGCTGCCGCGATCGGCATGCGCCCGGAGCGCCGCTCGGAACGCCTGCGCCCGCACCTTGCGGTTGACCTTGCCGCCGTGGCTGCGCGGAGTCGGTCCGAAGGTCACGCCACCGCCACGCCAATGCGGCGCGCGGTTGGAGCCCTGACGGGCCCGGCCGGTGCCCTTCTGGCGCCACGGCTTCGCGCCGCCGCCGCGGACCTCGCCGCGGTTCTTGGTGGAGTGGGTCCCCGCTCGGCGCTGGCCGAGCTCGGACACGACGGTCTCGTGGATGAGGTGGGGCTTGATCTCCTGCTCGGCGACCGGCCCCTGGAAGGCCGCCTCGCCGGAAGGAACACCCTCGGAATTCAGCACCGGGATACTCATACGCCGCCCCCGACACGGCACTTAGGCGGCCTACTCGCCACCAGACCACGGATGATGATGTTGCGGTGGCTCGAACGCCGGTGGCGGCTGGAGGTCATTCGGGCCTCACGATCACGATGCCGTTCACGCCTCCCGGGACCGATCCCTGGACCAGCAGCAGATTGCGCTCAGGGTCACGGTCGACGATCTGCAGTCCGCGCTGCGTGACCTGCCCGCCGCCCATGCGCCCGCTCATGCGGACGCCCTTCATGACGCGCGCCGGGTACGCCGCAGCGCCGATCGAGCCGGGCTGGCGGACGTTGTGCGAGCCGTGCGTGACCGGCCCGCGCTTGAAGTTGTGCCGCTTGATCGTGCCCTGGTAGCCCTTGCCCTTCGAGGTCCCCACCACCGACACCCGCTGACCGGAGCTGAACGACTCGACGGTCACGACGTCGCCGACGGCGAGGTCCCCGGTGAGATCTTCGGGGGCGAACTCGACCAGATGACGGTGCGGCGCGGCCCCGGCCTTCTGCAGGTGGCCGATCTCCGGCTTGGAGAGATGCTTCGGGTTGGTCTGGCCGAACGCCAGCTGCACGGCCGAGTAGCCGTCGTTCTCGGGAGTCTTGACCTGCACCACCGGGCAGGGGCCCGCCTCGATGACGGTCACGGTGACCCGCCGTCCGTCCTCGGCGAAGATCTGGGTCATCCCCAGCTTGCGTCCAATGATGGCTGCCAACGCGACTGCCCCCGCTATGCCTTGATCTCGATGTCGACGCCGGCGGGGAGGTCGAGTCGCATGAGCGAGTCGACGGTGCGGGGGGTCGGCGAGTAGATGTCGATCAGCCGCTTGTGGGTGCGGATCTCGAAGTGCTCGCGCGAGTCCTTGTCCTTGAAGGGACTCTTGATGACGCAGTAGACGTTCTTCTCGGTGGGCAGCGGGACGGGTCCCGAGATCGTCGCACCGGAGCGCTGGGCCGTCTCCACGATGGAGGCCGCGCTCTTGTCCACGAGCTCGTGGTCATACGCCTTGAGTCTGATTCGGATCTTGTTCTGCTGCACCTGACGTCCCTGGAGAAAGAAAAACCCGCCGCCCCCGAAGGGAGAGCGGCGGGTCGGAAACCTGCCCTGCTAGGCGATGATCTTGTCGACCACCCCGGCGCCGACGGTGCGGCCCCCCTCGCGGATCGCGAAGCGGAGGCCCTCCTCCATGGCGATCGGCACGATCAGCTCGACCTCCATCACGGCGTTGTCACCCGGCATCGTCATCTCAACGCCTTCGGCGAGGGTGATGACGCCGGTCACGTCCGTCGTGCGGAAGTAGAACTGCGGGCGGTAGTTGCTGAAGAACGGGGTGTGGCGGCCACCTTCGTCCTTGGAGAGGACGTAGACGTTGGCCGTGAACTTGGTGTGCGGCGTGATCGACTTCGGCGCCGCGAGCACCTGGCCGCGCTGGATGTCCTCGCGCTTCACGCCGCGGAGGAGGCAGCCGATGTTGTCGCCCGCGCGACCCTCGTCGAGGAGCTTGCGGAACATCTCGACGCCGGTCACGACCGTCGACTCGATTTCCTTCTGCATCCCGACGATCTCGATGGTCTCGCCCACCTTGACGATTCCGCGCTCGACGCGGCCCGTGGCCACGGTGCCGCGACCGGTGATCGAGAAGACGTCCTCGACCGGCATCAGGAAGGGCTTGTCGATGTCGCGCTCCGGCACCGGGACGTACTCGTCGACCGCCGCCATGAGCTCGAGGATGCCGGCTTCCGCGGCCGGGTCGCCGTTGAGGGCGTTCAGTGCGGAGACGCGGATGACCGGGACGTCGTCACCGGGGAACTCGTAGCTCGAGAGGAGCTCGCGTACCTCGAGCTCGACGAGCTCGAGGAGCTCCTCGTCGTCGACCATGTCGGCCTTGTTGAGCGCCACGACGATGTAGGGGACGCCGACCTGACGGGCGAGCAGGATGTGCTCGCGGGTCTGCGGCATCGGGCCGTCGGCGGCGGAGACCACGAGGATCGCGCCGTCCATCTGCGCGGCTCCCGTGATCATGTTCTTGATGTAGTCGGCGTGACCGGGACAGTCGACGTGCGCGTAGTGCCGGTTCTCGGTCTGGTACTCCACGTGCGCCGTGGCGATCGTGATTCCGCGCTCGCGCTCCTCGGGAGCGTTGTCGATCTGGTCGAACGACTTGACCTCGCCACCGATCTTCTCGGCGAGCACCTTCGTGATCGCGGCCGTGAGCGTCGTCTTGCCGTGATCGACGTGTCCGATCGTGCCGACGTTCACGTGCGGCTTTGACCTATCGAACTTCTCTTTGGCCATGCTCAGGAGCTCCTGTCCGAGAAAACGTTGGCCGCCGGCGGTGGCGCCGCCCGCGGTCCCCAGGGTTGCGAGAGGGAGGAAGACGATGTCCGGTCATAAAACGCGCGGCCCTGTGGCCGCGCGGAGAACAACCGGGCGCTGCAAAGCCCGCGGAGGATAACACACCACCGGCAGCCCGCAACCCCACTGTTCACAAGGGTTGGAGCCGGCGATGTACCGCGTCGCAAGACTAGCATCAGCATCGTATGGACGCCCCGGGATTGCTGCAGACGCTCCGCCGCACGACCGCAGGCGAGGCCCGGTCGGACCCGGCCACGCGGGAGCTCTACGCCGCCGACGCGAGCCTGTACCGGCGGCTTCCCGTGGGGGCGCTTCGCGCCGCCGATGTGGGCGACTTGGAGGCCGCTGTCGCGGCCTGCGGGGAGCACGGCGTACCGCTCACGATGCGCGGGGCCGGCACGAGCCTGGCGGGCCAGACCGTCGGCCCCGGGCTCGTCGTGGACTGCTCGCTCCTGCGGGGGATCAGCATCGACGCGTCGGCGCGCACGGCGCGGGTCGAGCCCGGTGTCGTCCTCGACGCGCTGAACGCCGCGGCGGCCGAGCACGGGCTGACCTTCGGACCGGACGTCGCGACCGCGAACCGGGCGACGCTCGGCGGGATGATCGCGAACAATTCCGCCGGCGCGCGATCGATCGCCTACGGCCTGACGGCCGACCACGTGATCGCGCTCGACGTCGTGCTGGCGGACGGGACCCGAGCGACGCTCCGGCGGGGGGGGCCGGCGCCCCCCGCGCTCGAGGCGGCGCGTTCGCTCGCCGATCATTCCCACGCTCCGCAGCTTCTTCGGCGTGTGAGCGGCTACAACCTCGACGCGCTCGGGGGCGCCGAGCCCGACTGGCCGAGGGTGCTGTGCGGCTCGGAGGGGACGCTTGCGGTCACCACGGGCGCGACCCTGCGACTCGTGGAGCGTCCGGCCGCGCGCGGGCTCGCCCTCATCGCCTATCCGACGGTCGACGACGCGCTCGAGGCGGTGACGTCGCTGCTGCCGGCCGGCCCGTCGGCGATCGAGCTACTGGATCGCGAGATGCTCGACCCGCGCAACCGCGCCCCCGCCACCGCGGAGCTGGTCGCGTTCGCAGGCGACGCCCAGGCGATGCTCGTCGTCGAATACCAGGGATCGGCCGACGCCGTGGCCGAGCGACTCGCCGCCCACGGCGGCGCCAAGCTCGTGAGCGACCCGGCGGCGCAGGCGGCCGTGTGGGCGGTCCGGCGATCCGGGATCGCGCGGGCGCTCGGGCTCGGCGCGGGCGACGCGAAGCCACTGCCGTTCATCGAGGACCCGGCGGTGCCGCCGGAGAACCTCGCCCGGTTCGCCCGCGGGGTTCGCGACCTCCTGCGGCGTGAGGAGCTGCCCGCGCTCTGGTACGGGCACGCGAGCGTCGGGTGCCTGCACATCCGGCCGATGCTCGACCTGCGGGCAGACGGCGCCGCCGCGAAGCTGCGACGCGTCGCCGAGCAGGTCGCCGACATGGTCGCCGCCAACGGGGGTTCGCTGTCGGGCGAGCACGGCGACGGGCGGGTGCGCAGCGAGCTCCTGCCGCGCATGTACCCGGGCGCCACGATCGATGCGTTCGGCGCGCTCAAGCGCCTCGTCGACCCGGGGCGGCTGCTGAATCCCGGCGTGATCGTCGACCCCGACCCGCTGGACGACTACCTGCGCCTCCTGGCGTCGCCGCCGCTCGCGCCGCACCGTACCGCGATGAGCTTCGCGGTCGAGGGCGGGCTGGCGCGGGCGGCGGAGGCCTGCAACGGCAACGGCGCCTGCCGCAAGGCCGACGGGGTGATGTGCCCGAGCTACCAGGCCACCGGCGACGAGCGCCACGCGACCAGGGGCCGGGCGGTGCTGCTGCGCGCCGCGCTCGAGGGACGGCTTCCCGGCGCGCTGGCCGACGAGGAGCTGCACGAGGCGCTCGAGCTGTGCCTCGGCTGCAAGGCGTGCAAGAGCGAATGCCCGGCGCAGGTCGACATGGCCCGGCTCAAGGTGGAGGCGCTGGCCCACCGGCACCGGATCCACGGGGTGCCCCTCGATGCCCGCCTGCTCGGGCGGACCCACGAGCTGCTGCGCGCCGGGAGCCGCGGACACGTCGTCGCTCCGCTCGCCACCCGGATCGCGAGCCGCTTGGCCGGGCGGCCGCTCCCGAAGCCGCGGCGCGAGTGGCGACCGGTCACGACCCGGACCGCCGGCGACGAGGTCGTCCTGATGCTCGACACGTTCACGAGGTACCTGCATCCGGAGGTGGGCGACGCGGCCGTGCGCGTGCTCGAGGCGACCGGAGCGCGGGTGCGGATCGTGGATCCCGGCTGCTGCGGACGACCGCTCCTGTCGCAGGGGCTGGTCGCGGAGGCCCGCCGGCGGGCGACGGCCGCCCTGGACGCGCTGGCGCCGTGTGCGACGGCCGGCACGCCGATCGTGGTGCTGGAGCCGTCGTGCTGGTCGATGCTGGTTGATGACGCGCCTGCGCTCGTGGACGACGCCCGGAGCCCGGCGGTTGCCGAGGCGTGCGTCTCCCTCGAGGGGCTCGTGCTGGATCGAGGCCTCCCGACCCTGCGCCACCTCGACGAGCGGGTGCTCGTCCATTCCCACTGCCACTCACGCGCGATCGACGGCAGGCCTCAGACCCTCGAGGCCGTGCGGCTGGTCCCGGGGATCGACGTTGCCGATTCCGGGGCAGGCTGCTGCGGGATGGCCGGGGCGTTCGGGTATCGCCACCCTGAGATCTCGAGGCGGATCGCCAACGACCGGCTTGTCCCCGCGATTCAGCGCACCGGCGCTGGGATCGCGGTCGCGGCGG
Organism: uncultured Thermoleophilia bacterium; assembly: GCA_963777565.1. Taxonomy (GTDB): domain Bacteria; phylum Actinomycetota; class Thermoleophilia; order Miltoncostaeales; family Miltoncostaeaceae; genus CALMEC01. The sequence goes on from CAVZQZ010000006.1 coordinate 557,548, forward strand.
GAACCTCGTGCCGCCACCAGATCGCGGAGTGCGCCGGCACGCGGGTATTGCATCCAGCCGAGCTGCTGGCGGCGGCGTTGCCGGCCGGACCTTCTTGACCGGGATGGGCGACTGAACGTGCCGCCGCCCGGCATGAGCCGGGCGGCGGGCTGTTCGTCGGTTTGCGCGCCGAGTTCGAGCGGTCGGCGCCGTGGGGGCTAGGCCGCCGGGGCGACCGGCGGGTTCGGGGTCAGGTCGCGCAGCCACTTCGCGGCGGGCAGCGTGTCGCCGTTGGCGGCCTTGAGGCCCTTCTTGGCCCGGATATGGAAGTAGACGACGTCGCCCTGCTTCAGGTCGGCGTACGCCTCGACCGGGAAGGTCTTCTTCCCGTTGGGACCGACCACTCGCGAGCGGATGATCGTGCCCTCGAGGTTGACCGTGATCGACTTCGGCAGGACGGTCGCTCCGCCGAGGAAGCGCCTCGCGTGGAGGTTGGTGCCGAGGACCGGCGTGACCACGATGGTCTTCGCGGGCAAGTAGGCGCCCGCCGGCCCCACTCGCCCCTTGAACAGGTAGCTCACCACCGGCATGTGCCGATCGACCGCCGGCTTCGTCGGCTTCGCCGGCGTCGTCTCCGGCTTCGTCGCCAGCGCGACCGGCGCCGCCACCACGCCTGCCGCGAGCCCGACGAGAAGGATCCTTCGCTTCATGTGTCGTCCTTTCGTACCCGTGTCCGCATCGTGCGGTTCGATGACTCCAGTATCGACCAGAGCGAGAAACTCCAAAAGCGTGCCAACAAAAGGCTTACAACCGCTCTCGGGGAGCCGCCGAGGCCGACCGCGGCGAGCGACCACCGTTGGCATCGGACCCCCCGCCCGCCGGGACGCGAAACCGGGCAAACGTCAGAAGCCGCGTGCGCTCAGCTCCTGCCAGAGGGTGGTCCGCACGACCGTGCCGACGCTGGCGGTGACGTCCTTGTTGTAGGTGATGCTCATGCTGCCCGTCACCTTGCTGCTCGAGACGGTCGTGCCGGGCGTGTCGCAGTGATCCTGCGCGACGATCGAGCCGTCGAGGGTCCCGTTGCCGTTCACGAGCACCTGCTCGTGGGCCGCGTAGAGGCCGCTGAACACCGCCTGGGTCGTGCCGCCGATGATGAGGTCGGTTCCCGCCATCATCGTGAGGCCGTAGATCGCACCGTAGGAGGACACGACCGGAGATCCGCTCACGTCGATCTCGCCGTAGGTGTGGCCGCACGAGCCCGATGTCGAGCCGGCGGAGGCGATGATCGTGGCTCGCCAAGGGCTCCCGGCGCTGCCGGGACTTCCCGTGATCTTCACGTTCGCCTGGTTGATGTAGAAGACACCCGGGAAGGTGCCGGCGCTGTTGTAGCTCCACGTGTTGGTGGATGAGTTGTAGTCCCACCCCTGGTAGGGCTCGTCGGCCACATACGGGCCGGTGCACGGCGCCGTCGCCCCCACGGTCGAGTAGACCTTCCCGTCGGTGCAGAAGTCGAGCCATGCGCTGCTGTACTGCGTGAGGCCGTGGTTGTCCTGCCAGTACTTGAGCGGGTCGATCTTGGGGATGCTGATCTTCGGGGCGGCCTTCTCCGTTCCGCCGACGGACTGGAAGTTCGGGGGGTCGGGATTGAACGTGCCGGAGGTCGAGACCGTCTTGGACACGTTCACGCTGTTGCCCGTGGTCGAGATATCGCCATTGGCATGGACGCTTCCTGCGATTCCCGCGACCGCCGAATTACCGGCCAACTCCAGCGACCCGCCCACCTGGATCGCGTGGATGGGGTTGAAGTTGGCGGGGAGGTACTCCGCCTTGATGACGCGGACGCGCTTCGGGTTGGCGCGCGTCGGAATCCAGCTGACCGAGTAGATGGTCTTGCGGCTCGCCGGGCGGATGGAGACGAACTGCCCGTCGGGCGCGGTCTGGAGCCATCCGGAGCCGTAGCCCGAGGTGTTCGCCGAGGGGCCGAAGTTCGCGGCGAGCCACGCCTGCTCCTCGGCCGGGGTGTCGACGGATGCCGGAGGATCCGGCAGCTGGACGTTCCCGTTGAGTGCGGAGGGGGTGCTCGTGTTGTAGCTCAGCGCGGCCGAATCCTGGAGCCGCCCGATCGCCTGGTCGATGCCCTGCTCGGCAGCGTGCAGCGCCTGCTCGCCCCGCACGTGACGTGTCGCTCCCGTCGAGGAGCTCTGGAAGAGCGAGACGGCAAGGGCGCCCATGGCCAGGAGGGCCGCACCGATGGCGAGAACGATCACGAGACCCGCTCCCCGCTCACCGTCGGGCCCACGTCCAAGACTCCGGCGGCGGATGCTCATCAGACGTTCCTCAGTCGCGTTTCGAAATTGGTCTCGCGGACCGACAGGTAGTTGTTGATGATCGCGTCGTACTTGGTGCCCACCACGACGACGGTGGCCTTGTTGACCGAGGCGTCGGGCAGTGGACTGGGGCTGATCACCGGGTTTCGGTACGAGAACGCGATGCTGCTGACGAGTGCGCGGCCGACGACCTGGCTCTTCCCGTCGTTTGTCGAGCGCACGACGTCATAGTGGCCCGAGGGATCAGGCGTGGAATTGAGCTTCCATGTCACGACTTCGCCCGTGTCTTTGACGTAGTTGGCGTTGTAGTCGATCCAGACGCTGAGCTGCGACTTCGGGTCGACACCCGCCCCGGGAAGATCGACGCCGCGGGCTTCACGCAGGTCTTTTGAGAGACGCTCCGCCAGGACGCGCTGGTCGCCGAGTCCCCGGGCGTCGTCGTCGACGCGACCCAGGGTTCGGGCCCCCGAGTTGAAGGCCGCGACGGAGATGGCCCCCACGATGGCCAAGAGGAACACCGTGACGATCAACTCCACGAGCGTGAACCCCGCCTGGGCACGACGGTTGGCCGCAACGCCGCTCACGGCACCGGCACCTCGAGCTTGGCGGGGTATGTCGTCGTGTCATACGCCATCACGATGGCGGGCCCGAGCGTCGTCGGAGCGGTGATCCGCAGCTTGAGCGTCCGGTAGTTCGACCCGGAGCTCTTGAAGAGCCAGTCGCCACCCGCCGCGGGCGAGTTGACGGTGAAGTTGGCCGTCAGCGAGCCGAACGAGGCCGCCGAGAGGCCCGACAGCGTGATCGACGTGCTTCCCATGAGGATGTCGGACCCCGACGATTTCTTTGCGAGCACCTGCACGTCGAGCGTCGGCGTGACCACCGGCGCGATGAACGCCTTCGGGTACAGGTGCAGGACGAACTGCTCGCCCGACTTCACCGTCGTCGCCGTCGACGGCGCATCCCACTTCCACTCCATGACCTTCCCGGACGTGATCGGCTCGGTGGCCACGACGCCCCCCGTCTCGAGCACGCGCCCCTCGCCGACGTAGAAGTTCTTGTCGAAGTCCGGCGCCGTCGCCGACGTCCACTTCGGCAGCGTCGTGTCCGCGTAGAGGCTCGCCGCGGTGATCCGGTTCGAGTCGGGCACGCAGGGAGCCGCCGCACAACCGGCGGATGTCGTGGTGTTGTGCAGGTAGATCGGCGACCAGTTGCAGTTGCCGCACGACGAATCCGTCACGGTCACGTTGAACGTGATCTCCTTGTAGACCGTCGGCTGCGAAACGGACGTCGCGCGGAACGTGATCGGGTACGGGCCGCCTGCCGTCCCGCTGACGTTGGGGATCTGCGCCAGCAGGTGCCAGGTCTCGTCGGTCTGGATCGGGCCTGCGACGCCGCCGCTGAGGGCCGTGAGGTCGCTCGCCGCGGCAGATGCCTGCGTCGCCGTGCGGTAGTAGTCGAAGGTCCAGCTCACGCCGGTACGGGAGATCGTCCAGCTGTCCCGGGCGCCGAGATTCGTGACGCCGAAGAACAGGTTGAGGACGGAGCCCTTCTCCACGGAGATGTCCACCGCGTTCGCGGGTGCCTCGTTCTTGAAGTAGAACTCGGGCAGCGGAAGCCCACGTTGGGTCTCTGCGACGTACGTCGTCGCGCGCCGGCTGTGCGTGAGGCCGGCCAGGCGCCATGTGACGATGGTCGTGAGCCGCTTGTACGGCTCGGTGCCGCCCGAGTCGGCCGGCACCGTGACGTACGTCGCGATGTCGTACGTGGTGCCATCCCGGCGCACGGTCTCGCGCGGGACGACGACGCCCGCGGGGTCGGCGATGATCGGCTCCTTCACGCCCGTACCCGGGTCGAACTTGTTGGTCGCGTCGATGCGGCTGTCGACCCCGAGCGGCGAGCGCATCGCGACGCTCGCGTAGTCCGCGCTGCGGTAGCCCTCGAGGCGCTCGCTGATGAAGTCACCGGCCTGCTGATTGCGGCGCGAGTCGGCGGTTCCCGACATGGCGGCGACCAGGGTGAAGCCGAGGGCGAGGAACATCATGGCCGCCAGGACGAGGGCGATCATCAGCTCCACGAGGGTGAAGCCGTCGTCCGATCGCGCCCCGCGCGCAAGGCGCCGCAGTATTGCCTTCCATGGCGAGTGACGCATCATCGATTTCCTTATCGGTGTCGGGCGCGGCTTCCTTGAGCCCGAAGGCCCCCGCGAAGGTCACAAAGTTGTAAAGCCTCCCCCCGCCTGGGTCAAGCGAATGGCCACCACATCACGCATCGTGCGGGATGCGACCGCCCGGGGGTCTACTTCGCCTTGATCTGCTCCGCGATGCTCTGCGGCACCTGCTCGTAGCGGTCGAACTGCATCGTGAACGTCGCGCGCCCCTGGGTGGCGGAGCGCAGCGCGGTCGCGTAGCCGAACATCTCCGACAGCGGCACCGCGGCGGTCACGACCTCGGTCTGTCCGCGCGGCTCGATGCCCCCGATCTGGCCACGCCGGCGCGAGATGTCGCCGGCGACCGTGCCGGTGAACTCGCCGGGCGCGACGACCTCGACGGCCATGAGCGGCTCGAGCAGCGTCGGGCTCGCCTTCTGAGCAGCGGCCTTCGCGGCCATCGACCCGGCGATCTTGAACGCCATCTCCGACGAGTCCACGTCGTGGTAGGAGCCGTCGATCAGCTCCACCTTGATGTCGACCATGGGGTAGCCGGCGAGCACGCCGGACTCGAGCGCCTCCTGGATGCCCTGGTCGACGGGCGAGATGTACTCCTTCGGGATCGCGCCACCCACGATCTTGCTGGTGAACTCGTAGCCTTTGCCGGCCTCGTTCGGCTCCATCGTGATGTACACGTGGCCGAACTGCCCGCGGCCGCCGGTCTGCCGGACGAAGCGCCCCTCGACCTTCTCGACGCGCTTGCGGACCGTCTCGCGGTAGGCCACCTGCGGCGCGCCGACGTTCGCGTCGACGTTGAACTCGCGGGTGAGGCGGTCGACGATGATCTCGAGGTGCAGCTCGCCCATGCCGGCGATCAGGGTCTGGCCGGTCTCCTCGTCGGTGCGGACCCGGAAGGTGGGGTCCTCCTCGGAGAGCCGGCCGAGGGCCTGCGCCAGCTTGTCCTGGTCGGCCTTCGTCTTCGGCTCGATCGCGACCGAGATGACCGGCTCGGGGAAGGTCATCTGCTCGAGCACGATCGGCTTGCCGGGATCGGCGAGGGTGTCGCCGGTCGTCGTGCTCTTGAGGCCCACCGCGGCGACGATGTCGCCGGCTGTGGCGGTCTCGACGTCCTCGCGGTGGTTCGCGTGCATCATGAGCAGGCGGCCGACGCGCTCCTTGCGGTCCTTCGTCGCGTTAACGAGCGACGCGCCGGCTGAGATCGACCCGGAGTAGACGCGAAGGTACGTCAGCCGCCCGACGTACGGGTCGCTCATCACCTTGAAGGCGAGCGCCGCGAACGGGGCGCTCGGGTCCGCCGGGCGCTCCGACGGCTCCTCGCTGCCGGGCTCGAGACCCTCGGCCGGACGCACGTCGAGCGGCGACGGCAGGTAGTCGACGACCGCGTCGAGCAGGTGCTGCACGCCCTTGTTCTTGAACGACGACCCGCACAGCACCGGGGTGATGACGATGTCGAGCACGCCCTTGCGGATCGCGGCGCGGAGCATCTCCGGGGAGATCTCCTCCCCCTCGAGGTACGCCTCCGCCAGCGCGTCGTCGGTGTCGGCGAGGGCTTCGATGAGCGCCTCGCGGGCGGCCTCGGCCTCCGCGGCCATGTCGTCCGGGATGGGACCCTCGTTGACCTTGGTGCCGAGATCGTCCTCGTAGGTGACCGCGGTCATGGTGACGAGGTCGACGAGGCCGGCGAAGGCGGCCTCCGCGCCGATCGGCAGGTGCACCGGGATCGCGTTCGCCCCGAGGCGGTCGCGCATCGTCGCGACGGCGCGCGCGAAGTCCGCGCCCATGCGGTCCATCTTGTTGACGTATGCGATGCGCGGCACCTGGTAGCGGTCGGCCTGACGCCAGACGGTCTCGCTCTGCGGCTCGACACCGGCGACCGAGTCGAACACCGCGACGGCGCCGTCGAGCACGCGCAGGCTGCGCTCCACCTCGACGGTGAAGTCCACGTGGCCGGGCGTGTCGATGATGTTGATGCGATGGTCACGCCAGAAGCAGGTCGTCGCGGCGCTGGTGATGGTGATGCCCCGCTCCTGCTCCTGGGCCATCCAGTCCATCGTCGCCGCGCCCTCGTGCACCTCGCCGATCCGGTGGGTGCGCCCCGTGTAGTAGAGGATGCGCTCGGTCGTGGTGGTCTTGCCCGCGTCGATGTGCGCCATGATCCCGATGTTCCGGGTGCGCTCGAGCGAAGTTGCCTTGGGTGCTGTCGTTGACACGGTGATCCCCTTACGACGTGCGGCAGGCCGAACCTGCCGCGCTCATGACGACGCGAACGACGGGTGGCACGGCGCGCCTACCAGCGGTAGTGCGCGAAGGCCCGGTTGGCCTGGGCCATGCGGTAGATGTCGTCCTTGCGCTTGAACGCGCCGCCCTGCGAGCCGAGCGCGTCGAGCAGCTCGTTCGCGAGGCGCTCGCTCATCTGCTTCTCACGACGCTCGCGTGAGAACCGGACGATCCACCGAACCGCGAGGGTGCGTCCGCGGCGCGGCTGCACCTCGATCGGCACCTGGTAGGTCGCGCCGCCCACACGGCGAGAGCGGACCTCGAGCGCCGGCGTGACGTTCCGGATCGCCTCTTCCATGACCTGCACCGGATCGCGGCCGGTGCGGTCGCGGATGCGCTCGAGCGCGTCGTAGACGATGCTCTCGGCGACCGACTTCTTGCCGTCCCGCAGGACGCGGTTGACGAGTTGGGTGACGATCACGTTGCCGTGGACGGGATCGGGCTCGACCTCACGGATGTCTGCTGCGTTTCGGCGTGGCATTACTTCGGTGCCTTCGCGCCGTACTTCGAACGGGCCTGCTTGCGGTCCGACACCCCGGCGGCGTCGAGCGCCGCGCGGATGATCTTGTACCGCACGCCCGGCAGGTCCTTTACACGCCCGCCACGAACCAGCACCACCGAGTGCTCCTGCAGGTTGTGGCCCTCACCGGGGATGTAGCTGGTGACCTCCATCCCGTTCGTCAGCCGCACACGGGCGACCTTGCGGAGCGCGGAGTTCGGCTTCTTCGGCGTCGTCGTGTACACACGGGTGCACACGCCGCGCTTCTGCGGCGCGCCCTTGAGCGCGGGTGTGGACGTCTTGACGTTGTTCGGTTTGCGGCCCTTTCGGACCAGCTGATTGATCGTCGGCACGCGGTGATAGGCCTCGTTTTGCTGGCAGGTTCAAGCGTCGCCGCTGGGCGGTGACCGGCGGGGAACCGTATCACGATCCGCCGGGTTCGGCCACCTGACCCGACGCGCGCCGAACCGTGTCCGGCACGTCACACCTGGGGGGCCGTGCTGGCGAGCTTGACGCTCATCTTGGCGCGAAACGCGAAGGTCCCGCCGATGTCCATCTCCACGTCCCAGCGCACCGGGAGCGCCAGCGCCGGCGCCCACCACAGCGTCTCGTCACGCGTGCCGGGGTGCGGGCCGTCGGTGTCGGAGTGCGACGTCACGACCAGCGTGTCGATCTCCCGGTCGCCCACCCGTACCCGTTCACGCCGCACGATCCGGTTCTCCACCTTCACGTTGATGTCGCCCGTTCGGTAGGACTCGCGCCAGCGGGTTCCGGGAGCCGGGTTCGCCGGCAGGAACAGCGAGGGCGGGTCGACGTTGCGCCGGTCGTCGGCACCGAAGCCGGCGAACGTCACCTTGGTGCGGCGGAATGTGACCCGCAACTCGCCCCCGCGGCGGACGACCCGCATCGACTCGATGTGCTGGCGGCTGTAGTCCATCTCCGCGTCCCACCCGTCCGGGCGGGTCGTGACGACGAGGCGCGCCTCAGCCGGGAGGCCGCGGGTGATCGCGAGCGGGCCGAGGCCGCCCGTCTCCGACCCGGACGCCGCGTAGCGGTAGACGCCCGGCGCCGGTCCGCCCGCCGTCCCGGTGCCACCCCCCGCCGCGCGAAACGCCGCGAGTGCCTCGTCCTGCGACACGGGGTCGCTCGACCCGGCCGACCGCCAGAGCACCACCCCGGCGACGGCCAGCACGATCGCGGCTGCGGTGAGCAGCCAGGGCCAGCGGGTCCACCGGGGTCGCCTCACGCCTTTCATGGTAGAGCGCGCGGTGACCGCGTCGGCTCCGCGTCGGTCGCGTCCCCGCTTACCCGTCGCGCTTCGCAACGGCCATTGCTCGGTCGTCCGGCGAGGCGGCGATACCCTCACAGGGGTGAGCGCCCGCCGTCAAGCGATCGCGTGCTGCCCCGCGTGCGCGGCGTCGGTCCGTCGCCGCCGCCGCTCCCGCGGCCCGCGGGCATGGGTGGTCCTGTTCGCGATCGTCGCGGCGACGCTCCCGATCGCCGCGTTCAACGACGGCGACTCGCCCACCGCCGAGGCGTCGCCGTCGCCGCCGCCCCCCGTGCCCCAGCCCGCGCCGCCGGCGCCCGCCCTCCCGATCGAGGCGCGCGTGCAATGGCACGAGAGCATTGCGCACGGCACCGCCAACGCCGGATGGCTCGAGCGCGGGGTGATCCTCCCCGAGGACGGTCCGGGGTTCTACACGTACGACCCCTACACCCAGGCGCCGCCGAACCGGAGCGAGCGACGGAACGGCACCGCGACGCTGGTGCGCGAGATCATCGACCTCGGCACGTGGTGGGCCCGGACGTATCCCGGCGCGCCGCGCCTGGGAATCGGCGACCTGTCCCATCGGGGCGGCGGAAGCTTCGAGCTTCACGCCTCGCACGAGAACGGCCTCGACGTCGACATCCGCCTGCCGCGCGCCGACGGCCGGGAGGCCCGGGTCGGCCCCGAGAGCTACGACCGTGGGCTCACGCAGGCGCTCGTCGACCGGCTCGTCGCCCGCGGCGCCCAGTACGTGTTCTACGGCCCCGACCTCGACGTCCGTGGACCCCGTGGCGTCGTCATGATCTGGCCGAACCACGACGACCACCTGCACGTGCGGTTCCCCGACCCAGACGGCCTGGGGAACTGACCACTCCGGGCGTCGGCCGGCGCTCAGACCTTACCGGCGCCCGCCAGCTCCTCCGCGGCCGGCGGGCGGGAGAGAGCGAGCTCGCCCCGGCCGGTACCGAGGGGACAACTCTCGTCTGACGCTTCCTCGCGAGGAAGAAGAACATGCAGATGCTCGCACCGACGGTGAAGGTGATGACGGATCCCCCGGGCAAGCGGGTCAAGGTCTCCATCCCCACCCCCATGAGCCCGGCGCAGGGGATCGTGAGGATCCACGCGGCGAGGATGTTGCCGGCGACGCCCCACCGCACCGCCGAGACCCCCTGCGTCGCGCCTACGCCGAGCACCGAGCCGGACATCGTGTGGGTCGTCGATACCGGGAACGTCGTTGGTGCCATGCGTGAACGCCACGAACCCACCCGAGACGAGCTGAAGCCTCCGAAAGAGGCGGTTGACCAGCCCGGGCCGCGGCCGTGCGACGAGCCAGGTGCACGCGCTGACGACCAGCCCGGCACCGAGCACGCCCAGCACCGGGGCGAGAAGGGATGGGATGAGCACCTTGTCCTTGAGTCCCTCCCAGTTGATGGCGGAGGCTCCCGAGGCCGCGAGCACGGCGCCGCCCACGCCGCCGATCAGGGCATGGCTCGAGCTGCTGGGAAGGCCGAAGAACCAGGTGAGAAGGTTCCAGGTGATCGCGCCGATCAGCCCCGCCATGATGATCTTGAGAGTCACCGCGTCCTGGTCGACGATGCCGCTCGCGATGGTGGCGGCCACCTTGATCGATGCGACCGCCCCGGCGAAGTTGAGGATCGCTGCGGAGATCACCGCGAAGTGCGGTGACATCGCCCTGGTGGAGATTGACGTCGCGACGGCGTTGGCCGTGTCATGGAAGCCGTTGGTGAAGTCGAACGCGAGGGCGATCACGATCACCAGGACGAGTGTGGCGCTCATCGGGACATCCGGAGCCGGGCCTCCGTTCTTGGCTAGCTGTTCTTCACGACGATGTTGCCCACGTGGTGGGCCGCGGTCTCGCAGGCGTCGATGGCGTCCTCAAGGACGTCGTAGACGTCCTTCCACCGGATGACGTACAGCGGATCCGCGCCCGGGTCGGCGAACAGCGCGCCGATCGCCCCGCGGAAGATCCGGTCGCCCTCATCTTCGAACTGCTTCACAGCCATGAGGTGCGCATCGGCTTCGGCGAGCCCTCGAAGGCTGCCGAGCGCCGACGCGAGGCACTCGGCCGCCTTGACGAGCACCGCGCACTGCCGGCGGGCCGGCTCGGTGGTCTCGGTGATGCGATAGACGGCCAGGAGCTCGCTCGCGTGGTCCATATGGTCGAGCACGTCGTCCGTGGCACTGGCGAGACCGTAGATGTCCTCGCGGTCGAACGGCGTGACGTACTGGGTGTTCAGCAGCTTGATGATCTCATCGGTGAGGTCGTCGCCGACGTGCTCGAGCGCCTTGACATCGGAGCGAGCCACAGCCTCGGGGTCGGCGAACCGCCGCTCAACGAGCTGCGCCGACGCGAACGCGTTCGCCCCGGCACGGGCAAACATTTCGTAGAACTTCGTGGCCTTCGGGAGGACCGAGAAACCCATTCACATCCTTGACGTCCTGGTGACAGGGACTGTACGTGACCATTCTCACGTCGGTCGCGGGCGACCCAGCGGCGAGCCCATATCCTTCCCGGAATGACCGACCTTCCGAGCGCCGCGGCCGCACTCGGGCTGCGCGACGTCACCAAGCGGTACCGGGCCGACCTGCCCCCCGCCGTCGACCAGCTCACGCTCGACGTGCCGGCGGGCGAGGTCTGCGTCCTGGTCGGCCCCTCCGGGTGCGGCAAGTCGACGGCGCTCAAGATGATCAACCGCCTGATCGAACCCAGCTCGGGGGAGATCACCATCGACGGCCGCGACTCGCGCGAGCTCGCTCCGGCCGCCCTGCGTCGGCGCATCGGGTACGTCATCCAGCAGGTCGGCTTGCTGCCCCATCTGTCGGTGGCGGCGAACGTCGCCACGGTGCCCCGGCTGCTGGGATGGGACCGGGAGCGAGTCGCCGCACGGGTCGCGGAGATGCTCGACCTCGTCGGTCTCCCCGCCGAGGAGTTCGGCCGCAGGTATCCGAGCGAGCTCTCCGGCGGCCAGCAGCAGCGCATCGGTCTCGCCCGGGCGCTCGCCGGCGATCCGCCGCTGATGCTGATGGACGAGCCCTTCTCGGCGGTCGACCCGATCACCCGCGAGCGACTTCAGCGCGACTTCCTGAAGTTGCACCGCCAGGTCGCGAAGACCGTCGTGTTCGTGACCCACGACATCGACGAAGCCGTCCGGATGGCCGACCGCATCGCGGTCATGCGGGCAGGGCGGCTCGTGCAGTACGCCCCGCCGGCGGAGATCCTCGCGCGGCCCGCCGACGACTTCGTGCGTGACTTCGTCGGAGCGGACCGCGCCCTCAAGCGGCTGTCCCTCATCCGCCTGGAGCACCTCGACCTTCCGGCAACGTCCGTCGACGGTGCGCCGCTGCGGCTCGGGCGGGACACGAGTCTGCGCGACGCGCTCTCGGCGCTCCTCGACGCCGGCGCGGGCTGGGCGACCGTCGTGGACGAGCACGGCACCCCCGTGGCGAGCGTCGACGTGGCGGCGATCGCCGCTGCTGCCGCTGCCGCCGCCGCCGGATCGAACGAGTAGACCCATGCCCGACTTCCGCTGGGACTGGATCGACCGACACACCGACGACATCGCAGCGGCGACCGTCGAGCACCTGAAGCTCGTCGGGACGAGCGTGGCGCTCGCGGTGGCGATCGCGATCCCGATCGCCGTCCTGGTGCGCCGGCGGCCGTCGGCCATCGCGGTCGCGACCGGCGGCGCGACGATCCTCTACACCATCCCAAGCCTCGCGCTCTTCGCCATCCTCGTGAGCATCGTCGGGATCGGAGCCACGCCCGCGGTCATCGGACTCGCCGCCTACGCCGTGGGCGTGCTGTTGCGCAATACCCTGACGGGGCTGCGCGAGGTGCCGTCGGCCGCGCTCGACGCGGCCCGGGGCATGGGGATGACGCGACGGCAGATGCTCTTCCGTGTGGAGCTGCCGCTCGCCGTCCCCGGCATCCTCACCGGCATCCGCCTCGCGACGATCGAGACGGTCGCGATCGCCACGATCGCCGTCTTCGTCGCGGGCGGCGGGCTCGGCGAGCTGATCTTCACCGACGGCATCCAGCGCGACCTCTTCCTCACCCCCATCGTCGCCGGCGCCGTGGTCGCCATCCTCATGGCCCTGGTGCTCGACGTCCTGCTGCTGGGCGTCCAGTGGCTCATCACGCCGTGGCGCCGCGAGGCGCACACGTGAACCTCCTGGCCGATACGTGGAACGCGTTCCAGGCCAACGAGGGCTGGCAGCGCGTCGTCGAGCACGTGAAGCTCTCGGTCGTGCCGCTGGCCATCGCGGGCGCGATCGGGCTCATGCTCGGCATCGCCTGCGCGAAGAGCGGGCCCGTCGGAAGCTTCCTCGTGACGGCCAGCGGAATCGGGGGCCGGTTGATCCCGACCTTCGCGGCGATGGCCCTGGTCATGGCGCTGTCCTCGGTGGGATTCTGGCCCGCCGTCGTGGGCCTCACGCTGCTCGGGATCCCGCCGGTCCTGCTCAACGTCGCCGCCGGCATCCAGCAGGCCGATCAGGGCGCCGTCGAGGCGGCGCGGGGAATGGGCTACACCGGCGTCCAGGTGCTGCGCGGAGTGGAGTTGCCGCTCGCCGTGCCGTTCATGTTCACCGGTCTCCGTACCGCGGCGGTCATGATCGTCTCGACGGCGGCGCTTGCTGGAGCGATCGGTGCGGGTGGCCTTGGCGTCACGATCATCGCCGGGTTCTCGAACAACCAGGACGACGTCCTGCTCGCGGGCGCAATCCCGGTCACCCTGCTCGCGCTTGCGGCCGAGGGTATCCTCGTCGCTTTGCATCGACTCATCACGCCAACCGGCCTGCGGCGCTCCCGTCGCCAGGCTCGACTGACAGGGAGAAACGCATGATCCGACGTGGCAGAACGCTCGTCGCGGGTGCTGTTGTCGTCAGCCTCCTCTCGGTGCTCGTCGCCGGATGTGGCGGCAGCGACTCCTCCAGCGGCAAGCCAGCGGTGAACATCGCCAACAAGGGCTTCACCGAGAGCAACATCATCGCCGAGGCCTACAAGCAGGCGCTCGAGGGAGCGGGCTTCACCGTGACCCTCAAGCCGCTCACCAGCACCGCCATCGCCGACGCGGCGATCCAGAAGGGCGACATCGACATCTACCCGGATTACACCACGACGCTGCTGACCGACGTCCTGAAGGTGGCCTCGCTGCCGACCGACGTCACCGAGCAGGTCGCGGCCATCAAGTCCGGCTACGCCCCTCGGGGACTCACCGTGCTGGACGTCGCGCCCTTCAACAACGACAACGAGGTGGCCTGCACGAAGGACGCCGTCGCGCAGTACTCGCTGACGGACCTCTCCAGCCTCGGACGGGCGTCGAGCAACATCGTGTACTCGGCGAACCCCGAGCACACCACCCGTGCCGACGGGCTCCCGCTGCTGGAGAAGGAGTACGGGATCAAGTTCAAGAACGTCATCAAGGTCGACATCGGACTGCGGTATCGCCCGGTCGAGCAGGGCCAGGCGCAGTGCGTCTACGCCTTCGGAACCGACCCGAAGATCGCCGCGAACGATCTCGTCGTCCTGAAGGACGACAAGGGTAAGTTCCAGGGCGCCCCGTATCAGGGCATCCCGGTGGTCTCGCAGAAGTTCCTCGACGCGGCCCCGCCGGAGTTTGCCGACACGATCAACAAGGTGAGCGCCGCGCTCACCAGCGACGCGGTGCGCAAGATGAACGCCTCCGTGGACCTCCAGAAGGAGGACCCGGACGTCGTTGCGAAGGCGTTCCTCGAGGCGAACGGGCTGCTCTCGCAGTAGAGCGCGGCACCGGGGGGCGGACTGCCCGCCCGCCTCCCGGACCGCACCCGTCGACTCGGCTACCGTGAGGCCGATGACCGGCCCCGACCCCGACCCCGACCCCGATCCCGCCGTGCGGATCATCCGCAGCCCCCGGCGCCGGCGCACCGCTGCTGCGCGCGAGGTCGGCGGCGCGATCGAGGTGCGCGTGCCCGCGGGGCTTCCCGCCGCGGAGGAGGCCCGCTTGGTCGACAACCTCGTTCGACGGATCACACGCCGGCGGGCGGGCGCGGACATCGACCTCGCCGCACGGGCCGAACGCCTGGCCCGCCGGTACGGGTTGCCGCAGCCCGCGCGCATCGACTGGGTCGACAATCAGTCGGCGCGGTGGGGGTCCTGCACGCCGGCGCGCGGGACGATCCGCATCTCCCGCCGGCTGGCCGGCTTCCCGGGGTGGGTGCTGGACTATGTGATCGTCCACGAGCTCGCGCACCTCGCGGCGCACGGGCACGGACCGAAGTTCTGGGCGCTGGTCGGGCGCTACCCGAAGACCGAGCGCGCTCGTGGGTTCCTCATCGCGAAGGGCCTCGAGGAGGACGACGACCCGGGCGGGTGATCCGCCTACCCTTCCGGGTCAGGAGCAAAGCGCTGGGGGCATTCGCCCACCGGCTCACGCCGGCGGGCGCCCCAGCAAACTTCAGTCCTGCTCCTCCGGCTCAGGACTGAAGTCGGGCTCGAAGGTGTAGGTGCCGCCGTCGCCGTCGCCGATCAGGAAGTCGTCCTCGTCCCCCTCGTCGATCATCGAGAAGGGCGCGTCCAGGTCGAACTCCAGCAGGGCGGGCGCGCGCCGCACCGGCTCGATCTCCAGCTGACGGTACCGGCGAAGGCCGGTGGCCGCGGGGATGAGCTTGCCGATGATGACGTTCTCCTTGAGCCCGCGCAGGTGGTCGACCTTGCCCTCCAGCGCCGCGTCGGTCAGGACCTTCGTGGTCTCCTGGAAGGAGGCTGCCGACAGGAACGACTCCGTCGCGAGCGACGCCTTGGTGATTCCGAGGATCAGCGGCTCGAACTGCGCCTGCGCCGCCTCGATCGCCGCCTCCATGTCGCGCTCCGACCCCGAGAACTTCTCCGCCAGGAGCCGCTCGCGCGTCTCGAGGCCGATCCGGGCGTTTTCGCGGTAGAGCACCGGCTTGTCGACGAGCTGACCGGGCAGGAACGGCGTGTCGCCGCTGTCGGTGACCCGCACCTTGCGGAGCATCTGACGGACGATGAGCTCGATGTGCTTGTCGTTGATGTCGACGCCCTGCGACAGGTACACGTTCTGCACCTCGGAGACGAGGTACAGCTCGGTCTTGGTCGAGCGCTCCCGCTTGATGTTGGTCGGCAGGACCGGGTGGTCGGTGTGCACCTCCATGCCTGCCTCAGGCAGCCACGGCGCGCGGCTGGGCGGGATGCGGACCCAGCGGGTCTCCTTGCCGTCGGTGGTGTCGAGGTCGATCTTGTACCAACCCTCGTTGTCCTTCTCGGCGCTCACCTTCTTGACGCGGCCGTCGGCTCGCAGGAACACGCCGGACGTCGCCTCGAGGATGTCGGCGGGGAACGCCGACCCGATGGTGATGAGATCGCCTGCCTCGACCCACTGGCCGTTGTTGACGATCATCTGCGTGCGCTTGACGTAGTCGAACGGGTGTTCCCCGACCGACGAGCGCTGCTTGCCGGTGCCGGCGTCGTCCGACTCGACATACACCGGCTCGACGATGACGATCCGCGCCGTGCCGGGCCGCGACTCGTCGTCTTCGATCCGGACCCAGCCGTCGACGTTCGCGACCTGCGCGAGCGCCTTCGGCTTGCGCGCCTCGAAGAGCTCCACGACGCGGGGGAGACCCTGCGTGATGTCGGCGCCGGCGACACCGCCGGTGTGGAACGTCCGCATGGTGAGCTGCGTGCCCGGCTCGCCGATGGACTGCGCGGCGATGATGCCGAGCGCGTCGCCCGGCTCGCACAGCTCGCCCGACCCGAGGTTGCGCCCGTAGCAGTGCGCGCAGATCCCGACGGCGCTACGGCACTTCATGGGAGAGCGGACATGGACGAGCGCCTTGGGGTGGTCCACGCCAAGCACGGCCAGCTCATCCAGGTCGGCGGTCGCGATCATCCGGTTGCGCCACTCGGCAAGGGCTTCCTCGTCGTCGCCCGCCGGCCGCTTGCCGCGCAGATCGCCGACGACCTCGCCCGTGACCGCGTCCACGATCGGACCGGCGACGAGGCGTCCCGAGAGGTTCGGGTTGACGGCGCCGTGGCGCATGAGCGGAAGCTCGATGCCCTCCTCCGTGCCGCAGTCCCGCTCCCGCACGATGACGTCCTGGGACACGTCCACCAGCCGCCGGGTGAGGTAACCGGAGTCGGCGGTCTTGAGGGCGGTGTCGGCGAGGCCCTTCCGGGCGCCGTGCGTCGAGATGAAGTACTCGAGCACCGAGAGCCCCTCCATGAAGTTGCTCTTGATCGGCCGCTCGATCGTCTCGCCCTTCGGGTTCGTCATGCAGCCACGCATCCCGGCGAGCTGGCGGATCTGCTTGAACGATCCACGCGCGCCGGAGTTGGCCATCATGTAGATCGGGTTGAGGCGGAACAGATGGTCGCGCATGGCGTCGGCCACCTCGTCGGTCGCCTTCTCCCAAAGGTCGACGACCGCCTGGTGGCGCTCCTCGCCGCTCATCTCGCCGCGGTCGAAGTAGCCCTGGATCTCGTCGACCTGCTCCTCGTACTTCGCGATGATCTCCTCCTTGGTGGGAGGGATCACGACGTCGTTCTTGGAGATCGTGATGCCCGAGCGGCTCGCGTAGCGGAACCCGAGCATCTTGAACGCGTCGAGCGTCGCCGACACCGCCGTCGGGCCGTAGAGGTCGACGAGGTGCTCGATGAACTCACCGAGGTTGCGCTTGACGAACACCTTGTTCTGGAACTCGAACGGACGCTCCAGGATCTCCTCCTCGCCGATGGCCTCGGCGAGCGCCCGCTGGATCTCGTGGTTGAACACGAGGCGCCCGGCGGTGGTGACCAGGCGGTCGCCCTCGCGGAACTGGATGACGTCCTGCAGGTCGATCACGTTCGTCTCGAGCGCGTACATGACCTGCGAGAGGTCGCGGAACGCCCGCGGCGGGGCGCTCAGGCCGAGCTCCTTGAACGGGTCGGTCGTCCAGTTCGCCGCGCCCTCGAGGTGCGCCTCGAAGCCCTTCTCGAGCTTCCAGGAGTTCGACTCGAAGTCGTAGAGCTCGGTGAGCTCCCGTGAGGTGACGGGCGCATCCTTGACGCCCTTCTCCCGAACGTCGATCGTGCGGCAGTAGGTGAGGTAGTAGAGCCCGAGGACCATGTCCTGGCTCGGCACCGTGATCGGACGGCCGTGCGCCGGCGACAGGATGTTGTTCGACGAGAGCATGAGGATGCGGGCCTCGGCCTGCGCCTCGACGGACAGCGGGAGGTGCACCGCCATCTGGTCGCCGTCGAAGTCGGCGTTGAACGCCGTGCAGACGAGGGGATGGATCTGGATGGCCTTGCCCTCCACCAGCACGGGCTCGAACGCCTGGATGCCGAGGCGGTGGAGCGTCGGCGCGCGGTTGAGCAGCACCGGGTGCTCGGCGATGACCTCCTCGAGGACGTCCCACACCTCGGGGATCATCGAGTCGACCAGCTTCTTGGCCGCCTTGATGTTCTGCACCTGGCTGCGCTCGACGAGCCGGCTCATGATGAACGGCTTGAACAGCTCGAGCGCCATGAGCTTCGGCAGGCCGCACTGGTGGAGCCGGAGCTCCGGACCGGCGACGATGACCGAACGGCCCGAGTAGTCGACGCGCTTTCCGAGCAGGTTCTGCCGGAAACGGCCCTGCTTGCCCTTGAGCATGTCGGACAGCGACTTGAGCGGGCGGTTGCCGGGACCGGTCACCGCACGGCCACGCCGGCCGTTGTCGAGGAGGGCGTCGACCGCCTCCTGCAGCATGCGCTTCTCGTTGTTGACGATGATCTCCGGCGCGCCCAGGTCGAGCAGCCGCTTGAGGCGGTTGTTGCGGTTGATCACCCGGCGGTAGAGGTCGTTGAGGTCGCTCGTCGCGAACCGGCCGCCGTCGAGCTGGACCATCGGGCGAAGCTCCGGTGGGATGACCGGGACGGCCTCGAGGATCATCCACGAGGGCTTGTTGTCGCTGCGGATGAACGCCGAGACGACGCGCAGGCGCTTGAGCGCCTTCGCGTGCCGCTGTCCCTTGGACGTGGCGATGGTCTCGCGGAGCGACACCGCCTCGGCGTCGAGGTCGAACACGTCGAGCAGGTCCCGGATGGCCGTTGCGCCCATGCCGCCGCGGAAGTACTCGCCGAAGCCGTACTGCGAGCCGAAGCGCTCGCGCATCTCGCGGAAGAGCTGCTCGTCGCCGATGATCTGGCGCACCGAGATCGTGCGGAACGTGTCCCATGCGGTGCGGAGGCGCTCGGTGGCCTCCTCGGTGTAGCGCTCGACGTCCTTGATGGCCATGTCGGTCTCCTTGCGGAGATCGGTCTCGGCCTGACGCTTGTCGGCGTCGGTGAGCGTGCGCTTGCGGGCGCCGCCCTCGGCCGCCCGGTCGCGCTCGAGCTCCTCGAGCCAGAAGATGTCCTCGTCGTCGAAGTGCTCCGTCGAGCCCTCGCGCAGCCAGGCGACGCGACGGTCGAGGCGCTCGGCGAGATCAGCGAGGCGCTCCTCGCGGTCCTGCTGGTACTGCTCGATCGCCTCGTCCACCTTGCCCTGCAGGACGTCGAGGTCTGCCTCGCGCTTTTCCTCGTCGACCGAGGTGATGATTGACGCCGCGAAGTAGAGCACCTTCTCGAGCTCCTTCGGCGCGAGGTCGAGGATGTACCCGATGCGGCTGGGCACGCCCTTGAAGAACCAGATGTGGCTCACCGGGGCGGCGAGGTCGATGTGGCCCATGCGCTCGCGGCGGACCTTCGCCCGGGTCACCTCGACGCCGCAGCGCTCGCAGATGATGCCCTTGTAGCGGACCCGCTTGTACTTGCCGCAGTAGCACTCCCAGTCCTTCGTCGGACCGAAGATCTTCTCGCAGAAGAGGCCGTCTTTCTCCGGCTTGAGCGTCCGGTAGTTGATCGTCTCCGGCTTCGTGACTTCGCCCGACGACCACTGCCGGATCTGGCGGGGGCTCGCCAGTCCGATGCGGATGGACTCGAAGTTGTTGATATCGATCACGCGGTTCTCGCCTTTCGTTGCAGCTGGTGACGGTGCGATGGAGTCCGCGCCTCGCGGCGCGGGGGGTCGGCTACTCCGTCGCCTCGCCGGCCTCGTCTGCCTTACCTGCGTCGTCGGCCAGGTTGAGCGCCTCTTCCGGGGCCTCCACCGTGACCGCCTCCTCGCCGTTCTCGCCGCCTTCGCCGTCCTCGAGCTCGGACCGCCCGACGCCCAGTCCGCCGGAGAGGTCGATGCCGAGCTCCTCGGCCGCGCGGATGAGATCGTCGTCGTCGTCACGCCGCAGCTCGTCGCCGGAGTCGCCCTCGATCTTCACGTCGAGACCGAGGCTCTGCATCTCCTTGACGAGCACCTTGAAGCTCTCCGGGATCGACGGCTCCTGGATGTTCTCGCCCTTGACGATCGCCTCGTACGCCTTGACGCGTCCGACGGTGTCGTCGCTCTTGATCGTGAGCATCTCCTGAAGCGTGTAGGCGGCGCCGTACGCCTCGAGTGCCCACACCTCCATCTCGCCGAAGCGCTGACCGCCGAACTGCGCCTTGCCGCCGAGGGGCTGCTGGGTGACGAGCGAGTACGGGCCAGTCGAGCGGGCGTGGATCTTGTCGTCGACCAGGTGCAGGAGCTTGAGCATGTACATGTACCCGACGGTGACCTTGCCGTCGTACGGGTCTCCGGTGCGTCCGTTGTAGAGCTTGACCTTCCCGGAGCAGCGACGTCCCGCCCGGTCCGCGCCGTCGACGCTGAACGAGATCGGGGTGTCGGGGTGGCTCTCCTGCCAGTCGATCAGCGCCTGGTCGACGTCCTCGGGGGTGGCCCCGTCGAACACCGGGGTCGCGACGAACGTGCGCTCGAGCGCCTCGCCGTTGGCCTTGCCGCCGTCGTGCCACCCGTGGTGGGCGACCCAGCCGAGGTGCGTCTCGAGGATCTGGCCGATGTTCATCCGGCTCGGCACGCCGAGCGGGTTGAGGATCATGTCGATCGGGGTGCCGTCCTCCAGGAACGGCATGTCCTCCGCCGGCACGATCTTCGAGATGACGCCCTTGTTGCCGTGGCGGCCGGCGAGCTTGTCGCCCTCCGCGATCTTGCGACGCTTCGCGACGTACACGCGCACCAGCTCGTTGACGCCCGGCGGCAGGTCGTCGCCGTTGTCGCGGCTGAAGGTCTTGACGTCGATGACCTTGCCACCCTCGCCGTGCGGCACCTTGAGGGACGTGTCGCGCACCTCGCCGGCCTTCTCCTTGAAGATGGCGCGGATCAGCTTCTCCTCGGCGGTGAGCTCGGTCTCGCCCTTCGGCGTGACCTTCCCCACGAGCAGGTCGCCGGAGGTGACCTCCGCCCCGATGCGGACCACTCCGCGCTCGTCCAGGTCGCGCAGCGACTCCTCGCTGCGGTTCGGGATGTCCCGTGTGATCTCCTCGGCGCCGAGCTTCGTGGTGCGGGCGTCGATCTCGTACTCCTCGATGTGGATCGACGAGAGGATGTCGTCCTTCACGAGGCGCTCGGACACGATGATCGCGTCCTCGAAGTTGTAGCCCTCCCAGCTCATGAAGGCGACCAGCATGTTCTTGCCGAGCGCGAGCTCGCCATTGCTTGTGGAGCTGCCGTCGGCGAGGACGTCGCCGGCCGACACCTTCTCGCCCATCCTGACGATCGGCTTCTGGTGGATGATCGTGCCCTGGTTGGACCGGGTGAACTTCTCGAAGTCCGCGCGGAACAGCTCGCCCTTGCGGTCCTCGACGATGATGTGCGTCGCGTCGACCGACACGACCGTGCCGTCGACGCGGCTCACGACGACGTCGCCGGTGTCGATCGCGGCGCGTCGCTCCATGCCGGTCCCGATGAGCGGGGCGTCGGTGATCATGAGCGGCACGGCCTGACGCTGCATGTTCGCGCCCATCAGCGCGCGGTTGGCGTCGTTGTGCTCGAGGAACGGGATGAGCGCCGTCGCGACCGAGACGATCTGCTCCGGCGAGACGTCCATGAAGTCCACGTCGCTTGGGTTGGCCATGATCGGCTGCCCGCCCCGGCGGCACAGCACGGCGCCGACGAGCTTGCCCTTCGCGTCGACGTCGGCGTTCGCCTGGGCGATGATCTTGTGCTCTTCCTGCGTGGCGTCGAGGCGCACCACCTCGTCGGTGACGACGCCCTTGACCACTTTGCGGTACGGGGTCTGGATGAACCCGTACTCGTTGATCGTCGCGTAGCTCGAGAGCGAGCCGATGAGGCCGATGTTCGGGCCTTCCGGGGTCTCGATCGGGCACATCCGGCCGTAGTGGGTGGTGTGCACGTCGCGCACCTCGATGGGGGCGCGCTCACGGGTCAGTCCGCCGGCGCCGAGAGCCGACAGGCGGCGGCGATGCGTGAGCCCCGCCAGCGAGTTCGTCTGGTCCATGAACTGCGACAGCTGCGACGAGCCGAAGAACTCCTTGAGGGCCGCCACCACCGGGCGGATGTTGATGATCGTCTGCGGGGTGATCGTGTCGGCGTCCTCGGTGCTCATGCGCTCACGCACAACGCGCTCCATGCGGTAGAGCCCCACCCGGAACGCCTCCTGAATGAGCTCGCCCACGGTGCGCAGCCGGCGGTTGCCGAAGTGCTCGTACTCGTCGAGCTCGTGCACCAGCTCGTCGCGGGGCAGCAGCGCAGCGTCGGCCGCGAAGTCCTTGGACTCCTCAGGCAAGCCGTAGCGGACCGGCAGGTCCACGAGCTCCTTGATGAGCCGCACGAGGTCGTCGCTCATGCCGGCCGCGCCGCCGGTGAACCGGGGGCTGGTGAGCGTGCGGATCGAGGTCGGCAGGTCCGAGCCGAGGCGTGCGTTGAGCTTGTAGCGGCCGACCTTGGTGAGGTCGTAGCGCTTCGCGTCGAAGAACAGCGACCGCACGAGCGACCGTGAGGTGTCGACCGTCGGAGGCTCACCCGGACGCTGCTTCTTGAACACCTCGATGAGGGCGTGCTGCATTGTCTCGCCCGCGCGCTGCTCGATCTTCTTCTCGAGCTTGTCGATCTCGCCCTGGAGCCGCGAGCGCTCGTCGGCGTGCGACGCCTGCATCTGCGCGTAGAGCTCGGTCATCTCGGCGACGATCGCCTCGATCTCCTTGAGGCTCTTCTTGTTGCCGGTCGCGGCTTCGCCCTCGATCGGGTCCTTCTCGAGGGTGGCCTCGATGAACGGGTTGACCCGCGTCTTGTCCTCGGGGTGCGGGAACAGGTTGAGGATGTCGTTGCGCGTGTAGCCGAGGGCGAACAGGAGCGTCGTGACCGGCAGTTTGCGCTTGCGGTCGATGCGGACGTTGACGAGGCCCTTCTTGTCGATCTCGAGCTCGAGCCAGGATCCGCGTGCCGGCATGAGGTTCGCGACGAACACCTGCTTCTCGCGGTCCTTCGGCTCCATGATGTATGCGCCCGGCGAGCGCACGAGCTGCGTCACGATGACGCGCTCGGTGCCGTTGATGATGAACGTGCCCCAGTCGGTCATGAGCGGAAGGTCGCCCATGAACACCTTCTGCCTGCGGATCTCGCCGGTCTCCTGGTTGACGAAGCTGACCTCCATCGTGAGCGGGGCCGCGTACGTCAGGTCCTTCTCGCGGCACTCCTTGATGGGGTTGTTCGGCTGGATGTACTCCAGCGGCTCACCGGCCTGCCAGCCGCCGAGGGTGTACGTGCCGAAGTCCACGGCAAGCGTGCCCGTGAAGTCCATGATCGGGGAGATGTCGTCGATGGTCTCCCTGAGTCCCTCGTTGAGGAACCACTCGTATGATTTCCGCTGGATGTTGATGAGGTGCGGAACCTCGAGGACCTTGTCGAGCCGGGAAAAGCTCCGGCGACCGCGGGCAGGCTTGGTGGTGCTCAAGTCCTGAGACCTCCTGACGTGAGCTTACGGATGGGAGCGAGGGAGAAGCGAGGGCGGCACAAGCGCAACGGGGAAGGGTAGCACATCCGCCCTCGCATATGGCCTCGCCGGGGGATCCGTGGGAGACGTGCGTGCCCGGGGCGTGCATACTGGCGGAGTGAGTAACGGACTGCCTTCGCCGACTCGGCCTGAGCCGCCAGAAGGCGGTTGGATCCGAGAGCTCACGCCGCTCGTCGGCTCCGCCCACTCGGTCTGGATGCAGCCGGCGGAGCGGCGCCGGATGCGGGCCTACGGCTTCCGCCCGGCGGTCGAGGACGGGGTCCTGAAGCGCGAGTGGCACGGCCTGTCCGTACGGGTCGGCGCCGAGGACCTGCGCGCCCGCCACCCCCGGCTCGGCGACCTGGTCTACCGAGCGGCCGACGAGGAGCTGCTGTTCGACGGCGCCCCGTTCGACGGCAGCGAGGCCGCCCTCGAGATCGCCGACCTGCTGGTGTCGCTGATCAACGACTACGAGCGGTGGATCGAGGTGCGCGAGGGACGGGCGAGCCGCCTGCGCAGGACCGAGGGCGCCACGAGCGACCGGCGTCCGCTGAATGCGATCGCCGAGACGCGCCGGCTGCAACGGCTCCTCGGGAGCGCCTGGGGTCGCCCCCCCACCCGCCGGCGATGAACGATCTCTCGCGGTTCGCTTGCCTTCAGCCCGAACCATCGTCGATCGTTCATCGACGTTGTCGTCGACCTGTCGGTCGGCTTTTCCTCGGGGCAGGCACCTGGAGAGGGACGCGCCTCGCCGCTCGCGACGCGCGTCCCTGACCTCCCTCCCGTTTCAGCGCATACGAGCGCGGCGGCGGCGATGCAACGGGGCCGCGCGACGCGCCGCCGGTCCGCTAGAACTTGCCGGGGACGCCCCCGCCCTTCACGACCGCGAGGTCCTCGAGCCAGACGCCGAGGCGTGCATGGTCCTTGTCGTCCTCCGTGAGCGTCGCGCGGGTCGCTTCGACATCGGCGATGACGTCGTCGACGTTCGACTTGTTCGCGGTGGAGACCCGGTCGCGGAGCTTGCTCTTGACGTCGGCGTCCAGCGGCATGCGTGATCCTCCTCGTGTGTGCCAAATCCTTGCCGGGCGGAATTCTGCGACATGGGGGGGCCGGATGTCCAGTGGTGCTCGCCCCGCCGAGGGCGGATCACCTGAGTGTCGAAGCGATCACCGTGGGAGGGCGGGCGCCGAGGAAGAAGATTCCTGGCAAGCCGCGGGTCTCGAACCCGGCGCTCGGGTTGCCGACCAGGCGTGAGCGTTCGATGCGCATCGTGCCGGTCCGGTCGTTGCTGACGAAGAACACCGCCCCGCCGCCCTCGCGCGCCGAGTTGCTCCGCACGATGGACCCGGCGATGCGGACCGTGAACCGGTTGCCGTCGGTGTAGATCGCTCCGCCGCTGCCGCCGCCGGGGGTGCCGCCACGCGCGGGGTTCGCTCCGCGACCGACGGCGCGGTTGTGGGTCATGATGCTGTTGAGGACGACCCACGAGACCCCGATGCTGCTGAGTGCACCGCCGTTGGAGCACACCCCGCCCTGGCCCGCGGCTCCCCCGAAGGTGCTTCGCACGACGTACACCGGGCGGTCGCGGGACTGATCCAGCGCGCGGATCGCCGCCCCGCCGACATCGGGCCCGGTCACGTCGCAACGGTTGCGGACGAACCGCGCGTCGACGACCCTGAGCCTCCCCCCGCGGGCGAAGATGGCGCCTCCCCCGCCGCCGTCGGTCCGCTGCCCGGTCGCGTTGCCGTCGGCGAACGTCAGGTTCTGGACCGTCAGTTGCGGCGTGGGCTGGTCGTCGCAATGCGAGGTTGTCCATACCTGGGCGCGGTCGCACGTGTCGAGGTAGAGGATCCGGCGGACGCCGGCGCCGCTGAGCGTCACCTTGCCCCCACCGTCGATGACCACGCGGGAGCTGGTGTTGCGGACCTTGGCCGTCGCGGTCATCTTGATCGTCACGGGGTCGGGGCCGCAGTCGAACGTGATGATGCCGCCGGCGGCGACCGCCGCCACGACGGCCCGAGACGTGCAGCTCGCGGGCGTGCCCCTGCCAACCACGCGCGACGGCCGCGAGGTGTCGACCGCTCTCCCCGCCGGCGGAACGGCGACATGCCCGTCCGGGTTTCCGGGAGGCGGCGCGGCGCCGACGGCGGGCACGGCGGCCGCCAGGGCGGCGACGATGCCACTGACTCCAAGAGGAAACCGCACGGATTGATGGTACCCCGCCGTGCCGCCCCCTCGCCGAACGGTCGGCGTCGGCACCGGGAGCTACGACCCGGTGACCCGCAACCCCTGGGTGAGCGTGGTCAGGTTGCCCGCCGTGTCGACCCCGGCGACGCGCAGGACGTAGAGACCGGGGCGCACCCGCCCGACCACGATGTCTCGCGGCCGCGCCACCGCGAGCAGCGCCTCGCGTCGCACCGCGCGCCCGCCTCGCACCGCGGTGAGCGACATGCGCAGTCGCACGGTTTTCGCGACGGCATCGGTCACCGCGACCCGCAGCCGCACCGGCCGCAGCACCGGCGGCGCGGTGGCCTGGACGCGGCGGATCACGTCGACCGATCGCAGCTCGATCGCCGGCGGGGTGTTGTCAACCAGGATGGACCAGCGTCTGCGGCTTGCGTTCCCGACGGCGTCCGCGATCTGGAGCTCGAGCCGGTGCGGACCGTCGGGCAGGGGGCGGGTGGAGACGTTCGGCGTCACGACCTCCCGCGCGACGCGGCCGACGCGCGTGCGGACCCCGTCGACGAGCAGCGTCCACGTCGCGACCCTGCCCGTGTCGGTCGCCTCGACGCCGAGTCGCACGATCCCGCGCACGGGCGACGAGGGCACGGAGACCACGGGGCGCAACACGGGTGGCTCCAGGTCAACGCGGATGCGGCCCGCTCCGAACGTGTTGTCCGGACCCGGGTCCCCGAGGTCGACGGCGTCGGCAGCCAGGATCGCCCGGAATTCGGCGACCGTCGGCCGTACGCCGGATCCGCGCATCGCCGCGAGCGCCACCGCCGCCGCGCCCGCGGCGTTGGGTGCGGCGATCGACGTGCCGCCCACGTCGCGAGCGTCGCCCGCCGGCGTCGCGAGGCTGGTGCCCGTCGGAGCCGCGAGGTCGGGCTTGAGCCGGCCGTCGGCGGTCGGCCCGCGCGAGGAGTACCGGACGAGGCTGTTGCTGCGCCAGTCGACGGCGGCGATGCTGATGCTGCCGGCCGCGTCCGCGGGGGTGGGGACGCTCCGTGCCGTCGACCCGCTCCACGACACGATGTCGTCCTCGCGCGCGTAGAGCGTGATCGGTCCCGACGGCGGTGGCCCCGCGACGAGCTGGATCCGCACGCGGAACACGCCGGCCTCGAGCGGACGGAGCCCGTTGATCCGCTCCGCGGGAGCGACGCCCTCGATCTGGCGCCCGGTGGAGCTCGCGTACGGATCCCATCCGCCGTCGTCACGACGACGCTCGATCACGAGGTCGAGATCCGACGGGATCGCCCCGGGTGGGTTGCGCCACGACAGGTGGAAGGTCAGCGGCTGGCCCACGGCGTGCGACACCGTTCCCGCGCCCGGCGCCGTCCAGTCGAGGACGCCGTCGCCGTCTGCGTCCACCCACGGGCCGTCCCAGTGCTTCTCGCCGTAGTTGCCGGCGGAGTTGAACCACAGGATCCCCGCCGCCGCCGCACGGTCCACCGCCCGGGCCACCGGGCTGGTCCCGTCGAAGGGCCCCTCCAGGAAGTTGTTGGAGTGCACCACGATGTCCACCCGCTGCGTCGTCAGCCAGTCGACGGCGGCCACGAAGTCGTCGGGCGTGTGGTAGTTCACGAACAGGTATGTCGCCCGGGGCGCGTAGTCGTACACCGTCTGCGCCACGAGCTCGCCGTGGTCGGTCGGGTTGCCGTACGCATTGGCCCCGACCAGCCCCGCCGCGGGATCGAACGACCGCAGGGTCAACCGGGACGGTGGGGGCAGCTCGCCGCGAGCCTGCAGGTCGGGGACGCGGACGCCGAACCCGAGGTCGAGCACCGCGATGCGGATCCCCGCCCCGCCGGCCGCCAAGTCGGAGAGCGCGGCCGCGCCGGTCCGGTCGAAGCCCTGGCCGACGATCGCGTCGGGATACGCCGAGGGCGCCGTCGCGATCCCCGCCACGCCGGGGGTGAGGGCGATCGCGGTGCGCTGCGCGGCTCGCGTCACGACCACCTGCAACCGGCGGCCCGACCGGCGGCTCACCTTGAAGCCGCGCGTCCTCAGCGCATGCGCCACGGCGTCCGTCGAACCCGGCGCGGTTCGCACGGAGACCGACACGCCAGATGCGGCGTCCGACCGCTCGGCCGCCCCGGCGGCGATCGCGATGGCGATCGCACAGGCAAGCGCGGCGAGGCGGAACGGTCTCACGGGGGCGCAGGTAAGCAGACCGGCGGCGGGTGGTCCAGCCTGAGCGTGCGGGAAGCGGTCGAGTGGCCACTCAGGTATTGGCCCCGGCCCACCGATACACGCTGCGATGGGCTCGTCGCGCGTCTTCCACCCGCTTCTCATTCGCATCGGACTGATCGCAGCCGTCCCCGCGGCCGTGATCTGGTCGTTCGCGGGACCGCTGCCCGCGCTCGCCGCCGGTGCGGTGCTCGTGATCGCCGAGTTCTGGCGTATCCGGCGTGCCGTCACCGTCGGCATGCCCGACCGAATCGAGTTCGTACCGTCGCGACCCGTGGATCACCCGTGGGTCGACACCGACGCGTTCCGCCGGGAGCTCGAGGCGCTCGCGGAGCTGGGATTCTCGCCCGTCGCCGACTACCAGGTCGTGTATCCCGGCGCGCCGGACGGCCTCGCGCGCGTGCTCGTCAACGCGGACGCGCGGGTGTACGCCGAGGTGAGCCAGGCCCGCAGCGGAGCGCGCGCGACCCCCGTCGCGACGTCGCTCACGAGCGTGATGAGCGACGGCTGGTCGCTCCAGACATCGTCGCGCGAGCCCTCGCCGCTCGCCGTCGCCTTCATGCGGACGCCCCGGGCGATGTGGCGCAGCCTCCCGAAGGCGGCGCCACAGGAGCTGCTCGCCGATCACCTCGAGCTGCGCGAGCACGCCGCGGGCGACCTCGGCGTGGGCGTTGGCGGCGACGGCTCGCTGAACGGCTACTTCACCCAGCAGCAGATCGAGCATCAGGCACGCAGGGCCACCCTGATCGCCACGAACGTCGTGCGCGGCCTCGTGCGCGGCCTCGCCTGCGAGCGCGCCATGCCGAGCCAATGGCTGGGGGAGTACACAGGCAGGCGCAGGCGGCTTGCCGCCGTGGCCGACCCTCCGGCCCCGGCCGAGGCCGGTGCGGCGATCGAAACCCGCGAGCCGCAGGCGGTGGCCTGAGGGACTTCCGCGGGTCGCCTCCCGACCAATCGGACGGCTCTCTGGGGTCACTGCCGGGGGTCGGCGCGCGGGAGCACATGGGGCTGAGCACGGCGGCCGGAATTGGGGCGCATACACCGTGGAAGAGGTCGCGCTCCGCCACGGTGCAGGCGTCGAAGGGGAAACGAGCGACCCGGAGGTCGCCTACGCTCGCTTCCGAAGCCGAAGGCGTCGCGATATCGCGACGGCTGGCTTCCGGGGGGTTCGACGCCGCCGACGTAGTGGCGCTTACTCGGGCGTCGCGGTTCAAGGACATTCCCGAACGCAGGCCCAGTGGGGAGTTCATTCGCTGGCGGCGTTCGCGAGCGCCGAGGGCGTCTGACAGCCAATACTGGTGCGGGGCGCCGTTGGGCGACGCGGTATGCGATCAGCCGGCGAGGTGGAGCCGAGGCGGCTCGGATACGGGACGGACGCCGCCGGCGTGGAGCCAGGCCACGAACTCCTCGGCCGGCATCGCGGGCGCAAACGCGTGCCCTTGGCCGAATTCGCATCCCAGCCGCTCGAGGCGCCGGACCTGGCCGACGGTCTCGATCGTCTCGGCCACTGTCGGGATCTCGAGCGTGCGACCGATCGTGACGAGCGCGTCGGCGAAGCCCGGCCGGTCGCCCCACTCCTCGGATGCGACGAAGGCCCCCGGGATCTTCAGGACGTCGACGGGGTAGGTGCCGAGGTGCGCGAGCGAGGACACGCCCGTGCCGAAGTCGTCGATGGCGACGCGGACGCCGCGCGCGCGCAATGCCACCAGGTGGGAGTGCTCGAGGTCGGAGTCGTCGGTGAGCACCCGCTCGGTGATCTCGAGCGTGAGGAAGTTGAGCGGCAGGCCGGAGCGGGTAACCGTCCGCTGGACCATCTCGGCGAACTCGGGATCGGCGAGCTGAGCGGGCGACACGTTGACGCTCAGCTGAAGTCCCCCGCCGCCCAGGCCGCCGGCGTTCCAGCCCGCGATGCGAGCGCAGGCCTCGCCCAGGACCCAGCGGCCGATCTGCGGCGACAGGCCGACCTCCTCGGCGAGTGGGATGAACGCCGACGGCGGCATGAGCCCCCATCCGGGCCGCTCCCACCGCACGAGCGCCTCCACGCCGACGACGCGACGGTCGGCGATCGAGACGATGGGCTGGAAGTGCAGCACGAGTTCGCCCGACTCGACGGCGTTGGCGATGCCCTGGATCAGGGCCGCCTTGCTGTCGGTCTCGTCGCGCATCGCCGAGTCGTACACCGCCGCCCGGCCCTTGCCCGCGCGCTTCGCGTGGTACATGGCGGTGTCACCGTCCGACAGGAGCGCCTCGGCTGTCGTGTTGGCGGTCGCGAGGGTGATGCCGAGGCTGACGCGCGGCTCGAGGTTGCCGTCACCCCAGGCGATCGCCCGCTCCAGCGACGCCCGGATCCGGTCGGACAGGCGGCTGAGCTGCTCGATGTCGGTCACCCCCTGGAGGAGCACCGCGAACTCGTCGCCGCCGAGGCG
This sequence comes from uncultured Thermoleophilia bacterium, assembly GCA_963777565.1. Classification (GTDB taxonomy): domain Bacteria; phylum Actinomycetota; class Thermoleophilia; order Miltoncostaeales; family Miltoncostaeaceae; genus CALMEC01. The sequence goes on from CAVZQZ010000006.1 coordinate 587,768, forward strand.
GCCGGCGACGTCGTGTGTACGGAGGCTCGAGCGCAGGCGCGTCCCAAGCTCCTGCAGGGTCCGGTCGCCGGCGGCGTGGCCGAACCGGTCGTTGACCGCTTTGAAGTCGTCCAGGTCGACGTAGATGAGTCCGACTGCGCTGTCGGACGCCTCGTCGAGCGCGTCCTGAAGGCACGCGGCGAAGTGCGCGCGGTTTGCGAGTCCCGTGAGCGCGTCGTGGGTCGCGCGCTGCGCGAGCTCGCCCTGGAGCTCCTTGAGCTCGTCGAGGGTCCGCTCGAGCCGCCCGTTGCCGATCGCGACGCCGGCATGACCGGCGAGCGTCTCGAGCAGCAGCAGATCGGACGCGTCGAAGGTGGTCTCCCCGAAGCGGTTCGCCACGGCGATCGCCCCGACGACGCGCCGCTCGCCTTCGAGCGGGGCGACGATCGTCCCGCGGACGACACCGTGGTCGACACCGATCAGCCCGCCGCGGTAGGCCGTCTCCTTCGAGTCGAGCCGCTCCGACCTGCAGGTGAGCGCCACCCCGGCGAACACGCTGCCGTCGAGGCTCGCGACGGAGCGCACCGCGGCGAGGTGGTCTCCGGGGCCGGCCGTGCTGACGAGGATGGGCTCGCCATCGCGCTCCGGGTACAGCACGATCTGCGCGATGTCGGCGCGGAAGACCTCGCGCGCCTGCCCCAGCAGCGAGGTGATCGCCAGGCTGAGCTCCGGCGCTTCGAGGATCGACCGGGTTGCCCGGTAGACGACCCGCAGCCGCTCGTGCTGTTGGTGCTCGACGATGAACGCGCGGTAGGCCAGGAAGAGCACGGCCACCGGCCCGAAGAGCGCGAACACGAGCTGGGGGGCCTCCGTCACGAGGTACGCCGCGATGAGCCCGAGGCCGGTGTTCGCGACGGTGACGGGCGCCGCGATCGTCGCCGCATGCGCGAGCGGGCCACCGCGAAGCTTGCCCTGGACGAGACTGATCGCCGCGAACACCGCGACGACGCCGATGATTCCGACGAGCGACATCGAGCCGAATGTCGCCACCACGCCCCAGCCGCCGAACGGATCGTCGAGGTTCGCGATCCGCTGGAACACGGCGACCGCCAAGCTGGCCTGCAGGACCCAGAGCGCGGCGTTGAATGCGAGCTTGAGCGGCGGAAGACGGAACTTGGCGATGGTCGCGCCGACCACCGCGCCGATGATGAAGTGCTCCGGCGGGACCAGGAAGAGCCCCAGGCAGAGCCCGAGCTCCCCGAGCGTGAACGAGTGGGCCTCGCTGCGGATGTAGAGATGGATCAGCGGGAACTCGATGACCGCCACGATCAGGGCGAACACCCACCAGGACAGGGTGATCGGAACGGCGGGGGCGGCTCCGTTGTCGACGAGGAGGTGGCTGATGCCGAGGCCCGCGCCCAGCATCGCCAACGTGAGCCACCACACGCGGCGGGCCGATCCGCGACCGAGCAGGAACGCCGTGAAGCGGGACCACGGTCCCGCTTCACGAAGAGCCATGCCGGGAGAATCCGGTCGGTCGCTCATCGCACGGGGCTAGATTCCCCATCCCGCGGAGGACCAGGCGCTGCCGGTCCAAGCGCTCCCGGTCCAAGCGCTCCCGGTCCAAGCACTGCCCGTCCAGGCGCTCCCGGTCCAGGCGCTGCCGGTCCAAGCGCTGCCGGTCCAAGCGCTGCCGGTCCAAGCACTGCCGGTCCAAGCACTCCCGGTCCAAGCACTCCCGGTCCAAGCACTGCCCGTCCAAGCACTGCCGGTCCAAGCACTGCCGGTCCAAGCACTGCCGGTCCAAGCACTGCCCGTCCAAGCACTGCCCGTCCAAGCACTGCCGTTCCAGACGCCACCGGTCCAGGCCGAGCCGTTCCACATGTCGGCCGTCCAGGCGCTGCCGTTCCACGGCCGGCCGAAGATGTCGGTCTCGCCGTCGAGCTTCACGCCGTTGCTCTCGAGGATCTGGCTCCCACGAGCCGCGTTCAGCGAGCCCAGACCGGTCGCCAGGTCCCACGTCTGGGTGACGTCTTCGAGCGACGGGGTCGCCTGGCCCCGCGCGCGGCGCAGGTTGATCATCCCGGCGCCCTCGGCGCGGTCCGACACGTTGGGGAGCCGGTCCGCGGTGGACGTGAGGATCGCCTTGACCTGGTCGGGCTTCAGCCACGGCCGCTGGTCGAGCAGAAGCGCGACCGAGCCGGACACCACCGCCGCGGCCTGCGACGTGCCGCTGCCGCGGAAGAACCGCGAGTTGCCGACGCGTCCGCCGGGGGCGATCGTGTCGATGCCGCTCCCGGGCACCCTCAGGCTCACGATCGACTTGCCGGGCGCGACGAGGTCCGGGTTGCGGAGACCGTCGCCGGCGCTCGACCACGCGGGCACCTCGTCGTCCGAACGGCTCATCGTGCCCTTCGGGTCGGTCGCGCCGACGGCGATGACGTACGGGTCGTACGCCGGGTTGTTGAGCTTGGGGCTGCCGAAGCCTGCGTTGCCGCCGGAGACGACCACGGCGATGCCTTTCCGCCAGGCGACCTCGGCCGCGTAGGTGAGCGGGTCGGTGCGGTAGTCCTGCACGCCGTCGGTGCCGAACGAGAGGTTGAGGACGCGGATGTTCAGGCCCCCGCTGCGGCGGTGCTGGACCACCCAGTCAATCGCCGCGATCACCTGTGATACATCGGCAGCCCCACCCCGGTCCGCAACCTTCACGGACACGATCCGGGCGCCCGGCGCGATGCCGACGAACCCGGGCTGGCGACGCTGGTTGTCACGGCGGCGCGTCGCGACCGAGTCGCGGCCGGCGATGATGCCCGCCATGTGCGTGCCGTGCCCGAACGTGTCCAGGTAGCGCGTGTTGTCCTGCTGAGAGTCGAACGACAGGTCGGGGCCGTAGACGAGCTTGTCGCGGGCGTCGAGGCCCTCCACCGGCGAGACGCCGGAGTCGACGACCGCGACGTCGACCCCGCGCCCGGTCTCGCCGTGCTTCCAGAACTGCGAGGCGCCGGTGATGTCGGCGATGTTCTGGAGCGAACCGGCGTCGGTGTCCGGGTCCCACCCGTCGATCGGTGTGCTGAGCTCGACGCGCCGGTCCTCGGTGACCGCCCGCACGCCGCGCGTACCGCGCAGCGCCGTCAAGGCGGCCGCCGGGATCTTGGCCGAAAAGCCGCTGATGAGCGGGATCTCCCGGGTGACCGAGCCGCCGAGGCGAGCGACGGCGTTCTCGGGCCCCTGCCCCGTGCCGGCGAACTCCTGCACGATCACGCCGACGTCCGGCGGGGCGCTCTCCGCGTTGATGCTCGATGCCGCAGTGAGCGGGAGCGTGACCGCAGCCGCGGCGGCGACCGCGGTCACACCCCATTGCCATCCATGCCGAGTTCGACGTCCTGTCGAGTCCATTGCGCTTCCTCATCCGTGAGGTTGGGCCGCCATCCGGGGCGACGTTGTGCACTTCTCTCAAGATTCTACGACAAAAACGCTGGAAACCCCAAAACCTCCACCCCGGTTACGTGGAGAAGTTTCTACAGCTTTTCATCGGCAGGGCCCTGGGAGTTCTTGACGTTCCCGCCGATGGCGGGTGAGCCCGGCGCGTGAAACGGATCAGACGCGGGGAGCGATGCGAATCGGGCATGCGCTGCGACCCGCCGGAGCCCTGGGAGCGGGCTCGGCGAGGTGCCGCCCCGGCCGGTCGGCCGGGGCGGCACCTCCGAGGGAGCTACTTGACGCTGACGCTCGCGCCGGCCTCTTCGAGGTCCGCCTTGATCTTGTCGGCCTCGTCCTTCGCGACGCCCTCCTTGACGTTGCCCGGGGCACCGTCGACGAGGTCCTTCGCCTCCTTGAGACCCAGCCCGGTGACCTGGCGGACCACCTTGATGACCTGGATCTTCTTGTCGCCGGCGCCCTCGAGCACCACCGTGAAGGAGCTTTGCTCCTCCTCAGCCGCCCCGCCGCCGCCACCGTCACCGGCCGCAGCCGGAGCCGCCGCCACCGCCACGGGAGCCGCCGCGGTGACCCCGAAGGCCTCCTCCAGCGCCTTGATCCGTTCGGAGAGCTCGAGCACCGAGATGCCCTTCAGCTCGTCAATCCACTCTTCAGTCGTCATCGCCATCTCGTCGTCACTCCTCGTGGTACGTGTTGTCAGGTGAGCGGGGCGTAACCGCCCGCTCCCGGCGGGTGAAGTTCGGGCTCGTCGACCCCGAATTCCCCCTCAGCTTTCGGGGTTGTCGGACTCGCCCTCGACGGGTGAGTCGTCTGCGGACTGCTCATCGGCGGAGGCGTCGCCCGAGGGCTCGTCCGCTGGTGTTTCGACACTCGGCTCGGCCGCGTCGTCGGCGGGGGCATCGGCCGCCTCGGCGACCGGGGTCTCGTCTGCGGCCACCTCGACGGGTGCGGCGTCCTCTTGCGGCTCGTCGCTCGGCGGGGCTTCGGCGGCCGGTACGTCCCGAGCCTCGTCCACCGCCGGCGATGCTTCGGCCGCAGGAGCGGGGGCCTCGCCGGGGGCGAGCGCACCGGAGTCGCGGACCGCTGCCAGCGTGCGCGCCAGGTTGCCGACCAGGCTGTTGAGCCGACCTGCCAGCCCGGACAGCGGCGACGCGATCGCGCCGGCGAGCTGCGCCAGGAGTTGGTCCCGTGACGGCAGGCTCGCGAGCCGCACGATGCTCGCGGCAGGGAGGTCTTCCGCTCCGAGGACGCCGCCCCGGAGCGAGAAGACGTCCTGGTGGGCCTTTGCGAAGTCCGACAGCGCCTTCGCCGCTCGCGCCGGGTCGCCGTCGACCCACACGAGCCCGGTGGGGCCCTGCAGGTACGGGATGAGCGCCGAACGCCCGGTCTTGTCGGCTGCCCGACGGGACAGGGTGTTCTTGACGACGGCCATCTCGGCCTCCGCCTCGCGCAGCCGCTGCCGGAGCTCGGCGAGCTCCGCAACCGTCAGGCCACGGAAGTCGGCTGCCAGCACCGTCTCGGTTCGTTCGAGCCGTTCGGCGACGGCCGCCACAACCTGGGCCTTTTCATCGCGGTTCAGTTCTGTCACCTCCTCGTGTCGATCGCCCCGCGTGGCGACGACACGAGACCCGGCAGCATGCCGGAGCCTGGTCGCCGACCTCGCACGGGGGGCCTTTCGGCCGGTTTCAGGCGGCTGGTGCCGCCCCCGTGGGTCTTTGGTCGGACCCTGTCGATGCGGCTGCCGCTAGGCGGCGACCTCCTCGAGCAGGTTCTGCGTCCTGGTGGTGTCCACCGGAATGCCCGGTCCCATCGTCTGCGTCAGCGTGATGGACTTGATGTAGCGGCCCTTCGCCGCCGCGGGCTTCGCCCGGAGGATCTCGTCGAGCACCGTCTGGTAGTTCTCGACGAGCTGCTCGACGCTGAACGAGCGCTTGCCGATCCCGAGGTGGACGATCCCGGTGCGGTCGGTGCGGTATTCGACCTTTCCGCCCTTTACGTCGCTCACGGCCTTCGCGATGTCGAAGGTCACCGTGCCGGTCTTGGGGTTCGGCATCTTGCCCGCGGGCCCGAGGACCCGGCCGAGCTTGCCGACCTCGCCCATCATGTCGGGCGTGGCGATCGCGACATCGAAGTCGGTGAAGCCCTCCTGCACGCGCTTGGCGAGGTCGGCGCCGCCGACCACGTCGGCGCCGGCGGCCTCGGCCTCGCGGGCCTTGTCGCCCTCGGCGAACACCGCGACGGTCACCTCACGGCCGGTGCCGTGTGGGAGCGGGATGGTGCCGCGAAGCTGCTGGTCGGCGTGACGGACGTTGACGCCGAGGCGGAAGTGCACCTCGACCGTCGCGTCGAACTTGCTGAGCTCCTGGTCCTTGATGAGTCGCATCGCTTCGAGCGGCGCGTAGAGCGTGCCCGTCTCGATGGCCGCGTCGGCCTCGCGGTAGCGCTTCCCGTGCTTCGGCATCCGTCGGTCTCCTACTCGGCGTCCACGGTCACGCCCATGCTGCGGGCGGTCCCGGCGATGACCCGCATTGCGGCATCGATGTCGTTGGCATTGAGGTCGGGCATCTTGGTCTCGGCGATCTGGCGGAGCTGATCGCGGGTGAGGTGGCCGACCTTGGTGCGGTGCGACTCGGCTGAGCCCTTGTCCAGGTTGATCGCCTGCTTGATCAGCACCGCGGCGGGCGGGGTCTTCGTGATGAACGTGAACGAGCGGTCCTCGAAGACCGAGATCTCGACGGGGATGATCGTGCCGGCGTCGCCCTGCGTCTGGGCGTTGAACGCCTTGCAGAACTCGGGGATGTTGATGCCGGCGCCACCGAGCGCAGGGCCGACCGGAGGCGCCGGGGACGCGGCGCCACCCGGGATCTGGAGCTTGACGATCTGAAGGACCTTCTTCGCCATTCACTTCCTCGAATCTCGCGCCGTCGGGCGCCCGTGGTTACGAAATCTTCTTGACCTGGTCGAACGAAAGCTCGGCCGGGGTCTCGCGGCCAAAGATACTTACGAGGACCTTGAGGCGACCCTGCTCATGGTTGATCTCGGCGATCTCCCCGGTGAAGTCCGACAGGGGGCCGGCGATGATCTTGACGGTCTCGCCCTCCTCGAAGTCTGCGCGGGCCCGCGGCTTCTGCTCGGACGGGACGCGCAGGAGGTGGTCGATCTCCTCGCGGGACAGCGGCGCCGGCTTGTTGGCCGCGCCGACGAAACCGGTAACCCCCGGCGTGTTCTTGACGAGCGACCAGGAGTCGTCGGTCATCTCCATCTGCACGAGCACGTAGCCGGGCAGCACCCGCCGCTCCGTCTGGACCTTCTGGCCGTCCTTCGTCTCCACCACCTGCTCGGTGGGAATGACGATCTGGCGCACCATGTGGTCCTGTCCGGCGGACTGGATCCGGTGCTGGAGGTTGGCCTTGACCTTCGCCTCGTGGCCGGAGTAGGTGTTGATGACGTACCAGTAGAACAAGTAAACCCTCTTCCTAGAAGATCCGGTCGGTGATCCATTCGGACACGTGATCGGCGAGCCCGAGGAACACGGCGACGATGGCCACCGCGACGATCACGACCATCGTCGACTGGATGAGCTGCGGCCTGGTGGGCCAGCTCACCTTTTTGAGCTCGGCGATGACCTCCTGGGTAAATCGCGTGAACCTGCCCTGCTGAACCGCCTTGGTGACGGACCCGGCCTTGGCCGTCTTGGCCTGCGGCCCGGGACGGGCGCGCGCCGCGGCACCGGACCGCGGGCGTGGGGTCCTGCGCTGGGTCGTGCCGGCGTCGTCCGGGACCGGCCGGCCCGGATCGGCGTCGTCGTTGTCTGTGCGTCGTGTGCGTGCCATGGCGTTGGGTGATGGAGGCAGGGCCGGAGGGACTCGAACCCCCAACCCCCGGTTTTGGAGACCGGTGCTCTACCAGTTGAGCTACGACCCTCTGCAGTGCTGCGAGGGCGCTACCTCGTCTCTTTGTGCGTCGTGTGCTTGCCGCACCACCGGCAATACTTGTTGAGCTCGACGCGGTCGGGCGTGTTTCGCCTGCTCTTGTTGCTCTGGTAGTTGCGGCGCTTGCACTCCTGGCATGCAAACGTCACGGCGATCCGCTGGCCGGTCTTGCCCACGCGTCAATCCTCCGGTCGGTGTGACGGGCCGAGGGACTGTACCACAGAGAAACCGCCCGCCAGCGCGCTCATACGGCGCTCGCTCTGCCAGGATTCGGACATGGCCACGAGCGATACCAAGACGATGATCGAGGGGGCGGTCGCGCGCCTGGTCGACGAGGTGCCCGCGCTCCGAAACCTTGCGATGGTGTTCCGCCTCGAGCTGCGCGAACGCGGCGGTCCGGCGGTGTGGCGAGTCGAGACGCCCGGCCCGAAGGTCTCGCGCGACGCCGCCGCGGAGGGGCGGGTGGAGGTCACGATCGACCGGCCGGCGTTCAACACCCTGGCCGAGAAGGGGCACCTGGGCGACTGGGTCGCGGCATACGAGAAGGGCGTCGTGCGCGTGACCGGCGACCCGAACGTCATCAAGCTCATCGCCCGGGTGATCGAGCTGCGCCGCGCCAGGCAGCGGTGACCCCGGTGCGGGCCGTCGTCGTCGGGACCGGCTCGATGGGGCCGGAGATCGCCGCGGCGTTCGCGACCGCGGGGTTTGAGACACAGATCGCGGGACGCACGGCCGCCGGGAGGGCCGAGGCCGCGCGCAGGGCGACGGACCTCGCCGGCGGTCGGCCGGTGGTCTCCGCTCCGATCGATGCGCGGACCTTCGCGGAGGCCGACCTGGTGGTGGAGACCATCGTCGAGGACCTCGCGACGAAGCACGAGCTGCTGGCCAGGATCGAGCCGTGGTGCGACCCACGGGCGGTAATCGCGACGAACACCTCGAGCCTGACGATCGCGGACATCGCGTCGCCCCTCGGCGCGCCGGCGCGGTTCGCGGGCCTTCACTTCCTCAAGCCGGCGCACCTCACGGGCGTCGTGGAGATCATCCCCGGCCGAGCGACGTCACCCGGCACCGTGGACGTCCTCAAGGACGTGGCGGCCCAGCTGGGCAAGGTGCCGCTTGTGGTGCAGCGGGACGTGCCCGGGTTTATCTGGAACCGGATCCAGTTCGCCGTGCTGCGCGAGTGCCTCCACATGCTGGAGACGGGCGTTGCCAGCGCGCAGGACATCGACGCGGCGGTCGCTGACGGCCTGGCGCCGCGATGGGTGGCCGCCGGCCCCCTCGCGACCGCCGACCTGGGCGGCCTGGCGACGTTCGCGACGATCTGCGACCTGCTCTTCCCCCACCTGGCGAACGACACGGCCGCGCCCGTGGCGATCACCGGACCCGCCGCCGCGGGAGAGCCGCTGCAGGGGTGGACGACGGGTGCCGGGGCGGGGGTGCAGGAGCTGCGCGCCGACGCCCTGGCGGCGGGCCGGGAGATCGCGCGGCGCCGACGAGGGCTCGCCGAGTGATCCACTGGTCGGCGCACGTGTCGATGCTCTTCACGGAGCACTCCCCGCTCGAGCGGCCCGCCGCCGCGCGGGCGGCGGGGTTCGAGCTGATCGAGTCGTGGTGGCCGCCGGCGGACGACGTCGATGCCTGGGTCGACGCGGTCCACGACGCCGGGGTCGGGGTGAGCTGCCTGAACGCCGACGGGGGCGACATCGCCTCGGGAGAGCGCGGGTTCTGCAACCTGCCGGAGCGCGACGACGACACGCTGGCCGCGGTAGTGACGGCCCTTTCGCTTGCCGAACGCGTCGGCTGCCCGTACGTCAACGTGCTGCCCGGGCGCTTCGTGCCGGATCGCCCCGAGGACGAGCAGCTCGCCGACGCGGCCGGCCTCTACCGGCGGCTCGGCGCCCTCGCGGAGGCGTCGGGACGCACCATCGTGGTCGAGCCCATCAACGAATTGGACGTTCCCGGCTACCTCACTCCCACCCCGGCGGCGACGGCCGACCTGCTCGCCGAGATCGACGATCCCAGCGTGCGGATGCTGTTCGACGCCTACCACTGCGCCCGGGGCGGCGGCGACCCGATTCACGATGTCCAGGCCTACGCGGAGCTCATCGGGCACGTGCAGTACGCCGACGCCCCGGGGCGCGGCGCGCCCGGCACGGGGACGGTGCCGATCGCCCACTTCGTCGCCGCCCTCGCCGCGGCGGGCTACCGCGGGGCGGTGGGCCTCGAGTACGTGCCAGGCGGCCCGACCGAGCCGACCCTCGCGTTCCTCACCGAGGTGTGACGACATGGCATGGCGCGGCGCACTGGGGACATGAGGCTCGGGCGCGCATGGCGTCGACCCGGCCGCGAGGTACCGCGTGGGCGACGATCGCGCTCGCCTTGCTGCTCGCATTGGGGGCGGGACGAGCCGCCGCGAGCTCGGCCAGCGCCCCCGTCTATCGGGTGGTCGGTCTCGTCCTCGAGCAGGCGCAGCCGTCGGAGACGCCCACGGCCCGCAGCTCTGCCTCGGCATCATCCCGGCGATCTACCCACCGCGCTGCGCCGGCATCGGCATCGCCGGATGGGCTGGGCGGCGGTGGACGATGAGCAGTCGTTCAACGGGACGACCTGGGGCCGCTACGTGGTCACCGGCACGTTCGACGGAACGACCATCACGCTGACTCGCCCGCCCCGGCGAGCGGCAGCGGGCGACGGCGCTCTCGCCCATCCCCTCCCCGATTTCCGAACGCCGTGCCGCGCGCCGGCTGGGGTTGGATCCGCAGGGGCCAGGGCAACCCGAACTGGAATGCTGTGCTCGGCCCTGCCGCGCACAGATACCTCAACCGGACCGATGACCTGGGCGGCGACTGGGTCGACCACAGCCCGACGCGCAGCGTGGTGAACGTGCGCGTCGTCCGGAACGTGGCGACCCACCGGGTCCGGTTACGCCAACTGTTTCGGGGGAATCTCTGCATCACTCAGCGGGGCGGTCCATGCGAGCGCTTGGCCGGATCCTGAACCAGGCGATCGCAGCCGTCCCTCAGGGCAACCCGGCTCGGCGTGCTCTCCGACGTCGTCGACAGCCACGTCGATGTGGACGTCGTGCTCGACGCGGGCGACCTGCAGCGCTCCTTCGACACCCGCTTTGGCGCCGGCGTCGTGCGCGTCCGCTCCGCCCTCCTGCGCGTGGGCTGACGGTCCCGGGCGATTCACAATCGTCACGTCCACCGAAACGGTCGCGGGTGATCAACAGTCGTCACATCCGCCGAAACGGTCGCGGGCAGCGCTGCGCAGCCCGCGCCTGCGCGGCCGGGGCGGTCGCGGCGGATGCGAAGAAACCGCCCGCGTGTGCTTGAGTTCCGCTCCGTGAGCGAGTGGAGCGACTGGTACCGGCACGAGGACCCGACGACGTGGGTGCTGCCGCGCATCCTGCGCGAGCGCGCCGAGGCGCAGCCCGACCGTGACTACCTTCGGTTCGGCGACGGGCCGTGGCTGTCGTACGGCGAGGTCAACGCGCGCGCGAACCGGATCGCAAACGCCCTCGTCGCGCACGGCCTCCAGAAGGGCGAGGCGGTGTCGATGCTCATGCCGAACTGCGAGGACAACCTGCCGGCCTGGTTCGGCATCCAGAAGGCCGGCGGCGTGCAGTGCCCCATCAACACCGCCTACCGCGGCGACTTCCTCTCGTGGGTCATCAGCCTGCCCGAGTCGCGGTTCCTCATCATCTCCGACGAGTACCTGGACCGTCTCGACCGGATCACCGGCGATCTCCCGCTGCTCGAACGGGTCATCGTGTGGCGATCCCCGCGTGCGACGGGCCCCGAGCCGGCGATCGCGTGGGAGCCGTTCGAGGCGCTCTGGAACGCCCCCGACGGGGAGCCCGATGTCGACGTGCGCTGGACCGACGACGCCCGCATCATGTTCACCTCGGGAACGACGGGCCGGAGCAAGGGAGCGGTGAAGCAGCATGCCTCCGACTACTTCTCGGGGCGCACCTACAACAACGTCTGCGAGGTCACCGCGGACGACACGTTCTTCTCGTGCCTGCCGCTGTTCCACTCGAACGCCCAGGTGCTCGCCGCGTATCCGGCGATGATCGCCGGGGCGCGGATCGCCTACACCGAGCGCTACTCCTCGCAGCGGTTCTGGGAGCAGGTGATCGACGCCGGGGCGACCGTGCTCAACACCGTCAGCGCGATGAACTACTTCCTGTGGAACACGCCGCCCAGCGACCTCGATCGTGCGCACTCGGTGTCGCGGATCATGGCGATGCCGGCGCCTCGGGACATCTTTCGCGAATTCGAGGAGCGGTTCGACATCCGGTTCACCGAGGGCTACGGGCTGACGGAGACCGGGATGGTCACCTACCACCCACCGGGCGTGCCGGTGCGCCCCGGCTCGTGCGGGGTCGCGACTCCCGGCTTCGAGGTGTCGATCGTGGATCCCGACACCGACATGCCGGTCCCGATCGGGGCCTCGGGCGAGATCGTGGTCGACATGAAGATGCCGAACATCGTGATGCGCACGTACGCCGGCATGCCCGAGAAGACCGCCGACGACTTCCGCAACCTCAAGCTCCACACGGGCGACCTCGGCCGCATGGACGCGGACGGCTACGTCTATTTCATGGACCGGGTCAAGGACTACATCCGCCGGCGCGGCGAGAACGTCTCGTCGATGGAGGTCGAGGCCGTTGTCGCCTCACACCCGCATGTGCTCGAGGCAGCGGCGATCGCGGTGAGCGCCGGCGAGGGCGCGGGGGCCGAGGACGAGATCCTCGTCTGCGTCGTTGCCCGCGGGGTCGATGTCGACCATCACGACCTGCTGTCCCACTGCGCTGACCGCATGCCGTACTTCGCCGTGCCCCGATACGTGCGCGTGATGGCCGAGCTGCCGAAGACGCCCACCGCCCGTGTGCGCAAGGTCGAGCTTCGCGCCGCCGGCATCACCATCGACACCTACGACCGCGTGGTCCACGGGCCAGAGCTCCAGCGGTGAGCGACGACGAGCCGGACCTCGGCGAGGCGGTCGACTACATTCTGGCCGAACGCCCGAAGCTGGACGAGGACCATGTCTGGGCCGTGCTGCGGGAGCTGCAGACTCCGCCGGCGCCGGGCGGCGACGGCCTGGCCCTGCAGCTGCTCAAGAGCACGCAGCCGCAGATCCGTCGCCGCCACGTGAAGGTCATTCTGCGCGAGTGGCGGGCCTACGTCTCACTCGTCCTCGAGCACGACTGGGAGGACGAGGAGTGACGGGCCAGGCGGTGATCGTCCCTCCGCGCGGCGGCGGCGACTGGGAGCAGTTCACTGCGATCGAGGGCCAGTCGTTCGCGACGACGCCCGAGGCGACCGCCCGCTACGTCGCCGCCGTGCGCCCACACGCGATCGCCCGCTTCGCGCTCGACGGCGACCGGGTGGCGGCGGGAGCGCTCGCCCTGCCCTGCCGGCAGCTGATCGGAGGACGGCCGGTTCCGGCGGGGGCGGTCGCCTCCGTGTGCGTGGCGCCGGAGGTGCGGGGCGGCGGGCTCGGCCGCGCGGTGATGTCATCCCTCGTCGAGGCGATGCGCGACGAGGGCCTCGCGCTCGCGCCCCTGTGGCCGTCGAGCGTGACGTTCTACCGCAGGCTCGGATGGGAGATCGCCGGCCACGTGAGCCAGTTCACCGTCCCCTCCCGCGCGCTGGGCGGACGACCGGCGTCGGGGCAAGCCGTGACCGACCCCGACCTGGGCGAGGTGAACGCGGTCCGCGCCGGGCAGGCCGCCCGCTGGTGCGGGCCAATCGACCGGCCGCCATGGTGGTGGACGTGGCGGCTGCCACAACCCCCGGCCGACCTCAGCTACCGGTACGGCTGGCGCGAGAACGGGCGGCTCGCGGGATTCGTCGCGTTCCGGCACGAGCGCCCGGCAGACCGCCGCTGGGGGTTCGACGTGTGGGTCTCCGATTTCTGGGCCGCGACCGCCGACGCCCTCGACGGGCTCCTGGGGCTGCTTGCGTCCGACGGCGCGCTCAGCCCGAAGGTGCGCTTCGACTACGGTGTGCTTCCCGCGACGCCGGATTTCGTCTGGCGGGTCGGCGAGCTCGAGGTCGACACCGCGGGCACCAACGCCTGGATGCTGCGCGTCGTGGATCCGCAGCGGGCGATCGAGGCGAGCGGCTGGCCCGCATGGGTCGACCAGCGTCTCGAGCTCGCGATCGAGGAGCCGGACGGTCCGCCGCAGCCGATCGTCGTGGAGTTCTCCGGTGGGTCGGCACGCGTCGAGGCGGGCGGTTCCGGCCGGGTGCGGATCGGTGCCGGCCCATTCTCCGCATGGTTCGCGGGCGGCCTGCGGGCGCATACCGCCGGGCGGCTCGGTCTGGCGGAGGGCCCCGACGACGACCTCGCGATCATGGACCAACTCACCGCAGATCGGCGGCCATGGCTTCCCGACATGTTCTGAGCACGGGAGCCGCGGCTGTCTGGATGGCGGCGACCGCGGTCGCGGTCGTCGAACGGCGGCGTGGGCCCAACCCGATGCGTGAGGCGCCACTGGACGACGGCCCGCTTGTGTCGATCGTGCTCCCCGCCCGCAACGAGGAGCGCGGCGTCGGGGCGGCGGTGCGCTCGCACCTGGGCCAGCGCTACCGGCGGATCGAGATAATCGTCGTCGACGACGAATCGACCGACGCCACCGCCGCCGAAGCGGTCGCGGCCGCCGGAGGCGATCCGCGCTTCACGCTCGTGCGTGGCGAGCCGGTTCCCGACGGCTGGGTCGGCAAGAGCTGGGCCTGCTGGCAGGGCGCCCGTCGCGCGACCGGGGAGTGGATCCTGTTCACCGACGCCGACGTCGTGCACGCACCGGATGCGCTGGGCCGCTGCCTGGCACTCGCCGAGCGCATCGGCCGGGGCGGGCTTACGCTCGCGCCGAGGGTCGACACGGGCACGGTGGCCGAGCGCCTGGTGCTGCCGGCGGCCGCGGCGCTCATTCAGTTCGTCCTCGCTCCGGGGCCGCTCGCCCGCTCGCCACGCAGCGCGATCGCGATGGCCGCCGGCGCGTACCTGCTGGTGCGGCGCGAGCTCTACGACCGCGTCGGCGGGCATGACGGCATCGGCCATCACATGGTCGACGACCTCGCGCTGGCACAGGCGGTCAAGCGATCCGGCGGGCTGTTGATGCCGGCCGACGGCACCGAGCTCATCCGCCTGCGGATGTACCACGACGTCGGCGAGCTGTGGCGCGGCTGGCGCAAGAACGCCGCGTTTGCGTCGCAGCGGGGCATGACGAAGGGGATGGCGCCCGCCGCCGCCCTCGTCGCGCTGGGACTGCTGCCGGCGTTCGCGCTCGTGCGTGGAGCCAGCTCCCGCGATGGGCGGTTCGCGACGATCGGCGCGGCCGGGTTCGCGGCCCAATGCGTCCTGCAGCGACTGGCCGGACCGATCGTCGACACGCCGGCCCGCTATGCAGCCACGCTTCCGATCGGCACGACCTTCATGGCTGCCGCGGCGATGCGCGGCGCCGTCGACCGGATCACCGGCCGCGGCCCCGTGTGGCGCGGCCGCCGGTATCCCCACGCGCGCTAAGCGGGATGTCATCCGCCGATGAGGCTCATGGGGCGGCCGGTGTAGGTCCAGTCGGGTCGGCCATCCCGTGGCCGGCCTCCTTCGCGCGACGGCGCCGCGGCGATCGCCGCGAGCTCGTCGTCGGACGCGCCGGCGCGCAGCGGGCCGCGCAGGTCGGTCTCCCACTCGGCGAACAGGCAGGTGCGCAGCTGGCCGTCGGCGGTGAGGCGCAGGCGGTCGCAGGAGGCGCAGAAGGGCTCGGTGACCGACGAGACGAACTGCAGCTCCCCGCGCCGTCGGCGAAGCGCCAGCGGGTGCCGGTGGCCGACGGCGCGCTCGGGGTCGAGCGGCACCAGCGGCCAGCGCGCCCCGATCATCGCGCGCAGCTCGGCGCCCGACAGCACCGCCTGTGCGCGTCCACTCGCGCGGCGCGTCGAGCGGCATCACCTCGATGAAGCGCACGACGTAGGGGCGGCGCCGGGCGATCTCGGCGAGCGGCAGGACGTCGGGCTCGCTGACAGGCCGCGCAGCGGCGACCGCGTTGACCTTGATCGGCCGCAGCGACTCGTGGCGCTCGCAGGCGGCGAGGCCCTCCGAGGACGCGCCCGAGGTCGTCGCGGCGGGTGATCGCCGCGAAGCGCTCGGGGTCGAGCGAGTCGATGCTGACGTTGACCCGGCGCGAGGCCGTTGGCGACCAGGTCGTCGACCATGGTCGGCCAGCAGCACGCCGTTGGTGGTCATCGCCACCTCGCGGACCCCGGCGATCGCGGTGATGCGGCCGATCGAGCTCCGGCAGGCCGGGCCGCACCAGGGGCTCGCCGCCGGTGACGCGGATCTCGCTGATGCCCGACGCCGGCGAACAGGCGCACGAGCGCGCACGAGCTCGTCGTCGGTCGAGCAGCTCCTCGCGCGGCAGCCACTTCATGCCCTCGGCCGGCATGCAGTAGCGGCAGCGCAGGTTGCAGCGGTCGGTCACCGACAGGCGCAGCGAGCGGTGGGTCCGCCCGAAGCCGTCGCGCAGGGAGCGCCTCGCTCATCGCTCGAAGGGTACGCGCCCGGGCCCGGCCGGGCCCACCCGCTGGGCCCGGCCGGGGGACGGCTCATCGCGACAGCGCCTCCTCGACGGCCCGCCCGGTCAGCACCTGGGCCAGGTGCCGGCGGAAGTCGGCGCTCGCCCAGGTGTCGCTGGGCGGGTCGGTGCCCTCGTCGGCGCTCGCGGCCGCCTGCGACACCGCGTCGCGCGGAGCGCCGGCGAGGGCGGCCTCGGCGGCGCGACGCGCGCAGCGGCGTCTGGCCCATGTTGGTGAGGGCCACGCGCGCGCCCTGGATCGAGCCGTTGCTCGCGCCGACCACCGCGGCGACGCCGACGGTCGGCCCAGTCGAGCGCCCGCTGGCGGAACTTGAGGTAGCTCCACCCGGCGCCGCCGGTCTTCGGGACGCGGATCTCGGTGATGATCTCGTCCTCGGCGAGGGCGGTCTCGAAGAACCCGTTGAAGAAGTCGGCCGCGGCGATCGTGCCGCTCACCGTTCGGCCCGCGGGCCACGATCACGGCGTCGAGGAGCCAGGCAGATCGTCGGCAGGTCCGACGCCGGGTCGCCGTGGGCCAGCGAGCCGCCGATCGTGCCGCGGTGGCGCACCTGGCGGGTCGCCCACCAGCCCGGCCGCGTAGGCAGATGAGCGGGCAGTGCTGCTTGGCGACCGGGTCGTTGTTGAGGTCGTGGTGGCGCGTGAGCGCGCCGATCGCCAGGTGGTCGCCGGCGTCGCTGACGCCGCGCAGGTCGGCCAGGCGGCCGATGTCCACCAGCGTCGCCGGCCGGGCGAGGCGCAGCTTCATCAGCGGCAGCAGGCTGTGGCCGCCGGCGAGGAGCTTGGCGTCCTCCCGGGTGCGCCAGCAGCTCGCACGGCGTGGTCGACCGACTCGGCGACCTCGTAGTCGAACCGGGCGGAGATCATCGCTTCGCCTCCTGGATCGCGTTCCACACCCTCTCGGGCGTGGCCGGCCGTCCGACGTCGGTGACGCCGAGGTGCGACAGGGCGTCGACGATCGCGTTGACGACCGCGGGCGGCGAGGCGATCGTGCCCGCCTCGCCGACGCCCTTGACGCCGAGCGGGTTGGTGGGGCTCGGGGTGCAGGTGCGGCGAGCTCCATGTGCGGGATCTCCGGCGCGCCCGGGGACCATGTAGGTGGTCATCGTCCCGTGCCGGCAGGTTGCCCTCCTCGTCGTAGCCCGCCTCCTCGAACAGCGCCTCGGCGATGCCCTGGGCGACGCCGCCGTGCACCTGGCCCTCGACGACCAGCGGGTTGATGACCACGCCGCAGTCGTCCACCGCGACGTAGCGCGAGGATCTCGACCGCGCCGGTCTCGGTGTCGACCTCCACCACGCACGCGTGCGCGCCGTTGGGCCAGGAGAAGTTCGGCGGGTCGTAGAGGTGGGTGGCGGTGAGGCCGGGCTCCATCCCGTCGGGCAGGTCGTGGGCCGTCCAGGCCGCGAACGCGAGCGCCTTGATGTTGACCGACTTGTCGGTGCCCTCGACCGTGAAGTCGCCGCCGGCGAACTCGAGGTCGTCCTCGCTGCACTCGAGCTGGTGGGCCGCGAGCGTCCGCGCCTTGGCGAGGATCTTCTCGCCGGCGTAGTGCATGCGCGACGCCGCCGACGGCCAGCGAGCGGCTGCCGTAGGTGTCCATGCCCGAGCGGCACCACCTGGGTGTCGCCGTGGAGCACCTCGACGTCCTCGAACGCCGCACGCCGAGCTGGTCGGCGACGATCTGCGAGAACGTGGTCACGTGGCCCTGGCCGTGCGGCGTGACGCCGATCAGCACCCGCACCGTGCCGGTCGGGAGCATCTCGATCGTCGCCGCGTCCCAGCCGCCGGCGATGTACTTGAGGGCGTGCAGCACCCGCGACGGCGCGAGGCCGCACATCTCGGTCCAGGTGGAGAGCCCGATCGCCGATCATGCTTGGTGCCGCCGCTCTGGCGCCGGCCTCGGCCTGCTCGCGGCGGACGTCCGCGTAGTCGACGGCCTCGATCATCGCGTCGTGGGTCAGCGGGTAGTCGCCCGAGTCGACCGTCAGGCCGCTCGCGATCGTGTAGTTGGGGAAGCTCTCGGTCGGGGATGTAGTTCTTCACGCCGCAGCTCGGCCGGGTCCATCCCCAGCTCGCGCGCCAGCAGGTCCATCGTCCGCTCGACGGCGTAGGTGGCCTCGGGCCGCCCGGCGCCGCGGTAGGCGTCGGTGGGCGTGGTGTGCGTGAAGACGTTCGTGTACTCGAAGTCGTAGCCCTCGACGTCGTAGAGCCCGCCGTAGAGCCAGGCCGACAGCATCTGGATGCCGGGGGTCACGATCTGGTGGTAGGCGCCCATCGCGCAGTAGACGTTGACGCGCACGGCCTTGAGGACGCCGTCCCTCGTCGCCGGCCATCTCCATGTCGGTGTAGAGGTCGCGGCCGTGGATCGTGGCGACGTAGCGCCTCCGAGCGCTCCTCGGTCCACTTGATCGGCCGGTTCAGCCGCCGCGCGAGGGCGAGGCAGATCGACTCCTCGGCGTAGGTCTCGAGCTTGGAGCCGAAGCCGCCGCCGACGTCCGGCGCCACGACCCGCAGCTTCGCCTCCGGGATGCCGCAGGTGATGGCCTGAGCGTGGTGCGCACGATGTGCGGGATCTGGCTGGCGGTGTACATCGTGAACTCGCCCATGGCGACGTTGGGCTCGACGACGACGCCGCGCGGCTCCATCGCGTTCGGGATGAGCCGGCGCGAGGCGGTACGCGCTGCTTGACCTTGACGAGGTCGGGGTCGTCGAAGAAGGGCTTGGAGGTCTTGTGCGGCGCAGGCGAGTCGCCCTTGCTCGAAGCCCCAGACGCTCGACGATGTTGGTGCCGAA
Organism: uncultured Thermoleophilia bacterium; assembly: GCA_963777565.1. Taxonomy (GTDB): domain Bacteria; phylum Actinomycetota; class Thermoleophilia; order Miltoncostaeales; family Miltoncostaeaceae; genus CALMEC01. The sequence continues at coordinate 606,513 of CAVZQZ010000006.1, forward strand.
GTCGTCGTGCACGAGCGGGGCGCCGTCCTCCATCGCGGCCAGCGGGTCGGTCACGGCCGGCAGCGGCTCCCAGTCGACCTCGACCAGCTCGGCGGCGTCCTTCGCCAGCTCGCGCGGCTGTCGGCCACGACCACGGCGACGCCGTCGCCGACGTAGCGGGCCTTGTCCTTGGCGAGCGGCCAGTGCTCGCTCATCTTGATGTCGTCGGTGACCGGCCACGCGCAGACCAGCGGCGCCGGCGCACTCGTCGGCCAGGTCGGCGCCGCTGAACGCCGCCACGCAGCCCTCCATGGCGAGCGCCTTGGAGACGTCGACGCCCGTTGATCGTCGCGTGCGCGAACGGGCTGCGCACGACGTACGCCCAGAGCATCCCGGGGACCGAGATGTCGTCGACGTACCGGCCGCGGCCGGTGATGAGCTCGGGGTCCTCCTTGCGCGAGCTGGCGCTGCCCGATGACGCCTGACGGGGCTTCGGTGGTCGCCATCGTCGCCTCCTACGCTCCGGCCACGGCCGAGACGGCCTTGACGATGTTCTGGTAGCCGGTGCAGCGGCAGAGGTTGCCCTCGAGCCCGTGGCGGATCTCGTCCTCGCTGGGGCGCGGGTTCTCCTCGAGGAGCCCGACCGCCGCCATGATCATCCCCGGCGTGCAGTAGCCGCACTGCAGGCCGTGGTGCTCCTGGAAGGCCGCCTGCATCGGGTGCAGGCGCCGTTGGTGGCGAGGCCCTCGATGGTGGTGACCTCCTGCCCGTCGGCCTGGACGGCGAGGAGGGTGCACGACTTCACGGACTCGCCGTTCAGGTGCACGGTGCAGGTGCCGCAGCTCGAGGTGTCGCACCCGACGTTCGTGCCGGTGAGCCCGAGCTGCTCGCGCAGGAAGTAGACGAGGAGGTCGCGCTCCTCGACGTCGACCTCGTGGCGTTGACGCCGTTGACGGTGACGGTGATGCGTCTTCACGGGTCAGCCCCCTTTCCGGAACAAGCGTTTGACGGCCGCCACTGATGGCGGTCATGAGGACCGCGAAGCCGGACAGGGGCTTCGCGGCTCGCGGAGGCGGCGGAGGTGGCGGCGCCGTGGCCGGGTCCCCGTCGCTCGTGGCCGCCTCGGGGGCGGCCGGAGGTTCATCTGCGCCGATGCAGTCGGCGAACTGGCCGACGAGCTTGTTGGACGACGTCCTGCACGACGTCCGGCCGGCCGAGCTGGGCGACCTGGCCGGAGAAGCGCAGGTCGGTGGTCATGTCGACGCGGGTGCCGGAGTCGACGCCGGCGAACCGCGCTCCACCGTGCCCTCGGCCCCGCCCTTGCCGCGCGTGTCGCGGCCGCTGACGTTCATCCTGACGACGCCGTTGGCCTCGTCGCTCTCGACCAGCTCGATCTTGTCGTCGGAACTGCATCCCGACGGGCCCGAGCTTGACGCGCATCTTCGCCTTCCAGGTGCGGTCGTCGACGATCTCGACCAGCTCGGCGCCCGGCATGCACGGCACCACCCGCTCCGCGTCGAGCAGCAGCTTGAGCGTCTGGTCGGGCGTGCCGGGCACCTCGAACGAGTTCTCGATGATCACCGGCTCACACCCGCGGTGTGGCCGGTACGCGTACGCATGGATTGAACGATCTGGGCGCCGATCGCGATAGCCACCTCCTCTGGTGTGCTTCGAACTGATGGACAGACCGATCGGCGCGTGGATGCGCGCCAGGTCACGGTCGGTGAGCCCCTCCTCGCGCAGCCGCTCCTCACGCCGGGCGGTCGTGCGCCGGCTGCCCATCGCGCCGATGTACCCGGCGGGGGTCTTGAGGGCGGCCTGCAGGGCGGGCACGTCGAACTTCGCGTCGTGGGTGAGCACGCAGATCGCGCTGCGCTCGTCGATGTGCGCGCCGGCGATGAACTCGTGCGGCCATTGGACGACGAGCTCGTCCGCGTCGGGGAACCGCTCCGGAGTGACGAACGCCGCGCGAGCGTCGCAGACGGTGACGTGGTAGCCGAGGAACCGGCCGAGCGTCGCGAGCGACGAGGCGAAGTCGATCGCCCCGAACACGTACATCCGCGGCCGTGGCGCGACCGTGAGCACGAACCGCTCGTCGTCGCCGACTCCCACCACGCCGCTCTCGCCGGCAGCGGATGAGCTGGGCAACAGCGTCGTCGGCGCCGTCCGCATCGGTGACGACCCGGTCGCCGATGTGGTCGCCGGCGATCCGGGATACCACCGCGAGCGACGTCTCGTCGCGAACCGCCTCGGCGAGGCGGGCGACGACATCCGGGTCCATCGCCTCGACGAAGATCCGGACGGCACCGCCGCAGGGGAGGCCCACCTCGTAGGCCTCCTCGTCGGCGATGCCGTACGAACGGAGCTGCGGTGGGCCGCCGTCGAGCACCGCCTCGGCGGCGAGGACGACATCGGGCTCCACGCAGCCTCCGGTCACTGACCCCGCGATCTCCCCCGTCTCGCTGAGCGCCATGCGCCGAACCCGGACCGCGGGGCGCGCTTCGCTCGACGGAGACGACGGTCGCGACCGCCGCCCGGTCCCCGCCCGAGCCCACCGTTCAAGCGTTGGAAGGACTTCTCGCATGCGCGCTCCACGTAACGGGTGTCGCAAAGTTGGACGCTACGCCTCGGGCGCGGCGACGGCAACCGGCACCCGCGAACCGCGCGGACGGCTACGCTTTCGCCCGTGGACGTGGCCTCACCCGCCGATCTCGCCGCCCGCCTCGCCCGGGCGGACTACCTCTGCGACGAGGGACTTGCCGTCTCGATGTACCTCGCGCTCGCCATGCACCGCCCCCTCCTGCTCGAGGGCGAGCCCGGTGTCGGGAAGACGGAGGCTGCGCGGTCGCTCGCCACCGCACTCGGCGCCGAGCTCATCCGCCTGCAGTGCTACGAGGGCATCGACGCGAGTCAGGCGCTGTACGAGTGGGACTACTCCCGCCAGCTGTTGCACGCTCGCACGATCCAGGACGGCACGGCCGACCCGGAGCGGAGGGCCGCCGAGCTCTTCAGCGAGCATTTCCTCGTCGAGCGGCCGCTGCTTCAGGCGATCCGCAAAGGCTCCGGCGCGGTGCTCCTGATCGACGAGCTCGATCGCGCGGACGAGGAGTTCGAGGCGTTCCTGCTCGAGGTGCTCGCGGACTCCGCGGTCACGATCCCCGAGATCGGCACGGTGCGCGCGCTCGACCCCGCCGGTGGTGGTGATCACGTCCAACCGCACCCGCGAGCTGCACGACGCCCTCAAGCGGCGCTGCCTGTACCACTGGCTGGACTACCCGAGCCTCGAGCGGGAGGTCGCGATCATCCGCCTTCGCGTGCCGGAGGCGGAGCCGACGCTCGCCGAGGCCGTCGCCGGCGCGGTCGCACGCCTGCGCGAGATGGACCTGGCCAAGCCGCCGGGGCCTGCCGAGGCGGTCGACTGGGCCCGCGCGCTCAACCTCGTGGGCGCGCCGCCGCTCGACGAGGATGCCGCGAACGACACGCTCGGCTGGGTCATCAAGAACCGCGAGGACCAGGACCGGGTCCGAGCCGACCTGGCGAAGGCCCTGGGCATCGGGTAGCGATGATCCCCGCGCAGGCCGCCGGCGTGGAGCGAATCGTCGAGTTCGGTCATGCGCTGCGCCGCGCCGGCCTGACGGTGGGCACGGGACGACTTCGCTCGTTCACGCAGGCAACGGCGCTCGCGCCCGGCTCGCTCTACTGGGCGGGTCGTGCCACCCTGATCGGTCGACGCGACGACATCCCGATCTATGACCGGGTCTTCGGGGAGGTCTTCGGCTACGGGATCGACGGGGGGCCGGGCAAGCCACCTCCCCCGATGCACCTTCAGGGGGCCATCTCGGAGCGCGACGTCGCCCTCGGCGAGTCGGCCCCCGAGGCCGAGGTGCCGGAGGACGCGACGCAGGCGAGCCGGGCCGAGCGGCTGCGGCAGCGCAGCTTCGCGTCGCTGGACGAGGACGAGCTGCGACAGCTCGCACGCTCGGTCAACCGGCTCCGGCTCGTCGCGCCGGTGCGGCGCACCCGCCGCCGGATCGGCGCGCGCCGCGGCGACCTCGACCCGCGGCGCACCGTCCGGCGGGCCCTTCGCACCGGCGGAGACCCCGTCGTGCTCCTGCACCGGGTGCGACGGATACGGCCGCGCCGGGTCGTCCTGCTGCTCGACATCTCCGGATCGATGTCGTCGTTCTCCCGCGCGCTGCTCATCTTCGCCCACGCGGCGCTGCTGGCCGACCAGCGCTGGGAGGCGTTCACGTTCGGGACGCGGCTCACCCGGCTCACCGGGGTGCTACGGACCGCGAAGCCCGATGAAGCCCTGCGCCGTGCCGCCGCCGAGGCGCGCGACTGGGACGGCGGGACCCGCATCGGCGACGCGGTGCGCGAGCTCCTGGCCCGGTACGGCAAGGGCGAGACGGTGCGTGGAGCGGTCGTCGTGATCTGCTCCGACGGCCTGGATGTCGGCGACCCCGACCTCCTCGCTGCGCAGATGGAGCGCCTGCGTCGCCTGGCGTATCGCGTGGTCTGGCTCAACCCGCTGCAGGAGAATCCTGACTACCAGCCGCTCGCCCGGGGCATGGCGGCGGCGCTCCCGTACGTCGACCTGTTCGGCTCAGGCCACAACCTGGCCGACCTCGAGGCCACCTGCGAGGCGATCGGGCGCTTGTGAGCGAGACACGCTGGCGTGACCGTGACCATGTGGACGCCTACCTCGGGCGCCGGGCGCTCATGCACCGGCGCAAGGAGGGGCTCGCAACCCTTCTCGAGGTCATCCCGGGAAAGGTCGATCGTTGCCTCGACCTCGGGTGCGGCGATGGCGACCTCATCGGCCTGGTGCGATCCGTTCGACCGACCGCCGAGGCCGTGGGGCTGGACTTCTCGGAACCGATGATCGCCGCGGCCGAGGCGCGGTTCGCCGGCGTGCAGGGGATCACGGTCCTCCGGCATGACCTGGCGGACCCCCTTCCGGACATCGGCGACTTCGACCTCGTCGTGTCGGGGTTCGCGATTCATCACCTTGTCGACGAGCGCAAGCGGTCGCTCTCCCGCGAGGTGGCGTCGGCGCTCCTGCCAGGCGGCGTGTTCGCCAACCTGGAGCACGTCGCGAGTCCGAGCGCTCGCCTCCACTCGGCGTTCTTCGAGGCGATCGACTTCCCCGCGGAGGACGAGGATCCGGACAACCGCCTTGCCCCGGTCGATCGGCAGCTCGCGTGGCTGCGGGAGGCGGGCTTCGTCGACGTCGACTGCCTCTGGAAGTGGCGTGAGATGGCGCTGCTCGTGGGATCGTTGCCGGACGAGTAGTCGCCTCGGGCTTCGCTCCGCACCCGTCGGCGTCAGCGTTCCGAGCGGATCCGTCGGTAGTCGTCGTCGGTGTCGACGTCGGACGGCGGCTCGCCACCGAGCTCCACGGCGGTGACCCGCGCCGCGTGTCGCACGAGGAGGTCCCGCGCCCCCCGGTCGCCGTCGACCGCGGTGAGCTCCGGCCAGAGCTCCCGATCGAAGGCCACCGGATGGCCCGGCACGCCGCCGTATGTCGCCCGTGAGATCGGCCCCGCAGCGAGCGCGACCGCCCGGATCGCATCCCCCGTGACCCGGGGCTGGTCGCCCAGCACGATCACGGCCCGCCCGATCGCATCCCCGAGCGCGTCGATGCCGGCGCGAAGCGAGGAGGCCTGGCCAGTTGCGTATTCGGGGTTCACGGTCACGGCCGTGCCGGCCGGAAGTTCGATCGCCGCCTGGATCTCGGGCGCGAGGTGACCGAGCACCACGACGATCTGGGCAGGCGACGCTGCCGACGCGGCGTCGAGGGCGTGCTGTAGGAGCGGGCGGCCGTCGAGTTCGAGCAGCTGCTTCGGGCGTCCGAGGCGGCGGGATTCCCCGGCCGCGAGGACGACGACGCCGAACGGCGTCGCGCTCACCCCGCCCGCCGGCGCGACCGCGCCGGCGAGCCGTCGCCGATCAGCAGGTCACGAGCGGCGTTGAGGGCGACCGCGAGGTCTTCGGCGCGGGCGCGCAGCGCGGGATGCAGGGCGTCGACGAGGTCGGGGTGGCACTTCGCGACCTGCTCACGCCAGTGGCGCTGGACGGTCGTGCGCGAGGCGTCGGGAGCGACGCCGAGAAGCTCCGCCGCTTCGGCGGCGGTCTTCGGCACGACGGCGGGCTCCCGCCCGACGCCGTTGGCCGGGCGCTTCGTTGCCGCGCGGATGCGCTTGAGCTGCTCCCGTTCGGCCGCGAGGTCCATCCGCGCCGCTGCGAGGTCGGCGCGCTCGCTAGCCAGGCGCTCGCGCTCCTCGGCGCACCTCCGTCGCGAGCCGCAGCAGGCGCCGGTCGCGGGTCGCGGGATCCTCGCGAAGCGCGTCCAGCATTGGGCCCGGCTCGAGGCTGCCCGGCCCGTCGGCCGGCACGCTCCGCCCGGGCCCCGAATCGCCGCGGCGCACGGCCTCGATGACCTCGGCGAAGCTCCACTGGGCGCGCGTTGCCCATCGACGGGCCCTCGGATGGCGCGAGGCGCACGAGTCGAAGCGCGTCCCAGGCCGGGTCGACCAGGAAGACCGCCGACGAGCGCCCCCCGATGAGCGCCCGCCGCTCCGGCCGGGCCCGGTGGCCGAGCACCGAGAAGCGGGCCGCGCCGGCCAGATCGCCGGCGAGCGCCGTGAGCTCGGCGTCGAGGTCGTCGAGCCGGCGTGCGACCTCGCGCCCGTCGGCGCCTCGCGGGCGACTCCGACCGCGCCGCGGCGAGCGCCGCGTCGAGGCCGTCGCCACCGGCCTGGCCGACGGCGAGCACCGTCCACCACCGCGCCCAGGGGGCGTCGCCGGCCGCGGCGATCAGCAGCGCGGCCGCCTCGCGGGGCAGTCGAGCGCCAGCAGCGCGGCGGCCAGGCCGACGGGCCGCGTTCGTCGTCGAACGCCGCCGCCGAGACGCCGAGCAGCGCGACCTGGCGCCAGCGGTCGGCTCGTTGCGCGCCGGGGCCGCGCCGGCCCGTCGAGGAATGCGATCGACCATCGCCGCCAACGGTAGCGGGCGCCCGTCGGAAGCGCCCGTCTATGCTCGCCGGGTGAACCGCCTCGCGAGCGAGTCCAGCCTCTACCTGCGCCAGCACGCCGACAACCCGGTGGACTGGTACCCGTGGGGCGAGGAGGCGCTCGCCCGGGCGCGCGCCGAGGACCGGCCGGTGCTGCTGTCGATCGGCTACTCGTCGTGCCACTGGTGCCACGTCATGGCGCACGAGTCGTTCGAGGACCCGGAGACCGCGGCCGTCATGAACGAGCTGTTCGTGAACGTCAAGGTCGACCGCGAGGAGCGCCCCGACATCGACGCCCTCTACATGCAGGCGACGCTGTCGCTGACCGGGTCAGGGCGGCTGGCCGATGACCGTGTTCCTCACCCCCGACGGCCAGCCCGTTCTACGCCGGCACCTACTTCCCGCGCGAGCCGCCGCGCGGCGGCCTGCCCGGCGTTCCCGGAGCTCGTGCCGCGCGATCGCGGACGCCTACCGGGACCGGCGCGACGACGTGGAGGCCACAGGCGGCGCGAGGTCGCGCGACCGGCTGGCCGACGCCGCGCGACGCGACCCCGGTCGCGGCCTCGAGCGCGCAGAGCGTGGACGACGCGCCGTGGGCCGGTCTCGCGATCGATTCGATCCCGCGCAGGGCGGGCTTCGGCGGCGCCCCGAAGTTCCCGCCGCTCGCTCGCGCTCGAGTTCCTCGTGCGCCGCCTCTGGCGACCGGCCCGGCGACCACCACGCGCGGCGAGATGGTCGAGCGTGACGCTGGAGCGAATGGCCGACGGCGGGCATCCACGACCAGGTCGGCGGTGGCTTCCACCGCTACAGCGTGGACGGCGACTGGCTGGTGCCCCACTTCGAGAAGATGCTCTACGACAACGCGCTCCTGGCCCGCGTGTACGCCCTCGCCCACCGCGTCATGGGCGGCAGCAGCGGCGGCGCGAGGTGGCCGAGCGCACGCTCGACTACCTGCTGCGCGAGATGCGGCGCCCGACGGCGGGTTCGCCGCGGCCCAGGACGCGGACTCGCCCGGGCGGCGAGGGCGCGTTCTTCGTCTGGACGCCGACCGAGCTCCGGGAGGCTGCTGTCGCTCGAGGAGGCGCAGGCGGTGATGCTGCGCTACGGGGTGCGGCCGGAGGGCAACTTCGAAGGGGCGACGATCCTGCACGTGGCGGCGCCGATCGAGCTGGTCGCCGCAGCGCGTCGGCCAGGACGCCGCAGCTCCTGGTGGCGCGGCGCGCGGCAAGCTCTACGCCGCCCGATCCGGGCGTCCGGCGCCCGGCCCGCGACGACAAGGTCGTGACGGCCTGGAACGGGCTCGCGATCGCGGCGTTCGCGGACGCCGGGGTGGCGCTCGAGCGCGCCGACTACGTCGACGTGGCGCGCCGAACGGCGGCGTTCGTGCTCGACACCCTGGTGGTCGACGGCCGCCTGCGCCGTGTGTGGGCGGGCGGTGGACCGCCGCCACCTGGGCTACCTCGACGACCACGCCGACCTGTTCCACGGGCTGCTGTGCCTGTACGAGGCCACCTTCGAGCCGCGCTGGCTCACCGCGGCGCGGGATCTCGCCGACCGCATGATCGCGCTCTTCGCCGACCCCGACGGGGCCGGGTTCTTCTACTCGGGCTCCGACGGCGAGGCGCTCATCGCCCGCACCCGCGACCTGGAGGATCACCCGACGCCCGGCGGCAACTCGCAGGCCGCGCACGTGCTGCTGCGGCTGGCTGACCTCACCGGCGACGCGACGCTGACGGAGCGTGCGCACGCGGCGCTCCGCCTGGTGACCGACGAGCTCGCCCGCTTTCCGCAGGCGTTCGGCACCGCGCTGGTCGCGCTCGACTTCGCCACCGCCGCCCACCGCACCGAGATCGCCGTCGTCGGCAGGCTCGACGCCCCCGACACCCGGGCGCTGATCGACGCGGCCCGAGCCGCAGCCGGCCCGAGCGCCGTGCTGGCGGCCGGCGACCCCGCCGACGCCGCGGCTGCCCAGGCCGCGCCGCTGCTCCGTGAGCGACCCCTGGTGGACGGCGCGGCGGCGGTGTACGTCTGCCGGGACTTCACCTGCGCGGCGCCCGTCACGGACCCCGGCACGCTCTCCGACGCGATTCGCGTGGGCTCCTAGCAGCCCCTTCGGGCGGAGGGCCGGATACGAACGCCCCCCCGTTCCAGGGCGGTGGACCGTTGAGCTCAGCCAGGGCGCACTTCTCGGCATCGAGCCGCCCCGCCCCCCGCGCTGATCGCGGGCCCCGGCGGAGCGGGCGGGCTATCCTGCCGGCATGCCCGAAGTCACCGAGTACGCGCAGATGATCGAGACGGCGCTGCCGGGGGCCACCGCGGTCGTATACGACCAGGGCGGTGGCGACCACCTCGCAGCCGAGGTCGTCGCGCCGCAGTTCGCCGGCCTGTCGCGCATCGAGCAGCACCGGCTCGTCTACGCCGCGGTCAAGCAGTACCTCGACGACGGGCAGCATCCACGCGCTCGCCCTGAAGACACGCGCACCGGAGGACGACATGAGCGACACACTCACGATGACCGAGCAGGAGATCCTCGACCAGATCAAGTCGGAGGTCGCCGAGAATCGTGTGTTCCTCTACATGAAGGGCACACCGGACATGCCGCGCTGCGGCTTCTCCAACCAGGTCGTGCAGATCCTCAACCACACCGGCGTGGAGTACGGCGCCCGTGACATCCTCGTCGACCCTCGCATCCGCGAGGTGCTGTCGGGCTGGTCGGACTGGCCGACGATCCCGCAGCTGTTCGTCGACGGCAAGCTCGTCGGCGGCTGCGACATCGTGACCGAGATGTTCCAGGAGCGGCGAGCTCCAGGAGCTCCTGGGCAGTAGCCGGGCGGGTCGCCGGGCTCGACGTGGACGCGGTCTTCGCGGCCGACGAGCCGCTCGCCGAGCTGCACGCGCATCTCGGTGGCGGAGTCGACGCCGCGACCATGTGGGAGCTCGCCCACGAGCAGGGCATCAAGCTCCCGTATCGACGACTACTGGGCGTTCGCCCGCGCCACGAACGTCGGCGCCGGGATTGACGGTCTGGACGGCCTCGACCGCGATCTACCACCTCACGGAGCTCATCCAGAGCAGCCCGGACGGGGTGTTCCGCGCGGTGCACGGGATGATCTCGGCGGCGCCTACCGGTCGCAGCGGATCACGACCCACGAGGTGCGCTTCAACCCCGCCAAGCGCAACCGCGGCGGCGAGCGCGACCTCGACGCGATCGTGATGTCGGCCGTGCACGGCGTCGACCGGGCGATGCTCGAGTACCCGATCCGGGCGGGCGTGACGCTGATGATGGACCGCTGCTTCTCGCTCGAGCTGAACGCCGCGATCGTGGAGCGGGCGATCCGGTTCGCGACCGGGGCGTGGTGGCGATCGACATCGGCGGCCCGAGGCCCGCCGGGTCGTCGCCGCCGTACCACTACTCGGACCTCGCGCCGCTCGTCGACCGTGCGCGGGACGCCGGGCTTGGGCGTGACCTTCCACGCCGGTGAGGAGGGCGTCAACGCCCCGGACCCCGGCGCCGTACCTCGCGGAGATCGCGGCAGGTCGTCGAGCTGGGCGTCGACCGCATCGGCCACGGGATCATCGCCGCGTTCGAGCCCCGACTCGCAGAGCGCATCGCCGAACGGGGGATCGTGCTCGAGGTCTGTCCCACGTCGAACGTGAAGCACCGGCGCCGTTCGCGACGAGGAGCAGGTGGCCGAGATCGTCTTCGCCCTGCGCGCCGCGGGCGTGGAGGTGGTGATCGCCACCGACGGCCCGGAGATGATCGGCACACGGCTGCGCGCCGAGTACGCGATGCTGGTGCGCCTGGGCGCGTTTACGAAGGCACAGGCGCGAGAGATGAACGCCCGCGCGCACGAGGTGAGCTTCGCGACTGGCTGGCGCGCGCGGGACTGAGATGTTCCCGGCGTCGGCGGATCCCGCATGATGAGTGACGTCTCTCCCGAATCGCGCGCATCCTGCCGATAGACGATTTGCGGTGTTGGGACGCCGCGTGCTGCGTGTGACCCCCTGGACATGGGAAGGGTCGGGATGGTGCCAAGGAACTTGCTGATCGAGGCCGCGCCCGGCGCGCCCCCCCGCGCCGCAGCCGCGGGTTTCGCATGCCGGCGGCGGGGGGAGGGCGAGGGTCATGGATGAGCCCCAGAAGAAGCGTCTCACGCGCAAGAAGGTCGAACCGCCCGCGCCGCGCCAGCCGCGTGTGCGGCCGCGGCTGGCGGTGACGGTCCTCGGCGACCCGGGGGCGGAGTTGCTGCCGCTCAACGTGGTCGCCCCGCCCCCCAAGCCAGTCGACGTCTGGGCGACGCTTGATCTCGCTGCCACGCTCGGCATCGAGGTGCCGCCGGAGGAGCCGCCCGCCACCCCCGAGACGCCGCCCGCGACGACAGAGGCGCCTGCCGCGAACGGCCGGGCCAAGACGGCACCGGCATCCCCGGCGGGCCGCGGGTCGAAGCCACGCGCCCGTCAGGACGCGACCGCCGCCGCACCCGCAGCCCGGCCGCGCCGCAGCGAGGCGTCCCGGCCGACGGGCCGCACGGAGCGCGGTACCGCTGCGGCGGCACGCGCGGACGAGCCGGCCTCCACCGCGCCGCTCGAGGCGATCCCGTGGCCCACCGAGGTCTCGGCCGGGGCTTGGTCACCAGAGGCCGCCCCGGCGGCGCCACCGAGTGAGGCCCCTGCGCCCACCGAGGCTGACGCCGCCAGCACTGCTCTCCAGCCGGCCGAGTCCCCGGCCCAGCCGGCCGTGCTCGCCCAGTCAACTGCTCCGCCGGAGACCCTCTGGCCGGAGGCCACCCAGATCACCGCCGCCGCGGAACCTGCCGTCGAGACCACGCCGACCGACGCCAAGATCACGACCGAGACGCCCGACGAGCCGACCGCGGCGACCGGCGCGTCGGCCGACGAGACCAGCACGCCGCAGGCCGCGGAAGCCTCGAAGGCCGAGGACCCGGCCCCGGAGCCCGTGCCCGCCGAGGCGAAACCGGCTTCCGAGCAGGTCGCGACGGCACGCCCGGCTCCGAAGGACGCGCCGGCGGCGAATGCGCCGACGGCGGAGGAGATCGCCGAGCCGGTGGTCCAGCCCGCTGCAGACGTCGTCACCGAGCCGGGGTCCGAGCCCGTCGCCGAGACGGTGGCCGACCCGGCGGCTGAGCCTGTGGCCGACACGACCGAGGCCACGGTGGAAGCGGTCGCCGAGCCGGTCGCCGAGCCGGTGGACGTCGAAGTGACGCCGACGGTGGAGGGGCCGGTCACCGAGGCATCGGTCACCGAGGCATCGCTCATCGAGGAGATCGCGCCTGCTCCGGAGGCTGTCGCCCCCGCGCCGCCCATCGCCACACCCGAGCCGGCTCCGCCCGCACGGCCGAAGGCTCGCGCCCGCAAGCCCCGGTCCCGCACCGCTCCCCCGGCGGACGCGCCGGAGGCAATCCCCGAGCCGACGGTCGAGGTTGCGCCGGCTCCCGAGGCGACGTTGCCCGAGGTCGTGACGCCTGCGCCCGTGGCCCCCGCCCGGATGCGGCCAGCAGCACGCGCGGCGAGCCCGTACCCGACGGCGAAGCGCGCCCAAACCCCCCCGCCTGCACCCCCTGACCCCCCACCGACGCCCGAGCCCGTCGCCGAGCGCGTCGAGTCACCGGCCCCGATCCCGCCGGAGGCGCCGGTCACCCGCCGCCGTGGCATCGGCCCAATCGCTCCGGCCGCCACACCGGCGGCGATGCCCAACGCCCCCGTGCCGCGGTACGTCGTGGACGCACCGGGGTGGCCTCGTCCGGGTGAGCTGGACGCCGCCGCGAAGGGCAAGGACGCGACCGCCGAGCCCGGGTCGACTCCGGCGCCGGCAGCCGACGGGGGTTGGCGTCCCTACCGGGCCGTCTACACGCCAACCAGCCTGCCCAAGTCGGAGCCGGTCGACGACACGCCGAACTGGAAGGCCAACAACCCGTTCGACCCCCAGCCCGACCCGCCGGCGGAGTCACGCCAGATCAGGCAGCGCCCGCGTGGCACGAGCGGGGATGCACGGGGCACCCGCGCGCACGAAATCGCCGAGCAAGTGCGCCAAGCCCTCGACGCCGACGAGCTTCCTCCCCACTTCGACAAGCTCGTGGCGAGCATGCTCTCGGCCTACGTCGACGACCCGAAGGCCGAAACGGGCGAGCCCACGGGCCGCTGAGCGCTGCTGGCGTGGCGCCCGTCGCCGGGATCAGTTCCCCGGTGACGGGCCGCCCTGGCCGATGGCCTCGCTGATCGATCGCACCCCGGCCTGGTCGCACAGCAGGAGCAGGTCCTCGTTGATGCGGTGCGGGAGCCCTGCCCCCTCGTAGACGAAACCGGTATAGATCTGCACCAGCGACGCGCCGGCAAGGATCTTCGCCCAGGCGTCGGCGGCGCTGAAGATCCCGCCGACCCCGATGACGGGGAGTCCCCCGGCGAGGAGGTGAACGCGGCGCAACACGTTGTCGCTCAGCGATCGCAACGGCGCCCCTGAGAGACCGCCGGTCTCGGCGGCGAGCGGCGAGGCAACGCCCTCACGGCCTACGGTGGTGTTGGTGACGATGAGACCCGCGACGCCGCGGTCGCGGGCGATCCCGACGATCGCCTCGAGGGCGGCCTGGTCGAGGTCGGGCGCGATCTTCACGAGGATGGGCTTCCCGAGCCCGTTGGCGCGGTTCGCGGCGGCGATGCGCGCGACGAGCGTCTCGAGGGCGTTGCGCTCCTGGAGATCCCGCAGGCCGGGGGTGTTCGGCGAGCTCACGTTGACGGTGACGTAGTCGCCGAAGGACGCGATGCGGGAAAACGTGGCGACGTAGTCGGCCGCGGCGTCCTCGGCCACCTTCGTCTTCCCGATGTTGATGCCGAGTGGGATCCGGTGGGCGCGGCCGGAACGCTCCCACCGCTTGAGCCGCTCGGCGACGGCGTCCGCCCCGTCGCTGTTGAAGCCGAGGCGGTTGATGAGACCGCGTTCGTCCGGGAGCCTGAACACCCGGGGCTTCGGGTTGCCGGGCTGGCGCTGGGCCGTGACGGTGCCGATCTCCGCGAAGCCGAACCCGAGGTTCGCCCATGCGGGCACGGCATCGGCCTGCTTGTCGAACCCCGCGGCGAGGCCGACCGGGTTCGGGAAGCGAAGCCCCCAGAGCTCCTGCGCCAGTCGTTCGTCGTCCACCCGAAGGCGCCGCTCCACGAGCGCCCCGAGCGGTGGCGTGCGGGCGAGCACGGCGAGCGACGCCATTGCGACCGCGTGGGCGCGCTCGGGTTCGAGTCGGAAGAGCAGTGGCCGCACGACGGTCCGGTGGATCACGCCCCGGCGAGCTGGTCGGCCTGTCGGGCGAGGGCGATATCCTTCTCGGTGATTCCGCCCTGGCTGTGGGTGGCGAGCGTCACGGTGACCCGGTTCCAGGAGATCACGAGGTCCGGGTGATGGTCGGCGGCCTCCGCGGCATCGGCGAGCCGGTTTACGAAGCCCACCGACCCCATGAAGCCGCCCTCGAAGCTGAACTGGCGGACGATCGCTTCACCCGCTCGCTCCCAGCCGGGCATCCCGGCAAGCGCGGCGTCGATCTCGTCGGTGGTGAGGAGCGGCATCTCGTTCTCCTGGTCTCGTCTGCTCGGCTGCTCTGCGCGAACCCTACCGCCGGGCGTGGCGCACTCAGGCCCGGCCGTACACCGGCAGTGCCGCACCGGTGACCGCCCGCGCGGCGTCGGAGCACAGAAAGGCGATGACGGCTGCCAGGTCCGCGGGCGCAACCCACTTCGCGGTGTCAGCGTCGGGCTGAGCGGCGCGGTTGCCGGGGGTGTCGATGACGCTCGGAAGCACGCAGTTCACCGTGACCCCGTCGTGCTTGACCTCGTTGGATGCGGCCAGCACGAGCGCGATGAGCGCGGCCTTGCCGGCCGCGTACGCGCTACCGCCGGCGAACGGCGCCAGGGCGGCCCGGCTCGAGACGGCGACCACCCGCCCGCCGCCGCGGCGGACCATCCCGGGGAGGAACGCGCCCATCATCACGGCCGCGCTGGTGGCGTTGAGGTCGAGCTGGCGGTGCCACTCGTCGGTGGTCATCTCGCCGAGGGGCCGGTCGCCGAGGTAGCCGCCGACGAGGTGCACGAGCGCCCAACAACCCCCCTCGCCGTCGAGCTCGGCGGCGAGCCCGCCGGCGTCGCCGGAGTCGGTCACGTCGAGCTTGCGGAGCTCAACCCGGTCGCCGAGGGCGCGCTGGGCCTGCTCGGCCTCCCGGTCCACCACCCATGTGACGATGGTCCGGTACCCCGCATCCGCGAACGCGGAGCTGACCGCAAGCCCGAGCCCACCGGTTCCGCCGGTCACGACTGCGGTCCTTCGGTCTGCCTCGCTCACTGCGCCTCCCGGACATGGATGGCCGACCGCTCGACTTTAACCGACGCCGCCGGCCCACAGCGGTGCCCTACGGATCACGCGGCACCCGATCGCGCTAGCGTTCCGTCGAGGTGGTCCCGCCGGCCGGGATACCTCGAATGGGCCGTTAGCTCAGCTGGTAGAGCAGGGGACTTTTAATCCCAAGGTCCTGGGTTCGAGTCCCAGACGGCCCATCCACGAGATCCCTTTCGGAGAAAGAGTCTGCGGGCGTCATCGACTCGCCGACATGGGTCGTCACATGCCCTCGTGCAAACGCCTTGCAAACCTAGGCGCCGAAGACGAGCGCGGCCACACGGGCCGCGGCTTCCTCCTCGAGCGCCGGGATGGCGTGGCTGTAGGTGTTGAGGGTGACCCCGACGTCGCCGTGGCCGAGGCGTTCGCTCACGATCTTCGGGTGGACGCCCGCCTGCAGGGCGAGGGTGGCGTGTGTGTGCCGCAGATCGTGGAAGCGGATGCGCGGGAGGTTGGCGTCGCGGACGCTCAGCGCGAAGAGCTTCGAGAGACGCTCGGGATGCATGAGTTGGCCGTCCTCCCGGCGAACACGAGGTCCTGGTCCTGGTAGGCGGGGCCGAGGGCGAGCTTCTCCCTGGCCTGCCGTGCGCGATGGGCCCGAAGGGCGCCGAGGGTGGCGGGGTCGAGCGCGATGTTGCGACGGCTGCGCTCGGTCTTGGGGTCCGACCACACGACCTCGTATCCGGAGGTCACCAAGCTCCGGCGCACGGCGAGGCGGCTCGCGCCCTCGTCGAGGTCCCGCCCACTTGAGGCCGGCGATCTCCCCGCGTCGCATCCCGGTCGTGGCCGCCAGGACGAACGCGGCGTGGAGACGGTGGGAGCCGGTGTGCTCGAGGAACGCACGAAGCTCCGCGGCGCTCCAGGTCCGCATCTCGGCGGCGCGTGCGCTTTTGGGGGTCGGCGGGTCGGCGAAGTCGGCGGGGTTCCGGGTCAGGAGGCTCCAACGGACCGCGTCGCGCAGGGCCTTGTGGAGTATCACGTGCACGTACCTCACCGTCCGGGGTTTGAGACCACCGTCCCCGTCGGCACGCCCGTCCGTCAGGAGGCGCGAATACAGGCCGTTCAACTGCACCGCATCGAGGCGTTGCAGAGGGGTGTCGCCGAGTCGCGGGAGGACGTGCAGCCGGATGTTGCGCGCGTAGGATTCGTAGGTGCTCGCCCGGACCCGGGTCTGGATCGAGGAGAGCCACTCCTCGAGATAGGCGCCCAGGGTCGTGGTGGAGGGGGCGACGTACTCCCCCCGGCCGATACGCCCGACGATCTCGGTGAGCGCGCGCTCGGCCTCCTTGCGCGTGCGGAAGCCGGAGTGCCATTTCTGGCGGCGCTTGCCGGTCGCGGGATCCCGGCCGATGTCGACGACGACGGCCCAGGTGGCGCCACGTTTGCGGACATGTCCCCTCACGGGATATCCAGCCGCCGGACCCGAGCGATTTTCTTTGCGAGGGCATCGTCCAGCCCTCGGGATGCATGACCTCTCGCTTGCGCTGTCTTCGCGCCAGCTTTCTCGGCGACCTGGTCGCGTTGGTCGGTCAGGCTGTGTCCCCAGAGCGCGACCGCTGCGCAGGAGACCTCGAAACCTGTGACCTTGTCTGGAGACCTCGAGAGCCTGAGCGCCCGGTTGATCCTCACCGCCGTCCGCCGCTCCGTTTCGCCGGCGTGGTGAAGGGCGAGGATTGCTTTGGCTCTGTCCTTCAGCCCGTAGCGCTTGGCCAGGTCGCGGTCGCGGTCAATCCGGAGGATGAAGTTCGCCTGTTCGATCTGCGCGAGCAGCCCCGTCCCCATACCGGCCTCCTGGTACAGCCTTCCCAGAAGTTCGCCGGGCAGGAGGCAACCGTCGATCAGGATCTCGTCGTTCTCTGGCGCCCTCAGCAACGCGGAGGGTGAGGTGCTGAGCACTTCGGCCAGTAGCAGGAACTCCCCGACGCCGAGGTCGCGCTTGCCGGCCTCCAGCATCGTCACGCCGGGGCGAGTCCAGCGTAACCCCGTCTTGCGCATCCGCTCCGCGACCTCCTCCTGGGTCAACCCGAGCTCATCGCGGCGTATCGACGCGTTGGCCCCGACGACCTTTGCCAGTGACCGGGGACCCATTTCGTTCGTGCATCCCATCCTCCAATCGATCCACAGGCGTCCCTGAATCCTACGCCTGACTTGTGCTACCGTCAAGCGTATCGTAAATCTTCGCCTGCATCGGGGGATGCTGAATGGACAATCGATCGACGGCTCCAGAGCTACTTCAGGAGCTTCCACCAACACTCACCGTCCCGGAGGTGGCCCGCGTCCTGCGGATCTCCCGGGGAGCGGCCTACGAGGCGATCCGAAGCGGGGCCCTGCCCGGCGCGATCCGGGTCGGCCGGACGATCCGGGTACCGAAAACGGCGGTCGCCCGACTCCTCGGGGCCGACGCTCCGGGGACGGACGAGACTCACGAGGCGGATGGGAGGACGAGCCGATGAGCGCGCGATCCTTCTACGAGGACCTGGGTATCTCTCAGAGCGGGAGCGCCCAGGATGGGGTTCCCGTCACCTGCTTCACCTGTTCGACGACGAGAAGCCGCGGACACGCCGACCTCGTCGCCTACATCGACCTGGCGACCGGCGACTGGCGCTGCTACAAGTGCGGACGCAGCGGAGGGCCCCTCGACGCTGCGCTCGCCCTCGGCTTCACGCCGACGGACGCGGAGGTCGCGTTAGTCGCACACGACCTGGCGGGAGATCCCCCTCCCCCACCACCGCCGACGCACAGGTGCACAGGTCGGACGCCGTCCACACGGAAAGCTCAGCCGTGAGCCGGACCGATGCTGGCGCCCCTTGCGCGGCGCTCAGCCAGGAGCCCGACATCCTCGGCTTGCTCGCCGACATCGCCGAGCGGGCCGGGCTGGTCGGGGAGGCGCCCCGCTTGAAACTCCTCTACCTCATCGCGGTCACCCGCCTGTTCGCGCGACCCGTGTCGGCCGTGATCAAGGGGCCGTCCTCGGCCGGCAAGTCGTACCTTGTCGAGCAGATGCTCCGGTTCCTGCCCGACAGCGCCGCCTACGTCCTGACGGCGATGAGCCCGAAGGCCCTCGCCTACTCGGAGGAACCGCTCGTGCACCGTCTGCTCGTCGTCTACGAGGCGCCGGGCATGGACGACGAGATGGCGAGCTACCTCATGCGATCGCTCCTCAGCGAAGGCGAGATTCGCTACGAGACGGTGATCTCCACCTCCAACAACGGGCTGCGGGCCCAGCTCATCCACCGCCCGGGTCCGACGGGACTCATCACGACGACGACGGCGGTCGCCCTCCACGAGGAGAACGAGACGCGCCTCATCTCGATCCCGGTCACCGACTCGCCCGAGCAGACGAAGGCGATCATGCGGGCCGCGGCAGCCGGCCCGGGCGAGCCGCTGGACCTCACGCCGTGGCTCGCCCTGCAGCAGCAGCTGGCCGGGCTCGCACGGTCGGACGTGATCGTTCCCTTCAGGGTGGAGCTGGCAGAGGCGATCCGACCGGTCGCGGTCCGGCTACGCCGAGACTTCCCGACGCTGCTCACCCTCACGCAGGCGCACGCCCTGCTGCACGCCGCCCGCCGCGAGCGGGGTGAAACCGGCGCCGTGATGGCAACCCTCGATGATTACGGGGCCGTTCGCGAGCTCGTCGCCGAGCTCATGGCGGAAGGCGTGGAGCAGAGCGTCCCGCGCCGGTGCGCGAGACGGTCGCAGCGGTCGTGACCTCCTGGCTGGAGGAGGCACGACAAGCGTCCGAAAGGTCGCAAAGGCCCTCGGCCTCGAGCGCAGCGCAGCCGCGCGGCGAGTCGGTAGCGCCCTGGGCCGGGGCTTCCTCCGCAACGCCAACGAGAAGGTCGGCCCCGGCCATGAGCTGAAGCTCGTCGTCGGGGAGCCCCTTCCCGACGAACAGCACGTACTCCCAACGCGCGGCGAGCTCGAGGACCTGTGCAGGTGTGCGGCCGCACCGGAGGGGGAGGGCGTCACCCAGGATGGGTCCGACCCGGCGCCGGCCGCACCGGCGCACCGCCCCGATGTCCTGGATGTCGATGACGAGGATTTCCACAGATGGGAGACCCTCGCGCTCGACCGGTCTGGCAAGCCCCGGACAAGAGCCGGTGATGTGATGGGACGCTCCGTCCGAGGCACTGCTGGTCCGGCCAGCCGGTCGGTGCGCCCGGTCCGCCATGCGCATCCGCCGGCGATCCTCAGTCTGAACGCGGAGGGCAGCGAGATGGGTGACCTCACGGCCTTCGACCAAGACGGTCGTGGAGACTGCCCGGCTCATCCCCGGGGGCCATGTGACGAGCTACTCCGACATGGCCGACGCAGCCGGATCAACCGACTTCAACATGGTCATCCGCGTGGGTCGGTTGGTCCGAAAGCAGGCGCCGGAGGACTCGCACCGCATCCTCAAGAAGCACGGCAGCGCGCTTGCGGTCGCGCGGGAGTACTCCGTCGCGGAGGGCGGGTTCTGCTACGCCATCCGCCGACTTCGGGACGAAGGCATCGACGTCTCCGAGTCAGGGATCGTCGAGAAGACGATGCGCTACATGGACGCCGACGCGTTGAAGGACCTTCGACCTCGTGCCGCTGCTCAGCATTCCGACCAGATGTCATGAGTCGGGTCACGTCACCGTCAGGCCGGGAATCGCCGCGCCGCCTCGGCGGCGCCTCCGTGAAGCCGCCCGGCTGCCTCAGTTGGTCTTGAGCCCCGAAGCGCCCGGACCGAAGAGGGAGAGCATCTGGCGGTGATCCTCCTTGAGCTCGAGAAGCGGGGAGGCAGACCGGGGGAATATCTCCGCCGCCGCCCACACGGCGCGCCGCACGCTGGAGGCGACGCCGGCTTTGCGACCGCGGCCCACGAGGTCCGCCACCAGCGGCTCGTGCTCGAACAGGTAGACCGTCGAGATCACCCATGGGCGCACAGCGCCGCGCGAGGACCCCGCGGGCGAACGAGGCCCGGTCATAACCAGGTACAGGTCAGGCCCAGCCCCGACGTGCAGGTCAAGAATCCCCTCCCCCTTCAAGTACCACTTGACGTTCACGCTCCGGCCAACCAACGGTCCGGAGCGGAAGACGCCGTCGCTCGCCTCCACCGTCGCGGAGGAATGCAGCTCGATGTCGAAGACCTGCGCGGCGATCCACTCGCCCACGTGCCCCATCTGACAGGGCCTGCCGATCACCTCCGCGATGGCGGCATCAGCAGCGTTCTTCGTCCCGACGAGGGCAGCCAGGCGCCGGATCGCCGCCTCATCCACGAGGCGCAGCGTACGGTAGGACAACAGGAATGGAGTCGGCCGGCGCCGATTGGCCTGCCGCGCATTCGCCGCCACGCTCGCTTAGCGTGAACCGACTCGCCGTGCGCGGATGCGCCAGAGGCGTCCCGGCGTCGCGGCGTCGCGGCGTCGCGGCGTCGCGGAACATTCAAGCCGGCCCGTGGCTGGCCGTACACCCCCAAGTTCCGCACGGCGGCGTCCTGTCCCGTCCCCCCATGTATCTCCGAGCCCTTCCTTGGGCCCTTCCTGTCACCGCGACGCGCCGGGAAGGTTCCGGGCCGCCCGAGTCCCGCGATGACCTCGGAGGCCCTGAGAAGAGGCTCGACCGGGCCGCGGATACGTCGTTGCCTGCCCGAGCCGAGGGGATCACGCTCGCTGTCGGTCGGCCTCCTCCACCAGGGCGCACAGGGTGGAGATCAGGCGCATGTCGTCGACGGTGCGGGCGCGCGCGTCGAGCAGCGCCGGTACACGCCGAGGCGGGAGCATAGGCGGGGTCTTTCCTGCTGAATTGCCCGAAGCGGAAATGGTCCCCCTCCCACACCGTCTCCACTCCTGAGGTCGGGAGCACGGATCGGGGCGCACTTGACCGAAGTCCGTGTTGTTGGCCGCGTTCGCGCTCGCGGGCGCCGTCATGGGTGGGGCGTCTCGGCGGCGAGCCCTTCTGGCCCGGCGATGGCAGGCCCCGTACGCCGGTTGGGGGGATCGGCGCGCGCGGGCCGGGCAGTCGCCCGATCGGCGATCAGCCGCCCGGTGAGAGGGCGACCTTGACGACGCCCTCGTTGCGCCCGGCCATCATCCGAAAGCCCTCGGCAGCCTCATCGAGGGGAAGGGTGTGCGTGAAGATCGGGGTCGGGTCGATCTTGCCGTCGGCAACGAGCGCGGCACATTCGGCGACGTAGACCGGCCCCGGTTGCAGGCCGCCGGTGAGGGTGATGGTGCGGATCCACTGGTCCACCCAGTCAACGCCGGGGACCTGGCCGACAAATTGCTCCATCCCGACGCAGGAGATGACCCCGCCGCTGCGCACGCAGGCCTGGGAGAGCGCCATTGGCTCCTCTCCCGAGATCGTCTGGATCACGACGTGCACGCCCTCACCACCGGTTGCGTCCAGCACGCGTTCGCGGATCTCCTCCCGGTCCCGGGAGTTGAAGGTCGCGGTGGCCCCCATGCGCGACGCGATCGCGAGCCGGTCGTCGTGGTGGCCGAGACAGAGGACTTGCTCTGCACCCTTCGCCTGTGCGGCGTGCGCACTGCACAGGCCAACCCCACCGTCGCCGATCACGAGAACGTTCTGCCCCGGGGCCAGGTGTGCGGTCACGACCCCGTGCCAGCCCGTGGCGAAGTTATCGATACACGTGAGCATCGCACGCTCGTGCTCCGGGCCGGAGACGCCCTCGGGCATCCGGGTCAGCGTCCCATCGGCGAAGGGAACCCGGAGAAACTCCGACTGGCATCCCTCGACCGGGCCGCCGTACGGCCAAAAGCCAGTACCGAAGCCGAAGGCCCCGGCACCGGCCTCGCACGGAAACACGCCGTCACGGCAGTAAGAGCAGGACCCGTCAACCGGGAGGGGGAAGACAAGCACGCGATCTCCGGGGGCAAAGCGCGCAACCTCCCGCCCCACCGCCACGACAGTCCCGACCGCTTCGTGGCCAGTGCGCATCCCGGCGGGGAAGCCGAGTTCCTCGCCTGAATGGTAGTAGTGCAGATCAGACCCGCAGATCGATGCGAGGGTCACCTGCACGAGCGCGTCCGTCGGGTGCTCGACCGTGGGCTCAGGGACCTCCTCGACACGAATGTCGCCGTTCCCAAAGAAACAGGACGCCCTCATCGTTCCTCCCCCGCCGTCAGTACGACACGTTGTTTCAGGAGGACCTACGCCCGTCAAGGGCCATTCACAATATGGAACCGCTCTTTCCCCTTCTCCACGGGCACCACGCAAGATGGCCGAAACCAGTCGATCACATCTCACGGAGACGGGGAGCACGGGCCCGTCCCTCGACGACGAAGGGGCCGGAGAGGAAATGGTCCCCCTCCCGCACCGTCTCTCCTCCCAAGGCCGGGAGCATGGATCGGGTGTCCGAAGTCGGGCGCGAGGAAGAGGAAATGGTGGGGGTGTTGCCCACCTTGCTGCCCACTTCAGGTGGGGCGCCGGGTGCCCGCAACCCGTATCGGCGATCCGGGCTGGCTGATACTTCCTGGATGACGATCGACTCGCCGATACAGGTCCCGACGCGGCGGTAGCTCGGGGCAGCCGTCGACTGCCTCAAGGAATTCCACCGCTCAGGCCTCCACACTGGGGCTGTTAAGCGAAAGGGCCCCACGGCGCGTTGTGTGAGCACCTTCGGTGTGGGAGGGTCGCGAGGCCGAGTCGACGACAAGGAGGGAGCGGAGATGGTCGGCGTCGGAGACCGAGCGAAGCGCACCCGCCGTGTGGAATGGGCCGATATCGAGCGCTTCACTGACATGAGCGGTGACCGCAACCCCCTCCATTACGATGAGGAGCTGGCGAGAGGCTCCCGCTTCGGCCGCATCATCGTCCAGGGTGGGGTCACGTCTGCTCTGCTCAACGCAGTCGTGGCGGAGGACTTGCCCGGCCCCGGCTCCGTCTTCCTACAGGTGAACTGGGGTTTCAAGGCCCCAGTTGGTCCCGGGGATGAGATCACTGCGGAGGTCGAGGTCGTCTCGATGCGAGAGGACAAGCCGATCTACGAGCTCGCCACGACGATCACCAACCAGAACGGCGTGGTCGTACTCGATGGGACCGCGCTGGTCTGGCGCGAGCCCCTCTCGCCCGTCAGCCCGGAGGGTTGACGCCCGGGACCTCGTGGACGAGGCCGGTTGCGACGCTGCCCAGGAGGATGCCGCCGATACGGCTGTGGCCATGGCTGCCCACAGCAACGAGGTCCGCCTGCTCCCTGTGCGGCGCGACGATTGGGACCGAACGCAAGACGGGTGTCGACGACCGCGCGGGGAATCCCATGCAGCCTCACGCGGAAATTCCACACTTCCGTTGCGCCGATCACCGATGTCCCCCGTCTTTGCCGCTGACAACGTCCTGCTCGGCGGGACACGAGTCGAACGGAGCAGACGGTGAGCATCGGACCGACAGGAACGAGGCGGATGTTGGTTCTCGCGAACGACACGTGCGTCGGTGAACGGCTGTTCGAGGAGATCCGGTACCGGCGGGGAGACGGCGAGGACGCGGAGGTCATCCTCGTCGCCCCGGCGCTGACCTCCAAGGTTCGATACTGGCTCTCGGATGAGGACCAGGGCATCGCCGACGCCCAGGCGCGGATCGAGGAATCGGTCGAGCGTTGTGGGGCGGCCGGGATCCCCGTCACCGCTGAGGTTGGAGATGCCGACCCGCTCCAGGCCCTCGACGACGCGATGCGCACGTATTCCCCGGAGGAGGTGATCATCGCGACGCACCCACCTGACCGCAGCAACTGGTTGGAGGAGGGGATCGTCAGCCAGGCCAGGGAGCGGTTCGACGTGCCGATCACGCATGTCGTCGTGGACCCTGAGCGGGAGCAGGCTCGAGTCGAGGACCGCGAGCCAGCCTCTCGACGAGCTCCGGCGCGTGAGCGCCACCAGGGGCGCGACATCGCGATCCTCGTCATCGCCGGGTTCCTCGCGATCGGCGGGACGGTCCTCTCGCTGCTGTTCTACCAGTCGGATGTGTCCGACTGGGTCATCTGGACCTGGGTGCTGGTGTTCGACCTCGGCCTCAAGCTGGCGCTGGCCGTGGTCCTGTGGATGCTCTTCCAAATCGGCCTCGCGCGGACCGCCTGGACTTCTGAGCGGACTGCGCCACCCATGCCTCGGCCATTTGCGCAACAGAGGTGAATGGGCGACCCCGAAAGAACGCGATGGCGTTCGACGCATCCGGGGGCCAGGCGGCGTCTGCGGTCTGCTGCCCGGCGGTTTGCGTGCGGCCGTCGAGGTCGGGCTGCACCGTGTCGTGCCCAGCCCACGACGATTCACCGTGCCGAGCTATCGATCTTGCCGATCCGTCTTCGACAGGGGTCGGTCGCCCATCTATCGTGGATCCGACCGACCAGTGGAGTTCCAGTGCCTGCGGACGATCTGCGCGATCGAGACCGCAACGGCACGCAAGGGAGGATCGACCGTGGCACGAGTCACATACATCGAGGAGACCGCGACCGATGACCCGATCGTTCAGGAGGCCTTCGGGCGGATGATCGCAAAGCGGGGGAAGGTCACGAACATCTACAAGGCGCTCGCCCACAAGCCGGCGATGCTGGCCACGATGGGGCCCTTCGTCGCGGCGGTGCAACAGCCCGACGAGGTCGACGCGAAGCTCAAGGAACGGATCATCCTGCGCGTGTCGATGCTGAACCGCTCGGCGTACTGCACCCATGCGCACGAGCAGATCAGCGCGAAGATGGGGTTCACGCCTCCCGAGATCGCCGAGATGCGCGACCCCGCCACCGCCGAGATCGGCGACGACGAGCGGGCGGCGCTGGCCTACGCGGAAGCATTGACGCTGCGACCCGGAAACATCTCCGATGGCGTCTACGCGGCGCTCGACCAGCACTTCAACGAATCCCAGATCGTCGAGATCACGATGCTCGCGGCGCTCTACAACATGATCAACCGCTTCAACGAGGCCCTCAAACTCGACCCGGAGGCGTACTGAGCACCGGTGGTTCTCTTCGAGGCTCGACCCACACCGCCGCCCCGCCCCACCGATGTTTACGCAGGTCTGCACGAATCCCAGCAAACACCGTCTCCTGAGCGTCCCCGGTCACCACTCCGTTTCGTGGGACGGCCGGCTTTTTCCGTAGTGGGGATGCACCGAGGATTGGCCAGTGCTGCGATGTTCCGGCGCGGACGGTGCGCGTAGGTATTCAGGCGGGATGCAAAGCTTCTTCCTACGCTTGGGACTCCAGTGCGCGAGCGCTGTTAGGTCGATCTTAACACGCCAATACTTACCGCAGACGGTCGTGTGCGGTAAAATGTAGATAGTGCAAATCGCACAATTGGTGCTTTAAGGAGTGTGCTTCTATTTACGTGGCGATTGCGATGTTCACTGAACCGGAGTTCGGAGCTGTGGTCCTCGGGCCCTTCGTGACACATGCGGATGCTGTGGCAGCAGAATCCGAAGCGTGGCAGCTCGCACTCGGTCGTCAGCCGGATATCAATGAGGATGTCGAGGTTGCGTTTCTCGTCGAGGAGCTCATGACTCCCTCCGAAAGCGCGACTTGAGACGCTTGGAGCGGATGCGAATGAAGGTCGTCGGCTACAGCCGGGTCTCAACGGATGATCAGGCCACGAGCGGCCTGGGTCTGGCCGCTCAGGAAGATGCGATCACCTCGGGCTGCTCCCAGCGCGGATGGAGCCTCATCGACACCTATGTCGATGCCGGCCAAAGCGGACGCACGCTCCAGCGCCCCGCGCTCGGGCAGGCATTGCAGGCGATCGCCAACCGCGAGGCGGATGGCCTCGTAGTGGCCAAGCTCGACAGGCTGTCGCGCTCGGTCATCGACTTTGCCGCCCTTCTGGAGTGGTTCGAACGAGTCGGGGCGGTGCTCCTTGCGTTGGACCTGGCGATCGACACCAGCACGCCCAGCGGGCGCCTCATCGCCAATGTCTTCGCCAGCGTCGCGCAGTGGGAGCGGGAGGTCATAGGCGAGCGCACCCGAGCTGGCCTTGCCGCTCTCCGCGCTCAGGGACGACCGATCTCGGCCCCCTGCGTGACAGACGATCAGGATCTCGGGGACCGGATCAGCCGCTTGCGCGCCGAGGGTTTGACGTTCCAGCGCATCGCCGATCTCCTGAACGAGGAGGGCGTACCGACGAGGCGGGGCGGGTCGATGTGGCGGGTGTCATCCGTACAGGCAGCGGCGGGCTATCGCCGTCCGCCCCGCAAGCGTCCGCTCGTCATCCTCCCCACCGCCTCCTGAATGGCGACCAGCCCCGGACGGAGACCGCCCATGTGTGGTGATGCCCAGCTCGAGTGGGCAATCGGGAACTTCCTCGGATATGCCCAGGATCAGCTCGCCCACCTTCGGCCCGGCTCGGAGGCGGCGGCGCTCTACGTCGGAAGGAGACTGGATCAGGCTTGGCGGGCACTCGAGTGGTGGGGCATGCAGTGGCTCGAGCGAGACGACGCCCACATCGTCCTGTCACGAGTGTCCGACCCGATCTGCCATCCGCGAGCAGCGGTGGCGGACTCATCGTTCGACGCGATGGAGTCGCCCGAGTCGGGGCACAGGTCCCTCGTCCTGGCGCGAGACACCGTGGCGAACGTGACCATGACGCCGGTGTCGATCGCATCCAGCCTCTGGGCCGCGCGCCTACACTTCTCCGCTTATCGCCTGAGCAAGTACCGGTGGCTGACCACCCTGGCGCGGAACGATCATCAGCTTCGAGGACCGGCGTACCAGTGGTGGGAGTCCTGAGCCGCCTCGCCAGTGGGCCCCGGGGATGTAAGACTCGGCCCTGCGGTGGTTGACTCCCCGCCATGACGAATATCCGTAATGAGCTCGTGACGTGCATTCTGTGCGGCGGGCAGACCCGAGTTCAGGTGTTGACGAGCACGAGCAGCTTCGGGTCACCCGACCTCGATCTGCGACCGTCAGAACTTGCACGGAGCACGATCTCTATGTGGGTGCAGCGCTGCGCCTTGTGCGGGTACTGCGCGCCCAGCATCAGTGAGGCGATGCCCGACACGCGTAGGGTGGTCGAGAGCACCGAGTACCGAGCGCTCCTTGAGCATTCGGGTTTCCCTGAGTTGGCACGCTCGTTCCTCTGCTCGTCACTCGTCTTCCAGAAGTGCGGCGAGAGGGTCGCCGCGGCACGCACTGCGGTCGAGGCCGCTTGGGCGTGTGACGACGAGGGTGCGGTCGCTGAGTCGATTCACTGTCGGGTGTTGGCTGTTCGGCTGCTGCGTGAGTGTTTCAGTGACCGGGACTCGGTACTTCCCGACCCCCATACCGGGCGTGCAGTGATCGCTGATCTGCTCCGACGTGCCGAGTTGTTTGACGACGCGATCGCGGTGATCGACGACGTCGTTGAGGGGGTGCCGGGTGGCGTCGCGAAGATGCTTGCGTTCTCCCGCTTGCGGGCGCTCGCGCGCGACCCTGGGAGGTACACCGTTGACGATGCGATGAGCAACAAGGGCGACGACGAGGTACTCTCCCGCCGCTCCGACGAGGCCTGACGCGATTTTCGGCATCTCGCGAGACTCTGACCGTGCTCAGGCAGCGTCCAACTTCGACGACGATGGGGCAGTTTTCAAACCCGGATGTGGTGCTTCCTCGTTGGTCCGTGCCCCGACCCAAATCCCCCGTCGCGGCCTCAACTGGGAAAGCCCAGAGCCGGCTAAGAGTCAGCCGGCTACATGCCGCTCAAGTTCCTCGACGACTTCGCTGAGCTCCCTTGCCGTAGGGCCGGAGAAGAGGCGGGCGAAGGCGTCCGCGAGTGCCCGGTAGTACCAGAGCTGTTCATCCCGGCCAGCCTTGAAGTGGCCTCACACATCATCCCCGACGACATGGTGATCGCGCAGGATCGCGCGGGCGTTGAAGAGTTTGTCCGCAAGAGAGACGCGCAGCGCGCCTGCGCTCGTGGTCTCCAGGTGCGCCAGGTACGCCGTCTTTCGCTCACGCCACGGCGGCTTGGGTTCCTCCGTCGTGTCGCTGCAGGCGAGGACGATGTCCGCGACCCGGTCGTCGAACTCCGCGCGTATGCAGGCGAGCATCGGTTCGCCGCCTTGATCTTCGACGGCGTCGTGCAGCAGCGCGGCGATCGCCTCGTCCTCATCGCCGCCGTCCTCGATGACCAGTGCGCTCGAACCGCTCGCCGAGCATAGATTCGCGTGATTCCTCGTAACTCATCACGGCGAGTCTATGTGGCGCTCTTCGCGGTGATGGTGGGTCCTTCAGTACCTGCCTCGAACCCGGACCCGTGCTTTGGGGCGAACGATCGAGCCTTTTGCAACGACCGAGCCTTCGCGCTCCTCGCTCCTAGTAGCTATGGCAGCCGCCACTCGGAATGCCGGTGCAGCAGATCCGGCACTGCTGGACAGGACGATGCGAACGTCCGAACGAGCCCGCGACGAACCCCCCGGCAGGACGAGCGACGATGGGCCTGCCCGTCGACGGTGCCGACCCGTCCGCGCCGCTACGGCTTGGCGGTCGGATCGTCGGCACGGGCCGTCTCGGCGTCGCGCGCGGCCGGGGCAGGAGGTGCAGGTTCGTCGTTGCCAATCAGGTCGCCGCGCACTTTCCACTCGCCGGGTGGGTAACCAAACGCCTGACTCATTAGACGCAGATAAGCCCGCGTCGAACGGAAGCTCCGATACCAACCAACATTCATCGACCAACCGGACGAGGTAACCGATGGCCCGAGCCCCATGGGCGCCAGATGCAGACGTGACAGCCTTCTGGTTGGACTCGGGTGAGGTAGTTGGCCCCATCGTCGACGGCGCAGAGCTGGTTCTCGGGCAGCCCGAGGCGGCACCGGTGCCGTTCGTCGCCCTCGCTGGCCCCGCGGGTGGGCTACCCGGGGCGGGAAGCGCCCGGAGGCGCCGGAAGGCGCCCACGAGCGCCCCGGCCCATGGCCAGCGCTCGGGCAGATGCAGCCGCACGCGCCGCCCCGAGCGGGTGATCCGCCCGGCGACGTCAAGGAGCCGGTCTACCAACCCACGGACACCACGGCGACGGCGCACGTGAGGTGGTTGACCTCGTCCCCCAGCGGAGCGCCGCCGGGCGTCCGGCACCCGCCGGCCACGGCGGTCACCGTGATCTGCCCGTACGGGAACTGGGAGGCTACCGCCGCCGTGTCCACCTCCTCCGGTCGCGGCACGGCGACGACCGCCTCGACGCGCATCCGCGAAAGATCGCCGTCGGGCACCAGGGCACGCATGCCGGGGAATGAGTTGCGTCCGAGAACCTCTCTCACCGCCCGCACGGCGGCCTTCGTCTGGTCCTCCCCGTGCAGGTCGACGCCGAGGCCTATCTCCACGAAGGCGGGGAACACGCTGTCCGGCACCACTCCCGCAGCGTAATGATCCGAGCCGGCGAGCGCGACGTGCGCCTTTTCGGTAGTTCGTCAAGCTCATTCGAGGAGGCGCCCGGTCGTGTCGACGGGCGGGCCGGCGAGCGCTGCGACTGCGGCGGAGGGCTCGGGGGGCCGCTCATGCGTAATACCTCTGTCGCGGTCCCAAATGAGGTTCACCTGCAGCCGTGGGTCCTGGTCGGGGTAGTCCAGTCGTGCGTGCGCGCCGCGGCTCTCGCGCCGCTCAAGCGCGCACTCGAGCGTTGCCCGCGCGGCGAGCAGGGAACCTTGCAGGTCGAAGGCGTGGGCGAGGTCGGCGTAGCCGGCGAGGTCCGGGCGCACCTCCATGGCCCGGGCTCGCTCGGTGACCTCGTCGAGGCGCGCAAGCCCTTCCTGCAGACCGTCCTCGGAGCGAACGACACCACAGCACTCCGACATGAGGTCGCGCACTGCCCGCTGGAGCGGGCGCGCGAACTCGTCGCCGCGACGACCGAGGAGCTCGTCGACCTCCTCGGTCGCGGCGGCGATGGTGGCGCGGTCGCGCACCTGCACGTCGAGCGTCGCCGACCAGCGGGCAGCCTCGTTGCCCGCGATCCGGCCGAAGACCAGGCATTCTGTGAGGGAGTTGCCGCCCAGGCGGTTGGCACCGTGCACACCGGTTGCGCATTCCCCGACCGCGTACAGTCCCTCGACGTCAGTCAGGTGCGTCTCGGGCGCGACACGGACTCCGCCCATGGAGTAATGCGCGGTCGGCGCGACCTCCATCGGCGCACGGGTGATGTCGAGCATGGCCAGGTCGACGAACTGCCGGTACATGCGCGGCAGCCGGCTGAGCACTGTGTCGCGGTCGAGATGGGAGACGTCGAGCAGCACGCCGCCGTGCTCCGTGCCACGCCCGGCGGAGATCTCGGTGTAGATGGCCAGAGCGATGCGATCGCGGGTCGAGAGCTCGAGCCGCTCAGGGTCATAGCGCTCCATGAATCGCTCGCCCGCCGCGTTGCGCAGGACGCCGCCTTCGCCGCGCACCGCCTCGGTGACCAGCGTCCCCGCCGACTGCTCTGGGAAGACCATCCCCGTGGGGTGGAACTGGACGAGTTCCATGTCGCGCAGGCGGCACCCGGCCTCGGCGGCCAGGCGCATCGCATCGCCAGTGTTCTCGTCGCGCCGCGACGACGAGCGACGCCAGATCCGCGTGTGCCCGCCCGCCGCGAGGATGACGGCGTCGGCGACGATCACCCAGCGGCTGCCGTCGTCGACGTCGAACCCGTAGCAGCCGAAAACGCGGCCGTCGTGGACGAGCAGGCGCGTGACGTAGACGTCGTCGCGCACCGATACACCAAGCTCCGTGGCCCGGCGGACAAGCGCCCGCTGGATCTCCCGGCCGGTGTAGTCGCCCGCGAAGCAGGTTCGCCTGAACCGATGAGCGCCGAAGAAGCGCTGCGTCAGCCGCCCGTCCTCCTCACGCGCGAGCTGCGCACCCCAGCGGACCAGCTCGTCGATGGCGACCGGCGCCTCGCGGCACAGGAGTTCGACGCTCCGCGGGTCGGCCAGCCAGTAGCCCTCCCGCAGCGTGTCGGCGGCGTGCTGCTCCCAGCTGTCCTCGGGATCCATCGTCGCGAGCGCGGCGTTGATGCCCCCAGCCGCCAGCACCGTGTGCGCGTCGTCGCGCCGCCGCTTGGCGACGCAGAGCACCTGCACGCCGCCCTCCGCGAGCTCGATGGCGGCCCGCAGACCGGCCGCACCGGTGCCGACGACGAGCACGCTGGTAGCGACGCGCCGCTCCTCGACAGGTGTCACGTCTGTTGCCGTCGCCTCGTTGCGTGGCGCTCCCGCGCTGCGCCTCGAGGGCGAGCGAGGCGAGCCAGCTCGGCCTCGAGACCGGTCAGGATCAGATCGACGCCGAGCTCGAACTCGGGGTCCCGGTCCGCTGCGACGAGTCGGAGCCAGCTCGGAGATGCGCGGGAACTCCGCGGCTGGCAGGCCGCGCGGATCGCGCCGGTTCCCCGTCCCGACCGGTTGCGCCCCGAGGGCGCGGCCCGTGACCTCCTCAAGCGCGAAACCGCGTGTGTCGCTCGCGAGCGTGCGGAACGCGACGATCGCCGCCGGCTCGTCGAAGCCGGCCTGCCGGAGGATCTCGAAGTTCGCGTCGAGACGGCGAGAGATCGATGCCGCCGAGCCACTCCTCGGCGGCCGGGTCCGCCTGTCTGTCCTCGACGCTCTCTTCGACGAAACGGCGCTCCGCCAGGCTCCTCTGCTGCATTTCGACCCTTGCGCTCGACAGCGTCCGTGTTGCGGTGCCCACGAGACGATTCCAGAGAGCTCCCAGCACGGCGCGAGTCTAGCTCCGCTTCTGCCGGTGCGCCATCGAGCGGCTGGAGGAGCCCGAGCAGGTCAGAGCGCCTCCGCGTGCCGGACGATTCCCCCGTCGACGAAGTAGGTCGAGCCGGTCACGTACGACGACCGGTCGGATGCGAGAAAGAGCGCGACCTCGGCCACCTCTTCGGGCTTTCCCATCCGCTGGAGCGGCACGATCTCCTGGAGCCGCTCATCCCCGACTTCTGCGCAATCGAGCAGATCGCCCCCCACTGCGACGAGTACTCACCCTCGTGCTCCAACACCAACCGGACCGCCCGCTCACGAACCTCCGGCGGATACCTGCGCGACCTGTTCATCGCTCCATCCTCTCAAGGACAGGAGCCCCGACAATTCCCGGCGCGGTTCAGTGATCTGTGTTGTGAATGACTCGGGATATCGGGTGACGGACACCAGCATCGACGCCGACGTTGCGAGGAGCTTGAGCTTGAGGAGTGCGAGCAGCGCCGTCTTGAACTTGAGCACCAACGCGCCGAGTAGGGCCAACGGCGCCCAGATCTTCCGGGCGAGGCTGCGCAATCCACCCTCCGGGGCTGGATCGGCACGTAGTCGCGGACGACCGGGTCCGACGATTCGGTGGGGGCGTCGGGAACCCGAGAGACCCGCGCGGGCGGGTACGGGTTGCGGTCCATCAGCACCGAGGGTAGCTCAGGACGCCGCCGGGTCCCCCGTGACCTCGGTGGCGATGCCGACCAGGCGGTGCGTCAGCTCACCCCGCGACACCACCCGGTCGGCGCCGACGTCGCGTGCGGCCTGGATGAGGTCCGTGCGCGTATGCGCGCAGAAACCGACCACCGGGACGTCCGCCGTCCGATCGCCGGCCTTGAGCTCCGCGACGACCGCGGCGCCGTCGATGCCCACGCCGTCGAGCTCCACGAGGACCGCCGCCGGCCGGGTCGTGTCCAGCGCCGTTGCGAGACGCGCCTGGGTCGCGGCACCCTTCGCGGCGAACCCCGCCGCCTCCAGCCCGCCGACCAGCTGCTGGCGCATCAGGAGGTCCGGCACGAACACCACGATCGGTTCACGGGGCTCCGGCATATGCCTATCGTACGCGCGTGACCCCGGTGGACGCCGACCTCACCATTGTCCCTGTGACCGGCGACGAGGAACTCGCGACGTGGGTGGAGATCCACAACATCGCCGCGCCCTGCACCCCCGAGGGGGTCGCCTCGACCCTGCACTGGTGGCAGGTCGCGCCCGACTGGCGGGCGTCTATCGTCCGGCGAGGCGATCAGCCCGTCGGCATCGCGCCCCACTGGGCGCCGGACTCCCGCCACGCGGGGCGATCATGGTCGCTCCGGGTGCGCGGCGCCGCGGCGTAGGAACCGCTCTGTTCGTCGACACCTCGCGCTGGGCGGCGGAGCGTGGCCTCTCCGGCCTCGAAGTATGGGTCGACGAGTCGGATCTCGACGCGCCCGCCTACTGGGGAAACCAGGGCTATCGGGCGGGCGCGTGTCGGCCGGCTACGTGAGCGTCCGGTTCGGCAAGTACCGCGACGCGGTTGGCCTGCCCGCGGAGCCACCGGGCGCAGATCCTCGAGACAGGGACGGAGTCGTGGCGCTTCAAGCACGGCCTTACCCGCAAGCGCCGCGGAGGGCGGACGACTTGACTGCGTGCGGGCGGACAATCCGGTATAGAAGAAGAGAGAAAACCGACGGCGGGTGGGGCCACTTCAGGCCGCCGCGCCGGGGCCAGCGCGAGCTGCCGCTCTCATCGGTCAGCAGCGCAGGGTGATGACCCTCTTCCTCTGCAAGCTTGCCTACCTTCTTCGTGAATTCCAACGCCTGCGCAAAATCGCCGAGTGAAAAGACGCGTCTCAGGCGCTTGATTCCATCGAGCTCCACGATGTCCCAGTCAGAGACTTGGGGATGAAGTTCCGCGATCTCGGCATCCGTGACCGTCGGTGCGTCCGTGCGGCAGGCGACGCACTTCATCTGCGTCAGTGTCTCCATCTCCCTGTCTCCCCTTGAATCGGCTCCTCGTAACCGGCTTCTCGTAGGGTCAGAGTACCGCTCGCGGTAACGATCCCTGCCGGCTTTTCGAAGTACCGGCAGTCCCGGTCGCGGCGCAAGCTTCCAGACCGGCCGAGATGAGCCGAGAGGCCCGGCCTCGACTTCGAATCTGCGTGCGGAGGTTCGACTCCTCCCGGGGCCATAGGTAAGAAGTCCTCCGCACTGCCGGAGGGAGCCTCCTATGCGGTCTCGGCTGGGAATCGACCGGCCGCGGAAGGTCCGGCGCACTACCCGACTGGCTACTTCGACTCGCGCGAGCAGATCTACGAGTGGTTCGCCGGTCGCTCAATCGTCTTCATCTGACGGCCCGAACGGGTCTCTGCCGGCCGCCGCCTCGCGGTGCGGGCAATACAGTGGCCGCGTGGCGAACGAGAACGTCGAGGTCGCCCGCTGGTATCACGAGCGGACGAAGCACTCCGAGGAGCGGCTGCGCGCGAACCCGCACCACCTCGACTGGGACAGCCAGCCGGTCCCGTTCAAGCTCTACCGCGATCTCGAGACGATCCCGCTCCCTCGTCAGCTCGAGCCCGGAACCGTCTCGGCGCTCCATGCCATCTCGGCGTCGGTCGCGCGAGAGACCGAGCCAACCGAGCAGGTGCCGGGTCTCGGGGCGCTCGCCCACGTCCTCTTCTACTCGGCCGGGATCACGAAGGTCAGGCGCTCCCCCGGCGGCGACGTCTACTTCCGGGCGGCAGCGAACACGGGCGCTCTCTACCACGTCGACCTCTATCTCGCCTGCCGTGACCTCCCGGATCTTCCAGCGGGCATCTACCACTTCGGCGCGCACGACTTCGCGCTTCGGCGCCTGCGTGTCGGTGACTACCGAGGCGCGTTCATCGAGGCCGCCGGCGTCGAGCCGTCGCTGGCTCAGGCGCCGGTCGTCGTCGCGAGCGCCTCCACGTACTGGCGCAACGCCTGGAAGTACCGAGACAGAGCCTACCGCCATGCCTTCTGGGACGCTGGAACGCTCCACGCGAACCTGCTTGCCGTAGCCGCCGCTCAGGGACTCGCACCCAAGGTCGTCGCGGGTTTCGCGGATCGGGACGTCGAGCACCTTCTCGGACTGGACCCGGCTCGGGAAGGGGCTCTTGCCCTCGTTCCGCTCGGGCGAACGGCCGAGCCGCCAGTGCCTGCGCCGGACGCCCCCGTGCTGAACCTCGAGACCGAGCCGCTGTCTTCGAGAGAGATCGACTACCCGGCAATCCGTGAGATCCACAGCGCGTCGAGCCTCGAGCATGGGGAGGAGGTCGCACGCTGGCGCGGCGCGGTCCTTCCGCGTCGGGAACCAGATTCCCTGAGCGAGCTCTTTCCCCTTCGTCCGCTCGCGGCGGCGGACTGGCCGGCCGAGCCGCTCGAGAGCGTCATCCTCCGCCGGGGCTCGACGCGTCGTTTCGACGTCTCGCGCTCGCTCACCTTCGAGGAGCTCTCCACTGCGCTCGCCGTCGCGACCGCCTCGATTCCAGCGGACTTCACGGAAGACCCGGAGTCGAGCCTGCTCGACCTCTACGTGATCGCACACGCGGTGGAGGGTCTGCCGCCCGGTGCCTACTACCTCCGGCGCGCGGAGCGGGCGCTCGAGCTCCTCGAGGAAGGCGAGTTTCGGGCGATCGCGGGCCGACTCGGCCTCTTCCAAGAGCTTCCGGCCGCTGCCGGGGCGAACGTCTACTGCCTTGCCGATCTCGAGCCGGTCCTCGCCCGGTTCGGCAATCGCGGCTATCGGGCCGCTCAGCTCGAGGGAGGAATCGTCGGCGGCCGCCTCTACCTCGCCGCCTACGCACTTCGCTTTCGGCGCCACCGGACTCACCTTCCTCGACGACGAGGTTACGGAGTTCTTCTCCCCTCACGCAGAGGGCAAGAGCGTGATGTTCCTGACCGCGCTCGGCCGCACCGTTCGACGGAGCCCCGCTCCGCGGAGTGTCCAAACTGCTTAGCGATGCGGCTCGTCGGCACTCCTGCTGGCGGTCTCCCTCCTGCCGCTTCTATTGAGTGCCGCGGCGCAGCCGCTCGCTCGGGGCTATGCTCCCATCAGGGCGTACCTCCTCGTCGACTTCCAGGTCAACGCGGGTTCATCGTTAACGCCGGAACGGTCGACACCCTTGAGGAAGGAAGAGACTGAGAAGGCGTCGCGCACGTACCTGGCGAGGTCTGCCTTCGGCGAGTGTGCGCCAGCGAGCCCGAGCCGCTGTGGAAACTCGAATGCGACCGCGGCGGTGAGCAGGTCCACGATCTGCAGTGGAACGGCGGCGCGGGAGTCCAGACGGCAGACACTCGTCACGCGAGTCTCTCGAGGCGCTGGTTGACGATGTCGCGCACCTCGGCCTCGAAGCGCCCAGCGTCGGGCGTCGAGTGCTCGTCGGCGAGGACGCACACGAGCTCGTGCGGTTGGATGCTTCCGATCAGAAGCTGCGCGGCGAGTCGTTCGTAGGCTCGCCATGGGCTGGTCGCCCGGCATGAGCGCCCGGGCGTTCGAGTGCGAGGCGATGACCGCATGCGCCGATCTCGAGCGCGTCCCAGAAGGCCTTCTCGGCAAGATGGGACGCATCGAGCACCACACCGCGCTCGCGCATCGCGGCCACCAGCTCCCGGCCCTGCCGCGTGAGGCCGCCCGGAGCGCCGGAACCTCCCGAGTAGCGCGTCCTTCCCCACGCC
The DNA here is from genome assembly GCA_963777565.1 of uncultured Thermoleophilia bacterium. GTDB lineage: Bacteria > Actinomycetota > Thermoleophilia > Miltoncostaeales > Miltoncostaeaceae > CALMEC01. The sequence continues at coordinate 643,219 of CAVZQZ010000006.1, forward strand.
GGGCCGACGAACCCGATCCGACTCCCACGCCGCCAGGTGACGCTCCAGATCGCCACGGGAGCGGATGATCCGGATGCGTCCCTCGTCCTCCCACCTCTCGTACACGGCGAGCTGGTCCAGGGCCTGGCGCGCGGGCCCCTGCGGCGTCGTGTATCCGTCGTCGGAGTAGCCGGCGCCGTCCGGCTCGGCGAACAGCGTCGCGAACACCACGCCGACGCCCCCGCGGACGAGGTCGGGCAGCGATACCGTCGCCTGCTGGTCGGTGCGACGCTGGATCGCCCGGATCTCGGCGGCGCTCAGGGTGTAGTAGCGCCCCTCGACGATGACGTTGGCCGCCAGGTCCAGGTGCCCATCCACCGATCATGGGGCCCCCGGGGGGGAGCGTCACGACGAGGTGACGACCTCCGCCACGCACGCCTCGTCGCCTTCGGCGCGCGCCTTCATCAGGCCAATCGTCGCCTTCGGGACATAGACGGAGAGGATGCCCCGCCAGATGGAGCGGTCGAGGCCGCAGACCCGCTCCGGATCGTGGAACGCCATCTCCTCGAACGGGCATGAGCACGCCTTGATCGACGCCGTTCCGTCGCTCGTCGCGGCGAACCCGTAGCGCGTGAGCAGCCGCACGACCTCGGCGATCGCCTGCGTCGGCGTGAACGGGGACCCGCCGCCGCCGGCCTGCTCGGCGGCCAGCGAGCGGCCGAACTCGAATCCCACCCGCTCGAGCTGCTCCGCCGGGGATGTGCCCGGCTCGCTCATCGCACGGAGGAGAAGCTCCGCGAGCAGGTCGTAGTGGCGCTCCGGGAGGGCGACCGCCGCCTCGGTCTCGGCGAGGCTGTAGAGCTTGGGCGGACGGCCGGCGCCCGGCCCGTCGCGCTCGCGGCGGCGGAACTCCGCGTTGAGGAAGCCCTGCTCGACGAGCTTATCGAGGTGGAAGCCCGCCAGGCGGCGGTCGATGCCGACGGCTTCCGCGACCTCGTCCTTCGACTGCGGCGCGGCGGCCTCCCGCACGACGAAGAAGACGCGCCGTCGTGTCGGATCGCCGAGCGCGCTGGCGAGCCGCTCGATCTCCTGCTCCGTCTGAGGCTGCCTGAGGCTCACTGCTCCTCGCGGAAGGTCGTCGCCAACTTTACACCCGGTCGCAGGATTCGCCGGCTGCCGCCCCCCTTGTGGGAACGGCGCCCACCCATTACGGTAATGAGGATATCCGTTAGAAGCAGCGGATCGGCCTCCGGGAGGACCTGTGTCCACCACCACCCCGCCCGAGCTCGAAGGTTTCGACCAGTACAAGTTCGGCTGGCACGACCCGAGCAACTCCGTCTTCGAGCCGAAGAAGGGGCTCAGCGCCGACGTCGTGCGCGAGATCTCCGACGCTCAAGGGCGAGCCCGAGTGGATGACGAAGTTCCGCCTGCGCTCGCTCGAGATCTTCGACCGCAAGCCAATGCCCGACTGGGGCGGCGACCTCGACGGGATCGACTTCCAGGACATCTACTACTACATCCGCGCCAGCGAGAAGCAGGGTCGGACGTGGGAAGAGGTGCCGGACGACATCAAGAACACGTTCGACCGGCTCGGGATCCCCGAGGCGGAGCGCAAGTTCCTGTCCGGCGTGTCCGCCCAGTACGAGAGCGAGGTCGTCTACCACTCGATCCGCGAGGACCTCGAGGCCCAGGGCGTGATCTTCTGTGACACCGACACCGCGCTCCGCGACCACCCGGAGATCTTCGGTGAGCACTGGGCGACGGTCATCCCGCCCGGCGACAACAAGTTCTCGGCGCTCAACAGCGCCGTGTGGTCCGGCGGGTCGTTCATCTGGGTGCCGCCGGGCGTGCGGGTCGAGGTTCCGCTGCAGGCGTACTTCCGGATCAACCAGGAGAACATGGGGCAGTTCGAGCGGACGCTCATCATCTGCGAGGAGGACTCGTTCGTGCACTACGTCGAAGGCTGTACCGCTCCGGTGTACTCCAGCGACTCGCTGCACTCGGCGGTCGTGGAGATCATCGTGAAGAAGGGCGCGCGCTGCCGCTACACGACAATCCAGAACTGGTCGACGAACGTCTACAACCTGGTCACCAAGCGCGCGGTGTGCCACGAGAACGCCACGATGGAGTGGGTCGACGGCAACCTCGGCTCGCGGCTCACGATGAAGTACCCGGCGGTGTGGATGCTCGGACGTGGCGCCCGCGGCGAGGTGCTGTCGGTGGCGTTCGCCAGCGAGAACATGCACCAGGACGCCGGCGCGAAGATGGTGCACGTCGCACCCGACACCTCGTCCACGATCGTCTCCAAGTCGATCTCGAAGGGCGGCGGGCGCACCAGCTACCGCGGCCTCGTTCGGGTGGAGCCTGGCGCGAAGCGCGTCAAGGCGTCGGTGGTCTGCGACGCGCTGTTGCTCGACGAGGACAGCCGCTCCGACACCTACCCGTACATGGACATCCAGGAGGAGGACTGCTCCATCGGCCACGAGGCGACCGTCTCGAAGGTCGCGGACGACCAGATCTTCTACCTCATGAGCCGCGGCCTCTCGGAGGAAGCGGCCATGGCGATGATCGTGCGCGGGTTCATCGAGCCGATCGCGAAGGAGCTGCCGATGGAGTACGCGGTCGAGCTGAACCGCCTCATCGAACTGCAGATGGAGGGGTCGATTGGCTAGCGCTGCGTGGGCCGAGGAGGCCCGGGCGACCGCCGAGAAGACGTTCACCAGCCTTCCCGCCCTCACCGGGCAGGAGGAGGACTGGCGCTTCACGCCCCCCCACCGGTGAGCGCTCGGCCCAACTCTCCTTCATCGGGCTCGACGTCATGACAACCTCCACCACGATCGAGCGGATCCGGGACGACTTCCCGCTGCTCTCGCGCGACGTGGACGGGAGGCCGCTCGTCTACCTCGACTCGGCGGCGACGTCGCAGAAGCCCGGGGCAGTACTCGACGCGATGGACGCGTTCTACCGCCAGACCAACGCGAACGTGCGCCGCGGCGTCTACTCGCTGGCGGCCGACGCGGACCGCCGTTTCGAGGCAGGGCGCGCGTCGATCGCCCGGCTGGTCAACGCGCCGCTCGACGGGTTGGTGGCCACGAAGAACGTGACCGAGGCGATCAACCTGGTTGCGTGGGCGTGGGGGGTCCGTACCCTCCGCCCCGGCGACGAGGTGGTGGTCTCGGTCATGGAGCACCACTCGAACATCGTCCCCTGGCAGCTCGTGGCGACGATCACGGGGGCGACGGTGCGGTTCTGCCCGATCACACCCGACGGCGAGCTCGACCTCGACGCCCTACGCGGCCTGATCGGAGGCCGCACGCGTCTGGTCTCGATCGTGCACGTCAGCAACGCGCTCGGAACGATCAACCCAGTCCGGGAGATCGCCGACCTCGCTCACGCCGCGGGGGCGCTGATGATGGTCGACGGCGCGCAGAGCGTCCCCCACATGCCGGTCGACTTCGCCGAGCTCGGCTGCGACTTCCTCGCGTTCACCGGCCACAAGATGCTGGGACCCACCGGCGTCGGGATGCTGGTCGCGCGGCCGGAGCTGCTCGACGAGATCGAGCCGTTCATGGGTGGCGGCGAGATGATCGACGACGTCACCACCGAGGGCTCGACCTGGGCGGAGGGGCCGCGGAAGTTCGAGGCGGGCACGCCGCCGATCGCGGAGGTCATCGGCCTCGGGGCCGCCGCGGAGTACCTGATGGACATCGGCATGGATCACGTACGGGCGCACGAGCTGGCATTGACCGACTACGCGCTCAACGCGCTGAAGGAGCTCGAGGGGATCCGCGTGTTCGGCCCGCGGGCCCCGGAGCGGCGCGGCTGCCCGATCAGCTTCGAGCTGCCGGACGTCCACGCGCACGATGTCGCCCAGTTCCTGGACCAGGAGGGCGTGTGCGTGCGGGCCGGGCATCACTGCACGAAGCCGCTGATGCGGGCGCTCGGCGTGACGGCGACCGCCCGGGCGAGCACGCACGTCTACAGCCGGTTCGAGGACATCGACGCGCTCGTGCGGGGGCTGCACGGCGCCCGCGCATACTTCGCCTAGCGACAGCAAAAGATCAACCTAGACCGAGCAGCCCGTACACGTCAACGGAACCGACCGCACCATTCGACATTCCAATCAGGAGCCTTCTCGCCCCAAGGTCCTGGGTTCGACTCCTTGACAGCCCATCAGGTTTGTCTCTGCTAACGGGCACTTCTCGTTCGACGGTCGATGCGCCGATCGGGCGTTTGGGCAACAAGGTGGGCAACACTCCCGCCATTTCCGCTTGGTCGTGCCCGATCTCGGACACCCCCATCCATGCTCCCGGCCTCGGGAGAGGAGACGGTGCGGAGGGGACCATTTCCTCTGGCGACTGCCCGTAGCGAGCCAGAGCCCGCACCGGCTGCGCCACCGCTGGCCATGCAGCTGTCGCCGAAACGTCCCCGCTTGCCCTCGACCCGGTTCTCGGCGATCGTCCGTATCGCGGGTCTTGCCGCGAAGGTGACCAAGGAGACAGTCCAGTGTTCCGTCCAGTCCGCGCTGCCCTCGTCGTCGCGGCGCTTTCCCTGATTGCCGTCGCGTCTGGTTGCGGATCGAGCTCTTCGGGCGGCGGTTCGACGACCACCCCGGCTGCGCCCACGACCTCTTCGGCGACGACTGCACCGACCACTACCGCACCGACGACTGGTGCCGGGACGTCCGTCGCGATCGCCGCCGATCCGAGCGGGGCGTTGGCTTTCGTGCAGAAGTCGCTGACGGCGCCCGCCGGTTCGGTCACCTTCGACTTCACGAATGCGTCGCCGGTTCCCCACAACGTGACCTTCAAGAAAGCCGGTACAGAGCAAGGGCTCGGCGGGACCACGACGATCGCGTCCGGGTCTGCGTCGGTGACGCTCACCCTCCCCAAGGGCAGCTACACCTACTACTGCAGCGTCCCCGGCCATGAGGCCGCGGGGATGAAGGGCACGCTCACCGTCACTTAGGCGCCGCCCGTGCTCGCAGACGATCGCGCGTCACGGGGCGGCACCGGGCGAACGACACAGGTTGCACAGGACAGGTGTGCTTAGGCGCTCACCCGCTGCGCGAAACGTCCGAACGCGTGATGCACGGGGGCGATCTCGAACGAGGCGTTCGCGGGGAGGAGCTCCATCACCCCCCGCTCGGGTCACGAACCGGGACTGTTTCTCGCAGCGAGGGGCAATGGCATAGGTTTAGGGATCGGCCGGCGTGCGTCGGGAACGCCCCGCCGGTCGACGGGGCGCCTCGCCCCGAAGCGTCCGCGATGAGAGCGCATCGCGGCTGGACCCTCCTACCGGCCGGAGGGATCGCACTTGGCAGACCGGGGCCGGCCCGAGAGGGCGGACCCGGCCACGCCTTGCACGCTGGCGCATAAGCGGCTCAGCCTGCCCATCTTTTCCGGTCGACTCCCGTCGTAGATCCGAGGGGGTCGTAAATGCCGGTCGGGTCACTTACATCCCCCTGGGGGCGGTGCTCCCTTGTTTTCTCCCACGGGATGCCTCCCGTGTTCGCGGCGGGACCGGCGGCGACGCCGATCGCATGATAGCCGGTACCTCAATCGGGGTTCGCGTCTCGCGACGCTACCCCGCCCCCCGGGCGAGGCCCTCCGAGTGCACCGGGCCATCCGCCGGCTGGCGCGGATTAGCATCGGGCGGATCGCTGCTTCGAGCTCGCGCGGCTACGCGCCCTTCTTGGCGATGAACTCCGCGACCATCCGCTCCCCGGCGTCGTGCCCCTGCTCGAAGTACACGCGGTTGATCTCCTTGAAGACCTCCCACTGGGCGGGGACATCATCCTCGGCCAGGGTCGCGTCCACCGGGCAGACCTCGACGCAGGCGTCGCAGTCGATGCACTCGGCCGGGTCGATGTAGAGGATCGTCGCCTCGTCGTGGTGCTCCTCGCCCGGCATCGGGTGGATGCAGTCCACGGGACAGGCGTCGACACAGGAAGCGTCTTTCGTGCCGATGCAGGGTTCGGCAATCACGTAGGCCATGCGGTGGATGTCCCTCGCGGAAGACGACGATGGGAATCGAATCCTACCCGGGGGTGCCTCCTGCGTCGACGGTCGCTTGGCCCAGATGGACCAGCCTGATCCCGTCGCGGTGTGGGACCGGGCCGCCGCCCCGAATGTGGGAACGGCACACACCGCGAGAAACCGGGCTGGGGCAACCCCCCCGCCCGCTTCACTAAATTGAAGCGCATGCCCCCTTCGCTCGCACACCTGCGAGAGGCTTGATGTGCAACTCGGAGGTTGGATCAGCCGTGAGTTCGCTGCGATAGCCACGTCGGGTCCGCCCAGCGCCAGTTCGACGCACGTTTGGTGGCGTGGTTGAATCACAGTGCCTCGACCGGAGGGAAGCAGCGATGGCCGAAGACGCAGCCAAGGTCGCGCCCACATCTACAAGGTGGTGTTCGAGAACGAGCGGGTGCGGGTACTCGAGGTGAGCATGGAGCCTGGGGAACGCGCGGACATGCATTCGCATCCCGACTACTTCGTTTACTTCCTCTACGGCGGCAAGGGGAAGCTCACGACACCTTCGGGCGAGACCGAGGAGATCGAGTGGCCCGCGGGCGCGTCGATGTGGCGAGAAGCAGAGGAGCACTCAACCGAGAACATTGGGGGCACCGCCATTCGCGCCATCTTCTTCGAGCCGAAGTAGGGTCGGTCTCAACGCCCGCATCCTCGCCGCGACCAACTCCCGGTCGCCCTCGCGTAGAGGCGTCCGGCGGCCAGGCGCGATCTCGGGACCTCGGGTGAGTCAGTTCTTCGGAAGCAATCCCGCCGCACGGTTGCCTCAGGGGCCGAAGCGTGGACCGTGGCGCCGGGGCGTGCCACGAACCTGGCGGGATGCGCTCGACCTGCCCGAAGCGCCCGACGAGCCACGAGCGGTCGCGACCGGAGAGCTCCACGCGCCCTCGAGCGTGCCTCCCGCTCCGGACATCGTCGACGAGTCCTCGGAGGAGTCGTTCCCGAGCTCAGATCCTCCCAGCTGGGGCCCAGGCCTCGTGTGACTCCTGCCTGCCGCTCCACCGCTCGACCAGGTTGCTCAACCACGCCCACGCGCCTTCACGGCATCCTCCGTCACCGATCTGGCGCCGAACTGCAGGCGCTGCGGAGGGCGCGTGCAGACACCGCCCAACTCGACCTGTGTTACCCAACCCTGAACGCGGCCGACCACAGGCACTGGTACTGGTCGGAGGAGGTCGAGTCGGCTACTATGGGAGTCGGCACTCCTTCTGAGTGAGTGCCAACGCCGGCCATGTCTGGTGTCCGACGTCGAGGCCAACGATCTTGCGGCCAGACTCGACCCCAGGAGGAGCCGATGAACCTGACGCCGCTGGGCGATCGCGTGATCGTCAAAGCCGTCGAGCAGGAGGAGGTCAGCGCGAGCGGCATCGTGCTGCCCGACACCGCCAAGGAGAGACCCCAGCGAGGCAGGGTGCTCGCAGTGGGGGCGGGTCGCTACGAGGACGGCAGCCGCGTGCCCATGGACGTCGCCGTGGGCGACGAGGTCGTCTACTCCAAGTACGGCGGCACCGAGGTCACGCTCGAGGGCGAGGAGGTCCTGATCCTCGCCGAAGCCGACATTTTGGCGAAGGTCGCGGGCGCCAGCCGCGCCAGCCGCGCCAGCCGCGCCGCCGCGAAGCTGGCGGCCAAGCCCGCAGGCCGAAGCGCCCGCCGTCCAACGAAGTAGCGGCCCACCCCCGTGGGGAGATGAGAGAGCGAAAGGCATCCGCAGATGGCCAAGAACCTGAAGTTCCACGAGGACGCCCGCCGCTCCCTCGAGCGCGGCGTCAATACCTTGGCCGACGCGGTCAAGGTTACCCTTGGCCCCAAGGGCCGCTACGTGGTGATCAACCGGCCCTTCGGCGCTCCGACCGTGACGAACGACGGGGTCACGATCGCCCGTGAGATCGACGTGGAGGACCCGTTCGAGAACCAGGGGGCGCAGCTCGTGCGCGAGGTCGCGACCGCGACGAACGACGTCGCCGGTGACGGCACTACCACGGCCACCGTCCTCGCGCAGGCGATCGTCCGCGAGGGCGTCAAGAACGTCGCCGCCGGCGCGAACCCGATGGGGCTGAAGCGCGGCATCGAGATGGCCGTCGAGGTCGTCGTCGGCGAGATCGCCAAGGCCGCCCGCGAGGTGCAGGGCAAGGAGGACATCGCCCGGGTCGCGACGATCTCGGCGCGTGACCGTGAGGTCGGCGACATCATCTCGGATGCGATCGAGAAGGTCGGCAAGGACGGTGTGGTGAACGTCGAGGAGGGCCAGACCTTCGGGATGGAGCTTGAGTTCACGGAGGGCATGCAGTTCGACCGCGGCTACATGTCGCCGTACATGGTCACCGACCCCGAGCGGATGGAGGCGGTGCTCGAGGAGCCCTACCTCCTGATCCACGGCGGCAAGATCTCCTCGGTCAAGGACCTTTTGCCCTTGCTGGAGCGGGTGATCCAGACCGGCAGGCCCCTGCTCGTGATCGCGGAGGACGTCGAGGGCGAGGCGCTTGCCACCCTGATCGTCAACAAGCTGCGGGGCACCTTCACCGGCATCGCGGTCAAGGCACCGGGCTTTGGCGATCGCAGAAAGCGCACGCTCGAGGACATGGCCATCCTCACCGGCGGTGAGGTCGTCTCAGAGGAGATGGGCCTCAAGCTCGAGAACACGCAAGTGGCCCAACTCGGGCGCGCGCGCAAGGTGGTGGTGGCGAAGGACACCACCACCATCATCGACGGGGCCGGCGAGTCGGAGGAGATCACGGGCCGCATCCGGCAGATCAAGGCTGAGATCGAGACCACCGACTCCGACTACGACCGCGAGAAGCTCGAGGAACGCCTGGCCAAGCTCACCGGTGGCGTTGCGGTGGTGAAGGTGGGGGCGGCGACAGAGACCGAGATGAAGGAGAGAAAGCACCGCGTCGAGGACGCCCTCCAGGCCACCCGGGCCGCGCTTGAGGAGGGGGTCGTCCCCGGCGGCGGGGTGGCGCTGGTCAACGCCATCGGCGCGGTCGCCGCGCTCGAGCTCTCCGGTGACGAGGCGACCGGGGCGGCGATCGTGCGCCGGGCGCTCGAGGAGCCCCTTCGCCAGCTCGCCGACAACGCGGGCCTGGAGGGCTCGGTGGTGATCGGCAAGGTGAAGGAGCTCAAGCCGGGCATGGGCCTTGACGTGGAGTCGGGCGAGTACGTCGACCTGGTCAAGGCCGGCATCATCGACCCGGCGATGGTCACCCGCTCGGCGCTTCAGAACGCCGCGTCGATCGCCAAGAACATCATCACCGTCGAGTGCGTGGTGGCGGAGGCCCCCGAGAAGGCCGGTGCGGCGGGCGGCATGGGGCAGAACTACGGCGGGATGGACGGGTACTAATGATCGTCGTCACCGGGGACACCTCTGATGCCGTCCGCCGGCGCCTCCGAGCCCTTGAGGCGCAGGGCTGCACCGCGATTGTCGTCACCGCGATCGGCAAGACCGGCATCGCCTACTACTCGGGCTCACTGAAGCTCCCGGACGGTTCGGCGGTACGCGCCGGCCGTCTCACGGCCAACCGGGCCGGTTCGACCCTTGCCGACGAGGCCGAGGTGCGTCTGCGAGGGTATGCGGGCGAGTAGACGGTTTCCCCGACGAGAAGCGGCGGCACGTCGGCGGAAGCTGCATCGGAGGAGTCACCGGAAGCCGACCGGATCAGGCTCCTTCTCCCCCGATCGACCCAGGCGTCCAGCGAGCCGGGGCCCGCGAGGCC
>CAVZQZ010000007.1:0-244387 GCA_963777565.1 uncultured Thermoleophilia bacterium
GTCCTTCTGTCGACACACGTCTGCCACCCATCGCTGGCGAACGACAACCTGTCGGGTGTTGCACTCTTGGCGACGATCGCGGCGCCTTGCGGCCGGCACCCGGCCCCGCATGACGTACCGCTTTCTCTTCATCCCGGGCACCGTCGGCTCGATCACCTGGTTGGCGCAAAACGAGTCGCGACTCGATGCAATCGTCGGCGGGCTCGTGGTCGCGTGCGTCGGCGACGCGGCCCCGCTCTGCTACAAGCAGAGTCGGCGCAGGGACGCGCGCATCGATCGTGCGGCGACCTATGTGCTCCTCCCGGGATGGCCGGCGCGCGGGTCGTCGACTTCGTGCCGTGGGGGTGGGACGAGCGTCAGTTCACTCGCCCGGCTTCGATCTGCCGGTGGGGTGCCTGAGCCGCTCGCGCGAGGAGGAGTTTCCCGAGTACCACTCGTCTGCAGACGACCTCGACCTCGTGCGGCCGGAGCAGCTCGAAGGCGCCCTCGCGACGGCCATCGAGATTCTCGACGTGCTGAGGCGGACAGGCGCTACGTGAATCTCTCACCGAGGGGCGAGCCGCAGCTCGGAAAGCGCGGCCTCTACTCGGGCACGGGCGGCGGATCGGCCCAAGGGGGAGCAGCTCGCCATGCTCTGGGTGCTGAACCAGTCGGACGGGAGCGCGTCGCTGCTCGACGTCGCCGAGCGCTCCGGGCTCCCCTTCGATGCGATCCGGACTGCTGCGCGGGCGCTCGAGGTCGCGGGACTCCTCGAGGACCCGGCTGCCGCACCTCCGGCACCGGATCCGGCGGTCGCGCCCACGAGAGCGGGCGCATGACCGGCCACTCTCGAACCGGCTGACGATCGGGTGCCGGTGCGGGCACATGCAGGGGTCGTGGTCAGCGGGGGGCCCGGCCGGCCGGCCAGTCGTACGATCTCACGAGCCAGTCGGTCTCGGCGCCGCTTGAGACGTCGATAAATGCCCTCACGCGCACAGCGGGCTCCGGAACGGTCGCGGGTCTTCGTCGGGTCCGCCTCCGCCCGCATGTCCGTTCGCGTCGCGCCCGGGTCGACGGCGACGAAGGAGATCCCGAGGTCGGCGAGTTCCGCCCGCAACATACGGGTCGCGCCTTCCAGCGCCAGCTTCGCCAGCCCGTACGGTCCGGAGCCGGCACGACCGGCGGCGCTCGACGTGGCGTTGATGACGACGCTTCCGCGCGGCATGTGCGGAACCAGGAGCCGGATCAGCGACAGCGGTCCTAAGACATCGACCTCGATGACGGCAATGAGCTGTGCCCGCGAGAAGCACCCGAGCTGGCCTCGTCCTCCGAGCACCCCTGCGTTGTTGACCAGGATGTCGATCCCGCCGAACTGTCCGACGACCGAGGCGGCGAGGTCCGACACCGAACGCTCGTCGCCGAGGTCGAGGGCGAATCCCTCGCACGCCAGCCGAGGCCTCGACACGCGTCGAGCACCCCATCCAAATGCGGTGCCGCAGTCGCAGTCAACGCGAGCGACGCCCCCTCGTGTGCAAGGGCCTCCGCCAGGGCGCGACCAATCCCTCGGGACGCCCCGGTGATGAGCACCCTCCTCCCGCCCAGGCCAGTCATACGTTCCTTCCCGCTGCCCTCCCGACGATGGCCCTCAGTATGCGCCCTGACGCCGAAGCACGCTTGGGATCGTCTTGAGGAGGATCTTGACGTCCAAGCCCAGTGACCAGCGGGTGACGTACATGTGGTCGAGCTTGACCATCTCGTCGAACGGCATGTCGTTTCGACCCATGATCTGCCAGAGGCCGGTGATGCCGGGGGTCAGGTCGAGCCGACGGCGGGCCCAGCCGGTGATCTCCTTGTCCTCGTAGACCACGAACGGGCGCGGCCCCACGAGGCTCATATCACCGCGTACGACGTTGATGAGCTGTGGCAGCTCATCGAGGCTCGTCCGGCGGAGGAACCGGCCCACGCGGGTCGCGCGCGGGTCGTCCTTGATCTTGAAGAGCGGTCCGCTCATCTCGTTGTGATCGACGAGGTCCTGGCGGAGCTTCTCGGCATCGACCACCATCGTGCGGAACTTGAAGATCCGCAAGACTCGCCCGTGCCGGCCAGAGCGCGGCTGACGAAAGAACACCGGGCCGCGGCTGTCGCACTTGATCGCGACGGCGATTGCCGCAAAGACGGGGAGGAGGAGAGGTAGCGACAGGAGGACAAGCCCGAGATCGCTCGCCCGCTTGACTGCGAGCGCGGCAGGCGAGAGCTGCGCCGGGCAGACGTCGAGCACCGTCATCCCGCCGACGTCGTCGACATCCACATGGGACGTCAGGACCTCGAAGAACCGGGGGACGATCGTGACATGGATCCGGTGGAGGTCGGACCACCGGATGATCTCCACGAGCTCCTCCGGAGCGGATCGTGGAAGCTGATGATGACCCGATGCGCCCCGGCTGCTTGGACGATCTCGGGAAGTTTCTCCTCCGGACCGAGGATCGGGACCTGCTGCAAGTCGTCCGCCAACGGCTGGGGGTGGTGTCGATGAAGCCCACCACGTCGATGCCGAGGCCCCGATCTCGAAGCAAGCTTCGAGCGACCTTCTGCCCTACCCATCCCGCGCCGACGATCACCGTGCGCTGGCGGCCGGAGATCCGAGGCAGCACCCCGCGGCGCACTGCGCCCCGCGTGAGCGTTACGGCGAACACCGCGAACAGCCAGAGCGCGAACACCTCGCCGTCCAGGAGGACCCGGTCCTCGAGCTTGACCCCGTGTAGAACCTGGAGCGCCACGAACCCGAAAAGCGACAGGCCGAGCAGAACCCGGGGAAACTCCAGCGTCAGGGTCTGATGGAGGTGCCAGCGATGCCCGTAGAGGCCGAGCAGGCCGAGGATCGGAATCGCGGCGAACGGAATCGCGAGACTCCACGGCCGTTCCGAGAGACTCGGTCCGGGGCTACCGCGGAAGAGCCCTGCGGCCCAGACGGCGACTGGGAGGACGGCGAGAAGGGCGAGGAGGTCGCCGAGCACGAGCGCGAAGACCCTGCGCCCCCGATGGACCTGTGCCGATCCGAGCTCCGCCCCGGTGCGCCACGCAGCATCCGGTTGGTAGACGCGAACCTCTGGCGACTCGATCTCGGCAAACGGCCCCCCCAATGTCGCCCCAGGCGACGTTGGGGTGACTCCCGTAGGGCGTCTGATCCGTGCCATGATCCGCGGGAGCCCCGCCTTTCCGAGTTTTTGTGGGAACGCCCAAAGGAAACCGTAGCCATGGGCCCCGAGCAGGGGAACCCCCCGTGTGGGTAGCTTCTCGTGTTCACCCCCTAGACTTTTGGTTAGTGATGTGCCTTTGGATGCATCTGTGGCGTAGTTTTTTTGGATTCGTGCCGCCGCGTTCCTCCGAGCGCCCGGCACGCCGGCTGCGCGGGCGACCGCGCAAGCGCCGGAACAGGTGCCGAGCCAGCGATGCGGAGCGCTCAGACGTGTGACGCGCTGAACCCCGGCGGGCGGTCTGCGCGTCGCACTCTTCTCTGGTGTACGGGCCCCGTCGTATGTCAGCAGTCGGACGTCCTTCAGAGCATGTGGGGGGGGCTGAGCCGGCGGCAACCCCGGGCCGCCGCGACAAAGGAGCGCACGGCGCCGACGATCACGCGGGCGAACCCGCCGCGCGGCATCGACTGAAGGAGTCAAGCGGCGGCGATCGGAATGGGAACTCCGGTTCGCTGGAGGCGGCCTGTGGCGGGGGCGCGCCACCGCAGTTCTTCGTCGATGAGCTCCAGGGAGCGGAGCCTGGTGAGAACAGGTAGTCGCGCGAGTTGAGAGCTCCGGAAGCCGGCGTCGCTGAAGTCCATTCGGCGAAGCCCTTCGACGAGGTCGACGACCGCCGACTGCAGGTCGACGGCGGGTTGGTGGTCGGGTGCGAGGCGTCCGAACTTCGCGAAGCTCACGCGGTACGAGCGCTTGTCCGGGACGGCGTTGGGATTGACGGACACGGTGACGCCAGGCAGGGCCCGGGCGACTTCCTCTGCCAGTTCCCGCACCTGGAAGTTCCACACGTCGGTGCCGACGTTCACGGCCAGGCAGGGGATGGGTCGCCGGATGGAGCCGATCGCCCAATCGCCCAGTCGATCCCGCGAGCCATGTCCGCGACATGGATCAGTGGCCGCCATGGCGTCCCGTCGCTCATGATGTCGATGCGTCCGGTCGCGATGGCGCTCGCGACGAAGTCGTTCAAGACGAGATCAAGCCGGAGACGGTCACTCATCCCGCAGGCGGTTGCGAAGCGCAGGCACGTCACCGTGAAGTTCTCATCTGCCAGGCCGGCAAGATCGGCCTCCGCAAGTGCTTTGGAGCGCGCATATGCGGTAAGGGGCCCGAGCTCGGACCCCTCATCTCTGGGCGCGTCGTCGGCCTGGCCGTAGATGCTGCAGCTCGAGGCGAAAATGAATGCCCCGACGCCTGCCGCTTTGGCGCGGACAGCCAGTGCGACGGTGGCCCGGTGGTTAATCGCGAGGGTGACCTTTTCGAAGGCGTTGCCGATCGGGTCGTTCGAGATCCCGGCGAGGTGGACGATGGCGTCGATCCCCTCGAGGATCTGGGGCGGCGTGGCACGGACATCGGCGAAGTACTGTGCATCGAGGAGGCGCTCCGGGACGGCGCTCGCCCCCGTGAGACAGTGGGCGAAGTAGCCGGCATCGAGGCCACCGATCCAGGCGTCTTCGCGAGTGTCGCGAAGACGTCGCAGCACCTGCGGGCCGACGTATCCGAGGTTGCCGGTGATGAGGATCTTCACGTGAGGTGGTCTCCTTGCCTTTGGGTCGACACCAACGACGCTGCGAATCGCTCTTGCTCATCCCGCGGCGGGGTGCTGGCCACGGAATCGCCGCCCAACGTCATTCCGTCTTCGGGCTGCGTCACGATCGTCGGGGCGTCGGGCGTTTCGCCACCCCATCAGAGATCATAACTATTTATAGCTTTCTCGTCCAACCGATCCGCGAAATGGACCAACTTCCGCGCATCCGGGGTCACGAGTCTCGACCCGTCCTCCCGCGCCCGTCGGACAACGTTGCGCGGTGCTGTTGGTGGTGCACGTACTCACGAATTGCGTGGTCAGCACAGCGCGGTTCTCGCCGAACGACAGCTGAAAAGTACGCCGGGGTAGTGATTCGCTGAGACATCGCGACCGTCGCGGTCCGCGACGCGCCCCAGACCGTAGAGCCGGTTACGAAGCGCTGCTGCCACACTCGTCGACCTCCTCGAAGCAACACCGGGGATCCCGGCGAAACCGGTCCGCACGCTCCTTGAACAAGTTCGGCGGGAACGACACCGTACGCGTCGACGCTGACGATGACCTCGGGCATGGGTCAAGCGCCGTGAAGCCGAATGCAATGACCGGAAGATGGGTGCGCCTCGCACGGGGCTCGCCGTCCCTGAACGCGTCCGCCGCGTGCCTCACGCTCGAATCATTCTCGATAATCGTCCATGCGTCGGGCGGTGGCGCCCCGCTGCGAGGCACGCGGCCAGCCAGGGGTAGTTGTGGGCCTCGTCCCGTGCCGTCGTCACCACGGCAGAGCGGGGGAGCGCAACCGTCGCGCACCGTCCTGGTGACCCGCGGTCGTTCAATACTCGGTGCTTCCTCATGTCCGTCGAACCGAGCGGTGATGGTGGACTCGACACCCACGGCGCACCCCCGAGTGGCCCGCACACGGGGATGGCTAGCCGTTTTCCGCCCGTTCACCCTCCCCGGACTGGCGGTCCGGACTGAACTTTCTGGCAGGTTCGGTCCTCCCCAGAAAGGGAGCGGTGGATCGGTCGTATGCAGCTACCCTCTCCGCAGTGACTACTCCTGCGCGCGTCGACGTCGTGGTCGTCTCCTTCAACTCCCGTGACTCGCTCCGACAGTGCGTCGGTTCTCTTGCCGAACATCCCGGCATCAACGTCATCGTGGTTGACAACGCGTCGCCCGATGGGAGCCTCGCGGCGCTGGAAGGGCTACCGGTAACCTCCGTGCAGGCGGGTCGCAACGGCGGGTTCGGGTCCGGCTGCAACATCGGATGGAGGCTGGGAACCGCTCCGTTCACCCTATTCCTCAACCCGGATGCGACAATCTCGGCGGCGGCGGTGCTCGCCCTCGCGGGTGTCCTTGAGTCCGAGCCGGGTCTCGGAGCAATCGGGCCGTGCATCGTCAACGTCGACGGATCCCTCGACTTTTCGCAACGTCGCTTTCCACGGCTTCGCTCGACGTTCGCAACGGCGGTCTTTCTCCATCGTCTCCTTCCGCGGGCGAGGTGGACCGACGAGATGGTGCGCGACCCGGCACGGTACGAGCGTGCCGGTGACGCGGAGTGGCTCTCCGGCGCCTGCTTGATGGTGCGACGAGCCGTGCTCGAACGCATCGACGGTTTCGACGAGGGCTTCTTCCTCTACCTCGAGGACACGGACATCTGCAGGCGGATCTGGGATGCGGGCGCCAGGGTCGGCTACTCGCCCGACGCGATCTGCGTACACGTCGGTGGCAGCTCTGCGCCCCGGTCGAGCCTTGCGCCAGTCCACGTTGCAAGCAAGCTGCGGTACACGGAGAAGCACGCGGGACGCCTCGCTGGCGCGCTCGAACGAGCCGGCCTCATCCTGTGGGCGACCGTGCGCATCGTGGCAAGTCGCGGCGGCATCTCCGCGCGGGCTGGGTACCTGCTGGCGTTACAGAGGCTCCTGCATCCCCGCCCACGCCTGACGCCCTAGTGTTTCGCATCTGACATTGCCTGACGCACGGCCTCGGGCCATCGCGGATCACGCGGTGCCGATGGGCAGTACTGGGATGAACCAGTGACCTCCCGCGTCCTTGTTCCACGACGCTCTCCGCGTACCAGTCAGCAAGGCGCTCCGCGAACCGCGACGAGACGGCAACCCGACGCGCCTCATCGCGGTTGCGGATCGTCTTCGGAGCAAGGACCGGTGCCTTCGCCTGGAAGTACCGCTTCGCGAACATGCCCAGGGTGTCGGGTTCGTTATCCGAGGCCACGTCGGCGGGTTCGGGTCGTCCGACCGCCATTCGCCGTCGCCGGTCGGCTCGGGCCTCGCCGACGGTGTCGACCACGGTCACCGTGGGGGTGGTGCCGGGCGCGTAAGCAGGCACCTTCATCTGGAAGGGGCAGTCGCACCGTCGCTTCGGCTTCTGGTCTGTCGACGACGGGCAGGCGAGCCGACATGGTGCTCGAACGCGAGGTGCCGCAGTGCAGGGGCCGCCGCGAAGGCGGTCGAGCTCGGCCAGGTGCAGCACCTGGGCCTTCCTGATGCTGTGCGCGAACGAGTAGTCGAACTTCGCAAGCGTCTTGCGGGCGGGGCAAACCTCGCCGTTCGGGTCAGCGAACTCCCGGAGGAGCCCGGCGCGCGCGAAAGCTCGGCGACTTGATCGTCGCTACGAAATTCTCCAATATCTAGAGGTGCGATGGACTGCCCGCCTTAGGCTGCCAACGCCGCTGATGGGGTGGTGGGCGGAAGACACGCGACGCGATCTACGAATCGACATTCTGCGCGGCCTGTTCGTGGTGGTGATGGTCGTCGACCACACCGCCCGAGGGACGATCTTGAATCACATCACCGGAGGCGGCGGTCGGATCGTCACGGCGGCAGAGGGGTTCATCCTCCTGTCCGGGGCGACCGTTGGCCTCGTGTACCCGCGAGTGGTGGCGCGCCGGGGGTTGTTGTACGCGACGCGGAGGTTGATTCGCCGCGGCTTGATCATCTACGTGGTCGCCGTGACGGCGGGCATCATTTCGACCGCGATCATCCTGTTTCGCACCTCCCGTCTCGACGTGCTTGCCCAACAGGTCGTCGAGGTTCTCACGCTCCGGCACCGTCCCGAGGATCTGTCGCTGGGGCTTGACAGCGTACTGACGATCTACGCGATCCTGTTCATACTCGCGCCGATAACTGTGGCGCTCTTGTATTGGCGCAAGACCCCCATACTGCTCGGCCTGGCGGCGATCGCCTGGTCGGCCCAGGAGCTTCTTCCGATCGGGTATACCGACGCTGGATCGGGCGACGACATCGGCGGGCTCATCACGCGCTTTGCGCTGCTCGAGGGGTGGGCCGTCTGGGCTGCGTTCGCGGCCCTCGTCTGGCATTGGAAACGGCTCGCGCCGTTCGTCGCCCGCGTTTCGCTGACTACCTGGGCCGTGGGCAGCGGTGCCGTCGCGGTGCTGTGCTTGCGTGTGTTCTCGGCGCATGACAGCTCCAGGGTGCTGTTCGGGCCGCAAAAGCTCCTAGTCTGCGTCGCGGTGTTCGTGTGCCTCCTCTCGGTGGTCACGCTTGCGTACTCGCGGCTCGTCGCCAGTATCGGCTGGCTTTTCATCCCGCTGGGCCAGCAGGCGCTCGTTGCGGTGGCGTTGCATATGGTGCTACTCGCCTTTCCCGAGCCCTCCCTCGCCTTCCTCGGCTCATTGCGCGGGACGGCGCTACAGGTCGTCGCTGTCGCCGCCGTCTGGTTCGGCGTCCAACTCTGGGTCGGATTCGTCCGGGGCGCGCCGTCGCCCGTCGAGGTCCGACAGGTGACGGCGCTCAAGCAAGGACGAATCTAGTCGTTGGGTCGTCAGGCCCGGCGGGATGGGCTGGAGGGTGTTCGGACCTCCGACCTCGGGAATGGGAGTTGCCTTCGGGGCTTCCCTCCGTTCATCGAGACGAACTCCCACCGTGCAAGACTCAGGGTCGCACTTACCGGTAAGAGGCCTGGAATTGCCGGCTAATCGTCGATGGGCAGTACTGGGATTGAACCAGTGACCTCCCGCGTGTGAGGCGGGCGCTCTCCCGCTGAGCTAACTGCCCTCGGGCCGCGCAGGATACCACCGGCACCTTTCCAATCCGACGGTGGCATTTCGTCTGTTTTGAAGAACCAGGCCATCGCGCGGCACGCAGAAGTTGAAGGGCAGGGCTGGAGAAACCCGAACCGGTCCTTGGAAGGGTGTCGCGCGCTGAACTCTCGGCTCGAGTCCGAGCGCCACGTCCTCGTAGACCGAGAAGCTGGCCGACGGACTCCTCAGCCAAAGGAGTGGAGATGGCTGCGCCAGAACCGTCCGACCTCTGACGTGGGGGACGCCGATGCCCAGAGCCGATAGAGAGCACGCGTCGTCTCGGTGATCTCGTCCAGCACCACGCGACGTTCGTCGAGAAGGTCTCCGCGGACGAGTGCTGGGCGGTTGCGCCGACTGTTGGGGCGACGATACGGCCAGTCGTCAAAGGTCGTTCTCTTCGTGCAAGGCTCGTCGATCGTGACGAACGTCAGTGCGATCACCAATGCCACTAGCGCGCAGGCGGGCGTCCCCGGGGCGGGTCGCCAACACCGCTGCGCCGATCGCGGCCTGAGAGAATGATACCGACCGGAACGATGTCAGGTATCCCGTTTGCTCTGATCGTCGATCCGACTAGGAGCCGGCGTCCCATGGATCGCCCCACAGCAAAGACCCCTCAAAGCGCCCTAATTCACACCGCGGTGCAACTATGCTTAGTTTCCGAACGGCTGGCGTGTAGGCTAGTTTCGTGCGTATCGGTGGGAACTCTCCTGGGCTCCACCCTTGACGATTCGGTCTCAATGTCGAAATGAGTGTGCTCAAGACCTCCCAGAAGCTACTAATCTGGGAACATAGCGTCCACCAATTAGCTCAAGAATGCAAACCGATCACAACGCATACGTGCTTGTAACCCCAGCCCGCAACGAAGAAACCTTCATTGCTTTGACCATAGAGTCTGTGGTGGCTCAAACCGTAAGACCGCTAATGTGGGTAATAGTCAGCGACCGGTCTGTCGATCGTACGGACGACATAATCCGGAGTTATGCGGAGAGATATAGTTTCATACGTCTTGTTCGCAATGACAAATCAAGCGAAAGAAATACCGCCGCAAAAGTTGAAGCCATTAACGTGGGGCTTAAGGTACTCGAGCAAACCGAATATGCTTATTTTGGCAACCTAGACGCCGACATATCGTTCGGAGCGCACTACTTCGAAACATTGCTCCAGCGCTTCGAGCAAGACAACGAACTTGGTGTTATCGGCGGCAGGATCTTTCAGGTTGGTGACCGAGGTCAAGCACTCGAGACAGATGCAAGCACGGAAAGCGTAGCCGGCGCCATTCAACTCTTCCGCAGGGAGTGCTTTGAACAAATTGGGGGATACAAACCCATAGCACGCGGCATGGAAGATGGAATAGCCGAGATCGCAGCTCGTTACTATGGTTGGAAGACGCGCTCATACAAAGACCTGCCGGTATTGCATCACCGCGAGTTGGGAACCGTCGGACGATCAGTATATAGAGCGCGCTTCAACAGTGGCTTGACTGAATATCTCGTCGGGTTCAGCCTCACTTACCACATAATAAGAGCCCTTTCCCGCGTCCTTGAGAAACCGTATTTGATCGGCGCTATCCTGATTCTTTCCGGTTACATATGGGGGTTGCTTTCAAGGCCACCGAAGGTTATTCCATATGCGCTTGTCGGATTTATTCGTCGAGAACAGAGGGCAAAACTACTTAGATTGCTCCTTGGGAAGCGGTAGGTCCTTGCAAGTCCTATTCGGCTTACAACGTGACTGAAGCGATGAAACGCACCCTCAAAGTGGCTCAACTCGTGCCGTACTATTCACCAGCAATCGGGGGCGTCGAAGTCGTTTGTCAATACATTTCGGAGGAACTAGCACACAGAGGTCACGAGGTCCATGTGTTCACTGCCAATAGAGGCCATAAGGGATCTCCGCGCCTGTATATGCAGCGTGCTGAGGTGATAAATGGTGTCAACATCCACCGATTCAGAAGCTATTTAAATGTTGGGCACTATGGGCTATTTCCGGGGTTTATCGCACCGCTCGCAAAGGGTGGGTTTGACATTATTCATGCGCATGGTTATCGGCAGCCACAAAGTGAAATTGGTGCGCGTGTTGGTGCTCGGCTGAACGTGCCCACCATCTTACATGTGCATGGCGGGTTTTACACTCGTAGCAGACCGAAACGACTTCTTTATGCTCTGTTCGATAGATCGGCACGCCAGCATAGGGCGAACGTGTTTGATCACTTTATCGGACTCTCGGAAATCGACCGGAAGCATCTATTGGAACTTAATGCTCGCCCTGACGGGATTAGCGTCATTAGGAATGCTGCGGAAGACAGGGCTTTTGAGATGGTCGACGCGACGGGATTCAGGAAGAAGCATGGCCTCGAAGGAAGACGAGTCATCTTGTATCTCAGCATTCTGCATCGCTATAAGAGGCCGGAGTTGCTGATTCGTGCGTTACCAAGAATTATTGACGAGGAGCCTGAAGTGTTTCTGTTGTTCGTCGGGCCTGATGCGGGCGAACTTGAGAAGATCCGCGAACTTGCAAGAAGTCTTGGTGTGACTGACTATTACAAGTGGATTGGACCCTTGCAGGGCAGGGAGAAGCACGAGGCCTTCGAATGCTCGGAATTTCTGGCTCTTCCATCTGATGAAGATCCCTATCCTCTCGTGTTGCTGGAGGCAATGGCGCATGAGAGGCCCGTTCTGACAACTAACGTCGTCGGCCAGGCCTCTATGATTGGAGGAAATGAGGCCGGGATTATCGTTTCGCCGGGAGACTTGGACGGTATCGTGAGCGGTGCAATTAGGCTGTTGACGGATTCGCTATATAAAAGGACGATTGGTGGGAACGCAAGGCGCTTGGCTGAGAGAGAGTTTAGTGTAGGGGCAGTGGTTGATGAGATCGAGAAGTTGTATGCGGGTTTGATGGAAGGGAAGGGAAGACCTTAGCCGCCCCAGTCCGCCTGGATGGGCGCATTGGGCGGGGCGTAGTGCGCGAAGGGGGACCGTGCGCCGGAGCCTCGACCGGCATCGCCAGGGAGAACCCGCGGCTGTCGCCTGCCAAGTGGCGGAGGCGAGCAGCGAGCCGGAACTGGAATGGATCGCAAGCACTGTCAACGACCGTAGACTCCAAACGGCTTCGGGCCGCCCGCGTTGGACCACCCTGCCGCCAGCGGCTTCTACGATGGCGAGTCGGGGGGTGTTCTTCAGCTTCGAGTGCTTCGAGCGCTCTTCTCGGATGCTTTGCCTCCGAGGCATGCTCGACAAGCCAACATGGTGACCGCGGTCCCAATGCCCGGGTTCATTCCTCCAACGGCTCACGCTGAAGAGTTCGTTCGCTGAGCTTCCTGGCCGGCCCGCGCCGGCTTCACTCGCTCGGCCGGATCAGCCGCGGTCAGCTGCCTATCGCAGTCACCGATTTTGGCAGCCCCAAGAACCGCTCGAACAGCAAGCGCGCGTCTGGGAAATACGCCCGCATCTCGGTCGCGCTAGGAGTTCCGTGAACAGAGCCTCCTCCCGTGCCTTCTCTGGGAGCCAGTTCCGGGTGTGTCCGAGTGGCCACCACGGTGCGATTCGCGTCCGGGCCGCCGCGGGTAGGAACTGAAAGAACGGGCAAACCCAGTGGGGCTCGATGGGGAAGTAGCGATAGGGGGTTTGGACAACGCACCTCGGCGCCATCGAACGAACGACCTCGGCAAAACGCTTGCGTGGAGGTGTCCGCCGAGATGCTCGATGAGGCTGTTGGACAGCACAGGATCGAAGGTCTCGCCGCTGGTGAGGGCGGCGGCGTCCAGGGCGTCGCCCGTGATCGGGCGCAGCCACGTTGGCATTTTCACTTCCTTCGGGTAGCTGGCTCTTTCCGCAGCCCACAAGCCCCGGCGAACAGCGGGCGTGGGAGGGTTTCCGTACCTGTTGCCGCTACTACTCTGCTGCTGCTGCTGCTGCTGCTGCTGAGGTCTCTGGTGGGTGCAAGGTTGCACCGAGAACGCCCACAGGCCGACCGTTCCCCGCAAGCGACCGGCTCGACCCGCAAACCGCGCTGGGGCTGGCGTTTGGCCGCTCGCGGATCCGGGACACCCCTAGAGGTGGGATCGACGTGTATTGGGATTGATCCATGAACGAACCCTGACGCAACGCGGGATTCTGTTGCTAGAAGCGGTCGTCATGGTTCAATGCCAGTACTCCCCATCACTGAAGCGGTGCTCAGGTGATTTGCTGGTACCCGGCGGGCATACGGAGGCCGGGGTATCCGCATCGTGCGGTCGCTGACACCGACGCCGGCTGCCGCTGCGAGGCCGCGCCGGTCGAGTCGTGCGTTTCACCCGCAGTGAAACGAGCCCCGGGCCGTCTGGGTCACCCCCTCGCGTGCCAGTATCCCGGCCGACCATGCCCGTACCGCCAGGCTGAGATGTCCATCAGACACGTCAACTCGGAGGCTCGTTTCGGAGATCTGCCCGCACGCTCGGTGTGGGCGATGCCGGTGGGAACCATGCATGACGCGGCGCGAATCCTGTTCTGCGGGCTTCTCCCCGCCGTAATGCCGACCATGTTGCTGGCGAAGCTCGTCGTGCTCGCCAGCGCACGGGGGAGGGCATCGTGGATGAGGTAGCAGCACTTCTCGCGATCGTCGCGGCCTTTCTTTTCGCCCTCGCGGCGACGCTGTGGCAGAAGGCCGCGCTCGGCTTGAGCGGCGTCTCATTTCGCCACCCGAAGACGTTCCTCGTGCTGCTCACCACATGGGTATGGCTGCTGGGCCTGGCCGCGCAGATCCTCGGCGTCGGGCTGCAGGCGGCCGCGCTTGACCGGGGGCGCGTCTCGATCATCCAGCCGCTCCTGGTCACCTCGATCGTCTGGGCGCTGCCGCTGGGCTACTTCATGACCGGCCAGAGAATCACCCGGAGGGGCGTGCTCGGGGCAGGGGTCATCGTCGTCGGCCTCGCGGTCTTCGCCTCCTTCGCCGATCCCGCTGCCGGGGTGGACAACGCGCCCGCGTCCGACTGGATCGCCTCCATACTCATCATCGGCGCCATTTGCACCGCGTTGCTGTTGTTCGCCAACCGCGGCACCTTGACGATGCGGGCCGCGACCCTCGGCACGATCGCCGGGGTCCTTTACGGGCTCTCGGCGACGCTGATGAAGCCCGTGGTCGAGAGCCTCCACGCCGATGGGCTCGCCTCGGTGCTCGGCGGCTGGGAGTTCTGGACGATGGCCGCCGCCGGGATCGTGGGCTTCCTCTTCCAGCAGCTCTCACTCTCGACGGGCCGCCTCGTCGCGTCGGTGGCGACGGTGTCGGTCACCAACCCGGTCATCAGCGTCATGCTGGGCGCCCTCGTCCTCCAGGAACGGCTCGACAAGACCCCACCCTGGCACGCGGTCCTCGGGGTGGGCGGGCTCGCACTCGCCCTCCTTGGCGCCGTCGTGATCGCGTCGGCCGGGGAGGAGAAGAAGGACACCGAGAAGGCGACGGCTCAGCCGGCTCTCGCCTGACCACGGTCGTTCCGAACCGCCCCCGCGTCCACGGCTCGACGCACGGATGGCTCGATCCGATCCTCAGTCCCGATCCGGGACGCTGTCGTTGGAACAGGGTGTCATGTACGGCGCACCGGACGCTCCTGTCGAGAGGGTTCCTGCTGTCCTGTCCTGGGCGCGAGCATGTGGCACCCTGAGCTCATGGGGGTCGGTTTGTGCGTCCCAGGTCCTCGCGGCATCGGCGTGCTCAGCCTGCGGCAGGTGCGGCGGGCCCGCTGAGCTGCTTCGAAGCTGTGGAACGACGGTACGCGCCGCTGGCGCGCGTGCGGCTCGGGCCGGTGCGCCTGTTCACGGTCATCGATCCGGCGCTGGTCATACGGGTCCTCGTCGAGGACGCCGACGGGTGCAAGAAGGGCATGGCTCTGGCTCGAGGTGGGCAACCGACTCGGCGAACCACAGCCGACAAGGGTTTCGACTCGAACGACCACACCCACCGGCGTGACCAACCCGATACGCCTCCCGAATTCGGCCAACCCAGATTCCCATACGGCCCCTGCCGTGCGGGGCGCCGGCTTGATGTGCCGCGTCCTAGGTCAGGGGCCGGAGGGGGCCGCCCGGAGGATGAGGGCGGCGGGGCCCCGGAACGGCGCCCGCAACCTCACCTTCGCTCCACCGCTGACAGAGCCCCCGGGGTGCGCCTCGCCAGACACCGCGTCGATCCACGTGGCCCGCATCCTCCCCGGTGTCGAGGACAGGTCCACTGTAAGCTCGCCACCTTTCGGCGAGTAGGCGAGGTACTCGCCGCCGGGAGACGCATTGGCGAGGCAATAGCCCGATGAGGCGAGTTCGCCCCGCGGCACCATCCGCGCGAGTTCGACGCGGCGCGAGACCTCCTCCGTGATGCCAAGGGCGCGCCGGGCGTCCTCCCAGCGGGGGTCGGCCGCGTCCCACCCCTCCGCCCCGAGGCCGGTCGCCTGGCCGTCGTAGAGGTCCATGAGCTGCGGGTTCAGGCCGCGGGTAAAACTCCGCCACGGCCACGACCCGTCGCCGCAGATTCCGCAGAGGTGGTCGGTGTCGTAAATCACAACCTTGCGACCGTCACCTGGCGTCGGGTCGTCGACGGACCCGTTCGGGGCGATCCAGTCGGCGGACGTCGTGAAGAGGTCGGCGTTCTCTCCGCCGGGCACCTCCGCGGTGATGCCCACCGGATGCCGCGCGCGCCGGCCAGTGCGCTCCTCGTCACGGATGACCTTCACGATGTGCTCCTGCCACGGCAGTGAGCCCTGTCGGCTCTCGTTGCTGACCTCGTAGAGGACGTTGGGCTGGTCGCCGAGGACGTCCACGACGCGACGCACGTACGCGTCCTGCAAACGCGTCACCGCGGCGACTTCAAGCCGGTGGGTCTCGGTGCCGCTCCCGTCGTTGTTTGGGTCCCCGTCGATGCCGTTGACGTTGTTGGCGCGGTTGAACGGATGCCCGCCCCAGGGACTGAGGAGCCTCTTGTCCTTCTGCTCGATGCTCCAGCCGTCAAACAGCATTACAAGCGTGTAGATGCCGCGCTGGCGCGCTGCGGCGACGCGGTCCCTCAGCCGCTGGAAGTACGCGGGGTTGAAGCGGGACAGGTCGAACTTGGGCCGGCCGTCGAGAGCGGTCCCCGGTCCGGTCCGCTCGTAGACAAGCGGAGCGAACGTGTAGGGGCCCGGGATCCAGGGCGCCGAGAATGCCTGCTCCCACGCCCAGAGCTCCGTGAGGTTCACCCCGTGGGCCTGCAGCCCGTCGAGGAATCGGGCGTAGTCGAACCTTGGGGGCGGGTCCGCGGGCCCGGAGTCGACGAGATCCGCCCACGTGTGGTCACCGGTGAGGTAGACGATGCGGCCGGAGGGATCGGCGAAGTAGCGTGGATTCGCGCGGCTCGCCCGGAGGGGGCCCATCCGCAGCGCTCCCACCCGGATACTCGCCGTCGCGACACGCCGACCCAGGGTCGTCCGGATCGTGGCCGTGCCTGCGCTCTGCCCCACCACGACTCCGTCGCGGCCCACCCGTGCGACGCGCGTCGCCGAGGAGCGCCAGGCGGCGCGCCGGGTCACGTCGGTGACCGAGCCGTCTGCCCTGCGGACAACGGCGGCGAGCTTGAGGCGCTCGCCGGGCGCGATCGCCTGTCCGGGCGGTGTCACCACGAGGGCGACGGGCGGGCTGGGGCTTGAGGGTCGTGCCGTGCCGCCGCACCCGGCCAGCAATACGCCCGCCAACACCGCGAAACCTGCGGCGACGCCAGGGGCACGGCGATGCGCGACGGGCGTGGCGGACGCGCGCGCGCTCCCCGTGGCTGGGCCCGCGGTCGACTCCGGCATGTGGCTTCCCTTCGGACGTACCGAACGTAAAATCATGCACCGAAAGCCCAAAATACGCAACATCGCGGGTGGCGGGTACCGGCCCGTGACCCGATCGGTGCCCCAGCACAGTGGAGCGTCGGCTACCCGATCGCAGGGAAGTCGCCCAGTGACGGCGCCAACGAATGATCTCGTCCCGCCACTCATCATGGCCGAGGGGCGGCTGGAAGTCCTGGAGAATCCGGCTGAGCCCGATCCCCCTCCCGCCACGTCCCGACGCATCGCTTGATTCGCCAGATCTGCCGCGGCCTGGATGAGCGCGCCGAGGTCATCGGTGCCTGCGCTACCCTCGGACGTGGTGACCGACACGAGGCCGCTGACCCCGCACGAGCGCCGCCTGCGCCGCGCGCTCGTCGCGACAGCACTCTTCGCCGCCCTCATGGTCGTGGCGGTGGGAGTCGTGCTCGTCTACTGGTTCCGATACGTCCTGCCGACCAAGCCCGACCCGTTCACACGCGGGCCGTACCTCGTCCAGGTGGGCACCACCACCGCCACGCTCAGGTGGCGGGTGGAGGGCGGCCGCCGTGTGGAGATTGTCGCCACCACACCTGACGGCGGCACCGTCACCAGCACCGACGGTCACCTCCGCGGGCTCACGCCCGGTGCCCGACAGGGATGGGTCGCGGTGGTCGACGGCGTGGCGCGAGCGTTTGGCACCATCACCACCGCGCCGACCGACCCGCGGGCGCCCATCCGGTTCACGGCCTTCGGCGACTACGGGGCAGGCGGGGAGGACGAATGGGCCGTCGGGCGCGTCGCCGCCGCCCAGGGGCCGGCGTTCACCGTGGTGCCGGGCGACAACAGCTACCTGCTCGCCGCCCCGCCGCTCTTCGACCACAACATCTTCGCGCCCATGCGTGCGCTCCTCGCGCAGGGGCCGTTCGTCTCCACGCTCGGCGAGCACGACATCGCCTACTTCGGCGGCGGCGACGTCGCCCGCGCGCTGGGGCTGCCGAACGGCGGCGATCGCTACGTGTTCGACTACGGGCCGTTGCGCTTCGTGGTCCTCGGCCTCGAGGCCGACGCCGCGGACCTCCCCGTCGTGCGGGCCGCCCTGGCCCGGCCAGGCGCGCGCCACGTCTACATCGTCGTCCACCGCCCGCCGCAATCCGGCAACCCGGTGCTCGCGGTCGGCCGCGGGAAGTTGACCGCGGTGTTCGCCGGACACAACCACAGGTATGAGCGCCGGGTAGTCGACGGCGTGCTCACCCTGACGGTGGGCACGGGCGGCGCACCCCGCAGCGGCGATGAGGCGCTGACGCCCCGGTCCCGCGACGCCCTGTCCTCGCTCGCGGTGTTCGGGCTGATGCGCGTCGACGACGGCCCGGATCGTGTGGTCATGACGTTCCTGGACTCGAGCGGGCGGGTACGCGATCGCGTGGTGGTCGCCCTGATGCGCGTCGCCGGGGTCGTACTGGCCGCCGCCGGTGTGGTGGGGGCGCTCGCGGTGCCGCTCCTGGGGCTCCCGGCGGCGTTCCCGGTCCTGTTGGGGTCGGCACTGGTGCTGTGGTTCGTGGGCGCCGCCGCCGCGGCCGCGTGCGTTGCGCCCCCGCGGCGCACACCCGGCCTCGCGGCGCTGGCTGCGGGCTTCCTGGGGTGGCCGGTGCTCCTCGTCTACGGGCTCGCGCCACTGTGGGGTGTCCTCGCCGCAGCGTGCGGAGTGGCGGTAGCACGAGCGTCCCTTCGTAAAGACGTCGCTTCCGCGGAGTGAGATGCTCTGAGCGGCTCGGTCCGGCGGGCTTCCCCGAGTGCAGTGTGGGCGTCGATCCCGCCGGGCACAGATTCACTCACTTCGATCTCCTGCCGATTGCTCCGCTGCGGGCGCGTCCCGGGTGAGGCGGCGTCCGGCGCCTCACCCGCCCAGCGGGGGCTTCCGGAGCGGCTGGGTACACTGCCCGCATGGCGAAGCGCTCCAACGAATCGGCCACGGGCTCCGGCAACGCGAACCCCGAGTACCGCACGCTCAACCGCTTCGCGGTGATCGGCATGGGCGCGGGACTGGGCTTCGCCTTCGGCACGCTCATGTGGGTCGTCACCGGCTTCAAGGGCGACTGGCGCGTATGGCTCTACCTCGCGATCACTACTGCGATGCTCGGGGCCGGCGTGTCCGCCGCGTTCGGGGCGATGACCGTCAGGAAGACCGGTGAGCGCGTGACGCCGCGGTTCCGCCGCCGCCGCTGACCCTGCCGACGCCGGGTTCCGCGACGGGCTATTCTCGGCGGCGGGATCCGGGCGAGCGCTTCGGCGAGGTCCCATTCGGTGAGTGACCGCGAACCAGGTCAGGTCCGAGAGGAAGCAGCCTTAAGTGGATCCGCTCAGGTGCAATGGGGTCACCTCGCCGAAGCGCTCGCCCGGGACCCGTTGATCACCTCGCATCCAATGACAGCCTCTCCCAACGAGCCGCGCGGCAGCCTCTACAACCGCTACCGCCCGATGCGCTTCGACGACCTCGTCGGTCAGGAGCACGTCGCGCGGGCGCTCGGCAACGCCCTCGCCGCGGGGCGCCCCGCACTCGGGTACCTCTTCTCCGGCCCGCGCGGCACCGGCAAGACGACGACCGCGCGCATCCTCGCACGCTGCCTCAACTGCCTGAGCTTCCCCGCGCCGACGGCCACCCCGTGCCTCGAGTGCGAATCGTGCCGGCGCATCGGCCACGACGACTGGCTCGACGTCGTCGAGGTGGACGCCGCATCGAGCGCCAGGCGCATCGACGAGATGCGCGAGTGGCTCGACACCGTGCGATACGCGCCGGTGGTGTCGCGCTACCGCGTCACAATCATGGACGAGGCCCACCAGATCCAGGAGGGGGCGGCCAGCGCACTGCTGAAGACGCTCGAGGAGCCGCCGCCGCACCTCGTCGTGATCCTCTGCACGACCCACCCGTGGGACATCCTCCCGACCATCAGGTCCCGGCTGCAGCACTACGCACTGCGCAAGCCCGGCGTGGCCAACCTCGTGCAGGTGCTCGAACGGGTCTCGCGTGAGGAGGGCTTCGAGACGTCGGCGGAGGTGCTCGACCTGGTGGCGCGCGCGGCTGACGGCAGCTACCGCGACGCGCTCGGCCTGCTCGACCAGCTCTCCGCGTACGGCGGGGGGCGGGTCGAGGTCGGCGACGTGCTCGAGCTGTTCGGCGCGGTCGAACGCGAGGAGATCTTCGAGCTCGCGGACCACATCGCCGCCGGCGATGCCGCCGGAGCGTTCGAGATGCTCGAATCGACGCTCGACCGCGGGGCCGATCCCGAGCAGCTCATCCGCGGGCTCGTGACCCACCTGCGCTACCTCTGCCTGCTCCAACAGGGTGCGCACCCGCGTGAGGACTGGGCGTACTCACCGGAAGAGCTCGACCGGCTGCGCGCCCAGGCGAACTACCTACCGCCCGCCCGTGTCGTCCGCGGGCTCGACCTCATCGCCGACGCGCAGGTACGGATCCGCCATGGCCAGGCGGATCCGCGAATCCAGATGGAGCTCGTGGCCGCGAAGCTCGCGCAACCCGCCCTGGACGCCACCGTGCAGGCGCTCGCCGGCCGGATCGAGGCGCTCGAACGCGGCCACGTTCCGGCGACGGCAACGGTCTCGGTGCCGATCGACGAGGTCGCCGAGGCCGCGCCGAGCGTTGCGGCCGACGAGATCGACACCGCGCCCACCGAGCCGGCGCCGCCACCCCGCCCGAAGGAGCCGATCGCCGCCGACCTCGAGCACGTCGCGCGCGTGTGGCCCCAGGTCGTGGCCGAGCTGGAGCAGGAGCACGCCAGCGTGCACGGATTCCTTCGGGACTCGGCGGTGACCGAGGTCGACGACGCGAGCGTCGCGGTGGCCGTGAGCGGCGTGTTCGTGCGCATCCTCGATCAACCCGACGAGCGGGCGCTGGTCGAGGGGGCACTGTCGCGCTTCGCCGGCCGGGAGTTCTCGGTGCGCTTCGTGGAGACCGCCGGGGGCGGTCCCACCGAGGTCGCCGACCAGGAGCCGGCGCTCGACCATGCGGCGCTCATGGAAGAGCTCAAACGCACATTCAACGCGACCGAGGAGGCAGGCTGATGGCGCAGAACCCCGCGAAGATGATGAAGCAGATGCAGAAGCTGCAAGAAGACATGCAGCGCGCGCAGGAGGCGCTGGCGCTGGAGACGGTGAGCGCGTCGGCGGGCGGCGGAGCCGTGACCGTGACGGTCTCGGGCGCGCTCGAGGTCATGGACGTCACCATCGACCCGGCGGCGCTCGACGACGTGGAGCTACTCCAGGACACGGTGGTCGCGGCGACGAACGAGGCGATGCGGAAAGCACAGGATCTCGCCAACACCCGCTTGGGCTCGGTCGCCGGCGCGCTCGGCAGCCTCGGCATCCCGGGTCTGTAGGAACGCGGGGGCGGGACGCGCGTGTCCTCGGTGCTGCCAGCGTCGGTCGAGCGGCTCGTCTCGGAGCTCGCGCGCCTGCCGGGCCTCGGTCCCCGGTCGGCGCAGCGCCTCGCGTTCCACGTGATGAAGGCCCCGCCCGAGCGGGCGCATGCCCTCGCGGAGGCGCTCGTGGAGGTCAAGGAGCGGCTGCGTCCCTGCAGCCAGTGCTTCGGATTCGCCGAGGACGAGCTCTGCCCGATCTGCGCCGACCCGCGGCGCGACCCGACCGTGCTCTGCGCGGTCGAGGAGCCGTCCGCGATCATCCCGATCGAGCGGACCCACGAGTACCGTGGCCGCTATCACGTGCTGGGCGGCGCGCTGTCGCCGATCGACGGCGTCGACCCGGAGGACCTGCGCTTCGACGAGCTGGTGGCACGTGTGGAGCACGACGGGGTGCAGGAGCTCGTGATCGCGACCAACCCGACGATGGCGGGGGAGGCCACGGCGCTCTACCTCGCCGACCTCGTCCGCGGGATGGTTCGGGTCACCCGCCTCGCCAGCGGCCTGCCCGTCGGCGCCGACCTCGAGCACGCGGACGAGCTCACCCTGGGCCGCGCGTTCCTCGGACGGCGGGAGATCTGATGGGCGACGAGCTGGACGAGCCGATCGGCTACCTCATGTTGCCGCGCGGCACGCCGGTCGTCACGAGCGACGGGGTGACGGTGGGGAAGGTGCACAAGGTGCAGCACCACGAGCGCGAGCGCATCTTCGACGGGCTCGTCGTGCAGAGCGACGAGGGGCGCCGGTTCGTGGACGCGCCCGAGGTGGGGCACCTCACCCGGCGACAGGTCGACCTGCTGATCGACAGCGACACGTTCGCGGCCCTGCCCGAGGCCGGCGGCCTGCTGGGTTCGCTCGACGGCGAGCTGCGCCGCGGCGTGCGACGGCTGCGCAAGCGCCTGCCCGGCCAATGACCGCGCCCTACGTGTGTGGGCTGCCCGACTCGAAGCGGTAGCCCACGCCCGGCTCGGTGATGAAGAACCTGGGGTGGGCGGGGTCGGGCTCGAGCTTGCGACGGATCTGGGCGAGGAATCCGCGCAGGTAGTTGGTCTCGCGTTCGTACCTCGGGCCCCACACCTCCTGCAGCAGCTGGCGCTGGGTCACCAGCTTCCCCTCGTTGCGAACGAGGATCTCCACGATGTGCCACTCGGTCGGCGTGAGTCGCACGACCCCGGCCGGCGTCGTGGCGCGCTTGGCGGCGAGGTCGATGCTGAACGCATCGGTGTCGACGACCGCGACGGCGGCATCGGGTGAGATCCGTCGAAGCGCGGCGCGGAGCCTCGCAAGGAGCTCCCCCATGGCGAACGGCTTCGTGACGTAGTCGTCCGCGCCCGCGTCGAGGGCGCCGATCTTGTCGGCCTCCTCCCCGCGGACCGACAGCACGATGATCGGGACCTGGGTCCACCCGCGGAGCCCGCCGATGACCTCCACGCCGTCGATGCCGGGCAGCCCGAGGTCCAGGATGACGGCGTCGGGGGGGCGGCTGGCGGCGAGCTCCAGAGCCGCCTCCCCGGTCGGGGCGAGATCGACGTCGTAGCCGCGGGCCTTCAAGTTCGTGCCGAGCGCGCGGAGGATCTGCGGCTCGTCATCGACCACCAGTACCCGGCTCACGCCGCGCTCCGCAGGACGACCACCATCGTCGCGCCGCCGCCTGGGGTGTCCTCGATCTCAATCGAGCCGTCCATCGCCTCGACGAACCCCTTCGCCACCGCGAGCCCCAATCCCACGCCTCCGGCCGACCCGTGCCCGTCGCCGAGCCGCTGAAACGGCAGGAACACGCGGTCGCGATCGCGCATCGGGATGCCGGCGCCGTGATCCACCACGCGAACCTCGACATGGCCGTCGACGGCGTCTCCGACGACGCGAACCGGACGATCGGGAGGGGAGCTCGCGACCGCGTTCGCGATGAGGTTCGCGAGGGCGCGCTCGAGCAGGCCGGGGTCGGCGACGACCGCGGGGAGGGACTCGGGCACTTCGATCGACACCGATCCGCGTCGCGCGCCGAGGCTGTTGAGCGCGGCCGGCACGACCTCGTCGAGCGCGACGGCCCGCTCGGTCAGCGTGAGCGCCCCGGTGTTGATCCGGCTCATGTCCAGCAGGTTGCCCAGCAGCCCGTCGAGCCGCTCGGTCTCCGCGTCGATCGTCGCGAGGAACTCCGCGGTCTGCTCGGGCGACCACTTGACGTCCGTCTCGATGAGGCTCGTGACCGCCGCGCGGATCGCGGCGAGCGGCGTGCGCAGGTCGTGTGACACGGCCGCCAGCAGTGCGCCCCGCAGCTCGCCGGATCGGGCGAGCTCCTCGGCGTGGGCGGCCTCCCGCTCAAGCTCTGCGATCTCGATCGCCGCGGCGAGCTCCCTGGTGAACGCCGCGACGACGCGGCTGTCGCGCGCGTCGAACGCCGGACCGAACGTGGCGAGCACATGGGTCTCGTCGAGGTCGATGCTCGCGTCGGCCTCGCTCGGGGCGGCGGGGGCTCGTCCTGTCGAGGCGTCCACGTCCCAGTGGCCCTCGGCGCGGTGCAGCACCGCGGCGCCCTCGAGGCCGAAGGCGCGCACCAGCCCCTCGAGCAGGTTCGGGAGGGGGGAGAGCCCGGCGAGGCGTGCGAGCGCCTCGGCCTCCGCGCGCGCGGCGCTCCCCTCCGCCGCCCGCCGGGCGGCGAGCTCGACCAGGGCGCTCACCGTGATCGCGATGACCAGGAAGATCGTCAGCGCGATGAGGTTGTCGCGATCGCCGATCGTGAACGTGTGGTACGGGGGCGTGAAGTACCAGTTGACGAGGAGGAAGCTCACCGTCGCCGTGGCGACTGCCGGCCAGAGTCCTCCGACCGCCGCGACAGCGATGACGACCAGGAGGTAGATCAGCAGGCTGCTCGCGAGGGTGATCGAGGACCGGACGCTCGTGAGCAGGACCGTGAGCAGTGGCAGGGCGATCGCGCCCACGGCGAGGCCGAGCCAGCGCCGCCGTCGTGTCAGGGCCGTCGGGAGGGTCCAGGCGCGCTGCTGCGCCGGGGCGGGGCCCTCGCGGCCGATTACGGCAACGTCGAACTCGCCGGCGGCGAGACGGAGGATGCGGTTGATCACCGACCCCCGTAGGAGCTCCTGGATGCGCGATCGCCTGCTCGCGCCGAGCATGATGCGGGTGGCGTTCTCGGCGCGGGCGACGGCGACGAGGGCCTCGGCCACGTCCGCGGCCGCCACCTCGCGGTACACCCCACCCAGCTCCTCGAGTAGGGCGCGGTGGCGATCGATCTCCCCGCTCGGCGACCCGGCCAGGCCGTCCTGGGGCCGGATGTGGACGCCGACGAGATCGCCATGGGTTCGCATCGCAGTGCGAGCGGCGCGCCGGATGAGGGCGTCCCCCCCTGCCGCGCCGGTCATCGCGACGACGATCCGCTCACGCGTCTCCCAGGTCTGCTCGATCCCATGGAGCTCGCGGTAGCGCTCCAGGGCCTCGTCGACGCGATCCGCCGTCCAGAGGAGGGCGATCTCGCGGAGGGCGCCGAGGTTGCCGGGCCGGAAGTAGTTCGCCAGGGCGGCGTCGACCTTCTCGGCGGGGTAGACGTTCCCGTGTGCCAGCCGTCGACGCAGGGCCTCGGGGGTCATGTCGACGAGCTCGATCTGGTCGGCTCGTCGCACGAGGTCGTCGGGCACGGTCTCGCGCTGCGGGACCCCGGTGATCCGCTCGATCACGTCGTTGACCGATTCGAGGTGCTGCACGTTGAGCGTCGTGATCACGTCGATCCCGGCGTCAAGGATCTCCTCGACGTCCTGCCAGCGCTTCTGGTTGCGGCTCCCGGGAACGTTCGTGTGCGCGTACTCGTCCACCAGCGCCACGGCGGGGCGCCGGGCGATCACGGCGTCGACGTCCATCTCGGTGAACGCGCTGCCGCGGTAGGTGAGGACGCGTCGGGGGACCGACTCGAGGTCTCGAACCATCTCGGCGGTGTGCGCGCGACCATGAGTCTCGACCACCCCGATCACGACGTCCGTGCCGCGCTCGTGGCGGCGCCAGCCCTCGTCGAGCATCGCGTAGGTCTTGCCCACACCAGGAGCGGGACCGAGGTAGATGCGCAGCGTTCCCCGGCTCATCCTCTGATGCTATTCCCGTGGGAGCTGCGCCCGGTTTGGCGTGTCACCCCGCCCCGTCCAGATCGAGGTTCAGCTCGAGGACGTTGACGGCCTGCTCGCCGAGCACGCCGAGCGGTCGCCCGGAGGTATGGCGGTCGATCGCCGCGAGCACCGTCGCGAGCGGGAGTCCGCGCGCCCGGGCGACCCGCGCCGCCTGCAGTCTCGCGTTGGCCGGGCTGATGTGGGGGTCGAGGCCGGACGCTGAGGCGGTCACCGCGTCGATCGGCACCGCGGCGCCGGGTGCGAGGCCGTTCTCCTCGCGATAGGCGACGGCACGGTCGCGCACCGCGGCGGCCAGCTCGTCACTGGAGGGGCCCAGGTTCGAGGCCCCGCTGGCCGTGCCGTCGTAGCCGGCGCCGGCGGCCGACGGCCGGCCGTGGAAGTACCGCGGCTGCGTGAACGCCTGGCCGATGAGCCGCGACCCGACGACGCGGCCGCCGTCGCGTACCAGCGATCCATCGGCGCGACCGGGGAACGTCAGCTGAGCGACCCCGGTCACGAAGAGTGGATAGGCGATCCCGGTAAGCACGGTCAGCGCGAGGAGCACCAGCAGGGCGGGCAGCAACTGGCGTCGCATCACGACACCCCGAGCGCCGACAGCAGCATGTCGATGAGCTTGATGCCGACGAACGGCGCGATGAGGCCACCCAGGCCATAGATCAGAAGGTTGCGGCGCAGGATGCTCGCGGCGGATCCCGCCCGGAAGCGCACGCCCCGCAGCGCCAGCGGGATCAGCGCCACGATGATCAGCGCGTTGAAGATCACGGCCGCGAGGATCGCCGAGCGCGGGTTGGACAGATCCATGACGTTGAGCTGGTCGAGGGCGGGGATGGCGCCGGCGAACATCGCGGGGATGATCGCGAAGTACTTCGCGACGTCGTTGGTGACCGAGAACGTCGTCAGCGCCCCCCTGGTCATGAGCAGTGCCTTGCCGACCTCGACGATCTCGATGAGCTTCGTCGGGTTGGAGTCGAGGTCGACCATGTTGCCCGCCTCGCGAGCCGCCTGGGTGCCGGTGTTCATCGCCACGCCCACGTCCGCCTGGGCGAGCGCCGGAGCATCGTTCGTGCCGTCGCCGGTCATCGCCACGAGCCGGCCCCCGGCCTGCTCCCGGCGGATGAGCTCCATCTTGTCCTCCGGCGTCGCCTCGGCGAGGAAGTCGTCGACGCCGGCCTCGTCCGCGATGGCCTTGGCCGTGAGCGGGTTGTCACCCGTGATCATCACGGTGCGGATGCCCATGGTGCGAAGACGGTCGAACCGCTCGCGCATCCCCTCCTTCACGACGTCCTTCAGGTGGATCACACCGATGGCACGCGGACCGTCCGCCACCAGCAGCGGGGTCCCCCCGCTTCGGGCGATGCGCTCAATCACCTCGTCGAGCGAAGCGGGGCGGGTCCCTCCCTGGGTGAGGATCCAGTTCGCGACGGCATCCGTTGCGCCCTTCCTGATGTGCCGCCCGTCGACGTCCACGCCGCTCATCCGCGTGTTCGCGCTGAAGGCGACCAGCGTCGCACCGGTAAGGTCACGCTCCCGCAGGCCGTACCGCTCCTTGGCGAGTACTACGATCGACCTGCCCTCCGGGGTCTCATCGGCAAGGCTCGCCAGCTGCGCGGTCTCGGCGAGCACGCGCTCCTCGACGCCGTCGAGCGGGATGAGCTCCGCCGCCTGGCGGTTGCCCAGGGTGATGGTGCCGGTCTTGTCGAGCAGCAGCGTGGAGCAGTCGCCGGCGGCTTCCACGGCGCGCCCGGAGAGGGCGAGCACGTTGCGCTGCACCAGTCGATCCATGCCGGCGATCCCGATCGCCGACAGCAGCGCGCCGATCGTCGTGGGGATCAGGCACACGAGCAGCGCGACGAGCACCACGATGTCCTGCCGCGCACCGGAGTAGACCGCGAACGGCTGAAGCGTGGCGACGGCGAGCAGGAAGATGATCGTGAGCCCCGCGAGCAGGATGTTCAGGGCGATCTCGTTGGGGGTCTTCTGGCGACTGGCGCCCTCCACCAGCGCGATCATCCGGTCCAGGAAGCTCTCTCCCGCTCGCGCG
Organism: uncultured Thermoleophilia bacterium; assembly: GCA_963777565.1. Classification (GTDB taxonomy): domain Bacteria; phylum Actinomycetota; class Thermoleophilia; order Miltoncostaeales; family Miltoncostaeaceae; genus CALMEC01. The sequence continues at coordinate 27,200 of CAVZQZ010000007.1, forward strand.
GTGACACGTACCACGATGCGGTCGGAGAGCACCCGAGTGCCGCCCGTCACCGCCGAGCGATCGCCGCCGGACTCGCGGATGACGGGGGCCGACTCGCCGGTGATGGCCGACTCGTCGACGCTGGCGATGCCCTCGATCACCTCGCCGTCGGCCGGGATCAGGTCGCCGGCCTCGACGACGCACTCGTCGCCGACCGAAAGGGCGCTGCTGGCGATGTCGTCAGTCCCCCCGTCCGGGCGGCGGCGATGCGCGACCGTCTGGGAGCGGGTGCGGCGGAGGCTCTCCGCCTGCGCCTTGCCGCGGCCCTCGGCCATCGCCTCCGCGAAGTTCGCGAAGAGCACCGTGAACCACAGCCAGATCCCCACCAGCCCGGTGAAGACGTTCTGGGCCGACGAGCTCGAACCGAAGTCCCGCACGAAGACCACCGTCACCAGGATCGCGCCCGCGAGCACGATGGCCATGACCGGGTTGCGCACCATCACCCGGGGGTCGAGCTTGCGGAGGCTGTCGCGGGCGGCGCTCCGGACGATCGACGGATCGAAGATGGAGCTTGCGCGGCTCACAGCTGAACCGCCTCGAGGATGGGGCCGAGCGCCATGACCGGGAAGTAGGTGAGCCCGACGACGATCAGCACCACCGCGACCAGGAGTCCCGCGAACAGCGGCGTTCCCGTCGGGAACGTGCCCGGACCGGCGGGCACCGGCTGCTTCCTCGCGAGCGATCCGGCCAGCGCGAGCACCGGGATGATCAGCAGGAACCGCCCGCAGAGCATCGCGATGCCGAGGGTGGTGTTGTACCAGTCCGTGTTGCCGGTCAGGCCGCCGAAGGCGGACCCGTTGTTGTTCCCGGCCGAGGTGAAGGCGTAAAGCACCTCGCTCAGCCCGTGCGGGCCGGAGTCCTGGATGGAGCTCTTCGGCCCGCCGGTCACGACCGAGATGCCGGCGAAGACGAGGATGAGGACCGGGACCGCCACGAGGTACAGCACGACGAGCTTCATCTCGGCTGCCTGCACCTTCTTGCCGAGGTACTCCGGCGTGCGTCCCACCATCAGCCCTGCGAGGAACACCGACAGCAGTGCGAACACCAGCATGCCGTACAGGCCGGGTCCCACCCCTCCGGGGCTCACCTCACCGAGCATCATGTTGGCCAGCGGAACAGCCCCGCCGACCGGCGTGAAGCTGTCGTGCGACGAGTCGACCGCCCCAGTCGACGTGCCGGTGGTGGAGGCGGCGAAGAGTCCCGAAGCGGGGGCGCCGAAGCGCACCTCCTTGCCCTCCATGTTCGGCGCATGGGTAACGGCCGCCGCCGTGTCGAGGCGCGGGTTGCCGTTACCCTCGGCCTGCATGGCGATCGCCACCGACCCCGCCCACAGGACGGCCATCGCCCCGAATACCGCCCAGCCCTGTCGGCGGTCGCCCGTCATGCGCCCGAACGCGAACGTGAGGGCGAACGGGATCGCCAGCAGCGCCCAGATCTCGAGGATGTTCGTGACGGCGTTCGGGTTCTCGAACGGGTGCGCGGAGTTGGCGTTGAAGATGCCGCCGCCGTTGGTGCCCAGCTCCTTGATCGCTTCCTGGCTGGCGACCTGGCCCCCCGGGATGAGCTGGGTCGCGCCCTCGAGGGTGCGCGCCTCGTGGAACCCGGTGAGGTTCTGCACGACGCCGCCGGCGACGAGGATGATCGCGAACACGAGCGCCAGCGGCAGGAGCACCCGTGTCACGCCGCGCACCAGATCCACCCAGAGGTTGCCGATCGTCGCGGATCGCCGCCGCGTCAGCCCGCGGATCAGCGCGATCGCCACCGCCAGGCCGACGGCCGCCGACACGAAATTCTGGACTGTCAGGCCGGCCATCTGCGTCAGGAGCGACATGGTCGACTCGCCGCCGTAGTTCTGCCAGTTGGTGTTGGTCACGAAGCTCACGGCGGTGTTGAACGCGAGAGCGGGATTCACCCCGTTGAAGCCCGAGGGGTTTCCGGGCAGCACGCCCTGGATGCGCTGGAGCAGGTAGAGCAGCAGGACCGAGGCGACGCTGAACGCCAGGAGCGAGACGGCGTAGATCCGCCAGGGCTGCTCGCGGTCCGGGTCGATTCGGGCGAACCGGTACAGGACGCGCTCGACCGGGAGGAACACCCGGTCGCCGGGTGCGCGCCCGTCACCGAAGACGCGGGCCAGGTAGGCGCCCAGGATCGGCGTGCTCGCCAGGACCAGCGCCACGACCACGAGGGCCTGGATCCAGCCGGCGCCGGTCATCCGAGGCGCTCCGGGAACAGGAGGGCGTAGACGAGGTACGCCAGGATCACGACCGCGAGGATCAGCCCGACGATGTCGTCGGTCGTCACGGCGTTCGTTCCGGACCCGTCGGGTGCTCGCCGTCGGCCCCGTCGGTGGGGGCGATCCAGTCGCACGCCGCGACCACCCCGAGCGCGAGTACGAAGAACGCCACGACGACCAGCACGAAGATCAGGTCGGCCACGTCTCCGATCTCACTCCTGAGGAGCGCAACGCGCAACGGCTCCTGACGCGATCCCTACGCCGCCGGGGGGAGTCCTTGCGCGGTCCCGACGGTGGTCGGAGCGAGCAGGGTTGGGCGGCAGTTCACTCGACGGTCTCGGCGGGGGGAAGTCGTGGGTGGGCACGGGGATCCGCTCGGCGGACGGGCGCTACAATCTCCGCGACCCTGCCCCGAGGAGGAGAACATCGGCCTGCGCGTGATGAAGTTCGGCGGAAGCTCCGTCGCCGACGCCGACAAGATCAAGAACGTCGCCCGTCGCGTCGCCGAGGCGAAGGAAGGCGGTGACTCCGTCGTCGCCGTCGTGTCCGCGCGCGGCAAGACGACCGACGGCCTCGTCGCCATGGCCCAGGAGATCTCGGACCGGCCGGATCCGCGGGAGATGGACATGCTGCTGTCGACCGGGGAGCGCATCTCCTGCGCCCTCGTGGCGATGGCGCTGCACGACCTCGGCCATGAGGCGATCTCCTTCACGGGCTCGCAGGCGGGCATCGTCACCGACACCGCCCACACCAAGGCGAAGATCGTCGAGATCAAGGCCGAGCGCCTGCGAAGCGCCCTGGCCGAGGATCACATCGTGCTCGTGGCGGGCTTCCAGGGGGTCTCGACCGAGCGCGACGTCACCACGCTCGGACGCGGGGGGAGCGACACCTCCGCGGTCGCGCTCGCGGCGGCGCTCGCGGCCGACGTGTGCGAGATCTACACCGACGTCACCGGCGTGTTCACGGCCGATCCGCGCATCGTCCCGGAGGCCCGGCGGCTCCCCCTCGTGAGCCATGAGGAGATGCTCGAAGCGGCGGCGAACGGGTCCAAGGTGCTCGCGCTGCGATCCGTGGAGGTCGCCCGAAATCACAACGTGCCCGTCCACGTACGCTCATCATTCGTGCCGGACGACGGCACCTGGATCACCGAGGAGACGCCCGATATGGAGAAGGCCATCGTGTCCGCCATCGCGCACAAGAGCGACGAGGCGAAGATCACGCTCGCCGGGGTCGCCGACCGCCCGGGCGTGGCCGGCACGATCTTCACGGCGCTCGCCGACGCGATGATCAACGTCGACACGATCATCCAGAACGTCAGCCACCAGGGCCACACGGACGTGTCGTTCACGGTTCCGCTCGCCGAGCTTCGCAAGGCGGAGGAGGTCGTGACCGGGCTGCGGTCGACGCTTGACTACGCGGAGCTCATGACCGACGACCAGATCGGCAAGGTCACCTTGGTCGGCGCGGGCATGAAGTCCGAGCCGGGTGTCGCCGCAAAGATGTTCCGCGTCCTGTCGGCGGAGGGCATCAACATCCAGATGATCGACACGTCGACGATCAGGATCACGGTGGTCATCGACCGCCGCGAGGTCGAGCGCGCGGTGCGCGCCCTGCACGAGGCGTTCGACCTCGGCAGCGAGGCCGAGCGGAGGGTCCATGTTTAGGGTCGCCGTGGTCGGCGCCACCGGCGCGGTCGGCGGCACGATGATGCGGGTGCTCGAGGAGCGGGGCTTCCCGATCACCGAGCTGCGCCCGCTGGCGTCGTCGCGCAGCACCGGGCGGCAGCTCGACTACCTCGGCCGGCCGGTGTACGTCGAGACGCTCACCGACACCGCGTTCGAGGGCATCGACATCGCGCTGTTCTCTGCGGGCGGCGACCGTTCCCGGACGTTTGCTCCCGCCGCGGTCGAGGCCGGCGCCGTCGTCATCGACAACTCGTCGGCGTTCCGGCTCGACGCGAACGTGCCCCTCGTGGTGCCCGAGGTCAACGAGGCAGACCTCGAGGGCCACAGCGGGATCATCGCGAACCCGAACTGCGTCGCCGCGCCGCTCGTCGTCGCGCTGAAGCCCATCGCCGACGCCGTCGGGCTCGACCGTGTCGTCGTCTCGAGCTACCAGTCGGTCAGCGGCACCGGCGCGGCCGCGATCGAGGAGCTGCTCGCCCAGACGGGCGGATACCTGCACGGCAACGAGCCGCCGCCGTCCGTCTACCCGCATCCGATCGCGTTCAACGTGCTGCCCCACATCGACACGTTCGACGAGTCCGGCTACACCGGCGAGGAGCGCAAGGTCGCCGCGGAGACCCGGAAGATGCTCGGCATTCCCGATCTGGCGGTGAGCGCGACCTGCGTCAGGGTCCCGGTCGTGCAGTCGCACTCGGCGGCGGTGCACGTCGAGACCTCCGAGAAGATCCGCGCCCAGCACGTGCGTGAGCTCTTCATGGGGGCTCCCGGCGTCATGCTCGTCGACGACCCCGGCCACAACCAGTATCCGCTGCCCAGGGACGCGACGGGCCGGGACGAGGTGCTGGTGGGGCGAATCCGGGATGACACCTCCCACCCCCGGGGCATCGCGATGTGGATCGTGAGCGACAACCTCAGGAAGGGCGCTGCCACCAACGCGGTGCAGATCGCGGAGTCGCTCGTGGCCCGCGGCTGGCTGTAGCCCGACAGGGCCGGCTCAGCCGAGCGCGGTGGTGAACGGCGTCGGCCGCCCGCCGATGCAGACCATCCGGCGCCCGATCGCCTCGCCGCGACCCGCCGCCTCGGCGCATCGCTCGCAGACCTCCATCCCGCCGTCGACGTCGACGGTCGCCTCCGCCGGACCGTGACCCGGGTCGACGCCGCAGAGACCAGCGAACGGCGCGTCGGCGGGCATGTCCAGGTCCACGAGCTCGGCCGCCTGTTCCAGTGAGCGGTTCGCCGCCACGACATCCGGCTCGAGCGCGTGAAGCTCGGCCACCGACGAAGCACGGCTCAGCACGGCGTCGATGAGCACCTGCCGCTCGACGACGTCGTCGACGAGATGCCGGGCCGTGTCCGGAAGCGACTGCCGCGCCAGAATCGCCGTCCGTGCCCTGACGGCGTCGAGGCGAACCTGCAGCTGCGTGCGCGCGTCGAGCATCGCGATCCGCGCCGGCTGCTCGGAGCGGCGGATGCCCCAGGCGACCGCCCAGAGTCCCCCGAGGGCGCTGAGCCCGAGCAGCGCACCGACCTCCCGCACCGCCATCAGGTAGGAGACGGAACGGCCGGAGTCGGAGCCGAAGCGCCCGCCGGCGCGGTCCGGCGGGACCGCTCGATCCCTCCGAGCGCGAGCCGCATCAGCGTGACCCCGCCCCGGCTGCGAACCGGCAAGAACCCAAGGCGTGCCAGCAGCGCGCGATCCAAGAGGGTGTGGTGGCCGGCCTCGGCGCCCTGGCCGATCGTCGTTGCGAACACATCGACGCTGGGAACATCCCGCGACTTGAGGTCGGCAAGGGCTTCGAGCAGGAGCCGTTCCAGCGCGCCGACCGGGTCGGCATCGTCGAGGAAGGCGCAGGTGACAACCGCGCCGTCCGCGTGCGGCGGGCCGGTCGGGAGCGTCCGTCCGCGCGGGAACGCCGACGCCGGGCCGTACTGCAGCATCCCGATGAAGGCGTCGCCGTCGAGCAGGATCCGGCCCCAGGACCCGTGCTCCTCCTCGAATGCCGCGACCCAGCGGGCCTTGCCGGCCGGGCTGCTCACCGTCTTCTGCGACTGCCAGAAGGTGCAGTCGACGCAGCAGGCCGGGAGTGCGCTCCGCTCCGCGCCGGTCAGGGCGGCGACCCGGGTCACCGCTGGCGGACTCCGCTCACACGAGGATGATACGGCCACGGTCCGGCTTGTCCATCGCGTCCGGCCGTGGTTTGCTCGAATGTCCAAGCCAGAAGTGTCGTTGCGATCCGGCGGCTGCAAATCACCGCCAGATCCAAGACGGATCGAACGATGGCAACGCTCGTGGGCTTGTCCTCGGTCGGGCCATATCTTCAGATATGAACCCTCCCTGGGTCCGCGTCTGGCGGGATTTTCGCTCGCCGGATCGCAAAGGAACTTCTGGCATGGAACACTAGGTCCGTGACGCCTCCCGCACAGTCGCCGCCCGGCGCGTCGCAGGCGCGACGCCGTTCCGCCGCCCGCCGCCGTCAGATCCGTCGCCGCCGCGCGGTGGCGCTGGGCGTGGTGGCCCTCGCGATCGGCGTTCCCACGATCCGCGCGATCAGCGGAGGCGGATCAACGGCCGCCAGCGGCGCCGGCGAGGCGGCGCAGGCCGCGCCGGCGACCGTCGCGCCGCCGCTCACCCGGTCGATCCGGCTCTCGGCGGTCGGCGACACCGTCATGGGCAGTTTGCCGTACGGGCTGCCGTCGGACGGGGGTCGCAGCCTCTTCGCCGCCGTCAAGCCGCTGCTGCGCGGCGATGTCGTGCTCGGTAACTTCGAGGGCACCTTCGCCACCGGCGGGTCCTCCAAGTGCGGGGCGAGTCCCGGTCCGAACTGCTTCGCGTTCCACACCCCGCCCTCGTATGCACGCTGGCTCAAGGACGCGGGATTCACGGTGGTCAATCTCGCCAACAACCACGCCGACGACTTCGGCGCGACCGGCCGTGCCCAGACGCGCGCCACCCTCGCGCGCAACGGGATTCGCGGCACCGGATGGCCCGGGTCGATCGCCTACCTCAAGGTCGGGGGCGGCGAGGTCGCGGTGGTCGGCTTCGCGCCGAACAACGTGTCGAACTCGATGCTCGACATCGCCGGAGCCCGCAGTCTCGTGACCCGCGCCGCCGCCCGCACTCCGGTGGTGATCGTGACGGTCCACGCCGGAGCGGAGGGATCCACCGCGGATCGCGTGCGTCCGGGCACCGAGACCTTCCTCGGCGAGAACCGCGGCGACTCGCTGCGGTTCGCGCACGCCGTCGTCGACGCGGGAGCCGACATCGTCATCGGCCACGGGCCGCACGTCATGCGCGGCATCGAGTTCTACCGCGGCAAGCCGATCGCCTACAGCATGGGCAACTTCATGGGGTACGCCGTGTTCTCGCTCAGCGGGAGCAAGTCCCAGAGCGCGGTGCTCGACGTCGAGCTCGGACCCACCGGCACGTTCCTGCGCGGCAGCCTCAAGCCGCTGACCCTCGTCGGAAAGGGCGTTCCGACGCCCGGCGGGACGTCGGTGTCGCGAGTGGGGAGGCTGTCGCGGCTCGACTTCGGCGCTCGGGCCGCCGTGATCGGGTCGGACGGCTCAATCAGGTCGCCGGCCGGCTCCGGCTAGCGGCCGAGGCCCCGCCAGCCGCCGGGCAGACCCGGCGAACGCATCAAACCGCATCAGGAGCCCGCGAGGATCAGACCCCGACGGTCTCCAGCACGCGGTCGACTGGGACCATGTGACGCTTGAATTGCATCGCCTCCTGCGGGAGGCCGAGGGCGAGGCCAAGGAGCTGCGGCAGGTGGAGGACGGGCATGTTGTACTCCGTCCCGTTCGCGACCTCCGCCTTGCGCTGGTAGGCGTCCATCGCGAGGTGACAGAGCGGACACGGCGTGACCATGCAGTCCGCCCCCGCGTCACGCGCCTGTGAGAGGGCGACGTGCGACTCCTTGAGCGCCACCTGCTCGCGGGCGAGGATGATCGGGAAGCCGCAGCACTTGGTCTTCGCGTCGTAGTCGGCGACCTCGCCGCCGAGGGCCCGGATGAGCCGCTCCATCGACTGGGGCTTGTCAGGATCCTCGAAGCCCATCACCGACGACGGACGCAGGAGCTGGCACCCGTAGTATGGCGCCACCCGCAGGCCATTGAGCCCGCGCGGCCCCTGCTTCTCGAGCATCGCGAGGCCCTCCTCCGTGGAGATGTACCAGAGGAGGTGCGTCACCTCGACGCCGCCGCTGTAGGGCCGCGACCCGGCCTTGACGAGTTCCGCGTTGACCTGTTCGAGCAGGCGCGGGTCCTCCTTCACCAGCTTGTTCGCCCGCCGCAGGTTGAGCGTGCAGACGTTGCAGATGGTGAGGACGTCGTGACCCATCTCCTCCGCCTCGGAGAGGATGCGCACGTTGAGGGTGAGATACAGGTTGGGCTTCGCCTCGGCAATGTCGCCGGCGCCGCAGCAGGTGGCGGCTGGCATCGGCACGAGCTCGATGTCGAGCATCGGGGCCAGCGCCTTCGTCGTCGTGTTGAGCTCCTTGGAGGAGAACTCGGCGATACAGCCGGGGTAGTAGGCGAACTGGCGGGCCACTAGATGGTCTCCTTGACGTTCTTGATGAGCTTCTTGACCTCGTCGTGGCGCGCGACCTTGTGCGGCAGCGGGGATGGCGCCTTGCCCTTCGAGAGCATCTTCAGGGCGAAGGGAAGGTCGAGCGGGGCCTTGAGCGGGTTGGTCATCGGGACCAGCATCGTCTCGTTCAGCTTCCCGCCGTGGCGCATCGAGACCAGGAACGCCTTGGCGTGGCGGGCGCCGGCGTCCTTCAAGTCGCGGCCCTCCTGGAAGGCGATGCCGCCGAGCTTCTCGATGGCGTCACGCGGGTCGACGCCCTTCGGGCAGCGCTCGTTGCAGTTCATGCAGCGCGTGCAGTCCCACACGCCGTGCGGACCGGTGTAGAGCTTCGCCCGCTCGGCGCGCCGGGTGTCGCGGACGTCGCCGGCGAACCGGTAGCCCCAGGCGAACGCGGCGGGGCCGACGAACTCCGGGTCGGCCTCGAGCGAGTTGCACTCCGAGTAGCAGGCCGCGCAGAGGATGCAGTTCGCCTCCTTGTAGACGCGCTGCATGGCCTCCTTCGGGACGATCCGCTCCTTTTCGGGAGCCGGGTCGTCGGCGATGAGAAACGGCTTGACCGACCGCACCTTCTCCCAGAACGGGTCGAGGTCGACGACGAGGTCCTTGACCGGCTTGAAGTTCCCGATGGGGTCGACCTGGACGGTGTCCTTGCCGGACCATGTCTTGAGGTCTTCCACTTGCTGCATGCAGGCCAGCACGGTCCGCCCGTCCGCCTTGCACGCGCACGAGCCGCAGATCGCGCTGCGGCACGAATACCGGATCGCCAGCGAGCCGTCCTGCTCGTTCTGCAGGTCGAGGATCGCGTCCAGCAGCGTCTTCTGCTCCTCGTGCTCCAGGGTGAAGTCCTGGTAGAACGGCTCCGGCTTCGGCGCGTCCGGCTGGTAGCGGAAGATCTTGAATGTCGTGGCTGGCACTCGTGGCTCCCTTGAGGCTTAGTAGGTCCGGACCTGGGGCTGGTACTTGGTCATGGTGACTTCGGAGTAGTCGAGGCGGATCGCGTCGTCTTCGAGGTACGAAAGCGTGTGCTTCATCCAGTTGTCGTCGTCGCGCTCAGGGTGGTCGAGCCGCCAGTGCGCGCCCCGGCTCTCGGTGCGCGTGACCGCTCCCTCCACCATGCAGGAGGCGAGGTCGAGCAGCCAGCCGGTCTCGATGGTGTGGATGAGCGACTGGTTGAACGTGCGGCCCTTGTCGGTCACGACGACGTCCTTGAACCGGCCGCGAAGCTCCTCCACCGTGTCCTTCGCCGCCGACAGCTCGTCGCCGGTGCGGAACACGCCGACCTTCTCCTGCATGGTGTCGGCGAGCTCGTCCCGCAGCTCGTGCTGACGGGGGCCGTCGCGGCGGTCGAGCAGCGTGCGGAGCCTCTGCTCGAAGTCCCGGGCGGCGGCGGGGGTGGCCTCGATCTTGCGCCCGTTGGAAGTGTTCTGAGCGTAGAGCGCGGCGGCGTGGCCGGCGCGCCTGCCGAACACCACGGTCTCGAGGAGCGAGTTGCCGCCGAGGCGGTTCGCGCCGTGCACCGAGACGCAGGCACACTCGCCGGCCGCGTAGAGGCCGGGCATGTGCGGTGCCGCTCCCCAGTTGTCCACATGCACGCCACCCATGTGGTAGTGCGCGCCGGGACGGATCGGGATCGGCGCCTCGATCGGGTCGACGCCGGCGAACGCGATCGCGAGCTCCCGGATCTGCGGGAGGCGCTCCTTGATGCGGTCGGCGCCGAGGTGGCGGAGGTCGATGAACACGCAGCCGTTCTCGTCGCCGCGACCCTCGAGGATCTCGGTGGCCTCGGCGCGGCTCACGACGTCGCGCGACGCGAGCTCGAGCTTGTTCGGTGCGTACTTGGTCATGAACCGCTCGCCATCCTTGTTGAGCAGGTACCCGCCCTCGCCGCGCGCGCCCTCGGTCACGAGCACGCCGTTGGTCTTGAGCGTCGTCGGGTGGAACTGCATGAATTCCATGTCCTTCAGCGGCACGCCGGCGGCGAGCGCGAGGCCCATGCCGTCGCCGGTCGAGGCGTGGGAGTTCGTGGACGGCCGGTAGACGCGCCCGGCGCCGCCGGTGGCGAGGATGACCGCCTTGGCCGCGATCGTCTCGACCGTGCCGTGGATCATGTCGTAGGCCACCACGCCGCAGCACGCGCCGTTGCCGTCGCGAACGAGCTCGGTGACGAAGTACTCCTCGTACGTCGGGATGTCGTACTTGACGCAGACGGTCCAGAGTGTGTGGAGGATCACCAGGCCCGTGATGTCCGCGGCGAAGCAGGTGCGGGGGAAGCCGGCGCCGCCGAACGGCCGCTGGGCGATCTTGCCGGTGGTCTCGTGCCGGCTGAAGACGGCGCCCCAGTGCTCGAGCTGGATGATCTCCGCCGGCGCGCTCTCGCAGAGGATTGCGATGGCGTCCTGGTCGCCGATGTAGTCCGAGCCCTTGACCGTGTCGAAGGTGTGGTTCTCGGGGTTGTCGTCGGTCTCGTTGCCGAGCGCGGCGTTGATGCCTCCCTGGGCGGCGCCGGAGTGGCTGCGCACCGGGTGGATCTTCGTGACCAGGGCGACGTCCGCACCGGCTTCCTTGGCGGCGATTGCCGCTCGCATGCCGGCAAGCCCGGCCCCCACCACCACGACATCATGCGTCCGCACGCTTCGCTCTCCTCCGATTCGAGGTCGTAGATGGACTCTACCTGACGCCTGGCGCCGCACCGGGCCACCCGTGGCGCCCACCCGCGGCGGGTCCCGTTCGCCCCGTGGCACGGGGGCCATGTGTCCCGCCCGGGCTCATCGGGCCGATTCGGCCGGGGAGAGAGTCTCCCGGCGGGTCGTCACGGCGAGCGCGCCCAGTGCCGGTCCGATGCACGCCAGCGCGATGCCCGCTCGCGCGCCGGGGCCGTCGACGACGACGCCGCAGAGCGCCGCACCGACCCCGATGCCGATCGGGAACGCCGTGTTCAGCCAGGTGAACGACTCGGTCACCATCCCCTCGGGCGCGAGCTCGGCGCACAGCGTGTAGAGCAGGCTCGCCATCGGCGCGATCGCGAGGCCGGCGACGGCCATGAGCGGTGCCAGCGACCAGACGGACTGGGCTGCCAGCGCCGGTGCGAACGCGGCGGCCATCACCCGCGAGACCTCGCGGAAGCGCCGCGCCGCGGGGCGTCGCCACTCCCGCGAGCCGTACCAGAGCCCGCCGCTCATGCTCCCGATCGCCCAGACCGCGAGAAGCAGCGCGGCGGCGTTCGGCGATCCCTGCTCGCGCGCAAACCCGGTGACCGCAACCTCGAAGGCTCCGAAGCCGGATCCGGCGAGCACGCCGTACACGGCGAGCAGGCGGACGACCGGGAAGCCGAGCGCCCCGCCGGCCGGGCGGATCACGACCGGCGCCCGCCATTTGCGGGAGAGCCGGGTCCTCGCGAACCACAGGGTGCCGAACAGCGTGAACGCCGCCCCCGCGATGAGGGCGTCGGCGGGTCCGCCGATCGCGACGGCGACGGCGACTAGCAGCGGCCCGCCGGTGTACATCGCCTCCTGGACGATCGACTCGAGCGCATACGCGGACTGCAGCCGGCGGCCGGAGAGCATGCTGGCGAGCAAGGAACGGTGGCAGGCCGAGACCGGCGGGATGATCCCCGCGACGAACGCCAGCGCGATGAGCGCCGGCGCCGCCGCGTCGAGCAGCGCTGCGAGCGCGAGGCTCGAAAGCGCCGCGGCGTTGAATGTGGCCAGCGGGACCAGAACCCGGGTCTGGCCATAGCGATCGACCAGCCGTCCCAAGGGCGCGGCGGTCAACGCCACCGCGAGGAGCTCGGCGCCCGCAGCGACGCCCGCGGACGCGAACGAGCCCGTGGCGTCGCGGACCACCAGGACCGTCGCGAGCGTGCCGAAGCCCAACGGCAGCCTCGCCACGACCGACGCCGCGTAGAGGCGCCGGATGCCCGGGGTCGCGAGCGTCTCGCGGTAGCTCACCGCACAGCCTCCGCGACGGGCGTCGCGTGGATCCGCCGGATCGAGCGCCGCATCGTCGCGACGATACGCCCGGGGGGCGGGCTGGGCGTCACCGGATGTCCAGCGGCCGTGGCATTGTGGGCGCAATGGGCGGCTTCGACCCGGCGATCGGACGCGCGTTCAACTTCAGCGCGGAGGATCTGGCCGAGAACCGGGAGGGGAGGCTGACGGCCGACCAAGAGCAAATGTGGCGAAACACCGTGCGGGCGTGGGAGCGGGGCACCGGCCGAGGCGCCAAGATGCTGGGGCTCGGGATCGCGGCGGCGGCGGTCGCCGCCCTGGTGGTGGGGTCGCAGACGCCTGGCACGGACTCGACGACGTGGATCGTTACCGGCGCGATCCTCGCGTTCGTTGCGCTCCTGGGCTTCGCGTTCATCCGGCGGGGGCAAAGCGCGACCGTCGCGCTCGGGCGGGCGACGCTGCGGGAAGCCGTCGGCGAGTTCAGCTGGACGTCGGACCTGAACGCCCGGTGGTGGGGGCAGGTCGGCGAGGCCCGGTTCGGCATCGACCGCCTGCAGGAAGCGTCGCTCGAGACGGGCGGCACGTACCGCGTGCACTACCTCCCGTCCGACGGGGCCGCGTGGGTGCTCTCCATCGAGCGGATCCCGGTCGACGGCGACGCGGCGGCGGGCGGGTCGTGAGGCCGCTCCTGGTGCTCGACGGCGACTCGCTCGCCCATCGCGCCTACCACGCGCTGCCCCGGACGATCCGGGACGCGGCGGGCCATCCCGCCAACATGATCGTGGGGTTCGCCAACATGCTCCTCGGCCTGTGGGACGCCGAGCGGCCCCGCACGACGCTGGCGTGCTGGGACACCGTCGGCGTGCCGACCTGGCGTCACGAGCTCCTGCCGGACTACCAGGGCGGCCGGGACTTTCCCGACGATCTCGTCGCCCAGCTCGACCGGCTGCCGGAGCTCACGGCCGCGGCGGGCGTCGCGAACGCGAAGGGCGCGGGGTTCGAGGCCGACGACTTCCTCGCCGCGGCGGTGGCCGCGGAGACCGGCCGCGACGGCCAGGCCGTCGTGGTGACCAGCGACCGCGATGCGTACCAGCTCGTCGGCGACGCGGTCACCGTCGTGCGGCCGATCCGCGGCGTACTCGAGGTGGAGCGCGTCGGACCGGCCGAGGTGCTGGAGCGGTACGGGGTCGCGCCCGCGCTCGTGCCCGACTTCATCGCGCTGCGCGGCGATCCGTCGGACCGCATCCCCGGCGCGCGCGGGATCGGGCCGAAGAAGGCGGCGCAGCTCCTCGCTGCCCACGGCTCGCTCGACGGAGCGATCGCGGCACGGGCCCTCGGCGACGATCCGGATGCGCTCCGCAGCTATCGGCTGATCGCGACGATGCGCGCGGATGCGCCGATCCCCGAGTTGCCCGACCGGGTGCCGGATTGGACGGCGGCCTCGCAGCTCGTCGGCGAGTGGGGACTCGGGGCCCTCGCATCCCGGTTCGTCGCAGCGGCGGCCGGCGAGCCCGGGCCCGGCTGACCCCGGCACCGTCCGCTTCGGGTTCCCCGAACGCGTCCACCGCGACGGCACCGATGTGGAGCCGGCGGGCCCGGGGTGACAGTGACGGCATGAACGCCGACGCCAGCGCCCGCATCGTGGTGCTCGGAGGCGGCTTCGCCGGCCTCGAGAGCGCCTTCCTACTCCGGTCCCGCCTCGGGGACCGCGCCGACATCACGCTCGTCTCCGACCGCGACGCTTTCCTCTTCAAGCCCAACACGATCTACATCCCCTTCGGCGCGAAGCCGGAGTCGCTGCTGATTCCCCTTGCCAAGCCGACCGCCAAGCGGCGAATCCGCTTCATCAACGCCGCCTTCCGCGAGTTCGACCCCGACGGACGGACGGTGCGGGCGGGCGACTGGACCATCCCCTACGACTACCTCGTCATCGGCACGGGATCCGGCATGCGCGCCGAGGAGATCCCCGGGCTCGCCGAGCACGCGGAGACGATCTGGACTCCGGACGAGATGGCGGCGCTCGGGTACAGGCTCGAGCGCATCGCCGCGGAAGCGAAGGCCGGCGAGCGCCGCCGGATCCTCTTCGCGGTCCCGCCGAACAACAAGTGCGCCGGGCCGCTCTACGAGATCGTGATGATGACCGAGACGTGGCTCCGCCGGCGCGGCGCCCGGGAGAACGTCGAGATCGCATGGACGACGTTCGAGGGCAGCTACATCCAGGCGTTCGGCCCGAAGCTCCACGAGGTTGTGACCGAGGAGTTCGCCGAGCGGGGCATCGACGGCCGCACCGGCTGGCGGATCTCGCACGTCGAGGCCGGCGTCGCCCACTACGAGAACGGTCAGCGGCAGGAGTTCGACCTGCTCGTCGCGTTCCCGCCGTACGTCTCGGCGGTGCGGTACGACGGGCTGCCGGCCGACGACCGCGGGTTCCTGCAAACCGACCACGGCACGCGCCGGGTGCGGGGGCAGGACCGCATCTTCGCTCCGGGCGACGCGGGCGACTTCCCGGTGAAGCAGGCGTTCCTCGCCTTCCTGCAGGCGGACGCCGCCGCCGAGACGATCGCCGCCGAGGTCGACGACCGCGAGCCAATCGGCGCGTTCGACGCCGTGTCCATGTGCGTGATGGAGGAGTTCGACCGCGCCACGTTCGCGCAGGTTCCGCTGCGGGTCACGGGCGATCCGGATCGGCCGGTGGAGGTCCGCCCCGATGCGGACGGCGCCTACAAGGTCGGCGTCTCGCCCCTGTGGCGCCTCGGGAAGAAGATGCTCGGCGTCTACCTGCCGTTGCGCTTCGGCAACGGGCTGCCCTTCCACGAAGGGGCACCATGGGCCGTGATGGAGCTGGGGCTCAAGGGCATGGCCGGCGCGCTTGCCCGCCGGTAGCTCGTGTTCTGACTCGGGAAACCAGTCGCTGTTGACGCTGCGGACGTCCCTGCGCTGAGCACGAGCTTCTTGAGCTCGCCGTCGCGCGCCCCGCAGGGCGGCGTGACCAACGCAGCGCGGCCGCGGTCCTGCCAGACGTCGCCGAACTTCTGCACAGAGCCCGTCCACGCGTCGCTCGGGCGGAACGCATCGGCCCCTGTCCCGGCGGCTTGAGCCAATCGGCCTTCGGGTTGCGCCGGCAGCCGCGGCGTCGGGCCAGACGGGGCCGCATCGCTATACTCCACCGGCTTCGCGGCCGCCCTTCGGGGCGGCCCGTTTTCCGTAATCCGTCCGAGGAGTCAGGCAGTCGTGGCGTACCAGGTCACCTTTATTCCCGGCGACGGCACAGGCCCGGAGATCGCCGACGCAACGAAACGCGTCCTCGATGCCACCGGCGTCGACTTCGAATGGGATGTGCAGGAAGCCGGTGTCGACATCATGGAGACCGCGGGCACGCCGCTGCCGGACTCGGTCATCGAGTCGATCAAGAAGAACAAGATCGCGATCAAGGGGCCGATCACCACCCCGGTGGGGACCGGGTTTCGAAGCGTGAACGTCGCGCTGCGCAAGGCGATCGACCTCTACGCGTGTGTACGTCCCTGCAAGAGCTACAAGGGCGTACGCTCGCGGTATGAGGACATCGACCTCGTCTTCATCCGCGAGAACACCGAGGACCTCTACGCCGGCATCGAGTTCGAGAAGGACACGCCGGAGGAGCTCAAGATCAAGGAGGAGATCGAGCGTCTCCTCCCCGGGGTGAAGATCAACGACCACTCCGGGATCTCGATCAAGCCGATCTCCGTCGAGGGCACTCGCCGCATCGTCCAGTACGCCTTCGACTACGCCCGGGAGTACGGCCGCAAGAAGGTCACGGCCGTGCACAAGGCCAACATCATGAAGTACACCGACGGGCTGTTCCTCGCCGTCGCGACCGAGGTCGCGGAGCAGAACTCCGACATCGAGTTCGAGGAGCGCATCGTCGACAACATGTGCATGCAGCTCGTGCAGAAGCCCGAGCTGTACGACGTGCTCGTGCTGCCAAACCTCTACGGCGACATTCTCAGCGACCTCGGCGCCGGCCTCGTCGGCGGCCTCGGCGTCGCCCCTGGCGCCAACATCGGCACTCACGCCGCCCTGTTCGAACCGACGCACGGCAGCGCCCCGAAGTACGCCGGCCAGAACAAGGTCAACCCGATGGCCATGATGTTCTCCGGTGTCATGATGCTCCGGTACCTCAAGGAGAACGAGGCCGCGGACCGCCTCGAGAACGCGATGGCCGAGCTCATCATGGAAGGCAAGGACGTCACCTACGATATGAAGCCCAACCGGGACGACCCGACCGCCGTCGGGACGAGCGGCGTCGCCGACGCCCTCATCAAGAAGCTCCAGGGCTGACGTTCCCGGCAAGAAGACCCAAGAGGAGACCGTGAAGAACCCGATTCGCGTTGCCGTGACCGGCGCTGCCGGCCAGATCGGCTACAGCCTGCTGCCCCGCATCACCGCCGGCGAGATGTTCGGCGCCGACCAGCCCCTCATCCTGCAACTCCTGGAGATCCCCGTCGAGGGCCCCCAGAAGGCGATGCGCGGCGTTGCGATGGAGCTCGACGACTGCGCCTCCCCCCTCCTGCACGGCATGGTGCTCGCCGACGACCCGAAGGTCGCATTCAAGGACGCCAACTGGTGCCTGCTCGTCGGCTCCAAGCCGAGGGGGCCCGGGATGGAGCGAGCCGACCTCCTCCGCGAGAACGGCAAGATCTTCGTGGAGCAGGGCAAGGCCATCGACGAGGTCGCGGCGGACGACTGCCGTGTGGCCGTCGTCGGCAACCCGTGCAACACCAACGTGATGATCGCCGCCGCGCAGGCCAAGCGCCTTCCCGCCGAGCGGTTCACCGCGATGACCCGGCTCGACCAGAACCGCGCGGTCACCCAGATCGCCCAGAAGGCCGGCGTGAAGGTCACCGACGTCGAGCGGCTCATCATCTTCGGGAACCACTCGCCGACGATGTTCGCCGACTTTGCCAACGGGACGATCAACGGCACGCCGATCATCGAGGCGATCACCGACCACGCGTGGCTTCGTGAGGAGTTCCTCCCGACGGTCGGCAAGCGCGGCGCGGCGATCATCGACGCGCGCGGTCTGTCGAGCGCGGCGTCGGCGGCGAACGCGCTGATCGACCACGTCAAGGCGCTGACGACCCCGAGCGACACGCTGCACTCCATGGCCGTGCGGTCCGACGGCAACTACGGCTTCGCGGAGGGCGTGTGGGCGTCGGTGCCGGTGCGCACCACCGCGCCAGGCGAGTACGCCGTCGACACCAGCTTCGCCCACGACGAGTTCGCCAAGGGCAAGCTCGAGGTGACGAACGACGAGCTCGTCGGCGAGCGCGAGACCGTCGCCGACATGCTCGGATAGCTTCGTTGGGGTCGACGGCGGCAGACGCGCCTCGCCTGTCCGTCGTCCTGCCCGCATACAACGAGGAGGCCAGGCTGCCGGCGACGCTGGCGGCCTGGTCGGAGTTCCTCGCGGCGCAGCCGTACCGGTGGGAGCTCGTGGTCGCCGACGACGGGAGCCGTGACGGCACCGCCGCCGCGGCGGACGACTTCGCCTCCGGCCATCCCGGGGTGTGCGTGGTGCGCCTCCCCCAGAACCGCGGCAAGGGGGGCGCCGTGCGCGAGGGCGTCCTCGCAGCGCGTGGCGACGTGATCCTCTTCGCCGACGCCGACCTCGGCATCCCGGCGCACTTCGCTGCCGCGGCGCTCGCCACGATCGACGCCGGCGCCGACGTTGCGACGGGGGAGCGCAGCCTGCGCACCTACGCCAGCGAGGAGCGGAGCGTCACCCGATTGCTGGCGGGGCTCGCCGTGCAGATCAGTCGCCGCGTGCTCGCGCTGACGTTCGTGCGTGACAGCCAGTGCGGCTTCAAGGCGTTTCGTCGTGGCGCCGCGAATGCGATCTTCTCCCGAGCGCTGATCGACTCGTTCGCGTTTGACATCGAGGTGCTCTACCTCGCGCGACGCCTCGGTTATCGGGTGCGTCCCTTCCCGGTGGAGATGGCGTTTCGCGCCGGCTCGACGTACGACGTGCGCACGCACCTGCCGAGGTTCCTCGCCGACATCGCTCGTGTTCGGGCAAACGCCTTCCGCGGGCGCTACCGCTGATGATGTCTCCGGGTCCCGGCACGACGGGCGACGACCCACCGGCGGTGTGACGCATGGGACGACGGGGATTCCTGGCGGGCGCGACGGTCGACCTCTACACCGGGGGTCGTGCGGCGGTCACGTTCGATGCCCCTCCGGGGCGCTGGCCGGCGCACGAGGCGGCGGACCGTCTGTTGCTCGTCGTGGGGCTCCCGGTGATCGCCATGAACGCCGTCGAGACGTCCGGGGTGAATTGGCTCCAGGGGCGGCTGCGCCAGGTCGCGCTGATGCTGAGCGCTCCCAGCGAGGCCGTGTACGAGCCCGAGGTGGCCGTCGTGACATCCGCCGGGCCCGGTGACCTGCGGGTCGAGCTGCGGCTCACGCACTCGCCGGTCGGACCGAGCCCGTCGCTCGGCGATCGCTCGGTCGGCATCCAGTCGCTCGCGCTGGCGATGGAGGCGGTGGCACTGGTCGTCTTCGAGGACGCACCCGCCGACGAGCGCCTCGCGGCGGCGCTTGCGATCGAGGGCGTGCTCGCGTGGTTCTACGATGCGAGCCCCGGCCACCGACCACCGGCGCAGGCCATGGGCTACGCGCTGGCTTATGCTGCCGCCCGGTTCGAGGGAGTCGGCCGCCCCGTTCCCTCCGCACTCATGGACGCCGCCGCAGACTGAGACGTGGTCTAGGCCGGCGCGACGCGGCGCCCACCAGCGAACTGTCGCGCGTAGTACGACTCATCGATCGAGCTGATCTTCACGACGTCACCTGTATGCGGCGAATGCACGAACTGGTGCTTTGGTCCGCCGACGTACAGTCCCATGTGGTGGATGTACCCGGAGCTGTCGGCGAAGAACACCAGATCACCGGGGAGGAGTTGGGCGACAGTTGGGATGCGCAGCCCCACGCTCGCCTGGTCTGCGGCGACGCGCGGCAGCGTGATGCCCTGCTGCTTGAAGACGTACCAGGTGAATCCTGAGCAGTCGAAGCCGGTGTTCGGCGATGTGCCGCCCCACAGGTACGGAAGACCGAGGTAGGTGAGCGCCAGGTCGAGCGCAGCCCGCGCCTTCGCCGACGTTGCCCCCTCGATCGGCTTCGACGGCCCGAGCGCAACCGGCGCTGGTGTGCCCAGACGGGGCTTGAATACCAGCGTCCCCATTGCGGGCGCGTACCGGAATGACGCCGGGTAGGGCATCGAGCCCTTCTTCAGCGTCAACTGCCGGGTAACCCCCACCGCCTTGGTCGTGAAGACGCGCTCGCCGTCCAGGCCGAGGTACAGGGGGTCGTCAGCGGTGAAGTCGAAAGGAGCGGTCGAGAGCTTGCGCTGAGTGAGCACGCGTGAGCGCAAGGCGATTGCCCCCGCACGCAGCGCCGACGGCGCCTTCGCTCCCCACGCGGGGGGCATGTCGCCGGGGAGCGTCCCGAGGAGGTAGTTCTCGACGTCCACGTGGTTGGCCATGCTGATCGTGCTCTGGCGACCCGCGAAGAACCGCAGGGCGCCGCGGTAGCGACGGTCGAGCGGGTCGGCGACCCGGATGCCGGCCGGGCTGGTGCCGGAGTCGACAACGATCGGGCCCGTGAGCGCGTACGTGACACTTGGGTCATCCAGATCCGACACGCGGTACTTGCCGCCGGAGCGCTTCACCTGGAAGCGGTGCGTCGCGATAAGCGTTCGCCGGTTCGTCGGGTTCGCCTCATCCGTGAGCACCAGGTCGGTCTGCCCCGAGAACACGATGGCAGGGACCTCGTCCAGCAGCAGGACACGGATGGGCGCTTCCTGGCTCCGAACGAGCCGGGTGCCCGGAAACGCCTGCCGCAGGATCTGCGGCGTGGTCTTGCCCTTCTTGGCGGCCCGCAGCACATCCAGCTTCGTCATTTGCTTCGCCGCGCTCGCCGTGCCCACTAGGGCCAGCGACAGAATCGCAACAAACATGACACCCAGCTTGCGGGAGACGACATTCGCTCGACGCACCGGGCCACCCTACCAAACGCCCCACGGGTCCCTAGCGGTGTCGGTGCGACCGCCCATGACGTTTGAGAAATTCCCGCTCATCCAGGTATTCCAGGTCACGGGCGAACAGCGCGCCGAGCGCGGTCGCCTCGACCTCCGGCCCGTCGACCGGAGCGCGGATGACGATCCTCCGCGACGCCCGGTCGACGACCAGCACCTCGAACCGTGGCGGGTGTCGCGCGAGGGGGCCGAGCATCATGCGAAGCATCGACGCCTTGGCCGGTTCGGGGCGCTGGAGCACCACCTCCAGTGTGAGCGCCGCGGAGATCAGGCCCCCTGCTTGCTGGCCTTCCGCTTCGCGCGGTACCGCCGCACCTGGCCCGGCAGCAGCCAGCCGCTCAGGAACCCCAGGACGAGCGACGAGATGATGACCCAGATCAGCGACGAGGTCGTCGTGAAGAAGACGAAGCTCACCTTGACGTCGCGGGTGTTCCTGAAGATGAAGGTGACCAGCAGGATCCCGACCACGACGAGGACCCCGACCCGGATCAGCTGCCGGCGCTGGCGCTCGTCGAGCCCGTCGCCGGGCGGTGTGGGATCGGCCATCAGGCCGCCGTGAGCGCCTCGGAGAAGACGCCGCCGAGCCGTTCCATCCCGTCCGCGATCTCCGGCGTGCCGACCCCGCTGTAGGCCAGTCTGAGGGTTCGCTCGCCGCCGGTCACGAAGCAGTCGCTGCCCCTGACGTACTGCACGCCTGCCTGCTGCGCCGAGTCGAAGAGGGCGTCGGCCGACAGCGGCTCCGGCAGCTCGAGCCACAGGAAGAACCCTCCCTGCGGTGGGGTGCAGCGTGTGCCCTCGGGCATGTGGCGGAGCCCCTCGACCATGGCGTCGCGGCGTTCGCGCATGAGGCCGGTCACCCGCTCGACGTTCGGGCCGAACTGGCCGTCGGCCACGATGCGGTGGATGGCCGCCTCCGCGAGGAGCGACGGCGAGATGTAGGTGCGGGAGGCCACGGCGACGAGGCCCGCGGCGATCGCGGTGGGCGCGACGATGTACCCGACGCGCAGCCCGGGCGCGACCGTCTTCGAGTAGGACGACGTGAAGATCACCCGCTCCGTGCCCCCGAGCGACTCGATGCTCGGCAGGTGCTCCCCCTCGAACCGCAGGAGCCCGTAGGGGTCGTCTTCGAGGATCAGGAAGTCGTGTCGCTCGGCGAGCTCGACCAGCGCGCGGCGCTTCTCCAGGCTGATGGTGGCGCCGCTCGGGTTCTGGAAGTTGGGGATGGTGTAGAGGAGCTTCGGCACCCGGCCGGCGGCGCATGCGGCCGCGAGGACGTCGACGTCGAGTCCGTCGTCGTCCACCGGGACCGGCAGCACCTCGACGCGATGGAGCCTCGCCTGCAGCAGCGCCCGGTCGTACGTCGGGGCCTCCACGGCGAGCAGGTCGCCCGGGCCGAGCATGCTGTCGAGCAGGAACACGAAGCCCTGCAGCGACCCGTTGGTGATGAACACGCGGTCGGCGACGACACCGTGGTTCGCGGCGATCAGCTCACGGAGGGGCGGGTACCCGTGCCCCGTGCCGTAGGACAGGATCCGCGTGGCATCGGCCGCGAGGGCGGCGATCGCGGCCTGCCCGACGAGGGCACCCGAGAGGGCCTCCGGGCACGGTGCGCCTCGGGCGAAGGAGATGGTTGCGCTCACGGGCGGAGCCTACCAACGCTCGCCGGGCGCCGGCCTCGCGGCTCCGGCGCCGCACCCACCGCGACGGAAGGTGTTTCCGCAGGTGGCCGGCCGCCGTATTCGGCAGTGCTATCTTCAAAGTTCGGCATGCCGAACACGCCCGCGCCTCCGGCGGAGACGCCGCTCCCCCCTCGCACGATCGACCCCGCCGGGACCGCGCTGCCCGGCGAACGGCGGGTGCTCTCGGCGGCGGAGCAGTCGCTCCGCGGCGACCGGCGAGGGATTCGGTCGTTGTGGCCGTTTCTCGGTCCCGCGTTCGTCGCCTCGGTCGCCTACATCGACCCCGGGAACTTCGCGACGAACGTCGCCGCGGGCGCGAAGTACGGCTACATGCTGCTCTGGGTCGTCCTGATGTCGAACCTCATGGCGATGCTCATCCAGTCCATGAGCGCCAAGCTCGGCATCGCCACCGGGCTCAACCTGGCCGAGGCCTGCCGGGAGCGCTACCGGCGGCCGGTGTCACTGGCGCTGTGGGTCCAGGCCGAGTTCATCGCCATGGCGACCGACCTGGCCGAGGTGATCGGCGCGGCCCTGGGCATGAACCTGCTCTTCGGCATCCCGCTGTTTCCCGCGGCTGTGATCGCCGGTGCGTTCTCCTTTGGGATCCTCGCGCTTCAGACGTACGGCGGGTTCCGGCGGCTCGAGGCCGTGATCGTGGGGTTCGTCGGCATCATCATCGTCGGGTTCGCGGTGCAGGTGGTGGCTGCGAGTCCGTCGGGATCCGGCATCCTCACCGGTCTGACGACCCCGAAGTTCGACGGCACCGAAAGCATCCTGCTCGCCGTCGGCATCCTCGGCGCGACGGTGATGCCGCACGTCATCTATCTGCACTCGGCGCTCACCCAGCAGCGGGTCACGCCGCGTGGCGACCGGGAGCGGCTCCGGCTCTTCCGGTTCGAGCGCACCGACGTGATCATCGCCATGTCCCTCGCCGGGGCCGTGAACCTGGGCATGATCGTGATGGCCGCCGGCGTGTTCCACAGCCGTGGCCTCACGGAGATCGGCGACATCGACGAGGTCGCACGCGGACTCGGTGACATCATCGGCACCCATGCGGAGATCTTCTTCGGCATCGCCCTACTGGCGTCTGGGCTTTCGGCGACCTCGGTCGGGACCCTGGCCGGTCAGGTGGTCATGCAGGGGTTCATCCGGCGGCGGATCCCGATCTTCCTCCGCCGTGCGATCACGCTCGCGCCTGCGCTCCTGATCGTCGCGATCGGCGTGAACGCCTCCCACGCCTTGGTGCTGAGCCAGGTGGTGCTGTCATTCGGGATCCCGTTCGCGCTGATCCCGCTGGTGCTGATCTGCCGCGACCGCCGAGCGATGGGCAACCTCGTCAACACGCGTGGCACCAATGCGCTCGCCTACGTGGTCACCGCTCTCATCGTCGGTCTCAACCTCTTCCTGCTGCAGCAAACCCTCTTCGGGTAGCGCCGTCCGGCGCTCGGCACAGACGTCAGGCGACGATCTCGACCGGCACGCCCGGGGCGGCGTAGCGCTGGAGCGCCCGCACGCCGTCGCGCGACATCCGGACGCAGCCGTGCGACACGGCCTGGCCGAGCACGCCGGAGTTCGGCCATCCGTGGATGCCCACGATGCCGTCCCCGCCGGCGAAGGTGCGCAGCACGTTGCTGTGCGCGGTGAGCACCAGGATGTACGGGCCCAGCTGGCCCCCGGTCGGCACCGGATCCCAGATCGCGAAGAGCCCCTTCGGCGTCGGCGTGCCGCCCGTTCCCACCGCGGCCCGGAACGTCTTGATGGGCACGCCCTTGCGGAACACCTGGACCGTGCGCGACCCGGTCTTGACCCGGATCCACGTCACGTTTCGGTGCACGTCGACCGCGGCCTCCGGAACCCATCCCTGTATGCCGTTGGGGCGCTTCGGGAGCTGGATGCGGATCCAGGTCTTGTTCTTGATGACCTTCGCGCCGGTGACCATGTAGATGCCGGGTCCCTGCGAGTAGGGCGTGTAGTGGCGCAGGCTCATCACGCTGCGACCGCCCGGCGTTCGCCGCGCGGCGACGGGGTAGAGGACCCTCGCGGTCCACGACTCGTCGATCCTCGGCGGACCGGGAAGCGCCGGTGTCGCCGCCGAAGTCGCCGCGGGAACGGCGGTCGTCGGCGGCGTCTCAGCCGCCGCGATCGCCGTGCCGACGAGCACGACTGACACCGCGCCCACGCCGGTGAGCGTACGTCGAATACAACACATCCTTCACCAGGTTAGCTGCCGCGTCCGGCCGGACGAAAATCGCGGGGTGAACCGCGGGACGGGCCGGTCGGGGGCTACGGCGTTGATTTCGCGCGCCGCGACCCCCTTCCGAGCCACCTGCTAGCCGAGGCGCTCCTTGACGAATTGGGCGACCTCGGTCGGGTTCGTCCCGACGCGCACGCCCTTGGCCTCGAGGGCCTCCTTCTTCGCCTGGGCGGTGCCCGAGGAGCCCGTGATGATGGCCCCGGCGTGGCCCATCTGCTTGCCGGGCGGCGCCTGGAAGCCCGCGATGTACGCGACGACGGGCGTGGTCATCTGCTCGGCGATGAACTCCGCAGCCTTCTCCTCCTCGCTGCCGCCGATCTCGCCGACCATCACCACCAGGTCGGTCTCCGGGTCGGCCTCGAACCGGCTGAGGATGTCGATGAAGGAGCTCCCCACGACCGGGTCGCCGCCGATGCCGACCACGGTGCTCTGGCCGATCCCGACGAGCGCGAGCTCCTTGGAGATCTGGTAGGTGAGGGTGCCGCTGCGGCTGACCAGGCCGACCCGGCCCGGCTGGAACACCTGCGTGGGCATGATTCCGACGGTCGCCCGTCCCGGGCTGATCACCCCCGGGCAGTTCGGCCCGACGAGCATCTGGCTGCCGCGCCTGAGGTGAGTGTAGACGCGGAGCATGTCGTGGGCGGGAATGCCCTCGGTGATGCAGATGATGAGCTCGACGCCGCTTTCGATCGCCTCGTAGAGGGCGTCGGTGGCGAACCGCGGCGGCACGAACACCATCGCCGTATTCGCCTGCGTCTCCTGAACAGCATGGTGGAGGGTGTTGAAGACCGGGATGCCGTCGACGTCCTGGCCGCCCTTCCCAGGCGTGACGCCCGCGACCACGTTCGTGCCGTAGGCCTTGTTGCGCCCCGCGTGGAACGCGCCCTCGCGACCCGTAATGCCCTGCACCACGAGCCGGGTGTTCTGGTCGACGAGGATGCTCACGCCGCCTCCTTCGCGAGCTGGACGGCGCGTTCGGCCGCGGACAGCATCGTGGGTTCCACGACGACGTTGGAGGGCGCGCGCTCCTTGATGATCGCGCGGCCCTCCTCCTCGTTGGTGCCGTCCAGGCGGACGACGATCGGGAGTTTCGAGCCGAGCTGCCCGATCGCAGTGAGCAGACCCTCCGCGACCTCGTCGCAGCGGGTGATCCCGCCGAAGATGTTGATGAGGAGCGCCTTGACCTTGGGATCGGACAGGAGGACCTCGAGCGCGTCGACGACCTCCTCGGCCTTTGAGCCCCCGCCCGCGTCGAGGAAGTTGGCGGGCCGACCGCCGGCGAGCGCGACGACGTCGAGCGTGCTCATGACAAGGCCTGCGCCATTGCCCAGGATGCCGACGTCTCCGTCGAGCTTGACGTAGGTGACGCCCCTCTCCTGCGCCATCCGCTCCTGGGGGTCCTCGGTCGTAGCCTCGCGCAGCGCGAGGATGTCGGGGTGGCGGAAGAGCGCGTTCCCGTCGACGGTGACCTTCGCGTCGAGCGCGATGACCCGGCCGTCGGCGGTCCAGATCAGCGGGTTGATCTCCATCAGCGTCGTGTCGAGGTCGATGAAGCCCTGGTAGAGCCGGAGCAGGATGTCGATGACGCCCTTCATGGCGCCCTCGTCGATATCGGCCTCGTAGCAGAGCCGGCGCGCGTGGTGCGGGTGGAAGCCCGAGAGCGGGTCGATGTGCAGCCGCGCGAGCTTGTCGGGGTGCTCCTCGGCGACTGACTCGATGTCGACACCGCCCATCGCGGAGAGCATCACCAGCGGCTTCTTCTCGCCGCGGTCGAACGTGATCGACGCGTAGTACTCCTTCGCGATGTCCGACGCGGCCTCGATCCACACCCGGTGGACCGTGTGCCCCTTAATGTCCATCCCGAGGATCTCGCGAGCGCGCTCCTCGGCTTCGTCGGGATTCTCGGCGAGCTTGATCCCGCCGGCCTTGCCCCGTCCGCCGACCTGCACCTGCGCCTTCACGACGACCCGCCCGCCGATGCGCTCGGCCGCGGCCCGTGCGGCCTCCGGCGTCTCGGCCGCCTCGCCGGACGGCACCGGAATGCCGTGGCGCGCGAACAGCTCCTTACCCTGATACTCGAAGAGGTCCAACCGACGTCCTTCCCGCTCGGAAACGGCTCCCGGGCGGGAACCGCGGGGATCTTACCCGCGGCGAGGTACCCTGCGGGGGTGACGGATGACCTGGCGAAGCGCCTGGAGATGCTGCTGGTGCTCCAGTGGCTCGACGAGGGACGCCCCGAGGACGGGACCGTCGTGCTGTCGGTGTCGACGGCGGTGTCCGAGCTGGGCCTGGAGATCGGGCGTCCCGGGGTCCTGGCGGTCATGGGCGCGCTCGGCGAGCTGGAGGAGGAGGGGGTCGTGAGGGTTGCCCTCGAGGGGCCCGTCCGCCGCGACCCGCGGGTCACGCTGGCCGACGAGCTGCGGGCCGATGCCGGCCGCCTCTTCGGCGGCTCCGGAGCGGGGGGCGGCTAACCGAACGTGAACGCGTCGGCGTGGGTGCCCGACGCGAGGCGGATGGTGTTCCGGCCGGACCCGGCCGCGCCGAGATCGGCCAGGCTGTAGAGCCCATGGTCGGTGACGACGAGGCGCCCGTCGGGCCGACGTCGGCGCCGGCGCGGTCGGCGGGGATCGGCCTGCCGTCGAGCAGGACCTGCCCGGCCAGCGGCCTGCCGTCGCCGCCGAGAACCAGGAACAGCCGCCGGGCGCGGAACGTGAGGTCGATCGCGAATCCGGCGCCGGCTTCGACGTCCTCCGCGCGATCGTCGCGGTGCCCGAGTAGCCGATGTGGTCCGCCGGGAGCCGGTCGGGCACCGCATATCGCTACGGACGACCGGGGCGAACCGGGGGCGTCGAGTCGAAGCGTTCGAGGCGTGAATAGCCGAGGTAGCTCTCCGGCGTGAGTGGCGTATGAGCATGTGGCGCGGTGTCCGCGACCTTGCGCGCGCGCCGGTGTCGCCGCGCTTCGACGATCGGCCCATTACCTCCGAGGCGGGCCGACGGGATGCCTTCGCCTGCTGCGTGTTCACCTGATTGTCACCACTTCGTCACAGTATCGTCACCGATTGGAGACCCCCTCCCTGAGAACCTCACGCAGTAACGACCGGGAGGGAAGAACGTGAATCCGAAGGGACTGATGGCGACCGCGGCGTGCGCCGCGCTCGTCGTGGCCGCAGCCGGCTGTGGAGGGTCGAGCACGAGCTCGACGGGATCCGCCGGCTCGAGCACGCCGCAATCCAGCGGGACGATCAACGGCGCGGGGGCGACGTTCCCGGCGCCCGTCTACCAGGAGTGGGCTGCACGGCTCAAGGACGCGTCTGGCCTCACCGTCAACTACCAGGCCATCGGCTCCGGCGGCGGGATTGCGCAGTTCACCGCCAAGACCGTCGACTTCGGCGCCACCGACGCCGCCATGAAGGACGAGGAGGTCGCGGCCGCCCAGAAGGTCGGCGAGCCCGTGCACGTCCCGACGGTCTTCGGCGCGGTGACGGTGGCGTACAACGTCAAGGACGTCGCGACCGGACTGAAGCTCGACGGCGCGACGGTCGCGGATCTTTTCCTCGGCAAGATCACGAAGTGGAACGACCCGGCCATCGCCGCCCTGAACTCGGGGGTGACGCTCCCGGCCACGGACGTCACCGTCTGCCACCGCTCGGACGAGTCGGGCACGACCAAGCTGTTCACCACGTTCCTGAGCGCGTACTCGGCCGAGTGGAAGTCGAAGGTCGGCAGCGACAAGGCCGTCCAGTGGCCCACCGGCACCGGCGCGAAGGGCAACGACGGCGTCGCGGCCTGCGTGAAGCAGAGCAACGGGGCGGTCGGCTTCGTCGAGGAGGCGTACGCGCTGCAGAACGACTTCACTACCGCCGCGCTGAAGAACAAGGCCGGCAACTACGTCACCCCGTCGCTCGAGTCGACCTCGGCCGCCGGGGCGGGCATCACGCTGCCCGCCGACCTGCGGTTCAACACCATCGACGCTCCGGGCGCCGACGCCTACCCGATCGCATCGGCCACGTTCCTGCTGGTCTACCAGGACATGTGCAAGGCCGGCTACAGCGAGTCGACGGCCAACGACGTGAAGATCTGGCTCGACTACGCGCTTGGCGACGGGCAGGCGGTCGCTCCCGATCTGCAGTACGCACCACTTCCGGGCGCCGACGCTGGCCGCGGCGAAAGCCAAGGTCGCGGCCCTGCAGTGCAATGGAACTCCGCTGACGTAGCATTTCGGCTGTGACGACCGATACCGTGAAGCGCGGCAGGGGGGCCCGCCTGGCACTCGGGCGTGTCGCCCCGTCGCGCCTTCCGGATCGGCTCCTGAAGTGGGTCCTCGCCGGACTCGCCGGGCTCATCCTGGCCATCATCGCCTTCTTCTTCGTGCGCCTCTACGTCGAGGCGCACCCGGCGTTCGCCAAATTCGGCCACCTCGGGTTCATCTTCGACAACGAGTGGAACGTCTCGGCCGGCCGGTTCGGCGCATGGCCGCTCATCGTCGGGACGCTGATCACCTCGGGCGTGGCCCTCCTCATCGGCATCCCGGTTGCGGTCGCAACGGCCGTGTTCCTCACCGAGCTCTGCCCACGCAAGATGCGGGAGATGCTCTCGACGCTCGTCGAGCTCCTCGCCGCCGTTCCGTCGGTCGTCTACGGCTTGTGGGGCATCTACTTCCTGATCCCGAAGCTGCGGCCGGCGGAGCAATGGTTCTCCGACACGTTCGCATTCCTCCCGTTCGTCGGAGGGAACGTCGCCGGCCCCAACTACTTCATCGGCGGGTTGATCCTGGCGATCATGATCATCCCCATCGTCTCCTCGATCTCCCGCGAGGTGATGGCGACCGTCCCGGCCGAGAACAAGGAGGCGGCGCTCGCCCTCGGCGCGACCCGCTGGGAGATGATCCGCATGGCCGTCCTTCCCTACTCCCGCGCGGGCATCGCGGGGGCTGCGATGCTGGGGCTCGGCCGGGCGATCGGCGAGACCATCGCCGTCACGCTCGTGATCGGCAACTCGCCGAACATCGGCAACGCGCTCTTCGACCAGGGGTACACGCTCGCAGCGGTGGTGGCGAACGAGTTCGGCGAGGCAGCGTCGGATCCGGTCCACCGGGCGGCGCTGATCGCCGCCGGGCTCGTGCTGTTCGTGCTGACCCTCCTCGTCAACCTCATCGCGCGCTTCTACGTCGTGCGGGCGGAGCGGGGACAGCGCATCGGAGGGGGCGAGCGCGGCCTCGAAGAGGCGCTCGACAAGGCGATATGAGCGAGCTCCAGCCGATCAGCGCCCGCAGGCGCCGCACGGACACCGCGATGCGCGGGCTCATGGCGGTGGGGACGCTCCTCGCCCTCGTTCCCCTCGGGCTCATTCTGTTCTATCTCATGAGGCGCGGGCTCGGCGCATGGAGCTGGCACTTCTTCACTAGCGACCCCACAGGGCGCTTCATCGGCGATCCCGGCGGCATCAAGAGCGCGCTCATCGGGACGATCCTCATCGTCGCCTTGGCGGCGCTCATCGCGATACCGATCGGCATCGGGGTCGCCGTGTACCTCGTCGAGTACGGCAAGCAAAGCAAGTTCGCCAACATCGTCCGCTACTTCGTCGACGTGATGACGGGCGTCCCGTCGATCGTGTTCGGCCTCTTCATCTACATCGTCCTCATCCTGTCGGGCTCGTTCGGCGGCTTCGCCGCGTGGAAGGGCTCGGTGGCTCTGGCCCTCTTGATGCTCCCCGTAGTCACCCGGTCGGCCGAAGTCGTGCTGAACCTCGTGCCGAACGGCTTGAAGGAGGCCGGCCTCGCGCTGGGGGCCCCGCGGTGGAGGGTCCTCTTCCGGGTCATTCTCCCGACCGCCGTCCCCGGTCTCGTCACGGGCTCGCTGCTCGCGGTGGCGCGCGCGGCCGGCGAGACCGCGCCGCTGCTGTTCACCGCGTTCGCCATCAACGCGACGACCTTCAACCTTGGCGAGCAGATGAACTCGCTGCCCATCCAGATCTTCAGCGACGTGCGCCAGGCGCAGGACCGCATCGTCGAGCGTGCGTGGGGCGCTGCGCTCGCGCTCGTTGTGCTTATCCTTCTCATGACGCTCGCCGCACGCCTCATCTCGCGCAGGAGCCGAATACAGTCATGAGTACCCGTCCATCGAATGCACAGGAGCCCGTCGACGTGACCGTACCGGTGCCGACCCCCGACCCGCGGGCCGAGCAACCCCCGGCCCCGGCGGGACCCGAGCCTGAGGCGACCGCGGTAGAGGCCGCCGCCGTCACCGCGGGCGCCGGGCGGTCCGTCGAGCTGCGGGACCTTCACGCCTACTACGGCAAGCAGCACGCGGTGCGCGGCGTCGACCTGACGTTCGCGCCGAACAAGGTCACGGCGATCATCGGTCCGTCCGGCTGCGGCAAGTCGACCCTGGTCCGGTGCATCAACCGGATGCACGAGGAGATCAAGGGGGCGTACGCGACGGGCCAAGTCCTGCTCGACGGCCAGGACGTCTACGCGCCCGAACTCGACGTCGTGTCCGTCCGGCGCGCGATCGGCATGGTCTTCCAGAAGCCGAACCCCTTCCCGACGATGTCGATCTTCGACAACGTCGCCGCCGGGCTGCGGCTCACCGGAACGAAAGGAGTGGACCTTAAGGAGCGGGTCGAGCGCTCGCTGGAGGGCGCGGGCCTGTGGGACGAGGTCAAGGACCGCCTCGGCTCGCCCGGCGCCGGGCTGTCCGGCGGCCAGCAGCAGCGCCTGTGCATCGCCCGGACGATCGCGGTGGAGCCGGACGTGATCCTGATGGACGAGCCGTGCTCGGCTCTCGACCCGATCGCTACGCTGCGGATTGAAGAGCTCATCGACGAGCTCAAGACCCGCTATACGATCGTGATCGTCACCCACAACATGCAGCAGGCGGGACGGGTCGCCGACATCACGGCGTTCATGCTCACGGGCGAAGTGGTGGAGGTCGGGCCGACCGCCCACATCTTCACCAACCCCGACGACGAACGCACCGAGCAGTACGTCAGCGGCAAGTTCGGCTAGGCACCGGACGAACGATGGAGACCGACGCCCGGCATCGATTCCGCGACGAGCTCGTCGGTCTCGAGGCGGCCACGCTGGAGGGCCTCGACATGGTCGAGGAGGCGCTGGCGCGGGCGACCGAGGCGCTCGACCGGCAGGACATCCGCCTCGCGGAGCTGGTCATCGCCGACGACGACCGCATCGACGGCCGCTACCTCGAGGTGCACCAGGGCGTGCTGAGCCTGCTGGCGCGGGAGGCTCCCGTCGCGACCGACCTTCGGATCGTCGCCGCGCTGCTGCACGTCATCCGCCACATCGAGCGCATGGGCGACCAGTGCGTGAACATCTGCAAGCTCATCCCGCTCACGGGCCACGACCCGCCGGTCCGGGATGAGATCCTCGAGCGGGTCGACGAGATGAGCCGGCGCGCCCGGATTCAGATCCTCGACGCGAAGCGCAGCTTCGCGACGCGTGACGTGGACCTCGCCGAGGAGCTCGCTCGCAGCGACACGGAGATCAACCGCCTCAACCGGGAGATCTTCAACCTCGTCCTCGAGGTCGGTGCCGACTTCGACACGCGGGAGTGGGCGACGCTCATGATGCTGGTCGCCAGGAGCATCGAACGCATCGGTGACAACGCCGTCGACATCGGCGAACAGGTCGCGTTCGTCGTGACCGGGCTCTTCCGGGAGTTCTCCGACGCATCGCACCCTGCCGGCGGCTGACGGCCGGCCGCCTGACGGCTACGCGACGACCGCGATGCGCTGACTGGCCTGAACCGCATCGCCGGCGGCGACCCCGAGCTCCTTCACCGTCCCGCCCTGATGGGCGGCGACCTCGTTCTCCATCTTCATCGCCTCGACGATGCAGATCACGTCCCCCGCGGCGACCTCCTGGCCGACCTCGACGAGAACCTTGAGCACGGTGCCCTGCATCGGGCTGATGATCGTGTCGCCGGACGCGCCCGCTCCGTGATGCCCGCCACCCGCATGGGCCTTGCGCTCCCGCTTGCGCTTCGGCGCGCCGCCTCCGACCGCGCCGTCGAGGAACAGGCGCACCTCGAAGCGCTTGCCGTCGACCTCCGCGGTGACCCGCCGCTCGGTGCGCTCCTCGGGCTCCCCGGCCGCCGGCGCGCCGGCGCCGCCGGCGGTCGGCAGCGGCGTGGCGGTGTCTGACATCGCCGCAAGCTGCGCGTGGCAGGCACCTCCGGCGATGAACTCATCCTGGCTCAGGAGCCACTTGTGGAAGGGGATGAGGGTCTTGGGACCCTCGACCACGTACTCGTCGAGCGCGCGGAGCATGCGTTTGCGTGCGGACTCGCGGTCGACGTCCCAGACGATGAGCTTCGCGACCATCGGGTCGTAGATGGCTGGGATCTCCGACCCTGCCTGCACGCCTGAGTCGACGCGGATCCCGGGACCGGCTGGCTCGCGGTAGCCGGTGATGCGACCGGGGGTCGGAAGGAACCGATGGGAGGCGTCCTCGGCGTTGATGCGGCACTCGAACGCGTGGCCGCGGGGCTTGACGTCGCGCTGGCGGATCGACAGCGGCTCCCCTGCGGCGACGCGCACCATCTCGCGGATGAGGTCGATGCCGCAGACCTCCTCGGTGATCGTGTGCTCCACCTGGATCCGCGTGTTCATCTCCAGGAAGAAGAACTCGTCGCCCGACACGAGGTACTCGCACGTGCCCGCGGAGCGATAGCCCACGGCCTGCACGGCGCGCACGGACGCCTCGCCCATGCGCTTGCGAAGGTCCGGTGACACGACGGGGCTCGGCGTCTCCTCGACGAGCTTCTGGTGGCGGCGCTGCACCGAGCAGTCGCGCTCGCCCAGGTAGATCGCGTTGCCGTGCGCGTCGGCGAGGATCTGGATCTCGACGTGGCGGGGATCCGGCAGGTAGCGCTCCAGGTACACCACCGAGTCGGCGAAGAACTTCTCCGACTCGCGACGCGCGCCCTCGAACGCGTCCTTGAGCCCGCCGGGCTCCAGCGCGACGCGAAAGCCCTTGCCGCCACCACCCGCCGCGGCCTTGACCGCGACCGGGTATCCGATCTGCTTTGCGATCGCCCGGGCCTTGGCCAGGGTCGGAACCTCCTCGCGCACCCCCGGAACGATCGGCACGCCCGCCTCGTGCATCAGCGCCCGCGCGCCGATCTTGGACCCCATCGCGTCGATCGCCTCGGGTGGGGGACCGATGAACACGATGCCGGCCTCGGCGCAGGCGCGGGCGAACGTCGCGTTCTCCGCGAGGAAGCCGTAGCCGGGGTGGATCGCCTCGGCGCCCGCCCGCAATGCCGTCTCGAGGATCGCCTCGATCTTGAGATACGACTCGGTGGCCGGACCGGGACCGATCAGGAACGCCTCGTCGGCGTGGCTCACGAACAGCGCGTCGCGGTCGACCTCGCTGTAGACCGCCACCGACGCGATCCCCATCTCGCGCAGCGTCCGGAACACCCGGATCGCGATCTCCCCACGGTTCGCCACCAGGACCTTACGAAACATCCGCTCCCCGTATCCCTTCGTCGATTGCCGCGCGGCGCCACCCCGAGCGGTAGGCCCACGGCAGGTCGGGCTCGCGATGAGCACCCTCGGCCTCCAGGAGCACCTCCACCGCTGCAATGACGGCAGCGGCCTCCTCGCCGGTCGGGCTTCCATACGCCGCCTCGAACACGGCACTTGGGCGGCCTATGAATCGCCCTTCGGTCGATTCAAACGTTCTCGACGGCTGGATTCCGGCGACGACTTCGGCCGAAACGGTCACAGCGGGATGTTCCCGTGCTTGCGCTTCGGCCCCGGCTCGCGCTTGGTGAGCGACAGCTCGAGCGCCTTGATGAGCCACGGGCGGGTCTCCTCCGGCTCGATCACGTCGTCGACGTAGCCGCGCTCGGCCGCGATGTACGGGTTGGCGAACCGCTCCGTGTACTCGCCCACGAGCTCGGCCCTGCGCGTCGCGACGTCCCCGCCGTTCTTCGCGGCCGCCTCGAGCTCCTTGCGGAAGACGATGTTCACGGCGCCCTCCGGGCCCATCACCGCGATCTCAGCAGTCGGCCAGGCGGCGTTGAAGTCCGCGCCGATGTGCTTGCTGCTCATGACGTCGTACGCGCCGCCGTACGCCTTGCGCGTGATGACGGTGAGCTTCGGCACCGTCGCCTCGGCGTACGCGTAGAGCAGCTTCGCGCCGTGGAGGATGATGCCGCCGTACTCCTGCGACGTGCCGGGCAGGAACCCGGGGACGTCGACGAACGAGACGAGCGGAACGTTGAACGCGTCGCAGAAGCGGACGAAGCGCGCGCCCTTCGTGGAGGCGGCGATGTCGAGCACGCCGGCCAACGCCTTCGGCTGGTTGCCGATCACCCCGATCGAGTGGCCGTTCAGCCGGGCGAAGCCGACCACGATGTTCTGGGCATAGAGGGGCGCCACCTCGAAGAAGTGCCCGTCGTCGACGACGGCGCGGACGACGTCCACAATGTCGTACGGCTTCGTCGGGAGGTCCGGAACGATCGACTTGAGCGCGTCGTCCTGCCGGTCCGGAACGTCGTCTGGCTCCTCGTAGGGCGGCATCTCGAGGTTGTTCTGCGGGATGAACGAGAGGAGCTCGCGCACCATCTCGAGGCACTCCTCCTCGCTCTCCGACGCGAAGTGGGCGACGCCCGAGCGCGTGGCGTGCGACAGGGCGCCACCGAGCTCCTCCATCGTCACCTCCTCGCCGGTCACCGTCTTGATGACCTCCGGGCCCGTGATGAACATGTGGCTCGTGCCCTTGACCATGAAGATGAAGTCGGTGATCGCCGGGCTATAGACGGCGCCGCCGGCGCAGGGGCCCATCACCACGCTGATCTGCGGCACCACGCCGCTGGCCCGGACGTTGCGGAAGAAGATGTCGGCATAGCCGCCGAGGCTGACCACCCCCTCCTGGATGCGCGCGCCGCCGGAGTCGTTGATGCCGATCACCGGGCACCCCATCTTCACGCCGAGATCCATGACCTTGCAGATCTTCTCGGCGAACACCTCGCCCAGGCTGCCGCCGAACACGGTGAAGTCCTGGCTGAAGACGCATACCTTGCGACCGTCGATCGTGCCGTGGCCGGTCACCACCCCGTCACCCCACGGGCGGTTGTCCTCGAGCCCGAAGCCGTGGGCCCGGTGGCGCGTGAACATGTCGAGCTCCACGAACGAGCCCGGGTCGAGCAGCAGGTCGATGCGCTCGCGGGCGGTGAGCTTGCCCCGCGCGTGCTGGCGCTCGACGGCCGCCTCGGTGCCGGCGTGGATCGCCTCGCCGCGGAGATCCTGCAGCCGCTGGCGCTTGTCCTCGATGCTCATGAGGCGGCGGCCTCCGGCCGCCCGGGCTGGGTGGGACGAGTCCTCCGGTCGTGCTCGCCCCATTCCTCGCGCAGCACGTTGCAGACCTCGCCGACCGTGGCGCGGGCCCTGAGCGCGTCGCGCATGGGGTAGAGGAGGTTGTCGGAGCCGCGAGCGGCGGCACGCACGGCGTCGAGACCCCGCGCGACGTCGCCGGCGTCGCGCCGGGCGCGCAGCTCGGCGAGGCGGGCGACCTGGGCCCGTTCGATCTCCGGGTCGATCCTCAGGATCTCGGTGTCGACGTCGTCCTCCTCGGTGTACGTGTTGATGCCGACGATCGGGCGCTCGCCCGAAGCCACCTCGAGCTGGTGGCGGTACGCGGAGTCGTGGATCTGCTGTGACATCAGGTCGATGCACTGCACCGCGCCGCCGCGCCGGTCGATCTCGTCGATCAACGCCGACGCCCGGCGCTCGATCTCCGCCGTGAGCGACTCCACGTACCACGAGCCGCCGAGCGGGTCGACGGTGTCGGTGATGCCGCTCTCGGCGGCGATCACCTGCTGGGTGCGCAGGGCGAGCTTCGCGGCGCGCTCCGTGGGCAGCGCCAGCGCCTCGTCGAAGCCGTTGGCGTGGATGGACTGGGCCCCGCCGAGCGCGGCGGACAGCACCTGGGTCGCGACGCGGACGATGTTGTTCTCCGGCTGCTGCGCGGTGAGGGTCGACCCGCCGGTCTGGGCGTGGAAGCGCAGCATCATCGCCCGGTCATTCGTCGCGCCGAACCGTTCGCGCATGATGCCCGCCCACAGGCGCCGGGCGGCCCTGAACTTGGCGACCTCCTCGAAGATGTTGTTGTGGGCGTTGAAGAAGAACGACAGCCGGGGACCGAACGTGTCGACCGACAGGCCGGCGTCGATTGCGGCCTGCACATAGGCGATGCCGTTGGCGAGGGTGAACGCCACCTCCTGCACCGCCGTCGAGCCGGCCTCGCGGATGTGGTACCCCGAGATCGAGATCGTGTTCCAGTTCGGCAGCTCCGTGTTGCAGTACGCGAACGTGTCGACGGTGAGGCGCATCGACTGGGCCGGCGGGAAGATGTAGTTGCCGCGAGCGACGTACTCCTTCAGCACGTCGTTCTGGATGGTGCCGCGCAGCTCCCGGGTGCGGTCGCCCTTCTCCTCGGCGACCAGCTGGTAGAGCAGGAGCAGCACGGAGGCGGGAGCGTTGATGGTCATGCTCGTCGACACGACGACCGGGTCGATCCCGTCGAACACGCGGGCCATGTCCTCGATTGAGTCGATCGCGACGCCCACCCGGCCGACCTCGCCCAGTGCCCGGGGATCGTCGGAGTCCATGCCGAGCTGGGTGGGCAGGTCGAACGCCATCGACAGGCCGGGGGCTCCATGGTCGAGCAGGTAGCGGAACCGCTCGTTGGTCTCCTCGGCCGTCGCGAAGCCGGCGTACTGACGCATCGTCCACGGGCGCTGCCGGTACATCGAGGCGTGCACGCCCCGGGCGAAGGGGTAGTGGCCGGGCTCCCCGAGCCGCTCCGCCAGATCGAGGTCCGCCACCGACGCGGCGTCGAACACCGGGGCCACGGGGATCCCGGACTCGGTCATGCGTTCGCTGTCGGCGCTTCGGTCCGCCAACCGTCCCCCCAAGGTGCCTGGTCGTCAACCCCGGTCCCCGACTCGCCGGGAGGCGCGACGCTACCACAGCAACCGTCCCGACAGGGCGCTCCGGCCCGCTGAAGTGTCGACAATCCGACTTGAATTCGGGCAGACGGCGCTTCAGGATCGGGTTCATG
Organism: uncultured Thermoleophilia bacterium; assembly: GCA_963777565.1. Classification (GTDB taxonomy): domain Bacteria; phylum Actinomycetota; class Thermoleophilia; order Miltoncostaeales; family Miltoncostaeaceae; genus CALMEC01. The sequence continues at coordinate 64,785 of CAVZQZ010000007.1, forward strand.
AGCGAAACTGTCGACAGTCCGGCGCCCGCCGGCGTCTCCGCCGACACCGCGTCGACGCTCGCGGCGTGCCTCACCGAGCGCCTGGTGGAGGCGATCGTGTCGGGCGAGCTGACCTCCGGCGAGAAGCTCAGCGAGCCCGAGCTCGCGCAGCGGTTCGGCACGAGCCGGGGGCCGCTCCGGGAGGCGCTCCAGCGGCTCGAGGGCATGCGGCTGGTCGAGCGCCGACCCCACCAGGGAGCCCGGGTCGCCGTGGTGGGGCGGCGCGAGCTCGCCGACCTCTACGCGGTGCGCGAGGCGCTCGAGGGCATGGCGTGCCGGCTGGCGGCGGAGGTGATGAGCGACGACGAGATCGCCTCGCTGCGGCAGCTCCTCGTCGATCACGAGCGGCTCCCGGAGGTGCAGGCCGACCGCAGCTACTTCCAGGAGGAGGGCTACCTCGACTTCCACTTCCGCGTCGTCCAGGCGAGCCGCAACGACGAGCTCATCGCGTTCCTCGCGGGCCAGCTCTACCACCGGGTCCGGCTCTACCGGTACCGCTCCAGCCACGTGAGCCGCCGCCCGCAGCGGGCCCTCAAGGAGCACCACCAGATCCTCGACGCGATCGAGGCCCGGGACGGTGAGCTCGCCGAGATCCTCATGCGCCGCCACATCCACGCGGCGCGGTCGAGCATCGAGGAGCAGCTCCCGACGTGACCCCCGCCCCGCACTCACGTCGAGCGCCCCGCGTGCCGATGGAGTGGCATGCGCGGGGTGATGATGATCGCGGTGCTGGTCGGCTCCACCCTCGGAGGGCTCGTGCCGAGCCTCTGGGGAGGGGGCATGCTCTCGGTCGCCGGCGTCGTCTTCTCGATCCTCGGCGGCGTCGCGGGCATCTGGGCCGGCGCCCGCATCGGCGCGAGCCTCTAGCGTCACCCTCGGGCGATTCACTCGCCGTGGCCGGTCGGTGCGTGGCCTTCCGGGGCCGTGCCGCGAGCCCCGCTCGGAACCACCCGTAAGGTCGTTGCAAGCGTAACAAAAGGCGTATGCTCGACGGGCCGGTTCGTCAAAGGGGGAACCTATGTACCCGGCCAGCTTCGACTACGTCGCGCCGACCAGTCTTGAGGAGGCGATCGCCCTCCTCGACGAGCACGGCCACGACGCGAAGGTCATCGCGGGAGGCCAGAGCCTCATCCCGCTCATGAAATTCCGGTTCGCCGGCCCGGCGGTGCTCGTCGACATCAACCGCATCCCCGGGCTCGACACGATCGCGGAGGGTGACGGCGGTTTGCGCATCGGGGCGCTGGTGCGCCACAAGGACGCGGAGCGCGCCGAGCTGCTGCACGGCGGCCGGTGGGGGCTCCTCGGCGCGACCGCACGCCTGGTGGCCGATCCGCTGGTGCGCAACCGGGGGACGGTGTGCGGCTCGCTCGCCCATGCCGACCCGCAGGGTGACTGGGCATCGACGATGATGGCCGCCCGCGGCGAGGTCGTCGCCGAGGGCCCGAGCGGATCGCGACGCATTCCGGTCGGCGAGCTCGTCACCGGTCCGTTCGAGACGCAGCTTGCGCCGAACGAGATCATCACGGAGGTCGTCGTGCCCGATCCCGGTGCGGCCACAGGGGGTACGTACCTCAAGCTGGAGCGAAAGGTCGGCGACTACGCGACCGCCGCGGTGGCCGCCCAGGTGACCATGGCGAACGGCTCGATCGGCAGGGCGGGGATCGCGCTCACCGGCGTCGGCGCGCGGAACATCCAGGCGACCGACGCCGAGGAGTTGCTCGCCGGCAAGGAGCCGTCGGACGAGCTCATCAGGGCGGCAGCGAACCTCGCGGCGGCCGCGGCCGATCCCACGGCCGACAACCGGGGCAGCGTGGAGTACAAGCGGAGCGTGGTGCGGGTGTTCACCGAGCGCGCGCTCACCGAATCCATCCGTCAGGCGAAGGGAGGCGCACTGTGAGCACCGACGCACCCCCGGCCACCAGGTCGGTCGCGGTCACCATCAACGGGGCGGCTCGGAGCGCCGAGGTCGAGCCGCGCATGCTGCTCGTCCATTACATCCGCGAATCGCTCGGCCTCACCGGAACGCATATCGGGTGTGACACCACGAGCTGCGGCGCGTGCACCGTCCTCGTCGACGGCGTCCCCATGAAGTCGTGCACCATGTTCGCGGTGCAGGCGGAGGGCTGCGAGATCACCACCGTCGAGGGGCTCAAGGGCCCGGCCGGGCTCCACCCGGTACAGGAGGGATTCCACGAGGAGCACGGCCTGCAGTGCGGGTTCTGCACCCCGGGGATGATGCTGACCTCCGTCGCGTTGCTGAAGGACAACCCCAACCCCAGCGAGGAGGAGATCCGGTGGGCGCTGTCCGGCCAGATCTGCCGGTGCACCGGGTACACGAACATCGTCAAGGCCGTGCAGTACGCGGCGAAGAAGCTCGCTGAGGGAGGTGGGTCGTGACGACCGAGATTCGAGGCCTCGGCCACAGCGTCAAGCGGCTCGAGGACGCCCGCTTCATCCAGGGGCGCGGCAACTACGTCGACGACGTCGTGCTGCCCAACATGCTCCACATGGCGATCCTTCGCAGCCCGTACGCGCACGCGAAGATCAATTCGATCGACACGTCACGGGCCAGCGCGGCGCCGGGCGTGATCGTCGTGGTGACGGGGGAGATCCTCGCGGCGCACAACCTCGCCTGGATGCCGACGCTGTCAGGCGACACCCAGGCGGTGCTGGCCACCGACAAGGTGCGCTTCCAGGGGCAGGAGGTCGCCTGCGTCATCGCCGAGACGGCGTACCAGGCGCACGACGCGCTCGAGCTCATCGACGTGGACTACGAGCCGCTGCAGGCGATCACCAGCCCGCAGCAGGCCATGGCGCCCGGGGCGCCCCTCATCCGCGACGACAAGGAAGGGCAGGCCGACAACGCCTGCTACCACTGGGAGTCGGGCGACGCCGCGGCCACCGAGGAGGCATTCGCGGCGGCCGACAAGGTGGTGAGCCTCGACACGTTCTACCCGCGCTGCCACCCGTCGCCGCTGGAGACCTGCGGCTGCGTCGCCGACGTCAATCCGGCGTCCGGCAGGGTGAAGATCTACATGACCTCGCAGGCGCCGCACGCCCACCGCACGCTGTTCGCGCTCGTCGCGGGCTTGCCGGAGCACAAGATCCAGATCATCAGCCCCGACATCGGCGGCGGCTTCGGCAACAAGGTGCCGATCTACCCCGGCTACGTCGTGGCGACCGCCGCGTCGCTGCTGATCGGCCGGCCGGTGAAGTGGATCGAGGACCGTACCGGCAACCTGATCTCCACCGGCTTTGCGCGGGACTACCACATGCACGGCGAGCTGGCGCTGAAGGACGGGCACATCACCGGCCTCAAGGTCAAGATGCACTCCGACCAGGGGGCGTTCTTCGCCGACGCCCAGCCGAGCAAGTTCAGAGCGGGCCTCTTCCACATCGTCACCGGCTCGTACGACATCCCGACGGCCCATATCGTCACCGACGGGGCGTACACCAACAAGGCGCCGGGCGGGGTCGCGTACCGCTGCTCCTTCCGGGTGACGGAGGCGAGCTACCTCATCGAGCGGCTCGTCCAGAACGCCGCGTACGAGCTCGGGATGGACCCGGTCGACTTCCGGAAGCAGAACTTCATCAAGCCGGAGCAGTTCCCCTACACGTCCGCGACCGGCTTCGAGTACGACTCCGGCGACTACCAGGCCGCGATGGACCTGTGCCTCGAGAAGATGGGTTACGCCGAGCTGCGCGCGGAGCAGGCGAAGGCCCGCGAGGAGGGGCGCCTCCTGGGGATCGGCATCGCGTCGTTCACCGAGGTCGTGGGCGCCGGGAAGGGCAAGGACTACGACATCGTGGGCCTACGGATGTTCGACTCGGCGGAGCTGCGCCTGCACCCGACCGGCAAGGCCATCCTCAAGCTTGGCACCAAGTCGCAGGGACAGGGTCACGAGACCACCTACGGGCAGATCATCGCGAGCCAGCTCGGCATCCAGCCGGAGGACGTGCTGGTGGAGGAGGGCGACACCGACACCACCCCGTACGGCCTCGGAACGTACGCGAGCCGCTCGACGCCGGTGAGCGGCGCCGCCGCGGTCGTCATCGCCCGCAAGCTGCGCGACAAGGCGCGGCTCATCGCCGCGCACCTGCTGGAGTGCTCGCCGGACGACCTCGAGTGGGAGGGCGACCGCTTCCAGGTGAAGGGCGCGCCGGACCGCGTCAAGACGATCCAGGAGTGCATCTTCGCCGCCTACACCAACCTGCCCGAAGGGATGGAGGCCGGACTCGAGGGCGTGCACTACTACGACCCGCCGAACATGACGTTCCCGTTCGGCACCTACGGCGTGGTCGTCGAGATCGACCGCGGTACGGGGGAGTGGAAGGTGCTGAAGATGGTCGCGGTCGACGACTGCGGGGTGCGGATCAACCCGATGATCGTGGAGGGGCAGATCACGGGCGGACTCACGGAGGGCTATGCCATCGCCGCCATGGAGCTGATCGACTTCGACGAGGACGGCAACTGCATCGGGTCGAACTTCATGGACTACCTCATCCCGACCTCATGGGAGACGCCGGCCTTCGACCTGGGGGAGACGGTGACGCCGTCGCCGCATCACCCCATCGGGGCGAAGGGCGTCGGCGAATCGGCGACCGTCGGGTCCCCGGCGGCGTACGTCAACGCCGTCATCGACGCGTTGCAGCACGCGGGCGTCAAGAACATCGACATGCCGCTGACGTCGTCGAAGGTGTGGGAGGCGCTGAACGGCGCGGGGTTGGCGCTGTGAGCGAGCTGATCGCCAGGGCCGCCCGGCTCGGAGCTGAGGGAACGGCGTATGCGCTGGCGACGGTCGTCGGCGTGCGCCGTCCCGCGTCGGCCCGCACCGGCAACCAGGCGATCGTCACGGCGGACGGCGCGATCGACGGATGGGTGGGCGGGGCCTGCTCGGAGCCGGTCGTGATCCGCGAGGCGCTCCGGTCGCTCGCCGACGGGCAGCCGCGCCTGGTGAAGATCTGCCCAGACGGATCGGAGCTGGCCGCGGACGACCCGGACGTGGTCGTCGCGGTGAGTTCCTGCGCATCGGAGGGAACCGTGGAGGTGTTCATTCAGCCGCACCTTCCGAGCCCGCTGCTGCGGGTCGTCGGCGACAGCCCAGCGGGGCGAACGCTCGCGGGGCTCGCCCGGACCATCGGGTGGCGCGTCACCTCGGACGCCGGTGACGCCGACGCGGTGGTGGTGGCCACGATGGGGCGCGGCGACGAGGACGCGCTCGCAGAGGCGATCGGATCCGGCGCCGGGTACGTCGGGTTGGTCGCCAGCACCCGGAGGGCCGGCGTCGTGCGCGCGGCGCTCCGCGACCGCGGCATCGCCGACGACCGCCTGGCGATGGTGCGGAGTCCCGCGGGGCTCGACCTGGGTCCGTGCACGCAGGAGGAGATCGCGGTGGCGATCCTCGCTGAGCTGGTCGCGTGGAGCCATGGTCGCGGCGGCTCGCCGAGCCAGCTGCTCGAGGCGGTCGATCCGGTGTGCGGGATGACGGTCAGCGTGGACGGCAACGACGTCACCTATGCGCACAACGGGACGACGTATTACTTCTGCTGCCCCGGCTGCCGCGGCATGTTCGCAGCGGATCCCGAGAAGGCCCTCAACACGGTGCGGCCAACCTTCGGCTGAGCGGCGTCGGGACGGGGCCCGACTCGTCCAGCCAGTAGGGAGCGACACCTGCGCTCCGGTGGACCTCCCAGAGGCCGCCGGGGCGCTGCTCCCGGGCGGTGATCCTCCCGGAGTCGGGGTATCCGCAGATGTCGACGGCGGAGAGGAGACTCGCCCCGGGCTTCCCAGAGGCTCATCTCGAGTCGCTGTGACCCGTCCGCCCCCGCGAGGTCCGGTGCCGGCCACCTCAGCCCGCCGGCGGCATCTGACCCCGGCCGGCCTGGCCGGCGAGCTCCTGCGAGCATGCGTTCGGCATCATCGCTCCGCAGATCGGCGTGGTCGAAGGGAAAGCGTCGTCGGCTCGGCGGCCGCGGCCGCTTGACTTGAAGTCAACTTCAAGTTGTACCGTCGGGTGAACATCAGACTGCGTCGAGAGGAGTGACCATGAACGGGGTGGTGGGCGCCGGCGATCGGATCGCCGAAGAGGTCACATCGTGGCCCGGTGTGACCGCGGGACCGGGTTCGCGCGGGGAGTTCGCCTTCAGGGTCGGTCGGCGCGAGATCGGCCATCTGCATGGCGACCGCACGGCCCATTTCGGGTTCCCGAAGGACGTGTGGGCCCGCCTCTATGTACAGGGCCGAATCGACTACCACCCGGTATTCCCGGGGCAACCGGGCTTCGCGGCCCGCCCCATCGCCGACGACACCGACGTGCGCGACGTGATCGAGCTGCTGCGCCTGAACTACGACCGCGTCGTCGCCCGTCACGGCCTCCCGGCAGCCGCCGCCTGAGCGGTGGTCCCGGGCATTAACAACTCCCTTTCGGCCCCTTCTGGGTGCCGGGCATTAACAATGTAACCCCCGGCACCAGGCCTCCCCGGAATCACGATTGTTAATGCCCGGGACCACCGATCAGGTGCAACGGGCAGTCACGTGGGGCGAGGCGGCGCCGTCCACGCGTCCTCGTCGGCCGGGACGTCGTAGCATTCGTGCCGTGCCCAGCGAGATCTCGGTCACGGTACGCCTGTTCGCGTCGCTTCGCGAAGCGGCCGGCACCGGGCGGCTGCAGGTCGCGGTGCCGCACGCCACGCCCGTCGGCGCCCTCTGGTCCCACCTGCCGCCTGAGGTCGCCGCCGGCGACCCGCCCGCCGCGCTCCGCTACGCCCTCAACCACGAATGGACCCTGCCCGGCGCTGCACTGCGCGACGGCGACGAGGTCGCCCTCGTCCTGCCAGTGAGCGGCGGATGACCGGCCTCTCCCCGGACCCCCTCGACATCGCCCAAGTCGCCGCGGCCGTCGGCGACCCCGAGCACGGCGGCGTCGCCAGCTTCCTCGGCTGCATCAGGCGCGAAGCCGGCATCCGCGAGGTTGTCGCGATCGAGTACGACGCTTACGAGGAGCTCACCCTCCGAGAGCTCGCCGCCGTCGCCGACGAGGCCCGCGCGCGATTCGGCGCGACCGTCGCGGCCGTCCACCGCACCGGGCGCGTCGCGGTCGGCGAGCCCAGCGTCGCCGTCGCCTGCTCCGCCCCGCACCGACCCGCGGCGTTCGCCGCGTGCCGGTACGTGATCGACGAGCTCAAGGTCCGGGCCCCGATCTGGAAGCGCATGATCTACGCCGACGGCGCCGCCGAATGGGTCGACGGCCGGGACCCGGTGCGCGGTGAGCGACCCGCGTAGGGCGCTCCCCTCCGTCGACGCCGCCCTCACCGATCCGGGCGTCGCCGAGCTGCTCGAGCACCACGCTCGCGGCCACGTCGTCGATGCGGTCCGGGCCGCGCTCGCCGACCGCCGCGAGCGGCGCACGGGGGCGGCGGGGCTCGCCGCCGACGTCCGTGCTGCCCTGCGCCCCTCGATGCGCCGCGCGATCAACGCGACGGGTGTGGTGCTGCACACGAACCTCGGCCGTGCTCCCCTCGCCGACGACGCCATCGCCGCCGCCACCGCGGCCGCCGGGTACGGGACGCTCGAATGGAACGCCGACACCGGTGAGCGGGGTTCCCGCCATGACCACGTCGTGGCCCATCTGCAGGCGCTCACCGGCGCCGAGGCGGCCTGTGTCGCGAACACGAACGCAGCGGGCGTGCTGCTGGCGCTCGTCGCGCTCGCATCGGGCAAGGAGGTCATCGTCTCGCGCGGCCAGCTCGTTGAGATCGGCGGCGGCTTCCGGGTTCCCGAGGTGCTGCGGGCAAGCGGCTGCCGGCTCGTGGAGGTCGGCACCACGAACAAGACCCGCGTCGCCGACTACGAGCAGGCGATCGGCAGCGAGACGGCGGCGATCCTGCGCGTGCACCCGTCGAACTTCCGGGTGGTCGGGTTCACCGAGGAGGCGGGCCTCACCGAGCTCGTGGAGCTCGGCCGCCTCCGCGGGCTCGCCGTGATCGACGACCTCGGCAGCGGTGCCCTCGTCGACGACCCGGCGTACCGTGACGAGCCCGACGTCCGCAGCAGCGTCGGCGCCGGGGTCGACGTTGCCTGCTTCAGTGGCGACAAGCTGCTCGGCGGTCCCCAAGCCGGGATCCTCGTCGGCACGCACGACGCGATCCGGCGCTGCAAGGCGCACCCACTCATGCGCGCGCTGCGCCCCGACAAGCTCACGGTCGCCGCCCTCGAGGCCACGCTCGCCCTGCACCGCGACCCGGCGACAGCCCGGGAGCGAGTCCCGACACTCCGGATGCTGTCGACGCCGCCCGACGAGCTTCGCCGCCGCGCCGAGGCACTCGCCGCCGAGGTCGGCGGCGAGGTGGTGCAGACCGTCGGCAGGGTCGGCGGCGGATCGCTGCCGCTCGCCGAGATCGCGAGCTACGCCGTCGCACTGCCCGCACCGGACGGCGAGGACGCGATGGCGTCGGCGCTCCGAGCACTCGACCCGCCGGTCGTCGCGCGGGTCGCCGATGGGCAGGTCCTGCTCGACGTGTTGACCGTGAGCCCCGGCGAGCTCGCCGAACTCGGCCTGATGCTCGGTCGCCGGTGACGGACGTCGCTCACCTCCAGGCGATCGCGGACGGCCCCGATGCCGATGCCGCCGCCGTCGCGCTCGTCGAGCTCGGGCTGGCGCACCGCACGGCCGGTCGGCCGGATCTCGCCGAGGCCGCCTTCATCCGGGTGATCGACACCGGCCACGAGGGGCAGGCCCCCCGCGCCGCGTTCGAGCTGGCGCAGCTCTACGAGGAACACGGCGACTCGGAAGGTGCGCGGGACGCGTACCGGTATGTGCTGGAGGCGGGCGGTCACGGCCTCGTGGGGCCCGCGGCATGCGGCCTGCGCCGGCTGAGCGGAGCACCCAGGGAGTGAAGGACGTGCCGATCGTGCTGGGCACCGCTGGGCACGTCGACCACGGCAAGACGGCGCTGGTGCTCGCGCTCACAGGACGCGACACCGACCGGCTGCCAGAGGAGAAGGCGCGGGGGATCTCAATCGCCCTCGGGTTCGCGCCGTTCGAGCTGTCGTCCGGGCGGCGGGTGAGTCTGGTGGACGTGCCGGGCCACGAACGGTTCGTGCGGCACATGGTCGCGGGCGCAAGCGGGGTGGACGGGTACCTGCTCTGCGTCGCCGCCGACGACGGCGTGATGCCCCAGACGGTGGAGCACATCGCCGTCCTGCGCCTGCTGGGCGTGGACGACGGCGTCGTGGCCGTGACGAAATGCGACCTGGCTGACCCCGCCCGAGCAATCGCCGAGGTGCGCGAGCTGGTCGGCGCGTCGCCGGAGGTCGTCACAGTGTCAGCGGTCACAGGAGCGGGGCTTCCCGAGTTGCGCGGCGCCCTCGGAAGGCTCGCCGAGCGGACCCGGCGGCGGACGGGCGGGGGGCGACCGCGCCTCTTCGTCGATCGCGCGTTCTCGGTGGCCGGTGCCGGAACGGTGGTCACGGGCACGCTCTGGGGCGACCCGATGGACGCCGGAGACCGCGTCGAGATCGTCCCCGGAGGTCGCACCGGCCGCGTGCGGGGACTGCAGGTGCACGACGAGACGGTCGCCCGCGCCGACGGCGGACGCGTGGCGCTGAACCTCGGCGGGATCGACCGCGACCATGCGCCACGTGGATCGTGCGTCGTCCGGACGGCGGACGGCTGGCGGCCCACCACCATGCTGGACGTCGCCGTCGACTGGCTCGCCGAGGCCGGCACGTCGCTTCGCACCCGCCGCCGGCTGCAGGCCTTCCTCGGGACGACGGAGGTATCCGCCACGTGCGTGCTGCTCGAGGGCGACGAGCTCCCGCCGGGCGGGCGCGGGTACGCCCAGCTCCGTCTCGACGCGGAGGTTGCCGCAGACACGGGCGACCGTCTCGTGCTGCGCTCCGCCGAGCGACGCACCGTCGGCGGAGCGACGGTAATCGACCCGGCGCCCGCCCGGCATGGACGGGGGTCGGGGGCGGCCGCCCGGCTGGCGCTGCTGGAGCGGGCCGACCCGGACGCCCTGCTGCGGCTTCGGATCGTCGAGGCGGGCGCCGCGGGCGCCTTCGTCGAGGAGTCCGAGCGGGCTGCGGTCGAGGACGCCGGGGGAGTGCTCCTGCGGGACGACCTCGCCGTCGACCGGCCGATCGTCGACGAGGCGAGTTTCCGGCTGCTGGCAGCGCTGCAGCCCGGCGGGCTGGCGCTCGCCGACGCGCACCGCGCCTGCGGCCTCGGCGTCGGTGCCGCTGAATCGCTGGTCGACGCCCTGGCCCGAGAGGGAAGAATCGTCCGCGACGGGGCCCGCGTCGCGATTGCGGGCGCCGTCGCGCGGAGCGCGCTCGTCGATGAGGTGGGCAGGCTCCTGCAGGAGGCCGGCCTGCGTCCCCCCGGCCCCGCGGAGCTCGGCGAGCGCCTCGGCGTCGACCAGGCGCACCTCGACGTCGCGGTGCGGGAGCTGCGCAACGAGGGCGCGGTCGTCGGCGCCGGCGGCCTTTGGTTCGACGCCGCCGCCGCGGCAACCGCAAGACAGCAGGCCGCCGAGGTGCTCGCGAACGGCCCGATGTCCATTGGCGAGCTCCGTGATCTGTGGGGCGTGGGGCGCCGGCACGCGCTCGCGCTCGCGGCGCACCTCGACGCCAGCGGCCTCACCCGCCGCGTCGGCGACGAGCGCGTGCTGCGTCGCGGAGCAATAACATCAGGCGATGGCAAGCACTGAGGAAGAGCGCACCGATCGCCCGCAGATCGGCGTCATCGAGCCGGAGGTCATCAGGATCGAGCCGCCCGAAGAGGAACTGTGGACCGACGACTCCGACGTCGACTACACCGGCTGGTTCTGCGTCCGCACCAACCCGTGGCCATGCCCGGCGGACGGATGCTCGTTCGTGGCGATGTTCCTCACCGCCGCGCACCTCGTGATCGTCTGGCCCGAGCGCGACGACCCCAACCTGCTTCGCCACAGCGTGGTCGCCCGGGACGTGGGACGCAACCCCAAGATCGAGCAATACGAGTCGTCATTCGGGCCGGCGTGCTCGTACTACCAGTGGGAGGCAGCCGGGAACCCCGTGCACGGCGTGCGCGCGCCGGAATCGAAGAGCTGACCGGCAGGGTGGAGCACAACTTCACATCGACCGGCTACACCGTCGGGATCGAGGAGGAGCTCATGATCCTCGACGCCGGCACGCTCGATCTGGTCAGCGCCATCGAGGAGCTGCTCGGGCCGTCCGCCCACGGCGACGTCAAGCCGGAGCTCATGGAGTCGGTGCTCGAAATCTCGACCGACCCGTGCAGGACCATCGCGCAGGCCGGCGACCAGCTGCGGGAGCTGCGCGCGTCGGTTGCCTCGCGCGCCGCGCCGCTCGGGTATGCGATCGGCGCCGCCGGCACCCACCCCTTCGCGCGGTGGGAGGACCAGCGCATCGTGGCGCGACCGCGGTACCGGGATCTCATCAGCGCGCTGAGATTCGTCGCCCGGCAGGAGCTGATCTTCGGGATGCACGTCCACGTCGGGCTCGACGACCCTGAGAAGGCGATCTGCGTGGCGAACGGAATGCGGCTGCACGTGCCGGCCCTGCTCGCGCTCTCCGCGAATTCGCCCTTCTGGCGGGGCGACGCGACGGGACTCGCGTCGACGCGCATGCCGATCTTCCGGGCGTTCCCCCGGGTGGGGATCCCCCCGTACTACGAGGACTGGGACGACTACCAGCGGCGCATCGCGTTCCAGGTCGAGTCGGGCGTGATCGAGGACTACACGTACCTCTGGTACGACGTGCGGCCCCATCCGGTCCTTGGGACGGTGGAGATCCGGGCGATGGACGCCCAGACCCGTCTCGAGCACACCCTCGGCATCGGCGCGCTCGTGCAGTCGCTCGTCCGGAAGCTCGCGACCGACTGGGAGTCCGGATCGATGCCGGACCAGTTTCCGTACGAGATGCTCGACGAGAACCGCTGGCTCGCCGCGCGGCATGGACTGCGCGGCGAGATCGTCGACCTGCCCTCGACCGAGCGGATCGCGACGAAAGCCCTCATCAAGCGCCTGCTCGAGGAGTTGGCCGATCACGCACGTGACCTCGGGTGCGCCGACGAGCTCGCGGCAGTCACCGATCTGCTCGACCACGGCAACGGCGCGCAGCGCCAGGTGGTCGTCTACGAAGCCAACCGGGACCTGCGCGAGCTGATGGCGGAGATCGTGGCGGCGACGAGCGAGGTCTGACCCGGCGATCAGCCTGATGCTCAGGCGATCCGTGAATCGTCACGACGTGCCGGGGCGCAGGCGACCGTCCGACGTTGAGCCGGCCGAGGCGGAATGCTGCTCGCCCGCGCCGATCAGTGCCCCCCGAGTAGGGCTTGCCGTCGGCGGCGGGCGGGGTCGCCCGGCCGATGAAGCCGACGAGGGCGATGAGCGTGACCACATACGGGAGGGCCTTCAGCAGGTCCGGGTTGATGCCGACGCCGCCGAGGCGGTCGGCGAGCGCAAGCGAGAGCCCGAACGCTGCGCTCCGAGAACATCCCGCCGAGTGTCGCCAGCGTCAGAGGCGTTCCCGCGCGGAGCATGGCCGCGAACAAGCCGGCATCACGACGTCCTCGAGGGTGGCCACATCCGCACGCGTGGCCTGGAGGGCCAGTCGTCCGCAGAGCACGGCCGCGGTGATGGCCCACCACCCCTGGGCCCGCAGTTTGCGCGGTGGGCGGGCCTTCGCCGGCTCAGATTCCGAGCGCGCGCTCGAGCCGGCGCCGGAAGCGCTCGGCCCCGAGCCGGCGCCACTCCACGAGGAAGCGCTCGTACAGCTCGTCGCGCTCCACGGTGCGCCTGGCGAGCAGGGCCTCGATGCCTGGGCGCTCCGACGCCGTGCCCGCCGCGTCGAGCTGCGCCCGGAACCGCTCGAACGCCTGCTCGCGCTGCACGCGGCCGCGGCGGCCGACCGTGCCGGTCTCACGGAGGAGGGCCCGAGCGGCAGCCGCATCCCGCTCCGCCAGGCGCTCGAGGTGGTCCTGCAGCATGGGAACCTGGACGTCCCGGTCGTGAATGTCGCCAAGCAGGTCCTGCATCACCTTGACCTCGTCGATGAAGGGCTCGAGGTCGGCCGTGAATCCGACCTGGAAGATCTCGAGGAGGTACCGCAGGCGCTTGAACGCGATGCGCATGTCGTGGAGCTCGCGCACCCGACCGGGGTGGGTCACGTGAGGTGCGTACGACCAGACCTCGTCGATCCGCACGGCCAGGATCCGCCGCGCATTCGGCCGCAGTCGCCGGCTCGGGTCGAGTCCGTGGATGCGGGCGGGCTTCGCCATCGCTACCCGCTCGGGGGCTTCGTCTCGAGCCGCTCGACGTCCACTCCCGTCGCACGCCCGACCCACCGCTCGAACCGCGGGCCGAATTCATCTTGTTCGATGCGCGCGAGCAGGCCGGCGATGTGGACCGCCTCCTCGGCGCGACGCTCGCGGTACTCGAGGATCAGCGCCTCGACCCCGACTCGCTCGGCGGGGGTCATGTCGTCGAGAAGCGCCATGAGGCCTTCCATCGCGACATCGAGATCCCGCGCCGCGCCGAGCGTGTCGGTGACCTCCTTGACCACCTTGAGTCGCTTGCGGAACGACGACGCCGGGAACGCCGCCGCGAACGCGTCCATCGCGGCCCGCAGTCGCCGTGACGAGACGCGCATGGCGTGGAGCTCCTCGATGTCTTCGCCGGCGATGGTCCCGGGCCCGTAGCTCATCATCTCGCGCCAGCGCGTGACGATGATGCGCCCCGCGGCGTCGGCGAAGTGGGCATTCTGATGGAGTCCTGGCACATCCCAGGCCTTCGCCATCAGATGGTGTGCCCGATCAGAACGGCGCCGCGCACCGCGTCGCGGAGATCGGTGGGGCGCGCCATCGACGACCAGTCGACGTCGAGCTCCATGGCCAGGTCGACGGCGGCCCGGATGATGTCCTCCGGGTGGAGGCCGCCGCCTTTCGCGGCCGCGCCGCGGAGCCAGCGCACCTGGCGCTTCGACAGGCTCACCTGCGCCCGCACCGTCGCGTCGCGCCGCCGCGTGCCGATCGCCTCGGCGTCGAGCTGCCGGAACGTCGGCCTCGGGCCGGGTGCGCTGTCCAGCATCACCCGGTAGGTCACCCGGCTCATTCCGCGCCCCCTGCCTCACGTTCGATGTCGCGATCCTCGGAGAGGTCGCGGATGAGATCCTCGCCGATCTGCGTGTCGCCGCGCGCGTAGCCGACGAACAGCGCGTTCGCGCACAGCAGGTTCACGAGTCGCGGGACGCCCTCCGTCTCCTGGTGCGCGGCGGTCTCCGCCCGGCTCGAGAACAGCCGACGCGTGGCGCCGGCGACGCGCGAGCGGTGCTGGATGTACGTCGACACCTCGTCGCGGTCCATGGTGCCAAGGTGGTAACGGACGACGACCCGCTGTGCGACCTGCGGAAGCCGCCTGATGTGCGCGCCGAGCTCGGGCTGGCCGAGGAGCACCACCGGCACCGCGGGTCCGCCGCCGGAGTTCGTCAGCATGCGCAGCTCGTCGAGCGCGCGCGCGTCGAGTCGCTGCGCCTCGTCGACCACGACGACCGGCCGGCGCCCAGCCGCGACCTCGTCGGCCAGCCGGGCCCGCAGGCGCACCGCGAGGCGCCCGGCACCGCCGCCGCGCACCGGCGAATCGGCCGACGCCAGCAGCGCCGCGAGCAGTCCCGACGGCGTGCGGGGCGGGTTCGAGACGCCGACGACCGTGAAGCCGTCGGTCCCGAGCGTCTGCTCGAGCGCGCGCGCGAGCATGGTCTTTCCACACCCGACCTCGCCCGTGATCGCGACGATCCCCCCGAGCTGGGTGAGGCCGAACAGCATCCGTGCGAGCCCCTCTTGATGGGCGTCTCTGGGGAACGCGAACCGCGGCTCGGGCTCGAGCTGGAACGGCGCTTCGACGAGCCCCCACCAATCGAGATAGGGGTGGCGCGACGTGCGGGGCGGGATTGCGCGCGCATCAAGCATTTCCGCAAACTAGCAGCGACTTCGGGCGGCAGTGATGTCAGTGCGGTGACAGCGACGACCCCGTTCGGATCCCCGCACGGGCGCCTCGTGGTAAGGTCATCGACTCGCCCGGGCGCCCGCGGATGGACGCCGACAACGAACACAGAGGAAGCGACGCCCTGATCGACGATCGCCCTCCGAAGACGCTACGCAGGTCCCGTTTCGTCCGGCTCCTGGTCATCGCCGGTCTGGTCGTGCTCTCCATCCCGGCAGTTGCCGCCGCGGCGCAGGCGATCTCACGGCAGATGGAGTCGGTCCGCCGGCTCGAGGCCGAGATCGCGGGGCTCGACTCGCGCTATGGCCAGGCCGCCGCCGCGTACGACTCCGCACATGCCCGCCTCACGGCGGTGAGGGGCCGGATCCGGGACAACACCGATGCGCTCGCGCGCGCACGCGTCGAACTCGCCAAGGCGCAGGCGCAACTCGCATTCCGCGTATCGGCGATCTATCGTCAACCGCAGCCGTCGGGGCTCGAGGTCCTGTTGCGCTCCGGCAGCCTCTCCGAGGCCACGGCACGCATGGATCTGCTCGAACGGGTGCAGCGCCAGGACGGCGAGTTGGTGAAGAGCATCGCCGCCACTCAGGAGCGCATTCGCGCGGCACGCGTGCAGCTCATCGAAGACCAGAAGGTCGCGAAGCAGGAGTCGAAGGAGGCGAGGGTCCGCCTCGCCGAGGTGCGCTCCGTGCGCGCGGCGCGCCGGGGGGTGCTGCTCTCCGCACGCCGTCAGCTCGTGGTGCTGATCGCCGCCGAAGTCAGCCGGCAGGCCAACGCGCGTCGGCTCGCCGCGCTCCGCGCCGCGCAGGGCCGCGTGGCGCGGCGCACGGGCACGGGTGGGGGGGCGGCAGCCACACCGGTGGTGTCCGCCCCCGCTGCGCCCAGCGGCAGCGGCACCGGCACCGACGTCAGCTCCACGCTCGGGAAGATCGCGCTCTGCGAATCGGGCGGCAACCCGACCGCGGTGTCGCCGAGCGGCCTCTACCGCGGCAAGTACCAGTTCGATCCCCAGACGTGGCAGAAGCTCGGGGGCTCTGGGGGCGATCCCGCGGCAGCTCCGGAGGCCGAGCAGGACCGCATCGCCGGTATCCTCTACAGCCAGCGCGGCGCGGCCTCATGGCCCGTCTGCGGCCGCTGAACCGACCCCCGGGGGGATTCAGCTCAACGCCGCTTGCGCTGGAAGACGTCCAGCGCAAGCGACGCCACGCGGTCCAGGATGATGATCCCGTCGAGGTGGTCGATCTCGTGGAGGATTACCCGTGCCTCGAACCCGGCGGCCTCGATCCTGAGTCGCGTCCCGTCGAGGTCCGTGTAGCCCACCGCCACTCGCGTGGGGCGGCTCACGTTCGCGGTGATCTCCGGCAGGCTCAGGCATCCCTCTCGGCCGATCTCCGTGCCCTCGTGCTCCTCGACCACCGGGTCGACGAGCCAGATCGGCCCGGCCGCGTCCGGCGCCTTGGGGTGACCCGTGCAATCGACGAAGGCCATTCGCCACAGTGCGCCGATCTGCGTCGCGGCGATGCCCACGGTGCGAGGGTAGTGCCGCGCGGTGTCCTCGAGGTCGCGCGCCAGCCGCCGGGCGGCGGGGCCGGGAGCGCGGATCGGGACGGCGGGTGTCTTGAGGCGGCGGTCGGGATAGCGAAGGACGTCGCGGATCACGCGGCGAAGGTCCCGTGGCGCCGGATCCCACGGCCACTTCCAGGGCGAGGCACTAGATCACCTCGTCGGACTCACGCTCGACGTGGAGTTCGACGTGCTGTGCATCGGTGACCGGGCGGAGGGCCGACTCGACCTGCGCCGCGTCCATCCCGTCGGGCAGCTCGGCCTCGATACCGAGCACATAGACCGGGGGGTCGCCCACGACGCGGCTCGACAGGTCGACGATGTTGACCTCGAGCGCCGCCAGCGCGTGACTGACGGCATGGACGATCCCGGGGTGGTCCGCGCCGTACACCGACACCACGCACCGTTCGGCGTGGCTCTCGGTCGTCGCGGCGGTCGCATCGCCGACCCACACCTCCAGCCCGAGCCTCCCCGCGGCCGGCGCGAGGGCGGCCGCTGCCGCATCGCGGTCGACGTCGTCCGGCACCTCCACCGCCATGACGATCGCGAACGAGCCCCGAAGCAGCGCCGCGCGGCAGTCCTGCAGGTTCGCACCGATCGGTAGCAACGCCTCCGTCAGCCCGGCGACGATCCCCGGCCGGTCGGTGCCGATCGCGGTGATCGCGAGCTCACGCACCGTTGCCGACGCCCCAGAGCCATTCACGGAGCGACGTGTGGTGCGCGGGGCTTCCGCCCCCCGCAAGCTCGTGGCGGATCTCGCCGAGGATCGCCGAACGCTCGGCTTCGACGTCGTGCGTATGGATGGTCTCGAAGTTGACCTGGTGGGCATGCACGAACGTCCCGTCGGGCAGATCGGGAAATTGCTCGGTCACCCCCCGGATCATCTCCCGGACGCTGTCCTCGACGAAGCGCGGCCGTGCGTGTGCCTTCGCGACGACGAACTGCTCGTCCGGGCGCTTCATCAGCTCGTAGATCTCCGACGACATGCCGTCTTCCACGATCGCGATGAGGGTCTCGGCGGGAACCACCCGGTCCGTCGCGCCGATCAGCAGGGTTCCACGCGCGCGCTGGTTGTGGGTCGCGATCGGCACCCGCTCGACGATCCGAGCGATGTCCGCCTCGTCGAAGCCGTCGGCGCGCAGCGCGACCTCGGCTTGATCGCGGATCAAGCCCTGGGCGCATGGGCAGGCGTTCATGCCCTGCGCGCTGACGCCCACGACGCTGCGGCTCGAGGTGCGGTCGGCTGCGCCGATCCCGATCAGCCCGTACATCTCCTGCGTGGGGATGTCGGTCACCGGCGTGCGGCGCTCGACGGGGTAGCTCGCCCGGATCGTGACCTCGCTGCGCAGCGCTCGCTGGATCGCGACGACCCGGCTCGCGATGTGTTCGGCGAGCGTCTCGATGATCAGCGCCTCGCCGATGACGACCTCGTCGATCGCCTCGTTCAGTGCCTCCTCGAAGCGCGACATGTGCACGCCCTTCTGCAGAGGATCGAGGTCGACATGGCACTCGATCTCCGCCTGGAAGAGCTGCTCGGCCTCGCCATGGCGGATGCGTATGGATTTGGCCGACCTGGTGATGCCGGCTTTCGAAAGGCTGATGGGGGTGGCGGGGAGCGATGCCTGGAGGTCGTCCGGGAGCTCGGCCGCGTGTTTGGGAGATCGGGTTGTCGTCACGCCGGGGATTGTGACGCGCCGCGGTCGCGTCGCACAAGGCCACCCGTCCGGTGGGTCCCCGATCCGTCTCGCCGCGCCACCTCCCTCCTTCGGCATGCCGCGCCGACGCGCGTGGTACGAACGTCCCGGATCGGGCGTATACTCGACAGGGGCGTGACCGGGACGGCATCGAGCCCAGGGGTGTGGAAATGACGGTCGCATCATGAAGCCGGTTGGCCAGAGGATCGAGGCGCCGCTTCCGAGTGTTGCCGAGCTCCGTGCGCTTGCCCTCGTCGGTCGCCGAAGGGGAACGCTGAACGCCGACGAGATCGCCGCCGCCGTCGACCGGGGCAACATTCCGAGCGGGCAGGTCGAGGAGTTCCACCAGTACCTCGCCGCCAGCGGGATCGAGGTGCTGGAGACGGAGCAGGGGGCGGCGCTCGGATCCGACGCGCTCCCCCTGACCGACACCGACCGGGCGCCCGAGCTCGACCTGTCGGTGGAACCCAGCCTCGACTCGCTGCGCCTCTACCTCCGCCAGATCGGGCGGGTGCCACTGCTCACGGCCGAGCAGGAGGTCGCCCTCGCCAAGCGCATCGAACGCGGCGACACCGACGCGAAGTCCCAGATGGTCGAGGCCAACCTGCGGCTGGTCGTGTCGATCGCAAAGGGCTACCTCGGCCGAGGCCTGTCCCTGCTCGACCTCATCCAGGACGGCAGCCTCGGCCTGATCAGGGCGGTGGAGAAGTTCGACTACCGCCGCGGCTACAAGTTCTCGACGTACGCGACCTGGTGGATCCGCCAGGCCGTGAGCCGGGCGATCGCCGACAAGTCGCGCACGATCCGGATCCCGGTCCACATGGTCGAGAAGCTCAATCAGGTCGTGCAGACCGAACGCATGCTCGTGCAGCGAATCGGCCGTGAGCCGCGCGTGGAGGAGATCGCCGCCGAGCTCGGCTTCCCGGTCGCCGAGGTCCGCGAGATCCAGCGCATTGCCCAGACGCCGATCAGCCTCGAGCGGCCAATCGGCGACGAGGAGTCCGCGCTGGGTGACTTCGTCGAGGACGAGCGCGCGCCCTCGCCGTTCGACGAAGCGTCGGAGACGATGCGCACCGACCACATCCGGCGAGCCCTGGCCGCCCTGCCCGAGCGCGAGCGGCGCGTCATCGAGCTGCGGTTCGGGCTCCGGGGCGACCAGCCGCGCACGCTCGAAGAGGTCGGCCGAACGTTCGGCGTCACGCGCGAGCGGATCCGTCAGATCGAGAACAACACCCTCAGGAAGCTCGGGGCGATGCCCGAGTCACAGCCGCTCCGCGGCTCCGTCGGCTAGCCCGCGGGCGTCATGTCAGGCCGCGGGGACCACCGTGGCGAAGACGGCGCCGCGCGGACGCGACGCGAGGTCGTCGAGGTAGGCGTCGAGGGCGCGGATCGCTGCGGGGCTGAGGCCCCCGTTGCGCTCGGCCCTGAGTTGGATGAGCAGGTCGACCGGCCGCAGGTACACCCGGGCCGCCTGTGAGAGCCCCGGGCGCAGGCTCGGGAGCTGGAAGTTGGTCCGCCAGCCGGCGTGTCCGTCGGCGGTCTCGTTGAGCGTGCGGCGGACCGCCAGGAGGAGCTCCGCGAGGGTCTCCGTCGGCAGATTGGCGTGCGCCTCGTCGAGCAGGCTTCGGATGCCCATCACCCGGGCGTTGTCGGTGCGCTGCGGACGCTCGGGGGTCTGTGACATCGGTGCTCCTCTCATCGAATCTCCCGTGATGCGCCCACGGTAGGGCTCGCCGTCGGCGCGATGGGTGACCGCCTGGTGGCAATGGTGTGAGCGGTTGGCTCCTCGGTCTCGTGCACCCGATGACCACAGTCGGTTCACATCCCCGCAACCAGAACGTCACTACCTGGGAACCGCATGGCCGGCGGGGTCTGCCTATCGTCGGCACCGCGTCGAGCCAATCGGGTGGACCTCGACCGATGCACTCATGAAATGACGAGAAAGGTGCTCAGCCTGTGAAGCGTTCCGTTCGCAACACCATGACCGCGGCGATCGTCGGGGGCGCGTTGTTCGCCACCGCCGCCGCCGCGCTCGCCGAGACGAAGGGATCGGGTGCGACGTTCCCCCGCCTCGCCTATCAAACCTGGTGCCAGGAGAGCGGCGGCCTCTGCAGCTACACCGCAAAGGGATCGACGGGCGGCATCAACGACTTCATCAACGGCGTCGTCGACTTCGGTGCCTCCGACGCTCCCCTCACCGACTCGCAACGTGCCGACCTCGCTTCGAAGCGTGGCGGCGCCGGAGTCCTCTACTTCCCGACGCTGCTCGGTGCGGTGACCATCCCGACCAACATTGCGGGTCAGCCGGGCGCTTTGCAGCTCCGGGCGAAGACCCTCGGCCGCATCTTCGCGGGCGAGATCACCAAGTGGAACGATCCGGCAATCGTCGGTGACAACGCGACCAACCCGCGCACGAAGGGCTTCAAGTTCCCCAACCAGGCGATCATCGTCTGCGTCCGCCAGGACGGATCAGGCACGAGCTTCGCGTTCAGCTCGTTCCTCTCGAAGGCGAGCGCGCCCTTCAAGGCGAAGGTCGGCGTAAGTCAGTTACCGGCGTGGACCGCACCTCAGATCGTCCGCGGCCCGGGCAACGTTGGCGTCGCAAGCTGTGTGACGCAGAACTCGGGCGCCATTGGCTACGTCGACCTCGGTGACGCTCGCAACGCCGGGCTCGGCAAGAACCTCGCCGCGGTCGGCAAGAGCGAGGTCATCCACGTCAAGCGGAAGATCAACGGCAGGGTGCGCACCGTCGCGATCCGGCGTCTCACCTACAAGCCGCCGTCGGTGCCCGCGATCGTCCGTGCCGGCAACGTCACGGCGAAGCAGATCCCGTCGAACCTGCTCCTCGACCTGTCGCTCAGCCCGGCGGTGGGCGCCTACCCAATCGTCACCACGACCTGGATCCTGGCGTACACCGACTTCAACCAGGCGGGCAAGGGCGGGAGCCTGGCGGGTGTCAAGTCGGTGCTGAACTACTTCTACAGCACGGGCGCACAGGCACGGCTCACGCAGCTCGGCTTCGCCCCGCTCCCGGCGACGATCCTCACCGCCGCCAAGAAGCAGATGACCAAGCTCAAGTAGGGCGGCCCATCTCACCAACCGTCACACCACCCGGAGCGTCGTCGCCATGACGGCGCTCCGGCCCGCGCCGGCCGAGGGTCCCGGACACCCGGTACCCCCGCCGGCGCGCTCACTCCGGCGGAGCCGGTCGGGCATGTTCGCCGACCGGCTCTACGTCGTTCTTGTCGCGCTCGCGGCGCTCGCCGGGTTCGTGGCGATCGCCTACCTGCTCATGCGGACCTTCGGGGAGACCCAGGAGACCTGGCAGGAGGTGGGCTTCTGGGATTTCGTCACCGGCACGGAGTGGGCCCCGGCGGCCGGCAAGTACGGTGCGCTCCCGGCGATCTACGGAACACTCGTGACGTCGGCAATCGCCATGGTCATCGCGGTCCCGATCGCCGTCGCGGTCGCGATCGCGACGACGGTCATGTTGCCGTCCAGATTGCGGGGGCCCGTTGCGGGGATCATCGACCTGCTCGCCGCAATCCCCTCGGTCGTCTACGGGCTGTGGGGATTTCTCGTGCTGGTCCCTCGGACGAAGCCGGGCCTCGAGTGGATCGCCGACCACAACATGGGGATCGGCGCCCTGGAGGGGCCGGTGCTCGGGGGCTCGCTCATCCTCGCCGGCCTCGTGCTGTCGGTGATGGTCCTGCCCATCATCACCGCGGTGGTGCGCGAAGTGCTGGCGACGGTCCCGGTCGAGCAGCGAGAAGCCGCGCTCGCGCTCGGGGCGACGCGCTGGGAGATGATCCGCGGCGCGATGCTCCCGTGGGCCCGGTCCGGGATCGTCGGCGCCTCGGCGCTGGGCCTCGGGCGCGCGGTCGGGGAGACCGTGGCGGTGGCCCTCGTGCTCGGCAGCCAGCCAAGGCTGTTCGAGTCGTTGCTGGGATCGGGGCAGACCCTCGCCGCCACCATCGCGTTCGAGTACAACGGCGCTGTCAGCTCGCTCCACACCTCGGCGCTGGTCGCCATGGCGGTCATCGTGTTCGTCGTCGCGTTCGCGATCAACCTCCTCGCGCGGTCGCTTGTGGGCCGCTCGGGAGGCGGCGGAGGGCGGATCCGGCGGGGGGCACGGCATATGGGAGGCGCCGTGGCAATCCTGATGCGAAGGGTCACGGACAAGCTTCGCCCGGCGCGGCCGGTGTTGCCCGGCTCGCCCTGGGTACCCGCCGTACCACGGCCGGCGCTGCGTCCGGTGAGTCGGTTCCGACGTATCCGTTCGCGGGCGGTCGAGCTCGCGATCATGGCCTCGGTCCCCATTGCGTTCATTCCGCTCGGGCTCGTGATCGGCTACTGCCTCACCAAGGGCGCAGGTGCGCTCTCGCTCGACTTCTTCACGAGCGACGGCGAGCCCGATGTCGTGGGGAACGGGATCAAGCACGCGCTGGTCGGCACCATCATCCTCATCGGGGTCGCGACGGTGGTCGCCGTCCCCCTCGGGGTGCTCACGGCGCTGTTCATCCGGGAGGCCGCATCCCGAGGTCCGCTCATGCGGCGTATCGGCGGGCTCCTCGGCGCGTACGTCGACGTGCTGCTCGGCGTACCGTCCGTCGTCGCCGGCATCACGATCTCGATCGTCGTGGTCGCCGCCATGGGCACGTTCTCAGCCCTCGCCGGAGGCCTCGCGCTCGCCTTCATCATGTACCCGATCGTCGTGCGCTCGGCGGACGAGATCCTGCGTCTCGTGCCGCAGGCTCACGTGGAGGCGGCGCTGGCGCTCGGCTCCCCGCGGTGGCGCACCACGTGGAGCGTGGTGCTCCCCGCTGCGGCGCCGGGCCTGCTGACCGGGGTGATGATCGCGATCGCCCGGGTGAGTGGCGAGACCGCGCCGCTCCTGTTCACCGCGGGCGGGGCGCAGTTCTTCTCCTCCAGCCTCCTCGAGCCCATTACCGCCCTGCCCGTGTACATCTTCAACGGAACGATCAACTCGACGGTGCCCGAGGCACAGTCGCACGCGTGGGGCGCGGCGCTTGTGCTCGTCGGGCTCGTCCTGCTCCTCAACCTGGTCGCCCGGCTGATCGCGCGATTCACGCAACCCCTGGAGGCACGATGAACGACCCCGCCGGCTCGACCGTCGATGCCGCCACCGATACCGGCCTCGCCCGGCTGGCGACGAGCCGGACCGACCGCCCGGTGCGGGCCGTCACCCACGGGCCGCCGGTCATGGAGACCGACAACCTCTCGGTGTGGTTCGGCGCCCACCAAGTGCTCGACGGCATCGACATTGCGTTCCCCGAGCGATCGGTGACCGCGATGATCGGGCCGTCGGGGTGCGGCAAGTCGACACTCATCCGGTGTCTCAACCGGATGCACGAGCTTGTCCCGGGCGCACGCGTGCGCGGCGGGGTGCGGCTCCGCGGGAAGGAGCTGTACTCGGCGGACGCCGACCCCGTCGCCATCCGGCGGTCGGTCGGCATGGTGTTCCAGCGTCCCAACCCCTTCCCGACGAAGTCGATCGCCGAGAACGTGCTCTCCGGTCCGCGCTTCAACCGCATCAAGCTCTCACGCGGGCGCCGCGACGAGCTGGTCGAGCGGGCGCTGGAAGGCGCCGGCCTGTGGAGCGAGGTCAAGAACCGCCTCGGTGCGCCGGCCGGCGGGTTGTCGGGAGGCCAGCAGCAGCGCCTGTGCATCGCGCGGGCCCTCGCGGTCGAGCCGGACGTCCTGCTCATGGACGAGCCGTGCTCCGCGCTGGATCCGCAGTCGACCTACCGCATCGAGGACCTCATCGACGAGCTCAAGCTCCGGCTTACGATCGTGATCGTGACGCACAACATGCAGCAGGCCGCGCGAGTCAGCGACTTCACGGCCTTCGTCACGATCGAGAACGAAGGCGAGCCCGGGCGCCTCGTCGAGTGCGCGCCCACGCGCCAGCTCTTCACCAGCCCGCAGCACGAGCGCACCGAGGCGTATGTGACCGGCCGGTTCGGCTGAGCGGACGCTCGAGGAATCGGGGCTGACCTCGCGGGCGGCCTCGCGTCCCGGTCGGGGTTGCGGATAGCATCGAACGCTGTGGAATGGCTCACGAGGGGATGGGACCAGGGACACAAAGTCGCGGTGGGGGTCGGGATCGCCGTCGGTGTCGCCCTGGCCGCGCTCGGCATGTCGGGACTCGCCGAGCTCGGAGCCGTCTCGGTGGCGCTCATGATGCGCTGGGCCCTGTGGCAGATCCCGCCCCCTGGCCGCTCGAAGGCGCCTGGGTCGCCGGCCGACTCGGGCTCGCGGCTGATGCAGCTGGCCGTGGTCGTGCTGCTGGTGACGCTGGTCATCGAGATCGTGATGTCGCCGGTCACCACCTAGCGGTTCCCCCCGTGGCGCTGCGCGCAGGTCTTTACACTCAAGCCCATGGCACGCTTCCATGCGGAGATCCGCTCACCGCTCTCCCCTGACGAGGCGTTCGCGCGAATGGCCGCGTTCGACCGGGTGCCCGAATGGGATCCGGCCACGAGCGCATCGACGCGCGTGGGTGAGGCCACCGGATTGGGCGCCGAATACGACGTGACGACCAGGTTCGGCGGCCGGACGATGGTGGTTCGCTACCGGACGACCGCCTACGAGCCGGGGCGGCGATTCGTGGTCGAGGCGGCGCTGCCGAACGGCGTCGGGCTGCGTGACGAAATCACCGTCGCGCCCGACGGCGCCGGATCCGTCGTGACCTACGACGCGCGCATCGTACCGAAGGGGCTCTGGCGTCTGGCCGACCCGATCTTCCATCTCATCTTCACACGGCTCGGCGCGCGAGCCGTTCCCGAGATCCGCAGGTTCCTGGGGAACACCTAGGGACCGGCGAGCGAGTCGCCGGTCGCGACGTCGTGGTGGTGGCCTTCGGCCTCCGCCTCGGCCTCCGCCTCCTCCTGCAGCTGGCGGAAGCTCACGCCCTCGACCATGAGGAACATGAATCCGATGACGACGCCGACGACAACCTCCGTGGCCTGAAGCCCAACGGCGAACGCGAGCGCGCTCGCGCTCGACACCGGGTAGCTGTGGGTGATCGGCACGACGACGGCGGCCTGGAACACGCCGAGGTTGCCCGGGAGGACGGGAAAGATCTGGGCGATGGTGACCGTGACCAGTAGCAGGCCCGCGCCGCTCCAGCCGACAACGTCGAGGCCAAACGCGCGAAGCGCGCAGTAGATCCCGACCAGCTGCGCGCCCCACGAGGCGACGCTCGGTACGGCGACCGCGGCCAGCTGACGGGGGTTGCGAAGCCCGAGGTGGCTTTCGCGGACCGCACCCCATAGCCGCGCGAACGCTCGCTTGGCCCGGTGCCATAACGGTCCGGTCGACAGCCACGGCGGCATGTGCCGGCCGGGGCTGCGCAGCAGCGCAACCAGGATGATCGTCAGGCAAACGCAGCCGACCACCGCCGTGGTGATCCACACCGTGTTCGACAGCGGGAGGAACAGCCCGACCGTAATGACCACCGCGACCAAAGCGATGGTCGACACCAGGTTCTCGACCACGACCGACCCCAGCAGCATCGTGTTACCGACGGTCTCGCCGCGCGCTGCGAGGCGACGCCGGGCGAGAAGCACCTTGACGAACTCGCCGAGGCGCGCGGCGAGCACGGTGTTGAAGAGGAAACCCACGAAGAGGGGGCTCACCAGGTCGCGAACGCGCGTGCGGGACCGGATCGCCGGCAAGCCGTCCACGACCCCCTTCCACGCCCATCCCTTGAACACCACGGAGGCGGTGTTCGCGGCGATCGCGGCCATCACGAAGGCCCACGAGGTCGGGTGCAGGGCGGCGCGCAGCGCGCCGAGATCGACTTTCCACGCCACCAGGGCGGCGGCGGCGACGACCAGCAGTACCCGGATCGGCCCGCGGACCTTCCGCGCGATCCGGCGTACCTCGGTGACGTTGGTCGTCACGCGACCAGCTCGCTGAGCGTCACCGGCTCGAGCCCCCGCGTTCGAGCTGTGGAGCAGATCACGGGGATGGCCTGCGCCGTCTGGACGCGTGACGCCTCCGGGCGCCATCCGTCGGCGTCGTGCAGGAGGATGATCGATCCCGGCGCGAGGTCTCGCGCGACGCGAGCGGCGATGACATCCGCGCCCGGTTGGTCGGAGTCGAACACGCCGGTCGTCCAGCCGGCGACCCGGTAGCCGGCCTGAGCGGCCGCGAGCGCGGTCGCCGGACCGCGGAAGCCGTGAGGTGCCCGGAAGAGGCGGCTGACGGAGCCCGGCCCGGCGGCATCTTCGATCGCCCGCTCGGTTCGGCGAAGCTGGTCCGCGACGTGGGCGCGGCCGCGAAAGACGAGGATGCCGTGGTCGTAGCCGTGGCTTGCGATCTCATGGCCGTCGGTCGCGATGCGTCGCACCAGCTCGGGATGCTCCTCGGCCTGTCGCCCGAGCACGAAGAAGGTGGCGCGCACGTCGGCGTCGCGGAGCGCGTCGAGCACTGCCGGCGTCGACGGCCCCGGGCCGTCGTCGAATGTGAGGGCGATGCGACCGTCGCGGCAGGGGCCGCGGTGGAGGACGCGCCCGAACAGTGGGCTGTTGCGGGCGAATGCGCCCCACGCGGCGAGTGCACCGGCCCCGGCGAGGACGAGCCCCACCGCCGGTTTGCGTCGGCCTGCGAGCGCGGCGGCGGCGGCGATTCCTGTTTCGAGCATCAGCGCTCGGCGGACGGTCTCGCCTTTTCGCATCGGTTCGGCCATCAGGGCGGTCCGGCGGACTCCGTGCATCCAACCCGGGTCTCTGATGCTAGGGGCCGGGTTGGCGCACCGCAACCGGCCGATGACGGCGGCGAACGGCGTACGCCGCGCGTCCCGATCCCCGGTTGGCACACGAAGGTCGAGAGTGCCAAACCGGTGTGCGATAATCGCGGCGGGAATCGACGACCGACGAGGGTGACTGCGTGCCTGTTTACGAGTACCGCTGTGACAAGGGCCACACGTTCGAGGCGATTCAGCGGATGAGCGATGAGCCACTGTCGACGTGCGAGATCTGCGGGAAGCCTGCGCAGCGGGTGCTGTACGCCCCGGCGATTCACTTCAAGGGCACGGGGTTCCACAACACCGACTACGGCACCCGAAAGCGTCCCCGCGACGGGGACAAGGGGGACGGAGCCGCGAAGGACGGGGGCTCGTCGTCGGGCGGCGCCGCCGGAGCGGACGGGACGAAGAAGGTCAAGGAAGCGACCCCCGCGGACACCGCGAAGCGCACCACCGGCCCCTAGGTCCCGGGCGTTCCACAGGCCGCCCATCCCACTCCGATGGTCCCGGGCATTAACAGTCGGGAACTCCTTGCTCGGTGGTCCCGGGCGTTAACAATCGCTACTCGCTGGTTGGGTGGTGCCGGGGCTTCACAATCGAATGTCCACCCTGCAACCAATCGTCGTTCACGGAATGCTGCGCCTCCAGAGCGGCGGCGATCGCCGCTCCCGAGTATCCGAAACCGGCTGCGACCTCGACAGCTCGACGGGGGCCGAGCGTCTGGACGAGCGACCGGACGCTGGGTGCCGACGGTGAGAGCTTTGTGGACGCACAATGCGAAACGTCCTCTTCCACGAACTTGACCAATAGCTCCCGAGCTCGCGAGGGGTCGGGATGGAAGAGATCGAGGATCGCTCGTGGGGTGAGGCCAGTAATCCGCGCCGCTCCCGTTGTGAGGGGCCCATAGCTGCCCCATTCCCAAGCCCCGGGCGCCGCAGTCACTCCTGCTCGGGTCGGGTTCCGCGCGACGTACCGGATCGTCGTCAACAGCTGGGCGTCGTCTTCGATCACCACCATGCGGTAGCGCTCCGAGAAGAGATGTCCCGTTCGTCCGTGGCGGCGATTGAAGTACCGCGCGTAGCGGGCCAGCAGGTCCCGCATCCCGTCGCCGACATCGGGCCTGGGCGTCGTCGCGACAAGATGAATGTGGTTGTCCATGAAGCAGTATCCGAAGCAGATCCACGATCGTCGAGCGATCACGGCATCGAGCAGGCGACGGAGATAGGCGCGGTCATCGTCATCCTCGAAGATCCGGCGTCGATTGTTCCCGCGAGCCATGAGGTGGTACGTCGCGTCTTCGCCGACGAAACGAATACGACCCATCCGATGCTCCCCTCGCCGGTGTTTCTTCCAAGCGCTTAAGGCTCCAGCGACGAGAAATGGCCCCCCTTCGAACGAATCAGTATCCGTGACGGTTGACCCGACCGACTCTCGGCAAGTCGTTTGGCACGAAACGATCCGGGCCCGCGGCGCGATTGTTAAGCCCCGGCACCGCCGATCGGCGAAAACCTGATTGTTAACGCCCGGGACCATCGATCGGGCGGCCGGCGAATTCAGCCCCGGGGGGCTAGGTGGAGCTCTGGAAGCGGCGGAGCTGGGTCTCGGCCCGGTCAGGATCCAGAACGAAGTAGAAGGTGCCACCGATCGACGTCGGATCGCCGGCCAGCACGTCCCGGTCCTTCGCATCCGTCTTCAGGCGCCCCTGCAGCCAGCCGAGCTTCGCGAGATCCATCGCCGACAGATCCGTCGAGATCGCCCTGACCATCCGCGCGCCCCGCCACGGCGCCATCGGCAGCGCCGACCAGGACAGCACCTTCGACTTCAGCGCTGCCACCACCAACTGCTGCCGCCGCGCCCGCTCCACGTCGCCGTCGCATTTGCGCACGCGTGAGTACACCAGCGCCTGCGCCCCGTCCAGCTCGATCCGGCCCTTCGGGAAGCTCACCCTCCGACCGCCCGGGTACTCGCACTCCCGCAGCTCGAACGGGTTGTCGAGGCTGATCCCGCCGACCGCGTCGACCATCTTCGACACGCCCTTGAAGTCGATCACCATGATGTGGTGGATCGGCAGCCCGATCTCGTCGCGGATCGCGCGGATCACGCCGCGGTTGCCCCGGTACGCGAAGACCTCGCCCATTTTCACGTGCCCCACTCCGGGAAGCTCGACGCGCAGGTCGCGCGGGATCGACAGGTACTTGATGTGACCCCCGTCGGGATCGGTCCGCATCACCATCAGGGTGTCCGCCCGCGCCCCGGAGCGGTCGCGATCCGCGTCGGAGCCGATGATGAGGGTGTTCTCCGGCGTTCCGAGCAGCCCGCCCTTCGGGTCGGCCAGCGCCGCCCGGGCACCGGCCGAGATGCGCTTGTTCGCATCGCTCGCCGCGCCGCTCAAGGCGAGATAGCCGAACCCCGCCCAGCCCAGCACCACCACCAGCAGCAACACGCCCACCCGGGCCGCGATGCCGCCGGGCCCCACCCCGCGAAGCGACCACCAGCGCCGTCGGGGCGGGGGAGACGCCGGTCGACGCTCGCGCGCCGCCGCCGGTCGTGCCGGCCGCTCCTGCTGTTGCTCGCGCGCCTTCGGGCCTGCCTCGTTGATCGTGCGAAGCGCCGCCAGCCCGTCTGCGGGGACGCTCGTCGCGCGGCCGTGGGCGCGGAAGCGCCGATACGGCTTCTTCGGGGGCGGGCTCAAAGCGCCCCGATGGTAGCGTCCCCCGGTCGCGTTCCGTGACCGGGAGGTTCGCGTGGTCGTCGTTGGTGTGGATGTTGGAGGCACGAAGATCGCGGGCGCGTTGATGGCCCGTGACAGTTCGCCGTTGGCATCCGTGACCCTCCCCACGCCGGTCGCCGGAGCCGAGCTGCTCGACGCCGTCGTCGAGCTCGTCACCGGCCTTCGCGCCCGGTCCGAAGAGCCCCTCGTCGCGGTCGGCGTCGGGCTTCCGTCGCTCATCGACGCGCCGACCGGGCGGGTGCGGATGAGCGCCAACATCGACCTCGCCGAGGTCGACGTGCGTTCGACCCTCGCCGAGCGGCTGGGCGTGCCGGTCGCCATCGACAACGACGGGAACGTCGCCGTGCTGGCCGAGCATCGCGTGGGCGCCGGCGTGGGGCACGACGACGTGATCATGCTCACCGTCGGGACCGGTGTCGGCGGCGGCGTCGTCGCGGCCGGCAGGGTCTTCCGGGGCGGGCGCGGCACCGGCGCGGAGCTCGGCCACATCGTGGTGCAGGCCGACGGCCCCCCCTGCCAGCGCAACTGCCCGAACCACGGATGCCTCGAGACGATGGCCAGCGGCACCGCGATCGCTCGAGACGCCGGCGTGTCGGCCAAGGAGGTCGTGCAGCTCGCCCAATCCGGCGACACGACGGCGCGCGCGATCCTCGACCGCGCCGGCCGCTATCTCGGGGTGGGGCTGGCGAGCCTCGCGAACATCTTCAACCCGAGCGCATTCCTGATCGGGGGCGGCGTCGGTACGGCCGGCGACCTGCTGATCGTCCCGGCGCGCGAAGAGTACCGGGCGCGGGCGCTGCCGCCGAACGCGGGCGCGGAGGTCGCCGCCGCCGCCCTCGGGCCCACCGCCGGGACGATCGGCGCCGGCCTGCTCGCCTGGGAGTTCGCCGACCACCATGCCTGACACGGGCACGGGGCGCCTCGTCGTGATCGCAACACCGATCGGCAACCTGGACGACCTCTCACCGCGCGCGGCCGCCGCCCTCGCCACGGCCGACCTCGTTGCCTGTGAAGACACCCGCCGCACCGCGACGCTGCTGCGTTACGCCGGTTCGACCGCTCCGATGCTCCCAGTGCATGAGCACAACGAAGCCGCACGCGGCGACGACCTCGTGCGACGGATGCGGGACGGGGTCAGTGTCGCACTGGTGACCGACGCCGGCCTTCCCGCGGTCAGCGATCCCGGCGCACGGATCGTCCGCGCCGCGATCGACGCGGGCATCGAGGTCACCGTCATCCCGGGCCCCAGCGCGGTCGAGGTCGCCCTGGTGGCGTCCGGCCTTCCCACCGAGCCCCACATGTTCGTCGGGTTCCTACCACGTCGGCCGGCCGAGCGGGCCCGGCTGTTCGAGCGGCTCGAGGGGTGGCCCGGAAGCGTCGTCGCGTTCGAGAGCCCGAACCGGCTCGGCCGCTCGCTCGCCGACCTGGCCGCTGCCGATGCCGATCGCGAGGTCGCCGTGTGCCGCGAGCTGACCAAGCTGCACGAGGAGATCGTGCGGGGCACCGCCGCCGACCTGGCGGAGCGCTTCGCGGGGCCCGTCAAGGGCGAGGTCACCGTCGTGATCGGACCGTCGCGATCCACCCCGGTCGAGCGGGACGTCGAGCAGGCGATCAACGTGCTGCTCGAGGCGGGACTCACCCCGGCCAAGGCGGCCGAGGTCGCCGCCGCCCTTAGTGTGGCCCCGCGGAACGTCGCCTACCGGGCGGCGGTGGCGGCGGCCAAGCGCACCGACAGATAGGCGGCGTCGGGGACGAAGCCCGCCGGAGCCTCGCGCGCGATCCGCTCCAGGCGCTCCGAATCGGCGAGCACCCTGGCACGGGCGATCTGCTCCTCCACGGGAGCCACCGACACCGTGCGTCCACCGATCGTCACGGGCCGGGCCGACAGACGCAGCAGCGCGAAGTCGGCGTCCAGCGTCCCGGCCGGCCCGCGGAGCGTGAGTCCCCCGGTGAGGTCGACCTCGTGACCGGCGAACCGTCCGTTCGCACGGACCGAGCTGGCGCGGTCGTCGGTCGAACAGCCCGCGTCAATGCCGATCGCCGCGGCCGCGCGCGGTACCTGCCCCTCGGGGAGCTCGATATCGAGATCGCGGGGGGTGGCGCCGAATCCGAGCAGCGCACGTGCCGTCGAGCCGGTGACGAGCCAGTCGACGCCGACCTCGTCAAGCCGCGTGGCGAGGGCGATCAGGGTGCGTTCGAGCTCGGGAGGGAGGGAAGAGGGCACCGGTAGACTTCCGTGAGATGAGCGGCCGTTTCTACGTCACGACCCCGATCTACTACGTGAACGCAGAGCCGCACGTCGGTCACGCGTACACCACGATCATGGCCGACATCCTCGCCCGTCACCACCGCCAACTCGGCGACGACACGTTCTTCCTGACCGGGACCGACGAGCACGGCGACAAGATCGCGCGCGCGGCGGAGGCCCTCGGGCGGACCCCGAAGGAGCACACGGACGTGATCTCCACCCGGTTCCGGGAGCTGTGGGGAACGTTCGGGTTGTCGAACGACTTCTTCATTCGCACCACCGACCCGGAGCACTCGGCCGGCGTGCAGTCGGTGCTCGAGCGCATCTACGAGGCCGGTGACATCTACAAGGGGTCCTACGGCGGGTGGTACTGCACGTCGTGCGAGGCGTTCTACTCGGAGGACGACCTGCTCGAGGGGCGCAACTGCCCGGAGCATCGCCGCCCGGTGGAATGGGTCGAGGAGGAGAACTGGTTCTTCCGGCTGTCCGCCTACCGCGACCGGCTGCTCGCGCTGTACGACGCGAACCCGACCTTCGTACGTCCGCCGCACCGGCTCAACGAGGCGCGACGCATCGCGGAGGCCGTCGAGGACATCTCCATCTCGCGGGCCAACGTGACCTGGGGGGTACCCGTGCCGTGGGATCCGGCTCACGTCGTGTACGTGTGGGTCGACGCGCTGCTGAACTACTACACGGCCCCGTCCTACGCGCGGCCGGGACAGGACCTCACCTCCACTCTGTGGCCCCCCGACCTGCAGCTCCTCGCGAAGGACATCCTCAAGTTTCACGCGGTGATCTGGCCTGCGTTGCTCATGGCTGCCGGCCTCGAGCCGCCACGGGGCCTTTTCATCCACGGCTACGTGCTCAAGGGCGGCGAGCGGCTGTCGAAGACGACCGGCAACCTTGTCGACCCGCTGCCATACGTCGAGCGGTACGGCATCGACGCGCTGCGCTGGTACCTCGCCCGCGAGATCCGCTTCGGCGAGGATGGGACCTTCAGCGACGAGGGCTTCGACGCGCGCTACCACGGAGAGCTCGCGAACGAGTTCGGCAACCTCCTCAACCGGACCGTCGCCATGATCGGCCGCTACCGCGACGGGGTCGTGCCCACGGATGCCGGCGGCGACGCTGCGCTGGCGGCCGAGGTGGGCGAACGGGTCGCGGCGGTGACCGCGGCGTTCGAGCGGGTCGACATCACCGGAGCGGCCGAGGAGGCCTGGCGGCTCGTGCGACGCCTCAATCAGCTGGTGGAGGAGCGAACCCCCTGGGTGCTCGCGAAGGATCCGGCGCGCGCGGCGGAGCTCGACCAGGCGCTCGCATCGCTGGCGGAGGGGTTGCGGATCGCGGCGATCCTGCTGTGGCCGTACATCCCGGGCTCCGCCGGCCGGGCCCTTGCGTCGCTCGGGCAGAGCGCCGACCAGCCCGCGCTCGCCGCCGCCGCCTGGGGCGCCGGCGCGGCACAGGCGCGCGCGGAGCCAGCCGGCCCGCTGTTTCCGCGCATCGAGCACGAGGAGTAGGCCACGGTCGACTCCCACACGCACCTGGCCTCGTGCGACGCGCCGGTCGGCGACCTCGTCGCGGAGGCGCTCGACGCCGGCGTGGAGCGCATCGTCACCATTGGCTGCGGCAGGGCGTCGAGCGAGCATGCCGTCGAGCTGACGCTCCAATTCCCCGAGGTCTACGCGGCGATCGGCGTGCACCCCCATGACGCCGACGGCTTCCGCCGGGCCGACGAGGAGTGGATGCGGCGGGCTGGCCGAGCAGCCGAAGGTCGTCGCGATCGGGGAGTGCGGCCTGGACTACCACCGCGACAATGCCACCCGTGAGGGTCAGATGCGGGCCTTCGTCACGCAGATCGGCCTCGCCCGCGAGCTCGACCTGCCGCTCGTGATCCACACGCGCGACGCCGACGACGACACGCTCGCGGTCCTGGCGCGCGAGGCCGAGGGGCACCCGGTGATCCTGCACTGCTTCAGCATGGTCGGCCGCGTGGACGAGGTCATGGAGCGCGGCTACCTCACGAGCTTCGCCGGCCAGGTGACCTATCCCACCGCGACCGACCTCCAGGATGCGGCACGCCGCATCCCGCCGGAGCATCTGCTCGTCGAGACCGACGCGCCGTATCTCTCGCCGGTCCCCCGTCGCGGCCGTCCGAACCGTCCCGCCAACGTCGCCCACACCCTGCGGTTCCTGGCCGAGCTTCGCGGAGAGGAGGCCGAGTCGCTGGATGCCATCACCACCGCCAACGCCGCCAGAGTCTTCGGCTGGTAGCCCCGACCGGGTCGGCACCGCGCGCCTGCTCCAGGCGCACGGCCTGCGACCCGATACGGAGCTCGGTCAGCACTTCCTCCTGGACGAGAACCTCGCCGACCTGGCGGTGCGCCAGGCGCGGGTCGGTCCCGAGGACGTGGTGCTCGAGGTCGGCGCCGGCGTCGGCACCCTGACCGTCGCGATCGCCCGCGCCGCCCGCTTCGTGCACACCATCGAGATCGACATCAGGCTCGAGCCGGTACTGCGCGACGCGCTCACCGGCATCGACAACGTCGCGATCCACTGGGCGGACGTCCTCGCCGCGAACCTGGAGGCACTCGACCCGGCGCCGACGCGAATGGTCGCGAACCTCCCGTATGCCATCGCGACGCCGATCGTGCTGGAGTCGCTCTGGCGGCTCCCCGAGATCGACGTCTGGACCGTGATGGTCCAGCGCGAGGTGGCCGACCGCTGGCTTGCGCCGGTGGGGTCGGCGGCGTACGGCGGGCCGACCGTGCTCCTGCGACTCGCGACCAGGTCGTTCTTCATGCGTGGCGTCGGGCCGCAGGTGTTCACACCCAGGCCGCGGGTGGAGTCGGCCATCGTCGGGTTGGAGCGGACCGGTCCCGGGCCGGCGCCGCCGGTGCGCAGCCTCGTGCACGCCGCCTTCGCGCAACGACGAAAGACGCTGGTCAACGCACTCGGCGCCGCCGGGGCCGACAAGGCGGCGGTCGCGGCTGCCCTCGTTGCCAGGGGAATCGCACCGACCGCCAGGGCGCAGGAGCTGCCCCCGGAGGTCTATCCAGAGCTCACGCGGGAGCTCGCGTGGACCACCTGACGTTGACGGCTCCCGCCAAGCTCAACCTGCGGCTGCTCGTCGGGCCCGCAGGGGCGGACGGATACCACCCGATCCGGTCGCTGCTGGTGGCGCTCGACGGGTTGAGCGACACGATCACGATCACGCGGGCGGACGAGCGCGTGGTGCGCTGCCCCGGGCTCGACGGCCCCGCCAACCTCGCCTGGCAGGCGCTCGACGCCCTCGAGCGCGCCGTCGGGCGGCCCGTCAGCTGTGCGGTCGACATCGCCAAGCGCATACCCGCGCAGGCCGGCCTCGGCGGAGGGTCGAGCGACGCGGCGATCACCCTGTGCGGCGCGAACCGGCTGCTGGGCCTCGGCCTCGACGAGGGCGCGCTCGAGGCGGTCGCGGCGCAGGTCGGATCCGACGTGCCGTTCTTCATCCGGGGCGGCGCGCAGTGGGCCACGGGACGCGGTGAACGGCTCACGCCCGCCCGGACCCCCGCCTTCGTCGCGCTGATCGCCGCGCCCCCGTTCGGGCTCTCGACGGCCGACGTCTACCGCGCCTTCGATGACGGGCCGCCACCCTTCCCGGACGACGGGGTGGAGGCGCCCGAGGGCATGCCGGAGCTGGCGGACTGGGTTCGGAATGACCTCTGGCTTGCCGCCGCGAGCCTGCAGCCGGCGCTCCACCGGCTGACCGCCGAACTGCTGAACGCCAGGGCGCACGCTGCCCTCCTGTGCGGCAGCGGGGCCGCCCTGGCCGGGCTCTACACGTCGCCCGAGTCCGCTCGCCGCGGCGTCGCGGCACTCGGGGCCGCCGCGCCTGACGTCCGCTGCTGGGTGACCACGCCCTCGCGCGCCTGACCCTGCCTCCACCACGGTGCGCGGGGCTGGCGCTACACTCGGAACACGTGAACCATCCCGTCATCACCATCGAGGACCCGTCGGGGCTCCCCGGGCGGAACGGTCCGAATTGGCTGCAGGGGCGACGACTCATGATCGCCGCCGGCATCGCGATCGCCGAGGTCGTGATCTATCTCCTGCTCGATCCGTCCCGTTGGCTGGGCATCCTGCTCGTCGGCGCGATCCTGGCCGCGTGCATCGCCCTGTCCGGGCGCATGAGGCCGGGGGTCGGTCGCGACCTGGTGCTCATCGCCGGCCTCGCACAGGCGATGGTCATCGCGCTGCCGGTCCTCGTGGGCTTCGTGACGCTCGTCGTCGCCGCGCTCCTCGTGCTCCTGGTCATCGCCGTGTTCGTGGTCATCGGACTTCGCTTCCGCCGCTGATCGTCGCCGCCCCCGCGGTGCCGCCGCCTCCGCCTCAATACGCGCTCGCCACCCTGCGCCCCGGCGCATCGCCTGCGCTGCTCGGCGACGGCGCCGAACGCCTCCTGCCGGGGTCACGCACGTTTCTCGTCCGGTTGGGGACCGGCACGACGCTCGCCGGGCTGCGCCGACTGTCCGGGGTGGCCGCCGTCGAGCCGGACCGCGTGCGCACCCGCACCGGGCGGGTCGACCCGCTCATTCCGCAGCAGACCTACCTGCGCCAGATCGTCTGGACGCCGCCGACTGGCCGCCGCCGCCCGCTCGTCGCCGTCCTCGACACCGGTGTCGACGGGGCGTCTCGTGATCTTCGCGACCAGATCGTCACCGGCTTCGCGCGGTCCTTCATCGACGACTCTCCCGCGCTCAACGACCGGTCGGGGCACGGGACGCACGTCGCGGGGATCATCGCGGCCACGGCCGGCAACGGCGTTGGCGTGGCCGGGGTGGCGAACGCGCGGCTCTTGATCGTCAAGGTCGCCGATGCGCAGGGTCGCGCCACGACGTCGACGCTGGTGCGCGGCATCCGGTATGCGGTCGCCCGAGGCGCGCGCATCATCAACCTCTCGTTCGGCGGCGCGGGCTACTCGGAGCTCGAGCAGAACACGATCCTCGAGGCGCGGCGCGCGGGTGCCCTGGTGATCGCGGCGGCCGGCAACTCCGGCGGCGTCGGCAGCCCGCGCGAGTACCCCGGCGCGTACCGGCACGTGCTCACCGTCGCGGCGGCCAGAGCCGACGGCAGTGCCATCATCGACTCGACACGGGGTCCACAGGTCGCGATCGCCGCACCCGGCAAGCGCGTGTTCTCGACGCTCCCGAACGGCCGGTACGGGCGGCGGACCGGAACCTCGATGGCCGCCGCCGTGGTGTCGGGCGCGGCAGCCAGGCTGCTCGCCGCCCGCCCGGGGCTCGATGCCTCGCAGCTGCGGTCCCTCCTGCTGGACCACGCCCGCGACGTCGCCACCCCCGGACGCGACGACGCCACCGGATGGGGGCTGCTCGACCTGCGCGCGGCGCTCACGGCTCCGACCCCACGGCGGGACAGCGCCGAACCGAACGACGATCCCGCCCTCGCCCGGCGTCTGCCGGAGCTCGATCCGGGCGTGGCGACGGGGGAGGTGGCGGTCGAGGGAAGCGTGGAGCAGTGGGCGGACCCAAAGGACGACTACCGCGTCCGCCTCGGCGCCGGCGATTCCCTCGAGCTCGACGTCCACAGCCTGGCCGACCAGGACCTCGACCTGCTGATCTGGCGGCCGGACGCGCCGGCCTTCGCGCCCGGAGGGGCCTATGCGCGCCGATGGCTCGCGGCGGCCGCGCTCGGCCCTGGGACCTCCGAGGTGCTGCGGTACACGGCGACGCAGGCGGGCGTCCACACCGTCGAGGTGCGGGGAGCGTCGGGGCGCGGGCGGTACCGGCTGATCGTCCGCAGGATCGCGGCGCCGCCGGTGCTCCCGCCGGTTCCCTGAACCGGACGCCGGTGAAAGTGGCGTTGCGGAAGCGTCAACGAACGTGCCCCGCCGCGCCTCCTGCGCAAGAATGGGAGGATGGAGACGGCACCGCAACGACGTCGGACCCGGCGAACCGCGAACGGCCCGAGCCTGGTCGACCCCGCGCTCTACATCAACCGTGAGCTCTCGTGGCTCGAGTTCAACGCACGGGTGCTCGCGCTCGCCGCCGATCCCGAGCTGCCGCTGTTCGAGCGCTGCAAGTTCCTGGCGATCTTCTCGAGCAATCTCGACGAGTTCTTCATGGTCCGGGTCGCCGGCCATCAGGACGCGCTCGAGGCGGGGCGCGCGCCGACCACGCCGGACCAGCACCGGGCGCGACGAGGTGCTCGACCGCGTCGCGGAGCGCGCGTGCCGAGCTGATGGCCGAGCAGGGCCGCCTGTGGAAGGAGTCGATCCGCCCCGATCTCGCCGCGAGCCGGCATCGCGATCATGGCGCTCGCCGACCTCGACGCCCGAGCGGCCAAGCGCGTCGAGCTGATCTTCGACCGCGAGGTCTACCCGGTCCTCACGCCACTGGCCGTCGGACCGGGGCTGCCGTTCCCGTACATCTCCGGCCTGTCGCTCAACCTCGGCGCTGCGCGTACGCGACCCCGTGTCGGCGAGACGCCGGTTCGCGCGCGTCAAGGTGCCACCGCGGACTCCCGCGATTCATCCCGGTGCCCGGCGGCTTCGTCCCGATCGAGGACATCGTCCGGGAGCACGTCGAGCGGCTCTTCCCGGGGATGGAGGTCATCGACACCGTGCTCTTCCGCGTCACGCGCGACGCGGACTTCTCGATCTCGGACGAGTCCGACGACCTGCTCGGCGCCGTCGAGGCACAGCTTCGCCGCCGACGGTTCGGCCACGTGGTGCGACTCGAGGTGGAGGAGCAGCGCCCCCGAGGCGATCGTTGGCCCAGCTCCGCGAGGCGCTCGAGGCTGGCACCCCGTGATACGTACCGCGATCTCGGCGATCGCTCGACTTCACCAGCGCTCTGGCAGCTCGCTCGAGCATGGACGACGACCGGACCTGCGCGAGCCCGCGTGGGAGCCGCGCACCCGCCCGCGCCTCCGCGCCGAGGACGGCGAGTCGATCGACATGTTCGGCGTCATCCGCGCAGGGCGACGTGCTCGTGCATCACCCCTACGACGACTTCCAGACCAGCGTCGAGCGGTTCGTGGAGCAGGCCGTCGAGGATCCCGAACGTCCTCGCGATCAAGCAGACCGTGTACCGCACGAGCGGCGACTCGCCGATCGTGCCGGCGCTGATGCGCGCCGCGGAGCAGGGCAAGCAGACCGTCTGCCTCGTGGAGCTGCAGGCCCGGTTCGACGAGGAGCGCAACATCCAGTGGGCGCGGGCTCTCGAGCGGTCCGGCGTGCACGTCGTCTACGGTCTCGTCGGGGCTGCAAGACCCACGCCAAGCTCGCCCTGGTGGTTCGCCGCGAGGGCAAGCACGTGCGCCGCTACGTCCACATCGGCACCGGCAACTACAACCCGACCACCGCCCGCCTCTACACCGACCTCGGGCTCTTCACCTGCCGCGAGGACATCGCCGAGGACGTCGCCGACCTGTTCAACCACCTGACCGGTTTCGCGCGCTCGCCCGAGTACCGAAGAGTGCTCGTCGCGCCCGACTCGACTGCGCGACGGCATCGTCGGCGAGATCGAGCGGTCGCGGACGCGCACGCGCCGGGACGCCCGCGCGCGTCGTCATGAAGCTGAACTCGATCATCGACGGCGCCATCATCCAGGCGATCTACCGCGGCGTCGCAGGCCGGGGTGCCGGTCGATCTGATCGGTCCGCGGCATCCGCGGACTGCGTCCCGGCGTGCCGGGCGTGAGCGACAACGTGCGCGTGATGTCGATCGTCGGGCGCTTCCTCGAGCACGCCCGCGATCTTCGCGTTCACCAGCGGCGACGAGACCCGCTACTGGATCGGCTCGGCCGACATGATGGCCCGCAACCTCGACAACCGCGTCGAGCTGCTCGCGCCGGTGGAGGATGCCACCGCCCACGATGAGCTGGCGGCGATCCTGGAGGCCTGCCTCGGCGACAGCGCGCTCGCCTGGGCGCTCAGCCCGGATGGCGCCTGGAGCCGGGTCGAAGGTCCGCCCGACGCGCCGCCGCGCAACAGCCAGGACGAGTTGATGGCCCGCGCCGCGGCCCGCCCTTCCGCCCCTTCCGCCGCGTAGCGCGCTCAGCCGGTGTTGACGACCTCGAAGTCGGCGCCGGTGATGCGGTCCAGGGCGTGCAGGTCGTCGTCGTTCCATCCGGTGCTGGGCGCGCCGGTGATGTACCAGGGCGACCCGTTGTCGGCGAGGATCATCCCGTAGCGCTTCAAGGCCCGGAGCACGATCCGGGCCTGCGGGCCGAAGCCGGCGAGGCTCACCGACGCCTTGAGCCGCACGCGCAGCCCCATCGGCGGCAGTGCCGGGTCGTTCGACGATCCGGCCTGGTGGCGTGCCGGGAAGACGAAGGCGCGTCCGGTTCGCGGCGCGGTGAAGCGCAGCGCGTGATCGATGGTTCCGGCGCGAACCTCGCCGTAGCGGGCCAGCCCGGGGAAGATCGGGAGTCCGGCGGCGTCGGCGCTGGTCCACCCGATCGGTCGCAGCGCGTTGGACTTGAGGTTGAAGATGGCGCCGGAGCCGGCGGTCCATCGCGTGCCCGACTTGCGCGCCGCGAAGAGCTCATAGAGCCTGCAGGTGTCGCGATCGACGATCAGCATGTGCCGGTCGCTGCCGCCCTCGACCTTCGGTCGCGCGGGAATTGGGTACGGCCCGCGGTCCGATTCGCCCGCGTAGTCGAAGGTCACCCGGACCTTCTTCTGGGTGCGGCGGACGACGTTGAATGGGATGCCGTAGCCACCGTGATTGCTGAAGTCCGGGTGCAACGCTGCGTCGAGGCCGATCGACGCGATGAGCGTGGCGGAGTTCGCCGTGACCGGGAGCGCCGAGACGTCGCGGTTCCAGGGGTTGGTCTTCGGGAAGATCGGGCAGGCGGGCGCGGACGGCAGCGGCGCCGCCGCCGCGGACCCCGCGATGAAGGTCATCACCGCCGCTGCGGCGAATGCACGCGTCACGTTCGTCACCGGTCTCCCCTCCCCAACGCCACTACACTGATGCTTCGAGCTTCTCGTGTGTTCCACGGTTCCGTTCCTGTGAGCGAATTCCTCCGTCTCATGCTGTCGCCGGCGACCAGGCTTCTCCACTGGGTCTGGCGGCTCTTCCTCGCGATCCTCCGCCGCGCGATGGGCAACAACGTCACGGGAACGGCGAGCCAGTTCGCCTACAACACGTTCCTTGCGACGGTCCCGTTCCTGTTCGTGGTCGTGACCGCGATCAACATGTCCGGGCCGGACGCGTACAGGGAGCTGTTCGACGCGCTCAAGGGGACGATTCCCGGGATCGACGGGCTCACGCGCGCGTTCGAGCAGAACACCGCCCGGGGCACCGCCGCCGGGATCGTCATCGCCTTCGGCGTGGTTGCCGGCCTGTACCTGGCGTCGAATGCCATCGGTGCGCTCGTCGACGGCCTCGACCGTGCGCAGGGACTCAACCATCGCAGGTGGCTCCGCGGGAAGGCCATCAACTTCGGGTTCGCCCTCGGCGCGAGCGTCCTGGCGGTCGCGAGCACGCTGGCCCTGGCCGGCGGCCGCGAGCTGGTTCGCGGGCTGAGCCGGCTGCTCGGCGCCAGTCAGGGCGTCCGCGACCTGGCCGACTCCCTCGCGCTGCCGGTCGGCATCACGACCCTCTTTCTCTTCACCTTGCTGCTGTACCGGTTCGGTCCGAACGGTATGCGACTCGGCTTCCGCACCATCCTCCCGGGGGCGCTGCTATCGATCGCCGCGTGGCTTGGACTCACGGCGCTCATCGGCCTGTATGCCGACGCCTTCAACAACCTCTCCTCGGTGTACGGGACGCTGGGAGGCCTGTTCGTCTACCTCACGTTCCTGTACTTCACCGGGCTCATGTTCCTGGTCGGCGCGGAGCTCAACGCCGAGCTGGTGAATCGCCGGCTGCTCCGCGCATCCGAACGCGACGCGGCCGCGCGATCCTCGGCCGCGATGGCGCCGCCGGGGCACACCGGTGCGCCGACCGTCCGGGTCCCGGACGTCGAGGCGCGCTGACCCGGCTTCCCGGGAGCCGGCCCACCGGGCTCTGGCATCATCCGGATGGGCGTCGGCCCACCAATTGATGGCAGACAACGCGAACAACCGAGACACGCCACCGCATCGGCGCCCCAAGAGCGGACCGCCCGGCTGGCGGGTCGAGGGGGGCCCGCCACAGAAGCAGGACGGAAAGACCCGCCGGCGGCGCATGCCCGGGGGCCACACGTTCTGGTGGATCCTGGTCGCCGCACTGGCCCTCAACTGGTTCATCGTTCAGGGCCTCATCCCCAGCGAGCCCGATCGCATCACGATCCCGTACACCGAGTTCCTGACGCAGCTCGACAGCGCGAACGTCGTACGGATCAACTCGCGGGGCGATCAGATCCAGGGCGAGCTCCGCAACGAGATCAAGGAGGTCGACGGCGAGAAACGCGCCAAGTTCTTCCGCACGGTTCGCCCCAGCTACGTCGAGAACGACGACCTCCAGAACCGCCTCGAGCAGAAGGGCGTGCTCGACACCGCGCGGTCCCTGGACGAGCAACGCCCGCTCTGGGAGACGATCCTCGTCGGCTTCGGCCCGGCGATCCTCCTCATCCTGCTGTTCGTCTGGTTCTTCCGGAGAGCCGCGGGCGCCGGCGGCGGGGGCGGCGTGCTCGGCTTCGGTCGATCGCGGGCGAAGCGCTACGAGGCGACCGAGCAGCGCACGACGTTCGCGGATGTCGCCGGCATCGACGAGGTCAAGCTCGAGCTGAGCGAGGTCGTGGACTTCCTGAAGCACCCCGACAAATACCTGAAGCTCGGCGGCACCATCCCCCGAGGCGTGCTGCTATACGGCCCTCCCGGCACCGGCAAGACCCTCCTCGCGAAAGCCGTCGCCGGCGAGGCGGGCGTTCCGTTCTTCTCGCTCTCCGCATCGGAGTTCGTGGAGATGTTCGTCGGGGTCGGCGCCAGCCGCGTGCGGGACCTGTTCAAGCAGGCCAAGGAGGCCGCGCCGGCGATCATCTTCATCGACGAGCTCGACGCCATCGGCCGCTCCCGCGGCGTGGGAGCGATGGGGGGCCACGAGGAGCGCGAGCAGACGCTCAACCAGATCCTCACCGAGATGGACGGATTCTCCGGTTCGGAGGGCGTCGTCGTGCTCGCCGCGACGAACCGGCCGGAGATCCTCGACGTCGCGCTCCTTCGTCCCGGTCGCTTCGACCGGCGGGTCGCGGTCAACCCGCCCGACCAGGCGGGACGGCTCGCGATCCTGAAAGTCCACACGCGGCACATGCCGCTCGCGGAGGATGTCGACCTGGAGGGGCTCGCGTCGTCCACACCGGGGATGGTCGGCGCCGACCTGAAGAACCTCGCCAACGAGGCGGCGCTCATGGCCGCGCGACGGAACCACGAACGGGTGCAGCTCGCCGACTTCACCGACTCGCTCGAGAAGATCCTCCTGGGCGCCGAGCGGAAGATCATGCTCTCGAAGGAGGAGCGCGAGCGAACCGCCTACCACGAGTCGGGCCACGCGCTGCTCGGCATGCTCGAGCCCGGCGCCGACCCCGTCCGCAAGATCTCGATCATCCCGCGTGGCCGCGCGCTTGGCGTGACCTTCCAGGCGCCATCCGCCGATCGCTACGGCTACGGCGCCATGTACCTGCGGGGCCGGATCGTCGGGGCGCTCGGCGGCCGCGCGGCGGAGCAGCTCGTCTACGGCGACGTCACCACCGGCGCCGAGTCTGACCTCGAGCAGGTGACCCGCATCGCGAAGCAGATGGTGGGCCGGTGGGGCATGAGTGAGGCGATCGGGCCGGTGTCGGTGCTTCCCGGACCGAACGACGAGCCACTGCTTCTGCCGGGAACCGGACCTGGCAGTCCGTCCCAACACACCCAGGAACTCCTGGACCGGGAGGTCCGGCGCATCGTCGACGAGTGCTACGCGGAGGCGCTCGACAAGCTCACCGTCAACCGCGACAAGCTGGAGGCGCTGGCGAAGGCGCTGCTCGAGCACGAGACGCTCGACGAGGCCGACGCCTACGCCGCCGCCGGGGTCCCGCGGCCGCCGCGCGAGACGCTCATCGACGCGGTTCCGATGAGCTCGGACGACGTGCCAGCGGGCTGAGCGCCTTCGCGGTGCCGGGGACCAGCCGCTCCCACAGCTCGCCGAGCGTCGCCTGCTCGTCGGCGCTGAGGCGGCCGAGAAAGCGGGAGCGCACGCCGGCAAGGTGCGTGGGGCTGGCCTGCCTGAGCTTCGCGAGCCCGGCGTCGGTGAGGACCGCGAACAGGCCGCGCCGGTCGGCGGAACACCGCTCGCGCTTCACGAGGCCGCGTCGCGTGAGGCGGTCGACGAGCCGGGTGATGCCGCTCTGGCTGATCAGCACCGAGTCGGC
The DNA here is from genome assembly GCA_963777565.1 of uncultured Thermoleophilia bacterium. Classification (GTDB taxonomy): domain Bacteria; phylum Actinomycetota; class Thermoleophilia; order Miltoncostaeales; family Miltoncostaeaceae; genus CALMEC01. The sequence continues at coordinate 109,174 of CAVZQZ010000007.1, forward strand.
GAGCTCCGACATCCGCATCCGCCGTTCGGCGGTGGACGCCAGGAACAGCAGCACCTCGTAGTCGGAGAGCGTGATGCCGTGCTGGGTGGTGAGCTCGCTGTCGAGCTCGCGTGCCAGCACCCCGTAGACGCGCAGGAAGCCGCCCCAGGAGCCGAGCTCCCGCCCGTTCAGCTCGTGCCGGGTGTCGGCCGCCGGGGTCACGGGCCGATGATCGCACAACCAGCTGCGCCCGTCAGCACCCGGGCCCGCCGGAGCCGCTACTCGTAATGCAGCGCGTCGAGCGGGTTGAGGCGGGCCGCGCGGCGAGCCGGGAACACCGCCGCGAGCACGCCGGCGATCAGTGCCAGGATGAACACAGCGATGAGCGTGCCGACCGGGACGCTGAACCTGAGGCCCTCGCTCTCGAGGCCCTTGATCATGACCCATCCGAGGAACAGGCCGACGGCCAGCCCGATCAGGCCGCCGATTGCGCAGGTGATGACGCTCTCGTTGCGGATGATCGAGCGGATCTGCCTGCGCGTGGTGCCGACGGCGCGCATCATCCCGATCTCCCGCGTGCGCTCGTAGATCGACAGGAGGAGCGTGATCACCACACCCACGAGTGAGATCAGCACCGAGAACGCGAGGAGCGCGTAGAAGATCGTCAGGATGGTGTTGACCTGCTGGCCGATGAAGTCCTTGTACTCGGCTCGGGTCCGCACCTTCGCCGCCGGGTACGAGGCTTCGGTTGCGGCGTTCACCGCCGCCTTGCCCTGCTCGGGATCGACCCCCGGCTTGAACGAGGCGAGCAGCACCCCCAACTCACCGTCGGTGGAGATCTGCTTGAACGCCGTGTCGGAGACCGTGAACCCCGTGAACAGCTGGGGGTCCTTGTACTCGCCGATCACCTGATAGGCGGCCTTCTTGCCGTCGATCGAGGTGACGCGGAAGTTGTCGCCAATCGCGAGGTTGTGCGACTCGGCGAAGCCGTGCTCGACGAGGGCGCCGTCGGTGCCCATCAGACCGAGCAGGCTGTCGTTACCGCCCTTTTGCCAGTCGAACCGGACCTCTTTCGTTGCAGCGGCCGGATCGATGGCGTTCATGGATTCGGTGTCTCCGCCGACCTTGACCTCGGCGAACCCGACGCCGAGGGCCGACTCCACCTCGGGCACCGATCGAGTGACGTCGACGATTCCCGCCGGCATGGACGCGAAGTTCTCGCTGACGATGACCAGGTCGGAGCGGACCGTCTTGTCGAGCGCGTCGAAGAAGGAGCTCTTGAGCCCGTCCACGAACACCGCGACGAAGACGACGAGCCCGATACCCACCATGAGCGCGGCGGCGGTGCTCGCCGTGCGAGCGGGATCGCGCATGGTGTTCTGCCGGCCGAGGCGGGCGCTCGTGCCGAAAAGGCGCTGCAGTGGCCACCCGACGCCCTGTGCGATCGGGCGAATCAGCATCCGCATGGCCATGCCAACCCCGATCAGGATCAGCAGCGCGCCGATGCCGATCAGCGCCAGCGCCTGGCTCACGCCGCCCGAGGTCCCGAAGCCGGCCACGATGGCGAGCACGCCGATCAGGCCAAAGAGGATGCCGATGTACGGCGTGAACCGCGAGAATCGCGACTTCGGCAGGACAGCCCCCTCCCGCAACACGGCGACCGGCGCGACGCGCGTGGCGCGCACGGCTGGGATGACCGCCGCGATCAGGGTGACCACCACGCCGACGATGAGCGGCACGATCACGGTGCGGGCTTGCAGCGTGATCCCGGTGGTCGGGAGACCGAACCCGGCGGCATCGAAGATCCGGTTCAGCAGCATCGCGAACAGCACGCCAACGCCGATCCCGATGATGGAGGCGATGAGGCCGATCACCGCCGCTTCGATCAGCACGCTCCGCATGATCTGCCGGCGACTTGCGCCCATCGTCCGCAGCATCGCCAGTTCACGCACGCGCTGGGCAACCGTGATCGAGAAGACGTTGAAGATGATGAACGCGCCCACCAGCACCGCGATCCCCGCGAACACGAACAGGAAGTCACGCAGGAACCCGAGATCGTTATTGGCGTTGGAGGCCTGGCGATCGGTGTTCTCCGTGGCGGTCTCGACCAGCACGTCGCTCGGTACCACGGCTGCGATGCGCCGGGCGAGGCTGTCGGCGCTCACACCGGGGTCGGCCGCAACCAGGACGGCGTTGACGAGGTTCTCCCGGTCGAACCATCGCTGGGCATCGTCGAACGTCACCGCGGTGAGCGTCGCCCCCCCGATGGAAGTGGAGTCGCCGAACTTGAACGTGCCGACGAGGCGGACGGGCTCGACGCCGGTGCGCGTCGACAGGCCAACCGTCTGACCGAGGGTGAGCTTCTCGCGCTTGGCGAGGCCGACGTCGACGGCGACCTCGCCCGGCGCCTTGGGGAAGGCGCCGTCGACGAGTTGGTTCGACTGGAATCGCGCGCTCGGCGTCGAGAACACGAGGTTCGGGGCACCGCCCTGGGCGGAAACGAATTCGCCGTCGACGACCAGCGAGCCGAGGTCCTGGATCACGCCCTCGGCCGCGGCGACCCCGTCGACGCCCTGGACGGTTGTGACGAGCGACTCGGGGATCGGGGCCACCGGCGTGCCCTGGTCCGAATGAAACGCCTCCTTCCGGCTCAGCACGACGTCCACGCCCTTGTTCGCCTTCTCGAAGATCTGGTCGAAGGCGCCCGTGACCTGGTCGGTCAGGACGTAGGTGCCACAGATCATCGCCGCCCCGAGCACGATCGCGAGCGCGGTGAGCGCCGAGCGGAGCTTGCGGGCTCCGAGGCTCCGGAGTGCGATGCGGAGCATCTACTCGAGCGCCTTCATGACGTCGAGGATCGCCTCCGCGCCCATCTTGCCGCCGTCGCGGACGATCACGCCGTCCTGCAGGAACATCACGCGGTCGGCGATGGAGGCGGCGCGCGGGTCGTGCGTCACCATGACGATCGTCTGGCCGAACTGGTCGACGGAGTGGCGCATCAGGTCGAGAATCTCCTGACCGGTCTTCGAGTCCAGGTTGCCGGTCGGCTCGTCGGCGAACACCACCGCCGGCTTCGTGATGAGGGCCCGGGCGATCGCCACGCGCTGCTGCTGGCCGCCGGAGAGCTCCGCGGGTCGGTGGTGGAGCCTGTCGCCGAGCCCGACCGACGCCACGAGGCCGGACCGCCAGGCGGCGTCGGGGCGGACCCCCGCGATCGAGAGCGGCAGGTCGAGGTTCTCGCCGGCGGTCAGCATCGGCAGCAGGTTGAAGAACTGGAACACGAACCCGATCTTCTCCCGGCGCAGCAGGGTGAGCGCCTTGTCGCCCAGCCCGGTGATCTCGGTGCCGTCGATCCAGGCCTGCCCGGTCGTCGGCGTGTCGAGCCCGGCGAGGATGTGCATGAGCGTCGACTTGCCCGAGCCGGACGGGCCCATGATCGCGACGAACTGTCCGCGCTGGAGGTCGAGGTCGACACCGCGCAGCGCATGAACGGCCGTGTCGCCCTCGCCATACCGTCTCGTGACGCCTCGAGCCGAGACCACGGCCCCGGGTTGCGGATCGGCGACGGCGGGTGTCTGTGCAACCTGCTGTTCCACGGCGTCTCCTCCGGTGCGGGCCGAGGTGACCCTACCAGCGCCGTGTGCGGTCAACCAGGCGCCGGGTGAACACGATCGACTGAGTCTAACCTTGCGGACATGCTGCGGCCGGCCATCGTCGCGTTGACCGCCCTCGCGTGCGCCTCCCCGGCGCTCGCCGGCGATCGCGAGCTGCTCCGGGTGCTCGCCGCCGGGCTCGGGCCGACCACGTCGGCGTCCCGTGCCGCTGCGGGCGGGTCGCCGAGCCTCGTGCAGCGCCACTATGACCGGGCGCGTGACCTGCAGGAGGCGGTTCGGCGGGCGGGGCCCTTCTCGGCCAGGTGCCACTCGCTCGGAGGCTGGGCCGCTCGTTACGCCGCCGCCGAGGTTGCCGCCGCCGAAGGGCTCGACCGGCTGGATCCCGCGCGTGCCCGCCGGCAGCGGCAGGCGGTGGCCGCCGCGCGCGCACGGATCGCGGTGGCGCGCCGGGCCTGCAGGCCCGGCGCCGCACGCGCGACGAATGGCACCCCGACGCTCGTGGATCCCCGTCCCGGGGCGGTCACGTTCGGCGACGTGATCGCACGGGCGCCGGTGGGAGCCGACGGCGCGACGCTTTACGCCAACGGCGCCGTCGCCGGGCCGCTCGGCCTCGTCGCGGGCGTCGCCCGGTCCCGCCTGACGGGAGGTTCGGGCCGTTACACGCTGGAGGTGCGGTTCACCCGCAAGGGCCTCACGATGGGCGTCGCTCGGTCGACGGGAGTGTGGCTGCTGCCGGCCAGCGCCGCCGACCCGGCGCGTGCTCCTGTGCTCGACGAGTCCCTGCAAACCGGGCTGCGCGCTGCGACCACCGGCTTCGCCGGGATCGCCGGGGTGTGGCTGGAGGACTTCCGCACGGGGCGGGCAGCCGCGTGGAATGCCGGCGCGCAGTTCCCGGCCGCGTCGACGGTGAAGCTCGGCGTCCTCGTGGAGGCGCTTCGCCGGATGGGTCCGCACCCCGAAGCCTCCGCCCTCTTCCACGACGTGCGCGGCCTCGCGACGTGGAGCTCGAACCTGGCCTCCAACCGCCTGCTCGGAAGGGTGGGGGGCTCGGCCGCCGTGCAACGGGCGCTTGCGAGGATGGGCGCGACGTCCAGCACGTTCACCGGGCCGTACATCGTGGCGACCGAGCGCCCGCCGGTCGACGCTCCGCAGCCGCCGCCGCGGGTCTCCGGCCGCGTGACGACGGCACACGACCTCGGCGCCGTCCTGTCGACGCTGCACGATGCGGCCCGCGGCGACCCGGCCGCGCTCGAGCGCACACGACTCACCCGGACGCAAGCTCGGCTGGCGCTCGGCCTCCTGCTGTCATCCGAGCCGGCCGGCGACAACCTCGGGCTGTTCCGTGAGGCGCTCGGCCCGACCATCCTCGCCGCGCAGAAGCACGGGTGGATCTCGTCGGCACGCCACTCGGCCGCGGTGATCTACACGGAGCGCGGACCGGTGGTGCTCGTGCTCCTGGCCTACCGGTCGGGTCTGACGCGGCTCCAGGCGGCCCGGCTGGGCGCCGACCTCGTCAGGCTCGCGACGACGGGCTGACCGGCTCCGGGATCGCGATCCACTCGGGGGCAAGGCCGTCTCCCGTGATCAGGCGGGCGCCGCGGCCCCGAGTGACGAAGCTCCACGACCATCGCACCATCACCAGGACGCGGTTCTGGAATCCGATCAGGTAGAACAGGTGGACGGCGAGCCACAACCACCAGGCCACAAAGCCGTGGAACCGCAGGCCGCGCAGTTCGGCGACCGCCTTCGCCCGCCCGATGGTCGCGAGGTTGCCCTTGTCCTTGTACGCGAACGGGACAGGTGGCTGCCCGGTGAGTCGGCGGTTGATCGCGCGACCAGCGTACTGGCCCATCTGCATCGCCACCGGGGCGACCCCGGGAAGGGGTGTGCCCTCGACGGCGACCATGTCCCCGATGACGAACACCTCGGGGTGGCCCAGAAGGGTGAGGTCCGTGCCGACGGGCACACGGCCGATGCGATCGGTCTCGAGCCCGGCGGCTCCGGCCAGCCGCGTCGCGAGGGGCGACGCCGCGACCCCCGCCGCCCAGACGACCGTGCGCGCGGCGATGTGCTCGGACCGTCCGTCCTGCTCAACGCTCACACCCGTTGCGTCGACCTCACGGACGAAGCAGCGGGTGCGGACGGTCACGCCGATGTCGCCGAGCGATCGGACGGCCTGAGCGGACTGGCTCGGCTGGAACGACCCGAGGATGCGCTCCGCGCCCTCCACCAGCAGCACGCGCGCGGCGGACGGGTCGTACGAGCTGAACTGGTTGCGCATGGTGTCGCCCGCGATCTCGCCGATCTGCCCGGCGAGCTCCACGCCGGTCGGGCCGCCGCCGACGACCACGAACGTGAGCCACTCCCGTCGCGCCACCGGGTCGGTCTCCATCTCGGCGGCCTCGAACGCGAGCAGGATTCGCCTGCGGATTGCGAGCGCGTCCTCGAGCGACTTGAGGGCCGGAGCGGACTCCTGCCACTCGTCGTGGCCGAAGTAATGATTGCGCATCCCGGCGGCCACGACGAGGGAGTCGTAGGGCAGCCGGAGGTCCTCGCCGCCCCCGGCGGCGCGGCCGACGACGACCTCGCGCGAGGCCAGGTCGAAGTCGTGCACCTCGCCGAGGACCACCCGCGCGTTGCGCTGGCGGCGAAGCACGGCGCGCAGCGGCGTGGCGATCTCGCCGGGCGACAGCGAGCCGGTCGCCACCTGGTAGAGCAGCGGCTGGAAGAGGTGGAAGTTGCGCCGGTCGACGAGGGTGATGTCGACGGGCGCGCGCTTGAGCGCCTTCACCGCTCGCAGGCCGCCGAATCCACCCCCGACGACCACGACATGGTGGCGCTGCACGGCGGTCGTGTCGGCGGGTGCGGTCATTGCACCGACGTTAGCGTTCCCGGCGACCTCGTCGCCCCAGCGGCTTAGCCTCGGGCTTGGTCCTCTGCCACGCTGAGACCCATCACCTTGATGACATCGCGCATCGAGAGGATCCCGACCAGGTGGTCCTCTTCGAAGACGACGACGTGCCGGATGTGGTGACGCATCATCGCCTCGGCCGCCTGTACCGCCGGCCAGCTCGGCGCCGCCGCGATCAGCTTGCTGTGCATGTAGTCGCCCACCCGCGCGTCATCGGGGTCGGCGCCCTCCGCGAGCGCTCGGAGGATGTCCCGCTCGGTCACGATGCCCGGACCGGGAAGCGACTGGTCGAGCACCAGCGCGGCGCCCGTGTGGTACTGGCCCATGCGTACCGCGGCCTGGCGGAGCGTCGTGTCGGCGCCGACGGTGGCCTCGATGGGCGACATGATCTCTGACACTTGGACTGGCATGGCCGTAGCCTAACGATCGAATTCCGCCTTGTCACGTTCGTCACATTGTGGGGTGGTTGCGCTGCTGATCGATACCGTCGTGGCACGATCCACCTTCCGTCTCGCCACGAGCGTGAGCCGAGAATCCGCCTCGGTGGTGCTCCTGCACGCGGGCGTCGCGGATCGACGGAGTTGGCTTGGGGTGATGCGCGCCCTCATGCCGGACCACGGGTCGGTCGCGTACGACCGCCCGGGTTTCGGCGACACGCCGGCGGCCGGATCGGCCGGGACCGAGCTCGATCACCTCGACGCGGTCGTCGAGACGCTCGCGTCGGCTCCGCTGGTGCTGGTCGGCAACTCGCAGGGCGGGCGGATCGCAATCGACTTCGCCCTGCGCTCACCCGGGCTCGTGCGGACCCTCGTGCTCGTCGCGCCGGCGATCGGAGGGGCGCCCGAACCCGCGCTCGACGGCGCAGTCGCGGCACTCGCGCACGCCATCGACGCGGCCGAGGCCGCGCGCGATCTCGACGAGGTCAATCGGCTCGAGGCGCTCGCGTGGCTCGACGGTCCGGCAGGCCCCGAGGGAAGAGCGGCGCCGGAGGCTCGGGCGCTCTTCCTCACGATGAACGGTATCGCGCTCGCGTCCGGCGACGCGGCCAGGGTCGAAGCACCGACGTCTGCGTACGGGCGTCTCGAGGATCTGCGTGCACCGACGCGGGTGATCGTCGGCAGCCTGGACCTTCCGCACGTGATCGCGCGGGCGCGCGAACTGGCGGTCCGTGCCCCGCGGGCGGAGCTCACCGTCATGGACGGCGTGGCGCATCTTCCTCAGCTCGAGCGGCCCGGCGAGGTCGCGGCGCTCATTCGCGCCGCCATCGCCGCGGCCTGACCGTCCGCGTCAGGTCTGGCAGGTCGGGCACCAGGAGACCGTCCGGTTGGCGTCGCCCATTCCGCGCGACGCGACCGGCGTGCCGCACCGGCGGCACGGACGGCCGGCTCGCCCGTACACCCACGTGCGCTCCCGGCTTCTCGGGTCGGGCGAACGGTACGTCACGATCGGTCCGCGGTGGCGCACGCCGTCGGCCAGGAGGCGCGATGCGGTGCGCCCCAGCCCCGCGGCCTCGTCGGCGCTGAGGGCGCCCACCGCCCGCCACGGGCTGATGCCGCAGAGGAAGAGCGTCTCGCTGCGATAGACGTTGCCGATGCCGGCGACGACCCGCTGATCCATGAGCGCGTCGCCGACCGGGCGCGTGGGATCGACGCGCGCCAGGGCTCGGGCGGTCGCATCGCCGGGTTCGATGTCGGCGTCGAGCAGGTCGGGACCCAGCGCCGTAACCGCCGGGATGAGCTCCCCCGGCCCGTAGAGGCGCAGGCGCGGGCCGCCGTACTGCGCGGCGACGTGATGCTCGGTCCACAGCGCCACCCACAGGCCGCGCGGTGACGGCGACCGCTCGCTGCCGGCGAGCCGCCACCTGCCGCCCATTCCCAGGTGCGAGTGCAGCACATCGCCCGACGCGAACCGGATGAGATGGTGCTTGCCCTCGGCGGCGACCTCATCGACGCGGAGTCCGGTGAGCCGATCGGGCAGGCGCTGCGGGTCCACGCGGGGCTCGGGCGCGTCGACGCGGACGATCACCTGCCCCGTCAGGGCTGCGCCGAGACGCAACGCGTTGCGGTGGCTGACCTGTCCCTCCGGCACTCCGGTGCTCCTATCCCTCGGCCAGGGCGAAGACCACCAGCACCGAGAGGTCCTCGGCGATCTGCACGAACCGATGGTCCGCGCCCGCCTCGACGAAGATCACGCTTCCGGGCCCGACGGTCCGGCGGCGACCGTCGCACTCGAAATCAGCCCGGCCCGCGATGACGTAGTAGAGCTCATCCCGCGCGTGCGGCTGCTGGGGGTCCCCGGCTCCCGCCGGCAGCTCGTAGAGGCCGCCGCTCATCGACCCGGTCCTGAGGAACTCCTGGTAGAGCTGGCCCGCGGCGATCCGGTCGCCACGAACTCCGTCGAGGTCGTCGATCTGCATCAGCGCGACTCGGAGCGAAGCTCGAGGCCGCGAAGCCCCGAGAAGAACCCGGCCTCCAGCATCACCGGCTCGGCGACCGACCCGAACACCGAGATGCCGTCGAATCGTTCGACGCTCACCCGGCGACCGCGACCGGACCGGATCCACTCGGCGAGCGCGGCGACCGCGTGGCCCATCCACTCCGGCTCCGGCTCGCGCAGCGCGAGCAGGCTGCGGCCACCGCGCTCCAGGTAGAGCACCGGGACGCCGTCCACCAAGACCACCTGCGCGCCGAACGTCCGGGAGGGCCCGCGATTGGCGCCGCGTCTGGGCCAGGGGACCGCCGCTCCGAAGGGCTGGGCCGGATCGGCTGCGCCCAGGACCAGCGTCACCGGGTCGGTCGTCCGGCTCGCGCACGTCGCGCAGCCGTTCGACCGCCCCGGGCATCGCGAACTGCGCACCGCCGAGCCCGGCCAGGAAGTAGCCGCGGCGGCAGCGCCCGAGCGTCTCGAGCTCCGACAACGGCCGGTACACGCCCGCGAACCCGCCCGCAACGCCGTCGCCGAGGACCGCGGCGCGGGTCACGACGCCGTGGCGCTCCAGGAGCACCTCGGCGACGGCCCGGGCGCGCTCGTCGTGCGCGGGTGCCCGCGCAAAGAGGCGGCCGGTCAACGACCAGCGCCCGGCGACGGCGCCGCGGGCCGCACCGGCGCCGCGGGCGCTGCGCCGTCCGAACCGCGCGGAGCTCGAGGTGGGGCGCGGCAGCCGTCGCGGGGCGCGAAGCGGCATCCAGAGGTCGTTGGTGACCTCCCCGGCCCACACCAGGCTCCACAGCGTCGTGAAGATCTCCTCGGCTGGTGCGTCGAGCCCACCGCAGATCTCGTCCCAGAACGCCGCACCCGAGCCGAGCGCGCCGCGCAGGCGGTCCGCGAGGTCGCCCTCGGGCGCCGGATCCGACGGCGGCGGGCCGAGCAGCGGAGCGTCGTCACGGAAGTAGACGGCCACCCGCCCGCCATCGCGGCCCATCGCCCCGGCGCCGACCCAGACGATCTCGCCCGCCCCGGCCAGGGCATCGAGCCACGTCGGGCGAATATCCGCCGATCCGTCGCGGGAAGACCTCCTGCTCCCACTGGGCCGCCGGCAGCGCGAGCCCCTGCAGCGGGCCGATCACCTCCCGCAGCGCGTCGGGTCCGGGGGCCTGGTGCGCACGATCGATCCTCTGCCAGGCGGGCAGGAAGCGGCCGAGCGTCTCGGCCTCGACCGGCTCGACCTCACGCCGGGCGACGGCCAGGCTCGCGCGGCGAAGCCGCCGCAGCACCTCGGCGTCGCACCACTCCCTGCCCGAGGAGCCCGGGCGGATCTCGCCGCGCACGAGGGCGCCGTCGCTCTTCGAGACCGCTCAGCTGCCTCGGTGGCCGCGTCCACGGCAATCCCGAGACGGTCCGCGACTTGACGCGCCACGAACGGCCCGTGCCCGCGGGCGTAGCGTGCGATCAATCCCGTCAGGGCGTCGGGGACGGGTTCGAGGAACGCGTCGGGCAGTCCGGCGGGCGGCATCGCCCCGAGCCCGTCGCGGTAGCGCCCCGCGTCCTCGGCCGCGATCCACCGCTCGGATCCGGCCAGGCGGATGGGCACCGCACGCCGCTCGCCCCGCAGCTCCTCGAGCAACGTCGCCGCTCGATCGGGCTCGACGAGGCGTTCGGCGATCTCCGCCTCGGTGAGATCGCCGAGGCGCCGGAGCATGTCGTGGAGGCCGTCCCCGTTGCGTGCCCGGGTGCGTTCCGACCGCCACTGGAGGTCGGCCTCCAGCGCGTCCAGCGCCTCGGCGTCGATGAGCTCCCGCAGCTCCTCCTGGCCGAGCAGCTCACGCAGCAGGTCGCGGTCGAGGGTGAGGGCCTGGGCACGTCGCTCGGCGGCCGGCGTGTCGTCCTCGTACATGTAGGTGGCGACGTACTCGAACAGGAGCGACCCGGCGAACGGCGACGCCGTCGCGGTCTCGACCTCGACCACCGCCAGCTCGCGCGACTGGACGCGGCGCAGGACGTCCCGCAGCGCCGGCAGGTCGAACCAGTCGTTGAGGCACTCCCGGTAGGTCTCCAGGATGATCGGGAAGCTGCCGTACCGACGCGCCACCTCGAGCAGCGACGACGACTTGAGGCGCTGCTGCCAGAGCGGCGTGCGCCGGCCCGGGCCGGCGGCGCGGGATGAGCAGCGCTCGCGCCGCGTTCTCCCGAAAGCGCGCGCCGAACAGCGCCGTGCGAGCCGAGCTCGCCGACCACGAGGTCCTCGACCTCACCCGGGTCGATCAGGGCGATGTCGCCCGACGGGGCGTCGTCGGCGTCCGGCAGGTGGATCGCGATGCCGTCGTCGCTCCAGATGGCATGGGCGGTCGCGCCGCCACGCTCGCGCAGACGCGATCGCAGCGCCATCGCCCAGGGCGCGTGGACCCGGGCGCCGAACGGCGTCAGGACGCACAGCCGCCAGTCGCCGATCTCGTCGCGGAAGCGCTCGACCACCACGGTGCGGTCGCTCGGCACCGCCCCGGTCGCGGCGAGCTGGTCCTCGAGGTACGCCACCAGGTTCACGGCGGCCCGCTCGTCGAACGCCGCTTCCTCGCGGAGCCGCGCGAGGCGCACGATCGCGGCCGCGCCGACACGAGCTCGCGCGCGAGCTTTCCGACCGCCCGACCGAGCTCGTACCGGGCGGCCGACGCCCTCGCCCTTCCAGAACGGCACGGCGCCGGGAACGCCCGGCGCGGGGGACACCATCACACGGTCGCGGGTGATCTCCTCGATCCGCCACGTGGAGGCGCCCAGCATGAAGGTCTGCCCGGTGCGCGCCTCGTAGACCATCTCCTCGTCCAGCTCGCCGACGCGGTGCGCCGTCGACGAGGTACACCGCGTAGAGGCCCACGGTCGGGGATGGTGCCCGCGTTCTGCACCGCGAGCTGACGCGCGCCGTCGCGGCCGCGCACCGTGCCGTCGGTGCGGTCCCACACGACCCGCGGCGCGCAGCTCGGCGAACTCGTCGGACGGGTAGCGGCCGGCGAGCATGTCGAGCACGCCCGTCGAGCTGCTCGCGCGAGAGCTCCGCGAACGGGTACGCGCCCCTCGCGAGGGCGTGCAGGTCGTCCACCGTCCACGGGTCGTTCGCGCACGGTCGCGACGATCTGCTGGGCGAGCACGTCGAGCGGCAGGCGCGGGCACGCGCGTCTCCTCGATCGCGCCGCGGCGCATCCGCGCCACGACCGCGGCGCACTCCAGGAGGTCGCCGCGGTACTTCGGGAAGATCCGCCCGCGGCTCGGCGCCGCCGACCTGGTGGCCGGCCCGGCCGATGCGCTGCATGCCGCGGGCCACGCTGCGGGGGCTCTCCACCTGGATGACGAGGTCGACCGCGCCCATGTCGATTCCGAGCTCGAGGCTGCTGGTGGCGACGAGCGCGGGCAGGCGTGCCGGCCTTGAGCTCCTCCTCGATGATCACCCGCTGCTCCGCGGCGAGGCTCCCGTGGTGGGCGCGCGCCACCTCCTCCTCGGCCAGCTCGTTCAGGCGCAGCGCCAGGCGCTCGGCCAGGCGCCGGTTGTTGACGAAGATCAGCGTCGAGCGGTGGGCGCGGATCAGCTCGAGCAGCCGCCGGGTACATCGCCGGCCAGATCGACTTGCGCGCTCCGGCGTCGCCGGGCACGGTCAGCGGATCGTCGTGCACGGGCGCGCCGGGGTTCGCGAGGTCGCGCATGTCCTCGACCGGCACGATCACCTCGAGGTCGAGCTCCTTGCGCTGGCCGGCGTCGACGATCGTGACCGGACGCGGGCGCCCGGCGTCGTCCTTGCCGCCGAGGAAGCGGGCGATCTCCTGGAGCGGGCGCTGCGTGGCCGAGAGGCCGATTCGCTGCAGCGGCCACCGTCGACGGCCCGCGTTCCAGCCGCTCGAGGCTGAGCGCCAGGTGGGCGCCGCGCTTCGTCGCGGCAACGGCGTGGATCTCGTCGACGATCACCGTGCGCGCCGCCGGAGCATCTCCACGCCCCGCGAGGTGAGCAGCAGGTAGAGGCTCTCCGGGGTGGTGATGAGGACGTCGGGCGGCTCGCGCAGCATGCGCGCGCGGTCGCGCTGCGGCGTGTCGCCGGTGCGCACCGCCACGGACATCTCGGGAAGCTCGAGTCCCCGGCGCCGGGCCGCGTCCGCGAGCCCGGCCAGGGGGCCGCGGAGGTTGCGCTCCACGTCGTAGTTCAGCGCCTTGAGCGGGGAGATGTAGAGCAGGCGCGTGGCGGCCTCCCCGCGCAGACGCTCTTCGATGAGGCCGTTCAGCCCCCAGAGGAACGCCGCGAGGGTCTTGCCCGACCCGGTCGGCGCGAGGATCAGGGCGTGCTCCCCGGCCGCGATCGCCGGCCAGCCCAGCCGTTGCGCGTCGGTCGGCGCCGCGAACGCGCGCGCGAACCAGTCCGCGACGAGTGGATGGAACGGGGCCATACGGGCGGGGGCGGTCGCCACCCGTGGATCGTAGCCGTCCCGACCCGGATCCCGTCGGGGTGCGGCGGGGTCGCCGGGGCACGCCCGGTCTGACCGCTCCTAGGGGGCGGCGGTCATGCCACCTCCGCCGACGGCGGTCATCGTGACCCGTGCGGTGAGCTCTCCACCGGTCGGGCCGCGGAACATCCCCTTGATCGGCGGGACGTCGGAGTAGCTGCGCCCGTGCCCGATCTTCACATGGTTCTCGTCGGCGAATCCGCGGTTGGTCGGGTCGACCCCGACCCACGTTCCCGTGCCGCCACCGGCCGGGAGAAACACCTCGAGCCAGGCATGGGTCTCGACTTCGGCCGACTCCAGCCCCGATCCGCTGCTCACGAACAGGTAGCCGGAGCAGTACCGGGCGGCGATGCCCAGGCGGCGCAGCACGATGAGGGCGAGGTGCACGAAGTCCTGGCACACGCCGGCGCCGGCGGCCAGGAAGTCGGCGACGGTCGAGCCCACGTAGGTCACGCCCGGGCGATACTCGAACCGCTCGGGGATCGCCTCGGTCAGCGCGAGCGCCGTCGCGAGCGGTGTGGATGCTCTCACCTCGCCCATCAGGCTGCCGAGGTCCCGGTCCGGCGGGGTCGGGACCGCCGGGTACAGGAACTCGGCGACCGCGTCGCGATATCCGGGCAGCTCGAGCTCGTCCCATCCGGGGTCGGGACGGGCCGCTGTCGGGATCGTCTCCACCTGCGAGCTCACGTCGATCGTCAGGGCATCGTGCGGCTGGACGACCTCGAACTCGTGGACCGTCGTGCCAAAGTAGTCGTCGTATTCGTAGACGCGCGCCTCGGGCGTCGTCGTGAGGGTGAAGTCCCGCCGCTTCTGGGCCGGGGTGGTGGCCGGGCGGACGCGCAGGGCGTTCATGCTGTCGGTCACCGGGCCCGGATAGCGGTACTCGGTCGTGTACCGGATGTCGAAGATCACCGGCGGCTCACGTGCAGGGCCGGCCGCTCCGCTCCGGCGAAGTACCGCTGTGCGATGTCGGCATCCACCGCGGCGAGTTCCTTCTGGACGATTCCGAGCGTCTCGAGGAGGGCGGGGACGCGAGGCACCTCGCGCTGGCGAAAGTCGAGATCCGCCGCGAGGCGAGCGAGCCGCAGCACCGGTGGGGACGTGGACGCACCGATGTCGGCGCTCGCGAGGGCCCGCCGCACCCCGTCCACGCAGGCGGCGATGGAGTCGGGAAATGCGTCCTCGAAGATCAGGAACCGGGCGACCGGGACCAGATGCGGCGGGGTCGACGTCGCCCGGCGGAAAGCCTGGAGGCCCCCGACCGCCCGCAGGAGCGCGAGCGCCGGCCCGTCGCGAGCCGAGTCGTGGTCGTCGGCCCAGTACGCCGACGGCAGCGTGACGAGCAGCATCCGCAGCACCATGTCGGCCGCCTCGAGGTCGGCGCCGGCGTGCAAGAACGCCCAGCCGTCGTCGCGCAGCATCGTCCGGCGCTGCACACCCCAGAACAGGGAGCAGCGCTCACGCACGACGTCGAACAGCGCCGATGGCTCCCGGCGGAGCTCCGGCGTGATGTCCTGCTGCGAGATGCGCATGTGGAACGTGTTGACGGTCTCCCACATGTCGAGCGATATGACGTCGCGCACCGCTCGCGCATGGGCCTGCGCCGCGTCGATGGACGCGACGATCGAGGCGGGGTGCGACCGGTCGGCGACGAGCAGCCCGATCGTCGCGTCGGCGGTGGCCGGACGCCGCGCGACGAGCTGCGCCGTGCCGGTCATCGCGAGCAGCGAGTCCCAGGACAGGGTCATGGCCGACGGATCCGCCTGCTGACCCTCGACGGCGGTGTCGAGCACTCCCTGCAGGAGTCGCGCGGTGTGGTCCGCGCGCGCCACGGATCGCCCGAGCCAGAAGAGCTCATGCGCAATCCTCGCCAGCATCAGCGTGTCCCCCCGGCGCCATGTCCGTACTGTTGTTGCTGGCGCTCCTGCTCCACCCAGCCACCGGTGCGAAGCCCCGGCAGCGGCGGCGGGCTGAGCGGCTGCGGAGCCTCCGGGTCCGACGCCGTCGCGGGCCCTTCGAGCACCCACGTGTCCTTCGAGCCGCCGCCGCGGGAGGAGTTGACGATCATCTCGCCGACGGGGAGCGCCACCCGCGTGAGCCCGCCGGGGATCACCGAGACGTCGTCGCCGAACACCGCGAACGGCCGCAGGTCGACATGCCGGGGCTCGAGCGTGCCGTCGGGCTGCACCGTCGGCACCGTCGACAGCCGCACGAGGTCCTGCGCGATCCAGCGCTCGGGCGCGGAGCGCAGCCGGGCGGCCTGAGCGGCGATCGCGGCGTCGCTCGCCGTCGGCCCGATGAACACCCCGGATCCACCCGACTCGGACGTCGGCTTCACGACGAGCCGGTCGAGGTTGTCGAGTGTCCAGGCGAGCTGGTCGGGGTCGCTCAAGTGGTACGTCGCGACGTTCTGCAGGATCGGCTTCTCGCCGAGGTAGAAGCGGATCATCTCGGGCACGTGGGGGTAGATCGCCTTGTCGTCGGCGACGCCCGTGCCGATCGCGTTGGCGATTGCGACGTTGCCAGCACGGTAGGCGCGCATGAGCCCGGGGATGCCCAGCATGGAGTCGGACCGGAACTCCAGCGGGTCGAGGAACGCGTCGTCGATCCGCCGGTAGATCGTGTGCACCCGTGCGGGGCCGCTGGTCGTCGCCATGTAGCAGACGTTGTCGCGGACGACGAGGTCCGACGCCTCCACCAACTCGACGCCCATCTGCCGCGCCAGATACGCGTGTTCGAAGTACGCGCTGTTGTACGTGCCGGGTGTCCACACGACCACCGTCGGGTACTCGCCGCCGGCGGGGGCAGCGGCGCGCAGCGCGGCGAGCAGGAGCGCCGGGTAGTCGTCGACGCGGCGCACGCGGTGGTCGAGGAAGAGCCTGGGGACGAGCCGGCGCATCGCGCGGCGGTTCTCGAGCACATACGACACCCCGGACGGCGTGCGGACGTTGTCCTCGAGCACCTTCCAGGTGCCGTCGGCGTCGCGCACGAGGTCGCAGCCGGAGACGTGGCAGTACACGCCCTTGGGCGGGCTGATCCCGTAGGCGGGCCGGGCAAACGCGGTTCGCGAGACCACGAGGGCCCACGGCACGAGCCCGGCGTTGACGATCTCGCGCCGGTGGTAGATGTCGTCGCAGAAGGCATTCAGCGCCCGGATGCGCTGGATCAGCCCCCGTTCGATCACCGCCCACTCGTCGGCCGGAATGATCCGCGGGACCAGGTCGAGGGGGAAGGGGCGGTCCCGGGCGGCGCCTCCCTCGCCGACCAGTGCGAACGTAATGCCTTGCTGCATGAAGATCGCGTCGCGGCGGTCACCGGCGGCGACGAGTCGCTCGCGCCCCAGCGACTCGATGCCGCCGATCAGCTTGCGGGCGTGGGGACGAGGCTCGCCCGGGTCGGCGAAGAGCTCGTCGTAGCTGCCCTCGTCGGGGCGGTAGCCGTCGAACGCCGCCGCCTCGACGCCTGCGGCGGGGTCGCCGTCGGGGGGCGCGGCGCTCATGCTCGTCCGGCCTCGCGCATGGCGTCCCGACCTGGGCTGCCCGGCGGGCCTATCGGATCGGCATGCTGGTCGGAACCACCGGCTCCGGGAGCGCCGAGTCGCCGACGAGGTACCGGTCGACCGCCGCCGCGCAGGCCCGGCCCTCGGCGATCGCCCACACGATCAGGCTCTGCCCCCTGCCCATGTCGCCGCAGACGTACACGCCCTCCTGATTCGCCTGCCAGTTCTCGTCGCGCCGCACGTTCCCGCGCTCGTCGAGCTCGACGCCGAGCTCGCTGAGCAGCCCTTCCCGCTCCGGGCCGACGAAGCCCATCGCGAGCAGGACGAGCTCGCACGGGATCTCCGACTCCGAGCCGGGAATCGGCTGGAACGTGGGCCGGCCGTCGACGTTCACCATCTCGACCTGCGTCGCCCGTAGCGCGCGGACGTTGCCCTGCTCGTCGCCGACGAATTCGGTGGTCGACAGTGCATAGCGCTGCTCCACGCCCTCCTCGTGGGCGGCCGAGCTCATGTACATGAGCGGCCAGGTGGGCCACGGCGTGGTGTCGGCCCGGGTCTCCGGCGGGCGCGGCATGATCTCGAGCTGCACGACGCCGAGAGCACCCTGGCGGTTGGAGGTGCCGAGGCAGTCCGCGCCGGTGTCGCCGCCGCCGATGATCACGACGTTCTTCCCCGCGGCCGTGATCGGCGTCTCCGCCAGGTCGCCCGCCACGACGCGGTTTGCGAGCGGGAGGTACTCCATGGCCTGATGGATGCCGCCGAGGTCGCGGCCCGGGATCGGCAGGTCGCGCCACGCCGTTGCGCCTCCCGCGAGCACGATCGCATCGAACTCGCGGCGCAGCTCCTGCACCGGCACGTTGCCGCCGACGTTCGCGTTGACCCGGAACTCCGTGCCCTCCGCCGCCATCTGCTCGAGACGCCGGTCGAGGACCCACTTCTCCATCTTGAAGTCGGGGATGCCGTATCGCAGCAGCCCGCCGATGCGGTCCGCGCGTTCGAAGACCACCACGTCGTGGCCGGCGCGGGTCAGCTGCTGGGCGGCGGCGAGGCCGGCCGGCCCGGACCCCACCACGGCGACACGCCGGCCGGTCTTCACCGTCGCGATCACCGGCTCGAGCCAGCCCTCGTCGCGGGCGCGATCCGCGATCTTGACCTCGATCTGCTTGATCGTGACCGGCGGGGAGTTGATGCCCAGGACGCAGGCGGCCTCGCACGGCGCGGGGCACAGGCGCCCAGTGAACTCCGGGAAGTTGTTGGTGGCGTGCAGGCGGTCGCTCGCCTCGTGCCAGAGGTCGCGGTACACGAGGTCGTTCCAGTCCGGGATGATGTTGCCGAGCGGGCAGCCCTGGTTGCAGAACGGGATACCGCAGTCCATGCAGCGCGCCGCCTGGGTGCGCACCTTGTGGGTCGGGAAGTCCTTGTAGACCTCGTGCCAGTCGCGAAGCCGCTCGGCGACGGGCCGCCGCTCGGGCAGCTCGCGGTCATGCTTCAGGAAGCCGGTCACATCGCCCATGGGCTACCTCTCGTCGTTGGCGGCGGCGGCGAGCGCCGCCTCTTCCTGGCCGGCGCCGTTGGCGGCGGCGACCCGCCGCTCCTCGAGCACCCGCTTGAAGTCCTTCGGCATGACCTTGACGAAGTCCTCGACCGCGGTCTCCCACTGGGCGAGCACCCGTTCGGCGACCTCGGACCCGGTCTCGTCCTGATGCCGGCGGATCCGGTCGAGTAGCCACAGCCGCTCCTCGTCGTCCATGGGGTCGAGGTCGACCATCTCCATGTTGACTCGCCGGGGGAACTCGTGCGCCGGGTCGTACACGTAGGCGATGCCGCCGCTCATGCCGGCGCCGAAGTTGCGTCCTGTGCCACCGAGCACCACGACCCGGCCGCCGGTCATGTACTCGCAGGCGTGGTCGCCCACCCCTTCGACGACGGCGATCGCGCCGGAGTTGCGGACGCAGAACCGCTCGCCCACGACGCCTCGCAGGAACATCTCGCCGCCGGTCGCGCCGTAGAGGATGACGTTGCCGGCGATGATGTTCTCCTCGGCCGCGAACCGCGAGCCGTCGGGGGGCCGCACGATAATGCGGCCGCCGGAGAGCCCCTTGCCGGTGTAGTCGTTCGCGTCGCCGAACAGGCGCAGGGTGAGGCCCTTCGGGACGAACGCGCCGAAGCTCTGCCCGGCGGAGCCGGTGAGGTTGATCACGACGGTGTCGTCGGGCAGGCCCTCCGCCCAGCGGCGGCTGACCTCCTGGCCGACGAGGGTGCCGACGGTGCGGTTGACGTTGCGGACGGGCACGTCGATGACCACCGGCGTGCGGTCGTCGAGGGCCGGAGCGGCGCGCTGGATGAGCTCGATGTCGAGCGCCCGCTCGAGGCCGTGGTCCTGCACCTGCACGCAGGTACGCGCGTCGCCGTCGAAGGGCTCCGGCATCGCGAGGATCGGTCCGAGGTCGAGCTTTGAGGCCTTCCAGTGGGCGACGGCGTCGGCGGTGTCGAGGAACTCGGCGTGGCCGATCGCCTCCTCGAGCGAGCGGAAGCCGAGCTCTGCGAGAAGCTCCCGGACCTCCTCGGCGATGAACTCGAAGAAGTTGATCACGAACTCCGGCTTGCCGGTGAAGCGCTCGCGCAGCTTCGGGTTCTGCGTGGCGATGCCGACGGGGCACGTATCGAGGTGGCAGACGCGCATCATCACGCAGCCCGACACCACCAGCGGCGCGGTCGCGAAGCCGTACTCTTCGGCACCGAGCAGCGCGGCGATGACGACGTCGCGGCCGGTCTTCATCTGGCCGTCGACCTGCACCACGATCCGGTCGCGCAGCCGGTTGAGCAGGAGCGTCTGCTGGGTCTCGGCGAGCCCGAGCTCCCACGGCGCCCCGGCGTGCTTGAGGGAGGTCAGCGGCGACGCGCCGGTGCCGCCGTCGTGCCCCGAGATCAGAACGACGTCCGCGTGGGCCTTGGAGACCCCGGCCGCCACGGTGCCGACGCCGACCTGGGCCACGAGCTTGACGTGGACCCTGGCCTCCGGGTTGGCGTTCTTCAGGTCATGGATGAGCTGTGCGAGGTCCTCGATCGAGTAGATGTCGTGGTGCGGCGGAGGCGAGATGAGGCCCACGCCCGGCGTGGAGTACCGGACCTTCGCGATCCACTCCCACACCTTGTTGCCCGGGAGCTGCCCGCCCTCGCCGGGCTTCGCGCCCTGCGCCATCTTGATCTGGAGGTCGGTGCAGTTGACCAGGTACTCGCTGGTCACGCCGAAGCGGCCGGAGGCGACCTGCTTGATCGCGCTGCGCTTCCAGTCGCCGTTCGGCTCGCGCTGGTAGCGCGAGGGGTCCTCGCCGCCCTCGCCGCTGTTCGAGCGTCCGCCGATGCGGTTCATCGCGATGGCGAGCGTCTCGTGCGCCTCGGCGGAGATCGACCCGTAGCTCATCGCGCCGGTCGAGAACCGCTTGACGATCTCCGAGACCGGCTCGACCTCTTCGATCGGCACCGGCGGGCGGACGCCCGTGCGGAACTTGAACAGCCCCCGCAGGGTCGCGAGGTGCTCGGCCTGATCGTCTACGAGCTTCGTGTACTGCTTGAAGATCTCGTAGCGGCCCGTGCGGGTGGCGTGCTGGAGCTTGAACACCGTCTCCGGGTTGAAGAGGTGGTACTCGCCCTCGCGCCGCCACTGGTACTCGCCCCCCGGGTCGAGGGTGCGGTGGGCGAGTTCGCTCGGCCGGTCCGGGTACGCCCGGCGGTGGCGGCGGGCGATCTCCTCCGCCAGCTCCTCCAGGCCGATGCCGCCCAGGCGGCTGACGGTCTCGGTGAAGAACTCGGCGACGAACTCCTCGGAGAGGCCGATCGCCTCGAAGATCTGCGCGCCCGTGTAGGAGGCGACGGTGGAGATGCCCATCTTGGACATGACCTTGAGCACGCCCTTGCCGCACGCCTTGATGTAGTTCTTGCGGGCCTTGACCGGGTCGTACATCTCGGTCAGGTCCTGCGCGATGCTGTCCTCGATCGTCGCGAACGCCAGGTACGGGTTGATCGCCGCGGCTCCGTACCCGATGAGCAGGCACATGTGGTGGCACTCGCGCGCGTCGCCCGCCTCGACCACCAATCCGACCCGGGTGCGGGTCTTCTCGCGGATGAGGTGGTGGTGCACCGCGCTCGTCGACAGGAGCGACGGGATCGGAGCGAGCTCCCGGGAGGATCCGCGGTCGGACAGGATCAGGATCTGCGCGCCGGCGGCGATCTCCATCGATGCCCGCTGGCGTATCTCGTCGAGCGCGGCACGCAGGCCGGCGGCGCCCTCCGCGACCGGGTAGAGGCAGGGAATGATCGCCGACCGGAAGTCGGGGGTCTCGGGGTGCTTCTGCACGTCCACGAGCTTGCGCAGCTCGTCGTTGTCGATGACCGGCTGGTTGAGGAAGATCTGGCGGCAGGACGAGGGGCCGGGCGCCAGCAGGTTCGCCTCCGGGCCGATCGTGCCGCCGAGCGCGGTGACGAGCTCCTCGCGGATCGCGTCGAGCGGCGGGTTCGTGACCTGGGCGAACAGCTGCGAGAAGTAGTCGAACAGCAGTCGGGGGCGCGCCGAGAGCACCGCGATGGGCGTGTCGGTGCCCATCGACCCGGTCGGCTCGGCGCCGGTCTTGGCCATCGGCTCGATGATGATCTTGATCTCTTCGGTGGTGTAGCCGAACGTCTGCTGCTTCTGCAGCACCAGCGCGTGCGGCGCCAGCTCGTGGTCGGGAACGCTCAGGTCGTCGAGCTCGACGATGTTCTCGCGCAGCCACTCGCCGTACGGGCGACGGCGGGCGAGGTCGGCCTTGAGCTCGTCGTCGCCGACGATCCGGCCCTGGGTCGTGTCGACCAGGAACATCTTGCCCGGCTGCAGGCGGCCCTTGAGCACCACGTCCTCCGGAGCGACGTCGAGCACCCCGACCTCCGAGGCCATGATGACCAGGTCGTCGCTGGTGACCACGTAGCGCGAGGGGCGCAGGCCGTTGCGGTCGAGCACCGCTCCGATGACGCTCCCGTCGGTGAACGCAATCGACGCGGGCCCGTCCCAGGGCTCCATGATCGACGAGTGGAACCGGTAGAAGTCCTTGCGCGCCGCGTCCATCTCCTCGTGGCGCTCCCACGCCTCGGGGATCATCATGAGCACGGCGTGCGGCAGCGAGTAGCCGCCCATGTGAAGCAGCTCGAGCACCTCGTCGAACGAGGCGGAGTCGCTGGCGCCAGGGGTGCAGATCGGGAAGATCCGCTCGAGGTCGCCCGGCAGCACGTCGCTCCCGAGGAGCGCCTCGCGTGCACGCATCCAGTTGCGGTTGCCCTGCACCGTGTTGATCTCGCCGTTGTGGCTGATGTAGCGGTACGGGTGGGCCAGGGGCCACGACGGGAACGTGTTGGTGGAGAAGCGCGAGTGCACGAGCGCCATCGCCGAGTCCACCCGCTCGTCCTGGAGGTCCGGGAAGAACTCCGCGAGCTGGTCGGGGATGAGCATGCCCTTGTAGACGAAGGTGCGCGCCGAGAGGCTCGGGATGTAGCAGCCGCCGTCGACGAGGCGCCCCACGGCGTGCTCGATCCGCTTGCGCAGCATGAAGGCGCGCCGCTCGAGGTCCATGCCCGCCGCGCCGTCGCCCTCGATGAAGATCTGCCGGAACGCCGGCATCGCCGCGAGCGCCTGGGCGCCCAGCATGGAGCCGTCGGTCGGCACGTCGCGCCATCCCAGCACGCGCAGGCCCTCCTCGGCGACGATCGCGTCGATCGTCGCCACGTTGGCCTCGGCGACCGCCGGATCGGTGGGGAGGAACACCAGGCCCGTCGCATAACGGCCCTCGGCGGGGAGGCTGAAGTCGACGACACTGCGGAAGAAGCGGCTCGGGGTTTGGATGAGGATGCCGGCGCCGTCGCCGGTGTTCTTCTCCGCGCCCCGCGCCCCCCGGTGGTCGAGGTTGCAGAGGGCCTTGACGCCGGAGCGCACGATGTCGTGGCTGCGGTGACCCTTCATGTGCACGACGAACGCGACGCCGCAGGCGTCGTGCTCGAAGCGCGGGTCGTAGAGGCCCTGCTGCTCGGGTGGGGCTGTGCGCGGCTGGCTGATGGAATTCCTCCGGGGTCGGTGGCGTAAAGCCGGTCTCGGCGGAACTAGAAAGGCTAGCGGTCGAGGCGATCCCGAACCAGGTTCGGGACGCGATTTCGCGGCTTTTGCGGGGAAAACCCCCTGGGCGCACGCCCCTCGCTGGCAGCAAGTATCTCATGTTCACGAGGGTCGTGGACTCGCCGAATGGCCCATCCCTTGCGGGTAGACTTGTCCGTATGGCGACCGCCCCGACCGTGAGGCCGCCGGCGCAGAAGCCGCGCGAGCAGGGTCCCGGCGACGGCCCGGGCACGGGCGAGCCGGTCAGCGTGATCGTGCTGAACGACAACCACAACACGTTCGAGGGCGTCGCGACGATCCTCGCCCGCTACATCCCGGGGGTCGACTACGACCGGGGGATGGCCCTGGCGAACAAGATCCACAACGCCGGCAGCGCGCGGGTGTGGAGCGGCGACCGTGAGCGTGCGGAGCTCTACTGGGAGCAGCTGCGCGACGCCGGCCTCACGATGGCGCCGCTGGCGTGAGGAACGCCTCCGACTGGTTGCTCGCGCGGCTGGCGGACGAGGGCGTGGAGGTGGTGTTCGGGAACCCGGGGTCCACGGAACTACCGCTCATGGACGCGCTTTCGCGGCAGGGGCGCATCCGATACGTGCTCGGGCTGCACGAGTCGTCGGTGCTTGGGATGGCCGACGGGTACGCGCAGCAGGGCGATCGGCTGGGGGTCGTGAACGTGCACGTGCAGCCCGGTCTCGCGAACGCGATGTCGGGGATCCTGAACGCCGCCCGTGCCCGGGTGCCGCTCCTGGTGACCGTCGGTCAGCAGGTCACGGAGCTGCTCGATCAGGCCCCGTTCCTCGGTGGCGAGCTCGTGGAGCTGGCGCGGCCGATCGCGAAGGCCGCCTGGGAGGTCGGCAGGGACGGCGACCTTCGGGAGCTGGTGGAGCAAGCGATCTCGGCGGCGACGACCCATCCCCGCGGCCCGGTCGTGCTGTCGCTGCCGATGGACCTGCTCGTCGCCGCACCGCCCGACTCGGCGATGGGCATGGCGGTGGTGCGTCGCGGGCACGACGCCGGGCAGCTCGATCGCGCGGACGAGCTGCTCGCCGGGGCACGCACCCCCGCACTCCTCCTGGGTGACGGGGTCGTCCACGAGGGCGCATCCGCGACGGCAGCGGCGCTCGCCGATCGGCTCGGAGCGCCGATGTTCGGGGAGCCGTTCGCCGCGAGGGCCCCCGTGCCGACGGACCACCCGCTGTGGCGGGGGCCGCTTCCCGGCTTCGCGGCCGAGATCGGGCCGATCCTCGCCGGATACGACCTGCTCCTGGCCGTGGGAATGCCGGTGTTCCGCGTCTTCGGAGAGAGCCCCGGACGGGCGCTGCCCGCCGGGGTCGACCTCATCCACCTCGACGTCGACCCCGACGAGATCGGCCGGGTCCACCGCCCGACGGTCGGCCTGCCCGGTTCGGTCGCCGACGGCCTGAGCGAGCTCCTTCGCCGCCTGCCCGACATCCCGGATGCCGAGACCCGCCGCGGCGAGGCCGTCACGGCTGCCGGGCATGCCCGTGCCATGGCCCGCGACCGGCTGGATGCGCTCGCCGGGGGGTCCGGCTTCGGGCCGGGGGCATTCTGTCTGGCCGTCGCCGGCGCGGTCGGGCCCGACGACCTCGTGGTGGACGAGGCGCTCACGTCGGGTCGCTGGCTGCGCACCGCGCTCGGCCGGCGCGACCCGACGAACTGGCTCGCGCACCGCGGCAGCGCGCTCGGCTGGGGACTCCCGGCCGCGGTGGGGGCCAAGCTCGCCGACCCTTCCCGGCGGGTGATGTGCGTCCACGGCGACGGCAGCTTCCTCTTCGGCGTCCACGCGCTGTGGACGGCCGCGCGGGAGCGGCTGGGAGTCGCGGTCGTGGTCGCCGACAACGGCGGCTACGAGATCCTGCGCGCCGGCCTCGAGGGGCTCACCGGCCGACCCGAGGGCGGCTGGCCGGGCCTTGCCATCGCCGACCCGCCACTCGACCTCGTCGCGATCTCACGCGGCTTCGGCGCGAGCGCGGAGCGCATCGAGCACCGCGACCGGCTCGGCGACGCGCTCGGGGACCTGTGGCGGCGAGCGGTGGAGGGACCGGCGGTCCTGGTGGTGCCGGTCTCCGGGCGGACCCCCGCCGTCGGGTATCCGGTGGCTACAAGACCGTGACCGCGAGCACCGCCGCGACGGCCGCGATCGCGATGCGGTACCAGCCGAAGATCGCGATTCCGCGCCGCTGCACGTACGAGACCATCCAGACCACGGCTGCCGCCGCCGCCAGGAAGGCGGCGACGAAGCCCACGATCGGCGCCGAGACCCCGAACTGGTCGATGATCGTCCCGCCCTTGTCGAGCGTCTCGTAGAGGGTCGCCGCGCCGAGGGTGACGAGGCCGAGCAGGAACGCGAACTCCACCGACGCCTCGATGCTGAGCCCGACCGTGGCCGCCGCGAGGATCACGACCAGGCTGCGGCTGACGCCGGGCCACAGCGCGAGGATCTGCACGAGGCCGATGATGAGACCGTCTCGGAGCGTGATCGCCTCCAGGGCGCGGCCCTTCTTCCCACCGAGAGGCGGCCACGCCAGGATCACGACGCCGCCGACGAACCAGGCCCCGATGACCGGCCACACCCCAAAGAGGTGGTCCTTGATCGTGCTGCCGAGCAGGAACCCCACGATGGCGGCCGGCAGGAACCCGGCGACGATCGCCACGGCGAGCCGCCGTCCGCCCACAGGGTCCGGTCCGCGGCCTGCCACGGCGAGCAGCGCGGTCGCGATGCGATGGCGGTAGAGGCCGAGCACCGCCAGGATCGCGCCCGCCTGGATCGCGATGGCGTAGGCGTCGGCGGCGTCTTTGGCGGCGTCGGTGTCCGTCAGTCCGAGGAGCTGCTCGGTCACGGTCAGGTGCCCGGTCGACGAGATCGGCAGGTATTCCGTGAGCCCCTCCACGACGCCCAGCAGGATCGCCTCGGGGATCGACAGCAGCGTGTCCCCGGCCTTCGTGGCCGCCGCGACGCTGATCACGGCGAGCGCGACGAGGCTCAGGGGGATGGCGACGCGGGGCTGTGCCAGCCGGTGCCAACCGCTCGGCGCGGGCGTCGTGACAGCGTCGCCGCCGTCGGTGGAAGTCCCGTGCACGCCGGGATCATGGCAGCGCCCCCGGCCGACGCGGACGACGTGCGGTCCGCTGTGGCGCGATCAGTGACACTCAACCCGCAAGTCCGGGGCGGCCTCTCCGAGGGCCAGCTCGACCGCGGTCGCGACATCGGCGCTCGTCGCCCCCGTCAGGGTGTCGAGCCCGACGGCGCGCGCGGCCAGGCTGGAGGCGGTCGCCGCCCGCCCAGCCGCGTCGAGCGCCAGCAGTGCCGGGAGCCGCTCCGGCTCGTGGCGCAGCAGGATCCCCGCCTGCAGGAGCGCCCCGGCGCGCCGGCGCACCTGCGAAAGACCCACGACCTTGCGATCGTCGACCAGCACCTCCCACGGCGAGCAGCCGGCGAAGCACGCCCGCTCGGCCGCCGCCCGGTCGTTCAGTCGCCGCGCCACGTCGGGCGCGACGGCCGTCGCGGGCACGCCGAGGCTCACGAGCGCGGCGGCGAGCGCCTCGCCCAGCCAGCGGTATGAGGCGGCGACGTCGGCGCTGTACAGCGGGTGTGGAGCCGGCACCACCACGTCGAGCGCGAGGAGGTCCGGTCCCCACAGCACCGGGCCGCCGCCGGACCCGCGGCGGACGACGGCCACGCCCGCCGCGTGGCACGCCGCCTCGTCCGCAGCGACGCGTGAGCCGCGGCCCAGCACCACCGCGTCGGTCGCGACGCTCCACCAGATCGCCGTCACCGGGTCGCCCTGACCCAGGCGCTCGATGCGCGCGAGCCCTTCGCGCAGCGCCTCGGCGGCGATCACGGCCGCCTTACGGGGCGACGCGGTCGGCGCCTGGGAAGTACGCCTCGGTCACGATCCGCTGCTGCTCGACGCGGTGGGTCTGCGGGTAGCCCTCGGCCGGGCTCGAACGGGTGGAGCGCCCAACGTAGTAGAGAGTCACGCCCGCCGGCAGGAGCCGCTCGATGGGCCGCCGCGCGAACGTCCAGGCGCCCATGTTGCGCGGCTCCTCCTGCACCCACGTGACCTCGGTCAGGTTCGGGTACGAGGCGAAGAGCGCGGTGAGCTTGTCCTCGGGGAGGGGGTAGAGGAGCTCGAGGCGGGCGATCGCCACGTCGGTCGCGCCCTCACGCGCCACGGCGGCATCGAGGTCGTAGAAGATCTTGCCGGAGCACAGGAGGAGCCGCGTGACCTTGTCGCGCCGATCGGCTGCCCGAGGGTCGTCGATGATCTGGCGGAACCCGCCGTTCACGAGGTCGTCGAGCCGGCACGACGCGTCCTTGGAGCGCAGCAGGCTCTTGGGGGTGAAGACGATGAGCGGGCGGAGCTCGCTCAGCAGGCCCTGGCGCCGCAACAGGTGGAAGTAGTTGTCGGCCGTTGTCGGGTTCGCGACCCGCATGTTGTCCTCGGCGCACGCCTGCAGGAACCGTTCGATGCGCGCGGACGAGTGCTCCGGGCCGTTGCCCTCGTAGCCGTGCGGCAGGAGCATGACGAGCCGGGACCGCTCGCCCCACTTGGCCCGGCCGGAGATGATGAACTGGTCGATCATGATCTGGGCGCCGTTCGCGAAGTCGCCGTACTGCGCCTCCCACATCACCAGCGTCTCGGGCGCGAGGGTGCTGTAGCCGTACTCGAAGCCGATCGACGCCGCCTCGGACAGCGGGCTGTTGAACAGCTTCGAAGCTGGCGGCGGCGTCCTTGAGATTGCCCATCGGAGTGTAGGTCTTGCCGGTGAACGGCATCCAGTCTCATCCTCGCCAACGTCGTGCAGCGCGCAGGTGCCGCTGGCTGAAGGTTCCCCGTGTCGCTGTCCTGGCCGGTCAGGCGGACGGGCACGCCGTCGACCAGGAGCGACGCCATCGCGAGCGCCTCCGCGTGCGCCCAGAGGATGCCGCCGTCCTCGCCCATCGCCTCGCGACGCCGCTCGAGCTGGGGCATGAGCTTGGGGTGCACCGTGAAGCCCTCGGGCACCGTCAGGAGCTGCTCGTTGAGACCGAGCAGCACGTCAGCAGGGACCGCCGTGTCGACGTCGGTGTGGGCGGCGCGCGACGGCGGCTGGTGGATGTCGTCGATGTCGCCCTGCTTCTCGGCGAGGGCGGCCACCGCGGCCCGCGCCTCGCTCATACGGGCGTTGGCGCGCTCCTCCATCTCGGTCACCTGCGCGTCGGTGATGAGCCCCTCGACGATGAGCTGCTTTGCGTAGATCTGCTACGGGCGCGGGTGGTTCTTGATCGTGCGGGTCATCACCGGCTGGGTGTACGCGGGCTCGTCGACCTCGTTGTGGCCGAGGCGGCGGTAGCCGATCAGGTCGATCAGGATGTCGCGCTTGAACTTGTTGCGGTACGCGACGGCCAGGCGCACCGCGGAGATGCACGCGTCGACGTCGTCGCCGTTGACGTGGATGATCGGGATGTCGAAGCCCTTCGCCAGGTCGCTCGCGTGGCGGGTGGAGCGCGAGTCCTGCGGGTCGGTGGTGAAGCCGATCTGGTTGTTGGCGATGATGTGGATGGTGCCGCCGGTCGAGAAGCCGGCGAGCGCCGTTGAGGTTGAGCGTCTCGGCGACGACGCCCTGACCTGTGGAAGGCCGCGTCGCCGTGCACGAGCACCGGCACCGCGAGGCTCGGGTCGACCGTGGCGGCGCGGCCGTCGCGGATCGTCTGGCGCGCGCGGGTGCCGCCCTCGACGACGGCGTTGACCTGCTCCAGGTGGCTCGGGTTCGCGGCGAGGGTGATCGCGACGGGGCGACCGGAGAGGGTGATGTAGGTGCCCTCTGCGCCGAGGTGGTACTTCACGTCGCCCGCGGTCTGGATCCAGTCGTCGGGGTCGGCGGGCTCGGTCATGCCCTCGAACTCGCCCAGGATCGATTCCACCGGCCGGCCCACGACGTGGGTGATCACGTTGAGGCGGCCCCGGTGGGCCATTCCGATGACGATCTGGTTGGCGCCGGACTCCGCGCAGAGCTCGATTGTCTCGTCGAGCATCGGCACGAGCGCGTCGACACCCTCGATCGAGAACGTCTTCTGGCCGATGTACGCCCGCTGGAGGAAGCGCTCGAATACGTCGACGTTGATGAGCCGCTCGAGCAGCTTGACGCGTTCGTCCTGCGGCATGACGACCCGGATGAACCCACTCTCGATCTCGCGGCGCAGCCAACGCCGCTTGCTCGTGGCTGGTGATGTGCTCGACCTCGTAGGCGATGGTTCCGCAGTAGGTCTCGCGCATCCGCGGGTAGAGCGTCCGCGAACGTCTGCCCGGGATGTAGGCGCGAAGGAGTTCCGCGGGGACGAGGGCCATCATGTCGGGCGTCAGCTCGACGGATGCCGGCTCGAGCGCCGGGTCGCCGACCGGCGGGTAGCCCAGCGGGTCGAGGTCGGCGGCCAGGTGCCCGTAGATGCGGTGGGCCTTGACGAGCGCCATCGCGGTGGACATGGCCTGCAGCGCGCGGTAGTCGGCCGGTCCGGGGCTTGGTGGAGGAGCGACCACGGTGGCCGGCGCGGGAGCGGGGGGCTCGAGCGGCGGGAGCGCGACCCCGAGGCTCGCCGCGACCTCGTCGTAGAAGCCGTCCTCGCCGGCGAGGAACAGATCGATCTGGCGCAGGAACGCGCCGCTCTCCGCGCCCTGGATGACGCGGTGGTCGTACGTGGACGTGGCCGTCATGACCTTCTGGATGCCGAGCGCCCTGGCGTCGACGTGCTCGAAGCCGACGGGCAGCGCGATCGAGCCGGTGGCGACGATCGTGCCCTGGCCCGGCATGAGCCGCGGCACCGACGCGACGGTCCCGAACCCGCCGGGGTTCGTGAGGGTCACCGACGCGCCGCGCAGCTCGTCGGGCTTCACATTGCCCGAGCGGGTGCGCTTGACGAGGTCGTCGTATGCCGCCAGGAAGCCATCGAACCTGAGTTGCTCCGCCGCCCGAACCACCGGCACGAGCAGCGACCGGCTGCCGTCGCGGCGCTCGACGTCGACCGCGAGGCCGATGTTGACCTGGTGCCGCACCAGCTTGTGCGGCTTGCCGTCGACCGCTTCGAAGCCCGTCGCCATCGCCGGGAACCGCTCGACCGCCTTCACGATCGCCCACGCCACGAGGTGGGTGAACGACAGCTTCTCGGACCGGCCCGCGGCGGCGAGGGCCTCGTTGATGTGGCGGCGCCGGGCGTCGAGCGTGCCGACGGGGAGGGTGCGGAAGGTGGTGGCGGTCGGGATCGAACGGCTCTCGTCCATGTAGCCGGCCAGCGCGGCGGCGGGGCCGCGCAGCTGAACGCGCTCCTCGCCGGGCGGTGCCGCGCCTGCGCCGTTCGCCGCCGCGGCGATGTCGGCCGCCTCGACGCGACCGCGCTTGCCGCTGCCGGTGACCGACGCGATGTCGACGCCCTGCTCGCCCGCGAGGCGACGCGCGAGCGGCGAGGCGAGGCCGCCGCCGGTTGCCCTGACCGGTCCGTCGGTCGACGGGGCGGGCGTGGAGGGTGCCGCGGGCGTCGTGGGTGCGGCCTGGCCGGCCGCGCCGACGGCGATGCGTGCGAGCAGGCCCCCGACCTCGATGGTATCGCCCGGCTGGGCGACGATCTCGGTGAGCGCGCCGGCGAACGGCGACGGAACGCGAAGGTCCGCCTTGTCGGAGGTGATCTCGACGATCTCCTCGTCCAGCGCGACCGAGTCCCCGACGCCCTTGATCCACTCCACGATCGTGGCTTCGGTCACCGACTCGCCGAGGCTGGGCAGGGTGATGTCGGCGATCTCGGCGGCCGCCGGCGGCGGTGCCGCCACCGGGGCGGTGCCGCCACCGTTCGCGGACGGGGCCGAGCCGTTTTCGGAGAGCTCGCAGAGGATGTCGCCGATCTCGATCGTCTCACCGGGTTGCGCGACGATGCGCGCGAGCACGCCGGCGGCGGGCGACGGGATCCGCAGGTCCGCCTTGTCGGAGGTGACCTCGACGATCTCCTCGTCGAGTTCGATCGGATCACCCGGCTGCTTCAGCCATTCGACGATGGTTGCTTCGGTGACGGACTCGCCCAGACTGGGCAGAAGGACAGGGACGGTGGTTTCGGTTGACACGCTCTGGCTCGGTGTTCGGGGCGGGTTCGGCCTGCGCCGGCGGTGCGCGGCGGGAACCTATTCGCTCCATAGCGTATCGCGCCCTGCAGGTGTCGTGCGGTGACGCTCATCACCCGATCGACGCGATTCGCCACGCCGAGTGCACGGTTCCAAACGTGTCCTGGCGATCCGACGGCTGCGAATCACCGCCAGATTCAGAAGGTACCGAACGATGGGGGCGCCTTGGGGCCTGTCCTCGGTCGGTCCGGCGGGATTTTCGCTCGCCGGATCATCAAGGAGCTTCTGGAACGGTGTACTCGGTCGACTCGTGGGCGCCGGCCGCCTCGCGGTACCGCGCGACCACGATCCGCTGGCGCTCGATGTGATCGACGATCGGTGCCGGGTAGTCGACGCCGATGCGGCACTGGATTCGCCGCTGCAGCTCCGGGTCCATGAGCCAGGGCTCGTGGATGTGCTCCTCGGGCACCCGGCGCAGTTCGGGGACATGGCGCTTCACGTAGACCCCCTCGGGGTCGAACCGCTTCGCCTGTCGGATCGGGTTCATGATCCGGAAGTACGGGGCGGCATCGGTGCCGGTGCTCGCCACCCACTGCCACCCGCCGTTGTTGCTGGCAGGGTCGCCATCGACGAGACCCTGCATGAACACGGTCTCGCCGAGCCGCCAGTCGATCAGGAGGTCCTTCACCAGGAACGACGCCGCCACCATCCGCGCGCGGTTGTGGATCCAGCCGACGTCGGCGAGCTGGCGCATGGCCGCGTCGACCAGCGGGTAGCCGGTCAGGCCACGCCGCCACGCTTCGAGATGCGCGGGGTCGTTGTCCCAGGCGACGCCCCGGTACTGCTCGAGCATCGACATCGCCGCCGCCTCCGGCCGCCGCCACAGGAGGTGATGGAAGAACTCGCGCCACGCGACCTGACGCCAGTATTCCTCGCGGCCCAGGCTCATCTGCCCGGGCATCCCGAGCGCTCGCGCGATCTGAGCCGAGGTGCACATGCCGAAGCGCAGGTACGGCGACAGGTGCGAGGTCGTGTCGTCGGCGACCAGGTCGCGCTCGTCGCGGTAGTACTCGACGTCCTGGTTGCCGATGAACGCATCGAGCCGGTCGCGCGCTGCGGCCGGTCCGGCCGGGATCGGCGGATCGCCGTCGGGGAGGCCGGTGGGGGCGTCGGACTCGATGCCGGGATCCACGAGCCGCTCGGGCGCGGGCAACTCGTGAGGGACCGTTGCCTTGCGCCAGACGCGGTAGAAGGGCGTGAACACCCTGTAGCCGTTGCCGGCGGGTCCCGGCAGGTCCTCCGGGGCGACGATGAGGTCGCCGCCGTGCTCGACCATCTCGACGCCCGCGCCGGCGAGCGCGGCCCGCACGCGCGTATCGCGCGCACGTCCCAGCGGGGAGATCTCGCGGGTCACGTGGACCCGGTCGGCGCCGGTCGCCGCCGCGACTGCGGGCAGGACCGTCGCCGGGTCCCCGTGGCGCACGACCAGCCGCCCGCCCCTGGCGCGCAGTTCCGCATCGAGCGCCCCGAGCCCGGCGCGCAGGAAGGTGAGGCGGGCCGACGCGTGGTGGTGGCGCCGCCCGAGGATGCCGGGGTCGAGCACGAACAGGCAGACGGCGTCGCCGCGGTCGGCTGCGGCGGCGAGGGCGGGATGGTCGGCGACGCGGAGGTCGCGCCGGAACCACACGATGGTGGTCGCCCCGGCGCTCATTCCGCGCGCGGGTGCGTCGGCGTCGTCGGCAGGGCGCTACCCGACCGAAGCGTGGCCCGCCGACGCGGCTTGCTTGAGATCCTTGTCGCGCAGCATCACGAGCGTGGCGACAAGGCTGATGACGGCGAAGATCAGGGCGACCCAGAACGCGAGGCTGAACCCGCTGGTGAGGGCCTCGGCCTGGCTGTCGCCCTTGGCGAGGAGGTTGTCGGTGCGGGTCACCGCGACGGTCGTGAGGATCGCGACACCCAGCGCGCCGCCGATCTGTTGCGAGGTGTTGATCAGCCCGGAGGCGAGGCCCGCCTCCTCGGGACGCACGGCGAGCGCTGCGATCGAGACGGGCACGAACGAGAAGCCGAGACCGACGCCCACGAGAAGGAAGCCGGGAAGAAGGTCTGCGACGTAGGTGCCGTCGACCGAGATTTGCGTGAAGAAGAGGAGCCCGAGACCGAGCAGGACCATCCCGAAGGCCAGCGCAATACGGACGCCGATCCTGGTGACGACCGTCTGTGCGACGCCGGATGCCACGACGGCGGTGAGCGCGACGGCGAGGTACGCAACGCCGGTCTTGAGTGCGGAGTAACCGAGGACCTGCGGCATGTACAGCGACAGCAGGAGGAACATCCCGAACACGATGGTGCCCAGGCCGAAGCCGATGACGTTCGCGCCGGTGGCGGTGCGGTTGCGGAAGAAGGTGAGCGGAACGAGTGGCGACTTTCCCCGGTGCTCGACGATCAGGAAGAGCCCCATGAGGACGGCGGATCCGATCAGCAGGCCGATGGTCTCGGCGCTGCCCCAGCCGTTGTTGTTGGCCTGGGTCAAGGCGTACACGAGCATCATCAGTGACGCCGTCACCAGAACGGCGCCGAGGGCGTCGAAGTGACGGGACATCCCGGCCACCTTGCTCTCCTGCACGAACCTCGGCACGAGGATGAGGGCGATGATGGCGATCGGCACGTTGATGAGGAAGCACCACTGCCACCCCGCGTACTCGGTGAGCACGCCGCCGAGCAACACGCCGATCGCCGCGCCCGACCCGGCGATGGCGCCGAGAATTCCAAGGGCCTTGTTGCGCTCGGCGCCCGCCTCGAACGTGACCGTGGTGATCGAGAACACCGACGGCGACAGCATCGCGGCGCCGGCGCCCTGCAGCACGCGGAACGTGATGAGCATGCCCTCCGACGTCGAGAGGCCGCACATCAACGAGAAGATCGCGAACGACACGAGACCCGCGATGAACACCTTTCGCCGGCCGAGCAGGTCGCCGATGCGGCCTCCGAGCAGGAGGAACCCGCCGAACGTGAGCGCGTAGCCGCTCACAATCCACTGGAGGTTGGACTGCGAGAAGTCGAGGTCCTCCTGGATGGCGTTGAGCGCGACGTTCACGATCGACACGTCGAGCACGACCATGAGGTACGCCACGCCGAGCACGGCGAGCGCCTTCCACTTGTTGTGTGCCGTATCGCTCAACACCGCTCCTCGTCGCCCGAAAATTCGCCGCCACCCTATCGCGGCCCAGGGACGTCAGGCCCTGAGATGCCGCCACGTTTCTTCTGCCTGATGGTCCCATCTGACGGCGGTGCGGGCCGAGTCGTGCGGAGGATCGACATCAGGGGAGTAGTCTCGGCGTATATGACGCTCGAGCTCGTCCTCCGGCGGACCGATACGGGTCAGCCCGAGGCCTGAGGAAACTGCCGCCGGCCAGTTCCCTCCGCTTCTCGGTCGCCGACAGGCAGGCAGACGCGGAGGCTCTATGCACACCGAAACCCTGCTGGAACGGAGGCGCGGGACCCCGCGACTTCGCATTGGGCTTCTCGCGCCCCCGTGGGTGCCGGTCCCGCCACCGTCGTACGGCGGCATCGAGCAGGTGGTGGCCACCCTCGCCGAGGGGCTCGTCGAGCGCGGCCACGAGGTGGTCCTCGTCGCCGCACCGGGCTCGTCGCTTGAAGGGGTCGAGATGGTGAGCCCGCTGGCGTTGTTGCCGGACATCATCGGCGAACCGGCCTCCGACTGGCGGCATGCGCTCGCCGGGATCGAGGAACTCGCAGATGTCGACGTCATCATCGACCACTCCGGTCCGCTTGGGGCGCTGCTCACCTCACGGCTTCACGTCCCCGGCCTTCACGTGACCCACGGCCCGCTCGAAGCCGTGCCCACGGAGATCTATGCGGGAATCGCCCGGCACTCGCCCCGGCTCCGCCTGGTGGCGATCAGCAAGGCTCAGCGCGCGATGGCGCCGGGTTTGCCGTTCGCCGGCGTCTGTTACAACGGCCTCGCGCTCGACACCGCACGGTTTCGCGCCCGGCCGGACGGCTATCTCGCGTTCCTCGGGCGCATGTCGCCGGAGAAGGGTCCCGCCGACGCGATCCGTATCGCGCAACGTGCCGGCCTCCCGCTGCTGATCGGAGCCAAGTGCCGTGAGCCGGCAGAGAAAGCCTATTTCGCGGAGCACGTCGCCCCGGAGTTGAGCGCCGACATCGTGTGGCTGGGAGAGCTCAACGCAGCGGAGAAGTACGACCTGCTCGCCGGTGCGCGGGCACTGCTCTTCCCAATCGCCTGGCCGGAGCCGTTCGGCATGGTGATGATCGAGGCAATGGCCTGTGGGACGCCGGTTCTCGCGACGGCGCGGGGCTCGGTGCCCGAGGTCGTGTCCGACGGCGTTACCGGCTTCGTTCGCGCCACCCCGGACGAGCTCATCGAAGCGGTCGCCCGGATCGACGAGCTCGATCGCCGCGCATGCCGCCGCCGGGTCGCCGAGCTCTTCTCGGCGGACGCGATGACCGCCGGCTACGAGCGCCTCGCAAGCGCTGCGCTGGCGGGACGCAGGCATGCGGCCAGAGCGATCGCGGCGAGTGAGCGACGTCTCGGGGACGATGAGACGCTGCCGTCTGCCGAGGCTGCGACGGCCGGTGTGTGACCTGCCCTCGCCGGCGCCGGACGACGGGACCCTCCCCGCCCGGGAGGAGCCGGTGATCCTCTCCGGCGGGAGCTTGACCGTGACCCTCATCGAGGGGTTGACGTTCGCGATCTCGGACCCGCTCGGCGATATTGGCGGGGGCGCCGATGGGTTCATCGCGGATGACACGCGACATCTCTCGCGGTTGGCGGTCCAGGTCGACGGTGCGCCGCTCCACTCGCTCGGGGCGGCGCAGCTCGCCCCGTCCATCGCACGCTTCCGTGGCTTTGCCTTGCCGAGGCCGGGACACGTGGATCGACCGCTCGAGGTCGAACGTCGGCGACGGGTTGTCGCCGACGGGCTGGACGAGGAGCTGGTTCTCCGATGGTGGGCCGAGTCGCCGTGCCGGGTGCCCGTGCTGCTCGAGCTGGGCGCTGACTTCGCCGATATCTTCGCCATCCGCGGCCTGAGCAGCGCGCTGCTCCCGCCGCCGGCCTCCGTCCGCACCGCGCCCACCGTCGACGGCATCCGCTTCTGGGATGAGGAGACCGGGCTGTCCACGTTGGTCCGGCTGGCCCCCGCCCCCGACTCGCTCGATGGTGGAGTCGCGAGCTGGTCGCCGTGCCTGCGTCGTGGGGAGCCCTGGCGAGTCCGCGTGACCGTCGAGGCGGGGAGCGCCGGCGGACGGCCGGACGTCGGCCCGACCGGGCAGGGTACGCGCTGCGTCGTCGATGTGCGGAGCGAGCCGCCCGACCTGGGCAGGGGTTGCCGCCGCGCGCTGGCAGATCTGGATGCTCTGAGCATGCCGGACCGTCTCGACGGTGGCCGGCGCCTGGTGGCCGCCGGCATCCCGTGGTTCGTCGCGCTCTTCGGGCGCGACAGCATCATCTCGGGGCACCAGGCTCGCGCCTTTCTGCCTGGCCAGATGACGGACACCCTCGCGGGGCTCGCCGCTCGTCAGGGCCGCGTGAGCGATCCGGGCAACGAGGAAGCGCCTGGGAAGATCCTGCATGAGGTGCGCCTGACGCCCCGGCCCTGGCTGGGGGAGGGCACCATCGCCGGCGCCCGCCCGTACTACGGCAGCGTGGACGCCACACCGTTGTTCCTGATCCTCTACGGGACCGCCCTCCGGTGGGGTGCGCCTCGCGCGACGTTGGCGGAGCTCCTTCCGGCGGCACGCGCCGCGCTCTCGTGGATGCGCGGGCCTGGCGATCCCGATGGGGACGGCCTGCTGGAGTACCGTGCGACCGGTCCCCGCTCGCTCAGCAACCAGAGCTGGAAAGATTCGGAGAACGCCGTCCAGTTCCCGGATGGGAGCCTGGCCGATGGACCGATCGCGATGGCGGAGGTGCAGGGGTACGCCTACCGCGCCCGGCGGGAGCTCGCCGAGGTGCTTCGCGCGCTCGGGGAGGATCGCGAGGCATCCGATCTGGATGACGAGGCTGCGATCCTGCGCGACCTCATCCGCGACCGGTACTGGATCTCTGGTAACGACGGACAGCCCGGCTACTTCGCTCTCGCCCTGGACGGTCGCAAGCGTCGGGTGGGAAGCGTCGCGTCCAACATGGCGCACCTTCTGTGGTGCGACGTGCCTTCGCACGACGAGGCCGTCCAGGTGGCGCGCCATCTGGCCGGGCCGGAGATGGCGAGCGGGTGGGGCCTTCGCACCCTGTCGCGCGCCATGACCGGGTTCAACCCGATCTCCTACCACGTCGGCTCGGTGTGGCCTCACGACACCGCCCTGGCATGCGAGGGACTGCGGCGGTACGGGCTCGACGAGCCTGCGATGGCCCTGGCGGACGATCTCATCTCCGCAATGACCCTGTTCGACCACCGACTCCCGGAGCTCTTCGGCGGCCACGACCGCGAGCCGGGAGACACCCCCACGCCGTACCCGACCGCCTGTCGCCCTCAAGCGTGGGCGGCCGGTGTGCCACTCCAGCTCGCGACCATGTTCCTCGGGCTCGAACCGCACGTCCCAGAGGGCAGGCTGCAACTCAACCCGCGGCTTCCGGCGGGAATCGACGCGCTGGAGGTGCGTGGGGTCGGATTCCCCGGGGGACGCCTGTCGGTGCGGATCGACCGGGAAGCCGGGGTCCAGGTGATCGATGCTCCCGACGGCCTCGTCGTCGAGCTGCGTCACGCGACCGCGGTCGTCGACGGGGGCATGCGGGTCGCCGCTGCGCCCGCCGGCCCGCTCTGAGAGCATTCCCCACCATGGCGCTCAACGTCCTCGGGGAAGATCTCCAGCCCTGTTCGCTCGACCCGGTCACGGGATACTTCCGCGACGGCTGCTGCAACACCGGCTCCGGAGACCTTGGGGTCCACACGGTCTGTGCGGTGATGACGGAGGAGTTCCTCTCGTTCTCGATGGCGTGCGGCAACGACCTCTCCACGCCGCGGCCCGAGTTCGGGTTCGCAGGGCTCAAGCCGGGCGACCGGTGGTGCCTGTGCGCGCCGCGCTGGCAGGAGGCCTATGAGGCCGGGATGGCGCCCCAGGTGATCCTCGCGGCGACGCACGAGCTGACGCTGGAGTGGTGCGACCGGGCCGCGCTCCTGGAGTACGCTGTCGATGCCGCGGGCTCCGGCTGACGCCTCCGGCTCGGCGCCGGGTGGCGCACTGACACGAGCGAGGGTCAGCGCGTGTCGATGTCCAGCGAGTCGCCCGGCCGGACGACGATCACATGCGTGTCCGGGGCCGTCTCGCGGGCGAGCCGTGCGAACTCGTGGGGAGGGTCGTGCAGGTACGCGGCGTTCCTCGAGACGTGCAGGGGTCGGAGCGTGCCCCAATGGATCGGCACCGCGACCCTCGGTCGAAGGAGCGCGAGCGCCTGGGCAGCCTGCTGCGGGTCGAGGTGGCCGGGGCCGAGGCTCGGTCCCCACCCCGCGACGGGCAGCAGCGCCAGGTCCAGATCGTCGGCGACGCCGGCCATCTCTGGGAACAGTGCGGTGTCGCCGGCGAAGTAGACGCGGGAGGATCCTTCGACGAGGTATCCCAGCGACGGCGCGTGCAGGCCTCCTCGCCGGGCTTCGTGCACAGCGGGCGTCGCGCGTATCCGAAGCCCGCCGACGTGGGCTTCGTCGTGTGCCGTGACCTCGGTCACCGATGAGAAGCCGAGGCGGGTGAGATAGCCGCCGACTCCACGCGGCGCGACGATCGGGATGTGCCGTCCAAGGCGACGCAGGGACGGCAGGTCGAGGTGATCCCGGTGGACGTGCGACAGGAGTATCGCGTCGATCCGATCGGCCGCAGCCCCGTCGACGGGCGTCGTGCGGCGCAGCAAGACGACGTGGTTTCGCAGCAGGGGATCGGTCAGGACCCTCACGCCGTCCACGTCGACCAGAACCGTGCTGTGGCCTAGCCAGGTGATCCGGTTCAAAGGGCGGTACCGGCCGAGTCCCGGCCCTCGCGCAGGCTCCGGAATCTTCGGAGCCGAAGGCTGTTGGTCACGACGAACACGCTCGAGAACGCCATCGCGGCGCCGGCCACGATCGGGTTGAGCAGCCCGGCGACGGCGAGTGGCACGGCGGCGACGTTATAGGCGAACGCCCAGAACAAGTTGCCCTTGATCGTCCGCAGCGTGCTGCGCGACAGGCGGATCGCGTCGGCTGCGGCGCGCAGGTCGCCGGACACGAGCGTCAGGTCGCTCGCCTCGATCGCGACGTCCGCACCCGTTCCGATCGCCACTCCCAGGTCGGCCTGCGCGAGCGCCGGGGCGTCGTTGATCCCGTCGCCGACCATCGCGACCACATGCCCAGCGTCTTGGAGCGCCTGCACGACGGCCGCCTTGCCGTCCGGTAGCACGCCCGCGTGCACGCGGTCGATGCCGACCGCGTCGGCGATCGGACGCGCCGCCGCTTCGGTGTCGCCGGTCAGCAACACGGGGGTGAGGCCCAGGTCGCGGAGCGCGAGCACCGCTTCTGCGCTGGTGGGCTTGACGGTGTCGCGCACGGTGAGCGTCGCCCGTGGCCGCCCGTCCCAGCTCACCGTGATCGCCCCGTCGTGCTGCGCCACCTCGACGTCGCGGCCCTCAACCTCGCCGTGCACCCCCACACCCGGGACGTTGCGAAACGCGGTGACATCGGGTAGGGGCCCCGTTTCGCGCTCCGCGGCCGCCGCCACGGCATGGGCCACGGGATGCTCGCTGGCGCGCTCCACCGCACCCGCGAGCCGCAGGGCCTCGTCGCGCGTCGCCCCGTCGAGCGGGGCGACATCCACCAGCTCCATCCGGCCCTCGGTGACCGTGCCGGTCTTGTCGAGCACGATGGTGTCGATGCGGCGGGTCTCCTCCAGCACCTGCGGTCCGGTGATGAGGACACCCATCCTGGCGCCGCGGCCCGTGCCCACCATCAGGGCCGTGGGCGTGGCGAGGCCGAGGGCGCAGGGGCACGCGATGACCAGCACCGAGACGGCGGCTCCGAACGCGAACTGGGCGGAGCGTCCCGCCACGAGCCACCCCACGAGCGTCGCGACGGCGATCAGGATCACGACCGGTACGAACACCGCCGACACCCGGTCGGCGAGCCGTTGCACGGGCGCCTTGCCGGTCTGCGCGGCGGCGACCATCTTGGTGATCTGCGCGAGTGCGGTCGCGGCACCTACCCGCGTTGCGCGAACCACGAGCCGTCCATAGGTGTTCAGCGTCCCGCCGACGACCTCGTCGCCCGCCGTCACGTCGACGGGTGCCGACTCGCCGGTCAGAAGGGACCGGTCCACCGCGGACTCGCCGGACTCGACCACCCCGTCGGTGGTGATGCGCTCTCCGGGACGCACCACGAACAGGTCGTCCACCGCGACCTCGGCCGCCGGAACGGTGACCTCGCCGCCGTCGCGGACCACGTGCGCCTCCTTCGCCCCGAGCTCCATGAGCGATCGGATCGCGTCACCCGCCTTGCCCGTCGCGCGGGCCTCCAGGTACCGACCGAGCAGGATCAGCGCCGTGACCGCGGCCGCGACTTCCAGGTAGACGTCCACGTCGCCGCCGACGCCGAGCTCGAAGCCGGTCGTCATCCGCATGTCGAGATCGCCGGCGCCCAGCGCGAGCATGGCGACAACGGACCATCCGTACGCGGCCAGGGTGCCGACGCTGATGAGGGTGTCCATCGTGACCGCGCGATGACGGAGGTTGAGGAGCGTTGCGCGGTGGATCGGCCAGCCGCACCATGCCACGACCGGTGTGGCGAGCGCGAGCGACAACCACTGCCAGCCGTCGAACTGGAGTGAGGACGCCATGGACATGAGCACGACGGGGATCGACAGGGCGATCGCGATCGCGAGCCGCAGGCCGAGGCGGTCGTTCCGCTCCTCGTGCACGTGGCCCGGCAGGGTGGCGTGGTAGCCGATGACCTCCACCGCCTCCACGAGCTCCCGCGGCGCGGTGCGGCCGGGGTCGTACGCGACGGTGGCCGTCTCGGTCGCGTAGTTGACCGTGGCCACGACCCCGTCGATGCGGTTGAGCCTCCGCTCGATGCGGGTCGCGCACGCGGCGCAGGTCATCCCCTCGATGGGGAGGTTGACCTGCTCCAGCGTCTCGGCCATACGCCGATGGTACCCCTGCCTTGCCCGGCGAGGCCGCGATTTACGCGGTGGCCGCGACCTCCCGTTCGACAACCTGCCGCAGCGCGTCGATGAACGTGGGGGCGGTGTTCGGCACCGGCACCCGGTGGAAGGCGAGCCCGACTTCCTCGGCTTCCTCGCGTCCGGCGATGTCGATGTCGTAGAGCGTCTCGAGGTGGTCGGCGATGAACTGGACGGGCACGAAGATCACGCCGGCGTATCCGGCCTTGGCGAGGTCGGGGACGAGGTCCTTGAAGTCCGGCGTGAGCCACTCCTCTGGCGTGTGGCCCGCGCTCTGGTAGCCGAACTGCCACTGGTCGTCCCGCAGGCCGACGCGGCCGGCAACCGTCCTGATCGTCTCGTGGATCTGATCGAGGTACCCGGTGTCGCGCTCGACGACGGCTTTCGGGAGGCTGTGGGCGGTGAAGACGATCGGCAGGTCGCCGGCGCTGTCGATGGTCTCCTGGACGCGCTCGGCGAGCGAGTCGATCCAGCCAGGCACGTCGTGCCAGGCGCCGGCGACGGTGACGGGGATCGCGATACCGCGCTCGGCGATCGTCGCCTCGACCGCGCGGTTGTACCCGCCCATGATCAGCGACGAATACTGCGGCGCGAGCACGATTGCGATCACCCGGTCGACGCCGGCGTCGACCAGACGTGTCAGGGCATCGGGGATGCGCGGCTCCGTGTGCAGCATGCCGACCTCCACGCGGAAGCTGCCGGGGCCGCGCTCACGGTCGAGGAGCTCCTGCAGCGCGGCGCCCTGGGCGAGGGTGATGTCGATGAGCGGCGAGCGGCCGACGAGGTCGAACCTGCGTTTGAACTCCGCGACGGTGTCGGCCGGCGGCTCGCGGCGGTACACGCTTCGCAGGTAGTCCTCGACGCCGTCGGAGGTCACCGACGTCCCGAAGGTCATGAGCAGGACGCCGATGCTCAACGGCCCGTGCTGCCCGTGGCGTCATG
Source organism: uncultured Thermoleophilia bacterium (assembly GCA_963777565.1). Lineage (GTDB taxonomy): Bacteria > Actinomycetota > Thermoleophilia > Miltoncostaeales > Miltoncostaeaceae > CALMEC01. Next base: position 151,466 of record CAVZQZ010000007.1, read on the forward strand.
GACGTGCTCCACGAGCCGGGCGAGCTGCGCGGGGTCGGTATCGGGCAGCACGCCGTGCCCCAGGTTGAACACGTGACCCGGCCGTCCGCCGGCCTCGGCCAGCACGCGGTCGGCTTCGCCTGCGATCGCGTCCCAGCCGGCCAGGAGCACCGTGGGGTCGAGGTTCCCCTGGATGCCCTTGTCGTGGCCGATCCGCCTCCAGGCATCGTCCAGCCCGACCCGCCAGTCCACGCAGACGAGGTCCGAGCCGGCGGATGCGAGCTGTTCGAGCATCCCGCCGACGCCGGTCCCGAAGTGGATCGTGGGAACGCCGGTCTCGCGCACCGCGTCGAAGATGCGCCGGCTGAAGGGCAGCACGTGGGTCTCGTACGCGGACGGTCCCAGGTCGCCGATCCACGAGTCGAAGAGCTGCAGCACCTGCGCCCCGGCATCCACTTGGGCGTTCAGGTAGCGGATCGTGACCTCGGTGAGGGTCTCCATGAGCCCCGCCCACAGCGCCGGCTGACCGTACATGAGGGCCTTCGCCCGGCCACGATCCTTGCTGGGCTTCCCCTCGATCATGTACGAGGCCAGGGTGTACGGAGCTCCCGCGAACCCCACCAGCGCGGCGCGGCCGTCCAGCTCGCGTCGCACCATCCGGAGCGCTTCGAAGACCTCAGGGGTCGCTTCCTCGGCCTCGACGACCCGCAGCGCCCGTACCGCTGCCTCGTCGCGCACCGGCACGTGGATGATCGGGCCGATGCCGGGGTCGATCGAGAACGGCACGCCCATGCCGAAGAGCGGCAGCATGATGTCGGCGTAGAGCACCGCCGCGTCGACGCCCATCAGGTCGACCGGCATCAGGGTGACCTGCGTGCAGAGATCCGGCGTGCGGGTCATCGTGAGGATGTCGTACTTCTCGCGGAGCTCGCGGTACTCGGCAAGGCAGCGTCCCGCCTGGCGCATGAACCACACCGGGGTGCAGTCCACCGGCTCCAGCCGGCACGCTCCCAGCATTCGCTCCTCGCCGGTGAGGGCCCCGACGGCGGTCTCGGATGACATCCATACCTCCAATGGCGGACGCGAAGGACCGATGGGACAACGCTACCGAACGGGCGCCGAGTGGCGGGGGACACCCGTCCCGCCACGGACCGCCCAAGGGCCCCGCTCGGCGCGGCCCTTCTGCGCCCGGCGGGCGCTCCCCGTCGATCGCTCGCCCCCGATCATCGTGATTCGGCGCTCCGGTTTGCCTCGCCGGTCGCCGTCAGCGAGGCTCTGGCCATGACGTCGAGGCTCGTGCTCTACGACAACCGCGGATCGTCCAACGCGCTCAAGGTGCGGTTCCTGCTGGGTGAGCTCGGCCTTGAGGCCGACCTCGTCGACGTGCCGCTCGACGACGATCGGCCGCAGTGGTACCGCGACGTGCACCCGTTCGGCACGGTGCCGTGCCTCGTCGACGGCGATCTCCGCCTCGTCGAGTCGAACACCATCCTGCGCTACCTGGCTGACCGCGAGGGGCGCGACGACCTGTACCCCCGCGGCCTCCGCGAGCGTGCACGGGTCGACGAGCTTTTGGACGTCCTCAGCATCGTGGTTCGGCCGGCGCTCTGGGAGCTCGAGCTTCGGACGTACTACGCGACGAAGCCGTATCCGCCGTTCGAGGTGGCCGCGGCCAGGGAGGGGCTGAGCCGCGCGATGGTGGGCTGGGAGTCGCTCATCGAGCCCGGCGGCGCCGTGACCGGCACGTTCAGCATCGCCGACATCGCCGCCGCCGCACGCATGTGGCTCCTCCCGCAGCTGCCGATCGACCTCGCGCCATTCCCGAAGACCCGGCAGATGCTCGAGGCCGCCACCACTCGACCGGCGTACCACGCGGCCCTGTGATCCTTCGCTAGCTCGGGAGGAAGCGCGAGAGCTTCCGGATCCTCGACTCGACGTCGTCGTCGTCGGGAATGCTCCCGTCAGGGGTGAGGTGGTTCACGACCTCGGGCAGGCCGGCGGCGAGTTGCTCGCGCACGTCGTCGACGCTCATGCCGGTCTGATCGGCGATTCGCTTGAGCTCGTCCGGCCCGAGGGCACGCTCGAGCTCGTCGGGGTTGAGCGGCGTGTTGGGACCGGTGCCAACCCAAGAGTCGGCCTTGTCGGCCAGGTCCGCGCTCTTGAACGTGTCGGCCAGGTCCGCGCTCTTGAACGTGTCGAGCAGGCCGCCGAGTCCGCCGCTCGACTGGATCATCCCGAGCGCGACGCCCAGCATCGGTCCACTGAGGATCTTCGCGAGCATGCCGCCGCCCGACCGGTCGAAGAACATCCGGAGGAACGATCCGAGTGAGGCCATCCGCGATCTCCCGTGCCGACGAAAGGAGCGGGGACGCTACCAGCGGCCATCGCGCGGTTTCGCCGGAGGCGACGTATCAGCGCGCCCCGGTCCGGCTCCTGTTGCCAGACCCCGACGACCCACCGCCGTCAACGGGTCGGAAGCGTCACCCGACGCCTCTCACGTCCTTTCACCACCCGAAGGAGATTTCCGATGAAGGCAACCCGGCGCACCCGCGTCGCCCTTGCGCTCGCAGCATGCGCCCTGGTCACGGCTCCCGCTGCGCAGGCGTCACTGCAGAGCGATGGACGCACCGACAGTCAGCCGGCGGGCGACGCTCACGCCCGCACCGCCCCTGCCGCGACGACGCAGGTCTTCGTCGCCGGTGACCGCGGCCACTCCCAGGAGGGTGTTTCCCCCGGTCCGTTCCCGACCCCGCCGCCGCAGACCGTCCTCGCCGCGTCGAGCGGCTTCGACTGGCAAGACGCCGGCGTGGGCTTCGGCACCGCGGCGGGGATCGTCCTCCTGACCGCCGGTACCGTCCTCAGCGCGCGCAAGCTTCGCGAGACGCGCGTGTCGATCTGACTCACGCTACCGCACGCACAACCGGGGGTCCGTTGCCGACGACCCCCGGTCCGTCGCCCGACGAACGGATCGTGCGCTCGGACCCGCAGGCGCCCGGACGCGCTTTCCGGCCCTGCGTCGTCGCTGCGCTCAGAAGCGCCGCGTGCGCACGGCCTCGGGAAGGAGCTCCCGCACCCGCTCGGCGCCCCTGACGGCGAGGTCGCGGGCGGCCAGGCGCAGACGCTCCCGCGCGATGGCGGCCTCGAGCTCACGGCACGTGCGCGCCGTCGCCACCCTGCGGCGCACCCGGTCGTAGCGCGCGATCGCCCGGTCGCTGCGACGGGACCGGTCGTCCCACGCGAGCGCCTCGCAGGCCTCCGTCGCGAGCACATCGAGGATCCGCTGCGCCCGGGCCCGCGACCGCCGGCGGGCGGCGTGCACGGCGAGCCCGATCGCGACGACCCAGACGAGTGCGATGACCGCAGCGGCGATGAGCAGCTCCGACACGCCCGAATCGTACTGCGGATCCGCGGCCCTGGGGATCCGCGATGTCGCCGGCGCGGGGCCTGGGACCTGCCGGTCGGCTCGGCGGGTGCTCGTGCATGATGACGGCGCGTACCGGCGACGAGGGGCGGGTGGAATGGCGGAGGCTGGTGAGCGGCGCTATCTTGACGACTTCCAGGTCGGTCAGCGGTTCACGTCGAGCACCTACACGATGACCGAGGCTGAGATCGTCGCCTTTGCCCGCGAGTTCGACCCGCAGCCGTTCCACCTCAGCCATGACGAGGGGCGCAGCAGCCTCCTCGGCGGGCTGGCGGCGAGCGGGTGGCACACCGCGGCCGTCACGATGCGCCTGTGGGTGGAGGGCGAGATGCAGGCGGCGGGCGGCATCGTCGGTGCCGGCGGCGAGATCACCTGGCCCGCGCCGACGCGCCCGGAGACGTGTTTCGGGTCGAGACCGAGGAGCTCGAGGTTCGCCCGTCGCGCTCACACCCCGATCGCGGGATCGTCACGGTCCTCGCCGAGACGAAGAATCACGACGGCGTCGCGTGCAGGCATTCAAGGCCACGCTCGTCGTCCCGCGGCACTGACCGTGCGCGGCGTCCACCGCAGGCCAACAACCGAGGCAGCGATCGTGAGCCCTCCGCCTTCGGTCATCACAGGAGTCGACTTCCTCACCGAAACGACGCGGGACTTCGCCGCGGCGAGGGAGTTCTCAGGGACGGCGCTCGGCCCCCAGCGCCGCTGTCGACGGCGAGTCTCCGACCCAGCGGTAAACGGCGCGCGTCTGGTGCGTGACCACGGGCGTCCGTAGCATCTCGCCGCGCCGAGGCGGCATCCAACGAAAACGAGAGGCGGCATCGATGGACTTCTGGGAATTTGTTTGGGGGGCGCTCGTCGTCTTCTTCTTCGCGATGTTCCTCGTCATCTTTATCACCGCGGTGATGGACGTCTTCCGCAGCCGTGACATCGGTGGCGGCGCAAAGGCGCTGTGGCTGATCTTCCTGATTGTGCTCCCGGTGATCGGGGTGCTGATCTACATGATCGTTCGTGGGCCCGGCATGGCAGAACGGAGCTACCAGACCCAGATGGCCAACGCGGAGGCGTTGGTTGCGGCGGGCGGCGGCGGCTCGGTCAGTCCGGCGGATCAGCTCGCCAGGGCCAAGCAGCTGCTCGACAGCGGCGCGATCGACGAGGCCGAATACGCCAAGCTCAAGGCGCAGGTCCTCGGGTAGCCGATGGATGCCGAGACCGTCCTCCGCGCGCTCGTCGCGCGAGGCGGCCGCGACGCTCGGCGTTGACGATGTCGCGGCGGGCGTCGGCGGCAGGAATCCCGAGCTGACCGGCCGCGAACCCCGCCGCTCCGAGGTCACGCGGACGAGCGTCCAGCGTGGCTTCCCCGGGTTGCCCGGCGGATGAGCCCCTGGAGGGCCTTGCTGCGCGGAACGGCTCTCCTCACCGAGCCTGCGCACTTGCGCGCCGGCCCGGTGAGGAGATCACGCCAGGCTCAGCCCCTGAGCTCCGCCTGAGCTTCCTTCCAACCTGCCGTCAGCGCGTAGAGCACCGCCACCTCGAGTCCGATCGCGATAAGGCTCCACAGTGGATATGTGGGGAACCAGGCGAGCTGGACGATGCCGTTGATGACGATCACCACGATCGCAAACCACCGCGCCCAGCCTCTTCCGGCGAAGAGCGATGCCGCGGCGAGGATCAGGACGATGCCCCAGATGATCAGGGCCCAGCCCCACGTCGTGAAGTCCGTCGTGACGAGGAGTGAGCTCTCGCCGCCCGGGATGAGGTAGGTCCCGCTCTTCGAAAGGGCCACGATGCCCTGGATGATGTCGACGGCCCCGATCGTGAACATGACGGCCGCCGCGAAGAGGATCCACCCAGTCGCCGCCGGGTGTTCTTGATAGTTGTCCGTTGTCATTGCGGTCTCTCCTTGAGAGTACGGTCAGCGGGGCCGTGCTCGACCCCACGGGACGCACGGTATCGCTCGTGTCCCGCACGCCCGTGTCCGGAGAATCGTCGTTCACGATCCCCTTTACATAGGCGCCGGATACAACAGGCGATATCGGAAAAGCACCGAGGACTATAGAGTGGTTTCCCCGGATGGCACCGGCACAGGTGCATCCGCGACGGTTCGTGAAGCGGCGATGGCCGCGCATCCAGAAGAATGGAGAGGCGATGAGCAATAGCAATGTAGAGATCTTCGTGGCGGCGTACGAGACCGAGCACGGTGCTGCTGCGGCGCTGAAGGATTTCCAGGCGGCGCACCGTGAGGGCGCGATCGACCTGATCGACGCGGCGGTGATCGTTCACACGGCCGAGGGGAAGGTCAAGTTCGAGGAGACGGCCGATCCCAGCGGCAAGAAGTGGGCGAAACGCGGTGCGATCGCCGGCGGCGTCGTCGGCCTCATCTTCCCGCCGAGCATCATTGCCGGGGCGGTCGTCGGTGGCGGCGCCGGTGGCTTGTGGGGCAAGATCCGCGACAAGGGCTTCAAGGATGAGGACCTGAAAGAGATCGGCGAAAGCCTGCCGCCCGGTTCGTCGGCGATCATCGCCGTCGCCGAGGACCGTGTGCTGGCGCAGTTGGAGGCCGGGCTCGACGGCTACGAGCGGATCTCCCGTCAGCTGGTCTCAGCCGAGGCCGCCGCCGCCATCGTCGCCGAGGCGGAAGCCGACGAGTAGTCGGGGAGGCGCGTTCCGTTTCCTCGCCGCCGCGTCAGGCCGGGCGGCGAGGCCGAGATCACCCATCGGGCGTACGGGCTGTCGCCTCCCGTGCGCCGGTGGGCGGTTATAGTCAAAACGAGGGCCCTGCTGATCCGCGCGATGCCAATCGCCAACTGGGCCACCAGATCAACAAAGGAGGCGCCATGGCGATCGGCCCCGTCGACGTAGTGATTATTGGCTTTCCCGGGAACAAGTTCACCGGCCGGATCGCGCCGGCCCTGATGGATCTGGTCGACAGCGGCACGGTCCGCATCCTCGACCTGCTCTTCGTGTCCAAGGACGCCGACGGCGTCACGACGACGATCGACATTGCCGATCTCGACCCGGAGACGGGGCCGGCGTACCTCGACGTCAGCGTGCAAGCATCCGGCGCGCTCGGCCCGGAGGACGCGGAGGAGGTCGCCGACGACCTCGCGCCGGACTCGTCGGCGCTCCTCATCGCGTTCGAGAACGCCTGGGCGGCGCAGTTCGTCGACGCATGCCGCGCGGCGGACGCAGTGCTCATCGACATGATTCGCATCCCGGCCGAGGTGGCCGAGGCGGTCCTCTCCGACAGCTAGCTCGACTCCACAACGAACCGAACCGAACCGAGAGGTTGATATGGGACTTCTACGCATGGCCGCCCGAACCGCCGTCGTCGCGGGCACCGCGACTGCCGTGTCAGGACGGGTCGCCCACCGTCAGGATCAGAAGTATGCCGCGCAGGAGCAGGAGCAGTATGAGCAGGCCCAAGCAGAGGCCCCCGCAGCTGCGCCGCCCGCGCCCGAGCAGGACGAGCAGGTCGCCAAGCTGCAGGAGCTCGCGCAGCTCCACAAGCAGGGCGTGCTGTCCGACGAGGAGTTCGCGGCCGCCAAGGCCAAGGTCCTCGGGATCTGATCACGGCGCGTCCGGGCCGGCCGCTCGTGAGCGGATCTGACCCGTACGCACGCCTGGCAGGGGTCTACGACGAGATCGTCGTCGACCCCTGCCACGAGCGGTGGGCGGCCTTCCTGCACGAGTTGTGGAGCGCCGACGGCAGCGGGGTCCGCACCGTCCTCGACGTCTGTTGCGGGACCGGGCTCCTGGCCTCCGAGCTCATCGCGCTCGGCTATCGGGTCGTCGGAATGGACGCCTCGGCAGCGATGCTCGCCCGCGCCCGGCGATTGCTGGGTCCCGATGTGGTCCTGATCCGGGAGACGCTGCCCGACTTCACGATCGACACGGTCTTCGACGCCGCGGTGTCGACGTTCGACGGTCTGAACTACCTCACGCTCGCCGATCTGCAGTCGACGCTGGTCGCCCTGGGAGGTCGGGTCCGTCCCGGCGGCTGGTTCGTCTTCGACGTGCACACGGACGCCATGATGGAGTTCACCGCGGCCAACCCGGTCGTCGAGGGCGAGGCGGACGGCCAGCGATTCGCGATCACGAGCATCGTCGACGTCCGTGCCCGCACGTGCGAATCGCGCATCGAGGTCACCCGTGAGAGCGACGGTGGCGCGTTCACCGAATGCCACCGCCAGCACTTCTTCACCGAGGAGCAGATCCGCGCGGCGCTCGCTGCGGCCGGCTTCGACGTGCTCGCGGCCACCGATGAGTACACGCATGAGCCGGTTGACGGGTCGACCCTTCGGGCGACCTGGACTGCGCGGCGTTGCCTTCGGTGACCCTCACCCACCGTCGTTGAGGGTGGCATCGTCGGCGGCCACCGGCCGTCGCCACCGGTGCGCGCCTGCCGGAACGCTCTCCATCGCCGGCATTGCATCGCGGGGATGTGACGCGAACCACGCGGCGTAGCGGCGCGCGAGTGGCCCTGCGGTGACGCCGTGGAGGAGGACGGAGAGGCCGACCGTGGCGTAGGTCGTCAGCAGGATCGTCGACTCGTTGCGGGAGATCGGCTTCCTGCACGACGATCGCGGCGAACACGATCGACGCCAGCCCGCGCGGGCCGAACCAGCCGAGGAACGCGACCGTTGGCCGTCGCGCCCCCGTGCCCAGCATCGCGATGGCGACGGGCAGCATCCGGACGACCGTGAGGCTCGCGACCGCGTAGAGGACGATGCGCCAGGTCAGGCCGTCGAGCGCGGGCCAGAGCAGCACGGCTCCGAAGACAAGGAGCGTGACACCGTTGAGCAGCTCGCCGAGTTCGTCCGTGAAGAACGTCACCTCACCGTCCTTCGACGGCCGCCGAAGGACGCCGAAGGTCATGCCCGCGACAAACGCGGCGATGAAACCGGAGCCGCCGAGCGGGTCGGCGATTCCGTATGCGAGCGCGGCTCCCGCGACCGGGACGATCTGGCGCCAGGATCGTTCGATCAGGCCTCGATTGCTGCCAAACGTGATCGCGGTTGCGGCGACGGCGCCGGCGATCACGCCCCCGACGATTCCGTACCCGATTTCCTCGAACACCAGCCGGACTGCGTGCGCCGCGCCGACCTCGCCGGCATCTGCCTCGGCGATCGCCAGCACGATGAAGAGCAGCGGCACGCAGATCCCGTCGTTGAGGCCGCTCTCGACGTTGAGACCCTGGCGGATCCGAGACGGCAGCCGCGGCTCCGTGACGACGGCCTGGCCGAGCGCCGCATCGGTCGGGGCAAGCAGCACTGCGAGGACGAATGCCTCGGGGACCGAGAGCGCGCCGAACAGCGCCGCGGCGAGGAGTGCGCCGAACGCGATCGTCAGCGGGAGCCCGATGCCAAGCAGGCGCGCGGGCACCGCGTACTCCCGTCGCAGCGTCCGCAGGTCGATGCGCGAGGCGTCGGCGAACAACACGACCGTCAGGGTCGCCTCGGCGAGGACCTTCACCGACTCGCCGGTCGGCGATGTGTCAACGAGATCGAGTGCTTGAGCCCCCACCAAGAGCCCGACGCCGACGAAGATCATCGCGGGCGTGACTGGCGTGCCGTCCACACGGCGCGAGACGACGCCGACGGCGATCAATGCGAGTGCAGTGACCGCCAGGGCCCACTCCATGCGACGAGTGTAGTTCGGAAGCCTGCGGCGGGCGCTACCGCGTGCGAGGATCTCGCCGGTGAGTGGGCGGCGCAACGGGCATATGCGGGACCTGGGCCGTCGTCACGGCCGCCAGCTGGTGCCTCCCATGATCGCGATGTGGCGTCTCACGCTGGGCGGCGATGTGTGCCTCCTGACGAGGTCGGTGTGATGGGTGTCCCGTCCGAGCAGGATGTGTCGGTGCCGGTCACCCAGAAGCGGGATTTCTGGATGCTGATGGCCTACGCGGTCGCGCTCGGGATCTTCGGCGCGTTCGCCGGTCTGGTGTTCATGGGAGTGATCGGGCTCGGGGAGGATTGGTACACCGATTCCAATCCGGGTTGGTTCGAGGGGCACTGGTGGTGGGTGGCGGTTGCGGCGGCGGCCGGCGTCGCCGTTGGGCTGTTGCGCCGCTGGACGCGCCTGCCGGAGGAGATTCCCGGCCTCATCGCCGACCTCAAGGAGGGCGACGTCAACCCGCGGTTGGTCCCGGGCATCGTGGTCGTCTCCGCGGTCTCGTTGATCGGCGGCGCCAGCCTCGGCCCGGAGAAGGCGCTCGGCTCGATGGGCGGTGGGGCGGGCAACTGGGGGTCCCGGCGTCGCGGGCTCGGCAGCGAGGAACGTCAGCTGAACACCTTCGCAGGCTTCGCCGGGGCGTACGGTGGTCTGTTCTCGAGCGTTGTGATCGTCGTGATGTTGATCCTGGAGGTCGCCCGCCCGGGCGGACAGCGCCTGACGAAGGTGCTGGCCGGGACGATCGTTGCGTCCAGCGTGTCGTTCGGGGTCTACTTCGCGATCGCCGGCTCGGTCTTTCTCGACGCCTACAAGGTTCCGGCGTACGAGTACGAGGACTGGCAGCTGCTGGCGGGCGTCGCCTTCGGGTTGCTCGCAGCCGTCATCGTGGCGCTGCTCGGCGTCGTCCTGAAGCTGGCATCCCGGCTGTTCGACCGGGTGAAGTCGGGCATCGTCCGGCCAACGATCGGCGGCGCGGTGTTCGGCCTCGTCGGCGTGGCGCTGCCGCTCACGATGTTCACCGGGAGCGATCAGCTCAGCACAGTCCTCAGGGATGCAGGAACCCTAGGCGTGGGCCTGCTGGTGGCCCTCGTGATCGCCAAGATCCTCACCTTCGCGGTGAGTCAGGCCAGCGGGTTCATCGGCGGGCCGATCTTCCCGGCGCTGTTCATCGGGGGAACAGCAGGCGCCGTCGTCCACGAGGTGTTCACAAGCGTCCCGATGGGACTGGCGTTCACGTGCATGCTCGCCGCCGTCCCGGGGTCACTCGTGTTGGCGCCGTTCTCGATGGTCCTGCTTGCTGCGTTCATGACGCAGGTGGGCGCCCTCCAGACGGCACCCATCCTGATCGCCGTGGTCACGGCCTTCCTCGCAATCGAGGGTGTGAAGTACCGCGTTGCCCGCCGCAAGCAGGCCAGAGCGGTCCCGCAGCAACAGGTAGCCCCGGGCCGAGCGCTCTGAGCGCCCTTCGCCGGCGCTCCATCCGAAGCGGGCCGATGCACGCGATTCGGGCCTGCCGCTCGGGCCTGGGGGCGTCGCCGATGACCCAGGGCGACCCGTTGTGGACGCTCCTCGTTGCGATCTCGAGATCCGATCTGGTCTCTTCTCGGGCGTGACGAGACGCGCTCGCCGTTCCGTCTTCAGGTAGGACCGGCGGCGTCCCGGGCGAATTCGACTGTCATGGCACACGAGACGAGGCTCGAGCGGCGGCTCGACCGGTGGATTGCGCGCGCGTCACGGCCTCGGGGGGCCGCGGTCGTCGTCGCCTGCGTGACCACCTCGATCACGATTGCCGCGGGCCTCTTGATGACGGTCTTCGACCACGGGGGCTTTCCGTCGCTCGGATCCGGGCTGTGGTGGGCCGTCCAGACGGTGACGACGGTCGGCTACGGCGACCACGTCCCCACGACCGCGGCAGGCCAGATCGTGGCGGCGCTCGTCATGCTGCTCGGCATCGGGTTCATCACGGTGATCACCGCGTCGATCACGAGTGGGTTCGTGGCGCGGTGGCAGCGCGAGTCGCCCGGCGCGGACAACGCTCCGTCCGCCGAGCACTTGAGGTCGATCGACGAGCGCCTCAAGCGGATCGAGGCCGCGCTGGACGAGCGCGCTTAACTCCCACGCGGCTCCGGCGAGCATCCGGTGTCAGCGTTCGTAGGTTCCGATGAGTCGGGTGGTTCCGCGCACGTGCGGCCCGATCGCGGCCTCCAGGGTTGCGCGGTCCGCGCCGTCGGGAATGGCGAGTTCGGCGTCGAGGGCGTAGAGGGTGAACGCGTACCGGTGGGGACCGTGGCCCTGCGGGGGCAGGGGCCGCGCCATCCGCGCTTGCCGAAGCCGTTCCGACCCTCATGCGGCGGCGCGGCGCCCGCCGCCAGTCGGCCCGCGGCGGGGTCGATACCCCACGCCAGCCAATGGACGAACGTGCCGCGCGGCGCGTCGGGGTCGTCGACGATGATGGCCAGCGAGACGGCGGTTTCCGGCCCTCCGGCCCATGTGAGCTCCGGGGAGCGGTCCTCTCCCTCGCAGGTGTGGCGGCGCGGAATGGGCGCGCCGTACGCGAACGATGGACTCGACAGGATGAATTCGTCCATGCGTCCACCGTAGCCCCCCCGAGCGCGGGTCGCGACGTGGCTTTCCCGCAGCCGGCGCACCGGGTGGACCGCGGTGAGTGATCGGGTTCGAGGATCACGCCCGACGGGAGTTGTCGCCGTCGGATCGGGCGAGGTGAACGAACGCCGCGTGGGTTTCCACCTCCGGCTGCGTCGAAGCCGTACGCCCCCGTGGGCTCGCTCCGATGCCACGAGCGGCACGGGTGACCAGGCTGGCGACACCGAGCAGTAAGGCGCCGCCCATGAACCCGAGCGGACGACAGCAGGGAGCCCATTGCCGCGGCTCCTCCTTGCACGGGAAGCGAGCGCGACCGAACGCTTCGTTCCCGCGCCCTTGCCCCTGACAGCCCACGCCCGACTATGTCGGCGCCGAGACGGGCTTGGAGGGTGTGCCGGGTTGCACCGTCGGGATGCCTCGCGTGAACAGCAGCGCAACGAGGGCGAACAGCGCGAGCACCGAGACGGCGGCGCGCAGCCCGTCGATCCGACTCTGCTGCGTTCTCCTCGACGACCGCGTCGGCCGTGGCCGGCGGCACGCCGCCTCGGCCAGCGCCGCCTCCAGGTCGGCGTCGGAGAGGAACGGGATACCGCCCGCAAGCTCCGTCTGCGCCTTCGAGGCCACGCTCTCGGGGACGTCCGGGTTGCCCTGGATGCCGGTGAAGAACGAGGCGGTCAGCGCGGAGATGAGCACGGCGCCGGCGAGGGCGGTGCCGATCGAGGCGCCGAGCTGGGTGCCGGTGTTCTGCAGCCCGCCGACCTCGCCGCTCTGCTCGTCCGGGACTGCGGACACGGTGACGGCGCCGAGCTGCGAGGCCATCGCGCCGAGCCCGGCGCCGGCCAGCAGCAGCGGCCAGGTGACGATCTCCGGACCCGCGCCCGACGTCGAGCAGGGCGACGAGGAGCACGAGGCCCGCGAACAGCGCCATGAAGCCGAGGTTGACGACCCGCCGCGGGTGACGCGTTGGGGCGCAGCTTGGGGACGCCGACGGCGAAGGCCAGCAGCGTCAGCGAGAGGGGCAGCAGCCGCACGCCCGTCTCGATCGCCGACAGCCCGAGCGCGATCGACAGGAACAGCGGGACGACGAAGAAGATGCCGGCCTGGACCAGGAACATGAACAGGAACGAGATGACCCCGCTGCGCAGCTGGAGGTTGCGCAGCAGCGTCGGGTCGATGAGCGCGCCCTCGCCGCGCGTCGAGGCGCCGCTTCTCCCACCACAGGAACAGCCCCAGCACCACACCACCGGCGAGCACGAGCCAGATGACCGGCGAGAGCCCGAGCCACTCGGGCGCCTCGGGCTTGGGCTGCACGAAGCCCCAGGTCCCCGAGCGCAGGATGCCGAGCACGATCAGACCGAGGCCGAGCGCCGACAGCGCCGTGCCGACCAGGTCGAGCCGCACGCCCTCCTCCGCCGGCGTGTCGTTCACCCGGCGTGCCAGCAGCAGGATCACGAGGATGATCAGCACCTCGCCGGCGAACACCCACCGCCACGAGGCGTAGGTGGTGAACACGCCGCCGATCACCGGCCCGAGGGCCGCCGCGATCGCGCCGGCGGCGGCGACGAGCCCGTAGGCGCGCGGGCGCTCGGGCTTGCCGAAGTTCGACGCGACGAGCGCCACGATCGCCGGCATGATCAGCACCGCACCGAGGCCCTCGAGGAACGACCAGCCGATGATCAGCACCGTCAGGTTCGGAGCCAGCGAGGTCGTGAACGACCCGCAGGCGTAGATGACGCAGCCGATCGAGAACGCCCGCTTGCGGCCGAGGATCTCGCCGACCTTGCCGCCGGTGATCATGAAGCGAGGCCATCACCAGCGTGTACAGCGTGATCGCCGTCTGAATCCCGGTGACCGTCGTGCCGACGTCGTCGGCGACCGTCGCGATCGCCGTGTTCATGACGGTCGTGTCGAGGGCCATGACGAACTGCCCCGCCGCCAGCGTCAGCAGGACCATCCCCGTCGCGCCGGCGCGTTGTGCAGTCGCCTCGGTCACGCAATCTCCTTGGTGAGCCGGCGCGTGCGCCTGATCCATCCGTGGGTCTTCACGACCACAGCCTCTGGATATGGAGGCGCTCTCCGAAGGAAATCGATACGCAGCCCGGGGGCGTCTGCGGGTCTTCCGTGCCGTCGATGCGTGCTGGGACAGACTGCGAGGGATCAGCCATCGCTCCTCCCACCGCGGCGACATTCGAGAAGGAGGCCCGCTGTGCCCACCCCGTCAGCATGACCGGGACGATAGTCAACCGCCTCGGTCGCTGCTCGCCCCCCGGAGCTGGGAACACGGGACGGGGGGCGAGCGACGCGGGGCACCCCCACGAGGCGCGCCTTCCCCAGAGGGTGCGAAGGCGGGCCCGCCAACGTCGCCGCCGCCGGGGTCGTCCCGCGCTGCCGCCTCAGTTGCCCGCTGGGTAAATCGCGGCCAGCGGCGGCTTTACCGATCCCCCACCGCCCATTTCCCCCGGCGGAGTCCAATGGGACCGCAACCACCAAGGGGACGTGATGCGTACACACAGCATGGGCCGACAGGGACGGGAGCGCTCCGCAGCCGTCGGGGCGGGAATCAGCGCGGCAATCTTCTTCGCGTTCGCGCCGCTGCCGCTGCAGGTGGCCGTCGCCGCAGAGATGGGGCTCACACCGGGCGAGGCCTCGCGCTGGATCCTGGCGGTCTGGGCGACCGGGGCGGTCGCCTCGATCGTCTTGAGCGTGCGTCATCGCCAGCCGATCGTCATCACCTGGAGCGTGCTCGGGCTGGTCTATCTGGGCTCCGTGGCCCACGACCACACGTTCGCCGAGCTCGTCGGCGCGAACCTCGTCGCCGGCGTCGCGATCCTGATCCTGGCGCTCCTCGGCGTGGGCGAGCGTGTGATGCGCCTGGTCCCCCTCCCGATCGTGCTCGCGATGTTCGCAGGAAGCGTGCTCCAGTACGTGACGGGGGCGGTCGCCGCCGCTGCGGGAGACGCGTTGGTCGGCGGCACGGCGCTCATCGCGTACTTCGGCGCGCGCGCCCTGGGCGTGCGCCGCATTCCCCCCGTCGGACTCGCAGCTCTCGCGGGGGCGGCCGTCGCCCTTCTCGCCGGCCGGACGGAGCCGCTCACGGGCGCCTTGGCCGCGCCCTCGGTGAGCCTACCCGGGGTCTCGCTCTCCCTCGACGCCATCCTCACGGTGAGCCCGGCGCTCGTTGTGTTCGCCCTGGCACTCGGCAACGTGCAGGGCCTCGGCTACCTCTCCGCGCAGGGATATCGCGTGCCGGTGAACGCCGTCTCGGTCGCCGTGGGCCTCGCCTCGATCGCGAATGCAGCCCTTGGCGGGCACCAGGCGAGCGTGGCACGAGCGACCAGTGCGATCGTGGCGAGCCCGGAGGCGGGTCCGGCGGAGGGCCGGCACGTCGCGAGCGTGGTGGCGGCAGCGGGCGCACTCGTCATCGCCGGGGGCGGGGCGACTGTGGTGGCGCTCGTCGGCGCGCTCCCTGGGAGCCTCGTCGCGGTCGTCACGGGCCTGGCGGTCCTGCCGTCCTTCCAGGACTCACTCGAGCGCTCCCTGACCGCCGACCTCCGGGCCGGGTCGCTCGTCGCGTTCCTTGTCGCGGCGACACCCTTCGAGGCGGCCGGTGTCAGCAGCGCCTCGTGGGCCCTCCTCGCCGGGCTCGTTGTCTCACTGGCGACCGAGCGGAAGGCACTCGCTCAGACCGCGAACGCGAGCCGCGCGAGGAGTGGACGCATGCCGATCTCCAGCGCGATCAGCTGGGCGCGCTCCCGAAGCGCCGCCGCCGCCTCCTCCTCGTCCCCGGCGGCTCCCCTGACTGCGAGCGCCGCCGCGAGGTCGCACGCGCTCCAGGCGAACTCCGGAAAGTAGCCGGCCCGCTCGCAGAACCCGACGGCAGCTCGCCCATGCGCCACGGCGCGGTCGGGCAACTCCGCCGCGAGCGCCATCACCGCCAGCAGGCGGTCTCCGGGTCTTGCCGATGCCGGGCTCGCCGGAGGTCATCACGAGACGACCCTCACCACGGATGGCGTCGTCGAGGGCGCTCGTCAGGCGCGCCATCTCGGGCTCACGGCCCACGAACACCGGCGCCGGGGGAGGTCAGGGGTGCGAAGCTGCCGGCACGTTCTTCGCGTCGGCGGTCTCGCTGTCCAGTGCGACGTAGACGCGACGCGTACCGAAGGCGTCCGGCAGCCGCCGCTCGCCGACGTCGAGGAAGCGAAGGCCGGAGCCGGGAACGAGATCCCGAGTCGTCGCACTGACGAGCACCTCGCCCGGGCCCGCCGCTCGCGCAACCCCGAGGGCGACGTCCACGGCCTGTGGACTCGTCCCACCCACCTCACCGGTATGCAGCCCGATGCGGAGTCCGACGTGCGCGAGGCGCCGGCGGATCGCCAGACCGCACCGGATCGCCCGCGTCGGCCCGTCGAAGAGCGCGACCCTCGGGCGTCCGCTCATCCGGCCCCGGTGTCGCTGCACCTCCTCGCGCACGATGGCCTCGTCGCCGGCGTCGGCGACGAGGATCGTCGCGAGCACCCCGTCGTCGTCCGCATGCGGTGGAGATGCGGGCAGCGTTCTCACCCAGGGTTCGACGACGTCGAGGATCTGATCCGGGTCCACGGCGACGAAGTGATCGGCGCCGGGGAGCTCGACGTACCGAGCGCCGGGAATGCGCTCGGCCAGGTACCGGCCGTTGCCAACGACCACCCGCAGGTCCCCGCTGCGGTGTATCACGAGCGTGGGCGCGCGGATCGCGGGCAGCAGGTCGCGCACGTCGATGAGCGAGTTCATCTCCATCAGCGCGCGTACAGCGCCCGGGCTGGCTGCCGCCCGGCAGCGCTCACCCCACCACCGGGCCATGGCGGGATCGGTCGTGGGGCACATCCCCGTGAGCATGGCCTCGAAGCCCCAATCGGCCTCGAGCGCGTCGATGTGGCGGCGTCGCTCGTCCCGAGAGGTGGCCCATGGATAGTCGTCGTCTGGGTCGACCCGCTTCGCATACGAACCGACGAGTACCAGGCCCGCGACGCGCTCGGGGTGCGCGGCCGTGAACAGCACCGACAGCGGGCCTCCCTCGGAGTAGCCGAACAGCACCGCCCGAGCCGAGCCGACGGCATCCATCACCGCGCGGACGTCGTCCATCCGGGTCTCGAGGTCTGGCAGGCCCACCGGACGGTCAGACAGTCCCGTGCCGCGCTTGTCGAACCTGATCAGGCGGGAGAACGAGGCAAGCCGGTCCAGGAAGCGGACGTGTCGTGGCTCTGCCCGATCCATCGTGAGATGCGACACGAAGCCGGGCACGAGCACGAGGTCGAGGGGACCCTGCCCGGTGACCTCGTACGCGATGGACACGTCGGCGCTTCGCGCATATCGCACGGGGGGCGCCGTTCCCGGTGAGGGGACATCGGCCCGGTTCTCGTCGCGCGACGTCGGCTTCGCATGCACGGGCGTGGACTGCGGCAGCTCGAGCAGCGGATCCTGCCGGAGGATCCGCCGCTCCATCTCCCGAAGCGCTGGCGACGGCTCCAGGCCAAGCCCCTCGTCGAGGGCTCGGCGCGTCGACTGGAACACTGCGAGCGCGTCCGCCTGGCGTCCGCAGCGGTAGAGCGTCAGCATGAGCTGAGCCCGCAGGCGCTCTCGGAGTGGATGCCGAGCGATCAGCGCCTCGAGTTCGCCGACGACGGTGGCATGCCGTCCGAGCGCGAGGTCGGCATCGATCCGCTCCTCGGTAAGCGCAAGCTGAAGCTCCTCGATCCGTGCCGCCTCCGCGAGGGCGAATGGCTCCTCGAACTCGGCGAGGGCCGGCCCGCGCCAGAGGGCGAGCGCACGCCGCAGCGTGGCCGAGGCCGCATCCGGGTCGCCCGCCTCCAGAGTCGCTCGCCCCTCCGCCAGCATCTGCTCGGCCCGGTGCAGATCGACGTCATGGGGCGCGACGTCGAGTGCGTAGCCCGGCGGCCGCGTCACCAGGACCTCCTCGGGCATGGCCTTTCGCAGCTGCGACACATAGATCTGGACCATCTTGACGGCCGTTTCGGGAACGCGCTCGCCCCAGAGGTCGTCGATGAGCCGGCTGCGGGCGACGGTGCGACCCGCATTCAGAATCAGCACGGCCAGCAGGGCGCGCTGCTTTCCGCCCCCAAGGGCGAGCGGAGGGTTTCCGACCTCCAGGGGCCCGAGAACTCGGTATTCCATGAGCCCGAACCAGGATAGTTCCGTCGCCATCGCCCGCCAACAATCGCCGCCGAGACCCGCGCAACGCGAACGCCCTTAACAGGCGGGTTCGGGAGCGGGGGGATTCGAACCTGCGACTTCGGGTTCCGAGCCCGCGCCACCCTATTCGCGCTCTTGCTTCGGGCCGCAAATCCCGATCAGCAAGCGGATCACCTACTCCTGCTCTGAAGTTGTCTCGGTGTTTGAAGTGCGTCGGCGCGCGAACGTCGTGGTTTCACGGGGCCAGAGCGGGCCACGGCACGGTACGAGAGGGGACCGCCTCCTCTCCGAGGCCTGCGGTGATCAAGAGCCCGGTCCACGGGAATACGCAGATCTTTCACGCGGCGGCTGACGGGTACCTGCCTACTCCTCCTCGAGCCGGCTGCGCTGATCGAGCCGGAAGAGCAGGAAGAGCGAGGGGATCACGAGGACGATCGCCACGATGAACACGACGAGGACCCAGTCGAGGGTCGTCGCGTCGCCGGCTGCGGCGTCGACGGTGAGGGTCTCCGGCAACATGTAGGGCCATTGGGCGACGCCCCAGGCGCCGATCACGGCGGCGACGGTGGCGGCCGCCAGGATCCGGGTGCCGCGCGGGCGGCCGAGAGCCAGGAGCACGAGGACGGCGATCCCGCACGCGGCGGAGACAAGCACGAGCGGGAGGGCCTCGCCGGTGAGACGGTCGTACGTGCGGGTCGCGTCGGAGCGCAGGACCAGGATCCCCACCACGGCCAGGGCCCCGGCCGCGACGCCGGCCCCCAGGGCGCGGCGGGTGAAGTAGCGCTCCAGGTCGGCGTCGCCGAGGTGGCGGGCGTCGACGATCAGGTACACCGCGGCGAGGTAGGCGCAGATGGCGACCGCGAAAGCGCCCACTGCGATGCCGCTCGGGTTGAGCCAGCTCGTCCAGAGGTCGCCGGCCGAGTTGCCGGGCGGCACGCGCCCCGAGGCGACCCCCCCGAGGACGGCACCCAGGAAGAAGGGCGTGAGCACCGACGCGAGGGCGAACGTGGCCCCGTAGACGCGGCGCACCCCGAGTCGGGTGGAGACCTTGCGGAAGGCGAACCCGGACCCGCGCAGCACGATGCCCAGAGCGGCCAGGGTCAGCGGGATGACCAGGGTGGAGAAGATGGCCGAGTATGCCGGCGGGAAGGCCGTCCAGAGCACAACGATGCAGAAGATGAGCCAGACGTGGTTCGCTTCCCACACGGGCCCGATGGAGCGGTCGATGAGCGCTCGGGGCCGCTCTCCGCGCGCCGCGCCGCCGCCGGTGAGGTCCCAGAACCCGGCGCCGAAATCGGCGCCGCCCAGCAGCGCATAGAGCAGGACGCCCACCCCGAGAACGGCAAGGCAGCCGTCCACCGCGCTCACGGCGCCACCTTGTGGCCCGGTGCGGGGGGCGGGACGCCCTCACGGGGGCCGTAGGGCACCGCCGAGTCAGCCAGGTCACCTTCGCGCCAGCGGCGGGTCATCCCGCGGATCACCAGCACAGACGCCACGGCGAGAAGGGTGTAGAGCACGACGATCGAGCTGAGGGAGGTCCACACCAGGGCCGCCGAGGCATTGGTGACCGCGTCCTGGGTACGGAGGATCTCGTACACCACCCACGGCTGACGCCCCACCTCGGTCACGACCCAGCCCGCCTCCAAGGCGAGGTACGCCGCGATCGGGGCGATGGCCGCGGCGCGCAGGAACCACGTGCTGTTCACGATCGCCGCCCGGCGGCGCCACCACAGCACAAAGAACCAGAGGGCCAGGAACAAGAGGGCCGTCCCGAGACCGACCATCGTGTCCCAGGCGAGGTGGACGATGTTGGTGGCGGCAACGGTGGGGCGGTCCTCGGGAGGGACCGAGTCCAGGCCAGTGACCACGGTGGAGGTCCCCGTCGACGGATCGCTCAGCCACGAGGCGAGACCGGGGATCTCCAGGCCGCCGCTGACCGTGCCATCGTCGTTGAGGTGACCGAGCAGGATCTCGGGTTTGTCGGGCCCGGTGGTGGTGTTGAGCTCGAGGGCGGCGAACTTGATCGGCTGGTCGTCGTAGATGGCCCGCGCGACCACGTCGCCCACGAACATCTGGATCGGGATCGCGATCGCGGCGGCGGTGAAGGGCAGCAGGAACCCGAGGCGGTGGTAGCGATCGCGCCGCCCGCGGAGCATGCCGACGGCGTAGACCGACGACACCAGGAACCCCGCGCAGACGAACGCCGCGACGTACATGTGGGGGAACGTGTAGCCGACCGCGCCGTTGAAGATGACCGACCAGACGTCGACGCTGGTTACCTCACCCGCGGCGTTCATGGTGAAGCCCCCGGGCTGGTTCATCCACGAGTTGGCCGACAGCACCATGAATGCCCCGCCGAGCCCGCAGAGAGGGATCGGCACGCCGCTCCAGAAGTGGGCCCAGGGGCTCAAGCGCTTCCATCCGAAGATGTAGATCGAGATGAAGATGGCCTCGAGAAAGAAGAAGATCCCCTCCAGCGCGAACGGCAGGCCGATCACGTCGCCGAAGCGGTCGAACATCCCCGGCCAGAGCATCCCCATCTCGAAGCTCAGCACCGTCCCCGTGACCGCCCCCACGGCGAACGTGACGGCGGCGACCTTCGACCACCGCTCGGCCAGCCGCATGAAGTCCGCGTCGTCCCTGCGGAGCCCCAGATGGTTGGCGATCAGCATGAGGAGCGGGAACACCACGCCGAGGGGCACCAGGATGATGTGGAAGCCCAGGGTGAGCGCCATCTGCGTCCGCGCGGGCAGAAGCTGATCGGGCATCTGCCCGATTGCCGCCACCAACGTGTGCGCCGCGCTCATCAGTCCCAAACCCCCTGGACCGCGCCCGAACGTCGGTTGGACACACTATGCGGAGCGACCCGCGCGACACGCCGTGGATTGGCACAGGCCATGACGCCGGGCGCCTCCGCCCCCACCCTCAGGCCACCCGTTGTGCGATCAGCTCGCCGACGCGTATGGCATTGGCCATCGCCGTGAGGGCCGGGTTCACCGCGCCGATGCTCGGGAAGAAGCTCGTGTCGACCACGTAGAGGTTGTCGAGCTCGTGGGCCTTGCAGTTCACGTCGAGGACCGAGGTAGCCGGGTCGGTGCCGAAGCGGCACGTCCCGGCCTGGTGCGCACAGCCCGCGACCGGGATGCTCATGTGCATGTAGAAGTTCTTGGCGAGGACGTGGTGCTCGGCCATCCCGACGTGGTTCAGGATCTTCTTGAGCTCCGCGTAGAGGCGGTCCGCCTCCCGTCGTTGGTCGATGCGTAGGCGAGGCTGGACGTTGCCGTCGCGCGTCGAGGCGTCACCCGGTTGTCGGGGCGCGGCAGGTCCTCGGTGGTGAGCCAGAAGTCGACGGCGTGCCTGGCCGTGTCCCGGAGCGCGCAGTCGCGGGGCGAGCTTGGTCAGCGCGGGCTCCTCGCCCCGCGTCGCCTCCGCGTTGCGACTTGCCGACCATCTGGATGTTGCCGAGCGGATAGTCGTAGTCCGTCGGCGCCGAAGTAGAAGTCGTTGAGCCCGAGCGTCTTCTGGAACACCGTGTCGTTCGGCTCCTTGGAGAGCGCGACGACCGCCTTGCTGTTGTGGAACATGTAGTTGCGTCCCACCTGGTCCGAGCCGTTGGCGAGCCCGGTCGGGTGCCGGTCGCTCGCCGACATGAGCAGGAGCTTGGCCGTGTTCGCCGCGCCCGCGGAGAGCGCCACGATGTCGGCCGCGTAGGTCTCTTCGGACCCGTTCCGGGCGACGACCACGCCGGTCACCGTGCGTCCGGCGCCGTCGGTCTCGAGCCGCACCACCTCGGCGTTGACCAGCAGCGTGACGTTGTCGCGCTCGAGCAGCGGGCCGCACCGCGATGGTCTCGGCGTCGGACTTGGCGTGCACCAGGCAGGGGTAGCCGTCGCACCAGGTGCAGCGGATGCAGGTGCTCTTGGCCCGGTCGGCCTCGTCGAGCAGGATGCCGCACGGCGCTGGAACGGGTGGTAGCCGGCGCGTGGTCAGGTCGTCGACGATGCTGCTGGATCCGCGGCTCGTGAGAGACGGCCGGCCACGGATACTGCCGGCTCCAGTGCCCCTCGGTCGGGTCCGTCGCCGTGGTTGCCGTGCACCTGGTAGAGCCACTCGGCCTTCGTGTACCACGGCTCGAAGTCGTCGTAGCCGAAGCGGCCACGCGGGCGACACGCCGTCGACGTGGCTGCAGCTCGCCGAAGTCCTGCGGGCGCAGGCGGTACAGGGCCGCGCCGTAGAGCTTGGTCGCCCCACCGACGAAGTAGTGGACCTGCGGTTGGAACGGCTGTGCCGTCGGCGTCGTACCAGGTGTCGGGCGAGATGTAGCGCCCGTCGATGAAGACCGGCCCCGGGTCCCAGTTGTCCATCTCACGCGGGAGGAAGTTCCCGCGCTCGAGCAGCAGGATCTTCTTG
Source organism: uncultured Thermoleophilia bacterium (assembly GCA_963777565.1). Classification (GTDB taxonomy): domain Bacteria; phylum Actinomycetota; class Thermoleophilia; order Miltoncostaeales; family Miltoncostaeaceae; genus CALMEC01. The sequence goes on from CAVZQZ010000007.1 coordinate 173,742, forward strand.
CCCGAGGGCGCGAGCGTGTGGGCGAGCGTGCCCCCGCCCGCCCCGGTCCCGATGATGATGACGTCATAGCGCTCAGGCACGGTGGTCCTCCCTGGAGCCGGCGCCCTCGGCCCGGTCGACGCGGGGCGCATCAGCGTGGGCTCGGTCTGGAGCCCCCATCAGGCCTCATCGTGATCGACGACGATTCGGCTCGCGCGCTCATGGTGGAACCCCATCCAGGTCCAGTCGACGACCGCCTTTGCCCGATCCTCGCCGGTCGAGAGGAGCGCCAGGTGGACTGCGCCCCACGCGAGCCAGGCGGCTCGGCCCTTCATCGTCCGCCCGCCGTGGAACTGAACGACCGCGGCGCCATGGCCAATCGTGGCCATCGTGCCCTTGTCCTCGTACTCGAACGGCTTCGTGTCCTCGCCCCCGAGGGCGCGGGCCAGGTTCTCGCCGGCCCATTCGCCGGACTGGAGGGCAACCGAACCGAGCTGGGGAAGCACCCGGCCCGTCTTCGTGTCGGTGATCCACGCGATGTCGCCGACGACGTACACCTCGGGGTGTCCCTCCAGGCTGAGGTCCGGGCCGACCGGGACGCGGTTGCCGTGCTGGAGATCGACTCCGAGCGTCTGGACGATCGGGTTGGCCTGGAGGCCGGCGCCCCAGACGAGCGTGTGCGCTTTCAGCACCGTGCCGGACGACAATCCGACGCGCGTCGGCGCGACCGACGCGACCGTCTCGCCGGTGATCACCTCGACGCCGAGCTTCTGGAGCGTCTTCGCCGTGTAGACGCGCAGGTTCGACTTGAACATGGTGAACAGCTCGGGGCCGGCCTCGACGAGGATGAGCCGCGCCTTGTCCAGGGGGATGCCCGGGTAGTCCTTCGGGAAGACGTTGTGGTAGAGCTCGGCGAGCGCGCCCGCGGTCTCGACACCGGTCGCGCCGCCGCCGACGACGACGACGTCGAGCGCGCCGTCGTCCGCGAGCGCGGGCGCCTTGTCGACCGCCTCCCATTTGCGCAGGACGTGCTCCTGCAGGCGCACCGCGTCGGGGAGCGTGTACATCGGGAACGCGTGCTCCTCTGCGCCCTCGGTGCCGAAGAAGTTGACCTTGGCGCCGAACGCGAGGACGAGGTAGTCGTAGGCGAGCGGCGCGATCCCGTCGAACTGCACCTCCCGCGCCGCCAGATTGACGCCGGTGACGCCGGCCACGTGGACGGCGACGTTCGCCTGCTCGTCGAACAGATCACGCAGCGGATGCCCGACGGCCGAGGTATCGAGCAGGTCTGTCGCGACCTGGTAGAGGAGCGGCTGGAAGGTGTGGTAGTCGTGCTTGTCGACCAGCACCACGTCCACGTCGGCCTTCTTCAGCGCCCGGGCGGCGCCGAGCCCGGCGAACCCGCCGCCGAGCACAACCACGCGAGGACGGCTGCGCGACGGCATCAGCGGAGCCTCCCCAGAATGCGGTGCTCGACCCGGCTCGTCGAGTTGTGCGGGAGCTTGACGCCGAGGTCGATCAACCACCTCCGAGGTCGCGCTCCGCCGGGCTGCGGTCCGCCCAGGAAATGGCGGAGAAGGACCCGATCTCGATCTGGAATGTCGAATCCGTCGGCCATGTTGTCCGTGCCCGTCGCTTCAAGCGTGACTTCTACACGCCGGGACGCTCCGCGGTTGCGCCGGCACGACAGTGTCACCTGTGATCAAAGGCGTCAAGATGATGGAAGACGCCGTCGAGTGCCGGCACCGCTGCGATCCGGTGACGGTCCGATCAGCCTTCCAGACGACGTTCGATTCGGGGTGAGCGCCGGGCAGCTCCTCGCGTTATCGTCCCCCGGCTAGGCTTCTCGGGAATCAGGGCGCGCGGCGGACCGCATCACGCTGACGACCAGGGAGGCGGAGAGGTGACGACACAGACTGCACAACCGGCGGACGTTCTCGTGGTCTTCGGCATCACGGGTGACCTCGCACGTGTGATGACGTTCCGATCGCTGTACCGGCTCGAGGCGCGCGGGCTGCTGTCGAGCCCGATCGTCGGCGTGGCGGTCGACGACTGGACGGTCGAGCAACTGATCGCCCGGGCCCGCGAATCGATCATCGGGACCGGGGAGCAACTCGACGAGGGGGTCTTCGCGCGCTTCGCCGCCAGACTGGCGTACGTCAGCGGCGACTTCGCGGACGCGGCGACGTACGAGCGCGTCAAGGAGGCGATCGCGGGGGCGAGCCACCCCGTCTTCTATCTCGAGATCCCGCCGTTCCTCTTCGGGCGCACCGTCAAGGGACTCCACGATGCCGGATTGACCCGCAACGCGCGTGTCGTGATCGAGAAGCCCTTCGGACACGACCTCGACTCCGCGCGCGCCCTCGCGGCGGAGCTCCACGGGTACCTCGACGAAAGCCAGATCTTCCGGATCGACCACTACCTCGGGAAGATGGGCCTCGAGGAGATCCTCTTCCTCCGTTTCGCCAACAGGATGCTCGAGCCGGTCTGGAACCGCGCCCACGTCGAGTCGGTGCAGATCACGATGGCGGAGAGCTTCGGCGTCGAGGATCGCGGCCACTTCTACGACCCAGTCGGCGCGCTGCGCGACGTCGTCGTCAACCACCTGATGCAGGTCGTCGCCGCCGCGGCGATGGAGCTGCCGGCGGGTGGCGACCCGCAGGCGATCAAGGACGCGCAGGTGGCGCTCTTCCGGGCCATCGCAACCGCCGACCCCGCGCACTACGTTCGGGGCCAGTACGACGGCTACCTCTCGGTCGACGGCGTCGCACCGGGGTCAACGACGGAGACGTTCGCCGCCCTGCGCCTCAACATCGAGAACGGGCGCTGGTCGGGGGTCCCATTCTTCATCCGCACCGGCAAGCACCTCGCGGTCACGCAGACCGAGGCGCGGGTCGTCTTCAAAGAGCCGCCGCGGCTCGGATTCGGGATCCGCGACCCCGAGGCCGAGCCGGGCCAGCTCGTCATCAAGCTCGACCCATCGACCGGCGTTCAGGTCACGCTCGACGCGCGCCGCGCGGATGCGGTCAAGGCCGAGCCGATCACCCTCGAGATGGAGTTCGCGTCAGAGGGCGGTGAGGGCCCGACGCCCTACGAGGTCCTGCTGCACTCCGCCATCGTCGGGAAGAGCGTGCGCTTCTCGCGTCAGGACGCAGTGGAGGAGGCCTGGCGGGTCATGCAGCCGCTGCTGGACGCACCGCCTCCCGTGCACCCCTACGCGAAGGGGTCGTGGGGTCCGGACGCCGCCCACGCGCTCGTCGCCGGACACGGCCGCTGGCACGGGCCCTGGGTGGCGGCGTAGCCGAAGCAGCGTCGTCGCCTGCACCGCCCGCACCCCCATGATCGATCTCCGCTGGGGCCGCTACGAGTTGGTCTACCCTTACGAGAGTTCCTCGAGCCGCTCCCCGAGGATGATCCGAGCGGCGGCCTCGATCAGGGCGAGGTGGGAGAACGCTTGCGGGAAGTTGCCGAGGTGACGGGCGCTCTCGGTCTCGAACTCCTCCGCGTACAGCCCCAGCGGGGATGCGATCCGCAGGAGCCGCTCCATCATGGCCCGGGCACGAGCGTTCTCGCCGATGACCGCGAGCGCTGAGACCAGCCAGAACGAGCAGATGAGGAACGATCCTTCCTTGCCGGAGAGGCCGTCGTCGGTCTCGTCGGTTCGGTAGCGCAGAACGAAGCCGTGATCGGTGAGCTCCTCGGCGACCGCCATCACGGTCGCGTGCAGGCGCTCGTCCGTCCCCGGCAGGAACCCGAAGATCGCCGCCAGCAGCGTCGAGGCATCCAGCGAGTCCGTTCCGTAGTGCTGGCGCAGGACGCCGCGCTTCGAGACGCCGTGCTCGAGGATGTCGGCGCGGATCTCCTCCGCGGTCGCGCGCCAGGCCTCCTGCCGTGTCGGGTCGCCGCGGATCTCCGCGAGCTTCGCCGCCCGGTCGAACGCAACCCAGCACATCAGCTTCGACGAGACGTAGTGCTGGGGCGCCCCCCGCGCTTCCCAGATCCCCTGGTCCGCTTCGCGCCAGACCTTGGTGGCGCACTCCACCTGCGTCTCGACGATGGGCCACAGCCGGCGCGGCAGCCGTTCGCTGCGGCGGGTGTGCAGCAGGATCGAGTCGAGCACCGCGCCGTAGACGTCGTTCTGGCGCTGGTCGAAGGCGCCGTTGCCGATCCGCACCGGTCGGGCTCCCGCGTATCCGGACAGGTCGTCCCGCGTGGACTCGGTCAGGTCGCGGCGGCCGTCGATCCCGTACATGATCTGCAGGGAGCCGTCCTCGGTCGGTTCGAGGTCGGCGACGAACTGCATGAACTCGTCGGCCTCCCAGTCGAGATTGAGCCAGTGCAGCGCCTGCAGGGTGAACGTGGAGTCACGCATCCACGCGTAGCGGTAGTCCCAATTGCGCTCCCCGCCCGGGGTCTCCGGCAGCGAGGTGGTCAGCGCCGCCACCGTGGCGCCGGTGGGCATGTACGTCAGGCCCTTGATCGCGAGCGCCGAGCGTTGGATCTGGTCCCCAAAGCGGTGGTCGGGCAGGCGCGCCCGCCCCAGCCAGGCGCGCCAGAAGCGGGTGGTGGCCGCGATCCTCGCCTCCGCCTCGCCCGCGTCCTGCGGGACGGCAAGCCCCTCGGCCCACGAGAGCGCGCAGTACGCCCGCTCGCCCGGGCCCAGCACGTGCCGGGCCCTGACGCGGGTCCCTTCGATTCCGAGCGCCAGGTCCGACCGCAGACGGATGGTCTGGCCTGCGCCCGTCGCGTCGGCTGCCAGGCGGTCACCGTCGACCAGCGTCCACGTGGCCTCTGTACGTCCGTAGTCGAACACGGGCTCGCACACGATGTCGATCTCGACCCGACCCTCGATGCACTCGACCGTCCGCACCAGCGTGTGGTCGGCGTCGTCGTCCGCGGGCGGGCGCGTGTGCGGTGTGATCTCGTCCTCGTGATTCCATGGCCCCATCGTCAACGCGTCGCGAACGACGACCCATCCGGAGGGCGTCTTCCACGTCGTCACGAGCACGTTCGTCCCGGGCTCGTAGGCGCGCGCGGACGGATGGTTGATGCCGAAGGGCCCGAACTGGAAGAAGCCCGCCTGGCGGTCGAGCAGGCTGGCGAAGACGCTCGGCGAGTCGAAGCGCGGCACGCACAGCCAATCGATCGACCCGTCTGGGGCGACGAGTGCCCCCGTGTGGCAGTTCGAGAGGAACGCATAGTCGGCGATCGGCGGGAACGGCGACGGCGCGGTCGCGCTCCGCGGGCCTGGCTCGGCACTCGGCGACGGCGGGCTCACGACCAGACCCCGGGGGGCGTGAACGCGACGGCAGGGAGGATGCTCCACCCGGTCGCAGGCCGGTCCTCGTCGATGTCGGTGGACATTCCGCGCTCCTTTCGGTTGAGGCCGCAGGCCCCCGGCCCGATGCCGCAACGGTCGCCGGTTCCCCAGTCTCTGGACACTAGCCCGTCACGAGCCGGGGCGCGTGTCAATCTCGAGACCGTGGGTTCGAACTGCGGCCCTCCCGACCCGGCAGGAAGCAGCGCTCTGACGCGATCGAGCACCCACGGGCTCGCGCGACTCGACGTCCACTGCCGCAACGGCCCACGCGCGGGACGGCATGGGTCGGCTCGCCAGTGAACCGCCCGTTTCTCCCACGTGGCATTCGGAGGGCACTTGGCGTCGCCGGGCGCGCCGCAGATATCGGCCGCCCGGCCCCCACCGAGGATCAGCACCAGCCCGGATGCCGTCGCGGGTTTCCCGACGCTTCGCGCACCGCTCGAAGTGGGCAACAAGCTGGGGCAGCACACCCGTTACTGCCCTTCGCGCGCGCGTCCTTGTCCGCACCCGTCCTCGTGCTCCGGTGACGTGTGGCGACGCGACGCAGAATCGAGGCTCGTCTCGGTGGCGGAGAGTTCGCGCCGGCGCTCGGCTCGGGCGGCGAGGCCGGTGCGGCTCGCGTGGGGGGCTCACCGTGCGCGCCGTGCGGTGATGAGCTGGGTCGCCCCGAAGCAGGCCAGGGCGACGCCGATGCCGAGGGCCGAGCCCGCCACCACATCCGACAGCCAGTGCAGCCTCAGGTACGTCCGGCTCCAGGCCATGCCGACCGCGGCGAGGGCCGCGAACAGCCAGACGGCGCGGCGCTCGCCGGCGCGCGTGAAGAGCAGGACGAGCGCCACCGCGGTCGCGGCGGCGTAGGCGGCGTGACCGGACGGGAACGACGAGCCGTACGCCGTCAGGATCGCGCCCGCAGGGCGCGGACGATCGACGGCCCCCTTGATCGCGTTGACAAGCAGGGGCGTCAGGCTCTCGGTGATCGCGAATGCGATCAGCCCCGCCCAGCGCCTCGCGCTGACGAGCACCACTCCGACCGCCAGGGGAACGAGCACGCGAACGATGCCACGCCCCAGGTGATCGAAGCCACGAGCGAGGAAGGTGAGGGCATCGGTCCGGGTGCTGTCCATCCACTCCAGCCAGCGGCCGTCGATCCCGCTCGGGCCCGCTGGCACGAGCAGCGCGGCGGCCAGCACCAGCAGGACCAGCGCCACGCCGAGCAGGAGCGCCCGCCGCGGGTCGGCGACGAACACGCTGCCGGCCGGCCTGCGGCCATCCGGAGAGGGTGCCCCAGCGGAGCGCCTCCTGTTGTTGCCAGCGCGTATCCGCTGAGAATAGGGACGGGCGGCAGGCATCGACGGCGCCGCCGATCGCCACGTGGCCGCGGCCCTCGCGGCCTGCGAGGTACGCTGGGCCGGACACGCTGGCGCACGACGTCCTCAGGGAGGCCGAGATGGACATCCTCAAGATCGAGAGCAAGGAAACCCTCTCCCGCGAGGAGGCGGCATCACGTCTGCGTGCCATCGCCGACGGGCTCGCCTCGCACAACGACGTCGAGCTCGACTGGAGCGGCAAGCATGTCCGGCTCCACGTCGCCGACGAGGTCCGGCTGGAAATCGAGATCGAGGTCGGCGACGATGAGACGGAGTTCGAGATCGAGCTCAAGTGGAGCCGCTGAAGCCGTCAGCATCGTTTGGCTCGAGGTGCGATGCCGGGGGAGATCGCCCGTGGACGAGCGGATCACGCTCCGCATGCCTCGGCGCCGACCGCCGTCATCGTTCGAGACCAACCGCCGCCGCCGACGCGGAGGGTCCGGCCGGGCCCCCGGAGACAGCCGCACCGACATCCGGCGCGGTCCCGATTCCCCCGAGAAGCGGGCTCGCGAAGATCTCCCGGTACGGCTTGCGCTCCCCGGATCGACCGAGAGGTGGTGGTGGTGGCATGCTGTTTGCGTGACAGGACGAGGATTCAGACCGCGGATCCGGCGCCCCGGGACCGGTGGGGCGGGACGATCGCCGCGTCGGGCGCCGGCCGGCACCTCCTCGTCGATGTCACCCCGCCATCGCGCGCGCCGGCCGTGACGGTGGCGTCGACCGACGATGCGGGATGCGCTCGATCGTCGGTGGGCACAATCCAGCTCGCGGCTGACGGTGCGCCATGAGGCGCCTGTCGGCGATCGCGACGCTCGCGCTGCTGGTCGCCGTCGCGGTCCTCGTGGTGGTGAGCGCGGTGGGGTCGTTCCCGCGCGGCCTCATCATCGCGGCGATCCTCGTCGCCGCCTTCATCGCTGGCGTGGGCGGGGGTTCGCCGCCGGGGCGCCGGGCGTATCGCGCGTGTGGCGACGGGCGGCGCGCTGCTCGTGGCGGCGATCGTGCTGACGTTCGTCGGCGGGCGACTCCTGGAGGCCCTGGTGGCGATCGGCTGCCTGGTGGCGAGCCTCGGGTTCGCCAAGCGCGTCTTCGCCGTCCGGACCGACCTGCCGCCGGCTGCGCCCCCGAAGCACCCGGTGGTGATCTGGAATCCCAAGTCCGGGGGGGGAAAGGCGCTTGCGGCCAATCTCGCCGATGAGGCGCGCGCGCGGGGGATCGAGCCCATCGAGCTGAGGCCGGGGGACGACCTGGTGCGACTGGTGCGCGATGCGGTGGCCGGTGGCGCGGATGGGCTCGCGGCGGCGGGAGGCGATGGGACGCAGGCGCTTGTCGCATCGATCGCCGCCGAGCACGACCTGCCGTTCGCCTGCATTCCGGCCGGCACCCGCAACCACTTCGCGCTCGATCTCGGCGTGGATCGCGATGACGTCGTCGGTGCTCTGGATGCGTTCGTCACCGGCGGCGAGCGCCGGGTGGACCTCGCCGAGGTCAACGGGCGCACGTTCGTCAACAACGTCTCGCTCGGGCTCTATGCCGAGGCGGTGCAACGCGAGGGCTATCGCGACGCGAAGCTGCGCACCATGCTCGACACCGTGCCCGACGCCCTCGGAACCGGCGGATCGTGGGCGCGGCAGCTGCGCTGGACCGGGCCGGATGGGATCGCCCGCGATTCGGCCGTGGTCATCCTGGTGTCGAACAACGCGTACCGCCTCGGCCGGGCGGTCGCCTCCGGCACGCGCCCGCGCATCGACGCCGGCGTCCTGGGCATCGCGGTGATGGAGGCGGGCGGCACCGAGGGCGGGCAGGACGGCCGCCGCCCGCTCTGGCGCCAGTGGTCCGCGCCGAGCTTCGAGGTGGGCTCCCAGGGCGCGGTACCTGCCGGCGTCGACGGTGAGGCGCTCACGCTCGCGGCGCCGCTGCGCTTCGCCGTCCATGCCGGCGCGCTGCGGGTGCGCCTCGCGCCGCACCACCCCGGCGCGTCGCCGTCGGCGGCGCTGCCCGAGGGGCTGATCGACGGCATCCGCACGACGGTGAAGATCGCCGCGGGCGAGACCCCCACCCGACCATGACGATGGCCGCCTTCCTCCACCCCGCGATCTGCCGCTGCGTTGGCGCGCACGACATGCGCGGTGCGCGACACCTGACAAGCCGACCACGCGTTCGGACGAGCCGATCTCTTTGTTCTCGCTGGTTGGAATGTCGAACCAGACGCTGATCGCTCGTTCTGACCGTGTGCCGATCCTGAAGCCGGGATGCATGGCGAACGCCTCCTTCGGCTGCCGGGCCGCGACGATCACCTACTCGGACATCACTGGAATCCAGGTCAACACCGGCTGGATGAACGCCGTGGTGGAGGCTTCCTCCCAAGCTATCCCGCGCACCCGGTGGACTTCTGGCAGCAGGCAACAAGGCGACGAAGGCGGGTGCCCGAAGCCCGCATCAGGCGCGCGTCGGCAGCCCCCCGGGTGCGCCCGGATAGCGTGCGTCGTCGGGGTAGCGATCGAAGGCGGACCCGAGCCGGCGCCACTCCTCGAGCCAGCCCGCGCCGATCTCGCGCCCCTCCTCGCGCAGACTGAGCATGTGTCCCGCGCTGCGATCCAGCTTCGAGGCGTGCCCGATACCCCACGCGGTCTCACGGCGCATCTTGATGGTGCGCACGGCGACCGTCTTGCGTGTGTTCAGCGGCGGATGGGCGGTGCCGTGCTGCTCGATCCAGCGGTTGACGGTGAGGATGTTGTCGAGTTCCTGGTTGAGCGACAGGTTGCCGGCGAGGTCGTTCTCGCGGTCGTGGATGTCATCGAGGCTGATGCGCAGCGATGCCGGCGAGAACTCCTGCGGGTTGATCCGGATCACCCAGATCTCGTCGGGCTTGTCGTCGCGATCAGGGCCGTCCAGCAGATCCCGTACCGGGGGATTCTGCGAATAGAGCCCGTCCCAGTAGTAGCCGGTGCGCGTCACCGTGGTGCCGGGATCGCAGGTGGGGAAGTCCATCCCCTCGATGGCCTCTGCCGGCAGTACCTCGGGGAGGGTGCCCGAGGCCGCGACGCCGGCGAGCGAGAGCGCGCGTTGCATGCGCCAGCGATTGGCGCCGCGCTCGGCATCCGCGCGCGGGGCCAGGAGACCCATCCGGCGCAGGGTGGTGTCCGAGTCGAAGATCTCGGTGTTGCCGCTCAGCACCTCGATCGCCCCGGCCAGTATCCGCAGCCGCAACCGGGCGACGGCGGACCAGTCGATGGCGTCGAAATGCGGGCACAGCGACCGCAGGAGGGCGGGGAAGCTCAGGTATTCCTCGCGCACCCCCGCCAGCGACAGTCCCGCGAGCGAAAGACGGCTACTGACGTCGTAGGGGCCGGAGCTCACGCTAGGCATGTGCGCGGCCTTCCAGCGCAGGGCCGCGCTCACCCACCGGTTGTGCACCAGTTCGGCCGGCGTCGTGGCGGTGAAGGTGGTCCACAGGTGGTCGAGCCGCTCGATGGCCGCATCGATCGACCCGCAACGCGCATCGGCGAGGTTGGGCGCCAGGCCGTACCAGGCGGCGAGCGCACACAGCGCCCCGGCTGAGGTGCCGCTGATGGCGTCGATCTCGAACGTGTCCCCGCCCTCGGGGTCGGAGTCCCAGCGCCGCTTGGCCTCCAGGACCTCCGTGAGCACGCCCCAGGTGAACGCGGCATGGGTGCCGCCGCCCTGGCATGCAATGGCGATGCGCTTCGTGGCCATGCGCCTCCCTTCGAACGGGTGAGGATGGTGGTCAGATGGGGCGTGCGCACGAGCGCGCCATGGCCTCGACGTGGGGCGTTCGGCCAAACATATCGACCGGGCGCAACCATGCCAGGTGCTGCCGCCATTCAGGAATGGCGGCGGGTTGCCGGGCGGGGCGCGGGGCGAAGTGCATCGCCTTCTACGCGAAGGGGGCTGCGGACACTGAGGACGTGACCATCCACGGCGGGCGGCTCGGAGAGCGCCTCGCTCGACGAGGACGAGGAATGCGTGGGAGTGTTGCCCACCTAACTCCGCCCGGACTTTGGCTTGATCGGGGCAGCGCCGCGGGTCTAGTGTCCCGCCCATGGAGCCTCTCAGGCTCGAGGAGCTGCAGCTGGCGGCGCGCAATCACGGGATGCCCCTGGAGGCGTTGCGTTACCCGCTGACCCCGGTGGGACTGCACTATCTGCTCATCCATTACGACATCCCCGCGGTGGATCCGGCGAGCTGGCGGCTCACGATCGGCGGGAGGGTTGCGCGCCCGCTTGCTCTGAGTCTCGAGGAGTTGCGCGCGCGCCCCGCGGTGGAGGTGACCGCGACGATGGAGTGCGCGGGCAACGGCCGGGCCAGGCTGGCGCCGCGTCCGCTCAGCCAGCCGTGGCTCGACGAGGCGGTGGGCACGGCGCGCTGGCGAGGAGTGCCCCTGCGGGCGCTCCTCGAAGAGTGCGGCGTCGGCGACGATGCAGTCGAGGTGGTCTTCACGGGACTCGACCGCGGGACCGAGAATGGCCTCGTGCAGGATTTCGCGCGCAGCCTCCCTGTCGCGGAGGCGTTCCGCGATGAGGTGCTGCTGGCATACGAGGTCAACGACCGGCCGCTGCCGCCCCAGCAGGGCTTCCCGCTGCGTCTGCTGGTGCCGGGTTGGTATGGGATGGCGAACGTGAAGTGGCTCGCCGCGATCACCGTCGTCGATCGGCCCTTCGACGGCATGCAGCAGCTCATGTCGTACCGACTCCGCCAGGATGCGTCCGAGGAGGGGACTCCGCTCACGCGGATGCTGCCGCGGGCGCTGCTCGTGCCGCCGGGGATCGCCGACTTCCCGACGCGGTCGCGAACCGTCGCCGCCGGCCACTGTCTGTTGGAGGGACGGGCGTGGTCGGGGTGGGGGCCGATCTCGGCGGTCGAGGTTTCCACCGACGCCGGGGAGAACTGGAGCGCAGCTCGCATCGTGCGCGATGTCGACTCGCCCTGGGCCTGGTGCCGCTGGACCCACGACTGGGACGCGACGCCCGGGGAGCACGAGCTGCGCTGCCGTGCTCGGGACGCGGCCGGCAACGCACAGCCAGATGACCCGATCTGGAACCTCGGCGGCTACGCCAACAACGCGGTCCAGTGCGTGACCGTCACGGTCGTCGCCCCGGACGGCTGACGACACTTCTCGTCGCGGTGCGCTCGACGACCGCCGGGTGCGCCCGTGGCGGTGGTCACGGCGGCAGCGGCAGAGCCCTCAAGGCTTCATGCTCGTGGCCGTGTCGCGGGGCTGCGTCGTCTCCGACAGAACCAGGCCCAGCCATTGATTCGGCAGGTAGTGCTCGGGCAGGTCGGCGGGACCAGTTCGCGGGGATCGTCTCGCTCGACGACATCGCCGAGGCGCTCAAACTCGGAGAGCGACGGCGGACCCACGCCACGCGGCGCTCCAATCCCGATCGAGAGGCCTGAGATGGGCGAACCAACCGGTGGACCGGGCCTCCCGGACGCGGCGGTGCTGTTCGGGGCCACCGCGACCTCGCGCACAAGCAGATCATTCCCGTCCTCTGACCGCGATTGGTGAGTGGGTCAGGACGGAGCGGCGGGCGAGGACTGGGCCTCGTTCGCCTGGGGGAGGCGAACGGTGGCGATCGTTCCCTCGCCTGGCTCGCTTTCGAGTGTGAGTTCTCCTCCAGCGCTTTCGATCCGTGCCCGTTGCGACGCCAAGCCGATGTGCCCGGCCACAACGCGTTCGCCGATCGTCGCGGTATCGAAGCCGGCACCGTCGTCAGCGACGCTCAGCACGGTCCATCCATCGCGATCAGAGCAGCGCACGTCCACGTTGCGCGCATGGGCGTGCTTCGCCACGTTGGACAGGAGCTCCCGCGCCGCGGCAAGGAGCACACGCTCATGCAGAGGGTGTGGTCTCGCCGAATACGCAACGTGTGCGTGAAGCCCAGCGCCCTGGCTCGCGTGCGCGACCAACGCGGACAGGGCAGCTTCGAGACCCGCTTGCTCCAGGACGAGGGGATGAAGCTCCGAAACGATCTCCCGCAGTTCCCCGACCGTCTGCGAGATCATCGCCTCCGCCCGGTGCAACGCTGGGTGGTCGCCCATGTCTGCGGCTTCCTGCAGATCGTGCCGCGCCGACAGCAGGTTCTGGAGGGCGGTGTCATGCAATCCCTCGGCGAGCCCCTGACGTTCGCGCTCCTCGGCCCCGAGGGCGTCGACCAGCAGCTGCCGCGCCTGCGCGGCAAGCTCGCCAATCCTCCGCGTCCGGCGCGCAAGCACAAGGGTCAGCAGCAGAGCCGCGGCGGAGATCCAGAGCAGGTAGCCGGCCTGAACCGCGATGAATCGACCCGCCTGCCCCTGAGCCCGCGACGGGTGACTCAGCGCCTGGGTCAGATACGCCATGACAACCACGGCACCACCAGCGGCGGTCAGCGTTGGCCTGAACCGGAAGGCGAGCGTGATCGGAACCAGGGCGTACGCCACGCGCGCCTGCGAGAAGCCACCGCCCGAGAGGAACACCAGGGCCGTGATCGCCCCGATGTCGAGCCCTGCGATCACCAGAGCGAGCGCTTCGGTCACAGGGTGCAGATGAACCCAGATCAGCAGCCCCATCGCCCACGCTGCGAACACGCCAATCGCGACGTAGAAGCCGGATTTCGCCTCCCCGGTGCCGATGACACTCTCACCGAGAGCGATGAGCGCGATCGCAGGCAGCCTCAGCCAGGCGACGAGCCGCTCGGACTCCGCGAGTGCCGCGTTGCTGCCGATCGGGGTCGCGCCGGTTGTGGGGCGGTGGCCTATTCGATCAGTCCTCGTCGCATCGCCTCTGCGACGGCGGCGGCGCGGTCGGACACGTCGAGCTTCTCGTAGAGATGCTGCGTGTGGGTCTTGACAGTCGTGAGCCCCAGGACGAGTTCCTTCGCAATCTCCGGCAGGCTCCGCCCCGCCGCGATCAGCTTCAGGATCTCTCGCTCACGATTGGTCAAGACCGGCGCATCGTCGGTCGACCTGAGGCGGATCTCCGAAACCAGCCCGGCCGCCACATCCGATGGCAACACGTTTCTGCCGGCGGCACATGCCACGACTGCGTCCACGATCTGCTCCCGACGCGCCTCCTTCGACAGGAACCCAGAGGCCCCGGCCTCCAGCGCCGTGTAGACCACGGAGCTCTCGGTGTGGGCCGACAGGAACAGGATCTTGGTCGGAAGCCCGTCCCGCACAATCGCGTGTGCGACTGCGAGGCCGCTCAGCCCGGGCAGCTTGTAGTCGAGCAGTACGACATCGGGTCGGTGCTCTTCGATCTGGGCAAGAGCATCGCGTCCATCTCCGGCCTCGGCGACGACTTCCACCTGACCTGACGAGGCAAGCGCCCGCACCACACCCTCCCGGAACACCGGGTGATCGTCGACGACGACCACGCTCACGCGCTTTGCGGTCTGTGACATGCGACTGGTCTCCATGGGACGGGGATCGGGCGGCAGCGCTCGCAGTGTCACGATACCCACGGGAAGTAACTCGGCGGCCGAGACTCCGCCGACGCCGACGTGGCGGTCGGCTCCGGGCCGGGCTTGGGGTGGGGAGGGGGTGGCCGTTGTCATGAGGCGATCATCCCTGCCGCGCACCGGACCTGTCATCGACCCATCAGGCGGTTCACGGGGCGGCGTTGCGCGTTGATCGGTCGATCAACGCGTCATACGACCGGTGGTCCGACCAGCCCATGGTAGGTGCCGATCCACTGCCGGATCATGGGGACAGATGGAAGCTCAGACCCATCCAGGGTCGACATGAGGAGACGAAGACATGGTTCGCGCGTACAAGCTGACGGGAGTCGCAACGGCGGCCATCCTCTTGCCCGCGGCCTTGGCCCCCGCGCAGTGCGGTGGGGTGCACGTCACGCTTACGGTGACATGACATGAGCACCAGCATCCCGTATCTTCCTCGCCTTGCGGCGTCCACGCCGAGCCGGTTGCTCTCACCGCTGATCGGCAGCCCCGGCACCCGCCCGCAGCGCCAACGGTCCTCCGATCCGGGTGACGAGAGGACTGCGCAGACGCCTTCGAAAACGGCACCGAGCGCGCAGCTCTCCGAGCTCACCATGACGGTCCACCGGGATGCCAACTCGATGGTCCTGACCGCATGGGGCGCCCTTGACACCTACACCGTCGATGCCTTCTGGGGCGCCGTGGAACGGCCGGATATCGCGAGCAAGGATCTCTTCGTCGACCTCGACGCAGTCTCGTTGATCGACTCGGCAGGCCTCCACGCCCTTCGGACACTGACGAACCGCGCCCAAGCCTTAGGACGCGGCATGCAACTCGTCTGCCGACGACCAGACATCAACGGCGCCCTCGCGATCGCCGGATTGAAGGCGGTGGCCGCTGTCCAGCCTTGGGGCGGCGCGTCCGACAGGGACGCTCAAACCAAGATCACGACCTGGCGCCGTATCCGAGGCCACCTGCGAACGCGGCCATCCCAAACGTCCACCACGAACCGGATCGCCGGCCCAGCCGCCGACCCGAAGGCCGCAGGAGCGGGCGACCCACGCCCATTGCTCGTAAGGAGACGGCCATGATCGGCATCGGTTTCCTCGTCGCCCTCGGCCCTGCGCTCACCCTTCTCTTGGCCGCGACCGTCGCATGGGCGTTTGTTCGGCATCGCGCTCAGAGAGTTCGTCGAACGCGAAACGATCGCTCCGTCGGGCGCCTGCCCAGCGCTCCAACACGATAACGACCTCAGCGCGCGCCGCTGCGTGGGCTCCGTGCGGCCACGGCTCGCGTTGCCTGCGTCGATGTTGAGGCTTGTACACGCCCCGTGGGATCGGCCCGGGGACCAGAGGCGGATTCCGCGGACCCCTTCACGACCGGCCTCGTGACGATGATGAACCGCGAGGAGATCGACGGCGTCATCGGCCACCCGCATCCCGATCGCGGACGTCCGGTCGCGGCACCTCTCCGCGAGGTCGCGGCCATGCTCGAGGCCCGCGCCATCCATCCCGGCCGCACGGCATCAACGTGTCGGCAGTTCCGCGGGTCGAGCCGGACCGGGGCGATCTCATCCTCACGATCATCCGATTGGGGGAGTGGCAGTTGAACCTCTGCGGGGCATGATGGCTGCATTGGAAACAGCGAGCCAGTCGCGCTGATCGGTTCAGTTTGTGCCCCGTCGAGTCGCCGGCTCCTTCTTCCTCGTTGCGACCAAGCCCAGCCGGGCGCGGACAGCCCTCGTGGGGTTGTCGCTCGTGCCCGTGATCGAGAACGGAGATAACGATGACTGCAGTCCTTACCGACGACGCAATGGTCAAGATCGCCCGGGAGCAGGTGGATGCCTTCAACATGAGCGACTGGGAGCGTATGCGAGCCGGACTTGCTTCTGACGCCCACTACGAGGAGTTGGGAACCGCACGGAAGACCGACGGTCCTGAGAAGATCATCGAACTGTTCAAGGGTTGGAAGCGGGCGTTCCCGGACGCAATCGGCACCGTCACGAGCGCCGTCGCCAATGGTGACAAGGCGGCCCTGGAAGTAACCTGGAAGGGCACGCACACCGGCCCGCTTGTGACCGCAGCCGGAACGGTCCCGGCCTCGGGCAAGCGTCAGAAGACGCCCGCCGCCCTCGTCTACACCTTCGCCGGCGACAAGGTCAAGGAGAGCCGCCACTACTTCGACTCGCTGACGCTCCTCAAGCAGATCGGCGCACAGCCCAAGTAGCGGGACCAAATGGGGGAGCGACCGGACGGTCGCCCCCCAACCCCGCGGTGGGGATGCGCGCATACCGGGAGGAGGCCGAGATGGCGGACGACGCGATGGACATTCCGAGCTGGTCCGATTTTCAGGCGGCACGACAGAGGTATTTGGATCGGGTCAATGCCGACACGACGCTGACGCATCACGACGCGGTCTTGCCAGAGAGCAAGGTCGTGAAGTTGTCGTCTCCGGGAAGACCGATGGGAGCGACTTACGGGCGGATGGGCGTTCGCCCTGCCGAGGTCACCTGGGGCTTCGAGCGCCTTGCTTGAGGGGTGTCGCCGGTTCAAGGCAGACCGTTCCTCGAGTTCGACTCGGAGGGTTCCCTCGGAGAACTTCATGGCCTTGGTCACGAAGCCGACGACCTCCTCATGCCCGCGGTAATCACCGGACAGGGGGCTTCGGCCCGGCACGTGCCAGGTGATGTCCTCGGCGAAGGTGTCGAGTACGGCACGGGTTATGAGCCCGCGCCACCTCATGGGCGCGGTTCACTCGAACGTCCTTGTTCGGCCCCGCAATCCCGATCAGCAAACGGATCGCCCGCTCCTGCTCTGAAGTTGTTTCGGGTGTTTGAAGTTGCGTCGGCGTGCGGAATTCGTGGTCCATGGGGCCACAGCGGAAGCCACGAGATCCGGCCGTAGCGCGACGCCGTGCGGGAGCGCCCCAGAGATGTGCGGGAGACGGTGCGGGAGGGGACCATTTCCCTCTTCGGCGGCTTCGGAGATCGGCAGCCCGCCCATGTTCACCGGGTCTCGGCCGAGGCCACCGTAATTCGCGGGAACCCGAACCGGTGGGTGCCACCAGAGACTGAGGCGACGGCCTCGGGTCATGGCGCAAGTCGAAACGGCGGGTAGTCGTCGGTCACAAGGGCAAACGCATAGGCGACCACCCGGTTATTCCAACGGATGACGCCCTCGACGAAGTCGAACAACCCTCGGGGGTAGCGACCAGTTATGAGAATGGCAACCCAGGAGACGATGACCACCACCACGGCCGCGATGTCCAGGAACACGAGCACAACGATGTGAGGGATGGCCAACAGCCACTTCACGAGCGGCAGCCATCTGTTGAGGTCGCGCTCCACCTCGGGATAGGGGTAGTCCAGATGCACAGACTGGTGATTGTCGGTTGAGGGATAGCGATCGTCCATCAACGCCAAGAACGCGCCGACGCGGTTGCTGAACCGCTGCAGCTCCAGATTCCAGTCGAACCACCACCGCGGATACTTCTGGCGAAACACCACCATGAGCAGGGGCCCGAAGAACAAGAGCCCGCCCGCCCCCGCTGCCACGACCGTGGTCTGGGTCCCCGAACTCCACTGCCATGTCCCCCCGGAGACGCTCCCCAACACCATCAGAATGGGGATCGCGACAATGATTCGAAAGAACGTCGTAAGCCGGTTGAGGGCCCGGTCGGGGTAATCCACCGAGAACTGGATCGGGTAGCTCGCTTGCTGCATGTCCGCGTTCCTTTCGCCTGAGTGTGCGGTGTGTGATCTCGGACAACAGAACCGGTGGCAATGGCCACCGTCCGTTCTCTTCTACTCCTGAAGGACCGACTCGCCGGAGGAGGCACCGGCTACGGCGGCGCGGGGCGGAGACTCCAGGTCGAGGGGCACCGCGCCTCGGCGCTCGGGCGGGGGGAGACTCGGCTCGACCCGCAGGATGCGGGCGGCCCACACCGGCATCCACCAGTTCCAGCGCCCCAGCACGCTGACGAACGCCGGCAGGAGCATGCTGCGGACACGGTGGCGTCGAGGATGATGCCGACCGCCAGCCCGGTGGCGAACACCTTGACGTCCACCTCGGGGCCCGATCCGAGGGCGACGAACGCCAGGAAGAGGATCAGCGAGCCGGCGGTCACCAAGCGCCCGGTGCGGGCAAGGCCCGCGACGACGGCGCGGTCGGTCGATCCGTCGCGGTCGTACTCCTCCCGCATGCGGCTGAGGATGAAGACCTCGTAGTCCATCGAGAGCCCGTAGAGGAACGCGAAGACCATCACCGGGATCCACACGACCAGGGCGCCGGTCGGTTCGACGTTGAAGATCGAGCCCGAGCCGTGGCCCTTCTGCCAGAACCAGACGAGGAAGCCCCACACGGCGCCGATCGAGATGACGCTGAAGATCACCGCCTTCAGCGGCAGCAGCAGCGAGCGGAACACGCGGGCGAGCAGGACGTAGGTGATCGCGAGGATCAGCAGGACCACCCAGATGAAGTTGCCGTAGACGGCGTCGTTGAAGTCGACGTTCCCCGGCACCGCTCCGCCCACGAGCACCTCGCCGGGCTGGGCCGCGGCCGCGGCCCGCACGCGCTCGACGGTGGAGGTGCTGTCCTCCGCGGCGGGAAAGACGTTCATGACCGCCGTGTCGCCGCGCCGCCACTGGTCGTTGGCCGGCGCGACGGCCCCGCGGACGCCCTCGACGTCGGCGAGCGCCCGGACGGTGGCGTCGGGGTCGCCGCCCGACCACGGCTACATCGTAGGGCAGGAGGACGGCGGCGCCGATGCCGGAGCCGGTGAGCTGGTCGAGCCCCGTCGCGCGCCGATCCGGAGGAGGACAGCGCGTCGGCGCGCGCCGTGCCGGTCGAGAAGTTCAGGACCGGGATGAAGAAGACGGCCAGGATGGCGAGCGCGACGCCGCCCACGACCCAGCGCCGGCGCACCACGAAACGGCCCCACGGCACCCAGCCCTGCCCGGCGCTCGACGTGCGGCGGCGCAGGCCGATCCGGTCGAGGCGCGGCCCGACGGTGGCGAGGATCACCGGGAGGAGCGTGATGGCGACGAGCACGCTGATCAGGGGGATCAGCAGCCCGCCGTAGCCGATGCTGCGCAGGAACGGCACCGGCAGCACGACCATCGCCAGGAGCCCGATCGCCACGGCGATGCCGCTGAAGATCACGGCACGCCCGGCGTGCTCCATCGCCTCGAGGACGGCGTCGCCGTGTCGAGCGGCCGGCGGCCCGCTCCTCGCGCCAGCGCATCACGATCAGCAGCGAGTAGTCGATCGCCACGCCCGAGGCCGATCAGGGCGATCAGGAACTGCGACCACGACCGACACCTCGGTGGCCCCCGCCAGCGGCCACAGCACGAGGAAGGTGGTGGGGATCGCGATCGCCGCCATCAGCAGCGGCACGAAGGCCATCAGAGAGCCGAATACGAACAGCAGCACGACGAGGGCGCCGAGGCCGCCGACGAGCACTTCCACGAGCACGTCCGGGCCGGTGGATGCCTCGTCGCTCGAGGTGAGGGCGTCGATGCCGGTGATGCGCACCGGGCGCCCTCCACCGTCACCCTCGCCGCCGCTGCGCGGGAGTCCTTGAGGGCGTCGCCGGCGCCGCCGAAGGCGTCTGCCGACGGCGGATACCAGATGACGCCGAAGGTCGTGCGGCCGTCCTTGGAGACGAACACCCGGTCGCCGGTGCCGGCGAAGTCGGCCGACCGCGAGCCGGGGACCGCGGCGATGACCTGGTCGAAGGCCGCGCGCAGCTGCTCGCGTACGCCCGGTGAGTCGACCGTCGTGCCCTGCGGGAGCTGTACTACAGGCACCAGCGGCCCGTTGACGCGCGGGCCACCGTTGCCGTACTTGGCGTAGATGAGGTCGTTCGCCTTCGAGCTCTCACGGCCGGGAAGACTGAACTCGCTCGAGAGGGCGTTGACGGCCGACGAGGTAGCGGCGAAGGCCACCACCGCGACCACAAGCCAGGCCAGCAGGACCATTTTACGATGGGCCAGGACCCACGCGGTGAACGCTCTCATTCGATCTCCCTCGGAGAGCCCCCTCCGACCCCGCACGTTACAGCAGCATCGCCGACGGGGTGCACGGCCGAGTTCCACCGCGCGCGGCTGTCGCTCCCGCGAGATCAGCAGGAGCGTTGCGATGAGTAGATGGTTGGCCGCGGCTCGATCCAGCAACCTTCGATACCTATGGGCATCTCATGTCCGATACATCGGCGTAGTCCTTGCCCGGATGTCGTCGAGAACCTCGCGAGGATCGCGCTCTTCCCCGGCCTGTGGAGACCCAAGCTTGAGGTGGTGGCCCACACCTACGAGGAAGAGCTCTTCGAGCGAGCAACTGGTGTTGATCGGGGGTCGAAGCCCACAAGCGCACCCACACGTAGGTCGCGGCCGACGCGCTCGGCCGTTCGCTCGGCGACAGACGTGTGACTCACACCCTCGAGCGCGATCTGCCGCGCACGGGGAGCGCCTGGTGCGGGGGTCCGCGCGCGCCTTTGCCGCTCCCACTGAACGTGGTGCGTTGCGAGGTGATCTCGTTACGAAAGTTGACCGGCCGGAAGATGGCTTCCTCAGCACCTTCAGGTACCAGGAACCGAGCCGGTAGCAGGGTTGTGCTCCAACGCCCGAGGGCATACAGTCGGAACTCACTCGCGCTAACGGGCCTCAGCGACCATACGCCGCCGGCGCGAGCCAACGACCAAGGAGACAAACGATGGCGTTCGAGTGGACGTGCAAGGAATGCCCCGAGAGCTTTCGTGAGGACACGGTTGAAGGTGTGTTGAAACGGGCCGCTGCCCATGCGCACGATCACCACGCCGGGCCTGCGTCGCTCACGCCGGAACTCGAGGCCGCTCTCCGCGCCCAGGTGCGGGAAGTCTAGGGCGCGTTCCCGGGCGCTGTCGGTCCCCAGCAAGCCTGCGAACCCACGCGTCGCGGGGCGTCGCCTCGCGCCCCAATGCCTCCGTCGCCCATTCCGGTCGCCTGGCTGAGTGCAACTCCCGGAGGCGCTTCCGCGCGCAGATCACCGATCCCTCGAACAGCGCGCAAGGCAACTTGCCCGACAGCACCGCTCACCACCACCCGACGATAGGGCACCCCCTTTCCTTCATCGGGCGCGACCGCTGGGGAGTTCGCGCTGACCGGACCCGACCTCGCGGTCGAGGGGCTGTCTGGCCGCTCGAGTGCCCGCCCTTCCCACTCGAGACGAGCCTGCCGGAGTGTTCGCGGCCGGCGACGGGCGGGACGGCTCGGTCAAGCGGGTTGCCTCGGCCGTCTCCACATTTGACACGAAGCCTGGAACCATGACGAGATCCCGCGGACCGTCGCCGATCACCTGATACGCGATGTGAAGTTCACCGCTCCGCGCGTAACGCGTCTCCGGCACCCGAAGTGTCTCCCCAGTCCGCCCAGCCGTCCGAGCTTAGTGCTCCCGCCCGGACGTGTCCTGCCTTCAGCCAGCCGTGGCGAAGTACCGCTCCCTACCACGACTGAAGATCGTGGGTGTCCCCAGTTCGAATCTGCAGCGGCTTGGCACAGCGCCCGTCGCATCGAGCGACACTGCACCGCGACAGCCCTCTACTTCGTCCTCAGGGGCGACCAGGCAATCACGATCTCCGCCTTCTTCGTCAGCATCCGGTGGCCGCTCCCGTCGGCGTTCATGACGAAGAGCCCGCGGACCTGCCTCGTGAACGCGATCTTCCGCCCGTCGGGCGGTCGGCAACACCCCCAAACCATCGCGGATCGGAACCGCGCCGAGGAGTGGCTCTGGCGGACGGACTATCGTCGCGGGTAGCTCGCCGTTCCCTTTCGGTCCCCTCCCCGGATCGCGCACCAGAATTCGCCAAGTCTGGCGTCGGATACTCTTCCTCCTCCCTGGGGGAGCTTGTGGACACACTGCCGAGCGGCACCGTCACCTTCCTGTTCACGGACATCGAGGGCTCCACCCTGCTGCTCAAGCGGCTTGGCCCTGCGTGGGGGGCGACCCTGGACGCCCATCACGAGCTGCTGCGCACGGCGATCGAGGGTACGGGCGGCAGGCAGGTGAACACAAACGGCGACGCCGTCTTCGCTGTCTTCCCTCGACCTCTCGACGCCATCGCCGCGGCGGCTGCCGCCCAGCGCGCACTCGCCGCGACGCACTGGCCGGAGGGGGTCCGCCTGCGGGTACGGATGGGCCTCCACACCGGGGAGGCGGAACGGGCCGGTCAGGACTACGCGGGGCTCGATGTGCATCGGGCCGCACGCATCTCCGCGGCCGCGCACGGCGGCCAGGTGCTGATCTCGTCGACCACCCACCTGCTGACAGAGCGCGTGCTTCCCGAGGGCATCCGGCTACGCGACCTGGGCGAGCACCGGCTCAAGGATCTCTCACGGCCGGAGCGCCTACATCAGCTGTGCATCGAAGGGCTGCCCGCCGAGTTCCCGCCGCCCCGTACGCTCGACGCGTGGCGTGACGCCCTTCCCGCGCAGCCGACCACCTTCATCGGGCGCGAGCGGGAGGTGACTGAGGCGCAGTCCTTGCTGGAGCGAACGCGTCTCCTCACGCTTACCGGCCCGGGTGGCACCGGAAAGACCCGCCTCGCCCTGCAGGTCGCCGCCCAGTCGGCCGAGTCATACCGGGACCGGGCGGTGTTCGTGGCACTTTCCGCACTCGAAGATCCGTCGCTGGTGGCGTCGACTGTGGCGGCCGCAGTCGGCGTGCAAGAAGAGCCCGGCCGGCCGATCCTCGCGAGTCTGACGGAGCGCCTTGCCGGGATGGAGGTCTTGCTCGTCCTCGACAATTTCGAGCAGCTTCTGCCGGCGGCCCCGATCGTCGGCACGTTGGTGGCTGCTGGCCCCCGTATAAGGGTGCTCGTGACGAGCCGCGCGCCCCTACGCCTGACCGACGAGCGGGAGTACCAGGTGCAACCTCTGGCCCTGCCCGACCCATCGGTCGTCGCGACCCCGGAGGAGCTCGCCGAGAGCGAGGCGGTGGCGCTCTTCGTCGAGCGTGCGCGGGCGATCGATCCCGACTTCGCGCTCGGGCACGAGAACGCCGCCGCCATCGCCGCCATCTGCGCCGCCCTCGACGGGCTGCCGCTCGCCATCGAGCTCGCGGCAGCCCGCGTCCGGCTGCTCTCTCCTCACGCGATCCTGGAACGGCTGGGTAGGTGTCTATCCCTGCTCACGGGCGGCCCGCGTGACCGTCCGGAGCGCCAGCGCACATTGCGGGGCGCCATCCAGTGGAGCTATGACCTTCTGGATCCCGACGGCCAGGCGATGCTCCGTCGGCTCTCGGCATTCGCCGGCGGATGGAGCCTCGGGGCCGCCGAGGCGGTCTGCTCGGAGGGGACCGGCGCAGGAGGACCCGACATGCTTGAGACTCTCGACGCCCTGGTCCAGCACAGCCTCGTCCGCCGGGGCGATGGCGCCCTCGAGCCGCGCTTCCGGATGCTCCAGACAATCCGCGAGTTCGGGCTCGAGCGGCTCGCCGAGAGCGGCGAGGAACCCGAGATCCGAGAGCGGCACGCGCGGTTCTTTCTGAAAGTGGCCGAGGAGTTCGCGGGGGAGCTAACCGGACCTGGGCAGGCGGTCGCGCTCGACCGGCTCGCGTCCGATCACGACAACTTCCGCGGGGCGCTGCGGTGGTCAGTCGACGCCAATCGGGCGGAAACCGGGTTGCTCATCGCGGCTGCGATCTGGCGCTTCTGGCAGCTGCGCGATCACCTGGCCGAGGGCGAGGCGCGTCTCATCGAGCTCCTTGCGGCTCCGTCCGCCGCCGTCGCGGAGGCCGCCCGCGCCGCCGGAGCCAACGCGCTCGCGAGCGTCGTGTACTGGCGGGGTGACTACCCAACCGCGCGCGACCGCTACGAGGACGCGCTGGCGCTGTACGTCAAGCTCGGCGACGAAGCCGGGGCGGCGGACGTGCGAGCGAGCCTGGGGTGGGTCGCGGCGGCGACGGGCGACTGGGCGAGGGCCCGACGTCGCTTCAGTGAGGCAGTCGACGGGGCGCGGGCGCGGGGCGACCGGACCAGCCTGGGATTCGCGCTGCATGGTCTGGGCATGAGCGCGCTTCGCGATGGGGACCGCCCTGCCGCGCGCGTCGCGCTGCAGGAGGCCGTCGACCTCCTCCGAGCGTCAGGCGACAGGTTCGGGCTGGCCAACGCTCTCTACGACTACGGTCGAGTCCTTCTGGCCGAGGGTGAACGTGATCGGGGCCGGGCGTCGCTCCTCGATGCGCTGTACCTCCACGCATCGGCCGGCGACATGTCTGGGGTCGCATTCGTGCTCGATGCGCTGTCGGGCCTCGCCGCCGATGAGGATCGCCCTCGGCGCGCGGTGCGGCTGGCCGCGGCCGCGGACGCCATGCGCGAGGCACTCGGGGTCCGGGCCCCGTCATCGATCATCGGCGAGTGGGATGCCCGGGCGGCGGTGCGAGGCGATCTCCGGGAAGACGCAGTGGCGGCCGCGTGGGCCGAGGGCCGCGGGATGGGCTTAGAGCGGGTGTTGACCTACGTTGAGGGAGGGGATGATGGCTGACGAGAACCAACGGGTCGTGGAGCGGCTCATCGACGGACTCAACCGACGCGACATATCGGTGATGGACGAGGTGTTCCACGACGACGCGATCATGGATTGGCCGCAGTCGGGGGAGCGGATCCGGGGTGCTGAACGCCGGCGCGGGGTGTACGGGCGCTTCGAGACCCTGCCGACGATCACTCCGCGCCGGCTGCTCGTGGAGGGCGATCTCTGCGTGGCTGAGGCGAAGCTCGACTACGGCGGTGTCGAGTACGACTGCGTGTTCATCTTCGAAATGCGCGACGGGCGCATCGCCAGGGAGACCGCCTACTGGGCGCAGCCGTTCGAGCCGCCGGAGTGGCGGGCTGATCTGGTGGAGCGCATGTAGGCGTCAGCCCGGCGTCCCCCCGCCCTTTCGGTTGAGGTGCTCGTGCACCTGTGCGACCACCACCGCGCCGTCGCCCACCGCTGAGGCCACACGCTTGACGGAGCCATGGCGGACGTCCCCCACCGCGAAGCAGCCGGGCAGGCTGCTCTCAAGTGGCAAGGGGGGCCGTGTGAGCGGCCAGCGCGGCCCGGCCTCGCTTCCCTCGAGATCGGCGCCAGTGAGCACGAACCCCCAGTGGTCGCGCGCCACCGAATCCGGCAGCCAGTCGGTGTGCGGTTTCGCGCCCACGAGCACGAACAGCGCGGCCGCGTCCACGGTCCGGCGCGATCCGGTTCCCCGGTCGGCCAGCACGAGTCGTTCGAGCCTGCCCTCGCCGCTACCGCCCACGACTTCGGTCGCGAACGAGACGTCGATGTTGGGAGCTGCTTCGATTTCGTCGATCAGGTAGCGCGACATGCTCTGCGCAAGTGAGTCGCCGCGCACGATGACCGTGACCAGCGCCGCATGCCGGGAGAGGTGCATCGCCGCCTGGCCGGCCGAGTTGCCTCCGCCCACCACGTAGACCCGCTCGCCGGCGAGGGCCGGGGCCTCGGCGACCGAGGCACCGTAGAACAAACCGGTGCCGCTCAATGCCTCGAGCTCCGGGATGCCCAGCCGCCGATACGAAACGCCGGTCGCAACCACAACGACCCGGGCGGTGACCTCGTCGCCGCCTGAAAGCGCGACCCGGAACCCGTCCCCGGCTGCCCGTAGTGAGGCGACTTCGCGCATCATCAGGAAGTCCACTCCGAAGACCCAAGCCTGTTGATAGGCGCGCATGGTGAGCTCGGCGCCGCTCACGCCCCGGGCGAAGCCCAGGTAATTTCGGATCAGCGAGCTGCTCCCTGCCTGCCCACCGATCGTCTCTCGCTCGACGACGAGCGTCCGGAGCCCCTCCGAGCCGGCGTAGACGGCTGCGGCCAGTCCGGCCGGTCCGGCGCCCACGATCACGACGTCGAAGTCGTTCCGGGCCAGCCGCGTCGGCAGACCGCACGCGTCGGCCACCTGCTCATTGGTGGGGTCGCACACGGCGCGCCCGTCGAGGCCGACGATCAACGGAAGCCCGGCGCCTGGGGGCAGGCTCGCCACGATGGCCCGAGCCTCCTCGGTGTCGGCGAGGTGGAATGTGTGCGGGATACCGTTGCGCGCGAGCAGGCTCCTTATCTCGCTTGTGCGCGACGAGTGGCGCTGCCCCACCACCGTGATCGGTCCGCCACCCGAGGGTCGTCCGCGCGACCATTCGTGGACGAGCTCGGCCACGGTGCGGTGGAAGAGCTCGTCCGGCGAGCACCACGGCTTCAGCACGTAGTAGTCGATGTGCCCGAGCGCCATCGCCCGTAGCACGGCGTCGGCCGTGGACCGGTGGGCCCAGTCCCCCCACCGGATCAGGAGCCCGCGCTTTGCCTCGGAGTGCACAACGCCCACGTGGGCCAGGAGGTCGGTGCCGCTGGTCTCCGGCAGCCATTGGTCCGCGAGCACGACTGCGACCTCGGCGTGCTCGGCCCGCAGGTCCTCGAGCGCGGCCAGGGCATCCTCGCCGGAGGCGGCGCAAACGATCCGGTAGTCGGCCCCGAAGCGGCGCGTGAGTTCGGCGGCGATCCGGGAGAGGGTCTCCGGCTCGTCGTCGACAGCGAGAATGACCGGTCGCGGCGAGGGCTTGTGTTCAGCTGCGGCCACGCTTGAGGCATGGTACTTGGCGAGCACTCGAAGCTTGGCATCCCGTTGGGTACGATCGACGTCGCGCGGGTGTACAGGCTCAGTGACGTCTGGGTCGCTGAGAAGCCCCCGGCGAGGAGCCCCGTCGAGCGGCCGCTCTCCCCCCGCTGGGCCACCGCCTCCCCAGCCCAGCCGCCCCGCGGGGCCAGGATGTCGCGATCAGGCACGTCGCGCGCCCGAAGCCCCCGCTCCCCCCGGGCGCGCCAACCCATGGGCAGCGCAGCAGCCGCCCTGCCCGGGAGAGGGATCGTGTTGGTTCTCCGGCGGCCACGGATGCGAGCCGATGGGAGCGGGGATCCCGTCGGTTGTCGGCCTCCGGGCGGCGAGGTGTCGCGGGAGGCCGCGCGCCGGTATTCTGCAAGGCCCGAGCCAGGCCATCTGATGACCGACGCCCAAGTTGCACCGCTCGCAGACTTGCTCGTCAGCTACGTGCCGCGCATCGTGGCTCGCCGCCTCGCGGAGGACCCCTCGCCGATCGATGTTCCGCGGCTCGACTCGGCAGCCGGTGCGTGCCTTCTGCTCGACATCACCGGGTTCACGCCACTCACCGAGCGTCTGGCGCAGCTCGGGGCGGTCGGCGCCGAGAAGATGGCGGGTCTCCTCAACGACTACTTCGGGGCGCTGGTTGCAGAGAGCTTCGCTCATGGTGGCGAGGTCGTCGAGTTCGAAGGCGACGCGATGCTGGTCGTCTGGTGGGCCGGCGAACCGGGTCTTGCGGATGCCGCCCACAGGGCGATCGGATGCGGCCTGGCCCTGCAACAAGTCGTGGAGCGTCAGCGGGTGTCGCACGACGTCCACCTCTCTCTGACGATGACGGCTGCCGCCGGTGACCTGAACGTCATGCATGTGGGGGGCGTCGACGGTCGCAAGCGTTGCCTCGTCGCCGGCCCCCCGATCGTGGAGCTGGGCCAGCTCGAGGGTCGAGGCGACGGGGGGCTCGTGGTCGCCCCGAGGCTTGCGAGGCTGCTGGCGGGGCGGTTCGACGGTGACCGGGCGCCTGACGGCACCGCATGGGTTCGGGAGTTACGCACGCCGCCAGAGCCACGGCCGCTCGATCCCGTCTCCGTCCCGTCTGAGGCCCTTGCTGCGTTGCGCGAGTACGTTCCCGCTGCGCTCGAAGCACGCGTTGGCGCGGGCGGAGACGGCTGGCTGGCCGAGTTTCGCCGTGTCACGTCGGTCTTCGTCAACCTCCTCGGGGTGACGTACGCTGACGCCGGGGAGGTGGAGCGGCTCGACACGGTGACCCGGGCGATTCAGCGGATCGTGTACCGCTACGGGGGGACGATCGAGAAGCTCGTCGAAGGCGCCAAGGGCACCGTCGTGTTCGCCGCGTTCGGCTTGCCACCCCGCGCGCACGAAGACGATCCGGTGCGGGGGGTGCGAGCAGCGATCGAGATCGAGGAGGCGGTTGCCGACGAGTCACTCCGGTCCGCGATCGGCATTTCGACGGGGAGCGTCTTCTGCGGACCGATCGGAGGTCCCGAACGCCGCGACTTCACGGTCGTGGGCGACGCCGTCAACCTTGCTGCGCGACTCATGCAGGCTGCAGCCGACGACATCCTGTGTGACGGCATCACCGCGCTGGCGTTCGACAAAATCGAGTACGACCAGCTCACTCCGCTCAGGTTGAAGGGCAAGGAGGAGCCGGTCGAGGTATTCCGACCGCACGGTGACTTGCCAAAGATGGTTCGGCGGCGTGCCGAGCGCGTGCCGATCGTCGGGCGCGAGACGGAGCGTAGCCGGCTCGCCGGCGCTCTCGACCGGGTCGCAGCCGGCCGTGGGGGAGTCGTGATCGTCGAGGGCGAAGCCGGCATCGGGAAGTCGCGGCTCGTCGAGGACCTCATCGCCCAGGCGGAGGCCCGTGGCCTGCGCGTGGCAAGCGGATCGGCCAGCGCGGTGGAGGGCTCGACCCCCTACTTCGCATGGCGCCCCATACTCTGGGATGCCCTGGAGCTTTCGCGGACGGCCGACAACCCGGGTGCCCGCAGGCGGCATGTGCTGCGCTGGCTGCGCGAGCATTCACAGCCGCTCGACGAGGCATCGCTGCTCAATAGCGTGCTCGGCGTCAGGCTTCCCGACGATCCGGCCGTTTCCGCGTACTCTCCTGAGGCGCGAGCCGAAAAGACCAGAGCCCTTCTCGCGGACGTGCTTGCGGCAGCCGCGGGACAAGACCCGCTCGTCATCACAATCGACGACGTCCACTGGCTGGACTCGGCATCGTGGGGGCTGACGCTCCAAGTCAGCCACGACCTGCCCGGGGCACTCCTCGTCATGGCCGCCCGGCCGCTGGGCGAGGCGACCGCCCATCGCCGCGAGGTTCTCGAAGGCGCGACCCGTGTCGTGGTCGACAGGCTCTCATCCGAGGAGACGCTGCAACTGATTTGCCGCAGCCTCGAAGTCGACAGCCTCCCCATCGAGGTGAGCGAGCTGATTGTGCGACGAGCGGAGGGTCATCCATTCTTCAGCGAGGAGCTCGCCTTCTCCCTCCGCGACTCGGGCGTGATCGTGGTCGAGGACGGCTCGGGCCGGCTCGCCGCGCCGGACGACACACTCGAGCGGCTCGCGGTTCCCGATACGGTTCAAGGCGTCATCACAAGCCGGGTCGATCATCTCGACGCCCGCCAGCAGCTCCTGCTCAAGGTTGCCAGCGTTCTCGGACCTGCATTCGATCTGGACCTCGTGCGGGACGTGTTCCCGGTGGAGGCCGAGCGCGAGCGCCTTGCCGGGGACCTGAGGGAACTCGAAGAACGCGGCCTGCTGAATGCGGCTGAGCCGGCGTCGCCCTCCTCGTACACGTTCCGTCACGCCATCACGCGAGAGGTCGTCTACGGGTCGATGCTCCACGCGCAGCGCCGCCAGCTCCATCGAGCGGCCGCTTCCCTCCTCGAGAACCGCCACAAGGACCTCCAGCCACTCGACGAGCTCCTCTCCCATCACTGGTTGCGAGCCGCGGGAGAAGGCAGCGATGACATCGAGGCGCTCCGAAAGGCCGAGTTTCACCTCACCCGCTCTGGAACCGCCGCTGTTCGCCAGGGAGCATTCGTTGAAGCCGAAGCCTTTCTGAGCCAGGCGCTCTTGTGCCATGGGCGACTCCCCGAGAGCGACCGTTCGCACCAGCGGGAGCTGGAAATCCTCAAGCCCCTCGGAACCGCGACGTTTGCGACCCACGGGTTCGGATCGGCCGACGCCAGCCGGATCTACGAGCGGACGTTCGAACTCGCCCGGGGGCGGGTCACCGGTTCGGATCTTTTCCCCATCCTCTGGGGCCTCTGGATCACGACGCATTTCTCGTCGGCGGAGCGCGCAATCGAGCTCGGGGAACAGCTCATGGAGATCGCCGAGGAGGAGGACAACGACGAGTTCCGCATGCAGGCTCATCACGCACTGTGGACGACCCTCATCCAGATCCCGGACTACGGCCGAGCTCGCGGCCACCTCGCAGCGGGCGTTCGCCTGTATCGGCCCGAATGGCGTGAGCGGCACTGCGCCGAGTTCGGGGGCCACGATCCCGGCTCGTGCGCTCAGCGAGCGACTGCCCTGACCGCATGGACCACCGGCAGCGTCGACCAGGCCGTCGCGGCAGGCCGGGAGGCCGTCAGGTTGGCCCAGGACCACGATTACTCGAAGCTCAATGCAATGCTCGCGCTGGCGTTCGTCCACCGCCAGCGGGGGGATCTCGAGGCGGTCACGCGCGAGACCGACATGATCGTCGCCCTGGCGAGGGATCGCCGCCTGCTCGGGCCGGTCGACTGGGCGACGATCCTCAACGCGTGGGCTCGTGGCAGACGGGGAGAGCTGAACGACGCGATTGCAGTGATTGAGCGCTCAGCGGACCGGCTCGGGATGAAGGACCCCGGATACCTGGCGATGCTCGTGGAGCTCTACCTCCTCGACGGCCGAGTAGACGATGGGCTGCGATTGGTGGGTGAGCTCCTCGAGGTCGTCGAGCGCAAGAATGAGCGTAGCTACGAGCCCGAGCTGCATCGGCTTTGCGGCGAACTGCTCATCCGGGAAGGGGAGGGGGCCGGCGCGGCCGACGACAAGGCGGAGCGGTGCTTCCGACGTGCGCTCGGCCTTGCCGCTGAACAGGGTGCACTTTCCTTCTCGCTGCGGGCGAGCCTCTCCATCGCGAGGCTCCTGTCGGGCACGGAGCGCTCCGTGGAGGGCGTCGCGCCTCTCAGCGCGACGTACGGCCGGTTCTCGGAGGGCTTCAGCACACAGGATCTCGTCGATAGCCGGGAGTTCCTCGAACCGTACGGGTGAGCTCTCGCGCTCACTCCGGGTCGCAACGCACCGTGGCACGTCTTGGACTTCTCCGCCGGTCAGCCCCGCAGGCGGTTGCTGATCTCCCAGGCGATCTTCTTGGGCAGCACGTCCACGTAGTCCTTCATCGCCCCGTTGCGGCCGAAGGCGAAGAGCGCCCAGCGCGCCCGCTCCTGAAGCTTCCCCATCGCGGCCGTCACGTAGGGCGGCACGGCGGCCAGGGTGTCCGCGTCGGCCTCGAGCTTGGCCCGGGAGAGCTCGGCCAGGAACTCGGCCATGCGGTTGTACTGGTCCGGGTCGCCCGTCTCCGTCACAGCGAACGTGCAGGCCTGACCGGAAGTCGCCATCTGGTGGTCCCTCACGTAGACCAGGAACGCGGCGTTCTGCGCGAGCGTGCCGCGGTCGTTCCGCGGCAGCGCGACGTACGCCGCCTTGATGTCGTCGGCCTTCCCACTCACGATCGAGGCCAGGAACGCCGAGATCGCCGGGCTCTTCGCGGGGTTGAGCCTCGCGGTGTACTCGGGGACCGTGGGGGCGTTCAGCGCTGCTCGCACGCGCGTCGCGTCGTCGGGGGCGAGCTTCCCAATCGCCGTGGTGATGAGGTTCGCGCCCGCGGCCTCCTTGCGCTCCGAAGGCGGCAGGGCGTCGATGGCCAGGATGATCTCGTTGACCGTCGCCGTGCCCGCCTGCTGGTTCTGGAACAGCGTGAAGAGGCGGTCGAGGCGGATCGAGTTCGTGAGGTTGAACCCGATGGGAGCGGCCAGGGCGTCGACCTTCTGCTTGAAGACGTTCGGCGGCGGCTCGGCCGCGTAGTAGGGGCCGCGGAAGTTCGAGTAGCCGGACGAGGGGTCGCCCTTCGTCCCGACCAAGTGCTTTCGGATCTTCGCGGCCTTCTCCCTGGGTGGCAGGTGCTGGTAGTCGCCGTGCTCCACCCAATAGGCGCGGAACTCGTCGGCGTAGCGATCGAAGCTCGAGGCGCTGGTCGTGGTCTGGGGGAGCTCGCCGTAGCGCGTGACGAAGAAATGGCTGCACTCGTGCGTGACGATGCCGGCGATCTTGTCGAGGGAGAGCGGGTTGCCGCTGTCGTCGTGCCCGCGGATGAGCATGACCGTGCCCTTG
The DNA here is from genome assembly GCA_963777565.1 of uncultured Thermoleophilia bacterium. Classification (GTDB taxonomy): domain Bacteria; phylum Actinomycetota; class Thermoleophilia; order Miltoncostaeales; family Miltoncostaeaceae; genus CALMEC01. Next base: position 205,861 of record CAVZQZ010000007.1, read on the forward strand.
AGGGTCCCGATCATGTCCTTCTGGCTGAACATCACGTTGTTCATCGTCACGCCGGTGAAGAAGGCGTCGTGGGTGGCGGCCACGGCCCAGGTGGGCGTGGTCGGCTTGGCCAGCTGGGCGGCGGAGTCCGATCGCTTGGTAATCGGGTTCATCGTCAGCATGGGCGCGGCCCCGGTGAAGAGTTCGGCCGTGTTCCGCACGATCGGGTCCGCGTGGGCGCTCATGAGCGGCAGCAGCTTGGTGGTGAGGAGCGTGAGCGTGGCCTGCGCCGTGGCCTGGGCCTGGGCCTGTGTGCCCCAGGTCGGCGCGGGCGTTCCCGTCGCCGCCGGCTGCGCGCCGCCCGCCCGGGCGGTGCCCGGCTCCCCTCGGTCAGCCGGCTGGGCGTCGTCCTCCGGCTGGCGCGAGAGCAGTCGGGCGACGGCCGCGTTGCCGGCGCTCCCCTGCAGCGCCAGCACTGCGTCGGGGTCGGGGGCGCCCACCTCGGGCGGGGCGGAGGCCGGCCCGGGTGCCCGCGCCGGGTCCCCGGTCGGCCCCCGGACGCGCTCCCAGACGGTCGCCCGCGACCGGCGCGGGCTCACGCTTCGCCCCCCAGCCGCACGCGCTCGAGCGCCTCGGCGAAGTTGTCCCGCATGGCGGCCGGGGCGTCGTCGCGGACCGTGTAGCCCACGCGCACGAGCCTCCCGCCGACGGTGACGAGCAGCAGGTCGGCTAGGCGCTGCTCGATCTCCCCGCCCGCGTGCACGCGCCCGGCGGCACCGCGGGCGAGCACCACGCGCGGGGTCTCCCGGCGCGTGCGATAGCGCAGCCGCCGGACCGGCAGACCGCCGCGCTCGTAGCGCTCGTCGCGCTCCACCTCGACCTCCGCGCCCTCGCGCTCGACGGCGAGCAGGGCGTCGCCGTCCCCGTCGTCCGCGTCTCCCGAAACCACCGAGAACGCGCCGAGTTCGGCGTCCGGGGACCACCAGGCGAAGCCGTCCGTGTCGGCCAGCGCCGCGCCTGCCGGGAGCCAGACGCGCACCGCCCCACCGGCCGCGTCGAACGGATGCCAGTCGCCGGCCATGGAGCCGTCATCCAAGCACCCTCCGCCGGGGCGCGCAACGGTAGGGCGCGACCGACGCGGTGCGGGCACGGTGCGGGAGCGTCCCGGACGGTGCGGGAGACGGTGCGGGAGGGGGCCATCTCCTTTTCGGCCCCTCCGCTGTCATGGGACGTGTGCATGCTCCCGCTCTCGATGTGCAGGAACGGAACAGATCGATCGTGCGTGGTCGACCTCGACTGGCGCAACGCCGGCGGATGTCGCCCCGGTGACAACGACATGGCGCGCCGAACTACGTATCGTCCGCAGGTGGCCGAGCACGAACACGCGCACACGGACAACGACGAGCTCTGGCACGCCCTCCTCACGGGCGACGAGCTCTTCAACAAGCGAAACCGCAACCGGCGCTATCCGGGGTCGCCGCGCTGTCGGATCTGCCTCGTGCCGCTCGGTGGGCCGTTCCAGCGCGTCGTGCGGCTGCTGACGGGGCTCGATGCGTCGACGATGAGCCCGAACTACTGCGACATGTGCGAGACGTTCGCGCGCACCCATCCCGGCGGGGCCGAGATCGAGCTGACCCTGCTCTTCGCCGACGTCCGCGGCTCGACGACGCTCGCCGAGCAGATGCGGCCGTCCGAGTTCGGCCGGCTGATGAATCGGTTCTACGACGCGGCGAACCGCGTGCTGATCGACAGCGACGGGCTGGTCGACAAACTCGTCGGCGACGAGGTGATCGGTCTTTACCTGCCGATCCTGGAGAACGGCGCCGCGAGCGCGATCCAGGCGGCTCGCGACCTGCTGGCGGCGACGGGCCGCGGCGACCCGGACGGGCCGTGGCTCGACGTCGGCGCCGGCGTCCACACCGGCACCGCGTACGTGGGCGCCGTCGGCTCGGAGACCGTCACCGACGTCACCGCCCTTGGCGATACCGTCAACGTGACGGCCCGCCTGTCGTCGCTGGCACGAGGAGGCGAGATCCTGATCAGCGACGACACCTTTGCGGCGGCCGGCCTCGACCTCGGCGCGCTCGAGCGGCGCGAGCTCGAGCTGAAGGGGCGAGGGGCGCCGCTCGGCGTGCGCGTGCTTCGGGTTGGCGCCGCGAGCGCCTAGACGAGGCGGGTTGGTGGCCTCGATCTCAAGCGAGGTGCTCCCGCACACGCATCCGGCTCGTACTCGACTACGGCCGCATCACGTAGAAGCGCCAGGAAATCGTTCTCGATCGGAGCCACGTCGACCTCTGCGAAGCCAGCGTCGCGTGCATAGGCCTCGACCGTCGTTGCGCGCATCACGGTTCCGGTGCCAGCCGCGCCTTCCCCCACCATTCCGACGGGCAGGCAGTGGAGGATGCTGAACCCGTAGTAGAGGCGCTCGAGATCGTCGGCCGGGGCCCCAAACGACTCGGCCGTGCGCTCGTCGCCCACAAGGACGACGCCACCTTCGGCGAGCAAGGCCCGGGCGGCTCGCAGCACGTCGACTGGGTACGACAGGTCGTGGAGTGCCTCGAACACCGTCACGAGGTCGTACCGATGGGCGAGAGCGGGATCGGCCGCGTCCCGGACATCGAAGCTCACCCTGCCCTCGACGCCACTTCCGGCGAGGTGGCGGCGAGCCAGATCGACCGACGCGGCGTCAAGGTCGATGCCATCGACGAGGACCTTCGGATACCCCCGAGCGATCGCAATGCTTGAGACCCCGCCTCCGCAGGCGAGGTCGGCCACACGGGCGGGTGGGTCGGCCAGAAGCCGCGCGTGGATCTCGGGCACGGCTGGCAACCACTGCTGAGCGAGGAGCCGCGAGAACAGCGGTCGCGTGAACGCCGCCTGACCCTCGTGGAGATCCGCACCGTAGTCGGCATAGGGGACGCCACCACCATTCCTGTATGCGTCGAGGACCGCGTCGATCGGTCGAAGGCAGGCGACGAGCAGCCGACCGAAGGGACTTACGTAGTTGAGACTCTCCTCGTCAAGCAACGCCTCGGCGTGCCCCAAGGGCAGCGCAAACCGCTGCACGCCGTCGCCGGCGTCGACCACGTCGAGGATCGCGCTTGCGGCCTGCTGCTCGAGCCACTCGAGTGCATAGCGCTCGTGGAGACCGGCCGCGCTCGCAAGTTCGGCGGCAGACATCGGACCGCGCTCCGCGATCGCGCGGTAAAGGCCAAGCCGGTCGCCGATGTACACGCCGCACAGGTCAAAGGCCCCGATCGTTGCCCCGAACAACCGCTCGACAAGAGCGTCACGGCGCGCCTCCTCAACTTGGGCGCTGGACATCGTCGTTTCCTCCTTGGCCGGGTGCCGAACCATACGAAATAGCGCCTGGTGGTGTCAGGCGACGTCGGGGACCTCGGATTGGGGAGGCGGTGTCAAGTCTTGCGAACGTGGCGGACCGGGCCGCAGCCGTCGTCGGCGCCGCGTACCGGTCTTGCGGCGGCAGCGTGATCTACGCCGCCAGCCCGTTGCAGCGACGATGCCGGGACATCAACGCTTTGACCCAGCACGTCCTCATGAGACGCGACACGCTGACCACCGCAGGTGCGATCCTCGCCGGGCCAAGACGTCGAGATCATGGTGCTCTGACCCTCGCGCGAGGGACGTTCACTTCGGACAGGTGAACCTCTTCGGCGGGACCAGCTCGGGGTTCAGGATGGAGCCGAGGCGTTCCTTGATGGTCGAGGGCGAAGCCTCGCGCTTCTGGATCGCGTCCCGGGCTGCGTCGGACTCCTTGGTCGCTGGCGCTTTCAGCGCCCGCGCCGCCTTTGGGTCCTTCGCCGCCTTGAGCAGGTCCAGCAGTTCGGTGCCCAGCGCCTTGACCGAGGCGTCCACCCCAGCGTAATGCGCCATGATCCGGCGGAGGAGTTTTTCGTCTGTCACGAAGGCCGCGTTCGCGCTGGCGAATAGCTCGTCCGGGCCCTCCCACGGATGACCCTGCGCACGTCCGCTGGGGCCGCCGGACCACAGGCTGTCCATGACCATCACCAGGCCCGCTGGCTCCTCAGGCCCCTGGCCGTCTCCCTTCAGCGGTGGCGGCTTCTTCGTAAACGCCTCAGTGGGGATCGGGACCGTCGTCGTGCCGCCGAGCCGCCCGAACAGGTCGGCAAGGCGCAGTGAAAACGCATCCGGCGCCAGGCCGGCGTCCGGTCGCGCATGGGTGTGGCTTTCGAACACGGCGTGGGAGGCCTCGTGCGCCGCCGACTCGGCGGCGGCGCGGTCGAAGTCATCCTGCTCGAGCGTGATCAGGGGCCGGCCGTCGGCGACGTGGAGCCTGCTGGCCTCGTTGGCAACGAACACCTGCTCCACCCGCCACCCTGAGCCCTTCGGGATCGACTCGTTCACGGCGGCGACCCGCTGCGCAACCTTACGCAGCCCCTCCGCGACCTTGGCTAGGACCGGGAAGGCCTTGTCCCCGCAGGCCAGGTATTGCAGGTCAGACACCGTGGCTGTCCCGAACTGACTCTTCGGGTCCACCGGGGCCTCGATCCCGAGCTTCTCGTACGAGCGCCGGTCACGGGCCGTGACCCCACCCACGCTCACCTCCCCGATCACCTCCCCGTCGCCGGCGAAAAGACGCGTGAAGCCGCTCGCCGGCTTCCCGGTCACCGGCGCTGCCAGCAGACGCGGCGCAGGGGCCAGCAGCTCCTCGGCCGCCAGGAGATCCCCCTGCGGCCATTGGGCGAGCGCCTCGGCACGCCGCCGCGCCTCGCCACTCTCGTCGGCCGGCGCGCACCGCTGCTGCAGGACGTGGATCGTCTCGTGGTGGATGATGTCGGCGCGCTCCACGGGCGAAAGCAGCAGCGACGCCGGCCCCAGGGTGATCCGGCCGTCCTCCGCCCAGGCCGGCGTGCTCGGCGGCAGCGCCGGATGGGGTTGGGGGGAGCTGACGGCGGCCTCCCGCGCCCGCGCCGCCTGCTGCGCCAAGTGCGCGGCGAACGCTTGGTTCCCGACGGCCGAGGCGAGCCGCAGCACGCCGGGCACAGGCCCCACGGGCCGCCGGGTAGGCTCGCGCGGCGCGCGCCGCGGCGGGGCAACCCGCCGTCTGGGCTCATCCTTTTCCATCCCAGCCGGATTGTAAGCGGCCGGGATCGGCTGTACCGGCGGAGCAGCGCCCTGCTCTTGTTCCAACCGGTCGAGGGTCGAGCCTGAGCGCCCTGAGCGCCCTGAGCGCGCGAGCAAGCGCTGTGCGTGCTCCCCACCGCGCCGCGCCACGTCTCGGCGGGCACGGAGCTACTCGCGCCGGTGCGATACGAGGAGCTGACAGCGCGACGGAGCGGATTCCCCGGCCACGGTCCCCGGGATCCAACGGTGGTGCTCGTCGCCGTACGGGGCGTCGAGGGAATCGGGGCCGACAAGCACCCCTGCTCGGGTCCGTCGCAGCGCGGGCCGGCGCAGGGGCGCTTGATTATCGGTGCGAGTCAGTATCAGGTGGTCGGGCGCGTGGAACCTGATCGACGCACTTCTGCATACCCAGGGTGGGACGTCGCGCGCGTAGGCGCCCGTCCTGGTCGAGTTCCGTGCGAGCCCCTTCAACCCGCTCCGACGCACGCTGCTTCGCGAGCCTCATCTCCTCCCGCATCTGTGGGATGTTGTCACGGCCCTTGTCATAGGCGGCGTCGAGCAACCGCTGGGCGGAGTTCCTGCCGCCCAGCCCGAAGGCCAGCGCCGCGCCGAGCGCGAACGCTCCCAGGACGATGTAGAAGGCCCCGGTCACGATCGGAACGGCGATCTCAAGCTGTACCAGCGCCATGAAGGTCGCGATCGTGAGCACGAGCACGGGCACGGTCGATGCAACGATCTTCCCGAGCGCGGTGTCTCCCATGAGCTTCGCCACTCCTCCCGCGATGGCTCCCGCAACAGCGATTGCGACGACCAGGATGAGAATCGCCGCGATCACATTCGGGATATGGAAGTGCCGCCGGCGGGGGTGGTCCGGCAGGCGCGTCCGCGCCCGGTTCAGCGACGCCCCGCTCATTTCGACCGTCGGCAGTGGCCGGGTACGGCTCGGCTCAGGGGCGCCCCGCCGATCGGCTCCCGCGGAACGCGTCGCGGAAGCTCCGGCACTCGGCAAGATGGCGTCGAACCGCCTCGCGCAGGCCGCCAGCTCCGCCGCGAGGTACGCCCGTCGATATCCGTCCCACTTCAGAGCATGAAAGCCGGCCATCCGACCGGGGCTCGCGGCGGGCCGTCTTGCTCATCTTCCTCCTCACCCCAGTGCAGACGCGGCGTTCGTCGAGTTGACGAGCCCCCTCGACGCCCTCCATGAAGCTGGGAAACTGCTCGAACTGGTCCACTGACTGTACGCGGTGCTCACGGGCACCGCCACGTCGATCGATTGTTCGACTGTTGCCATCGCGCGAAACGCTCCCTCTTCGAGTCGGGTTCGCCCGGGCGTACCCGGGAGAGGCAGCCGAAAACGTGGACCGGGCGTTGGTCCCCGATGCGCCCGGTGAGCGAGCACTTTCGGACGTCGGCTCCGCGTTTGCACCGCCAACGGGCGGGGAACCCTGTTGGGCATGATCACGACGCAACGAAGGCGACTTACGATCCTGGACCGCGCGGCGACGCAGGGCCGCGGCGCGAGGCGGCGCACGAACGATCCCGTGACGGTCGTGTGGTCGGAACCCACGCCGTCGCCGGATCCCCCGAGAGAACCCCGCCCTCCGATTTCCCCCCCGCCGGCTGAGCTCGACGAAGCGGATGCGTTGGCCTTCTTCGCACGAGAGGCACTGTGATGAGGAAGTCGATTCTGCTGGCCGTTGCGCTTGCCGTTGGACGTCGGCTTCGCGGCCCCGTCGCGCGGGGGATCGCCCGTCGATTCGGCCGATCGTGAAGCCGAGGGCAACCGGGACGCGGTGGCAGCCGACGGGCATACCCTTGCGAGCGGATCTCAGTCTCGGTTGGGGCCGCCTCGTCGGAGGCGATGGTGTGGCGAGCGGCATCGAGCGGTTCGGCGCGTCCGGGCCGCGCGTCGAGGGCCAGGGGCCGGCGAGCATGCGAGCTCCCAGAAAAGCCGACGACGCGTCAGGACGAATAACGACGATGTCCGATCCGGTGCCGGGCCCCGCGGTGGTGCCCGAGCCCGCGCCGGCTCCCAGCCCACCGGCGGAGCCCCCGATCGTCCCCGAGCCGACGCCGGCCCCGAGCCCGCCGGCCGAGCCGCCCGTGGTTCCCGAGCCGACCCCGGCTCCCGATCCCGGCATCATTCCCCAACCCGATCCCGATCCTCAGCCCGACGTCGTGCCGCCCCAGCCGCGGACCGCCATCGCAGCCCGTGCGTCGCGGTGGGACCCGTGGCTGCGATGTGGCTGCGGGGCCGGGTGATCGGCGCCCTCAACCTGTTCCGGGCTACGACGGGCGCTGATGGACCTGCCGGCGAGGTCGGTCGAGATCCGGCCGACGTGGCGACCTGAGACGGCGGAGCCCTCGACCCTCGAGGTGCGCGATCGGGAGCGACCGTGACCTGCCGCCCGACGTCCCCAGCGCGCCTGTGCGGGCCTGTGGACTCGTCGCGGGAGGGAGCGAGCGAGCTTCCCGGATTGCGCGTCGATGGGGCGGCGTCCCGCCGCGTGTTTTCGGCCTTCGCCCTCGGGTAGCCCTCAGGAATGGCGGACGCTGAACCGCGAACCAGGGGGCCCGGAGCGACGCTGCCCGAGTTGCGGCAGGAGATTGTCGCGACTCAACCGCGGTCCGCGGCGGCGCAGGTAGCAGGCCGTGCCGGGCTCCCAGAAGCGTGTTTGGGAAGGAGCCGTCGACGTTCGGGTCGACGGCTCATGTTGCGAGCCGACTGCCGGCTAGGCGGCGTCCCGCCCGGACGCTGCGCCGGACTCTGAATCCTCGTCGCCCGCGTTGTCGTCGACGGCATCGGGACCGAGGGTCTCCTTCGAGATCTCCTCGGTCTTCGGGTCGGGGGTGAGGTCGACCTTGGGAAGCGCCTCCTGGGTCGTCGGTTGATCGTCCTGGGGTCGTTCGCTGCCCTGTTTCGTACTCATTACGCTCCTTTCGCGTTCGTCGCGAGCCCACTCAGGCGGGATCGCAGGTGCGAGCCCCGGCCGCCAGGGCCCGCCGAGAGCGGGCCCTGGCGGGCTCCGCGGCCGTACGTGGCTACGCGCCGTTCGGCTTGGCGTTCTTCGCGAGCCGCCTCGCGGCCGCTTCCAGCGTCTTGAGCGCCTCCTCCTCCTGCTTGAGGTTCTCGCCCAGGAGTTTCGCGGCCTCGGACTCTCCCAACGCCTTCGCGCTTACGATGAGCCCGCTGTACGCCGCGATCTCATAGTGCTCGGTCCGCGCGCCCGCGCCGGTGAGGAAGAGATCGCAGATCTCGGGTGACGGGTGTTGCTCGGACATGAACTCGTCATGCTCGGCCTTGATTCCCTCGATGCCGGGGCATCGTTCCGGCTTTGGCTGCTCGCCGAGCGAGTCGAAGATCGTCTTTAGATTCTCGACCTGCTGCCTGGTCTCCGTCAGATGGTGCTCGAAGCCCTCGCGGAGCTTCGCATCGGTCGCCTCCTCCGCGAGCTTCGGCAGTGTCTTCACGAGAAGGTTCTCGGCAAAGAGGATGTCGCCGAGCTCGTGCAGGAAGAGCTCTCGTGGTTCGGTCATGGTTGGCACGTTGGGCCTCCGTTCGTGTGGGCTGCATGAGAACCGTGCCCGTCCACGCCACGCGCAAACGTCAGGCGAGCCTCGATCATCGGGCGTCGATACGCTGAAGCTCAGCGGGTGCGCGTGAATCGATCCCGAAGAAAACCGAACGGTCGGGCAAGGACCCCTCGGGGGCTCGGCCTCGTGGCGCCGGCGCTCTCCGCAGAGTCGAAATCGGCACATTCGGAGCTCGCCCTGCTCGGCGCGTCCCTCTCCGCGGGAGTCGGCCATGCGGTGGGACCGTCGCCGCCAGTGCCGTGAACGGGCTCAATCGTCTCGGGAGCGCCGCGGCCCGCGCCCTCCCCCTCGTCCATCGCGAGGATCAACTCCCGCATTCCCGCCGCCCTCCTGGTCGCTCTGCCATCAAGAGTCCCTCCTGCTCGCCATCGCCGCCGCCGGCCCGCCCGCCCCGCGTCCCGGCCGTGCGGTTTGTATGTCCAACCGCGACCCGGCGGAATCGCGCTCAAACGACACGCCTGGCTGGGATTCCCAGAGCGTCGACGGAGCGAGTCGGGCCGTTCGAGTAGCGGTGTTCATCGTCCAGGCTCTCTTCCGCCTGGCTCGGGCTCCTCAGCCTGACCTGTCGTAGCTTCGTGAGGGCCGGGTCGTGGGAAGGCCCATGGCTCCACTCGCTGTTGGCTTCGGTGCCCGAGCGGGTCGACGCTTGGAGTCCGGCTGGCTTAATGCGAGGATTTGAGCGCGTTGATCGCGGTCGAGAGCATGGCTGCTTCGACTGTGGACTCGTCGATTCGGCCGCTTTGCAGTTCGCCGCTGGCGGCGTGGACGATCGCGAGCAACATCGACGAGGTGCCAGGCGATGGGGAGGTCGCGTCGGAAGACGCCCTGCTTCTGGCCGCGCTCGATCAGCGGCGCGACTGGTCGAGATGACGGGCAGGTGGCGCCGGTGGAGCTCCTTCGCCGACAGGCGCGCCGTGTTGAGCGCGATGAGCGAGTGGAAGCTGGTCGAGCTTGCGCCATGTCGTCGTCAGGCACGCGCTCGAGCGCTTCCCGTGGTTCGCCGCGGCGGGGCTCGGCCGCGTCGACTCGGCTCGTCGACGTCGGCGATCGCGTGCTCCATGACGGCGTCGAGGAGCGAGTCGCGTGTCGGGAAGTGGACGTAGATCGTCGCGCGGACGACGCCGGCGCGGCGAGCGATCTCGGCCATGCTGGTGTCGGGATCGCTCGCCAGCGCTTCGAGGGCGGCGTCGAGGATGGCGGCGACGCTGCGGTCGGCGTCCGCCCGGCGGCGCTTGGGGGCGGACGCGTCGGCGGGTGTCGTGCGGCTTCGCTCATCGTCAGTGAATCGGCATCGCGCTGCGGGTTGAGGCGCAGCTTCGGCACGAAGTGGCGTGCGCGCGGAAGGACGGCGAGCGCGACCAGGCTGGCGAGCGTAGCGAGCAGCGCCGGCTGCGATGAACGCGTGCGCGATCCCGGACGCGGCCTGCGGGCCGGCGATCGCGCCGCTTGCCCCGGCCGCGATCGTCGAGAAGATCGGCGATCCCGAGCGTGCCGCCGATCTCGTGCCCGGTCGAGTTGAGGCCGGAGATCATCCCGGTCTCCTCTTCGCGGGCGCCGGTGAGGATCGCGATCGAGACGGAGACGACGGCGACGCCGAGGCCCGAACCCGGCGACGAGCATGCCCGGGAGGACGTCGCGGAGATAGCGTGCCGTTCTCGCCGACGTGGGCGAGGAGGGTCATCCCGACCGCGGCGACCAGGAACGCTGCGGCGAGCGGGCCGCGCACGCCGTGCTTGCCGACGACGTGCCCGGCCGCGTGGGCGCCGACTCCTGCCGCGAGCGCGAGCGGGATGAAGGCGAGGCCGGTCGCGAGCGGGCCCATGCCGAGGACGTTCTGGAGGTAGAGCGAGGAGAGCAGGAAGAGGCCGAAGATCGAGCCGGCGGCGGCGAGCATCAGGAAGAGCCCGCCGCCGACGGCGCGGTCGGCGAGCCGCTCGACGCGCAGGAGCGGTGCGTCGGTGCGGCGCTCGTAGAGCCGCGAAGGCCGCGAGTCCCGCGAGACCGCCGAGCCCGACGAGATGAGCGTCTGGGCCGAGGTCCAGCCGGCGCGCGTCGGCCTGGGTGATCGCGAAGACGATCGCGCCGAGGCTCGTCGGTCGCGAGCACGCGCCCCGGGCAGGTCGAGACCGCGCCAGCGCGGCCTCTCGCGTGTCGGCGGGGATGATCTTCAGCGCGGCGACGCGAGCGCGGCCGCGACCGGGAGGTTGACGTAGAAGATCATCCGCCAGTCGGCGAACTCGGTGAGGACGCCGCCGACGAGGACGCCGATCGCTGCGCCGGCGCCGCCGACTGCGCCCCAGGCCGCGAGCGCCTTCGCCCGCTGGCTGCCCTGGAAGGCGGTCATGATGATCGAGAGCGCAGCCGGCGAGAGCATCGCGGCGCCGAGACCCTGACCCGCGCGGGCGGCGAAGAGCGCGGCCGCCGTGCCCGGCCATCGCCGAGGCGAACGACGAGACGGTGAAGACGCCGAGGCCGGTCAGGAACATCCGCCGGCGCCCGAGCAGATCGGCGGCGCGGCCGCCGAAGAGGAGCAGGCTGCCGAAGATGAGCGAGTAGCTCGTGATCGTCCAGCTGATGCTCGAGCCGGTCAGGCTGCAGGTCGGTCGCGAGGCTCGGCAGCGCGATGTTCACGGCGGTGATGTCGAGGATCACCATCAGCTGGGCGACGAGCAGCACGGGAAGGAGCCACCGATGAGGCTGCCCCTTGGAATCCCCGGCGCCGATCTGGATCTCGCTTCTCGAGTGCTTCGGCTTATGGTGCATGGCTGCTCTCTCCTTCTAAGTTGGACCCTACTGTCTGAGTTACTAAATCAGACACTAGTGTCCAATGTCAAGTCAGGGAACGAGCGAGCCTCCACGAGGAGGTGGTCCTTTCGAAGACGGATCCGGCATTCGCCGTTTGGGCAACAAGGTGTGCAACACCCCCACCATTTCTCGGCGATTGCATCGCGGGCAGCAGCAGCGACGCGCCGAGCCCACCAACGATTGCCCAGAAGATGATGATCGCCGTCAGGTTCTGTGCCAGCGCCATCGCGAGGGCCCCGATCGCGTAGCCGAGCAGGCCCAACACGTACGCGCGCTTGCGCCCGATGAGATCGCCGACCTTGCTGCCGATCAGGATGAACGCCGCGGACACGAGCGCCTCCAGGGCGATCGCCGACTGAACGCCGCTGACGGTCGTGTCGAGATCCCGAACCACCGCCGAGATCGAAACGTTCATCAGCGATGTGTCGACGACCAGCACGAACATCGCCGCCGCCAGCAGGATCGCGAGCCGTTGATTGCCCGCCCCTTCCTTGGGCACGCTCCCCTCGGTCACCGACACGGGCGTTGCCCGATCGCGCTGTCTGGATGTCCAGCATGACGGGTCATCCGGCCACCCTCGCTTCGCCGCGCTTACTGATTACCACGGAGCAACGGCGCGGATCATACGTCCCTTCGCGGAGTGCCAGACACCAGGGCGCGCCTCGCGAGCGGGTCGAGCGGATTCGTGCCTAGTCGCCGGGAGCGGGTGCCTGGGAAGCCCCGGCTGCGCGCTGCGCCTCGACGGCGCGATGGACGTTGCCGTGGAGGTGATCGTCGCCGATGCGGTCGATGAAGCCGTCCGCGCGGAGCACCGCGAGCACCGGCGGCTTCACCCGCGCCAGACGGAGCGCCGCGCCGTAGGAATCCACGAGCCGGTGTATCTCGGCGAGCTGCTCGGCACCCTGCGAGTCGATGAACGTGACCGCTTCGAAGTCGAGCACAACCGCTCGGAGCGCCCCGGGGTCGCGATCGGCCAAGGTCCGCACACGGTCGTCGAGGGCCTGGGACGTCGCGAAAAAGAGACCGCTGTCGAGTCGGAGCACGACGATGCCCGGGAACGTCTCGTCGTCGGGGTGTTCGTCGAGGTCGCGAAACACCTGGGTCCCGGGCTCCCGTCCGAGCACGGGAATCGGCGGGGATGTCGCGACGTAGATCAGCCAGCCGAGTGAAAGGGCGACCCCGATCACGACGCCCGCGAGGACGCCGGCCGACAGGACTCCCACGATCGCTGCGACCGCGATCGCGAAGTCGAACCGCATCACCCGGCGAAGTCTGCGCAGCTCCGGGAGGTCGATCATCCCGAACACGACCGCGTCGATGATGACTGCCGCGAGGACCGCTTTCGGGAGGTCGGAGAACAACGGGGCGAGCACGATCAACGTCGCAAGCACGAGCCCACCGGTCGTGAGTGAGGCAACCGGTGTCTTGGCCCCGGCCGACTCGTTCAACGAGCTCGCGGAAAGGCTGGTGGAAACGGGCATCCCCTGGAACACCCCGGCACCCACGTTTGCCATGCCCTGCGCGACCGATTCCTGGTCCACGTCGATGCGATACCGGTGGCGTGTGGCGAACGCGCGCGCGTCGCCTGCGGTCTGTGAAAACCCGATCAACAGCAGACCGACTGCCGCGATGCCGATCGTCGCGAGATTGTCGGAGACCAGGTCGAGGCTTGGCAGCTGGGGCGCGGGCAGGCCACGCGGCACGTGCCCCACGAGCGCGACCCCATGTTCACCCAGGTCGAACAGGTCCGAGGCGATTATCCCGCCGGCGACGAGCACGAGGGCCCCCGGGATCGTCGGCGCAAAGAAGCGCAATGCGAGGATCACGCCGAGTGCCACAAGGCCCACGACGAGTGTCGTCCAGTCAAGCGCGTCGAGCGAATCCACCCAGGAGGACAGTTCGCGCCACGCGTTGTCACCTTCCGTCGACGTCCCGGTCAGCTTCGGGAGCTCTCCGATCACCACGTCGACGGCGGCCCCCGCCAGGAACCCCGTGATCACGGGCTTGGAGAGAAACCGGGCGATCCACCCCATCCGCAGCACGGCGAGCAAAAGGAAGAGAACGCCCGTCAGAAGGGTGATCGCCGTGACGAGCTCCGCGGCCTGGTCGCCGGCGAGGCCCGTGACGAGCACCGCTCCTCCGGCAACGGCGGCGAGGGACGAGCTCGGCCCGGTGGAGATGTGGCGCGACGTGCAGAACAGCGCGTAAATGATCGCCCCCGCGGCTGCCGCATACAGGCCGTTCTCCAGCGGCACACCGGCGATCCCCGCATAACCAAGGTTCTTCGGCACAATCAGGGCGGTCACCGCGATACCCGCAGCAACATCCCCCCGAAGCCAGCGGCGGTCGTACTCGGGCAGCCACCCGGCGATCGGGAACAGGCGGGCCAGGCCGCGACGCTGGTTCACCGCACTCGCCCCGGTCTCCATTCCCTCGCGAGGATACGGGGCGCGACCGGACATCGCTCCTCCTTGCCGGCGACCGCTGGTGCCTGTGCGCGCCCCGGTGGCAGGAGGCGCTCGAGGCGGGGAGGGCGCGCCTCGTCGTCCTGGCCGCGACGCACGAGCTGACGCTCGAGTGGTGCGACTGGGCCGCCCTCATCGCCCACGCGGTCGACCCGCCCGACGACTGAGCCGCGCTGCCGCGTCGGTACGCTTGCCGAAGGTCACGGGGCGCGGGGAGGACGCATGATCGAGCATGAGCAGCGCGGGATCCCGCCGGTCCGGGCGGGCGCCGACCGCGAGGCGAAGCGGCGGACGATGGGGATCACGACCCTCACCTTCAAAGTCGCGACCGCGGACACCGGCGGCGCCCTGTTCGTCATCGAGCAGGAGAACCACGCGAAGGGCGGCCCGCCGCGGCACGTGCATCCGCACCAGGACGAGTGGTTCTACGTCGTGGAGGGTGACTTCGTTGTCGAGGTGGGCGGCGCGACCCACCGACTGGGCGGAGGGGATTCGGTGCTCGCACCGCGCGACGTGCCGCACGCCTGGGCGTTCGTGGGCGACGCCACGGGCCGCTTGATCGTCGCCTTCACCCCCGCCGGCGCGATGGAGGCGTTCTTCCGGAAGGTCACCGCGACCGACGCGATGCCGACCCAGGATCCCGAGCTGTGGCTCGACCACGGCATGCGGGTCGTCGGCCCGCCCCTGCCCGTCGACTGAGCCTGGATTACACCGCGGGTCGCAGCACGACCCTGCTGGCGACTCAGGAGCGAGCCGAAACTCGATCGAGGGCGTCAGCCGTGTCGGCCGACGCGAACGGCGGGGAGGGCGCCGACCTCGTCCTTGGACAGGGCGACGTGCACCGCGTCGCTCTCGACTCTGGCGACGGCCCCGATCGGGATGGTGACCTCCTTCCGTCCCCAGAGGTGGCCGCGCTCGAGGACGAAGTGTGTGATGTGCTCGTCCGCGTCGACCACGAAGCCGTCCACCTCGCCCAGTGAATGGCCGTCCGCAGAGATGACGGCGCTCGACCGCCGGACCTCGACCTGGCCCTTCGGCACGCGGTCGTAGTACATGGTCACATGGGAGTCGAGCGCGCCCGGATACGTGCCTTCGTCGAGACCGGCGTAGTACGGCATCGCGAGGACGTCCTCGACGCCGACGTCCCAGTTGGGGTCCTCGGCGGGGCTCTCTCCGAGCCGGAGGTAGGCGGCCTCGTGCACGGACTCGAACCCCTGCGCCTCGTCCAGGGAGCACTCCAGCTCGATCTCGCGCTGCTTGTCGTCTCTGCCCTTCGCCAGCTGGATCGGCACCAGCCGCGCCTCTTCATCGCCTTGCTCCGGCTGGACCACGAGATGCGTCACGCGCTTCTCGAGCGGGTCGATGACGATGTCCGCCAACTCGCCGTACGCCCCGTCGGTGCAGCGGACGCGATTGCCGATCTCGAGGCGCATGTCATTCTCCTCTCCACGCCGACAGGTCGAGCGGAGTCTACGGGCGGGCGTCGAGGGGCATCGTCCCGCCTGGGTGGCTGAGATCCGACGCCCCATCGGTGTCACGACGGCCGATGGGGATCGACCGTTTGGACAACAAGGTGGGCAACACCCCCACTATTTTCTCTTCCTCGCGCCCGATCTCGCGCCCCGGATCCATGCTCCCGGCCTCGGGAGAGGAGACGGTGCGGGAGCGGGACCATTTCCTCTTCGGCCGCTTCGGCAGGCAAGCGCCCGCCCATGTGCTGGCCTGTTCTCAGGTGTCTGTTTTCGTCTAACGGGGGCCGGAATCGCCTTGATCTGTTCCCGCGAGGCCTACGGGGGTCGCTGCCCGCCGCCCGAGGACGAGCTTCCCCGCCGCGCGTCCGCCGCGACAGCTGCTGGGTGCGCGACGTAATCGACGGGACGAAGCTCCCCATTTTCGCGCCGGATGATCCAGAACGCGCCCTTCTCACACTCCAACCCGAAAAGGCGCTTGATGAGCTCGCCGTGGGTGCAGACGATGGCGCGGTCGGGCACGGACCGCAGGAGAGCAGCACACGCGAGAGCGGACGTGGCGGGGGTGAGCTCGTGCCGCTCCTCGACGTTGAGGCCGAGCCGTCGGGCGAGGGGCGCGACCGTCTGCGTGCAGCGGAGGAAGGGGCTGCTGACGATGGTCGACGGCGTGCAGCGGTCGAGGAGGACGTCGGGTAAGGCGATGGCGGTGGCGCGGCCGGTCGCGTCCAAGGGGCGCTCGAAGTCGCGCACGGCGTCGGTGAGCTTGGGCCCGGCTCGCGCGTGCCGGAGCACGATCAGTATTCCGCTTCTCTCGATCACGGTTCCCGAACCTTGCTCGGCAGACCTCCCTATCGGTCGCCCGTGGGGTCGCCATGAGTCGGATGATCTGCGCGCCCTTCCGTCCAGCATCAGCCCTCGCCGCCTGCGGCGACAGGAGCGCCGACAACACGATCCAAGAGGCGGTCGACGAAGCTCTGTGCCTGCTCCTCGAAGTCTGGCTTGAGGTTCGGGGGCGGCATCTTCAAGCCGACGACGCGCTCCTGCGGCTCGCCGTGCTTCATGTACCCGAGCCATGAGAGCATCGACTTGACCTGACCGCCTGCGACGACGAAGTGCGTCTTGTCGATCAACCGCCCGCCGTTCTTCTCGCCGAGCTTCTTCAGCTGCCCGAGGTTGATGCTGTAGTAGCGGCGGGAGATCGACGCGCATGCGAACGGCTTTCCGACCAACACCGTCTTCGCCTCGGGCGACTCGAGATACGAGCGGATCGGCATGCTCGTCTGGAACCACCAGGTAGGAGATGCGAGCACTACCAGGTCGTAGTCGCCAGTCTGCGCCTCCGGTGGAATGCGGATCTCGCCGGTCTTGTGGCGGAGCTGCGCCAGGAGAATCGACGCGAGCTGGGGGATGGGGTGCTTCATCGGAAACTGCGACAGCTTCCCCACCCACCGCTCGTCCGTGAACTCGATCGCCGCCTTGGTCACGTCGCCGCCCCGTACCGTGAGGGCCTGTGCCATCGCCTCGGCGACCCGCGCGGACTGTTGGGTAAGGCTGAAGTACACGACCAGAACCTTGGGTTTCATGTCGGTGTTCACACTTCTCTCCTCCCGCCTGGTTACCGACCTTCGTGGGGCGACTCCGGCTTGGGGAGCCCGAGCTCGCGCACGAGCGCTCTGTCCCTCGCCCGATCGGGGAGCGCTGCTGCCACCGCGGTCTGCTTCCCGCCGTGGCCCACCAGATACCGGGTCTTGGGCTTGTCGGACGTGAGCGCATGAGCAACCACCTTCGCGATGACCGATGGGGGCTCCGCCTCGGCCTCCGCCTTCTCCATCGCCTTCCGAATCGCGGTGATCTGCCGCGAGTACAGCCGAGAGCCGCTCTCGCCGAGCGTCTGCTCAAGCGCGTCGAGCTCGGCGTACGTCTTCCCGAAGATCGCGGACTTGACGGGGGCGACCTCGATGAGCGACACGTGGATGTTCCATTGGCGCAGCTCGAGACGAAGCGCGTCGCTGATCGCCCGCATGCCGAACTTCGACGCGCTGTAGGCCCCGTTGAGCGGGACGACGAGCAGGCCGCCGATCGACCCGACGTTGACGATCCGGCCGCCGCCGCGGCGGATGAGCGGCATGAAGGCCTGGATCATGGCGACGGGTCCGAACAGATTGACCTCCAGCTGCGTTCGGAAGTCGGCCATCGGCTGGAACTCGAGGGGCGCCGGCTTGGCGATGCCCGCGTTGTTGACGAGTCCGGCCAGGCCACGGTCACCGACGACGTCTGTCACCACCGCGGCGGCCGCCGAGATCGCATCCCCGTCCGTGACGTCGATGATCAGCGGCGTCAGCGTCGCCGAGGTCTGCGCTTGCAACGCCTCACCGTCCACCTCACGCCGTACTCCGGCGAAGACGTGGAACCCCTTTTCTGCGAGGTGCAACGCCGTGGCGGCGCCGATTCCGGTCGAGGTGCCCGTGACGACGACGAAGCCGCGATCCGTCTGCTCGCTACTCACCGGCTCAACCTCCGCTCCCCTGTCGACGCCCTTGCCATCGTCCTTCTCTCAGCTTCGTGCGCTGGCGGCGACTGCGTCCAGCACGCGGTTGAGTGTGCGCTTCGACACCAGCGAGATCAGCCACCCGGTGCCCGGCATGACCGGTCGGAACTGAATGTCCCACGAGACCTGGGTGCCGCCGCCTGCTGATTCCTCGAGAGCGACGCTTCCTACGTAGTCGCGGACGGGGGCACCTTTCGTCATGCGGTAGCGCACGGCGTAGCCGGGCCCAACTCGGGTGATCTCCTCGTGGACGGTGGCCGGGCCGATCTTCACGGCCCGGGTCAGACCCGTCCCGTCCGCCGCTCCCGGCTGCTCCACCTCGACGTTCACACCCGGGCCGGGTGAGGCGCCCGGGTTGCCGACGATCTCCCAGACCCGGTCGACGGGTGCGTCCAACGATCTGACGATCGTAAGGTGCTTCACACGTCCTACTCCTCCGTTGGATGCGTCTCCCGGTAGGTGGATCAGCCGCTCAAGCCGGCGGAAGCCTGTTCGAGACCCGCCTTGAGCTCCTTGGCGTCCTTGCCGTCGATGTGCGCGACCGAGCTTCTGATCGCGTTTGGGATCGCCTGCTGCACCTTGCCGGCGTCGCCCGAGTCGTAGACGGCGATCAGCGCGGCCGAGGCGGCGGGCAGCACGTCGTCCAGCTTGTCCGCGATCCCGCTCTCGACCCGGTGCTTGGCGAACTTACCGGCGACCGCCCCGATGCCTGCGCCAACGGCCGTGGCCGCCAGCAGCGGCGGTGCGAAGAGGCCGACGACGAGGCCTGCGCCGCCGAGCATCGTGGCGCCCTTGCGTACCGCGTGGTCACCGGCTTCGGTCACCTGCATGTCGCCGTGCTCGTCCTTGCTGGCGAGCACCACGCCTTGGACCGCGATCGCCTTCTCCTCGACGAGATCCATGATCGCGTCGTAGTCCTTCCTCCCGAGATCCTCGAAGAGGTAGACCGCGATCAGAACGTCCATTTGCTCCGTCTTGCCCATCGTTGTTCCTTCCTTCGGAGGCTCCGGGCGTCTGGCTCGACGGCCCCTGACCTCGATCTGCAGGGCAGGCTGATGCTGGGTCATGGATTTGCGAGGGCGGAGCACATGCGCCGCCTCCCGTGCTCCTCCTACGCACTCGCCGCATGGGCCGCGAGCGCCTGCTGCGCGTGCTCGTGCAGCGCCTGCCTGTCCTCCTCGCTCAGGTGCGGGGCGATGTCGAAGGTCACCTGCTTGATCTCGCCCGTGAAGGCGAACGGTGCCTTGTCGGCATAGCTGCGGTCGACGACGAGGCCGTTGTCGCGACCGATGTCCATGCCGGAGTAGCCCGAGAAGCGGCCCGGCACGGTGTGCTCCATCCGCCCGCTCGCGACTGGCTCGCCGTTGACGAGCAGCGTCACCTCGCCGCCGGTCGCCGGTTTCGGTGCGTCGGCGGCGAAGACGAGTTCGACGTTGACCTCCCCGGTCGGCAACGGCTGCTCGGCCGCCTGGGTGTACTCGAGCACGCCGAGCATCGAGTAGGTGTGTTTGAGCCGCCCGTCCTGCACGAAGAGCGCGAAGCCGCCGAGGTGGTCGGCCTCTGCGACGATCACTCCCTCCGCGCCGCCCTCGGGGACGACCAGGTCGGCGCTGATCGTGTACGAGTGATTGTAGATCCGCGGGATCATCCCACTCGGGACGTTCTGGATGTCGCCGCGGAAGACGAACGTCGCCTCCTCCGGGATCGGAGGGACCATGCCGAAGAAGGACGTCAGGCCGCCGAGCAGCGGAAGGACGTGGTTGCGCTCGGCCTCCGCCCAGAAGAGCTCGCGGAGCTCTTCCGCCTTCTCGGGATGGTCGGCCGCGAGGTTCTTCGACTGCGTGAAGTCGTCCGGGAGGTAGTAGAGCTCGACCGGATCCTTCCCAGGATCCCAGCCTGGGCCGAAACCGCGGAGCACCTCGGGGTCGAGCGACCACGGGATCCGCTGCATTCGCTGGCAGAACAGCCAGCCGTCCTTGTACATGCCCCGGTTGCCGAGGATCTCGTAGTACTGCTGCGTGTGCCGCTCCGGCGCGGCCGCGTCCGAGAACGAGTCGGCGAAGGTGACGCCGTCGAATGGCTGCTGCTCGACCCCATCGATCGAGTCGGGCATCGGGATCCCGGCGAGGTCGAGGACCGTCGCTCCGACGTCGGTCACGTGGGTGTAGTGGGTACGAACCGCGCCCGCGTCACCGATGCCGCTCGGCCAGTGCACGACCAGCGGGTTTCGCGTGCCGCCGAGGTGGGAGGCGACCTGCTTCCCCCAGTCGAACGGAGCGTTGCCGGCCCAGGCCCACCCGGCCGAGTAATGCGGGGCGAGCTGCTCGTCGCCCCAGGCCTCAAGGCCGCCGTGCTTGAACATGAGGCCCAGCTGTTGCTCGGGCGTGAGTGGGATCCCGTTCAGCGTCATCTCACGATCGTAAGGCGGTTCACTCGTCAGACTCCCTCGTGTGCTGCCGGGCGGGCGACACCGGGGCCGCCCGCCCATACGTCGTTCGTACTGTGCTTATGCGCCGACCCCGTGCGCGACGGCGTGGATGCTCTCGTGCTCGTGCAGCGCCTTGTCGTCGTCGTGCGACGTCGACGGCTTAAGGTCGAAGACGACCCGCTTTACGGTACCCGTGAAGCGGTACGGTGCCTTGTCCTCGTATGCTAGGTCGACGACGAGGCCGTTATCGCGGCTCACGTCCATGCCGGCATAGGACGTGGCCATCATCGGCACGGTCTTGTCGAGCCGGCCACCGCCGATCTGCTCGCCGTTCGCCCAGAGGCTAACGTCCCCGCCGGCACCGGGCTTGGTCTCGTCAGCCTCGAACAGCATCTTGACGCTGACGTCGCCAGACGGGATCGGCGTCTCCGAGACCTGCTTGTAGGACTCCACGCCCAGAAACGAGTAGCTGTGGTTGAGCAGACCGTTCTCGTCGACCCAGAGCGCGAACCCGCCGATGAAGTCGGCGTTGGCGACAATGACGCCCTCGGCGCCGCCCTCAGGCACGCGAAGCTCCGCCTCGATCGCGTACGAGCGGCCCGCGATGCGGGGCACGAGGCCCTTCTGCACGTTCTGCACGTCGCCGGCGAACGTGTACCGCGTCACCGTCGGCAGCGGCGGCAGGATGCCGTAGAACACGGCGATCGAGCCGAGCAGCGGCAGCACGCGGTTGCGCTCGGCCTCCTGCCAGAACAGCTCCTTCAGCTCGGCGAGCTTGTCGGGATGCTCCGCCGCGACGTTCTTTGCCTGAGAGAAGTCGTCCGGCAGGTAGTACAGCTCCCACCCGTCCTCGTTCGGGTCCCAGCCGGACCCCGGCCCGAACCGGGCGAGCGTCTCCGGCGAGAGATCCCACGGCGCCTTGTCGAGCCGGGCGCAGGCCCACCAGCCGTCCTTGTAGATCGCCCGCGCACCGATCACCTCGAAGTACTGCACCGTGTGTCGCTCGTCGGCGCCCGGGTCGTCGAACGTGTAATGGAAGCTCGTACCGTCCATCGGCTCCTGCTCGATCCCGTCGACCACTTTCGGCTCCGGGATGCCGGCCGCCTCGAGGATGGTCGGACCGACGTCGATGCAGTGCGTGAACTGCGGGCGCAGCGCGCCGCCCGCCTCGATCTTGCCGGGCCACGCGACGACCATCGGGTTGCGTGTGCCGCCCAGGTGGCTCGCCATCTGCTTGCCCCACTGGAAGGGCGTGTTGCCGGCCCATGCCCACGCAGCCGCGATATGCGGCGCCGTGTGGTCCCCGCCCCACTCCTCCATACCGCCGTACTGCTCGATCAGTTTCACCTGCTGGTCGGCGTCGAGCACGACGCCGTTCAGGAACGTCATCTCGTTGAACGAGCCGGTGGTCGTCCCCTCGAGGCTCGCGCCGTTGTCGCCCCAGATGTAGAGGATCAGCGTGTTCTCGAGCTCGCCTCCCTCCTCCAGCGCGTCGAGGAGCCGGCCGACGTTCCAGTCGGCATTCTCCTGGAACCCGGCGTAGACCTCCATCTGCCGCGTGTAGAGCTTCTTCGAAGCGTCGTCGAGAGAGTCCCACGCGGGGAAAAGATCGGGCCGCTCGGTCAGAACCGCGTCCTGCGGGATCACGCCGAGCTTCTTCTGGCGCTCGAAGATCTCCTCGCGCATCGCGTCCCAGCCCTGGTCGAACTTGCCCTTGTAGCGGTCGGCCCACTCCTTGGCCACGTGGTGCGGTGCGTGCGCGCATCCCGTCGAGTAGTAGAGGAACCACGGCTTCTCTGAGTCCTGCGCGCGGACCGCGTGCACCCACTCGATGGCCTTGTCGGTGAGATCGTCAGGGAAGTAGTACGGCTGCCCGTCCTTGCCGTCCGGCACGCCGAGGGTCGTGTTGTCCTGCGTCACGATCGGGTCCCACTGACCGGCCGCGCCGCTGAGGAAGCCCCAGTAGTGGTCGAAGCCCCACGCCTGTGGCCAGTGGCTGAACGGACCCGCGGCACCCTGCTCGCGGTCCGGCGTCAGGTGCCACTTGCCGAACGCGCCCGTCACGTAGCCGTTCTCCTTCAGCGCGCGGGGGAACGGCGCACACGACCGCGGGACGGCCCCGGTGTAGCCCGGGAACGGCCCAGGGAACTCTGCGACCGAGCCCATCCCGACGCGGTGTTGGTTGCGCCCCGTCAACATCGCCGCCCGGGTGGGCGAGCAGAGCGCCGTCACATGGAAGCGGTTGTACGTGATGCCCTGTTTCTGGACGCGTGTCATGTTCGGCGTCGAGATCGGACCGCCGAACGTGTCCGGCTGTCCGAAGCCCGCGTCGTCGATCATGACGAGGAGCACGTTCGGCGCACCGTCGGGTGCCTTGGGGCCGGGGACGATCGTCCAATCTGCGACCGACTCGTCGAGCGTGCGCCCGATCGTCCCGCCGAAGTTTCGGTCGGGGATCGGCAGCACCGTGCGGTCCGGGACGAACTTGCCCATCGCCTCGGCCAGGCCGTCCTTCAGAGCCTTGACGCCCTTCTCGTCGCTCTGGACGACCGACTTCAACAACGCCCCCGACAGCGCCTGCTCGACGCCGAGCCGCTGCTCGTCGTCGAAGAGGGCGATGATTCCGGCCGAGCCGGGCGGGAGGTTCTCGCCGATCTTGTCGTGGATCTCGTTCTCGAGGCGGTGGTCGACGAACTTGCCGATCAGGCCGCCGGCGGCCGCGCCGACGGCGGCGGATGCGAGCAGCGGGGGAGCGAACAGCCCGACGGCCACGCCGACGCCGCCTCCCCAGCCCATGCCCTTGCGGCCGCGGTGGTCGCCCGTCTGCTGCACCGAAACGCTGCCGTCCTCGGCGTGCGTGACGAGGATCACCCCCTGGATCGCGACCTTCTTGTCGTCGACGAGCTCGACGAGCGACTCGAAGTCCTTCGTCGCCTCTTCGATGTCCTGGTATCCCGCGACCAGGACATCAGTCGGTGTCTCGGCCATCACTGCTCTCCTTTCAACCAATTTCGCTGCCTGCGGGTCGTGGACGACGCGGTCACAGCCCGGTTCGCACCTCGATCCGGCCGACTTCGTCGGCGGCCTTCAGCGCACTGGTCGCCGTTCTTGGCCTCGGCCACGCCGACGATCTTCCGATTCTCGGCGATCAGGGGGGTCGTACCGCCCGGCCTCACCCCGAGGAAGCCCCGAAAGTAGTCGAATCCGAGCCGGGTCGGCCAGCGATCGAGCGGCCCCGAGAAGCCCTCCCGGTTGTCCGGGGTCAGGTCCCACTTCCCGAACTCTTTCATTAGGTAGCCGTTCTTCTGGAGGCCGCGTGGAAACTATGGGCCTTACCCGCGCTGGGCCATCGCTTCGTCCGTGGGTGCCATGAATGCACCCACGAACCACAGCACCGGGAAGATGATCCCGATCCAGAACATCGCCTTGTGGCCGTTAGCGAGCGTAGCGAACCCTAGTATCAAGAGACACGTAATCCAGAACACCGCCATGATCCCCCCAAACCACCACCACATACCGGACCTCCGAGCGAGTGGACTGACCGTCGGCCATCCCGATGTCAATGTCGGTCCAACCTAGACCACCCCTTCCGTCCTCGAAAGAAGCCCATGACCGGTTCACCTGGGTGAAGCGGCAATCCACTCAGACGGCGCAACGGCTAGGGATGCCGGTGGGTCGCGCATGACGCACGCCGATCGCCGACGGCCGCGCCGCCCGACCGTCGCGGACTTGACGACGAGCGTTCGAGCCGTCCAAATAGGGGGTTCATGAAACGAGAGGATCCCAGCTCCGCGTTGGCCGGCCGCGTCGAGAATGAGGCCCGTGCACTGCGACCACGGGCTGACGGTCGACCGCCCGAGCGGTTGCCACCGCTGGTCGAGGCCAAGATTGCGCCGCCTGAGGTGCGCGAGGGAACGGTGTCGAGGCCGCGGGTGCTTCGCCTGTTCGACGTTCCCGGCGACGCGACGGTGGCGCTGGTCGCCGCGCCGCCGGGGTACGGGAAGACGACCGCGGCGCGGGAGTGGTGTGCCCTGCGGGGAGACCCGCTGGCGTGGGTCACGCTCGACGCCGGGGACAACGACCCCGTCCGTCTTTGGACGTATGTGGCCAGCGCGGTCGACGGCGTCAGCCCCGGGCTCGGAGAGGGGTCGCTGCTGCGCCTCCGCGGCGGGGCGGTCGACGGCGCCATCGACGAGCTGACGAACCGCATCGCCGCCTCCCGGCGGCGCCTCATCGTCGTCCTCGACGATGTGCAGACGGTCACCGACGCGGACTCGCTGGCCTCGCTCGACCGATTCGTGGAACGGCTGCCGGCCGGATGCCGGCTCGTCATGATCACGCGGACGGATCCGCGGCTGCGCCTTGCCCGGGCGCGCGCGCGGGGCATCCTGGCCGAGGTCCGGGCGGCCGACCTCGCCTTCACGGCCGCCGAGGCGCGTGCCCTGCTCGTCGAGCGGTGCGAGCTCCCCTCTCGGACCACGCGGTCGACGTGCTGATGACGCGGACAGAGGGGTGGCCTGCCGCCCTGGTACTGGCGTCGGTCTGGCTTCGCCGCGTCGAGCAGCCAAACGCAGCCCTTCGAGAGTTCGGCGGCAACCACCGGTTCGTCGCCGACTATCTCCGCGAGGAGGTGATCGGATCGATCGATGCCGATGCCCGCGACTTCCTGTTGCGCGCGTCGGTGCTGGGCCGGTTCACGGCGGAGCTGTGCGACGGGGTGCTCGACCGCACGGACTCGGCGACGGTCATCGCCGAGCTGGAGCGCACCACGCTCTCCATCATCCGCCTCGAGCGAGGGGCCTGGTTCAGGGTCCATGCTCTCCTCGCCGAGTTCGCCCAGTTCCAGCTGGCGTCGCTCAAGCCGGGCGCCGTGGAGGAGGTCCACCGGCGGGCGGCCGACTGGCTTCTCGGGAGGGGCCTGTTCGCCGAGGCGATCGAGCACGCGTCGGCGGCGGGGGACCAGGCCTCGGTGGCCGACATCCTGTCCGTGTATCACCTGCCGCTGATCCGAAACGGCGGTGCGCGAACCTTCCTTCGGTGGATGCGCACGCTTCCGGACGAGCAGCTGTTTGAACACCCCGAGCTCGCCGTCGCGGGTGCCACCGTGACGTCGGTTCTCAGCGGCGCGACACTGGAGCGCCGGCGCCTGCTCGATCTCGCCGGCCGCGGCGCCGCAAGCGCTCCCGAGCCGGTCCGGGCCTACGTCGAAACCGCCACGGCCATGGTGCGGGCCGGCTTGATCGAAGGCGACGTCGGTCAGGCGGTGATCCACGGCCGGCGCGCGGTCGAGCTTGCGCAGGCGACCGGCGGCGAGCTGCTCGTCCCGGCCCTCGGGAGCCTCGCACGGGCCCTCTACTTCGCCGGGGCGGTGGACGAGGCATGGTCGAGTGCGCTCCGTGCCATCGAGCAGCCAGGCGTCGAGCAGCGCCCGCCCGGCCATGCCCTGGCGCGGGCGATGCTCGCGCTCGCCGCGTTGGCCCGGGGCCAGACCGAGATGGCGCGGGCGCACGCCGAGACGGCGAGGACGATCCTCGCCGATTTCGGCGGCCGGAGCTGGCTCGGGGCAAATGCTGCCGCGGTCTTGGGGCTCGCGCACGCGGAAGAGGGAAGGCTCTCCGAGGCGGAGCGGGAGCTCTCATATGCGGAGCGCCTCTTCCGGGACGAGATCAGCACGGTGGACCACACGTGGACGCTCGTCCTGCTCGCGAGGGTCCGGTGCAGCCGCGGGCGGCTGGAGGGAGCCGGGGACGCGCTCCGCTCGGCCCGCGCCGGGCTGGCGGACTTCACCGACAGCGGTATCGTGGCGCAGCTCGCGGACGAGGTGGCACGCGACCTCAGGGAGGCTCAGGCGCGCGCTCATCACGGGGAGCTTCTCGAGCCGCCGAGCAGGGCCGAACTGGCCGTCCTCCGCCTGCTCGCGACCGACCTCTCGGCGCGGGAGATCTCCTCCATGCTCTTCCTCTCGCCGAACACGGTCCGCTCGCATACCCGGGCGATCTACCGCAAGCTCGGCGTCAACTCGCGGCCCGACGCCGTCGCGCGCGCGGACATGCTCGACCTGCTCGGGGAAACGGAATCACCAATGTGAAAAGCGGGCGCGGCACTTCCGTCCACGCATCAGGGCGGCATGCTGGCGACATGTTGGGGCGGCAGTCCAAGGCCATATGCGTTCAGCTCGAGGACCGCTCGGTACGCGCGGCGACCGAGATCCGTCGGACGGGTGCTCTCGAACGGCGATGTCCCCGTGGCGCTTCTCAGCATCACGTCAGTCGGCCGCATGAGCCGCGAGGGGGTACGAGTCGGTGACGCAGACGCCAGCAGTGCAACGGAGGGCGGTGGGCCGGAAGGTGCACCATCCGAGCCTTGCGGAGCGTGCGGCGATCGGGATCGCCGCCCGCGAGCGCAGCCCACTTTCGCGCCATTCCGAGTGGCAGCCGGTTACGGAACGCGCCGATCCCGTGTCGCTTCTCGAAGAGCAGAACGCAACGCGGGAACCGGACCTCGTGCCGGTGCGCCACGGACGGATGATGATGTCGCCGTTCACGTTCTACCGCGGCGCGGCGAAGATCATGGCGGCAGATCTTGCCGTGACAGCGACGGCGGGATTGCAGGTGCAGCTGTGCGGCGACGCTCACCTGTGCAACTTCGGCGTCTTCGCCTCGCCGGAGCGAAGGCTGGTCTTCGACCTCAATGACTTCGACGAGACGCTTCCCGGGCCGTTCGAATACGACGTGAAGCGCTTGGCCGCGAGCTTCGCCGTCGCGGGTCGCGACAACGGCTTCAAGAAGGCCGACGTGAAGGACGTGACGCTCGCATCCGTCACGGAATATCGAAAGGCGATGAGGGAGTTCGCCCAGATGCGCACGCTTGATATCTGGTACTCGCACCTGGACGAGGACCAGATCATGAGCGCGCTGCGCGGCGCAGCGGCCGGGCTCCCGAAGAAGGAGGCGAAGGCGGCCAAGAAAATGGCAAAGGCCGCCGAGCGCGGTGCGGAGAAGGCTCGCACGCGCGACAGCCTTCAGGCGCTCTCGAAGCTCGGTGAGCTGGTGGACGGGCGGTACCGCATCGTGAGTCAGCCCCCGATCGTCGTGCCCGCTCGCGAACTCATGGAGCAGTACGGGATCGCTCCGGACGAGCTCGAGCAGGCCCTACATGAGCAGCTGCGGTCCTACCGGGCGACGCTGCAGCCCGACCGGCGCCACCTGCTGGAGCGCTTCGAACTCGTCGACGCGGCCCGCAAGGTCGTGGGGGTCGGCAGCGTCGGAACGCGTGCGTTCATCGGCCTGTTGCAGGGGCGGGGCCTCAACGACCCGCTGTTCCTGCAGGTCAAGGAGGCAACGGCGTCCGTCTTGGAGGGCCACCTTCCGAAGAGCCGGTACCGGCATTGCGGCGAGCGCGTGGTGCAGGGACAGCGTCTCATGCAGGCCGTGAGCGACATCTTCCTCGGGTGGACCGAGGGCTACGACGCAAGCCGGCACTTCTACTGGCGCCAGCTTCGCGACATGAAGGGGTCGGCGGTGGTGGAGGCGATGTCGCCGATGACGCTGACGCTCTACGCGGGTCTCTGCGGTTGGACCCTGGCCAGGGCGCACGCCCGATCCGGAGACCCGATCGCGATCGCCGCGTACCTTGGCGACGACGACGGATTCGACCGATCGATCACGCGTTTCGCCACCCGCTACGCGGACCAGAACGACCGGGACTTCGAGGCGTTTGTGACGGCGGTCCGCTCGGGCAGGCTGAGCGCAGTCGAGGGTGGTTGAGGCCCGGGGCCGGTACCGGCGTCAGGGGAGCCAGCGCTGCCGGATCAGGCGCGCCCGGCGTGGAGGTGGGCGACCGAGACGGTGATCGCGGAGAGGCCGCTCACCCCATGCACAATCAGACGACAAAGGTTCAGCGAAAAAGGAGAGTTTCAATGTCGACCGACAACTATGAAGACACCCGTGGCGGGGCGGCGACAGGATGGATCATGTTCGCCGCCGCCGTCATGTTCACGATCGGCGCGATCGACATCATCCAGGGCATCGTCGCCCTGACGAAGAGCGCGACCTACGTGATCCCGGGTGGAGAGCAGGCGCTCCTCGTGACGACGAACTTCGACACCTGGGGGTGGGCGCTCATCATCTGGGGCATCGTCCTGATACTCGCTGCCGGCTCACTCTTCGCCGGTCGAAGCTGGGCGCGCTGGTTCGCGATCTTCGCGATCATCATCAACGGGATCGTCCAGATCGCATGGTTTCCGGCGTATCCGCTGTGGAGCCTGCTCGCGATCGGGCTCCAGGTCGCGGTGCTGTGGGCGCTCACCGCGGGCTGGAAGGACGCAAAGGCCGAGCTCAGAGGCGACTACTAGGTGCCGGCGGGGCGCGGCGCGGCGCATCCGACGTCGGGGTTGGCTGACGGATCCGTGCGGCCCGGCAGGGCACCGGCTGTTGAAGCACCGAAGGACAATCAGAGGGGAGAAACCATCATGGCAATTGGACCGGTACAGCTCTTGGTGATCGGTTTCGATCACCCGGAGTTCCATGGGGAGATCATCGAGGAGCTCGAGAAGCTCCGGGAGAGCGACACCGTCCGGGTCATCGACGCGCTTGCCGTCCACAAGGACGCGGCGGGCGAGATCGAGGTGTTACACCTGAGCAACCTGAGCCGCGACGAAGCGATCGAACTGGGGAGCACGATCGGTGCGCTGATCGGCCTGGGAATCGAGGGCGAAGAAGGCATGGAAGCAGGCGCTGAAGCGGGCGCCATCGCCGGGGCCGAGGGGTTGGAGGTCTTCAGCGACGAGGACGCCTGGGACGTGATCGAGGAGATCCCCAACGACTCGGCGGCAGCGCTCCTTCTGATCGAGCACCACTGGGCGGTTCCCCTTCGCGACGCGATCGCCCGCACGGGCGGGTTCCGCATCAGCGACGGGTTCATCAGCCCACTCGACCTGATCGAGATCGGGCTGGTCAGCGCCGAGGAGGCCGCGGAGTTGCACGCGCTCGAGACGGGCGCGGCTGCCGCGTGATCGCGGCCCAAACCACGACTCAGGGAGGCTCACGATGATCGGATCACGTCGGGTCGCACGGCGCACCTCGCGTCGCGTTGCGCGTCGGCGCTAGCGCCCAGGACAGATCGGCTCGACCGGTGTGCACCGTCCACGAGGCTGCGCGCCGGTCGAGCCAACCTGCGTTCAACGGTCGTGGGTCGTCGGATGCACCACGTCCCGCGCCGGGCGGTGGAAGCAGCATTTTGTCGACTGGGAGACACCCCCCACCATTCCTCTTCGTCGTGCCCACCATCGGACAGCCTGATCCGTGCTCCCGGCTCGGGAGAGGAGATGGTGCTGGAGGGGGACCATTTTCTCTTCGGCCGCTTCGACAGGCGAGAGTCCGCCTATGCCCCCGTCCTCGACCTGCAACTCGAGCGATGTTCCCACGGTCGGGCTGACTGGAGGGGACCGTTATTGCGGACCGTCCG
The DNA here is from genome assembly GCA_963777565.1 of uncultured Thermoleophilia bacterium. Taxonomy (GTDB): domain Bacteria; phylum Actinomycetota; class Thermoleophilia; order Miltoncostaeales; family Miltoncostaeaceae; genus CALMEC01. The sequence continues at coordinate 235,720 of CAVZQZ010000007.1, forward strand.
CCGCGGCGGGCGGGAACTCGCGCTGTGTCATCCGTTTCAGGGCCTCGAGTCCGGCGAGGATCAGCGCGAACAGGACGAGCAGCCCGACGAGGCGGCGGCCGCCATCCCCGGGAAGGATGAGCAGGAGGAACAGCGCGAACACCACAAATGACCCGTAGACCACCACCGGCCTGCGGTTGAACCACGGCGCGAGCCACCTTCGGGCAGCGACCGCGCGCCGGGAGGGGCCCGAGAGCCACGCGCCCACGACGATCAGCACGCCGAGCGCGAGGATCGCCTGGGCGGAGTCGCGCAGCAATGTCGTTTCGATGGCCCATATCGCGGTGGCTGCCCCGCGGTTTTGGGAATCGCCGGCGAGGCTTTCCACCACGAAATTGCCTGCGATGCGCCTGATCACGAGGAGCGTGAGGCCCACGGCGACGAGCGTCCATCCCGTCATTGAGACGGCCGCGTGTCGCCATCCCCCCGCGAGCCAGATGGCCACCCCAAACAGTGCGAGCACGACGATCCACAGGAACAGGCTCAGTTTGCGGATGGCGTTCACCGCGGTCTGCAGCGAGTTGATCTGGTTGTTGTGCAGGATGACGTAGCGGCCGGCATCTGGCGACGGCGGCGGTGGGAGGCCGAGCCGTGCGCGAACCTGGGTGACGAGCGGGTTCAAGTCGATCGCGACGTCTCCCTGGGCGTCACGCCCCTTGTTGTTTTCGACCACGGCGATGAACGCCTCGTGGGCGACGCGGTTGATCTCCTTCCAAGTGTTCTGGACGCGCGCGCTGGCGAGGATCTGGTCGGCGACGTTCACCGCACTGGAGTGCAGCGTGGCGGCGAGCTGGGCCGACAGCGGCTGCAGGGCCGGCGGCAGTCGGCTCCCCAGCTCACCGGACGCCTCGGCGTTCTGGAACGCGGCGTCGACGACGGCGACGCTGACAGCGTGACGCACCTGGTCGTCCTGCAACAGTTGGGAGCTCGCCTCGACCCAGTTGTCGGTGTTGAGCGCCTGCCGCTTGACCCAGACGGTCAGGCTCGCCACCAGCATCACGATCCCGGCAAGCACGATCAGCCCGATCGCCAGCCGCTTGTGCCAACGCGGCGGGACGTCCGACCCGTCTGCGCTGGGACCCTCGCGACCGCCCCTGGGAGGAACTGCCTGCGCTGACGTCGGCTCGGGCATCGCCATTCCTGTCGCGGTAGCGCCGCCTGCGTGGCGCGGCGAAAGCAACTCTATCCGCCCGCGCTGGGCGTGATGGACTCGTGGGCGCTGCCGAGACGCCGTCACGACGCCGTTCGTGCTCAACCCGGGTGCGCTCACCTGCGGTGCCAACCCCGGCTCGCCGGTCACCCCTGACCACCCGAGCCCCTTCAAGTTCACCGGCACAATCCACAGGTGATCGTCGACGTGAGCGGCGACCTCCTCCAGGACCCCGAGGCCGAGCTCCGCGCGCACATGGGGCGGCAGTAGCACGCACCCGACGGCGAAGCCGGCGTACGACCACTGTCCAGTCCGGAGGGACGCTTCAGCCTCTCCAGGCCGGGGTCGGGGAAGCCGCCCTCGTCGATGAAGATCGAGATAGCTCTCTCGGCCGGATCCTCGGTCACGAACTGGTGGATCGATCGATGTCTTTGCCACCCCGTCCTTCCCCCCGAAGCACGCTGGGGCTTGTTCGCCTCGGTGAGCTGACTCACACCACCGAGCCTCCAACAGACCCGGCGCGTTCAACCCGATCCATGCTCCCGGCCTCGGGAGAGGAGACGGTGCGGGGAGGGGACCATTTCCTCTTCGGCCACTTCGGCAGGTAAGAACCCGCCCCATGTTCCCGCCTTCAAACGCGCGAGGAGCGGCTCTAGCCCTTGTCGGGGTGCTCGACCTCGGTTTGCAGGGCTCCCTGGGCGACTTGCAGGCCGACGCCACCAAGCCCAACTCAGCTCCCCCCGCACGACTCGGATCGCCTGCGGTTCACCGGCCGACAACGCCGAGGGTCTCGGCGGGTTCCATGGCCGGCTTGACGCCCTAAGAGGCGCGGACGCGCAGGCAGCCCCCGAGGACGACAAGCCGACTGCGTCCGCGAACGGGATCTGAGCTCGTCCAGTTGGGCTCGCGCCGCGGAGCGGGAGCGGCTGCGCGCGCGGCCCTGCTGCGCTCGGCGTGCTGCCGTGTCTGCCTCAGGATCCGGGACCTCGCCCGTGGCAGTGCCAGGCGCCGGCGCTTCGCACGACCGATAAGATCGGCTGTCAGCGAGGGAGCGAATGGTGATGCAAAGACAGGAAGCCACAAGGACCCTTGCATTCCTGTTCACCGACATCGAGGGAAGCACTGGGCTCTGGGAGCGTTTCCCCCAGTCGATGAAGGGCTCGCTGGAGCGTCATGACGCGATTCTTCGCGACGCGGTGGAGGGGTCCGCGGGCGAAGTTGTAAAGACGACGGGGGACGGTCTCATGGCCGTCTTCGGATCCGCATACGACGGCGTACGCGCCTGCCTGAACGCCCAGCTCGCCCTCGCGAACGAGCCATGGAACGAGGCCGGTTCCCTTCGGGTCCGCATGGGGCTCCACGCGGGAGAGGCCGCCCGGAGCGGCGACGACTACCACGGCCCGGCGGTCAACCGCACCGCCCGCATCATGGCCGCAGGCCATGGGGGCCAGGTCCTCCTCTCGAGCGTTGCGGCCGCGCTCGTCATGGACGAGCTGCCGGAGGGCGCGACGCTACGGGATCTCGGCGAGCATCGGCTCAAGGATTTGGGACGGCCGGAGCACGTCTTCCAGCTCGTCAGCCCCGCCCTCCCCGCCAACTTTCCACCACTCGCCACGGTCGATGACCGGTCACGCGACCTTCCCGCTGAGCCCTCGGCGTTCCTCGGGAGAGCGCGCGAACTGGAGCAGATCGAAGATCTCCTGCGAGACGGCGATGTGCGCCTTCTCACGCTGCTCGGCCCGGGCGGCATCGGCAAGACTCGGTTGGCGCTCCGTGTCGCGGCCAACCTCGACGACGTCTTCGACGACGGGGTGTTCTTCGTCGATCTTGAAGCGACTCGCGGTGCCGCCTCGGTGCTCGTCGCCATCGCCCGCTCCGTCGGGCTTGCCGATGCAGGGGAGGGTTCCCAGCTGGACGAGCTCGTCAGCCGTCTGAAGGATCGGCAGTGTCTCGTCGTCCTCGACAACTTCGAGCAGGTCATGACCGCTGCCGTCACGGTGGCCCGGCTCCGAGATGACTGTCCCCGCCTGCGGTTACTCGTCACCAGCCGCGAGGCACTCAACGTCCGCGGCGAACACCGCTTTCCGGTCCCTCCCCTTGCACTCCCCGAGGACGCCGCCACGCACCGCTCCGCGGAGCAGCTGATCCGGTACGAGGCCATTCGACTCTTCGTCGAGCGCGCCCAGGCCGTCCGCCCCGATTTCAGGCTGACCGACGAGAACGCCTCAGCCGTCGCGGAGATCTGCCTGCGCCTTGACGGTCTTCCACTGGCCATCGAGCTGGCCACAGCGCGAATCGGCCTGTTCTCGCCGGAGGCGCTCCGGGACCGGTTGGGGAGCCGCCTGACCCTCCTGCGGAGCGCCGCGCGTGACCTGCCCGAGCGCCAGCAGACGTTGCGGGGGGCGATCGACTGGAGCTACCAGCTGCTTGCCCCGGGAGAGCAGCGGCTGTTCGAGCTGCTCTCGGCATTCGCCGGGACGCGGGTCGAGGCCGCTGAGACGGTCGTGGGCAGCCTCAACGGACGGCTTGCGGGTGTCGACGCGCTCGACGGGCTCTCCTCGCTGGTCGACAAGAGCCTCCTGCGCCGAGCCGACCCCGGCGACGGGGAGCCCCGTTTCGTCATGCTCGAGACGATCCGCGAATACGCAACCGAGCGGCTCGACGAGCTCCCCGACTTCGGTGCGGCCGCGCGACGGGCCCATGCGCTCTACTTCGCGGACTTCATCCAGAGCCAGGCGGACGCGATGAAGGGTGCGGGTCGTGCCCGGGCCCTGGCCACGATGACCGCCGAGGCCGAGAACCTGCGCCTCTGCTGGCGCTACTGGCTCGGGGAGCGGGATCTCGATCGACTCAACAGCCTCGCCGATGGCCTGTGGAGCTTCTACGAGGGTCAAGGCTGGTACCGTGCCACGATCGAGCTCGCATCCGGTTTCCTCGCCGTCCTCGCCTCGACCCCCGCAACCCCGGAGTGCGCCGCGACCGAGATGACCCTGCGGATGAGCCAGGCGAGGGCGCTCCTTTCGATGGAGGGCTATACGTCCGCTGTCGAGGCCGAGTACACGCGTGCGCTCGAGCTCTTCGAGAGCGAGAGGGACCGCCCCCAGCTGTTCCCGGTCCTTCGGAGCCTGGCAACCTTCCACGCCTTCCGCGCGGAGTTCGAGAAGACGGCCCAGGTCGGGCGTGAGATCCAGGCGCTGGCCGACGGCGAAGACGACCCCAGCATGCGGGTGGACGGAGATCTCCTCGTCGGGTACGCACTCGGTTTCATGGGCGATCTCCAAGCCGGCAACGAACAGCTCGACAGGGCGATCACGTCGTTCGAGGAGCACGACTACCGCTCATCCCGCTTTCGGCTCGGGAGCGACCCGCGGGTGCCGGGCCTGACGACCTCGGCGTTCTTCCTCTGGCTGCTTGGTCACCCGGACCGCTCGCTCGAACGCGCGGACCGCGCCCTCGCGCTGGCCTTGGCCGTCGAGCACCCGTCGACGCGCGCATACGCGCTGTTCCACACGGGCCTGCTGCACCTTTGGAGGCGGGAGCCGGGGCTGGTGCGTTTGCGCGCACAAGGGATGCTCGAGGTTGCGGATGATCACGACCTGAAGATCTGGGAGGCGATCGGCACCTTTCTTCTCGGGGCAGCGTCCGTGGGGCTCGGCAACGTTGAGGAGGGCCTATCAGGGATCCGCGAGGGGATGAACATGTACCAGGACATGAAAACGCCTCCGGTCTTCTGGCCGATGCTGCTCTCCGCGCACGCCGGCGCGTGCGCGGGCGCCGGCTTGACAGACGAAGGGCTGGCGTCAATCGACCAGGCCATTGCGATCGTCGGCGAGACCAGCACGATGCCTCTCCTGCCCGAGCTGCTCCTGGTCAAGGGCGACCTGCTAATCGCCGCCGGCCGGGCGAACGGCGACGGCCCGGCACCCTGGTACCGGCGCGCGCTGGAGTCCGCCCGCGCGCGGGAAGCCCGGATGTCCCAGCTGCGGGCGGCAACCAGGCTCTGCCGCCTGCCGCAGGACGCGGCAGATGCGGAGCGCTCTCGTCGGCTGCTCGAATCCGTCTACGCGACGTTCACAGAGGGCTTGACGACCGCCGACCTCACTGAGGCGAGAGGCCTGATCGAAGGCTGATCCGTCCACGGCGCGACCGCCATCGGCACTCCCGGCGTGATGCCGCATCCCGTCCGGCCCAGCGGGTCAGCCGCGACTCCGGAGAGGGTGGGTGGGCGGCACCTCGACGAGTACCAGCGCCAAGCCGTCGGGATCGCGGACGACCATCTCGAAGAGCCCCCAGGGCCGGACGGCGGGCTCCTGCTCGATCGGGACGCCCAGCGCCGCGAGGCGCTCGCGCGCGGCGCGCAGGTCGCGCACCTGAATGAAGAGGCGGACCGCCCCCGGCGCGGGCTCGGCCGACGAGCCCGAGATCTCGAGGAGTCCGCCGCCGAGGAAGAAGACGACCCCGCGCTCGCGCCCCTGGCCCCACTCACGGTAGACGGCCAGGCCGAGTGTCTCCTCGTAGAAGCGAATGGAGCGCTCGAGGTCGCGGGGAGACACGAGCACGCGGGCCGAGAGCACCTCCATCGGAGCGAGCTTGGTGGTCCCCGCGGGAAGTGCGAGCCCGCCTGAGAACGCATTCGCGGCTTGACTCTGTCGATGGATGTCGCTCATGCTCAGTCAGATGAGGACGACCATCCTCCTCGACGAGCCGCTGGCGCCCGCCGGCCGCCGAGCCGGGGAGACCGGCCGAGCGCTCACCGCCGTCGGTCTCCGCTGGCGCCATCCCCTCGCGGGTGGCGGCGTACCGTGAGGGTCGTCCACCTGCTGCGCCACGCCAAGTCGAGCTGGGAGGACCCGGGCCACCTCGACGCGGAGCGGCCCCTCGCTCCGCGTGGGCGCCGTGCCGCCCGCGCGATGGCCGAGCACCTCCGCCGCGAGGGGATCCGGCCGGCACTCATCCTCTGCTCGCCGGCGCGGCGCGCGCGCGAGACGCTCGAGCTCGTCGCCGAGGCGCTTCCAGGCGTCCCCGCCCAGGTCGAGCAGGAGCTCTACGGGGCCGGCGAGGAGGACCTCCTCCTTCGGCTTCGCAAGCTGCCGACGGCGGCGCACTCGGTCCTTCTGATTGGGCACAACCCGGCCCTGCAGGGGCTGGCCGTCGCCCTCGCGGGGAGCGGCGAGCCCGAGGCCCTCGCCCGGCTCCGGGCGAAGATGCCCACCGGCGCGCTGGCCACCCTGCAGGCGCCCGTATCCGGCTGGCGGGACCTCGGCCCCGGTGGGGCTGAGCTCGTGGCGTTTGTAACCCCGAGGGGGCTCATCTGATCGGAGACCACCGCCTGGGCGACGAGCCGGCGGTCCCGCTCGCCGGCGGGACGCTGATGCCGCTCGTCGGGCTCGGCGTCTGGCAGATCCCTGCGGGCCGGGAGACCGAGCAGGCGGTGGCGTGGGCGCTCGAGGCGGGCTACCGGCACGTCGATACGGCGCCCTCCTACCGCAACGAGGAGGGCGTGGGACGGGCGGTCCGGGCGAGCGGCCTCCCGCGCGAGGAGGTGTTTGTGACGACGAAGATGACGCCCGGGGCCGGGGATCCCGAGCGGGAGCTCACTGGCAGCCTGGCGCGGCTGGGGCTCGACTGGGTCGACCTGTATCTCATCCATTGGCCCACCCCGGCGAGCGACGCGGTCTGGCCCGAGTTCGAGCGGCTTCATGAGCGGGGCCTGGCGCGGGCGATCGGCGTCTCCAACTACGACCTCGGCCCGCTAGGGCGGCTCGTCGCCCGGGCCGCCCTGCCGCCCATGGTCAACCAGATCGACTTCAGTCCGTTCGCGTTCGCGCCCGAGGTGGTCGAAGCCCACCGACGGGCCGGGGTGGTGCTCGAGGCCTACAGCCCGCTCGCGCGCGGCCGGCGGATCGACCACCCGGTCATCGCCGAGGTCGCCCGCCGCCACGACCGCACCCCGACGCAGGTCATGGTGCGCTGGGCCGTCCAGCGCGACATCCCCGCCATCCCAAAGTCCGGGCGGCGAGAGCGCATCGTCGAGAACCGCCGCGTCTTCGACTTCGCCCTCACGGACGCGGACATGGCCCGTCTCGACGCCCTCGGACACCGGAGCACGCGACCCTTCTAACGCAGTGGGCCATCGAGGTCGAGTCCCTCGGGCAGTCGCGCGTAACCGACATCGTGCGCGACGTGCTCGACGAGCTTCTCCCCGAGCCCTTCGTCGTGGTCGAGCAGCGGGAGCAGGCCGAGCGTGCCGAGGTGCGAGCACGGCTCCAAGCGTGGTAGCCGACTCCAGCGTGCTCCACGACTACCCCGAGTAGACACGCTGACTCGATCCTCCCAAAGCGGCGATCGGCCCGGTGAACACGTGCCCCAATCTTCGCGCGGACCTGTTGCAACAAGCCTCGTTCAGAACCACGGTGCGGGAGGGCGGACCATGTCCTCCTCGGCCCACTTCCCCTTCGAAGGCCCGCCCATGCTCCCGCTCCCACCGTGCGACAGTGAAGGTCATGCCCCCGTTGGCCCCCCCGGTGCTCAGGAGCTGCTCATGACGAACCCATCGCACGGACCCGAGGAACAGCGGCCGCAGAAGCCGGTCCGCATCATCCTGCCGAGGGAGGTCTGCACTGATCCGGCAACCGCGGCGATCAGAGTTCGAGCTCGAATACGAGCCGCCGCGGGCCGCCCGCTTCGTCGTCGCGTTCGGGCACGCGCACAAACCCCAGCGACTCGTACACCCTGTGCGCGGGCTGCTGCTTCGTGCGACTCCAGAGCCAGACGGTCCGGCCGCCGCGCCCCCGCGCCGACTGCACGCACCAGCTCACGAGACCACGCCCCACCCCCGTGCCGCGCGCGTCGGCATCGACAGCCAACAACAGGATCTGCGCGTCGGCGGGACCGCGGGTGAGGTTGGCAGCGGGCGCACCGTGCGGTGCCAGCAACACCACGCCGACGATGCGCCCGGCGCGATCGACCGCCACCCGCCCCTCGCACGCACGCAACCCGGCGAGCGCCCGCTGCTTGCTGAACGGCTCGCGGTCGCCAGTCAGCCCGGAGCGCACATAGACATTCGTCCACAACTCCGCGAGCGCGACCGCGTCGGCGGGCGTCGCTGGCCGCAATTCAAACCGCGGCGGCGCTCCGCCGCCGTCTGAATCCAGCTGCCCCGTCATGCGCTGGAGTATGCCGCCGGGCCAGCGGAGTACGGAAACAACGTGGGCAACACCCCCACCATTTCCGCTTCCTCGTGCCCGACTTCGGACAGCCCGGTCCATGCTCCCGGCTCGGAAGAGGAGACGGTGCGGGGGGCACTTCCACTTCGGCTCCCTTCGGCAGACAAGAGCGGCCCATGCTCCCGCCTTGCGGCGCGAGCACGGATGCCCCGCAGCCAAAGCCCATTGCGAGAGTGCCGGCATGCGCTGGCCTCTCGCCTCCGCGTGGGCGATCGCCGTGACATCGGCGACGGCGCTCGCCGGGGTTGCCGTC
>CAVZQZ010000008.1:0-307368 GCA_963777565.1 uncultured Thermoleophilia bacterium
GCCGAAGCTGACCACCGAAGAGAAAAAGATCGAGGTCCCCACGGTTTCCGTGACCTCGGCGCCCGACAAGAAGTAGGAATTCTCTGAAGCGGTCGCCGGCCGTCTGTCAAGCCCTTTCTAGGTCCGGAAACAGGGCGTGGGCGTCTTTCGCCGGCCAAGGATATCCACCGCTTCTGTGGATAAGTCGGTCGACTTGCTGGGCGCTCCTCGCGCAGCCCCAGCATTCGCGGGCCGCGCAACGGATTGATCGCCAAACGGGCAGGCGAACCGCGACGTCAGTGCGGCTCGCGTTGCGGACGGTCGGATGTGCCGCGCGCAAAGCCGGCGACCGCGCGATTTTTGGGCATGCCCCTTTCCCTGCACCGCCGCCTTCCTGCTCTGCTGTGGGTTCTCGCCGTCCTGTGGGCCACCGCCTCGATCGCGCGGGCCCAGGAAGAAGTCCCGTTCGTGACCTCGCCCGACAACGTCACGCTCGAGATGCTGCGGATGGCCATGTTCGGGCCGGGGATCACGTGATCGACCTCGGCTCGGGCGACGGTCGTATCGTGATCCTCGCACGGTCCGGTCGCCGTGTTCGGCGTCGAGGACGACCCCGACGCGCGGCGCGCGGCGGAGGCGCTGGCGGCGATCCCGGCCGACTGGTGGCAGCGCTGGCGCGACGGGCTCGCCGGAACGGCGTCGACCCGCCGCCGCCGGGTCGCGGCGGCCCGGGCGTTCTGCCGCTGGTGGGCGCGGCCCTTCGCGCTGGAGAACCCGGTGCGCGACCTGCGGCTCGCCCGGCGGCGCGGCCGACGGCCAGGCGGCGCCTCGGGCGCGAGGTCGTCGCGCTCGACCGGCGCAGGTGCGTGCGATGTGCGAGGCCGCGGCGCGGCGCCGGGCCCGCTCGGGGCCAGGACCCACGCGCTCGTCGAGGTGCTCTACGGCTGCGGGCTGCGGGCGAGCGAGGCGGCGGCGCTCGACCTCTCGGCCTGCCACCTCGACGACCCCGACGACCCCTTCGTGATCGTGGACGGCAAGGGGGCCCGGCGGCGGGCCGTGGCCGTGCCGCGCGAGGCCCGATCCGCACTCCTCGCGCCTACCTCGCCGTCGGCCGGCCGGAGCTGCGCGCGCGCGACCGGCGCCCCCGGCCCGACCAGACGCGCCACCGCGACGCCGACGCGGTCTTCCTCAGCGCCCGCGGCCGGCGCCTCGGCCGCGCGGCGGTGTGGCGAGGTCGTGCAGCCGACGTCGCCGAAGGCCGCCGGGCTGCGGGAGGACGGTCACGCGGGTCTTCCCGCACGCGCTGCGCCACTCGTGCGGCACGCACCTGATCCAGTCGGGGGTCGACATCCGCTACGTGCAGGCCCACCTGGGCCACGCGATCGCCGGTCACCACGGAGATCTACACGCACGTCACCGCCGCCCACCTGCGGGAGGACTTCGACCGGGCGCATCCGCGCAGCCGCCGCCGCACCGGCTGAACGGAGGCCTAGCCTCCGGTGGCGGGTGTGCTCCCGCCGAGCACGCCGCGGTAGCCCTGGAACGCCCGCTGCAGGATCGGCCAGCCGGCCTTCTTGCGCTCGTGCCACTGCACCGTGTCCCAGCCGTCCCAGCGGTAGCCCGTGGTCTCGACCAGCGGCTCGCCGTCCACCGCGATGGCGATCCCGAGCGCGTCGGCCTTGCGGGTCGTGACCTTGCCGTCGAGGCCGACCACGTACAAGCGGTGGGATGACGGGTCGGCCACGCTCAGCATGCCCCACGGCAGGGCGATCTCCAGCACCCCGTCGCGACCCATGACCAGGTGTCGGTCGTCGAACGCCGGGCTGGCCGGATCGGTCGTGCCCCACGGCATGAGCGACGCGTCGCGAAGCTCGGTCGGGTTCATGCGGCCCGACTCCGGCAGCCGGTACGGGTAGTTCAGGATCTGACGAAGCCGCACCCAGATCCCGCTCCCGGGGAGAACGTCGGCACGGTTGGCGGGGACGTACCCCTTGTTGATCCCGTACCGCAGCCCCAGCGTCTCGATCCACCCCGCGTGGTACATGCGCGCCTTGCCGCCGGGCTCGATCACCACCGCCATCTCGGCGTCGACGTCGATACCGGGACGTCCCGGCAGGCCCCGATTGCCGCCCGGGCGGGCATCCAACCCGATCACGATCCGCTTGCGCTCCCAGGATCCCGGATCGAGCTTGAGGCGCAGGTAGACGTTCTCCGCATCGCTCGTCGCGGCGACGTCGTGGACCGACCCTGGGCCGCTCCCGATCGACGGCACGGTGGCCCACTCGTCGTCACGCCCGTCGAGGACGACGAGGTCGCTCGGGCCCGGCTCGGTCGCGATGATGCCGAAGTGCTCCTCGTTCGTGAACACGTTGCGCCAGAGCGCCCGGTTGTGGTGGGGGAGCTCGTAGTCGATCGTGTTCCAGGTGAACTTGAACCACTCGTCGAGCCACAGGAACACGATCCCCCCGGCGAGTCCCTCGTCGCGAAGGTCGTGCAGCATGTCGACGACGTTCGCGGCGGCCTCCTGCTCGCTGTGGCACCCCTGGTCGCGCCCGAGCGGCGCGAGGTGCGCGCACCCGAGCGACGTGGGCTGCCCGAACTCGGTGACCATCAGCGGGAGGCCGGCATGATGGAGACGCAGGTCGTGGAGGTAGCCGGCGTACGGATCGAGCTTGCCGTCGCGCGGCCGATGGTAGGTCTGGTAGTCGCGCTGCCAGCGGAGGAAGTCGGGGTAGAAGGGGTAGGCGTGGAAGCTCGCGAAGTACCCGGCGGGCCAGGCGGACGTGGCCTCGAGGTGCATCGCGTCGATGGACACGAGGTCCTCCACGGGGAGGGGCTCGTCCGGGTGCTGCAGCGGATCAGTGGTGTCCCAGTTCGTGAACGTCAGCGGCACGCTCCACCCGCGCCCCGCCTCGAGGGTGGCGAGCTCGTCGAGGTTCGACGCGATCCAGTTCTCCATCGGGCTCGCGCCCAGCTTGGCGCGGATGTAGCGACCCCGGTACGCGGGCATGCCGCGGTGCTTCACGTCAGTGGCGTGCGACGGCGAGGGGTCCCATTCGATGCCGAACGACCAGCCCAGCAGCCACGGCGAGATGTCGGACCGGTAGCGGCCGCTCGCGTGTCCCGGGACCGGTTCGATGCTGGCGTCGCCGTGGACCGCGGCCACGGCGTCGGCGATCTCCATCTTCGTGTCCCGAACGATCTCCCCGTCCCAGATGTCCTGGGTGGCGGTGAAGCGCTCCTCGGGGATCCAGATGCCGTGGAGCACGTACAGCGGCCGCTCCGGGTGGCGGAGGTTGTAGTCGCGCAGGGCGTCGTAGAACTCCGGCGCGAGGATCGTGTAGACCCGCACGACGGTGACGCCGAGCTCGCCCATCTCGGCGAACCAGCGGTCGAAGTCGGGGCGCGTGGCCCCCAGGGCACCGGGTTCCTGGCCGGGAACGCTCGCGCCCAGGTTGACCCCGGCCCAGAAGTGCGGGACGAAGGTGTCGCCGACCGCCACGCGGATCTCCTCGCCCACCACCTTCGCCGGCAGCCGCAGCCCTCCGTCGAGGATGCGCTCCGGCGCCGGTGGGAGCGTCGTCTCCGCCGGCGCTGGGATGAGCTTGGCGCGGTGGAGGAACGGCACGAACGTCGCGCCCGCGGAGACGACGCCGGCGAGCAGGAAGAGACCTGCCCAGAGTCCGATGTAGGCGAACTGGGCGCTGCGCTCGCCGAGCCGTGCGAGCAGGCGCCAGCGACGCCGCGGGCGTGCGGCGTCGGAGGGAGCCGGCGCGATCGCGTCGGCTCGCTCGGGCTGGGAGGCGGGCCTGTCCACGCCCCAGAGGTTTCGACCGTTTGCGGGCCTGGCTTGACCTTTGCGGAACGCTCTAGTCGAGCGGGATCACCCTCGCGGTGATCCCGGCGGGCCCGACCTCGAGCACCCCGACGTTGCGGCGCATCGCGTCCGCGCCGAGCTGCGTGCGGTAGCGGCGCACCCAGCGGTCGGCGATGCCCTGCCAACCACGACCCGGGGGTCTCCCGCCCTCGAGGCTGCCCCAGGGGCAGACCGCGCCCGGCGAGAAGATCAGGATGTCGCCCACCCGTGTGACGTCGGGCTCGTGCCAGTGCCCGTAGACGACGCAGTCGGCAGGCCCGGCGGCCCGGATGAGGGCTCGGTGAAGACCGGCCCGCCACGGCAGTCGCCGCCGCGCCACCACGTGGGCCACGATGACCGCCACGTCGAGCGCGAACGCCCGACGCCCGTGGATCAGCGCGATGCGCCAGCCCGCCACCGTCACCACCGTGGAGCGAGGCAGGGCGAGGCCGTCGAGCCGGTCGTGGTCGCCCCGCACCGCGACCACCGGCGCGATCCGTGCGAGCTCGTCGAGTACCCAGGCGCGGGAGATGTCGCCCGCGTGGAGGATGAGCTCGCATCCGGCCAGCGCGTCGAACAGGGTCTGGGGGAGGGCGTCCAGGTACTCGCCGACGTGCGTGTCGGCGACCACGCCGATCCGGGTGACGGCGGCTGGCAACGGGGACGCCACGACAGCCGCTTTCGATCCCTAGCCCAGGTAGCGGGCGCGTTCGGCCGCGGCCTCGATGCCGAGTGCCACGAGCCGCTCCACGAGCTCCCGGTAGCCCACGCCTGCAGCCTCGATGAGCTTTGCGTACACGCTGGTCGGGGTGAATCCGGGGATCGTGTTGACCTCGAGCACCCGTACGTCGCCGCCGGCCTCCACGAAGAAGTCGATGCGCGCCATGCCGGCGCACCCGGTGGCGACGAAGGCGCGGCGGGCGATCTCCTGCAGACGCTCCGTCGTGGTCGCGGGCAGGTCCGCGGGGACGGTGAGCCGCATCCGGTCGGGCAGGTATTTCGTGTCGTAGTCGTACCAGTCGCTGTCGTACCCGATCTCGCCGACGGGGGACAGCATGAGCTCGTCGTTGCCCAGCACGCCGACCTCGACCTCCCGGCCGACCATCGCCCGCTCCACCAGCACCTTGGGGTCGTGACGCAGCGCCAGGTCGAGAGCCCCGTCGAGCTCCTCGGGCCCGGCGACCTTCGAGATGCCCACGCTCGAGCCGAGCCTTGCGGGCTTCGCGAACACCGGGTACGCGAGCTTTTGGGCGACCTCGTCGCGGACCTCACCGGGCGCCTCCGCCCAGCGTCGCGCCGAGACGGTGATCGAGTCGATGACCGGGATGTCGTGAGCGCGTGCCACGCTCTTGAAGAGCGCTTTGTCCATCGCGATCGCCGACGCCCCGACGCCCGCGCCGACGTACGCGACCCCCGCGATCTCACAGAGGCCCTGCACGGTGCCGTCCTCCCCGAAGGGACCGTGGAGCGCCGGGAACACCACGTCCACGAGCCGTGAGGGACCACCGTCCAGGGCGGCGAGCACACCCGTGTCGGCCGACCCCGGGATGAGGGCGACGGGTGTCCCGTCCAGCCTCCACTCGCCGTCGCGGCCGATGAGCACCGGCATCACCTCGTATCGCTCGGGGTCGAGCGCCTTCGCGACGCTCGCACCTGAGACGAGCGAGACCTCGTGCTCGCTGCTTCGCCCGCCCATCAGCACGGCGATCCGCACCCGCGCCGTCACGGGCTCCCCGGGAGTGGCTGGCCGGTGCTCGTGCCGCCGGAGTCGGCGGGCGCGATGGGTCCGCTCGACACGGTGATCGTCACGGGTGTGCGCTCCGGGTCGACCTGCGTCCCGGCGGTGGGATTCTGGGCGATTACCGTGCCGTCAGGCTCCTGATCGACAACGGTCTGAGAGATCGGGTCGGGAAAGCCGAGGCCCTGCAGCTTCTGGCGCGCCGCTGTCGCGGTATTGCCGACCACGTCGGGCATCGGAATCGTCTGCGGCACCGGAGCCGCGGCGACGACGATGTCGACGGCGCTGCCCTTCGCGACGCTGGTGCCCGCGACCGGGTCCTGCTCCAGCACCGTGCCCGGTGGGCGCTTGTCGGTGGTGCGCGTGGTGACCTCGCCGAGCTCGAGCCCGGCGTCGGCGAGCGCGGTCTCGGCCTGCGATCGGCTCTTCAACAGCAGCGCCGGCACGTCGACGGGCTCCGGCCCCTTGCTGACCACGATCGTAACGGTCTGGCCCTCGTTCAGCCGCGACCCGGCCGTTGGCTGCTGGCGGATGACGTTGCCGGTCGTCGCGTCGCTGAACTCCTCCTCCACCTTGACGTCGAACTTGAAGCGCCCGAGTTCCTGTTTGGCGTCGTCCACGGTCAACCCGACCACCCGGGGAACGATCGCCTCCTGTCCCCCGAGGCTAATGAACAGGATCACCTCGCTGCCCTTGCTCGCGTCGGTGCCCTCCGCGGGGTCCGTGCGGATGGCGAAACCGGCGGCGACCTCCGGGTCGTTCGCCTCCCTGACGCGGACCGTGAAGCCGGCCTCCTCGAGAATGCCGCTCGCGGTCGCCTCGTCCTGGTTGCGGACCGACGGCACCTCGATCTTCGCCGTCCGGCCGACATCGGTGAACAGGTAGCCGGCGAGGGCGCCGGCGAACAGCAGGAGCGCGATGATCCCGAGGATGATCGGGATGCGGCGGCGCTTGGGAGGGGGAGGGGGCACGGAGGTGGTCCCGGTCGCGATCCTGGTTGGCTGGGTGGTCGGCGCGATGATGCGGGTGGGGGCCGGCGCGTCCAGGGCGGCGAGCACCTGGGTCGCGTCGTCGGGTGGCACGGGCAGCGACGGCCGTACGACCATGAGCGCCCGGCTCAACTCCTCGGCGGTGCGGTAGCGCTTGCCCGGCCGCTTCTCGAGCGCGCGCATCACGACGTCGTTGAGCTGCGGGGGAATCTGCGGGCACGACCACGCGCGGCGCGATCGGCTCGTCGCTGATCTGCTTCATCGCGATCGCGACCGGCGGGTCGCCGTCGAACGGCACGCGGCCGGTGAGCATCTCGTAGAGCACGATGCCGACCGCGTAGCAGTCGCTGGCCGCGGTGACCTCGTCGCCGCGCGCCTGCTCCGGGCGAGAGGTACTGGGCGGTGCCGATCACCGAGCCGACCTCGGTCATGTCGGCCTCGGCGCCGGCGCGCGCGATGCCGAAGTCGGTGACCTTGAGGTGGCCGTCCTCGGCCACCAGGACGTTCTGCGGCTTGACGTCGCGGTGGATGACGTCGCGGCGGTGGGCCGCCGACAAGGCGGCGAGGATCTGCTGCGCGTCGTCGATCGCCTGACGCGGGGCGAGGCGGCCGCTGGCGGATGACCTGCTTGAGGTCGGGGCCCGGCAGGTACTCCATGACGATGTAGTAGCTGCCGTCCGCCTCGCCGCGGTCGTAGACCGCGACGATGTTGGGGTGGTTGAGGCCCGCCGCGGCCGACGCCTCGCGGCGGAACCGCTCGACGAACTGGGGTCGGAGGCGTAGGGCTCGGCGAGGCACCTTGACCGCCACCGCGCGGTCGAGCAGCCGATCGTGGCCGAGGTACACCCGCGCCATCCCGCCGGTGCCGAGCTGGCGCCCCAGCTCGTAGCGCCCGCCGATCAGCTCGCCGGGCTCGAAGCTCATCCGCCTCACGGCGCTGACTGCGGCGCTGCATGACCGGCGCGGCGACCGGGGCGGCCGCCCGCCGCCGGTGCCGGACGTGTCCTCGATCGACGCACCGCGACGGCGACGACCGGGTCCTCGGCCGGCGCGAAGCCGATGAACCACGCCTGGTTGCGGTCGGGTCGTGCCGCTCTCGGCGGTGCCGGTCTTGCCCGCGACCGTCGAGGCCCGCGCCGACAGGGCTGCCGGCGGTGCCTGTGCCCTCGCGCACCACGTCCTCCATCATCGCGGTGGCGCGGCCACGTCCGACGGGTCATCACCCGACCGATCTCGCTGCGTCCCTGCGCGCACGATCGAGCCGCCGCGGTCGCGGATGCGGGTCATGAGGCGCGGCGCCATTGCAGTGACGCCGCCGTTCGCGATCGTCGCCGGCGACCATCGCCATCTGCAGCGGCGTGACGGCGAGTCGCTCCTGGCCGATCGCGACGCGCGGCCGTGTCCTCGCCCTGCTCGTCGTTCGGCAGGAGTCGCCTCCCGGCGAAGCGCCCCGACGGCACGAGCATCGTCGTTCGGAAGGTCGATCGGCGGGCGCTCGCCGAACCCGAACGCCGTCATCGTCGCGCCCAGACGGCTCGGCGGCCGAGCTCGTCGCCGATCTCGCGAAGGTCGTGTTGATCGAGTTGGTCAGCGCCGTCTCGAGGGTGTGGGCGCCGTAGCACGGCTCCCGCCGAAGTTGCGGATCGGGCCGCCGGGCGTGTCACGTACGAACCGGCCCGTGTCGACGAACCGCGACTGTCGGGGTGTACCCGCCGGCTCTCGAGGGCGGCAGTCGTGGTCACCACCTTGAAGGTCGAGCCCGGCGGCTAGCGGCCCTGCGTCGGCGCGGTGACAGGAGCGGTGCTCCCGGCTGGCGGCGGATCGCGGCGAAGTCGGTGAGGCCACGTCTGCAGGTCGAACGTCGGCGCACGATGCCATCGCGAGCACCTGCGCCGGTGCGCGGGTCGAGCGCCACGACGGCGCCGACGCGGCCGCCGAGGGCGTCTGCGGCCACCTGCTGGATCGCGCGTGTCGAGGCTGAGCTGCACGTTGGCGCCCTGCTTCTCGCTTCAGGTTGAGCCGCTGCAGCAGCGGCTCCGCGCCGAAGCTGCCCGCAGGTAGCGGTTGTACGTCGGCTCTCGATGCCCGGTGCGGCCCTGTCGGCGATGGCGTAGCCCACGACATGGGCGGCGAGCTCGCCCTGCGGGTAGACGCCGCTCGAAGACCTTCTGGCCCCGTACGACCGCGCGGCCTGGCTCGTGGCCAGGACCTGCCGTCGGCGCGTGAGGATGCGCCCGCGGTCGATGCAGCCGCTCCGCCTCGGCGTCTGACTGGTTGTCGCGGGCGGTCCTTCAGGCTCGTCGGCCGCGACCACCTGCCACCAGCCGAGCATCAGCCCGCGAGCAGGCCGAAGCCCGCCGCAGATGGCGAGGTAGAGGCGCCGGATCGAGCGGTTCACGCACGCCTCGCGCTCGGCGTCTCCACGGCCGCGCGTCGCGCCGGCCCGGCGCGCCGCGCCGGCGCGGTGCGGTGGCTGATGATCAGCAGCAGCGCGACCAGCACGAAGTTCGTCACGACGCTCGATCCGCCGTAGCTCATGAACGGCAGGGTCACGCCGGTGAGCGGGATGAGGCGGATGACGCCGCCGATGATCAGGATCGCCTGCAGCCCGATCGCCGCGGTGAGGCCGCCCGGCCAGGAGCTTCGAGAAGCCGTCGTTGGCCTGGGCGGCGATCACGAACCCGCGGTGGGTGAACGACGAGGAAGCCGAGCAGCATGCCGATCGCCGCCGACGTACCCGAGCTCGCTGGCGACGGCCGAGAACATGAAGTCGGTGCGCAGCGCCGGAATGACGCGTGCTGCCGTCGGCGTTGCACCAGGAAGCCGCGGCCGAGGCCGGGGCCGACGACGCCGCCCTCGCCGAGCGCGTAGAGGGACTGCACCAGCTGGTAGCCCTGGTCCTGGGGGTCGTCGAACGGGCGAGAGCCAGTTGTGACGCGGTCGCTCGATCCGCGGCACGGTGAGGTACACCAGCGCCGACCCGACCACGAACAGCCCGAGCCCGAAGGCCGGTGTAGGCCGACCCGGCCGGTCGCCAGGTAGATCATCGCCAGGAAGACCCCGAGGAACAGCAGCGCGGTGCCGAAGTCGTTGAGCACGACGACCAGCGACGAGACAGGCGCCCAGGAACAGCAGCACCGGCGCCGAGGCGCGGCCATCGGCGGCAGCGGCACGCCCATCACGCGTGCGCGTCGGGATCGCGAGCAGCTCGCGCTTGTCGCGGAGGTAGGCCGCGAGGAAGATCACCATCAGGACCTTCGCGACCTCGCCGAGCTGCACCGTCTGGCCGCCGCCGATCTGGATCCACAGCTTCGCGCCGTTGATGCGGGTGCCGAAGATCATGGTGGCCACCAGCAGCCCCACCGCGCCGAGGCCGATGAGGTACGGTAGCGCTCGAGCACGCGGTGGTCGGGCAGCAGCACGAGCACGCCGATGAAGACGCGCCGCCCCCGACCATCACCCAGACCGCCTGGTCGCGCGGCGAGTGCGGGGTCGATGCGGTAGAGCTCCACCAGCCCGATCGCCACCAGCACACCGACGAGCGGGCAGCAGGTAGGGGTCGGCTTGGGGCGCGAACGCCCGAAGCGCGATGTGGAGGGCCGCGAACACGCCGATCATGAGGCATGCGGCGGGGACGGGTCCGAGATCAAGCCCGTTCGCCTGGGCCGACGACACGGAGATCGCTCCGAGCACGCCGACGATGGCAGGTCCCAGGAGGAACCCGGCCTCCCGCATCCGTCGCGAGATCATGGTTGGGCGGGACGTCCGGCGGGGGCCTTCGCCTGCGCCGGCGGCAGGGTGATCTCGGGGACCTGCGGGAGTCCGTGGCGCCACACGATGTCGACCGCCCGGTGAACCGCGTCGCCCTGTCCGTGGACGGACCGGCCGAGAGCCGCCGGCTCCGCCGTCTTGACGGTTGCGGTGGCGACGCCGGTGTCACCCCACTCGGCGAAGAGGTTGATGCCGAAGATGTCGAACGGCGCGCCGTGGTAGACGCGCACGGTGGTTCCGGCCTCCCCGTCGACGAAGTACGACCGCGAGCTGGCCCACGCGCCGAATGCACCGAGCAGGAGCAGGATGATGGCCCCGAGCCCGAGGACGCGCCGAGCGAGCCGACCCCTCGCGGGGGTCGTGCGCTCCAGGACCCGGGGAGTGCGCGCCGGCTGCGGGGCGGCCGCGGGCGGCGGCGGGATGGGAAGCGCCTGCGTCGACTCCGTGTCCTGCGACGTGTCGATCGCCGGGAGCACGCCGGTAATCTCGGGGGCGCCGTCGCCGGCCTCGCCGATCCGGGCGAGCACCACCGTCACGTTGTCGTGCCCGCCGTGCTCGAGCGCGGCGTCGATGAGCGCGGTGGCGGCGTCCGCCAGGGTGGCCGCGCCGGCGGTGGTCTCCTCGATCAGCGCGTCGTCGACCATCGACGACAGCCCGTCGGTGCAGAGCAGGACGACGTCGCCGGGCACGAGGTCGAGGCGCACCTCGTCGATCTGCACGTCCGGCTCGGCGCCGAGCGCCCGTGTGATGATGTTCCGGGATGGGTGCCGGGCCGCCTCGTCGGGGCTGATCTGTCCCTGACGGACCATCTCGGCGACGATCGAATGGTCGTCGGTGATCTGGCGGAGCGCACCGTCGCGGCAGGAGGTACGCGCGGGAGTCGCCGACGTGCATGAGGGTCGTGCCGCCGTCGTCGAGGAGCGCGGCCGTGACCGTGGTCCCCATGCCCGCCCGGGCGGGGTCGTCCTCGGCCACCGCGCGGATGCGCCGGTTCGCGTCGAGGAGGCTGCCGCGCAACGCCTCCACGCTGGGGGCGTCTCCGATCGCGGCGATCGCCTCGACCGTGATCTCCGCGGCGACCTCGCCGGCCTTGGCGCCGCCCATTCCGTCGGCGACGGCGAGGAGGCGCGGCGCCGCCAGGGAACGGTCCTCGTTCTGGGTGCGGACGCGGCCCGTGTTCGACGCGTGCGCGAGCTCGACGAGTCGCAGGGCGCTCGCCATCAGGACTCTCGGCTGCTGCGTATCCGGATCGCCGGCGGCACGCCGTTCCCTTACTCCTCGTAGCGCAGGACCGTCTCACCCAGGCGGATCTCGTCGCGCACCTTGAGCTGGGTCTGCTCGTCGATGCGGCGCCCGTTCACGAAGGTGCCGTTCGTCGAGCTGAGGTCCTCGATGTAGAAGAAGTGCCCCCGTGGGAACACCCTGGCGTGCATGTGCGAGGCGAACTGGTCGGAGATGGGGATGCCGTTGCTGCGTGACCGGCCGATGGTCATACCCGCCTCGAGCGGGTACTCGCCGCCGGGCGCGAGCGATGGGGACGCGGTCACGATCAGCCGCGGCCGGATGTTGACCGAGAGCTCGAACGCGGGCCCGCTGGGGCGCTCGCGCAGCGTCGAGCTCTCGACCGGCTCGGGCTCGGGGGTGGCGTCGAGGCCCGCGATGACCGGCGCAAGCGGTGCGGGCGACGGCGACGGCGCCGGCGGCGGCTCCGCGACGCGAGCGACCACCGGCTGGCCGCCCGTGTCGCCCGAGTGGGTGGGGCCTGCGATCGGCGGGGCGGAGATCGGCGCCGCGTCGCGCAGGTCGCGGCTGGAGGAGCGCACGATCGACCAGACGAAGAGGAAGAGCAGGATCAGGAACGCCCCCTCGGCGATCAGCAGGCCGGTCTCGGTCACGTGAGGTGCTCCACGACGATCTCCGTCGTCCCGATCAGGATGCGGTCGCCGTGCGCGAGCGGGTGGCGGCGGATGCGCTGCCCGTTGACGATGGTGCCGTTGGTGGACCCGAGGTCCACGAGGAAGTAGTCGAGCCCGATGTGGCGCACCTCGGCGTGCTGGCGGCTCGCGTTGGCGTCCTGAACCACGATGTCGCAGTCGCGGCTGCGGCCGAGCGTGGTGGTGCGCTGCGTCACCCGGTGACGGCGCCCGTCGACGATCAGGGCGACCTCCTCCGACATGAGTCCCTCGGCCTGCGCGTCCGCGGCGGAGAGGATCTGGGTTCCGCTGACACCGGCGAGCGGCTCGTACCCGCCCGGGGCGGGCAGTGGCACCGCCTGCGCCTCAGGCACCGGCTCGGGGATGAGCTCGGCCACCGGGACGGTCGGGAGCGGGAGGGGAACCGGCTCGGCGTCTCCGGCGGGCTCGACCGCATCCGGCTCGGCATCGACTTCGCCGTCGTCGCCCGCTGCCACCCGCACGGCATCGGATTCGACATCGCCCGCGGGCCCGGCCTCAGCCTCGGGCGCCGCGGGCTGCGGCTCGCCGTCGGCAGCCTGCTCGGTGGACTCGACCCCGTCCGCTTCGGCGTCGGCAGCGGGGAGCTCGTCGGCGATCACGCCCTCCGCCGCTTCGGCGGGCGGGTCGTGGAACTGGTCGGGGTCGTCGGTCGCCGCGGCCGCGGCGATTGGAATCACGACCGCGGCGGACGCCTCCGGCGGCGCCGGGGGGAAGCGGGTGAGGTTGTCGAGTGCCGGGACCTCGTCGGCGTTCGTGCTGGCGTCGACCTCGGCGGGGGCTTCCGCCGGCGGGTCGACGACACGGCATGCGATTCCGTACTCGCCCAGGCGCAGGTCAGTGTCGGTCTCAAGGCGGACCTTCGGCTGCGAGAGCAGCGTGAATCCCTCGTGGCGTGCGCGCTCGGCCACGTAGACGCCGAGCTCGGTGGTCAGCGACCCCTCGAACGACGCGAACCGCTCGCGGTCAGTCGGGGAGAGGTAGACGACGTACTCGTTCGGCACGTAGACGCGTGAGACGGAGACGGTCTTGTGATCCTCCATCTCCCGGGCGAGCTTGCGGGCGAGCTCGACGGGCTCGACGTGACCGCGAAACAGCCGCCCGAAGATCCGTTCGACGAACCCTCCGATGGTGTCCTCCACGTTGCGTAATGAGCTCATGCGGCAGGCAGTCGTTCCACGGTGGCCCCGCCGAGTGTGACAGTTGCCTGCCGATCCACCCCGCGTCGCAGTCGCCGCCACGGACTCCCGGCCCAGGCCACGACGAGTATACCGCCGGGCAGGAACGCCCCGGCCGCCGCCTCGATGCTCCCGCCGGCCGCGCCCACGCCGACGATGAGCAGACCGACGAGCACCGCTGCGCCCACCGCCCGAGGCACGCCCGACCGCATGCGCAGAAGCGCGGGGAAGACGAGCGCGGCCGCGGCGACGAGGCCCGCGGCGATCGCGATGGAGGGCCGCGCCTGCAGCGGCTCGGCGAGGCGGGTGACGGTCTCGATCGGCGAGACGACCCCCTCGACACGGTCCCACACGCCGACGATCCGTCCGCCGTCGATGCCCGGATCGGCCCCCATGACGACCTGCCAGGCGAGCATCGCCGCCGCACCCGTCAGCGCGGCCCAGACACGCCAGCGCCATCCGCGGACCGACCCGGCCACCGCCGCGAAGACCGGCGCGAGTCCCAGGGCCGCGAGGATCGGCGCGGCGGCCGGAACCAGCGCCAGGCGCGCCCGGGTGCGCAGCGGGAGGAGCGCGACCAGGCCGAGGGAGCCGAGCACCATCGCCAGGCCGGGGGCCGCCGTGCCCAGCGCTACCATCGCGCCGGCCCAGGCGGCGAGGGCCGTCGGCCACGGAGCCACCGCGAACGCCACGCCCGCCCCGGCCGCCGCGAGCGCGATTCCTCCCGTCTGCAGGTCGGTGACCTCGCGCAGCGCCACCGCCGCGAGTCCGGCGGCGCCGATCGCGGCGACCGCGGCGGGTGCGCGCTTGCCGAGGCGGCTCTTCGGACGGGTGCCGGCTTGGATCGACGGGATCTGCGCCCGCAGGGTCCGTGCCAGCCACGCCGGCGCGGGGCGGGAGCGTGGATCGGCGGCGAGCCCCTCGTCGACGGCGCGGCAGAGGGCGGCCGGAAGATCGGGGCGGTGCTGAGCCAGCGGGGGCACGCGCCCGCCCGCCGCCCGCCGCAGCGTCTCGGCAGGGCTCGACCCTGCGTTCGGATTGCGCCCAGTGAGCGCCTCGTAGAGCACCAGGCACGCGGAGTAGACGTCGGCGGCCGGCCCGGTCGGCTCGCCCCGGGCCTGCTCGGGAGCCATGTAGGACACGGTCCCGACGAGTCCGCCGGCGACCGTCAACCCCGCCTCTCCCTGGATGCGGGCGATGCCGAAGTCGGTCAGCCGGCCTCGCCCCGTGCGGTCGATCAGGATGTTTGCCGGCTTGACGTCGCGGTGGGTCACGCCGCGTTCGTGCGCGTGCGCGAGACCGTCGAGCACGTCGGCGATCACCGTGACCGTCGCCGCGACATCCGTCCCACCGCCGGCGCGCAGGTGCTCGGCGAGCGACGGGCCGTCGACCAGTTCGCTCACGAGATAGCAGGCTGCGTGGTCCTCGCCGAAGTCCAGCAGGCGCACGGTCCCGGGGTGGGACAGGAGGCTCGCCGCGCGCACCTCCGCGCCCGCCCGCCGTGCCATGTCGAGCTCGACCGGGATCTCCTTGACCGCCACCCCCTGGCCGGTCCGGATGTCGAGCGCGCGGTGCACGACAGCGGCTCCGCCCCGGCCGAGGACGGCCCCGAGGCGGTACCGTCCGAGGACCAGCTGGTGCTGTTCGGTGGGCAAACTCACAGGAGATTCCCTTCGCCACCCCCGTGCTAGCATCCTGCGACCCTGAAACGGGCAGGACGCCACGGGCGAGTGGTGAAATTGGTAGACACGCTAGGTTCAGGGTCTAGTGCTCGAAAGAGCTTGGGGGTTCGAGTCCCCCCTCGCCCACTCTTGCATCCACTGGGGACCGAGACGACGAACACTGATCGCAGGGAACTCGGGTAGCTCGTGTCGTTCATCGATGACGACATTCTCGACGGAGACGAGGCGCCCGCGGAACGACCCCCCCGGCGCGACCCCCGCAGTCGAGGTCGCGGAGGTGGGTCTTCACGCGGCGGATCGTCGGGTGGCGGAAGCGGTGGCTCGCCGCTGCAGCAGCCGCGCATCCGGCTGCTGATCGCGGTCGGGCTGCTCGTCGTGATCATCCTGATCCTCGTGAGCACCATCCGCGGCTGCCAGCGCGACAAGCTCGTGGATTCGTACCGCAGCTACCTCACCACGTCGAACGCGATCGCCGACGAATCGACCGCGCAGGGACAGGCGCTGCAGAAGCTCCTCGACAACAAGGGCTTCCTGCGCGTCGCGCAGATCCTTCCGCAGGTCACCGACCTGTCCACCCAGGCGCAGGCGCTCGTGAACCGGGCCGACAAGCTCAACCCGCCCGACCGCCTCAACGCGCCGAACCGCACGCTCATCACCGCGCTCGAGTACCGCGCCCTCGGCCTCCAGCAGCTGCCGGCAGCCATCGACGCGGCCGTCAACACGAAGGACGCGGCCCAGGCGGCCATCACCCTCGCCGCGCCGATGCAGGTGCTCGCCGCGAGCGACGTGATCTACCGGACGTCGTTCGTCGGTCCGACGGAGAACGCGCTGCAGGCCGACAAGATCAAGGATGCCCAGGTCAAGCGCTCGGAGTTCTTCCCGGGACAGAACTACGACAAGACGTCCCCCAGCGGTGCCGGCAAGGTGATCAGCAGCCTCAAGCGGGTTCGCCCGTCGGGTGACACGACGGCCGGGACGACCGCCGGGACGGGCAAGCACGGCCTCGGCCTCGCGAGCACGTTCGCGGTACGCGGCGCGGAGCGCAAGCAGCTCACGGGCAACACCGTGTCCCTCGTCGGGACGACGGACATCAGGTTCGAGGTCACCGTCGAGAACGGCGGCGACTTCGTCGAATCGAACGTCGACGTGAAGTTCACGTACATCACGCCGAACAACCCGCAGGGTACGACCCAGACGCAGACGATCACTCAGATCGAGCCGGGCGAGGCGAACCAGCGGAAGCTCACGTTCCCGCTCGGCGCCGCGCCGTACTTCACCGACAAGAGCACGATCAAGGTGGAGGTCACGCCGGTGCCCGACGAGAAGGTGACCGGCAACAACAGCGCGCAGTACTCGGTCGAATTCAACCTGCAGTAGCCGGGGGGTGACCCGGTGGACAACGAGGTCGCAGTCTGGGTCGTCGCGATCGCCGGAGCACCCGGCGCGATCGCGCTGGTCTTGGCGATCGTCCTGTGGATCCGCCTTCGGCGGGTCAGGGCAGACCAGCGGGTCCTGCTGCCCGACGGGACGTCCGGCGGGGTCGTCGACCGGCAGGCGGCGCTCGCGCGCTCGCTCGAACGGCTGGGCGAGCGGATCGACGATCTGCGGGCCGAGGTGGCCCGGTTGACCGAGCACACGAACGCCGGGCTGCGCGGGGCGCTGCGCTTCCAGGGGATCGTCCGGTACGACGCCTACCGGGACATGGGCGGCCAGCAGTCGTGGTCGATGGCGATCCTTAACGCGCAAGGGGAGGGGGCCATCATCACCTCGCTCCACGCTCGCGACCACGCGCGCGTGTACCTCAAGGAGGTCGTGGGCGGCGCCTCGGCTCAGCGGCTCTCCCCGGAGGAGGAGCGGGCCCTCGCCGCGGCCCGCAATGACCCGGCTCCGTCCATCGCGCCCGCGGCGCCGCCGGCATGAGAGTCGGCTACCTCGGCCCACCCGGGACGTTCGCGGAGGAGGCGCTGTTGCGCCTCGTCGGCCCCGAGCCGGAGCAGCGGCTCGTGCCGTACGCGACGGTTGCCGACTGCTTCGAGGCGGTGCGATCCGGCGCGGTTCCCGAGGCGCTCGTGCCGATCGAGAACTCGATCGAGGGGTCCGTCAACCAGACCCTCGACCACCTGGCGGCCGGCGCGGGCGAGGTGGTGATCCGCGCCGCGATCGTGCATCCGGTGCGCCACCACCTGGTCGTTCGTCCGGGTCTCACGTTGCCGGATGTGCGGCGCGTTCTGTCGCACCCGCACGCGCCGCCCCAGTGCTCGGTGTGGCTCCGGGAGAACCTGCCCGGGGTGGAGATCGTCGCGGCGAACTCCACTGCGGACGCCGTGCGCATCGTGGTCGACTCGCCGGAGCCGTGGGCGGCCATCGGACCGCTGCGTGCCGCCGACATCTACGGGGGCGAGGTCCTGGCGGCCGACATCGAGGACTCCCGCGAGAACGCGACACGCTTCGTGCTCCTCGGGCGCCATAACGTCGAGGCGATCGGGCCGGGGCGCTTCGTCACGTCGATCATTTGCGTCCCGCAGCGCGACCGTCCGGGCGGGTTGCTCGCGATCCTCCAGGAGTTCGCGATGCGCGCCGTCAACCTCACGAAGCTGGAGAGCCGCCCGTCGAAGACGGGCCTGGGCCGGTACATGTTCTTCATCGACATGGAGGGCAGCCGGGCGCGCGACCTCGCGGTCGACGCCGCGATACGCGCGATCGACGAGCAGCGCGTCGCGGAGGTCGTGTTCCTGGGTTCGTACCCAACCGGGGCCGCGTCCGGCTAACATCCGCCCCGGAACGGCTCGGTCGAGCCACGATCCGGGGAGACAAGCTGGCAATGTCGCACCGCGTACTGGTGCTGAATGCAAGCTACGAACCGATCAACGTCACATCGTTGCAGCGGGCGGTCGTGCTCGTCCTGAAGGAGAAGGCGGAGGTGCTCGAGGAGGCGGCCATCCCGATACGCACGTCGGGCAGCAGCTTTGTCAAACCGCAGGTCATCCGCCTGGTGTACCTCGTCCGCGTGCCGCGCTACGAGGCCCGCAAGATCACGCGGCGCGCGTTGTTCGCCCGCGACGGCTACTCGTGCCAGTACTGCGGCTCGTCCACCCGCCTGACCGTCGACCACGTCGTGCCGCGGAGCCGCGGCGGCGGGTCGAACTGGGACAACGTCGTCACCTCGTGCGCGCCGTGCAACTCGCGCAAGGGGGATCACCTTCCCGGCGAGATCAAGATGTTCCCCAAGACGAAGCCGCGGCCGCCGTCGCCGTCGGTGTTCATCTCGGTGGCTGCGCCGAAGCGCCCCAAGTCGTGGGAGCGCTACCTGGCGTCGCTCGCCGCCTAAGCGGTCCCGTCGGAAGTACGACCACGTCTCCCGGCTGCAAACCGTCGCCAGGCGTCTTCCTCGGCCCCACCGTGATGGCTCTCCGAGAGCGGCCGGACCCGCTTCCGCGCGCGCCTGAGGTGGAACGAGGGCTCGGCGAGGGACTTCGGCCCTCGGCCGAGCCTGGTTTCGCCCGCCGGGGCGGGCGGTCACGCCCGCTCACCTGACTCGGTTTTCGCACGGGAAGCGAGCCCGTACTTGCGACGGGGACCACGAAGGCAGCCGACCTATTTCAGGCGCAACCGCGCGGCGGTGACCGCTGCGGCATCCCTCTCCTCGATCAGGTGGGCGTGCGCGAGGACCGCGTCGAGATCCCCGGCGGGGATGACCACGGCACCCGCGCCGTCTGCGTAGATCCAGTCGCCGGGCAGCACGCCGACGCCGTCGATCTCGACGGGCACGTTCGCGGCGAGCGGGGTGACGGCGTCGCCGGCGGCGCGCACGGTCTCGCCGCCGCAGTAGGCGACAAGGTCGAAACCGGCGATCTCCTCGAGGTCGCGAAGGCGCCCGTCGGTGAGCAGTCCGGTGAACCCGGCCGCCTCGATGCGCGCGACCTTCTTGCCGCCGGCGAGCGCCTGGTCCTCGTGGCCGCCGCAGCTGAGCACGAGCACGTGTCCGGTGCCGGTCACCGCGCCCAGGAGCTGGTCGAAGCGGTCCTCGGCACTGTGGTGGTCGCGCCGGTTCGGAAAGAACCGGATCGTCGCGGCCTGGCCGAACAGCACCTCCCCGGGCGTCGGGGTGATGAGGTCGAGGATGTGGGCGCGATGGTCGTGGCGCTTGGCGAGCGCGTCGCAGATCGCGGCCGCGGTCAGCCCCTCGATGTCGTGTGCCATGCGCGTCCTTCGTCGGCGGGACGGGGTCCATCCTGCCACGCCCCGCGAAGCGCGGGTTATCCTGACCCGGCGCCCTCGTAGCTCAGGGGATAGAGCACAGGTTTCCTAAACCTGGTGTCGCAGGTTCGAATCCTGCCGGGGGCATCCTCCGAGAATGGCTCTATGAGCGGGATCACGCCGCACGGGCGGGCCGCCCGAGGGGCCCCACAAGCGAGCCCGCGTCGGGGTGGAGCAGGGAGACGAACGCGGTGCTCGCGTCCGACACGGACCTCGGCGCGTGGGGGTGACTTGAGTCGGCCGCCGCGAGCGGCCTTCCGGACGCCCCGGCGGGTGTCGCCGAGCTGGAGCGGCGCCCACCCGCAGGGCTGAGGCGCAGGCCCAGCAACGATGCGAACGGGAGGGGCACCTCGCCGCGCTGCGCAAGGAGGCCGGGCGCACCGTCGCGCTGAACGACGACCCGGCGTTTGCGGGGCGCCGGGACTTGACTGTCTCCTCCGCCGCCCGGCAGATCGCAGGCAGCGGCGGACATCGCACCGGCGAGGAAAGGCGCCAACTCATGAGGCCCCGGATTCGACTATCGGGCCGATGACCTGTTCAGGGCTGCAGCGGCGCGTATGAGCGTCTTGAAGGCATCCTCATCGATTTCATCACCCTCATGGAGATCGATAGCGCGCCTGACGTTGCCTTCAAGGCTGGAGTTGAAGAGTCCTGAAGGGTCCTTGAGCGAAGCGCCCTTGGAGAACGTCAGCTTCACGACGCTCTTGTACGTCTCGCCGGTGCAGATCAGTCCATCGTGAGACCAAACCGGAACACCTCTCCACTTCCACTCCTCGACCACCTCAGGGTCAGCCTGTTTGATGAGAGCGCGGACATGGGAGAGCGTCTTGCCCCTCCAGTCGTCCAGTTCCTTGATCCTCGCGTCGATCAGCCGAGAAGGGGATTCGCCCTTGGTCGTTGCGCTCTCTTTCATATTGTTTGCACCTCATTCGGCTGTTTCTTTCTATCTTGCGAAGGTACCAATCACCAATCATCCGCGCCAGCCTGCCTGAGGCCGGCATCCGTTCCTGCATTCCGCGCGAATCCAATCGCAAGGCCAAAATCCGCTGGAACAGGCGCGTGTATCGCGAGCGCAACCGCATCGAGCGCATGATCCGTCACCTGACGATCAACCGCGCTATCGCCACGCGATACGACAAGCGCGCCCGACGGAGTGGCCCCACGTGGCCTGTTCAGGGTCGAGGCCCGAGAAAGCCGGGCAACGCGGCGGCCTGCTTCACCCAGTTCGCCAGCTGCGCCTCGTCGAGCTCGTCGCCTTCGTGGATGTCGATGTAGCGCGTGTCCTTGCCCTTGCTGGCGCCGGGCGGGACCGGTCGCAGCGACGTACCGCGGAAGAAGGCCACCTTGACGTAGTGCGTGAAGGTGTGGAGCCCCAGGAACCAACCCTGACCCTCGATGCCGTACAACGGCGAGTTCCACTTCACGGCCTTTCGCACGTTGGGCACGTTCCGCACGATGAGCGCGTCGAGGCGCTTCCCGAGGTCGCGCTTCCACCCCGGCATCCCGGCGATGTACGCCTGTACCGGGGCGTCGCCGTCCGCCTTCGCGATGCGCGGGTTGCCGCCCGAGAGGACGACGCCGACCTTCTCGCCTTTTCGCACCTTGATCGGCGTGGCCTCACTCGCACCTGGCTTGGCTTTCGCGCCTGCCTTCGCCGGTCCCTCGCTCCTGGTGGTTGGCTTTCGATGTGACAAGCTCGCCCGCTCCCTCCTCGACGCGCTTCATATTGCCGCTATCCGCAGATGCCTACGCTATGCAACGCTGAGTTGGGCCTCGCTTGAGGCCCGTTTCCAGGCAATTTGTGCGCGCGCAGAGTTGTACCGTTGATGCTGCGTCGACCCTCCTGGCAAGGTTCGCGCAGGGGCCGCAGGGGCGACAGACGGTCGAGAACGATCCGCGGTGCGGGCGGGGACCGGGAACCGGCCCGGACGCCCGCGGCACTCCTGGTCATCGCGATGGGACTCCCAAGAGCACCCCCAGCTCGGGAATGAGCGCCCATGCGTGCCGACCGTCGGCGACCAGACGCAGATCCCCGCTCTGCAGCACAGGCCCGATCGGCTTGAGGACGCCCGCCGGTCGCGCGCTGGCCGGGTTGATCGCGACGACGTAGTGCTGGATCCGAACCGCCAGGCGATTCGTGCCCCGCACGTTGCGGGTTGTGTCGCCCCAGATCCGTCCGTTGCCGACCACGAGGGCTCGCAGCGAGAGGCGGGAAAGGTCACTGCCGGCAGGCCCGGCCGGCGGATCGATGCGCACCAGGCGAACCCTGCGGGGAAGCGCGCCCGTCGTCGCTCGGGTTCCCCAAAGCCCGCTCGGTCCACCCGCGACGAGCCCGTAGTCGTCGGCACCGCTGACGCGTGTGACACGCCCAGACACACGATCGACGCGGAGCAGGTCGAGGAGGTAGCTGTGTCCCATCTCGAAGAGCCGGCGGGGAATCCAGATCCCCCGAGCGCCGGGGATGATCGCCTCGCTCCCCTCGTCGCGGGTGGATGCCGGGAGAGCGACTCGCATCGTGACCTGTCGGGTGCCGCCGTCGATCCGAACAAGCGTTTGGCCGCCGCCGGGCCCGTCCGGGGGTCCGATGAGCACCCAGACGTCTCCGCCATCGGTGGCGATCTTAGTGGCAGCCTCGTCAGCGCCTGGGGTGAGTTCGATCGGCGTCCCGACCCTGAGTGTGGTGGCGTCCACGGGCACGATGCGCTCGTGCTCGAGCAACCAGACCACCCCTCGGCCGACGGCCACGTCGGTGGTCGCTCCGATCTGGACCGGCGCCCCCACCCGGCGCCGGCGCGCTGTGTCGATCTTCCAGAGGGTTTGGCCGGCTGCCTCGGCGCACCTGACCCATACGGCGCCCGCGCCCGCAACCGCTTGCTGCGCGCGCTCGCAGACCGGAACCGCAGGGGTCGTCGATCTCGTCGACCTGATCGTGACGACGGCCGAGGTGCCGACTCCGTTGATGACGAGGCGGTACCGATGCGATCCGGGCTGCGGCAGCCTCACGGCGACACGCAGCTTCCTCCCCGAGATCGCCACCGCACGCACGGCGCGCCACCGTCTCCCGACGCGCCGCTGCACTTCGACGGGAGTCCTCTCGACCGCCTGGTTCAGGGTCACATCGAGATTGACGAGGGTCCCCGCGAGTCCGGACGAGGGACCCGCGAATTTCAGGAGACGTGTCGGCCCCCGTTTCGGCGGCGCGCTCGTCGGCGAGAATCGCGCGATCCAGGTCTGCTCGCCGACGGGACCGTCGGACCAGGCGACAACTCCATGTCCGGCGTCGTCCAATGCCACCCCGGCGATGTGGCGCCCGAGTGAAGACCCTTCCTTTGGCAGTGTCAGGTCAACGGAGGCGGACCATGGTCCGCCTCCGGTCCGAACGGCGGCGACCGGCACACCAGCGAGCCCGGTCGGCGCTCGCCGTATCCAACCGGCAATCGTCGAGCCGTCACTGGCCACCTCGAGAGCTGCGCGAAAGCTTCCCGCGTCAGCGTCTCGCGCAATCGTCTCGGGCGCACCCCAGGCGCCGCCCGCCACACGGCGGAGAACGGTGACCGACCGGACAGAACCGGACGAAGAGGCATCAGATCCGCGGGACCAGCCGGCGAGCGCATCCCCGGCCCGGTTCATCGCCAGCGTAAGGGTCACCGCGCTGAATCGATCCGAATCGCCGACGACGCCATCGACCGTCCACACACTGTCTGCCGCCATCGATCCCGAGAAGACCTGGCTGAGCGTCGACGAGACCACCTTGCTCCAGAGCACAGCGGCACGACCCGACGCATCGACCGCGAGCACTCCTCCGTTGGGGCCGATCGCGAGTCGATCCTGTGGAGGGCTGGACGGCTCCTCGACGACCACCTGCGCCGCGGTCCACAGCCCCGGCCCAGTCCGTCGGGACGCCAGCAAGGCCTCGCTCGTCGGCGTCCTGACGGTCCACACCACGACGGTTCCCCCAGACGGACCAACCGCGATGTCGATACCGTCGACCGCTGCCCCGGTCAACGGTGCAGACAACGCGCTGGCGTCTCCCACGATGTTCCGGCCGGCCGAAACGACACGTGCAGGGACCCGGTCGGGTCGGCCCACGCAGCAGCGGCATCGCCCGCTGCCCCAAGAGCGACCCTTGCTTCACCGGACGTCGTGAGTGGAGCGCCTTGGGGCGTGGACGCATTCCCTGGCACCACGACAACCTGGCCTCCGCTCGCCTGAGCGGCCACGACGAAGTCCCCAACGTCGTCGGTGTCAACCCGAAACGGTGGAGGGCCCGCACTTGGCGGCATCGTCACAGGAATCCACGGGCCGTTGGCGATGCGTCGCGCGCCGACCGTGGTCGTCGTGCTGAATCCCGTGGCGACGGTCAGGATGCCCCCGTCGGGGCTGGTCGTCATATGGCTGGTCGCAACGAGGGGCGGGAGCCCGCCCACCTGTTCCGGTGACTCCCACCGGAACTTGGGGTCGATCGCTCCAAGCGCCGGAACCGCCCCGGCTGCGACGATGGCGGCGACGACAAGAACCTGCCTGGCGTGTCTCATCGGGCTCCTCGTCTCACGGTCAGGACGGCACCAGACCCAAATCGGGACCCGGAGCGCACCCGGCCGCGGCGACGGGATCGGGGACGACTCACGCCGAGGCAACGCGCACGCCGCGCCCCTTCACGACGTTAGCACCGGAAGCATTGCCGAAGGATCGATTCAGTTGATCGGACCAAGGCCGAGAGGGCTTCGTGAACGCCCGCGTCAATGAACGAGTGCGTTGGACGCGATGCCAGAGCGCAAGATCGGCGATCCCGCCACCGCCGTGCGCCGCCTGCGGTGCGGGCGCAACCGGGTGGAGTTCCCGGCCCGGACGTGACCGCTCGCACTCGCCGTTGAGCCGACGCCGCCACCGACGCGAGGCAAGGTGCGAGACGCGCTCGGCCTGGTGCGGTCGGTGTTCGGACCAGACGGCATCCGCTGGCTGGAGGTCCTCCGCCTGGACCACGACGAGCTGCGCCGCCTCGTTCGCATCGTCGGCCAACGGAAACGAATCCTGCCGGGGCATTGGCGTTAGTGGCCGAGTCCCGCCTTCACGGCGACGACCAAGGCGCCGATGACGAGGGTCACGACCGCCACTGCCGTCGCCCGGCCGTGCCCATGACCTCCGGCCCGGGCAGCGGCGAAGCCGGTGAGGCCGATGAGCGCGGCCATGAGGAGCCCCGAGATCGTGAACGCGACGTCCCTCGAGAACACCAGGAAGGGGAGTGTGGCCAGGGCCGCGACGCCGCCGGCCGCGATCACCTGCGCCGTGGCGCTGAGTCGCGTGGACCGGTGCGGCCGCCCCGCCGCGAAGATCCTGGCCGAGAGGTCGAAGGCGAAGACATGCGCCAGTGCCAAGCCGATCGCGGTGCCCCAGATCGCCGCAACCGTTGCGTCGGCGCCCACCCCGCCGCTGTCGAGGGCACCGGCCTCTGCCAGGGTCACGATCGCGAGGTAGAGGGCCATCGTGACGCCCTCGCGCTCGGCCTCGATTCGCGCCTCGGTCCGGGGCGCGGTCACTCTGCCCGGTCGGTCACGATCGCCGCCCACTCGCCGCCCGGCGCGCCCGAGGCGACGGCCGCTCGGGCCGCGCCTCGGGCGCAGCGGGCGGGTCCGGCGCCGCTGCGAGCGGGGCCGGACCCTGAGCAGAACTACGCGAGCGCCTTCGCCTTGATCTGGTCGAACTCCGCCTGCGTGATGGCGCCCGAGTCCAGCAAGCCCTTCGCCCGCTCGATCTCCGCGGCGCTTCCGCCGGCCACCGACTTGATGTAGGTGTCCATCTCCTCCTGCTGCGCCCTGACCTGCTTCTCGTTGCGCTCGGCCATCTCGTCTCCGTTGACGATGAGGTACACCAGCACGCCGACGAACGGCACGAAGATCAGGAACACGAGCCACAGGGCCTTCTTGCCGCCGCCAATGTCGTGCCGGCGGAAGAGGTCCCCGGCGATCGAGATCAGCAGCCAGAACCAGATGACCCAGGCGAAGATGACGAGCATCGTCCAGACGATGTTCAGAAACGGGTAGTCAACTTCTGCGGCGATGGGTGTCAGCGACACAGGTCTTTCCTCCTGGCGTTCGCGTGGCGTGCCGCGAAGACTTCGCGCGGGCGGGGGGAGCGTACAGGACCCCGCTGCTGGACAGGCGGTTCTCGTCGCTCGCGGTGGTCGGGCCATCGGGTGGTCGGACGTGGACAGGAGGGTCCCGTCGACGAACAGGCGCGGACGCAGGACGGTCGAATCCTCCCGACCGGCGGAAGGCGCACCTCGAACCTCGTTGACTAACCTAGGGCCATGATGCGAATCGCGATTGCCGGTGGCGGGATGGTCGGGCTCATGCTGGCGCGGCTGCTTCGGCTGCGCGGGTTCGAGCCGATGGTGTTCGAACGGATGGAGGAGGGGGCCTACATCCCCCGCGGGTACATGCTCGGCTTCCAGGGCTTTCCGCCGTTCGAGGAGCTCGGCGTGCTCCACCAGATCCGGGAGTCCGGCTGGGACATCGCTCCACGCGAGGACGGCAGCACCGTCGCGATCGCCGTGAACGTCGGCACCGTCCTGCACCTGCTCGCGCGTGACCTGCCCGTCGAGTACGAGCACGTCGTCGTCGACCTGATGCGCGACGGCACCGACCGCGTCGTCGGCGTCGTCGTCGAAGGCCCGGACGGGCGCCGCGAGGTCGCGGCCGACCTCGTCGTCGCATGCGACGGGATCAACTCCCCGGTCCGCGAGATGGCGGGGCTCGAAGCCAAGTTCGACCCCATCCCCGACGCGACCATTCAGTGGATGACGTCGTCGCAGAACAAGACGTCCTTCGCGATGCGCTACTTCAGCGACGGCGGGCACATCGGCACGCTCGCCTGGCCAGAGGGCTCGGCAGGGTGGCGGAGCATCGACAAGGTCGGCCGCGAGGCCGCGCTCGCGCCGGGCGTCGAGGCGATTAAGCAGATGTTCATCGACCTGCTGCCCGAGTCCGAGGCGGGCATCCAGGGGCTCACCTCGACCGATCAGATCCGCTACGGCGAGCCGCAGCTCCTGTCGTGCCCCCAGTGGTGGATCCCCGGACTCCTCCTGATCGGCGACTCCGCCCACTTCTTCGGACCCGAGACCGGCGCCAGCTCCGGCATCGGCCTCGGCGACGCCCAGGCACTTGCCGAGGCCATCCGGCAGAACCCGGACGACCCGGACGCCGCGTGCGCCAACTTCGAGATGTGGCGCGCACCCGCGGTCCGGCCCCTCGAGGCGATGGACCCGAGCCGCCAGCGGATGCTGACCTACGGCGAGATCCAGCCGCGCCCCGAGGAGCGCTGGCCCCCGGCGGAGTAGCCGGGGCCGGTCAGGGGGTCGCGGGGAGCCCCAGCCGGTCGGCGATCCACTGGGACTGCCACGCGCGCTCGGCGTCGTAGGCCGCCGCGTAGCTCTGCCCCGCCTCCTCGGCGACGACGCCCGCTGCGTGGGCTGCGATGTACCCGGCCGTGCACGGGTTGCCGCCCGCATCGGTGGCGAGCTCGGGGCGGCGGGTGAGGCAGGCGTCGACGAACGCAGCCGCCGCCTCGGCATCCCACGCGGGGACCCGCTCGACGACGCGCGCCCGCGCCGCCACGATCGAATGTGTCCGCTCGGTCAGCTCCCCGTCGAGCTCGACGGTCCAGAGCTCCTGCGAAGCCCAGTGCGGCAGGTCGGCGGCCCGGTAGGCCACAACGCCGCCCGCTGGCGCGGTCCACTCGCCCGGACGCCAGGCGACGCCGGTCAGCGGGTCGATCCCGCCTGAGCGCAGGAACCGGTAGCGCGTCAGGCGAAGAGCTCCCGGAACGCGGCGACGAGACCGTCGCGCTGATGGTCGGGGATCTTCGAGTCGTCGAGGGCGCCCGCCGCGCCGATCGTGAGTCGCATCTGCTCGAGGTATGTGGCGCAGGGCTCGCAGATCGCGAGGTGCATCTCGAACCGCTCCCGGTCATCGGGCGCCATCTGGCCCTCCAGGTAATCGGTCACGAGCTCGACCACCTCGCGGCAGGTCGGCAACTCCTCGCGCACTTTCCGTTCGACCAACGTCCCTCCATCCGGAGTCATCCATCACGGCGCACCGGGAACGGTGGAGCTTCCCGAGCCGCTCTCCGCAGACACGTTACGTGAGCGGAGCGTTCCTGTCGTTCTTGTCCCGCGACACCCGCCGGCGTTTCATCACCGGTCTCTCCGGCGGGCGCGACCATAGTCTCACCACGAAGCGATCGAGCGCGAGTCGCGCCGCCCGGGCACTCCACTCGTCGGCGCTGCGCCGCCCCGGGTCGCGGGGTCGGGCCGGGAAGCCGAACGAGATCACGATGATCGGGGTCTCGTCGTCGTCGACCCCGAGCACGGTCCGGGCGACGGCGGGATCCGCGATGCCGTTCGGGCAGGACGCGACACCCTCCGACCAGGCGGCGAGCATCATGTTCTGGGCCGCCCGGCCCGCGTCGAACCCGCCGAGCGCGCTGCCTCCGAGACGCACGGCGATCGCAACCGCCACCGCGGCGCCCGCGACCGTCCGCGGCACGTAGACGCAACGGGCCAACTCGGCGCGATCGGCGGGACCCTCCGCGACGAAGAATCGCCACGGCTGCCGATTCCTCGCGCTGCCCGCGAGGCGGCCGGCGTCGAGAATCCGGTCGAGCACGTCGGGCGGAAGCGGCCGAGGGTCGAAGTCGCGATGATCGCGCTTGCTCGCGATCGCCAAGCGGACGTCCAACATGGGCGGCCTCACAGGTCGGGGGGCCTCAACGATACGACGGGCGGCCGCCGCGGGCGCGCGGTTCGGGCATCATGGGGACGTCCCGGTCGGTCGGGGTTCCGCCCGATTTCCCGGGCGCCCCCGGCCGACGACGTCCCGAGGTGCACGCCAGGTGGAACCAGCCAATTACCAGCACATCGCCGTCTGCGTCGACCGGTCGGACGCCGCACAGGATGCCCTGAGCGAGGCTCGTCGCCTGCGGGCCGCGGCCGGGCCGGGCAAGCTCAGCCTCGTCCACGTCGCGCCGTGGCCGCTCCTCTACACCGGCGAGGCCGGCGCGTGGGCACCGGATCCCGAAGACATCGAGTCCGCCGCGCGAACCTGGCTGGACGAGGTGGTCGCCGGCGTCCCCGAGGGCGAGGGCGTACTCCTCGACGGATATCCGCCCGCCGCCGTCTGCGCATGGGCGGAGGACACCGGCGTCGACCTCATCGTCGCGGCGTCGCACCGGGGCCTGGTCGAGCGGGTGCTTCTTGGGAGCTTCGCCGCCTACCTCGTTCGTCACAGCCCCTGCTCGGTGCTCCTGACCCGCCCGGTGGAGACGGCAGGGTCATGACCCTCCGACAGGTCATGCGGCAGCGGCTCCTCACCGCGACTCCCGACGAGTCTGCCGACGACGCCGCCCGGGTCATGTCGGCGGCGCGGGTACGGCACATGCCGGTGGTCGACGGCGACCGGCTCCTCGCGATGTGGGTTGCGACCGACGACGGCGCCGCCACCCGCGTCGACGCGGACCGTGTCTACCAGGCGACGCCCGACGCGGACGCGCTGGACGCCATCGGGACCATCATCGCCGGCAAAGAGGCCGTTCTCGTCTGGGACGGAGGGCGCCCCGTCGGCATCCTCACCGGGGCCGACGTGCTCGAGCTCGTGCGCCGGGGACTTACGGGCGACCGGCACGGGATCACGGTCCCTCCCGTGGTCGTCCGCCTGGTCGGCCCGGCGGGCTCCGGGAAGACGACGCTGATTGCCCGCACCGTGTCACTGCTTCGCCGCTGCGAGGTCGGGGTGATCCAGGTAAACCCGGGCGGCCCCGCCACCGTCCCTGCGCTTGCCGGCATCCCGGTCATCGCCGACCCCCACGCACACTGGCGCAAGGGACTGCGCGCCGCCGTCGAGCGTCTCGCGGGTGTCGGGCTGATCCTGGTCGAGGACCGGGATTCGCCGCCGCAGCTCGAGGCCGGGCTCGGCGAGGACGCCCAGGTGCTCGTCGTGCCGGCCGGCGACCTCGGCGGGCTCGACGACGAGACCCTCCGCCAGGCGCAGGCGCTCGTCGCCACGAAGGTCGACGACGTCCCCGCCGGGTTCGATGTCGAGGCGGCGCTGGCCTCGGTCGCGCAGCGGCATCCTCGGCTCGCCACGTTCGCGGTGTCGGCCTCGGAGGAGGCCGACGGGCTCGCAGCGTGGCACGCGTGGATCGAGGCCCTGGCGCTCCGCCGACGCCGCTGAAACGGTCGCTGCGGACGTTGCCGAATCCGTATGAATCTTGAATCGGAGCGGGGAGTATGCGATACGATTCCGCGGGCTGTGAAGGCAGCCCGACTGAGTGTTTCCTTGCGTCTACGCGGGCGGGGGGCAGCAGTGAAACGGCCGCCGTCCCGCACGATCGAAAGAAGGTAGAAGGTGCCCGAAGGCGTCGTGAAGTGGTTCTCCGCGGAGAAGGGGTACGGGTTCATCACACCCGATGACGGTGGTCGTGACCTGTTCGTCCACCACTCCCAGATCCAGATGAACGGTTACCGCAGCCTCGAGCAGGGGCAGCGCGTCAACTTCGAGTCACAGGACGGTGACCGCGGCCCGCAGGCCGTCGAAGTCACTGCCTTGTAGCGCGGGGACCCACCCGCCGACGGGCGCCGTCCGCGGCTCACGCGGACGGCGGCTCGTCACACGAGACGGCGACGTCTCGCACCGATCCCACATCCCACCCCGGCCCGCGGGCTGGAATCGACGTCATCGGAGCGTGGCTGTGAGGCAGGCGATGGTCTTCGTCGCCCTGGGCGCGCTCGCGGTCGCCGGCTGCGGCGGTGGTGACGACCCTCCTGCCCAGGCCGCGCTGGCCGCAGCATGCGACGCCGGCAACGACGGGCGACACGTCATCGTCGAGGGCTACCTCAGGCTTCCCGAGCGGCTGCGGATCTCGACGACGACCGTGATCGACGTGTTCGCGGCGCCCGGCGCGGGGGGAGCCCGTCAGCGGGTCGAGTTCCCGATCGGCGATCAGCCGAACCAGCTCGAGCGGCCGCCCGCGACCTACGCGCCGACCAGCCTCAGGGTGATCGCCGCCGACGGCGCCGAGGTCACCATCAACGACCGCGTCAGGCTCACGGCCCAGGTCGCACGGGATGACACGGGGTGCCTGATGCGCGAGCCGCAGGTCGAGCGCGTCGGGCCGGTGTCCGAAGTCAGGACACTCGCTCGGGGGCAACCTTCGCAAGGGCCCGACCCAGCTGCGGCAGTCGCACGAGCGCCACGACCGCGGGAATCGTGGGAAGCCAGAATCCGATGAAGCGGTAGGCGATCACGCCCGCCAGCGCATTCTCCAGCGGGACGCCGAGCGCGTTGAGCGCGAACGTCATCGCGGCATCGACGCCCCCGACGCCACCCGTCGGCAGCGGGAGCACGTTCGCCACGTAGCCGGTCGCGTAACCGAGCACCACCGTCGCGAACCCCACCTCCACGCCGAAGGCCCGGAGGCTCAGCCACAGGCAGGCGATGTCGCCCAGCCAATAGGCGGCGGCGCCGCCGAGCAGGCCCCGGTGGGCGCGCGGATCGCCAAACACGCTGCGAGTCACCACCACTGCCGCGACGGCGCTCGCGGCTCCCCGGCGCAGCACGTTGACGACTTTGCTCCCCTGCGTCCGGGGGCCGGGGTCCGCGGCGAGTCGCTCGGCGCGTCCTGGTCGCGTAACCCATGCCGCGGCCAACGCGCACGCGCCGACGACCGCGATCCACGGGATCGTGACCCCGAGCGGCGCCGACGACGTGGCGAGCAGCGCCACCGCGGATGTCAGACCGGCGAGGCCGAACACCGCGTACAGCACCGTGTTGAGGACGAGCACCTGCACCACGCTGTCGCGCGCGGCGAAGCCGAGGCGACGGAGAGCCCAGTAGTTGACCGCCAGCCCGCCGGCCCCTGCGGCGGCGAGCAGGCGGGTCGCGCCGAGGCTTGCCAGCACGACGTGAAGGGTCACGCCCTTCCCGAGGTGGATCTTGCCGCCGAGGGCGACCATGCCGCGGAAGGCCGCGACGTACCCCCCGATCGACACCCCCTCGGCGAGGAGCGCGAGGATCAGCCAGCCGGCGTGCGCCTCGGCGAGGCGATTCGTGAGCTTGGCGAACCCCGAGGCCTTGCCGATCATCAGGATCACCCCGGCCGCCAGCAGCAGCCCCGCGACGATCGAGATGGCGAGCCGCTTGCGGTCGGCGACCACCCGGCCGAGTCCTTCCCGCAGCCCGGCTTGATCCTCGGCGACCGGCACGTCCGGCTCGGCGTGATCCACCATCGACCCCAATCCTCTCAGGTGAGGAGGGCGTGGCTCCCCGCCTCCGAGGGGTGAGAAACGGGCTCGGCGAGGGGACTGGGCTCTCGCCGAACCCTCCGTCTCCGCCGTCGCGACCGGAGGGATCAGGCAGGCACGGCGAGCCGGCGAGGGGTTCGGCCCTTGAGGGCGACCTCGAGCACCTCGGGGATCCGCTCGGCGAGCACGATGCGCATCTTGGCCCGCAGCTCCTCGGAGACGTCCGCGACGAGCTGCGGCTCGTTCGCCTTCGGGATCACCACGGTGCGGATACCGGCGCGGTGGGCTGCCAGCACCTTCTCCTTGACCCCGCCGATCGGCAGGACGTTGCCGGTGAGGGTGATCTCGCCCGTCATCGCCACGTTGGGGTCGACGCCGCGTCCCGAGAGCGCGGACACCAGGGCCGTCGTGAGCGTGACGCCGGCCGACGGGCCGTCTTTCGGGACCGCACCGGCCGGGATGTGCAGATGGATGTCGTGCTGCTGGAAGAAGTCCTCCGCGAGGTCGAGGCCGATCTCGGCCGCGTGCGCCCGCACGAACGACACCGCCGCCTGCGCCGATTCGCGCATGACGTCGCCGAGCTGGCCGGTCACCACGAGGCGCCCGGCGCCGGGCATGACTTGCGCCTCGACGAACAGGATCTCGCCGCCGGCGCCCGTGACCGCGAGCCCGGTCGCCACGCCCGGCTCACGCGTGCGGCGCTTGACCTCGTACGTGACCCGCTCGGGACCCAGCAGCTCGCGCACGGTCTCGCGGCTCACGGAGACCCGGCGCGTGTCGCCCTCCGCCACGCGCCGGGCGATCTTGCGCACCACCGCGCCGATCTGCCGCTCGAGTCCCCGCACGCCGGCCTCGCGGGTGTACTCGCCGGCGATCGTCCGCAGCGCCTGGTCGGTGAACCGCACGTGCTTGGTGGTCAAGCCGTTCGCCTCGAGCTGCCGCGGCACCAGGTACCGGCGTGCGATGTGGATCTTCTCCTCGTCGGTGTACCCCGCGAGGCGGATGACCTCCATGCGGTCGCGCAGCGCGGGCGGGATGGTGTCGAGCACGTTCGCGGTGCAGATGAACAGCACCCGCGAGAGGTCGAGCGGGAGATCGAGGTAGTGATCGCGGAACGCATGATGTTGGGCGGGGTCCAGCACCTCGAGCATCGCCGATGCCGGGTCGCCGCGCACGTCAGCGCCCATCTTGTCGATCTCGTCGATCATCACGACCGGGTTCATCGACTCCGCATCGCGGATGGCCCGGACGAGGGTGCCCGGCATCGCCCCGATGTACGTGCGGCGGTGCCCGCGGATCTCCGCCTCGTCGCGAACGCCGCCCGCGGACATGCGCGTGAACTTCCGGCCGAGGGCGCGGGCGATTGACTGGCCGAGGGACGTCTTGCCGACACCGGGCGGCCCAACGAAACAGAGGATCGGCCCCGCCACGTCCTGCTTGAGTCGCGCGACCGCCAGGTACTCGACGATGCGGTCCTTGACCTGCTCGATGTCGTAGTGGTCGTCGTCGAGCACCTCGCGCGCCCGGCCGAG
Organism: uncultured Thermoleophilia bacterium; assembly: GCA_963777565.1. Taxonomy (GTDB): domain Bacteria; phylum Actinomycetota; class Thermoleophilia; order Miltoncostaeales; family Miltoncostaeaceae; genus CALMEC01. The sequence goes on from CAVZQZ010000008.1 coordinate 33,230, forward strand.
ATCGAGGTTGTCCTCGGTGTAGGTGCCCCACGGCAGGGCGAGGATCCAGTCCAGGTAGGTCCGGATGACCGAGTGCTCCGCGGCCGCCGACGGCAGCCGGCTGAGCCGGTCGAGCTCACGCTCGGCCGCCTTGCGCACCGTCTCCGGCGGGTCGATCTCGGCAAGTCGCGCCCGCAGCTCGTTGATCTCCGCCTGCGTCTCGTCGGTCTCGCCGAGCTCCTCCTGGATCGCCCGCAACTGCTGGCGCAGGTAGTACTCGCGCTGGTCACGGTCCATGTCCGACTGGACCTCGCTCTGGATCTTGGCGCCGAGCTCGAGGACCTCGGCCTCCCGGTTGAGCAGCACGGTGAGCCGCCGCAGACGGTGCTCCAGGTCCGTCGCCTCCAGAAGCTCCTGTTTCTCCTCCGTCGAGAACCGCATCGACGCCGCCACGATGTACGACAGGAGGGCCGGGTTGTCGATGTTCGCCACGGCGAGCTCGAGCTCGTCGGGGAGGTACGGCACCAGGTCGATGATCCGGCTGAAGATGCCCTGGATGTTGCGGGCAAGCGCGTCGATCTTCTTGCTCCCGCCCTCCTGCTCCGGCAACGGCTCGACCTTGGCGATGAGGTACGGCGACGTGGCGGTGTACGGCCCGACACGAACGCGATCCGCGCCCTGCGCCAGGACGCGGAGCGTCCCGTCCGGGACCTTCAGCATCCGCTGCACGATCGCGACGGTGCCGACCTCGTGTAGCAGCTCCGGGCCGGGCTCGGTGGCCTCGGCGTCGCGGGCCGCGACGAGCACGACCATGCGGTTGGTGCTGTCGACGACGTCGTCGATCAGGCGGATCGAGCGCTCCTCGCCGATCGACAGCGGCGCCATCGCCCCGGGGAACACCACCGTCCCCTTGAGGGGCAGCACCGGAAGCTGGCGCGGCAGCCCGCCCGGAATCGCGGTGGCCGTCTCGCTCACGGGATCCGCACGCCGATCAGGACGCGGGTGACCACGGGACGCGCCGCGAGCGGGAGGGCGATCTGCAGTAGCCCCTGCACGTAGGTGACCGTGGCGGCACCGGGATCCACCGGAGTCGCGATGCGGATGCGCCGCTCGAACGGCCCCCATTCGATCTCGGCGTGCTGGTACACCCGCCGGCCGGCCTCGTCGGGCCGCCGCCGCGCGCCGCGCACGGACAGCACGTCGCCGTCCAGCACGACCTCGAGGCTGTGCGGGTCGAGGCCGGCGAGGTCGACCGTGACGGTGAGCGTGGGGGGCTCCTCGGTCAGGTAGACGTCGGTCAGCGCGCGCGCCGCGGACGACGCGCCCCGAACGCCCATGAGGTCGGCGAACAGGTGGTCGACCTCGCCGTGCAGGTGGCGGAACCCCGCCAGGTAGTCCTCGTCCGGAGCCATGAGGACCGGATCGTAGCTCGACCGGCCCGGCCGGTGTCCTGCGCCACCCGGTCGACAGGTTACGGGCCGGCGTGGGTGGGCCGTCTCGCGGCTGCTGCTGCTGCAAGACTGCGGGCGTGGCGACGGAGGAGGCACCAACCACCGAGCGCGACCGCAACGCGCGCCTTCGCGCGGACGTGTCGTACCTCGGGCGGCTGCTCGGCGAAGTGCTCGTCGAGCAGGGCGGCCAAGGGCTTCTCGACGCCGAGGAGGAGGCGCGGACCCTCGCGAAGGCCCTCCGGGCCGACGGGGCCGGCGAGGCGGAGCGCGACGCGGCCGACCGGGCGCTCGCCGACCTCACCGAGACCTACGACGACACGACGCTCATCGGGGTCGTGCGGGCCTTCGCGACGTACTTCCAGCTCGTGAACACCGCCGAGCAGCACCACCGCGTTCGCCTTCGCAGGCTTCGCGACCGCGACCGGGAGCGTGAGGGACGAGTGCAGGCGGAGAGCCTGGCCGCCGCCGTCCGCGGACTCGCCGAACGCGGCGTGCCGGCCGATCGGGTGCAGGCGACGCTCGACCGCCTCCACATCGAGCCCGTGCTCACCGCGCATCCCACCGAGATCTCGCGCCGGTCGATCCTCGAGAAGCACCTCCAGATCGCCGGCTGCCTCGATCGCCTCGACAACCAGGCCCTCTCTCCCCGCGAGCACCGGGCCGTGGGCGAGGAGCTCATGGAGGCCATCACGGTGATGTGGCAGAGCAGCGAGCTGCGCTCCACACGCCCCCGGGTGATCGATGAGGTGCGCCGCACGCTGTTCTTCTTCGAGGAGGTCCTCTTCGACGCAGCCGCGGACGTGTACGAGGAGTTCGACCGGCTCCTCGAGGCGCACTACCCGGGGCTCCGGGCGCCGGGCGCGATGCTCCGGTTCGGCTCATGGGCGGGGGGCGACCAGGACGGCAACCCGAACTGCACCGCCGAGGTGCTGCACGAGACGCTCGAGCTGCACGGGGACGTGGCGGTGCGCTGCCTGCGCGGCCGGGTACGGGAGCTCGCCGCCGCGCTCGGTATCTCCCGCCGCGTCGCCGGGGTGAGCGAGGCGCTCGACGCGTCTCTCGCGGCCGACGCGCAGGCGATGCCCCGCGCCGCTGGTGAGATCACGGCGCACAACGCCGACGAGCCGTACCGCCGCAAGCTCTGGTTCATCTGGGAGCGCCTCGACCGCGGATCCGAGCGGCCGTATGCGTCGGTGGCGGAGCTCATCGGCGACCTTGATCTCATCCGCGATTCGCTCGAGACGCACCGCGGGTCGCGCATCGCGCACCGCAGCATCGCTCGGCTCATCCGCCAGGCGGAGGTCTTCGGCCTGCACACCGCCACGCTCGACGTGCGCCAGCACTCGAGCCGGATGCTCGCGTCGGTGGCGGCCTGGGCGGGAGTCGCGCCCGACGGGCTCGCCGCGATGGACGAGGGCGAGCGCGCCGCGCGGCTGGCGGCGCTTCTGGACCCGGACGAGGATACGCTCCCGCCTGAGGCGATCGGCGCCGGCGACGACGAGCTGGTGCGGACCTTCATGGAGCTCGGCTCGGCGATCCGGCGCCACGGCGGGAGCGCCGCCGGCAAGGTGATCGTGAGCTTCACCAGGCATCCATCGGACCTGCTCGCGGCGCAATGCCTCGCGCGGGTGGCCGGACTCGTGCGGCCCGAGTCGGGAGGAACGTCCAGCGACATCGACCTTGTGCCGCTTTTCGAGTCGATCGACGACCTGCGCCGGGCGCCGGCCACCATCCGCGAGCTCCTGCGCACCCCGGCGTACCTGGCCAACGTCGAGGCCCGCGGCGACATGCAGACGGTCATGGTCGGGTACAGCGACTCGAACAAGGACGGTGGCTACATCGCGGCCAACTGGGAGCTCTCGCTCGCCCAGGAGCGTATCGCCGACGTCTGCCGGCTTGCCGGGGTGCGCCTCACGCTGTTCCACGGCCGCGGCGGCACGGCGAGCCGCGGCGGTGGGTCCACGTACGCGGCGATCAAGGGCGGTCCCTCGGGAACCCTCGACGGGCGCTTCCGGGTCACCGAGCAGGGTGAGCAGATCTCGTTCAAGTTCGCGCTGCCCCAGATCGCCGTGCGGAACCTCGATTCGCTCGTCGCGGCGGTGGTCGAGCGCACCGTCGAGGAGGACGAGCACTCGGGGTTCACCGGCCGCAAACGGATGTGGGACGAGGCCATGGCCGAGATCGCGGAGACGTCGATGGCGGCGTACCGCGCGCTGGTGTTCGACGACCCGGACTTCGTCCGATACTTCCTGGAGTCGAGCCCCATCGCCGAGTTCGACCTGCTGAACATCGGGTCCCGGCCCGCCAGGCGGGCGACGGGCGACGGCGACGTCTCCGTCGAGGCGCTGCGGGCGATCCCGTGGGTCTTCGCGTGGATGCAGAACCGGCACGTGCTCCCGTCGTGGTACGGGGTCGGCTCCGCGATCAGCGGCTTCTTCGAGCGCTACCGGGGCGGCCGCGCGATTCTCGCCGAGATGTACGCCGAGTGGCCCTGGTGGCGGGCGCTCGTCGACAACTGCCACATGACGCTCGCGAAGTCGGACATGCGCATCGCCGGGCGATACGCTGCCCTCGTGCGCGACGAGGCGGTTCGCGACCGAATCTTCGGCGCGGTCGAGGCGGAGCACGCCCGGACGGAGGCGGCCGTCCTCGGAATGGTCGGCGTCGACGACTTGCTGGCCGACAAGCCGTTCCTGCGCAGGTCGATCGAGCTGCGAAACCCCTATATCGACCCGCTCCACTACATCCAGGTGCGGTTGCTGCGCGATCTGCGCGCCGGCGGCGCCGGCCTCGAGTACCCCCTGCTCCTCACCGTGAGCGGGATTGCCGCAGGGCTGCGGAACACCGGGTGACGGTGCGGCAGCTCACGCCCGAGCGTGACGCGTGGCTCACAGCCCCGGTGCGGGGAATCGGTGCGGCGAGCCTCTTCTCGGACCTCGGGCACGAGATCCCCACCGCGCTGCTTCCCAGCTTCCTCACGAGCACCCTGGGGGCACCGGCAGCGGCGCTGGGGCTGATCGAGGGCGTCGCCGACGGCCTGGCCGGCGCCGCGAAGCTCGCAGGGGGAGCGCTGGCCGACGACCCGGCGAAACGCCGGACGACCGCCGTCGGCGGCTACACCGCCACCGCGGTCCTCTCGAGCCTCGTCGGGGTGGCCGGCGCCGCGTGGCAGGTCGGGGTGCTTCGCACCGGCGCCTGGGTGGCCCGCGGCCTGCGGGTTCCGTCGCGAAACGCGCTGCTGGCCGATGCCGTGCCGCCGGCGGCCTATGGGCGCGCATACGGCTTCGAGCGCGCCATGGACAACCTCGGCGCCATCGGCGGCCCGCTGCTGGCGCTCGCGCTGGTGGCGGTCGTCGGGGTCCGCGAGGCCATCCTGCTGTCGATCATCCCGGGCCTGGTCGCGGCGCTTGCCATCGTCTTCGCCGTCCGCCACATCCCCAGGCCCAAGCGCCGCTCCCATCAGCCGCTTCGCGTGCGTGTCCGCCCCGTGCTGCGGGGCCGGCTCGGCGTGCTCATGCGGGGGGTCGGCGCCTTCGAGATCGGCAACATCGCGGCGACGCTGCTCATCCTGCGCGCAACGGAGCTGCTGACGCCCGGCCGGGGCGAGGACAGCGCGGTCAAGATCGCGCTCGGCCTGTACGCCGGGTACAACCTGGCCGCGACCGTCGCGAGCATCCCCGCCGGCCGGGTGAGCGACCGGCACGGCCCGCGCGCCGTGCTGGCGGCGGGTGCCGTCCTGTTCACGGCGGCCTACCTCGTCCTGGCGGCAACCGGGGCGAGCATCGCCCTGCTCGTCGTCGGCTTCCTCCTCGCCGGGCTGGGAATCGCATGCGCGGAGACCGCCGAGCACGCGGCGGTCGCGGCCGAGGCGCCGGACGAACTCAGGGGCTCGGCCTTCGGACTGCTGGCCGCGGCCCAGAGCTTCGGGAACCTGGCCGCGAGCGCGATCGCAGGTCTCCTGTGGACGCTCATCTCACCGGCGGCGGCGTTCGTCTACGCGGCGGTGTGGATGGCGATCGCGGTGGGCCTCTGGGTGGCTCCCGGCAGCCGGGTCACGGCGCAAGGCGGGTGATCCGCCACCCCGGTCCGTCCGGGAGGTACCGGAACCGGTCGTGCAGACGGCTGTCGGCGTGCTGCCAGAACTCGAAGGCGGTCGGGAGGAGGCGATATCCGCCCCAGTTCGGTGGTCGCGGGACGGGCCCGTGCGGGTGCCGCGACGCGATCTGCGCGACCTCCTCCTCGAGGGCGGCGCGGCTCGGGATGGGATGGCTCTGCGCCGACGCCCACGCGCCGATCTGGCTGTCGCGGTGCCGGCTCGCGAAGTAGGCATCCGACTCGGCGTGGCTGGTGCGCGTGACGGCGCCCTCGATGCGCACCTGGCGGCCGAGCGCCGCCCAGTGCAGCACGAGCGCCGCCCGCGGGTTCGCGTCGAGCTCGCCGGCCTTGCGGCTCTCGTAGTTGGTGAAGAACACGAACCCGTCGGGGCCGTGACCGCGCATCAGCACCATCCGTGCCGACGGCACCCCCTCGGGTGTCGCGGTCGCGAGGGTCATCGCCTCGGGCTCGTGCACCCCAGCCGCGGTCGCCCCGGCGAACCAGGCCGCGAACTGCCGGAACGGATCGGAGTCGAGGTCCTCCTCGCGCAGCGGGGGCACGGGCTCCGTCGGCGAGGACATCTACGAGGCTCCCGAGCCGAACGCCGCCAGGCCGGTCACGTCCTCGCCGACGATGAGGGTATGGATGTCGTGGGTCCCCTCGTATGTCGAGACCGACTCCAGGTTCGCCATGTGGCGGAACACCGGGTAGTCGTCGACGACCCCGTTCGCGCCCAGGACATCGCGAGCCGTGCGCGCGGTCCAGAGCGCGTGGGCGACGTTGTGGCGCTTCGCCATCGACACCTGCTGGGGCCGCACGGCGTCGCGATCCTTGAGCCGGCCGAGCTGCAGGGCGAGCAGCTGGCTGGTGGTGATGCCGGTCAGCATCTCCACGAGCTTCTCCTGCACCAGCTGGTATCCGGCGATCGGGCGGTCGAACTGCACGCGGGTCCTGGCGTAGCCAAGGGCGGTGTCGTAGCAGGCCATCGCGGCGCCGATCGCCCCCCAGGCGATGCCGTAGCGCGCCTGGTTCAGGCAGGCCAGGGGCGCGCGCAGTCCCTGCGCCGACGGGAGCCGCGACGACTCCGGCAGGCGCACCTCGTCGAGGTGGAGCTCACTGGTGACCGATGCCCGCAGGCTCCACTTGCCGGACATCTCCGCGGCCGTGAGCCCGTCGGTGCCCCGCTCGACGAGGAAGCCCGCGATGCCCTCCTCGGCGCGCGCCCAGACCACGGCGACATCCGCGATCGACCCGTTGGTGATCCAGCGCTTGGTGCCCGAGATCACCCAGTCGCCGCCGTCCCGGCGAGCGGCGCTGCGCATGCCGCCCGGATTCGACCCGAAGTCGGGCTCGGTCAGCGCGAAGCAGCCGATCGCCTCCCCCCGCCCGAGCGCCGGGAGCCACCGCGTCTTCTGCTCCTCGGAGCCGAACCGGTGGATCGCGAACATGGTCAGCGCGCCCTGAACGGACACGAACGACCGCAGGGCGCTGTCGCCACGCTCGAGCTCCTGCATCACCAACCCGTATGCGACCGCGCCGAGTCCCGGCAGCCCGTACCCGGAGAGGTTCGCGCCCAGCAGGCCGAGATCCGCCAGCCGGGGCACCAGCTCGCGCGGGAACCTCCCCTCCCGGGCGGCCGCGTCGATCACCGGAATCACCTCGTGATCGACGAAGGTCCTGACCGTGTCCCGCACCAGTCGCTCCTCGTCGGACAGGAGTTCGTCGATGCCGAAGTAGTCGACGCCGGTGAAGGAACTCATGTCCGGCAGCGTAGTGGTCGATGCAGAAGGCAAGCGGTGCAGTACCCTGGGCGTCCTGCGCCCGACCTGCGCTACCTTGGTGTCCAGCGACGCGGATCGTTCTCCGCCCCCGTACCGCGACAGGAAAGGCCTCAACCAAATGGCCGCTGAAACCACAATCGAACGCGCGATGTCCGACTACCTGTCGGTGTCCCGCCGGGCGCACCTCTACGCGGGTGCCGAGTACGAGCGCGCCGAGGCGCGTGCGTGGGAGCGGCTTCAGGCGGTACTCGACGGCTCGGTCGACTCGCTCGACCAGCTCGAGGCCGAGTTCGAGACCGAGACCGCGGACGCGTCCTAGGGCTCTTCGGGCGGCGTCGGCAGGACGCTGAACATGTCGGGCGGGAGGCCCGGGCCGCACAGGCCTGTGTCGACCACGTAGCGGCGCCCGTCCCGGTCGTCCTCAAGGTGGATGACGAAGCAGGGGAGGCCGATCTCTGACCGCTCTGCGTAGGCGAGCACGGTGAACGTCGTCCGCGTCGCCGTCCGGTGGCGCGTGAGCCGGCACGCGTCGAGCCCGAGATCCTCCCGGTGCTGCACGACGAACGGTCCGTGAAGATGGTGCTGGCGGATGCGCTCACCGATCGCCGGGAGGAGCCAGTGGTGGAACGGGTTCACGCTGGGGCGGCCTCGCACACGTCCGTCGATTTTAGACGGGGCGCCGCTGCCGCGTCCCGCGACCGCGGGGTGATGGAGAATGCGCGGATGCCGGAGCGCCCACCGCAGCGAGAGGAGCCCGCTCCCTGGGAGTGGCTCTACGCCGCCGTCGGGATGGGGATGTGGGGATTCATACGGAGTCGCTTCCGCGTCGAGGTCGTTGGCGGTCCGCTCCCGCGGGTTACGGCCGGGCAGGTATGGATCGCCACCCACCGTGCCGAGACCGACGTGCCGCTCCTCGCCGGGCTGATGTTCGTGCATGCGGGCATGTGGCGCGGCGCCGCGTCACGGGTGTACTTCGCGGCCCGCGACGACCTGTTCCGGCCAGGTGTCGTCGCCGCCGGCGTGCCGCTGCCACGACCCCTCGCCCGCCTCGTGTGGCCGCTCTCGCCGGGACCGTGGCTGCCGCGGGTCCGCGCATACCCGATCCGCCGCCCCACCGGGCTCAAGCTCGAGCAGGTCGTTGCCGACCTGCCGGGCGACACGTCCGTCACGAGCGTGCTCGGAGCGCGGCTGATCGCACTCCTGGACCGCGCGGGGGACGCGCGGGGCCGCCACGCGCCGCGCACGGTGGCGGACATCCGCGACGCCCGGTACGCACGCGTCCTGTGGGAGGACGTGCGTGAGGCCGACCTGGTCGGCAGCCTTGGCAGCGAGATCTGGCGGCGCCACGTAGTACGCGCGGCGGGTGACGTCCGTCGACTCGTCGGCATGGTCCGGGACGGGCGGCCGATGCTGCTGTTCCCGGAGGGCAGGGTCTCGCCGGATGGCGCGATCGGCCCAATCGGTGACCTGCTCGATCTCGTGGTCCGACGTGGCGGCCCCCGCGTCGTCCTGCCCCTGGGAATCGCCTACGACCCCCTGACCCGGCATCGCACCGAGGTGGTCGTGGGCGTGGGCGCCCCGATCCCGCCCGGCGACGAGCCCATCCAGGTGGTAGCCGGGGCCGCGCTTCGCCGAGCGGTTCCCGTGACGTGCGGACAGGTGCTGGCGCGGTACGTCACCCGAGCCTGCGCCGCGGGTGTCGCGTCCACGGCCGGCGCGCAGCAACTCGCCGACGAGGTCGCGCAGGCCGGGACCGCCCAGAGCCGTCCCGTGGCGGGGAGGCTGCGCTCGAGCGCACGCCGTGCGGAGGCCGTGCGCGAGGGGTTGGCGGCGCTCGCCCGCCGCGATTGCGTCATCCTCGAAGCCGACGGCCGGATCCGACTTGACGCGCGGCGCATCGATGCCGATGCAGTGGTGCAGCGACTGGCGACCGAGGACCGCGACCTGTGGCGACCGTAAGATGCCGGGGCCGATGACCCCGCACGCCCGCCCCTCCCACGGTCTGCGTTGAGCGGGCAGACCTCCCTCTTCGAGCTGGACGAGGACGCCGTGCTGCATTTCGACGGCGGCTCGCGCGGCAATCCCGGACCAGCTGCCTACGGCTTCGTGCTGGACCGGTCGAACGGCGAGCCGCTGGCGGCGGCCGGGGAGGCGATCGGCGTGGCGACGAACAACGTCGCCGAGTACCGCGGGCTCATCGAGGGCATGCGCCGCGCGGGCGAGCTCGGGGTGCGCCGCCTGACCGTGCACGGCGACTCGAAGCTCGTGATCGAGCAGATGAAGGGTGCATGGCGCGTGCGTGCCGACGGGCTTCGTGCGCTCCACGAGGAGGCTCGCGGAATCGCGCGGAGCTTCGAGTCGGTGCGCTTCGAGCACGTGCGCCGTAGCGGGAACGCGGAGGCTGACCGGCTCGTCAACGTGGCGCTGGACGAGCAGGAAGGGCGAAGCGCGACCTAGAGTGCGCCCGCTCGGAAGTATTCCAGGTTCCCGGCTGCGAACCGTCGTCAGGCAGCGACCTCGGTCCCACCGTTAAATCCTCAAGTAGCGGCGGGACACTGCGTCCTTGCCTGCCTCGGGCTTCGCTCGGGCACCGTTGGGCGTACTTCCAAGCGGAAGCACTTCGCGGTCGCGCGGGAGAGAGGTCCGGGGCCCCGGTGGGTGGGACCGAGACCCCGGTCGAACCCCTCGGCGTGCCCCCCGGGGCGTCGCCACGGCGAGTATTGCAGGGGTCGGCGACGGCGTCGAGATGTCGATCCTCGCGGGTCGACGCCGGCAGGGGGACCCGTCCTCGCGTGCTGGGTTCCGGGACCGCATCGATATTCCCGTGTCGCATCACTAGGGTCTTCGTCCGGGCGTTCGGGGATGCGCTCCGGGCGCGGATCGCCGACCGTGTGGGGTGATGGGAGTGGCCGACGGCGTGGGTGTGTTGATCGTCGATTCGATCCCGCTCTTTCGCAGCGGGCTGCGCGCGGCGATCGAGGGCGACGAGTCGCTGACCGTGGTCGGTGAGGCGGCGTCGAGCGAAGAGGCCACGCGTGCCGGAGGGCCTGCCGAGCCTGACGTGGTTGTGCTGGAGGTCGATCTGCGGACCCGGGAGGGCGCCACGGAAGCGCGGCGAGTCAGAGACCGGTGGCCGCGCTCGAGGTTGCTCGCCACGTCGATGACTGCGACCCCCGGTCAGGTGCGCCGCGCCTTCGAGGCCGGCGCGGCCGGCCTGCTCGCGAAGATCGCCGACGGAGACGAGTTCATCCGCGCCATCCGCGCCGTCGCCGAGGGGCGCCGGTACCTCGACCCGACCGCGGGTGCGGCCCTCGCCGAGTCGACCCGCCGGGGTCCCGTGGACCACCTCTCCTCACGGGAGCGGGAAACGCTGCGCCTCCTGGCACTCGGGTACACGAACCAGGAGATCGCCGAGAGTCTGGTCGTGAGCGTGCGGACCGTCGAGAGCCACCGGTCCCGCGTCATGACGAAGCTCCAGGCGACCTCGCGCGCCGAGGTCGTTCGTCACGCGCTCGCGGCCGGGCTCCTCGACGACGCCTCGTGAGCGTCAGGAGCGCGAGGGCGCCTCGCGGCTGAGGCTCTCGAGGCGGAGCGCCAACTCGACGGCCTCGGGCTTGAGGTCGTCGGGGGCGCGATCGGCCACGAACCACGCCTCGTCGCGCAGGATCTCGAGCCGGTCCCGGGCGTCCGGCGTGCGCCGGGCCGCGTCGGCTGACGTCCTCAGCCGCACGACCATCGCCCGCAGCTCGTCCGCGGTCGGCTCCTCGTCGCGTTGACGCCGCCCGAGGATCCACCACAGGAGGCCGAGCAGCGGGAGCTTGACGCCGAGGAACGCGACGATCACCCAGATCGTGAGCGTCATCGGACTGCCGGCGTCGGCGGCCAGCAGCGCGATGGTCGTCCCGATCGCGATCACCAGGCCGGCGATGAATGCGATGCCGAGCAGCCGGGCGGATCGGAGCTTGCCGTCGCGGTCGGTCGTGAACCGCGTCAGGGCCCTGGTCAGCGGGCCCGGGGTGGCGTCGGTCGCTGCCATCGACTCAGGATAGCCCGTCAAGGTGTCCCGGAACATCCGATCGGTCGGGACGTTGCGGGACCCGCGTGCGTGCGGGTCGTCCGTCCGTGCCGGGGGCTCAGACCGCCTGGGCGGACGAGCGGATCGCCACGACGGATGGGCGTCCTTCGACCCGCAGCGCCGCCTCGAGCGCCGGAGCCAGCTCCTCGGATCGGGTGACCCGGAATCCGGCGCCGCCGCACAGGTCGGCGAATGCCGCGAAGTCGGGGTTCACGAGACCCGTCTGCCACACCGGCCGGATCGCCGAGACCTGCTCCCGGCTATCTTGCCCAGCTCGCCGTTGTCGAGCAGGACGAGCGTGATGTCCATCCCGTACTTGACCGCGGTCGTGAACTCCGTCGGTCGCCCCATCCGTCCCGATTGTCGGCGCAGCGTTACACCTGTCGGAGACGGTGTCGAGGGTGACGCGTCAGGGCCGCAGCGCGCGCAAAGCGTTCAGGATCACCGCGACGTCGATGCCCTCCTGCAGGAGCGCTCCCGCGATTGGTGGGATGAACCCGAACGCCGCGAGGATCATCGCCGCGAGGCTCAGGCCAATGCCCGCGATGATGCTCTGACGGGCGATGCGAAGCGCCCGCCCGCTGGCCTCGACCGCGGCGCCCACGCGGTCGACGCTGTCGACGAGCACCACGGCGTCCGCGGTCTCCGACGAGATCGTCGCGCCGGACGCCGCCATCGCGATCCCGACGTCCGCCGCGGCAAGCGCCGGCGCGTCGTTGATGCCGTCGCCGACCATGACCACCGGGCGCGCCCCGGGTCGGGCCTGGACCGCGCGGACGACAGCGACCTTGTCCTCCGGTGCCTGATCGGGGTACACGGCGTCCACCCCGATGCGCCGTCCGATCTCCTCGGCGACCGCGCGGCGGTCGCCGGTCACGAGCGCGATGTGTGCGACCCCGGCGGACCGCAGCCGTCGCACGAGGTCGTCGGCGTCGTCTCGCACGCGATCCCCGAGCGCGATCGTCCCGGCGAAGCGCCCGTCGATCGCGACCGCCACGAGCGCCTCGCCCTCGACGACCGGCGATGCCGACGCCGCGGCGGCGCCGTCGTGACCCAGGCCGGCCAGCCAGCCGGGAGCGCCGGCGGCGACGGCGTGACCGTCGACCGTGCCCTGGATGCCCTGGCCGGGGGCCTCTCGGGTGTCGACGGGCACGCTGAGCGACAGCCCGCGCGATCGGGCGGCGTGAACCAGCGCACCCGCGAGGACGTGGGGAGAGAACTGCTCGACCGACCCGGCCACCCGCAGGAGCTCGTCGCCCGGGATATCCGCGCGTGGGGAGACGCGGCGCACCTCCGGAATGCCCATCGTGATCGTCCCCGTCTTGTCCAGGAGGATCGTGCGGGCTCGCCCGAGCTGCTCGACGACCTGGGAGCCCTTCAGGATGACCCCGGCGCTCGCCGCGCGGGACATCCCCGAGATCAGGGCGATGGGGGCGGCCAGGATCAGCGGGCAGGGGGTGGCGACGACCAGCACGGCGAGGGCCCGCACGCCATCGCCCGAGAGCACCGCGGCGGCGACCGCGATCGCCAGCGTCACGGGCAGCAGCACGGCGGCGTACCGGTCGGCCATCCGCAGGAACGGCGCCCGGGCGGCCTCCGACTGGCGCACCAGGCGGACGATCGCAGCGTATGCGCTCTCCGCCGCGACGCGGGTGGCGCGAAACTCGAACGGAGGTCCCGCGTTCGTGACGCCGCTCCTCACGGGTTCACCCGGCCCGTGCTCCACCGGAAGCGGCTCGCCGGTGAGCGCCGACTCGTCGAGCACGGCAACATCCGAGGTAACGAGACCGTCGACCGGCACCACCTCGCCGGTGCGGACGAGGAGCACGTCGCCGGCGACGACCTGCTCCACCGGCACCTCCTCGAGCCGGCCATCCAGATGGCGCCGGGCGGTGCGCGGCGCGCGCTCGATGAGCAGCGTCAGCTCGCGACGCGCGCGCCCCGCGGCGGCGTACTCCAGCGCGTTGCCACCGGAGAGCATCAGGGCGATGACGGCCCCCGTGAGGTACTCGCCGAACGCGAGCGATGCGGCCATCGCGAGGAGCGCGATGGCGTCGACCCCGATATTGCCGCCGAGGAGCGTGCGAGCGACGCCCCAGGTGAGCGGAATCAGCACGATCGCCACGCACGCGCCCCACAGCACGTCGGCCGCGAACCCGGCGCCGGCGGCGGCGAGGACCAGGCCGGCGATCACGGCGAGCAGGACGCCGACGGCCGTGCGGGCGTGGGTCTCGGCGGCCAGCCGTGAGAGCCGGCGGATCGTGCTCATCGGACGTGACCGCCCGGAGGGGCGACGATCACGTGAGGAGATATGGCGCACGCGGGCGACATCGGCTCCTCTCGGTTGCGGGCCACCGCCTCGAGCGTACCGCGCTCCCGGTGCCCCCGGTCCGTCGACACGTGCCCTGGGTGTATCGGGAACCCTCGAAGGCGAGTACACTCGATCCGGTTACACGAACCGCTGCGCGGGGCGCCGTCCTCTCTACTCGAGGCGGCGCCCCGTGTGCTTCCGGGAGCGGATCGCCCCTCGCTCGTCCGGTCAGGGCCCGGCGGTGGATGAGACGAAGTCCGCGACCTGGCCGATCTCCTGCGCCGACAGCTGCCCTCCGAACGCGGGCATCGCGCCCCGCCCCGAGGTGACGATCGCCGTCACGGCCGCCTTCGACGGCTTGAGCTGGTCGAGGTTCGGCCCGATCACTCCCGCGGTTCCCGCCGAGGCGAGCGTGTGGCAGCCGCCGCACCCCGCGCTTGCGAACACCGCGACACCGGGTGCGGCGGGAGCCGCCGGGGCCGCCGATGCGGACGGCTCACTGGCGTGCATCGTGATGAGGAGCCCGGAGATGAGCACGACTACGAGGCCCGTCGCGAGCCCGAGGCCGACGTTGATGCTCGGTCCCTGCCGGGCCGGACGCGGAGCCGGCGGCTCGGCGTCCTCGGTCAGGTCGGTGCGTCCACCCGCCCCCCGCAGTGTCTGCACCATGTTGATCACGAACAGCACCTGCGCGATGGCGAGCACCCCGACCATCACGAGCGCCAGCTGGTTGAAGAGCGCGTACTCCTCGAACGGCTGGGAGAACCGGCGAACCGACCCGCGCAGGCCGTCGATCATCCAGTAGGCCGAGTTGACGGAGCCCGCGAGGAACGTGAGCCAGATGTGCCACTTCGCGAGGTCGTCGCTCCAGAGGCGCTTGCCGCTGAGCTCCGGGATGAAGTGGTAGATCGCCCCGAAGATCAGCAGCCCGATGTTCAGCAGGGCCATGTGGTGGAAGTGGCCCACCACCCACATGGTGTTGTGCACGATCACATCCGCGGCGATGGTCGCGTTGACGATCCCGGACAACCCGGCGAGCAGCCACGAGACCATCCCGAGGAACAGGGCGGTCGAGGCGCCGGTCCACCGGAAGTTCGAGCGCACAACCGTGAGCCCGAGGCTGTAGAGGGAGAGGGCCGACGGGATGACGAGCGCGAACGTCATCGGCTGCATGAACGTGTTGATGAGGCCCTGGTGCGTGTGCTGCGGGTAGTCGAGGTAGATGTGGTGCGCCCAGACCAGGACGTTGGCGAGCACGGCGATCGTCCACGCGATGGCGATGATGTTGCCCGCGACCAGCGGACGGCCGGCGTACTTCGGGATGAGGTAGTAGTAGACAGCGACGGCCGGGAAGAGCAGCAGGTAGACCACCGGGTGGCCGAACCACCACAGGACGTTCTTCGCGAGCAGGGGATCCACGGAAACGCTCGGCGCCGCCGACTGGACGATCATCTCCACGAGCAGCACGGCGAGCGGGAGGGTCGCGATGATCATGTCGATCGCGATGACGGTGAGCGGGATCACCGCGTACGGCACCGGCGTCGGGTTGGTCGCGAAGCGCCGGGGCCACAGGTAGCCGAATCCGAGGCCGAGACCGAGGCGGTTGCCGAGCGACGAGCGCACGGCGTGCAGCGCCGGACCGACAACGGTGTGCAGGATGCCGAGGCACCAAGTCACGATTCCGAGGCCCACGAGCAGCACCGAGGCGGAGAAGATCCCTGTCGCCAGATCGCTCCACTGGCCGGCCGAATTGAACGGCAACGGGTACAGGAACACCCACGATCCGGCGAACGACATGCCGATGGTCGCCACGAGCACGCCGGCGGTGCCGACCACGAACAGCCAGAAGGTCGAGCGCACCATCCACAGCCCGAACGGCCGGAGCTCGAACCCGAGCTTGGCGAGCACCCAGATCCCGAGCCCCATCACGGCGAACCCGGCCCACCCGAGGAATGCGCCGAGGCCGTGCGCCGTCATGACGGCGTAGTAGGTGTTGTCGCCGACCCGGCCGACGTCGGCGAGGCTCGATCTCAGGAGCGCCCCGAAGAGCCCCGAGACGAGGAAGATCCCGGTCGACGCGATCAGGTAGCGCCCGGTCCAGAGTCGGGCGGCCCGGAGGCCGTCGTTCATGGCTTCACCGTGATCTGGGCGAGCATCGTGTGGTGTCCGACGCCGCAGAACTCGAAGCACACGATCTTGTAGGTGCCGGGCGTCCCGAACGTGTGGACCACGTCCTGTGTGTGCTCCGGTGCGACCTGCGCCTGGAACAGCAGTTCGTTGTCGGTGGTCATCACGCCGAAGCCGTGCGTCGTGTCGGCGCTCCTGAGCTGGAACTCGACCGGCGTGCCGGCGGTCACGGTGCTCGGTGTGATCTGGAAGCCGAACTGCCGGGCGACCACCTTCACGACCTGTCCGTCGGGCCCGGCGCTCTCGCCGTACGGCACGAGCAGGATCGTTCCGAGCAGCGTCAAGATCAGGAACGCGACCACGATCGCGAGCCAGGTCTTCTCGCGCTCCGCGGCCTTCTTTTCGTCGAACTCCTTCGGGTCGACCCCGCGGGTGGACCGCCAGATCGCGATCGCCAGGATGAGCCCCGCGACGACGACGATGGAGTAGGTGACCGCGATCGCTGTGGCCGTCGTCCCCATCGGACGGGAGGTTCGCCAACAAGGCCGGACCCGCCCATCCGGGCGCGCCCGGACCGACCACGTGGCGGCGCACCGATCCCCGCTGCGGGGAACCCGCAAGAGGTGGGGCGGGTGGGCGCCTCCCCCAAACCGGCGCCGGGTCCTCTATTCTGCTAGACGGTTTTCGGAAGGACCCCGTGGGGCCGCTGCCGGACGGTGCGGCCCCGTTTTCGTTTTCAGCGACGTTAGGAGCACCATGACGAGCAACATCACCCCACCCGCGGGCGTCGAGATCCGCGGCCCCGAGGTCCCCGGCCTGGCCGAGGTCCTCGTACCGGAGGCGATGGAGCTCGTCGCGAAGCTGCACCGGACGTTCAACGACCGGCGGGTGGAACTGCTCGCGAAGCGCGCGGAGCGTCAGGCCGCGCTCGACGCCGGTGAGCGGCCCGACTTCCTGCCGGGGACCGCCGACGTCCGCGCGGGTGACTGGCGGTGCGCGCCGGTGCCGGCCGACATGCAGGACCGGCGCGTCGAGATCACCGGACCGGTCGAACGGAAGATGATCATCAACGCTCTGAACTCTGGCGCGAAGGCGTTCATGGCGGACTTCGAGGACTCGAACACGCCGACCTGGGAGAACTGCATCGCGGGGCAGATCAACCTGCGCGATGCGGTGCTCCGCACGATCACGTTCGAGAACCCGGACGGCAAGAAGTACCAGCTCGGCGAGAACACGGCGACTCTCCTCGTGCGTCCGCGCGGATGGCATCTGCTCGAGAAGCACTTCACGGTCGACGGCGAGCCGGTGAGCGGCGGCATCTTCGATTTCGCCCTCTACATGTTCCACAGCGCGAAGCCGAAGATCGCGTCGGGCAGCGGGCCGTACTTCTACCTGCCGAAGCTGGAAAGCCACCAGGAGGCTCGCCTGTGGAACGACATCTTCGTCATGACCCAGGACGAGCTCGGCATCCCGCAGGGCACGATCAAGGCGACGGTGCTGATCGAGACGATCCTCGCCGCGTTCGAGATGGACGAGATCCTCTACGAGCTGCGGGAGCACTCCGCCGGGCTCAACTGCGGGCGCTGGGACTACATCTTCAGCTGCATCAAGAAGTTCCGCAGCCAGCCCGACTTCGTGCTGGCGGACCGTGCGCTCGTCACGATGACGACGCATTTCATGAACTCGTACAGCCTGCTGTGCATCAAGACGTGCCACCGTCGCGAGATCCACGCGATGGGCGGCATGGCGGCGCAGATCCCGATCAAGAACGACCCGGAGGCGAACGAAGCGGCGCTCGAGAAGGTCCGTCAGGACAAGGTGCGCGAGGCGAACAACGGCCACGACGGGACCTGGGTGGCGCATCCCGGGCCTCGTGGCGATCGCGATGGACGCGTTCGACGCGGTCATGAAGGGCCCGAACCAGATCGACAAGAAGCTGGAGGACGTCCAGATCACGGCGTCCGACCTCCTGGACTTCGGTCCGGAGGGGCCGATCACCGAGGCGGGCGTGCGCACCAATATCAACGTCGGGGTTCAGTACCTGGGCGCGTGGCTCGCGGGAGTCGGCTGCGTGCCGATCCGCAACCTCATGGAGGACGCCGCCACGGCGGAGATCAGCCGGTCACAGCTGTGGCAGTGGATCCACAACGAGAAGGGCGTGCTCGACGACGGGCGCAAGATCGACGTGCCGCTGTTCCGCGAGCTCCTCGCGGAGGAGATGGAGGCCATCAAGCAGGAGCTCGGCTCCGGCTACGACGCCGGGCGGTACGAGGAGGCGGCACGCCTCTTCGACGAGATCTCCACGGCCGACAAGCTCGTCGACTTCCTCACGCTTCCCGCCTACGGGATGATCGACTGAACACCGTGCGTTGTTGCCGGGGCCTTGGCGCCCCGGCGGCAACGTGCGCGTACGGGCGGCTGCGCCGCTGGCGCTTGACCGCGTCTCCCCGGCACAGGATGATCGCCGGGTCCGACCGGCGAGGGAGCCGCCCGTGCTGGGGAAAGCCGCGTTGTACGACGCGTTCGGGCGCCGCTTCGAGCGCACCGTCGGCGCGCGGCTGCGACGCGCGGAGCTCGCTCCGTCACGCGGGCGGGTGCTGGAGATCGGCGCCGGCACGGGCGCGAACCTGCCCCACTACCCGGGCGGCCTGGACGAGCTGGTTGTCACGGAGCCGGATGCCGCGATGCTGAAGCGGCTGCGTCGGCGCGCCGCCGAGCAGGGTCGGGCATCCGTGGTGCAGGCGTCGGCGCAGGCGCTGCCGTTCAACGACGCGTCGTTCGACACCGTCGTCGCGACGGCGGTGCTCTGCTCGGTGCCGAGCCAGGCGGAGACGCTGCGGGAGGTCCGCCGCGTCCTGCGACCGGGCGGGCAGTTCCTCTTCGCCGAGCACGTCCGCGCCGACGATCCGCGCCGCGCCCGCCGGCAGGACCGCCTGGAACGCCCGTGGTCGTTCGTGGCGTCCGGATGCCACCCCAACCGGGACACCCTCGCGGCGATCGAGGCAGCGGGCTTCGAGGTGCAGGAGCTGGAACGCTCGGAGCTCCCCATGGGCCCGAAGCTCGTCCGCCCGTACATCCTGGGCAGGGCCACCGTCCCGGGCGATTGAACACCGTTAAGCACCGGGACCGCTGATCGTCATTGCGCTCATTGTGGGTCCCGGGCGTCAACAATCGACGTGTGGCCGATCGTAGGTCCCGGGCGTTAGCAATTCGCGGAAACGGGATTGTTAACGCCCGGGACGATCGAACCGCCTACCCGCCGCGGCGGCCGGCTCGGGTGACGACGCGGATGTCGGCGAGGTCGACGACCTGCACCGCGCCCGGCTCGAGGTGGCTCGACTCGATCACGACGATCGCCCATTCGGCGCGGTCACCGCGGTGCACCGCGTACAGGGCCTCGCCGGTGATCTGGCAGTGCCGGTCCTCGCTCCACACCTCGGCGGTCACCAACGTGTGCGGCGGGAGCATCATCAACGCCGGCGGGACCGTCTGCGGCAGCACCGCGCGGGCGGTGTCGGTCACGAGCTCGGCGATTGCGGTCGCTTGCATGGCAGCCTCCGATGGCTGGGACGACGTGACCTCCCGACTGTACGCCCCGGCCACGTGAAGCGGCGTCAGGCCGCGCGGCGGGCGCTCACCGCGACGGCCGCCACGGCCGGCCCGGGATGCACCGCCGGGTGCAGCGCCGCCGCGAGCACCTCCAGGCTGTCGACGATCCTCGGGCCCGGGCGGCTGAAGAACGCGTTGCCGTCCGCGAAGTACACGCGGCCTTCGCGCACGGCCAGAAGATCGTCCCAGCCGTCTCGGGCCTGCAGCAGCGGAAGATCCTCGAGTGCGCGCTCGGTCGGGAAGCCGCAGCACGCCACGAAGATCACATCCGGTTCGGCGCTGCGGACCGCGTCCCACGTGATCGTGCGCGACGGCGCCGCCGGAGAGCCCAGCACGTCGACCCCGCCGGCGAGGGCGATGAGCTCGGGATTCCAATGCCCGCCGTTGAACAGTGGGTCGATCCATTCGAGAAACGCCACCCGGGGACGCTCCGGATCCGGGATCGTCGCCGTCCGCGCGGCGACGGCGTCGACACGGGCTCGCAGGCCGCCCACCACCTCCGCCGCGCGGTCGGCCCGTCCGGCCGCGTCGCCGACCGCCGCGATCGCATCGAGCACCTCCCCGAGCGTCATCGGCTCGAGGTTGACGACCGGAGGGTTGCCCGGCAGCCCGCACGCCGCCTCCAGCACCTCCGCCTCCGCGACCGCGCAGACGTCGCACAGCGCCTGCGTCACGATCAGGTCGGGCGCGAGGTCGGTGAGCGCGTCCATGTCGAGGTGGTAGAGCGCACGCTCGGCGGTGAGCTGCTCGCGCACCAGCGCATCGATCCGGGCGCTCGACGCGTCGTGCGGGATGAGCGTCCGCGTGACCTTGGGCAGTTCGCGGACGAACGGCGGGTGATCGCACTCGTGTGTCACTCCGACCAACTCGTCGCCGAGCCCGAGGGCGCACACGATCTCGGTGGCGCTCGGCAGCAGGCTCACGATCCGCACCGGGCGAATGTACCTGGCCGGTCGCCGGCTCGCCGGCCGAACCGCCGGTGAACGGATGCAGACGCGCGTCGAGCCCCGGTGGGCGGGGCTCGACGCGTCCTGCGGTGGTGGACTTGACTACTCGTACTGCAGTGCGCGCAGCACGTCGAGGCGGGCGGCCCGACGGCCGGGGGCGACCGCCGCCAGGATCCCGACGCTGATAGCCAGCCACGTCAGCGTGAGAAGCCCGGTGACCGGAAGCGAGAACCCGACGTCGTAGTCGCCGAGTGCCCGCGTCACGAGGGCGGCCAGGCCGATCCCGATCGGCAGACCCATCACGGCTCCGATCAGCGCGGTCGTGATGCTCTCCGACCGGATCATCCGACGGACCTGGCGGCGGCTCATCCCCACCGCGCGCAGGAGACCGAGCTCCCGGGTGCGCTCGATCACCGCGAGCGCCAGTGTGTTGACCATTCCGAACATGCTCACGACCACCGACAGCGCCAGGAGGACGTAGAGCAGGTTCAGGAGCGTGTCGATGTCCTGCGCCCGCTCCTCGACGAACGCCGAAGACGTCTGCGCGCTTCCGTCGGGGTAGGCGCCCAGCGCCGCCGTGAGGGAATCCACGCCGGCCTGATCGCCGCCGGCCATCTTGGCCAGCACGAAGGAGTCGGACGCCCTCGGGACGAGCGAGTCGAAGGCGGTCTGCGTCATCACGACCGGACCCATGAGCGAGTCCAGCTTCTTCGGCGTGTACGTCCCGGCGACCCGCAGCGTGCCGGTCTTGCCGGACGCCGACTGCACCTTGAACGTCGATCCGACGGCGAGGCTGCGATCCTTCGCGAAGTCGTGGGAGACGATGGCCTGGTTCCCGCTCAGCGAGGCCAGCACGGTGTTTGAACCGCGATCCCAGTCGAAGCGGTAGAGGCTGCCGATCGTGCCCGGGTCGACCCCGTTGGCGGCCATTTCGTCGGCGCCGACCTTGACGGTGGCCGAACGGACGCCGCTCACCATCTCCGCTCCTGCCGCCGTGGCGGCGGCCCGGTCGGTGCCCGGGGTCAGGTTCTCGAAGCCGGTGGACTTCGAGATGACGTGGGTTGCGCTGATCTGATCGGCGAGCGCGTTGCGATCGGATGCCTTCAGACCGTTCCCGAGCACGGCAACGAACGTCATGAGGGCGAGGCCGATCATCAGCGCCGCAGCGGTCGAGGCGGTGCGTCCCGGGTTCCGCATGGCGTTCTCGGTCCCGAGCCGGCCGGACTCGCCGCCGAGACGTGCGACCGGACCGCCGATCGCCCGGGTGAGGGGACGGACGATGCGCGGCATGAACGCCGCGATCCCGATGAACGTGGCGACCAGGCCGACGATCATGAGCATGACCCGGGGACGGGTCGCCATGTCCGCCAGCAGCGAGGCTGCGAGCCCCGCGACGCCGATCGTGCCGATGACGGCTCCCATGATCGGTGTCCGGCGGCTCAGTGCCGTGCGCGGCAGCTCAGCGCCTTCGCGGACCGCGGTGACCGGCGCGACACGGCTCGCGCGCCGGGCCGGCAGCACGCTGGCGGCCACGGTGACGAGGGTGCCGACGACGAGCGACACGACGATTGTGCGCGTGGCGAGGACCATGCCGGCCTGCGGCAGGTCGACGCCAAGTATCACGAACAGGGCGTTGAGCCCCTTCGCGAGCCCGATGCCGGCGAGGATGCCCACGATCGAGCTTCCGAGGCCGACCACGGTCGCCTCGGCGATGACGCCTCGCATGACCTGGCGGCGCGACGCGCCGAGCGTCCGCATCGTGGCGAGTTCCCGGGTGCGCTGGGCAATCGTGATCGACAGGGTGTTGAAGATCACGAAGGAGCCCACGAAGAGGGCGATCGCGGCGAACGCCAGCAGGAAGTAGTTGACGAAGCTGAGGTCGCCGCTGGAGTCCTTGGCCGCGGCCTTGGCTTCGTCCGTTCCGCTGCGGACCTGGACGGTCGACGGGAGATCACGCGCGATGGCGGTGGTCAGCGTCGTGGCGCTGACGCCCGGCTTGGCGCTGACGACGATCTGGTCGAAGGCGCCGCCGCGGCCGAGGAGCGCCTGGGCGGTCGAAACGTCGAATGCCGCGACCGTGGCGCTTCCGATGGACGTGCCTCCGAAGGAGCCGATGCCGGAGATCGTGAACCGTCGGGTCGCCCCGTCGATCTGGATGCCGATGCTGTCGCCGACCCGGTAGCCGTTCCGGGTTGCGGTGGTGTCATCGATCGCGACCTGGGTCGGGCCCCGCGCGAGGCTTCCCTGATCGACCGTCATGAGGCTGAACTGCGGTTGATCCGGATCGAGGCCGAACGCGAGCGACGGAGCACCCTTGGTGTCGATGGGCTCGCCGGCCTGGTTGGTGAGTCGGGCGCCGGTGTCGTCGGCCACCTGGCCGGAGGCCGCGGCGACGTCGGGGCGAGCCTTGATCCGCCGAAGCTCGGAAGCCGGGATCGTGGGCGTGCCCGCCTTGTCCGCGTGCACGATGGTCTTCGGCGTCACGACCGCGTCGGCGCCCTTGTACGACTGTTCGTAGATGTTTCCGAATGCGTGGGAGATCGTGTCGGTCAGGACGTACGTGCCGGTGATCATGGCGACGCCGATGATCACGGCCAATCCGGTGAGGACGGCCCGGAGCTTGCGCTGCGCGAGGCCCTTGAGCGCGACGGACAGCATCAGCGGGTCACCTCCTGCAGCGCCTCGAGCACCTTCTCGTGGCTGGAGGGGCCGATCGTCTTGGCGACCTGGCCGTCCGCGAGGAACACGATGCGGTCCGCAATGGTGGCGGCCCGCGCGTCGTGGGTGACCATGAGGACCGTCTGGCCGTCGTACTCGACGGCCTCGCGAAGGATCTCGAGCACCTCGGCGCCGCTGCGGGTGTCGAGGTTGCCGGTGGGCTCGTCCGCGAACAGCACGGTCGGCTGCGAGACGAGGGCGCGGGCGACCGCCACCCGCTGCTGCTGACCGCCCGACAGCTGGGCCGGCCGGTGGCCGAGACGTCCGCTGATCCCGACGCGCGCGACGATGTCCTTGACGCGCTTCGGGTCGGGCCGAACGCCCGCGATCCGCGACGGGAGCAGGATGTTCTCCTCGGCGGTGAGCATGGGCAGCAGGTTGAAGAACTGGAAGACGAAGCCGACGTGCCGGCGGCGTACCTCGGTGAGATCCTTGTCGCCGAGCGACGAGACCTCGATGTTGCCGATCCACGCGCCGCCCGACGTGGGGCGGTCGAGTCCGGCGAGGATGTGCATGAGCGTCGACTTGCCGGACCCGGACGGGCCCATCACGGCGAGGAGCTCGCCCCGGTCGACGGTGAGCGAGACGTTGTCGAGGGCCCGGACGGCGGTATCGCCCTGTCCGTAGCGCTTGACCAACCCGCGGGCGGCGACGGCCACAGGGGGGGCCGTGCCGGTGGTTGCGGGGAGCTTGGACGTGAGTGTTGCGGGCACTGTGTGACCTCCAGGGGTCGAGTGGTTTGATGTCCTGGGGTCAACGTACGAGCGCCGGTCTCATCGGCCGTCGCCCGGCGTGGTGAACCTGAGGTCATCCCCGAGGAGGAGGTCGTGCGGCCCCTGATCGTCCTCACGGGGGAGTGCGATCGACCGGAGCGCGCATTACGCTCAACCCATGCGTGCTCGCGCGGAACGATTCCTCGGTCGGTGGTGGTCGGTCGTCATCGCCCTTGTCATCGGCGGGGTCTGGCTTGCCGAGGCGCTCGCCGGATCGATCGAGGGGAACCGCGCCGTCGCGGTGTTCTTCGCGATCGCCGTCCCGCTGGCGTACGCCTTCACCTCCCGGTACAACCCCGCAGCCCTCTTCGTCGTGGTGGCCCTGCTGGCCACCCAGATCGCGATCGACCCGGCGACGCTCTACACGGGGGACGCATCGGGCCTGTTCGTTGCAGTGACCGCGGCGACCTTCGGGACGCTCGCCCGGGTCCAGGAGCGGGTCATCGGGCTGGCGGCGCTCTACGCGGGGACGGTGGTGCTGGTGCTGCGGGTGCCCGAGAGCGAGATTGAAGGCGCGGGCGGCCGCACCGGACAGCTCGCCGCGAACCTCGTCTCCTTCGGTGTGGCGTGGACGATCGGATGGGTGATCGCCAGCCGCGTGCGGTCGACCCGGGAGCTTCGCCGCCGCACTGCCGAGCTCGAGGCGGAACGCGACGCGCTTGCGCTCGAGGCCGTCGCCGAGGAACGCTCCCGCATCGCCCGGGAGCTGCACGACGTCGTCGCCCATTCGGTGAGCGTCATGACCGTGCAGGCGGGCGGCGTGCGGCGTCTGCTGCAAGACGACCAGCAGCGCGAGCGTGAAGCGCTCGGCGCGATCGAGGAGACCGGGCGGCGGGCCCTGGCGGAGATGCGTCGGATGGTGGGCGTGATGCGCACCGACACCGGCCCGGAGGTCGACCGCGCACCCCAGCCCGGGCTCGGCAGCCTTGACCGCCTGGTCGTCCAGATCCGCGACGCCGGGCTTCCCGTGACGTTCAGCGTCGAGGGCGACCGGCTGGAGCTCCCAGCGGGGTTGGACCTCTCCGCCTACAGGATCGTGCAGGAGGGGCTCACCAACACGCTGAAGCACGCCGGGCCCGCCCACGCGTGGGTCACGGTGCGCTATTCGCCACGCATGCTCGACATCGTGGTCGAGGACGATGGCGCCGGGCCGAGGGCGAACGGCACGCCCGGACACGGGCTCATCGGGATGCGCGAGCGGGTCGCCGTGTACGGCGGGCGCCTCGAGACCGGTGTGCGTCCCGGCGGCGGCTTCCGTGTGCACGCGGTGCTGCCCGTCGAGACCGATGGGGGTTTCTGAGGTGCCGATCAGCGTCCTGATCGCCGACGACCAGGCGCTCGTGCGTGCCGGCTTCCGGATGATCCTCGACGCCGAGCCGGACATCGCGGTGGTGGGCGAGGCGCAGCATGGCGAGGAGGCGGTCTCCCACGTCCGACGGATGCGCCCGGACGTTGTGCTGATGGACATCCGCATGCCGGTCATGGACGGCATCCAGGCGACCCGGGCGGTCATCGCGGACGCGGCGGTGGCGACGCGCGTGCTCGTCCTGACGACCTTCGACGAGGACGACTACATCCGCGACGCGCTGGCGGCCGGGGCGAGCGGGTTCCTGCTCAAGGACACTCCGCCGGAGCAGCTCGTGGAGGCGATCCGGGTCATCGCGGCGGGTGAGGCCCTGCTGTCGCCGTCGGTCACCCGCAGGGTGATCGCCGAGTTCGCCCGGCGCCCGTCACGGGCGTCGACCCGGCCGAAGGCGCTCGACGACCTCACCGCCCGCGAGCTCGAAGTGCTTCAACTGGTCGCGAAGGGGCTCTCGAACGGCGAGATCGCGGCCCACCTCGTGGTGAGCGAGACCACGGTGAAGACCCATGTCGCCCACGTGCTCGGCAAGCTCGGCCTGCGCGACCGCGTGCAGGCCGTCGTCCTCGCCTACGAGGCGGGCGTCGTGCAACCCGGCGACGGCGAGGCGTAGCACCCGGCCGACGCGTGCCGGTCGGTCACACGGTCGCTCCGACCGGTTCGGCCGTCTCGGCGGTCACGTTCTCGTCAGCCACGCCGAGCCGGTGCTCGATCTCGGCGCGGAGCGACCAGTACCGCCCGCCACCGAAGCTCTGCCGCTCACCGGCCGCCGCGCCGGTGCGGGTCATCGCGCCCCAACCCTGCTTCTTGCGCATGGCCTCCCAGAGCCCGGTGATCCGCCACCAGGAGTTGAGCTGGCGGTACCCGATCGTCTCGACGATCGAGAGCATCGCGATGCGCAGCACGTCCCTCCAGCGCGGGTAGCGGTGGAACACCATCTCCTCGAGCATCAGCGACGAGATCGACAACACCAGGCCCAGCCCGAGCATGATCGCGAGCATGAACGGCGCGAGGCCCGTGTTCAGCAGCCCGCCGGCCCACATGGCGATCGTGAGCACCAGCGCGAGCCCCTCCATCGCAGGCCCAAGGAGCTCGAAGAGCAGGAAGTACGGGAGCGCGAGCGTCCCCAGCGTCCCGTACCGGGGGTTGAAGAGCATGGTCCGGTGCCGTGACAACGTGTCGTAGAGGCCGCGCTGCCACCGCGTGCGCTGCCGGCGAAGCACCTTGAGGCTCTCGGGAGCCTCCGTCCAGCAGACCGCGTCGGGCACGAACTCCACGCGGTAGTCCTGGCCCTGCTCGATCATGTGCCGCTGCATCCGCACGACGAGCTCGGCGTCTTCGCCGATCGTGTGGGCGTAGCCCCCGGCGTCGACGACGACGTCCTTGCGGAACAGCCCGAATGCGCCCGAGACGATCAGGAGCGCGTTGAGGCGGCTCCAGCTGCAGCGTCCCACCAGGAATGCCCGCATGTACTCCACGATCTGGAAGCCCGGGATGAACCGATGCGGCACGCCGGCCTCGACGAGGGTGCCCCGGGCGAACCGCGATCCGTTCGCGATCCGCACGATCCCGCCGGTTGCGATCACGAGGTCGGGGCGGAGCACGAACGGTTCCACCGCGCGGAGCAGGGCATCGGGCTCGAGGATGGAGTCCGCGTCGATCCCGCACACGAGCGGGTAGCGTGACGCGTTGATCCCGGCGTTCAGGGAGTCCGCCTTGCCGCCGTTCTCCTTGTCGATGACGATCAGCTCGGGGTAGGCCCGCGACTGGTAGATGCCGCGAATCGGCTGGGTCTGGAGCGTGACGGGGGGGTCGCGGTCGAGCGGCTCGAGCCCGTACGCCTCCACGACCTGTTGCAGGGTGTCGTCCTTGGAGCCGTCGTTGATGACGATGACCTCGAACTCGGGGTAGCGCAGGCCGAGGAGGGAGGCGACCGATTCGACGATCGCGGCCGACTCGTTGTACGCGGGCAGCAGCACCGAGACGGGCGGCGTGAGCGGGAACGTGAACATGTCCTCGCCGATGTCCGCCTTGCGGTTGAGCGCATGGTCGTGCACCTCGCGGGCCGCGACGGCCGTCAGGAGCAGGGACGCGATGGCGAGCATCGCGAAGTAGAACGCCACGATCCCCGCGAACATCATGATCGCGACGATCAGCCAGCTCACGCGGCTTCCTCGTCGGACAGCAGTTCCCCCCAAGCGCGCGAGCCGACGCCGTCGAGCACCGCCAGCGTCGCCACCAGCTCCGCCTCGTCGCCGCGTGCCAGCACGCCCGCCATGCGCCGCTCCAGGCCACCGGTCCGCTCGAGCCACTCGAGACTCGCCGCCTTCGCCCGCTTCGCCCCCGGCGTGTCGTCGTGATCGCAGAGGATCCGCCAGCCGAAGTTGTCGCCCGACGGGAGCCGGCACAGCGACTCCGCCGCCCTGTAGCTCACCCAGTAGTCCGGGTCGCGGGTCATGCTCGTCAGCACGCGCGCGGCGTCGTCGCCGAGGATCTGGCCGAGTCCGGTCGCCGCCGCCGCTCGCACGATCGCCTGGTCGTCGACGGCGAGCCGAACGAGCGGCTCGGGATCGACATCCACTTCGGCCGATCCGGCGATTTCGGCGATCGCGAGGATGGCGTGCCGACGCACGCCGGGGTCGGGGTCGGCCACGGCGGCCATCAGCGCGGGCACCGCCGAGACCGATCGGCGCATCCCGAGGACCCGGGCGATGAGATCGCGGACCGTGGGATCGGCATGGGTGAGGCAGGCGATGAGCGCCGGGTCGGCGGACGCGTCCAGGTTGAGCAGCGCGCCTGACAGGATCCCCCGCGGCACGCGTCGGCGCTCGACGGCGTCGATGAGGGCTCCGACCTCGGCCCCCGTCGCCACCCGGCCGAGTGCGGCGGCGCAGGCGTCCCGCACGCGGTAGCGCCCGTCGCGCAGGCCCCTGGCGAGCGCCGGCGCCGCGAGGCGGCTGCCCATGCGACCGAGCAGCGCGGCGGCCTCCGCCCGCCGCCAGCTGCGGTTGGCCGGTCGCGCGAGGACTCGGATCGTCTCGTCCACGTAGCCGTTCTCCTCGAGCCAGTGGACGGCGCGAGCACGAGACGGCCCCGCGAGGGCACCCGTCGCCTCGACGACCAGGTCGCGCGCCAATCGTCGCCTGCGTCCGTGGCGTGGGGCGGGTGGCTGCACCGCGTCGAGGATCACCGCGGACGGAAGATCGGCGAGCTCGCGACGGACGGGCCGGTCGAGCCGCTCCTGCACCTGGCGCCTGAGCCTCCACGACACGATGAGCAGCGTGCACGCAGCCAGGATCAGGACGAACCCGAGGAACACGATGTACACCGCGATGGTGGTCGACGTCACGCTGGTTCCTCCACGCGGTGCGGGCCGAGGTGCTGGTTGGCGATCGCGAGCCAGAGCGTCTGGAGCGGGTCGAGGTTCGAGAACCCGGTCGCATCGTCGGTGCGCAGGATTTCGTCGAGAGCGCCGCGGACCCTTCTCGTCACCGCGACGGTCTCCGCGGGGGCGACCAGCACCTCGCGGAGCGTGCGGCTCCAGTCCGGCGCGATACCGTCGCGACCGGGCCGGATCCCTCCCAGCGTGGCCTGGTGGCGGGCGAGCGACGCGTCGCCGACGAGCTGTTCGACCGCGGCCCACGCGTCGGGCGTGGCGACGCCGGTGACCGTCGGGATCGGCTGGTCGGTCGCATCCGCCAGCAGCGCCCGGAGCGTGTCCTCCCACAGCAGCCGCACCGACACGTCCGACGCGAGCGCGTCGTCGGGAGCCGGTCGGACGCTGCCGGCCACAATGCCGGTGAACATCATCTCGAGGCGGGTCGTGTCGACGCGGACCGGGCGCCGCGTGACGGCGTCGCGTGCCAGCCGGTCGATTGCGACGGCGGCCCAGGTCGGCCCAAGCACGTCGACGATGCGCGGCGGCGCCGCCTCCCTGAGGTGGCGTGCGACGAGCGCGAGGAGCGTCTCGGGCTCGAAGGGCTTCTCGAAGTAGACGTCGGCGCCCGCGTCGAGCGCGTTCAGGCGATCAGTGACGCGCGTGCGCGCGCTGATCATCGCGATGGTCGGACGCCATTCCGCCTGCTGGCGGACCCGCCGAACGACCTCCAGTCCCCGCGCCAGCGGCATCATCACGTCGAGCAGGAGGCAGTCCGGCCGCTCGTCGAGCGCGATGTCGATCGCCGCGATGCCGTCGCCCGCCTCGAGGACCGTGTGATCGGCCCGCTCGAGGTGATCGCGGATGATGGCGCGGAGAAGCTGATCGTCGTCTGCGACGAGGATGGTCGCCAACGTGGCTCCATGTCGCTGTTGGCTGGGAGGAAGCGCTCGACGCCGCGTCCGGCGTCACCGGCTGTATCGGCGGGGGCGCACGAAAACCAAAGGGGTTCGCGGTCCCCCGGCACCTGGGCTAGCGTTGCCTGATCGACTGGTCGATCTTCCATCGCCTGAACTCCGCGCTCGTCGGTCACGACTCGATCGCCGACGCCATCGCCGACTTCTCCTCCGCGAGCGTCTGGCTGTTCGTCGTCGCAGTCGCCGGGCTATGGGTCGCCGGACGCCCCGGCACCCGATCGCCGATGCGCCGAGCAGCGATCGCGGCCCCGATGGCCGCAGCGATCGGATTGGGCGTCAACCAGGTGCTCTCGCACCTATGGGAGCGCGTTCGCCCCAGCTTCGCCCATCCCGATCAGGCCCATCTGTTCTTCGTGCCGCCCTCGGCCGACCCGTCGTTTCCGAGCGACCACGCAACCGCCGCGTTCGCCATCGCATTCGCGGTGTTCTTCCTCGCGAAGCGGGTGGGTGTGGGCTTCCTGGTCGTGGCGACGCTGGTGGCCCTGTCCCGGGTGTTCATCGGACTGCACTACCCGAGCGACGTCGTGGCGGGCGTCCTGATCGGGGCGGGCTCGGCCTGGATCGTGACCGCGGCCGCGATGCCGCTCGTCGACCGCCTGGTTGATCTGGCGGGACGGATCTGGGACCCGCTCGCACGACCCGTCTGGCGCCGCCTCAGCCGGGTGCGGGTCGCGTCGCCGATGCGCTTTCGCTGAGGGGACCCTCTCGCAATGACCGCCGGTCGACCTTGCCGGTCGCCCCCCGCGGAAGCTCGTCGACGACGGTGACGCTCACCGGCGCCATGTGCGGCGCCAGCCGGTGCGCGACATGGCGGCGCAGCTTGCCGGCGAGATCCGCCCCGCCGCGTGAGGCGTCGGCGAGGACGACGAACGCAACCGGTCGGACCAGGCCGGCGGCGTCCGGGCAACCCACGACGGCGGCCTCGGCGACGGCCTCGTGCTCGTGCAATGCGGCCTCCACCTCCACGGGACTGACCCACTTGGCGTCGACCTTGAACAGGTCGTCCGAGCGACCGAGGTGGCGGTACACGCCGTCGTCCTCGCGCAGCACGTCGCCCATGCGGATCCAGGGGCCGTAGACGAGCTGGCGGGTCTCATCCGAGCGCCGCCAGTACCCCGAGGTGTTGGAAGGGCACTTGATCCACAGCCGACCCGGGGTCCCGGACGGGACCGGGCGGCCGTCGGCGTCGGCGAGGCGCAGCTCGACGCCGGGGACGAGACGCCCGATGGCGCCGGGCATCGGCTCGCCCGGGCGAGTGGAGATCACGATGTTCGAGCACTCCGAGCAGCCGAGCCCCTCGATGAGCTCGACGCCGGTCACCCCGCGAAGGTGATCGCCGACGGCCGCCGGCAGGGCGTCTCCGGATGAGACCGCCAGGCGCACCCCGCGGAGCGCGTCCGGGTCGGGGTGGCGCTCCAGGAACGTCGCAAGCTGCGCCCAGAAGGTGGGGACGCCCGAGAGCACCGTGACCTCGTGCCGGGCGACGAGGTCGAGCACGCTGCGCACCGTCGGGCGGACGGCGCTCACCACACAGGTCGCTCCGAGCCCCAGGGGACGGAAGAACCCGTTGCCGAAGCCCAGGGACGCGAACAGGCGAGCAACGGAGTGGCAGCGGTCGCCGGGCTCCAGGGCGAGGATGGTCCTGGCGTAGCCGTCGATGCTGGCACGAAGGTCGCGATGCGCGTGCATCGCCCCCTTCGGCCGGCCGGTCGATCCCGACGAGAAGATCATGTAGGCGAGGTCCTCCGGGTGCACGGGTGCCACCGGCAGCCCGACGCCGTCCCCGAGCTCTGCAGGGTTCACGCGCACGGCGCCGTCCGGAACCGCCTCGTCGTCCGCGCAGACCACCACGCGGGGGTCGAGGTCGGCCAGCGTGGCGGCCGTGTGGCGGCCGGACGCCTCAAGCGGGACCGCCACGGACCCGAGTCTGGCGGCGCCGAGGAACGCCGCGCACCACGCCCGCCCGTCGGGCACCACCACGGCCACCCGGTCGCCACGTCGCGCGCCCGCGTCGCGCAGGCGGCCGGCCCGCGCGCCGACGCGTCGGCCAACTCGTCGAAGGTCCAGGTGCCCGAGTCGTCGATCACCGCCGCGTCGCCGCCGCGCCCGGCCCGCCGGTGGCGCTCGACGAGCAGGTCGACCAGGTTCGCCCGCTCGCCGTCCCGCGCGGCCGGTGGCCGCTCCGGCCGGGCCGGCGTGTCGCCGGCAAGGAGCGACCGGGCGAGCGCGTCCGTCGCCTCCAGCGGCACCCGGGACGGCAGGGCAAGCACGGCATCGCTCGCCCCCGCGTCCGCGTACTCGGCGAGCCGGTCGCGAACCTCGGCCTCGGTGCCGACGATTCCCGTGGTGCGAAGCCACCGCAGCAGGCCGGCCGCCGTGGTGTCGAGCGCTCCGGCCTCGCGCGCGAGCCACCCGAGCGCCTCGCGCTCGGTCGGGTAGGCGAACGCGAACGTGTAGAGGCAGTAGGCGATCGGCGGGCGTCCCGCCGCCTGCCGGGCCTCCTCCGCGACGGCACGACGGGCCGTCAGCTCGCCGGGCGGCAGGAAGGCCGCGACGACGCCGTCGGCGCGCTCCCCGGCGAGGCGCAGCAGCCGCGGCTTGTGCGCGGCGAGCCAGATCGGCGGGCCGGGCCGCTGCACGGCGGGGGGCTGGTTCGGCATCGGCCCGTCGGGCGCGGTGGCCATCGCCCTCATCGTGTCGAGGGCGGCCACGAGTCCCGCCGTGCGCTCACCGGGTGTCCCGAACGGGTACCCGTACGCGGCGTGCTCCGGCCGGTCCGACCCGGTCCCCAGCCCCACGACGAGCCGCCCTCCCGAGATGACGTCCAGGACCGTCGTCATCTTCCCGGCCAGCGCCGCCGGGCGGTAGCTGGACGACAGCACGGCGACACCGAGCCGTGCGCGCTCGGTGATCGGTGCGAGGGCTGCGAGCGTCGTCAGCGCGTCGAACGTCGGCTCCCGCTTGTTCCGCCCCGGGGACTGCAGGTGGTCGTTGACCCAGATCCCGTCGAAGCCGAGCCGCTCGATGTGGCAGGCGGCATCGCGAAGCTCCGCCCATGTCGAGCCGTACTGGGGGACGCGGATGCCGATCCTCACCCGCTGCATGCTCGCGATCCGTGCGGGGCGCGGCAACCTGCGCGACCCGTCCAATCCTCGTCGTGAGACGCAGGGTGGGCGTCGTGTCGGCTGGGGCCGTCGATCCGGCGTGGCCGGCGTCCGCTGTGGCAGCATGCCCCGCCGTGGGCGACGAGAACTACATCTTCACCATGTACCGCATGTCGAAGTCCTACGGGGGCGGCGACAAGAAGGTGCTCGACAACGTGACCCTCGCCTTCTACCCGGGCGCGAAGATCGGGGTGCTCGGCGACAACGGCGCCGGCAAGAGCACCGTGCTGCGGATCATGGCGGGCGTCGAGCAGCCGTCCTCCGGTGACGCGATCCTCGCTCCCGGCGCCACGGTCGGGATGCTCGAGCAGGAGCCGCAGCTCGATCCCGGCAAGGACGTGCTCGGCAACGTCGAGGACGGCGTGGCCCCCACCCGCGAGCTCCTTGTGCGCTACGGCGAGCTCAGCGCCAAATTGGGCGAGCCGCTGTCGGACGACGAGATGGCGGCGACGCTCGAGGAGTTCACCAACGTCCAGGAGGCCATCGAGCGTGCCAACGCCTGGGACCTCGACCGTCAGCTCGAGGTGGCGATGGAGGCCCTGCGGTGCCCGCCGGCCGACGCCGATGTGACGACGCTCTCGGGCGGCGAGCGACGCCGGGTCGCCCTGTGCCGGTTGCTCCTTTCGGCCCCGGACCTGCTCCTCCTCGACGAGCCGACGAACCACCTCGATGCGGAGTCGGTCGCGTGGCTCGAGCGCTTTCTCGACGAGTACCAGGGAACGGTCGTGGCGGTCACCCACGACCGGTACTTCCTCGACAACGTCGCGGGCTGGATCCTGGAGCTCGACCGGGGGAAGGGCATCCCGTGGAAGGGCAACTACTCCTCGTGGCTCGAGCAGAAGGAGGCGCGACTCGCGCAGGAGGACAAGGAGTCGTCGGCGCGGCGCAAGGCGATCGCCCGTGAGCTGGAATGGGTGCGCTCGGGCCAGAAGGCCCGGCAGGCCAAGGGCAAGGCGCGCCTCGCGAGCTACGAGCGACTCGTCGCCGACGAGGCGGCGGGAGGCAAGCGTGGCGCCGTCGAGATCCGCATCCCGCCCGCCCCGCGGCTCGGGGATGTCGTCGTGGAGGCCGACGGGGTCACCAAGGGGTTCGGCGACCGGGTGCTCATCGACGGTCTGTCGTTCTCGCTGCCGAAGGCCGGCATCGTCGGGGTGATCGGCCCGAACGGCGCCGGCAAGACCACGCTCTTCAGGATGATCGCCGGCGGCGAGTCGCCCGACGGCGGCACGCTGCGCATCGGCGAGACGGTGCAGCTTGCGTACGTCGACCAGACCAGGGACGACCTCGACCCCGCCAACACGGTGTGGAAGGAGATCTCCGGCAACAAGGACGTGATGATGCTCGGCGGCAAGGTCGAGGTGAACTCGCGGGCGTACGTCGCGTCGTTCAACTTCAGGGGCGCCGATCAGCAGAAGCCTGTCGGTCAGCTCTCGGGCGGCGAGCGCAACCGCGTGCACCTCGCGAAGATGCTCGCCGGCGGCGGCAACCTGTTGCTCCTGGACGAGCCGTCGAACGACCTCGACGTCGGCACGCTTCGCGCGCTAGAGGACGCGGTCGAGACATTCTCCGGGTGCGCGGTCGTCATCAGCCACGACCGGTGGTTCCTGGACCGCATCGCGACGCACATCCTGGCGTTCGAGGGCGACGGCGAGGTCCTGTGGTTCGAGGGCAACTACGCGGAGTACGAGGAGCACCGGCGCCGCATCCTCGGTGAGGACGCCGCCCAGCCCCGTCGCATGAAGTACAAGCGCATCGCCCAGCGGTAGCGAGTCGCTACCGGCGCGCGACGGGCGCGAGGTCGGTGGCGATCCCACCTCCGGACTCGTCGGCCCGTGAGATCTCGACGCGGTTCCGTCCGCGCTGCTTCGCCCGGTAGAGGGCCGCGTCGGCGCGGGCGAGCGCGAGGTCGATGACCTCCCCGGGGTGCCAGTCGGATGCGCCGATGCTGGCGGTCAGGCCGCTGCGCACCTGTGCGAAGGATGCGCGGATCTCGTCGAGGAGCGCACGGGCCTCGGTCGGGTGGCGGCCCGGGACGATGATCCCGAACTCTTCGCCGCCGAGTCTGGCGACCACACCGATCGGGTCGACGCGCTCGCGGATCACGGCGGCCCCGTTGCGCAGGGCCTCGTCGCCGGCGGCGTGCCCATGGGTGTCGTTCAGGAGCTTGAACTGGTCGATGTCGAGCACGGCGACGGTTGAGACCTGGCCGGTTCCGGCGGAGATCTCGACGGCCCGGGCGAAGAACGCCCGCCGGTTCGGCACCTGGGTCAGCTCGTCGGTCGTCACGAGGATCGCGAGGCGCGCCTCAGCCCGCCGCCGCAGCTGGACCTCCGTCTCGAGCTGCTGTGAGCGCTCGTGCAGCGCCGCAGCCAGCCTGAGGATCTCCCAGAGCACCAGGGGCGAGAGGATCAGCGGCACGACCACCGGCAGCCCGTAGGCGACGAGGCGGTCCACCGTGGCGGTCGGCTGCACGCCGGTGGCCCAATACGTCAGCGCGCACACGACGCCGCTGGCCAGCGCCGACCCCACCGCGATGAGCGCCAGCAGTCCCGAGCGCGATCGGGATGTCCCGACGCGAGCGAGCACCCAAAGCTCGATGCGCCGCCGGCGCGAGTTCCACGCGGCCATGCTTTGAGTATCGACACGACGGATGGCGATCTTGAACCGGTCGGGCCCCTCGAAGTGATCCAGGCGGCCTCCGCGCCCGAATCCCTCCTGGAATCCGAACAGGAGCGTGAGGCGATGAAGGAGGTGCGTGCGTTTGCGGCGGCGGTGAGCATCGCGGCGGTCGCCGTGGCGGCGGCAGGATGTGGTGGCGACGCCGCCGCGACCCAGACCTCGACGGGCGAGCAGGTGAGCTTCGTCTCGCCGATGCCGGGGTCCGAGGTGTCGGGTCCGGTCACCGCCCAGGTAAAGCTGGACGGCTTCGCGATCAACGCGGACGACGTCGGCAAGGCGGCGATGGCGGGTGAGGGCCACCTCCACTTCTCGATGGACGGCGGGATGTACGACGAGCCGAAGTACTCGGGTGCCAACGGCGAGCTGGCGGTGACGCTGGGCACGCAGGGCAAGTACTCGCCGAGCGTGACGCCGCAGATCACCTACGCCAACCTCCCGGCGGGCCGGCACACGCTCGAAGTGTTCCTCGCGAACAACGACCACTCCGAGGCGGGACCGGTGGCGGAGACGACGTTCACCGTCAAGTGACGGGCGGCCGCTCGCTTGCGCCGGTCGTCGGCCTGGCGCTCGTCGTGACGGGTTGCGGGGGGATGTCCTCGGACGTCCCCCCGCCCACGGCGACCACAGGCACGGGTGACGGCGCCTCCCCGACGATCGTGATGGGCGACTTCTCATATGCCCCGGCGGCCCTCACGGTCCGGGTCGGAGAGCCGGTGACGTTCGTGAACCGCGGCAAGATCGACCACACGGTCGCCGACACGGACGCGGCCGGCCAGATCCGGTCGACGCTCGTCAAGCCACGGCCGATCCCGCCGGAGGCAACGCAGACCGTGGTGTTCACGACGCCGGGGACGGTGGACAACCTCTGCACCTATCACCCGACCTTGATGAGCGGCAGGATCGTCGTACGCGAATAGGCGACGGGAGCCGGGGTCCTGGCGTCGGGTAGCCTGTTGGGTGGACGCAATTCGATGACCCAGGAGTCGCATGAGCACCCAGACTGACCCCTTCTCCGCCCGCGACACCCTCGAGGCGGGCGGGCGCACCCACGTGATCTACCGCCTCGACGCGCGTCGCGCGAGGACCTCGACCGCACGCCGTACACGGTCAAGGTGCTGCTCGAGAACGTGCTGCGCAACTGCGGCCGCGGGTTCGTGACCGAGGACGACGTGCGCGCGCTCGCCGGCGTGGCGGCCCAAGCTCGGGCTCGACGGCCGAGGTGCCGTTCCTGCCCGCGCGCGTGGTGATG
Organism: uncultured Thermoleophilia bacterium; assembly: GCA_963777565.1. Classification (GTDB taxonomy): domain Bacteria; phylum Actinomycetota; class Thermoleophilia; order Miltoncostaeales; family Miltoncostaeaceae; genus CALMEC01. The sequence goes on from CAVZQZ010000008.1 coordinate 69,901, forward strand.
CAGGACTTCACCGGCGTGCCGTGCGTGGTCGACCTCGCCGCGATGCGCGACGCCATGAGCGACCTGGGCGGCGACCCGAGCCTGATCAACCCGCTGGTGCCCGCCGACCTCGTCATCGACCACTCGGTGCAGGTGGACCGCTTCGGCGACGCACGGCTGCCTTCGCCGCCAACGTCGAGCGCGAGTACGAGCGCAACCAGGAGCGCTACATGCTCCTGCGCTGGGCGCAGCAGGCGTTCCGCGACTTCCGCGCCGTGCCGCCGGGCACCGGCATCGTCCACCAGGTCAACCTCGAGTACCTCGTCGCCGGTCGTGCAGGCCCGCGAGGTCGACGGCGAGCTGCTGGCCTTCCCCGACACCCTCGTCGGCACCGACTCGCACACCACGATGATCAACGGCGTCGGCGTGCTCGGCTTCGGCGTCGGCGGCATCGAGGCCGAGGCCGTCCTGCTGGGCCAGCCGCTGTCGCAGCCCACGCCCGACGGTCATCGGCCTCAAGCTCACCGGCCGCATGCGGCCCGGGCACCACGGCGACCGACCTCGTGCTGACCGTCACCGAGATGCTGCGCGACGCACGGCGTGGTCGGCAAGTTCGTCGAGCTCTACGGCGCACGGGCTCTCGCAGCCTGACCCTCGCCGACCGCGCGACCATCGCGAACATGTCGCCGGAGTTCGGCGCCACCGGCACGCATGTTCCCGATCGACGACGAGACGCTCCGCTACATGAACATCACCGGCCGCCCGGCCGAGGTGATCGCGCTGACCGAGGCCTACGCCAAGGCGCAGGGCCTGTTCCGCACCGACGGCGACCCGGACCCCGAGTTCGACGAGACGCTCGAGCTCGACCTCGGCGACGATCGTGCCGAGCCTCGCCGGCCCGCGCCGCCCGCAGGACCGGGTCACCCTCGGCGCCGTCGGCGGGCGAGTTCCGCGAGAACTTCACCGAGGGCCTCGTGGCCAACGGCGCCGGCCCGCACTACGAGCCCGTCGACGTGACCGTGGACGGCGACACGCTTCCCGCTGCAGACCGGCTCGGTCGCGATCGCCGCCATCACCAGCTGCACCAACACCTCCAACCCGTCGGTGATGGTCGGGCGCCGGCCTGCTGGCCAAGAAGGCCGTCGAGCGGGCCTGACGCACGCCGCCCTGGGTCAAGACCAGCCTCGCCCCCGGCAGCCGGGCCGTGACCGGCTACCTCGACCGGCGCCGGCCTGACGCCGTACCTCGACGAGCTGCGCTTCGACCTGGTGGGCTACGGCTGCACCACCTGCATCGGCAACTCCGGCCCGCTCGCCGGGCCGATCGACGAACGCCATCGAGGAGAACGGCCTGGTCGCCGCGGCGGTCCTCTCGGGCAACCGCAACTTCGAGGGGCGCATCCACCCGCAGCGTGCGCGCGAGCTACCTGGCCTCGCCGCCGCTGGTGGTCGCCTACGCCCTCGCCGGCCGGGTCGACATCGACCTCACCATCGGAGCCGCTCGGCGAGGGCAGCGACGGCAAGCCCGTCTACCTGTCGGAGATCTGGCCGAGCCGGAGGAGGTCGCCGAGGCGTGTCGGCGGCGTCGGTGACCGCGACGCTTTCGAGGAGAGCTACGCGACGCGTCTTCGAGGGCGACGAGCGCTGGAGCGCCCTGCCGGTCCCCGACGGGCGACACGTACGCCTGGGACCCGGAGTCCACCTACGTCCAGCTGCCGCCGTTCTTCGCGGCATCACACCCGGAGCCGCCGCCGGTCACCGACATCGTCGGCGCCCGCGCGCTCGCGGTGCTGGGCGACTCGATCACGACCGACCACATCTCGCCGGCCGGCGAGCATCCCGGCGAGCTCGCCCGCCGGCAGGTACCTGGTCGAGCACGGCGTGGAGCCGCGCGACTTCAACAGCTTCGGGTCGCGGCGCGGCAACCACGAGGTGATGATGCGCGGCACCTTCGGGAACATCCGCCTGCGCAACGCGCTCGCCGGCGGCAAGGAGGGCAACTGGACCGAGCACCTGCCCACCGGCGAGGAGTCTCGAGCATCTACGACGCCTCGATGCGCTACCAGGCCGACGGGCACGCCGCTCGTGGTGCTGGCCGGCGCGCTGTACGGCAACGGCTCGAGCCGCGACTGGGCCGCCAAGGGCACGCTGCTGCTCGGCGTGCGGGCGGTCATCGCCAAGTCGTTCGAGCGCATCCACCGCGGCAACCTGGTGGGCATGGGCGTGCTGCCGCTGCAGTTCCTCGCGGGCGAGGGCGACGAGGAGCTCGGGCTGACGGGGCGCGAGATCTTCACCATCACCGGGCTGGCCGACCTCACCCCGCGCCAGACGATGACGGTCGGGTATACGTGCGAGGACGGCAGCCACCGGCGCGTTCCAGGCGCTGGCCCGCATCGACGGCCCCACCGAGCTCAACTACCTCCGAAACGGCGGGATCCTGCCGACCGTGCTCCGCAGGCTCAACCGCGAGGCATAGCCCCACCCATCCCGAGGCGCCGCACGGCCGGTGCGGCGCCTCGCCTCTCCCGCGTCCCGAACCCCCCAAACGTCGGGGTCGGTACTAACCTTTTGGGGGTTTACCAGTGCCGGTCCGAGGGGCACCCTGGTGGAAGCGTTCGGTATTTCCCGCAATCCCGCTTCAGCCACGGATAGGTGTCCATCATGAAGATCCGCTTCGTCACACTCGCTCGCCGCGCGGCGGCGCTCGGCCTTGTCGCGCTCGCGCTCCCGGCGCTCGCGACCGCCGTCCCGCTCCCGGGCGACAATTTCGAGGCGGACGATGGCAACCTCGTCCTGAACACGAATGGCAACGTCGATTGGAACACGGCCTCGCCCGCCGTGTCGTTCGACGCCCCGCAGGCATCGGACAACAGCTTCACGAACGGCGCCCAGGAGGACAATCCGTCGTCGACGTGGGGCACCACGACGGCTCCGGTGAACTCGAAGGCCGACATCACACGGGTGTACATGAAGTCGGCGTTCCCGTTCTTCCGCCTCGGCATCGTCCGCAACCAGGCCGCGAACGGAACCGTCGCCTTCCACGTGGAGCTCAATCAGTCGAGCGCGAAGCACGCGAACGGACTTCCGGTCCGGACGGTCGGCGACGCGCTCTTCGTCTATGACGTCCAGGGGAGCAACACCACCGCCACGATCAAGCTCCACCGCTGGATCGCAAGCGGACAGTGCGCGACCAACACGTCCACGCCGTGCTGGGGCGTCGGAACGACGCTGAACGCGACCCAGGCGATCGGCGCGAACCACGCCGGACCCGGTACGACCCTCGACACGGTCGCCGACCCCGACGTGCAGCTTGCCGCGAAGACCTTCGACGAGCTCGCGGTGAACCTGACGACGGCGCTCGGCGTCCCGCAGAACAGCTGCATCAACTTCGGCCAGGTCTGGGTCAAGACCCGTGAAGGCGGAAGCTTCGGGTCGGCCCTCCAGGACCTCATGGGCCCGCTGCCGATCAGCGTCGGCAACTGCGACGTCGGGATCGAGAAGGACGTCGTGAAGGTCGACGACGCGAGTGTCGACAACCCCGCGTCGGTGCCGTACGGCTCGGTCCTCGGGTATCGCGTTCGCGTGTTCCTCGGGGCCGGCAGCGCGCCGATCCCCGCGGACCTGCTGTCGGTCACCGACACGTCGATCAGCGACAACACGCTCGACAAGGCCCCGCTCGCGCCGGTCATCGCGAACGGCGAGATTCTCGGCGACACCAACGGCAACGAGCTCCTCGAGGCGGGCGAGAAGTGGGTGTACGCCCTCAACTCGGAGGGCGCGCCGGTCGTCCAGGTCGCCGCCTCCTGCGACGACGTCGTCAACTCGGCGAAGGTCGCCGTCACGGGTGGCGACACCAACCCCGCCAACAACCAGGCGACGCGCACGACCCAGGTCGTGTGCACCCCGGATCTCGTGATCGACAAGTCGGCTCCGGAGTCGGTCGACTTCGGCGGCACGATCACGTACGCCATCACGGTGCGCCACACCGACGCATCGGATCCGCTGGGCATCCCCGTCCAGTCGGTGACCGACAAGGTGGGCGCCGATGCGGGGGTTCCGCTGTCACTGCTGAGCGGCGACGACGGCGACGGCCTGCTCGAGAAGGGCGAGGTCTGGACGTATGGCAAGAACGGCGGCCCGATGACCGTCACGCCCGAGACGTGTGATGACGTCGTCAACACCGTCACGCTGGCGGCCTCGCAGGACACCAACGCCGAGAACAACACGGACTCGGTGACGACGAAGGTGGTCTGCAAGCCGGACCTGGTCATCGAGAAGTCGGCTCCCGATTCGGTCAAGTTCGGTGAGACGATCAGCTACGCGATCAAGGTGTCGCACGCCCCGGCCTCGGACCCGCTCCCCATCCCGGTCGACTCGGTGATGGATGAGCTCGCGGGGCAGTCGGCGGTCGCACTGTCATTGCTCAACGGTGACGACGGCAACGGGAAGCTCGACATGGGCGAGGTCTGGACGTTTGGCAAGAACGGCGGCCCGATGACCGTCACGCCCGAGACGTGTGATGACGTTGTCAACACCGTCACGCTGGCCGCGTCCATGGACACCAACGCCGAGAACAACACGGACTCGGTGACGACGAAGGTGGTCTGCAAGCCGGACCTGGTCATCGAGAAGTACGCCGACGTCGAGCAGGTCGACTTCGGCGGGAAGATCACCTACACGATCAAGGTGCGTCACACGGATGCATCGGATCCCCTGAGCATCCCCGTCCAGTCGGTGACCGACACGCTCGGTGACGCTGCCGCGGTCGAATTGACCCTGGTTGGCGGCGACAAGAACGGCAACTCGCTTCTCGACAAGGGCGAGGTGTGGACGTACGGCCTGAAGGACGGGCCGGTGACGCACACGGCCGATCGGTGTGCACCGGTGATCAACACGGTCACGCTCACCGCGGACGGCGACGCCAACGCCCGGAACAACACCGACAGCGTGACGGTCCCGGTGACCTGCACGCTCGACATCGCGATCGCCAAGACGAGCGACAAGGACATCTACGTCCCTGGCGAGACCATCAACTACACGATCACGGTCACCAACACCGGACAGGCGGCGATCCCCTTCGAGCAGATCGCGGTGGACGACCCGACCCTGCCGCAGCTCACCCCCGTCAACCCCCCGGCTGAGCTTGCGAGCGGCGAGAGCGTCGTGTTCACCGGTTCGCGCGCCGTCACGACCGCCGACTGCGGCCAGGTGAGGAACACCGCGACGGCCTCGCTCGTGCTCGACGGCCAGCTCGTCGCGGAGACGGACAGCACCAACAACGCGGCGACGCGGGACGTCACCGTGAAGTGCACGCTCGACATCGCGATCGCCAAGTCGGCGGACAAGCCGAGCTACGCACCCGGCGAGACGATCAACTACACGGTCACCCTCACCAACACCGGTCAGCTTCCGATCCCGTTCGGGGCGATCAAGGTCTCCGACCCGACGCTGCCGGTGCTGGCCCTGTCAGGAGCGGCGCCCGAAGCGCTCGCCCCGGGTCAGTCGCTCCTCTACACCGGGGCGCGGCCCGTCGCCGCCGCCCAATGCGGCCAGGTCGTCAACACCGCGACCGTGGCGCTCACCGGCGACCTTCCGGCGGAGGCCACGCTTCTCAACAACACCGCATCGGTCGCCGTTGCGGTGGCCGGCGAGGCGTGCAACCCGGTGATCGTCGGCGAGGTCAACACGCGCATCGCGATCCGGAAGGTCGGTCCGAAGAAGGCAAAGGCCAAGCAGGCCGTTGCCTACACGATCCTCGTGACCAACACCGGTAACACCGTTGCGAAGAACGTCATGGTCGTCGATCCGCTGCCCGCGGGCATGGTGATCGCGAAGCGTCCGGCCAATGCGACCTTCAGCAAGGGCAAGGTCACCTGGACGGTCGGCGATCTCAAGCCGGGCCAGTCGGTCACGCTGCGTGTGCTGCTGCGGACCGATGTCAACCTCACGCGCAACCGGTGCAACATCGCCACCGCGAGCGCCAGCAACGCGCCGACGGTGCGGGGCAAGGCATGCACCACGTTCACCCGGGTCCTGGGTGCGGTGCTCGTCCCGAGGGTCACCGGGTAGCCGGGAGCTCGATGCGAGGGGCGGGAGGTCTTCCCGCCCCTCGCGCAGTTTCGACCCGCCGGAGGTCAGCTCGACCGGCCGGTCCAGACCGGGGAGCGCTTCTCGAGGAACGCCGCGAACCCCTCCTGGGCGTCGGGCGTCGCCGAGTACCGGGCCATGACCTCGCCCGCGTGCTCGTAGGCAGCGTCGAGATCCAGGTCCGAGTTGGCGTGGAACGCGCGCTTGCCGGTGGCGAGCACGACGGGGCTCGCCGTCGCAATCCGTCGGGCCAGGGACATGGTTGCCTCGGTGAGCTCCGATGCGGGAACGACGTCGTTCACAAGACCCCATTCCGCCGCGGTGCGTGCGTCGATGGGGTCGCCGGTGAGGAGCATGCGCATCGTGCGCTTGCGGCCGACGGCCCGTGAGACCTCAACCATGGGGGTCGTGCAGAACAACCCGACGTGCACGCCGGGTGTCGCGAACGTGGCCGTCTCACTGGCCACCGCGAGGTCGCAGGCGGCCACCAGCTGACATCCGGCCGCTGTGGCCACCCCCTGTACCTGCGCGATCACCGGTTGCGGCGCCCGGTGGATCGCAAGCATGAGCTCACCGCATTCTCGGAACAGCTCGTCGTAGAAGTCCGCGTCGCGCTCGCGCATCTCGCGCAGGTCGTGGCCCGCGCTGAAGGCCGGGCCGGTCGCGGCGATGACGATCACGCATGCTTCACGCTCGTCGATCGCCGTCCGCAGCGCTCGAATCGTCTCCAGGGAGAGGGGGTTGCGCCGACCCGGCCGGTCCAGTGTGATCGTGAGGATTGGGCCGTCTCGTGTGACGAACAGCGGCTCGCTCAGGGTGGCCTCCTTCGGATGGTCGTGGCCAAGTGTAATGCGGGGTGGTCGGGTACGCTGGGCACCATGCCGATGCTTGCGGGCATGAGCCAGGGGGCGCCGAGCGACGAGGTGCGGCGCATCCTGCTGCGGTACAACCGGCTCGCCGTCGTCGGCCTGTCGCCCAACCGCGTCGCGCCCGAGCTACCGGGCGATGGTGCACATGAGGGCCTACGGCTACGACATCACGCCGGTGAACCCGATGTGCGACGAGGTGCTCGGCTTCCCGTGCTGTCGCGACGCTGGCCGACGCTGCCGCGCGCGGCCCCCTCGAGGTCGTCGACATCTTCCGCAGGGTCGAGGACATCCCGCCGATCGTCGACGAGGCGATCGAGCTCGGCGCGAAGGTCATCTGGATGCAGCTCGGGCTCTGGCGACGCCGGAGTCGGCCGAGCAAGGCCCGCGCCGCCGGCCTCGAGGTGGTGGAGGACCGTTGCATCAAGATGGAGCACTGCCGGTACTTCGGCGGGCTCAACGTGGTGGGGCTCGTCGACTGGCGTTATCGGCTCCCGGCGGATGGGGGTCCCCGCATAGACGCCGAGCGCGCGTTCGGGTTCGACACCCTCGCGGTGCACGCCGGCCAGCGGGTCGACCCGGTCACCGGCGCGCGGGCCGTCCCGATCTACCAGACGGCGTCCTACGTGTTCGAGGACGCCGAGCATGCGGCCGACCTGTTCGACCTCAACCGCTTCGGCAACATCTACACGCGCATCATGAACCCCACGACGGCGGTGTTCGAGGAGCGCGTCGCGAGCCTCGAGGGCGGCGTTGGCGCGCTCGCCACCGCCAGCGGCCTGGCCGCTCAGGCGGTGGCGTTCACCACGCTGCTCGAGGCGGGCGACGAGATCGTGGCGTCCACGCACCTGTACGGCGGGAGCCACAACCAGCTCGCGATCACGCTCGCGCCGGTTTGGCATCGTCACGACGGTTCGTGCCACCCGGCCGACCTCGGCGGCGTGGCGCGCGGCGATCGGTCCGAAGACGCGGCTGCTGTACGGCGAGACCATCGGCAACCCGCGCCTCGACGTGCTCGACATCGCGGCGGTCGCCGAGATCGCGGACGACGCGGGCATTCCCCTGGTGATCGACAACACGTTCGCGACGCCATACCTGTGCCGTCCGTTCGAGCACGGCGCGCACCTCGTGACGCACTCCGCGACGAAGTGGATCGGAGGCCACGGCACCACGATCGGCGGGGTGCTCGTCGACAGCGGTCGTTACGACTGGGCGGCGGGCGTGTTCCCCGGCCTGGTCGACCCGAGCCCGGGGTACCGGGGCATGCGGCTACGCCGAGACGTTCGGGAACTTCGCGTTCATCATGAAGGCCCGGGTCGAGACGATGCGCGACCTCGGCCCCGCGATGTCGCCGTTCAACGCGTTCCTGCTGCTGCAGGGGCTCGAGACGCTGTCATTGCGAATGGATCGTCACGTCGCCAACGCCAGCGCGGTCGCCGAGTTCCTCCACGGGCATCCGGCGGTCGAGTGGGTGAACTACCCGGGCCTCGCCGACAGCCCCTACCGGTCGGCTGCCGAGCGCTACCTCCCGCGGGGCGCCGGATCGATGGTCACGTTCGGGATTCGCGGAGGCAGGCCCGCCGGCGAGCGGTTCATCGCGGCCTGCGAGCTGTGCAGCGCATCTGGCGAACGTCGGCGACGCGAAGACCCTGGTGATCCACCCGGCCTCCACCACCCACCGGCGCCTCGACCGGAGCGTTGGTCGCGAGCGGCGTGACCGAGGACATGATCCGCGTCTCGGTGGGCATCGAGACGGTGGACGACATCATCTGGGACATCGAACGGGCGCTGGGCGTCGCGGGGAGCGAGGTGTGATGGAACCGTCGATCGACAGCCTCCTGCTGGCCGACTTCGCCGAGGTGGTCAACGGGAAGCTCTACCTCATGGGCGGGGGGTTCACCGCGGTGCAACTCGCCGACTTCGAGCAGCCGCACCGGTTCTTCGTCGCGGCGGCGCTGCGGATTCCGTGGACCCACACGAATCTTCCGATCGACATCGCCGGGCGGCTCGAGACCCTCGACGCCGAGCCCATCGATTGCTGGAGCCTCGAAGGGCAGCTCGAGGCCGGCCGCGCACCGGGTCAGCGAAGCGGCGACACCATCACGATGTTCGCCGCGCCGGTGGAGCTGAGCGTGCCGGGGCCCATGGACATCGTCCTGCGCTTCACCTTCGGCGCCGACGAACGCACCGCGCGCTTCAAGCTGCTCGACGGGAACGGCGGGTAGCCGGAGCGGGTCGGGCCGGTCCGGGCGCGCGGTGCCCGCGCCAGCGGGCGACGGCGAAGCCGGCGGCGGTGAGCGCAAGACCCGCTCCGACGTCGAACACGAAGTGGTTGCCCGTCGCGATGACCGAGAGGACGACCAGGGGACCCCACGCCAGGCCCGCCATGCGAAGCGGAAGCCATCGGGAGCTCGCGAACACTGCGAGGCCGAGGGCGAAGGCGAACCCCGCATGCAGGCTCGGCACCGCCGCATACGGGTTGAACAGCAGGGTGGTGGAACCCGTCGCCAGGCCGATGGGCGTATCGGTGCTCACGGCGTCGGCGAACCCCAGGCCGGCGAGTCGCGGCGGGGCCGTCGGGAACAGCGCGTAGATCGGTAGCGCGAGCGCCCAGGTCGTGAGGAGGGTGGTGCGAAGCCGCCGATACACCTTGCGGTCAGTCCGGTAGACGTACACCACTCCGGCGGCCAGTACCACCGTCTGCGCCGCCAGGTAGATCCAGCCGAGCACCGCGAGCCACGGGGTGCCGAGGAGGGCGTCCTGCACTGACCGCTCGATGCCGACGCCGAGGCGCGCCTGCGCGTCGAAGACCCACCTGGCGTTGTCGAGCGCGTCGCCGGCGTCCCCCCGGATCGCGACGCGGACTCCCTGGTACGCGAGGTACGCGGCCGCGAACAGCACGACCTCCCTCCACCATCCTGAGCTGCGCTCACCGACCACGGAGCGCCAGCCCTCGGCCTCGGATGCGGAGGAGCCGCTGACGGATATCCCGGCTGCGTGTCCCATGCGATCCGGGTGCCCTACGGCATCGCGGTCGCGGTGAGCTCAGCCTCCTGGATCGCCGCAACGTCGCGGGGGCGCACGAGGAGCGCGATGACGATCGCTCCGAGCACCATCAGCCCTGCGCCGGTCAGGAACGCCACCTGGAATCCGTCGACCGTGGCCTCGGCGCGCTCGGCGGCCGTCGGTGCGTCGCCGAACGTCACGAGACTGTCGGCGGTGCGGTTGCTCGCGAGCGTCGAGAGGATCGCGATCCCGAGCGCCCCGCCGATCTGCTGCGACGTGTTGAACAGGCCCGATGCCAGGCCGGCGTCCTCTCGGCCGACGTTTGTCGTGGCGATCAGGGTGAGCGGAACGAACACGAATCCGAGCCCGATACCCATGACGATCAGGCCGGGAAGGACATCCGGAACGTAGGAGCCCGTCGCGGTCGCGAACGACAGGAGCACGAGCCCGACCGCAGCCAGGAGCGTTCCGGCGAGCGCCACGCCGCGCACGCCGACGCGGGGGATGAGGCGCTGGGCGAGCCCCGACGCCGCGATCACGCCACCGGTCAGCGGCAGGAAGCCGAGGCCGGTCTCGACCGGCGACATGTGCAGCACGTCCTGCAGGTAGAGCGTCGAAAGGAAGAACACCGCGAACATGCCCCCGGCGACGACCAGCATCGACGCATTCGCCGCGCTCAGCGATCGCGTCCGGAAGATGCCGAGTCGCACCAGCGGATGCGACGAGCGCAGCTCGATCGCGACGAAGGCGACGATGAGCGCCGCGGCGCCCGCGATCAGGCCGAGCGTCCGCCCGGAGCCCCAGCCGTAGTCCTGGGCCTTCACGATCCCGTACACCAGGAGCATCAGCCCACCGGTCACGGTCGCGGCGCCGGCGAGGTCGAATCCACGGCGGCCGTGCACCCGCGACTCCGGCAGGACGCGGGCGGCAAGCGCGATGGTCAGGATCCCGACCGGCAGGTTGACGAAGAAGATCCAGCGCCAGGACAGGTACTCGGTCAGCACCCCGCCGAGGAGGAGTCCGAGCGCACCGCCGCCGACGGCGATCGCCGCCCAGATACCCAGTGCGCGGGTGCGCTCACGGCCCTCGGAGAACGTGTTCGTCACGATCGACAGCGCGGCGGGAGACACGAGAGCGGCGCCGAGGCCCTGCAGCGCGCGAGCGCCGACGAGGAGTTCGGGCGACGTCGCGAGGCCGTCGAGCAGCGAAGCGAAAGTGAAGAGCGCGATGCCCGCGACGAAGAGGTTCCGGCGGCCGAAGAGGTCCGCGGCGCGCCCACCGAGCAGGAGGAACCCACCGAACATCAGCGTGTACGCGTTCAGCACCCACTGGAGCGACGTCGGCGAGAACCCCAGGTCGACCTGGATCGTCGGCAGCGCCACGTTCACGATGGTCGCATCGAGGACGACCATGAACTGGCCCAGGCAGACGACGAGGAGGATGAGCCAGGCGGGGGATCTGCGGGCGGCGGCTGCAGCCCTCGTCATCGCGTTCATGTGCGTTGCTCCTCGATTGTCGGTCCGTCTTCGCTCCCGCCGTTCCGTCGGGGACAGCGGGTAACAAACTGGCAGTGACTGACATTTGTACACATCCTGCCGATAAGAGTCAAGCTGACATCGCGGCGGCGCCTGTTACAATGGCGGGATGGCTGAGGCAGCCGCCCCGGAGACCGCCGAGACCCGCGTCCGATCGGGACTGCGGGAGCGCACGAAGGCGCGCACGCGTCAGGAGCTGATCGACGCGGCGTTCACGCTCTTCGCCGAGCGCGGCTTCGAGGCGTGCACCGTCGACGAGATCGCAGAGGCGGCGGACGTCTCGCCGCGCACCTTCTTCCGGTACTTCCCGGTCAAGGAGGATGTCGCGCTCGCGCGCCTCGAGGACGAGTCCGCCTCGCTCGTCGAGCATCTCGCCCGGCGTCCCGCGTCGGAGTCGCCGCTCACCGCCCTTCGCGAGGCGCTGCGGGAGCCGCTGGGCCGCCTCAAGGGCGAGCAACAGCTCTGCGGGATCATGAAGATGGTGGAGAGCTGCCCGAGCCTGGTTGCCCGCCAGATGGCCTTGCGCGCCGACAAGGAGGAGCGGCTGGCCGATGTGCTGGCGGCGCGCATGGGTGTCGACGCGGCAACCGATCTGCGTCCCCGCCTGATTGCGACGACCTTCATGGCGGCCGTCGGGCAGGCGTACCGCACGTGGATCGAGGATGGCACCCCGGACGACCTCGACGAGCGCATCGACGCGCTCACCGAGCTGCTGCGGGGTGGCCTGGAGGGCTGAGCCCGGTTAGCCGCCCGCGCGGATCATGCGGAGGAGCGGCTCAGCGAGTCCGGGCCGCGCGGCCATGACGCCGTCGGCGCCGCCCGGTTCTGCGGGCAGATGGGTCACCGTCCCCCCGGCGGCGCGCACCAGCATCGCGCCGGCGGCCCAGTCCCAGGCCGACAGGCCCGTCTCGTAGAACGCGTCGAGCCGGCCAGCAGCGACCCACGCAAGGTCGAGGGCGGCGGAGCCGAAGCGCCGCACGTCGCGCACCCCGGGGAGCCAGTCGACGAGGAGCGACGCCTGGCGGGCCCGCCGCTCGGCCACGTACGAGAAGCCCGTTCCGACGAGCGCCTCGGCCACCGCGCCGCTCCCCGCGAGCTCCAGTCGCTCCCCGTCGAGCCGGGCGGCGCCCTGGGCGGCGGTGAACGTCTCGCCGCGCATCGGATCGTGCACAACGCCGACCAGGTCACCGCCCGGGCCGGTCGCGGCGATGCTCACCGACCAGTGGGGGATGCCCCAGAGGTAGTTGATCGTCCCGTCGAGCGGGTCCACGACCCAGCGCACCCCCGACGCGCTGTCGGCGCTACCGCCCTCCTCAGCCAGCAGGCCGTCCTGTGGACGCTCGCCACGGATCAGCTCGAGGATCAGGGCTTCGGCGGCCCGGTCGGCGTCGCTCACCAGGTCGGTCCGGCTCGACTTGGCGGACAGGCCCGCCTGCGGTCCCCCGAACCGCTCGCGCAGCAGCTCGCCGGCCGCCGTGGCTGCGCGGACCGCCAACTCGAGGAGGCCGTCCTCGCTCACGCCGGGGGGTCGGGCGGGGGGACGGCGAACAACTCCACCAGGTTCCCCGCGGGGTCGCGGACGAACCACCGCTCCTCGCCCCAGATGCGCGCCGCTTCGACGGGCTCCTGACCGAATCGCCGGCACCGGTCGAGGGTCGCCGTGAGATCGTCGACCTGCAGGGCGAGGTGGCCGAGCGAGTCCGGCGCCCCGGGGCCATCCAGCAGGTGGACGTGGTCTCCGTCGCCGAAGCGAAACCAGGCGCGGCCCGCCAGGTTCGGGATCCGCTGCATCCCGATCGCGTCCTCGTAGAACGCGCAGCACGCATCGAAGGCGGCGTCCGGTACCTGGACCGATGCGTGCTGAAGCCTGACCGCGCCCATGGACCCAGGTTAGTCGAGGCAGGGTGCCGCTGGGGTACGCTACCCGGGTGAGCCACGAGGTCACCCTGATCGCCCCGCGGGGCTACTGCGCCGGCGTCGACCGCGCGATCGAGACGGTCGAGCGGGCGCTCGCGGAGCGCGGCGCGCCGATCTACGTGCGCGGCGAGATCGTCCACAACAAGCACGTGGTCGCGACGCTGGCCGAGAAGGGTGCCGTGTTCGTCGACAGCCCGAGCGACGTTCCGGCCGGCGCGACGATCATCCTCTCGGCGCACGGAAGCGCCCCCGACGTCTACCGCGAATGCGAGGCCCGCGACCTGGTCGTGATCGACGCGACGTGCCCCCTCGTCAGCAAAGTGCATGCCGAGGTGCGCCGGTACGCCGGGCGCGGCGCCACCGTCCTGCTCGTCGGTCACGCCGACCACGACGAGGTGATCGGAACGCGGGGCGAGGCGCCCGACCAGGTCATCCTCATCGAGGACGTCGCGCAGGCCGAGACGGTCGACGTTCCCGACCCGGAGAACGTCGCACTGACGACGCAGACCACGCTGTCGCTGGACGACACCACCGCCATCGTCGCCGTGCTTCGCCGCAGGTTCCCGGCGCTGCGCGAACCCGCCTCGAGCGACATCTGCTACGCCACCCAGAATCGCCAGGACGCGGTCAAGCAGGCGGTCACCGCAGGCGCGGACCTGGTGCTCGTCGTCGGTTCGCAGAACTCCTCCAACTCACAGCGCCTCGTCGAGGTCGCGAGGGCCGGCGGGGCGGATGCCCACCTCATCGACTCCAGTGCGGATCTCGACCCGGCCTGGCTCGACGGGCGTCGGCGGGTCTCGCTCACATCCGGCGCATCGGCGCCGGAGGAGCTCGTTCAGGGCGTCGCGGCCTGGCTCGCCGAGCGCGGATGGGCCCGTGGTGGCGAGGAAGTCCCCAGCGACGAGGGGGTCGTGTTCGCGCTCCCCACGGAGCTGCGCGCCGGCTGACGCCTACCGGTCCCCGCGATCGAGCGGGTGATGGTCGCGCTGCAACACGGCGCGACATGACAAATGTCCCACCGTTTGGCATGTGGGGCCGACGCACGTCTGAATGCGGGATCTCACGGCTGCAATGGCTGTTACGAGCCTGACCGCAGCGCAGTTCCCGAAGTGACGTTTGTCCTTGAGCGGCTGTCGCGGGCAGGTCTACGGTCGTCCGCATCGACGGGGCGCACGGACCGACGCGCCCCACTGCCCAGGATCAGGGAGGTTGCTCATCCGAGGCCCCACGCCCGGCCGCCGTCGCGCGGCCCGAATACTTCGCGCGCTCATCGGCGCGGCCGCGCTGGCTGCGCTCGCCGTGCCGGCGGCCGACGCCCGACCCGTGATCGACGCCGCCGGAGCGGAGATCGAGGCGCCCGCAGAGCGTGCGGCGCTCGTGCGGTACGCGGCGCAGTTCACCGGCACGCCCTACCGCTGGGGCGGATCGAGCCCCGCGGGCTTCGATTGCTCCGGCCTCGTCCGCTACGTGTATGCGAGGTTCGGCGTCCAGATGGAACACTTCAGCGGCGCCCAGTACGCGGCCTACCCCAAGGTCGCGCGGGATGACCTGCAGCCCGGCGACCTCGTGTTCTTCGCCGGACGCGGCCACGTGGGCATCTACATCGGGGGCGAGCGGTTCATCCACGCGACCCACAGCGGTGACCACGTTCGCGTCTCGAAGCTGAGCGAGGGCTGGTACCAAACGGGGTATGCCGGCGCGGTACGCCCGCCCTATCCCGCGGGCGCCTCGAGCACCGTCGGGCCGGTCACCCGGAAGCCCGGAGGGATCCGCTCGATGAGCTCGCGGGCGCTCGTGGCGTAACGCGGGTCGATCTCGATGTCGACGGCCGGCTCGCCCCGGCTGTCGCGGGGAACGGAGACGCCGGCGGCGTCGAGCCAGCGGGCGTAGACGCGGTTGAGGTCGCGGCGTGCCGTCGCCGGCGAGTCCGCGCCGTCGGCGTTCTTGATTGGCGAGAACTCGTCCTCACGTGCCGCCTCGAGGGAGCAGACGCGGTCGGCGAGCGGGAGCGCGTCGAAGATGAACGACTCGAACTTGACCGCGTTGGGCGCGTCCGGCGTCACCAGCGTTCTGGACGCGTCGAGATGTGGCACCGGCTTGATCGCGGCGTGGAAGGGCAGGCCCACGCCGCCGGCGGTGATCCGCTCGGCGAGGTCGACCTCGATGGCGTGAACGGCGATGGACCCCGCCCAGAAGACGAGCTCGCCGCCCGCGTCACGCGCGTGGGCGAGGGCGTCGGGGAGGTCGCTGTACTCCACCAGCGTCGTGCGCCCGCTCCGCGTGGCGACGACGCCCATGCGCTCCTCCGGTGAGCGCTTGCGGACGACCACGTTCGACATCTCGGCGTCCGCGAGTCTGTGCGCACCGAGAAACTCCGGCCGGGCGACGCGGGTGAGGGGATTGTCGACCTGGAACGTGAAGAACGTCGTGATCCCACGATCGCGCATCTCGGCCAGCAGGCCGTTGCGGGCGAGCGCCGGAAAGAGGCCGCCGTGCCCGTCCGGTGACGGCGCGACCCGGTCGGGGGCCTCGAGCAGGATCCGGCCGGACTCCCGGTCGACGGCGGGCAGAGTGCCCTGCACGAAGATGCGGATCGAGTCCGCCGCCAGGCCGAAATGCCCCTGGGCGGCGAAGATCGCCCGCGTCTCGGCGTCGTTCTGCGGCGAGGTCAGGACGTACCAGGGCAGGGCGCACCCGTACCGTCGACGGCAGGCGGCGACCTTCGCCGCGTGATGGGCGAACAGGATGCGCCCGGTGATCGGCGCGAACGGGAACGCGCCCTTCGGTCCGTCGAAGCCGAGGCGGGTGCCCTGGCCACCGGCGACCAGGACGGCCGCCACGCGGTCCGCCTTCAAGAGGTCCTCGCCGGCCTCCCGAGCCGCGTGCTCACGGTCCCGGTCGGCCTCGTCACGCGGAAGCGCGATCACCTCCGGCGGCTCGAGGTCTGCGAACACGTCCGAGGCGTGCCCGGTCAGCTCCCGAAAGAGGCGGCCGACGCCGGCGAGGTCGATCTCCTCGATCTGGGCGGCGAGCCGCGCCCGCCCCGCGTCGTCGAGTCGTTCGAGGGCGTCGGCAAGGTGGTCCTGCCCGGCGTCGGCGAGGCGTTCGCTGAGGGTCGGCACCGGCGGACCGCTACGGCTCGAGCGCGACCTTGACCACGCCCTCCCGCCGCTCGGCCATCATCCGGTAGCCCTCCGTGCCTTCCGACAGCGGCAGGCGGTGCGTGAGCATCGGGCTCGGATCCATCCGGCCGGACTCGACCAAGTCCAGGAGCCGTGGGATGTACACCTTGCCCGGCACGAGGCCGCCCGTGATGGTGATGTTGCGAGGAACTGGTCGAACCAGTTGACCTCCGGGGTCTTGCCCATGAAGTGGTCCATGCCGAGGCAGGCGATCGATCCGCCGGCCCGCACCGCGGCGTGCGCGGTGGCCATCGACTCGGTGCTGGAGATCGAGTCCACCACGACGTGGGCGCCCTGGCCGTCGGTGAGCTCATACACGCGGGCCTTGATCTCGTCGTCGTCACGCGACGCGATCGTCTCGGTGGCTCCCAGGGTCGTCGCAAGCGCGAGGCGATCGGGGTGGTGTCCGGTGCAGACGATGTTCTCCGCGCCGAGGGCGGTCGCGCTGTGCACGGCCGACAGCCCGACAGCGCCGTCGCCGATCACGACGATGTTGTCGCCGGGCCGGGCACCGGCCGCGCACGAGCCCGTGCCATCCCGTCGACATCACGTCGACGAGCGGCAGCAACTTCGCCTGGTGCTCCGGGCCCGCGAGCGACTCCGGCATGAGCTGGAGCGTGCCGTCGGCGAGCGGCACGCGCATGTACTGGGACTGGGCGCCCTGGACGTCGCCCCCGTGCTGCCACACGCGGCCCGCCCAGCCGAAGAGCGACCACCTCAGGCACGACGACGCGAGCTCCTCCTGGCAGTAGACGCAGGTGCCGTCGGCGACACTGCACGACGAGAGCACGCGATCGCCGGGGGCGAAACCCGTGACGTCGGCGCCGACCGCCTCGACGGTCCCGATGAACTCGTGCCCGAGTCGTTGCCCCTCCGTGAATCCGAAGGCGGTACCGGCGTTGAAGATGTGGAGGTCCGACCCGCAGATCGTGGTGAGCGTGACCAGAACGATCGCGTCGGTCGGCTCGAGGATCGTCGGATCGGGGACCTCGGTCACCCGGATGTCGCCGGTTCCATGGAACGTCACTCCCTGCATGTCGCCTCCGTCGTCGAGCGGGATCCAGACAGGAGTCCAGCATACGCAGGGCGGGGAGGGCCCCACACTTGAACGGGGACGGCGCGGTGGTAGCGTCGCCGCTCTGTCGCCGAGCGAAGGGAAGCCCGATGAGCAGCGCGATCGACGAGGCCCGCGATGCGATGAACGCGATCGCGGACCGGTTTGCCACCGACGAGAAGGCGTTGCGCACGCTGACGGTAGGCGTGGTGCTCGGCACCGGACTCCGCGTCGACATCGACATCCGCAAGCACCGGATCACTGTCGACGAGCCGAAGGGCATCGGCGGGACCGACGAGGGCCCCAGCCCCGTCGAACTGCTCCTGGCGTCGCTCACGGCCTGCCAGGCGATCACGTACCGCGTCTGGGCGATGAGGCTCGGGATCGCGCTCGACACCGTCGCGGTCGAGGCGGACGGCGACATGGATCTCCGGGGCTTTCTCGGCGGTGGCGGCGACGGCATCCCCGCCGGCTTCTCGGCCCTGCGGCTGAGGGTCAGGCTCGACGGCCCCGACTCGCCCGACCGCTATCGCGAGCTCGCAGACGCGGTGGACCGGCACTGTCCCGTGCTCGACTTCGCCGAGACGCGTGTGCCGGTCGAGCGCCGGCTGGTGGATTAGGTCTCGACCTGGAGGCCGGCGCGTTCGAACGCGGCGCGCGGCTCCATGACGAGGCCCACCCAGAACGGGCCGAACAGGGCGTACTTGGCGCTGGCCGCGTCGAACCGCATCTCGTAGACGATCTCCTTGACCGCGACGGGGTCGTCGGCGAGCAGGGTGACGCCCCATTCCCAGTCGTCCAGCCCGGTCGCGCCGGTGATGAGCTGCAGGACGCGACCGGCGTAGGTCCGCCCGGTGGTCGCGTGTCCTCGCATGAGGCGCTTGCGCTCGTCGAAGTCGAGGTCGAACCAGTTCGCGCCGGGGATGCGGCTCTTCGACATCGGGTAGAAGCAGATGAACCGCTTGTGCGGGAGGCGGGGGTGGAGCCGGGCGTCCTTGTAGTGATCCATCCGCTCGCGCCACGTCGCGAGGGTGGCCTCGACCTCGGGCTCCCCGGCGGCCTCCAGGCGGGCGCGCTCCTCCTCCTCGGTGGTCGTGTACTCGCTGTGCTCGGTGAGCGACACGAACGAGTCGAGCCGCTCGAGCGGGCCGGCCAGCACGTCTTTGACGAGGCGGTCGAGCGCATCGAGGTCGGGCGAGAGGCACATCAGGCCGATGTCGGCACGGCCACCGAGGACGGACGACGCGATCACCTGATTCGGCTCGTCTTGCGTGAACCCGACGAGGGCGTCGAGCACGCCGGCCGCCGACTCGCCGCGGCTGGCGCGGAGGAAGAGATGGATGACCCCCCATCCTTCGGAGGGGCGCAGTTCCGGGTCGCTCATCGCGTGATGCAGGCTACCTTGTGCGCATGAGCGATCCCGAGACGTTCGACCCGGGCGGGAAGTTCCGCTTCGCGGTGGCGGCGAGCCTCGTGGCCGACCCCATGCCGACGTTCACGCGTCTCGCGGAGAACCTGGGCATCCCGGTCGACGACGTCGTCCACTTCGCGCTCTACCGCTGGGCTTCGGCCGGCGCCGAGGCGCTGATGTCCGGCCCGCCCGAGGCGCTCCGCGAGCTCGCCGATGCCGCCGCGGCGGGCGATCTCGAACGGGTGCGCGGCATCGCAGCGTTCCTGCTCGCCGGCGACGAGGAGCGGCCGGATGCGACGTGAGCGCCCCGGCCCGGGACAGGAGTCGGTCTGGGACTATCCGCGCCCCCCGCGCCTCGAGCGGACCGGGCGTCGAATCCGCATCGTCTTCGGAGGCGAGACGATCGTCGATACGACGGCGGCTTGGCGCGTGCTTGAGACCAGCCATCCGCCCGGGTACTACATCCCGCCGGCGGACGTCCGGCCGGGGGTGCTGGTCCCTGCCGTCGGCGGCTCGATCTGCGAGTGGAAGGGACGGGCCGTCTACTACAGCGTCCGCGTCGGGGACCACGAAGCGCCGAACGCCGCGTGGGCGTATCCGGACCCCACGCCGTCGTTTGCGCCGCTCGCCGGCTTCGTCTCGTTCTACGCCGGGCCGATGGAACGCTGCCTCGTGGACGACGAGGTCGTGACCCCGCAGCCGGGCGGGTTCTACGGCGGATGGATCACGCCGGATGTCGTGGGCCCGTTCAAGGGCGGCCCGGGAACGTGGGGCTGGTGAGCGGCCGCTCCTCAGGCGCTCCGCTGGAAGCCGAGCCGTTCGTAGAGCCTGATCGCCCCGGCGTTTCCGGGCTCCACCTTGAGGCGAAGGTCGCGGTGACCCCTTCGCTGGAAGACGCGCGCCGCGTGGCCGATGAGCCCGGCGCCCAGGCCGCGCCCGCGGGCGTCCGGTGCCACGCAGAGATCCTTCACGAACCCGCTCGACCAGCAGAGGCACGCGCCGATCAGCCGGCCGACGGCGTCCCGGGCGAGGAAGCAGGTGGTGGCGTCGAACTCGTCGTCGGTCGTGAACCAGGACAACCACTGGTCGTACGGCAGGACCGAGCCGCCGCCGTCGCGGTATGACTCCGCCAGGAGTGCGTGAACCTCTGCCGCGTCGGCGTCGCTCCACATTGTGAGCTGCGTCCCTCCGGGCCAGGTCCCGGAGGGAATGGACGCGAGCGGCGCCGACATCTCGACGGCGCCGCTCAACGGATCGCTACGCGGCGAAGCGCCAGACGGTGCCGCCGGTGGTGACGTACAACCGGCCGTCGGACCCCTCGCCAAAGCCGCGGACGCCGGCCTGCGGGAGCCGGGTGCCCAGGCTTCCCGTGATCTCCCGGAGGCCTCCCGGCGACGGTCCGGCCCGCAGCGACCACAGCTGCGAGCTGCAGTAGTCGCTGTAGACGTAACGTCCGTCGAGACCGGGGATGCTCGGCCCGCGGTAAACGTACCCGCCGGTCACGGAGCAGCCGGTGTTGTGGCTGTACTGGGCCACGGGCTGGATGAGGTGCCCGGCCGAGAGCGGGACGTCCGAGAACCGGCTGCGGCCCTCGAAGCGCTTCCAACCGAAGTTCGCGGCACGCGCGCGGGCGAGGGGCACGAAGTCGATCTCCTCGCGGCTGCCCTGGCCGACGTCCCCGATCCACAGGTCGCCGCGAGTGCGGTCGAACGAGAACCGCCACGGGTTGCGGAGGCCGAGTGCGAAGATCTCGGGCGGCACGCCGGCGCGGCCCCGGAACGGATTCGTGACCGGGATCCGGTAGGGGCGGCTCCCGCCGCTACCGTTGACGTCGATGCGCAGGAGTTTGCCGAGCGGGCTGCGGAGGTTCTGCGCCCGGTTCCCGGGGTCGCCGCCGCTGCCGCCGTCGCCCATCCCGATGTACAGGTAGCCGTCGGGGCCGAACGCCACCATGCCGCCGTTGTGGTTGGAGAACGGCTGGGGGATCAGCATCAGCCGCCGACGGCTCGCCGGGTTCGCCACGTTCGGGTTCGCCGAGACGCGAAACTCCGAGATCACCGTCGAGCCGGAGCGGTTCGTGTAGTTCACGAAGAACCGCCCGTTCGATGCATAGCGCGGGTGGAACGCGAGGCCGAGGAGGCCCTGTTCGCCGCCGCTGGTGATCAGCCGGGAGACGTCGAGGAACGGCTGGGGCGCCACCGTCCCGTTGGGACGGATGATGCGCACCGTCCCGCTCTGCTCGACGACGAACAGGCGGTTGTCGCCGGCGGGCGCGGTGACGAAGAGGGCGTTGTCGAATCCGTCGGCCACCTGGACGAGGCGGGCGCCCATCGCGGGGGCGGCGGCCGCGAGGGCCAGCGCCGCGACGGCGAGGATCCTGATTTGGGTTGGGAATCTCATGGTGCTGACCCTACCGGCGGTGTCGGCGGCACCGGAATGCACGGGGTCCGCGGGGCGTCGCTACCGCGACATCGGAAGTCGTGTCGCGGTCGAGCGGCGAGTCACGAACCACACCGCCACGGCGACGAGCGGGGGGACGGTGCCCGGCACCTGGTCGCTCACGGCGAGGACCAGTCCGAGGGCGAGCGCTGCGACGCCGGTGAGGACCGCGGCGACATCCCGGCGGCGGGCGGGGCCGGTGAGCAGCACGGCGCACAGCGCCGGGGCGAGGACGTCGAGCCAGCCGAACAGCGCGTTGTCGAGGGTGGCGTCCTGCAGCGCCGGGAGCGGGCGGCCGCCCGCGCCGACCGGGACGACGGCGTGCAGCGCATCAGTTCCCGGGCGCACCTGGTCCGAGAAGACGAGGATCGTGTCGACGATCGCCAGTACGACGAGCCCAGCTGCGAGCGCCCATGGCGGGGTGAACGCCCCGATCACTGCCGCGAGCGTGAGGCACGCGCCGGCGATGAGGATCAGCCCCGCGATGTCGGCCGGGAGTCCGTCGACTCTCCATGCGACGACCCAGGCGACGGGAGCCAGCAGCGCGTAGGCCAACGGCATCCGCCATCCCCACACCACGCCGACCGCGGCGGCGAGAACAGGCGTCGCGAACGTGGCGAGGTGCGCGACCGCTTCGGTGCTCCAGTCGGCGCCGCGGATAGCGGCGAGCCCGATGAGGAACGCGACGATCGGCACGGCAGCGCCGACGAGCCGGGACCGTCCGAGGCGGAACGGGCGCCGCCACGCCGGGGCGACGAGGGCACCCTGCATGAGGCAGAGCACGGCGTACGAGATGCCGTAGGGAACCGTCACGACCATGTACGGTAGCCGCCCAATGCGACCCCCCCGGTCACGGCGTCAAGCGCGATGACGACGATTCTGCTCGGGTTGTTCTCCGGCGTCTCCTGGGGAGTCGCGGATTTCTTCGGTGGCTTCGCGAGCCGCCGGATGAGCCCCGCGACCGTCGCCGCGATCTCACAGGTGGTCGGCACGCTGATCGTCGTCGTGCTTCTCGTCGCGCTCCGGCCGACGATGCCGCCGTGGTCGGACCTCGGGCTCGGCTTGCTGGGCGGGGTGTGCGGGGGCCTCGGGGTGTTCGCGTTCTACCGCGCGCTCGCGATCGGTACGATCAGCCTCGTCGCCCCGGTGTCGGCGCTCGGCGCCGGCATCCCGGTCGCCGTCGGCCTGTTGGAGGGTGAGCGCCCCGGGCGTCTCGCGCTTATCGGCGCCTTCGTCGCGCTGGCAGGTGCGGTGGTTGCGAGCCGGGCTCCGGGGCGGGCGGCGCGTCGCGGTCTCGGCATGGCCGCCCTCGCCGCGGTGGGGTTCGGACTGTTCTTCGTGCTGATCACCCCCGCCGCCGAGACGAGCGTGCTGTGGGCCGCGGCCTCCACCCGCGCCACGAGCGTGCCCGTGTTGATCGCCGTCTGCCTCGGCATCGGCGCGTCGATGCGGGTTGGGCGCGGGCTCTGGCCGTTCGTGCTGGGGTCGGGTGTGCTCGACGTTGTCGCCAACATCGCGTTCGCTGCCGCCGCGACGGCCGGGCCGCTCGCGATCGCCTCGGTGCTCGCGGGGCTCTACCCGGTCACGACCGTGGTGCTCGCGCAGATCGTGCTCCACGAGCGGCTGTCGCGCGGCCAGTCGGTCGGGGTGGCCGCCGCCCTCGTCGGCGTCGGGCTCATGGCCGCGGGCTAGTGCCGAGCACGAGGCGCTACGCGGCGATGACCGGCTCGATCACGGGTGCGAGCACCCGGCTGATCGAGACGGGAAGCAACCGCACGAACGCGTTGAGCTCGGCGGGTGGCGCGCCGGTGGAGATTCCCTGCGCCAGGCGCTCGAGAACCGCAAGCTCCCGGGGCCCCAGCTCAGAGGCGACCGGCTCGAGCGTCTCCTTGATGCGCTCCTGGAGATCGGCATCGAGGACCTTGATCGACTCGAGCAGTTCTGGCGGAAGCTCATTCGGCATGCAGGGATTATCGCACACGCAACGACGCTTTCGCCGATTCGACAGGGATCGAATCGACCCCGGCGAAGGAGGACTCTCCAACTCCACCGACCGGGGGCGAGCGCATGACGTGGTTGAGCATCGGGATCGGCGTCGCGTCGTTCGCCCTGCTATGGCGTGCATGCCGGCGGTGGCGGCGCGGAGGGACCGAGGCCGCCGAGCTCACGTTGCGCGTGCTCGGCGGCGCCGGGCTCGCCGGGCTCGCGGGGCTGTCGCTCGGCGCCTCCTTCGTCGCGGCCGGGGTCGCGGCCCTCGCGGCCGCCGCGCTGGTGATCGACGTGCGGGGCGTCGCCGGAGCCGCCACCGCGCGCCTGCGGCGTCCCGCCTCGACGGTCACGCCCTTCCAGAACGCCACGTAGCCGGCGATCTGCCGGGGGGCGTCCTTGGTCTGCGGGAGGACCAGGCGGCGTTGGGGTTGACGGCGTTGTCGACGACGACGTCGTAGCCGGTGGTGCCGAGGCGTATCAGACGCGCCTCCGGTCGCTCATTCGGGGTGTTGGCCGGAGCCGATCCGCCGGAGCCAGGCGGGCGGCGTCCCCAGGTGGGATCCGGCCGCTGTAACGAATCGCCGGTGGCGAAGACCAACGTGGCAGACAACGTCACCGAGACCGCGAGGGGCCCCAATGAGCACGTCCACCGCATACGAGGCGACGCTGGCGAGCATCGCGGCGCTTCTCGACCGGCTCGACCCGGTCTCGTCCGGCAGCTGCACGGTTGAGGGCTGTCGCCATCACCACGTCGACCGTGCCGAGGCGACCCGGGTGGGCTCGGCGCTGGCCGCCTGACGCGCTAGCTGGTCAGCAGGTTGCGGACGTCGCTCTCGATGTCCGCGACGTCGAAGCCGGTCGCGGGGTAGAAGGTCACGCGGCGTCCTTTGGGGTCGACGCCCCAGATCACGCCGGAGTGCTCGACGAGGTCGGGATTGGTCGGGTCGGCGCGGGCCGCGATGCCCCACCGGGCCCAGGCGGCCTCGAGCTGACGGCGCGAGCCGATGAGGTAGTCCACGCGCCCAATCGCGCGGTGCGCGGTCAGAAAGCGCTTCACTGCAGCCGGGGTGTCGCCCTTCGGGTCCACCGACACCGCCACGATCTGCAGCCGCTTCGCGTCGGGGCCGAGCCGCTCCTTCACGCGAACGAGGTTGTCGACGATGAGCGGGCACACATCGGGGCAGTTCGTGTACACGAACGTCACGAGCACCGCCTTGCCCCGGTAGTCGCCGATCCGCGCGTCTTTGCCGTTCCATGTGTGCAGCCCGAGCTCGGGAGCGGCGGTGACCGGGCTCACCGTGCCGCCGGAGTATTCGGCGACCTCGGCCGCGGCGTCCGTGGTGACCGTCTGCGTCGTCGCGTTGCCCGTGGTGGTGGCCGTCGAGGTGCCGGTATCCGCGGTCGTTCCGCCGCCGCCGCAGCCCGCGGCCACGGCGACCAGGCCGAGGAGTATGCCGAGCAGCGCCCGCCTCACGGCGCGAGGAGCTCCGCCGGATGGACGACCGCGACGTGCGAGCCGATCTCGCGGAGCCCAGCGGCGATCTGGGCGGCGCACCCCGGGTTCGCGACGGCGACGATCGGGGCGCCCGCGTCGTCGATGGCCAGGGCCTTGGCGAGGCGCAGCTCCGCGGAGAGCTCCGGCTCGGTCACGCTGTACAGACCTGCCGCTCCGCAGCACCGTCCCGCGTCGGTGACCTCCACGCAGTCCGCGCCGCCGGCGCGCAGCAGGTCGCGAAGCTGAGGTCCGATGCGCTGTGCGTGCAGGTGGTGGCAGGCGTCGTGGACGGTCACGCGACCCAGGGTACGACACGCCGGACGAAGTTCGATCTCGAGCAGGTCCCGCACCCGCTCGCTGACTCGCCGCGCCCGCTCGGCCCATGCCGGGTCGTCGGCGAGGAGCTCGCCGTACGCCTTCATGTGGGCGCTGCAGCCGGCGCTGTTGACGACGATCACGTCGGCGTCCTCGAACTCCGGGATGCGCTGGCGCGCCATCCGCTGCGCGGCGTCGGGCTGCCCGTAGTGGGCCGCGAGGGCGCCGCAGCATCCACCCGGCGCCGGCGTCGTCGCGCGGAACCCGGCCTCGGCGAGGAGCCGCATCGTGGCCCGGTGCACCGGCCGGAACGCCACGTTCATCACGCAGCCGGTCAGGAGGGCCGCCGTCGGGCCCGAGCCGACCTCGTCGGGGATCGGCGTCCGCAGCTCGCGCAGCGAGACCCGTGGGGTCGCGGCCGTGAGCCGCGGGGGCAGGACCCGGTCGATCCGGAGCGCCTGCGCGACGCCGAGGCCCGCGGCCATCGTCCGCACGACCCATCTCCGGGGGAGCGCCCAGCCCAGGCCGACCTTCCGCACGAGCCGTGCGCGCGCCGGGCGGTACGGCTCTGCCATCGCGCGCGCCGCCTCGATCATCCGGCCGTAGGGGACCCCGCTCGGGCAGGCGGTCTCGCACGCCCGGCACGCGAGACACTCGTCCATCATGGTCAGGAAGGAGGCGTCGATGGGCGCGCCGTCCTCCACGACCGCCCGCATCGCCGCGATCCGCCCACGCGGCGACGCCGTCTCGCGCCCGGTGATTCGGAACGTCGGGCAGTGCGGCAGGCACAGGCCGCACGCGACGCACTGGCCGATGTCGGCTTCGGCGGGACGGTGATGCGTGGTGCTCAACGTGCGGCCCCGACGAACTGACCGGGGTTCAGGATGTCCGCCGGGTCGAACGCGCGCTTGAGTCGCCGCATGATCTCGACGCCGGCCGGCGGCGGACCCCACGGATCTGCGCGCAGGTCGGGAGGCCCGTCCACCACGACGGCGTGGCCCCCGTTCGCGGCCGCGAGGGCGCGAAGGCCGTTCACGTCGCCGAACTCCTCCACCGCCACGCGGCAGGCGCCAACGCCGACCTCGGCGACATAGTCGCGGCCGTCGGCCTCGAGCGCGCGCGCCACGTCGCCGACCGACGCCGGCGGCACGCCCAGGTCGACCAGGCCCCGTCCGTCGGGCTCGGGCGGTGCGTCCGCCGGGGCGGTGCCGGTCGGCGGGGTGACATCGGCCGCGCTGCCGACGATCTCGATCGCGAGCCGGCCGGGGGTAAGCAGGAGGGCGGCCGGGCGCCAGATGCCGCGACGGATCGACTCGGCGGCGGCCAGCCGTGCGTCGAGGCCGCCCTCCATCGCGAACCAGCCCCGGGCGGGGGGCGTCGGCCACAGCTTGAGCGTCACCTGGGCGATGACCCCCAGGGTTCCCATCGACCCGACCGCGAGACGGGGGATGTCGTAGCCGGCGACGCCCTTCACGGTGCGCCCGCCTCCGGTCACGGTGCGCCCGTCGCCGGTCACCAGCACCACCTCGAGGACCGAGTCGCGCACCGGGCCGTGCCGCAGGCGGCCCCGGCCGCTCGCCGCCGTGGCGAGGATGCCGCCGACGGTCGACCCGGGGCGGATGTCGGCCTGGGGCCACCATTGGCCGGCGGCCGCGAGGCGCTCGGCGAGCACCGTCGCCTGAAGGCCGGCCTCCACGGTGGCCGTGAGCTCCGCCGGGATGTGGTCGATGACCCGGCTGAGCGCGGCAGTCGACACCCGCGAATCGGGCTCGGCCGGGAGCCCCCGTCGTGAACGGGTGCCTCCACCCACCGGGGCCACGGTGCGGCGGTCCGCGCTCGCGGCGCGCAGCAGGTCGGCGAGCTCTTCCGGGCTCCCAGGCGTCACACCCACGCCCCGTCGGGCAGCGCCGCGATGTCGCCGCCCAGCTCACCGCAGCGGCTCCCCCGCGGCAGGACCTTGTCGGGGTTGATCCGCCCGCCCGGATCGAACGCCGCTCGCGTGCAGGCCTGCGCATCGAGGTCAACGACGTTGAACGTGAGTGGCATGAAGTCGCGCTTCTCGATGCCGACGCCGTGCTCGCCCGTGAGCACTCCGCCGACGGCGACGCACTTGCGGATGATGTCCTCGCCGGCTTGCATCACGCGCTCGGTCTGGGCCAGGTCACGCCGGTCGAACGCGATGAGGGGATGCAGGTTGCCGTCGCCGGCGTGGAAGACGTTGACGATCACGAGGTCGTGACGCCTGCCGATCGCGGCGATCTCGTCGAGCACCTCCACGAGCCGCGTGCGCGGAACCACGCAGTCGTGCAGGTAGTAGTTCGGGGCGATCCGCGCCATCGCGCCGAACGCGCTCTTGCGAGCCTTCCACAGCAGCTCCCGCTCGGCGTCGTCGGCGGCGACGCGGACGGTCCGAACGCGGTGGGCGCGTGCGACCCGCTCGACGAGGGTGGCTTCCTCCGTGACCTGCGTCGGCGTGCCGTCGACCTCGACCAGCACGATCGCCGCGGCGTCGACGGGCAGGCCGGCGTGCGTGAACGCCTCGGCGGCCCGGATCATGCCCTGGTCCATCATCTCGATCGCCGCCGGGACGACGCCGGAGGCGATGATCTCGCTCACCGTCTCGCCGCCGTCGGCGACCGTTGCGAAGTCGAGCAGCATGGTCCGCACAGCCGGCGGGTTGGGGGTGAGGCGCACGCAGATGCGCGTCGCGATCCCCATCGTGCCCTCGCTTCCGACGAAGAGCCCACGCAGGTCGTAGCCGGGCGCGTCGGGCGCGAGCCCGCCGAGCATCACGACCTCCCCGTCGTGCATCACGACCTCGACGGCGATGACGTGCTGGGCGGTGACGCCGTACGACAGGCAGTGGGGGCCGCCAGCGTTGGTCCCGACGTTGCCGCCGATCGAGCAGGCCTGCTGGCTCGACGGATCCGGTGCGTAGTGCAACCCGAGGTGGCGCACCGTGTTCGTAAGGTCGAGGTTCAGCACGCCCGGCTCGACCCACGCGCATGGGGTCGCCTCGTCGACCTCGAGGATGCGGCGCATCCGCGCGAGCGAGATGACGAGCGCGCCGTCGAGGGGAATCGCTGCGCCGGCCAGGCCTGTGCCCGATCCGCGCGGCACCACCGGGAGCTCGAGCTCGTGGGCGAGCCGCATGCATGCCGCCACCTCGGCGGTGGTGTCGGGCAGCACCACGAGCCCGCACTCGCCCCGCTGGATCGAGCCGTCCCGGGCGTACAGCCCGCGCTCCAGCGGATGGTCCAGCACCCGATCCGCTCCGAGGATCGCGCGGAACCGCTCGGCTGCCCCGACCCCCCGTGCGGTGGTGTCCGTCGCCTGGGCCACTTCGGTTCGAGGCTATCGCATCGCCGCGGGCCCGGGATTCGTCCCGGCCCGCACCGTCACGGCGCCTGCGCGACGTGGTTCGGGCGCACGTAGTCCTCTGCGAAGCCGGCCCGGAGGATGTTGCGGTAGGAGCCGGACGGACGGTCCGGAATGCGCTCGCCGGTCTCGGTGAAGAGCACGGACACGCCGAGTTCCCGTGCGAGCTCGGCTCGCCGGCGAAGCAGGGCGCCCTGGCCGCCACGCCCACGCAGTTCGGGTCGCGTCGCGCCGAGCCCCAGCCAGCCGACGTCGCCGTTTGCGAACAGCGCCCCGGCCGCGGCGGGCTCGCCGTCGACCCGCACGAGCAGGCAGTGCCAGCCGTCCCGCCCGGGGAGCGCCTGGAGCCATCCGACGAACGCCGGCGGCAGGCCGAAGCCCTCCGTCACGATCGCCCCGAACGTCGCGGCGTCGTCGGTGGAGGCGACCGGGTCCACGCGGACCGACGGATCCGCGACCCGCTCGCCGTTCGCCGCCGCCGCGGGCCGGCGGAACTTCATCCAGGCGTAGTCCGGCGTGAAGCCGTGACGGGCGAGCCACTTGCGGGCCATGTGCTCGGACGGCGCGTCCGGCCAGAGCGGAACCCGGCAGACGCATCCGGCCGCGTGTGCCGCCGCGACGGTCGCGGCGAGCGCGTCCTCGTCGAGCTCGGCTCCCAGCCCGACACCCAGAACGGCGTTGAACATCGTCACGCCTGCGAGCGCGGAGCAGCGGAGCGCCGTGAGGTCGGCCGCGCGCATCGTCACCAGGCCGAGTTGCTCGACCGTCGCCGCCGGGGCGGCGGCCCACATGTCCTCCACCGCCGCGAACTCGATCCGCTCGCCCGCGTCGGGCCGGTCGGCCGCGATCGCGTCGGCGGTCAACGGGCCGCCCCGACGACTTCCCCGTTCGCGAACGCGATGTGCACCGGGAAGTCCTCGATGCGCGGCTGCGGCAGGCCGTGGCGCGCGAGCGCGTCGCGCCACCACTCCGAGTCGCGGGTCTCTTCGAAGATCTCCTTCGTGGGGCAGGTGTCGAAGAGCAGGATCCCGTCCGGCGTGCGGACGCATGCGTGGAAGCGCATCGACGTGCGCGGCACCTCGGCGAGCAAGGCGTCGTACGACGCCAGCAGACGGTCCGGATCTCCGGTGAACGTCCAGATCGATGCGTGCATGCGCGACCTCCGCAGGGCGTCAGGACACCCAATGCTTCTCGGCGTCGCGCCCGCCCGTCAAGTGTCGGTGCGGATCGGCACCCGGGCGTCAGGCCTCCGCTGCCGCCTCGCCCGCGGCGATCGCGAGCACGACGTCACCGCCCTGCGCGACCCTGAGCCCGTCGAGCTGGGCGAGCCACCGGCCCGGCGCGGCGGCGGCGTCCAGGTGATCGACGTCGGTGAGCGTCCAGGCCCGCGGCAGGCGAATCGTGTCGACCACCTCGGCGCGCGCGCCGGCGAGCAGCCCAAGCGGGCCGGCGATGGCGTCGATGCACGCCTGCCCGAGGGCCTCGTCGCTCAGGCCCCACCAGCGGTCGTCCGGCGACGGCGAGCAGTAGCACTCGCACCCCACGACGGTCCGTCCCGGGGGCGCCAGCCGCGCGCTCCAGTTCTTCGGCTCGTACATCCGGGCGAAGGGCACGTCCGGATCGTCCACCTGGATCCAGGGCTCCTCGGTGAGACGATCGCGGTCGACCTCGACGACCACGACCACCGCGGCGCGGGGCGGCAGCGCCGGCGTCGCCTCGGGCGGCGCCGACGGTTCGAACAGCTTCGCGACATACGCCGGCGGGAGGCCTGCGACGACCAGCGCTGCCCCGAGCGTGGTGGGTCCGCCCGGCGTGTCGACGTCGACGCCGCTCACCCGCCCGTCGTCGACACGCACCGCTCGGACGCGGGTCTGGAGCAAGAGCTCGCCGCCGAGGCGCACGACCTCCGCCGCCATGGCGTCCATGAGCTGGCCGATGCCACCGGCGGCGTACCAGAAGCCCTCCGGCGCGTACTGCTCGGTCAGCAGCTTGCGCGCGCGGGCGGCGGCGATGCGCTCCAGCGGCATCCCGTCGACCTTTTCGAGATATCGGCGCATGACCCGATCGACGAAGTCGGCGCCGAAGCGGCCCGCGAGGAAGTCCCGGGCCGACGGCCCGGAGCTGTTGGGCTCGGGGAGGGCGTCCGGCCGCTGATCGAGATACCGACCGGAATGGATGCCCCCGTTGCGGAGACACACCACGGGCCGATCGACCCAGACCAGCTCGCCGCCGAGCAACTCCTCGAGCCATGCGCGCCGTGTCTCGTCGTGGACGAACAGGATGTGGCCGCCCAGGTCGTAGGCGAGCCCGTCGGAACGCAGCGTCACGCACAGGCCGCCGACGCGATCCGACGCCTCGACCAGCGCCACCCGCGCGCCGGCGCGCACCAGGGCCAGCGCGGCACCCAGGCCGGCGGGCCCCGCACCGAGGACGATTGCGTCGTGGCGCATTCCGGCAGGGTGTCCGCCGGGGCCCGGCGTGTCAATGCGGAGGTCGATTGCGGAATTCACGCAATGCCGGTCGGGGTCGCACCGGTGGGACACCAGGCCCTTCGACGTGAAGATGCCTGGGTTATGCTCGCCCGGTTGACGGAGTTTGCGTTCATCGCCGCCCTGGTCCTCATCGTCGTCGCCGGCGGCCTGGTCGCCCGCGCGGACTGGGCGGTCGCGCCCCGCGGACGCGGCGGTGCCCTGGAGCGGCTGTGGGTGGCGCTGCCGGCGGCGTTCCTCGTGCTCCTGCTCGTGCTCGTCGGGCGGGTGGTCTGGTGACGACGCGCGCGGTCTCCGCGCCGGGCCTCGCCAGCCGCGCGGCCACGCTCCTTGCCGACTATGTGCGGCTCACCAAGCCGCGGGTGATCTCGCTGCTCCTGCTCACCACGCTGCTCGCCATGATCATGGCGGCGCACGGCTGGCCGTCCGGGCGGCTGGTGCTGTGGACCATGATCGGCGGCTACCTCGCCGCGGGCGGCGCGAACGCGATCAACCAGTGGTTCGACCGGGACATCGACGCCCGGATGCGCCGCACCTCGAACCGGCCGATCGTCGCCGGCCGGATCGGCGCCACCCACGCGCTGATCTACGCGCTGGCGATCAGCCTCGCGAGCGCGCTGATCCTGGGCTTCGGCGTCAACTGGCTCACCGCCGGGCTCGCAATGCTCGGCCTCGCCCTCTACGTCTTCCTCTACACCTGGTGGCTCAAGCGCACCACGGTCCAGAACATCGTGATCGGCGGCGCCGCCGGCGCCGTGCCGCCCCTGGTCGGGTGGGCGGCCATCGACGGGACCATCGGCCTCGGCGCGATCATCCTGTTCGCCATCGTCTTCTACTGGACGCCGCCACACTTCTGGGCGCTCGCGCTGCTTCTGCGTCGCGACTACGCCGAGGCGGGGGTGCCGATGCTGCCCGTCGTTCGCGGGGTGGAGGAGACCGCCCGGCAGGTGCTCCTGTGGACGGCGGTCCTGGTCGGAGTGAGCCTGCTGCCCGTCGCCGCGGGCATCTCGGGCGGCGTCTACCTTGCGTCGGCGCTGGTGCTCGGGGCCCTCTTCCTGGCGTCGGCCTGGCGGCTGTCGCGCGCGCCCGATGAGCGCCGCGCCCGTGCCACCTTCTCGTTCTCCATGCTGTACCTGGCGCTGCTCTTCGCCGCGCTCGCGATCGACGCGGTGGTCTAGTTGGCCCGGCTGGAGGGCGCGCGATGAGATCGCGGCGCGGGCGCGAGCGTGGAGGCCACGGGCTCGGATCGTTCCTGATCTCTCCGATCGGCATCGTCTTCACGACGGTGGTCATCGACCTCATCGGCTTCGGGATCGTCATTCCGATCCTGCCGATCTACGCCAAGGACCTCGGCGCCTCGCCCACGGTGATCGGCGCGCTCGCCGCGTCGTACGCGCTCATGCAGTTCCTGTTCGCCCCGATGTGGGGGCGCCTCTCGGATCGCTACGGCCGCCGGCCGGTGATCCTCGTCGCGCTGGCCGGCACCGTCGTGTCGTCCCTGCTGATCGGCTTCGCGACGGCGCTCTGGTTCCTCTGGCTGGCGCGGATCCTCAACGGCATCTCCGGGGCCTCGTACGCGGCCGCCCAGGCCTATGTGGCGGACGTGACCGGCCCCGACGACCGCGCGCGGGGGATGGGGCTCATCGGCGCGGCGTTCGGCCTCGGCTTCGTGCTCGGCCCCGCCATCGGCGGCCTCTGCGCCCTGATCAGCCCGCGCGCCCCGTTCTTCGTCGCCGCCGCCATCGCCCTCGCCAACCTCGCGCTGGCTTGGCGGCGCCTGCCCGAGACGGACCGCCTGCCGGGCACGACCACGTCGCGCCGGGAGCTCATGCGCATGGCCGTCGGGCATCCACAGATCGCCCCGATGATCGTCATCACGTTCCTCGGCACGTTCGCGTTCGTCGGGATGGAGCAGACGTTCGCGCTGCTGGGGCAGGTCCGGTTCGACTTCGGGCTCGTCCAGACCGGGCTCATCTTCACGTACATCGGGATCGTCGTCGCGATCGTCCAGGGAAAGGCGATCGGGCCGCTGGTCGGGCGCTTCGGCGAGCAGCGCGTCCTCGTCGCCGGGCTGTTCCTGACGGGCCTCGCACTGGGGCTCCTGGCGATCACCACGGAACTCTGGGAGCTCTTCCCGGTGGCGGCGCTGCTGGCCGCGTCGGGGCTGGTCTTCCCTACCGTCACCACGCTCGTCTCCCGCGCGGTCGGGGACGCCGATCAGGGAGCGATGCTCGGGGTCGTCGCCTCGGCGAGCGGCCTCGCCCGCATATTCGGTCCGCTGGCCGCCGGCGCGATGTTCGAGCTGAGCGTCCCGCTGCCCTACCTCGTGGGCGCGGGGCTGTTCGGCGTCTGCCTCGCGATTGCGCTGCGCGGTCCCGCCCGCCAATCCCTCGCGACGAACCCGTCCTAGCCACGTCTCAGTGCGCCCGTCGCGCGGTGCCCGGCCGGCTGGCAACCCGCCGCCGGAATATGTAGAAACCGCTGGCGATCGCCAGGGAGCGTTCGCGTGACGTTCGAGGGGGTTCGTGGTGCGTACTCGCTGGTGTGTGATCCTGACAGCCGCGCTCGGAGCGCTCGCCGCGCCGGTCGCGGGGGCGGCGGTGTCCGTGAGCGTGCAGGGGAGTGAGCTGCGGATCGCCGGCACCTCCGAGAACGAGGAGGTGGGGGTCGGCTTCGACGTGACCTCCGGGACCTTCAAGGCGCGCGCGACCGACATCGCCGCGGGCGCCGGCTGCGTGGCGAACATCCCCGCCACTGTCGTGAACGCCATCTCGTTTCCCGCGGGCGCCACGTGCACGATTCCCGGGGCGACCGCGATCCGAGCCGACCTCGGCGACGGCAACGACCTGTTCGTCTCGGGCACCGCCATGCCGAACGTCGGCGACGAGTTCACGGTCCCGATGTTCGTCAACGGTGGCCCCGGAAACGACCGCATCGTCACCAGCGGCGGCAACGACGTGATCGACGCCGGCCCGGGCGACGACACCCCGGACGGATCGCTCGGCGACGACCAGATCACCGGTGGCCCCGGCGACGACCAGATCAGCGACAACCTCGGCAACGACGTGATCGTCGGCGGCGGCGACCCCCGCGACTTCATCTACGCGCTCGCCAGCCCCGACGGTGCGGACCGCTGGGACGGCGGGATCGCCTCCTACCAGCGGCGCGTCAACGGCCTGAACCTCTCGATCGACGGTCGCGCCAACGACGGCGAGGCGGGCGAGGGCGACAACCTCGGCTCGGGCATCTTCAGGATCATCGGCGGCGACGGAAGCGACGTCATCGCCGGCGGCCCCAAGGCGGACATCATCGAGGGGCGCCTCGGCGACAACCGGATCGACGGCAGGGGCGGCGCCGACATCCTCATCGCCGACCGCAACCGCGGCTTCGTGAAGATCCCGCCGCCGGGCCGCGACTTCCCGACGAGCGTGGTGCCCGGGCGGCGTGCCAACACCCTGCTCGGCGGGTCGGGTGGCGACCGGCTGTTCGGGGACGCAGGCCGCGACAAGCTGAACGGCGGCAGCGGCGCCGACACCCTGTTCGGACTCGGCGGTGCCGACATCCTGATCGGCGGCGGAGGACGGGATCGCCTCGTGGGCGGCGACGGCGCCGACCAGCTGTTTGCGGCGGACGGGTTCGTCGACTTCCTGTCGTGCGGCAGGGGCCGCGACCGCGTCGGAAGCGCCGACCGGGGCCGGCGCGTCGACCGGCTCGACCGGCTCGCCCGCAACCGCTGCGAGTTCGGGACGAACGGGCTGAAGTAAGCGAGGCGGCACGGGTCCTGCGCAATCGCCGCGCAGGACCGTGTCGTCCGGATCGTCAGTGGCGCACGTCGACGACGATGCGCGGCGGACCCGTCAGGCGGAACACGCGGAAGGCTCGGCGCCCGGCGATCCCGGCCCCGTAGCTCACGACGCCCTCGAAGTCGCCCGCCACCTTCACCTGGCGAATTGACCGGAACAGCGGCGTGCGCACGCGCGGGACATTCGACGTGGCGCCGTTCAGGGGGTGCGCGAGGGCCGCCGCGAACCGGATCGCGAGGAACCGGCTGCCGCGCAGCGGCACGGTGGCGCCGGACCCGTCCTGAATGATGCGGGCGACGTAGCGGACGTTGAACCCCGGGGTCCCGCCACGGAACTGGAAGACCATCCGATCGAATCCCGGATGGGTCGCGACGCGGAATGCGACGAGCTCCCGCTGGGCGACCGAATCGGGTGTGGACTTCGCCGCGGTCGTGAACGGTGGGAGGGCCACGGCCGCGCCGGCCGGACCGGCGGCGACGATCGTCGCTGCGATGACGAGCCTCTTCATCGGGTTGCTCCTAGTGAGTCGAAGGGTGCGGTGCACATCAGAACATCTTCGCCACGGCACTGATACCTCATCCGAGCCGCCCCCGATGCGGCTCTGCGCCAGACGCGCCGGACGGGCTGCTTCGCGACGCGTCAGGTGGCCCCGATCGGCACCCCCCAGCAGGGACGTCTGACCGCCTCGTCACCTGCGGAAGTGGCCGTGTCGGCGTGGTAGCGTCTCGGCCGTGCTCAAGAAGGCCTTGCGCAGCGGTCACGTGCTCCCGATCGCGATCATCTCTGCGGTGGTCGCCGGGAGCTCGGTAGTCGTCGCCCTGGCGATCGACTGGCTCCCCCCGGCTGCGTCGCTCCAGGCCGATCGCGTCGACGCCCTGATCTGGTGGACCGTCTTCGCGAGCATCGCCATCTTCACGGTGGTCGTCTCGTTCACGCTCTACTCGGTCTGGAAGTTCCGGGCGCCGGAGGGGGACGAGTCGGACGGTCCCCCGATCCACGGCCATACCCTGCTCGAGATCGTCTGGACGGCCATTCCGACGGTGATGATCGGGATCACGGCTGCCTGGGGGGCCGCCGTGCTCATCAAGAACGAGGACATCGCCAAGGGGGGGCAAGGGGTGCTTCACGTGGACGTCCTGGCGCAGCAGTTCGCGTGGGAGTTCACCTACCCCGACCTCGGCGTCACGACGGGCGACCTGCGCGTTCCGGTCGACCGCCAGGTTGTCCTGAGTCTCCGCGCGAAGGACGTGATCCACGACTTCTTCGTCTACGAGACGCGCATCAAGGGTGACGCCGTCCCCGGCATCGTCAACACGCAGGTCCGGTTCACGATGAAGCCCGAGTACGCAGGGCGCGCATTCCCGATCATCTGCGCAGAGCTGTGCGGCGCGGGCCACAGCGTGATGCGGGCGCAGATGATCACGATGACGAGCTCCGACTACACCGCCTGGGCCCAGAAGGCCCGCACCGACGCCGCGAACGCGAAGAAGAAGTAGCGAGGCAATGGCGACCCACACACCCACGACCGGCACACCCATCCCCCACGGCGCGGGCGGCGGCCACAGCCACCACGGCGACTACCGGTCCGCCCTTCACTGGTGGATCAGGGCGTTCTGGGGCATCGTCATCGGCGTCATCGTCGGGCTGCTCGTCCCGCTGTTCTTCCGCGCGGTCTTCGGTCTCGACCCGCTCTGGAACGAGCAGGTCTACGTCACCACCACCTGCATCTTCAGCGTCCTCGGCTTCCTGATCGGGATCGGGTGCTTCGACTGGTGGGGCAGGTGGATGGTCGGCAAGCACGTCGACTACGAGGACCACAGCTTCCACGGCGCGACCAGCTGGCGGGACTACTTCCGCGTCAACACCGACCACAAGGTCATCGGCGTCCAGTACCTGGTGATCGTCTTCAGCTTCATGGTGATCGCGGGGATCCTCGCGGAGCTCGTCCGCGTCGAGCTGTCGACGCCCGGCCAGACGATCACGAACGGCGAGGGCTACAACACGCTGTTCAGCGGCCACGCCGCGCTGATGATCTTCCTGGTCATCATTCCGTCCTTCGCCGGCCTGGCGAACTACGTCCTTCCGATCATGATCGGCGCGAAGGACATGGCGTTCCCCAGGCTGAACGCCCTGTCGGTGTGGATGCTGCCGCCCGCCGGCCTGATGATCCTCATGGGGGTCATCCTCGGCGGCTACTCGTCCGGCTGGACCGCATACGCGCCGCTGTCGGAGCAGGCAGGGACCGGCACAACCCTGTTCGAAGTCGGCGTCCAGTTCGCGGGCGCGTCATCGATCATGACCGCGGTCAACTTCCTGGTGACCATCATCACGATGCGCGCCCCTGGGATGACCATCTGGCGAATGCCCCTCCTGGTCTGGGCCAACGCCACCACCTCCGCGCTCGTCGTGTTCGGCACGCCGTTCATCGCCGGCTCGCAGTTCATGACGCTGTTCGACCGCGTCATGGGCACGAGCTTCTTCGTGTGGACCGGCGGCGGCGATGTCATCAGCTACCAGCACATCTTCTGGTTCTACAGCCACCCGGCCGTCTACATCATGATGCTGCCCGGGTTCGGGATCATCAGCGAGGTCCTCGCGACGTTCTCGCGCAAGCCGATCTTCGGGTATCGGGCCGTCGCCTTCTCGACTGTCGCCATCGCCGTGCTCGGGTTCGGCGTCTGGGCGCACCACATGTTCGTCTCGGGCATGGCGCCGTGGCTTCGCATCCCGATGATGGTCACGACCGTCATCATCGCGATCCCCACCGGCGTCAAGATGTTCTCGTGGGTCGCCACGCTCTGGCGAGGCAAGCTGCATATGCGCACACCGATGATGTGGGCGATCGGCTTCCTCTTCACGTTCGTGATCGGTGGCCTCTCCGGCGTCTTCCTCGGCACGCTGCCCGCGGACATCTTCGCCAGCGACACCTACTACATCGTCGCCCACATCCACTACGTGCTCTTCGGCGGCAGCGTCTTCACGATCTTCGCCGGGGTCTACTACTGGTTCCCGAAGATGACCGGGCGGATGTACAACGAGACGCTCGGCAAGTGGCACTTCTGGCTGACGTTCGTCGGCTTCAACGCGACGTTCATGCCGATGCACTGGCTCGGCCTGCAGGGCATGCCCCGCCGGGTCGCCGACTACGACGAGCGGTTCGCCAACCTCAACCTGATCATCAGCATCGCGTCGGTGTTCATGGTGGCCGGCACCGCCGTCTTCTTCTACAACATGATCACCTCGTGGCGGTCCGGGCCACGTGCCCCGTGGAACCCGTGGCACGGGCGCACCCTCGAGTGGCTTGTGTCGTCCCCGCCGTCGCTCTTCAACTTCGATGCCACGCCGCAGGTCGTCGGCAGTCCGTACCAGTACGGCGTCGCCGGTGCCCGCCACGCCATCGTCTTCGCGCCCGAGGAGGTCGGCGGCGGCGAGCTCCACGAGCACGAGTACCCCAACATCCTGGTCGTCGCGCACGACACGTTGACCGGCAAGTCGCTCCTCGATGCAGTCCGAGAGCTCGGCACCAACGGCCACTGGCGGTTCACGTTCGTCTCCCCGGCCGAGAGCGACGCGGACCGGACCGCGCTCACGCGGCGCCACGAGCTCGCCTCCGCGGTGCTCGCCTCGGCTGGCATCGCCGCCACCGGCAGGGTCGTGAGCGGCGACACCGTCCAGGCCGTTGCCCGGGCCGCCCAGGAAGAGCGCGCGCAGGAGATCATCGTCGCGACCTACCCCATCGGCGAGTCGCAGTGGCTGCGCCAGGACCTCGTCGACCGGATCCGCAAGGCCACCGGCCTGCCGGTATCCCACGTCACCGTCTCGCAGAAGGAGGCGCGGGCGACGCTCGCCGAGCCCGGCCTCGCGCACGTCCTCGTGCTCGCCCAGGACGCGGTGGGCGGCGCGGCGTTGCTCGACGAGGTGCGACTCCGGGCCGACCGCTCGCCCGCCCGGTTTACGGTGGTGCTTCCGGCCGAGGTGCCAGCGCCCGCCTGGGGCGACGAGGCCAACGCGCGTCGTCGCGACGCCGTCGAACGGGTTCACCGGGCCATCGAGGACCTGCAGCAGTCCGGCGTCTCGGCACAGGGTGAGGTCATGGACGGCGCGCTCGCGACTGCGGCACGCGACGCCGTGGCCGTCTATCGCCCGACCGAGATCCTCCTGGTCGCCAAGGTCGCCCAGGATCTCGCTCCCGTCCGGGCCGTCGCGCGAGGGGCGACCGTCGACCAGGTCGTCGTCGCGGCGGAGGTGGGGCAGGCGTGACGACCCACACGCACGGACACGCATCGGCCCCGGCGACGCAGAGCGCGTCCCCGTTGTCGCGCATGAACGTCGGCGCCCTGGGGATGACCATCTTCATCGGCTCGGAGATCATGCTGTTCGCCTCGTTCTTCACCGCGTACTTCATCGCGCGGGCGAACGCGACGCAGTGGCCGCCGATCTTCGAGGGCACGAAGAGCTTCGAGGTTCCGAAGGTCATCACCGCGGTGAACACCGCGATCCTCGTCTTCTCGAGCTTCACCGTCTGGTGGGCGGAAAAACGGCTTGCCGCCGGGGACCGCAAGGGGCTCATCCGCGGCCTCATCGTCACGATCATGCTGGGCGCGACGTTCCTGATCATCCAGATCAACGAGTACGCCCACCTCGGCTTCACGCCGCAGGACAAGATCTTCGGCTCGGTCTTCTACTGCCTCACCGGCCTGCACGGCGCGCACGTCTTCATCGGCCTGAGCGCCCTTACCTTCTCGCTCATGCGCGCCCGCGCCGGCGAGTTCAGCCACGGCAACCACGGACCACTCCAGGCCGCGTCGATCTACTGGCACTTCGTCGACGTCGTGTGGGTGTTCCTGTTCGTCGTCGTGTACCTCGTCTGATGGAGCGATTGGTGCCCCGAGTCCGCCGCTATTCCGCGTTCGCCGGCCTGCTCGTCCTGGCCGCGGCCGCCGCGACGGTGGCCGGCTGCGGGGCGAGCGGCGGCGACGTCGCCAACGGCAAGCAGCAGTTCGCGGCATGCGGTGGCTGCCACACCCTCGCCGACGCCGGTACGACCGCCACGGTCGGCCCGAACCTCGACGATGCGTTCCGCGCGGCCCGCGCGCAGGGATTCGACCAGAGCACATTCGAAGGCATCGTCCGCTACTGGATCGAGAAGCCGGAGCAGCGCTCGCAGCCGCTCATGCCCCCGAACCTGG
Source organism: uncultured Thermoleophilia bacterium (assembly GCA_963777565.1). Lineage (GTDB taxonomy): Bacteria > Actinomycetota > Thermoleophilia > Miltoncostaeales > Miltoncostaeaceae > CALMEC01. The sequence goes on from CAVZQZ010000008.1 coordinate 110,034, forward strand.
TGACCGGCCAGGACGCGAACGATCTGGCGGCCTACATCGCCTCGGTGGCCGGACGGGATCAGGAGAGCCCTCCGCGTCCCGCCGAACCGATCGAGTAGGACCCGGCCGAGGCACCACCACCCGCCGTCCCGGCGAGGTGTGAGCGACCCCCACGGGCCACGGTCGAGGCCGCGAAATCCCCTGGAAACGCTGCGCGAAATGCCTCATGTGGGGCCCAACCCGCGCCGATACTCCCAAGGTGAACCACCGATCCTGGCGCCTGCTCGTCGCAGGGCTGTTCGTCTGTGCCATCGCGTACGGTGTGATCGGCGACGGTCCGGCGACCCTCGGCGTGTTCCTCGCCGCGTGCGCGGCGGCGGCGGCGGCCTGCGTCATCGGTCCCGGCCGCAACGACGAGCCGGCCCGTGAGCCCTGGTGCTACATGGGCGTCGCGTTCGGCCTGCTCGGCGCGGCGGAATTGGTCAACAGCCTCGCGGATGGTCCGAACGCCGAGTGGGTGGTTCCGATCCGGGCCCTCTCGCTGCTGTCGCTGACCGTCGGCCTCTGGCTCGCGATCCCGCACCCGCCGGGCCGCCGCCGCCGCGAGATCCTCGATCCGGCGATCGTCGCGATCGGCGCCGGCGTCGTGTCGTGGATCGCGATCCTCGAACCGATCGCCAGCCGCACCGACGTCGACCTGGTGGATCGCCTCGTGGCGTTCTCGGTCCCGGTGCTCGACATGGTGCTCCTGACGGTCGTCGTGCGGCTGCTGTTCACGTCGGGCGCGTCCACCGCCCCGGCCCGCCTGCTCCTCGTGGGCGCCGGCGCCATCCTCGCGGCGGACACGATCGATTCGGTCTGGGCTCTCGACGGTCCGCTCGGCGGGGACGCCTCCATCAGGGTGCTGTGGATCGTCGGGGCCGCTCTGGTCGCCGGCGCGGCATTCCACCCGCAGATGAGCGACCTCGGTGAGCTCCGCGTGGATCTGGGACAGTCGATCTCGACGACGCGCCTGGTGATGCTCGGCTTCGCGGCGGTGGCGGGCCCGATCGCGCTCATCGTCCGCTCGAGCCTGGACGGGCGCTTCAACGTTCCCGTCGTGGTCGCCGGCACGGTCGTCCTGTTCGCGCTCATCCTCATGAGGATGGCGGGCCTGGTCCGCGCGCTCACCTCCGTGGCGAGGAATCACGCCGAGGCGACCGGTCGCGAGAAGACCCTGCGACGGTCGGCGCACTCGCTGGTGGCGGCGACCGATCGCGGCGCGATCTACGCGACCGCTGCGGATGCCGCCGCGACGCTCGTGCGCGACCGGCCGCGCGCGGAGGTCCGGCTGTTCGTCGGCGGCGGCGACCGCCTGCGGCTTGTGTCGGGACGCGGCCGCCGCGGGAGCGGACCGCAGACGCTCACCCTGTCGGCACTCCCACGGCGCGTGGTCGACCAGCTGCGTACCGCCGACTCCGCCACCGTCACGTTCAACGATCACGACCTCGCCAAGGGGGTCGCCGCGGCGGTGGCCGCGGCGGCGGATCATCCGCAGTGCCTCCTCGCCCCGCTCGTGGTCGACGGCAAGGTCGCCGGGCTCCTGACGGTTGCGCTCGACCGGATGCCCGGCGAGGCCAGACGCCGGGCGATCGAGACGGTCGCGGCCCAGGCGGCCCTCGCGATCGAGACGGCGGACCTCACCGAGAGCCTCCACGCGCGGGCCGGTGAGGAGCGGTTCCGGTCGCTGGTTCAGAACGCATCCGACGTCATCGCCGTGGTGGAGCCCGGCGGCATCATCCGGTTCGTGACGCGTTCGATCACCCGCATGCTGGGCTACGAGCCGGGGGATCTGGAGGGCAGCAGCATCGCGCGCCTCCTGCATCCACGCGACGCCGCGCGGGGGCCGTCGGTGCTCGTCGACGGCGGGCTCGTGGACTGGCGGCTGCGGCGCGCCGACGGCGCCTACCGGCACGCTGAGGTCGTCGTCGCGGACCTGCAGGACGATCCGAACGTCGCCGGCATCGTGCTGACGATGCGCGACGTGACCGAGCGTCGCGAGCTCGAGTCGCGCCTCGCCCACCAGGCCTTCCACGACACGCTGACCGGGCTCGCGAACCGGGCGCTGTTCGAGGATCGACTTGGGCAGGCGCTGGCGCGGCGGGCGCGCAGGCCCGCCGGCTCGGTGGCGGTGATCTTCATCGACCTCGACGACTTCAAGGCGGTCAACGACACGCTTGGCCACCAGTGCGGCGACGAGCTGCTCACGATGGCGTCGCGACGCCTCGTGGAGTGCCTCCGGCCCACGGACACCGCGGCGCGGCTGGGCGGCGACGAGTTCGCCGTCGCGCTGGAGGTCGACGACTTTGACGCCGACCGGGCCATCGACATCGTCGCGAACCGGATCCTCAAGGCGCTGCGGTCGCCGTTCATCGTCGACGGCCAGGAGATCTTCACCCGCGGGAGCCTCGGCATCGCCGCGACGCCGGCCGGTGGCACCACGGTCGACGAACTCCTGCGCAACGCCGACATCGCGATGTACGTCGCGAAGAACTCCGGGAAGGGTCGGTTCAAGCGCTTCGAGCCCGGCATGCACGCACCCGTGCTCCGCCAGATGGAGCTTCGGGGCGAGCTGCAGCGGGCGATCGAGCGGCGCGAGCTTGTGATGCACTACCAGCCGATCGTCGCCCTGGCCACCGGCGAGCTCCGCGGGTTCGAGGCCCTGGTCCGGTGGCAGCACCCGGAGCACGGGCTGATCCTGCCGAACGAGTTCGTGTCGCTCGCCGAGGAGGCCGGCCTGATCGGCGCGATGGGAAGCTGGATCCTGGAGGAGGCGTGTCGTCAGTTCTGCGAGTGGGTCGCGGCGCATCCCCAGGCGGCCGGCCTCTACGTGAGCGTCAACTTGTCAGGGCACCAGTTGCACCGCGGCAACCTCCTGAGCGAGCTGGAGCGGGTAATCGAGCAGACCGGCATTCAGCCGTCCCGCCTGCTGCTCGAGCTCACGGAGAGCGTGCTGGTCGACGACACCGAGCGCGCCATCGCCCGGCTCGAGATGATCAAGCGGCGCGGGATGCGCATCGCGATCGACGACTTCGGCACCGGCTTCTCAGCGCTGGCGTACCTCCAGCAGCTCCCGATCGACGTGCTCAAGCTCGCCTCACCCTTCGTCCACGGCCTCGGCAGCGGGCAGGAGCAGCTCACCGAGACGATCCTGCGCCTTGCCGCGACGCTCGACCTCGACGTCATCGCGGAGGGCATCGAGCATCCCGGCGAGGCTGCGGCGCTCGCACGGCTCGGCTGCACGCTCGGGCAGGGCTACTTCTTCAGCACGCCGCTCGACGCGACCGCCGCTGCAGCGGTGATCGCCAGTGACGGGCCCCTCGGCCTCGCCGAGGTCGCCGCGACAACGTCAGTCCCGGTCTGACGTCACCCCGCGACGCTCACCCCGCTCGCCCCGCGTTGCGAGCTACTTGACGATCGCGAGGCGCCGGCCGTCGACGCCGGGCAGCACGCGGCGGGCGTCGACGCCCATCCACGACTCGAGCAGGCTCGCGTAGAGGTTGCGGAACTCGGTGGTGACGAGCAGGTTGTCGTCCTCATCGAGCCGTGCGAGGCCGGGGAACTCGCTCTGCACGCCCCCGTTCGCATGGTTGCCGACCACCAGCACGCAGCCGCCCGCGCCGTGGTCGGTGCCCCGTGAGTCGTTGTCCTCGGCCCGGCGTCCGAACTCGCTCCACACCAGCGTCAGCACGCGGTCCGACAGCCCCCGGGCGTCGAGATCCGCCTGCCACGCGAGGAGGGAATCGCCGAGGGTCTTCAGCAGATCGGCATGGTTGGTCGGCTGGTCGTCGTGGGTGTCGTAGCCGCCCTGGCTGATCGTCGCGAGGCGTGTGCCGAACCCGGCGCCCAGCATCCGGGCCAAGTTCTTCAGGCCGTTTCCGAGGTGCTCGTCCGGGTACGGCAGCGGGGTCGCCGGGACCTGGTTGCGGTCGACGCGAAGTGGCGCGAGCCGGTCGTAGACGCTGATCGCGCCGCGATACGCCTGCTGGGCCGCCTTCCGGGCGCTGGTCCGCGCGCCGGAGGTGGCGCCGCGGTACGGCCCGAGGGCCGCCTCCGAGCTCCACACCTCGGGGATGCTGAATCCGAACGACCCGGGGTCGAAGACCGTGGCGACCGGGGCCCGGCGGGCGAGCAGGATCGAGTCGAGGTTCCACCCCATGCTGATCGCCTGGAGCGGGTTGTCGGTCCCGCCGATCGCGTCGATCGTGCGTCCCAGCCACCCGGTGCGGTCGAAGGTCTGCCCGACGACGCCGGTGCGCCAGAAGATCTGGGAGTTGAAGTGCGACTGGTCGGGGTTCGCGTAGTCCACCGCGGGAAGCACCGCGACCTTGCCGGCGTCGTAGAGCTGCTTGAGCCCGGTGAGCGAGGGGTGCCAGCCGAACTCGGGGTGGCCGGCGACCGCGAGCGTCGTCGCCGGGTCGATGCCGATCCGTGTGCGCAGTTGGCGATATCTGGGGTCGCCGATCGGGATGAACGTGTTGAGCCCATCGTTGCCGCCGTCCAGGTAGATCGAGACGAGAATCCGCCCGTTCGGGTCCTCGGCCGCCTGAGCCGCCGCGGCCTCGAAGACGCTGCGGGCGCCGAGCCGCGGCATCGCGGCACACGCGAGCGCGAGGCCGCCGGCACCGGTGAGGAGTCGCCGCCGCGTGACGCCGCTGCCGAGCGTACGGGCCGCGGCGGCGGGACCCTCGACGAGCGCCTGCTCGGGGATCTCCAGGATCCGCTCCGCGCCGCGACCGAGGAGCGCCCGCCGGGAGGTGTGCCAGTCGATGCAGCCGCAATTGCGGGGATCGCTCATCAGCACACCTGCCCGTCGGGGCCGCCGAGCAGCATGTGGCACAGCACGCGCAGCCGCTCGGGCCAGTAGTGGTCGACCTGCCAGTCGTTCGTCTTCGTGGCGACGCTCGCGCGGGAGAACCGCGTGAGCGCGGCGCGCGACTGGGCGCTCGTCCACGGCCGGCCGGTCATCCGGATCGCCTGGGACAGCGCCTGCGCCGGCGTCTGGGACTTCGCGATCGAGCCGTCCTTGATGCGCATGTCGCGGATCACCTGCGAGGCGGCCTGGTACCGGGCGCGGACGGACGCGGTGGTGAGCCACGCCTCGTCCTGCTCCCATCCGCTCACGTTCGGGGGGTAGAACGGGCGCTGCCCCATGTCGTCGAGCATCCAGGCCCAGCTGTCGGTCGTGATGAGCTGGTTCGTCTTGCGCAGCATCCCGGCCGTGTACACGAGCGGGCTCTTGACCTGATCCGGCTCGCCGAGGCTGGCGTAGAGCGCCGCGTGGGTGAGGATGATCTGCAGCACGGGCTTGATCTGGGTGCCCGACGCCCGGTAGGCGGCGACCATCCGCTTCAGGGTCGCCGGCGGGCATGGCCGGGGCGTGAAGTACCCCCAGAGCTTCTTGCAGAGGTACGGCGCGTGCTTCGGGTGGTCGATCGCCATGTTCACGACGTCCGTCGGCGTGAAGCGCCCGGTCTTGCCGAAGATCCGCTTGACACCGTCGTCGTGGCGGGAGCGGTCGTAGTCGAAGACCTTGGTGTCCCAGTCGTAGGTGAACCCGGTGAGCGCCCTCGCCGCCTCGCGGATGTCGCGCTCGGTGTACCCGTTGTTGACGCCGAGGGTGAACAACTCGAAGTACTCGCGCGCGAAGTTCTCGTTGGGGTCGTCCTTGTCGGAGTTGTCCAGGTCGAGGAAGCGCTGCATCGCGTGGTCGCGCAGCACCGCCTGCGCGAGCTTGCGGAAGCTCCCGAGCGCCTTGCCGCGGATCGTCCAGTACTGACTGAGCATTAGCTTCGAATCGGAGACCTTCTCGTTCGAAGTCGCGAAGTGGTCGTGCCAGTTGAGCGTCATGCGCTCCACGAGCTGGTGGCGGCCCCGGACCATGCGGTCGAGCCACCACAGCACGTCGTGGCCGTAGGCGTTGAGCGGGTCGATGGGCTGGCCGTCGACGAGCGGGGCGGGCGCCCGGCGCAGCTGCGCCCCTCGAGGGTTGAGGAGCTCGCGCACCGCGACGGTCGTCCCGGCTCGAGCGAGGCGGTCGACGTCCCCGGGCAGCGCGCCGAACCCGGCGCGCCAGTAGAGACGCTCGATGCGCGCGCGTGCCGCGCGGCTCGGTGCCGGCGCCTTCTTCTTGGCGCTCACGGGGCGGTGACCCTGACCTTGGGGGCACGGACGACCAGGCTCCATTTCATGCCACGAAGCTCATGGTCGGCGATTGAGCAGAACAGCGTGTAGCGCCCCGGCTTAAGGCGCACCTGGACGGTCTGGAGCCCGGCGGGCCGCACGATCCGGCTGGAGGCGAGAACGAGGCCGCCGGTCGCGCGACGCACCCTCAGGTCGTGATCGTCCTCGCCGTTGTTGCGGAACTGGATGCGCCAGAGACCGGACGGTCCGGCGCGGCGCGAACCGTTGAGGAAGTACTCGTCGGCGTAGACCAGCATCCTCGCTGGAGGTGGTGGAAGGTCGGCTGCGGGCATCTGCCTCCCCTATCGGCAGGAACGACCGTGTTCCTGTAGGGGCTACCCTACCTTCGATGGCGTCGATCGAGAAACCCGACTCGGTCGGCGACGGCCTGCCGCCGTCGCCGGCGTTGCCCCGGCTGCGCGCCCCGGTGGACTGGCGGGGTGTGCCGATCGACCCCGTCGACGAGCCGCTCGTCGCGGTCGCCGACATCGGGCCGTCCGTGCGGGACGATCCTCAGTACCATGCGATGGGGCTGCCCGGTGCGCGCCCGCGGAGCATGGTCCGCGAGGGCGTTGCCGACCGGCTCGTCCGCGCGGCGACGTCGCTGCCCGACGGCGTCATGCTGATTGTGTGGGACGGCTGGCGCGCGTTCGAGACCCAGCGCGCCCTGTACGACGACTGGATGGCTCAGCTGCGCGCCACGCACCCGGAATGGGATGCGGCCACCCTTGCGCGCGAGACCGCGCGGTTCGTGAGCGTGCCGAGCGTCGACCCCGCCTGCCCCGCGCCCCACGTGACCGGCGGGGCGGTCGACCTCACCCTCGGCGACGGCGACGGAGCGCCGCTCGACCTCGGCACGCGTTTCGACGCGTTCGTGCCCGAAGCCGGCGCCGTCGCCCTCGAGGCCGTGCCGGGAACGGCGCGCGAGCTTCGCCGCCGGTTGTTCTGGGCGATGGCGGACGCCGGCTTCACCGCCTACGTCGAGGAGTGGTGGCACTTCGACTTCGGCGACCAGTTCTGGGGTGCGGTCAAGGGGCGTCAGGCCCGTTACGGTCCGATCGATCCCGACGGGTGAGCCGGCTCGACCGTGGGCAGCGGCGCCTCCTGGCGCTTGCCGTGGGATCCCAGGCGTCGATCTCGATCGCCCTGTGGGGGCTCGGGGCGCTCGGGCCGGAGCTGCAGGACGAGTTCGGCCTGTCCGCGGCGGCGCTCGGGGCGCTCTTGGCGGCGGGCTTCATCGGCAACGCCATCATCCTGATCCCGGCGGGAACCCTCGTCGATCGCATCGGCCCGCGAACGCCGCTCATCGTCGGCGGTCTCGTCTCCGGAGTGATGCTGGTCGCGGCCGGCCTGGCGCCATCGGCGGTCCTCGTCGGCGTCGCGCTCTTCGGGTACGGGCTGACGGCGGCGTTCGTCTCGGTGGCCGGAACGATCTCGGTGTTTCACGGGTTCCGCCCGGACCAGCGGGGGATGGCCCTGGGGGTGCGGCAGATGGCGGTGGCGGCGGGCGGGCTCGTGGCCGCCGGCCTCCTCCCGGGGCTCGCCGCCGTTGGCGGCGTTCGTCTGTCGCTGATCGTGAGCGGCGTGCTGGCCGCGGTGTTCGCGCTCCTCTTCGGACTCGCGAGTCCGCCCGGAGCGCTGCACGCGAGTTCTGCGGCCCGCCGGCGGATCGACCTGAGGGGGCTGCTCGCGACACCGGGGATCGGCTGGGTCATGGCGATCTGCGCGGTGCAGGTCACCGCGCTCACCGCCACCCTCAGCTTCGCCGTGCCGGCGATCGTCGACGACGGGGCGTCGGCGGTGGTGGGCGCCGCCCTGTTCGGCGTCATCAGCGCCTCGGCGATCGTCGCGCGACTGGCATGGGGCCGCATCGCCGACGCCGGCGGCGGAACGCGACGGCGGGCCACCCTGAGGGACGTCGGGGTCGTCACCGTCATCGGCGCGCTGCTCTACTGGGCCGCGGGTCCCATCGGGCCTTCCGCACAGCTCCCGGCGATGGCGGTGTTCGCGTTCGGGGCGATGGGCGCGAACGGCATCCTCTATCTCATCGCGGGCGAGCTCACCGGCCCGGCTCGGGCGGGGCAGGCGGTCGGGCTGGTTTCGATGATGCTGTTCGGATCGGGCGCCCTCATGACACCGGTCCTCGGCGCGCTGGCCGACCGCGCCGGATTCGCGGTCCTGTGGCCGGTGTGCGCGGCGCTGGGTGCGGGAACCGTGGCGCTGACCTTCGGATTGACGCCGGACACCCCGGTGGGGACTCGCGCCCCGGCGTAGATCCCGGGGCTCAGGTGCCCAGGGCGCGGATCTGGCGCTCGACCTCCACCAGCGCGCCGATGCGGTTCGTGACGATGCCGTTGACGCCGAGGTCGACGAGGCGGCGCATCTCGGCGTCGTCGTCCACGGTCCACGCGAACACGCCCTGACCGTGGCGATGCATGCGGTCGACAAGGCCCTCGGTGACGATTGCGGCGGGAACGCCGACGCCCGCCATATGGCTCTGCGTGCCCACGTCGCCCATCGCCATGCTCGCCAGCCCCGCCGCCGACTCGACGAGGTGGATGACCGGGCATCCCGGGTTGTGGGCCTCGAGCGCCTCCCAGACCTCCGGCAGGAACGAGATGAACGAGACGCTGCCGGTCATGCCGAGCTCGTGTACCAGCGCCGCCGCCGGTGCGACCGCCTCGACCTCCTTGATGTCGAGGTTGACCCGCGTGCGGTCCCGTGCCAGCTCCAGGACCTCCTGGACGGTTGGGATGCGCTCGCCACCGCCGGCGTCGAGCTTCCGCGCCTGGGTCGCGGTGAGCGATCTGAGCGGGCCACTCCCGGAGGTGGTCCGGTCCAGGGTTGCGTCGTGGAGGATGAGCGCCTTGCCGTCCTTCGTGAGGCGGACGTCGGCCTCGATCACGTCCGCGCCGAGCTCGACGGCCCGCTCGAACGCCGTGAGCGTGTTCTCGGGAAGCTCCGCGGATGCGCCGCGGTGGGCAACTTTCCACAACCGGCCGATCACGCCCCGAATGCTACTCGGGTGCCAGACACTTGACGTGACGCCGGGACCGGGCGTGTCAAGTGTCCGTGCACCGCGTCCGAAATGCGTCACGTCAGGTGCCAGGCGCCGAGCCCCCGGTAGCATTCCCCTGTGGTCACCTCACGCGCCGCCCAGCCGGCCCAGGGGCTGGCGCTGGTCCCGGCCCTCTTCGGGCTCGTGCGCTTCGCCCATACGGTCTTCGCGCTCCCGTTCGCGCTGGCCGGGGCGTTTCTCGCGCGCATGGAGGCCCCCGCGCTCTCCACCGTCGGCTGGATCCTGCTGGCGATGGCGGGCGCGAGGTCGCTCGCGATGGCCCTCAACCGGCTGATCGACGCCGAGATCGACGCGAGGAACCCCCGCACCGCGGGGCGTGAGCTTCCAAGCGGGCGCCTCACCCGCCCCCAGGTCGTCTGGTTCTGCCTGGCGAGCCTCGCCGGCCTGCTCCTCGCGGTGAGCCAGTTGCCGCGCATCACCTGGTACCTCTGGCCCATCCCGGTCGCGCTGTTCGTGCTCTACCCGTACGCCAAGCGGGTCACCTGGGGATGCCACCTGCTGCTCGGCGTGACGATCGGCATCGCGCCGGTCGCCGGCTGGCTCGCGGTCACCGGTGAGTTCGCGCTCACGCCGGTCCTGCTGTGGATCGCCGTGGCCACGTGGATCGCCGGCTTCGACGTCATTTACGCGCTACTCGACCTCGACCACGACCGGGCGAACGGCGTGCATTCGATACCCGCCCGGTTCGGCCGGGCCGGGGCGCTCGCAATCACACGCGGCCTGCATCTGGCGACGGTGGCGTTTCTCGCGGCTGCCGGCGTAGCGGTGGGCACCGGAGCTATCTACTTCGTGGGAGTCGCGGTGTGCGCCGGGGTGCTCCTCTACGAGAACGCCGTGGTCGCGCAGGGCGGCGAGGATCGCATCAAGATGGCGTTCGGCGTCGCGAACGGCGTGCTCGCGATCGTCTACTTCGCGTTCGTCGTGGCCGAGGTGGCGTTCTCCTGATCGCAGGGCGCGGACTCGTCAAGTCGTACGGGGAGCGCCGCGCCGTCGACGGCGTCGACATCGAGCTGGCCGAGGGCGAGACGCTCGCGATCGTCGGCCCGAACGGCGCCGGCAAGACCACGCTGCTGCGGATGCTCGCGACGCTCCATCGCCCCGACGCGGGCACGCTCAGCGTGCTCGGGTTCGCGCTGCCGGACGAGGCTCCCCGCGCCCGCGCCCTCCTCGGGTACCTCGGGCACGACCCCCTCGTCTATCTCGACCTCACGGCGCTGCAGAACCTCGAACTGTTCGCGGACCTGTACTGCATCCCGGACGCCCGGTCCCGCATCGAGGACCTGCTCGACGAGGTCGGACTGCTCGCCCGGGCGGTCGACCCGGTCAGGACGTTCAGCAGGGGGATGGCGCAGCGCCTCGGCATCGCCCGCCTGCTGCTCCACCGGCCCAAGCTCCTACTGCTCGACGAGCCGCAATCGGGGCTCGACGCGCCCGGCGCCAAGCTGCTCGGCACCCTCCTCGGCGAGGGACGCAGCGTCGTGATGGTGACCCACGACGTCGAGCGGGCGGTGGCGGTCGCCGACCGCGTGATCGTGCTCCGTGCCGGCCGGGTGCGGCTCGAGTGCGCGACCGCGGATCTCGACCCCGTTGCCTTTCGCGCGCGGTACGAGGAGGAGATCGCGTGACCGGTGGGTGGCCACGCCAGCTGCGCGCGCTGGTGCTCAAGGACCTCCGGCTGGAGCTGCGCACGCGCGACACGGCCGTGGCGATGGTGCTGTTCGTCGTGATCGCGATGGTGATCCTGCAGTTCGGCTTCGGGACGCGGGAGACCGACCTGACGCGGTTCGCCGGAGGTCTGCTGTGGGTTCCCCTCGCGTTCGCCGCCGTCCTCGGCGTCGGGCGGAGCTACGTGGCCGAGCGCGAGCAGCGCGTGCTGGACGGGCTCCTGGTCGCCCCGGTCTCGCGGTTCGTCATGCTCGTCGCGCGGGCGATCGCCATCGTCGGCTACCTCCTCGCGGTGCAGGTGATCGCGGTGCCGCTGCTCGGGGTCTTCTTCGTCAAGGGCCCGTACTGGGGCGATCTCGGCTGGCTCTTCCTCGCGTGCCTCGTCGCCGACGTCGGCATCGGCATCCTCGGCACGCTGGTCGCGTCGATGGCGGTGTTTACCCGCGCGCGCGAGCTCGTGATGCCGGTGATCTTCCTCCCGCTGCTCGTCCCGGTCGTGATCGCAGCGGCCGGTGCGACCCACGCCGTGGTGGGGGCAAATGACATGTCCCAATACCGGAACTACTGCCTGTTCCTGCTGGGGTATGCGGTAACGTTTGGACTCGTGGCCTTCGCGACGTTCGACGCGGTGTTCGATGACTGACGGCGCGTCCGAATCCCGTGTCAGCGGCCGCAGCGTGGCCGCCTGGGGCGCGGCGAGCGCGGTGCTCATGGTCGTCGCGGTGCTCGGCGCGTTCTTCATCGCCCCGGAGGATTCCGAGGGCGACATCCAGCGACTCCTGTTCCTCCACGTCCCGATCGCGGTCATGTCGCTCGGGGCATTTCTGGTGGCGTGCGTCGCCGGCATCCTCTACCTGCGCACCCGCGACGAGCGCTACGACGAGATCTTGGCGATCTCCGTCGGCCTCGGCCTGCTGTTCGTGGTGCTCACGATCATCTCGGGGTCGATCTGGGCCCGCGGCTTCTGGGGCACATGGTGGCGCTGGGAGGACCCGCGGCTCGTCACCTACCTGATCATCGCCCTGCTCTACGCCGCGTTCTTCGTGCTGCGGAACTCAGCCGAGGAATCGAGCCGGGCGCGGTTCTCCGCGATCTACGCGATCGTGTCGTTCGCGTCGGTGCCGCTGTCGTTCTACGCGGTACGCAAGGCCCGGGACTTCGTCCACCCAGTCGCGTTCGACAGCGACGGCATCAACATCGACCGCGAGATCTTCGTGTGGCTCCTGGTGGCACAGGTCGCGATCGCGGTGCTGTTCGTCGCCCTCCTCAAGCTCGAACTGCTCCAGCGGCGCACCGACCGCGCGTTGCGGAGGCTCCGCGCCGCGCTCGAGGACGGCGCGTGAACGACTACGTCGTCGCGGCATTCGCCGTCGTCTGGTTCGTGATGCTGATCTACGTCGCCCTCGTGGGTTTGCGGACCGCCCGCATCGCACGCGAGGTCGAGTTGATCACCCGTCTCGTCGAGCGCCGGTCGGCCGAGACGACCGACCAGTAGCCTCCGCGAGGTCGTGGCGATCCGGGACGGTCGCCCCTCGATTTCGTCGACCTTTTCCGGGGTACTCAGTCCGCCGTGGGGTACCATCAATTCTCCTTCGACGCCCGGGATCACACCTGATGCACCTCATCGTCGTCGGTCTGTCGCACCGGACCGCACCAGTGGAGCAACGCGAGAAGGCAGCGCTCACCGACGCCGCCGCGCGCGGCGTGGTGCGCTCGCTCGTCGGCCGCAAGGAGATCCACGAGGCTGTCGCGCTCTCCACCTGCAACCGCACCGAGGTGTACGTGCGGGCAGACGACAGCTCGGTTGCCGAAGAGGCTGTCTGCAACGCGTTGGTGGAGCACACCGGCATCACCCGTGACGAGCTCGACTGCGCCCGGTACGCGCACCGCGAGGAGCGGGCGGCGATCCACCTGCTGCGTGTGGCGTCGAGCCTCGACGCGATGGTGGTCGGCGAGAGCGAGATCCAGGGACAGGTGCGCGGCGCGTTCGACCAGGCCCACGAGGAGGACACCGTCGGCCCGGTGCTCGACAACCTGTTCCGCAAGGCCCTCGAGACCGGCAAGCGCGTGCGGCGCGAGACGCTGCTCGGCGCCGGGGTCGTATCCGTCGCGAGGGTCGCGGTCGAGCTGGCCCGCGAGGCGGTGGTCGACCTGACCGCCCGGCGCGTGCTCCTGGTCGGGGCCGGCGAGGTTGCCGAGACGACGGCCACAGCGCTCGTGGAAGCCGGCGTCGGCGAGCTGGCGGTCGCGAACCGGACGGTGTCGACGGCGCGCCGGCTGTCCGAGCGCATCGGCGGCGAGGGGGTGGGGTTCGACCGGCTCGCCGAGGAGCTGGCCGCCGCCGACATCGTGATCTCGTCCACCGACGCGCCGCACACGATCCTGACCCACAACGACGTCGAGCAGGCGATGCGCACCCGCCCGGGCCGCCCGATGGTGCTGATCGACATCGCCGTCCCGCGCGATCTGGAGCCCGCGATCGCGGCCGTCCCCGGCGTGAGCCTCTATGACATCGACGACCTCGAGCGGGTCGTCGAGCGCAACCTCAACGGCCGCATTCGCGAGGCGGAGCGGGCCGAGATCATCGTGCAGGGCGAGGCGCGCCGGTTCACCGAATGGCGCCGCACCTTGTCGGTCGCGCCCACCATCGGCTCGTTGCGCGACATGGCCGAGACGATCCGCGCGGGCGAGGTCGCCAAGGTCACGGGCCAGCTCGATTCGCTGACCGACGCCGATCGCGAGCGCATCGAGCAGCTCACTCGCTCGATCGTCAACAAGCTCCTCCACGAGCCGACGGTCAGGCTCCGGGCCGCCGTCGCCGAGGGCGACGGGTTCGCGCACGTCGAAAGTCTCCGCCACCTCTTCGGGATCGACGCCGACCGATCGACCTGACGCTCGCCACCCGCCGGTCTCCGCTCGCACTCGCGCAGACGGAGTGGGTCGCCGAGCGGCTCCGGGCGGCGGGACACGGTGTGAGCCTCCTCGAGCTGGTGACCTCGGGCGACCGCTGGAGCGGTGCTGGCGGGGCCGACGCCACGAAGGGCCTGTTCGTCAAGGAACTGGAGGAGGCGCTGCTCGACGGCCGGGCCGACATCGCGGTGCATTCGGCGAAGGACCTGCCGGGTGAGCTGCCCGAGGGGCTCGCCATCCTCGCGATGCCGGCGCGGGAGGACCCGCGCGACGTGCTGGTCGGTCCCGAGGGCGGGCTCACTGCCCTCGCAACCGGCGCGACCGTCGGGACCGGAAGCCCCCGCAGAGCGGCGCAGCTCAGGCTGGCTCGGCCCGACGTCACGTTCGCCGAGATCCGGGGCAACGTCGGCACGCGGCTGCAGAAGCTCGGACGCGGTGAGACCGACGCCCTGGTGCTCGCGGCCGCGGGGCTCGCGCGGCTCGGACTGACCCCCGAGGGCCTGTCGCCGCTCGACGTCGCCGTGTCGGTGCCGGCTCCAGGGCAGGGGGCGCTCGCACTGGAGGGACGCCGGGACCGCCCCGAGCTCGCCGCGTCCCTCGCGGTCCTCGATGACCCGGCCACGTCGCTCGCGGTGCGCGCGGAGCGAGCCCTGCTCGCGGGACTCGGCGGCGGCTGCCGCGAGCCGGTCGGCGCGCTCGGCGCGGTCGACGGCGACATATTGCATCTGGTCGCGTTCGCCGCGAGCGCCGACGGCACGGTCGCGGTACGCGACGAGCTGACGGGGCCGGCCAGCGCTCCGGAGGCGCTTGGCGGGGCGCTCGCGACGAGGATCGCAGCGCGCCTGGCCGGCGGATGAGCGCTCCGCTCGCCGGGCGCCGCGTCGTCGTCACGCGTCCAGCCGACCAATCACGGGCGCTCGTCGAGCGGCTCACGGGGCTCGGTGCCGACGTCGCGGCCTTGCCGCTCATCGAAACCGTGCCGATCGCGTCGAGCCCCGAGATCGACAGGGCACTCGGCGCGCTTGCCCGCTATCAGGTGATCGTTGTGACCAGCGCGAATGGCGCCGATTGCCTCGCGGATCGGCTGGCCGAGCGGGGCACGGCGCTGCCCGACGGCGCGGTTGTCGTGGCCGTGGGAGCGGTGACGGCGGGGAGGCTACGCGAACGCGGCCTGCGGGTCGATCGCGTCCCGTCCGAGGCGACCGGCGCGGCGATTGCCGTGGAGCTCACGGCCGCGGGCGTGGCGGACGCCCGTGTCCTGCTGCCCCGAGCTCGTATCGGGCGGCCGGAGCTTCCGGCCGCGTTGAGAGCGGCCGGCGCAACGGTTGACGACGTCGCGCTGTACGACACCGTCCGCGTTCAGCCGACGGCGGAGGCCGTCGCAGGCGTATTGGCGTCAGATCTCGTGGTGCTCACCGCGCCGTCGGCGGTGGAGTCCCTCGCCGACGCGCTCGGATCTGCGCGGGCCGGCGGCGTCGCGGTGGTGTCGATCGGGCCGACGACCAGCGCCGCCGCGCGGGCGGCGGGCTTCACCGTGGCCGCCGAGTCGACGGCGCAGTCCGTCGACGGCCTCGTCGACGCGGTCCTTCGCGCGGCGCCCCGCGAGTCGCCCTGACGCTCGGCCCGGGGTGGTCAGCCGGCCGCCAGCGCTGCCCGGAGCGCATTCGCCTGCGACACCATCGACTCCCGGAACGCGGTGTCGATGTCATCGGCCGAGGTGTTCCTGAATCGCCGGTCGAAGCTCTCGAGCTCCTTGATCGCCTGCGACTGGTCGCCGATCCCCACGAGGAACGCGATTCGCTGGAGCCGGTTGCGCTGCGACGAGAAGAGCCCCTCGTTCGGGATGAGGCCACCGACCCGTCCTTCCAGCCATCGGGCGACCAGCTGGCTGGACGGCGGCGACGTGCGCCGGGTTCGGGGCCGGGACGGCGATCGTGGTGGCCGGGGAGTCCGCGGCGGCGAAGCTCTCGTTGCGTGAGAGCTCCACCGCGTGGAGCGTGGTCTGCGGTGCGGGCGCCTGGACGATCTGCCCTGCGATCTGCGATCCGACCGGGTATGCCGCGAGGTCGATGCTCGCCGGAACGTTGATGACGAGCGGCAGCGCGAAGGTCGTCGTGCCGGACTGGACGGTGATGGTGCGCGCGGCCGGGTCGACGGCGATCATGCGACCGGACACGGGCACCGGGCGATTCTGGACCGGTGGCTGCACCTCGACGATGCGCCGCGTCGACACCCGGCCGCCGCGGCCGAATGCGATCTGGACGCGGACGGTCGCGCCGAACTGACCGAGCTGGCCGGTTGCGTTCTGCCGCTTGCCGGCAGGAAGCCACACGGCGCCACGCGTCATCGGAATCACGAAGGTCGCGCCGCGGATCGACACCGCCAGCCCGCGGGTGCCGAAGCGCCGCACGACGGTACCGCGCAAGCTCATCGTGCTCGCGGTGCCCAGCCGGGTGAGGCGGGACTGGAACGACCCATTGCGCGCTCGCTGGATTCCCCACTTGATGCCGGACGGGGCGACGGTCCACTTGATGCCCGAGGTGGGAGCTCCCCACTTGATCCCTTGCACGCGCACCCGCGCGCCGGGGGTCACCCGTCGCAGCGCATGGATGGCGTAGACGCGCTGGTCGCCGGTCACGACCACCGCCGTCGCCGACCGGGCCTGCCACGCGACCACGACGCCGTCCCGCCTCGGCAGCGGGCGTCCTTCGACGGCGATCGCGATCGGGACCGCGACGAACGCCGAAACGCCGAGACCGGCGATGATGGTGCGGGATGGCTTCATGTTGCGGGATCTCCCTCCGTGGAGCTGCCCAAGAATATCGCGGGACCCGCACGATCTCGCAAGCGACCATCCTCATCCCTTACAGACTGATAAGAAGTCGCGGGATGGCGATCATCACGTTGCTCACCGACTACGGGCCGGGATCGGAGCACGTCGGGGCCCTGCATGCGGTGCTCGCGGCGGGCTGCCCGGGCGCGGACAGGATCGATCTGGCGCATGACATTCCCCCCGGGGATATCCGCTTCGGGGCGCTCGTGCTGGCTCGCCTTGTCCCGCTCACGCCCCCGGGCGTGCATCTCGCCGTCGTCGATCCAGGCGTGGGAACCGCCCGGCGCGGGATCGCCGTGGCGACGCCGGATGGCCGCCGGTTCGTCGGGCCGGACAACGGCCTCCTGGGAATTGTCTGCCGTGAGCTCGGCGCGAGGGATGCCGTCGAGCTGACCTCGCCAAACCACCGCCGGGAGCCGGTCGCCCCGACCTTCCATGGACGCGACGTGTTCGCACCCGCGGCCGCACACCTGGCCGCGGGTGGCAGCCTCGGCGATCTGGGCGCGGCCGTTCCGGTCGACGAGCTCATGCAAGCCGATCTCGTCGCGCCCGGCGTGGGTCCCGGGCGCCTCGAAACGGTGGTGGTCGGGGTCGACCGCTTCGGCAACCTGCAGAGCGGGGCGGTCGGGTCCGATGTCACCGCCGCGGGGCTCGTGCACGGCGACGCCCTCGCCGTCACGACGGGCGAGGTCACGATGCACGCCCGGCTGGGGCGGGTGTTCGCCGACGTGCCGCGCGGGGAGTTACTGGTCCACGTCGACGGCCACGGCCACGTCGCGGTTGTCGTCAATGGCGCGAGCGCGTCGCGCCTGCTCGGTGCCACAGCTGGCAGCTGGATCGTCGTCGCGCGCGAGGGCTGAGCGGCCGGAGCGTCAGAGGTCGAGCGGGGTGCCGATTGCGCCACCCCGCCCATCGGCTCGGGACTCCACGGAGATGTGAGCACCCGCCGAGCGGCGCGGTCGTGGCCGTGTCAGGAGGCCGTGTCGGTCTCGGCCGCGGACTCGGGCAGCAGCATGACGGCTCCGACGAGGAAGCAGAGGCCACCGAAGGCAGTGAAGAAGTTGGCGGCGGCGAGATCGAGCACGCTCCCGGACGACGGCACCCAGAAAGCGGCGACCGCCGAGATCCCGAACGCGATGCACCCCAACAGGTTGACGGCCGCAATCCTCCATTCGAGCGTTCGGTTCGACGTCCACCACGCGGCGCCGCAGACCTCGACGTAGGCGAGGTACCCGGACACCAGGAAGCACGCCGATCCGATCAGATCCGGCGTCCACACGAGCCGGTCGTACGCCTGGGCGTCGAGCCCCGTCTGCATGGCATCGAACGTGTTGACGTTGAACAGCACCGTTCCGACGAGCTGGAAGCCGCTGCTCCACCAGTCGATCCTGCGCGGCTCGAAGCTGACGAGCCGTAGCCTCCTGCGTGGCAGAGTGGGACCTGGATCGGCATTGATCGTCTCGAGCCACTGCAGCGTGGCGGCCGACGTGAAGAAGATCGAGCCGACGAAGAAGACCATCCCATCCACGCCCGACCCGACGAACTCCACGAAGCCGGGGAACGGGGCGACGAGGAAGCAGGCCGATCCGATCGCGAACAGCACGCCGATCCACCACGAGGCCCGGCGGGGAGCCCACCAGATGCCCGGGCCCCGCGACCGCGAGAGCATCGAGGCGTGCTTGCGGTGCGTGCGGGACGCCCACTCGGCGGTGGCGCCGTCGGGCCGCCGGAACGTGACGTGGGTCGTGAACGGCCCCACGGACCGGTGCGCCACCCGCGACCACCCCGGGGGTGTCTGGGGGTGGACGCTCACCGGCCCGCCGCCGGCCCCGGGCGTCGGACCCGGCGTACGAGCCTCATCGGCAGCGGCTAGTGGTGGAAGCTCGACGCGGTCGAGGCGTCGTGGACCGGCTCCGCCTGCTTCTGCAGGCGCGGCAGATCCCGCGCGAGGTCGGCGAGCAGCATGTCCGCCAGGTCATGGGTGAAGCCGCGCTTCACGACGACGCGCAGCGCCGCCAGGTCGGTCCGGTTGGCCGGGAACGTGTAGGCCGGCACCTGCCACCCCCGCTCGCGCAGGGCGTTCGACACGTCGAAGACCGTGAAGTTGTCGATCCCGTCCTCCAGGGTGAACGCGAAGACCGGCAGCTCGTCGCCTCTCGTGATCAGCTTGAACGGCTCGATCTGCTCGATCCTGGACGACAGGGACGTGGCCACCTCGCGCGAGTATTCCTGGATGCGGCGGAAGCCGCTGAAGCCGAGCCGGAGAAAGTTGTAGTACTGGCCCACGATCTGGGCTCCGGGCCGGGAGAAGTTCAGGGCGAACGTCGGCATGTTGTCCCCCAGGTAGTTGACCCAGAAGATCAGGTCCTCGGGCAGGGACTGCGCGTCACGCCAGACGATCCATCCGACGCCGGGGTAGACCAGCCCGTACTTGTGTCCCGACGCGTTGATCGACGCCACGCGCGGCAACCGGAAGTCCCATTCGAGGTCGGTGTCGATGAACGGCGCCACGAACGCGCCCGACGCCCCGTCGACGTGGAGCGGAACGTCGAGTCCCGTCCTCGCCTGCAGGTCGTCGAGGGCACCGGAGATCTCCTTCACCGGCTCGTAGGACCCGTCGAAGGTCGAGCCGAGGATGGCGACCACGCCGATCGTGTTCTCGTCGCAGAGCTTCACCGCTTCGTCGGCGGACAGGTGGAAGCGGTCGCCCTCCATCGGGACGAGGCGCATCTCGACGTCCCAGTAGTTGGCGAACTTCTCCCAGCACACCTGGACGTTGATGCCCATCACCAGGTTGGGTGCGTCGGCCGGCTTGCCCTCCGCCCGTCGCCGGGTCTGCCAGCGTCGCTTGAGCGCGAGGCCGCCGAGCATCGCCGCCTCGCTCGAGCCCGTCGTCGAGCACCCGATCGCCTGGGCGGCGTCGGGCGCGTTCCAGAGGCGGCTCAGGATGTTCACGCAGCGCATCTCGAGGTCCGCCGTCTGCGGGTACTCGTCCTTGTCGATCATGTTCTTGTCGAAGCACTCGACCATCAGTCGCTCCGCCTGGGGCTCCATCCACGTGCTGACGAACGTGGCCGCGTTGAGCCGCGCGTTGCCGTCCAGCATGAGCTCGTCGTGGATGATCTGGTACGCGACGTCGGGGGGGACCTCGTCGTGAGCGAGTTCGTGCCGCGGGAGGCGGACGGGCTCGAGGCCGAAGGTCGGGGCGACGGCGAGGTCCCCCGCCCGCGCAGATGGTCCCTTCGGATGCTTGAGCGCCATCGTTTGCCTCCTCAGGCCGGTTTGCATGCAGCTGCCGTGCGGAAGACTCTCGCACACGGCCACCAAAGGCCAGACCCGGCGCGCCGCCCTCTTCAACCCGTCTCGAGCGAGGGCGGCTGAGCCTCACGTCTGTCGCCCAGACGACCTGGATGCTCGTAGCCGGTGCCCGCGCAGTCGGGCGTTGTTGCTCGTCATGCGGATCCGGCGTCGAGGAATTCACGGACGATCGGGTTGATGAGCTCCGGGCGCGTCAGCGGAGCCATATGTCCGCCCTCCTCGATGAAGCAGAACGACCAGTGAGGACAGGCCGTCGCGAAGATGTCGACGATCTCCCGTATGGGAAGTCGGGTGGCGTTGTCGCTGACCACCAACGTTCTTGCGCGAAGGGCTTTCCATTCCTCAATGGTGGTCTCCTCATCCATGACGGCGTCCCACTCGTGAACGTTCGGCGGCAAGGATTCGATGAATGCAGCGCGGCGCTTGTCGGGCATGGTGTTCCAGGATCCATCACCCAGCCAATAGTCGGCAAAGCGTTCCGCGACGTTCGCCCAATCGCCCAATGCGCCGAAGGATTTCACGTGATCGCGAAGCGCTCGTGATTCCAAGAATGCGGCTGTCCGCCCGCCTTGACGAAGCAGGTAGAAGGGATTCGGCTCAAGAAGAACCAGGCTCCCGACTCGCGAGCCGAGCAGGGTCGCAGCCTTGAGCGCGACCGAACCGCCGAAGGAATGCCCGACGAGGTGCACGGGACTGCCGAGTTCCTCGCTCAACGCCACGATGAGCTGGGCCTGTGCATAGAGGGATTGCGGGGCGTCTTCCGGCCAGGTCGTCGTTTCACCGTAGCCGAAGAGGTTGACCGCCAAGACTCGGTAGCGGTCCTTCAGCGCTTCGGTGAGAGCCCGCCACTGTCGGTTGGCGCTGACGGAACTGTGGATGAGAACGACCGGCCGACCCTGCCCGTCGTCCGCGTAGTCGATCTTGAGACTCCCCTTCGAAAGAACCGGCATCTTCCCTCGCTTGGCCTGCCGCGGCTCCCACCGATCTTCGACGCCCAACGCCACCGATGCGCAGAAGCCCGGCCGACGGGCCGAAGGTACCGCAAGCACGCTCGCGCCCGCCGGTTCTCGGCGTGTTCGCATCCTGCTCCCCTCCTCACGAGCCGATCCGACGGTCATGTCTGCGACGGCTGGTAAGCCAATTGCAGTCGCCAGATTATTGGTGACAAGCAGGCGTGATGGAGTTTCACGCGAACCGCGCTCCGGCGCTGATGACTCCTACTGAGGACTTCGGTCCCGGTCGGTTGAGTCTCGCGCAGAAGGGAGTCGCATGAGTTCGCTCGCACTCGCAACCACGCTGTCGGTGAGCGTGCTGCTCGCCAGCCTCGTGTCGGTCGAGGCCGGGCTCTCGGTCGCGATCCTCGAGCTTCTCGGGGGAGTGCTCGCCGGGAATCTCTTCGGGGTGGAGAGCCAGTCCTGGCCCAACTTCATCGCCGCCTTCGCATCGGTCGTGCTCACGTTCCTGGCCGGGGCGGAGGTCGATGTCGATCAGCTGCGACGCGAGTGGCGACCCTCGACCGCGATCGGTCTGACATCGTTCTCCGCACCGTTCCTTGCGCCGATGGCCCTCGCATACTGGGTGCTCGACTGGTCCGGGAAGGCGAGCGCGATCTTGGGAATCGCGCTGGGGTGATTCTGGATGGTGCCCGGCGGGCCTGGCATCGGGGCGACGTCCGGCCCCGAAGACGTCATGGGCCCGGCGCTACGCGATCGGCTTGCCGATCGCCACGCCCTTGCGGGCGTTGAAACCGTCGAGCATCGTGCCGAGCGTCGACTCCTTCGCGTTCGCGAGGAGGCCTTGGTAGCGGTCGATCAGCGTCGGGCGCAGCTCCTTGTAGATGATCCCCAGCTTGAAGCCGCCGCACAGGGCCAGGGCGAACGCCGCGACCTTGTCATTCACGTCGTGTTCCGGGGCGACGTCGCTGACCTGCTCCTTCCACTCCTCCTGGTGGTTGTTGAACACCACACAGGGAGAGAGGGCGTCGATGAACGCGAAGCCGGGGTGCTCGATGCCCTGGACGATCAACTCGGTCAGGGCCTTGGTGTTGAAGGACGCGCCGCGTGCGACGAAGGACGCGCCGCTCGCGACGGCGAACCCAAGCGTGTTGAGCGGCTGCTCCAGGTTCCCGTACGGCGTCGACGGGGCCTTCTGCTCGAACAGCGACGTCGGCGACACCTGCCCCTTCGTGAGGCCGTAGGTCTCGTTGTCCATCACCAGGTACAGGATGTCGACGTTGCGCCTGGCGGCATGCGGGAAGTGCCCCGCGCCGATCGCGAAGGCGTCGCCGTCGCCGCCGACGGCGATGACCGTGAGCTCCGGGTTTGCGAGCTTGACGCCCATCGCGACCGGGAGCGGGCGCCCGTGCAGCGTGTGCACCCCGTAGGTCGAGACGAATCCGGGCAGGCGGCTGGAGCAGCCGATCCCCGAGACGATCACGGTCCTCGCCGGGTCCAGCTCGAGCTGCGCGAATGCGCGGTACAGCGACGCGAGGACGCCGAAGTCCCCGCAGCCCGGGCACCAGATCGGCTTGAGGCCGGACTTGTAGTCGTTCGGCGTGCGCTTGACCGTGCTCACTGTGCGGCCCCCTGGGTCACGATGTCGTGGATGTCCTCCGCGGTGAACGGAAGCCCGTCGCATTTGGCGTGGCTCTCGACCTGGATGCCCACCTCGGCCCTGATGAGCCGGGCGAGCTGGCCGGTGAAGTTGACCTCGGGAACGATGACGCGCTTCGCGCGGGCGGTGAACGCCTTGACCATGCCGACCGGGAACGGTCCGAGCACCCGCGGGTAGAAGGCCCCGATCGAGCGCCCCTCCGCGGCGAGCAGATCGATCGCCTCCCAAACCGGGCCGAACGTGGAGCCGAACCCGACGATCGCGATCTCTGGCTGGCCGTCGCCATGGGTGGCGTGACGGGCGAGGCCATTCTTGAGCGGCTCGAGCTTCGCCCAGCGCTTCTCCTGCATCGCCACGACGATGTCCGGCGTGTACGCCGGGTGGCCGTGCTGGTCGTGGGAGATGCCCGTGGCGACGTACTGACCGCCGTCTTCCCCCGGCACGCCCATCGGCGAGATGCCGTCGTCGGTCAGCTCGTAGCGGCGGTACTCCTCCGGCTCGACGCCGGCGGAGGTCTTGCGCTCCCACCGCTCCACCTTCGCCTCGTCCGGCCGGGTGATGACCTCGAGCCGCGTCGCCAGCCCCTGGTCGGTGAGGATGATCACCGGCACCTGGAAGCGCTCCGCGTAGTTGAAGGCCTCGACCGTGGCCCAGAAGCAGTCCTCGACCGAGACCGGGGCGATCACCACCCGGGGCGCCTCCCCGTGCCCGCCGTAGAGGGCGTGCTCGAGGTCGGACTGCTCGGTCTTCGTCGGGAGCCCCGTCGAGGGGCCGCCGCGCTGGGCGTCGACGATGACGCAGGGGATCTCCGCCATGCCGGCGTAGCCGATCAGTTCTGACATGAGCGAGAGACCCGGGCCGGAGGTCGCGGTCATGGCCCGCGCGCCCGTGAAGGAGGCGCCGATCACCGACGACAGCGAGGCGATCTCGTCCTCGCACTGGATCGTGATGCCGCCGACGCCGGGTAGGCGGGCCGACAGCCACTCCAGGATGTCCGACGCCGGGGTGATCGGGTAGCCGGCGAAGTAGTCGACGCCGGCGGCGACCGCACCGACGCTGATCGCCTGGTTGCCCGAGATGAGGATGCGGTCCTCCTCCGCCTCGACGGCGTCGGTGATCGCGAGCGTGCCTGCCAGGTCGGCGGCCTCGCCCGCCCCCGCGTTCAGCGCCGCGATGTTCGCGTCGGCGACGCCCTGCTTGTGGGCGAAGCGGCGCAGCACGAACTCCTCGATGGGCGTCGTGTCGAAGCTGATCACGGCGGACACCGCGCCAACTGCCACCATGTTCTTCGCCCTGGTCGAGCCGCCGATCTCCTTCGCGAGCTTGTCCATCCGCACCGGCCGGGCGCGCGGAAGGTCGTCCGCCGGGATCTCGCACGCGGTGTCGTCGTAGAGGATCACCCCGCCGGGGTGGAGGGCGTCGTGGTGCAGGTCCCACGCCTCTTGGTTGAAGCAGACGAGCAGGTCGACCCACTTTCCGTGACTGTGGATGCGCTCCTCGCCGATGCGCACCTGGTACATGCATGGCCCGCCCTTGATCTCGGCCGGGTACGTTCGGAACGTCTGCGTCCAGTAGCCGCGTCGCGCCGCGGCCTGGGTGAGGATGTCACCCGAGGAGATGACCCCCTCGCCGGACTCGCCGGCCAGCCGGATCACCACGCTCTTTCGTGCCAAGTCGCCCTCCGTTCCGTGTGTCAGCGGCCGCGGACAGCCGATGGAGGGCGCTGACGAACCAGGGGTCCGCATTCTACGGGATCGCGGTCGGTGCGGTGAACGCGTAGCTCAAGCGCGGCGAGTAGATCGTCCAGGCGAGCTGGAGTGGCTTGGCCGGCCGTAGGGCGTAGCTCGGGTGGGACGGGTCGAGGAACTCGACGTCGCTGACCGTCACCTCGTGTGTCGGGGCGGCGACGGGCACGAGGATGCTTGGAAAGCCGTCCCCGGGGATCAGGTACCGCGCCTGGACACCGAACGGGCCGACGGGCTCCGCGCCGACGTGCGCGGTCGTGCGGACGATGGCGTTGTCGTCTTCGAACGTCGTGGCCGTCAGACGGTCGCCGTCGAGCACCATCTCGGCCCTCCCTGGCTCCGGGAACGCCGAGCATCCTGGCTCCGGCGAGGCAGAACGGGTCGGAGTTCAGGTAGAGCGCCCACCAGCGGCCCCGCTGCCGTCCGTCGAGCGCGTCCTTCCCCTGGAGTTCAACCTCGGCGTGGGTGATCGTGACGAGCCCGCCCCACGACGTGGACGCCCCCGCTTGGGCCCCCTGGAACAGGGAAACCACCCGATCCGGCGCCGGGTCGAGCCCCGCCGGGACGCGGCGCGCGACCTCGTCGCGATCCTCCGGCACCCACGCCATGTAGACGCCGTGGATCTCGGCGATGATGTGTGGCGGCAGCGGGGAACCGGTCACGTCCGCCGCGGGCGGTGCTGCCCCCGCAGTCTGTTGGGTCGACATCGCGTCACCTCCACCGTCGCGTACCGCTTGCCCTCGTCGAGCCCAATTCGAAGGACAGCTCGATGCGACAAACCTCCTTCGACTCCTCGGCGCGCGAATCAGCGGAAACCCGCTTAGTCGATACGGCGAAACTACGTGCGAACCGGCACCCACGGTCCTTGCCATTTCATTGGCGGGCTGCTCATCGGCGAAGCCCCAAAGAGAGGAAATGGGCCCTTCGGCACCGTCTCCTCTCCCGAGCCCGGGAGCATGGATCGCGGTGTCCGAGATCGGACATCAGGAAGAGGGAATTGGTGGGGGTGTTGCCCGAAACCCGTATCGTTGATGCGGGCTGGCGCTGATCTGGTGGTTGCCCGCGATATCCGGCGCACCCCGAAACCTCCTTCATCCCCGACGGGTGAACATGCACCCGACAGGGCGGCCGATGAACAAGGCTACGCACCCCGTCGAATTGGGGGCGAGCATCCGCGGGCTGTTGGCTACGGCAGCGCGAGTGCGGGATCACGCCACAAGTAGATGCTGACCAGCAAGATCCACACGCTGTCGAAGATGATCGTGATGCCAGCGACCGCCTGAATCCCGGTGCTTGCATACCCGATGGTGAACGCGCCGACCACCGAGGCGAGCGCCAACACGACACTCGCCACCGCGAGCCACCGGGCGAAGAGTCCCGTCCGCAGACACACGATGGCTGCTATCCCGATGAGAAGGAGCAGGCCCAGCAGCGTCGCGCCCGTGCTCATCAAGTACATCGTCCACCACACGCGCGCTCCGGTGGGGCCGAGATCGTTGATGCGGGTCGCCGTGGTTCCCTCGACGAGGGCTCCCGTGACCGTGCCCGCCGCCGCGAGCACCCCGCCAGCAAGCGCGGCCAGGGCGAGGGCGGGGGTCCCGCCCTCAGCCTTTCTCAAGGCGCGGAACAGGCCGGACAACCACAACAGCACGGCGGACATCGCTAGGCCCATAAGCACAGCACCGACTTGGTAACGGCCATGGTGTTGCGCCAAGTCGTCGAAGATCTCCTGGCCGGAATCGGTGGCGCTCGGAGAGCCACTTGTCAGGCTGGTGCTGACGACGACCAGCACGAAGAAGATCGCGCCCCCGAGCGCGGCCAGCCGGACCGACATGGCTCCCGGAACCCCAACCGCCCGTCCACTATCCACTGTCCACCCCCTTGCTCACACACCGTCGGCGCAGGCGGCGGACACGACGGACGACTCGATGAGCAACATCGCGCAGAACTCCCGATACAGATGGTCGTGGCAAGCCTCCCCGGTTCGGCCGCCTCGGCGAATCGGCGGTACCCCCTGATGGCCCTCGTGGCGATCTACGGAGCCGAAGCGCTCACCACGCCGCGCCCCGCATTCAGATTCCGGAGCGCAGTGGCGACTCCACGCCCTGGGTGAACATGGGCGGGTTGCTGATCGCCGAAGCCCCCGAAGAGGCGATGGTCCCCTCCCGCACCGTCTCCCGCACCGTCTGGGACGCTCCCGCACCGTCCCGCACCGTATTCGGACGCATATTCCCGTCGTCCGCATGATCGGGGACTGACGAATGAAAGCGCTCTGCTTCCAGGGAATTCGACAGTGGCGGGACCCAGATTCGAACTGGGGACACCACGATTTTCAGTCGTGTGCTCTACCAACTGAGCTATCCCGCCGGGGCCTGGGAACGGTAGGGGGTCGGGGCCCGCGATTCAACTCCAGCGCAAGGGGTGGTGACATACTTCATGGTCGCAATGGCGAGTCGCGGTCACATCCTGGTCGTCGACGATGAACGCGCCATCCGCCGCCTCCTGCGTCTCTACCTGACCGAGGCCGGCTACACCGTGACCGACGCCGCCGACGGCGGATCGGCGCTCGAGCAGGTGCGTCAGGGAGGCATCGATCTCGTGCTGCTCGACCTGATGCTGCCCGGCATCGACGGCCTCGACGTGTGCCGGCGCCTGCGGGAGTTCAACGGTTACATCCCGATCATCATGGTCACCGCCCGAGACGACGAGGCGAGCCGAGTCGCCGGCCTCGAGCTCGGCGCCGACGACTACGTCACCAAGCCGTTCTCCGGCCGTGAGGTCGTCGCGCGCGTCCGCGCGGTGCTGCGGCGGATCGCGTTGCCCGGAGATCCCGAGGCGACCCTCACCGCCGGCCAGGTCACCCTCGTCCCGAGCAGCCGGCAATGCCTGTACGGCGGCCGGGAGGTGGACCTCACCCGCCTCGAGTTCGACCTGCTCGCCGAGCTCGCCGCGCACCCGCGCACCGTGTACACGCGGGAGCGGCTCCTCGAGAAGGTGTGGGGACACCAGAACCCGGTCGGCGGGAAGACCATCGACGTGCATGTCGCGAACCTCCGCAAGAAGCTCGATGGATGGAACGGCGTGGTCGCGGTCCGCGGGGTCGGCTACAAGCTCGACCCCGACACGGCGTGATGCAACGCCTGCGGCGGTTCGTTTGGCCGGCGAGCTACCGGGGTCGTATCGCCCTCGTCATCGCGGTCGCGCTGGTGGTGGTGACGATCGGCGTTCAGGGGGTCATCCGCGGCGTCGTCAACGAGCGGGTGCAGGCCGAGGCGCAGCGAACGCTCCAGGATCAGGCGCAGGCGATCGCCGAGGTCGTCGACGATGCCCCGGAGCCGCTCAAGAGCGACCGCGCCGCCGACGCCGCCCGCTACCTGCCCGACACGCGGATCCTCGTGATGTGGTCGTCGCCCGGCGGCCTGTACTACAACCTGGTTCCGCTCGTGAGAACGGACGCCGAGGCGACCGCGTCCTCCGGCGATGTCGTGGTGAGGCTCGAGCGCGGCACCCGCGGGGCCGGATTGTCCGACTGGGTCGTGGTGGGGCTCTTCCTTGTCGGTCTCGTGCTGACGCTGGCGCTGATCTGGGCGCTCGCGAGCGCGCTCGCTCGCCGGCTGCGCCACCAGGCCGCGGACCTGGCCGCCAGCGCCGAGGCCGTCGCGTCCGGCGATCTCGCGGTTCGGGCCGAGGTCACCGACGACGAGCTCGGGCGGGCGGCCGGGGCGTTCAACCGGATGGCCGAGCGGCTCGCCGAGACCGACGAGCGCCAGCGACGGTTCCTCGCCGATGTCGCCCACGAGCTTCGCACGCCCGTGACCGCCATCGACGGGTTCGCCGAGGCGCTCGCCGACGGCACCGCGGCCGATCCCGAATCGCGTCGGGAGGCCCTCGGGTTCATCCGCGACGAGGCCGCCCGGCTGCGGGCGCTCATCGGGGATCTGCGTGAGCTCACCTGGCTCGACCTCGACCCCCCGACGCAGCTCCGTCCGATGGACCTGGCGCAGGTCGCCAGGGACACCGTCGCGCGGTTGGCGGTCCAGGCCGTCGATGCCGGCGTCGAGCTCACCGCCCCGGCCGGCGGCGTCCCGATCGAGAGCGACGCCGCGCACATCCAGACAATCCTGGCCAACCTGATCACCAACGCGATCGCGGCGACGCCGCCCGGCGGGCGTGTCGACGTTCGCGCCCGCGCCGACGGCGCCGCCGCATGGCTCGAGGTCGCCGACACCGGCAGCGGCATCGCGCCGGAGCACCTGCCGCGGATCTTCGACCGGCTCTATCGTGTCGACAGCTCCCGCTCGCGCGAGCATGGCGGCTCCGGGCTCGGCCTGGCAATCGTGAAGCGGCTGGCCGAGGTGCTCGGCGGGGACGTCTTCGTGGTGAGCGCACCCGGTGAGGGCGCGACCTTCACGGTCCGCATTCCGCTCGGCGCCGGCACCGCCGCCGAGCAACCGAAGCCGATACCAACCGGTAGGCCGCCGGCCTGATCGAGGGGGAGAAATGCCGATGGAAGACCGAAATGTGCTCTCGAGCCGAAAGGACCACATCGACGAGGAGGTCGCCTTCATCGCCGATGAGTTCCGCCGCGGGTTCGAGGTCGTCGGGCTGATCGACCGACCCGCCGTCACGGTCTTCGGCTCCGCGCGCGTGCACGAGGGTGACGAGGTGTACGACCGCGCGCGCGAGCTCGGCCGGACCCTTGCCCGCGCGGGTTTCGCCGTGATCACAGGGGGCGGGCCCGGCGTGATGGAGGCGGCGAACCGCGGCTGCCACGAGGAGGGGGGGCTGTCGGTCGGGTTCAACATCGAGCTCCCGCACGAGCAGGCGCTCAACCCCTACGTCCAGATCGCGCTCGACTTCAAGCACTTCTTCGCCCGTAAGGTGATGCTGGTGAAGGCTGCGGAGGGGTTCGTGATCTTCCCGGGCGGCTTCGGGACGATGGACGAGCTGTTCGAGTCGCTCACCCTCATCCAGACCGGCAAGGTGGGCCATTTCCCCGTGATCCTCGCCGGCCGCCGGTACTGGGCGCCGCTGCTCGAATGGGTCAACCGGGCGATGGTGGGCGTGTACGTGGAGCACGAGGACCTCGATCTGCTCGAGGTCGCGGATGCCCCGACCGACATCGTCGGGCAGGTGCTCGCCTGCATCCGCCGCGAATGCGCACACGATCTCGGTGCCATCCGCGCGGTCGGCTGAGGCGGCGCCTGCGGGAAGGCTGGTCGCCGCCGCCGTCGCGGTGACATGCTTGGACGATCTGCCAGCGCCCGCAGCGGAGTGAGCACCATGAGCTGCCGCGGCTTCTCACCTGGATTGTCGGCGTGACACGGCCTATAGGCTCGGAACACGGGTCCCCACCAACCCGGGACCGGGGCAATCGAGGAAAGAGGTGAGACAGTGTCGGCGCTAAGGGGCTTCAAGAACTTCCTCATGCAGGGCGATCTCATCGTGATCGCGATCGGGCTGTCGATCGCGCTCGCGTTCAGCACCCTGATCAAGGCGTTCACCGACAGCGTGATCACGCCGCTCGTAAACGCCGCCGGCGGCGGCGGGACAAGCGGGCTCGGCTTTACCGTCAAGGGGCAGCTCGTCAACTTCGGCGCCGTCGTGTCCGCGGTCATCTACTTCATCATCTTCGTGGCGGTGATCTACTTCCTGATCGTCCTGCCCTACCGGGCATACATGAAGCGGCGCGGCGAGGTGGTGTTCGGCGAGCCCGAGCCGACCAAGACATGCCCGGAGTGCCTCTCGGATGACCTGCCGGTCGGGGCCACCAGGTGTCGGCACTGCGCGAGCCCCATCGCGACGTGAGGGGCAGCTGACAGAAGATCGGGGCGCTTCCTGCGAGGGCCAACGACAGCGCGGCGATCAATGCGCGCTCGGCCGACGGCTGGGAGGTCGTCTCCGCCGGCGACGGCAGCGTGGTGATGAAGAGGTCGGCGCGATCAGTGGCGGGGCGTGGAGGGTCGCTCGCCCTCCTCGTCGCCGGCGTCGCGGATGCCGCGCCTGCGCTGGCTCGCCCGGACGCCGCCGATCAGCAGGACGCCCAGCACGAGGTACGGGACGCCGAACAGGAACCGCCGTTCGTCGAGCAAGAGCATGAAGAGCACGCCGCCGATCGCGAAGATCGCGCCGAGCGCGTAGCTCAGGATGAGGCCCGTGGTGCTGCTCATTCGCCGTAGTGCTCCTCGATGACCCCGATGACCTGCGGCATGAGTGTGTCCCACGAGGCGGCATCATCCTTCGTGACGCTCACGAAGTCCGCGGCGAGGAAGACGTTCGTGATCCCGCCGAGCGCGAAGATGCGGGCGCCGAGCGGCGAGTCCGCAGGGTCCGAGCCTTCACGGAAGGTCTCGCTGCGCTTGTCCGTCGCGTGGCGATCGAGGGTGAATTTGAGGGCGTTCGGGTTGGGCGTTGGCTGCGGGCTGACTTCGACCACGGGTTCCTCTCACGAAATGATTGTCACAATATGCATAAGTTTGCGGCGCGAGCTGCCGATACGGGTTGTACAGGGTTCCAGACCGGGGCCCCCGTTGCAGGGAGGGAACGCCATGGCGATCCCCAACGATCCGAAGACCCGACGCCACGCTGCCCCCCGCACCGTCGCGCTGCAAGCCCCAGATCTCTGCTTGTGGTGTTTCGGTTCGGGAAGCTACCTGGAGGCGCTCGACGGCGACCGGCCGCACGAGTACGTCCCGGTGATCTGCGACAGCTGCGAGGGCTCTGGACACCGTCGCCGCTGACGACGTCGCCGGTCAGATCGCGGTCCATCGCCCGTTCGGCCACGCCGGGCCGCTCACGGTGCTTCCGGTGGTGCACTAGGATCGCCGCCGTGCCCGCATCAGACGATCGCGCCCGCCTGCTCACCCTCCTGCGCGAGCGCGCGATGATGCGCGAAGCGGTCGTGCTCGCGTCGGGCAAGCGTTCGTCGTACTACTTCGACGCCCGCCAGGTGCTGCTCGACCCCGAGGGGGCGGAGCTCGCCGGGCGACTCGGGTACGACGCGCTCCGCGAGCACGAGCTCGCGGCCGTCGGCGGCCTCACATCCGGCGCTGATCCGCTGGTGTGCGCGATCAGCGCCGCGGCGTGGACCGCCGGGCGCCGGTGGAACGGGTTCTTCGTCCGCAAGGAGGCGAAGAAGCACGGGCTCCAGAACTGGATCGAGGGACCGTTCATCGAGGAGGGCACTCCCGTCGCGGTCGTCGACGACACCCTCACGACCGGGGGTTCCGTGATCGACGCCATCCACAAGGCCCGGAAGGCGGGCGCCGTCGTCGTCGCCGCGCTCGTCGTGATCGACCGGGAGGAGGGTGGCCGGGAGGCCATCGAGGCGGAGCTCGACGGGGCTCCACTTCACGCGCTGTTCGGTGCATCGGAGCTGCTTGGATAGCATCACGCCAGTCGTCGTGACAACACCGTCCCGCATTGGGGGAGCAGATGGATCTCAAGGGCAATAGCGTCACCTGGGTAGGACACGGAACCTGGATCTGGGAAACCTCCGAAGGGCGCCGGATCATGGTGGACCCCTGGCTCAAGGGGAACCCGTCGGCTCCGGCCGAGCTCCACAATCCCTGGCCGCTCGACGCGGTGCTGATCACGCACGGGCACTTCGACCACGTCGGTGACGCGGTCGACACCATCAAGCAGACCGGGGCGCATTCGGTCTCCATCTTCGAGATCGGCGCGTGGCTCGAGTCGCACGGCTGCCAGAACGTCATCCAGATGAACATGGGCGGCACCGTCGACATCGCCGGCTGCAAGGTCACGATGGTGAACGCGGTGCACAGCTGTGGCTTGCTCGAGGGCGACCACCTCGTCGAGGGCGGCGACCCCGCCGGCTTCGTGATCGAGTTCCCCGACGGTCTCGTCGTCTACCAGGCCGGCGACACCGACGTGTTCGGCGACATGGCCCTCATCGGCGAGATCTACAAACCCGACGTCGCGGTGCTGCCGGTCGGCGATCACTTCACGATGGGGCCGCGTCAGGCCGCGCACGCCGTGCGCCTGCTCGGCGTCAAGCAGGTGATCTGCGGTCACTTCGGCACCTTCCCGGTGCTCGCCGGGACCCCGGAGGCGCTACGAGCCCTCGTGCCGGCCACCGTCGAGGTGCCCGACATGACCCCGGGAATGCGCCTGTAGGAGTGTCCTCCCCCGACCCGTCGCGGGTGCTTCGGGTCTCGGGACCGACCGCAACGGTGGAGGTGGGCGCGACCTCGCGTGAGGCACGGGTCGCGCCCCGTCTCCCCGGCCGGCCGCTCGTCGTCGGCGATCGGGTCGAGTTGCGCGCCACCGGCGACGACCTGGTCATCACCGCGATCCTGCCGCGGGCGACGCAACTCGAGCGAGCGGCCGGGCCGGACGGTCCGCGCCGCGTCGTGGTGGCGAACGCCGACATCCTCCTCGTTGTCGAGTCGCTCACCCGGCCTGAGCCGCGGCCGCATCTGATCGACCGGTACCTGATCGCCGGCTGGGTCGGGCAACTCGACGCGGCGCTCGTCCTCACGAAGGCGGACCTCTTGGACGACCCCGCGCCAGGTGAGTCGCTCGCCGGCCTCTACCGGGCGCTCGGGTACCCGGTGCTCGTGGGATCGGCGAAGGACCCGGCGTTCGTCGCGGAGGTCCGCAGCCTGGTGGACGGCCGGGTCGCTGCGCTCGTCGGCCAGTCCGGCGTCGGCAAGTCGACGCTCACCCGCGGCCTCACCGGCGTCGAGCGCGCCGTCGGCGAGGTGAGCGACCGGGACGGCACGGGGCGCCACACAACCAGCGACCCGCGTCTCATCCCGTTCGAGGATGGCGGCGCGATCGTCGACACGGCGGGAGTCAGGACCCTCTTCCTGCCCCGGCTCGACCCGGCCGACCTGGCCGACGCGTTCCCGGAGATTCGCGCGCTCGCCGGCCGGTGCCAATTTCGCGACTGCCGGCATCTCGGCGAGCCTGGATGTGCCGTGGCCGGGCACATCGCTCCGACCCGCCGGGAGAGCTACGAACTGCTCGTGGAAAATCCTTGACCCTTGCATGGGGCAGGCGTAGGTTCGCGACTGCACGCGCTTGCGTGCCATCTGATGCAAACCTTGCTCACGCTCGAGAGGTGCCGATGACCCGCCCAGGCCGATCCAGGCGTTTCCTCCCCCCGATCGCCGGCGCCGCCCCGCCGACCGGTTGGGAGGCGCTCGACAAGTGGGTTTCGCCCTCCGCAGCGGCTGATGCGGCCGGTGACGCCGGCGCGGCTCCGTCGGGTAAGA
This sequence comes from uncultured Thermoleophilia bacterium, assembly GCA_963777565.1. GTDB lineage: Bacteria > Actinomycetota > Thermoleophilia > Miltoncostaeales > Miltoncostaeaceae > CALMEC01. The sequence continues at coordinate 143,637 of CAVZQZ010000008.1, forward strand.
CCGGTTGGGAGGCGCTGGACAAGTGGGTCGGTGGGGGCTCGTCGGGTGGTGGGGCGGCTGCGGCTGCGGCTCCGTCGGGTAAGACCGGTTGGGAGGCGCTGGACAAGTGGGTCGGTGGGGGCTCGTCGGGTGGTGGGGCGGCTGCGGCTGCGGCTCCGTCGGGTAAGACCGGTTGGGAGGCGCTGGACAAGTGGGTCGGTGGGGGCTCGTCGGGTGGTGGGGCGGCTGCGGCTGCGGCTCCGTCGGGTAAGACCGGTTGGGAGGCGCTGGACAAGTGGGTCGGTGGGGGCTCGTCGGGTGGTGGGGCGGCTGCGGCTGCGGCTCCGTCGGGTAAGACCGGTTGGGAGGCGCTTGACAAGTGGGTGCCCGGCGACGGCGACTCGGCGGCGAAGGCCGGCGAGTCGGTCCAGGAGCAGGCCGCCGAGCTCAAGGAGGACCTCGCGAAGCTCCGGGCGGATCTCCCCGACGTCAAGGAGCCGGAGACGCCGAGCAAGGGCTTCTTCGCCGCCCTGAAGAGGTTCTTCAGCGGGAAGTAGCGACCGGAGGTACCCGGGCGGGGTCGACACTTAAAGTAGGCTCCGCCGATGGCGCGCGTCATTCACGAACACTCCGCGGGTGGGGTGGTGCTTGTTCCGGTCGGGCGCCAGACCTTCGTCGCGTTGATCTCTGTCCAGGACAACCGCATCCTCGCGCTGCCGAAGGGGCACCTCGAGGAGGGAGAGGAGTCGCTCGAGACGGCCATTCGCGAGGTCTGGGAAGAGACCGGCATCCGCACCCGCCACATCGCACCGCTCGGAGAGATCTCCTACTGGTTCTACTCACGTCGTCAACGTGCCCGCATCGCGAAGCGGGTCGAGTTCTTCCTGCTCGAGTACATGTCGGGTTCGCCTGCGCGGCACAACGACGAGGTGGACGGGGTCCAGCTCGTTCCGCTGCACATGGCCGCGTCGAGCGTCTCCTACCCCGGTGAGCGCGACGTGCTCGAACGTGCCCAGGCGTACCTGCTCGGCAAGGCAGGGCCGCCCCCCCGTGTGGCGAAGGAAACCGCTGGCGCCGTGAGCGCCGCCGCCCTGCCGCACTGACCGCCGGAGCCGCCGTGTTCGCCCTGAACTTCTATTCGCCCTTGTTCATCGACCAGCTCCGGAAGGGCCGGAAGACGGCCACGATCAGGCTGGGCGACAAGGGGCACAAGTACAAGAAGGGCCAGCTTGTCTGGGTGACCGTCGGCCACCGGCACGGTCCCCGCCAGAAGATCTTCACGGCGATCATCGACCAGGTGGACGTCAAGCCGATACGGGAGCTCACCCAGCGGGAGATCGAGCGAGACAACCCGGAGTTCCGGCTCGTCGAGGACACGCTCCATTTCCTCTCGCACATCTACGCGCGCGAGATCAGCCTCGACGACGAGGTCTCGGTGATCCACTTCAGCGAGATCATCGAGTACCCGTCGCTCAAGTAGCAGGAGACGGCGGCGCCCGGCGGCGCCATCCCGAAACCCGCCGAGCACCGTTTGGCCGCCGAGCCTGCAGACGCGCTCGGGACGGGCGAACCCGGCCACCGCGACGGCGACGCCCAGAGGCCCGCGACGCGATGCTCAACCGCGACGCCGGACAACCCGGCCGGATGGCCTGTCTCGGTTGGGGGTCCGCGCTTGTGTCGCGCAGTGGCGCTGGCTAGAGTCTTGGCACTCATAGGTGACGAGTGCCAACAAGGAGACACGATGAAGCTGAAGCCACTTGGCGACAGGATCGTCGTTCGCCAGATCGCGGCCGAAGAGGTCACCGCAAGCGGGATCGTGCTTCCCGACACCGCCCAGGAGAAGCCGCAGCGCGGCGAGGTCCTGGCTGTCGGTGACGGGCGGTACGACGACGGCGAGCGGGTGCCTCTCGACGTGCAGGTCGGCGACGAAGTGATCTATTCGAAGTACGGCGGGACCGAGGTGACGATCGACGACGAGGACCTCCTCATCCTGCGCGAATCCGACATCCTGGCAAAGGCGGTCAAGTAGATGCCGCACAAGGAGATCAAGTTCGACGAGGACGCGCGCAAGTCGCTCGAGCGCGGCGTCAACACTCTCGCTGACGCGGTGAAGGTCACCCTCGGCCCCAAGGGCCGCTACGTGGTGATCGACCGCAAGTTCGGCGCTCCGACGATCACCAACGACGGCGTGACCATCGCCCGTGAGATCGACGTGGAGGACCCGTTCGAGAATCAGGGGGCGCAGCTCGTGCGCGAGGTTGCCACCGCGACGAACGACGTCGCCGGGGACGGCACCACCACCGCGACCCTGCTCGCGCAGGCGATCGTCCGGGAAGGGCTCAAGAATGTGGCTGCGGGTGCGAATCCGATGGGGCTCAAGCGCGGGATCGAGCAGGCGGTCGACGTGGTGGTGGAGCACATCCGCAAGTCGGCCCGCGACGTGCAGGGCAAGGAGGACATCGCCCGGGTCGCGACGATCTCGGCGCGTGATCGTGAGGTTGGCGACATCATCTCGGATGCGATCGAGAAGGTCGGTAAGGATGGTGTGGTGAACGTCGAGGAGGGTCAGACGTTCGGGATGGAGTTGGAGTTCACGGAGGGCATGCAGTTCGATCGTGGCTACATGTCGCCGTACATGGTCACCGATCCCGAGCGCATGGAGGCCATCCTCGACGACCCGTTCATCCTCGCCCACGGCGGCAAGATCAGCCAGGTCAAGGATGTGCTGCCGCTCCTCGAGCGGGTTATCCAGACCGGCAAGTCGCTGCTGATCATCGCCGAGGACGTGGAGGGTGAGGCGTTGGCGACGTTGATCGTGAACAAGTTGCGTGGGACGTTCACGGGCATCGTGGTGAAGGCCCCCGGCTTCGGTGATCGGCGTAAGCGGATGCTGGAGGACATCGCGATCCTCACCGGCGGTGAGCAGATCAGCGAGGAGATGGGCCTCAAGCTCGAGAACACCCAGCTCAACCAGCTCGGCCGTGCTCGCAAGGTGGTCGTGGGCAAGGACTTCACCACCATCATCGACGGTGCCGGCGACCCGGAGGAGATCAAGGGCCGCATCCGCACGATCAAGGCCGAGCTCGACAACACCGACTCCGACTTCGACCGTGAGAAGCTGCAGGAGCGGCTTGCGAAGCTCGCGGGTGGCGTCGCGGTGGTGAAGGTCGGCGCGGCGACCGAGACGGAGATGAAGGAGAAGAAGCACCGGGTGGAGGACGCCCTGCAGGCGACCCGCGCGGCGCTCGAGGAGGGCATCGTCCCCGGCGGGGGCCTCGTGCTCGTCAACGCCATTCCGGCATTGGACAAGCTCACGCTGGAGGGCGACGAGGCGACCGGGGCCCGCATCGTGCGTCGTGCGCTCGAGGAGCCGCTTCGCCAGCTCGCCAACAACGCCGGCCTCGAAGGCAGCGTCGTCGTGGGCAAGGTCAAAGGGTTGAAGGCCGGGATCGGCCTCAACGTCGAGACCGGTGAGTACGTCGACCTCGTCGCGAGCGGGATCATCGATCCGGCGATGGTCACGCGTTCGGCGCTGCAGAACGCCGCGTCGATCGCGAAGAACATCATCACCACCGAGTGCGTCGTGGTGGAGGCTCCGGAGAAGCCCGCGGCCGGTGGCCCTGGCTCGATCACGAGCCCGAACCTCGCCGGCGGGATGAACGAGTTCTAGACGGTTCGCCTCGCGATGTGGGGGGCCGATCCGGCCCCCCACGTCCTGCGGCTCAGCTCTTCTCGAAGGTCGGCGCCGCGCCGGCGTCCGGCATGCGGACCATGTCCGCGAACGACTCCGCGGCGAGCGGCTCCTTCCGGGCCCGCAGATCGACGGTAGAGCGCCGCGGTCACCGCCGCAACGTAGGGGGCGGTGATCGTCGTCGCGAGGAAGCCCACGAGGTTGTCGAGCAGGATGATCGTCGCGGGCGAGTTGACGCCGGCCTCGGCGACGCGAAGCGGGACGAGGCTGACGAGCCCGGTCATGAGCGAGACGACCACGAGCAGGCCGAACGTCGCCCACCATCGCCCGGCGACGAGCGACTTGGACCGGCGGAGCGCGGCGTATCCGCGATGCCCCTCGGCGACGAGCACGGCCTGGGCCACGCTGTAGCCGACCAGGAGCCAGATGCCGGGAAGCACGAGCAGGAGGAGTCCTGCGGCGCCGATCACCAGCATGAGAATGCCGACGGCGAGGGCCGGGCCGGCCATCCGCGCTGCGCTCGACCACGGGACTCGGGTGATCCGGTAGCCGGCGACCGCCGGGATCGTCGCGGGGAGCAGGACGGCGGTGATCACGAGATACATCACGACCAGCAGCGCGATCGTGGCGACGCTCGAGCCGTATTCGGCCCACGCCCCCGCGCCGGCGGGGGCCTTGACCATCCTGTCCTCCACGAACGAGCCGTCGACCAGCGCCGACCGCGCGATGATCCAGGTGGCCAGGTAGCCGATCGCGGAGGTCGCGGCCGCAAGCGGAAGAAGCGACCGGTAGCAGCGACCCAGCACCGTGAAGCCGTCCTCGATCAGCCCTCCGACTGTCTGCGGGCGGATCGACGACGGGTCGACGGGGATGCGATCCATCTGCTTGATGCTATGTGAGGCGCCCGGGGCCGAAGCCGGTGACCTCGCCCGACACGTGCCACGGCGCGCTCCCCCGACAAACATGCTCCGGTGGCGCGCGCCGCGACTTTGGATGTGTTGAGTGGCGGGCTCGCGAGGAGCCGTGGAGCTACCTCGACGTGCCGCCCGGCTCGCTGTCATCCATAGGCGGCTCCTTCCTGCGGCCGCGGACCTCGCTCGAAGTCCGCCAATCGAACCGCGCTCGTGAGTGCCCTTCCTTCCACGCCGTGTGCAGGCGCCGAAGTCGAAGCGGTCGGGCCGTGGGGGATGTCGCGATCGGCGTCGCGGCGGCCAGGCTGCGCGAGATCGCGCGCGTGTCGGCTGCGTCCATATTCGACGCCGTGCTCGGCACCTTCCTGACCGATGACACCGACCGCTTGCATTCCGCGGCACTCCCACTTCGTGATTCGAGGCGGCGGCCGGTATCGAGAGGGACGAACCGGCGAACCGTCCCGTCCGCCAAGTCTTGCGCGGCGCAACGCGCCCGTCAAGGGCCGGCCGGCGCCCCGGGGCGCAACGTGCGGCGGTCGCTTAGTGGCTGTCGATGACCCGGTCGATCAAGCCATAGTCCGCCGCTTCCTGGGCGGTGAAGAACCGGTCACGGTCGGAGTCCGCGTGGATCTGCTCGGCCGTCTTCCCGGTGTGGTGGGCGAGGATCTCATCGAGCCGCGCCCGCAGCGCGAGCGTTTCCCGGGCATGGATCTCGATGTCGGTCGCCTGCCCCTGCACGCCGCCCCACACTTGGTGGATGAGCACCCGGGAGTTGGGGAGGGCCATTCGCTTTCCGGGGGCGCCGCCGGCGAGGAGCACCGCGCCCATGCTCATGGCGATCCCGACGCAGATCGTCTGCACCTCGGGCTTGATGAACTGCATCGTGTCGTAGATCGCGAGGCCCGCGTACACCGACCCGCCGGGCGAGTTGATGTAGATGGAGATTTCCTTGTCCGGATCGTCGCTCTCGAGGTGGAGCAGCTGCGCGATCGTGAGGTTCGCGATCTGGTCGTCGATCGGCGTGCCGACGAAGATGATGCGCTCGTTGAGGAGGCGTGAGTAGATGTCGAACGCGCGCTCCCCGCGTGAGGTCTGCTCGACGACCATCGGGATGAGGGGACTCACGTGGGTGGTTCCTTTCGGCACGTGCGGACGCCCTGCCCGCGAAGTCGTGGAAGCGTAGCGGGGTCAGGTCAGCGACGCCCGCCGAGCGCGCGGCGGGCGAGCTCGACGCCACCGGCCACGATCGTCGCGCCGAGAAACGGGATGAGCACGACCGCCCCGCCGGTCGCATTGCCCGCCGACATCATGATCGCGAGGATGCCGAACACGATTGCCCAGATGATCAGCCCGCGGCCGAACGGGCCGAGCGGCCGCCGCCCGTGGCCGGGGGTGGCGATGCGGTCGGCGACGACGGTGATGATCGTCGCGAGCACCGAGGCCATCGCGAAGCCGGCCGCCCATGGGATGCCGGTGAGATTCTGGTTGAACGCCGCCAGGAGGATCAACCAGCTGGGAACGCCGATCGCGGCGAGACGCATGATGCGCCGAGTCCACCGCTCGACCTGATCCCAGTCGTCCTCCGGCGTCTCGCGCGGCGGGCGCCGATGAGCGCTTCCCTCCACACGTCCCGTGGAATTCGGCGGCTGCAAACCGTCGGGAGGCGGTGTGCTCATTCGCGCACAGATTCCCGAGATGCACGCTCGTTGCGTCCTTGCCTCGCTCGGCGTTCGCTTGCCGAATCCTCACGCGGCTTCTGGAGGTGAGCACTAGAAGGCATACCGCTCTTCCTTCCACGGGTCGGCCGTGTTCGAGTAGCCGAGCCGCTCCCAAAAGCCGGGTTGGTCGTGGTCGACGAATTCGAGGCCGCGGAGCCACTTGGCGCTCTTCCAGAAGTAGAGCTTGGGAACCAGCAGGCGCAGGGGGCCGCCGTGCTCGGCGGCGAGCTCCTCGTGATCGAAGCGGTACGCGAGCATTACGTCGTCGTCCTGGATCGCCGCGATCGGGAGGTTCGCGGTGTAGCCCTCCTCCGCGTGGGCGATCACGTGCGTCGCGGCGGCCAGCGGCCGGGCCTGTTCAAGCACCCACGCCATCGGCACCCCGGTCCACACGGTGTCGAGCTTGCTCCACGTCGTGACGCAGTGGATGTCGCAGGTCTGCGTGGCCGTCGGAAGCGCCCGGAACTCGCCGTAGTCCCATGTGAGGGTGTTCTCGATGAGGCCCCAGACCCGGAACCCCCACTCGGCCGGCGGGGTCCGAGCGATCGATCCGGCGTGCAGCACGGGGAAGTCGCGCACGACGTGCTGGCCGGGCGGCACCCGTGCCCGCTCGTCGTCCGTGAGCCCCCGGTTTCGCAGCAGCCCCATCTCGCGCTCCTCGTGCCGAGAGCTGATTGTACGTCGGTCGACGCGCCGCGCCCCCGGGGAGCTCTCGGTGCCGATGAGCGTCCGGCGTGGGGTCAGGGGCGGTCGGGCGCGGCGCTGTCCACCGGGGCACTCGGGTCCGCAGCGCTCTCCACCGTTGACGCGACGCGAGGATCCTCGGTCTCGCCGCTGACGGACCGCTTGAACTCGCGCAGGCCGCTGCCAAGGCTCTTCGCGGCGTCGGGGAGGCGCTTGGGACCGAGCACGAGTAGCGCGATCACGAGGACGATGATGAGCTGGACGGGTGAGAAGTCGAACACGGTGCCTCCGTTGGATGTGCTCGCCCGCGACGCGTTCGCGGAACCAGACTCCCCATGTTTGCAGAGGGATCCCAATCCGCGTAGCGCTCGTCATGCGCGGGGTCCCGCCGGGGCGGGGCCGCTTGTACCCTGCGGGGAATGCGGTCGGTCGTCGTGATCGTCGGGGCGCTCGCCGTGGCCGGGACGGCCTCGGCCGCCTTGCCCGGCTGGGAGCGCGTCGCGGATGCGCCGCAGGCCAGGACGGAGGTCACCGCCGCGGCGGTTGGCACCACGATCGTGGTGGCGGGCGGGTTCACGGGCGACGGCCGCTCGACAGCCCGTGTCGATGCCTACGACACGCGCGCCGACCGCTGGTCACGACTGCCGGACCTGCCGGTTGCCGTCCACCACGCGATGGCCGCGGCGGACGGGCGAAAGGTCTACGTGGTCGGCGGGTACCTGGCGCGGAGCGCGCTGACGCACGCCACGCGTCGGGCGTTCTCGCTGCGTCTCGGTGACCGGGCGTGGCGGGAGCTCAGGCGGATGCCCGTGTCACGGGCGGCGGGCGGGGCGGCGGTCGCCGGCAACCGGCTCTACGTCGTGGGCGGCACCCACGGCGTGACGCCGGTGCCGGCCCGCAGGTCGTTCACGCTCGACCTGGCGACGAGCCGCTGGTCGGCGTTCTCAGGCGTGCCGCAACCGCGTGAGCATCTCGGCGCGGCGGCCCTCGGCGGCCGCGTGTACGTGCTGGGTGGCCGCACGGCGGCGGAGCGGTTCCGGCGCGCCGACGCGTGGGACGTCCGCCTGCGGCGCTGGGTGCGCATCCCGGACATGCCCACCGCCCGCGGCGGCACCGCGGCGGCCGCACGCGCCGGCACGGTGGTGAGCATCGGCGGGGAGAGTGCGGCGGGCACGAACCGCGAGGTCGAGTCGTTCGACCCCACGACCGGACGGTGGCGCCAGATCGCGCCGCTCCCGGAGGGCCGTCACGGCCTCGGCGTCGCCGCCGTGGACAGCCGCCTCTACGTCCTGATGGGCGGGCCGAAGCCGGGCCTGTCGGTCAGCGACGCCACGTTCCTGCTGCGATAGGGCCGCGAATCCTCGGATGATGGTGAGGTCTTCGGCTGGCCAACATCGTCAGGAGGAAGTGTTTGAGCGGCCTGACCTGGTCAAGCCTCGGTCAGCGGCGCCGCGGTCGCCGTCGCGGAGGGCTCAGACGGTGCGGCGGCTGCGTAGTCCCAGCGCGCGCATGGCGTCGTGCGTGAGGATTCCGGCGAGGACGAGGACGACCATCGCGAGCAGGCCGTGCAGTCCGTTCGCCCAGCCGCCGCTCGTGTCGGTGTCGCCGATCGCAAAGACCTGGATCGTGCCGATCACGGGCAGGGAGAGGGCGAGGCCGATGCGCCCCCAGGAACCCCAGAGTCCGACCAGCGCCGCGAGGAATGCCACGATCTCCATGCCGTGGGTGATGTTGCCGACGGACTCGTGCATGTCGAGCGCGCCGCTTCCGGCGCCGCGGACGTAGGCGGTGATCGAAAACGCCTGGAGGAAGACGCCGATCACGACCAGCGTCGCGGCGGCGAAGTAGATCCAGAGGAAGGCTCGTCTCATGCCGGCAGTCTACGTTGCTTCAGCGAGACGCTTCTCGACCCATTCGCGCCACGACTCGGTCAGCCGTGGTGCGGCGAGCATGCGCCGCAGCGCGGCAGGGTCATCGCGCCGCGACGTGTAGGTGCCGTGGAAGTCCGCGATCGTGAGGGATCCCTCGGCCCGTTCTTCGATCTCGACGGCGTCGCCGGCGCCGATCTCGCCCTCTTCGAGCACCCGCAGATAGAAGCCCATGCGATTCGCCTCTCGGAACCGTGCGGGGAACCGGTGGTCGCCCATCCTGATGCCGAGCTTGAAGCACGGCTCGCGCGGGGTGGTGACCTGCACGACCGCGCCGCCGACACGGATCACGTCGCCCACCTGGACGTCCTCGTCGGTGAACCCGGTCACCGTGAGATTCTCACCGAATTCGCCGGGCTGGAGCTCGTGCCCAAGCTCGTCCATCCACCAGCGGTACGAATCCCACGAGTAGACGTACGCCGCCATGTCGACGCCGCCGTGGACCGACGGGTCGGCCTGCCCGTCGCCGTCGAAGTTGGTGGCTCGGAGCGTCACCGGTCCCTCGATCGGCTGCTTGAAGATCCCCGTGCTGACCATGCCCCCGCGATAGGGCACCTGCGTCGGCAGGCCGACGTTGACGGAGACGACGCGCTCAGCCACCGACGTCGATCGGCTCCTCCAGGGAGTGGAACGCCACCCCCGTCAGGAGCTTCGGGAAGAAATACGTCGACTTCTGCGGCATCGTCTCGCCCGCCTCGGCGACGTCGAGCACCGCGGACTTGGGCATCGGGCGCACGATGATCGCCGCGGCGACCTCGCCGGATGACCCCAGCCGGAACGCCTCCCCCGTGTCCTTCGAGTAGCCCAGCACGCCTCGGGCGGTGAGCCCCGCTTGGTCGTCGCCGAAGGCGCGGCGCAGGATGCGCTCCTCGAGTACCGCGACATCGAGATGCGCCGCAGGCGACGGGCCGCCCGCGGGGGCCGCTGTCAGCAGCCACGCGCCGTCCGGGGTCACGAGGCCGAAGGCGGGGGCGTCGGGTGGGGTCGCGGCGAGCGCGGAGCGGAGCGGGTCGAGACCGCCGACCGGCGTGGCCGCGAACGCGTCGGCGGCGCCGTCGGGCCACTCGTTCAGCAGCCGGTGGGTCGGGAGCACGACGAGGCCGGGATCCTCGATGGCGGTGAGGCCCATCATCACCACGTCATGCGGCCCGTCGCCGTCGCCGGCTGCGCGCCGCTCCTTCCGGTAGCGAACCGCGGTCTCGTAGCGGTGGTGGCCGTCGGCGATCAGGATCCAACGGTGCCCCATCGCGGACGCCACCGCGGCGCACCGGGCCGGGTCGTCGACCCACCAGAATCGATTGCGCGTCCCGTCGCGACCGGTGAGCTCGGCTTCCGGCTCGCCCGTGACCCCGGCCGCTGCCCAGACGTCGCCGGGCCCGTCCGGGTAGAGCCCGTACACCGGCGAGATCTGCGTACGCGCGCCGTAGAGGAGCTTCAGGCGGTCCTCTTTCGGCCCCGCGTGCGTGCGCTCATGCGGGCGAACCACCCGCGCGGCGTACGGCGCGACCCCGACGGTGGCGAGCAGGACCCTCCGCTCGTGCGCGGATCCGTCGTCGAGGGTGAACGTCTGCGTCCAGGCCACCAGGCCGGGAGACCGCTCGCGCCGCAGGACGCCCGCGCCGAGCCACCCGTCGATGAGGGCGCCGACCAGGTCGTACTCCAACTCCGGCAACTCGAGCCGCACCGCGTTGTACGGGCTCGCCGCGAGCAGTGCCGCGCGCTCGTCGTCGTCGATCACGTCGTACGGCGGGCAGACGAGACGCTCGAGATCTCCCGCGGCGGCGTCGTAGCGGAGCGCGCGGAACGGACGGAGGTCGGCCACGACGCGGGATCGTACAGGCGGCCGAGGGTCGAGGTCCGCCACCGGGCCGTGCGAAGACGGGCGTCCCGGTGTCCGTGTCTCGGCGTACCATCGACGGGTGGTCCTCGACGGGCTCAGCGACCAGCAGCGCGATGCGGTCACCCACTCGGGTGGGCCCCTGCTCGTGGTCGCCGGCGCGGGAGCCGGCAAGACGCGCGTGCTCACCCACCGGCTCGCGTGGCTCGTCGACGGCGGCGCCGAGCCGGGGGAGATCCTCGCCCTGACGTTCAGCGCGCAGGCGGCTGAGGAGCTTCGCTCGCGCGCCGAGGCCCTGCTGGGACGCGCTCACGAGACGCTGCGTGTCAGCACGTTCCATGCGTTCGCGGGGGAGCTCGCGCGGGTGCAGGGCGTCGACCACGGTCTGCTGCCGCCCGCAACCTGGGCGACCGAGGAGGACCGGGCGCTCATGTTGCTCGAACGGATCGGCGAGCTCGACCTGATCGCCCATGACCTGCGAGGCGACCCGGGCCGCGTCGTCGGCGAGATTCTCCAGCGAATCGATCGCTGCAAGAACGAGCTCGTGGCCGCGGCCGACTTCGTGCCGTTCGCCGAGCATGCGCTCGCCAACGCCTCGGGTTCGAAGGAGCGGCGCGAACGGCTCAAGGACCTCGAGTTCGCCCGCGCCTACCAGGCGCACGACCGCTGGCTGGCAGACGCCGGGCTCGTGGACTACGGGGAGGCGATCGTGCGCGCGCTCGGTCTCCTGCGAGCCCATCCCGACCGGCTCGCGGCGGTCCGTGAGCTCACGCGGCACGTCATGATCGACGAGTTCCAGGACACCGACCACGCGCAGGCGCAGCTCCTCTACCTGCTGGCCGACACGGCCGAGAGCGTCGTCGCGGTCGGCGACGACGACCAGGGCATCTACCGGTTCCGCGGTGCGTCCACCAAGAACATCGCCGACTTTCGCTCCCGTTACCCCAATCGGCGGGAGGTTGTGCTGGAGCGCAACTACCGGTCCACGCAGGCGATCCTCGACGCCGCCCACGCGGTGGTGGCGAAGGTCGCGGATCGCGCCGAGAAGCGGCTCGCCGCGCTGCCGGGTGCCACCGGGCCCGAACCTCGGTTCTGGGTCGCTCCCGACGAGGACGGTCAGGCGCGCGCCGTCGCGAACGAGATACTCCGGCTTGCCGGCGAGGGGATCAGGTTCGAGGAGCAGGCTGTGCTCATGGACTCGATCCGCACGGAGTCCGCCGCGATCGTCCGCGCGCTCGAGGCGGCGGGCATCCCGCATCAGGTCCACGGCGGCCTCGGCCTGTTCGAGCGTCGGGAGGTGCGGTCCGCACTGGCCTGGCTGCGGATGCTGGCCGACCCGTACGACGTCCAGGCTCACCTGCGGGTCGCCGCCGACCCCCGCATGCGGATGCCGTGGGGCGCGACCGCCGACGCGGCGGCGGCTGCAGCGGCCGCCGGAGCGCCGATCACTGGCGCCATCCTCGAGGTGGCCGGCGGGGAGGGGTCGGTGCTCGCCGGGGCCCTTGACGCGGTCGGGCCCGCGATCACCGGCCCCGCCGATCAGCTCGTGCGGGAGGTGCTCGACCGGTCGGGCTTGCGACGCGAGGCGTTGGCGCTCGGCGGAGCGGAGGGCGCGGCCCGCCTCGCCGGACTGGCCGCCCTCGAGCGGATGGCCGGCGACATCGGGCGGCGCGACCCGGCCCTCGACGCGGTCGGTCTCGTCCGGCGTCTCGTCGGCCTCTCCGAGGTTGGGCACCGCGGCCGCATCGAGCGCTCCGCAGAGCGCATTGGCGTGCAGGTCTCCACGATCCACCAGGCCAAGGGCCTCGAGTTCGACGCGGTCTTCGTGATCGGCTTCGTCGCGTCGCGCATGCCGGGCCGGGATCGTCAGCGCACCGACATACCCGACGAGCTCCTGCCCGAGACGATCCAGCGCGGCAGGGACGCCCATATCGCCGAGAAGCGCCGTCTCGTCTACGTGGCGCTCACCCGTCCGCGGCGGCACGTCTACCTCGCCACGTACGAGATCGGCGAGCGCACCCGGCAGCGCCCCTCCCAGTTCTTCGACGACGCGCGAGCTGCGCTCGGAACGCCGGGGCCCGAGCGCGTCGGGGGGGGACTGGCGCCGGAGGTGCTCGCGGAGATCGGCGATGCCCGGGCGGCGCTCGAGCGGACCGGGCAGGCCGCCGCCGCGGCGCTGGCCGTCGAGGCGCCCGACGCGAACGCGCTCATGGACGCCGCCCGCGGTGCGCTGGACGAGCTGGTCGCCGCCCGGGCGCGGGCGCTCGCCCCGCAACCCGCCCCGGTCGCGGCCGTCTCGGCACCCCCGGTGGTCCCCCCGGCCATCGAGATCTCGCCGAGCGACCTGCAGACCTACCGGACCTGTCCGCTGCGGTACCGCTTCGCCCGGGTCGACCGGATCCCCCAGCCCGACCGCCCGTCCGGTCGCATCGGCACCGCCGCCCACCTGGCGCTCGAGGCCCACTACCGCCCGGGCGGCGACGGCGGCGACGGTGGCGCGCTGGTCGCGCGATTCGAGATGCAGCTCAACCGGCTCGGCGTCGCGTCCACCCCCGAGGGCGAGCAGGCGCTCCGGCGCGGGCGCGAACAGCTTCCCCAGTACCACGGGCGCGTCGCGCGAAGCGGTGCGCGGCCCGCCGCCGTCGAGCGCAAGTTCACCCTCCCGCTGGGCCGTCACACCGTGCGCGGCCGGGTCGACCGCATCGATCGTCACCCGAGCGGGGGGTTCCAGCTCATCGACTACAAGACCGGGCGCCCGCCCGGGGTCAGCGGCGTCGGCGACGAGGACCTCGTGATCGCGCTCTATCTCGCCGCCGCGCAGGCCGGCGGGGGAAAGATCCAGGGCGCGCGCCTGGAGTACGTGCTGGACGGGGACTCGCGCGTCTTCGATCCCGACCCGGCCGAGCTCGCCACGCTCGTCGAGGACGCCCGCCTGCTGGCGGACGCCGCCGCATCGCGGGAGTTCGAGCCGCGGCCCGGTTGGCATTGCGAGTCATGCGACTTCCAGTTGCTCTGCCCCGCGAGGGACCGATGAGCCAGGTCGCGGGCCTGGAGGTCGGCCAGCCCGTGGAGGGCGTCTTCGCCGTTCGTCGCAAGGAGCGGCGCCTGTCCCGTCAGGGCGACCCGTACCTCATGCTCACGCTGGCGGACGCCTCGGGCGCGATCGGGGCCTTCGTGTTCGACCAGCCCGATTTCTTCGCCGAGCAGTTCGAAACCGGCGACCGCGTGCGCGTTGCCGGGCAGGTCATCGCCCGGCAGGGGCGCCCCGCGGTCCGCGTCCGCCACATCCGGCCGGCAGGCGACGAGGTCGCCGCCGAGGAGCTTCTCCCACGCAGTCATCGCGAGCCCGAGGAGCTCGCCGGCTTCGCCGAGCATCTGGCCGGCGAGATCGCCGACCCGGCGCTCCGGCCGTTCACGCTCGCCGTCCTCGGGGATCGGTCGCTCGCCGACGGCTGGCGCACCGCGCCGTGCACCCGGTCCGGCCACCACGCCTACCAGGGCGGGCTCCTCGAGCACACCGTCGGCGTCGCCTCGCTGGCGCAGACGCTCTGCCAGTGGCATCCGCGGCTCGATGCCGACCTGCTCGTCGCCGCGGCGCTCGTGCACGACGTCGGCCACATCCGCGCCTGGCGCCTCGGCGCGACGTTCGAGCTGACCGATGAGGGGCGCATGCTCGGCCACCTCGCCATCGGCCACGAGATCCTCGATGCCGCGGCGCGCCGCGCCGGGATGGCGTCCGAACGGCGGCTGGCGCTGCTCCATGCCGTGGCGTGGCACCACGGGCCGCCTCCCGGTCAGGTCCCCGCCGCCGCCAGCGCCGAGGCGCTCGCCCTGTGGCGGGTCAACAGTCTCGAAGTCGGCGTCAAGGCCCGCCTGGAGGGGCACGGGCCGATCGACGAGACCGGGACCGTGTGAGGTTTCGGTAGATTAAGGTGCGCTTCGGTGATGTTCGCCTCGGCGTCCGTAAGAACCGGGCCGCTGAACCGTGGCACTCCGTGAGTACGCCAGCTTCCGTATCCGGATCCCGCACCCGTACGCCTGGAGGTACCTCATGTCGTGCCTGTCTCCCCCGTCGCCGTGGTCACGATCCGCTGTCTGGATCGGCTGATCAGACGCCGGCAGGCCTCCCTTTTCAGCCGTGGGCGTCCCGCGGGCTGATCCTCCCGATGGGGTGAACAGCGGCCATGATCCGTCCGTGTGTCGAGTCCGCGCCGCGCGCCCGCGACGGCGCCTACGGCGCGATCGCCAACGTTCGCGACGACGACGACAGCAACGACGCGACGCTTGACCGCGAGGAGTAGCGCCGAACGAGCACGGGTCGCCCGTGACCCGGCCCACCGGGGGCACGCCACCACCGCAGGCAGCGATGATCACGCTGATCTTCGCGCAAAATGGTCGAAACGAATCGACCTCTGACGTGGACACCCCGGCTCTCACCGGTCGCGGGGTTGTCTGCGGATTCCCCCTCGCGTATGAATGGCCGTGACCGACGTATCGCAGCCCGGATCGATCGAAGGGGGTCGCCAAGTGAACGTCTCACAGAGGCTGACGCGCCGCCTCGCGCTGCTGGTCTGCGCGATCGGCATGCTCGCGTCCACCGCGCTTGCGGAGGCGGTGATCACCGGCAAGGTCGCGAACCCCGCGGGTGTCCCGCTCGACTCGGTGAGCGTGACGCTCAACGACGCGAACAACCAGTTCTCGAGTTTCGCGACGACGGACGAGAACGGGGGGTTTTCGGTCACCCCGGGAGCCGGCGATCCTGCACCGTTCAGCATCGTCGCAACCGAGCCGGATAGCTGCCGGCCGTTCGGCGACCCGGCCCGTAACGCCTCGGCGACGGCCGGCGGTCTCGCCGACGGTGCGACGGGGCTCGTCATCACGCTGGACGTTCGGGACTTCTGCCAGGGCAGCCCGCCGACCGGGGCGCCCCCGCCGACCGGCATCGTCGACGGCGCAGCGCGCAGGATCGTGATGCCGGCGGGCGGCGTCGCCTACGTCCAGGCGCGACTTCCGTCCGGCGCCGTCGACCCCAGGATCCTGCTCGCGGACGGCACGCGGGTCAGCCCGCCCCGCGTGAACTCGTTCGACGACCTCCAGCTCAACGCCCCCGCGGGGGCGTACAACGGTCCCCTCCAGCTCCAGTTCGGGACATCCGGCGGAGCGACGATCACGCGGAACATGGGAACCCTCGTGGTGCTTGCACTGTCGTTCACGCCGGCGGCCCCGGGGGTTCCATACGACGTCGAGGCGATCGTTGACATCTCCGGCTCCATGGGGGGCACCGACCCGAAGTTCCTCCGCAAGGACGCGGTCAGCCTGCTCGCCGACCTCTCCGGCACGGCCGATGGGCTGGGGGCGGTCGGATTCGACAGTGCCTTCCAGCCGATCTTCGATCTCACCCGGACCTCGTCCCAGTCGGTGATCAACGTGCTCAAGGCCCGGGCGCGGGCGCGGATCATCAACCGCGGCGGAACTGATTACAACATCGGCATGGACAAGGCCTGGGAGGCGCTCAACGCGCCCGGCGTCGATCCCAACAAGCCGAAGCTCGTGATCTTCCTGACCGATGGCGGCCACAACGCCGGGACGTACAACAACGGCCACCTCCGGTTTGCGGCCCCCGGCGCGTTCAACGGCGTCACGCAACGGTCGTGGCCGGTCTGCGCGGTCCAACTCGGGCCCCCGTCGTCGTTCGTCGCGGCCGATGTCGCGCGGCTGAAGCGGATCGCCTCGGAGACCGGCGGCAGGTACTTCGCCACTCAGAGCGCCGCGAAGCTGAGCGACATCTACTTCCGGTGCCGAGGTCAGGGGACGGGGCAGCGGGCGCTGCTGACACGGGTGTTCGTGTTCGCGAAGGCGAACCAGAAGCGGCAGTTCGCCAGGCTCCTCAGGAGGAACCTCAAGCAGGCGACGTTCTTCGTCAGCTCCGGCGGGACGTTCACGTTCCAGATCGCGCTCCGCGACCCGAGGGGCCGGCTGATCACGCCCTCCACGAAGCGTGTGGGCGTCGTGTTCCGGCGCGGCGGCACGTTCGCCTTCTTCCGCATCACCCGGCCCATCGCCGGGAGCTGGCGGGTCATCATCACGGCCAAACGGATCACCGCGCCGCGAGGCCAGGGACAGGTCACCATCTCCGTTCCCACGAAGTGATTCACTGGCTGGGACGAGGAGCGCTCCTCGTCCCAGCCGCCAACCCTGGGGCCCGCGAGGATCAGGCCCGGTGCGAGTGCTCCTGATGTCGACGCCGGAACGCCTCGCCCTTCTCGCGGTTGCCGCAGACCTCCATCGAGCACCAGCGCTTCGAGCGGTTGCGGGACGCGTCGAAGTAGACCCAACGGCATTCGTCGCGCGCGCAGGCCTTGAGCCGCGGCCACGAACCATCGGCCATCGTCGCGTGAACCGCGGCCACGATTCGTCCGAGCGCCCCGTCAACGCCACGGGCCGTAGGCTCGGCGCGCACGTCGCCGCAGCAGTCGAACCGTAATCGCACGCCCGCGCGGACGGCGGCATCGTCCAGCACCGTCGCGGCGTCCGGCTCCTCACCGCACGCGTTGTTCCCGGCGACCAGCGCGCGAACCGCCTCGCGCAGGGCAATCGCCCGTGCCAGGTCGTCGCCCCTCACCGGCGCCCTCGCACCGAGTAGGCCTCGCCCGGCGAGCCAATCGCGAAGGGCCGCCGGATTCGAGAATTCCTCGGGTCCCTCCTCGAGGTTCACGGTGTTCGCGAACGCGGTGATGAGCTCGATTTCGGGTGACGAGGCGTGATTCATGACCATCAGTGTAGCTGATCGTAGCAACCAGTCATCTGACTTGACTGGTTCCTTGGCCAACCACTAAACTGACTTCACTGGTTTTCAACGGGTTGGCGCCGGAGGCTCCGGCGCCGAGGGGGAAGCGATGAACCTGCATCCGATCATCCACAGCGGTCTCGCGCGAGAGCGGCAGCGGGACCTCGAGCGCGCGACGCGCAAACGTCAGATGACGATTCGTGTCCGCGGCAACGACGGAGCGACGCCCGCCGGCCGCATGATCCGGACGCGGTCCCCGGCGGGGACGTCGCCCCGGCGCGCCTCGCCGAGATCGAGGACGCGAGCGTCTTCGGGGCGACGTGCTGATCCCGAGTGCGCGCCCGTCAGGTGGCGGCCGGCGAGACGGCGGGTCCGCGTCCTAAACGTTGAATCGGACCTGCATCACGTCGCCTTCCTGCACGACGTAGTCCTTGCCTTCCATGCGGACCAGGGCCTGCTCGCGGGCCCGGGCGAACGAGCCCGCGGAGACCAAGCTGTCCCAGGGAACGACCTCGGCGCGGATGAAGCCCCGTTCCATGTCGGAGTGGATCTTGCCCGCGGCGCGGTCGGCGGTGGTGCCGCGCGTGATCGGCCACGCGCGGGCCTCCGGTGGTCCGGATCCGGTGAAGAAGGTCACGAGGTCCAGCAGCCGGTATGCGGCGGCGACGAGGGCGGGTGCACCCCGCTCGTCTCCGAGTCCGAGCTCGCTGGCCAGCTCTGCCGCCTCGTCGGGGTCCATCGCGGCAAGCTCGAGCTCGATGCCCACCGGCAGGGCCATTGCCTGAGCACCGTTTGCTGCGGCATGAGCGGCGACGTCCGCGGGGGGATCCCCCGGGTCGTCGGTGTTGACCAGGTAGAGCACCGGCTTGGCGGTCAGCAGGCCCATCTCACCCGCAAGCAGCCGGGCGGCCGGGTCGTCGCCGACCCGGGCCGGTCTCCCCTCGTCGAGCGCCGCGGCGAGTTCCGCGATCGCAGAGAGCTCCGCCTTCGCGCCCGCGTCACCGGTGCGAGCGGCCTTCGCCGTCTTCTCCTCGCGGCGTGCGAGCTGCTCGCGGTCGGCGAGCACCAGCTCCAGGTCCACCACCTCGACGTCCGCGGCAGGGTCGATTCGCTCGAGGGGGTGGCCCACCTCGGCGTTCGCAAACCCGCGCACAACATGGATCAGCGCGTCGACCTCGCGGAGGCGCCCGAGGGCCTGACCGCCGGGTCCCTCGCCGCGCCCGGCGCCGGCCGCGAGCCCGGCGATGTCGACCACCTGCACCTGCGCGGGGACCCGGCGGGGAATGTCCTGGACATCCGCGATCGCATCGATTCGCGGGTCGGGAACGTCGGCCGCGCCCCTCCGCGGCTCGCGGGTCGAGTACGGATATGCGGCTACCTCGGCCGCGTCGCCCGTGACCAGGTTGAACAGTGATGTCTTGCCGGAGTTGGCGAGACCGACGAGACCGAGCTCCACTCGGCGGGAGGCTAGTACACCGGCCGCGTGCACTGGCAACGGCGACGAGTAACCTGCCCGAATCACCGCGACTGGAGGCATTCGGCATGGCGGAGGCGACGTCGCTCGCTGCACGGCTCGATGAGGACATGAAGACGGCGCTCCGCGCCGGCGAGAAGCAGCGGCTCGGTGTGATCCGGCGTGCGCGCGCGGCGATCAAAAACGCCGAGATCGCGGCGCGTGAGCCGCTCGACGACGCGGGGGTCGAGCGCGTCCTCAAGGGCATCGTGAAGCAGCACCGCGAGTCGGTGGAGCAGTTCGAGGCCGCGGGGCGATCCGATCGCGCCGCCGAGGAGCGCGCCGAGATGGCCATCGTCGAGGAGTACCTGCCTGAGCAGCTCGACGCGGCTGAGATCGAGCCGGTGGTCGCGTCGGTCATCGCGGAGCTGGGCGCGACCGAGCCGAAGGACCTCGGAGCGGTCATGAAGGGGGCCATGGCCAGGCTCGGCACCGCGGCCGACGGCAAAGAGGTCAGCGCGATCGCCCGGCGACTTCTCGGGGCCGGTTGACGTGGCGAGCTGGGGGCAGTTCGCCGCACAGGCTCCAGGTGTCGCCGACGCCGCTCGCGCGTTCCTCGAGGCGCGCAAGCACCTCACCCTGGCGACCCTGCGCCGCGACGGGGCCCCGCGGATCAGCGGGATCGAGGTGCAGCTCCTGGACGACGATCTGTGGCTCGGATCGATGTGGCGCTCGCCCAAGGCGCTGGACCTGCGACGCGACCCCCGCTTCGCTCTCCACAGCTCGTCGATCGACCCGCCGGAGTGGGCGGGCGACGCGAAGGTGGCGGGCCGTGCCGTCGAGACCGACGACGAGGACACCAAGGCCCGGATCGTGGCCGCCGCGGGCGGCGCGCCACCGGGGCCGTTCCACCTGTTTCGCCTCGACATCGAAGAGGTCGTCGTGATCACGCTCGGCGAGCCGCCCGACCATTTGGCCGTCCGCCGCTGGAGCGCCGCGGACGGCGTGCGCGAGTTCGAGTTGCGCTAGTTGTGGGCTACGAACCGCCAAAGCCGACGCGCGCGGGCTCACCCGGCACGAGTCGGATGTAGACGAGCTCGCTGACGTTCAGCCAGTGCGTCCCTTCCTCGGCCTCGACGGAACGCCAGTCGTTGCCGCCGTTCGCGAGGCTCCCGACGAGCTCCTGCGCTGCCGCCTCCTCGATCGTGAGGCGCAGGATCGTGCCGCCCTCGAACCCCATCTCGACGCGCCGTCCGGACATAGTGCTCCTTCTCAGAGGCTCGATGGATATCCGGCGAGCGAAGAGCCGGCCGGACACGGACGCAGCCTGCACCCTATATCCGAAGATATGGGTGCAGGCGAGGACAAAGCTGCTGGCGCGACGGCCCTCTGGGCGACGACACCGACTCCGGCCGAGCTTTGCAGCCGTGGGATGCCATCGAAGCCCCTGAGAAGGAGCACTAGTTGGACGCCAGGACGGTGAGGGACTTCGCGCGCTCGATCGGCGGGGTCCAGGCCGGCATCCGCTTGATGATGTCGACGTGCTTCATCGACTCGATCTGGTCGGTGAACTTCAGGAGCTGGTTGCGGCCGTACTTGCGGAAGGCGGCGACGCCGAACGTCTCGTAGAGGAACCGCACCGACTTGGGCGACATGTTGCGGCGAGTGACGTTGAACGCCTCGCCGCCGCGCCCGACCATCGTGAGGATCGCGATCTGCGGCAGCCGGACCGTGAAGCGCCACTCGCGCGTGACCAGGCCCATGATGCGCAGGAGGTTCCGGCCGATCTCCCGGTTGAAGAGCCGCAGCCAGCCCTGCGAGGAGTAGAACCGGAGCATTCCCTTCCAGGTCTCCATCTGAAGCTGGTAGGGCGTCATGTTCTTCGGCGTGATGACGCAGTGGTGCCCGTCGTAGAGCGAATAGTCCTCGGTGAGAACGCGCCCGTCCGCCCGCATCTGCGCGTCGAAGGCGGTGCCGGGGAGCGTGGTGAGCATCATCATCTGGAGCGTGTCGACCTTGTGCTCGAGCGCGAAGTCGATCGTGGCGCGCACCGTCTCCGGAGTGTCGGTGTCGGCGCCGACGACGAACATCCCGTGCACGCGGATGCCGTAGTCGTGCAGCAGCTTGATCGACGTCGTGATGTGCTCGACTTTCTGCTTCTTGTTGTACGAGTCGAGGCCCTCTTGCGTGATCGACTCGAATCCCACGTACACCATGTAGCAGCCGGAGTCGCGCATCAGCGTGAGGAGCTCGTGGTCGGGCTCGAGGGTCGTCTTCGACTTGTAGAGGGAGTCCGCGCGGATCTGGGCGGTCCACATGGGCGTCACGCCGTCCTCGATCATCTGGCGGAAGAGCGCCTTCGACTGTTTCTTGTCGACGATGAAGATGTCGTCGTAGAAGAACACCCGTTCCGGCTTCGCGAGCCGCAGCTCGTGCATCACGTTCTCGACGGAGCGGCTCCGCAGCTTGCGCCCGAACATCTTGATGACCGAGCAGAAGTTGCAGTCGTACGGGCAGCCCCACTTCATCATGAGCGGGTATGTCGTCATCTTCTCGCGTTGGTCGAGCAGGTCCAGTGCCGGGAAGGGGAGCGCGTCCAGATCCTCGCTCGAAGCCGGAGCGGCCTCCGGGTTGTTGATCTGCTGGCCGTCGGAGCCGATCCACGACAGGCCTTGGACGGCGTGGAGCTCGTCGCGGGCGCCGCCCCGGGCGAACCAGTCGAACAGCTCGACGAATCCGACGTGACCTTCGCGCCGGATCACGTAGGGGGCGTGCTTGAGCGCCTCATGGGCCATGAAGGTCACATGCGAGCCGCCGATCACGACGGGGATGCCCTTCTCGCGGAGGCGACCGGCGTAGGCGTACCCCTCGAGGGTCGTGTTGGTGGTGGTGGAGATGCAGACGAGGTCTGCGCTCTCCACGTCCGCCCAGTCCACCTCGACGCCATGGATGAGCTCGCAGTAGATCCACTGGTCGACGGTCGGGTCCTTCTCGCGCACGCATGCGGCCAGCAGCGGCAGGCCGAGCTTCGGCAGGTTCGCGATCTCGTAGATCGTGGCGCCGCGGGGCTTGGGCTCGATGTAGCGAATCTTCATCAGCGAGGACTCCGTGGGGGTCGTTTCAGTGGGACTGGACGAGCTCGGTGAGGACGCCACCGCTGGCGTTCGGGTGGATGAACGCGATCATGTGGCCGCCGAGGCCACGACGGGGTTCGGCATCGATGAGCTCGGCTCCGGCGTCGCGCAACTCCGCGAGTGCCGCCGGGAGGTCGTCGACTTCGAACGCGACATGGTGAAAGCCGGGGCCGCGCCGCTGCAGGAACCGCGCGACCGAGCCGTTGGGATCGACGGGCTGGATGAGCTCGACGTGGCTCGTGCCCGCCCCGAGCGAGACCGCCTCGACACCCTGGTCGCTGAGCAGTTCGCGCGTCTCGACGGACATCCCGTACCGGTCCGTGTACACGGGGATGGCCGCGTCGAGATCGTCGACCGCGTAGCCGACGTGGTGAATTCGGCCAAGATGCACCCGACCACTCTAGCGGTCGGGCTCCATCTTGGGCGGGCCCTGAGGTCGGCGTGGTGCCCGTTACTTCCCGGAGCTCGAGTCGTCGCCCTTGCCGCTGTCGTCGCTCGATCCCGAGTCTGACCGCGACTCTGAGCGCTTGTCGGTCGTCTTGCCGCTCTGCGAGTCGCGCTCGGAGTCGTCGGTCTTCGTCTGGTCGCCGCCGCCCCCTGAGGTCTTGGCGGAGTCGCGACCGCGCTTGCCATCGCCCTCCCGGTCGTCGCCGCGGTCGGCCTTGGCCGTGTCGTCGCCGCCGCCCCCGGTGCGGCCGGAGCGCTTGCTGCTGTCGTCCTCGCCGTCGCGCCGGCCGGAGCGGCTGTCGTCGCCCTCGTCGGCCTTGCCCTCGTCGGAGTTGGCCGATTCCGGACCGGAGTTCGTCGACGGGCCGGAGTTCGACGTCTGCGCCGTGCTCCCGCTGGACGTAGTGCGATTGACGATCGGCGTGGAGGCGGTGGCCGCCGCAGCGGCACGGTGCACGAAGACCTGCGTGTGCTCGGGGTCGACGGGGGTGTGGTCGACCACGGGCACCACGACGCTGCCACCGACCATCGCGGCGGCGACGATACCGGCCACCGGGAGTGCCCGTCCGACGGGCACTCCCGGTGGCAGGTTCGTGATGGTCGCCGCGAGGGCGGGGTCGCTGAGTCGGAGGGCGAATGGCGCGAGGCCGATCGGTATCAAGCCCCAGGCGACGGCCCGGGTCTTGCGGAGGCGTTTGCGGGCACGGAAGAGCGCCTGATGCACGGCGTTCGGCGTGGTTCCCAGTTCGGTGGCGATGGCGCTGGCCCCGAGGCCGGCTTGGTCCATCTCGATCGCGCGGCGCTCGCGGGGCGGCAGCGACGCCATCTCGCGCAGCGCTTCGGTCAGCTCCTCGCGGTGTTCCACCAAGGACTCGGTGTCGTCGAGGGACGCGGTCCCGAGGATGTCGGGCTCGGCCACGGGATCGGCCCGGCGTGCCGCGCTGCGCCGCTCGTCGATCGCAAGGTTGCGGACGACTCGGAAGAGCCAGGGGCGGGCGCCCGTCGGGGCTTCATCCGACGCAGCGAGACCGAGCAGGCGCAGGTACGCCTCCTGGACGATGTCCTCGGCGGTGTCGGATCGGTCGCCGAGCACACGCCGGGCGTACATCACGAGGTCGGCGTGATGCGCCCACTGCCGGGCGGTGTCGCCGAATCCGTCGTTCCGGTTGGTCCCGCTTGCCATTCACGTTCCTTGCAGTTCGCTCACCAGGAACCACGCGGGAGCGGCGGGTTCCTTACGAGCGTGGGTGCAATGTAGTCGACGTGGTCGAATCCCCGAAATCATGCGAGATCGGCGGGAACGTCGGTGCCGATGGACGCGGGATGCGCCTGCGGGCCCCGTCAGTCGGGATCAGGTGGCCGGAAGCTCCGGGCGAGGCCGGTGAGGGCGCCGCTCCACAGCTGCGCCTGCGCCTTCTCCGGGAACGTCAGTCGGTAGGTGAAGCCGAGCACGCCACGCGACTCCGATGTGAGCATCACGAGGGTCCCCTCGTCGTGCGGCTGGAGCGTCGTTACCGTCGGAGCGCGTATGCCGAGGGCCCGCGTCTCCCACGCGATGCGCGAGCCGGAGTCGACGTCGGTCACGGTGGGCGTGGTCCAGAAGGCCCGCCCGTGGGGGTGCCGGAGCTCGAGGTGCAGCCGCGTGCCCCGTTTGAGCTCCCCGTCGACACTCGCCGACACGCACGCGGGGTTCCATTCGGGCCAGTCGGCGATGCCGGTCCATCGGGACCACACCTCACCTGGCGGCGCCTCGACGATCACGCTCGCCGACAGGCTCACGACGTGCCCGGAGTCACGCCCTCCAGCCGCAGGATCTCCTCCATGGCGGCCCGACCGACCGCCAGGTCCTCCGGGCCTGGCTCGACCGTGGCGAACCGCGCCTGCATGGTGTGCCCCACGGCGTGCACCGCGCGCGAGATCGGGTGGTTGGGGCGCCGGGTTGCGAACGAGAACAGTTCGACGGCGACCCCGACGCTCGCGGCGGCCGCCGCCAGGCGAACGCCCACGGCGGGTCGCGCTACGAGCTTGCGCACCACGCTGTTGGCGATCACCGTCGCGACCATGAGCGGCAGGACCAGATTGCTCCCGCACCGCTCGTGCTCCTTGGGGTGGTTCGCGGCATGGGCGACCTCTGCGGCGCCACCCTCCTCGTACGCGGCGATGCTCTTGTGCTCGACCCCGTGCCAGAGCGCCGCGTCCGAGGTGCGCAGCGCGACGAGCGCGGGGGCCAGCCCCGCGAGCGCGCCGACGGTCTCCTGCACCACCACCGAGCCGAGCCGGCGACGCCCGACAGCCGCGGTGATCGTCGAGCCCACCACCGCCAACGCGACCGGGAGGTGCTCCATCGCGAGGCGGGCTCCGGGCGTGCCGCGGCGGGCGGCGGGCACGACCGCGAGCGCCTCGGCCATGCGCAGCACGCCGCGCACGACCGGGATGGCGCCGAGCTGGCCGCGGACGAAGCGCGGCTTGGGCCCCGAGGACACGCGGGTTGTGCCGTCGTCTGCGCGGATCGCGGCGGCCCAATGGGTCGGTCCGTGCACGAGGAGCCCGTTGGCGAGCGCCATGCCGCCGAGCCGTGGGTCGCGATCGCTCACGCCGTGAACGCTATCGCGCGTTTCGGGCAGCGGCCCGCTCCTCCTGTCGCCGCTCCGCGGCGAGACGTCCGGCCGCATGAGACGAGCGGTCGACGAACCGCATCATCGCCGCCAGCGCGCGGTGTCCGGCCTCGTCGGCGATGCTGCGGTGCATCTCGCGCGCGACCTGTCGGTAGGTCTCGTGGCCCTGCGGCTGGCTGCGCAACTCGATGAGGTGCATCGCCTCCCGAGCGTTCAGCGTCATGGTGAAGCGAATGCGGTGGGCGAGCGTGACGGCGTACGACGCCTCGTGCGGGAACATCTCCCCGAGCCCCCGGGCGAGATCCGCACACGCCTCCTGCGTCGCGACGTACTCGTCGTCGCACCCGGCGTCGACGATCTCCCCCGGGACGTCGTAGCCGAGGTGCGGGGTGAGGGCCTGCGCCTGGAGGGAGAGCATCCGGTGGCGCTGCAGGTCGCGGTACGCCCCGTAGTCGCACACGATCTCGAACGTGTACGTGGTGGCTTCGAGCGCCCGCCCGGGGCGCTGGCGCCGGTCGGCTCGATCGCCTGCGTATGCGTGCAGCACGTCGGTGCGCTCCTCCCAGCCCATGCCCTCGACGTACCCCCGAACGTCCGCGAGCGACCGGCCGCTCGCGGGCCACAGGGCATGCGCGACCACCCGCGCCTCGCCGTCGCGGTCGAAGTCGATCAGCCGGACCGTGGGTCCGTCGGGCAGCGCCTTCGACTGCGGGAGGATCTCGGCGGCGAGCTCCGCGGTGGCCCGTTCGTTCTCGGCGAGGTACGCGCTGTGCCGCAGGCCGCGGTCCTCCCGGTCGACGCGCGTGAGGAACGCGGGGATGACCTTGCGCAGCTCCGCCAGCATCGCGGCGCCGCAGTCACGGGCCTCGTGCAGCGGATGGGACTGCAGCCGGATCAGCAGCGCCTCGAACGCCTGTCCAGAGGCGAAGATGCCGACGTTGGCCTCCGTCGCCGCCGGCAGAAGGCCCCGCAGCGCATCGAGCGCGCGTGCGCGCACGGCGCGTTCCCTGGCGGCGGGTGGCGTGCCGGGCTCGTCGGGCACGACGGCGTCGAAGTGCTCCACGAGCCGGGGGATGAGCGCCGAGTACCGGTCGAAAGCGGCGTCGAGCGTCGCGACGAACCGTGGCCCGAGCTCGGGATCGGTCATGACCGGTGCCGGACGGTGATAACGGTGGCGACCGCCCGGGCGGTCGTCCAGCCGGATGTAGCGCGTGGACTGCTCGAGGTAGCTCGCGAGCCGCCCCCACTCGAGGATCTTCGTCAGGATGTTCGAGGCGCCCTCGACTGCGATGTGCGCCCCGCCGAGCTGGGCCACCGAGTCGTCTCCGTATTCGGCGAGCACACGGTCGTAGAGCGCCGCGGCCCGGGCTTCGCCGGTGTCGGCGGCCGTTTCGACGGAGGCCGACTCGGATGGTAGGAACTCGTCGATCAGGAGGCGGCGCAGCGACTTCGGGCTTCGGCTGTAGCGCGCGAACAGGGCGCCCTTCACCACTTCGGGCAGGTTCGTCAGCGCGAACACAGGGCCGACGGTGTCGGTGACGTACGGCGCGATGCGCTCGCGCTCGTCCGGTGTCAGGTCGGCGGTCGGGTTCACCGCGGCGATGCTACTCGCACCCGGGACGCGTCCGTGCTACCTCAGGCGGTAGGTGATGCGCCCGCGCGTGAGGTCGTACGGCGAGAGCTCGATGCGGACGCGGTCGCCCGGGTTCACCCGGATCCAGCGACGGCGCATCGTGCCGGACAGCTTCCCGAGGACGGTGGGTCCCCGGTCCAGCTTCACGTGGAAGAACGTGTCGGGCAGAGCCGCGATGACTTCGCCCTCGAGCTCGATCGCTGCTTCCTTCTGCCGGTGGTCCTGCTTCGCCATGCCGGCTCCTTCGGTCGCGGTCGGGCGTGTGGTGGCCGGGGCCAGACGGCCCCGGCCGGAGATGCGCCGCGCTCCTTAGAGCGGGCGGACGTTCGTTGCCTGCGGGCCCTTGGCGCCCTGCGCAGGCTCGAAGCTCACGCGCTGGCCCTCGTTGACCGTGCGGAAGCCCTCGCCCTGAATCTCCTTGAAGTGGAGGAAGAGGTCCTTGCCGCCATCATCGGGGGTCACGAATCCGTACCCCTTCTCCGCGGAGAACCACTTCACAACGCCTTCTGCCATGTCGAACCATCCTCATTACTCTGGCGAGCCGGTTGCTACCGCCGCCACGATGGTCGACGCCACTCCCCGATCCCGCATTCACATCCCATGATCGGGTGTCGGGGGGGATTGTAGCGCATGCCCATGGCGCCCTCGCCCCGGGAACCGTCGAGCCGGCCTTTCTCGGTAATCTCCCGGCATGGACGGCGCCTTTCTGCACACGTGCTACCGGGTCCTCGACCTGGACCGGTCGATCGCCTTTTACACCGACTGCCTGGGCATGGAGCTTCGGCGAACGATGCCGATCCGGGACGAGGCGACCAACGCCTTCCTCTCGTTCCCCGGCGACGAGGAGTCGCGACTGGAGCTCACCCTCAACCACGGGCGCACGGAGCCGTACGACATCGGGACGGGCTACGGCCACATCGCGCTCGGCGTCGCCGACCTCGATGCGACGCTCGCCGCGCTCGCCGAGAAGGGCGTCGAGCCCGAGAAGCCGCCCTACCGGGTGCGCGAAGGCGGGTCGCGCCTGTGCTTCGTCCGGGACCCCGACGGGTACCGGATCGAGCTCATCGAGCGGTCGTAGTCGCTCCCCGCCCGAGGGGCGGCGCTCAGATCGGCCGTGCGCCGGGAGCGTGACGGCTCTCGGCCCACCTCGGAAGACCGTCGTCGGGGAGCGGCTCCCAGGGCGCGGCGTACGCGACGAACTGCCGTGCGGTCGGACGGATGCCCGGGTCGTCGTCGAACGTCCCCATTCGGATCCCGACGGACTCGGGGTGGCTCGGGTTGCGACCGAACATCGCGGACCCGCACTCGCCACAAAACCACTTCTCGCCGGCACCGTCAGGGGGCTTCCACATTCGCAGCTTGTCCTCGCCCGCGACGATCCGGAAGGCGCCCGGGGCCGGGTGCGCCTGCGGCGACGCTCCGGCACCGCTCCGCCGCTGACATCGCTTGCAGTGGCAGTAGCTCGCACGGACGAGCGGTTCGGTCACCTCGTAGCGAACCGCGCCACAATTACAGCCTCCAGTGAGCGGGAGCTTCATCTGCGGTTCATCTCCGGCGCTGATCGACGTTGCAGAGTGTCCCAAACGATCTGGACGTCAGTCGGCCGCGACCGGCTCCTCGTGGGCCGTCGGGGCGTGACCGTCGAGGTGGCGGATTCGGTGCCGGTCGTCCGCGTAGCGAAGCGCCTCGAACACGATCAGCGACGTCATGATGGCGGTGACGAGCACCAGGTCGCCCAGCGCGCCGATCTGTCCGCCCAGCGGAATGGTGACCAGGAGCACGGCGGCCGCGGTGAGTCGCGACCGACCGAGCGACCGGACGTTGCGGAACCGGAAGGCGACGAGCGACAGCAGGTAGACCGCCGGCCCCACGTGGAGCGCGGCGAGGGCGATCCCATGAAGGGAGTCGCTCCAGTCGTGGCCATCGTCGCCCGCGATGTAGCCGAGCACCTTCTTGAGCCCGAGGGCGGCGATGACGATGCCGGCGACCATCGGAAGGTGGAGGTAGCTGTAGGCGTCGCGGGCGATCCGGTTGCGCTCCACGCCCTCGCGTCGGGCGAAGGCCCGTTCTGCGGCGAGGGACGTGACGTCGAAGTAGGGCCACCACATCGTCGCAACGAGCGCAATACCGAGAACCCCGCCGATGATGATCTCGGTGGAGATCGGCGCGGCGGCACCCACGCCGATGGCGACGATCGACTCGCCGAGGGCGATGATGATGATCAGGCCGTGTCGCTCGGCGAAGTGCGCGGGCGAATGCAGGCGCCAGCCCGCTGCGCCGATCAGCTGGGTTCCCACGTAGTCGACGAGGACCGCCGCGAGCCAGAGCCACAGCTCGGTGTCGCCGCCCGCAAGCGCGCCCGCGACGAGGAGCGCGATCGACAGCGCCATGACGACGGCGAAGCGCAGCAGCTGGTGGATGAGGCCCGGGTCGCTGACCGCCCGGCCCGCCAGGGCGAAGATGCCCAGGTGCACGCATCGCACGATGGCGTAGCAGACGGCGACCACGAGTGGCGCGCTCAATCCGCCGGGGCGGTCGATGAATGCCTCCGGAATCGCGAGCGCGCCGACGAACATCGTCGCCATGACTCCGATGAAGGCGCCGCGTGTCCAGCCCTCGTCGGCCTGGGCGACGTTGCCCAGCCAGGAGTACCCCACCCAGCACCACCAGATCAGCGCCAAGACGATCATGCCCTCGAGCACCCGGCGGCCCGACAGGCCGTTGGCCATGAGCGCCGTGACCTGGGTCAGCGCGTAGACGAACACCAGGTCGAAGAAGAGCTCGAGGGGCGTGACCTTCGCCTCCTCGCCGACCGCCTGGATGCGTTGTCGACCGCTCGTTGACATCAGGCCTCCGATCCGGCTTCGCCGGAACACTGCCACGCGGGGTTCGATCGGGCCGTGGGAGCGCGCTCGGCGGAACGGGCGGTCACCCGTCGTCGCACGGCGGGAGGAAGAGCATGGAGTCGCCGAACTCGTGCCACAGGTATCGCTCCTTGACGGCCTCCTCGTACGCTCGTCGCACGAGAGTGGTCCCGGCGACGGCCTCGAGCAGCGAGAGGTGGCTGGCCTCAGGCGCGTGCAGCCCGGTGACGAGGCCGGTCACCGTCCGGGCCGGGCGATCCGGTCCGAGGACGAGGTTGGTCCAACCCCGTCCGGCGCGAACGACGCCGTCGGGTTGGGCGACCGTCTCGAGCGCCCGCACCACCGTCGTCCCGACGGCGACGACCCGTCCTCCGGCCCCGCGGGTTCCGTTCACGACGCGCGCGGTGGCCTCCGTCACCTCGAAGCGCTCGGGTGTCGGCGGCTCGTGCAGTTCCGGCGACGACACCCCGGCGTGCAGGACGATCGGCGCCACCGTGACGCCCACGGCGACGAGCCGCACGATCAGCTCGGCGGTGAACGGCCGGCCGGCACTCGCCATCTCGGCGCTGCCCGGTTCGGTCGCGTAGACGTTCTGCAGATCCTCGATTGCCACCGGCGCGCCCAGATACCGGTAGCCGATCGGACGTCCGTGCACGGACAGGTAACCGCCGAGCGCACCGGGTGGCGTCGGCCGGCCGCGCCAGAGCCGCGACGAGTCCGCAACGGGGTTGGGATACGGCTCCACCAGCCGGACCGTGAGCTCCGCCGGCAGGCGCACCCGCTCGCCGGGCCTGACGGCGAGGTCCGGGCCGAGCCCGTCGCCCCGCCGAAGCTCCACAACCCAGTCGCCGTCGTCGAGCTGGCCGGCGACATGCACGGTGGTGGCCCGGCCATCGTCGCGCAGCCCGATCAGGGCACTCGGAACCGTGGCCGACGTGTTGACGACCACCAGGTCGCCCGCCGCGAGCAGATCGGGGAGGTCCCGAAATCGGTGGTGGGCCACGCCGCCCGGACGCGCGACGAGGAGGCGCACGCCGTCGCGCGGCACGCCGCGGCGCTCGGGCGGCTCCGCCGCCTCGCTGCCCGGTGGCAGCTCGAAGACCACTCCCCGCTCGCCGGCGGCCCTCATGTGGTCACCGCCACGAGGTCGGCGGCCCGGTAACGCCCGCTTGGCTCGTCGCCGGTCACGAGCCGCATGAGCGCCGGCACGACCTCCATGGGCGAGGGGAGACCGGAGATGTCCTCGCCGGGCGCCGCCTGCCGGTGGAGGTCGGTGGCCATGTCGCCGGGATCGAAGGCATAGACGCGAAGCCCGTGATGCTCGACCGCGAGCACCGCGGTGAACTGGTCGAGCGCGGCCTTCGCGGATCCGTATCCGCCCCAGCCGGAGTAGGCCTCCACCGCGGCGTCCGACGAGAGGTTGATCACGCGCCCGCCGCTTCGGCTGAGCAGCGGCATCACGAGCTGGAGCAGTGCCAGCGGCGCGATCGCGTCGACGGCGAAGACGCGCTCCAGGTCGGCGATCGGGTAGCCCGCGAGCGGGGGCTGGGGGCTGGGACCGAGGATGCTCGCGTTGTTCACGACGAGGTCGAGCCTGCCCTCCGTGGTGACCGCGTCGGCAAGCTGGCGCCGGTGCGCCGGGTCGGCCACGTCGCCGGCGATCGCGACGACCGCGCGGGGATCGGGCAAGGACTGCGCTGCGCGGGTGAGGCGTGCGGCGTCGCGGGCGTCGCCCACGACGCGCCATCCGCGTCCGCCGAGCTCCGCGGCCAGGGCATGGCCCAATCCCATCGAGATGCCGGTGATGAGGGCGACCTTGGTGTTCATCTGCGTCGAACCAGCTTTCATCGTTGGTCGCGCTAGGATAGAAGTTCAAGTTGAACTTGAAGTCAAGGGGCCGTGGAGGTGCTCGTGAAGAGCGACGATCTGATCAGCATCGGCGAGGTGGCGCGGCGGGCCGAGATCGCGCCGTCGGCGCTGCGCTACTACGACCGTGAGGGGCTCGTCCCGGCGGTGCGCACCCCCGGCGGCCAGCGCCGCTACCCGCGCAGCGTGCTGCGCCACCTGGCGTTCATCCGCGCCGCGCAGAACGTCGGGTTGTCGCTCGACGAGATCCGGGCGGCACTGGCGACGCTGCCGTCTGGCAAGACCCCCACCAAGGCGGACTGGGCGAGGCTTTCCCGCGCGTGGAGCGGCCGGCTCGAGGCCCAGATCGACGGGCTGATCGCCCTGCGGGACCGCCTGACCACCTGCATCGGCTGCGGCTGCTTGTCGCTGCGCGACTGCGCGCTGCTCAACCGCGACGATGTCGCCGCCCAGTACGGCGGCGGCGCCCGCTACCTCCCGGGGACGCTGAGACGCCAGCCCTGACCGGGCGGAGTCTGGTCGAGCCTAGAACGGCGCGTCGGGGGCCTCGTCGCCGTCCTCTTCGCCGCGCAGGCGCCGGAGCCGTTCCGCAAGTTCCGCTTCGGCGCCGCGGTCGGTCGGCTCGAACAGCCGCCGGCCCTCCAGGCCGTCCGGCATGAGCGACTCGTTCAGGACCGCGTCGGGGAAGTCGTGCGGGTAGTGGTAGCCCTCGCCGTGGCCGAGGTTGCGGGCGTTGGGGCGTGAGGCATCACGGAGCGAGAGCGGCGGGCGCTTCGGGCCCTCCCGCTCGACGAGCTCCAGCGCCGCGCCGATGGCCCGGTACGCGGCGTTCGACTTCGGGGCGAGCGCCACGTAGATCGCCGCCTGCGCCAGCGTGATCCGTGCCTCCGGCATCCCGATGAACTCCACCGCGCGCGCCGCGGCCGTGGCCACCTCGAGCGCCCGCGGATCGGCGTTGCCGACGTCCTCCGATGCGGCGACGATGATCCGCCGCGCGATGAACTTCGGGTCCTCGCCGCCCTGCAGCATCACCGCGAGGTAGTAGACCGCCGCGTCCGGGTCGCTGCCGCGCATCGACTTGATGAACGCCGAGATGGTGTCGTAGTGCGCGTCGCCGTCCCGGTCGTAGACGATCGGGCGGCCGCCGGACGCCTGCTGCACGTCCTCGAGCGCGATGGTGCCGCCATCCGCGACGCCGGCGGCCGCGGCCTCCAGCAGGTTGAGGGCGTGGCGGGCATCGCCCCCGGAACGAAGAAGGAGTGCGTCCGCGCGCGTCGGCCGCCAGCGCGACGCGGCCAGCCAGCCCGGCCGGGTCGGTGAGCGCCCGGTCGACGAGCGCGCCAAGGTCCTCCGGCGAGAGGGGCTCGAGCATCAGCACCCGCATGCGCGACACAAGCGCCGAGTTGACCTCGTAGTAGGGATTCTCGGTGGTCGCGCCGATGAGCGTCACCAGGCCGTCCTCAACCGCGGGCAGCAGCGCGTCCTGCTGTGCCTTGTTGAAGCGGTGGATCTCGTCGAGGAAGAGCACCGTCCGCCGGCCCGATGCGAGCCGGTCCCGTGCCCGCGTCATCACCGCCCGCACGTCGGCCAAGCCGGCCGACACCGCCGAGAGCTCCTCGAACGCCGCCTCGGTCGCACCGGCCACGACGCGCGCGAGCGTCGTCTTGCCGGATCCCGGCGGGCCGTACAGGATCATCGACGGCACGCGGTCGCCCTGAATGGCCTGGCGCAGGAAGGAGTCGGGTCCGAGCAGGGCTGGTTGTCCGACCACCTGGTCCAGGGTCGCCGGGCGCATGCGGGCCGCAAGTGGGCGCGACGCGCTGAGCCGGTCCTCCACGAGGCCCGCGAACAGGTCGTCGTCCTGCGGTGGGTCGCGCCGAGCCATCAGCCGCGCGCGCCCGTCGGGCGCGGGAGGAATGCGGCGACGGCGCAGGCCGCGAGCGCGAGCGCGGCGAGCACCCGGAGCGCGGTCTCCTGGCCGGCGCTGTCCGCGATCGCGCCGATCGCCGGCAACCACGGGGTCGCCGAGCCGATGGCGCCGAATCCCAGCACCAATGCGGCAGCGAGGGCGAGTCGGTGAGGCATGGAGCTCCTGTCCCATCACCACGGTCGCAGAGAACGATGCCACGAGGATGAACCCCGCCGCTGAGAGCGCGACGATGCCGGCGGCGCCGTCGACGAGGACGAACGCCGCGATCGGGGGCGCGGCGAGCGGGATCGACCAGACATCGCTCCCGCGGGAAGGCGATGCTCGTCTGCGACCGATCCCACGATCGTCCCGATGCTGCCGGTCATGGCGAAGGCGAAGGCGCGCTCGCACGGCGGGCCGCCGCCGGCGTGAGGGTAGTGTCAGCGACCATGTCGGGAGATCGTCCCATCTCAGGAGCCGACGTTCATGCGATCCTCCGGAGCCTCGGCCCAGGTGCGTACGAGGCCGACCTCGCCGAGGCGTGGATCGCCGACGACGACCTGTTCACCAGCGTCGAGGCGCTCGAGGCGGCCTGCCCGCCGGAGCGCATCGGCCTGTCACCGGGAGCGTTTGCCGCCCTGCTCGGACCCCTGTTCGGTGAGTTCGAGTAGGGGGTCCACGCCGACGTTGGGGTCGAGGGCCACTCCCGCTGCCGGGTGGGGGCGCCACCAGTCTGCGTTGCGCGTGATCTGGATGACCCGGGCAATGATGATCCCGGCGAGCAGGCTTGCGACGGCCCCCGAGATGATCGTGCGCGCGCCGGCGTCAACGCCGAAGAGCCCGGTCGGCAGGAAGACGAACTCGGCGTCCCGCTGCACCTGCCGGGAGTCGATCAGTGGTGTGAACAGCAGCCCCCAGGCGAGGAAGAGCGGGGCGGCGAACGAGATCCCCTTGACGAAGTCACGCCCCGGCAACCACCGCTCGACGAGAGTGAAGATCGCCGCGATGATCACTCCGAGGACGAGCGTCAGGTAGAGCCCCGCTCGCGCCGTGTCCGCTGCGCCGAACGCGTTGCCCAGCCCGTCGGGGAAGTCGTGCTCCGTCCACTTGGCGCCGAAGATGTTGCCGGTGTGACCCTCCTGCAACACGAACATCCACGCGAGCGCGGCGATCGACGCCCGCCGCGACGATCCCGAAGACGTGCCTCCCGATGGCCGTCGCCCGCGGGAACGCCTGCGCGATCGATCCGTCCGGCGCGCTCATACGCGGCGCCGGGGCCCCAGCCCCGGGTTCTGGTTCGCGCGCAGCCACGCGATCCGCAGGTACAGGTCGCGATCGTCGACGTCTGGCGTGAGCTCGAAGCGCTCGCCGCACAGCGGGCAGACCGTCTGGTTCTGGAATTCGGGGACGCCGTCGGCGTCGACCGCCCCGGTGGGGAACAGCACGAGATCGCCCCAACAGTCCGGCGTGAGGCAGCGAGTCCGGGCATCCGGGTTGGCAAAGTCGCTCTTGCGAAGTTGGGCGGCCACGATTCACGATCCCCTGTGCGTCGTCGGTGCCAGCCAGAGCGTACCCCTGCTGGGCGCCGGACGAAAATGGGTATAATCCCTGGATCTAATTCGGGTATCGCGGAGGACGGCATGTCACGCACCTATCAGGACCTCCTGGCGGAGGCGCGGGAGCAGATCCCGGAGATCGACGCGGCGGGCCTCGCGGAGTCGCTCGCCGGTGACGCTCCGCCGCTCGTCGTGGACGTCCGCGAGCAGAGCGAATGGGACGAGGGCTTCATCCCCGGGTCCGTCCACGTGCCGCGCGGCTTCCTCGAGAGCCGCATCGCCGGCGTCGCCCGGCCCGACCGCAACGTCGTGCTGAGCTGCGCCGTCGGCAACCGCTCGCTGCTCGCGGCCCAGACGCTGCGCGAGATGGGGTACACGAACGTCGCCAGCCTCGCCGGCGGGTTCACCGACTGGAAGCGCAGGGGTCACCCATTCGACGTACCCCGACGCCTCACCGACGCCCAGCGGCGACGCTACAGCCGCCACATCCTGATCCCCGAGCTCGGTGAGCAGGGGCAGCTGGACTTGCTGAACAGCAAGGCACTGCTGATCGGGGCCGGCGGGCTCGGGTCGCCCACCGCCCTCTACCTCGCCGCCGCCGGCGTCGGCACCATCGGGCTCGTGGACGACGACGTCGTCGACGAGTCGAACCTGCAGCGCCAGATCATCCACACCACCGACCGCGTGGGCGTGCCGAAGGGTGAGTCGGCGAAGCAGGCGATCACGGCCCTCAACCCGGACGTGCGGGTCAACGTTCACCCGGTGCGGGTGAACAAGGAGAACGTCCTCGACCTCATCGCCGACTACGACGTGATCGTGGACGGGGCCGACAACTTCCCGACGCGCTACCTGCTGAGTGACGCGTCGCTCATGACCCGCACACCGCTCGTGCACGCGAGCATCCTGCGGTTCGAGGGCCACGCCTCCGTGTTCCTCCCGTATGAGGGGCCGTGCTACCGCTGCTTGTTCCCCGAGCCGCCGCCGCCGGACCTCGCGCCGTCGTGCGGCCAGGCGGGTGTGCTCGGCGTCCTCTGCGGCGTGATGGGCACGATCCAGGCGACCGAGGCCATCAAGGTCCTCACGGGCATCGGCGACACCCTTTCCGGTCGGCTGCTCGTGTATGACGCGCTCGGCATGACGTTCACCGAGCTGAAGCTCCGGCGCGACCCGGACTGCCCGGCGTGCGGCCCCAACGCACAGCTGGAGTTCAAAGACTACGAGGCGTGGTGCGCCGGCATCGGCCGCCGCCCCGTTGGAGCGGGCGTCTAGTGGGCATCGTGAAGATTCCCCCGGTGCTCCGGGCGGCCGTCGGCGGTGAGCGGGAGGTGCGGGTCGAGGGCGACACCGTCGCCGACGTCCTGGAGTCCCTCTACGCGCTCCACCCCGACGTGCGGTCCCAGCTCGCGAGCCAGGATGGCGAGCTGCACCGGTTCGTGAACCTCTACCTCAACGACGAGGACGTCCGCATGCTCGGATGGCTCGACACGCCAGTCAGCGAGAACGACACCCTCACGATCCTGCCGGCGATGGCAGGGGGCTCCGCGTCCGCAACTGGGGTTGCCCGGTGAGCACGGGCATCGTCGCCCCGCCGCAGGCGATCTCGCCGGACGTCGTCGCGACGATCGGCAACACCCCACTCGTCGAGCTGACGGGGATCACGCCGAACCCCGAGGTTCGCATCCTCGCGAAGCTCGAGTCGGCGAACCCCACCGGCTCGATCAAGGACCGCACCGCCCTGTCGCTGATCGACGACGCCGAGCGGCGCGGGTTGATCAGCTCCGGCGACACCATCATGGAGCCGACATCCGGGAACACCGGCATCTCCCTGGCCATGATCTGCCGGGTGCGCGGATACCGGCTGGTCGCCGTGATGCCCGACAACGTGACCGAGGAGCGGCGCCAGCTCCTGCGCGTGTACGGCGCCGAGATCGTCGACTCGCCGGGCGAGGAGGGCTCCAACGGGTCGGTCAGGCTCGCGAGCCGGCTCGCACGGGAGCAGGGCCTCTACATGCCGTTCCAGTACGGCAACCCGGCGAACCCGCGGGCCCACTCCGAGGGCACGGCCGAGGAGATCGTGCGCGACTGCCCGGAGGTCGACATCCTCGTCGCCGGCCTCGGCACCGGCGGCACCCTCATGGGGTGCTCCGAGCGCCTCAAGCGACACCGCCCCGAGATCCAGATCGTCGCGTGCGAGCCGCTCCAGGGCGACCCGGTCATGGGCCTGCGAAGCCTGGACGACGGTTTCGTGCCGCCGATCCTCGACGTGTCGCGGCTCGACCGGAAGCTGCTGGTCGCGAACGGCGACGCACTCGGCATGACCCGGCGACTCGCCGACGAGGAGGGCCTGTTCGTCGGGATCTCCTCGGGCGCGGTGATCCATGTCTGTGCGCGGCTCGCGCGCACCATCGAGCGCGGAACGATCGTGGGGATCGTCGCGGACGGGGGCTGGAAGTACCTGTCGGCCGGCATCTGGACCGACGACTCCGATGCGGTCACCGACCGGCTCGACCGGGGCGTGTTCTGGTAACCGGGACGCTGGTCCTTCCGTCGGAGCTCGCGGACGACCTCGTCGCGCACGCGCGGTCGGAGGCGCCGAACGAGTGCTGCGGGCTCATCGCCGGCCGGGATGGCGCGGCGGTGCGGGTCTTCCGCGTCACGAACACCGAGGCGAGCCCGTTCATGTACGTGATGGACCCGCGGGAGCAGCTGCGGATCATGGACGAGATCGACGACGCCGGATGGGAGCTGCTTGCGATCTACCACTCCCACACGAGGTCGGCGGCCTACCCGTCCAGGACGGACGTGGAGCTCGCCTTCTACCCCGACACCGCATACCTGATCGTCTCGCTCGCGGATCGCGACCGGCCGGAGGTGCGCGCCTTCCGCCTCGACCGCACTGGGCCCGAGGGCTCCCAGATCAGCGAGATCCCCGTCGAGATCCAGTAGTCGCGCCCGCGAGCCGGGACGCCGCGCGCCTCACCCCAGAAGCTCACAACCGTTGGCCCGGGCGACCGCTGCGACGTGATCCCAATCGGGTTCCTCGTCTGGCGCCGGCGGCAGCGTGCGGGCCCGCGCCGGCACGCTCATCCCTCGCACGAGGTTCTCGAATCCGCCGGGAGTCACGATGAAGAGCATCCGGCATCCGGCATCGCCGAACGTTTAGCGGTGTGGGATCCCGCGCGGGCCGAAGGCGAAGTCGCCGGCGCTCGTCCCGATGGTCATGTCCCCGATTTCGAACGTCACGCTCCCCTCGAGGACCCAGAATCCCTCGTCTTCGCGGTGGTGCACGTGCCGCGGAGCCATCGCGTTCGGCGGCTCGGTGACCTCGATGACGCCCAGCAGGCCACCGGTCTCGGCGGCGGCGATCTTGATCACGGCGAGCGCGGCAAACCACCACAGCGCCTCGCCTTCGCCGGCTCGGCTCGCGACCGGCTCCAACAGCGGCGGGTCGTAGCTCACAGGGTGTCCTCCTGTCTTGGTCCCGCTTCGAGGGCAAGGAGCGAGATCACCGCGCGCCACCTTCCGTCGTCACTGCGGCGAAGCACGTGGGTCACAGCTCCCGACACGAGCACGGCCGTGTCGCGCGCTCTCACGACCCTGCCCGGCCGCGCGACATACGGACGGGTCGTTCGCCACGATGGCGTCCTCGAGGAGGGTGTCGAGCTCTCTGGGGTTCGACGCCGCCGGTCAGTCGAGTACGAGACGCGGCCGTTGGCACGGGGCCATTCCCGACACTCGGCTCGGGTGAAGGTGTGGACCATCGGCCGCCGGTCCGGGGCCTGGCGCAGTTGGGGTGCGCTCACGGAACCCCGGACGGGCAGCCGGCGTTGGATCACTCTGCCGGTGTCGACTCCGGGGTGGCGTCGTCGTCGGCGGCCTTCTTGCGCGTGCGGCGACGGGGCTTCGGTGTCTCCTCCTCGTCCGGCGCGGCGGCCTCGGGCGCGGCGGTCTCCTCGGCCACGACCTCACTCGCCTTCTTGCGCGTGCGGCGCTTCGGCTTGGGGGCCTCCTCCTCGGCGGGAGCGGCCTCGACGGCGGCCTCCTCGACGAGCGGTGCCGCTGCGGCCTCGTCCTCGTCTGCCTTCTTGCGCGTGCGGCGCTTCGGCTTGGGGGCCTCCACTTCGGCCGGTGCGGCCTCGGCGGCGACCTCGTCGGCCGGCTCGGCCGAGGTGAGGGCCGGGAGCACGCGAGCCCCGGCGCACCCGCCGACGGCTGCCTGCAGCGGGCTCCTCGGCGGTGGGCTCGCCCGCGGGGGCGGCGTCGCCGGCCTCCGGTTCCTCGGCCGTCGCGGCCGCGGGCTCTTCGCTCTCGGGTTCCGCGGTGAGGTCGTCGCTCGTCGGCTCGGGCAGCGACGACAGTGAGCGGCGCCGGCGGCGCGAGCCCCGCGTCGGGGGACCGTCCACGGCGACGTCGGTCGCCTCGACGAGCTCGGGGATCTCGACCTCGAGGTCCTCCGCGGCGAGGACCACGTCCTCGTACGTGATGGGCTGGTCGAGCGGCGGCAGCTCGGCGGCAGCGACCTCCTTGGGCCGCACCTCGAACTCGAACACCTCGGCGCCGTCGGCGCTCGCGGTCTCCTCGCCGTTCCCCTCGGTCTGCGCCGTGGCTTCGCTCGGCTCGCCACGGCGGCGCCTGCGACGCCGGCGGCCCTCGCCCAGCTCGACGATGGGGCGCTCCGGCGTCAGCGTCGGCCAGTCGCTCGAAGCCGCTCCGCTCTCGCCGAGGTCGACGAGGTAGGTGCCGCTGCGCGGGTCCTTCTCGAGCCGGACGACGCCCTTGGCCTGCGCGTCCTCCAGGAACTTCGAGAACGTGGAGAAGCCGATCTCGCCTTCGTCGAACGCCGGGTCGCGGCGACGCATGGAGTCCTTCACGGCACTGGCCTGCGGGTGCTCGTCGCCCTCCCGCTGGCGGGCCATCATCGTCTCGCGCAGCAGCGTGAGCGCGTCGGGGCGGACCCCGCCGTGATGTGGCAGGGCCTTGCTCGCGAGGCTGTCGTAGAAGAAGAACTCGTCGCAGTTCGCGATGAGCAGCGGGCTCGCAGACGACTCGTCGCGGCCGACGCCGATGACGCGCTTGTTGAGCTCGCGCAGCTTCCCGACGAGCGGGGTGAAGTCGCTGTCGCCGGACACGATGACGAAGTTGTCCACGTGCTGGCGGCTGTACGCGATCTCCATCGCGTCGACGGCCATCTTGATGTCGGCCCGGTTCTTCGCGCCCTCGCGCGCCGACGGCATCTCGATCAGTTCCAGCCCTGCATTCATGAGCTCTCGCCTGGCGTCGCGGTAGCGACTCCAGTCGGCGTAGGCCCGCTTGACGACCACACGCCCTTTCTCGGCCAGGCGGCTCATCACGAGGTGGATGTCGAACTCACCCCGGTTGCGCGCGCCTGGGCGCGCCATGTTCTCGATGTCGACCAGCACGGCGAGTGCGTGCTCGGACGCGTTATGCACGGATTTCCTCCGGTTCTCGGGTCGCCCGCAGGCGACGGTCATGCGGCAAGTGCCGTGGGCCGCCCGTGGGCAGCACCAAAGGGACTGTAGCAGGGAGCCTCACCGAGGCTTCAGATCCATCCATTCCTGCCGATACAGGTTTTATGAGGTTCATGGATGGAAGGGGCTCGAGATGAGCCACCGGGCGCAGTTCGTCATCGGCGCGATCCTCGGCGTCGCGGGCCTCGTGCTCCTGTCGCTCGGCGGGAGCTGAGCGACCCGCGCGGGGAGACGTCGTTCCGCGCATCCGCGTTCGTGTTTCCCGCGCGCTCAGATCGCCACACGAGAGCGGCCTCGTCGGTAGACTGCAGGGAGATCGCCCCGGGGCGGGCGGACCTCTGGGCGGAAATCGACAAAGGATGCTCCCATGACGACCAAGGCGACCAAGCAAGCGCCGGCGAAGAAAGCTGCGGCCGTACCCGAAACCCTGACGGTGACTGACAACCGGACCGGCAAGACCTATGAGCTGCCGATCTCCGACGGCACCATCAAGGCGACCGATCTTCGGAACATCAAGGTCAACGAAGACGACTTCGGGATGATGACCTACGACCCGGCGTTCATGAATACGGCGTCATGCCGGAGCGCGGTCACCTACATCGACGGCGACGTCGGGATCCTCCGCTACCGCGGCTACCCGATCGAGCAGCTCGCCGAGAAGTCGAACTTCGTCGAGGTCTCCTATCTCCTCAATTACGGCGAGCTTCCCACCAAGAAGCAGCTCGACGAGTGGAACCAGTGGATCTCCGCTCACGTGTACGTCGACGAGAGCATCCGCCGCGTCATCAACGGGTTCCGGCACGACGCCCACCCCATGGCGGTCCTGCAGGCCGCGATCGGCGGCCTCTCGACGCTCTATCCGGACGCGAAGGAGCTGGGCGACCCCCAGAGCCGCATGAAGCAGATCGTCCGGCTCATTGCGAAGACGCCGACGATCGGCGCCTGGGCGTTCCGCCGCAACATCGGACGGGAGCTCCTCAACCCGGACCCCGAGAAGTCGTACGCCGCCAACCTCCTTCACATGTTCTTCGCCGAGAGCGGGATCGAGTACGACTTCGACCCGCGCATCGAGCGGGCCCTGGACATCCTCCTCATCCTCCACGCCGATCATGAGCAGAACTGCTCCACGAGCGCGGTACGCAGCGTCGGCTCCTCGGAGACCGACGTCTACCAGGCCGCATCGGCGGGAGTCGCCGCGCTCTACGGGCCGCTCCACGGCGGTGCGAACGAGTCGGTCCTCAAGATGCTCCGTCGCATCGGCACGAAGGACAACATCCCCGACTTCGTCAAGGGCGTGAAGGAGCGGCGCGAGCTGCTCATGGGCTTCGGTCACCGCGTGTACAAGAACTACGACCCGCGCGCGAAGATCGTGCACAAGACCGCCCATGAGGTGTTCAAGGTCACCGGCGTCAACCCGCTGCTGCAGATCGCGGTAGAGCTCGAGA
Organism: uncultured Thermoleophilia bacterium; assembly: GCA_963777565.1. Lineage (GTDB taxonomy): Bacteria > Actinomycetota > Thermoleophilia > Miltoncostaeales > Miltoncostaeaceae > CALMEC01. The sequence continues at coordinate 185,583 of CAVZQZ010000008.1, forward strand.
AGATCGCCCTCGAGGACGAGTTCTTCGTGTCGCGCAAGCTCTACCCCAACGTCGACTTCTACTCAGGTCTCATCTACGAGGCGCTCAAGCTGCCGGCCGAGATGTTCACCGTCTTGTTTGCGATCGGCCGCATGCCCGGCTGGCTCGCCCAGTGGAACGAGATGATCGCCGACGACGACCAGAAGATCTCCCGCCCGCGGCAGATCTACGTCGGGTACGACGAGCGGGCGTACGTCCCGATGTCGCGCCGCAGGTAGCAACGAATGCCGAATTTCCGCTGGTTCGGGGTGGATGCGGCGGCGCCTGAGCGAGTAGGCTGCGTCCATGGCTGAATCACAAGAAGACATCCGTCGATCGCTCAGGGAAATCGGCCAGGAGATCGCAAGGCTCTTGGAACAGGCGAAGGCGCTCATGAAGGACGCTGCCGGCGACGCCAGCAAATGGGCCGGCAAAGTGGTGGGCAGCGACGACTCACCCCTCGACCAGATCGAGCGTCTCGGCGAGCTACGCGAGAAGGGCTTCGTGACCGACGAGGAGTTCCAGGCGAAGAAAGCGGAGCTCCTGAAGAAGATCGCGTGACCGACGCAGGAGCTGTCGACGCCTGGGAGGCGTTCATCACCGAGGTCGAGCCGCACGTGTCCCCGGAGTGGACGCGCAACGCCCGCGAGCACGGATCGCAGGGCTGGATCCGGCTCATCGCCCTCGTCGACGTCCACCACAACCTCACGTCCCCTCAGATCGTCGAGAAGATCGCGATGACGATGGGCGACCTCGCGGGCGACCGCGAGGCGGAGGCGGCGGGATGGACTGCCCTCATGGAGCAGGCACGCGACAACCGCCGTGCGCTGCTCGACCGCGTCATCGAGGTCGCGCCGACGGTGTTGAGCGAGGACCTCGTCGTGCTCTTCACCCGCTCGCTCATTCCGGCGCCGGCGATCTAGCCGGTCTGCCGCCGACTGTGCGGCGTGGTTGGTTCACTTGTCCCGTCATGCGGTGACGGTCGACTTCGGTGACGTCCGGGATCGGTGGGACACTCGGAGGTGATGAACGATCGCACGTCGTCCTCCGGTCGCCTGCCCCGCTGGGCGATCGTCGCGACGGTGGTCGCCGCGCTCGCGGTCGTCGGCGCGCTCATCGCGATCAGCGCCGGTGGGGGCGACGCCCAGGCCCGCGGTGAGTTGACCGGGGCGCAGGAGGCCGCGGCCCTCGTCGCCGGCATCCCTCAAGCGGGTGACCGCCTCGGCAAGGAGAGCGCCCCCATCGAGATCGTCGAGTACGCCGACCTGCAATGCCCGTTCTGCGCCTCGGCGTCGACGCGGACCGTGCCGGCGCTGGTCGAGCGGTACGTCCGCGACGGTTCCGCCCGCCTGACGTTCCGGCCGCTCGCGTTCATCGGGGCCGACTCGGAGCGCGGTGCGCTCGCGGCCGCGGCGGCGGGCGAGCAGTCGAAGCTCTGGCAGTTCGTGGAGCTCGCCTACCGCAACCAGGGCGGGGAGAACACCGGGTGGCTGAGCGACGGCTTCGTCACCGACGCGGCCACCGCGCTGGGCATCGACACTGCGGCGCTCGATACGGCGCGCAAGGGTGCCGTCGCCGCCGGCGTACTCTCCGCGGCGAGCGCCGCCGCGCAGTCCGACGGTGTCGACAGCACCCCCACGTTCGTCGTCGCCGGCCCGAAGGGCCGGGTGACGATCAAGGACTACGCCAACCTCACGGAGTTCGCCGCCGCCGTGGCGGCCGTGAGGTAGCCCGTGCCGGTCGAGCGGCGCCTGCGAATCGCCATCGGCTCCCTCGCCGTCGTCGGTTTGGCGATCTCCGGGTACCTCGCGTCGGTGCGGCTCATGGGGGAGCCCCCGGCCTGCGTCATCGGCGGGAGCTGCGCCGCCGTCCAGTCGAGCCGGTACGCGGAGCTCGCCGGCATCCCGGTCGCGGTGCTCGGCCTCTTCGGCTACGGAGCGCTCCTCCTGTCAGCACTCCTCGCGGGCCCGATGGCCAAGCTGCTCGGGTTGCTCGCCGGCGTCGTGGGGGTCGGGTTCTCAATCTGGCTGACCTACGTCGAGCTCGGAGTGATCAACGCCGTGTGCCCTTGGTGTGTCACCAGCGCCGTGGTGGTCACGATCGCCGCGGGCCTCGCGCTGTGGCGGGTGATGCTGCCGGAGCCTCAGCTCGTGGGGGCTCACGGCCTCAGCCGGTAGACCGTCCCGGTCGTCCAGTCGCCCACGAGGAGGCCCTGCGGTGCCGCCACGACGGCGAGGGGGTTCGTGAAGCCGCTCGCGAAGACGCTCGTGCGGCCGCGCCACCGGCCGTCGGGCAGGCGGGTGAGCGCCACCCGGACGAGGTCGTGGCCGGTGCGTGGCGACGACGACGACCCGAACTGCGCGATGAAGGCGGACGTGCCGTATCTCGCGCCCCAGGTACTGCTGATCACGGCGAGGCCATCTGCGGACGCATGCGGCGGCAACCCGACGAGCGGCGACGACACGCCGATGCACGCGGGGCCGCCCTGGTGCCAGCAGTCGGGGTACCCGTAGCGCCGGCCGGGCACGATCACGTTCAGCTCATCCGGCGGCGCGTCGCGGCCGAGATCATCCCGGCCGTTCTCCGTGGCCAGGAGCACGCCCCGGCCTGGGATGAACGCCAGGCCGTACGGGTTGCGAAGGCCACGGGCGACGACCCGCACGCCCTGGCCGTTCGGGAGGAAGGAGATGATCGCGGCCTCGTACGGGTGCGTCGGCGGGCACGCGTTGCACGTCGAGCCGACGCCCAGGTACAGGCGCCCGTCCGGCCCGACGGCGACGGCGTCGTTCTGGTGGCTGCCCGTCGGCAGGTCGCGGATCACGTTTCGACGCCGGGCGAAGCGGAACCCCCTGAGTCCGCCGTAGGCGTCGACCCGTCCCGTCGACGACACGTAGAGCTCGTCGCGAAGCCACACGAGCCCAAGCGGCCGTTGCAGCCCGGAGAGCACGAGCACCGGCGGGCGGCCTCGTCGCGGCACGACGTACACGCGCCCGTCGAGTTGCGGTCCTCGCGGGCTTGACGTCACCCAGAGGCGATTGCGCGCGTCGACGGCGAACGCGGCCGGGCTCGGCACCCGCGCCCAGACGTCGGCGCGGATGTCGGCGGGGGCCGCCAGGCCTGCGCCGGCCGGGATGAGCGCCGCCCGCGCCCCGACCGGCATCGCAGCGACCACCAGGAGCGCCGTGAGGAGGCGCCACTTCACCCCGCGAGGCGCCGCAGCGTCGACGGCGGGTAGAGCGCCGTGAGCACGCCGGCCCGGGCCCTGGGCTCCTCGAGCTCGATCAGCGCCAGCGATCCCTTCTTGAACTCCGCGAGACCGCCGGAAATGAGGTCGGACGCCACGAGGGTGAGGTCGGGCTGATGGCCGCACACCAGCACCGACTCCGCGTCCGGATGCTCGAGCAGCACGTCGATGAGCGCGTCGACGTCCAGCCCGGGCCGTAGCCGTTCGTCGACGACGGGGCCCTGCCCGAGCGCGTCACCCACGATCTCCGCGGTCTGCACGCATCTGGTCAACGGGCTGGTCAGCACCAGCTCGAACGCGAGCCCGAGCCGCACCATCCCCGCCGCGGCGTCGCGCATCCGTCGCCGCCCGGCCTCGGTGAGCCGGCGCGGTCCGTCTTGCCAGTCGGTGGACGGGCCGGCGTCTTCAGCGACGCCGTGTCGGAGCAGGGCGAGTTGCATCAAGTGGTGGGTGGTACGGGCATCCGGGTAGCCTGGCGGCGACACGGCGAATCTTCAAGCCGCACCTCCCGGCGCCGCCCGGCACCTCGGATAGCCTGCGCAGCCGATGGCACGGATCCGACGCGTCAGCCCCTCGAATCCGTCGAAGGTCGTGGTCCTCGGATTTGCGATCGCGATCCTTGCGGGCGCCCTCCTGCTGATGCTCCCGATCTCGGCCGAAGGACCTGGCGGCTCGTCGTTTCGTGTCGCGATCTTCACCTCGACGTCGGCCATCTGCGTGACCGGGCTGGCCGTGGTCGACACGGCGACGTACTTCACGCCGTTCGGGCAGGGCGTCATCATGCTGCTCATCCAGGTCGGCGGGTTGGGGATTATGACCGGCGCGTCGCTCCTGTTCCTCGCCGTGTCCCGGCGGATCGGCCTTCGTAGCCGGATGATCACCCAGACCGAACGCAACGCCCTCAACCTTGGCGACCTTCGCAAGGTGCTGATCGGTGTGGTCAGCTTCAGCTTCCTCGCCGAGGCCGTGTTCACGCTCATCCTCGCGACCCGGTTCTGGACCGAGGGCGGCGTGGGACTCGGGACCGCGCTCTGGCGCGGGGCATTTCATGCGGTGTCCGCGTTCAACAACGCGGGGTTCTCGCTGTTCAGCGACAACCTGATGGGGTACGTGACCGACCCGACCGTGTCACTCGCGATCGCGTTCGCGATCATCATCGGCGGTCTTGGGTTTCCGGTGTGGCTCGATCTGCGCCGCCGCCGAAAGACTCCGCGTCGTTGGAGCTTGCACACGAAGCTCATGCTCGTCACCACCCTCGGGCTTGTCGTGGCCGGCTGGATCGTCCTGACGGCGATCGAGTGGAACAACGACGGCACGATGGGCCCCCTCTCGGTCCCCGGGAAGCTCCTCGCCGGCTTCTTCGCCTCGGTGACCCCCCGTACAGCCGGGTTCAATACGATCGACTACGGCGACATGCACCCCGAGGGGCTCCTGATCACCGACATGCTCATGTTCGTCGGAGGTGGCAGCGGGTCGACGGCCGGCGGCATCAAGGTCACCACCTTCGCGCTGCTCGCGCTGATCGCGGTCGCGGAGGTCCGTGGTCGCAGTGACGTCAGCGTGTTTCGCCGCCGCGTTCCCAACAACGCGCAGCGGCAAGCGCTCACCATCGCCTTCGCCGCGGTCAATGCCGTCGTTCTGGGCGCCCTCGCCCTCATGGTCACGAGCAGCTTCGGATTCGCGGAGACGCTCTTCGAGGCGATCTCTGCATTCGCCACCGTGGGGCTCTCGACCGGCATCACCCCGCATCTGTCGAGCGCCGGCGATGCGGTCCTCATCGTGTTGATGTTCCTGGGGCGCGTGGGCCCCCTGACGCTGGCGGTGGCGCTCGTTCTGCGCGAGCATGACCAGCGATTCCGTTATCCGGAGGAAAGGCCGCTCGTTGGATAAGGAAGAAATCCTGGTGCTTGGTCTCGGTCGTTTCGGCCGTGCCCTGGCACGCACGCTCCTCGAGCTCGGCCACGAAGTGATGGGGTTGGACTCCAATGCCGAGACGGTGCAGGCGGCCACGCGGGACTTGCCGCATGTCGTGCAGGTCGACGCGACCGATGTCGACGCGATGCGCGAGCTCGGGGCCAGCGACTTCGAGACCGCCGTCGTCGCGATCGGGACCGATGTTGAGGCCAGCATCCTCGCGACGTACATCCTCGTCGACCTCCGCGTGCCGCGCATCTGGGCGAAGGCGATCACCGCACCCCACGGCGCCATCCTCGAGCGGGTCGGGGCCCATCGCGTCGTGTTCCCCGAGCGCGACATGGGCATCCGGGTGGCGCACACCCTCACGGGCCGCACGATCGACTACCTCGAGCTCGACCCGCACTTCGCGCTGGTCGAGACCACGGTGCCGCGGGAGGTCGCGGGCAAGAAGCTCGCCAACGCCGAGATCCGAAAGAAGTACGGCTTGACCGTGGTGTGCGTCAAACAGGACGGCGGGACGTTCACCTACGCGACGCCCGATACCGTCCTCGCCGAGGGCGATGTGCTCGTCGTCGCGGGCGAGCCGCGCAAGGCCGAACAGTTCGCGTCGCTCGACTAAACGCAACCTGGAGGGTTCATGGGGGTTCTCGAGGGGAAGACCGCGCTCGTGGTGGGGGTGGCGAACAAGCGCAGCATCGCCTGGGCGATTGCGGAGGCGCTGGCCGCCGAAGGCGCGCGCTGCGCCTTCACGTTCCAGAACGAGCGGGTGGAGGCCGACGTCCGCAAGCTCGCCGACAACCTCCCGAACCCCGGACCGGTGCTGCCCCTCGACGTGCAGGACCCGGCGCAGCTCGACGCGGCGGTCGACGGCGCGGCGGCCGGTCTGGGCGGCCTCGACATCCTGGTGCACGCGGTCGCCTTCGCGCGCGCCGAGGATCTGGGCGGCCGGTTCGTCGACACGTCAAAGGACGGTTTCGAGCTCGCGCTGGACATCTCCGCGTTCTCGCTCACGGAGCTCGCGCGCCGCGTGGAGCCGCACATGGCCACCAGGGGCGGCGGCTCGATCATGACGCTCAGCTACATCGCCGCCGAGCGGGCGGTGCCCGGCTACAACGTCATGGGGGTCGCCAAGTCGACCCTCGAGTCGATCGTGCGGTACCTCGCATGGGATCTCGGCGAGTCGGCGATCCGCGTCAACGCGATCTCCGCCGGGCCGGTGCGGACGCTCGCCGCGCGTTCGATTCCCGGGTTCATGGACATGGCCGACAAGGCCGCCGAGCGCTCGCCGCTTCGCCGGTCGATCACCGCCGGAGAGGTCGCGGGCGCCGCGCTCTTCCTCGCGTCGCCGTGGTCGAGCGGGGTGACCGGGCACGTGCTCTACGTCGACGCCGGGTACCACGCGATCGGGCTGTGACGGCGAGCAACGTCGAGTGCGGGGGCACGGTACGCGCGCGAGATGGACGACCCCCGCATAGCCTTCCCCCGTGGCTGATCTCCGCTACACCGGCGCGCTCGCCGAAGCACTGGCACCGGACGTGCTCGCGCGCTTCCAGCGCTACGTGCGCATCGACACCCAGGCCGATCCCACCTCGCGAACCGTGCCGAGCAGCGCCAAGCAGCTCGACCTGTCACGGCTGCTCGTGGCGGAGCTCGGCGCGGCGGGTCTTGCGGACGCCGAGCTGACCGACCACGGGATCGTCTACGCGACCCTCCCCGGGACGGCCCCGTCTGCGCCGACTGTGGGGTTGCTCGCCCATGTGGACACCTCGTTCGACGCCCCCGCCGCGAACGTCCGCCCGATCGTGCACGAGCGCTGGGACGGCGCCCCGCTTGTGCTGCCCGGCGATCCCGCGCAGGTGCTCGACCCGACGGAGCACCCGGCGCTTGCGGCTCGCGTCGGCCACGACCTCGTCACGAGCGACGGTACGACCCTCCTCGGCGCGGACGACAAAGCCGGGGTGGCGGAGATCATGGCGGCGGTCGCCTACCTCGCCCGGACGGACGGTCCACCGCGCGCGACGATCAGGGTCGCGTTCACCGTCGACGAGGAGATCGGCAGGGGAACCCAGCATTTCGAGCTGGACCGGTTCGGAGCCCGTTGCGCGTACACGTTCGACGGCTCCGGGCTCGGCGAGCTGGAGCTCGAGACGTTCTCCGCCATGGAGGTCCTCGTCACCATTCGCGGGGTGAGCGTCCATCCCGGCACCGCCAAGGGCAAGCTGGTCAACGCCGCCAAGCTCGCGGCCGACCTGGTGGCGGGGCTCCCCCGGGATCGACTGTCGCCGGAGACCACGGAGGGACGGGAGGGGTTCGTCCACCCGGTCCGGATCGAAGGGGGCGCCGAGCAGGCACGGGTGTCGTTCATCGCGCGCGACCACGACGACCGTCTGCTCGGCGAGCACGTCGCCTTGCTTCGCCGTCGCGCCAACCAGCTCGCGGCCGCGGAGCCGCGCGCGCGCGTCGAGGTCCAGGTGCGGGAGCAGTACCGCAACATGGCCGCGGAGCTTGCCAAGCATCCCGAGGTCGCGACCGCGGCGGAAGAGGCCATTCGGCGGGCCGGGGCCGAGCCGGTGCGGGCGATCGTCCGCGGGGGCACCGACGGGGCGTTCCTCACCGCTGCGGGACTGCCGACCCCCAACATCTTCACCGGCGGTCAGCTGTACCACTCCGTGCGCGAGTGGGCCTCGGTTCAAGACATGGCCGCGGCGGCGGCCACGGCGGTGGAGCTCGCCCGCGTCTGGGCGGAGTGAGCCGCGCGTCATGGTCGCGCGGATCGGCGTGGTTGCGGACACGCACGTCGGCGAGTGGGTCGCCGAACTGGCCGACGCGGTGCTGGATGCGCTCGCGGGCGTCGACGTGATCCTCCATGCCGGCGACATCACGGACCTCTCGGTCCTCGAGCGCCTGGCGACGGTGGCGCCGGTGGTGGCCGTGCAGGGCGACCACGACCGTGCTGCGGGCATCGTCCTGCCGAAGGCCCGCGTGGTGGAGGTCGCCGGCTACCGGATCGGCCTCACGCACGGCCGCCGGGCGCGGCCGGTGGAGTTGGCGTCCGGAGTCGCGTCGGCGGTGGTCGGGCGGGCGGTGCTGATCGGATTCCGCCGGGCGCTTCGCCGCCGCTTCCGCGACGTCGACGCCATCGTGTTCGGGCATCTGCACCTTCCCATCACCCGCTGGGACGGCGGGATCCTCTACTTCAGCCCGGGGGCGTTGCACAACGCGGAGCGCGCACCCGGGTTCGCCGCGGGAGGGGTCAGCGCTCGCGCGTATCTCAGGTTCCGCCGGTCCCTGGCCCCCGACCAGGCGGCCCCGGCGATCGGGATCATCGACGCGGGACCGGAGGGACTCGTGGCGCGCATCGTTCCCATCGTCGCGGACGATGGCGGCGAGGCCCGGGTGGCCGGTTGACCTCGGCGAGCGGGTCGCGGCCAGTGACCGCCGCGACCGTTCAGTCGATCAGACGGGCTCCAGGCCGGCTCTGATCTCCTCCCGGAGCTTGTCCGCCGGCTCGGTGTGGCCGTGCTTGGTCTGGGCGTGCATGACAGCGGCGTCGAGGAGGTCCTCCTCGGGGCCCTCGATCACGAGGGTGCATCCGCTCTCGCTCGGCGTCTTGCCGCAGTCGATCCGGTAACGCTGCTCAGCCACTTTCGTCCCCCTTCAGTTCAGCAGGTCGCCGCCGAGTGATTCCTCGGCGACGGATGGTCCCACGACGAGATCCGCGACCTCGAAGACCCCGTCGACGCCGGTCTCGGCGACGAACGCGGCCATCGCGGCGAATCGCGCCCGCTGCATCTCTTGGAGCTCGAGCGACGCACGCAGCGCGTCGAACTCGTCGCGGGTGAGGTCGAAGAAACCGAACGAGATGACGTGGTCGGGGTCGGTCGTGTCCCTGAGGTGGTAGGCCCGAATGAGGCTCTCGGGCTGGTCCTCCGGCTCCCAGGCCGCGCGGAACTGTTCGAAGGTCCCCGGCTTCAGACGTCGCTCGGTCAGCAGGCACATCATCGGCGTACCTCCCGGTCTCGTTGCACTCGTCATCATAGGCACCCCTGCGAAAGTCGCGGCCACTCGGGGTCATGCGGCGCGGGTACGCGTGTCCGAGCGCCGTCGGCGGCCGCGCGCCTTCAGATCGGGGCGGCGGCCTCCGCATGCGCCGGGCGGGTGGCGAGCGCGCTCGCCGTAACGATCGACAGGGCGGCCGCGACGGCCAGCACGACGAAGCCGGTCGTGAACGCGCTCGACCCGGCCACGGCGGCGGCGAGGCCGGCGGCGGCGATGGCGCCTGTGTAGCGCACGGTCATGAACACGCCGCTCGCGACCCCGACCATCCCGCCGGGCGCCGACTCGACGGCGGTGGTCTGGAGCGACGCCCCCGCGAGGCCGACCCCGACGCCGGCCAGCGCCACGAACGCGGCCGTGCTGGCGACCTCCGCCGATCGCGTGACCAGCACCAGCCCGACCGTCGCGGCGGCGGCGATCACCCCGCCGATCAGAACCGGCGCCCGCCGCCCGAGGCGGTCGCTCAGGCCGCCCGCCGACCGGCGAGACCACCATCATCGCGCCGGTCATCGCCCCGATCAGCAGGCCGGCGCCGGACGGCCCCAGGCCCAGCTCGCGTTCCGCGAGGATCGGCACGATCAGGAGCAGCGAGTACATGACGAGGTTGTGCAGGAGCACCGTCGCCGTCGCCCCGACGTACGGGCGCCGGCCGAACAGCGACGAGCGCGACGAACGGCATCGCGGGCCCGCCGCTCGACTGCGATGAACACGGCCAGGAGCGACCGCCGCGGCCGCGACGGCCGGCAGCCAGCGCGCCACTCCGTCGGTTGCGAGGAAGAGCGCTGCGACGATCGCCGCCATGAACGCGGTGAACGCCGCCGCTCCGGGGAGGTCGAAGCTCATCCGGCCGACGCGGCAGTGGATGGTCAGTGGGCAGCGCGCGCAGGGCCAGCGACGAGGGCGACCGCGCCGACGGGGAGGTTCACGAGGAAGATCGCCCGCCAGCCGAACGCCGCCACCAGGACGCCGCCGAGCACCGGCCCGACGGCGGCCGCGAGGCCCATCACCGTCCCGAACCATCCGAACATCCGGCCGCGTCGGTCGGGCGGCACGATCTCCCGCAGCAGCGCGGCGACGCTGGGCATCATGAGCCCGCCGAACAGCGCCTGCGCCATCCGCAGGGCGACCAGGACCGCGAACCACGGCGCGAACGTGGCGAGCGTCGAGACGGCGAGGAAGGCGACGAGTCCGGCGAGGAAGGTGCGACGATGGCCGAGGGCGTCGCCGATGCGGCCGCCCACCGGCTGCACGAGCGCCATCACGACGAGGTAGCCGCTGACGAGCCACGTGACGGTGCTGACGCGTAGACGTCGAGGTCGCGCTCGATGTCGAGGAGGGCGACGGCGATCATCGTCGAGTTCAGGGGAACGAGCGCGGCGGCCGTGCAGAGGCCGGCCACCACGCCCCCGATGTGTCCACGTGCCGGCCGGTCACGCGGATGTGGCTGCGTCAGGCGATGAGCACCTCGCCGGCGTCGCCGTCGACCGTGATCCGCTGGCCGTCCTGGATGATCTGCGTGGCGATCTTCGTTCCCATCACCGCCGGGATGGCGTACTCCCGCGCGACGATCGCGCCGTGAGCGAGCACGCCGCCGGTGTCGGTGACGAGCGCCGCGATCGACGCGAAGACCGGGGTCCACGGCGGCGTCGTCGAGCGGCAGACGAGGATCTCGCCGGGCTGTACGCGGTGGAGCTCGTCCACGGACCGCACGACGCGGGCGACGCCCTCCACGCGGCCGCGGGAGCCGGCGGATCCACGCAGCACCCGTGTCGTCGATCTCGGGCGGCCCGGGCTGCCGAAGAACTTGACGAGGCCGGGGTCGACCGGGGCGTCCGGGTCGGGCGGGACGCCGAGGAACGGCGGGGGGTCGAGCAGGCTGTCGTCGGCGTAGACGCTGCCGGGCCTCGTGGGCACGCGTGCGCACGTCCTCGCCTGCGATGCCGTCGCGTAGGCGTCGAGATCGAGAACCAGACGTCGCTCGACGGTCGGCGAGCCGGCCCGCGCCCGGTCAGGCGTCGTGGCGATCCGCAGGAACGCCCGCCGCGTCGCGCCGGCGAGCGAGCGCTGGTCGATGTAGAAGGCGTGGTCCTCCTCCAGCGGCCAGGCGGCGAGGGCGACCTCGTAGGGCGCTGGTCGAACGCTGCGAGCAGCCCGGGGTCGGCGATCCGCTCGCGAGCGCTGCGCACCAGCTCCTCCGCCTCGGCGCGCAGCCGCTCGCGCTGCCCCTCCGGGTCGGCGGCGTCGGCGGCGAGGTAGCGGCGGAGGTTCTCGACCGCGAACGACGGCTCCTCCACCCACGTCGGCGACGAGAGGTCCATCGCCTGCGCGCGCTGGCCGTATTCGTCGAGGAACGCCTCGAAGCGCTCGCGCCAGGCGCGCCCCTCCGGGCTGTGGTCCAGGGCGTCGAGCGCGTCGGCGGGTGAGCCGGCCGCGAGAACGGCCGCCACCGACGGGGCGGCCTGCGCCTCGCGGGCGAGGTCCCAGAGGGCGCGGTCGGCCTCGAGGCTCTTGTTCGGCTGCGCCCTGCATGCAGCGGTAGGGCTCCATCTCGTCGGTGCGTTCCCGTCGCCTGAACGTAGATGCGCGGAGAACCGCTCGCCGGCGGCGAGCTTGGGAAAGACGACCAGGAAGTGGATGCGCCAGATGTCGACGTCGATCTCGACGAGCCGGGCGAACGCGTCCGAGTCGGCGCGGCGCGTCGCCGCCGAAGTCGAGGACGTCGATCTCGTCGGTGAGCCGCATCACCGCGGGGAGGTACTCCGTCTCCCAGCGGCGGCGGAGGTTGTCCATGTGGTCGCCCATCACCGGCAGGTGCTGTTCCGATTCGCTGGCCTCCATGTCCTCCGGGCGCCACGGCGAGCACGGGGCTGTTGTAGACCCATCCGCTGAACGAGGCGTGGCGGAGCGTGCGGAGCGGCGAGACAAGGGTCGCACACGCCGCGGCGACGCCCGGCTCGAGGCATTCGCCGCAGGAACGACGAGGTGAGCGGCGTCAGCGGCGCGGGAAAGTGCATCGCGTCACGGAACCAGGTCAGACCGGCGTCGGCGGGGTCCCGCCACACGACGGGGAAGTCGGGTGCGCTCACGTTGGCATTCATCTGACCTTCATCTCCCTTGTTCAAGTGGTATTCGCGGATGGCTGGGTCGCGTCGGTGCGAGCGGCCTCGACGTCGAAGAGCGCGGTCATGGGGCGGCACTGCAGCCACACCACGCGCGAGTCGACGACGCTGAACTCGCAGTCGGCCGGCCCGGCCGAGCTCGCGCTCGCAGCGCAGCACTCCGTCGTGGAGCGCGGCGAGGAGCGTCGTCGTCGAGGACGCGCGCCTCCTGCCGTTCGGCGGGCACGGGCAGTTCGACGAGGCCGTCGTCGCCCATCATCAGCATGATGTCCTTGAAGCCCGGTTCGAACCGCACCAGGCGCCCGTCGGCGCGGGCGAGTCGGTAGTCGTCCGGGGTGACGAGGCCGCTGACGACGAGCTCGCCCAGGCCGTAGGCGGCGTTCACCACGATCGTGTCGGGATCGCCGGTGACCGGATCGCGGCTCATGCACACGCCGGCGGCCTCGCCGCCGGCGAGGCGCTGGACGATGACCGCCATCTCGACGACCCCGTCGTGGCCGCGGTGGGCCCGGTAGGTCCCTGCCCGGGAGTCCTCGGCCGACGCCCAGCAGTCGAGCACGGCCTGCAGGGCCTCGTCCGAGCCGCGCACCCCGAGCCGGGTCAGGTACTGGCCCGCGTGCGAGTGCTCGGCGCCGTCCTCCCCGGTGGCCGACGACCGCACCGCGAGCGGGTGGTCGCCCATCGCCTCCACGAGGGCGGCGACGTCCCGGGCGACGGTCGTCGGGGATGCGACCGGAGCCGGCCGCCGCGCGGTGGACCGCGGTAGTGATGACGAAGCCCTCCGGGGCGGGCAGTCCGGCGCGTGCGATGACGGCGAAGCCGCTCGCCTTCCCGCCGATGAGGTCCGCGTCGACGGTGCCGACTCCCGACAGCGGGATCAGGGTGAGGGGCGCAGCGTCATCCACCGGCCGAAGGTTACAAACTGGAGAACCCAGGTATATCCGGCTTGGCCTCTTCCGCAGAAGAGGCGATCAGACAGGGAGGGTCGCGGGGACCCGTTCCTCGCCCTTCCCGGGGGACTTCGGAGCGACGGGACTCGAAACCGCGATCTCGGTGTCGATGCCGGTCTACAGCGCCGCGGCGCCGGCGTCGACGGTCAAGGACCGCGTCTGCAGGTAGTCGCCGAGGGGGTCTGGCCCGCCGGCGAGCCCAAACCCCGAGTGCTTCGCGCCACCGAACGGGGACGCCACCGACGAGATGCGCCCTCGGTTGACCGCCACCATCCCCACCTCGAGAGCCTCTCCCATCCGAAACGCGCGGTCCACATCGCGCGTATACACGTAGGCGCCGAGCCCCTGTGGGCACCCGTTCGTCCTCGCGATGACGTCCGACTCGCGCTCGAACGCCGACACGGTCGCCACCGGCCCAAAGATCTCCTCCCGGCAGATACGTGCTTCGTCCGGCGCGTCGCGCAGGACAACCGGCGCGAAGAAGTGCCCCGGGCCGGCCAGCGTGCCCCCCCACAACACGGCTCGAGCCCCCCGGCGAACCGCATCATCGACCAGGTCCACCAGCCGGCGTCGTTGCGGCTCGCCGATCATCGGCCCGAGATCGACGCCCGGCTGGGTGCCGCGTCCCACCGTGAGCCCTCCGAGGCGCAGGGCGAGCCGATCCGTGAACTCGTCGACCAGATCGCGATGCACATGGAAACAGTTCGCCGCCGTGCACGCCTGCCCGCCGTTGCGCATCTTCGCGGCCACGGCCCCGTCGATGGCCTCGTCCAGATCCGCGTCCGGGAACACGATGAACGGCGCCTGCCCGCCCAACTCCATGCCTACCCGGAGCAGCTGATCGGCGGAGCGCGCGACGAGATGGCGGCCAACGACAACCCCGCCGGTGAACGTCAGGCGGCGAAGCCGGGGATCCGACAGCAAGACGTCGGTCGCCCCGTCGACGGCGGAGACCACCACGTTCAGCACGCCCGCCGGCAACCCTTCGGACTGGAGGATCCCGGCGAAGGCCAGTGCGCTGAGTGGCGCCAGCGATGAGGGACGCAACACGACGCTGCAACCGGCGGCGAGCGCCGCCGCGACTCCGCGTGCCGGCACCGCCAGCGGGAAGTTCCACGGCGTGATTACAAGGCACGGCCCGACCGGACGGCGCACGACCACGATTCGGCTGGCGCCGTCGGGCGACTGTTGCACCGAGCCGGCGATCCGCACCGCCTCGTCCGCGCACCACTCGAGGTACTCGGCCGCGAACATGACTTCATCGTGCGACTCCGCCAGCGGCTTTCCCATTTCCAGCGTGATCAGCATGGCGAGGCGGGCGCTGTTGCGCACCATCGCGTCGGCCGACCGGCGCAGCACCCGCGCCCGCTCGCGCGGTGCCGACGCCGACCACGCAGGCAGCGCCGTTGCGGCGGCGGTGAGCGCGTCGAGTGCGTCGCGCTCGTCGGCATCCGGCATCTCGCAGAGCGCGTGGCCGGTCGCGGGGTCCTCGACAATGAGCATCCGCCCTGAGCGCGCCTCCCGCCATTCGCCTGCGACCAGCAGCCGGCGGGGACACCAAGCGACCGCTTCCCATTCCGTCACCGTCGCCGCCAAGCCTGCCAGTTGTGGCTCATACGCGCGTCGGCCGGCGTCCGTCCGGTCGAGCATCGCCGTGTTCATCTCACTGCCCTTCCTCACAGCTCGGCTCGTCTGCCGACGTGCGCTGTCCTGACCTGGCTGCGGGCGCGGCCCACATCGTCTCGAGCAGGTAGATCTCGCTGTCGCGGGCGAGCTTCCTCGCGAGCTCGACCCGTGCCCGCTGGAAGTCCTGCCAGGCGATGCCTGTGGGCGTCATCTCGTCTCGGTTCATCTCGTGCACCACCTCCATGTGGACGTCGTTGCACGGGCAGTCTCCGTAGCCCCGCTTGTGACTCGCTTGAGGACCGCTGGATCCGCGGGCGCACGACGCGGGCCGAGCCCGTGGTACGTTCGCGCCGGTGGCGATCGAGTACCGGATCCTGGGTGCCGTCGAGGCGCTCGTCGACGGCGTCGGTGTGCCGCTCGGGGGTCCGCGTCAGCGTGGCGTGCTCGTTGCGCTTCTGACTCGCGCGAATGCGGTGGTGCCTGCGAGCCGCGTTATCGACGATCTGTGGGAGGACGACCCGCCTCCAAGCGCCGCGAACCTCGTCCAGGGCTACGTGTCGCACCTGAGGAAGGCGCTCGGGAAGGGCGCAATCGAGACCCGCGGGGCCGGGTACATCATGCGGATCGACGCCGATGAGCTGGACTTGTCCCGTTTCGAGGCGCTGGCCGAGGCGGGCAGTCGGGCGCTCGCGGCGGCGCGGGCGCGGGAGGCGGTCGAACGCTTCGGGGAGGCACTCGGTCTGTGGCGCGGCCCCGCCTTGGCGGATCTCGCGGGTGAGCCGTTCCTCCAGCCCGTCGCCGCTCGGCTGGAGGAGCTTCGGGTGCTCGCCCTCGAACGGCGGATCGAGGCCGACCTGGCCTGCGGCCGCCACGTCGAGGCGCTCGCCGACGTTCGCCAACTCGTGGGCGACCATCCGTTTCGGGAGCGTGCGAGGTGGCTGGAGATGCTCGCGTTGTACCGCAGCGGCCGGCAGGCGGAGGCCCTCGAGGCCTACCGCGACGCCCGCTCCCGCCTCGTCGGGGAGCTCGGGATCGAACCCGGGCCGATGCTGCAGGAGCTGGAGCGGGCGATCCTCCGTCACGACCCCGCCCTCGCAGGGAGCGACGCCGAACCCCTGCCGGCGTCCGCCGCTCTCCGCTCGCTGCTCGCCGCATCCTTGACCGATGACGCGCTTCCCGGCCTCGTCGGCGTCGCCGGTCCCCTGGCCGCCGAGCCGGGTCGCGAGCTGGTCGTGGTCGGCACCGTCAGCGACCGTCGGGACCTCGGGGCGGTCACGGCCCGCCTGCATGCCAAGCGTGAGGAGCTGCTTGGGCAGGGCGTCGTCGCGCGCGTCGCGTGCTTCACGTCGGTGACCCCGGGGGCCGACATCGCCCGTCTCGCGAGCGACTACGAGAGCGACCTCCTGCTCGTCGACGCCCCTTCGGGACTGCTCGAGGACGGCCGCCTGCTGACGATCCTGGCGCAGGCACCGTGCGACGTGGCGGTCGTCGTGGCCCGTGCGCCCCGAGCGGGGAGCGTGCTCGTCCCGTTCACTGGTGCGGACCACGACTGGTCTGCGGTGGAGATCGGCGCGTGGCTCGCGCGGAACGCCGGCCGGCCGCTTCGTCTCGCCGGTGCGAGCACCGGGGCGTCCGCACGCGACGCGAGCCGACTCCTGGCGAACGCGTCGATCGCCGTTCAGCGCGCGCTGAACATCCCGGCGGAGTCGCTCCTGGTCGATCCCGAGCCCGAGGCTCTGGTCGCGGCCGCCGCCGATGCCAGCGTCGTCGTCTGCGGCCTCAGCGACAGGTGGCGCCGTGACGGGCTGGGACCCACGCGGACGGCGCTGGCCACCGGCGCGGACGCGACGGTCGTCCTCGTTCGCCGCGGCACGCGGCCAGGGGGCCTGGCGCCCCGGGAGGCGCACACCCGCTTCACCTGGACCGTCGCCGCGTAGCCTCAGCGCGCCCACGGCGCTTCACCTTGACGATCGCGGGCCGAGGTTAGCGGCTCCAGGGCGGCGGCGGGCGCCTCACGCAGGCGATCGGGGCCCGCTGGGGCACCGCCGTGATGAGCCCCGCGAGCGTCTCGTCCACCCCCGCGACCTCGCTCAGCGGGCGCAGCGTCGGCTGCCCGTTGCGGCGCTCGACCCGCGTCAGGTACGTGGTCACGACTCCCTGCCGGTTGGCGTCGAGGCGCATCGGGCCCCGAGGGGAGTCGAACCGCACCGCGGACAACGCCGCGCGGAACCGCGCTTGACCGTCGCCGAGCCGGCCGCCGGACCCGACGAGCCCCCGCACGATCGCGTCGGCCGCCTCGGCGTACCAGTCCTCGAAGCCCTCGGCGAGCGCGCCTTTCGGAAGTCCGGGGAAGTGGGCCGCGAGGGTCGTCGCGAGGGCCCTCCCCTCCGCGGTGGGCGCGACGGGAAGATCCTGCGACACGACGATCCCCGACGGGTCGACGTGCCAGTCGAGGTTGGCGGGGATCCTGAAGGTCGGTCCGCCGAGGACCACGTGCCGTGACAGCTCGCCGGCGCCTGGCGCGTAGGCGCTCATGAACGAATCCTGTGCGACCGGGAAGGCGGTCCCCACGACCGAAAGCAGCGCCACACCGTCCGCCGACCGCGCCCTGCGCACCGCTGCGGGGTCGGGGGTGGGGAGGAAGAGCGACGTCAGGTCGTGGCTCGTGACGCGTCCGCCGAGGGCGCAGAACTCGGCCGTGAAGGCGGCGTCGTACTCCCAGCCGGCCGGGTAGTCGTCGGCCACGATCGCCGCCGTGCGCCAATGCAGGTGCCGGTAGGCGTAGGTGGCGAGCCCGGCGATGGACTGCGCGCCGGCTGGGCCGAAGCGGAAGACGTTCGGCAGCGGATCGCGCATCGTCACGCCGGACGCGCCCGACCAGCCCAATACGAATGTGACATCGGGGTACCGTGCGGCGACCTGACGGAACACCGTACCCTCCGTCGGCGCGACGGGGCCGATCAGGATGTCGACCCGCTCGCTCTCCACCAGGCGGCGAATCTCCTCGACGAGCGGTCCGAACTGGTTGAGCTGCGTGCAGCCCGGCACGATCTCCACCGGATGTCCCGCGATCCGAGCCCCCCGCAGGCCCTCGCTCGGCACGCTTGCCGACAGGCGTCGCGCCCCGGCGGATGAACGGCGAGTCGACCGCGGCGATGACCGGCTCGCGGAAGCCGTCGAAGGGAGGAGCACACTCGGTGAGTACGCCGATCCGAATTGGCGCCCGTCGCCCGAACCACCGCAGCCGGCCGCGGCGGCGCAGAGCCCGGCGGTTGCGAGGGCCACGAACCTGAGCGGAATCCTAGGCACCGTCCACCGTCACCCAGACGGCGCCGTCGCCGACCGTAACCTCCGTTGGCCGCCCCCCAAGCGCGATCGTCGCGACAGGTCTGCGGGTCGTCGGATCGATTCGCAGCACCGTGCCGTCGAGGGCGTCAGCGACCCACACGCCCCCGGCGCCGGCCGCCACGCCGCTGGCGCCACGACCCGTGGCCAGCGTGTCGGTAACGCGGTTGGTGAGCGGGTCGATGCGGACGACGCGGTCGTCGATGGGGCCCGTGACCCACACCCCGTCCGGGCCCGCGGCGATGCTCCGCACGCCGAACCCGACATCGATCGCTGCGACGATCCGGCCCGCGCGATCGAGCCGCCAGACCCGGCCGTCGGTGGGGTCGCCGGCGATCCAGAGGTCGCCGGACCCGATGCTCATGTCGCACTGGCAGTTGCGTCTCGTCTCGGTGGTGCGCGGCTCCGCATACGGGATGAGCGTCTGCCACGCCATCCTGATCGCGCCGAAGCGGTCGTCGAAGCGCTCCACGTACGGGCAGGCCGACGTCGCGATCCCATAGCCGGGTGCCGCGGCGATGCTGCAGTCGAGCGACGCGACGCCCGCGCGGCGCTGACCGGTGACCGCGTCGTACGGGGTCAGGCTCCCCGATCGAACCCGGGGCCGTCGCTCAGGACGTACACCGTGCCGCCGAGGATCGCGACGCCGCGGGGCGCGCCGATGGCCGAGACGAGGCGCACCTCACCCGACGCCGGGTCGACCTGCCACAGCGCCTGGCCCTGCGGCGACACGACCCAGACGCGCCCCGCGCCCGCGGCGACCTCCCCCGGGTGCGGGCCCAGCGTGAACCGCCCGGTGACGGTGTCGGTCGCCGGATCCACACGCACCACCGACCCCGAGGGGGCCGCCGCCGCCGGTCCCGCTCCCTGGGCAAGCAGCATGACAATGACCGCGACCGCGATCGCGACGAGGGTGGCGACCACACCGATCGCGGGCAGCAGGCGGCTTCGGCCCCGCTGCAGACCGAGTGCCGTCTCGAGGTCGGCGACGAGCTGACCGCAGGTCGCAGGCCGCTCGTCGGGATCCTTCGCCATCGCGCGGGCGACGACGGCATCGACAGCCGGCGGATCCCGCGCCGGCGCTCGCTCAGCGGGGGCGGCTCCTGCTCGAGGTGCGCGTAGATCAGCGCGACGTCCGACGCCTCCGGGAACGGTAGCGTCCCGGTGAGTGCCTCGAAGAGCAGGCAGCCGAGCGCGTAGACGTCGGCCCGGCCGTCGACTGCGTCGCCGCGGATCTGCTCGGGTGCGACGTACTCGAGCGTCCCCATCAGCTGCCCGTCGGCCGGTCCGCGGTCGGTCGCGCTCTGGGTGAGGCCGAAGTCCGCCAGGTAGACGTGCTCGCGCCCGTCCTGCCGGTCGATGAGGACGTTGGAAGGCTTCACGTCACGGTGCACCAGACCGCGCGCGTGGGCGGCGTCGAGCGCGTCGGCGACCTGGCAGACGATCGCGATCGCGCGCGGCGGGACAGGGCGCCCTCGCGGCGAAGCAGCGCCTTCAGGTCGGTGCCCTCGACGTAGCGCATCGCGATGAACAGGCGCCCGTCGGCCTCGCCGGCCTCGTAGATCGGAATCACGTTCGGGTGGTCGAGCGCGGCGGCGAGCCGCGATTCGCGCAGCAGCCGCTCGCGAAAGCCGGCGTCGTCCGCGAAACGCGGACGAGAGGAGCTTCAGTGCGACGGGCCGGTCGAGTCGAGCGTCGCGGGCGCGGTACACCTCGCCCATCCCGCCCCGACCGACGAGCTCTTCGACCCGATAGCCGGAGAGCTCGTCGCCGATTGCGATCCGTCCCGTTGACGTCACCGTCCCCCGACCCCTTCTCGTGCGGGCACTCTTGCCCACGTCCTGGAGCAACGCAAGATGCAGAGAGGGCTACTCAAGGCTGAGGTGCCCTCCATTACAGGAGCACCGTTGCTGGGCGATCATGCGCAACCTCTCGCGGTGCCGAGTTCGTTCGTGACATGTGAGCGGGCCGTCTCGACATGCTGGGACGTCACGTCGCTCCGGCGGTAGTGGATGCGTCCGACGTAGGTCGACGTGCCCGTGGCGACGTCATCCACGAAGTAGAGAATCCCGCGGGCGTGCCGGAACCCGTTGGTGCCTCCGACAACGGGGTGGGTACAGCGGCCGCTGACAAGGGCACCTGTCGTGAGATCCACCTTCCCGTAGAAGGTGAAACTGAAATGCAGGGTGCCGGAGGGATCCCGCCGATCGCAGATGCCACTGCTGTTCGCGTCGACGCAACCGTCGAAGTGCTCCTCACCGGTCGCCTGGAAGGTCCCTTCCGCGGGCTGGACGGCCGTGATGTTGAACGAATCCGTCGTCCAGCCACCGATGAGACCGCCCGCCATGGTTGCGTGGGTCTCGTCGACCGGAGTCTGCAGGCCGGACACATGGACGGTCTTCGCGCTTGCGGGTGCTGCAAGGGCGAGCGATGCCGCGACGATCGCGATCGCCCCGCCAAGCAGGGTTGAGTGGGTCGTCTTCATCTGGGTTCCTCCTCCGTCGCCGGCGGTGCCCTGTGCTCCGCCGCGAGTGGTGTCAGCCTCGGGTCAGACGCTTGAGCGGCGCTGGAGGTTCGCTGGTCGCGCTCGGAGATGTCGCGCCGCAGCATGCACGGGGGCAGCGGGCTCTCGCTTTGCAAGGACCCGTTCGCGGGCCTTGAAGGGGAACTGCGAGCGACGAAAGCCCCGTCGCGACGGGGTTTTCCGAGGCGGGAGCGCCGGGACTCGAACCCGCTGTCTCCGGATTGACAGTCGCCCCGGGGTCGTGACGGCTCGTGTCGGTCCGCCCGGGGACCTGCTCCTGGAGCGGGATCAGGGTCGGGGCCGGACACCGCCGATGCCGGTCCGTGACTGTGTGTCCGACGTCGTTCGTTTGCAGCTGCGTTTGCAGGCACGGAGCCTGCGTGTACTGGCGACGGCCGTTGACGTGGGTTGATCGGGTAAGCCCCCACCCGGCACGGGTAGCGGGCACCCTGCGGGCAGGGATTGAGCGGATCCGAGCGCGGTCGCTCCGGCCGCGTTCGCCGAGGCCTCAGGGCGCATGCGACCACGCGACCCGTCCGGTGCGGTCTGCCGGCCGCGCCGTTCACCGGCGATGCTGGCGGGCTCGGCGCCTGTCCGCCGCGGCTCGACCCGGGCGCGATCGTCGCACCCGCCGTCGGTGCACCCGCCGGTGGCCCGGATGCCGGGAGGCTCGCTACGCTGCATGTATCCGGGAGGGGAGTCGATGGCAGGCTTGATGTCGCGGGCGTCGCAGATCGCGAAGGCGAAGGTGTCGAAGCTGCTGGACCGGGCCGAGGACCCGGCTGAGACGCTCGACTACTCCTACGAGAAGCAGCTGGAGCTCCTGCAGAACGTCAAGCGCGGCGTCGCCGACGTCGTCACGGCGAAGCATCGGCTGCAGCTGCAGGGCGACCAGCTGAAGCAAGCCGCCACGAAGCTCGAGGCGCAGGCGCGGGCGGCGCTCGACGCCGGCCGGGAGGACCTCGCTCGTCAGGCGCTGGAGCGGAAGTCCGGCATCGAGCAGCAGCTCGCGGCGCTGGATCAGCAGGCTGCGCAACTCGAGGTGCAGCAGGAAAAGCTGATCGAGAGCCAGCGTGTGCTGCAGGCGAAGATCGAGGCGTTCAGGTCGCAGAAAGAGGTGATCAAGGCGCAGTACTCGGCAGCCGAGGCGCAGGTCCGGGTCGGCGAGGCTGCGACGGGTATCGGCGAACAGATGGCCGATACCGGGCTAGCGATCCAGCGTGCGAAGGACAAGACCGAGCAGATGCAGGCCCGCGCCGCTGCGATCGACGAGCTGACGGCGTCCGGCGCGCTGGAGGATCTGACCGCGGGCGGGGAGACGGACATCGATCGCCAGCTCGCCCAGATCGCCTCGCAGTCGCAGGTCGACGACGAGCTCGCCAAGTTGAAGGCCGAACTGGGTTCGGCCGCATCCCCGAAGGCGCTCGGCCCGGGAGCCGCGGGCACCGGCGGCGAGGGGAGTGGTGATCGTCCGGCTGATGGGTGACGGGCAGTCGCGGATCGGCCGTGCGCTTGTGGCGCGGTAGAACGCCATCGACGAGGCGGCCGTGCAGGGGCTGGGGGCGCAGGACAAGCGCGGGCTGCCGGCTCGTCTCGCCGAGTTGCGCGGTCTCGCCGCGACCAGGGGGAGCGACTCGACGAGGCCAGCCTCGAGCCCTCCGAACTGATCATCCCCGTCCGACCTGTCGTTGGCAGAGGCCGCGGCACTGTTCCGCGAGGACGGCCTCATCCCCGACCTGCCGGCCGAGCGAAGCGCCTAGAGCGGCGCGCCGAAGAGCCCGAACCAGCGGCTCAGATCCTGCTCGATCGGGAGCTCCTTCTCCAGTTTCGCTTTCAGCTCGAGCTCGGCCGCGTTGTCGCGTTCCTGCTCCGACCCCGTCGGGACGAACGGCCAGAAGGCGCCGCGCTTGAACCCGTAGATCCAGTAGACGGGATGCGCACCGCCGTCGAAGCGGAACACGGCGGCGAGCAGCTGCGAGCCGAAGCCACCCTGCTCCAACTCGGACGCGATGAGGTGGACCGTCGCGACGAGGCTCTCGAACGCCGCACTCCGCACGACCAGCCATGCGAACCCGAGGTCGTCCAGCTTCCGCTCGACGCTCGAGCCTGCTTCGTTCGCGGCGACGTCGAGCAGCTGCCGCAGGTCGCTCTCGGCCCGGGCGAACTCGCCCGCCGACAGCGGCTTGAAGCACACGCCGGCCGCGCCCGACGGCCGAAGGCCGAGCTCGGTCTCGAGGGTGACCTGGGCCGTGGAGATCGCGAAGAGCCGCTCCTCCGCGGCGTCCTTCAGCTTCTTCCGCCCGAACAGGATGTCGCCGAGGCTCACGTGGCGACCGGCCGGCCCATCTCGGCGGAGATCGCAGCCAGCCGGGCGAGCCGCTTCTCGAGCGGCGGGTGGTCCATGAAGAGCTCGGCGGCCGACTGCTTCACACTCGCCGGGATGATGAAGAACGCATTCATCCCCTCCACCTTCCGCAGGTCCTCGCGCGGGATCGCGGCGATCCGGCTCGAGATCTTCTGCAACGCGCTCATCAGCTGCTCCGGGGCGCCGGTGATCAGCGCCGAGCCACGGTCCGCCGCGTACTCGCGGTACCGGGAGAGGGTCCGGATCAGGACCCAGCTGATGGCGTACACGACCATTGACACCACCAGGACGAAGAGCCACACCGGGAACTGGCTGTTGCCGTCCCGTCGCCCGTAGCCCCCGCCGAACATCCCGCTGTAGAGCCCGACGCGCGTCAGCATCGCGGCCACCATGGCGAAGAAGCTGGCCATCGTCATGATGAGCACGTCCCGGTTCGCGATGTGCGAGAGCTCGTGGGCAAGGACGGCCTCGATCTCCTTCGGCTCGAGCCGCTCGAGCAGGCCACTGGTGACCGCGACCGCGGCGTGCTTCGGGTTGCGCCCGGTCGCGAAGGCGTTCGGGACGTCGGTCGGCACGACGGCGATGCGGGGCTTCGGCAGGTCGGCCATCGCGCAGAGCCGCTCGACCGTCTCGTGCAGTACGGGCGCCTCATCGCGCTCCACCACCTTGGCGCCGGACGCCATGAGCGCGATCTTGTCGGACGTGTAGTACTGGAGGAACGCCAGCCCGAGCACGATGATCAGCATCGGCGCGAGCCCAACGTTCAAGACCGAGAACAGCACGACCGCAAAGGCGACGTAGAGCGCCCCGAGCAGGAAGGTCGTGAACGCCATGCGCAGCGAGAGCCCCGCGTCGCGACCGAATGATCTTCGCTTCATTCCAGACCTGATCCCACGGATCCTCCCCGATCTACGGTAGCGCGATGCGGCGTCCCGGTGCCGCCCGGCGGTGCCGACGGCGCACGCCCCGGTGAGGGGCGCCGCCTCCATGGTGCGCGATGCCGGGCCCTGTCCCGCCGGCGGGCACGGCGTGAGGTTGGACGAGCCTCGGTGTGCCCCCCGGGGAGCCCGTGAACACGCGCGGGACACCCGGACGCGCACGCCGACGCCAAACCCGCCTTGGCTGATTCATCACCCGCGGTAAGCCAGGAAGCCCGGCAAATCGTCTGTCAGGTGCTGCAAGCCGTCAATCTCGCGGGGGAGGCACTCCTCCAAGCGGGTCACGCCGTCGACGGAGGATCCGTGGCGAGGAAGTTCGCGGTGAGCTGGCGCTTCAAGTGACGGGAGCGACGGGACTCGAACCCGCGGCCTCCGGATTGACAGTCCGGTGCTCTAACCAAGCTGAGCTACGCCCCCTCGGTGCGCACATGGCATGGGCGGTGACAGATTTGAACTGCCGGCCCCCTGCTTGTAAGGCAGGTGCTCTACCACTGAGCTAACCGCCCGCTTTCGCGCGCCCGGGAACGATACCAGCATCCGTCGGGACCGTATCTGCGGCCGGAACGCGGGCCGCGACGAATCGGAGGGTCGCGCCCTGCACCACGATCGAGGCGGCGGTCGCGACGAGCACGATCGACTCGGTCGCCCCCGCTTCGCCGAGCCCGTCCAGGGCCGGGTAGCCGGCGAGCAGCAGCGGGACGGCCCCTTTCAGCCCTCCCCAGGACCGGCACGGCACGCGTGCCCGCAGCCCGCGACGGCGCACGCGGGCGTGACGCGACGAACACCGCGACGAACGCAGCAGATCCCGCAGTGCCCACACGTCGTCGACGCCGACCGCGCCCGCGAACGCCGCTCCGAGCAAGCCGAACAGGAGCGGCTCCGAGACGGCAGCCAGGGCCTCAGGGACCGCGTGCCGACTCGCGTCCTGCTTGCCCCAGGCGTCCGACAGTGCGAGGCCGCTGATGTAGACCGCGAGGAAGCCGCTCCCGTGCAGTGACGCGGTCCCTGCGCCGACGATGATCGCGCCCACCAGGAGTGGATAAAAAACCGCGAGGAAGCCGCTCCCGTGCAGTGACGCGGTCCCTGCGCCGACGATGATCGCGCCCACCAGGAGCGCGATCCCCTGCAGGCCGTCCTCCAGGTGGTGCGTCGCGCGGAGGACCCCGAGCAGGATGGCGGCCCCGACGATGCCACCGACGATTCCGATGCCGAGCTCCTCGATGAGCCGCAGCACGCCATCGCCGAACGATGCGCCCTCGGTTCCGAGGGCCGCGAGGGCGACCACCATGAACGAGATCCCGACCGGGTCGTTGAAGCCCGACTCGCCCTCGAGCACTGTGCGGGGCCGGCTCCCCGCGCGGCCACCCGAGCGGAGCGTCGCGTAAACCGCCGCCGGGTCGGTAGGCGAGAGGGCCACGCCGACGAAGATCGCGAGGGACCAGTCCAGGCCGATGAGGTGACCGGCAACCGCAATGGCGCCTGCGGTGGCTGCGGTGCCCGGGAGGCCGAGGAGCACGATCGGCCGCGCGTTCGCACGCCACGCCCGGAGGCCGGTCGACAGACCGCCCTGGAACAGGATCATGTAGAGCGCGACGGCGCCGATCTCCTGGAGGGGAAGGTCGCGCACGTCGTCGAACGGCGCGATGCCAGAGGATCAGAGAGAAAAATGTAGAGCGCGACGGCGCCGATCTCCTGGAGGGGAAGGTCGCGCACGTCGTCGAACGGCGCGATGCCAAGCAGCCCAATGGCGATGCCCGCGGCGAGGAACGCTCCCGGACCCGGTAGCCCGATCCGCTCGGCGAGCGGCGCGAGCGCCAGCGCGCCGGCCAGAAGGAGGGCGGTGACCAGCAGCTGAGGGAAGAAAGTCGGCGAATGCATCATCGTGCGGGCATCGGTAGCCGACCAGGCGTGTTCGAGGCGCGGCTCATCAGTGCCGTGGTCGCCATGAGCGTCGTGACGACGCTCATCACGCCGCACGCGCTTCGTGCGTTGGGGCGACGTAGCGGTGGCGCGACCGAGGACGGCACGCGATGCCCGAGCGTCTCCAGGCGCGCGATGCCGCAGCGATCGTCAGCGCATGCGGCCGGGAGGTTCGCGGCCGCTTCCCGTGCACCGTTCGCATCGAACGGGAAGCATTCCTACGAGCGAGCTCTCCCAGATGGCACGCTGCCCCCAGCAGTGGAGGCACATCGGCGCGGGCTGCGCCTGGCGCACGCTGATGCGCGGGGGCGTGGTCGTGAACCGGTCCATCTGGTCACCTCCTTGGCGACGATCTACGTACCGTCAGGGTTGCGCGACAGGCGGCGGAATCGGCATCGCCCGCTGTCCAGGATGCAACTGACATCGACTGGCCGAACGTCGGACGAGATGGGCGAATGGCGAGAAGTGGACGCCGCGTTTTGGCTCTGTGGCGAAGGACGCCCCTCCCGGGCAGGTCCTACCGTTCGCAACAACGCAGACGGAGGCGAGGGAATGCTGTTCACCGGATACCGCACACAGGGCTTCTTCGATGAGATGTTCGACGCGGACGACTCGCCCCGGCCGATCTACGCCGACGTGACCCGGGGCCTGTCGCGCATCACCGGGCGGGGATTCGCGGCCCGGAGCGCCGAGGTGGCGCGGCATTTCACGAACCACGGCATCACATTCGGGCACACGGGGATGGAGCAGACCTTTCCCTTCGACCTGGTGCCACGGATCATCCCGGCGCCCGAGTGGGCGGAGATCTCCGCCGGGCTCGTGCAACGCGTCGTCGCGCTCGACCGCTTCCTGGCCGACGTCTACGGCCCGCGGCGGTGCGTGACCGACGGCGTCGTCCCGAACACCATGATCGCCGGCTGCAGCGGGTACCTACGCGCGGCGGCGGGGGTCACGCCGCCGGGTGAACGGCACGTTCACCTCGCCGGCATCGACCTCGTGCGCGACGACCAGGGCGCCTGGCGGGTGCTCGAGGACAACCTGCGCAACCCGTCCGGCATCTCGTACCTCATCCACAACCGCGAGTTCATGCGGCGGATGTTCCCCGAAGCGTTCGCCGCGCAGCGCGTCGAGCCCGTCGACCACGCGGCGCCGCTCCTGCGCGACGCCATCACCGCGGCGGCCGGCACCAGCGGGCAGGCGCGGGTCGTGGTGCTCACCCCCGGCCCCCAGAACTCCGCCTACGCGGAGCACGCGTTCCTGGCGCAGCAGATGGGCGCCGAGCTCGTCGAGGGCCGGGACCTCGTCATCCGGCATCGCCGAGTGTGGCTGCGCACGACCTCGGGGCTCGCACCGGTCAACGTCATCTACCGCCGCATCGACGACGAGTTCCTCGACCCGGCGGCCCTGCGGCCCGACTCCCTGCTCGGCGTCTCCGGCCTGATGCAGGCGTGGCGCGAGGGCAATGTCACGATCGCGAACGCGCCCGGCAACGGCGTCGCCGACGACAAGGCGATCTACATGTTCGTCCCGGACCTCATCCGCTACTACCTGAACGAGGAGCCGATCCTCGGGCAGGTGCCGACGTTCATGCTCGACCGCTCCGAGCAGCGTGCCCATGCGCTCGCGAACCTCGATAAGCTCGTCGTCAAGTCCGTCGACGGCGCGGGCGGATACGGGATTCTGATCGGCCCGCACGCCACGCCCGCGGAGCGAGCCGCTTTCGCCCTCCGCGTGGAGGCCAACCCGCGCGGCTACATCGCCCAGGAGGTTGTGAAGCTTTCCCGGGCGCCGGTGTTCGTCGACGGTGCCTTCGCCGCCCGGCACGTGGATCTCCGCCCGTTCGTGGCGTACGGCGACGAGCCCGTGGTGGTCCCCGGCGGCCTCACCCGCGTGGCGTTGCGTGAAGGCTCCCTCGTGGTGAACTCCTCGCAGGGCGGCGGCAGCAAGGACACGTGGGTCGTGACGGAAGACTGATGCTCGCCCGAGTCGCCGAGGCGTTGTACTGGATGGCCCGCGACCTGGAGCGGGCCATCGCGGTGGCGCGGCTGCTGGAGGTCGGCCACGCGACGTCCCTCGAGGGCGACCTCTCCAACGGCGCCGGCCGGCGTCACGTGTGGGAGCCGGTACTTGGCATCGCGGGCGGTACGGACCGGTTTCACGGCAACTTCCGGCGAGCGGAGGAACGCAGCGTCACCTGGTACCTGACGCTGAGCGACGACAACCCCGACGCCGTGGTCGCCTGCCTGGCGCGGGCACGTGACCGTGCCCGCGCCATCCGCGATCGCCTCCCGACCGAGGTCTTCGAGGCGATCGGCGCTGCGCGAGTCGGTGCGCTCGCGTGGCAGCCCCGCCGGATCGCCCGGGAGGGGCTCTACGCGTTCTGCCACGAGGTGCGGGCGGCGGTCGCCCGTGTTGATGGCACCATCGACCGCGGGGTGCGCCGCGACGAGCTGTGGCATTTCCTCAACCTGGGCCGTTCGCTCGAGCGCGCGACGCAGACGGTGCGCCTCCTCATCGAGTACCGCAACCTCGCCGGCGCGAACGACGCGACGCCGATCGGGCTGGGCGACTGGCGCACCGCGCTCCAGGTGGCATCGGCGTACGAGGCCTTCCTGCGTGTGGGCTCGGGTGGCGGGAGCGACGGCGAGCCGGAGGCGTTCCTGCTCATGGACCACACGCTCCCGTCGTCGGTCACGTATTCGCTGCACGAGTTCGTGACGAGCCTCGACGCCCTGAAGGCCGCCGGGGTGGCGTCCTCGGAGCCGCGCACGAAGGCGGCGGTGCTCTCGGCTCGGCGCACCGTGGCGGCGGCGGCGCAGCCCACCGCCGACGAGGGCATGCTGGAGCGTCTGGCCGAACGGCTCGGGGAGGTCCACGACGCGTTTGCCCGCACCTACTTCACCGACCCGGAGGACAACGGCGTTGCACACGCGCAAGCTGTCTATCAGGCACAGAACTGAGTTCACGTACTCCGCGCCGGCGCGCGAGAGCGTCAACGAGATCCGGCTGAGCCCGGTCGATTGGCCGCGGCAGTCGGTGGAGTCGGTCGATCTGGAGGTGTGGCCGGCTGCGGATGTGGCGGAGTCATTCGACCTCTACGGCAACCGCCTGTGGTGGTGCCAGATCGTCGAGTGCCACGACCGGCTGGTGATGGAGGCATCGAGCGTCGTCGCGATGGCGCCGGCGCTGGTGATGCCCGAGCGTGACGACGGTCCGGAGCAGTGGGCGATCGTCGACAGCGACGGCTACCGCGACGACTGGGCGGAGTTTCTCACCCCCAGCCCACACGTCGCGTGGTCGGCCGCGACGCGGTCGTTCGCGGCGGGCCTCGCCGTCCCGGTGGATGCCGGGGTGGCTGAATGGGTGTCGGCGCTCGCGGTGGCGATCAACGATGCGCTGGTCTACGAGCCGGGCACGACCGATGTCGAGACGCCGGCGGAGGGTGTGATCGCTGCGGGTCGGGGCGTGTGCCAGGACTTTGCGAACGTGTTTCTGGCGGTGTGCCGGCAGCGCGGGGTTGCGGCGCGGTATGTGAGCGGCTGGTTGTACGAACCGGACCGGGAGGGTCCGGTCGAGAGCCATGCCTGGGTGGAGGTGCAGGTTCCGGGGGCCGGTTGGGTGGAGGAGGACCCCACGCACCCGGGCGAGCTGGGCGACCGCCATGTGCGGATCGCGGTGGGGCGCGACTACGGCGACGTGGTGCCGATCAGGGGCGCCTACGTGGGCGGGGCGACGGAGTCGATGACCGTCGAGGTCGAGCTGGTCGACCTCACGGCTGCGCTCGAGACCGCCTAGCGTCACCATCCCCGGCTCGCCCGCGGGCCGGAACATTAACGTCGTGTTAAGGGTGCCTGGCACCGATGCCCGATCCAGCTGAGTTGCCAGGCGGGTTCTCGTCGCGGTGCCTGGCACCCGGCGGGTTGCGGCAGGCGCCTCTCGGGGTGAAATCGGCGGCTACCGGGCCACCTGGCGCAGCGCGGCGGCCATCTGGGCGACAGTGGGCCGGTCGCGGGGTGCCGGCTCGAGGCACGCGTCGATCGCCTCCGCGATCGCGGTCGGCAGGCGGCGGTGGGTGCGGACTGGCGCCGCCCTCCGTGGCTCGCGACCGACGCCGCCCTCGCCGAACGGCGCGACACGGGTCGCCGACCGGTAGAGGAGCGCCCCGAGGCACCAGGCGTCCGTCGCTTCGGAGAGGTCGCCGCCGTGTACCTGCTCCGGCGCCATGTACGCCGGCGTGCCGACGCCCGGCCGGCCGCGACCCGGGGGCCGCGCGATGCCGAGGTCGATGAGCTTCGCCTGGTCGGCCTGACTGATCACGTTGGACGGCTTGAGATCCAGATGCAGCACTCCGTTGCGATGGAGGTACGACAACGCCGAGCACAGCTGCACCCCGAGAGCGCCGAGCTCCGCGGTCGCGAGTCGCCGCTCGCCACGGTCGACCATGTGTCCCAGCGTCTCACCGGTGAGCGTCTCGAGCACCACCATCGGATCACGCCCCTCGCGTACCTCGTACGCGCGGACGAGGTGCGGATGGGCCAGACCGGCAAGGAGCCGGCCCTCGCCGACGAGGCGCCGCCGGGCGGCGCGGTCGTCCGCACGGTCCGGTCGCAGCACCTTCGCGACGCACCGGCAGTCGCGCTCCGCGCTCCACACGTCGTACACGTCCACCTCCTCGCCGCGGCGAAGCAGCTGGACGACGCGGTACCCCGACGCGACGTCCCGGCCCGGGCGCACCGTCGCGATCGCCTGGCTCACGCGGCCACCGGCCGATGGGGTCCGACGGTCGCGGCGACGGGCCGGTCGACGATCCGACCCCCGTCGAAGGAGATCACGTCGTCGGCCTCGGCGATGACCGCCGGGTCGTGCGTGATGACGATCGTCGTGCGACCATGCGCCAGCTCCCTGACCGCGTCGAGCAGCGTGTCCGAACCCGACGCGTCGAGGTGGTTGGTGGGCTCGTCCAGGATGACGATTGGCGCGTCGCGGATGAATGCCCGGGCGATCGCGATTCGCTGGCGCTGACCGCCGGAGAGTCGCACCCCGCGCGGGCCGGCGAGGGTCGCGTACCCGGCCGGGAGCTGCTCGATGAACTCGTGCGCTCCCGCGCGTCTCGCCGCCGCCTCGACCTCCTCGTCTGTGGCATCCGGCCGGCCGAACGCGATGTTCTGCCGGATCGTCGCGTCCATGACCAGACAGTCCTGCAGCACCACCGCCATCTGGTCGTGCAGCCATTCGAAGTCCAGGCCGCGCAGGTCGCGACCGTCGAGCAGCACGCGACCGTAGTCAGGGTCGTGAAGGCGAAGCGCCAGCCGGGCGACCGTCGACTTGCCGGCGCCGTTCGCTCCGACGAGCGCCGTGACGCGACCCGGCGCGATGGTGAACGACACGCCGCGCAGGGCCGGGTCGCGCCCGTGGCCGTACGCAAAGCCGACATCGGCGAAGCGAAGCTCCCCGCGCACACCGTCGAGCCGGGCTCCGTCGGGGTGGGCGACCACCGCCGGGGGCTCGTCGAGGATCTCGACGACCCGCTCGGCGCCCGCGGCGGCCGAGTGCAGCGACGTCGCCAGCTTGCTCAGCCCGCGAATGGGCTCGTACAGCTGCGTGAGGTACGTCAGGAAGACCAGCAGGCCGCCGATCGTGAGGCGGCCCGACGACAGCTGCCACGTGCCGAATCCGATCACGACGAGCGCCCCGAGGACCTCGATCACCTCGACCGCCGGCGAGAACAGCGCCTGCAGCCGGGCGGAGCGCATTGACGCGGTGAAGTTCGCCTCGCTCTCGCTGCGGAAGCGCTCCGCCTCGTGGTCCTGCCGGTGGTAGGCCTGCACCAACGCGGCATTGGCGAGGCTCTCCTCCGCGACGGCGCTGATCGTGCCGCTGCGCCGGCGCCGTTCGCGGGAGGCGTCGCGGATCAGATCCGAGAAGCGCCGCGCAGCGAACCAGAAGAGCGGCGCGACGACGAGAGAGATGAGGGCGAGCTGCCAGCTGATGAGGAAGAGCGCCGTCGTGAAGAACGCCGCCTCGGCCCCGTATGCGACCGCGTCGGTGAGCCCGCCGACGACGAACCCCTCGATGGCGCCGACGTCGCCCGTGAGGCGCGCGATCACGTCGCCCATCTTGCGCCGGCCGAGGTTCACCAGGGAGATGCGGTGGAGGTGGCGGAACAGGTCGAGGCGCACGGCGAGGACGAAGCGCTCGCCGATCCACGCGGACAGGGTGTCGTCGAGCACGGCGATCGCTCCGCCGACGACGGTGAGGGCGAGGAACACCGCGGCGATCCAGATGAACGGGCCGAAGTCCTTCGGCACCAGCACGTCGTCGATGACCAGCTTGAACATCCAGATCTTGGCGGTCTCGATGGCGGGCACGATCACGACGAGCATGAGGCTCAGCGCGATCCACTTGCGGTAGGGGCGCGCGTAGGGCCAGAAGCGCCGGGCGATCATGCGCAGCCCGACCGCGGGGGCGATCGCGACGCCGTCGTGGTGGTGGGGTTTGGCGGGTCCGGTTGGGTTCATGACGGAAACGGGGCCGGGTGGCCGCACCGTGATGGTGCGGCCACCCGGCCCCGTACATCCGGCGGGTGCTACTTACCGGCCGGTGCGGGTGCGGGTGCGCCCCTGGGTGCCGGTGCTCGTGTTCGACGAGCTCTGGCGGCTGGCGGGCGTCGCGAGTGTGAACTTGCCGCGGCGACGGCGACGGCGGTTGCGTCCCTGTGACATTGAGTTGACTCCCCTCGGTTGGTGGCGTTGCGTGGTGGTCGGTCAGAACGTCGCGCGGGCGATGCACACCTCGCCGTTCGCCCGGCTCGCCCGGACCGTGATCCGGTCGGGTCCGGAGGCGTTGGAGATCAGACGGCGCACCGTGAACGACCCGCTGGGGGCCTTGGTGACGGCGATCCCCGAGGCGATCGTCTTGCCGTTGCGTGCCAGACCCCACTTCCAGGAGACGCCGTTGCGGTTCTGATCGGCCTCGAACTCAACTTCGATGCGGCCGTTGTCGGGGCTCAGCTTGACCTTGGCGGTGCTGGCGCCGGTGCATGTGCCGGCGACACGAATGTCCCGGGGGTTCTTCGCCAGCGCTGCGGGCAGCGGCGCCACGACCCCGACTGCGATGACTGCTGCGATCATTCGAGTTGCCGACTTCATTGGTTCGCTCCTTGTGGTCTGGCAGGTGTTCTGCTCGAACTGAACGCTAGGGCGGCCTCCGACAGGCGCGGGCTAACGAGTTGCCACCTTGGGCAAACGCGGAGTTCGATTTCGGCAAAGACGGAGCGTGCCGCGCGCCGGCGGGCGGGCCCGGACGGGCCCGCGGCCGCGCGATCAGACGGGGATGATGGTGATCGGGAACGCCTGTGTCGTGGCGTTGCCCATCACGTCGGCGGCGGTCACCTCGACCGCGTACGGCCCTGCCGGGAGGTGTCCGGTGTGCAGCACTCCGTCCGCGGACGGG
Organism: uncultured Thermoleophilia bacterium; assembly: GCA_963777565.1. GTDB lineage: Bacteria > Actinomycetota > Thermoleophilia > Miltoncostaeales > Miltoncostaeaceae > CALMEC01. The sequence goes on from CAVZQZ010000008.1 coordinate 219,057, forward strand.
CTCTTCACGGTCAGCCGCGTCCAGAAGATCGGGTCGAACTTGTGGCGCGTCGACTGGGTGGTGTAGAGGATGTTGCCGATCGGCTCCGGCGGCGCGACGTCCATCTGCACGCACTGGTACGGCCCGACGACCGTCGCTCCGCCCGCGTCGGTCACCCGGTAGCCGAGCCGGTAGACACCCGTGTGGTTGCCCCCGTTGCTCTGCACGTCGGTCGCGTTGACGAACAGCGAGACGGCCCCGTTGATCTGCTGCAGATCGACCTTGGTGCCGTCGTTGCGGTAGGCGACGAGGGCGTGGATCTCGGGTGGCGAGGTGTCCTGGTAGTTCAGCATGCCCCCGAATCGCAGGGGGTTGACCGGCCGCCCGCCGGCCCAGCGGGTGAGGTGCACGTGTTGCTGGCCCGGGAACACCTTCCCGATCACCGTGGTGTGCGCCTTGACCTTGGCGCCCTCGCGGATCGGGTCCTTCAGGTGCACGTACTCGAAATCGCCGACCCGGACGAACCGGCTGTAGTTGGCGCTGCCACCCCATGTCGCAACGCCGTCGGTGAGCGCATAGACCGGCGTGAGGTCGGGCGCGACGATGTCGATGCCGTGGTGGATGATCCGCCGGCCGACCGCGAGGACGGGGTTGAGGGTGGCGAGGAACTCGTGCAGCCGGGCGCCGACCAGGCCCTTCGTGCCGGCGACGCCCACGAGCCCGCGCACCTCGCCGAAGGTGCCGCGCACCTGGTGCGGACCGTCGAACGGCTTCACCGGCCAGCGCAGCTGGCGGTTGGGCGCGGCGCCGGTGCCGAACGGCGGCGTGTTCGCAAGGAGCTCATGCGCATGGTGTTGCAGCGCCCGCGTCGCCGCGCGGATCAGGTAGTCCGCGGGGAACGGCGTGGTGCCCAGCAGGTAGCCCTGGCCACGCTCGCCGAGGCCGGCGTTGATCTCGTCCTCGGGATATCCGACCGTGCGCTTCCAGGCGAACACCGCCCTGGCGGTGCCGGGGCCGAAAATGCCGTCCACCCGGATCTTCAACGCCTTCTGCACCTTCGCCACGTCGGGGCCCCGCATGCGTGGGTTCGTGAGTGTGAGCACGCGCATCCGTACCGCTCCCTTCGTCGACGCGGTCACTCTGACGCTCCCGCGCCTCGTGAGTCAACGAGCCTGCAACGGCGCGTTTCGTACGTCCCTCGCGCGCAGGCGCGCGCGGGCGTCAGCTCAGGATCTCGCCGAGTCCCAGGCAGCCGGGGCAGGTGTCGGGTACGAGGCCCTCACCGTTTCGATCCTCGAAGATCCGGCGCTGGCCCCAGCAGGTGGGGCACGGCGCCCAACTTGCGGACGGCGCGAGGACGGCCGGAGGGCTCATCGGATCGCTCCCACGAGCCGGCGTTCGAATCCGAGCCGGAGCTCGGTGCCGCGTCGGAAGGGGCGGCAGGTGACGGTGTCGGCCAGGCCGTGCATGAGGGCCAATCCCCGGCCCGACGTTGCGTCGGCGCCGGGGAGCGCGGGGTGGAGGCGTGCCGTCTCTCCGTCGGGTCGCCCCCCGTCGACGATCAGGAGCTCGGCCCGGTCGGTGTGGACCTCGCACCGGACGCTCACTCGTCCGCCGGCCGTCGAGCCGTGCTCGACGGCGTTTACGAGCCCTTCGACGGCCGACACCAGCACGCGGAGTGCCTCGTCGTGCTCCCAGCCCATGCCGTCGAGCGCGTCGGCGATCGCGTTGCGCACGGGGAGCAACGCGACGAGGTCCGCGGGCAGCTCCGCCGATGTCGCGATTCCCGTGTCGATGGCGACGGCCGTACGCATGATGGGTCTACTTGCCCCGGTCGGCGCTGGGACGCGCCGGGTGGTGGACGCAACCGGCGACCGTGCAACGGCCTCCTGCGGGGTCGAGCCGGTCGAGCAATGCGCTGACGTGGTGGTCGATGGCGTTCACGTTCATGTTCATGCCTTTCAGTGTCGGGAGGTGCGCTGGCGTTACTCCCAACACGGTGCAGGGGAGCCGTCCTTATGGGCCTCGCCGCGGTCTTCGATCAACCGTTGGGAACTCTTTGCCTGGGCTTTGCGAAGGGCCGCCTGGCGGTGGGTCGCGGCGGGCCGGAGCAGGCTTGGGCCGGCCATGGCGCGCTACGCCGAGATCCACCGCCGCAACCCGTCGACGATCGACGATCCGGCGATCCTCGACGGGATCTGCCCCGTCCTGCGCCGACCGGTCCGCGGCGTCCGTGCCGCCGGAGCGGGCAGGATGCCAGTTGTGGCGCTCGCGATTCAGGACTACGCGCTCATCGGCGACTGCCACACGGCGGCCCTGGTCGGGTGCGACGGCAGCATCGATTGGCTGTGCCTGCCGCGCTTCGACTCGCCGGCGATGTTCGCCGCCCTGCTCGGCGACCCGGACAACGGCCGCTGGCTGATCGCGCCCGAGGGCGAGGTCACCGCGCGAAGCCGCTCGTATGTCGGGGATAGCTTCGTGTTGTGCACGCGGTGGGAGACGCCGTCGGGCGAGGTGGAGGTGGTCGACCTCATGCCGCTTGGCGACCACCGCGCCGACGTGCTGCGCCGCATCACTGGCGTGCGAGGCACGGTCGCGATGCGCCAGGAGCTCGAGATCCGCTTCGGCTACGGCGCGACGATTCCGTGGATTCGCCGCGTCACAGACCGTGACGGCGAGCCTGCGATCCTCGCGGTCGCGGGACCGAACGCGGTGCTGCTGCGGGGCGGCCCGTTGCCGTCCGCGGTCGACCACCTGCACGCCGGCACGTTCGAGGTCGCCACCGGTGACGTCGTCGACATCAGCTTGACCTGGTACCCGTCCCATCGCGAGATCCCGACGCGGATCGAAGCGTCGCACGGGCTCGAGCGGACGGTGGCATGGTGGCAGTCCTGGGCCGACCGCGGCCGCTGCCTGGGGCACCATGGGCCCGCCGTGCGCCGATCGCTGCTCGTGCTGCGTGCGCTCACCCATGCGGAGACCGGCGGCATCGTCGCGGCGGCGACCGCATCGCTCCCGGAGCAGTTCGGCGGACGGCGCAACTGGGACTACCGCTACTGCTGGCTGCGTGACGCGGCGCTGACGCTCGAAGCGCTCATGGGTCACGCCTACCTCGACGAGGCACGAGAATGGCGCGACTGGCTGCTGCGGACCATCGCCGGCGATCCCGGCGACGTGCAGGTGGTCTACGGCATCGCCGGGGAGCGCGACCTTCCCGAGCGCGAGCTCCCGCATCTCGCCGGATATGCGGGCTCGCGGCCGGTGCGGATCGGCAACGGTGCGGTTCGCCAGTACCAGGCTGACGTGCTCGGCAGGGTGATGGTCGCGCTCGAGAACGCCAGGGTCGCCGGCATCCACGAGGACGAGTTCTCGTGGCCCCTGCAGTTGGCGCTGCTCGACTTCATCGAGCGCAACTGGCAGCGGCCGGATCACGGCATCTGGGAGGTGCGCGGGCGAGCGCGGCTCTTCACGCATTCGCAAGTGATGATCTGGGCGGCGTTCGACCGCGGAGTGCGAGCCGTCCGGCGTCACGGCCTTGCCGGTCCGGTCGAGCGATGGGAGCGCATGCGGGATGTCGTTCGCGAGCGGATCGAGGCCCATGGCTTCGACCGCGAGCGCGGCACCTATACGCAAGTGTTCCGGGTGAGCGGCGTGGACGCCGCGCTGCTGCAGCTCCCACAGGTCGGGTACGTCGAACCTGACGATCCGCGGATGCTCGGCACCGTCGCGGCGATCGAGCAGGACCTCCTACGTGACGGGCTGCTTCTGCGCTACGAGACCGAGCGCGGCGTCGACGGCCTGCCGCCGGGGGAGCACCCGTTTCTCGCTTGCTCGTTCTGGCTGGCCGAGCAGTACGCGCGCAGCGGGCGCCGCCGCGACGGCAAGCGGCTCATGGACCGTCTCGTCGCCCTGGCAAACGATGTCGGCCTCCTGTCGGAGGAGTACGACGTCGCCGGCGGGCGCCACGCGGGGAACACCCCGCAGGCGCTGTCGCATCTCGCGCTGGTGCAGGCGGCCGACGCGGTTGAGATGGTCCATCACGTGTCCCGATGACTCCCGGACATCGAGCGTGTCCGACCTTGCCGTCGGTCGCGTCGACGCAGATAATCCCGACCAGTTCGTGCGATTCGCCACGAATACTCTTCAATTACACAGGAGGGGGAGCGAGATGGCCGAGGAAAGCGTCTACCGCGTCATCGACGTCGTCGGGACGAGCACGGAGTCGTGGGAGGCCGCGACTCGCGTCGCGATCGAGACGGCGTCCGGGAGCCTCCGCGACCTGCGCGTCGCCGAGGTCGTCAAGCTGGACGTCACCATCGACGACGGCAAGGTCGCGCGCTACCGCGCCCGCCTCAACCTGTCGTTCAAGTACGAGAGCTGATCCAGGTCACCCGGGGCCCAGAGCCTGCGCCTGGGGGCGCCGCGCCTCCAGGCGGGCTCGAGGGTTTGCGCACAGCGGTGGCCCACCGATCGCCACGGATCGGAGGCACGAGTGATGGGAACGGCTGAACCGCGGCGGGTGCTCGACCCGGAGCAGGCGCACCTCGGGTCGCTTCGTCGTCTCGCGGACTTCCACGGGCAGGAGGTGCTCGAGCTCGGCTGCGGAGACGGGCGCCTCACCGTCGGGATCGCCCGTGATGCGGCCCGTGTCCTCGCGTTCGACTCCGACCGTGACGCGGTCGGCAGGGCACGTCGATCGCTTGCTCCAGAGCTGGCGGAGCGCGTCGAGTACCGGATCGCCTCCGGTCGTGACATCGAGGTCCCGCCGAAATCGTTCGACATCACCGTGTTCTCGTGGTCGCTCTGATGCGTTGAACCGGAGGACGTCGTGCACGTCCTGGGCAGAATGATCGACGCCACGCGCCCAGGAGGGATCGCCCTCGATCTGCAGGTGATACGGCCGAACCCGCGCGTGGAGGCGCAGGGCAGGTTCGTCTGCGAGATGGACGGCACGCCGCTCTTCGTGATGGCCGACGCCGCGGTTACCGCGGTCGACGCGCTTGTCGCGACGGGGCGCCTTGGTGAGGAGGCGGTCGACGACCACGACGTGCTCAAGCACTACGCCCGAGGCGAGGATCTGATCGCCGACTGGGCTCGAGGTGCCCGCCGGCCGCTCGGAGACGGTCGGGAGCGGATCCTGCGGCTCGACGGTCCGTGCCTCACACGCGAGCGCTGCCGCCTTCGACGCCTCCGGGTGCACGCGATCTCAGTCGACGTTCCTCGGGTCGACGCCCGACCTCGCGTCGGCCGCGCGGCGCGGCATACTGCGCCGTGAAGGACCTCGAGGAGGCTGCGTGACCGATCTCCTTCCCTGGGCGATCAACGGGACGTACCTCGAAGCCTGCAACTGCGAGGCGATCTGTCCGTGTCGACGGGTCGACGGTCTGGCGGGCGGCCGCTCGACGCACGGCGTCTGCCTCGGCGCGCTCTCGTGGGCGGTGCGGGACGGTCGAGCGGGCAACGTCGACCTGTCAGGGATGGGCGCCGTGATGGCGACCCGCTACGACGACGACGAGCCGGGGTCGCCGTGGACGTTCTTCCTGTACGTGGACGAACGCGGGGATGAGCGCCAGCGGGAGGCGATGGTCGCGATCCTCACCGGCAAGCTGGGCGGGACGCCGGAGCGGCAGTTCCCGTGGGTGTGGAAGGAGAGCCATCTTCTCGGGTGGCGGGCGACTCGGATTGAGATCGACCACGCTCCGGGGCGCGGCTGGTTCCGGGCCGGCGGCGAGGTGTCGGTGCGGGTTCGCGGCCCTGCGGCGGAACTGCAGCAGGTGACCTGCGTCATTCCCGGGCACGACCGAGCGGGAATGGAGCTGTACGCCGACCTGCTCCATGTCGACGAGGCGCCGCCCCTCGCGTTCGACTTCCGTGGGATGTGCGCCTACGAGAGCACGTTCGCGTACACGTCGGTGGACGCGTGAATCGGGCCGGGCCGGTCTCGGTGAGCGTCGGGGCTGCGACTCGCCCGCCCCAGCTCCGCCGACGGCCGCGGACGCCGACCGTGTTGTTGGTCGTGGTGGGGTTGCTCGCCGTCGCGCTCGTCACCTGGATCGTGACGATCGACCGGATGCGCGGCATGGACGCCGGACCGGGCACGGATCTCGGCGGGATGGCGTGGTTCGTCGGCGTCTGGGTGACGATGATGGCGGCGATGATGCTCCCGTCGACGACGCCGATGGTGCTCGTCGTGCACCGGGTGACCCTGGAGCGCACCCGGCGCGCGATCGAGGCGCTCGTCGCCACATGGATGTTCATCCTGGGGTACCTCGCCGTGTGGACGGCCTGCGGCCTGGTGGCCTACGGGGCATTCCGCGCGGTGAAGTCCCTTGATCCGGGGTTCCTCGCGTGGGATCGCGGCGGACCGCTCGCGGCGGGCATCGCCGTTGCCGCAGCGGGCGTCTACCAGCTCACGCCGCTCAAGCGGGTGTGCCTGCGCCACTGCCGCACGCCGCTGCATTTCGTAATGCATCGATGGCGCCGGGGCGGCGCCGGGGCCTTCGCGATGGGGGTCGAGCACGGTGCCTGGTGCCTCGGGTGCTGCGCGGGGCTCATGCTCGTGCTGTTCGCCGTCGGCGTGATGAGCATCACGTGGATGGCGGTCGTGGCGGCGCTCATCTTCACGGAGAAGGTCCTGCCCTTCGGCGCGCGCCTCTCCGGGGCCGTCGCGGTCGCGCTCGTCGCGTTCGGGATCTGGATCGCGCTCTCCCCCGGCAGCGTCCCCGGGCTCACCGATCCGGCGATGGCGATGCCGTCCGGCCAGCCCGGGCTGGCGATGCCCACCGACCAGCCCGAGATGGCGATGCCGACCGACCAGCCCGAGATGGAAATGGCACCGGCGACGCAGCGCTAACGCTGGCTTGACAGGGGGCTTGACGGCGGTCCTGGACACTCACCCCAACGACGGCGACGACCATCCAGCGAGGAGTCATGAGCCAGCATGTTGCGGACCTGATAGCGGCAATCGATCGAAAGGACGCGGACGGGATCCGCGCGGCCTACGCACCCGGCGCCCGGCTGGTCGCGATGACGCCGAACACCTTCCAGGTGCACGAGGGCGTCGACGCGGTCGCCGCAAAGGTCGCGGAGTGGTACACGACCTGGGAGGAGGCGCCGGCGTACTCGTTCCTCAGCACGACCGAGGACGGGGAGCGGATCGTCGTGGAGTTCGAGCGCACGTCCACATACGAGGGCGCGACGTGGGTGGTGCGCCAGGCGCACATCCTGGCGTCGGGCCCCGAGGGCATCGAGGACCACCGCATGTACTGCTGCGGCCCGCGCGAGGGGCAGCCAGAGCTCGCCGCCGCGTATGCGGAGGCGGGGCGATGAGCGCCGGGCCCCTCGCCGGGGTGCGGATCGTCGACCTGACACACCACTTGGGCGGCCCGCTCGCCACGATGTACCTCGCCCAGCTCGGCGCGGATGTGGTGAAGGTCGAGCCGCCCGAGGGCGACCAATGGCGACGCGTCGACGACGTCCACTGCGAGAGCCGGCAGTTCCATGCGGTCAACCGCGACAAGCGCGGCATCGTGCTCGACCTCAAGGCCGCGGATGATCGCGAGCTGCTCGGTCGCCTCGTCGACGGGGCGGACGTGTTCGTGCACAGCCTCGCGCCGGGGGTCGTGGAGCGGCTCGGCGCAGGCCCTGAGGATTTGTGTGCCCGCAATCCGCGCCTGGTCTACTGCGCGCTCTCGGCGTTCGGCCCCGGCGGTCGGCGGGGAACAGACGTCGCGCTGCAGAGCGAATCCGGGCTCGTGGCGGCCAACGGCGGCCGGCCGATCCCCATCCCGGTCCACGACACGCTGGTGCCGTTCATCATGACCACGGGCATCCTCGCGGCGCTGCTCGAGCGCGAGCAGAGCGGCCGGGGCCAGGTGGTCGAGACGTCTCTGCTGGAGGCGGCCGGCGCGGCGGCCGCGCACCGGCTGGTGCGGGACGGCTCCGGCGAGCCGCTCTTCAACCGGTTCGTCGGTGCGTTCTACCGACCGTACCCGACCGCCGACGGAGCGATCGCGGTGGCCTGCTACGCTCCGCGGCTGCACGCACGTCTCCTCGATGCCCTCGGTCTGGGGCACCTTCTGAGCGACCCGCGCTTCGCCGACCTGCCCGCGCGCGCCCGCAACTCCGACGCGCTCGCCGAGGTCCTCACGGCGCGGCTCGCAGAGGAGACGACCGCCACCTGGCGGGAGCGGTTCGACGCCGCGCAGCTCCCGCACGGCCTCGTCTCGGATCGCCCGCTCTCGCTGCTCGACCACCCCGACGCGCACGACCTGGGCCTCATCGTGGAGATCGAGGATCCGACGCTGGGGCCCGAGCTGGTCGTCGGACCGCCACTGCGGATGTCGCGCACTCCGGCCCGCACCGCACGACCGGCGCCGCGACTCGGCGAGCACACCGCGCAGGTCGTCGACGAGCTCACGACGGAGGTCATGTGATGGCGAGCATCCGGGTCGCCTGCATCCAGGCCACGCCGGTCGTGCTGGACGCCGACGCGACGCTCGACAAGGCGTGCCGGCTCATCGGCGAGGCCGGCGCCGAGGGCGCAAAGCTCATCGTGCTGCCCGAGTCATTCGTCAGCCTGTACCCCAACTCGTCGTGGGCGTACTCCTGCGCCCGGTTCACGTCCGACGCCGCGGAACTTCATCGGCGGATGTGGGCCGCATCGGTGGACGTCCCCGGCCCCGCAACCGAGCGCCTCGGCGCGGCCGCCCGGCGCGCGGCAGCGTGGGTCGCGATCGGCGTCAACGAGCGCGATTCCGGCCGTCCCGGCACGCTGTGGAACACCCTCCTCTTGTTCGCCCCCGACGGCCGGCTCGCCCAGCGGCGGCGCAAGCTCGTCCCGACGTTGCACGAGCGCATCTTCTGGGGCCAGGGCGAGGTCGACGACCTGCACGTCGTGCAGACCGAGTTCGGGCGCGTCGGCGGGCTCATCTGCTGGGAGAACTACATGCCGGAGGCCCGCCTGCGGCTGCACCGGGAGGGCGTCGATTTCTACCTCGCCCCGACGGCCGACGACGGCGAGCGCTGGGTGGGCGCAATGCGGGCGTTCGCGTTCGAGGCGGGGGCGTTCCTGATCTCGCCGGTGCAGTACCTGCCGAAGTCGGCGTTCCCGGACGATTTCCCGATGGCCGGCGAGCTCGCCGCCTGCCCGGACGAGCTGCTCTCCGGGGCGAGCCTGATTTGCGACCCGTGGGGGAACCTGCTCGCAGGTCCGGTGCGCGGCCGCGAGGAGATCCTGTTCGCCGACTGCGACCCGGGCGCGATTATCGCGGCGCGCCGGGTGCTCGATACCGCCGGTCACTACTCCCGGCCGGAGCTCACCACGGAGATGCCGGCGCGTTGAGCGACGCCGGCGACGAGTTCGGTGGCGCGGCGACGTTCCGCGTCAGCGGCAGCGCCTACGACCGGCTGATCGGGCGGTACTCGCCGAACCTCGCTCGTGCATTCGCGGATGCCGCGGGAATCGCGCCGGGCATGCGGGCGCTCGACGTCGGCTGCGGCCCCGGTGCCCTCACGTCCGAGCTCGTCCGGCGGCTCGGCGCGGCGAACGTCGCGGCGGTCGATCCGTCTCCGGAGTTCGTCGCGGAGTGCCGCGCCCGCAACCCGGGCGTCGACGTGCGCGAGGCGTCGGCCGAGGCGCTGCCACATGCGGACGGATCGTTTGACGCGGTGCTGGCGCAGCTCGTGCTGCACTTCGTCCCGAATCCCGAAGCCGCCGCCTCCCAGATGCGGCGCGTGCTCCGTCCCGGCGGCGTGGTCGCGGCATGCGTGTGGGACTTCGGCGGGGGGATGCGCGTCCTGGGCGCGTTCTGGGAAGCGGCGCTTGCTCTCGATCCCGATGCGCCGGATGAAGCCGCCGAGAGGCGCTTCGGGCGCGACGGCGAGGTCGCAGCCCTCCTCGCCGGGGCTGGTTTCCGCGAGGTGACCGGCGGCGCGCTCGACGTTCACGCCGGCTACGACGACTTCGACGATCTGTGGCAGGGGTTTCTCGGCGGCGTCGGCCCGGCCGGCGCCTACTGCGCGTCCCTCGATGCGACCCGGCGGGACGCGCTCAAGGCCGAGCTCGCCGCGCGACTGGGCCGGACGGCCGGCCCGTTCGCCCTCGACGCCCGCGCCTGGTACGCGGCGGGACGTCGGTAGCCGCACGGCCGGCCGGCCGGCCGGCCGCGACCGCTTACCCGGGTTGCGGTGATTCGCGCACCCGATGGACGAAGTCAGCCAGCTCGCGATCGAACCGGACGGGGTCCTCGAGGAACGGCATGTGGCCCGCGTCCTCGTACCAGGACGGCTCGGCTGCGGCGCACACGCCGAGCACGTGCTCGGCCATGGACGGCAGGATGATCGCGTCGCGTCGCCCATGCGAGACCAGCACCGGCACGGCGAGGCCGGTCAGGACGTCGTCGGCGTCGATCGCCCGGGCGATCAGCGCCGCCCTGACCTCGGACGGCACGACCATGTTCCAGCAGAGCGCCGTGCTCCAGTCGTCGTGGCTGAGCGGATTGGCGGCGCAGGCCTCCAGGAACCGCCGGATGGCCGAGATGCACGCGCTCAGGTCGGGCCCGCAGGCGTCCGGCGCGTTCTCGAGGAATCCCGGACCGATGTGGTCGAACGTGGGAGGCGTCAACATCACCGCGCCCCCGACGAGGTTGATCCCCCCGATGTCCCGGTCGCCGTACGCGCGCGCGTAATCGGTCACGATGAACCCGCCGTAGGACCAGGCGACGAGCACCGGGCGGTCCAGACCCAGACCGTCGATGACCGCTGCGATGTCATCCGCCCAGTGCCGCGGGTCGAGGTAGTGCTCTGGCATCAGTGGGTTTCTCGGACATGCCGTGGCCGCGGTTGTCGAGCGTCACGACGCGGAAGTCCTCTGTGAGCCCGCCGGCGACTTGCCGGGACCAGCAGGCGTGACTCTGCGACCAGCCATGCACGAACAGGATTGGAGGCCCCGCTCGGTTTCCCCACTCCCGCACGTGCAGCCGGAGCCCGCCGCCACCCTGAACCGTGTGGGTTGCGATCGGCGCCCCGACCTTCGCGTCTCCCCGGGTGAGGGTGCTTGCGCCGTCCATTCGAATCCTCCTTCCGTCGCCGGGCGAATGCCCTGGCTCGGCACGACGCTATGAAGCGTCGACCCTGCCCGCATCGGTGCCATCACCCAGGCCGGAGGGGTGCAGCTGGCGGCATACACGCAGGAGCCACCCTGCGGCTACGGGCGTGGCGCGTGCACCCCGGAGTACCTCGCGGCGGCCGCGGCCCGTCCCGCCTTGCCGGAGACGCGCAGCTTCGCGTAGATGTTCGCGAGATGTCGCTCCACCGTGCGGACGCTGACGTGCAGCCGGTCGGCGATCGCCTCGTTGGTGAGCCCCGCGGCGACGCACTCGAGCACCTCGAGCTCACGCACGGTCAGGTCATCGATCCCCTGTTCGGCGGCGGCAGCTTCGCCGCCGCCGCCGAGGAAGGCGCGGATCTCCGATACGAAGGTCGGCCATGCCGGTTCCTCCGAGAGCAGGATGTGGTTCGCCGAGTCGAGGAGCACCAACCGCGCACCGGGGATGAGGGCGGCGAGCCGCCGGCCCTCGTCCACCGGGACGACTTGATCGTCTCGAGCGTGCATGACCAGCGTGTCGGTGGTCACCCGCGGAGCCAACTCGGCCACGTCGATGTTCCCGCGCGCGTCGTACAGGCGTGCGGCGGTCGCGGCTGACGTCGAGCGGCGCTGAAGCTCGTCGTACCACGCCATCTGCTCGGCAGTGCCGTGCGGGAGGAACAGCATGCTGAACACGTGGCGAAACGCGGGGTTCGGCTCCCCCCACCCGGCGCGGATCGCCGAGATCAGCGCCTCGTGCAGCAGGCGCTCCTCGGGCCGGCGCAACCTGCGCCCGCGGACGAAGCCCCCGTAGAGGACCAGGTGGGTGAGCCGCTCGGGGTGACGGGCCGCGTACACGAGCGCGACGGCGGCGCCCTGCGAGATGCCAAGCAGCGAGAAGCGATCGAGTCCTGTCGCGTCGACCACGCTCTCCAGGTCGGCGACCCACGTGTCAATCGAGAGATCACCCACGTCACGGTCCGAGAGTCCGCAGCCTCGCTCGTCGTAGCGGACCAATGTGTGGCCGTCCCCGAGGGCCTGCAGCCAGTGCCGCCATACGGGGCTCTCCCAGTCGAAGTCGAGGTGCGTCAACCAGGTTGCCGTTCGTACGATCGGCGATCCGCTGCCATGCGATGCGTACGCCAGACGCACGCCATCACGAGCGGTGCAGAAGCGAATCTGACGCTTCACATCCGACACCCTACGTTGTGCGGGTCATGGGCGGCTCTTCGCGACCGGAACGGTTGGGCATTTGCGGTTGGCCAGGTCGAATCAATCTCCGGCCTGGACGTGGACGCTCCTGTAGACCCCACGTCCAGGACGGACCAGCCGTCCGGCTCGTACCAGGCGACTCAAGGTCGCCGCGACGGCCTTTTGGTCACGGTCACCGATTCCGCGTTCCGACAGGGCCTTCGTGATCTCGGAGATCGACCAGTCCCGCGCCGCATCCTCATTGACAATCTCCACGATGGCGTTGTCGAGCCGGGGGACCAGAGCTGCTCTCGCACGATGAGCCTCGCCCCGGGGCGCGGCTGGCGGCGTGAGCGCGAGCACGTGCTCCAAGGTCGCCAATCGGGATCTGAGCCGCGCGATCTCAGCCTCGATCTCTGCACGGGGCATCTGGGCGATCCACCTGTCGATGTTCGTGTTCAATCGGCGGCACCCACCTGGCGTCGAACGATCGTTCGAGCCTGATGGACGGTAGACCTGGATACACGGGCCGTCAAGAAATGCGTGTATCGAATACAACCGGCGACGTCTGGCGATCTCCCCGGCATGCACGTGCGCCCGCTGATGGCAGCCCGTGGGGTCGCCCGCGCGCCTGCGACGCTCATCGCAGCGCGGCGGCGACGTACGCGACAGCGTCGTCGAGCGTCGCCACACGGCGGTAGTCGCGTTCGGGGATGTCGACGCCGGTGCGCTCGTGAATTGCGATCACCCAGTTGAGAAAGTCCATGGAGTCGATCTCGAGCTGATCCTGGATCGGCTCGTCGCCCCGCAGCGTGGCGGGATCGACCTCGGGCGCGACGGAGCGCAACGCGGTGACGAGTGCCTCGCGGATCGCGTCCTCGTTCACAGGGATTCCGGTGCGGTGAGGACCCGTTCGACCGCGGCGAGGAACCGCGAGCCGGTCTGGCCGTCGCTCACGCGATGGTCGGCGGCGAGCGTCGCCTGAAGCAGCGGCCGCGGAACGACCGCTCCGTCGACGACCCAGGGGCGCTCGACGATCGCCCCGAACCCGGCGAGGGCCACCTGCGGCGGGTAGATGACGGCGAAGACGCTTTCGACGCCCTGCTCGCCGAGGTTGCTGACGGTGATGGTCGGGTCGGACATCTCCGACGCGCGCAGCCGCCCGCCGCGGGCCCGGCCAACGAGGTCGCGCAGCGCGCCCATCAGCTCACCCAGCGACATGGCGTCGGCATCGTGGATTGCCGGGGCGATCAGGCCGCCCCCCCGCAGCGCGATCGCGACGCCGGCGTGCACGCGTTCACTCGGCGCGAAGGCGCCGTCCTGGAAGAACCCGTTCAGTTCGGGCACCTCCCGGACCGCCAGGGCCACGGCCTTCACCAGCGCCGCCGCGGGGAGGATCCGCTCGGAAACGGATCGACGCGCGTTCTCGCGTTCGAGCCACCCGAGCAGCCGGCTCGCGTCGATCGTGGTCGCCAGGTAGTAGTGCGGGATCTCGCGCTTCGAGCGGGCCATCAGCTCTCCGATGGCCCGGCGCATCGCGGCCTGCCGGGCTACGGGCCTCGCCGCGGTGGGCCCGGCGGCACGCTCGACGTCGTCGGCGGTAACGGCGCCGCCCGGCCCGGTTCCCGTCACGCTCGCAAGGTCGACGCCCAGCTCGGCGGCGCGGCGACGCGCGAGCGGCGACGCCCGTCCGGCACTCCGAGCGGACGGCGCCCGGGGAGGGGGCGGCAAAGGCGCTGCTGCCGGGGGACCCCCCGCGGTCCCCGGCGGCGGCGTGGGCGAAGCGACCGGAACCTCCGCCTCCGCCTCCGCGCCCGCGGTCCGAATGCGCGCGAGCGGGGTTCCCACCTCAACCTTGACGCCGACCGGAACGAGGATCTCCTCGATCGTGGCGTCCTCGTAGATCTCGACCTCGATCTCCGCCTTGTCCGTCTCCACCAGTGCGACGATGTCCCCGCGACGGACTTCGTCGCCCGGGGAGACGCGCCACTCCACGATCGTCCCGGCGTCCATGTCGGCCCCGAGGGACGGCATGAGGAAGTCACCCACCGATCGCCTCCCGGGCGGCGGCGACGATGTCCTGCGCATGAGGCAGCGCCGCATCCTCCATGTGCTTCGCGTAGGGGATCGGGACCTCGGCCGTGCAGACACGCGCGACGGGAGCGTCCAGCTCGTAGAAGCATCCCTCCATGATCCGGGCGCTGACCTCGGCCGCGAGGCCGACGCTGCGCCACCCCTCGTCGACGATCACCGCGCGGTGGGTCCTCCCGACCGACTCGAGGATGGTGTCGGTGTCGAGCGGACGGAGCGTCCGCAGGTCGATCACCTCCGGTGCGATCCCCTCCTCGGCGAGCGCTTCGGCGGCCGCGAGCGCCTTCGCGACGGTGCCGCCGTTCGCGACGAGTGTGATGTCGGTGCCGCTGCGGCGCACCGCCGCCCGGTCGAGGTCGACGGGGCCCGCGTCGTCGGGAAGCTCGCCTTCCATGTTGTAGAGCGTCGCGTGCTCGAAGATGACCACCGGGTCAGGATCTTCCAGGGCCGTCGGGATCATCCCCCTCGCGTCCTCGAGCGTCGCGGGCGCGACGACTCGCAGGCCGGGGACGTGCGCGTACCATCCCTCGAAGCTATGGGAGTGCTGCGCCGCGACCTGTCTCCCCGCGCCTGTTGCCATGCGGATGACGACCGGGACGTTGAGGATCCCCCCGGACATGTGCAGCAGCGTCGCCGCGTTGTTGACGATCTGGTCGAGTGCCAGCAGGCTGAAGTTGACGGTCATCACTTCGACGATCGGACGGGCGCCTCCCATCGCGGCTCCGATCGCCGCCCCGACGAACGCCGACTCGGACAGGGGTGTGTCGCGGATCCGGTCGGGCCCGAACTCGTCGAGCATCCCACGCGTCACGGCATAGCTCCCTCCATACCGCCCGACGTCCTCGCCGAGTACGAACACGCGCTCGTCTGCGAGGAGCGCCTCGCGGATCGCCTCGCGGAGGCATTCGCGGTACGTGGACCTCATGCCGCGCCCCGCTCCGAGGTGACGAAGCGCTCGAGCTCCTCGACCGGCTCCCACGTGCCGGCCTCGGCGAACGCGACGGCGGCGGCGACCTCGGCGGCGACGTCCGCCTCGATCGCCGCCAGCGCTCCGTCGCCGATGAACCCGACCGTCTCGAGTCGTGCGATGAACGTGGGGATCGGGTCCCGCTGGCGCCATCGCTCGATCTCGGCCTTGTCTCGGTAGAGGTCGGGGTCGTACATGGAGTGCGCCCGGAACCGGTACGTCTGGATCTCAACGAAGCAGGGACCTCCGCCGGCACGGACCTGGTCGGCCGCATCGCGCACGGCGGCCTCGACCGCGACGACATTCATCCCGTCGGCCGTGCTCGAGGTGATGCGGTAGCTGCGCGCCTTCGCCGCGATGTCCGTCTCCGACTGGTGTCGCTCGAGCGCCGTGCCCATCGCGTAGTAGTTGTTCTCGCACAGGAACAGCACCGGCAGCCGCCAGAGGGCCGCGAGGTTGAGCGACTCGTGGAACTCGCCCTCGGCGACCGCTCCGTCGCCGAAGAAACAGGCGGTCACCCGCCCCGGCCGACCGAGCTGGACGTCGGCGAGGGCGAGGCCCACCGCGATCGGCAGGCCCCCGCCGACGATCGCGTTCCCACCGTAGAAGCGCGTCGCCGCGTCGAAGAGGTGCATCGACCCGCCGCGCCCGCGGCAGCACCCCTCGAGCTTCCCGTACATCTCGGCCATCACCCGTCCGGCGGGGATCCCCCGCACGAGGGCGTGACCATGCTCCCGGTAGGTGGCGACGACCGCGTCGTCGGGACCGAGCGACTGGAGCGCGCCCACGGCGACCGCCTCCTCGCCGATGGAGACGTGGAGAAACCCGCGGATCTTCGCCGCCGCGTAGAGCTCGAGGCACTTCTCTTCGAAGCGTCGGATCCGCAGCATCTCCCGCAGCAGGTGCCGCGCATGTTCGCGGGACGGCAGGGGCGCCGCGGCGGACTCCGGGGTCACGACAGCCCCTCGAGGGTGGAGAGGTCTCCCTCGGGCAGGCCGAGTTCCCGCGCGCGCAGGAGTCGTCGCATGATCTTCCCGCTCCGCGTGCGCGGCAGGGATGAGCGGAAGTCGATGGACTTCGGCGCGATCGCCGGCCCCAACCGGATCCTCGCGTGTGCGAGCAGGGCGAGCCGCAGGTCTTCGCTGGCGGTGAATCCGGGTTTGAGCGCGACGTACGCCTTCACGACCTCCCCAACGACCGGATCCGGCAGGCCGATCACCGCGGCCTCCGCAACGGCCGGGTGCTCGAGTAGGGCGCTCTCGACCTCGAACGGCCCGATGAGGTGCCCGGCGGACTTGATGACGTCGTCGGCGCGCCCGACGAACCAGAAGTAGCCGTCGGTGTCGACGGTCGCGAGATCCCCCGTCAGGTACCAGCCGCCGGCGAACGAGCGCCGGTAGCGCTCCTCCTCCTCGAGGTAGCCACGGAACATCGAGGGCCACCCGGGACGCAGCGCGAGTTCGCCGACGACCCCGGCCTCCTCGACCACCGCCGCGCCGTCCGCGTCGAGCGCGACGCGCGTCGCGTCGGAGCGGCGGAGCACCGCGGCGTCGACCCCCGGCAGGGGGCGTCCCATCGAGCCGGGGCGGATGTCCATCGCGGGGTAGTTCGCGATCATGATCCCGCCGGTCTCTGTCTGCCACCAGTTGTCGTGGACCGGCCGGCCGAGGGCGTCCTGCCCCCAGACGACCCCTTCGGGGTTGAGCGGCTCGCCGACGCTCGCGACGAACCGAAGCGACGACAGGTCGAACTCGCGGGCGAGGTCGGCGCCGGCCCTCATCAGCATCCGCACCGCCGTGGGAGCGGTGTACCAGACGCTCACCCGGTGGTCCTGCAGCGTCCGGTACCAGCTCTCCGCGTCGAACTCGGCCTCGTCCACGATGCTCGTGACGCCGTGCGAGAGCGGCGCGACAATGCCGTACGAGGTCCCGGTGACCCACCCCGGGTCGGCGGTGCACCAGAAGATGTCGTCGTCGTGGAGGTCGAGGGCGAAGCGCCCGGTGGCGTGGTGGGCGACGACCGCCTCGTGGACGTGGATGGCGCCCTTGGGGGTGCCGGTCGTCCCGCTGGTGAAGTGCAGCAAGGCCATGTCCTGCGGATCGGTTGGACCGATCCGGAAACGCTCGGGCACGGCGGCCATGAGCTCGCCCAGGTCGAGCGTGCCGTCCGGCGCGTCGCCGCCGGCGACGAGCACGTGCCGCAGCTCCGGGAGCGCCTCGCGAATCCCGGCGACCTTCCTGGCGTAGAGCGCGCCGGTGGTGACGAGGACGCTCCCGGCTCCGAGTGCGAGGCGCTGCCGAATCGGTTCGGGGCCGAACGCGGAGAACAGCGGCGAGAAGACGCAGCCCGCCTTGAGCGTGCCGAGTGCGGCCACGTACAGCTCGGGGATCCTCCCCGCGAGCGCGAACACCCTCTGCCCCGGCGCCACCCCGAGCTCGCGCAGGACATTCGCGAACCTGTTCGTGAGCGTCGCCAACTCTACGAAGGTGATGTCTTCGGTGCCGCCCTGGCGGCGAAGGAAACGGAGCGCGACACGCGCGCCCCGCGGCCCGTCGGCGTGGCGATCGACGGCCTCGTGGGCGATGTTCAGCCCCCAGCCGCCGGGCAGCCCGTCCATCGCGGCCCGCGCCGCCTCCCACGTGAATGCTGTACGGGTCGCCTCGTAGTCGAGCAGGTTCGGGAGCACCGCGAAGTCGGCGGGCCCTTTCCTGATCACGGAGACCGCTGCGGCACCCCCTGCCTTCGCTCCGGTGCTCACGCGCCAAGCACACCGGACGTCGCGGACGGATCCATCGGGGCCGCCACGGCCGCGCGCTTCGGCATGTCCGCACCTGCCGACGTCCCGCCGTGGCGGGACGTCCCCGACGCCGAACGAGCGCTCACGGTCGACACCGGGCTGAGATCGGGGATCCGGGCGCCGTGCCGCTCCAGTTCTGCGAGCGCTCGGGCAGCGTCGCCGGACGTCACGTCGACGGTGCACACGGTGGTGTCGACCGCGGCCGCGACGCCCTCGCCGCCTAGCGGACCGTTCTGTGCGCTCAAGGCACTGCGCGCCGCGGGCATCTGTGGGACGCTGACCCTGCGAACACCCTGAGTCAGGTCCGCCGTGACACCCACCGGTGACACCACGCAGGTCGCACCCTCGACCCGCGGCGGGGATTCGACACTAGCCACGGCGCAGCCCAAGCAATAAAGTCAATGGGCTCGACCGCTCAGGACGACCCGCGCAACCCGGCAGGAGTGGGCTCCGGTACCCTGACGACCAGGAGGCGAGACGATGACGACAGCCGGTCGCAGCCCCGAAGAGGTGTTCGCGCACCACGGCCAGTCCCTCGGCGCCGAGGACCTCGAGGAGATCATCTCCGACTACAGTGACGACGCGATTCTGATCGTGCAGGGCAAGGTCTACCGAGGCCGCGACGGCGCCCGGCAGGTCTTCACCCAGTTGCTGTCCGAGGTGCCGCAGGCCCAATGGGAACTGAGCACGACGTTTGCCGACGACGTCCTCTATCTGGAGTGGAAGGCCAAGGCGAAAGGTGGACACGTCGACGACGGCGTCGACACGTTCGTCTTCAGCGCTGGCCAAATCCGGGTGCAGACCGTCAGCTACACAGTGCAGCCGGGCTGACCCTGCCCCGGCGCCGGTAAGCCTGTCCGTCCGACGCCTGTGTCGGATGGGCGAGCCTCGCACCGGTTCCCACCTCCCTTGGAGGTGCGCGATGAGTGCGGTCCGGCCACACAGGAATGCGGGCTGGCCGTCCCCGCGGGCGTGTGCTAGGAAGATCGAGGTGGCGCATCTCATCAACTGCGAGTGTGGCTGTGTGGCCCGGGCCGGCACCGAGGACGTGGCGATCGACCCGATCCAAGACCACAGCACCGACCAACTCGATCTGCTCGGGGGAGGTCACACGTTCGGACCCGGCCGGGTGGGTTCTGGAGGACTGAGGTTCACGGCCCGCGCCCCGGCGCGGGGGTGACAGCCCGGGGGCTCCGGGAGCTTCCGTTGGGTGAGCGGCCGCGTGGGCGGGAGGGTCAGGATGTCGCAGTCACAGTCGAGCACGGCCACCGTGATGGAGGACACGCTCCTTCTCCGGAACGGGCGGAGCGTTGCCGTTCGGGTCGCGACGCCTGCGGATGCTCCGCGGATCCAGGCGCTCTTCGCCGGGCTCTCCGCCGAATCCCTCAGCATGCGCTTCGGCGGGGGCCGCGGCCCGCTCGACGCCGAGGAGATCCGGCCGATGGCGGCCGCCCCCGGACCGCACGGGTTCGGACTCGTCGCTCTGGCGGACACCGAGGCCGAGCGGGTCGTCGCGCTCTGCCGGCTCGAGAGGACGCCGGGTGCGGCGGAGGCCGAGTTCGCTCTCGCCGTCGACGATGCCTGGCATGGACTGGGTCTCGGCACCGGGCTCCTCGAGCGCGTGATCGACCTGGCGGCGGCCGACGGGCTCGACGGTCTGTGGGGGAGCATCCGACCCGGCAACACCGCCATGCTGCGTGTCCTGCACGACCTCGGCGCGCGCCTCAGCGAGGTCCGGAACCAGGAGGAGGTCCTGGTGCGGCTCCCGGTTCCGGCGGACGAGGGGCTCGAGATCGCTGGCACGGCGCGCTTCGCCGCCGCCGCCGCGGCGTCGCTCGTGCCGCTCCTTCGCCCCCGGTCGATCGCGGTGGTCGGGGCGTCGCGGGATCCCGACGAACCGGGCGGAGCCGTCTTCCGCTCCTTGATCGCAAGCGGCTTCCCGGGACCGGTCTTCGCGGTCAACTCCGCGGCCGGCGAGGTCGCGGGCTGCCGGGCCTATCCCGCGCTCGCCGCTCTCCCCGAGCCCGCAGACCTCGTGGTCGTCGCGGTGCCGGCAGCGGCCGTCCCGGGCGTGGCCCAGGACGCGGCCGCGCACGGCGCGCGCGCGCTCGTCGTGATCTCGTCGGGCTTCTCGGAGTCCGGAGCGCGGGGAACGGCGCTCGAGGCCGACCTTCTCCACGTGGCGCGGACGAACGGGCTCCGGGTTCTCGGCCCCAACTGCCTCGGCATCGCCGTCACGGACCCGTCGGCACCGTTCGACGCCACGTTCACCGCGGCGCCGGTGCCAGGCGGCCGCATCGGGCTCGTCACCCAGAGCGGCGGGGTGGGGATCGGTGCGCTCGCCTACTGCGCCGCCCGAGGGCTGGGGCTCTCCACATTCGCGAGCATCGGGAACAGGGCTGACGTCTCGTCCAACGATCTCATCGCGTGGCTGAAGGACGACGGGCGCACCCGGGCGATCCTGCTCTACCTCGAGAGCTTCGGGAACCCGCGGCGCTTTGCCCGCATCGCGCGGCTGGCGGCCCGTCACGTCCCGATCGTCGCCCTCAAGGCCGGACGCAGCGCCGCCGGGCGGAGGGCCGCGAGTTCCCACACGGCGGCGCTCGCCGCGGGGGAGGCGCCCACCGACGCGCTCTTCCATCTCGCCGGCGTCGTGCGCGTCGAGAGCGTGGAGGAGCTCTTCGGCGTCGGGGAGTTCCTGGCCGGCCAGCCTCTGCCCGCCGGCCCGCGTCTCGCGATCCTCTCGAACGTGGGCGGACCGGCCATTCTCGCGACCGACGCATGCGAGGGGGGCGGCCTGGAGGTCCCGGTCTTCGCGGCCGATCTGCAGGAGCGGCTGAGGCGCCTGACGTCGCGCGTCGCGGCAACCGCCAACCCCGTCGACCTCGGCGCGCGCGCGGATGCGACGGTCTTCGCCGCTGCGGCCCGGGCTGTTGTCGAGGCCGGAGCCGCGGACGCGCTCCTCGTCATCTACACAGCGGTTCACGGCGGCGACGTACCGGCGCTGGTGCGGGCCGTGCAGGAACTCGCCGACGGGAGGATGCCGGTTGCGGGGTGCGTCATCGGGGAGCGTCAGCGGGCTCCGGGCCAGGACCTCGACCATCCCGTCCCATGGTTCGAGTTCCCGGAAG
Source organism: uncultured Thermoleophilia bacterium (assembly GCA_963777565.1). GTDB lineage: Bacteria > Actinomycetota > Thermoleophilia > Miltoncostaeales > Miltoncostaeaceae > CALMEC01. The sequence goes on from CAVZQZ010000008.1 coordinate 240,299, forward strand.
ATGCGGTTCGGGCGCTCGCGGGAGCGTGGGAGGCCCGGCGGCTCGCGCTCCGCCCCGCTGACCCGCCCCGCGCGATCGAGGGCACCGACCCGCGAGCCGCCCGGTGGGCGCTCGAGGCCGCCGAGCCCGGGAGCTGGCTCGATGCCGAAGCCTGCGGGGCGATGCTTGGCGCGTACGGCATCGGCATGGCCCGATCTCTCCGAGCGGGAAGCCCGGACGAGGCGGCGGCCCGCCAGGCCGAGCTCGGGCGGCCGGTGGCGGTGAAGCTCGTGAGCCGCACCCTGACGCACAAGAGCGATGTCGGAGGCGTGATCCTCGACTGCCGCACGCCTGTGGCCACCGCGGCCGCGTATCGGAGCATCGAGGCCAATGTCGCCGCAGCCGGCCACGAGGGCGAGATGGAGGGTGCCCTGGTGCAGGAGCTCGCCCCGGAAGGGCTCGACCTCATCGTGGGATCCGTCGCGGATCCGCTCTTCGGCCCGCTCGTCCTCGTGGGCGCCGGCGGCGTGCAGGCCGAGCTGTGGAATGATCGGCAGGTGGCCCTCGCGCCCGTGGGGCCGCGGACGGCCGGGGAGCTCTGGCGCGGGCTCCACTGCGCTCCGCTGATCGACGGCTACCGTGGAGCGCCGGCGGCCGACCGGGCCGCGCTCGAGGACCTCGTCGCGCGGGTCGCCCGGCTTGCCGCGGACCAGCCCCTCCTCGCCGAACTCGACCTCAACCCCGTGAGGGCGTTCGCCGCCGGCGCGGGAGCCCTCGTCCTCGACGTGCGTGCCCGTCGGGCCGCTCCCCATGGCCTGCCAACGCCTCCCCATCGTGCGCTTTGATCGCAGCGTTGCGCTCTGAATGACCTGGCGAAGACGATTGCGACGACGCCATCGGCCGAGCGCCGCCAGACCAGAGGCCGCGCCGCGAAGGCGGCCGGCCGCCGTCTGGGCGAGGCCTCCGCGGCAGGTTGAAGGGTGCGAACGCACGCCGGAGTTCGACGCCGAAGCAACGTTCGGACGCCAAATCCAGTTGTATTTAATACACGCATAGCTCGAATCGCGTGTATTCCCGCACCGCTGATCCTGGGCGGGGTTCGGGGCAATGCAGCCGCTAGGTGCCCTTGTCTTTGAGGATCGCGAGGAACCGGTCGATGAGCGCGACGCGCTCCCGGACGATGACCGCGAAGCTGGCCTGGTGCGGCTCGAGCGCCGTGGGAGGATCGGTCGCCGCCCCCTCGGTGTATTCGACGTAGACGGCGCGATCAGCGATCGCGAACCGCGCCAACGGGGCGAGCTGCTCACGGGACAACTCTTGGTCTTCGTACATCCAGAAGGAGGGGTCCGGGTCCCTGTCGGTGCCGATCACGCGGAGCAACTCCACGTACCCCGCCGCGTCTCGCGACGCGGCGGCGAGGGCGCCGTCGCGGAGCCGTTCCGCCGCGTCGATGAGCGCCAAAGACAGCACCGCGCGGATGTCGGCGAGCTCGTCGCTGGTGACGCGGATCGACGTGTCTATCGTGGTCCCACCTGTGTCTTGAGCGCATGGAAAGGATTCGCTGAAGCCACGGCGCCACGCGAGGCCTGCGCCGCATCGTGACCCACCATGGGCCAGGCGCCGGCTCCGAGAGCGGGGGATGGGATCAGTCGGCCGATGACGGAGACGGCGGCGACGCGGGCGATCACAGACGAATCCAAGCGCATCTCCCCGGCGCGCTCATCCGCGCGATCACCGATCGCGCAGCGGCCGGATACGGAGAGGCTGTGAACTTCAAGTCCGAACCGGTGAACCTCGACGGGTGTGCTGCGATACCCCCAACGGTTGTGGCTTGGAACCGTTTGGAGAAGTAGCTCTGGAGGGGTCGATCGTCTCCGCAGGTTGCTCGAAACCGAGGAGAAGATGAGCCCGTTCGGGCTTGTCCTTCCGACCGAGGGCCTGGCGGAGACCCTCCCAGGGCGATTGGACACGGCGGAGGGGGTGCTGACCGCTACGAACCGCAACGGATCGCCACATGTTCTGACGAATTCGCAGGGTGCGGCGGTCGACGCCTTATGGCGGGCGGCACCCATGAGGACGCAGCGCTTGCGGCAGGTGTGCACCGCATGACCGTGACACGCTGGGTGAATCACCACCCTGCTTTTCGTCGCCGAGATGAACCGCGTCCGAGCCGACCTTGTCAGTCGAACGCAAACCAAGGTCCATCGGCTCACGGAGCTGGGCTTGGAGGTCGTGGAGCGGGCCCTCGAAGCCGGAGATCTCGACGCTGCGCTGAAGTGGCTTCGCCGCCTTCCGCCAGGCTGACGCCGGTTGAATAGGCCCGGCCGATTCGGTGGATGTTTTCGAGGACTGTCGGGCCGCGATGCCGGCAGCTTGGGACGATCTGCTTCGCGGTTATAACGAGCCGACCACCTACGACGCTGAGCGCCTGATCAGGGAGCGGCTTTCTCCATAGCCGCGATATATCGCATTCCGCCAATTGAGGGACAGGCGAGTGTTTCTCGGCAGCGGGCGCGCGGTGCGCCCGACCCATACTTCGCCACGGAGAAGGCAGCCTTGACGCACTTGCTCCTCGTGATAGCGGGACGTCCGGCCGGCCCGTTCACCCTCACCGCCCGCGCCTGGTACGCCGCCGGACGGCGCTAGGGCGAGGACGCCGACGGCTTCAGGCTGCGGGGCCAGAGCCGATGCTCGAGCACGGCGTTCAACTGGGCCCCGAGGAGCACGAGGATCCCGGTGAGGTAGAACCACCAGAGGAGGGTGATGACGGTTGCGAAGTTCCCGTACGTCGCCTCGGCGTTCTGCAGATACCTCGAGATGATCAGGGATGACAGCGACTGCAGGATCCAGAAGCCACCGCCGGTCAGGATCGCGCCGGGCAGTACGTCGCGGACGGTGACGTCCCGCGAGGTCAGTATTCGGAAGGCGATCACGAAGACCACGACGTCGATGACGATCGCGATCACGTAGCCGCCGGCGACCGCGATCGTTGGGATGTCCAGATCCTCGCTGGTGCCGGACACGAACCCGGTGATCAGCACGCTCAGGATGATGGCGAGCCCGATGAGGCCGATCGCCAGGAGCCCGTCGAGGGTTTGGCGAACGACGCCGGCCTGCTCGGATTCGGGCACCTCCCAGACCGAGTCGAAGGCGAAGCGCGCGGTCCTGGCCGCGCCGGTCGCGCCCCAGAGCGCGGTGACGAGGCCGAGCGCGAGTGCCCACCAACTCCCGCTGATCCCTCTGTCGGTGAAATCGATGAGCGGCACGTAGCCGTTGATCGTGTCGATCACTCCGCCGCTGACGTCGTCGGGGAGGAACCAGCCGAGCAGGGTCGCGGCCGCCAGCATGAGGGGGAAGATCGAGAAGAAGGTCCAGAAGGCCAACAGCGCGGCGAGGGTGGCGCTCTTGTCCTCCTGGAACCGCTTCGCGGCGGCCACGGTGACGGCGCTCGCGCCGTGAGTCTGCTGCCAGCCGTCGATCCGCTCGACCAGGCCGCTGCTTGCCCTGGTTGCCACGTGCTCCCCTTTCCGGCCCGGGCGGGCCCAATCAGGTGCTCCGGGCAGTCGCCGCCAGTCTCACCCACTCGCCGCGGGCGCGCAACACGGCGGTCGTCGCCGGGCTACCCTCGGGACTGCATCGGGGCAGGCCGGGGGAGGAGTGCCGGAGTACCCCCAACGGGATTCGAACCCGTGCCGCCGGCGTGAAAGGCCGGTGTCCTAGGCCGCTAGACGATGGGGGCGCGGGGCGCCACGGCCCCGCGGGGGATGATAGACGCCGTGGACCACGCCGGACCTCGGCTCGGATCGGGGCGGAATCCGGCGCGCCAGCTACCATGCGCCGCCGTGACTACCCGAGCCGATCTCCGCAACGTCGCCATCGTCGCCCACGTCGACCACGGCAAGACTACCCTCGTCGACGCCATGCTCTGGCAATCCGGCGCGTTCCGGGCCAACGAGCAGGTCAACGAGCGCGTCATGGACTCCATGGACCTGGAGCGCGAGAAGGGCATCACGATCCTCGCGAAGAACACCGCCGTCCGGCACAACGGGATCAAGATCAACATCGTCGACACCCCCGGTCACGCCGATTTCGGCGGGGAGGTGGAGCGCGGCCTGCACATGGTCGACGGTGTGCTGCTGCTCGTCGACGCGAGCGAAGGGCCGCTGCCGCAGACCCGGTTCGTGCTGCGAAAGGCGCTCGAGGCGCGGCTCCCGGTCGTCCTGGTCGTCAACAAGGTCGACCGGCCCGACGCCCGCATCGGCGAGGTCGTCGACGAAGTGTACGAGCTCTTCCTGGACCTCGACGCGGACGAGACCCAGATCGAGTTCCCGATCGTCTACTGCAACGCCAAGGCCGGCCGGGCGTCGCTCACACCCGACGAGCAGGGCACCGACCTCGAGCCGCTGTTCGCCGCGCTCGCCGAGCACATCCCGGCGCCCACCTACACCGAGGGCGCGCCGCTGCAGGCACTGGTCACCAACCTCGCCGCATCGAAGTACGTCGGGCGCCTCGCGATCTGCCGCGTGCACGAGGGCACGATCGCGCGCGGCCAGACGGTCGCCTGGTGCCGGCGCGACGGCAGCATCGAGCGGGTCAAGGTGACCGAGTTGTACGTCACCGAGGAGCTCGAGCGCGTGCAGGTCGACGAGGCGGGGCCGGGCGAGATCATCGAGGTCGCCGGCCTGCCGGAGGTGACCATCGGCGAGACGCTCGCCGACCCGGAGACGCCGATGCCGTTGCCGGTCATCGCGGTCGACGAACCCAGCCTGTCGATCACCATCGGCATCAACACCTCGCCGCTCGCAGGTCGCGACGGCACGAAGCTCACGGCCCGCAACGTGCAGGAGCGCCTGGACCAGGAGCTGGTGGGCAATGTTGCGCTGCGCGTCCTTCCCACCGCCCGCCCTGACACGTGGGAAGTGCAGGGCCGCGGCGAGCTGCAACTGGCGGTACTCGTGGAGACCATGCGCCGGGAGGGCTTCGAGCTCACGGTCGGCAAGCCTCAGGTCTTGACCCGCGACATCGACGGGACCGTCCACGAGCCGGTCGAGCTCGTCTCGATCGACGTGCCCGAGGACCTCCTGGGTGTCGTCACGCAGCTCCTCGCGTTGCGCAAGGGACAGCTGAAGGAGATCGTGAACCACGGCACCGGCTGGGTGCGCATGGAGTACCTCGTCCCCGCGCGCGGTCTCGTCGGGTTCCGCACCGAGTTCCTCACCGAGACGCGCGGGACCGGCCTGCTGCACCACGTGTTCGACCGGTGGGCACCGTGGTTCGGCGACATCCGGACCCGCCCCCGCGGAAGTTTGGTGGCCGACCGCACGGGCGTCACCACCACGTTTGCCCTGTTCAGCCTGCAGGAGCGCGGGACGCTCTTCGTCGGCCCGGGGGAGGACGTCTACGAGGGCGCGATCATCGGGGAGAACGGCCGGGGCGACGACCTCGACGTCAACCCCACCAAGGAGAAGAAGCTCACGAACATTCGTTCCTCCACCGCCGAGGAGCTCGTGCGGCTCGTGCCGCCCCGGCGTATGTCGCTCGACCAGGCCATGGAGTTCGTGCGTGACGACGAGTGCGTCGAGGTCACCCCTGAGCGGGTGCGGCTGCGGAAGGTCGAGCTCGTGGCCCACGCGCGGGCCAAGCTCGCGAAGCGGGGGGCGCCGACCCCGGCGTAGCCCCGACGCCGGTCACGTTTGACGGGCCGTCAGGCGGCGGGACGGACGAACAGGCCTTCGGCAGCGGAGTCGCTGATCGCGCGCTCCGCGCCTTCGACGCGCACCTTGATCTGGTGGGCGGCGCGACGGTAGTCGAGCACCTCCACGCGCTTGCCCGGGACGAACCCCTCGTCGTAGAACCAGTTGAGGAGGTCGCCGTCGTGCTCCGCGAGTCGCACGACGTCGACCGTCACGCCGGGCTCGACATCCGAGAGCGGCAGGAGCTCACGGTTCTCGATCTGCTCGGTCGCGGTGTCGATCGGCCAGCCGTGGGGGCATCGGTCGGGGTGGCCGAGGCGCTCGCTCATACGCTCCACCATTTCGTCGGTGAACGCCTCGCCGATCTCGTCGGCATGCACGTGGGACTCCGCCGGGCTGTAGCCCATGAAGTCGGTGAGGAACCGCTCCACCAGCCGGTGCTTGCGCACGACCCGCTGCGCCCGCTCCACGCCCGCCTCGGTGAGGATCGCCTCCTTGTGCTCGCCGCGGTGCACGAGATCATCGGCCTCGAGCCGCTTGAGCATCTCGCCCGCGGACGCCCGTGACACGCCGAGCATGTTCGCGACGCGCGAGGCGATCGCGGCGGAATCGGTGGCCGGCGCGTACTCTCCGATCGGGAACGCCAGGAAGTAGATCGTCTCGAGGTACTCGTCGACGGAGTGGTTCTGATGGTGCGCCATCGCCGCTGACGCTAGCAGGACGGATGCCCGGTCGGCGATTGATGCGACACCCGCCCGGTGGTGCCGCGCCGCCCCGCGACGTGGCCGTCGCGGGGCGGCCGACGGATCGCTCAGGCGAGGCGCGCGTCGACCGAGAGCTCGACGTTGCCCGTGAGCGCCTGTGAGACGGGGCAGCCGTCCTTCGCTGCGTTCGCGGCCGCGATGAAGCCCGCCTCGTCGACACCGGGCACCCGGCCGACGACCGTCAGGGCCGAGCGGGTGATGCCCGTGCCGGGCACGAAGGTCACCGTCGCGCTCGCCTTGAGCTCGTCCGGCGGCGTCCCCGCCTCGGCAAGGCCGTGCGACAGCGCCATGCAGTAGCAGGCGGCGTGCGCCGCGGCGATGAGCTCCTCGGGGCTGGTGCGTCCATTGGGCTCCTCCGACCGTGACGGCCAGCTCACGTCGAGCGGCCCGAACGCACCGCTGGTCACCGATTCGATTGTCCCCTTGCCGTGGAGCAGGTCCCCATTCCAGGTGACCGCGGCATGCCGGTCAGTTGCCATGATCCGTCCTCCAGTTTCGTGGGCGTGCGCCGTCGTGGGTCGGCGCGCGGCGTCGGGCGAAGGGTACCCCGCGTCGCTCAAGGGCGAGCAATCGGGTCCAGGCTGCGGTCAGGGGTCGGGCCGCAACCGCTGCTGTCGCGTCCGGCCGAGTTGGCCGACGCGATTGCCGCGGCAGCCCGCCGGGGTTGAGGCCGGCTGCCCTCCTCAGGCGACGGGGGCGGCGTTCACCGGCTCGACCTTCGTGAGGATGTGCGCCGCGACGGCCGCCACCGCGGCGGTCGTCCGGGGCGCCGACGGGTCGAACTCTGCGATCCCGGTGATCGTCCGCACGGGCACGATCTGCTGGACGCTCGAGATCACGAAGGCGCCGTCGGCGTCCGCGAGGCGCTCGACCGTCATCTCGCGCTCGGCCGTCGCAACCGCCTCGACCACGACCCTGCGTGTGATCGAGTCGAGCACGCCGGCGTCGAGCGGGGGGAACATCAGCGTGTCGCCCTCGAGCCACGCGAACGACCAGACGGGGCCCTCCAGGATCACCCGGTCATCGGCCCGGTAGAGGAGCGCATCGTCCGCCCCGCCTTCCTTCGCGATGCGCTGCGCGCGCATGTTGGCGGCGTAGGAGAGGGTCTTGACGCCGATCAGGAGCGGTGTGACCCGGTGCGCGACCGGCATCAGGTCGAGCGAGGCGCGCGGCGTGGGGATCGGCTCTTCCCGCCAGATGCGCTGCCCGCCGCGAGTGATGATGAGTCGTACGGCGCAGTCCGGGGCGACGGTCGCCGCGCAGAACACCGCCATCTCGGCGCGAAGCTGCTCCACGTCGACGGGGATCCCGCTGCCGTCGCCCGAGCGCGCGAGCCGTTCGAGGTGCGCCTCCGGCGTGCGCGGCCTACGGCCGTACATGCGCATTCCCTCGAAGATGCCGTCGCCGCGGACGAGTCCGTCGTCCAGCGCGACGCGGACGGCTGCCCCGGGGGGTACGAGCGCGCCGTCGATCATGATTGCCGGCGGAGTTCCGTTCGTGGTCATGAAATGACGGTAGCAAGGGGCCGTCCGTCCGCCCAGCGACTGCCATTACGGCCCGCCCGCCGCTCAGGACAGGATGTTGACCGCCCGGGCGGTGACGAGCACCACGATCAGCAGCGACGCGAACGACTGTGCCGCCATCAGCAGCTTGGCTCGGGCCGTGAGCGGCATCGTGTCCGTCGGGCTGAACGCGGTGCCGTTCGTGAAGGAGGTGTAGAGGTAGTCGATGAACCGGGGCGACCAGTCCGGCCCGGCGACGTCCACCTTCACGTCCATCTGCGGGAACAGGAAGTCGGGCAGCCCGCCGGCGCCGGCCGCGCGCAGGTGCGGTCCGCCCCGGTCGAGCTCCCAGTAGCAGAGGCCGAGCGCGATGACGTTCTCGATCCAGACCACGAGGGCGGCGCGCAGGAGCGGCAAGCCGGTGACCGCCGGCCGGTTGAGTACCGGCCACTGGAGGAGCCCGTCGACGAGCAGGCAGAGGGTGATGAGGTTGCCGATGGCGACGAGCAGGATGAGCCCGATCGCCGCGAGGCGAAGCCAGCGGGCCTCGTCCTCCGCGCGGTACCGCGAGTACGACGTCAGCACGACAAGCGGGACCGCTACGAGTATTGGGGCGAGGTAGTTGGGGCCGAGCGTGAAGGCCTCCGGCAGCCACAGGTAGATCGCGGCCCCGGCGAGCACCGCCAGCGACGCCGGCCAGCGCGGTTCCCTGCGTGACTCGACGAGGGCGGAGCGCACCCGTCTACGCTACCGCGGACGCTCGGCGTCCTCGCTCCCGGCCCCGAGCTCGCGCTCCACCTCGTCGAGCCAGTCCTCGTGCGCCTTGACGATGCGCCGTGCCAGTCGATGGTTGAGCCGCAGGTAGCGCTCACGTTGCGGGATCTGATCGGCGACCGCCTCCGCGGTGTCGATCTGGGCGTTCAGGGCGGCGATCTCCCCGCGCAGGCTCGCAAGGCTGGCGACCACGGCATCCTCGCCGACGAGGTCGGCGGCGAGCAGGCGCCACGCCGGCTCCAGCTGGAGCCGCGAGAACCCCGACGGCTCGCCCATCCAAGCGGTGAGCGCATCCCGGCCCTTCCGCGTGAGGGAGTAGTGCGTGCGTTCACGGGTCTTGCCCGGCTTCTTCTGCGACGACAGGTACCCCAGCTGCGCGAGACGCTTCGGCTCCGCGTACCACTGGCTGTCGGCGAAGGTGATGTAGACGCGCCCCTGGCGCGCCATCCGCATGAGGTCGTGCGGTCCGGCGCCGTCGCGCCCGACCAGCACGAGGACCACATACGAGAACGGCGTCAGCTCGGATCTTGACATAGCTCTGTTTCGGAGTTATACAGAGAAACTCTGTTTCGGAGTCTACTGATCTGGAGGCATCCATGTCCGCCACCACCGTGATGACCGACCGACGCTGGTTTCTCGACACGCTCGTCGTGATTCGCGTCTCCCATCGCACCGGCGACGACGGCATCAGCGTCATCGAGTCTGTCGCGCCGTACGGGGACTCGCCCCCGCTCCACGTCCACCGCAACGAGGACGAGCTCTTCCACCTCCTCGACGGCACCATGCGGTTCCACGTCGGCGACGACGAGTTCGTGGCCGACGCGGGGGACGTCTTCCTCGCGCCGAAGGGCATCCCCCACACGTACCGGGTCGAATCGCTCGAGGGCGCGCGCTGGCTGGTCACGACGACCGGCGGCGACTTCGAGGGGATGGTTCGCGGCGCCAGCCGTCCCGCCGACCGCGACGCGCTGCCCGAGCCCAACGGCCCGCCCACCCCCGACCAGCAGGCGGCGCTCGCGGCCGTTTGCGCGGCGCACGGCATCGACCTGGTCGGCCCGCCGCTGCACTGACTTCCTGCGCCCCGGCCCCCGCGCTGGCACGCGTGCGGGCGCGCAGGGGCCCGCTCAGGCCGGCCGGCGCGAGACGACCGCGAGCACCTCCGCCGGCAGCGTGATGCCGTCGCCCTCGTCGCTCGCGACCTCGGCGACCCGCCCGGTCATCTCGTCCCAGGCGGATGCCCGGGCCGCGTCGTCCAGCCGATTCTGGAACAGGCCGGCGAGCGGGCCGGCGAGGATCGCGCCGGAGACGGCCTCCTGGACGTCTGCATAGCGCATCGGGGCATCCAGCGTCACGGACGTGTCCACCTCGAGGCCGGCCTGGTCGAGTATCCGCGGCAGCACCCCGGGCAGCCCGTAGAAGAACATCATCGGGCAGACCGACGAGTAGTAGCCGGCGCGCGACTCGACGAGGTCGATGACCGGCGACCACCACACCCGGTCGTGCCGGCCCCACACGAGCGTGAGCATACGTCCCCCCGGCCGCAGCACCCGGGCCATGTGCCCGATCGCCGCGAGGGCGTCGTAGCAGTACATGAGGGTGAAGCTCGAGGTGACGATGTCGAATGCCCCGTCCGGGCGCGACAGGCGCTCCGCGTCGTCCTCGTCGAACGTCAGCCGCGCCACGTCCGGCCAGCGTTCCCTGGCACGTTCGACCATCGCCGGCGAGAAGTCGACCCCGGTCACGGTGCCGCTCCCGATCCGCCCGGCCAGCGCCACCGACGTGTGGCCCGGTCCGCAGCCGACGTCGAGGGCAACCGCCGTGTCCGGGGGATCGAGCAGGTCAAGGCCCCGCTCGGTGTACGCCGTCGTGCGCTCCGCCCAGAGCTCGTCGTAGGCGGTCGCCACGCGGCCCCAGGCATTGCGCATTCCGGTCTTCTCGGCGGGTTCGATCATCGGGGGCCTCGTTCGGTGGGACCGTGCCGATAGCGAACCACATCGCACCGTAGCTGTCACGCACCCGGTTCTCCCCGAACGTCGAGGCGGGGTTTCCCGGATGGCGGCGGGCCCGCGTTCTCGCGAAACTCCACGGCGAGGCCGCGCTCGACGACCGAGGAGAGACGATGAGCAACATGCACGACCCCGCGCAGGCCAACGCGACGCCGGCACCGGTCGCGACACCGGCGTCGTCGCTCGACTTCGCCCGCGCCTTCGCCGTGATCCTGGCGGCACCCCTGCTGATCGGCGGCGTGGTGATCGCGGCGGTCGCCCGGCTCGCGGGCGCCGCGGTGCGCCGTCACCGTCCGCCCGCCTCGGCTTTGATGACCGGCGTCGCCCTCGCCGCATACGCCTGGCGGGTGCGACCGTGGATGCTCGCCTGGGGCAGCACCCCCGAGGAGCGCACGCGGACGCTGCCGGGTGACGAGTTCGCACCGGGCGCGCCCGGCCGGTCCACGCGGGCGGTGACGATCGAGGCGCCCGCGTCGTCGGTCTGGCCCTGGGTCGCCCAGCTCGGCCAGGACCGGGGAGGGTTCTACAGCTACGCGTGGCTCGAGAACCTGGCTGGCTGCAGGATGACGAACGCCGATCGCATCCACCCGGAGTGGCAGCACCGAGCGGTCGGCGACACGGTGCTGCTGCACCCGGCGAACGGCCTGAAGGTCACCAGGTTCGAACCGGACCGCGTGCTCGCGCTGGAAGGCTGGGGCGCGTTCGTCGTCGAGCCGGACGGCCCCGGCCGTACGCGGCTGCTCGCCCGCGCCCACTCCCAGCGCGGGCTGGCGCAACGGGTCATGACCCTGCTGATCGAGGTGCCGCACTTCGTGATGGAGCGGCGGATGCTGCTCGGCATCAAGGAGCGCGCCGAGGGCGCCATCCCGAGTCGGTAGTCGTCCGCACCCCGCCTCAGTGCGTGGCGCCGATGCGCGCCGGCGCCCGCGGCTCGATGCTCGCTGCGTCCCCACACGCGTGGAATGAGGTGGCGGTGGAACCCGAGGACCACGGCGGAGCGTCGATCGTCGAGGCGCGGGCCGTCTGCAAGTCGTACGACACGGGATCCGTCGCGGTGCGAGCCCTGCGCGGCGTCGATCTCTCGGTCCGCCGAGGCGAGATGGTCGCGATCATGGGGCCGAGCGGGTGCGGGAAGACGACCCTGCTCAACTGCCTCTCCGGGCTCGACGCGATCGACTCGGGGGAGGTGCTCATCGAGGGAACGGCGCTGTCCGGCATGTCCGACCGGAAGCGCACCGACTACCGGGCCCGGCGCATGGGCTTCGTGTTCCAGTTCTACAACCTCATGCCGGTGCTCTCCTCGGTGGAGAACGTCGAGCTGCCGCTGCTCATCGCGCGCATCCGGCCCGCCGAGGCCCGCAGCCGGGCCATCGCGGCCCTGGAGCTGGTGGGACTCGCCGGCCGGGCCGACCACGTCCCGGACGCGCTCTCGGGTGGGGAGCGCCAGCGCGTCACGATCGCCCGCTCGCTGGTGAACGACCCGGCCATCGTCTGGGCCGACGAGCCGACCGGCGACCTCGACTCGGAGAACGCCGCGGAGATCGTCGGACTCATGCGTCGGCTGAACATGGAGCGCGGCCTGACGTTCGTGATCGTCACGCACGACATCGCCGTCGGCCGCAAGACCGACCGGATCATCCGCATGCTCGACGGCGAGGTGGTCGAGGAACAGCGATTGGAGGTGCCCGATGTTCTCGCGGGTCACGTTGCTTGAGATCGACACGATGCGCATCGGCATCGCGGATGCCGTCGACCTCTTCCGAACGCAGGTCATGCCCGCCCTCAAGGAGCACGAGGGCTACCGGGGCTGCATCGTGTTCACGACGGACGAGGGGAAGGGGATGATCATCAGCCTATGGTCTTCGGCCGAGGCGGCCGACGCCACGGCGCCGTTCGCGACCGGCGAGATCGAACGGTTCGTGACGCTTTTCAAGTCGCCGCCCGGGCGTGAGCACTACGCCGTCGCGTTCGCCGACATGCCCGCCGCCCTCGTCGGCTAGGCGGATCACGAGCTCATGACTGAGCTCTTCGGCATCCCGGTCGGAACGCTCCTCGCGATTCTCGGGGCGATCCTCGTCGTCGTCGTCGGTGCCCTTGCCGTGCTCGCGCTCCGCAGCCCGGTGCTCGTGCGCCTGGGTGTCCGCAACGTCGGGCGCCGGCGGGCGCGCTCGGCGCTGATCGTCGTCGGCCTGATGCTCGGCACCGCCATCATCGCCGCGGCCCTCGCGACCGGCGACACCATGAACCACACGATTCGCTCGACCGCGACAAAGGTGCTCGGCCCGACCGACGAGGTGGTCTCCGCGCGAGGGGCCGCCGACGACATCCCGGGCGAGCTGGGAGCGGCGACCGGAACCGGCTATTTCTCCCAATCCGTTGCGACGCGGATCGACCGCGCCGTGGCGGGCTCGGGCCTGGTGGACGGGGTGACCGGAGCGATCATCGAGCAGGTTGCCGTGCAGGCCCCCCAGAGCCGGCAAAGCGAGCCGAGCGTCATCGTCTTCGCGCCCGATCCTCGGCGCATGGAGGGGTTCGCGCCCATCCGGGCCGCGGACGGTCGAGCGGTGACCCTCGGCGAGCTGCGCCCGGGTGAGATCTTCCTGAACGCCCGCGCCGGCGAGGAGCTCAGCGTGACCGCGGGTCAGCGGGTCAACGTCTACGCTGGCTCGGGGCCGGCGTCGTTCCTCGTGCGCGATCTCGTGACCTTCGACGGCACGGGGACGGCCGACTCGGCCGCCCTGCTTCCGCTGTCCGAGGCGCAGCGCCTGTTCGGGCGGGCGGGTCAGATCAAGCACGTGCTGGTGTCGAACCGCGGCGGGACGACGTCCGGGGCCGCACTGTCCACCAGGGTCACCGCCATGCTCACACCGGTGGTCGCGCCTCTCGGCCTGGAGGTGGCAACCGTCAAGCAGGATGCGATCGACGCGGCCGACGAGGCGGGCACCGCGTTCATGGCGTTCTTCACCACGTTCGGGACGTTCTCGATCGCGGCGGGGATCCTGCTGATCTTTCTCATCTTCGTGATGTTGGCCGCCGAGCGCCGCGCCGAGCTCGGCATCGCGCGGGCGGTCGGGACGCGGCGGGGGCATCTCGTGGAGATGTTCGTGTTCGAGGGCGCCGCCTACGACCTCATCGCCGCGCTGGTGGGCGCGGTCCTCGGCGCGGGCGTGGCGTACGGCATGGTGATCCTGATGGCCCGTGCCTTCGGCGCGGAGGATCGCGACGCCGGACTTCAGATCGAGTACTCGGTCACATCGCGAAGCCTGCTCATCGCCTTTGCGCTCGGGGTGCTGCTCACCCTCGCGGTCGTCGCGTTCTCGGCCTGGCGGGTGAGCCGCATGACCATCGCGACGGCCATCCGCAACCTGCCGGAGCCGGGCACGCGGCACCGCCGCCGCCGCCTTGTCGCGTCGATGGCCGTGCTGGTGCTCGGGGTGGTCCTCGCGGTGGCGGGCGCGACGGGGGGCAGGCGACGCCGCTCATGCTCGGCGTCTCGCTGGTGATCGTGGCGTCGGTGCCGCTGATGCGCGTGGCGGGCGTCGGTGAGCGCGCCGCCTACACCGGCGGAGGGCTCGCCCTCGTGGTGTCGCTCATGCTGCCGTGGAGCGTGTGGGAGGGGGTGTTCGGCCCGCTCGCGATGGACTTCTCCACGTGGATCGCCGCCGGGTTGATGATCGTGATCGGAGCGGTCTGGACGATCGTCTACAACGCGGACGTGCTCCTGCCGGCGGCGACCCGCATCCTCGGCCGGGTCGGCCGGCTCGCGCCGATCCTCAAGATCTCGATGGCCAATCCGCTCGCGGCGCGCTTCAGGACCGGCACGACGCTCGCGATGTTCACGCTGGTCGTATTCACCCTCGTCACCGGCACCATCACGTCGGGCTCGTTCACCTCGGCGTTCAACAACGAGGACGCCTTCGGCGGCGGATTCGACGTGCGCGGCTCGACCGGCTCCGCGGCTCCGATCGCCGACATGTCCGCGGCGATCCGCTCGGCGCCCGGGCTGCGCGCGTCCGACTTCACCGCGGTCGGAAGCCAGTCGGTGCTCGCAGTCGACGCGGTCCAGCTCGGGACGTCGCGCGGCCCCGAGACGTACGTCGCGAGGGGGCTCGACCCGCCATTCCTCGATCACACCACCTTCGGATTGGGGGCGATCGCCCGCGGCTACTCGTCTTCGCGGCAGGTGTGGGACGCGGTGCGCGACCATCCCGGGCTCGCCGTCGTCGACAGCTTCATCGTGCCGCGGCGCGACAACTTCGGCTTCGCGGTTGGGCTCCCCGACTTCCGGCTGACCGGCTTCGTCTACGACGACCGCGTGTTCAACCCGATCCCGGTCGACATCACCGACCCGCAGACCGGGCGCTCGCGACAGGTCACGGTGATCGGGGTGCTCGCGGACACCGCGCCGATCGAGATGATGGGCCTGTCGACGTCGGAGCGCACGCTCACGGACGCCTTCCCCGGGCGAGCGGTTCCGACGATCCACTACTTCGGGCTCGCGCCAGGCGTCGATCCCGACCGGACCGCGCACGATCTCGAGTCGGCGTTCCTCGCGAACGGCTTGGAGGCGCAGTCGATCCGCGAGGTCGTTCACGACGCGGTCGCCGCGAACCGGACCTTCAACCGCCTGATCCAGGGCTTCATGGGACTCGGCCTCATCGTCGGCGTCGCCGCCCTGGGCGTGATCAGCGCACGGTCCGTCGTGGAGCGCCGGCAGCAGATCGGCATGCTGCGGGCGATCGGCTTCCGCCGGAGCATGGTGCGCGACGCGTTCCTGCTCGAATCGTCGCTCGTCGCGGTCACGGCGATCGTGGTCGGCACCGGCCTCGGCGTCCTGCTCGCGAAGAACATCATCGACGACTCCCGCTCGCAGCCCAGCTGGGCGAACCTCGAGATGGTCGTGCCGTGGCGCAATCTCACCGTCATCTTCCTCACGGTCTACGTTGTCGCGCTCGTCGCGACGCTCGCGCCCGCCCGTCGGGCGGCGCGGATCGAGCCGGCCGAGGCGCTGCGCTACCAGTAGGCGCCGCCCGCCCGTGCGGTCTCACGACGCCGGTGCGCCGGTGTCGTGGCGGTGCTCGGCGTTCTGTCGCCTGCGCGACAGACGTATCGCGTCGCCTCGTCGATCCTCATGTTGCACACGGGGCCACGCACCCGCGCAACACCGGAGGAGCCCGACATGACGCCGACCACACTCATCCACCAGACCGCCGAAACCTCCCGCCCGGTGGCGTCCCGCACGGTGCGGCACAGCACGACCGTCGCGGCCGAGCTCGAAGCGCTTCTCCGTGTGCGCGAGGCCCTCGCGTCGGCGCTCCGCCGGTGTGGATGGAACGAGGAGGAGGCCTTCCGCGTCCTGATCTCCACCGACGAGGCGTTCGCCAACGCGCTGAGCCACGGGTCCGACGGCGCCGGCACCATTCGCGCCGCGTTCCGGGTGACCTCGACCACGGCCACCGTCATCGTGGCCGACCGCAACCGTGCCGGCGCCGAAGCTCCCGCACTGCCGGCGATCCCCCCGGAGTCGAGTGAGCATGGGCGCGGGCTCATCCTGATGCGCGCCCTCGCTGATCGCATGCTCGTGCGCGGCGGTCCCCGCGGCACGGCCGTGGCGCTCGCGTTCACGATCGCCTGACGCGCCTTCTCGTCGCGTCATCGATCCGCCGGATCGCTCAGCCACCTCTCAGGGAGCACACAGGAGCCCGCGAGGGTGGCCATCTATCGTCCCGCCTCAGCAACCATCAGACGCCGGCGCCCGGGATGGCGAGGGAGGAGTCGAGATGAGCCAGGAGCTGACGAAGCAGGTTCACGAGGACACGGGGGAGATCCACGATCACGACCGCGGCCTCTCGCTCGACCTGTCGACGCTCATGAGCCGCCGACGGGCGCTGCAGCTCCTCGCCGTCGGCGGCCTCGCCACCCTCGTCGGTTGCGGCGCGTCGTCGAGCACCTCGCCCGGCAGCACCGCGAGCACGGCGGCAGCGATGACGACCGCCTCGACCGGCGGCGCCACCACGGCATCCGGAACCGCGTCGGAGATCCCCGAGGAGACCGGCGGCCCGTACCCGGCGGACGGCTCCAACGGCGTCAACGTGCTCACGCAGAGCGGCATCGTTCGCAGGGACATCACCACCAGCTTCGGTTCGGCGTCCGGGATCGCCGAGGGGGTGCCCCTCGCGATCGAGCTGACCATCCTCGACGTCTCGGCGGGCGGCGCGCCGCTCGAGGGCGCCGCCGTCTACCTGTGGCATTGCGACCGCGACGGCAACTACTCGCTCTACAGCTCCGGCGTGACCGGCGAGAACTACCTGCGGGGCGTGCAGGCGTCGGACGCGAACGGGCAAGGTGAGTTTCGCGAGCATCTTCCCGGCCGCCTATTCGGGCCGCTGGCCGCACATCCACTTCGAGGTCTACCCGAGCCTCGCCCAGGCGACGCGCGGCGGGCTCCAAGATGGTCACGTCGCAGATCGCCCTGCCCGAGGACGCCTGCTCGCTGGTGTACGCGACCAGCGGCTACGAGCAGAGCGTCCAGAACCTCGCGCAGACGTCGCTCGAGACCGACATGGTCTTCAGCGACGGATTCTCGACCCAGCTGGCGACCGCAACCGGCTCGCCGAGCCAGGGGATGGCGATCACGCTCAACGTCGGCGTCTGAGACGCGGTCGCCGACGTAAAGTGCCGTTCGTGGGCGAGCTGCTGCACCTCGGCGCCGGACTTCGGGTCATCGACCTCGAGCAGCCGCGCTTCCACGGCATGCCGTCGTTCACGGCGCACGGCCCAGGGTACAGCTACGTCCTCCATCGCCGGCACGAGGATGCGCACGCGGCCGGCGCCGTCGGTCCGCGCACCGGTTCGTCGGGTTTCGTGATGACCCCGGAACACGCGGGCACGCACATCGACGCCATCTGTCACCAGGCGGAGCACCTGAACCTGCACGACGGCGTGCCCTCGGCGTCTGTCGCGACATCGACCGGCTACAGCCGCTTCGGTGCTGAGGAGATCCCGCCGATCGTCGCGCGCGGCGTGTTGCTCGACATCGCCGCGCACCTCGGGGTCGACGTCGTCGCTCCCGGCGCCGCGATCGGTGCGGCTGACCTCCGGGCCTGCGCGGACCGCGCCGGCGTGGCGATCGGCGCCGGGGATGTCGTGCTCGTGCGAACGGGCAGCGGGGCGCATTGGCGCGAGCCCGACCGGTACCTCGCCGCCGCAGGCGTCGCCGCCGACGGATCCGAATGGCTCGCGGCGGCCGGCGTCGCCGCGGTCGGAGCCGACAACCTCGCATGGGACGTGCTCGGACGTCGAGACGAGGCGTACGGGTGCGACCTGCCCGGCCACATCATCCTCCTGGTGCGCCACGGGATCTACATCGTCGAGAACCTCGCGCTCGACGAGCTGGCCACGTTCGGCGTCACCACCTTCACGTTCGTCTGCGCGCCGCTGAAGCTGGTCGGCGCGACCGGGGCCCCGGTGCGACCTCTCGCGCTGTTCCCCGCGCTTCCCGGCTGATCACCCCGAGCCGGATTCGCCCGCGAGCACGACGAGGGCGAGCAGGCGTGACGCGAAGCGCCCCTCCCTGCTTCGGGAAAGCCGAACGGCCGTGGCATCGCGCACCGATGGCATGGCTCGGCCGGCCCGGGACGATGGACTCCCAACGTCAACCGCCACAGAGGAGGGGGCCATACAGAAGACCGTGCAGGCCGGCCGTCGGCGCCGAATCCCGTTCCTGCCGACGACGTCGCGCGGCTGGTGGGCGGTTGGGCTGAGCGTGGCGGGCGTCCTCTTGGTGTTCGCTTGGTCGGTCCTCCCGGTGGGAGCGTTTCCCGGCTTCGTGCTCGAGCTCGCGGGGGGCATCACCGCACTGGTCGCGATCATCCGCGACCGGGAGCGGGCGATCACGGTCTATGCCGCGCTTCTCCCGCTCGTCTTCGTCGTGGTGCTCGTGCTCGCCGAGCTCATCGCCCCTCACGGCTGAACCGTCGGGGCGGGCTCGCGGGTGGCCCACTCGTCTCCGAGCAGGGCGGGACTCCCCCTCAGGGGCGCTCCGGAATCGCGCAGATCGCCGGCTCGCTCTCCTCGTCGCCGTCGAGGAGGCTCTCCTTGGCGAGCTCGGCCGCCGAGCGCCTGAAGGCTTCGCCGCCATAGCGCTCGTAGAGATGCCGAACGATCCGCCGCGAGTCGACGACCACCTCGTCGCCGTCGACCAGCACCGGCACACGGGCCTGACCGCTCACGGCCAGGACCCCGACCCGCTCCTCACGCGGGTAGGGGACCTCGACGAGCTCGACCTCGACGCCGACGTTCTCGATGCCCTGACGCGCCGCCGCGCACCAGGGGCATTTCCAACGATGATAGAGGCGCACTGGTACCCTTCCTCCAGACCCGATATGCCAATTAGTAATACATCATCTCAAAACAATCGGTCAAGTGCCGCACCGGCGCGTGGCCTGCCTGTGACCAGCTATGCGGTTCTGGGGCAGGTGGCCGCCGGTCCGACGACGGGCTACGACGTCAAGGCGCGGCTGGAGGCGGGCGCCGCGCACTTCTGGCACGCCTCGTACTCCCAGATCTACGCCGAGCTTCGCCGGCTGACCGAGCTCGGGCTCGTGAGCGAGAAGCACGTCCGCCAGGATACGCGCCCCGACAAGCGCGTCTACACGATCACCGCGCAGGGGCGCCGGGCGTTGAGAGCCTGGCTGGAGGAGCCTTGGGGACTCGCGAAGCTGCGCGACGAGTCGCTGGTCAAGCTGACGCTCGCCGATTTCCTCCCGCTCGAGGAGGTCGTCGACGAGCTCCGTCGCCTCAAGGCGACCCACGAGCGCCGCCGCGCGGAGTTCGAAGCGGAGATCGCGGCCCTCCCCGAGGGGACGAGCACCTATCTCGTGCTCGCGCTCCGCAAGGGCGTCCACGCCCAGCGTGCCTTCGCCCGCTGGTGCCAGGAAGCGATCGACGCGCTGAGCGAGACCGCCACCGGGTAGTCGGTGGCCGCACGCTCGCGGTGGACCCCGCGATCTGTCAGCGTGGACGGGCCGATGGCCCACGCTCTCAACTGCGTTCACCCGTGAAATCCTTCGGTCGCCGGGCGTCGTACCCCGCGTGGCCGAGACGGACGCGCGCCGTGAGCCGGACGTCGGGAGGCGCGGAGAGTCTCGTCCGTGAGCTCTTCACGCTGGCCGGCGTGCGTGTGGGCGGGCCCGGGCCGGGCGACATCCAGGTGCACGACCCACGGTTCTACGGGCGTCTGCTGGGCGACGCGTCGATCGGCTTCGGCGAGTCCTACATGGACGGCTGGTGGGATTCGGACGCACTCGACGTCCTGGTCGAGAAGATCCTGCGCGGCGGGCTTCAGGACCGGGTCACCGGGAGTCTCCGCCTACGAGTTCTTGCGGCCAAAGCCATCGTCCTGAACCTCCAGTCGCGGCCGCGAGCGAGCCGGTCGGTTGCGGCGCACTACGACGTCGGCAACGACCTGTACACGCGGATGCTCGACCCGCGGATGGTCTACTCCTGCGGCTACTGGCGAGATGCATCCACCCTCGCGGAGGCCCAAGAGGCGAAGCTCGACCTCGTCTGCCGCAAGCTCGGCCTCGAGCCCGGCATGCGGGTGCTCGACATCGGTTGCGGTTGGGGCGGCTTCGCCGCGTACGCCGCGGAGCGCTATGGCTGCTCGGTCGTGGGCATCACCCTGTCGAAGGACCAGCTCGCCCTGGGACGCGAGATGTGGCAGCACCTCGACGTCGACCTGCGCCTGGTCGACTATCGGGACGTCTCCGGCACGTTCGATCGGGTGGCGAGCATCGGCATGCTGGAGCACGTCGGGCCGAAGAACCTCCGCGTTGCGATGGAGGTCGTGCATCGGTCGCTCGTCGATGACGGCGTGGCGCTCATCCACACGATCTCGGGGAGGCTCAGCCGTCGCCACGGCACCCCGTTCGTCGAGAAGTACATCTTCCCGAACGCGGTCTCGCCGTCGCTCGCGCAATTGGGCGCGGCGACCGAGGGGCTGCTCGCGCTGGAGGACCTGCAGAACATCGGGCCGGACTACGAGCCAACGCTGCTTGCCTGGTGGGAGAACTTCGACCGCGCCTATCCCGAGCTGAGGCACCGGTACGACGAGCGGTTCTACCGGATGTGGCGGTTCTACCTGCTCGCCGCCGCCGGGGCGGCGCGGGCTCGCGACGCGCAGGTGTTCCAGCTCGTGCTCACCAAGCGCGGGCGCCGGCAGCCCGATTGCCGAATGAGCTGAAGCGAACGGCACCGGGACGAGGATGAGCGACGTGCGCCGTTGGCTGGAGCACACCGGTGAGGTCGAGCTCGAGATCGAGTCCGACAGCGAGCGCGGGGTGTTCGCCGAGGCGCTCGCGGGCCTCTCCGAGCTGCTTGGCGAGCCGGCGATCGACGACGTCGCGCGTTCGACGCACCTGGTGGTGGTGCGCGCAGGCGACCGTGCCAGCCTCCTTGTCGCATGGCTCGAGGAGCTGCTGTGGATCGCGGAGCGCGACGGCGTCGTGCCCGAGCGCGTCGTGACGCTCGAGCTCGACGACGAGGGGTTGCGTGCCGAGGTGCTCGCACGGCCCGGTCCGCCGCGGCCGCTTGTGAAGGCCGTGACCTGGCACGACCTCTGCTTCGAGCCGGGCGGCGGGGGCTTCCACGCTCGGGTGGTGCTCGATGTCTGAGCTACGTCGCATCGACGAGGTGACCTGGGAGGTGCCCGTCGCGGCGCGTGCCGGGATGCGTGTCCCGGCGCGGGTATTCACCGATGCGGAGGGGATCGAGCTGATACGCGCCGACCGCTCGCTGGAGCAGCTCGAGAACGTTGCGATGCTGCCCGGCGTGGTGGACGCCGTCCTGGCGATGCCCGACGTTCACCAGGGGTACGGGTTCCCTGTCGGCGGCGTGTGCGCCACGGGGCCTCCGGACGGGGTGATCTCACCCGGCGGCGTGGGTTACGACATCAACTGCGGCGTGCGGCTGCTGGCGTTGGACATGAGTGAGGCCGAGCTGGGACGCCGCCGTGAACGGCTGGTGCACGAGATCAGCCGCAGCGTGCCAACCGGCGCCGGGCGCGAAGGCGGCCTGTCGCTCACGACCGCGCAGCTCGACCACGTGCTGCGGGACGGCTCGCGGGCGCTGCTCGACCACCACGGGATCGGCACGGCCGACGACGTCGAGCGGACGGAGTCCGGGGGCGTGCTCGCCGGCGCCGATCCGGCGACGGTGTCGGAGCGTGCCCATGCACGCGGCCACGCGCAGCTGGGCACGATGGGCTCGGGCAACCACTTCGTCGAGCTCCAACGGGTCGAGCGGATCCTGGACGGGGACGTCGCGCGCGCGTTCGGACTGCGCGAGGACCAGCTGACGGTCCTCATCCACTCGGGCTCGCGCGGTCTCGGGCACCAGGTCTGCAGCGACTACGTGCGGGAGATGGAGGGCGCGCTTCGCCGCTTCGACATCCACTTGCCCGATCGCCAGCTCGCCTGCGCGCCGCTCGCATCACCGGAGGGTCAGCGCTATCTCGCCGCGATGCGCGCGGCGGCCAACTACGCCTGGGCCAACCGCGCTACGATCGCCCACCGCGTCCGCGAATCGATCGCGTATGTGCTGGGGTCGCAGGCGGCCGCCGACACCCGCCAGGTCTACGACGTCGCCCACAACGTCGCGAAGATGGAGCGCCACGGCGGCCGGGAGCTGTGCGTCCACCGCAAGGGCGCGACGCGCGCGTTCCCGGTGGGCGCGCCCGATCTTCCGGACGCATACCGGGATGTCGGCCAGCCGGTGTTCATCCCCGGGAGCATGGGGACCAGCAGCTTCGTACTCGTCGGCCTACCCGGCTCGATGGAGCGGTCATTCGGCAGCGCCTGCCACGGTGCGGGTCGCCGGATGAGCCGCACGGGCGCCCGCAAGCGAATCGGGGGTGCCGAGCTTCGCCGCGAGCTCGAGCGCCAGGGGATCGTCGTACGTTGCGCCAGCAACCGCGGACTGGCCGAGGAGGCGCCGTTCGCGTACAAGGACGTCGACCGGGTCGTTCACATCGTCGAACGCGCCGGCCTGGCAAAGCGGGTGGCCCAGCTGCGACCGCTGGGCGTCGTGAAAGGGTAGGCACGCTGAGCTCCCTGCCCGCCGGGCCCGCGATCGGCCTCCTCGGAGACGTGATGCTCGGCCGGGGCGTCGCGACGAGGCTTGCGTCCACGCGACCGGGGGAGCTGTGGTCGCCGCGGCTGCGCGCGCTCTGCGCCTCGCTCGACCTCGTCGTCTGCAACCTCGAGTGCTGCATCTCGACGCGGGGTGAGCCGACAGGGCGGATCCCGGGAAAGCCGTTCTTCTTCCGCGGTCCACCGAGCGCCGTCGACGCGCTCGCTGCGCTCGGGGTGGGCGCCGCGGGCCTGGCGAACAACCATGCGCTCGACTTCGAGGAGGACGCCCTCGCCGACACGCTCGCCCTGCTCGGCACCGCGGGAATCGCGACGGCCGGTGGGGGACGCGGGCGCGAGGCGGCGCGGGCGGGCGCAGTTGTTTCGGCGGGCTCCCTGACGGTGGGGTTCGTCGCGTTCACCGACCATCCGGTGGCATACGCGGCGGGCACGACGAGCTGGGGCACCGCATACGCGCCCTTGCACCGCGACATTCCAGCCTGGCTACGCGACGAGCTCGCTCGCCTGCGCGCGTGCTGCGACCTGGTGATCGCCTTCCCGCACTGGGGTCCGAACATGGAGGTGCGACCGGCGGCCTGGCAACGGGCGCGCGCCGCCGAACTGCAGGACGCCGGTGCCGACCTCGTCGCCGGCCATTCGGCGCACGTCTTCCACGGCGTCGGCTGGACTGCGGCCGGCCCAGTCATCTACGACCTCGGCGACGCGATCGACGACTACATGATCGACGCGGTGCTGCGCAACGACCTCGGCGTGCTCGCGATCTGGCGACCATGTGCCCCGGCGGGCGAACGACTCGAGCTGGTCGGGCTGCGCCTCGAGTATGCATTCACGCGGCTCGCCGAGGGCACGGACGCCGATTGGATCGCCGCCCGCCTGACGGATGCGTGCGCGCAGCTCGGGACGGTCGTCGAACGCGTCGGGGAGGCACGTTTTCGTGTTACGCCTACCTCGCTTTCCGGATGCTGACTGCGGGTGGCTACGCATGACCGCTTGCCCGTCGCCCGCCTAGTCTCGGCACCGATGGCAACGCGAATGTTCCACAACCGCCGCGACGCCGGCCGGCAGCTCGGCGCCAAGCTGCGACCGTTCGCCGTCGAGCATCCCGTGGTGATCGGCCTGCCGCGCGGCGGTGTGCCCGTCGCCTTCGAGGTCGCCCGAGCGCTGGCTGCGCCGCTCGACGTGCTGGTCGTGCGGAAGATCGGCTCGCCCGGCAACCCGGAGCTCGGCCTGGGCGCGATCGCCGAGGGCGGCGTCCGCGTGCTCAACGACTTCGCGCTGCGCTCGCTCCAACTCAGCCCGGAGGAGATCGAGCGCGGGACCCAGCGCGCCGAGCACGAGTTGCAGGAGCGGCTTCAACGCTACCGCGGCGAGCGTCCGCCGCTCGACGTCACGGGCCGGACCGTGCTCCTCGTCGACGATGGCCTCGCGACCGGCGGCACCGCCCGCGCCGCGCTTCGAGCGCTGCGCGCCCGCGGCCCCCAGCGGCTCGTGCTCGCCGTGCCGGTCGGGGCGCCGGAGACGATCGAAACGCTCGCGTCCGAGTGCGACGAGGTCGTCTGCCTGGTGGCGCCCGAGTTGATGTGGGCGATCGGCTACTGGTACGAGGACTTCGGTCAGACCAGCGACGCCGAGGTGAACGCGCTCCTGTCGGAGGCCGCGAAAGTGAGCGCGGCCGAGGCGACGCCCTCGGCGTCCGTTGGGGCAAGCGCAACGGATCCTCCGGCGCGCAGCGAGGTGCGGATCCCAGTCTCCGGCGGCGAGCAGATCATTGGCGACCTCACCGTCCCCGAGCACGCGATGGGCCTCGTCGTGTTCGCGCACGGCAGTGGTTCGAGCCGTCACAGTCCCCGCAACCGTGAGGTTGCCGGCGCGCTGAACCGCGCCGGGCTCGCGACGCTCCTCATCGATCTGCTCACGCTCGCGGAGGAGCGTGAGCGCTCGAACGTCTTCGACATCGTGCTCCTCGCCGGGCGACTCGGCGCAGCGACGCGCTGGGTGTGCGAGCAACCCGGCACCGCGAGCCTTGGGCTCGGCTACTTCGGGGCGAGCACCGGCGCGGGTGCTGCACTGTGGGCGGCGGCGGAGCTCGGCGCCGACATCCGAGCGGTCGTCTCGCGCGGGGGGCGCCCCGACCTCGCGGCGCCGCTGCTCGCCCAGGTACGCTCGCCGACGTTGCTCATCGTCGGAGGCCTCGACCGCGTCGTGATCGAGCTCAACCGCGAAGCCCTGGCGCAGCTTCGCTGTGAGGCGGTGCTCGAGATCGTCCCCGGCGCCACGCATCTGTTCGAGGAGCCGGGAACGCTCGAGCAGGTCGCCCGACTCGCCATCGCCTGGTTCACACGTCACCTCGCCGGCGTCTCGTCACAGGCCGGGTGAGTCCGGAGCCGCCGCGGCGGCGAGCGCCTCCACCAGCAGCGGGGCGATGTCGAGAACCTCGAGCACGTCGCGCCCACGGTCCCGCACGCCGGGCACCGTGTCGGTCACCTGGATGCGTCGCACCCCGGCGGCCGGCAGATCGCGCCAGCGCTCGCCGCTCAGCGTCCCGTGCGTGACCATGACGGAGATCTCCCGCGCGCCTGCGCGCTGCAGCTCCGCGCACGCCGACAGGAGCGTCCCACCCGTGTCGAGGATGTCGTCGACGAGCACCGCGCGTCGCCCGACTTCGCCGATGAGCGCGTGGTGCACAGCTCCTTCGGCCGCTCGCTGCTTGCGCAGGTAGGCTACCGGCGCCTCCACGCCCGCAGCCGCAGCGACCGCAGCGCAGCGCTCGAGCGCGCCCTCGTCGGGCGCGACGACGGTGAGGCCCTCCAGGGATCCTCGCCGCAGCTCCGCGGCGAACAGCGGGGCGGGCGAGCGCGAGACGACCGGCATCGGAAAGCAGGCAGTTGCATCCGCGCTGTGAACGTCGATCGTGATGATCTCTTCGACGCCCACCGCCTCTAGAAGCTCGCCCGCCCACGCCGCGCCGAGGCTACGTCCCGGCCGCGCTCGGTCCTGGCGCGCATAGCCGAGGTAGGGCGCCAGCGCGATCACCCGCCGCGCACCCGCGCGACGGAGCGTGTCCGCCAGCAGGAGCGTCGCGAGCATCTGCTCGTCGGGCGGAGCCAGCGACCCAACCACCGTGCAGTCCCGCCCCTCGACGGGGTCGTCGAGCTCGACCCAGAGCTCACCGTCTGAGAACCGCCCGAGCCGAAAGCGACCGAGCGCCGGCGACGAGCCGCCGTCGAGCTCCGCGGGGAGCAGCGCGCGGTGCTGTGGCAGGCAGAAGACGATCATGGCGGGGAAGGTGCCCTCGACCAGTGAGCGATCAGCCGTGCGCCTGCGAGGGGTGCCGGTCGAGGCGCCCCGGCGTCACGATCCTTCGATGGCGATGACATGGTTGGAGAGGAAGCGGCCGTCTGGGTCGACGCGCCGGCGCACCTCTCGCAGACGCCGGTGGGCGTCCGCGCCGACGAGGGTGGCGGGGTCGACCTTGCGCTCTGCGAAGTTCCAGTACCCGCGGCCGGCGTCCCACGGCGCGAGCGTCGCGGCCAGCCCCTCGATGAACCGATCCACCGCCTCGAGCGCATCCGGCGACGGCGCGATCCCGACGGCGAACCACAAGAACGGCGCGTCGATCGCCCCGAGGGCGCCGGCACCGGGCGGGGCTGTCGCGACCGCGGCGCCGAGGTGACGCACCTCGAGTGAAACCAGCGGCGACCCGGACTCCGGGCCGGCCGCCGCCACCAGCGCGTCGACGGCGTCACCCGAGAACGCCGAGAGGGCGCCGCCGTTGCCGGCGTAGGGGACCGGCTCGGGCGGATCCATGTTGAGCATCCCGAGCGCGCTCGGCGGGATCGTCGCGAACGTGTCGATCTCCGGGCCGAGGGCGCGGAACGGGGCGAGGTGGGCGGCCGCCTCGGCCTCGCCGGAGAGGAACACGGCATGAACCACTACGAACGCACGCCCGCGCAGGTGCTCGGGCACGTCGGGGATCGGCGGGAATTGGATCAGCCGTCCGTGCGAGGTCACCTCGTCCGGCAGCGACTCCGTCCACTCGGACCACGCGTGCAGGATCTCGCCCGCCCGCTCGAACGGCCAGAAGAAGGTGCCGGCGTGGACCTCGGCCGCGGGGTAGAGCTCGAGCTCGAGTCCGGTCACGAGACCGAAGTTGCCGCCGCCGCCGCGGATCGCCCAGAAGAGTTCGGGGTCGCGCTCGTGGTCGACCGTCCGCGCGACGCCGTCGGCGGTGACGATGTCGACCGACCGCACGCTGTTGCATGCGATGCCGTACTTTCGGGCGAGCCACCCGACGCCGCCGCCCAGGCAGTAGCCGGCCACCCGTACTGTCGCCGCCGTGCCCGCGAGGGCGGCGAGGCCGTGCGGATCGGCCAACGGCGTGACGTCGCCCCACCTGGCTCCGGCGCCCATCCGCGCGCGGCGCGCCTGCGGATCGATGTCCACGCCGGTCAGCCGTTCGGTGCGTACGAGCACCGCACCGTCGAGCGATCCCAGCGGCCCGGACCCGTGGCCGGTGCCCTGGGGCGCGACCGGCGCTCCGTGCTCCGCCGCCACCTGGACGATCGCCACGGCGTCCTCGACCGACTCGGGGTAGACCACCACCGCGGGGCGCTGGTCGCGCGCGACGTTGTAGCCGGTGCGGGCGCGGTCCCAGTCCGCGTCGCCCGGGGCGACGACCGGGCCGGCGAGCCTGCCGCGGAGGGATGCGACCAGTGCGTCTGGCATGCCGAGACTCCAAGCGTTTAGGGAGTGGTATCCCGAGCACGCTACCGCATGGGTGCTCGCTCGAAACGAGCTGTTCCCGATATGCCCTTGACAAAGCTAACGGCGTTAGCCAAACTGGCGAACAGTGTTCACCATGTCGTCAACCGAAGGGATGAACGCAACATGCGAGCCGCAACGAGTCTTCGCAGCGCAACGAGCAGGTGGATCTTCGCGGGGGGCGCCGCGGCGCTGCTCGCCGCGACCGTGGTCGCGCAGCGCGACGCGTCGGCGGGGTGGTGGGTGTTCCCGGTCTTCGGGCTTGGGCCCGATCTGGCGTTCCTGCTGGGCATCGGGACGATGGGGTCGCTGAAGCGCGGTCAGATGCCGCCGCGGGCGGTGCCGGCGTACAACGCCCTCCACCGGTTCCGGGGTCCTGCCGGTCTCGCGATCCTCGCGACATTCGACGTCGTGCCGGGCGCGCTCCTGATCGGCGCCCTGATGTGGGCGTTCCACATCGCGTGCGATCGCGCCGTGGGCTACGGCCCCCGCACGCCGGATGGCTGGCAGCGTGGCTGACGGCGACCTCAGCCCGCGAGCGCGGGAGATCGTCATGGCGGCGCGGGAGATCCTCGAGCGGGACGGGCCGGATGCCGTCTCCATGCGGGCGATCGCGGCGCGGCTCGGCATCCGGGCGTCGTCCCTCTACAAGCACCTGCCGGACAAAGAGACGCTGGAGGTGGCGCTCATCTCGGACGGACTCGGCGAGGTCGCCGATCTGTTCGAGGCTGCCACTGACGGCGCGGCCGACCCGCTCACGGCGATCGCGCACGCGTACCGCGGCTGGGCGCTCGGCCACCCGCACCTGTACCGGCTGATGATGGAACGGCCGCTGCCGCGCGAGCGTCTTGCGCCCGGTGTCGAGGAGCGCGGCGCCGCGGTCGTCGTCGCGGCGACGGGCGGCGACGCAGATGCGGCGCGCGCCGCGTTCGCGTTCGCCCACGGCATGGTCATCCTCGAGTTGAATGGGCGCTTCCCGCCCGCCGCCGACCTCGACGCCGCCTGGCGGAAGGGCGTCGCTGCGTTTCGGCCGGACCCGACGCCGGGATCGCGCACGCGCCGCACGCGCAAGACAGACGCGGTCCCTGAATCGGCGCGTCGGACCCGGTCGTGAGCGACGGATCGCGGCCAATGGTCCGGGCGTCGTCTCTGGACGCCCGGACCTGCACCGGTCAGCCGAGGGGGTTGACGGCGATGACCTTTGGTTCGGGGGCCGTCGGCTTTGGGATCGTGATCTTCAGGACCCCGTAGGCGACGCCCGCCGTGATGTCGTCCTCGGAGACGCCGGGTGGCAGCGCGAAGGTCCGCTCGAACCCGCCGTACGAGCGCTCGAGACGGTAGGAGCGCTCCTCGCTCACCTCCTCCTCGAGGCGCCGTTCGCCGGAGACGCGCAGGATGCCGTTCTGGACGGTGATCTGGATGTCCTCGTCCTTGACGCCGGGCAACTCCGCCGTGATCACGATGGCGTCCTCGGTCTCGATGACGTCGCTAGTGGGCGACCACCGCTGGGGCAGGGTGCTCCCGGCGCCGGCACGCTTCATGAGGCGTTCCAGGTCTGCGCCCAGGGAAGCGAACTCCCTGAGCGGGTCCCACCGGATGATGTCGGTCAGCATGATGATGCTCCTCTCGTTCGACTCGCCCTTCGAACATAGGAGTTGCCGCCGCCCGCGGCGTCGGTGACGACCCGGATCAGCACTGCGGGGATCGGGCGAAATGTGCTGAGATCGGCTGGAGCCGGATGGGCCGCTGCCGTGATCTCCAGACGTGGGTCAGCCGTGCGTGACGGAGACGAGCGTGAGCGCTTCCCGTGGCCCGGGCCCCTTCACCTCGAATTCCCTCACGGTGCCGATCCCCCGCACGTAGAGCTTCGCGTCCAGCACGTTCGGCTCGAGCGGCGTCCACTCCGTTGTGCGCAACGCCCGTATCGACGAGACGTACGGGACCGTCACCGACGCCGACAGGTCCACGATCCTGAACCGGTCCTCCGCATGACCCGGGAAGAGCTCCTGCTGGAACTCCTGGCCGACCTTTGGCTTCGCCGGCATGAAGATGCCGCCTCGCGCGCCGCCGACCCCGGCCTGGAAGGAACCCTCCCGGCTCACGACCGTTCCGTCCTCGAGTTCCTTGGTCGCCTCCCCGAGGTACCAGACGTTGCCGCGGCGATCCTGCGTGTACCAGTCGACGGTATCCTCGGACAGCTCGCCGTCCAGGTAGAGCCGGTCACGCACGACGACGGCAGGCGCGCCCAGGATTCGCTTCGTCCTGCGGGTCACCCGCAGGATCTCCACCGCCGCCTTGCCGTCCTTGGTCCCGCGGTAGCGGTACACCGATCCGAGTCTGAGCGGGAACCATGGGTTGGTGACGTGGGCCGAGAAGTCGGCGGGAACGACGTTGTCGGGGCCGACGGTCGGCGCCCCGGTCGCGGGGATCCCCACAGCGAACGCCGCCGGAGCGGAGGCTGACCCCGCGGCGGCGAGGGGCAGTACCGCCCCTGCGACGACGACGGTTCGGACGGACAACATCGGAGTGCCCCTTCGCGTGCCCAGTCGAGCCGGAACGGCCCGCTCTTGGCGACGATTGTGGCCGATCATCTGAATGAGACCCAGGGGCCGCGGTCCCTCCCGACGTCCTGAGCGGCACGTGAGGTTGGATGGAGACACGCCCCGAGCGCTACGACGGGATCCCCGGAGGCCCGAGGATTTCGATCCCGTACTCGGCGGCCGTGGCGACCATTACCTCGGGCGCGGGTGGTCGGCTGGTGGCGGGCGGGAGCGTGGGTGTCAGCGCCGGTTCGGACACTGCGCGCATGAACTCCTCGAAGCCGGCGGGTTCTGCGACGAGCAGGAAGCGGGCCTCGGGTGAGGTGACGGTGAACGTGTGGGGGACGTCGCGCGGGCCGTACACGAACGCTCCCGCTGCCGCGTTGATCACCTGGCCGCCGACCCAGAACGTCAGCTCGCCGTCGATCACATAGAACCACTCGTCCTCGTTGTGGTGTAGGTGCAGCGGGGATCCTGAGCCCTGCGGGGCGAGGTGCTCGATGACCGCGACGCGGCCGCCGGTCGTCGTCGCCGAGGACTTGATGATCGCCAGGACTCCGAGGAACCAGATCGCCTCGCCCTGTCCGGCCTCCAGCGCGATCGATGCGACGGACGTGGTGCTCATAAGGACACTCCCTTTCCGTAAATGGCGCAACGCAGTGTTTCGCGATAATGCGCACCCTGCCATGCCGCGCGTGGCCTGTCAAGCTTTGGCGATACGTGATGTATCATCAGGTAATGGCCCGCTCGTACCAGCTCAAGCGCCGCGCGGAGCGCCAGGACGAGACCCGGCAGCGGATCATCGAGGCCGCGATCGAACTGCACCAGACGATCGGCCCGGCCGCCACGACCGTCACCGAGATCGCGGAACGCGCGCACGTGGGCAGGGTGACCGTCTACCGCCATTTTCCGGACGAGCCGACGCTCGCACGCGCCTGCAGCGGCCTGTACTTCGAGCGCCACCCTCCGCCCGACCCCGACGGGTGGGCCGATATCGACGATCCGGAACGGCGGCTGCGGACCGGGCTGACGGACACCTACGCGTACCACCGCGCCACCGAACAGATGATGAGCCGCGTCCTCGCAGACGCTCGCGACCATGAGGTCATGGCGCCCTACCACGCGCTCTGGAACCACGCAGCCGCCGTCCTCGCGGACGCTTGGCCCGCGCGGGGTCGCCGGCGCACGCTGCTTCGGGCCGGGATTGCCCTGGCCCTGACCTTCGACACGTGGAGGACGCTCACGCTCGACCAGCAGCTCACGGACACGCAGGCGGTGGAGTTGATGCTGCGCCTGAGCTGCGAGTGCGACGCCGCAAGAGGCTGAGCAAGGGCCACCCGGCACCGAAACCGTTCCCGCCGTGGGTCGGACCTCGCGATCGGCGGGCGCGCGTGCGAGAGGGGGGTCTAGCCTGCGCTCGATGTCATCTGCCGCCGCTCCCGACGCCGCCGTCGACCTGCATGGTGTGACGAAGCGCTACGCGCCGGAGCCGGCTCCGATCGCCCTGGACGGGATCGACTTGCGCGTCGGTCGCGGGGAGATCTTCGGTCTGCTCGGCCCGAACGGCGCCGGGAAGACGACGACCGTCGGGATCGCCACCACGAGGGTCAAGCCGACGTCCGGCTCGGTCCGCGTCGGTGGCGTGGACGCCGTGGCCGACCCCCCCGGAGTCAAGGGCCGCATCGGGGTGGTAACCCAATTCAACACGTTGGATCGCGCCTGCCGGGTATGGGAGAACCTCTACTTCCACGGACGGTTCTTCGGGCTCGCCGGGAGCGACGCGCGCCGCCGCGCCGACGAGTTGCTCGACGCCTTCGAGCTCGGCGACCGCGCCGCGTCGATGGTCCCCGAGCTCTCCGGTGGGCTCGCACGGCGCGTGCAGCTCGCCTGCGCTCTGGTGCACCGGCCCGAGGTCCTGTTCCTGGACGAGCCGACGACGGGCCTCGACCCGCAGAGCCGGATCGCGCTGTGGGAGGCCGTCGAGCGGCTGCGTCAGGACGAGGGTGTGACGGTCGTCCTGACCACGCATTACATCGAGGAGGCCGACCGCCTCTGCGATCGGGTCGCGATCATGGATCGCGGCAGGATCCTGGTGTGCGACGCGCCGGATGCCATCAAGCGCGACGTCGACGCGTCGACCCTGGTGACGCTGCGCCTCTCCGAGCCGGACGCCGATGCGGTCGCTCGCATCCGGGCGCTCACCGGGGTCCGCTCGGTGGACGCCGATGACGTCCTGGTGCGGGTACGCGTCGCGGGCGTCGACGGCATCGTGCCGCACGTGGTTGAGGCCGTCGGCCGGCACCTGCGCGACGTGTCGGTGGCCGAGCCCTCGCTGGAGACGGCCTTCATCGCGCTGACCGGCCGGGGGTTGCGCGAGTGAGCGCCACCCTGGTCGCGCGGCGCCCGTCGACGCGAATGGCGATGTACGCCCGCGCGTTCTGGGGCCTCCTGCTGAGGGACGCCCGCGTGCTGCTGCGCGAGTTCGTCCCGTTCCTGCTGCGGACCGTGATGAACCCGTTGCTGTTTACGTTCGTCTTCACATACGTCCTGCCGAAGACCGGTGGCACTTTCGGCGCGGGCGGTGATGGCTCGCAGACGTTCGCCACCGTCCTCGTGCCGGGCCTCGTGGCCGTCGCGATCTTCTTCCAGGGCATCGCAGCGGTGGCCCTGCCGCTGGCGATCGAGCTGGGCGGCACCCGCGAGATCGAGGACCGCGTGATGGCGCCGTTGCCGGTGGACCTGGTCGGGGTCGAGAAGGTGGTGTGGAGCGCGGTGCAGTCGGTCGTGGCGGCCGTGATCGTCTTCCCGCTGCTCCTGGTGATCCCGGCGGAGAACGTCTCGGTTTCGGTGGCGAGCTGGCCCATCCTGATCGTCGTCGTACTGCTGGGCTCCTTCGCGGCCGGCTTCATCGGCCTGCTCCTGGGCACGGTGGTGAAGCCGCGCCAGATCGGCCTCATCTTCTCGTTGGTCGTCGTCCCGGTGACCTTTCTTGGCTGTGTCTACTACCCGTGGGAGCATCTCCACACCATCCGATGGCTGCAGGTCGCGACGCTGCTCAACCCGCTCGTCTACGTCTCCGAGGGTCTGCGGGCCGCGCTCACGCCCGACCTCCCGCACATGCCGACGGCGGTGTTCCTCGGCGCGCTGGTCGGCCTCCTGGTGGTCCTCGGCTGGGCAAGCACCAGGTCCTTCTCCCGGCGGGTCGTCGACTGAGCCCTCAACGGGGCGGTCCGTTGCGACCGGCCCTTTCCGCTCGAGCTCGCGACAACGGACGCCGTCAGCGCTGCGCCGGGTCCTCGACGACTCCGAAGACGTCCTTCATCACCTGCCCGTAGTCGCGCAGCGCGCCGGCACAGTCACCTGAGAACGACGATCCGTGCATGACCGCAAGGGTCCTCGGCTTGAGCGCCGCGAGTCCTTCGAGGACCTTCCCGGTCTGGGGCGTGTACGGCATGTACGCGGCGAGGACGCCGGACTGATACTCGCGCAGCGCAGCATGGGCGCGCGCGACAACGTCGGCCTCGGTGAGGGCCTCCACGTCGCCGTTTTGGTGAAAGAGATCCGAGCACAGGAGCGTCCGCTCGGCCTCCTCAAACAGCACACAGGCATCCCACCCGTGTGGCAGATGCGGCGTGCGATGGAGCCGGAAGCGGTAACGACCTGTCTCGAGCACCTCGCCGTTGGCGAGCGGCCGAGGCGCGCGGTCTGAGAAGTCGTTCAGGTTCACGAGGACGCCGGTATCGCTGAAGACCGGTATCGAGCGCGGCGCCTCGGCGAGCCAGTGGTTGAGCGCTCCGCACTCGTCTGACTCGAAGTGGCTGAACCCGATGAAGGCCAGGTCAGCGGGGTCCATCACTGATGCGACGCCCGCGCGCACCAGCGGAAACATGTGCCGCAGGCCGGTGTGAAAGAGCAGCGGCTGATCGTCGCGGACCAGGAAGTGGTTGAACTGGAGCTGAATCTCCGGGACGAAGACGCTGATCCGGTAGAGGTCCCGGGCGATCTCGGTGACGTGGGGTCCATCCGGCGGCATGGCGCCTCCCTTCTCGACTGATGTCTCGATCCTCTCTGTCCCGGCCGACATGTCAACCCTCACGAAAAACCGGATGCCCCCTGTGATGCGGCGTTGGTTTGCACGGCGGCTTGCATGGGCCGACGTCGCGTCCGGCAGGCGTTTCTCATCGGTGCACCGGCCGGGCTCAAGCCGCTCGTCGGGTGCCAACCCCCTCAGCTCAGCTGGGCGCCGCTGGCTTGCGCGCCGGCAGCGCGGCCTCGGGCGCCGCTACGCGCCGGCCTTCGCTTCCGCCTCCATCCGAGCGAGGCGGGTGTAGTAGTCGTGGAACTCGTTCAGGTGCGCGAGGGCGATCTTGCCGGTCGTGATCGGATCGTCGCCGGTCACGTCAGTCGCGGGGTCACGGTGCCCGTGCTCCAACTCAACCTCGAGCCCCATCCTGAACTGCTCCACGTCGAAGGGCGCGGTGGCCCACTCGATGCCGACCTGCTCGCCGATCTGCCTCGCCTGCTCGGTGGTGAACCGGGGTGTCTGGCTCATCGTTCGCTCCCATCGGTGCGGGTTTGGTCCGGCGAGGCCAGCGGGCACGCTCGACGCCTCGATACGGGCGCCGCTGTGGTGACCCGCCACTTCGTCCTCACCGAGCTGCTCCCGCATCATTACCGCCGAGCCACACGGGCGGCATCAGTGCCCTGCGACACCCGGCTTCGGGAATCCCGCGGAGACCCTCGGCCGCGAGGAAGGCGGGAAGAGGCCCGTCCTCAGGTGCGCGTTCGCTGCGCCGGATGCCACGAGCCAGCCGTGAGGGACGCGCGGGGCGCGGCCCGTGTGAAACCGGAGCCGTCCGCCTCAGGTCAGAGAAACGTCCAAGCGCCCGGTCGGTCGCTCGCGAGCTTCCATCTCCGAGTCGGCGCGCCTCCAACGACCGGCGGAGTACTCGGGTGACCGTGCGCGGCGAGTCGGCTCCACCCGGGTGGAGCCGACTCGTCCATCTCGACCGCCTCCGGCTAGAGCGCCTCGACGCCCCTTCTGATCCGGTCCAACCCCTCGTCGAGCACCTCGTCGGGTGCCGCGTAGGTCAGGCGGACGTGGCCCTCACCGCGGCCGCCGAACGCGGAGCCCGCCACGACGCCGACCTGGTAGCTCTCGATCATGTAGTCGGCGAACTGCTGCGCCGTCATCCCCGTGCCGCGGATTTCGGGAAAGACGTAGAACGACCCCTCCGGGGTCGAGCATGCGACGCCGGGCATCTTGTTGAGCGCCTCGACGGTCTTGTCACGCTTGGCCTGGAGGCGCTTGGTCGTCTCGACGACGTGGTCCTGCGGGCCCGTGAGTGCCGCGAGGGCCGCCAGCTGGACGAACGCGGGCACGTTCGTGACCGAGTTCTGCTGGAAGATGTCCATCGTGGTGATGATGTCCCTGCTTGCCACGCACCAGCCGATACGGAAGCCGGTCATGATGTAGGTCTTCGAGAAGGTGTCGACGAGAATCGACCGTTCGGACATCTCGTCCACGGCGGTGATCGTCCGGTGCTCGGCCGGCGGGTAGACCATGTGGCTGAAGATCTCGTCGCTCAGCACGATCACGTCGTGCTCGGCGCAGATCGCCGCGATCTCGTCCAGCTGGCCGACGGTCATGCCGTTGGGCCGCTGGGGCGAGTTGATGATCAGCATCTTGGTCTTGGACGTGATCAGGCTCTGCAGCGAGTCGAGGTCGAAATGGAAATCCGGCTCGACTAGCGGCGCGTAGACGACCGTGCCTCCCGCGTAGGTGATCCAGAACTCGTCGGGCGGGTAGCCCGGGTTCGGGAAGATGACCTCGTCGCCTTGGTCGACGACCGTCAGCAGCGACTGGGTGAGCGCATGCTTGGCGCCCATGGTCACGAGGACCTCCTCGTGCGTCGTCGGGCGGCCGCGCTTGGTGGCCTCTTCGGCGATCGCCTCGCGCAGCTCCGGCAGGCCGGGGCCCGGAACGTAGCGCACGTGGCCGTCGGCGAGGGCCTTGGCACAGGCTTCCATGATGTGCGGGGCCGGTCGAAACTCATCGCCCTGGAAGTCGCCCTTTTCGAAATGGATGATGCGTTTGCCCGTCTCGCGCTCCTGCGCCTCGGCCTTGCGCAGTGAGGCCCACTGCTTGGGCAGCACGAAGTGCGACGTGCGGCGGGAGAGTCGGGGACGGATATGAGGTGAAGCGAGCGTGCCCATGGTTGTCTCCTCGCGGGCGTCATCGTAAAGATATCTTGTAACAATAGTCACATCTTTTCCTGATGCGCTGTCAACGGGGGATTCCCTGATACGGGCTGCCAGGTACCCACAGTCGCCCGCGCCCCTGTCCCTCGTGCCGCCCACCTTCTAGGGTGGTGCCCGGCGGGCCGAGCGTCGGAACTTGACGCAGGACCACCCTGTCACTCGCAGGAGTTCCGGATGCACCTCGCACCCAGCACGCTCACAATGGCCGCCACCGCGCCCGCCAGGGCGGTGGGCGCGGTGGCAGACGCGACGCTCGGCAGGTGTCCGGCAGGGACCCGGCGGCTTCTGCCCTCGGCGCCGGGCGGACCGTCGCCCGGCACGGCCGGGTGGATGTCGCCTCCACGTCGGTCGCCGCAGACACGCAGGCCGTGTCTCC
Source organism: uncultured Thermoleophilia bacterium (assembly GCA_963777565.1). GTDB lineage: Bacteria > Actinomycetota > Thermoleophilia > Miltoncostaeales > Miltoncostaeaceae > CALMEC01. The sequence goes on from CAVZQZ010000008.1 coordinate 277,104, forward strand.
GACGGGGCGTCGGATGGACGTAGGTCGATGACGGATCCGCTCCCGGGGCAGGCCGCCCAGCCTCCTTCGCGCCGGGTGCCACGCGGCCGGACGTCGGCCGCCAGCCCTCGGCGGGTGCGCCTCAAGCGAAAGTCGCTCGAGGACTACCGGGGCCTCGTCGGCGATGAGATCGTGGCCGAGGTGCGCGAACTCGGACGCGCGCTCAGCGGCCTGCGGGTCCTCGAACTGAGCGCGACGGCCACCGGCGGCGGCGTGGCCGAGCTGCTCTCATCGCTGGTCCCCCTGGAGCGGGATCTTGGCATCGCGGCCGAGTGGCGGGTGATCGCGGGGGACGCACGCTTCTTCGAGGTGACCAAGAAGATCCACAACGGCCTGCAGGGCATGGCCGTCGACCTCACCGACGCCCAGCGGTCCGAGTACCTGCGGCACAACGAGGCCAACGCTCGGGTCCTCGAGGAACGGTGGGACGTCGTCGTCGTCCACGACCCCCAACCCGCGGCGATTCGCGCCTTCGCGCCGCACGTCGGCGACCGCTGGATCTGGCGGTGCCACATCGACTCTTCGGACCCTCATCTCCCGGTGTGGGAGTTCCTCCGGCCCTACGTCGAGCGTCACGATCGTGCGGTCTTCACGCTTGCGTCGTTCGTCCCCCCGGACCTCGCGCTCCCCACATCCCTGATCCTTCCGGCGATCGACCCGATCACCTCGAAGAATCAGGAGCTCCCCGAGTACCTGGCGCGGCAAACCGTCGCCGCACTGGGCGTCGACCTTGCCCAGCCGCTCCTGCTCCAGGTCTCGCGGTTCGACCCATGGAAAGATCCGCTCGGCGTCGTCGAGGTGTGGCGGCGCGTACGCGAGACCTTCCCAACACTCCAGCTCGCGCTCGTCGGATCGATGGCGACCGACGACCCGGAGGGGTGGCGGATCTACGAGCAGATCGAGCGAGAGACGGCCGGCGAGCCGGAGTGCCTCCTCTTCACCGACCAGATGGGGGTCGCCAATCACGAAGTGAATGCGTTCCAGCGCGTCGCCGACGTCGCGATCCAGAAGAGCACTCGCGAGGGATTCGGGCTCGTCGTCGCCGAGACGCTCTGGAAGGGCACCGCGATGGTTGCCGGCCGAGCGGGCGGGATTCCGGTCCAACTCGAGGACGGCGTCGGCGGCTACCTCGCCGGGACGCTCGAGGAGTTCGTCGCACGCACGACCGAGCTGCTCGAGAACCCGGTCCTGGCCCGGGAGCTGGGTGCTGCCGGCTCGATCCGTGTACGCGACCGGTTCCTGCTCCCGCGCCTGCTCCGCGACCATCTCTCCGTCGTGCGGCAGGTCGCCGCATAACCCTCGGCACGATCCGGCTGATCGGCAGCCGAGCGCTGAACCGCGGATGCCGGTGACGGTCGCCCAGTCTCACCGGGCAGCCGCCCGTGATCACGGCCGGCAGGCTCTAAGATCGGACGTATGTCAGCCGGCGAGCATCGACGGATCTCCCTCGCGACCGAGGAGCCCATCTGGAGCCGCTTCTTCCTCGTCGCGCCGCTGGTGCTCGTGGGCACCCGGGAGCCCGACGCAGGCCACAATCTGGCCCCCAAGCACATGGCCATGCCGCTCGGTTGGCAGAACTACTTCTGCTTCGTCTGCAGCCCGCGGCACGCCACGCACCGCAACATCGAGACGACCGGTGAGTTCACCGTCAGCTTCCCCAGCCCGCAGCAGATCCTGAACGCCAGCATGGCTGCGGCCTCGCGCGATCCGGACGGTTCGAAGCCCAGCCTCGCGGCGCTCGAGACGTTCCCAGCCGACCAGGTCGCGGGCGTTCTCGTCCGCGATTCCTACCTTTGGCTGGAGTGCGAGCGCGAACGGGTCATCGACGGGTTCGGCGATAACAGCCTCATCGTGGGCCGGATCGTGGCCGCCGCGGTCGACGAGCGGGCACTCCGCGCCTTCGAGAGCGACGATGCCGACGTCATCGGGGGGCTGCCGCTGCTGGCCTACCTCAGCCCGGGGCGCTTCGCGCCTGTCGCCCAGAGCTACTCCTTCCCCTTCCCGGCCGACTTCCGGTTCTGAGGCAACGCGATGCGGGACGACCAGGCGCGACGTCTCCTCTTCGAACTTCGCGAGCGCGAGGAAAAATGTCGGCGCTGCTCGAGCGCCTGATGCTGGCTGAGTCCCCCTCGCTCGAGCCGGCCGCGCAGAGCGCGGCGTTCGGAATCCTCGCGGACGCGTTCACCGAACTGGGCTTCGAGGTGACCCGGGTGGACGGCCGCAGCGCCGGCGATCACCTCCATGCCGCGCCGGCCGAAACAGATCCCGATGCCCCCTACCAACTGCTCCTGGGCCACATGGACACCGTCTGGCCCAGCGGCACAGTGAACGAGATGCCCGTTCGCGCATACGACGACCGCATGGCGGGCCCGGGCGCGTACGACATGAAGGGCGGCCTCGTCCAGATGATCTTCGCGCTCGGCGCGCTTCGCGACCAGGGCCTCGAGCCGCCGCTACGACCGGTTGTCTTCATCAACAGCGACGAGGAGATCGGGAGCCGCGAGTCGGGTCCGCACATCCGCCGGCTCGCCCAGGGCGCCGCTCGCGCGTTTGTGCTCGAGCCCTCGTTCGGCCCCGCCGGCAAGCTCAAGACGGCGCGCAAGGGCGTCGGGCGCTTCACCCTGCGCATCAAGGGCCGCGCGAGCCACGCCGGGCTCAGCCCCGAGGAGGGGATCAGCGCGATCCTCGAGGCCTCCCACCAGATCCAGCGGCTGTTCGCGCTGAACGACCACGAGCGCGGGGTGACGGTCAACGTCGGCACGATCGACGGGGGTCTGCACGCCAACGTGATCGCGCCGGAAGTGACCGCGGTGATCGACGCGCGCGTGCCCACCGCCCGCGACGCGGCCGTCGTCGAGCGGGCCATTCGCGGGCTGACACCGGTGCAGGATGGCGTGTCGCTCGAGATCGACGGCGGTTTCGGCCGCCCGCCGCTCGAGCCCACGCCGCGCAATCGAGCCCTGTGGCGGGCCGCCGAGGCCGCCGCCGGGACGCTCGGCATGGAGATCGACGAGGCGGCGGTGGGCGGGGCGTCGGACGGGAACACCACGAGCCTCTTCACCGCGACGCTCGACGGGCTCGGGCCGGTCGGCGACGGCGCGCACGCCCTCAACGAGTACGTCCTCGTCTCGCAGATGCCGGAACGGGCGGCACTCCTGGCCGTGCTGTTGATGGAACCCCAGGCACGGACGGGCTGATGGGATCCCCCGTCCGATCCGCCTCCGGCGGGCACTACCTCACCAGCGTCGCGCGCATCGCCGACTTCGCCGAGCGGCCCATTTCGACCCAGTCGCTCGGCCGGACGGACTGGGCCGACGGAGATTACGTCGTCGTCGACGTCACGGGTGGAGCGCCCTTCTTGATCGAGTCGCCCAGCGGCCGGTACGTTGAGGTGCTGGAAGGCGACTCGCTGGTCGGCGCCCTCGGGCGGCGGTGCGCCACGCTGGAGGTCGTGGGCGACTGGCGCGCCGTCAGCGACGACCTGAGGATGCACACGCTCACCTCCGCCGGCGTGCTCGGCCGCTGCACGTCCGCCGCGCAGCCGCCGCCGAGGATGGCCACCCTTCGCTACCGGGGCCACGTCATGCGCGACGGGCGCGCGTTGGCGATGCGTGACTTCGTCGCGCCACCCGCTGCCGCCGAGCTTCGCGCGCCGGTCGTACTCATCATCGGCACGTCAATGGCCGCAGGCAAGACGGTGGCGGCGACTCGCATCGTCCGAGAGCTCAAGGACATGGGTCTGCGCGTCGCCGCCACGAAGCTGACCGGCGTCGGACGCCTCAAGGACCTGCGGGCCATGGCGGACGCCGGCGCGGACGCGATCGCGGACTTCGTCGACGCAGGGCTCCCGTCGACCGCCGTCCAGGCCGCTGAGTTCGAGCCGGCCCTCCGGTGGATCCTCGGCCGCCTCGCCGAGATCGAGCCCGACGTTGTCGTCGCGGAAGCCGGCGCGTCGCCCCTCGAGCCCTACAACGGGGAGACCGCCGTGCAGCTGCTGGGAGACCGCCGGCGCTGCACCGTGCTGTGCGCGTCCGACCCGTACGCGGTCGTCGGAGTGACGGGTGCATTCGACGTGACGCCCGATCTGATCTCGGGCATCGCCACGAGCACAGAGGCGGCGATCGCTCTTCTGGCGCGGCTCTGCCCGGTGCCGGCCCTCAACCTGCTCGACCCGGCGTCCCGGCCCGCGCTCAGGCGGATCCTCGGTGAGCGCCTGGGGATCGGGGACCGCGGGGGCGCGAGCGCGTCTTCCGCCGTTGTCGGCGAATCCGATCCAAGCCGGGCCGTGGGCGGGCGCACCGTCTCTCCCTGAGGGAGGGTCGAGACCCCAGCTGGGCTAGCGGTGGGAGAGAGCGGACCACTTGACGCCGAACATGGTCTTGACGTTCTCCACCCAGGGGGGTTCTCCTTCCTCGGCGGGTCAGCCGGTTGCGAGTCCGCGGGCCCATTCGACGGCGCGGTCCCGCACGCCCTCCCGAAGTGGCCCGGCCATGTCCTCGACGATGAAGCTCTCCTCTCCGACGACCTCGTACCCGTGTCCGGGCAGCCTGTGGGCGATCCCGTGCGCCGCGGACCCCGTGAGGAGTTTCGGCTTCCCGATCCGCGTGTCGAACGCGGCGGCGCGGCGACCCGTGCCCGGGTCGATCTGTTCGAACCATTCGCGCAGTCCGGTTCCGTCCAGCGCGGGTTCGATGATGCCCTTCCTGCGGGCATCATCGAGCGCGCCCTTGCGCGAGAGGTTCGAGGCCATCCCTGCACGTGGGTGGGTCCGCCGATCACGAGCAGGTCGGCGTCTGCCAGTTGATCCTCCTCGATCTGCGCGACCGAGACCAGGACGACCTCCGCGTGGTCACGCAATCCGCGCGCCACGGCCTCGGCGATCTCCCGGGTGTTCCCGAAGAGTGATTCGTAGGCGACTACGGCCTTCACGATGCCTCCTCTGGCGTACGGACAGCTCCCAGGTTCCAGCCTGTCTCGCGCCGCCGCGTCGTGGTCATCACCGACCGGTCGTTCGGGCTCTCCGCGCCGGACGCCCGCCAGGGCGAGCGCTCATCGCCCGCCACCCAGACGTCCATCCCGACCAGGTTGCGTAGTTCCACGCGGAAGGCTCGGGGATTGCACCGGATTGCCGGGGGCGGCACGGCACCTAGCCTGACGATGTGACGTGTCCCTCGCATCCGCTCCGCGCGTTCGTGGTGACCGCGGATATGGCGACGGCGCTCTCGCCGGTGTCGCCGTAGGAGATGATCGCCTTTCACCGCCGCTTGCGGCAACTCGGCGCATCGTTGGCTCATGAACGTCAACACGGGGCGCGTCGCCCCATCACGAACTGGAGGTCGAGGATGAAACGGAATCGAGAGTTCGAAGAACAGGCCCGCCGGGTTGCGCAGGCCGCGGCCCTGAGCCGACTCGTCACGCCGATGGTGCGCGAAGCCCTTTCGGACCGCAAGGTGCGCCGGTCCGCTGGAGACGCGTACGAGGCGGGACGGCGGATGTACGAGGATGTTCGCGGCGCCGACCCGAAACATGTTGCGGGAAGGCTGGCGCGGGATGAACGCTTTCAGAGCGAGGTTGCCGCGCTTGTGCGCTCCGCGACGAACGCCGTCGATGCGGGAATCACGAGCAGACGTCGCCGCATCCGTCGCCGCCTGCTTTGGCTTCTGATGATCGGCACCGGAGCAGCGTGTGTCATCGGTATCGCGCTCAGGCGGAGGTGTGCGGATCTGCCGTCCGATGGCGACGGGCATGAAGTCCGCGTGTCGGAAGCAACGACGGCCACAGCTCAGACCGAGTGGATCACGGGCTAGGGGGCGCGTCCGGCAGTTCGCGGAGCGGGAGCGAAGACAGCGCGCGGGTATGAGCGGCGGATCGGTTCGTGCGGAACAGCCCGAACCGACCCGTTACGCTCGACCACAGGGAAACGCCGTGGCGCAAGCGGCGCACCGAGCATCTTCGACAACCGGGCCGCCCGGCTCGAGCACGGACACTCCGCGGGAACGCGGGCCGACAGCCTATTGCGACTCGTGCTTCGTCTTTCGGTACAGCCAGATGGGCGTGCCGGAGAACGCCACGAACACCGCCAGGCCCAAGATCAGCGCGGTCCCTGTCCCCACTAGCGCCCAGATCAGGGCCACGGCGACGAAACCGACACAGTCATCCAGACGTGCGCCGGGTTCGCGTCGATTGTCCGCTCAACCGCCAGGCGCGCCGGGCCAGGCCGTCCGGCCCACCTCGAGCACGGCCCGTCACGTGCGCGGGGCGTACCGGTGGTGGAGCATCAGGTCGTTCCCGTCGGGGTCGGAGAAGAGCGCCATGTGGCACACGCCCGTATCGAATGTCTCGCCGAGGAAGGTCACGCCCTTCGCCTCCAACTCCGCCCGCGCCTGCGCGACATCGTCGACGTGCAGGGCGAGGTGCGCGTTCTTCTGCGGTGCGAACGGAAACCCCATCTTCTCCGGCTCCCAGATCCCGAAGCACGTCTCACCGACCCAGAACTCGAACCGGGCGGTCACGTCCGGTCTGAGCCCGAGCATCTCCACGTAGAAGTTGCGGGAGCGTTCCGCGTCCCGCGACGGAACCCCGATGAAGTCGAGCCTGCTGATCACGCCGTCTCCTCTCCCGCTCGAGTATCTCAATTCACACGTGTCTCAATTCACACCAGTCGGGGAGTGCGATCCGCCGACACCGGCGGGGACCCTACGCCACGGCCCGCCGCGTACGTAGGATTGCCCAGTCGCCAAAGGGGAGGAGGGTGGCCGCGGGACACCAGGAATTGGGGGCGGTGCGAATGGCCGAGGCCGCCCGGACGCGGGGCTGGTCGGATGCCCAGGCGTACAACGCCCAGCGGCTCATCGACGGGGGCATGGGGGAGCGACTCGGCTACAAGTCCTTCGAGGAGACCACGTTTGGCGGCGCCGAGGAGGCCATCGAGGGGGAGGGCTGGGTCTACTACCTGTACGAGGAGCGCATCGAGGAGGTCGAGGGGCTTATCTGATCCTGGCCTTGGGGCCCCGCTCGCTGGACGCCTTCGATCGAAGAAGAAGGAGCTTGATCCGGTCCAACCGGGGGAGGATTCGCGCCCGAGCCTCTCCCGAGCCCGGGCGCATGGATCGGGGTCCAAACGTCGGGCACGAGGAAGAGGAAATGGAGGGGGTGTTACCCAAACGCCCTCTCAGCGAATCGACCTTCGAACAAGGAGTGCCCGTTTGCAGGGACAAATCTGGATGGGCCGTCTGGGACTCGAACCCAGGACCTTGGGACGAAAGTCGCTCCCGACGTCTCGTCCTATCTCACGATGTCGACCTATTGCAGGCATTTCACGTGAGCGACCGGGCAACGGTCTCACCCCGTCTCCGGTGGTCGTATTGACACCTTGTTGACCCCTGCATGAGGGCCCCGAGCGTCACAAGAGGCGTTCCAGGCGAGGCAGCCGCGCGTTGACCGACGTTGACCCCCTACCGATTCCGGTCGTCCACGGGACGGCCTTGGGCAGGCGAGATCTCGGTCTGGATGACGGTTCTCGGGCATGGGCAGGACCGAACGTTGCGCACAAACCAGGTCGTCGTCGCCGCGCCGGCGCTCAGCGTCGCTTGAGGCGAGCCTGGTGCAACATCGCTGAAGTCCTGCCATCCTTCCTCGACCGCTTCATAGGGACGTGAAGATCCGAAGGCTGCGAGCGGGGTTTGACAGCCGCCAAGGGAAGGAGCGGATACGGCCATGGGCGCACAAGTTGGGGTGAACCCGAAGGACGTCCTCGAGCGTCTGCATCGCGCGGTGAACCGGCATGACCTGGAGGCGTTTGTCGCCTGCTTCCATCCGGACTACCGGAGTGAGCAGCCCGTTCATCCAAATCGAGGCTTCGGCGGTCGAGAACAGGTCCGTGCGAACTGGAAGGCGCTCTTCGAGGGCATACCCGACTTTCACGCCGAGTTGCTCGCCACTGCCATCGAGGGTGACGCGGTGTGGTCGGAATGGCACTGGACCGGCACCCGAGCGAATGAGGCACCGCTCGACATCCGCGGAGTCACACTCTTCGGGATCGAGGCCGGTTGGATCGTCTCAGGACGGCTCTACATGGAGGAAGTCGAAGAGGCCGGAGGGGACATCGACGAAACCGTACGTCGCTTCGCGGAAGGAACTCAGCGAGAAGACTGAGTCGCTTCGCTCCGGCCCCCGAGTGAGCTCTGCAGCGCGTGGCTCGCCCTTCGGAAATTCGAACTCGGATCGATCGGAATGCCGGCCCGTTTCGGTCCGCTCTCTGTGGCGTTTCCAAGCAGGGGTTAGAACAGCACGTCTTGCGCACCGCCGAAGAGGGTGGGCCGTAAGGGATCGAACCTTCGACATGGGATCAAGAGTTCCCTCCGGGGCTTCCCTCGCTTTCGGCCTTTCCCGTGATTCCCGCTTGGTGACTGGGATCCCGCCTGTCATCGGATGCACGGTGGTTGGTGTGGACGTGGACCCTTTGTGTGGCCCGGTTGCCCACTTCGCAGGTGCGTCGGGTGGGGGAAAGCCGTGTCTCCGATCCGCGCGCGCGCCGATTCCCGGCGGTGTCCGGTGGGCCTACCCTCGGAGAACTGACGGCACCAATCCGCGGGCAGGGTCCTCGGTCGACCAAAGCAGGAGGTTCCCCCATGAGCAAGCACAAACGCATCCTTGTCGTCGTCGACCGCACCATCAGCGACCCTCGGGTCATCCGCCCCGTCGTCCGCGCGGTTGTCGAGCGCGACACAGACGAGGTCTACGTGATCGCGCCGATCCTCACCAAACGCCTGGACTGGGTCACGAATGACGACGCAGACGCTGCCGCAGACGCCGAGCAGCGTCTGGCAGGCACACTTCAGCAGTTCCACGACCGAGACATCGAGGCCCACGGCACCGTCGGCGGCGACGACGCCATCCTGACCACCATCGACGACGCGCTTACCCAGTTCCCGGCTGACGAGATCATCATCGCCGTCCACGCCGACCACGACCGGCACTGGCGCGAACGAAACGTCGCCGACAAGATCCGAAGCAGCCACGCTCAACCCCTCACCGAGTTGCTTGTCGAAGCGGACGGCACCGCATCGGTCCGGTTGACCGAGGAAGCTCAGGACGCGGCCCGCGCCGAGAACGACGGATACCCGCTTGGGCGCAGCTAGCGCCGAGGTCTGTCCCTGAGGCGGCTGCGGGTTCCGGAGCCGGCCGAGGAGCAGGCGGGCCCGTTCGCCGATCCGTCCGACGCTACAGTGCCATGAGTGGCGCAAACCTCCGGCGCATGTGCGCCGAACCGAAAAGGAGAAGGCGATGCCGTACGAGCTGCCCCCCCTTCCCTATGCCTACGACGCGCTCGAGCCTCACATCGACGCCGACACGATGCGGCTCCATCACGACAAGCACCACCAGACTTACGTGGACAACCTCAACAAGGCGATCGCGGGCACCGAGTGGGACGGCCGGCCGATGGAGCAGGTGCTCGACAACCTCGATCTCATCGCCGAGGACAAGCGGACGGCCATCCGCAACAACGGGGGTGGCCACGCGAACCACTCGCTCTTCTGGGAGACGATGAGCCCGGGCGGCGGCGAGCCGGACGGCGACCTGTCCAAGGCGATCGAGGACACCTTCGGAGGTCTCGACGAGCTCAAGCGGCAGATGACCGACGCCGGGCTCAAGCGCTTCGGAAGCGGCTGGTCGTGGCTCGTCCACGACGGGACCGGCCTCGTCGTCGTCTCCACGCCGAATCAGGACACGCCCTTGATGAACGGCCACACGCCGCTTCTCGGCGTCGACGTCTGGGAGCACGCCTACTACCTGCGCTACCAGAACCGCCGCGCCGACTACCTGGAGGCGTGGTGGAACGTCGTTAACTGGGCGCGAGTTGCGCAGCAACTCGAGCGGGCCGGCGGCTGACGCGTCGCGGGCGGCCGGTGCGCGGCCGATCGCGCGCGCCGGCCGCCGGATCGCCCGGCGGGTCCGGAGGGTGCCTGGACTGATCCCAGAATCGCCGTTGGACCTTGTGCTGCAGCAGACGACCAGCCGGTCGGCGATCTCGAAGCGAATCCCGACTGCCTACGCCCGCGGTCCCGGACGGTCGCTTGTGAGCGAGAGCCGCAACGACGAGAATGCCACTCAAGCGGAGGCGCGCGACGTGGACCCGCAGCCGCGTCGACCTCGTCTTCGGGTCGAACTCCCAGCTGCGTGCACTCGCAGAGGTCGACGCGCGCGACGACTCGCAGCAGAAGTTCGTGCACGACTTCGTGGCCGCGTGGGACAAGGTGATGAGCCTCGATCGCTTCGCCTTGACTGATCCCGACGTCCAGGTCGGCCTTCGTCGGCCGACCTGAACGTCCTCGGTCCGGTGATCGGTCCCTTCCATCCGGTCACCGAACGAACCTGCGGGGCACCTTGCGCGCTCGTGTTCATCAGGCTCGCAGGGTGTCTCGTGCCGGTGCCGAGGCGACGACCCTCCCGTTCGGGCCGCCTTTGGCGCGGCCGCTTCGTCGTACGACGGCGGCTACGCGGGACGGCCATGGGCGTCGTCGGGCGTCACGTCCCCCTCCCCGCCCTCCGTGAACAACGCCGGCCGCGTGACCAGCTCGAAGTGCATGTAGTCGTGCACGCCCGAGGTGCCCAGCCACCGCAGGCCACCGCCGTCGGAGCCCGAAAGCGCGCCGACCAGTGCGGGCGGCAGGCTCATGAACCCGTGGGCGGCGACCGAGCCGAGCGTGGCCTCCGTCGAGGCGGCCACCCGCTTCGTCCGCTTGTCGTCAGTGAACGACGCGCGGTACGCGTTGCCGACGGCGAGGATCGTCTCCTGGGCGTGGACGATGCCCTTCGAGGGCTTCGGGGGCGCCGCGGGAGGAGGCCCGGGAGCCGGTGCGGGCGCCCCCTTCGCCGGCGCCGGCGGGGCGACTCCCTCTGGGAACACCAGCGCTTGGACCGCCGATATGCGGTCGGCCTCCTTGGGCTTGACGACGGCCTCAACCAGGCTGGCGCCGGAGCTCCCCGCCAGGGCGGGGAGCTTCTCTGTTGCGCGCGCCGTGTTCGCGATGCCGGCCAGCACGGGGGCCAGGGTGGCGTCGCTCTGCATCGCCGCCTCATAGGCGCGGCTGATGTCGCGGATGTCGCTGGCCGCGGACTCGGCCTGTGCCGCCGTCTTTCCCGACGTGGTGATCGCCGTGGGGTCCTTGCCGGTGACCGCCTGAACCGGCCCGAGTGCCCCGCTCTCGCCGACGTTGGGGTTGAGCGCCGCCTGGAAGTCGATCGCGAAGCCGAAGCTGTGGTCGGAAAGACGGTGCTTGGCGTTCTGGTTGGGCCGCACGGTCGTGCTCCAACCGGATCGGGCAGCGCTTGCGATCGCTGCGCGCTCGACGTCGGTGAGCTTGGCGAGGCGCGGGGCGAGGTTCGCCTCGGCGCGCTTGAGCGCGACCCGCAGATCGGGATGCACCCTGGTGTTGGTGTTGATCCCCAGTGCGTCCGGGCGCACCAGGGCGTCGTAGTAGGCGTTCGCCCGCTCGATCGCCTTCCGGGTACCGGCCACGAGCCCCCCGAACTGGACGATCACCGGGATCCGGACATCCTCCCAGCTGCTGCCGCTGACGATCAGGTCGATCAGATTCTTGGAGACGAGCTTGGTCTCGGTGGCGATCTCGTCGGCCTCGTCAAGGGGCGTGTCTGGCGCCTCCACGTCGGCGCCGGGCTCGGCGCTGGTGATGAGGCTCCCGAGGATCGTGGCGAACAGCTTCCGCCGGGCCTCGACGGCGCGGCCCTTCTTCTTCGAGCCCTTTGACTTCGAGTCGATCACCTTGAGGTCGGCGACCACGGTCGGATCCCAGAGGGCGTCGTAGAGCGGCATCATCGGGTTGGTCTTCTTGAGCTTCTTCCGCGGGTCCGCCTTGCCGTCGATGATCTGCATGGTGACCATCCCCGGGATGTCGCCGGCGTCCTTCGTGCCGACGAACGGGGCGGCGGCGCTGCGGACGGCCTCCACCACCCGGTCAGTGGCCTCGGACACCAGCTCGGCGTCCGTCTTCTTGGGGGCCTTGGTCGTGGGGTCCGGCTGGCGCGAGACGGTCGCGGGCGTTGGCGAGAGCATCCCGATCGCGGTCTTCAGGTGGTTCTCGGCCTTGACCTTGTGGTCGTGGTCGCCGCCGCCGGGGGCGACCACGAGGTGGAGGGCGACGGCGTCGTACACCGGCGTTCCGGGCGTGCCGAGCACCCACTGGACGTCCTTCTGCGCGAGCCAGCCATCCTTCTTGTCCTTGAGGCTGTTCGACGCCTTGTCGTAGGTGCCTCCGGCGCCGAACACGTCGTAGAGGCGGAAGCCGTGGTGGTGCACCCACTCGAGCATCTTCGCCTCGGCCTTGTCCCGGTCCCCGACCACATGCCAGAGGGAGCGCAGCACGTCCAGGTCCTTCTCGAGGCGCGTGCGCACAGCGTTCCAGATCTTCACGTCGTGTCCGGCGCCGGGCCACATGGTGTCGAACAGGAACAGCCCCTCGAGGTGCTCCGGGCCGAGGTCGCTCGAGAGCATCTCGGAGATCGCGACATCCGCCCCGCTGTGGCCGGAGAGCACGACCCCGCCGGGCACCGGCGGGGTGGACACCCCCCAGGCCTTCATCTCGGTGAGCCGCGCGAACACGCCGGCGATGTATTCGTCGGCGTTGAACCCCTTGCCCCGTTTCTTCGTCGCGGGGTTGAACTCGGAAGTGCGCCCCCCTTGCGGAAGGATCCCGACCATCGTCCGCCCGGAGGCGGCCATCTGCTGGGGGATGGCGTGGAAGGCGACATCGTCGCCCTCCTTCTTGTTGCCGGTGTCGTACCCGTGCGCGCCGCGCACCAAGTGCCCGTGCAGGTAGAGCAGCACCTCGACGGCGGACCCGTCGGCCGGAAGGCCGGCGGGGATCAGCGCGATGGCCGTCTCGGTGTGCCCCCCCGTCAGGCCGGTCACCGTGACGCGGCGCACCGACCCGCCGCTCTTGGGATCGGTGAACGTCCGCTCGGCCGGCGGGCCGCCACCGCCTGACGGCGGCGCGCCGTTGCGGCGGGCCAAGAGCGCCGCGGCCCGCCGGTTCCCGAGCGCCGAGAGCCACGCCGGCCCGCTGTCAACGCGCTCGGTACTGGCGGGCGCCTTCCGCGGCCTGGCGGCAACGCGTGCGCGCTGGGACATCGGCCCAGTCTAGGCCGGTCCCCGGGCAATTCGCATGCCCGAACGCCTACCCATTCGTACATCGCGAGGCTCCTGGTTGATCTTTCGAAACCCAAACAGGTTGCGAACGGAAAGCCGCCGAGCGGGTCGTACCGCCCTCGCAGTTGACCGACGCTGGCGACGCTGGATGCTCGCGGCGGCGGCGCTAGCCCTGCTTCCGGGCGCCGCCCGGGGCGCCGGCTTCGGGATGCAGGACGACCGTCTCTCGCGCTGACGGTTGCGGCCATCGACCAGCGGGCGGCGCTGATCGCCTCGATCAGCGCGTGCTGGACTCGGGTGGCCGTGCTGTGGAAGGACGTGGGCGCCGACCAGGCCGCGGTCCACCGATCCGGCCGACCCCGCCTACCGGTGGGACCGGCTCGACGCGACGATGGCCGCCCTGGCACGACACCGGATGCGACCCATCCTCGACGTGCTCCGGGGCACCCTGGGCGACCGGGAGGCGCACCGACCCGCCGCTGCGGCAACTGGGTTCCTCGGGTTCGTGCGATGGGCTCGGCATGAGCAGCTTCTCGTCATCGGCATGCTCCATCCTCCACCACCGCGCGCACATCGACCGCGCCGCCCATTCGCGCCGACGGAATCGCGCCGCCAGCTCGATCGCCCCGTCGAGGTCATCGGCCTCGAACAACGGCCAGCCCCGATGGGGTTCCTGGCTCTCGACGACCGGGCCATCGGTGGTCAGTGGCGTACCGTCCTGTAGGGGCGCGTTGTCGTTGCCGCGGCGCGGACCCCGCAGGAGGCTGGGGTGATGCGAGGGGTCTCTGATCGCCTGGCACGCAGCACCGACCGCGCTCTTCTCATCCCCCGAGAGGCTCCACTCCTCCGACGGTTGCGCCGAGGTCGTGCCCTGATGGACAAGCAGCATGTACTTCATCGCCCCCTCCTTCTCTGAATGGTCGCATCTACGACACCGGTGGAGTGCCGAACTCGGGGGGCGCCTCCGGCAACCCCGCCTCGGCTCCAGCCGGGAGAGCGTCTCGCGACCGTGACTTGGCGCGCCCACGCCTCAGTGTCTGGACTTGGTGACGAAGGCGGTGATGGCGGCGATAACCGTCTCGGCGCGATCGCGGTGGGGGTGATGGCCGCAATGGGCGAGCTTCAGCAACTGGGCGCGCGGGACGGCGGCGGCGATGCCGTCGAGTTGGGCCATGGTGCCGTACTCGTCCCCATTGCCCTGCACTGCCAGCACGGGGCAGGTGATCGACCCGAGAAGCGTCTCGATGCTCCAGTCCCGGAAGGCGGGATCCAGCCACACGTCGTTCCAGCCCCAGAACGCCGAATCCACGTCGTCGTGGTATCGGGTCAGCCGCTCGCGCAGAGCCGTCGTCAGGTACGCCTCACGCGCCCGTGCGACCCCCGTCACCGTGCGGTCCTCCACGAAGATGTGCGGGGCGAGTGCCACCACTCCCGCTGTCTCATCGGGGAACGTTGCAGCGTGAATCAGGGCGATCGACGCGCCGTCGCTGTGGCCGACGAGCCAGGGCGCGTGCTCCACGCCCGCTGTCTTCAGCACCGCCGGCAACACCACGCGCGCCTGCACATGCAGGTAGTCGACGCCCCACCGCTCCTGCGCTGAGCGGGGTGTTGAGCGGCCGTAGCCGGGCCGTGAGAACACCAGCCCTCGGTACCCTCCCGCCTCGCACAGCCGGTGCGGGAAGTCCCGCCACATCGCCGCCGAACCGAGGCCTTCATGGAGGAACACCAGCACCGGCCCCGCCGCGCCGACCCTGCCGACGAAGAAGCTCTCAACGCTGACCTCGCTTCCGCCCGCCGTGATGAGCATCCTCAGAACCTACGCGTCGACGGTTGGCGACACATACGTCGAACACTCGCGTTCTCTGCGGCGAGATCGCGATCGGCGCAGTGCCTCCGGTTGCCGAGCCTGCACGACCAGCGCCGTCACACCACGCGTCTCGAACGCTCAAAGTGAGGCAACCGTGCGGCACGTTGCCCGATTTTGCGCTGGGCGCGCGAATGTACGACGGGCCACGGGTCGGTTCACTCGGGGACCCCACGTCCGCAGTCGCCACCCGGGCAACAGGACCCTGCCCAAGCCCCGGTGAACATGGGCGGCTGCTGATCGGCGAAGCCGTCGGAGAGGAAATGGTGGGGGTGTTGCCCACCCTTGTTGCCCAAACGGCGAAATGCCGAACCAGTCAAGAATCACAAGGAGGCCATTCGCAGGACAAACACCGATGGGCCCGTCTGGGACTCGAACCCAGCACCTTGGGATTAAAGGCCCCGACCGGGATGTCGGACTGTGCGGTCTGGTGCCGTTGCGTCCGTCCTGAACGGCATCCGGAGCGGTCAGCAGTGGTGTCCGTGATGTCCCGTGCGGTTGCGTGATGCGGCGTTCGTTTGCACGGCGGTTGCATCAGCGGTCGGCGTTGGGGACGCTGACGTCACGATGGCGATTCGGACGGCCACAGGGCTCGCGTTTCTGAAGGAATGCAGCGATGCCCTCCTGTGCGTCTGGAGCGGCAGAGCTTCGCGCCAACTCGTCGCGTGCCCGGTCATACGCCGTCGCGCGGCTGCCGCCGACCGCCTCGTAGCGGGACCGCTTCGCATCTGCAACGACCTGTCTTCGTGGAGAAGGAGCAGTCTCGACCTGCGCTCCTGCTCGTCGTCCTGTGCGACAGCGCCGTGTGTGAAGACCGCTTACGTTGCGAAGCGCAAGTGGCGCCGCATCGTCCGCGCGAGCGTTCGGCGTTTTTCCGATCATGCGGACAGAGCAAGTGTCCGTGTTGTGCCTCACGGTGAGGCGAACGGGCCGAGTTCTTGCTCGACCTCGTCGATCCACTCGAGGTGGGCGCGGAGAAGACGCCGTCCGAGCGAGTGAAGGAGGCGGAGCTGGCGCTGGCGGTGAGCGAACTGCGGTTCACGGCGCTCCGAGTCGTCGAGGACTGCAGTGAGCTCGGCGATCTCCTCCCGCAGCGGCTTGAGGCTCTCGAGGACGACCCGCGGGTCGTCCGCCAGATCGCTCGCCTGTACCCTGATCGCCGCCTCGCTCTGGATGCGGGGGAAGCGGGAGGGCAGGGCGAGCCACTCTTGCACGGCGCCGATGCCCTTCTCGGTGAGTCTGTAGTGCGTGCGCTCGCGCGTCTTGCCGGGTGTCTTCTCCGACGTCAAATAGCCGAGGGTCTCCAGCCGCTTCGGCTCCGCGTAGATCTTGCTCTCGGCACCGGCCCAGTAGAGCCGCTGGCCACGCCGCGCCATCTGCACCAGGTCGTGCGGTCCCGCGCCGTTGCGGCCGATCAGGGTCAGGACCACGTACGAGAGGTCGGTGAGATTTGTTGCCATGACTCCCTTTGGGAGTTTATACTGGGCGGTAACCGCCATCTTCCAAGTTCGTCTCGTGATCGCCTCGTTCCACCTCATCGATTACCGGAAGCGGGTGTTCTCAGCGCCCAAGCCACTCGCCGAACACGTCGCTGGGCTGCGGTTCTGGCGGCCCCTCAACATCGGCGGCGACTTCGCCTGGTTCCGCGAGCACCCGAGTCGGTGGGGCCTGTACGCGCGGCTGAAACCAGACTTCCGTCGCTGGGCGTTCTATGCGGTGTGGGACGACGAGGCTGCCCTCGAGGACCTCCTCACCGCTTCGGAGATCGGACGCGCGTGGAGCGAGGCCGCGCAGGCATGCCACTTCTGGCTGCGCCCAACTCACGTCCGAGGACCCTGGAAGGGGATGCAGGTCCTTCAGGGGTTCGAGAGCGCCGAAGACCTGGATGGCCCCGTAGCCCACCTCGTTCGACTCGATCTCTCGCCGCGCGGAACCCTGGCGATGTGGGGCTCGGCGGCTCCGAATGTCCTTCACCACATCCCAGACAGCGATGAGTTGCTTCTCGGCCTCCCGCTCGTCGACCGCCCATACGTGCAGCCGATGTCGTTCAGCGTATGGCGGACACCTCAGAGCGCCATGACCTTCACCCACCACGAGAAAGGCCACCGCGAGTCGGTTGCGCGCGTGCGGCGATCTCAGCACGACTTGTTGGCCCGCTTTTCCTCAGGCAGCTTCGACCCATACCGGTGCGACGGAATGTGGAACGGTCGCAACGCGCTCGGCTTGGTCTCCACCGCAGGGTAGGGTCATGAGAGCAGCGGCTTTGGAAGCGGGCGCTTGCTGCGTTCGGAATGGCCGACCAAACCCTGGTTAGACGGCCGTCGACAGCGCCGGATCAGTTGCGTTTCGCAGGATGCGAGCGTCGGAAAGGGCTACGTTCCGCGCGCTCGACGCCGACAATCGCTCGTCGCGCACCTCGCTGGATCGCGGAGGGCAAATCAGCCTATCTCGTCAGCGCTCGGTGTACTGCTCGACCGCGTAGCCTAGGAGGCCGCGCGCCTCCAGCCGCTCCGCAGGCGCGCGGAAGGTCACCTGGACCACGCCGGGGTGCCGGCCGATCTCGATCGCGCCGGCGATCGTCGCCCGGTTCTTGACCTCGGGGACCGACATGTCGAGCAGCTCCGCCGCCCGCGCCAGCCCGTTGTCCGTGGCCGAGTTGAGGTCGGGGCCCGTGCCGATCACCGAGATCGGCAGCGACTCCTCGAGCGCGTCCATGCCGTGCCGGCGCGCGAGCGCCAGCGCCCGCTCGCGCTCGGCGCGGCTGAGCGGCCGAGCCAGGAACGGCAGGTCCTCCTCGAGCGGGAAGAGGATCGGGCCGTCGGTGCCCAGGCCCTTGAGGACCTCGACCTGCAGCGTGACGGTGCCGGACACGTCGCAGGTGTGGCCGGCGATCTCGCCGTCGCCCTGGAGCGCGTGCATGTCGCCGAGGTAGATACCGGCGCCGTCGAGCTTGACCGGGCAGACGAGGATCGCGCCCGCGCGCACGGCGTCGATGTCCATGTGCCCGTCGGTCTTGTGGCGCTGCAGCTCCTGCGCGTCGAGGGCGTAGCGGTGCGGCGCCCCGACCAGGAACGAGCCGAAGTCGCCCGCGTTGTGGGAGTCGGGGATCGTCGTCGAGGGCGACGTGCCGATCTGGCCCATGAACGGGCGCAGCCGCGTGGCCAGCGCGACGATGTCGTGCGGCGCGAAGCCGAGGATGGGGTTCTGCACCGAGTTGTCGGGCAGCGCCGCGAAGCGCGCCGCCTCGCGGGCGAAGCCCTCGGCCGCCTCGCGCGGCACGGTGACGCCGAGCGAGCGCAGCTCGTCGAACGCCATCGTGTAGCCGTTGGTGAACGTGAACGGCGTGCAGTCCGCGCCGCAGCCCGCGCAGCGCACCGACTCCTGCCCGATGCCCTCGACGCGGGTCTCCGGCCACTCGGTCCCGCAGCCCGGGCAGACCGGCGCGCAGTACGGATCGCCGTTGAAGCGGCCCTCCATCGGCTGGTCGTTGCCCGACGAGGTGGCCAGGGAGGTCACCTCGATGTCCTTGATGCGGATCACCACGGCATCTCCCGTCTTCGCGCCGTCCACGGCGACGGGCTGGCAGACCTCGTGGCCGCCGCGGATCGACGGCGTGATCATCGGCCCCCAGCAGCCGGGGGTCGAGTTCCACACGACGTGCCCGCCGTCGGCGACCGGGCCCAGCATCGGGACCTCCGGTCCGAGCAGGCCGTCGGTGAAGGTGTCGACGAGGACGGTCTGGCGGGCCTCGCCGGTTCGTGCGGGGGATTCCTGGATGGCCATGAACGGGCTCCTTTTCAGTCGTGGCGGTCGTGCACCGGTCAGCCTCCCGAAACGGGGAGCAGCAGGGCGACCTCCTGGCGGTCCTCGAGGCGTCGGCGACGCTCAGCGTGCACGCCCTCGATCACGGGCAGCGCGGAGCGCAGCGCCGGGGCCAGTTCCGGCTCGCTGTCGCGCAGGCGTGCGAGGAGATCGTCGACCGTCGCACCGTCGTCGAGCTCGAGCGTGAGCGCCGGCGCCGTGGAGAGCCGGGAGAGCCCCGCGCCGAGACGGACACGCACCTGCACTGCTGCCCTCGCCCCCTTCAGGCTGTTGGGTGCCGCCCGCGCGGCGCGGAGTGAGCGTATCGCAGCCCGGACCGCCCCGGGGCACTTTCGCCTGCCGGCCTGGACGCTCGCGCCGGCCTGCTCATCCGCTACGGAGGGGAGTTCGTCGACGGGGTGTGGCCCGGGCGTCGGTCGTTCGTGGAAACCGTGGACCGCCAGCGCGTCCTGGACGTTACCGCGGGCCAGATCTGCGCCACCGTCGGCCACAACTCCCGGCGCGTGGCGACGACCCGCTCGATCATCCGCCAGTCGATGCGCGTCAACTCCGCCACGACGCTCCTCGGAGCGGACAGAGCGAGGGACACGCACGTGTCCTCAAACGCCCTGGTGAAACGAGCGCCGGGCCGGAGGATGTCCCGCTCTTCGTGGAACTTCGACGGCGGTCAGGCAGGGACGAGCGTCGCCACCTGTCGGTGGTCACGGAGGAGGCGAGATCGCGCTCGATCGCGAGGGACAGCTTGGCGAGCTGCTGGTAGCCGATGATCCGCCGGAACTGGCCTCGGCCTCCATCCCGGCGGCCGTCGAGCGCAGCCCATCTCGCCCGAATTGCCAGCGCTTCACGTTGCGGGCGGTGCGCCGCACGCATTCGATCATCGACTCGATCGCGTTGGTCGACGCGAGGGCCTGTCGCCACGCCCGGCCAACGTCCCACGACCCGTTCGGGAAGCCGGCTCTCGGGGATGGGCCGTGAAGGGCTCGAACCTTCGACCTTGGGATCAAGAGGCTTCTGATCGGGATCGGACTGTGCGGTCTGGTGTCGTTGCGTCCGTCCTGAACCGCACCCGAAGCGGTCGGCAGTGATGCGGGTGATGTCTCGTGCGGTCACGTCCCGAGGCGTTCGTTTGCAGAGCGGCTTGCAGAGGCGACGCACCTCGGGCGACCGGAAACCAGCTTGCGAGGCTCCCTCGACACCTTGAGGTCGGGAACGGGCGCGCCCGCGACCCGTCTCCAATAGTCTCGGCGAGTGCCGCGGATCGAGGACTACGCGCTGATCGGCGACCTGCAGACGGCGGCGCTCGTCAGCCGCCAGGGCTCGATCGACTGGTGCTGCTTTCCCGCGCTTCGACTCGGGCGCCTGCTTCGCCGCCCTCCTCGGCGGGCCCGAGCACGGACGCTGGCTGCTCGCGCCCGCCGTGCGGCGTCCGCGCCGTCGACGCGACGCTACCGCCACGACACGCTGATCCTGGAGTCGGTCTACGAGACCGACGAGGGCGCGGTGCGGGCGATCGACTTCATGCCGCCGCGCGGCCAGGCGCCGGACATCGTGCGGATCGTCGAGGGCCTCGACGGGGACGGTGCCGATGCGCTCCGAGCTCGTGATCCGCTTCGACTTCGGCCAGATCGTCCCCTGGGTGCGGCGCGTCGATCACGCCCGCGTCGCGATCGCCGGCCCGGACGCGCTCTGTCTTCGCACGCCGGTCGAGATGCACGGTGAGAACTTGACGACCGTCTCCGAGTTCGCGGTGCGCCCGGGCGAGCGGATCCCGTTCGTGCTGACCTGGTTCCCGTCCCACGAGCCTCTGCCCGCGGAGGTCGACGCCGGAGCAGGCGCTCACCGAGACGCGAGTCCTACTGGCTCGACTGGGCGAGCAGCGTGCGACCATCGGGGCGACTACCACGAGGAGATCCACCAGTCGCTGCTCGTGCTCAAGGCGCTGACGTACGCGCCGACGGGCGGGATCGTCGCCGCGCCGACCACGTCGCTGCCCGAGTACGATCGGCGGGCGTTCGCAACTGGGACTACCGCTTCTGCTGGCTGCGCGACGCGACGCTGACGCTGCTCGCGATGCTGCACGCGGGCTACCGCGACGAGGCGTAGGCGTGGCGCCAGTGGCTCCTGCGCGCCGTCGCCGGAGACCCCGCCGACGTCCAGATCATGTACGGCATCGCCGGCGAGCGGCGGCTCGACGAGCGCGCGCTCGAGTGGCTGCCGGGCTTCGAAGGGTCGCGCGCCGGTGCGGGTCGGGAACGCCGCCTCCGAGCAGCTGCAGCTCGACGTCTACGGCGAGGTGCATCGACGCGCTCTACCAGACGCGCCTCCACGGGGCGCCGGCCGACGACAACGTCTGGTCGCTGGTGCGGAAGCTGCTCGAGTGGCTCGAGGAGGGCTGGCGCCGCGAGGACGCCGGTATCTGGGAGGTGCGCGGGCCCGGCCCGGCACTTCACCCACTCGAAGGTGATGGCCTGGGTCGCCTTCGACCGCGCCGTCCGCTCCCACGAGGAGTTCGGCCGCGAGGGGCCGGTCGAGCGCTGGCGCGAGCTCCGCGAACGAGATCCACGCCGAGGTGCTCGCCCGCGCGTGGAGCCGCCGAGAAGCGCGCGTTCGCGCAGTCCTACGACTCGGACGAGCTCGACGCGAGCGTGCTCCTGATGCCGCTCGTCGGCTTCCTCCCAGCGACGGACGAGCGCTTCGTCTCGACCGTCGAGGCGATCCGGCGCGAGCTCACGGTCGACGGGCTCGTGCTCCGCTACCGGTCTCACGAGCGACGGCGAGGTCGACGGCCTGCCGGCCGGGGAGGGCGTCTTCCTTCCGTGCTCGTTCTGGCTCGCCGAGGTGCTCGCGCTCCAGGGCAAGGTCGACGAGGCGCGCGAGCTGTTCGAGCGGCTGCTCGACCTGCGCAACGACGTCGGGCTGCTCTCGGAGGAGTACGACCCCGACGCCGGCCGCCAGCTCGGGAACTTCCCGCAGGCCTTCACGCACCTCGCGCTCATCAACACCGCGCTGATCCTCAGTACCGGGCAAAGCCTCCGGCGGCATCCTGCGCACGCATCGGGAACCGATCCGTGACGGCAAAGCTCGGCTGGGTGGAAGCCGACTCTACGTCGTGCGCACGGTCAACGAGCGGAGTCCGGGTCGTGGCTGGGCGCTCGGGCCGCGTGAGCGTCTTCTGCCCGTCCAGCGGCTCCGGCTGCCTCTGCCCGCGGCGCATCTCCGCGAGACCGGAGCCTTGTGGGATCGCAAGATCAGGGTGCCCGATCAGGGTGGCCCCCCGATGTCGGCGCGACGGGGCAGCGCAAAGCTCGGACGACACCACCACCTGAAAGAGAAGAGGTGAGAATCGTGTCGACGCCTAGCATCGCCGCGCAGCCGGCGTTTGCGTTTGCGCGTGGCGAGGAAGAAATTGATCGGTATGAAGCCGTAAGGCAGTGCTCGCTCGCCCAGATCCTTGCGATCTGGGCCGCCGCCGCTGTTCCGATGGCGGTGCTGGCGTGGCTCGTCGCACCGGCACTCGCGAACCGGCTTGCCGGAGCCGGGGACGTGCCCATGATGAAGGCGCTGCTCCTCTGCCTCACGGGCGGGCTGATCTGGCAGTTCGTGCTCGTCCTTGCCCTGGTAGGGCGGGAGCAGGGCAACCTCCGCTGGTCGACACTCCGTGGAGCGCTCTGGCTTCGTTCACCGCGAAGCCCCCGGAGCGGCCGGATCGGCGGCAGGCTCTGGCTGATCTTGATCCCGTTGATCGTCTTCTTCGCCGCGGAAGAACTGCTGCCGGTGTTTTCGCACGCGGGCAACCGCGATTTGGGCACGTTCCTCGACTCCGACGCCGGGCAGAGCTTCATGAGCGGGAACTGGGGCTGGTATGCCCTCATCCTCGTCCTGTTCGTCTTCAACACCGTGCTCGGCGAGGAACTCCTCTTTCGCGGGTTCCTCCTGCCCCGTATGAACCGCGCCTTCGGACGTCGCGACTGGGTGGCCAACGGCGTTCTCTTCGCCGCCTACCACATGCACGTGCCGTGGATGATCCCGGCAACGCTCCTCTTCGACACGTTCGCGATTTCCTACCCGTCGAAGCGCTACCAGAGCGCCTGGATCGGGATCGCCGTACACAGCGCCCAGAGCGTGTTTCTTGGAGCGATCCTCCTGCCGCTCGTGCTCTGAGACGCATCGGCATGGCAGAAGCAGACCCAGCCGTGACGCAGGCCAAACTCCCGCGCGTGTTTCTCCCCCCCGGCCCCCACCCCGCGACTTTCGTCCTCGCCTCCGAGACGCCTGGCGAACTCCTCGACGATCAGGTCGATGCCGCTACGAATAGCGGCGGGCGGGTGCCCCGCTCGCCGCGTATCGTCCCGAGATGTCCTGAGGCGCACATCGTGTCGTGCGCCGAGAAGGGCACCATCCATGAGAATGCCCACAAACACTCGCTTCTCGGGATGGTGGGGAACCGCTTGCAGGCGTGGCCTATCGGTCTACGAAACCGAAGGACAGGTTCGAATCCTGTCTGGCGCGTATGAAGAAAGCCCTGTTAGACCGGCATTACCGGTGAGCGGCAGGAAGCCGGGTGGAACGCGTACACAGCATCGACACAACTTCGGTGCGCGGCCGCGAGGCGAGGTTGTCGGGGGGGGGGGGGGGGGGCGTCTGGCGCTCTGAGTACCGTGGCTCGTGTGAGCATGGGTGCGGAGCCCCCGTCGGGAGTGAACGAGTACGCCGAGCTTGGCGTCGGTCTGCACCCGAGGAAGGCAGGTGTCGGACGACCCTGCGCACCTCATCATCTACGGGCCGGATGGTGAGGAAGTCTTCTGGGAAAGTACGTGGATGAGGGAGGCGTGCAGCCGCCGTCGAAGTACGGCGCCAGGAATAGGGCCAGGGCTCCTGATCGGCTGAGTACCGTGCATCGGGTGGTGGATATGGGCACGGTGTCGGGGTGGGATATCGCCGGTGTCATCGCCTCGATTGGTGCGGCGGTTGGAACGCTCCTTGCGGTGGGTGCCCTCTCCCGTGGATCGAGGTCATCCGGCGACGGCGTGAAGTCCCTCGGCTCCGCCTACGCGATGGGCACGACCTGGCGATGACGCAGACGTTCCGAGACGGCACTTTGCATGTCGGGGGAGGGAGCATGGGTCGGGGTGTCCGAAGTCGGGCACGACGACGTGGAATGGTGAGGGGTGTTGCGCACCTTTGTTGCCCAAACGGCGAAATGCCGAACCAGTCAAGAATCACAAGGTGGCCATTTGCAGGTCAAATACCGATGGGGCCGTCTGGGACTCGAACCCAGGACCTTGGGGTTAAAAGGCTCCTGACCGGGGTATCGGACTGTGCCGTCTCGTGTCGTTGCGTCCGTCCTGAACGGCATCTGGAGCGATCGTCATCGGTGTACGTGATGTCCCGTGCGGTTGCGTGATGCGGCGTTCGTTTGCACGGGCGTTTGCATCAGCGGCAGGCGTTGGATGCTGTCGCTGACGTCGGCGGGTCCTCATCCGCGGAAGCCCAATCGAGCACCGTGGCGACCGATGCATGACGGGGTTGCGGGACTTCGGTCGGGCGGAAGATCAGCGAGATGGCTCTCGACGGTGTCCTCCTACGGCTCCTTCCGCCAACGACTCCCTGCGACTTGCGTCGAGCGCCAGCATCTGCCTCACGGGCCGCCGCCCGATCTGAGATTGGAGAGTGCGCGCGAGGATCTCTCGCCGCTCCTCACTGCTCTTCCTCGAAGGGGGTCGTCCGATCCGCTCTGTCCTGAGAGCAGTACGCGCGCTCTCGATTTGACGGGGCGGCGTTTTGAGTTGCACTGCTGGCTCGACGCCTACCTGGGCGGGCTGGTGAGCCGTCGCAAGGGGCCCCGCCGTCCCCGAGTCGGTCGGCGGAACACATTGCTGCTTTGCGCTTCGCCCCGGCGGGGCCGCTGAGAGGTGTACAGTGTTTCCAAGAGACGCTCGAGTTCTTGCTTGTTCGGACCCCGGGTCCGGGCCGGGCCTGAGAAGAGCAGCGCCAGCCACCTTCTCCCGCCTCTCGACCGCCGCCTTCTTGGCAGGCAGATGCGGAGGGCCCCGTGGCCACCGACTCGTTCCCCGGACGGGGACATGACTCTCCGTCACCCGCATGCGCGCCCTGAGGCTGCCGCAGGAGCCGACGGGCACCGCCGTCGCCCGCGCCCCGCGCACGGACGAGCCAGCGCAGCAGCATGGTTCCGCGCTGTCGGTGAACTGCGAGGAGCGGGAGGGTCTGATCGTCCTGAGCTTGACGGGCAACCTCGACATCTACACTGCGCCGGTATTCCAGGAGCACGTGAGGCGGTACGACCCGGCGGAGGTCCAGCTGGTGATCGACCTCGCTGGCGTCCAGCTGCTGGACTCCACCGGCCTGGGCGCGTTGGTGAGTCTCCGGAACCGCGCTCGCCGCGAAGGCGGGCGTCTCGGACTCGTCTGCCCAGACCACCGCCTGATGCGTCTGTTCTGGTTCACCGGGCTCCGCCCGGCCTTCGCCTTCGGCGACGACTTGGCGACGGTTCGCTCCGCGCTGGCCGCAGGAGCCGGAATGCGCATCAAGCCCGTCGGCGTTCGGGCACGCTGATCATCTGGCCGAGAGGAGACATCATGTCCATGCCGACCACCGACCGACCCCCGCGCAGCCGCGTCCTCCGCCCTGTGGCCTGCTCCTGATCAGCCGGGCGATTCTGCAGGACGCGGCGGCCGATGTCGCGCTGCTCGAGCAGCAGATGAGCGGGGCCGACGGCGATGCTGCGGTGATCCGCCACGGGGTCGCCGCGGTCGCGGTCCTGGATCGCGCCGGCCGTCTGCTCCAGACGCAGGGGGAGGTCATGCTGGACCAGCTCATCGACATGAACTTCTCCACTGGGGAGCGCGTGGAACCGTCCCGGCCAACCGCTCCGGGGCGGCCGCACCCGCTCACGCTCGCAGGCCGGCCCTGATGCCGTCGGCGTCCTCCTGGGACGTGGTGCTGCTCCGCCGCCCGACGGGCAGCGGTCGCGCGCGCGTGATGGGTCGCGTGAGATTCGAGGCCCCAGACGCCATTTGCGCGCGCCGAGCGGCCGAGGTCGCCCTCGCGGCGCGCTCAGGCTCCGAACCGGGTTGGTCGCTCGGCGTGCTCCGCTCGCTCACCCCGAACGCGGCCGGCACCTACCTTTACGTCGTGACCTTCGCGGCATGGGAGGCATGTGGGGAGCGCTTCACCCAGCGCGACGTCCACCGGCGCGATGTTTGGGCGACCGATGCCACCGGCGCTCGTCGCCGCGCCGTCGAGGAGGTGCAGGCCATGCCGGGCTACCTTCCTGCCTGGCGCGTCACGCAGGTAGTCCGGCAAGGAACCCCGCGCGAACCGGCGCACCGGCAGGGGAAGGCCGCAAGTGACCGCAACAGTGGCGCGCGTCGGCCCCGAGGTGGACCGCACTACGCCCGGAGACCAGGCGGGGTTTCGTGACAGCCCAAGACCAGGGGGAGAGAAGGGGGTTGCGACCCGGCGCGGGTGAATTGTGCTCTGATCTCATGGATGGCGTTGAAGGACGCGATCGACACATACGAAGGGAGCCGGACGCGATGACCAATGAGGACGAGATTCGCGAAGCGATGAAGCAGGTGGAGGACCCGGAGCTCGGCGTGAACGTCGTGGACCTCGGGCTGCTCTACGGGGTGTCGCTCGACGATCACGGGAAGGCCATCCTCGACATGACGCTCACGTCGCCGAGCTGTCCCTTGACCGAGCAGATCCTCGCCGACTCGCAGAAGGCCGTGTTCCCGCTCGACGGTGTGCAGAGCGTCGACATCAACTGGGTGTGGGACCCGCCGTGGTCGCCGGAGGCGATGACGGACGAGGGGAAGCTGCTGATGAAGGTCATGGGGTTCATGTGATGAGCGACGCGACGACCCAGACCGTGCCCGCGACGGCCGAGGGTGTACCGGCCCCGGCGATGACGCTGGAGGAGAAGAAGGCCGCCGCCCGTGCGCGGGCCCGGGCCGCGAAGGAGGCCCGGGCCGCGGGGGCGGCGCAGGTCGACGTCAGCGACGCCGCGGTCGCCTACATCCGTCAGGCCGCGCAGGAGCAGAACGCGGAGGCGGGGGTTCGGCTGCGTATCCTCGCCGGCGGCTGCTCGGGGCTGGAATATCGCCTCGATCTCCTACAGCCGGGCGACAGCCCCGAGGACGGCGAGCGTGAGCTCGTGTCGAACGGCGTGCGCCTGCTGATGGACCTGAAGAGCTCGATTCACGTGACCGGCTCGGTCATCGACTACGAATCGACACTGCTTCGCCGCGGGTTAAGCTCAAGAACCCCAACGCGAAGAGCACCCTGCAGCTGCGGCGACAGCTTCGGGGTGTAGCAACCCGACTGCGTTCTGCGTTCACACCTGCCGTGGCGGCCCCTCCCCAGAGGTGAACCTGCGAGACCGGCGGCCGGCCGTCCCGCGGGTAACGGCGAAGGCGTGGGGATGCTGCCCCGCTGACCGGCCGCCATCTGCCGCTTCAGCGCGTCACGGGCGAGCCCCGCCCTCTCTGCCCAAGGGCCATGCACACCAGCCGGTGAGCTCGCTCCGACCCGCCGCCGGCGCCAGGGCCCAACGCCACGGCCCGCCCGCGCGCGTCGGATTGCCCCGTCGCGAACGGGGAGGGGCGCGGGCGCGGGACACCAGGAGCTGGGGGCGGTGCGCATGGCCGAGGTCGCCCGGACGCGGGGCTGGTCGAACGCCCAGACGTACAACGCCTAGCGGCTCATCGACGGCGGCATGGGTGAGCGCCTGTGGCTACAAGTCCTTCGAGGAGACCACGTTCGGCGTGGGCACAGAGGCCCTCGAGGGGGAGGGCTGGGTCTACTACCTGTACGAGGAACGCCTCGAGGAGGTCGAGGGGCTCATCTGATCCTGGCCTCGCGGGCCCCGGCTCGCTGGACGCCTGGGTCGATCGGGGGAGAAGGAGCCTGATCCGGTCGGCTTCCGGTGACTCCTCCGATGCAGCTTCCGCCGACGCGCCGCCGCTTCTCGTCGGGGGAAACCGTCTACTCGCCCGCATACCCTCGCAGACGCACCTCGGCCTCGTCGGCAAGGGTCGAACCGGCCCGGTTGGCCGTGAGACGGCTGGCGCGTACCGCCGAACCGTCCGGGAGCTTCAGTGAGCCCGAGTAGTAGGCGATGCCGGTCTTGCCGATCGCGGTGACGACAATCGCGGTGCAGCCCTGCGCCTCAAGGGCTCGGAGGCGCCGGCGGACGGCATCAGAGGTGTCCCCGGTGACGACGATCATTCGTACCCGTCCATCCCGCCGTAGTTCTGCCCCATGCCGCCCGCCGCACCGGCCTTCTCGGGGGCCTCCGCCACCACGCACTCGACGGTGATGATGTTCTTGGCGATCGACGCGGCGTTCTGAAGCGCCGAGCGGGTGACCATCGCCGGGTCGATGATGCCGGCCTTGACCAGGTCGACGTACTCGCCCGACTCCACGTCAAGGCCCATGCCCGGCTTGAGCTCCTTCACCTTGCCGATCACCACCGAGCCCTCCAGGCCCGCGTTGTCGGCGAGCTGGCGAAGGGGCTCCTCGAGCGCCCGGCGCACGATCGCCGCCCCGGTCGCCTCGTCACCGGAGAGCTCGAGCGCGGCGACCGCGCCGATGGCGTTGACCAGCGCCACCCCGCCGCCGGGGACGACCCCCTCCTCAAGCGCGGCCCGGGTGGCCTGGAGGGCGTCCTCGACGCGGTGCTTTCTCTCCTTCATCTCGGTCTCTGTCGCCGCCCCCACCTTCACCACCGCAACGCCACCGGTGAGCTTGGCCAGGCGTTCCTCGAGCTTCTCGCGGTCGTAGTCGGAGTCGGTGGTCTCGATCTCAGCCTTGATCTGCCGGATGCGGCCCGTGATCTCCTCCGACTCGCCGGCCCCGTCGATGATGGTGGTGGTGTCCTTCGCCACCACCACCTTGCGCGCGCGCCCGAGTTGGGCCACTTGCGTGTTCTCGAGCTTGAGGCCCATCTCCTCTGAGACGACCTCCCGCCGGTGAGGATGGCCATGTCCTCGAGCGTGCGCTTTCTGCGATCGCCAAAGCCCGGTGCCTTGACCGCGATGCCGGTGAAGGTGCCCCGCAGCTTGTTGACGATCAGGGTGGCAAGCGCCTCGCCCTCGACGTCCTCCGCGATCACGAGCAGGGGCCTGCCGGTCTGGATCACCCGCTCCAGCAAGGGCAAAAGGTCCTTGACCGAGGAGATCTTGCCGCCGTGGATCAGGAGGTAGGGCTCCTCGGCGCCGCCTCCATCCGCTCGGGGTCGGTGACCATGTACGGCGACATGTAGCCGGGTCGAACTGCATGCCCTCCGTGAACTCAAGCTCCATCCCGAAGGTCTGGCCCTCCTCGACGTTCACCACACCGTCCTTGCCGACCTTCTCGATCGCATCCGAGATGATGTCGCCGACCTCACGGTCACGCGCCGAGATCGTCGCGACCCGGGCGATGTCCTCCTTGCCCTGCACCTCGCGGGCGGCCTTGGCGATCTCGCCGACGACGACCTCGACGGCCATCTCGATGCCGCGCTTCAGCCCCATCGGGTTCGCGCCGGCGGCGACGTTCTTGACGCCCTCGCGGACGATCGCCTGCGCGAGGACGGTGGCCGTGGTAGTGCCGTCACCGGCGACGTCGTTCGTCGCGGTCGCGACCTCGCGCACGAGCTGCGCCCCCTGGTTCTCGAACGGGTCCTCCACGTCGATCTCACGGGCGATCGTGACCCCGTCGTTCGTCACGGTCGGAGCGCCGAAGGGCCGGTTGATCACCACGTAGCGGCCCTTGGGGCCAAGGGTAACCTTGACCGCGTCGGCCAAGGTATTGACGCCGCGCTCGAGGGAGCGGCGGGCGTCCTCGTGGAACTTCAGGTTCTTGGCCATCTGCGGATGCCTTTCGCTCTCTCATCTCCCCACGGGGGTGGGCCGCTACTTCGTTGGACGGCGGGCGCTTCGGCCTGCGGGCTTGGCCGCCAGCTTCGCGGCGGCGCGGCTGGCGCGGCTGGCGCGGCTGGCGCCCGCGACCTTCGCCGAGATGTCGGCTTCGGCGAGGATCAGGACCTCCTCGCCCTCGAGCGTGACCTCGGTGCCGCCGTACTTGGAGTAGACGACCTCGTCGCCCACGGCGACGTCCATGGGCACGCGGCTGCCGTCCTCGTAGCGACCCGCCCCCACTGCGAGCACCCTGCCTCGCTGGGGTCTCTCCTTGGCGGTGTCGGGCAGCACGATGCCGCTCGCGGTGACCTCTTCCTGCTCGACGGCTTTGACGATCACGCGATCGCCCAGCGGCGTCAGGTTCATCGGCTCCTCCTGGGGTCGAGTCTGGCCGCAAGATCGTTGGCCTCGACGTCGGACACCAGATATGGCCGGCGTTGGCACTCACTC
>CAVZQZ010000009.1:0-245000 GCA_963777565.1 uncultured Thermoleophilia bacterium
GGACGGGGGGCGGCGGCCACCATGACCTGTTCGCGCACCCGACAGACGGAACAGTCGTCCGCAACTCCGCATCACGCCTCGGCCAGGGGCTCGACCTGCGGGGCGAGGGCGGCTACATCGTCGCCCCGCCGAGTCGGCATGCGAGCGGCAAGCGCTACTCCTGGGGGGTGTCCCCGGCCAACCAGGCGGTCGCACCCGCGCCGAGCTGGCTCACCCCTCGTCTCAGAAACGAGGAGTCGCCGCCCTCTGGTGGTTCGAGGAGCAAGGGCGTCAAGGCCGCGGGCTCGCCTGTGGAGGGCGAGACGTTCAAGAAGGGGAGGCGCAATGACGCCCTCGCGTCACTTGCCGGGTCGATGCGTCGGCGGGGGATGACCGAGGGTGAGATCGCAGCCGCTTTGCGCGAGGTGAACGCCCACCGGTGTGAGCCTCCTCTGGATGATGACGAAGTGGACGACATCGCGCGCTCCTACGGCAAGTACGCATCCGGTGGCAAGGGCGGGAAGTCTCAAGACGAGGAGTCGCAGGCGACGGTGCTCGTCGGCCTTGACCGACGATCTCGAGTTGTACCAGCACACGACGAAGGATGAGGCGTTCGCGGTCATCCCGCACGGCGCCCACAAGGAGGTCTGGTCGGTTCGCGGGCCGGGCTTCAACAAGTGGTTGCGGCGGGAGTACTGGGGTGCGACTGATGGGGCACCGAGCGGGAGCGCCGTGACCGACGCGCTCGGGGTGATCGAGGCGAGAGCGCTGTTCGATGGGCCCGAGGAGGATGTGTTCACGCGGATCGCGGGACGCGACGGCGCGATCTACCTCGACCTCGCCGACCAGGCCTGGCGGGCGGTTCGCATCACGCCAGCGGGATAGGGAGGTCGTGTCCGACCCGCCCGCTCGGTTCCGCCGCGCCCCCGGCATGCTCCCCCTCCCCGAACCCGTCACCGGGGGGTCGATCGACGCGCTTCTCTCCTTGCTCAACGTCGCAAGCGACGAGGACGGGCTGCTGCTCGTCGCGACGATCATCGCGATGTTCGCCCCCGACACGCCGTACCCAGTGTTGGAGATCACCGGTGAACAGGGCTCGGCCAAGACCACAAGCGTGCGGATGATCCGCGCACTGGTCGACCCGAACTTCGCCCCGGTGCGGTCGGCACCACGCGATTCGCGGGACATCGTGATCGCCGCCTCGAACAGCTGGGTCGTCGCGCTCGACAACCTCTCCCACATCGACGGACGCCTGTCGGATGACCTGTGTCGGCTCGCCACCGGCGGCGGGCTCGCGACCCGCAAGCTGTACACCGACTCCGACGAGGCGATCTTCGACGTGCGCCGCCCGGTGATCGTGAACGGCATCGCCGACAACGTCACGCGCAGCGACCTGCTTGACCGGCGCGTGGCGATCCACCTGCCTCCGATCCCGAAGGACCGTCGCCGACCGGAGAGGGAACTTTGGGAGGCGTTCTCCGCCGAAGCCCCCAAGATCCTCGGGGCGCTCCTCGACGCGCTCGCCGGGGTGCTGCGAGAGCTGCCGACGGTGACGCTCACCCACGCACCCCGGATGGCGGACTTCGCCCGGTGGGGCACCGCCCTCGAACGAGCCCTCGGGTGAGCAGACCGGGGCGTTCCTGGCCGCCTACCAGCACAACCGTGACGCCGCGCACGAGATCGCGATCGAGTCCAGCCCGATCGGGTCGTACATCCCACTGCTGCTCGACGACGGCGACTTCGAGGGAACCCCCGCCGAGCTGCTCAACACGCTGACCGGCTGCGCGAGCCGCGCGGCGTTCCACGACCGGATCGAGGGCACCGCGGGAGTGGACCCCACGAAGGGCCGTGGATGGCCCAGGACCCCGAGCGGACTGTCCGCCGCGCTCCGTCGACTCGCACCCGACCTGCGCGCCGAAGGGATCGAGGTCGAATGGACCCGCACCGCCGGCAGCAACTCCAAGCGGATCATCACGATCCAGAACCGCGCGGAGACCACCGTCGCCCCCGTCGCCCCCGTCGCCCCGGCCAGCGGACCACCGCGCCCGCGCGAAACGCCTGCTGACCACCACCGAGACGTAGAGCCCATTGACGGCGAAGCGACGGCCGCGACGGACTGCGACGGCCGCGACGGCCATCCGCACGACGACTCGAACCGCGTGCAGCCCCCCGACGTCGACGCCGGCGACCCCCTGCACGACCCCCACCTCGCCGCAGAAGACGACGAGTACGACGTCCATGACGATGGATGACCGACCCGAAGTCGACCAGAACCCTTTCGGGCTCGTGACCGCCCGGGACGTCGCGATGCAACTCGGCCTGGCCCCCGCGTCGGTTCTCGCCGACGACCGTCATCCGGAGCCGAACTGACCGTCACGATGGCGCACTTCCTCACCGTCGCCGACGTGCTCGCTCGATACCAACTTCGGGACCGGCGTTCCGCGCGCCGCGTCATGGACGAGGCGGGGGCGTTTACGGTCGGGGGGCGTGATGGCGACCCCATCGACGGTTGGCGCGACGACCTGCCCGACCATTTCGACAGTGACGGGGGCGCGGCATGACCCGCACGCCCGCCATGGTCGAACTGCCCGGTTGTTGGACCGTAAGCAACTCGTCGACGAAATGGGTGTGACTCGGGCGGTGGTCGACGCGATCTTCCGGCGGGTGCCGGTCGTTGTGATCCCCGGGTGCCGCAAACCGATGGTGCGCCGCGACGACGTGCTGCGGCTCCTGGAGGAGTCGACGTTCGACGGCCGAACCCGAGTGCGATGATCTCCAGCCTATCTACTAGCATCTTCTCAAGCATTGCTTCTGGCATAGAGGGGAGCATGACCGCAGACAGCGAGAAGGTCCGGGAGAACCGCCTGCGCCGCATGGCCCAGCGCCAAGGGCTGCGTCTCGAACGGTCGCGGCGACGCGACCCACGTGCGCTCGGCTTTGGGAAGTTCCGGCTCATCGACACGCTGACCGGCACGATCGCCGCCGGCGGCGATCCCCGCGCCGACGGCTTCGGGCTGACACTCGACGATGTCGAGCAGGCGCTCACGGGAGGAGGCGCCTGATGGCGTCCGTCCACATCGTCGCGCGGACCACCGCGAAGGGCGGGCGGCGCTTCCGCGTCCGCTACCGGTTGGGGGGCCGCGACGCGCCGATCCTCTACGGGGGATCGTTCCGCACGAAACGCGAAGCGGAGGAACGGGCCCGGTGGATCGCGGGGGAACTCGCCGCCCGGCGCGTCCCAGGCCCTGTCCCCGACGATCGAACCGCGGCGGGTCGAATCCTTCGCCGTCGTCGCGGAACGGTGGCGGACGTCGCGCATCGACCACGCCGACGAAACCCGGAAGAACATGGTGACGCACCTGAAGCGCATCAACGCGACATTCGGCCGGCGCCACCGCGACGATCACACCCGCCGACGTCATCGAATGGGTCGCCGTAAACGCCGGCGAGATCAAACCGTCGTCGTTGCGCCGGTACGTCGCGACGTTGCGGGCCGTGTTGGATTTCGCGGGGGTCGACCCGAACCCCGCCCGTGACCGGTCCGTCCGGCTGCCGCGCATCGAACGGGAGGAGCCGACACCGCCGACCCGGAAGGAGGTCGCGGCGATCATCGCGAACGTCCCGCCGCGGTGGCTCCTGCCGCTACGGGTCCTCGAGGCGACCGGCATGCGCATCGGCGAGTTGTCGGCGTTGACGTGGGGCGACGTCGACGTCGCATCGTCGCGGTTCCGCGTGTCGCGCACCCGCACAAAGACGGCCGCCGGTCAACGGTGGGTCCAAGTGCCCGAACCCCTGATGGCGTTGGTCGCGGACACGGTCCCGCCCGACGACCGAACCGCGGGCCGCGCCGTGTTCCCGGGCATCACCTCTGACGGCGCGAAGAACGCGATGGCCCGCGCCTGCACGGCCGCCGGCATCGCCCACTCCCACCCGCACGACCTGCGGCACCGCCGGTTGACGCTATGGCACCACCAGGGCGTCCCGGCCCGGGAGCTCGCCGCCCGCGCCGGCCATAGCCGCGCGTCGATGTCGCTCGACGTCTACAGCCATGTGCTCGTCGACGGGGACGACGAATGGGTCTAAGGGAGATACCCGTGGTGCTATGGCGACCCCACCAAGCCCGCCCTCGGATCGTGCGTAGATCGCCGCAGGCCGGTATCCGGGGCGCTCCCGATTCGCTCGTGGGCCAGACGGGTGAGGCTCGCGGGGTGCGGTCGGGGCTCTCGATTTGAGGGCCTCCGCCTCATTGGGGGATACTCGCCATGAGTAGGGTGGACGCTCGCGATCGCACGCAGTGGGGCGGGGCGCGGCCCATGACAGCGCGCACTTACCAGGGGGGCCCCGTGGGGAGGCGTCCCCGCGGGGCCCTTCGCTATGTCGGGGCGATGATGCCGCCGTCGTGTGCGATCAAGGTGGCGGGCTGCCGGCGTGTCGTTGCGGTGGTGCCCCCGGTGGTGCCCCGGCGGCCGTGCCCGCCGAAAATCCCCGCTAATCATAAGGAAGGCGATTCCCGGCGCGCAACCGCATCGTGGCGGGGATGGCCGACGCCGTCGTCGTCGTCGAGGCGGGTGTGCGATCGGGCGCGCTCATCACCGCCGACTTCGCGCTTGAACAAGGCCGCCCGGTACTCGCGGTGCCGGGGTCGCCGGGTGCGGCTGCCTCGGTGGGCTGCAACGCGCTCCTTCGCTCCGGTGCCGCCATGTGCGAACAGGCAGAGGACATCGTCGCGGAGCTTCCCGCCGCATCGTGGACTCCCGCGCATTCCACCGCCCCGAGCATTCCCGACGGACTCGACGGGGCGATCTACGAGATCCTCAGCCGCGAGCCGCTGAGGATGGAGGAGCTCGCCGCTCGCGTGGCGACCGGTCCGGCCTCGGTCGCTGGCGCGCTGGCACGCCTCGAGATCCTCGGCCTCGTCCTCCGTGGCCAGGGACAGCGGTTCTGGGCGTCTTCGCTACGAGGAGCGGCGTGACGAGGCAGTCGTACGTCGTGACTGACGGCGTCCCGACCGGTAGCGCTTGAGGATGGTTTCCGCCAGTCCCGCCACCGTCCGCCGCAGGGCGACCGGCTCGAACAGCACGGCCTCGCCCTGGTACTTGAGCGAGCTCCTTCACCAGCCAGTCCTCGCTGGCGTAGGGGATCTCGACCAGCACGGAGCCGTCGGCGAAGCGCTCGCGGGAGCGGTGCTTCTCCTCGAGCCAGCGCGCGACGGCGGGTTGCACCACACCGAGGCGCTCTGGGCGACGGTCTCGCCGGGCTGCGGGCGGGCGCCCCACGGCAGGTACGGACCCGGCCGTCGATCTCGGGTCGGCGGGAGAAGCGCTTCTTGGTGACGGCGCTGCGGATGCGGTCGAGGCGGAACGTGCGCTGGTCCTCGGCGCGGCGGCAGAAGGCCGACGACGTACCACGCGTCCTGCGCGTTGACGAGCAGGTGCGGCTCGATGGTGCGCTTGGTGATCGCTCCCCGGGACTCGGTCCAGTAGTCGATCTCGAGCGACGCGGTCCTCGCGGATCGCGCGGCTCATCGCCGCGGCGACGCCGGTGTTGGCCACCTGGGCCGCGGCCGAGCTCGACGGTCGGCAGGCGATCCTCGCCGATCGCCGCCTCGATCTTGGCCCGCACCGAGCCAGCGAGCCGTCGGCCTCGATCGGGAGGCGGTCGCCGATGAAGTCGAGCGCCCACAGGAGCGCCTTGGCCTCGAGCGGCGACAGGCGGGCGGGTCGCGCGAAGCGGTCGCCGTAGGTCTCCTTCTGGACCACGACGGTGTCGCCCTCGATCTGGGCGTACAGCGCGTAGCAGCCGCCGCCGAAGTTGATGAGGTTGAGGAGGCCGATGTCGTCCTCGAGTTCGCGCTGCGACAGGTTGAGGCCCGCGCGCAGCTCGGCGATCGGGATGTGGGCCTCGGGCGAATCGCCGCAGGCAGCCAGCAGGCGGGTCATGAGGGCGAGCAGGCGCGCGAAGCGCTCGGCGGCGACCACGCGGCTCCGGGGCCGTGCACCGGCCCGGACGGGGCGGCCGGCTCGCTGCTCCCGTACGGAGATCGAGATCGTGTCCGTCGTCGCGGCGGGCGCCGTCGGCCTGGTGCCGGTCGCGAACGAGCTCGAGCGCATGGACGACGGCGTCGCGCAGCTCCGGCGGGGCGAGCACTTCGGCCTCGGCGCCCAGGCCGAGGATCCAGGTGAGCAGCTCCGCTGCGTTGCCGTACGCGGTGGTGTAGACGGCCGCTGCCGTCGGCGTTCGATCTCGAAGTCTCCGTAGACTGCCGAACATCTGCTCCACCCACCAGGCGATGGTCGGGGTGAGGGCGATGGTGGCGGTCTCGGTGGGCGTCGTCGAGCTGCCAGGGCGCCCGGTCGCGGTAGCGCGAGAGGTCGAAGTCCTGGGGCGCGGGGAAGTCGTGCTCGGCGCGCGTCTTGAAGGTGATGCGCCCCTCGATGCGCGACAGTCGGAAGATGCGCGTTGCCTGACGCTCGTGCGAGAAGCCGACGACGTACCAGTTACCGGCCGAGTAGAGCAGGCTGTACGGGTCGACCTCGCGCTCGCGAGCGCTCGTCGCGACCGATCGAGTAGTAGGTGAAGCGGATCGTCTTGCGCCGGCTGATCGCCGACTCGATCTTGGTGAGGTGGGCCGCGACCTCCGGCGGAGTAGTCCCCGCCCGAGCAGGTTCACCGACACGGTGCGCGCGGCGTGGTCGTCGAGCGGGCTCGGGCGGCCGAGGGTCAGGTGCTGCAGCGCCAGGCGCAGCGGCTCGGCGTAGGCGAACTGCCCCTCGAGCAGGTACAGGCAGGTCTGGAGCGCCGACAGCTCGGCCTCGTCGAAGTCGAGCGCAGGCAGGTAGTAGTTCTCGGGCGGGAGCGCGTACAGGTCGCCCTGGAACGGGTCGTCGCCCGGGCGCTCGACGGCCAGCGCAGAGCCCATCGCCTCGATCTCGCTGCGGTCGGCGTAGAACCGGCGCAGGAAGGCCTGCTCGCTCATGCCGCCGTATCCCTCCACGGCCTCGTGGATCTCGTCGGCCGTGACCGGCCGCTGCTGCGACATCAGGAAGGCGACGCAGCGAGAGCTGACGGACCAGCTTGTCGTCGTCTCTCATCGCCACGGGCGCGTCGGGGCGAAGGGGGTCACTGCGAGGCGATGATAACCGAGGGAATCGGCCGGCCGAGGGTTCCGGACGGTGTTCGCGGGTGCCGCGGCGGGCGCAGTGCCCGCATCGTGCGGAAATCCGTGTGCCGGGCCTGCGGGTGGGGGGTCGTGACGATCGTGCTGTGCCTTACGGCGGGGTGCGGGCCCGCGCCCACCGCCGATCCGACCGGGGTCGTCAGGGCCGTGGTCGACGGCGACACCATCGTCGTTACGGGCGTCGGCACGGTCCGGTATGTCGGGATCGACACGCCGGAGCTCCACCATCCGACCAAGCCGCTGCAACGATTGGCACGGCGCGCACGCGACGAAAACCGCCGGCTTGTTCTCGGCCGCCGTGTGCGTGTCGTGCGCGACCGAGAAACGCGGGACCGGTACGGGCGGCTCCTCGGCTACGTCTACGTGGACGACGTCATGGTGAACGCAATCCTCGTCCGCCGAGGGTTGGCGCGGACGCTCCCGATCGCTCCAAACACGACCCACGCGGCCCTGTTCGCGACGTTGGAGCGAGCGGCACGTCAGGCCCGGATCGGCCTCTGGGGATCGAGTGAGGGTGGCCCGCCCTGGGGCGTGCCGTGATCATCCGGCCCGGGTGCGGCCAGCCATCTGCGCGCGGTCGCGAGCTCCAACGGCACGAGCACCACCGGCGCGAGGGCGATCCACGCGATCTGCGGCGCGAGCAGGATCGAGGTCAGGAGCGCCCCCAGGATTCCGGCGCAGATGACGAGGGCCTCGACGCGCGTCACGGAGGCCGGATCGTCCACCCGCACCGTGGCATGGACCGCCGCTCCCGTCACGGCGGCCACCGCGAGGGGAATGACACGGGCGTCCACGACGACCGTCGCGGCGACCGCGAGCACGGCCGCGAGCGCCGACCAGCCAACGCCGTACCGACGACCGATGGGACCGAGCGCCACCACGGAGGTTCGCTTTGGGGGATGCGCCCGGCCGTCCGGACCGCGGTCGAGGTAGTGATGCAGCATCAGCATCCCCACGCACAGCGCCGCGTGTGCCGAGCCCAGCAGCACAGCATCCCCGGACACGCTGCCCCGCTGGAGGGCGTACGCGCCGACGGTGCACGCGAGCACGCAGCCGAATGCCACGGCCTCGCCGGCGAACGGCACGTACGCGGCCGCCACAGGCGGCAGCGTGTATGCGACGGCGCCGATCACGCCGACGGCACCGAACCCCAGCAGCCACCAGCCCTGGACCGCCGCCGCGATCACGCCGAGGACGGCGGCGAGGAGGCCGGCACCGATTCCCATCCGCAGCAGCTCCCGCTCGGTGAGCAGTCCGGCCGGAATGACCTTGCTGCCTCCCGACAGTATCCGTGGCGCGGGGTCGCGGTCGGTCCCGGACCGCCAGTCCGTGACGTCGTTCACAGCATGGGCCACGGCGCCCTGCAGGAGCAGCCCAATCAGGAGCGCGACAACGAACCACCCGGGCTCCGCCGGTCCCCGCTCCCACGCGAGGGCCGTGCCGAGGCTGATCGCCGAGAACGACCAAAGGAGCACCGGGATGACACGCAGCTCGAGGTAGCCGCCGATCAGGCGTCGCCGCCAGGCCGGCAGAGCGGTCGGGCGCGAGCCGCGTTGGTCGCCCGGTCCGCTCATGGGTCTCCTGTGGCAACATCCGCGGCATGAGCGTCCGAGAGCACACCTATCCGGTGCCGTCCGAGGCCGAGCTTGCCCAGATGGTCGGCGCTGCCACGCCGCATTTCGCCCTGCAGGTGCGCGACCGAGTGGTGTCGCTGGCCCGGTCCCTCCCGGCCGACCACCCGCGTCAGGCCGAGCTCACCGCCCATGTCGCGCGTCTCGAAGCGCTGGCCGTCGGCGGTGAGGCGGGGGAGGCTGGCCAGGCGGAGCTTCCGGCGCGTCCGTCGTTGGTGATCCCCTCATCGGGCCACGCCTGACCGGAGGGCCTGCCGAACGATCGCGGCGAAGACCCGCAGGATCCGCGCTGTCGCGCCCCAGACGTCCTCGCCGTCGAGGGGGTAGCGCAGCGAGCCGATGTCCGGCGAAGCCGGGAGGCGAGCATCGGCTTCGAGCAGCACGACGATCGGCACCTCCAGCACCCGAGCGATCTCATGCTCGCTCGGCACCGGGCGGAGCGGTTGCTCCGAGACCCCGACGAATGGGCTGATCACGAACCCGCTCACCATGGTGGGGACGTCCGGGAGCCTGCCGACGATCCTCACCGACTCCGGCGCAACGCCGAGCTCCTCGTGGGTCTCCCGCAGTGCCGTCGTCGAGAGGTCTCCGTCGTCCGGGTCGAGGCGACCTCCGGGCAGCGACACCTGGCCGGGGTGGTGCTCGAGCGTGTCCGCGCGCTTCGTGAGCACAAGATGGGGCGCGCCGCCGCGGTCGTAGAGCAGCACGAGCACCGCCGACTCCCGTCCCGGTGCGAACGCCGTGGCATACGGAATCCCCTCGAGGACCGCGCCGATCCCGTCCGCGAGGCGCGTGGCGTTCGGCAGTCGCGGGTCGGTGGCGACGTCCATGCTGGAGAGTGTAGTGGCGAACCGACCCACCGCTCCGAGCGACCTCACCCGCGTCTCATGGCGCCGATGGGATGGACAGACGGAGGGTTGGCCTCTACGCTCTCGGCGCGATGTCGCCCCCGTCAATGACCGACCTCGTCACCGAGCTCGAGGGCGCCGCCCTCGGCGCGGCGGCGGTCGTCGGCCGCGAACCGATCGGCGTCCGCGCCGTGGAGCCGTCGGCCGGCGAGCGATGGTACCTCTGCGCGTTCGAGGGACCGGGGTTCCTCTGCCTCGACAGGGACCACAATCCGGAGAACACCCGGCGGCACGCGCGGCACGCCGCGGGATGCGCCCTGCTCGTCGAACATGCCGAGTCGCTCCTCGATCCGGCTGAGCTCGATCTGACCGCGGGCGTCGCCGGACGGGTGGGTGCCGTGCTCGACGACGACGAGGTCGTGGAGGCGCTCGGCGCCCTCGAGGCCGATGTCGCGTCGCTGTCCGCCTGGCGCAGCCAGCCGGAGCGAGCCATCGCGTCGCTCCCCGCGCTCGAGACGGCCATCGCGCTCCACGATACGGCCCGCGCCGGCTTCGAGCGGTTCATCGAGGCCAGCGAGCCACTCGTCGCGATCCAGGACGAGTTGCCGGCGGAGGTCGTCGACGGGCTGCGCGACTTGGAGGAGGCGGCTGATCGCGCCGGTCTCGCACGCCCGCTCGCGCTCGCGGTCTCGGAGGCGATCGCGGTGATCGACGCCGGCACCCAGGAGATACTGGATCTCCATCTCACGCCGCTCGACGGCGGCGCCTCCGAGTAGCCTCGTCGGCCGCCCGGGCTGGCCGGGCTCCCGACGCTAGCGCCGCCGGCGAATCGAGAGCACCACGATCAGCGCGACGATGAGCGCGACGACCACCAACGGAGCGATGGTCCGGGGCCCGATCGCAGCAACGATCACTCGTCGGTCGGGCCCTCCGCGAGGAACTCCAGCAGGTCCGCGACGGTGAACCGGCCGCTCTGCATCGAGGCGACGAGCCCGTAGACGGTCGCCGTGTGCGGGCGCTCCAGCACATACGCGCGCATCGCTTCGTTCGCCGTGGCCTCCAGCTCCTCGACCTTGGTCGTCCCCGTTTCGCTGGCCCGGATCCCCGCGGCGCCGGCCTCGACGAGGCCGTCGTCGGCGAGCCGTCCCGCCAGCTCCGCGACCTCCCCGGGGTCGGCGCCGAGCTCTTCGGCCAGTCCGGTGATCGCGGTCGGGGTACCGGCCTTGGCAAGTTGGCGAAGTACCAGGTAGGTCCCGGACGAGAGCCCCGCGGCGGTGACGGTCTGGTCGAGCACGCCGGCCAGCTCGGCGAGCAGGGTGAGGTCCTCTTCCGACCGGTACACGCCGCGTCCCTCAGGGTCCGTAGCGGTGAGGCGGGGCGGGGCGTAGCGAGTCGTAGGTCGCCCCACACCAGATACGGCCGGTGATGCCGAGGTCGTCGAGGATCCGAAGCGCGCTGCGCACGACGCCGGCCGTGGCGCCATGGCCCCAGGTGTTGGCCACAGTGATCTCGAAGTCGTGCCCGGATGCCTCCCGTTCCGGCCGGGCGTTCGCCCGTCCGAGGGCGACTCGTGCGTCGGTGAGCCGGCGCGGGTCATCGACCGTCAGGAAGCACTCGAAGAACGCCCAGTCGTCGGGCTGCTCCGCGAGGAGTGAGGCGAACTCGTCGGCGTAGGCCACGGCGGGCGAGGCTAGCAGGGGCGCAAGATGGGCGCCATCGCACCCGCCCGCCGCAGTGCCAACGACCCGGCTCTCGAGGGTCGTTTGCGGGTCGCTCCGGCGGTGCCCGCTGCTAACGTCCAGCCAATGGTCGACGCGATCCTTTCCCGAGCAGCCGACGGCGAGCGCATCAGCGCCGAGGAGGCCGTCACCCTCTACCGCGACGCCCCGCTCGCCGATCTCGGTACCGCGGCCGATGCGGTCGCGCGTCGCATGTACGGCGACTCGGTCACCTACAACGTCAACGCGCACCTCAACCCGACGAACATCTGCGTCGTCGGCTGTGGATTCTGCGCGTTCGCCGTGTGGACCGACAAGGACGAGCGCGCGTACGCGTACTCGGTCGACCAGCTCGTCGAGCGGGCCTGCCAGCTGTCCGACCTCGGGATCACGGAGCTCCACATCGTCGGCGGCATGACGAAGGAGTACGACCTCGAGTACTACGAGGAGCTGTTCCGCGAGCTCAAGAGCACGCTCCCGCACGTGGCGCTCACGGCCCTGACCGCCGTCGAGATCGACTTCGTCGCCCGCCTGTCGAAGGTGGGCCACCAGGAGGCGCTCGAGCGGACGATCGCCGCGGGCCACGACACGATGCCCGGCGGCGGCGCCGAGGTGTTCAGTCCACGTGTGCGGAAGATCATCGCCGACCGCAAGGTCCCGGCGGAGACATGGCTGGAGGTGCACCGCGAGGCACACCGCCAGGGCATGCGAACGAACGCGACGCTCCTGTTCGGCCATTTCGAGACGCCCGAGGAGCAGGTGGACCACATGTCGCACCTGCGGGCGCTGCAGGACGAGACCGGCGGGTTCCAGGCGTTCATCCCGCTGCCGTTCCTGCCGGGCAACACCGAGTTCGCGTACCTCCCCGGCCCGACCCGCGAGGAGAAGCTCCGCACGATCGCGACCGCCCGCCTCTTCCTCGACAACTTCCCGCACATCAAAGGCCACTGGGTCATGATCGGCGAGGAGATCACGGCCGAGGCGCTGTCGTTCGGCCTCGACGACCTGTCGGGGACGCTCACCGAAGAGCGCATCGCCCACGCGACGACGGTCACCACCCCGCTCGGGCTGACGCAAGAGCGGATCCGTTCGCTGGTGACCTCCGGCGGCCGGGTCCCGGTCGAGCGCGACACGCTCTACCGCCCGATCGACCGGGAGCAACTCGCCGGCACCACCAGCGGATAGCTCGCAGGGGCTTGGACGGGGCGCAGCGTTAGGAGAGCGTGCGGCGGCGCATGCCGTTCACGCAGAGGAACGCGAGGAGCGCACACCAGAAGATCGTCCATAGCACGGTGCCGAGGCCCGCGGCCGAGAGCGGAATCACGATCTGGTTGATCTCGAATTGCGGGGCCGCGGGGCCGCCCTGGCCGCGGTTCTGCAGCTCGACGATCATCGGCGAGAGCACCGCGCGGGGCAGCAGGTTGTAGGCGACGTTTGCCAGGCGGCTCCAGGCGCCGAGCCGACCCTGGTCCGCGGCGGCCTGGAGGTTCACCACCGCCTGGGCCGTCACGTGCGCCATCAGCCCGACGATCGCGGCGACGGTCGGGCCCAGGACGGTGCTGGTCGCCGCCGCGGCGAGGAGCACGATCGCGTTGGTGGCGCCCGTCGCCGCCACATGCACGGCGAGCGGACCATCGGCGCCGCGGCCGATCGCCGCGCCGGCGACCTCCAGCGCGACCAGCCAGACGGCGAGCGCAAGCGCCAACGCTACCAGCCGCGCGATCACGCGGCCGAGGGCGACCTCCGCGCGCGGAGCGCCCGACCCGACGAGCAGCCCGAGATGGCCCGACTCGGCGCCGCGTGAGATCGCGGTCGCCCCGAGCGCCACGGCGAGCGTGAGCCCGCCGATAAGCAGCAGTGAGGCGGAGCCGGACCGGAACGAGTCGTCGCGGACCCTGCCGTCGTGGCCGGCGGCGACAACGGCGACGAGCACCGCCGCGAGTGCGCCGGCGGCCACCACACCCAGATACCAGCTGCGCCGGGTGAGGGCGGCGGACTCGAACCCGACGAAGCGGGCCAGCCTCGCGATCACGTCGGTCGTCCGTCGACGAGCGTGATCGTGCGGCCCAGCTTCGCCGGGAACCCGCCCGGGTCATGGGTTGCGACGATCACGGCCGCGCCCCGCGCCCGCGCGCGGACGATCTCCTGATCGGACTCGACGAACTCCC
Source organism: uncultured Thermoleophilia bacterium (assembly GCA_963777565.1). Taxonomy (GTDB): domain Bacteria; phylum Actinomycetota; class Thermoleophilia; order Miltoncostaeales; family Miltoncostaeaceae; genus CALMEC01. The sequence continues at coordinate 13,522 of CAVZQZ010000009.1, forward strand.
ACGGGTCGTCGAGAACGAGCAGTTGCGGGGCGCCGGCCAGTGCGCATGCCAGGGCTGTGCGCCGGACCTCCTCGATCTCGAGCGCGCGAACCCCGCGACGCTCCTGCGGGAGGCCCGCCCTCGCCATGGCGTCCTCGGCGACCTCGGCCGCTGCCCGGCCGGTCCGGATCGCGCTCACGAGGCGGACGATCTCCCGCGGTGTACGCCGTTCCAGGAACGCCCGGCCCTCGGGCGCATAACCGACCATTCGCTGAACCGCAATGTCGCCGGGGTGTCCGCCGAGCACCGCGATCTCCCCGTTCGACCCGGTGAGGCCGAGCAGGGCTCTCAGGAGGCTCGACTTGCCCGACCCGCGGTCTCCGGCGATGACGATGCCCTCACCGGCGGCGAGGTCGAGCGACACGCCCTGCACCGCGGGCTCGCCACCCCGCTGGTAGACGACTGCGACGTCTCGCGCGCGTACCGCGGGCGCGGGATCAGTCAAGCCGTTCGAGGATGATCGCGTCCTGCGGGCAGTCGGCGGCGGCCTCGCGCACCGCATCACCGAGCGCGGGGCTCAGCTCGCCGCCGACGGCGGTCGAGAGGTTCGTGTTGTCGTCCACAGTGAACACCTCAGCCAGGTGCGCTTCGCAGACGCGGTTGCCCATGCACTGGTCGTGGTCGACCCGCAGCCGGTACCGCACACCGTCGATCTCGATTTCAGCCATGCGTTCCCTCTCGTGTGTCCTCTGCGCCCGCGATCAGCTCGAGCACCTCGTCGCGACGTCGCTCCATGTCGGCTTCCGAGACGAGCGACTCGAGGTTGAGCCGCATGAGCGGCTCGGTGTTCGATGAACGGACGTTGAAATGCCAGTCGTCGTAGGCGACGGAGAGTCCGTCCACGTCCGTCTGACGCCCGTCGGCGTAGCGGTCCCTGATCCGCTGGATCGTGGCATCCGCATCGGCGACGGTCGAGTTGATCTCCCCCGAGATGTGGTACCGGTCGCGGAATCGCGCAACGAGCTCCGACAGCGGACGCCCTGCGGTTGCGACGAGCTCGAGTACGATCAGCGCCGGGATCAACCCGGTGTCGGCGTAGGAGAAGTCACGGAAGTAGTAGTGGCCGCTGACCTCGCCGGCGAACAGGGCGTTGATCTCGCGCATACGGCGCTTGATGAACGCATGCCCCACGCGGAACTCGTCCGGTGCGCCGCCCGCCGCGAGGATCGTGTCGCGCACCGCCCACGACGCCCGCAGGTCGTAGACGATCGGTGCGGGGCCATGCTGGCGGAGCAGATGCTCGGCCATGAGGGCTGTGAGGAAGTCGCCCGGCACGAACCCGCCCCGGTCGTCGATGAAGAAGCAGCGGTCGGCGTCGCCGTCCCAGGCGATCCCGAGGTCGGCGTTCTCCTCGACGACCTTGTTCTCGATGAAGACGCGGTTCTCGTCGAGCAGCGGGTTCGGCTCGTGATTCGGGAAGCGTCCGTCGAGCTCGAGGAAGTAGGGCACGGCGTCGATCTGCAGACGGTCCAGCACAGGGGGGAGGTACAGCCCCGCCATCCCGTTCGCCGTGTCCGTCACGACGCGAAGTCCCGTGATGCGATCCGGGTCGACGAAGCCGAGTGACGCGTCGACGAAGCGCTCCAGAAGCCCCGGATCGGTGGTAGACGCGCCGGGCGTCGCGGCGCGCGGCGCGTCGTCCCTGGCCGCCATCCGCCCGAGCTCCCCGATCCCGGTATCGCCGGACAGGGGCAGCGCCCCGGCGAGAACGAGCTTCGCGCCGGTGTACTTGGGCGGGTTGTGGCTCGCGGTGATGACCGCGCCGGCATCGAACCCGCCGTCGGCGACAGCGAAGTAGACCATCTCGGTGGCCGCGAGCCCCAGCTCGCACACGTCGGCACCCGCGCTTCGCACGCCCTCGCAGAAGGCCGCCGCCATGCTGGGCGACGAGAGCCGCACGTCGTGGCCGACCGCGACCCGTCGCGCGCCGGTGAGCGCCGGGAACGCACGACCGATGCGTGCGGCGCCCTCCTCGTCGAGGTCGTCGGGATACACGCCGCGCACGTCGTACGCCTTGAACGCCGCCGGATTGAGCGTCACGCGGCAAAACCCCGGCGTAGGAGCTCGTACGTCTCGTCGAGGTGCTGGGGCATGACCCTGGTGTCTCCGATCGCGGGCATGAAGTTGGTGTCGCCCACCCAGCGGGGGACGAGGTGGAGGTGGAGGTGCTCCTCGATCCCCGCGCCGGCGGCGCGCCCCTGGTTCATCCCGACGTTGAACCCCTGCGGGCGCATCGCCTCCTGTACGACGTCCTGGCTGCGCCGGGTGAGCGCGATCATCTCGGCGGCAGTTTCTGCGGGGAGGTCGGTGAGGGAGGGGACGTGCGCGAACGGCACGATCATGAGATGGCCGTTGTTGTAGGGGTAGCGGTTCATGATCACGTAGGCCAGGCGGCCGCGGTGGAGGATATATGCGGGCTCGTCCGCCTGAGCCGGCAGCTCGCAGAACACGCAGCCGGGGTTTCGCTGCGCCGGGTCAGCCCCCACGTAGGTCATGCGCCACGGCGCCCACATGATGTCCAACGGACCCGTCCGGTCTGCGCTAGAGCCAGCGCTTACGGCGGAAGTACAAGGCGAGGCCGGCGACGGTCGTTCCCATCACTCCGAGCACGATCAGTTCCGCCCACCAGTGGTCCTGGAACGGCAGAGGGATGTTCATGCCGTAGTAGCCGGTCACGAGCGTGAGCGGCAGCAGGACCGCGGAGAGCAGGGTCAGAACCCGGATGAGGTCGTTCATTCGGGTGCGGATGACCGCCTCGTTGGTCGCATCGAGGGCCTCGACGACCTCCTTGGAGTTCTCGAGCTCGTCCCAGATCCGCTCGTTCTTGTCGACGATGTCGTCGAAGTAGATCTCAAGGTCCTGCGGCGCGTACCGCTGGGTCGTGCGCTCGAGACCGCGGAGCGTCGGCCGCTGCGGCTTGATGATCTTGCGGTAGTTGATGATCTCCTGCTTGGCGTTGGAGATGTCCCTCACGACCTCGTCGCTCTTTCCCTCGAAGATCTGATCCTCGAGCCATTCGAGCTTGTGGCCGATCTTGTTGAGGATCGGGAAGCAGTAGTCGTAGAGCCGGTCGACGATCTCGTAGACGAGGTAGCCCGATCCCTTGCTCATGTGCCGGGCGCGCTCGTCCTCGCGCGACTCGCACTGGCTCCACAGCGCCGAGAGGGGCTTGAGCGGGTCCTTCGGGAGCGTGATGAGGAGATCCTCGGCGACGAAGAGGTCGAGCTCGGCCGCCTGCAGGCGCTCGGTCCGCTTGTCGTACCGCGGGAAGTGCAGCACGATGAACAGGTAGTCGGAGTACTCGTCGATCTTCGAGCGCTGCTGCCGCCGGGACAGGACGTCCTCGATGTCCAACTCGTGGAAGTCGTAGTTCGCCGCGAGCCACTGGGCGTCGACGGCCGCCGGCGACTCGATGTTCAGCCAGGTGAGGCCGTACGCCTCCAGCCGCTGGACGTCGGCGGTGGTGCGCTCAGGCTGCGCAGGCGCGACGGCACGGCCGCCGACCCGTGTCCGGCGGATTTTGGGAAGGCTCGCCATCGTCGCCAGTCCCGGCCGCCGGTGAGTCGACGGTGTAGGTGCGAATCGCGCTCATCACGGGGAATGATAGCCGAGGGGGCGGGTGTGCCCTACTCGATGAGCTTTGCGCGGTAGGCGTAGCGGGTCGCCTCGGTGCGGTTGCCGACCCCGAGCTTGCGGTAGATGTTGGACAGGTGGAACTTGACCGTCTGCTCGGTGACGAAGAGGCGGTTGGCGATGTCGAGGTTGGAGAGACCCTCCGCGACGAGCTTGAGGATGGTGAGCTCCCGGTCGGTGAGGACGTCGCTGCCGCTCTGCCGAGGTGCGCCCTCGGTCCCGGTTCCCTCGCCCGGGGCGGCCGCAGTCGCGACGCCCCTCAAATGCACCGCGCCCTCAACGACCTGCCGGATGGTCGACGGGAGGTCGAGCGGGTTGATGGACTTCACGACGTAGCCGTCGGCCCCTCGCTGGAGCGCCTGGTCGATATGCTCGGAGTCCTCGAACATGGAGAGAATGATCACCTTCATGCCCGGGTGGTCCTGCCGAATCCGGGTGAGCGTGTCGAGCCCGTCGCCGTTCGGCATGCGCAGGTCGAGGATGACCACGTCGGGGTTGACCTTGGGGAGGAGGGCGAGCATCTCGTCGCCGCTCATCGCCTCGCCGACCACCTCGATGTCGGGCGCGGTCTCGAGCGCCCGCTTGATGCCGTCGAGCATCAACCGATGGTCATCGGCGATGGCGACGCGCATGGGTGGCTTGGAAGTCAGCGGGAGAACTCCATCGGAATTGCCTCAAGGGTACCCCAAGGGGGCAAAGAACCGGCAGCCGGATCTCGGGAAGGGTTGGCTAGAGAGGTTTCGACAGCGCGCCGTGGCGCTTGATGGCATCCACGATCTCGGTGGCGGGCGCACCCTTGACGAGGTACTCGGAGGCGCCACCGGCGAGGCCTGCTTGGATCTCCTGCTCCTTGTTGCCGATCGACAGCATGAGCACGGTGAGGTCGGGAAGACGGCTCTTGAGCTCATACGTGGCCTCGACACCGTCGAGCCCCGGCATGGAGACATCCATCACCACCACGTCTGGCCGGAGCTCCTCGGCGAGCCGAACCGCCTCCGCGCCGTCCGACGCCTCGGCGATCACCTGAATCTCCTCATCGCGCTCGAGGAGTCGTCGGAGCACCGAACGGAACTGCGCGTTGTCGTCAGCCAGCAGAACCCGAACCAACTTGACCTTCCCGGGGGTGAGCGGTGATTGGTCGTGAGCGTCACGAGGAAGCATACGGCCTGCATTCGGTGCGATCCCTAAACGTCCTGCCAGGATACTCCCCCCCGAAGGATTGGTTCTCATTTAACTATCAGAGAATCGACCGGAACCTTTGTAAACAGGGCTGCGGACAGGGCCGCTAGGATTGCCCCTGGATGTCCGACGATTCCACACGTCAAGACCCTTCGGCGGTCGCCGCCCTGATCGCCGTTACCGAGACCGCGAACGAGCATGACGACCCCACCGCCGAGATGGCGAGGCTGCTTCGCGCCATTGTCGACGCCCTCGGGGCGCGAGCGGCGGTGCTGCAGGCGGCCGACCCGCGTGAGGGGCGCTTCAGCGTCGTCGGCTCGGTCAACATCCCCGCGGGGCTCGAGGACGTCACCATGCCGCCGGGGGTCGCCGATCAGGCCCACGGGAAGGGCATGGAGGTCGACCTCGACGGCGGGAGCCTCCCGGACGCTCTGCGCGTCGCCGGGTTCAACCACGCGCTCGCGCTGCCGGTCCGCTCGTCGGAGCGGTCGCTCGGCGTGGTGTGGGTGGCGGGCGCCGAGCCCTTGCGGGACGATCACTTGCGTCGGCACGCCGCACGGGTCGGGGCCGAGCGCATCGGCACCCTGCTCGAGCAGGTCCGGCTCTACGAGACGCTCGAGCGCGCGATGGCGCAGATCCTTGAGGGCGACGAGCGCATGCTCGGTCGCATCGGGCTCGACATCCACGACGGTCCGACGCAGCAGCTGTCGGTGGCCCTGCTCGAGGTGCAGCTCCTCGAGGCCGACCTCAACGACGCCGAGGCGGAGGGGGTCGTCCTTCCCGAGACGCTGCGTCCGGGCGCTGGGCCGCATCTACGAGACGCTCGGCGGCGCGCTCCAGGAGATGCGTGAGCTCATCGGGCACCTGCGGCCGGCGCTGTTCGAGGACCGCCTCCTCCCGGAGGTGCTGAGCAACGCGGTCCGCGCCTTCGAGACCCAGCAGGGCGCGGCCGTCGACTACCAGGCCCTCGGCGAGTTCCCCGACAACGGCGTGTCGCTCACGCAGCGGATCACCTTCTACCGGATCCTCCAGGAGGCGCTCAACAACGCCGCGCGCCACGGAGCCGCGACCGAGGTGTCGGTGCGACTGCGGGAAGGACCGGCCGGGATCACCATGGAGATTCGCGACAACGGGCGCGGCTTCGAGCCGGACCAGGTTCGCCGGCCGACCCCGGGCAATGCCCCAGGCGCGCTACGGGCTGTACGGGATGCGCGACCGGGCGCAGATCCTGGGCGGGTCGTTCGAGGTCTGGAGCCGCCCGGGGGTGGGGTCGCTCATTACGGTGTTCCTGCCGCGGTGGCGAGGCGCGGAGCCGGAGGCGACTGGCGCAGATCGGTGCCTGAGCCCGTCCCGGTCAAGGTGTGCGGACTCACCGATCCGCGCGAGGCGCTCGACTGCGTCGCATTGGGCGCGTGGGGGATCGGCGTGGTGTTCGCGCCCGAGCAGCCCGCGACGGGTCACCGCGGAGCTCGCCCGGCTCGTGGTCGACGGCCCTGCCGGCCGAGGTTCGCAAGGTCGGCGTGTTCGTCGACCCGCAGCCCGACGAGGTCGCCGAACGTCGCGACAGGTGCGGCCTCACCCACGTGCAGGTTCACGGAGCTGCAGTCGACATCGCGGCATCAGGGCGGCATGCGCCCGACCGGTGATCCAGGGCTTCGCGGTCGACGGCCCCGACTGCGCTCGATGCGCGCGCGCCGAAGCGCCGCCGACCTGGTGCTGCTCGACGCGTCCGTTCCGGGACGCCACGGCGGCACCGGGATCACCTTCGACTGGTCGCTGCTGGACGGGGTCGACCTCGGCAGGCCGTTCGCGCTGGCCGGCGGGTCTCACGCCGGCCAACGTCGCCGAGGCGGTGCGCCGTGCCCGCCCGGCAATGGTGGACGTCTCGAGCGGCGTGGAGCGCGCGCCGGGGACGCAAGGACCCCGCGCTGGTGCGCGCGTTCGTCCGGGGTGCCGTCGAGGGCGCGACCGCGTGGAGCGCCGCATGAGCGAGCTGGCGACGCGCTTCGGGCCGTTCGGGGGCCGTTACGTCCCGGAGACCGTGATCGGCGCGCTCGACGAGCTCGACCGATCGCGTACCGAGCGCTACCGCGACGGACGCCGGAGTTCCGCGCCGAGCTGGACGGTCTGCTGGCCGGGTTACGTGGGGCGGCCCACGCCGCTGTACCGCGCGGCGCGGCCTGGGGCGAGGCTACGGCGTCCCCCGCCTCTACCTCAAGCGCGAGGACCTCTGTCACACCGGCGCGCACAAGATCAACAACGCGCTCGGACAGGTGCTGCTCGCCCGCCGAGATGGGCAAGCAGCGGATCATCGCCGAGACCGGCGCCGGACAGCACGGCGTCGCCACGGCCACCGCGGCCGCGCTCCTCGGGCTCGAGTGCTACGTCTACATGGGGCGCGTCGACATGGAGCGGCAGCGGCTCAACGTCGATCCGGATGCGCATGCTCGGCGCCGAGGTGCTGCCCGTCGACTCCGGCAGCGGGACGCTCAAGGACGCGATGAACGAGGCGATCCGTGACTGGGTCACCAACGTGCGCAACACGCATTACGTGATCGGGTCGGCGGTCGGCCCGGCCCCCTACCCCGAGATCGTTGCGGAGCTCCAGTCGGTGATCGGCGACGAGGCGCGCGCGCAGATGCTCGACGCAGGAGGGTCGACTCCCGGCGACGGTGGTCGCCTGCGTGGGCGGCGGCTCGAACGCGATCGGGATCGTTCCGGGCGTTCCTGGACGACGCCGATGTGGCCCTGGTGGGGGTCGAGGCGGCGGGAAGGGCATCGAGACCGGCCATCACGGCGCGTCGCTCGGGCACGGCCGGCCGGGCGTCTGCACGGCATCGTACTCGTACCTGCTGCAGACCGACGACGGCCAGGTGGTCGAGCCCACTCGATCTCCGCCGGTCTCGACTATCCCGGGGTCGGACCCGAGCACAGCCTGCCTGCGCGACGCGGGACGGGTGCGGTACGTGAGCGCGACGGACGCGGAGGCGCTCGACGGCCTTCCGGGAATGCGCCGCGCGGAGGGGATCATTCCGGCGCTGGAGAGCGTCACACGCGCTCGCGCTGCTCGCGACGCGACGGCCCGGCGCTGGCCGCCGCGGGACCGGTGCTCGTGTGCCTCTCCGGTCGCGGCGACAAGGACGTGGACGCCGTGGGTACCGCCCTGGGGATCGATGTCTGAGGGCGCGGCTCGCCTCGAGCGCGCACTTCGCGACGCCGGCGGGCCGCTGTTCATGCCGTACGTCATGGGCGGGTACCCCGACCTCGCGACCAGCGCGCGGTACGCAACCGCGCTTGCCCGCCACGCGGACATCATCGAGCTGGGCATCCCGTTCTCCGACCCGCTGGCGGACGGTCCCACGATCCAGGCAGCCGGGCAGCGCGCGCTCGAGTCCGGGACGACGCCGGAGGACGTGATCGGCATCGCTTCGTCGCTGCGCGACGGACCGCCGGTGGTGCTCATGACCTACGTCAACATGGTGCTCGCGCACGGAGCTCGTGCGTTCATGGAGCGGGCAGCCGCGCCGGGGTCGCCGGGCGTCATCATTCCGGACCTCCCCATCGACGAGGGCGGCGAGATCCGCGGGACAGGCCGAGCGGGCCGGGGTGGCGCTGGTGCCGCTGGCCGCTCCGACATCGAGCGACGACCGCCTCGCGGCGATCGGCCGGCGCGGCCGAGGGCTTCGTCTACTGCGTGGCGGTCACCGGCGTGACGGGCGGCGAGGTCGCTGTCGACGCGACGCTCACCGACTTCCTCGCGCGTGCTCGGCGGCAGATCGACGCCCCGCTGGCGGTGGGCTTCGGCGTCCGGACGGCGGAGCATGCGGCGGCGATCGGCTCCATCGCGGACGGGGTGATCGTCGCGAGCCAGCTGATCCGGCTGATCGAGTCGGCCGGCTCAGCCGCTGCGGCGGAAGCGGCGCTCGACGCGCTCGCCGGCGACATCCGCGGAGCGCTGCGGGCTTGACGTGACGCCCGCGGGAACGTCGATGTCGAACGTGCTCCAGTCGCCGGTCTCGGTGTTCCAGAGGAAGAGCCGCTCGGCGTCCAGTGTGCCGGTCGCGAGGCGCACGAGCCGGTCGTAGGCCTCCGGCGGAAGGTCGGGCGCGAGCAGCACGCCGCCGGTTGCTCTGCGGCGCATCCCGCGCGGACCGACCTCGATGTGCCCACTCGGCCCCTGACGCCACGCGCGGGCAATCCGTACGACGAGGGCCTGCATCGCGCGCGCCGCTCCGTCGCGGGGCACGTCCAGCGAGATCAGGAGCTCATGGAGCGGGGTGGAGATGACCACCCGCCAAACGGGGCTCTCGACCGCGCGGCGACGGGGTGCGGCCTTGAGGGTGGCATCGATCCCGACCGCTGCGAAGGCGAGCAGGATCGCCCGGGTCTCGTCCGGCGTCGCGGGGTATTCGAGGATGACATCCAACGCGGGTGTGTTCGACGCCGAGGGATCCGCCCCTGCGGCGGCGGAAGAGCAGGATACGACGGGGCCGTCATGGCCGCAAACGCACAATACCTCACGAATCGGCGTCTCCGACAGCTCCGTACGCTCCGGTCCCGGGCAGGAAGGGCCTCGGCCGGCCCGAACACGCTCACGACTTCCGAGCGTCGAAATGAGGAGCCGCAGATGGATTCCCGCCGCCGAGTGCTTCGTCCCGCGATTGGAGCCGGCCTCGTCCTGGCGGTCATCGCCGGCTTCGGTTTGAGCGCGTCGCCGCCCGGAAGCGGGGGACGCGCGGCGAACGCCGCCGAGGCCCACGCGATCACGAACGCGTACCGGTCGTCCCCGTTGGGTGACGTGAATCAGGTGCCGCGCGCGAACTACCGGATCGTCGGCATTCGCGTGTCGAGGCTCGCCCCGACGTGGGCGACCGCCCGCCAGGTTCCGACCAAGGCCGGCGCCGCGACCTTCCAGCCCGCGTATGGCGTGCTGGTGCGCCTCGCCCGGACACGCGGAGCCCCGGGTCCGTGGGTCCTGGTCGACGTCGGCAGCTCCGAGGTCGGGTGCAAAGTCGCGCCCCGCCGCGTGCTGAGCGACCTGCGCCTCGGGTGCCCCGACGGGACCGGCCTCTGAACGCGTGCCTGAACGAAAAAGCCCCGCTCATGCGGGGCTTTTTCATGAGGCTCCTCGGGTAGGACTCGAACCTACAACCCTCCGGTTAACAGCCGGATGCTCTACCATTGAGCTACCGAGGATCGAACGTCAGCAGTGTATCGGACGTCTCCCCGGCGGACTCAACGGCGGCGTTGCACATGTGTGAGCCGCGCTCAGGTCGCAGCGTGAGGTCCTACGGTTTCGTGGTGAAGTAGCTCGCCATCGGCTTCGCCACGTACGCCTTCTTCTTGCCGATGAACGACCAGACGTTCCAGGTGTACCGCACGCCGTGCCGCAGTACGCCTTTCGGTACCCGGAGCTTGTTCCGGGCCGGGAAGCCCGAGAAGACCTTCCTCGTGCCCCGGTAGATCTGCACGTTGAAGACGGCGGTTCCGGCGTAGACCCGGCGCCACGACAGGAGCGGCTGCAAGCCAATGCCGACGCTCCCCGCCTTCGGGCTCATGTACTTCGCCAACCGGGTCGGCGGCGGCGGGACGAGCGGCGGGACGATCGTGAACCCGAAGGTCTGATACGCCCCGCGGTTGCCGTAGGGGTCGATCTGCCTGACCCTGAACGTGAGCTTGTGCGTGACGTTCGACGCGAGCGGCAACGCGAGCTGTGAGAGCGTCGTGTCGGTCGTGGTGCGAACGACGCCGGGCGTGAAGATGGTCTTCCCCGCGGCGTCGGTAATGTCCCATTCGAACGTGCCGCCGAGTTCGGTGCCCTGCCACGCGAACGTCGGGGTGCGGTTGCGAGTGAGCACAGGGGGCACGGTGACCAGCACGGGCACGCCGGGCGGCGTCTGGTCGACGTTGAAGACGTACGGCGCGCTGAATGGGCTCGGGTTGAGGAGGCTATCGAGGAGGCTCACCCGGAAGCTCAGGATTCGGTCGCCGGGCGCCAAGGCGGGCGGCGGGATCGCGACGTGCGTATTCGCGGTGTCGCCGGCGGCGATCTGTGTGATGCCGTCGAGAAGATGCCAGTGCGACGACGTCGCCGTGGGCTGCGTGGTCCACGCGAACGTGAATGGCGCACGGGCTCCGGTGATCGCCGGCGGCCCGGACGTCACCGTCGGCGCGGCCGGTGGCGTTCGATCGACCGTGAAGGTCGCGATCGCTGCCAGTGCCCCACCGGCGTCGGTGGCGCTGAGCGTGTAGAGGCCGTCGACCCCGGGGGGCTCCTTGGCCGGCAGCGCGAGGGGCGACGGCCCGAACCCATCGATCGAGGCATTGTCCGGACTCGGGCCCGTGATCTGCCAATCGATCGTCGTCCCCGCGGCGAGGCTGCTGGTCAGGGTGATCGCCGGGATTGTGGAGACCGTCGTGCCGGTGAGGGTGGGGTTCGCGGTGACCACTGCGAACGCCGGTGTCGCGGTGAGGGCGAGCGCCGCGGCGCTGAGCAGCAGGGCGACTCGTCGTCGTGGAGATCTCGTCGGGCCGCGATCTGGCTTCGCGCACAATGCAGCTCGTCTGCGCCTTGCTGGGTTGATCGGCCGGGATGCCTTGAGCTGCGTGTCTATTTCTTCGCCTTCGGACTCGTGTCGAACCATGTCGTCATGGGGACTTTGACGTAGCCCTTCTTCTTTCCGCGGTACGCCCAGACGCGCCAGGCGTAGCGGTGTCCTGGCTTGAGGCGCTTCGGTGGGACCCGGTATGCCGGCTTTCTCGGGAAGGCCGAGACGACTTTCCGGCTCGGGGGGTTCAGGTCGACGATTTGGATGTTGTAGAGCATGGCGCCCTTCGTGGCTCGCCAGCGCAGGATCGGCCGGAGCGTGCCGAGCATCTTGCCCTTCTTCGGCGTCATGAACTTGTCGAAGATCCCCTTCGGAGGCTTCGGGCGACCGGTGATTACCACAGCGACCAATGGCGCTTTGGGGATGGCGCTCGTGCGTGTGAGCTCGGAGGGGTTGCCGACGGCGTCCTCGGCGTAGACGGCGTAGTAGTAGGTCACGCCGGGTGCGAGGGCGATGTCGGTGAACGAGGTCGCGTTGGCGGGGAGCGAGAAGCGCGCGGCGGTGCCATCCCCCGGGGAGGTCGGCGGGATCGTGCTGCGCAGGACGGTGATCCGGGCGAGGTCGGCGTCCTGGGGGGGCTTCCAGCTCAGGGCGACCTGGCCGACCCCCGGGACGGCAGCCAGGCCGGCGACCGGCCCGGGTGGGGTGCCGTCGTTGGAGGTCGTGAACGTCCACTGGCTGCTGCCCGGGCCCGTCAACAGGTTGCCGGCGCGGTCACGGACCGCCGGGAGTTCGATCTCGTAGGTCGTGCCGATGGCGAGGGTCGCGGCGGGGTCAAGGAGCGCAATCGGACCCGTGATCTCGCCGTAGGTCACGGCCGCGGCGATCGGCAGCCCGCAGGGGTTCACGCACATACGGATGAGCGACACCGGGTTCTGCACCGGCTCGCTGAAGTTGATCTGGACGTTGGCGAGCGGCCCGAATGCGGTCGTGACATTCACCCCGGGCACGGGGAAGCTCGTCGCAAGCACCGTCGGAGGCTGGTTGTCGAAAGTGATCGGCGTGCTCGCGACCGGAGCAGGGGAGATGTTCCCGGCGGCGTCTCGCGCCCAAAGGAACGCGGTCGTGACCGCACCCTGCGTTGCCGTGACCGTGAACGGCCTCGCCGCCGTCCACGCTGTGAACGCCGCCGCCGCCGGCGCCGGAGTATTCGTCGCGGTGAGGGCGTAGGTGAGCGTTCCGGCGAGGTTGTCGGCCGAGGCCGTGGTGAGGTTGATGCTGACGTTGGCGGTTCTCGTGAAGCCGGCGACCTGGTTCGCGACGGGGACGTGCGCGATGGCCCCGCCGGTCGGCGCGGCCAGGTCGACTGTGAAGGCGAGCGGCGCCGAGAACGGTCCCTGGTTTCCGACCGCGTCGATCTGGCTGACCTGGAAGGTGTAGGCGCCGAGGCCGGAGGTCACGAGCGCGGCCGGCGGCGCGACCGAGGTGGCGGCGGTCGTGCCCGACTGTGCGAGAACGCCGTTGAGCAGGATCTGCCAGGCGAAGCTTCCGCCCCCCTCCGCGCCGGTCCACGAGAAGGTCGGCGTGGCCAGGTTCGTCGGGTTGGCTCCGGCGATCGTCGGCGTGCTCGGTGCCCCCGGTGCCGTTCGATCGACCGTGACGGTCGCGATCGCTGTCAGTGCCCCACCGAGAACGTCGTTGGCGCTGAGCGTGTAGAGGCCATCGTCCCCGGGCACCTGGGCCGGCAGCGCGAGGGGCGACTGCCCGGAACCGCTGGTCGAGAACCCGCTGGGGCCGGTGATCGTCCAATCGATCGCCGTCCCTGCACCGACGTCGCTGGTCAGGGTGATCGCGGGGATTGTGGAGACCGTCGTGCCGGTGAGGGTGGGGTTCGCGGTGACCGCTGCGAACGCGGGTGTCGCGGTGAGGGCGAGCGCGGCGGCGCTGAGCAGCATGGCGATTCGTCGTCGCGGAAATCTCGTTCCCCGCTCCGCGGACAGTGCGAGCCGTGTGCGAATCGCGGGTTTGGCGGGTTGGGGTCTGTGAGGGTGTGGGGTTATTTCTTCGCCTTTGGACTCGTGTCGAACCATGTCGTCATGGGGACTTTGACGTAGCCCTTCTTCTTGCCGCGGTACGCCCAGACGCGCCAGGCGTAGCGGTGTCCTGGCTTGAGGCGCTTCGTAGGGACGCGGTACGCCGGCTTCCTCGGGAACGCTGACACGACCTTCCTGTTCGTGTTCAGATCGACGATTTGGATGTTGTAGAGCATGGCGCCCTTCGTCGCGCGCCAGCGCAGGATCGGCCGGAGCGTGCCGAGCATCTTGCCCTTCTTCGGCGTCATGAACTTGTCGAAGATCCCCTTCGGAGGCCTCGGAGGACCTGTCTTGGGCTGGGGAGGCGGCGGCGGCGCCTTGGGGACGGCGCTCGTGCGTGCGAGCTCGGAGGGGTTGCCGACGGCGTCCTCGGCGTAGACGGCGTAGTAGTAGGTCACGCCGGGTGCGAGGGCGATGTCGGTGAACGAGGTCGCGTTGGCGGGGAGCGAGAAGCGCGCGGCGGTGCCATCCCCTGGGGATGTGGGCGGGATCGTGCTGCGCAGGACGGTGATCCGGGCGAGGTCGGCGTCCTGGGGGGGCTTCCAGCTCAGCGCGACCTGGCCGACCCCCGGTGCGGCAGCCAGGCCGGCGACCGGCCCGGGTGGGGTCCCGTCGCTGGAGGTCGTGAACGTCCATTGGCTGCTGCCCGGGCCCGTCAACAGGTTGCCGGCGCGGTCACGGACCGCCGGGAGTTCGATCTCATACTCCGTTCCGATCGCGAGGGTCGGTGTGGGATCGAGTAAGGCGATCGGCCCTGTGACCTCGCTGTAGGTCACGCTTGCGGGGACCGCGAGCCCGCATGGGTTGATGCACATGCGGATCAACGTGTTCGGGTTCTGCACCGGCTCGCTGAAGTTGATTTGCACGTTGGCGAGCGCCCCGAATGCGGTTGTGACGTTCACCCCGGGCACGGGGAAGCTCGTCGCAAGCACGGTCGGAGGCTGGTTGTCGAAGGTGATCGGCGTGCTCGCGACCGGAGCGGGCGAGATGTTGCCGGTGGCGTCACGGGCCCAAAGGAACACCGTCGTCACCGTCCCGTTTGTTGCGGCGACACCGACCGATTGGGTCGTCAACGCGCCGAACGCCGCCGCGGCCGGCGCCGGGGTTGCCACGGTCGTCAGCGCGTAGGTGATGGCGCCGGCGAGGTTGTCCGTCGAGCCGACGGTGAGGGTGACGTTGGCGGTCGCGGCGCGGGTGAAGCCCGCGACCTGGTTGGCTATGGGCGTGTGGACGATCGTCCCGCCTGTCGGGGCGGCGAGGTCGACGGTGAACGCCAGCGGGGCCGAGAACGCGCCGATGTTCCCCACCGCATCGATCTGCCTGACCTGGATGCTGTATGCGTTGAGCGCCGAGGTCGCGAGGGCTGTGGGTGGCGCAACCGCCGGCGCGACGGACGTGCCGGCCTGCGCGAGCACGCCGTTCAGCAGGATCTGCCACTCGTACGTCCCGCCCGCCTCACCGGTCCAGGAGAACGTCGGGGTCGCCGATGCGGTTGGGTTGGTCCCCGTGATCGTCGGCGTGCTCGGCGCCGCGGGGGGAGTCCCGTCGATCGTGAACGACATCTCATTGCTCTGCGAGCTCTGATTCAAGACGGCGTCGAATGCGGTGACGCTGAACGTGTGCGTCCCGTCACCGAGGTTTACCAGCTGAGCGCTCGCATTCGTGCCGGTGCCGACAGCCGTACCGCCGTCGAGTTGGTATTGGAACGTGACGCCGGCCTCGGTGTCGCTCCAGCTCACGATCGGGTTGCGGTTGTTGGTCGGCGTCGGCACCTGCGCCACAGTCGGCGCGGGCGGTGGTGTCGCGTCGATCTGGAAGTTGACGGTCGTGCTCGTGATCAGCGGACCGGGGATGCCAGGAGTCTCGGGCAGGCTGGCTGCGAACTCCTCGGCCAGGAGGCTGTACGAGCCGGTGCCGCTTCCCAAGCCGGGTGTGTTCAGGCTTGTTACCTGCGACGCCCCCGGACTCGTCGACCCGTTCAGCGTCCAGTTCAGCCATTCACCTCCCGCGGTGGCCGTGATCGTGGCGCTCGGTGGCGAGGCGAACACCTGGCCCTCGCTGATCCCGCCGATCGTCACGCCGAGCGCCGATGACGCTCCGAGCAGCGAGCCGAGCAGGGCGAGGATGACGATAAGGGTGCGCCGTGGGCGGCGGCCGGAGGGGTTCATGGGATCCTGCGCCTACGTTTGGGGGAGTGCGGGGCGGCTGCTCTCGCGACCCGTTGTTCCTGGTCGACGCACCGGAGCATCGGGGCGCGTCAGCGGGGCTGGCGGGCGGTGCGCGCGGTCTCGAGCGGGACGACGCTGTCGTCATCCTCCACCGGCACGCGCGGGCGCCTGGCCTGCGAATGAATGGGAGTGGGGGCGAATGGGAGAGGGAGAGGCTCCGCCGGGTACGCCTCGGTGATCGGGAACTCGAACGGCTCCGGCGCCGATGCCGCCCGAGCCGCGGCGGCGCGGTTCATCGCAAGCCGCGTCCCCGCGATGCTCGCCAACGCGACGCCAGCGACCGTCCCGACGAAGATCAGCAGCATCTTGTTGCTCAGCCCGCCCGACGGCTCCGCGGCCGGCGTGGTGCGTGACACCGGGGGGCCCGACGTGCCCGCCGGTACGATTTCGGGCAACTCGGTCTGCTTCGGCGGGATGATCGGCCTAAAGGTCTTCACCGGCTGTTTCGCGGGCTTCGCCGGCGTGGCGCTCCTCGAGGGCGTGGAGCTCCTGGGCGTCGTCGACCGAGGCGTCGCGCTCCGGCGCGTGGGGTTTGTTGCCCGCGGGGTGGCGGCCTTGGGTGTCGTCGTCTTGGCGGGTGGCGTCGCCGCGGGAGGCGTGTCGGGTGTGACCGGCGGTGCGTCCGGAGCCGGCGCGGCTGCGAAGGCAACACCCGGGATCAGGGCGATCGCCAGCGCGCAAAGCAACACGAGCCAAGAGCGTCCACGGGCACGCAGCCGCCCACGACCTTCCCGGATCGTTTTGGCGTCTGAGGCGTCCGACGGGAGTTCACCGAATGTTGGATCCGTCCATCGGTTGCTCAGCCTGGGCGAGGGCGAGCGCATCGAGCCGATCCTAGCCCATTGCCCGAGAGGTGGCCCCCCCCAAATGGGGGGGCGACCAACCTGTACGTTCGTACTGGTTTTCAGATCGCAAGCGCATGAAACATTGGCTTGCGGGAGCTCAAAAAGTCGTACAACGAGCCTCAAGGAAGAGGTGCCTGGGCCGAACGGGTCGAGGTTGGCTCCGAAATACCCGGTGCTAAGGTGGCCGCCCGTCATGCTGCGTCACCGCCACCAGCGGCGCCCCGGGCACCTTGCCTGCAGGGCCTTTGCACCGCATGAACATTCCGTCGAGGGGAGCTTCGTGGACGCCACCGACCGTCGCCACCGCACGGCCAAGAGGACAAACCCGACCGGGCGCCTGGCGCTCCTCGGTCTGACCGCCGTCGCAGGTGCATGCGTGTTCGGGAGCGTGTCATCGGCAGCAGGCGCCACGGCGCCGCCGAAGGTGGAGGGGGAGCGGCTCAGCGTCGCGACGACGTCGGGTCAGGTGGCACGCGAGGCAGGCCGGAGCGGCGGCCGGGTGCTGGTGCTCACCGGCGCGTCCGGTGCGCGCGCGATGATCCAAACGTCCGGGCCGGCCCGCCTCAATGTGTTCGTCCGGGTGGCGGGGTGTCGGGGCCTGCCGAAGCTCACGGTCGCCCTGAACCGGACCGTCGTGATCTCGACGACCGTGCGGCGCTCCGGATGGCACCGCGTATCGTCCCCCAAGCCGGCTCGCGCCGGGACCTACACGGTGACCGCGCGGCTGGCCAATCAGGCGGGCGGCAACTGCCGACGGGCGCTGCGGATCGACCGTCTGTTCTTCTCGAAGGCGGCCGCCAGGCCGCCAGTCGGGCCACCAGCCGCCGCATGGTGGCGCCCCGCCCAGAACACCACCTGGCAGTGGCAGCTCAGTGGATCGCTCAACCAGTCGGTGGTTGCGCAGATGTACGACATCGACCTGTTCGACCGCAGCGCCGGTGACGTCGCCTCGCTGCACGCGAAGGGCCGGAAGGTCATCTGCTACTTCAGCGCCGGGAGCTATGAGGGCGGCCGCCCCGACTCCTCGAGCTTCCCGCAGGCGGTGCTCGGCAACGTGCTGGACGGCTGGCCGAACGAGAAGTGGCTCGACGTCCGGCGAATCGACCTGCTGCGCCCGATCATGACCAAGCGGCTCGACCTCTGCCGGCAGAAGGGATTCGACGGCGTCGAGCCCGACAACGTCGACGGGTACTCGAACAGCACCGGGTTCCCGCTGAAGGCCGCCGATCAGCTTGCCTACAACCAGTTCCTGGCAACCGAGGCGCACGCCCGCGGGCTGTCGATCGGGCTCAAGAACGACCTCGGTCAGGCCGCCGCGCTCGAGCCGTCGTTCGATTTCGCGGTCAACGAGCAGTGCTTCCAGTACAACGAGTGCAACCTGCTCAGCCCGTTCCTCAACGCCGGCAAGGCCGTCTTCAACGCCGAGTACGACGTCGCCACGAGCTCGTTCTGCCCCAAGGCGCGTTCGCTCAAGATCATGGCGATCCGCAAGAACCTGTCGCTCGACGCGTCCCTCGAGGCGTGCTGATGATCCCATCATTCGCATCGCGCCAGTCGTGACTGCTGCTGGACGAGCGTCGCCGGGAGGGAGCGCCACGGGTTCGGCTGGGTTCCCGAGTTGACGTACACGTAGTCGGCCCGAGGCGTGTCCACCACCTGGAGCGCCTCGGCATCGGTTGCGTCGTAGACGAGGTGCGCCGTCTGTGTCTTGGAGAACCCGGCGAGGCCGGTCGGGACGGGGTCGGTCCGGATGCGGTAGTCGGCGTAGCGCCCCTCGAACGTCACCACGATGTCGGCAAGGTCGAAGTATCCGGGCGCCGGCACCATCCCCGGGTTGAAGACGATCAACCGGTTGGGCAACGTCCGCAGCGAGGCGCTCAGGGCCGTGTAGTACGGAAGCGCCGCCTCGGTCGACGAGACCTCGTCGACGAAGATGTCGCTCACCCGGTACCACGCCGCGTACCGGTCGATCTCCGCGCGCACGGTGTTCGCGTCACGACTTGCGTAGTCGGTCGGCACGTATCCCAGTACGCGTATTCCGGCCCGTCGCAGCCGCACGATGGCCTCCACGAACGCCTTCTGGATGACGACCCCCGGCCCGTTGTCGGGGTTCACGATGACGAGGGCGGACGGTGAAGACCGTCGCGCGAGCTCGTCGAGCTCATGGGGCGCGACGTACGCCGGGATGAGCGATGCGTGGTGTGATGTGCATGCCTGGTCGGACGCCTGACTGCCACAGGCGGCGAGGGTCGTTGCCGCCGCTCCGGCGAGCGTGATTGCCACCAACCGGGTGCCTCTCAGCACACGGCTCCGCTGTCACCGGGCTGCGTCACGTGATGCGCAGCCGGGTGGCCAGCGTCGTCGCCGGGCGGCTCAGCACGAAGACCGCGGTAGGGAGGGCGATCAGCACGACCACCGTCGCGCCCGTGATGAGGCCGAACCCGGCAATGTCCACTCCGTCCCAGGACGAGACGGCCATCTCGGCGCCAACCGCGAGGAGAAGCGCCATGACGGCCCAGCCGCCGCGCCCGACCGCTTCGAGCAGGCCGACGAGGAGCGTGGCGAGCGCGACGAGCCCGAACCCGACGAGCACGCTCGCCCCGCTCATTTCCACGCCGAGGAGCTGTGCGCCGAACACGAGCAGCAGCGAGAGCGCGGTGGTGAGGAAGACGAGGCGTCCGACAGCGCCGAAGAGCAGACCGAGCGGCGCACGCGACCTGCCACGGACGGTCCCGCTGGAGACGGGCACGCCGGCGACTGCCTGGGGCAGGACGTGATGGAAGCGCCAGAGGTGCGAGCCGGCCCAGAAGCTCGCGATCGTCGACGGGAGCAGACCGATCGCCGGCACCGCGCCGAGGGTCCAGTCGATACTGCCGTCGATCACGAGGAGTCCGCCGATCCCGAGGCCGATCGCCGTCGCGGTGCCGACGCGTCCCCACCGTCCCGCCCGGTGGGTCGGCTCGTTGTTGTTGACCGCGGTGGTGACCGCCAGGATCACCGCCACCGTGGTCGCGGCGCCGACCCCGGCCAGCACCGCGATCGATGGCAGCCCGGCGAACATCCCCATCGTCGCCAGCAGCACCAGCCCCACGTAGCCGTCGGACAGGCGCGAGGCGATGAGGATCGTGCCCCCGGTCCACGTCACGGTGAGCAGCCCGGCCACGAGGCCGCTGCGCCCGAAGATCGCCGCCGGCACGAGGATGAGCGCGGCGGCAACGAGTGCGATGACCAGTGGGTGCCTGCCGAGGTTCACCGTCCCCTTGGGCCGGCTGAGGTAGCGGCTGTTGACGCCCCACTGCAGCGCCACGGTGAGCGGAAGGGCGATGCGCAGCGCGTTCTCCACGAGCTGCCCGCCGAGGTCGTCGCCAAGCGGCGCCGCCCAGCACGCGATGGCGACCATGGCCACGATGAAGCCGACCGCCTCGAGCGCGAGCCCCTCCAGCCGTTTGGGGGTGGGCAGCTTGCCGGTGCTCGGCAGGCGCTTCGCATCGTTCGCCTGGGTGATGCGCTCGCCCGCGTCGAGTGCTCCGCCTGCCGGAACCCCGACCCAGGCCTCGAGCACGACCGCCGCCTCGAGCATGTCCTGGGGCTTGCGTCCGAGGCGAGCCTCGACGATGTCCTCGGCCCGCCGGGTTTCGAGGTTCGCCGGCGTCACCCGCCGACTCCGGCCATCCGCGCGCTCGGATGTGCGGCGGTGATCAGGAGCTCCCGGTAGCCGTCGAGGCAGAACGCCTCGTCGAACACCCGGTGCAGTCGGCGATGCCCGCGGCGGCCCAGGCGCCAGGCCAGGTCAGGGTGGCGCAGCAAGGTGGTGAGTCCCATCGAGAGCGCGAACGTGTCGCCGGGCGCCGTCACGATTCCGCAGCCCTTCACCACGTCGGGTACGCCACCCACCCCGGTCGAGACGACGGGGCGTGCCTCGCTCATCGCCTCCAGGATCGACATCGGGAGGCCTTCGGAGATGCTCGTCATGAGCACGACGTCAGCGTCGCGGATCACGCCGTTGGGGTCGGTGGTGCGCCCCATGAACCGGAAGCGGTTGCCGAGGCCGAGCCGCGTGTGCAGCGTCGAGCAGGATCGCGCGTAGGCCTCTTCGCCCTCGGTCACCGGACCGAAGTGGAGGAACGTCGCGTCTGGCACGCGGTCCAGTGTCTCGTCGGCCACCCGCAGCATCGTATGGACGTCCTTGAGCGGGTCGATGCGCCCGATCGACACGACGGTTCGCCGCTCCGGCGGCGGCTCGGGCAGGCTGCTCGACTGCAGGCCGTTGCGCAGCACGAGGATCTTCTCGGGGTCGACGCCGAGGCCCTGCTCCCACACGGCGTTCGCCTCGGTGACCGGCGAGACCACGTCAGCGGCGTCGTAGGCCGCGCGCGCCAGGCCGCGGGCGAGACGGGTCGCCACGAACCGCCCGCCGGGCGAGTCGCGTCCGCGGACCGCCGCGAGGTATGCCTCGCGGACGTAGACGCCGTGCTCGGTCACCACCATCGGGGTTCCGTGAAGTCGCTTGTGCACGATGGCCGGGATGCTGGCCCAACCGGCGGCGGTCACGTGGAGCACGTCGGTCTCGGGCGTCGGCACCACCGCGGTGCGTGCCACCCAATAGAGCATCTGGTAGAGCGACGCCGCCTCGACGAGGTCGACGTCGGGTGGCGTGCCACCCCCGGACACCTGCTCGTCGAGCACCGCCCGCAGGCCGGTGAGGAACGTCTCCCATCCCTTGTCCGATCGGAACGCACGGCGGACGCCAACGGGGTTGGCGCGGCACCACACGAGTGCGTCCGTGAGCGCCTCCAGGTCGGCGTCCCATGCGATGAGGCCCCGAACGAGCCGGTCGGGCAGCGACTGGCCGGCGGCATCGCGGTCACGGCGGTTGAATCGGCCGTGCGGGATCTCCTCGGTCCACAGCTCGATGCGGCCGACCTGCCTGGCGTGTGGCGGCAGCTGATACACGGGCGGCTTGCCGTGCGCCGCGATGACGGGAAGCACCTGCCAGTCGATCTCGGTGAGGTTGCGCAGCAGCAGGTCGCACCAGGAGCTCACGCCGCCGATGGAGTACGGATAGGTGCCTTCCGTAATGAGCAGGACGCGGGGTCGCCGGCGGACACGGCTGTCCCGCCGGTCGGCCCGGAGGGGGGTGACGGTTGCCGGCTCGGGCCGGTCCCCGTGATTGTCGTCAATCACGATGCGTCAGAAGTTTCCCTCGCCGGTCGTGAGTTGGATGACCGACGCCTCCGGCTGCTCGTCGGTCTGCTCTGCGGCGAAGCCGGGTGAGAGTGCTTCGAGGGCGACCTGGACACGCGCCATCGCTCGCTGGATCTCGCCGGTGAGCTCGAGCAGCGATTCGCGCAGGACGTGTGCCTCGACGAGCACCTGGGTGGCGTCGTCCTGAAGGTCTTCCGGGTCCTGCTCGGGCGGGACGGCGCGGGCACGTTCGATGACCCGCCCGACTCCGGGCGGCTGGTGCTGGGCGGCCTTCAGCCATGCGTTCTCCTCCCGCAGGAGCATGAGCTCCGCGAGCATGGCCGGGATGGAATCCGGACGCGGTTCGGTGGCGGATGCCTTCGGTTGTGCCGAGCGCTTGAAGCGCCGGTGGCGGACCGGGGTCGTCTCGTCGGGAAACCGACCGTCCGTGGCGGCGACGTTGTCGTTCGAGGCGTTCGTGTCCGAGTGACGGTGGCGTGTGCTCATCTCACTCCCCTCGAGTGCGTGGCCTCCCCGACGGTGCGGGGAGGCTCGCTGCGGTCGTCTGCGTGTTGATCGTCGTCATCGGCCGACCATCTAGCCCTTCAGGAACGTGAAGGTGATGGCCTTCGCCGGGGTCTTCAGCCTGGGGCTGTTGCGGCTCGCGCTGATAACGAAGCGGTAGAGCGCGGGTCCGATCAGCTTGTTGTTGACGATGCGACCGGTGAACAGGTACTTGCCCGCGCCGGCCTTCCCGTCACGCTGGATGGATCCGAAGTTGACCCACCTCTTGCCCTTCTTCTTCTGGACGACGATCTGGACCTTGGCTGGGACGTTCAGTCGCCAGCGGATGGTCGTACCGCCGATGGTCTTCTTCTTGCCCCTGACCTTCACGACCTTCTGCGCCTTGAACCTGCGGGGCGAGACGGTGATCTTCGTGATGGTCAGCTTGGTGATGCCGGCTGCGACGTTCCCCGACGCGGGGGTAGTCGGAGGCACGACGCCTGGCGCCGGCCGCTGGCCGGGCATCTGGATCTGGTTCGACGCCGCCTGGCTGACGGACGAGACCCAGTTGCCGGCCATCTCGACGACGCGGATGCTGAAGCCGCTGTCGATCGCGCCGGTCTTGTAGTTGGCGTCGACGACCCCGGTGAGGTTGGAGCAGAGGTTGCCGTTGCAGCGCTGCCACTGGTACCGGCCGCTGTAGAGCAGACCAGGGACGGCGCCGCTGAGCCACTGGCCGGGGGCCGCGTTGATGGTTGCGCCGATCGCCGCCGCCCCGACAGCGGTGGGCGGCGTCACGTTGAGCGGGTCGGCCGGGGTGAAGACGGTGTCGCCGGGGTTGACTGTGACCCAGCCGGAGCGCTGCTGCCCGCCGTACAACTCGCCTGCGGTCGTACCGGTCAGCGGGACCTCAACCGCGCCCGCGGTGTTGTTGATCACGTGAACCCTGCCGTCCTGCAGGTAGCCGCTGACCGCGCCGCTGGGCCACAGGCCGGCGAACACGTTGGCCTTGCGGATGAGTCGCCCGGACTCGCCGAAGGTCGGCTGCGCGAGCGGCACGTTGAAGTAGGTGTTGTACCTGGCGAAAAGGTTGTTCAGAACGCCCTGGCCGTCGGCGCCGTAGAGGATGCCCTGCCCGACCCCGTTCTGCATGAGGTTCGGCTGGTGGACGTAGTGCGGCTTCGGGTCGTTCCCCATCACATGGCGGAACATGATCCCGACCTCGCTGTTGACGTAGTCGGTCCACGTCGCCGGGGTCGCCCGGCAGTCGGTCCGCGGCGCGGCGCACGAACCCGGCGGAACGGCAGTCGTCGCTGCGTAGATCCAGTTGTACTCGTCGATCTGGTCCGCGCGGGTCGCGACGTTGTAGTAGACGTTCGACGGGTAGCGCGGCACCGTGAAGGCAGACCCGATCTGACGCTGGTTCGGCTGCACCGAGTTGTCGTCGGCGACCCACTGGATGGGCGGGGTCTTGGTGCTCAGCGAGTTCGCCATGGACGGGTTGAGGGGAGGTCGGCCCGGGTACGACCCGAGCCCGGAGTGCTCGCCCGTCACCAGCTCGGTCGGATCGATCGAGATGCCGTTATTGGCAGCGAACGTTTTGTTCTGGTTGATCTCGTTGTCGATCGTCCCGGCTCCGACCGAGTCGAGGTTGATGTGCTGGTACGTGTGGTTCACCCAGCGGAAGGCCGCGCGGTTCGCGATGAGCGCGTTTCCGGTCGTCGCGGGCGGGCCTTCCTCCGAGAGACCCACACCGTTGAACATGAAGTCGAACTTGAAGTTGTTCGCGTTCTGGAACGCGATTGCGTCCGTGACGTCCGACGGCGTCATCCGGACATCGATGCAGTTCGCAGGTGGAAGGGTGGGCGGAGCCAGGTTGCAGCCCACGGGGTTGTCCTCGATCGGGGTCGTGTGCGTCGCGGGGTCCCACTTCCCGTCGGGCAGGAAGAGGTCGTCGACGTTCACCGTGAAGTAGTTACGCTGGGTGCCCAGGTACACGCCGCGGGTGACCCAGCTGACCATCCCGTGGCGCAGCAGCTGGTTCTCGATCTGGTTCTCGTTGCTCGAGACCGTGAACACCATCTCCTGACGGAGGTCGATCGGGTCGGTGTAGAGGCCGAGGTACGCGCCACCGCCCGGTCCATTCAGCAGCGTCGTGAACGTCGCCGGATTCGGAACGGCCGAGTAGCCGAAGGAGAACGGGTCCATCGGGACGGGGCCCTTGAGGTACGGAAACGCCTGCAGCCCGGTCGCGGTGAGCTGCCCCGTCTGCCCGTTCTGGTCGCCGAACACGCCTGCGACGCCGTTGAGCCCGCGCGACACCGCCGGGTTGAACGTGTCGCCGGTGACCGTGAGCTGCCGGATCCCGAACGTCGCCTCGAATTGGTTGAGCGTGGCGAGTTGGGCGAACGGCGATCCGGTCGTGACGACAACCGCCTGGTAGTTCGCGGTGTTGCCCGATGAGAGGAGCCCGGCGCTGACCTGCCCCGTCGTACGCGCATCGAAGGGAACACCTTCTCGACGAAGCACCGCCTGCCAGGCGAGGTAGTCGGCCTGGTTGGCACTCGGCCCGACGACGAGAACCTTGAGGTTCACACGTTGGGTCGGCAGTGGCTGCGGCGGGACGGCTCCCTGGAGGAGCGGGGCGAGCGCCGCGAAGATGAGGACGGCGAGCGCGAGCAACCGGGAAGGGCGCAATACGCGCGGAAGAGCGGGCCAGTCGGAGGACATGGGCGAGAGCCTCGGCAGTTCGTTGGTTTTCGGTGGAGGCACCTTAGACGGAACCCTCGGAGGTGCATCACCCGACGAATGTGTGGTCTGACGCCTCCCCGAAGGTCGAGGGGCGGGACAGACGCACCTAGACGAAGGTATAGGTTCCGCTGGCTGGGCGCCCGCTAGGAAACGACAGGCTTCCGGTCTCGGGAGGGCGACGTGAAGGGCCGCGATCGCAGATGGACAAAACGATCCAGGGCACTTGCTCGACATCGTCACGTGCGCCCGCCGGGCCGGTGGCGAGCAAATCCCCAGGATCCGGTCCGCGGCATCGTCAGAGGACGTAACCTCTAAAAACTGTTACTTCAGAAAAGTCGCAAAATGCGGGAAAAGTCCGGCGACCGGAGCCCCGCTGTCGGCCGACGAGCACCTGGCACGTCGTGGGGACCATCGACGCCCTGCCCGTACGGACGGGTGGGGGACGACGGTCCGCTAGTACCGCGGCGGCGTGATCCGATGGAGCTCGACGATGGGACCCGCCTCATCCGGGCGCTCGTCCACGGCCATCTCCTGGGTGCGTACCGTCCAGCCAGCCGAGCTGAGCGCTTCGAGAAACGTCGCGGCGTCCGGACGGCGCGGATCGGCCACCACGACCTCGCCCCCCGGCCGAGTGAGCTGCTCCAGGAGCGCGCAGAGCGGGTCGACGTTGCGTGCCTCGTAGAGCACGTCCGCGGCCACCACGAGGTCAAACGGCGCCGAGTTGAGAAGGTCCGGATGCGGAGCGCACCAGTCGACCAAGAGGCTGTCGACGGGAAGCGCAAGTCTCCTGGCGTTGACATGGATGAAGTCGACGGCCGGCTGGTACCAGTCGGTCGCCAGGACCGTGGCCGCGCCGGCCGCGGCGACGAACGAGGGGATCGCGAGACCCGCGCCCAACTCCACCATGCGTACTCCGGCGAGCGATCGAGTCGCGAGCGATGCGGCGAGCGCACGCCCACTCGGCCACAGCTCGGCCCAGTAGGGAAGTCGCTCGTCGATCGCATACTCGCCCTCGTCGATGAGCTCCTCGGCCGATCGGGGACGCAGAATGTCGAACCGGTGCCGGCCGACGACGACACGCTCCTCGACCAGGTTGAACCCCGCCGGGAGTCCGTCCGTCAATTCCGCGTCCTTTCGCCGAGGCGGGCGAGGTCGCTATCCTGTCGCGACCCGATCCACGAGGAGCACCGATGAGCGACGACGCACACGCCGAGGAGACAGCGACCACCGAGACGGCGGAGACCGCCCAGGCAGTGGCCGACGAAGTCGCGGAGGGATCGCCCGTTCCCGAGGCCACCGTCGACACCGATGTCGTCGACGCCCCGTCCGAGGAGCCGGTTGCGGAGGCCACGGTCGAAGCCGAGGCGCCCGCGACCGAGGACGAGCCGGTCGCCGAGGCCGACGGGCCCGTGACCGAGGGCGAGGACGCTCCGGTGGACGAAGCCGTCGCCCAGGAGACGGTCGAGGAAGAGGCTCCCGCGACGGTGAGCGAGGCGTTCGGTCCGGTGCGGGTCGCGCGCGTGTACGTGTGCGAGCGCGGTCACCGCACGACGACGCTCTGGAGCGACCCCGACACCTGCCAGGCGCAGCCGCTGCGGCACGGCCCCGATTGCGGGCGCAAGCTCTACCACATCACGGAGCTGCCGGAGCAGGTGCAGAAGGCGCTCAACCCGCTCAAGGCGTCCAAGAAGGCCTCGAAGAAGAAGTAGCTCCCGGCGCGGGTCAGGCTGCCTCGGCCTGCGCCTCGTCGATCATTCGCTCGAGTTCGGCGAACCCGTCGTCCCAGACGGCCGGGTCGCCGAGGTCGACGCCGAGGGGCGCCAGCAGCTCGGCGGGCGAACCCGACCCGCCGGCGGCGAGGAAGTCGAGGTAGGGCCCCACGAACGCGTCACCATCGCGCCGGTAGCGCGCGTAGAGCGCCAGCGTGACGAGCAGCGCGAACACGTACGCGTAGGTGTAGAAGCGCGTGTGGATGAAGTGGGGGATGTACGACCATCCCAGCCGGTAGCCCTCCGGCAGTTCGAGCGCTGCGCCGTAGTAGTCGGCGTTCTCCGTGATCCACGCGTCGCCGAGCCGCTCCGGCGTGAGCGTGATGCCGTCCGATCGCATGTCGTAGGCGCGCTGCTCGAAGCGTGCCAGCACCATCTGGCGGAAGATGGTGGCGAACGAGCCCTCGACCCGCTCGCATGCGAGCTGGCGGCGGGTCGCTGGGTCGGACTCGTTGGCGAGCAGGTAGTCGAAGGTGATGAGCTCGGCGAAGGTCGAGGCGACCTCGCCCAGGGCGATGCCCGCACCCGACGACAGCGCGGTCTGGCGTTCGTGCGACAGCGCGAAGTGCATGCCGTGGCCGAACTCGTGGGCCATGGTCATCACGTCGTTCATGCGGTCGGTGAAGTTCATCAGGACGTACGGCGAGGCGTCCTGCGCGACGGGCGCGCAGAAGGCACCGCCGCGCTTGCCGAGCCGCGGCTCGGCGTCGACTCGACGCTCGGCGATGAACGCGGCCGCGATATCGGCGACCCGTGGCGAGAAGCGGCGGAACGACGTGGTGACGATGTCGGTGGCCTCGCGGAACCGGACCGATCGGCCGCCGCTTATCGGCGCGTACTGGTCGGCGAGCTTCAGGCGGTCGAGGCCCAGGATGGCGGCCTTGGCGGTGAACCAGCGCTGCGCGAGGGGGTAGTGGCGATCGACCGCGTCGAACATCCCCTCGACCACGTCCGGGTCGAGCTCGTTGCGAAGGTGCGTCTGGTGCATCGGGGACGTGTAGCCGCGGAGCTTGTCCATCGCGAGCCGGTCTCCGACGAGGGTGTCGTAGCAGTGCGCGATCACGGGTGCCTGCGGCTCGAGCATGGTGTAGAGGGTGTCGAGCGCCTTGATGCGGATGTCACGGCGCTCGTCGCGCATGTAGGCGAGGAGGCGGTCGACGTTGTGTGGCTCGGGTCCCTCGCCAGCGTCGAACGGCATCTCGAGCGTGGAGTTGATCCGCCCGAACAGCGTCTGCCATGCGCCGCTCGCTGCGGGTGCACGCTCGGAGAGCATGCGCTCCTCGGGCTCGCTGAGCGTGTACGGGCCGAACCGGCGCATCGACAGCAGGTAGTGGCGATCACCGGCGACCTCGGGCATGTCCGCCAGCGCGACGGCCGTGCCGTCCGGGAGCTCGAGCCACTCGAGCTCGAAGAACCGGAGCGCGTTCCCGGCTTCGACGAGCGCGCGGTCAACGGCGCCGGACAGGTCGAGGTTCGCCGGGTCGTTGACGTCGACCGATTCGCGCAGGTGGGCGTACGAGCCGAGGCGTGAGAGCTCGTTGTCGATATTCGACAGCTGGTCGAGCAGTACGGCGAGTCCCTCGGCGTCGATCGTGGCGATGGTGCCGCGGTAGCGCTCGGCGAACGTACGGCAGCGGTCCAGCGCGGCCTGAAGGCGCTCGCCAAAGGTCGCGTCGTCGTCGATGAGCGGGGTGAGGTCCCAGTGAACCCCCGCAGCTTGCGGTGTGGAGGCGTCTGTCGTCACGGCCCGACACGCTAGCGGATGCCCTGGAAGCCCCAACATGGGTGCCGCCCCCTGTCCACCGCGGATGCGAAGGCCCGTCGATGGTCCCGGGCACTAACAATCGTGATTCGGCGCTTCGGTGGTGCCGGGCGTTAACGGATCGAGCGCACGGGCGCCGTCGATGCCGAGGCCGGGCCTCTCGCATCCGACCGACTGTTAAGCCCCGTCACCGTCCTTCGCCCATCGAGCAATTGTTAATGCCCGGGCAATTAGCGATCGGAGGTCAGGGATCGTCAATCGCCTGGGACGGGACGTCGATACGGTCGAACAGGCGGTCCAGGGTGTCCTCCGGCAGGCCGGGCTGGCCGGTGTCGCCCAGGCCGAACGGGCCGGCCGGACGGTGGAAATCCGAGCCGCCGCTCGGCACCAGACGCAAGCGCCGGGCGATCTCCGCGTAGGCATCGCGCTGCTCCGGGCGATGCTCCGGCCGGTGGACCTCGATCCCGACCAGTCCGAACGTCGCCAGTCGCTGCACGAACGACGACAGATGCCTCGCCGGGAGGGCGAGCGACCCCGGATGCGCCAGCACTGGCACCCCGCCGGACTCGCGCACCACCCGCACGGCCGCATCCGGCTCAAGACCCTGCGACGGAACATGCGCCGGTCGCCCGTCCGCAAGCCAGCGGTCGAACGCCTCCTCCATCGTCGCCACGTGCCCGGCCTCGACGAGTGCCGCGGCGACATGGGGGCGGCCAAGCTGCCCGGCGGCCCGGCCCCTGACGTCGTCCCAGTCGAGCACGATCCCCAGTTCCGCCAGCCGCTCCACGATCCGCCGGATGCGCTGCTCGCGAAACGCGGAGACACCCGCCAGGCGATCCACCAGCGGCCGCGGAGCTGCGGCGGCGAAGTAGCCCAGAAGATGCATCGAACCGGTCGGCACACGCACCGTCAACTCGATGCCGGGAACCACCCGCACCCCGTAAACCTTGCCCGCGGCGACGGCGGCCGGAACGCCCTCCATCGTGTCGTGATCGGTCAGCGCGAGCGTCCCCACCCGGGCCGTCGCCGCGGCGGCGATCAGTTCGAGTGGGTCGAGGTCGCCGTCCGACGCCGTACTGTGGCAGTGCAGATCGATCAGCACGCCACGTGGTCCCAGCCCCCGGCCCGATGCACTCGCATGGACGGTAGGCTAGTGGTGCAACATGGAAATCACGTTGGTGTCTCCGTGGCCGCGAGCGTCGCGATCCGGTGTCCTCGGTATGGCGAATATGCCCGATATTCGCCACGACCGGCCTCCACCGCCTCGCTCGCTTTCGCTCACGGGATACAGCACGTCATTTGACGTCACACCACTCTGGAACACCGATGACGCGGATGCAGAAGCCAGCGAGGGCCAGTGTCGTCTTCTCCACCGGCACCGGTCGCGTGCGTGACGCGCCCGCGCGACCGGCCCCCTCTGGTACGCCCGGCGACGGCATCGTTCGCATCAGCCGCACCAAGGCCGGTCGCGGCGGCAAGACCGTGACCCTCGTCACCGGGCTCCCTCGCGCCGACGTCGAGGACGAAGCCAAGGCCCTCAAGCGCTTGTGCGGCAGCGGCGGGACGGTCAAGGACGGCGCGGTGGAGATCCAGGGCGACCACCGTCAGCGCATCGCCGACCACCTGACCGGCCGGTACAAGGTGAAACTCGCCGGCGGCTGACCCGCGCGGCCCCCGACAGAACAGGAGCACCGTGTCCGAGCAAGTCCTCGTCGCACCGCAGTTGGTGATCAACAGCCGAATGCTCTACTTCGGGTGGATCCCCGAGGACCCGGACGCCCTCGCCCGGCTGCTGCCGCCGCAGCTTCGGCCGATCGCGAATCGTCAGCTCTTCATGGACCAGTGCGTCGTGGACGTCCCCGAGCAGACGTCGGGATTCGGCGCCTACTCGCTCACCTACTGCGGACTCGACCTCGACCGCACCGCACCCGACGGCCAAACGCCGAGCAGGTGGTGGACGCACTACTTCAACTCGTCCGGACGGATGCGCGACTACGCCGCCCAGCGAGGCGTCCCCGCCACCCCCGGCCGCACGACCATCAAGCTCACCGGCGACACCGTCGTCGCGACGACGTACTCGGAGGACACACCCGTCATCCGGTCCACCGCCAAGGTGGGCCTGCCCGGCATCACCGCGAGCGGCCAGCTTTCGTACATCACCGATCTCGGGGGGCGACTCGTCGACGGCATCTACCCGTGGATCGCGACCCTCGTCGACCCGTGGGAGGTGACGAGCCTCGAGTTCCTCGAGCCCAACCACTCCGTGTACGCGCTACGACCCGCCTCGCCGCTCCAGGTGACCTGGGGCTTCTATTCGCCCAACGCGTCGTTCTGCCACCCCGGCGGCGAGCACCAGATCGGTTAGCGGAAGGCTACGCCGGGGCGCCGGGGCCGACCAGGCGGAGGCGCCGTCCAAACGCACGCTCGAAGATGGGCCCCTCCTGCCCGGCGGACCAGAGCGCCACGGACGGCTCCTCGGGGGCCCGAAGCGTCAGCGTGATCGTCTCACCGCGCCCGTCGATGTCGACGCCCTGCACGACCTGCGCCCGGTCGCGCTCGAGTTGCTCGGCCAGGCGGAGGCACGAGGCGAGCCGCCAGAGGCGCTCCTCGTCGCCGTCCTCCAGCACCGGCCGCATCCAGTCGAAGTTGGGGGGCGACTTGCGGTGGGCGCGCACGAGGAGCGCCACCAGCGCCAGCTCCCGGTGCGTAAACCCCGGAAGGCCCGCGTTGAGAATGAGGTAGAAGCCGTGCTTGTGGTGGTCGTGGTAGTCCACGATGACGCCAATGTCGTGGAGCATGGCCGCGCTCCAGAGCAATTCGCGCTCGAGCTGGTCGGCGCCGTGCAGTCCCGTCCGTGCGGTGCCGTCGAAGATCTCGAGCGCGAGCCGCGCGACGTGCTGGGTGTGGGGCCGGTCATACCCGTACCGCAGGGCCACGTTGAGCACGCTCGCTCTCCGCACGTCGGGGAAGAGCGGCGGGTCGGCGGGCGCGAGGAAGCGCTCGTAGAAGAGCCCCTCGCGAAGCCCCTGGCTGCAGATCGAAATCGCGGTCGCGCCGACCCGCTCCATGACGACGTCGATCGTCAGCGCGCCGGCCAGGATGATGTCGGCCCGATCGGCCTTGAGCCCGGGAATGCGCTGGCGCTGCCCGACGGGCAAGCGGAAGAGGGCCTCGATGATCTCGCCGAGCGTTCCTCGCTCCAGCTCGTAGCCGTGGATCTCCGACAGCGGGTACTCGGAGGCGCGCTGCGCCATGGCCGCCAGGGTGCGCACGGCGCCCCCGGTGCCGACGAGCGGGAGGCCGCTCGGGGCGAGCCAGCCTGAGCGCGCGAGGACGTCGCTCACGTGCCGTCGCAGCGCCTTGAGTTCGCTTCGCTTCGACCGGGGGGTGCGGAGGAACGCCTCCGTCATCCGGACGGCGCCGATCGGCTCGCTCAGGGTTCGCTCGAGCGCCCGGCGTGAGACGCGGCCCACCTGGGCGCTCCCACCCCCCACGTCGACGAATAGACCGTCTTCGAGGGTGGTGCTGTTCACGATCCCGAGGTAGCTGTAGTAGGCCTCCTCCTCCCGCGACAGCACCCGGGCCTCCATGCCCTGCTCGGCGAAGGCGGCGAGCACCGCCGCCTTATTCGACGCGTCGCGCACCGCGCTGGTCGCCGCCACCACGACCTCGTCCACGCCGGTGGTGCGGCAGAACGCCGCGTAGGTGTGGACTGCGGCGGCTCCGCGTGCGATGGCGTCGGGTTGGAGCTCGCCGTCGCTCATGCCGGCCGAGAGGCGGACCGGTTCCCTGATCTCGTCCGTCAGGGCGAAGGCGCCGCCCGGGCGTGCCCTGAACACCACCAGCCGGAAGCTGTTCGAGCCCAGGTCGACGATTGCGATGCGCCGCTCGCGGCGCTCGCCCGTCTCGGGCGCTACCCTAGACATGATGACCTCACCGCTGCGTCCCCCCTCGGTCCAGGAAGCGAGTGAGGCGTTGGCGCCGATCGCACCCGTCGCTCTTGCCTGGCCGACGGCCTTCGACACGTCCGAGGCGGTCGAACGCGCGTGGGTCGTTTTCGCGGCGAACCATCCCCAGTCGGAGCGCACCGCGTTGCGCCAGGCCCTTGCCTTCGCTCGGGCCCGGCACGGCGAGCAATGCCGCCGGGGTTCCGACACGCCCTACTGGGTTCACCTCGTCCGTGTCGGGTTGGAGCTGGCGCGCTGGGGGGAGACCTCGCCGGGGCTGTTCCAGGCCGCGCTGCTGCACGATGTCGTCGAGGATACGCCGACCACGCTCGCGGAAGTGCAGGAGGGCTTCGGTCCAGAGGTCGCAGTGCTCGTCGATTGGCTCACCGCGCCCGAAAGTCACGAAGGCGAGGCCCTGAAGGCCTATTACGAGCGGCTGGCGGCCGATGGTCCACCCGAGGCGCACATCCTCAAGCTGGCGGACCGTACCGACAACCTTCGCAGCATCCAGGCGCTGGTCATGCGCTCGGGTGGCAGGCACCGCCGGTGGGCGGCCCGCTACCTCGCGCAGACCCAGGCGCACGTCATTCCGCTGACTGCGGATGCCCCGTCGATCGCCCGGGTCGCACTCGTCACGGCGATGGCCGACCTCGCCCCGCTGGTCGACGAGTGCCTTACCGAGTCCTAATCCGCACGCAACTCCGCCGCCATATGCGCTGGAGAGGATCCTGCCGTCATGTCGCACCATTCCAAGGAGCGTCTCCTGATGAGCAGCACCACG
This sequence comes from uncultured Thermoleophilia bacterium, assembly GCA_963777565.1. Taxonomy (GTDB): domain Bacteria; phylum Actinomycetota; class Thermoleophilia; order Miltoncostaeales; family Miltoncostaeaceae; genus CALMEC01. The sequence continues at coordinate 46,785 of CAVZQZ010000009.1, forward strand.
GCAGTCCCGCTCGAACGGATCCAGTCGTTGCTCGAGCGTCTCGACCCGTTGTTCGACGAGCCATGCACCGTCCCGGGTTGCATCCACCTGAACACCGACGTGCACGTACTGCACGACGTGGTCGCAGGACAGATCGCCGCATGAACTGAGAGCCGGTCCCGGCGTCACGGCCGCTGATCGATCTCCTCGAGATACGGCGGCGTCGATGTCGGGGTGAGCGCGAGCCGGCCGGCGGCGAGACGTTCGAGCGCCTCGCCGGCCAGCTCGCGTCGCCAGCCGCCGGCGAGCGGGAAATCCGCGCCGTTCCCCTGGATGCAGGCGGCCAGATAGGCCTCGATCTCGTCTCGGGTGGCGAGGAGCGGCGCAGCAAGCTCCGCGGCGTCGGCACGCACGCCGACGATGAGCTGACCCAGGGTCGCCAGCACCGACACGCGCGCCGCGAGGTCGGGACGCATCTGCCGGCCCAGCTCAATCGGCGCTTCCTCGACGCCCCGCCGAACCGCCTCCAGGAGCTCGCCGATCTCGCGCTCCCGGATGCGCTCGGTGAGCCCCCGCACCCGCGCCAGCCCGGATCCGTCGGAGGGCTTGCGCCTCGCGACGTCGAGCGCCAGCCGGTCCTGCATGATCCACGCGGGTGGGCGATCGCGACGCTGAGCCTCGAGTTCGCGCCAGGCTCCCACCTCACGCAGCACCGCCCGGTCTCGGGATGTGAGGCTGCCGTGGCCCTTGATCTTCCGCCATGCGTCCATGGGCTCCGTGACGAACCGCGCGTCGGGGCCGTAGCGGCGCTCGTGCTCCTCCTGGACCCAGTCGCCACGGCGACGCTCCGCGACCCGGCGCGTCAACTCGTCATGCAGCGGGAGAAGGAAGAGGACGTCATTCGCGGCGTAGCGAGCTGAGCGTCGTAGAGCGGGCGACGGCTCCAGTCGGTGTAGCGCTCGCTCTTGTCGATCCGAACCTGGAGGACGCGCTCGAGGAGTGTCGCAAGGCACTGGCCGGCGCCCAGGCCGACGAAGCCGGCGGTGAGCTGCACGTCGGCGATGCGGCGGGGGCGTGTGCCGAAGTCGAGGCCCAGGAGCGTGAGGTCGGCGGATGGCGCGTGCATGATCGTCTCGACGTCGGGATCCGCGACGAGCTCGGCGAGCGGCTCGAGCGGCGCGCCCTCGATCGGGTCGACGAGCGCCACCTCGTTCTCGACGCTGATCTGCGCGAGACAGGGGATGGGGCGTAGGTTCGCTCCCACAGGAACTCGAGGTCGAGTGCGAAGCGACCGGCGCTTCGGGCCTGCCGGGCGAGCTCCTCGACCCCGGCGCGGTCTCGGATCACTGGCGTGGCCGGCATCTCCGCTACCCTACCCCGTCGTGCACGTGGTCGATCTCGCAAGTCGTTCGGCGCCCGAACCCTGTTCGATGGCCTGTCGTTCCGCCTCGATCCGGGCGACCGCCTGGCGGTTGTCGGGCGCAACGGGGACGGGAAGACCACCCTGTTGCGGTTCATCGCGGGCCAGCTCCCGCCCGACACGGGCGAGGTCACGCTCGCCAAGGGCGCGGTCGTGGCCCTGCACGACCAGCGCCCGCCGCTGGGCCGGGAGATCAGCCTCGGCGAGTACGTCGCCGAGGGCCTCGCGGCGGTCCAGAGGGTGGAGCGGACCCTCGCCGAACTCGAGGCCCGCATGGCCGCCGGCGACCATGGACCCGACGTGCTCGGCGCCTACGACCGAGCACAGCGGGAGCTCGACCGGCCGGCGGGTACGCCTGGGGCGCATGGATCGAGCGCGTGCAGCGCGGACTCGGCATCGACCCGGATTGGCTCGATCGGCCGCTCGGCTCCTTCTCGGGCGGTGAGCTCACCCGAGCGTCGCTCGCCCGCGCGCTCGTGTCGCGGCCCGACGTGCTGTTGCTCGACGAGCCGACGAACCACCTCGACCTGCAGTCGGTGGAGTGGCTCGAGACCGCGCTCGCCGAGGTGGACGCGACGATCGTCCTCGTCTCCCACGACCGGTGGTTCCTGGAGTCGGTCACCACCAAGGTCCTCGAGCTCGACGACCGACGCGGCCGCATCTGGCCGATGGGCTACTCGGCATTCCGAAGCGCAAAGGCGGAGGCCCTCGCCAAGCAGGCATCCCTGGCGGAGGCGCAAGCGCGGGAGATCGCGCGCCTCGAGCGATTCGTGGAGCGGTGGAGCGCCGGCACCCGTGCGCGGCAGGCGCAGTCGCGCGCCAAGCAGCTCGGACGGATCGAACGGATTGCGCCACCCTCACGGGAACGGTCCCTCGCGTTCGGGTTTCCCAAGACCGAGCAAACCGGCCGCCTGGTTCTCGAGGCCGACGGCCTGACTGTCGCCGCAGGCGACGCAACGCTGCTGGAGGACATCAGCCTCGCCATCGAGCGCGGGCAGCGGGTCGCCGTGGTCGGGCCCAACGGCGCCGGCAAGACGACTCTGGTCGAGACGCTCATCGGCAAGCGACGGCCGCCGGCCGGCCGTGTGAGCCTCGGGCATCGCGTGAGCGTGGGCTATTTCTCCCAGCACGCGGCGGAGCTCGATCCGGATCGCACCGTCGTCGAGACGGTGCTCGGTGGTACCGCCCTCACCAATACGCAGGCGCGCACGCTGCTGGGGCGGTTCCTCTTTCCCGGCGAGGCCGCCGACCGTCGTGTGGAGGCCCTGTCGGGTGGGGAGCGCCGGCGGCTGTCGCTGGTGCGGCTGATCGCCCACGGCGGCAACCTGCTGGTGCTCGACGAGCCGACGAACCACCTCGACATCGAAAGCCGCGAGGCGCTCGAGGAGGCGATCGGCGCCTACGACGGCACCGTCGTGCTCGTCTCGCACGACCGCGCGCTCATCGATCTCGTCGCCACGCACACCCTCGCGATCGAAGATGGCGCCCTGCGCCTCCGCGCCGGTGGCTACTCCGACCTCATACGGCTGCGCGAGGCACCCCCGGCGGTTCCGGTGGCCGACCCACCGGCCGCCCGGAAGGCGTCCGCACCGAAGCGGCCCGCCGCCCAGAAGCCGCCCCGGCGGCTGCGCGAGGTCGAGCGGATCGAGACGAAGATCGCCGACTTGGAGGAGGAGTTGCGCGGCCTCGAGCAGCGGCTCGGCGATCCAGAGGTGCTCGCCGACCGGGAGGCCGTCGCCGCCGCAGGCGAACGTCATCGCGGCGTCGAGCAGGAGATCGCATGGCTGCTTCGCGAATGGGAGGAAGCGGTCGAAGCGGGAGCCTGAGCCCTAACGCAGCCCGGCGATTCCGTGGAAGGGGCACGCTACGATCAATCGCTGATGGACGATCGCGCGACCGTCGCCGAGTCGACGCCCACCTGCTACCGCCATCACGACCGCGAGACGCTCGTCTCGTGCTCGTCGTGCGACCGCCCGATCTGCACGTCGTGCATGGTCCAGTCGGCCGTGGGCGTGAAGTGCCCCGAGTGTGCCGGTCGCCCCACCGGCGCCGCGCGCCTTAAACCGCGGCCCGTCGCGCGCGGCACCGCCTACGTGACGAAGACGCTGATCGCGTTCAACGTCGCCGTGTTCATCCTTCAGATGCTCACCGACCGCGGCAGCGTCGGCCGGGGCATCAGCGGAGACATCGCCTCGAACGGGTGGCTCGACGCCCCCGACGTGGCGGCCGGCGACTGGTGGCGCCTGGTGACGTCGGCGTTCCTGCACGCGGGAATCGCCCACCTCGCCTTCAACATGATCGCCCTCTGGTACCTCGGCACCGCCCTCGAGTCGTATGTCGGGCCGCTGCGCTTCGGGTTGATCTACTTGGGGTCGGTGCTCTGGGGGTCTGCCGGCGCGTTGCTGTTCGCCCCGCTGAGCCCGACGGTGGGGGCGTCGGGCGGGGTCTTTGGGATCATGGCCGCGATCCTCGTGCTGCAGCGTCAGCGCGGCATCAGCATCGTCGGCGACGTGGGCATCTGGCTCGGCATCAACCTCGTCATCACCTTCACGTTGCCCGGGATCTCGATCGGGGGCCATCTCGGCGGCATCGTCGGCGGCGCCGCGACGGCCTTCGCGCTCTCGAGCTTCGGGAAGGGACACATCGCGGCCCGCACCCTGGCGCCCGTCGCGGTCGCGGCCACGATGGGTGTACTCGTGCTTGGTGTCGTGGTCTCGCTCGTCGCGGCCGATCGCAAGGCCTTGCCGTCGTCGGCGTCGGCCGGGACGACGATCGCCATCGTCCAGACCGTCTCGCCGGCGCCCCGGGCGGCGCCTCGGTGACCGACGCGCGAGGGTGGATCCGGACCCTCGTCCTGGTCGCGCTCCTCGCCGCGCTTGCGTTTCCCGCGCTCGCGACGGCGCACGCCGACCTCGACCGGACCGACCCGCTCGACGGCCAGGTGGTGAAATTATCGCCGAGCAAGGTGACGCTGACGTTCACCGAGCCGGTGGAGACCGCCCTCGGCGCGATCCGCGTCTTCGACGGCGACGCGCGCCGGGTCGATCAGGGCGAGCCGATTCGCGAGTCGCCCAACGTCGTGTCCATACGAGTCGCCGACAACCTCGCGCGGGGCACCTACACGGTGTCGTGGCGCGTCGGGTCGGCCGACGGCCACCCGATCGACGGCGCGTTCGTGTTCCACGTCGGGGCGCCCGGAGCTCGACCCGAGGGGATCGCGAACGAGGTGCAATCCCGTCCACCGTCGGCCATCGACCGCGCGAGCGACGTTGCCCGCGTCATCGACCTGGCGCTCCTCATCCTGGTCGTGGGCGGCATCGCCGCACTCGTGCTCGTGCTGGCCGGGCGGGCGCCCGACGTGGAACGGCGGCTCTGGTACGCCGCAGCCGGCGCCGGCTTCGCCTTGTCCATCGTCGCAGGCGCGACGATCCTGCTTCATGCCGCGTCGGTGGCCGGCGTCGGGCTGAACGGAGCCGCCCAGGGAAACGTGCTGCAGGCGGTGCTCGACACCCGGTTCGGACAGGTGCGGCTCACGCAGGTCATCCTCGCCGAGCTCGTGGCGATCGGAGCCGTCTGGGCCGCCGCCACCGACGGCAACTCCCGCCGTAAGCAGGCAGTCGCCGTTGCCGCCGCCGGTCTCGCCCTGACGCCCGGCCTGGGCGGCCACGCGGGAACCGGCAGCGCCTGGGTCGTCATCGCCGACACTGGGCATGTGCTCGCGGCGTCGATGTGGGTCGGGGGTCTCGCGACGGTCGTGTCGGCCCTCATGCTGTCCGGCCCGGGGCGCGGTGAGCTCGCCCGGCAGGTGTGGCCGCGATTCTCGACGGCGGCGCTCGTGAGCGTGGGCGTCCTTGTCGTAGCGGGGGTCATCGGGAGCTTCCAGAACGTCGACAGCTGGAGCGAGCTGTGGGAGACCACCTACGGCCGCCTCCTGCTGGCGAAGATGGGCATCGCGCTCGTCCTCATCGGGTTCGGCGTGGCGAACCGGCGAATGGTTCGCCGGCTTCGCGAGCGCGGGGAGGAGGGGGGCCTCCGCCGGAGCGTCCTCGCCGAGCTCGTACTGATGGCCGCCGCGATCATCGTGACCTCCGTGCTGATCAACGAGCCCCCGGCGAAGGCAGTCGCGGCGGCCCAACCGGTCGAAGCGCGCGTGGCGATCGACGATCTCTCAGCGCAGGTCGTGGTGGACCCGGCCGAGACCGGGTCGAACCTCGTGAGCGTGTTCCTCAAGCGTCAAGGTCAACCAGTCTCGGCTGATGAGGTGAGTGTGACCGCCACGCCGCCGGCAGACGTGGGGCCGTTCCGGCTCCAGACCGAGTCGGCGGAGGCCGGCCACTACGTCGCTCCCCCGCTCCAGGCATCCGTCGCTGGCGTCTGGACCTTCGAGATCGCCGTCCGCCGCGGCGAGTTCAATCTGAATGCCGCAACCGTGTCCATCCCGATCAGGAACGCCCGCTGATGCCGATGCTCCGCGCCAACGCCAAGCTGGCTGCCGTCGTCGCGGCGTTCACCCTTCTCGCCGTGGCCGGGACTGCCACCGCCCATGTCGAAGTGACCGCAGGCGCCGCGGCAGGCGAAATCGTCCTGTCAGTTCCGAACGAGTCGGCTTCGGCCGACACCGTCAGCGTTGCGGTGCAGCTCCCCGACAACGTCGTGCGGACCGGGGTTCCGGATATCGCCGGGTGGACCCACACCGAGACGACCGTCCAACTCGACCCGCCGTTGCGGGTGAACGGCGTGGAGGTGACCTCGCGGGTCACCACGGTCACCTGGGCCGGCCGCCGCCTCGCTCCCGGACGCGAGGCCGCGTTTCGCCTTCGGCTGACAGTCGCCGAGGGCACGAAGCGCACCGGGCTCGCCTTTCCGGCGGTGCAGCGCTACTCGGATGGGGACGTCGTCCGGTGGATCGGTGGACCCGGGAGCCAGTTCCCGGCGGGCGTGCTCGAGACGTCGCTCCCCGCCGTGCCAGCCGTCCCCGTGACGACGAGCTCGGCGACTACCGCCTCGACGCAGACCGCGGCGGTTGCGACGTCAACCGCCACGACGACGGCTGCCGACAGCGGCAGCAGCAACCCGGTCGGCCTCATCTTCGCGGTGATCGGGGCCGCCATCGCGACCGGGGGCGTCATCGCGATCATCAAATGGCGGCGGGCGCGCGCGGAGGAGAAGCCGTAGGGTCCCCGTCCCGAGCACGACCACGGTTCCCGGCTTCAACCGTCACCCGGCGTTGTCTTCGGTCCCACCGTGATGGCTCTGTGAGAGCGGCGGGACCTACGTCCGCGCCTGAGAGGAACGAGGGATCCGCGAGGGGCTTCGGCCCTCGGCCGAGCCCTCGTTTCACCCGCCGAGGGCGGGCGGTCACGCCCGTTCACCTGACCCGGTCTTCGCGCGACGAGCCCGCACTCACGACGGGGACCACTTAGCCCGGGACGACCTCGTGCGCGTGCTCGATCAGGGCCGCGACCAAGTCGATCGAGGCCTGGATATCGTCGGGATGGCAGGCCTCGACGCTCGAGTGCACGTAGCGGGTCGGGATCGACACGCAGCCCGCGGTCGCGCCCTCGCCCGCGAGCTGCAACGAGCCGGTGTCGGTGCCGCCCCGGTTCGAGACATGGAACTGGTAGGGGATCTCACGCTCGTCGGCGAGCCGAACCAGCAGATCGACCAGGGCCGGCGAGCCAATCGCGCTCGCGTCCATCAGCCGGATGGCGGTGCCGAGACCGAGACGGGTAGACGGGCCGTTTCCGGGTGTGCCCGGCCCGTCGTCGGCGGGGCAGGTGTCGATCGCGACGCCGATGTCCGGCCGGACGCGGCTGGCGAGGACGCGTGCGCCACGGAGGCCGACCTCCTCCTGAGCCGTGGCGGCGGCGTGAACCTCGGCGGCCCCGGCGGGGGCGGCGCGGAGCGCCTCGAGCATGACGAACAGGCCGACGCGGTCGTCGAGGCTCTTGCCGGTGACGAGGTCGCCGAGGTCCTCGAGCGTCCTCCGCCGGGTGACCACATCGCCCTGCCGGACGAGGCTCCGAACCCGGTCGGCGGGGAGGCCGGTGTCGATGGCCAGATCCTCGAGCCGCGGGGCCTTCTGCCGCGCCGCTTCGTCCAGCAGATGCACCGGGGTCGTCCCGACGATGCCGGGCAGGTCCTCACGTCCGTGGACCGTGACGCGCTGGGCGACGAGCGTCCTCGCGTCCCAGCCGCCCAGGGGCACGAACCGCAGGTACCCGCGATCGTCGACGTGGGTCACCATGAGGCCGATCTCGTCCATGTGCGCCGCGAGCATCAGGCGCGGGCCTCCCGACCCGTCACGGACGCCGATCAGGCTGCCCAGCGGATCGGTCTCCATCCGATCGCAGGTGGCCGTGAGCTCCGGCCGCACGAGGTCGCGGACCCGCTCCTCACGTCCCGACGGGCCCGCGACCTCGCAGAGGGCCGCGAGCAACTCCCGCCTCACGGGGTGAGCACCAGCTTGCCGAAGTGCTCCCCGGCCTCCTCGCGGGCGTGGGCGTCGGCGGCCTCCGCCAGCGGCCGGACGCTGTCGATCACAGGGACCCACGCCTGGGTGTCGACCGCGGCGAGCAGTCCGGCGAAGTCGCGCGCACTGCCCATCGTGGTGCCGAGCACCGACACCTGCCCGGCGGTAACCGGCCGCACCATCATCTCCACCTTGCCGCCGCCCGTTCCACCGAAGACGACGAGCCGGCCGCCGGGCCGCAGGCAATTGACGCTGCTGGCCCAGGTAGAACCCACCGAGTCGACGACCACGTCGACGCCGCCCCCGGTCTCCGTCTTGACCTGGTCCACCCAGTCCTCGTCGGTGTAGTTGATGCCGCCGGAGGCGCCGAGGTCGTCGGCTCGCGCGAGCTTGTCGTCCGATGACGAGGTGACGATGACGCGCGCGCCGGCGGCGCGCGCGATGTGGAGCGCGAACGTGGCGACACCGCCGCCGATCCCAAGCACCAATACCGTCTCGCCGGGGCGGAGCTGTGCCCGGCTGATCAGGGCGCGCCACGCGGTGAGCCCGGCGAGCGGCAACGCGGCCGCCTCCTCCCAGGAGAGTCGCTTGGGCTTCGGCATGACGTTCTCGGCGGGGATGCGGATGAGCTCTGCGTAGGTGCCGTCGTCCGGACCGCCGAGGATGCGGAATCCCGGCTGGGGTGCCGCCTCGCCACCTCCCCAGCCAAGCGACGGGAAGATCACGACCTCGTCGCCCTCGGCTACGCCAGCGACACCGGCCCCCAGGGTGCGGATGACACCGGCACCGTCCGAGCCGGGGATCACCGGGAGCGGCGAGGGTGCGACGCCCTTGCGCAGGAACACGTCGCGCCGGTTGAGCGCCGCGGCGCGAAGCTCCACCACGACCTCACCTGGACCTGCCACCGGGTCGGGCACGGTGGTGAGGGAGAGCACCTCCGGGGGGCCGGTCTCGGTGAGTTGGATCGCGTTCAACGTGGGCTCCTTGGACGGGGTCGCCAGGAGCGTACCCGTGCGGCCCGAAGGACGCCTACCCGTGGGCCGGCGGACGCGCAAACTCAGATCGAGGTCACGTTGGCGACCAACCCGAGCCCTCCCGTCATCCAGGGAGGCGGATCCCGCACCCGCGCACGTCCGCGTCAGCCCACGGCGGTCTTTGAAAAAAGACCGTACGTGAACCGTACGGTGATAACACGATTTTGGCAACTAACCGAAGGTCTGGTTCGCGCCTGACCGATTGACGGGAGTTCTCGCAAATGCCGGGAAAATCCGCGCGGGCGCCCGCGGTCGGGCTCGGCTATCCGTCGGACGGCCGTGTGGCCGCGAGCAGGGCGAAGGAATTGACGCGCTGACCGGCGCGCTCCCAGGCGAGTCGCGTCTGACGCGTGGCGCGCCCGAGCGCCTGGCCGGCGCCGACCGCGACGCCGTCGGCGATGCCGGGCGCGTACGCCGCCAGCCCGCTGTATCCGATGCGGTCGCCTCCCGCGGTGACGACCCAGAACGCGAGACCCTCCGATTGCTCGGCCGCGGATGCTGCCCGGAGCGTCCCGGCGGCGGCCGCGACGACGACGGTGCCCGGCTCCGCGTTGATGGTGACCGCGCAGGCGATCGGCTTGCCGTAGCAGCCCGGTGCGCCGGGCGCGGCGAAGTCGTCGGCGTACCGGATCGGCGTGCCTCCCGGAACGATGGGGAACACGAACCCTTCAATCGTTGCGGCGAGACCGGTCGAGGGATCGGCGCCACGCTCCATGAGCGGGGCGTCGACGGCGGGAGCGGCGCCATCCCAGGCGACGACGCCCTGCGCGGGCGGCGCCGCGGGGGTCGCGCTTACGGGGGGCGGGGCAGTGGGCGGGGTCTGGCACAGCGACGACGCCTGCTGCTCGAGAGTGATCGGCAGGTCCGGGTTGCCGCCGAGCCTCAGGTAGGACGTCCCCACGCCGGCGGTCCAGTTCGCGTTGAGGTTGGACGGGTCGTTCGCGACGCCGAGCGGGGCCCATTTGCCGCCGATCTCTCCGAGCGTGCGGCGACCCTCGGCGATGTAGCGGCGCGCCAGGAGCTCCGCCGCGAAGGTGATGGCTGCGGCCTTCGTCTCGAAGCGACGGCCGGGCCCGATGCCGAACGGGTTGTTGATGGTCTGCGACGGAACGTAGGTCGCCAGGATCGTCTCATGCGCCGCGATGGCCACCAGCGCGCGAGGGTCGATCCCCCATGACGCGGCGGCGGTCACGAAGGTGCGGCCTTCGCCGGCGAGGGGACTGCCCGCGGCTGCCAGGACCTGGTCGAGCCCGTCGGGGTCGAGCGCGCCGACGCAGGACAGGGCGTCCTTCGGATTCGCGCCGGGCGTGGCGGCGACACCGACAGCGACGCTCGCCCCGGAGATTGCGAGCACCCCTGCGACTGTACGAATTCGAGGTTTCATCGGCGTCCGAGTGTACATGCGGTTGCGGCGGAAACCGTCACGTGCAGGTGACAATGTGGTGGCTCCGCGGTGTCAGCGGCTGCCCAAGCTTCGCAATCCGGTGAGCGCGAACGACCCGGTGAGCGTCGCGAGGATCGCGATCGCCAGCAGGGCCGGCCAGAGGAGCGACCACGTGATCCCCACCAGCTGTGCGCCGCGCGACGCTTCCAAGATGTACGTGACGGGGTTCCAGTGGGCGACGTGCGAGAGCCATCCGCGGAGCGCGTCTCGCGGCGTGTAGGCGACCGAGGTGAAGACTGACATGAACACGACCACCTGCATGAGCGGTGCTGCCTGGACGCTCCGCGTGCGCAGGGCCACGGCGATCGCCCAGAGCGACGCGATGGCGGCGAACGACGCCGCGAGGAGGTAGACGACGATCGTGTCGAGAAGTCCGGCGAAGCCCACGCCCCCGATGAGCGCCGCGATGTAGACGACCGTCGTCGTGAACAGACTGCGGGCGACCGCCGCGAGCAAGGGGCCGGCGAGCAGCGCGATCCGGGGCACCGGACTGGCCTGCAGGCGGTCGAAGAAGCCACCTTCCAGGTCGCGCGCGAGCGTCATGCCCGAGTTGACGCCGGCAAACCCGGCACCCATCGTGGCCGCCATCGGCAGCGTGAACGCGAGGTAGCTCGCCCCCTCGAAGGCCGGGAGGGCGCCGATGCCCCGAAACGCCCCGGAGGTGGAGATGAGGATGAACAGCGGCATGACCAGCGACGGGATGAACACCGACGGGACCCGCCGCACGAGCAGCAGGTTGCGGCCGGCCAGGCCGAGGCTGATGCGGAGGCCCGAAGGCACGAGGGCTGCCCGGACCATCAGGCCCCCTCCGTCGCGAGGCGGCGCCGGTAGGTCAGAGCGGAGATACCGACGCTCAGCACGGCGAAGCCGATGACGAATGCGAGTCCGGTGAGCGTCGCGTCGCGGGGTGCCCCGGCGACGACTTGCGCACGCATGCCCTCGACGATGTACGAGATCGGGTTGACGTCGGCGATGGCCTTGTACCAGCCCGTCATCGTCTCGCGCGGGAAGAACGCCGACGAGAAGAACAGCAGGACGAAGAAGAGCGGGAACATGCCCTGTACCGCCTCGGCGGATCCGGTCCGAAGGGCGAGGATGACGCCCAGCCCGCCGATCGCCGCGGCGAGGAACGCTGCGAACACGATCAGCACGAGCACGCCGCGTATCCCGGCGTCCACCCTGGCGCCGAACGCGACGGCGATGCCCAGGAACAGGAACCCCTGCAGGACCCCCTGGGTGACGCTCGCCCCGAGCCGCCCCAGGAGGATGGCCCATCGCGAGACGGGCGAGGCCACGAGGCGGTCGAAGAAGCCGGTCTCCATGTCCGCGGCGAACGCCGCCCCCGCCCCGGTGCCGGCGATGAGCACGCCCTGTAGGACCGTTCCGGCGACCGCGAAGTCGAGGAACCCGCGAACGGGCGGGAACCCCGGCACGTGGCCGGGGGCGTCGCTGAACGATCCCGTGAAGATGGCGAGCAGCGCGAGCGGGAAGAACAGCGACGGGAACCAGGACTGCGGGATGCGCAGGGTCGTCCTGACGGACCGGGCGGCGAGCGCCCCGGTCTGACGCAGCGAGCTCACGCGGCCGCTTCGTCGTCGTCGGTCAGGAGCGACCGCCCCGTCTTCGCCAGGAACACGTCGTCGAGCGACGGCTCCGCGAGATCGAGGTGCGCGACGCCGATCCCGGCCTCGTCCAGCGCCCGCACCGCGGGCGCCAGGCCTCCGGCTCCGTTCGGCATGCGGATCGCGACGGTACGGGCCGAGCCGGGCAGGGGCGTGCCCATGCGGCCGAGCGTGGCCTGCGCCGAATCCCGCTGGTCGGGATTGGCCAGAGTCACCGTCAACGTGGGCTGCCCGATCGACGCCTTGAGCTGGGCCGGGGTGCCCTCAGCGACGATACGGCCGAGGTCGATGATCGCGATCCTCGCTGCGAGCTGGTCAGCCTCCTCGAGGTACTGGGTGGTCAGGAAGACGGTGGTCCCATGCTCGCGGTTGAGGCGCCGGACCTCGTTCCACACGGTGAGGCGCGACAGCGGGTCGAGTCCGGTGGTGGGCTCGTCGAGGAACAGGACCGTCGGCTCGTGGACGAGCGAGAGGGCGAGGTCGAGCCGCCGCCGCATGCCGCCGGAGTACGTCCCGACGCGGCGGTCGGCGGCATCGGTGAGGTCGACCTGGATGAGGAGCTGCTCGGCGCGCGCGCGTCCCTCTGCCCGGGAGAGGTCGTGCAGCACCGCCTGCAGGTGAAGCAGCTCTCGACCGGTCATGAACGGGTCGATCGCGGCATCCTGGAGCGCCACGCCGATCTGGCGGCGAACGGCGGAGGCATCGTGCACGACGTCGTAGCCGGCGACCCGTGCTGTCCCGCCCGTCGGGCGCAAGAGCGTGGTGAGCATCCGGACCGTCGTGCTCTTGCCGGCACCGTTCGGCCCCAGGAACCCGAAGATCTCACCCTCGGCGACCGCGAGGTCCACGCCCGCGACGGCCTGCACCCCGCCCTTGAACGCGCGCTCCAGCGCGCTTGCCTCGACCGCCGGCGTCATGACATCCCCTCGTTCGCATCGGACGACCCGATGAGGTTAGACATCGGGCACGCCCCCGGCCCTTTTCAGCGGGCCGCGGGGCCTGTCACAATCGGGCGGCATGCCAAGAAAACGTGAACTTCTCGTCGCCGCGGAGCGACTGGCCCAACTCGAGGCCGAGCTGCTGGACAGCGTTCAGAAGCACGACCTCGCCGCGGACGGCAACGAACGGTCGGATGGCCATCATCATCCGGCCGAGGCCGCCAGCGACGCGGAGATGCGCGAGCACGACCTGCGCCTGCAGGGCCGGCTGAGAGAGCGGATGGACCAGATCGACCGGGCGCGCCGAGCGATCGAGAGCGGCACGTACGGACGGTGCGTCGAATGTGGTGGACCCATACCGGAGGGGCGCCTCAAGGCCATCCCTGACGCCGAGCGCTGCGTGCCGTGCCAGACGAAGTTCACGCGGGGCCGGTAGCCGGGGGTGCGGTTCCGCTACTGCGCGGCCTGTGGCGGCCTGCTGGACGCGACTCCGCCGGTCACATGCCGCGCGTGCGGCGCGCGTCACTGGCGCAACGCGAAGCCATGCGCGGGTGGGCTGGTCATGCGGGAGGGCCGGGTCCTGCTCATCCGCCGCGCGATCGATCCGTGGCGCGGCTGCTGGGACATCCCGGGCGGGTTCTGCGAACCCGACGAGCATCCGGCCGACACGGTGGTGCGCGAGGTTCGCGAGGAGGTCGGCCTCGGGGTGCGCGTGACCGGGTTGCTCGGCATGTGGATGGACACCTACGGCAGCGGCGACGGCGGAGCACCGCCCGACACGACGCTCAACTGCTACTACCTCGCGACGGCTGACGACGGCTCACCCGTCGTCGACCCACGGGAGGCGACGGAGGCGGCGTGGTTCGCGCCGGACGCGCTGCCGGACGACATCGCCTTCCCCGATCACGCCCGTCAGGTGCTGGAGGTCTGGCGCGACACTGTGGGCTCGGATCTCCCTACCAGCACCCCGCCGGTCCGTCCGGCGTAGACGTCCGCCGCGGGCGCGCGGAGCGGCCGTGCCGAGAGCCAGGCCACGGCCACGCCGACGGACCAAAGCAGGCCGGCGACCGTCACGTGGGCCAGGATCACCCTCCACGGGAGATGGTGACGGTACTGGTACTCGCCCAGCCCGATCTGGAGCGCGAGCAGCGGGATGAACGCGACCGCCAGGCGGAGGGTCAGAGGATCCGCCGGGCGCCGGCGCACGAGCCACACGCCAAGCGCGGCAGCGAGGAGCACGAAGCCGATCACGAAGCGAACATGCACAGCGGCGGCGTCGGCCAGGTTCCCGAGTCGGCGGATGACGGCCGGGTCGCCGGAGTGCGGGCCCGCCGCGGTCACGAGCACGCCCGTCACGAGCACGCCGCCGAGGCCGGCGAGGGTGAGCCCGGCGAGACGCCCGCGGCCGACGTCGGCGCCGCGCGTCTGCCCGTTCGCGTGGTCGCGCGCCTGCAGCACGAAGACCGTGCCCCCGCCCAGCGCGAGCATCGACAGAAGGAAGTGGCTGGCTACCAGGAGCGGATGAAGGTCGAACAGCACCGTGAGGCCGCCGAGCGGGCCCTGAGCGATGCCGGCGATGGCCGGAACGGCCGACCACCGGCGCAGACCCTTCGGGGCATCGGGCACGAGACGGACGGCGGCCCAGGCGAGCACGGTCAGTACCACGACGACGGCCGAGGCGACCCGATTCGAGTACTCGATCCAGGCGTGCCCGGACATCGGCGGCACCACCTCGCCGTGGCATCCCGGCCAGTCCGGACAGCCGAGCCCGGAGTCGGTGAGCCGTACCAGCGCGCCGCTCGGGACGATGAACAGCAGACCGGCGAGCGAGACGGCCGCGAGTCGCAGCGCGTTCCTGGGGGAGACGGTCCACCGACCGCGCAATCGTGATCCCCACGCCATTGGGGGCATCCTAGAAGCAATCGGGCGTCCGAACGGCACCCGCGGCCCGGCCGAATGTCACGACCGATCGAATGGGGAGGTATCAAGTTCGGGGGACGGTGACTCGATATGGGTGATGCGCCCCGACGATCAAGAGGCCCCCATGACCCGCTCGCATTCGTTCCGCAACGCCACCGTCGGCTTCTTCGTGGCCACGCTCGGATTGCTCGTGCTGCACGCGCTCTTGGCGTAAGCGCGGGAAACTGCCACGCTCGGGTCCGTGCGTGCGCGGACCTGGCTGGCGGTCATCTGTGCCCTGCTGGCCATTCCGGCGTCGGCGGCGGCGCACGCGGAGCTCGCGTCGACCGGACGCACAGATGACGGGACGGTGAGGCTCCTGTTCTCCGCGCCGATCGAGTCGGCGTTCGCCCACGCTGTGGCGACCACGCCTGACGGCGCGGAGCCGTCGCAGACGCGTCGGGATCCGGACGACGATCACGCGCTGCTTGCCGACGTGCCCGCTGCGGCCATCGCACTCGAGTGGCGGGTCCTGTCGCGCGACGGGCACGTGACGTCGGGCGCGTCGCCGCTCGCGAACTCCACGACCGTCGTGACCGTCGGCGAATCGGACGGAGATCGGGGCGACGGGCCGGCGATGATCGCGGGGCGCGCCCTGCTGTTCGCGGGTCTCCTGGGCCTCGTCGGCATGCTGGCCTTTCGCTTCGCCGTCGTCGGGCCGGCGTGGCGATCGGGTGGTCCGCGTCCCCCGGGCGCGGGAGACCCCGAGCCCTGGCGGCGGGCGACCGGGGCGTCGATCCGGTCGGCGATGCCCGTCTGGTGGCGCGTCTGGTGGCTGCTCGTGGCATTTGCCGCGGCGGGGCTTGCGGTGAGCCTCGTTGCCCTCGTGCGGATCCTCGAGGCCGGGCCGGGGGACGTCGGGACCCTGCTGGCCGACACGCGGTGGGGAACGGCTTGGATCATCCAGGCCGTTGGCGTGTTGGTTGCCGCGTCGCTCGCCGCCGCGTTGCTCGCGCGCCGCGAGCCGGCGCTGGCGCCGTCACCCGCAACCGGGTGGGGGGTGGCGATCGGCGTTCCGCTCGCCGCTGCCGGCATCGCGATCTCGTGGAGCGGGCACGCGGCCTCGGGCACCGACGCGAATCTCGGCACCGCCATCGATGCGGTTCACCTGCTCGGAAGCGGACTTTGGCTCGGCGGGCTGGCGGCCCTCCTCGCGATCGTGCCGCTCGCGAGGCGCGAGCTCGACGAGCCGTCGGCGCTGCGCTTGAGCGCGGCGATCGTCGTGCGGTTCTCCGGCGTCGCGATCGCCTGCGTCGGCCTGCTGGTCGTGACCGGCGTGTACCGGGCGCTCGCGGAGCTTCGGTCCTTTTCCGACTTGATCGACACCGGGTACGGTCAGGCACTCCTTGTCAAGCTCGCGATCTTCGCGGTGCTCCTGATCGGCGGGGCGTACAACCGGCTGGTGCTCCATCCCCGTCTCGAGCGGGCCGCGCTCGGGCTCCGGGTCGACGACGGGGGAGCGGCGGACATGCTCCGGATCAGCGTCGCGGCTGAGATCGCCGTGGCCTGCGCGGTGATCGTCGCGGTCGCCGTCCTGGTCAGCCTTCCTCCGCCGTAGCGGTGGCGCGCTCGTCGCCCTCCCGCGCTCGTCGGGCCGCCCGTTCGAGGACCTCGTGCGGCACCGCTCCGCTCACCAGGATCCGGCCCTCGAACACGAACGCCGGAATCGCATCGATGCCGCGGGCCTGAGCCCATGCCGTCCACCCGTCGACGACCTCGCGGAAGCGCCCGGCGTCGACTGCGCTCATCGCGTCGGCCGGATCGAGCCCCACGGCGGCGACGCACGCCGCCAGCTCCTCCCGCGAGCCGATGTCGCGGCCCTCGCCCCAGTAGGCGTCCATGAGCCTGTCGTGGAGGCGATCATGAGCCTCGCGCCCCTGGGCTCGGGCCCACTCGGCGAGCTCCAGCGCGTGCCCGGTGTTCGGCACGCGTTCCGGGTGCGGGTTGAACGGGAGGCCCGCGGCATCGGCCATCGCACGGATTGCGTCGTGGAAGTGGTCTCCGTAGCGGGCGACGAGGTCGGCGCGCGCAATCCCCTCGGGTGGGTATTCGGGATGCAGGTCGTATGGGAGCCACTCGACGTCGGCGCCCAACTGGCGCCGCAGCCACATCGCGCGTTCACGCGCAATGTGGCAAAACGGTCAGAGATAGTCGCTGAAGACCGCGACTTGGAACGCGGCGTGCATCGGCATGCAACGATGCTACCGCGTTGCGGTGGGTCGTGAACCGCCGATTTGCAGGGGGTATTCCAGCGGGGGAGGGGGCGCCTCGAACGGGGGGGAGGCCCCGCCGAAATCGAGGGACCCGGGGGGGTGCGGGGAGGTCTTCACATGGCCGTCCCGGTGCCGAACACTGCGGTGATGCTCCGCGGTCCCGCACCCCGCACAACCGTCGTCATCGTGGTCGCGATCCTGGGATTTCTCGGGATCGCGACGACGGCCCTGGGCGCCCTGCGGGTCGTTGTTCAGCCCGGTGAGACCCTGAGCGGCATCGCCGCCCGCCATGGGGTGAGCGTCGCGACGATCGCGGGGCACAACGGCATCCGTGACGCCAACCATGTCGCGGCCGGACGAGTGCTCGAGATTCCCGGCGGACTTCGTGGCGGCGGCGGGTCCTCCGGTACGGGGGTGGCACGTACACGGTCCGTCCGGGCGACACCCTCAGCGGAATCGCGTCGCGGTTCGGCCTCAGCGTGGGCACGCTGGTGCGCCTGAACGGCTTGCGCAGCGCACATCTGGTCATCGCCGGGAGCACGCTGCGCCTTGGCGGCGGCTCGGCGCCGTCGGCCGGTTCGACGACGACGGGAGGAGCGACGTACACGGTGCAGCCCGGCGACAGCCTCGGCGCGATCGCCGCCCGCTTTGGCACATCCACCGCGGCGCTTGCGAGCGCCAACGGCCTGGCCAATCCCAACATCATCGTGGCGGGCACCCGGCTGCGCGTCCCGGGCGCATCAGCGGCACCGAGCCAGGGCCCGCTCACGCCCGTGACCGCGGCGACGAACGGGTGGGGCAACCATCCCTCACGCGCGACGATCGCCGGACTCATCGCGACCCACTCGGCCCGTTACGGCGTGGATCCCGCGCTCGTCCGCGCGGTGGCCTGGCAGGAGAGCGGCTGGTGGCAGGGATCGCGCTCGAGCTCGGGTGCGATCGGCGTGATGCAGCTCATGCCCGGGACCGTGGCCTGGCTCGGCCCGTCCCTCGTCGGGCGCCAGCTCGACCCGTACGACGCATCCGACAACATCGAGGGCGGCACCGCCTACCTCGGGTATCTCCTGCGTGGCACCCGCTCCCGGCGCCTGGCGATCGCGTCGTACTACCAGGGCATGGGGTCCGTCTCGACTCGGGGGCTGCTCCCCGAGACGGAGGCCTACGTGACGTCCGTCGCCTCGTTCATCGGGAGCGTGTAGACGGTTCGCTGCCCGGCGGTGAACGGCGAGGCCGGGACATCCCGCAGAAGCTCCTCGGAATGGCCGTCCTGATACCTGCGCGCCCACCCGAGTAGCCACAGCTCGCCGGCCCCGATTCCTGCGGGGACGCCCGCCAGGACGGCCGCGCCCTCGGGGGCCACGCCGATCACCACGGCGAGCACCAGCACCACCGGGGCGAGCCCCACGAGCACCCTGCGCCGAGTCGTGTTGTGCGGCTCGATGGAGAACTCCCCGGGCGGCGTCGTCGCTCGCGGCGCCTCCCGCCGCAGGCGGCTCGCAGGTCCGAAGCCGCCCCACACGACCGCGAGCGCGATGTTGACGATCGCGAACAACACGACCGCCCGGCCGGGGTGATCGGAGCGGATCGCCGCCGCCAGCAAACCGACGTCGCCGATCGCGAGGTTTGCGATCGCGTTGGTTCGAAGGTCGTCGACGACCCGTACGAGCTGCGTCACCCGTCGGTCCGGCGTCAGCGGGCGATCTGGGGGACGATGAGTGGCGGCGTGTTCACCGCGGCGACGCGAAGGGGCTCGGACACCGCACTAGGATACCCACGCGCATGCTGCCGATTCCCGTCGACGCCGAGCTGGTCGCCGCCCACGCCGCCGAGCTCGGGCCGCTGGCGCGTGAGGCCGAGGCTGCGGGCTTCGCTCGGGTCTGGGCGCCCGAGCTCTACCGGTCGGCGACGATTCCGCTCGCGGCGGCGGCCGCGACCACCGAGCGCATCGAGATCGCAACCGGGATCGCCCTTGCGTTCACGCGCAGTCCGTTCGTGCTGGCGCTCGAGGCGCTCGACCTCGACGAGCTCTCCGGCGGCCGGATGGTCGTCGGACTCGGGGCGGGCGTTCGCCGCCTGAACGAGCGCTGGCATGCGGTCGCCGCCTACGACCCGCCGGTTCCCCGGATGCGCGACCACATCGCCGCGTTCCGCGAGATCGTCGCGGCGCTCGCGGCGGGGCGCGACGCGCGGTCGGAGGGCAGGTACGTCGACATCCACGTCGCGGGGTACCGGCGCCCGGTGACCGCCACCCGCGATCGCATCCCGGTGTGGCTGGCGGCGGTGATGCCGGGGATGGCCCGCCTGGCCGGCGAGGTCGCCGACGGGTTCCTGGACCATCCCATCACCACGCCCGAATGGCTCGCCGAACGGCTGATCCCGCCGATCCGCGCGGGCGCGGCGTCGGCCGGCCGGTCGACGCCGCCGATCGCCGGCGGGCTCGTCGTCGCCGCGAGCCCGGATGATCCGGCCGCCGCCCGGCGCGCCGCCGCGTGCACCGTCGGCTTCTACGCGACCGTCAAGACCTACGAGCCGCTCTTCCAAAGCCACGGGTTCGACGTCCGGCTCCCCGGGATCCGCAGAGCCTTCATGGAGGGCGGCGGCGAACGGCTCGCCGAGGCGGTCGGCGACGAGATGACCGACCGCTTCGCGGCCGCCGGGACGCCGGAGCAGGTTCGGGCCCGCGCGGAGGCCTTCGTCGGCGTGGTCGACCGGCTGTGGCTCACCCCGCCGCATCACCTCCAGACACCCGACGATGCCGCACGGTGGCAGCGAGGGATCTTGGACACCTTCCGCCGCCCGTGAGCGACGCGCTCGACGAGTACCGCCGTCGCCGGGACTTCGCGAAGACGCCCGAGCCGGCGCCCGGCGCCGGGACGGCGGTGGAGGCGTCGCGGTTCGTCATCCAGCGCCACGACGCACGGGCGCTGCACTTCGATCTTCGGCTCGAGCGCGACGGGGCGCTCGCGTCGTGGGCGGTGCCGAAGGGCGTGCCGCTCCGGGCCGGCGCGAAGCGCCTCGCGATCCGCACCGAGGATCATCCGCTGGAGTACCTCGACTTCTCCGCCGTCATCCCCGCGGGGCAGTACGGCGCGGGCCGGATGACGATCTGGGACCGCGGCACGTTCGAGCCGCTGCTCGTCGAGGAGTTCGAGATGAAGTTCCTGCTGTCCGGATCGCTCGTGCAGGGCGAGTACCACCTGGTGCGCACGGGGGAACGGGGAGGAAAGCAGGAGTGGCTGTTGTTCCGCTCGGCGAAGGGCGCGGCGGGACCGTCGGATCCCCTGCCGCGGTTCCGCGAGCTGCGACCGATGATGGCGACCACGTGGCCATCGGCGTTCGACGACCCGAACTGGGCCTTCGAGATCAAGTGGGACGGCTACCGGGCGCTGGCGTTCATCGGTCCGGACGGCACCGAGCTGCGAAGCCGCTCCGGCCGCGACATGACCGGCTCATACCCGACCCTCGCCGACCTGCGGCGGGGAATCCTCGCACAGGAGGCCGTGGTCGACGGCGAGATCGTCGTGCTCGACGACACAGGGCGGGCGGTGTTCCAGGACCTCCAATCCGGTCGCGGCACGGTGACCTTCGTCGTGTTCGACCTGCTCTACGTGGATGGTGAGTGGCTCCTCGAGCAACCCTGGGGCGATCGGCGCGCGCGTCTGGAGGTCCTTCTGGCCCCCGAGGGAGCGCCGAAGGTGATCTGCCCGGACGTGGTGACGGGGACGGGGAAGGCCCTCTTCGGCGCGATCGCCAAACGCGGGGCCGAGGGCATCGTGGCCAAGCGGCTCGGCAGCGCATACCAGCCGGGCCGGCGTGGCGGGGCGTGGCGAAAGATCAAGGTGCGGCACGAGGTGGAGGGGCTGATCGGCGGATACGTGGAGGGCGAGGGCTCCCGTCGCGGCGGCATCGCCGCACTGCTCGTCGGACAGGAGACCGGCGGCGAGTTTGTGTTCGTCGGGAGGGTCGGATCGGGCTTCACCGATGCCGCGTCGCGAGAGCTGCGCCGCCGGCTCGATCGGCTCGTCATCGACGAGTGCCCCTTCGCGAACCCGCCTGCGGACGCGGGGGCGGCTCGCTGGGTGCGACCGGAGCTCGCGTGCCGCGCCGCCTACTCGGAGTGGACCGCCGACGGGCTGATGCGCGCGCCTGTGTTCCTCGGCGTCGTCGAGCACGAGCCGCCCGAGCGTCCGCCCCCGATCCTGGACACGTCCCGGGGTGAGCTCCGCGTTCGCGATGACGGCCGTGAAGCGCGCCTGACGAACCTGGACAAGGTCTTCTGGCCGTCGGAGGGCATCACCAAGGGCGACCTTCTCGACCATTACGCCCGCATGGCGCCGGTGCTCGTGCCGCACCTGGCAGGCCGGCCGATGGTCTTGAAGCGGTACCCCAACGGATGGGACGAGCCGCATTTCTTCCAGCACAAGATCCCCGAGACCGCACCTGAGTGGGTCGAGCGTGCGGTGCTTCGCAAGGGCGAGGAGGAGATCACCTACGTCGTCGTCGACGACGCGCTGGCACTGCTGTGGGTGGTCAACCTCGGCTGCATCGATCTGAACCCGTGGCATGCGCATGCCGCAACTCCCGCCGACGCGGACTACGTCCTGTTCGACCTCGATCCCGCTGAGGGCCTGCCATTCGACGCCGTCATCGAGACGGCGCTGCTCATCCGCGCCGAACTGGAGGAGGCCGGACTGCGCGGCTACGCCAAGACCTCCGGCTCACGCGGGATCCACGTGCTGGTCCCGACGCTGCCCGTGCCGCACGAGTCCGCGCGACTGTTCGCCCAGGTCGTGGCACGGCGGATCGTCGCCCGCAGGCGCGACCTCGCCACCGTCGAAACCGTGATCGCCCGCCGAGGGCGTCGCGTGTACATCGACGCGAACCAGAACGGCTACGGCAAGACGATCGCCAGCGTCTACTCCGTCAGGCCGGTGCCGGGGGCCACGGTCTCGACACCGCTGCACTGGGACGAGGTCGCGGCGGGCTTCGACCCGACGCGGTTGACGATCGGCGCGGTCGCCGCACGCGTCGCAGCCGAGGGCGACTTGTTCGCCTCTGTCATCACAGACCGCCAGGATCTCGGCGCCGCGGTCGAGCGGTTGGGCTCCGCATGAGGCGCCGCGTCGCCGCCTGCGGGCTGCTCCTCGCGCTCGCCGTCGCCGGGTGCGGCAAGGAGTCCGCCACGCCGCCTCCGGCCTCGAAGGCCACGGGGGTCTTTGCCGGCTCCGACGGTGCCGGGATGGGCCTCAGCGTCGACTTCGTCGGGTACGACGCCACGAAGCGCGCCATCCAGGCCGCGCTCGGAGCCGACCGGTACAAGTGGTCGGTCGGCATCGTCTCGGTCGTCAACCGCACGAACGACCTGCTGCCCGTGCCGGTGTTGTCGGTGACCGTGCCGGACGGGCGTCAGGTCACGCTGGAGCGTGCCCGGCGGATCCGGCGTGGCGACGCGGTCGTCACCCTCGAGGATCCGGGACCGTACGTCCCGGTGGAGGGCGCACTCACCAGCTATGTGCTCTTTCCCGGCCGGACGGACGAGATCAGACGGGTCCGGATGCGGGTCGGCGACCGGATTCCGGTGGAGCTCAGGGCCGAGGAGCCGACGCGGTAGCGGCGATCCCGGGCAGCGGCCGCGTGATGTAGCCGTGCTCCTGGTACCAGTCGAGCGTGCGGCGGAGGGTCGCTTCGATCGGCGTGTACCTCAGCCCGAGCTCGCGCGTCGCCCGGCTGCCGTCGTACGCATGGCCGTGAAGCAGCGTCCGCATCATCTCCCGGCAGAACGGGGCCCGGCGGCGGCGCAACCGGCCGACGGCGCCGACCACGGTCGCCGTTGCCATCGCGGCGGACGGCGGCAGGATCCGCGGGGCGGCATCGATGCCCGCGACCCGGCCCATGATCGCGATCGCCTCGCGCACCGTCAGCGTCGCCCCCGACAGCAGGTACCGCTCCCCGGGGACTCCCGCGCGTTCGGCGAGGAGATGCCCCTCGGCGCAGTCGGCGATGTCGACGACGCTCATCCGCGAGTCGATCAGCGCTTTGAGCGTGCCGTTGAGATATCCGAGCAGGAGCTTGGCGGTCCCGCGGGTCCGCCCGGGGCCCTGCACCGACGACGGGTTGACGCTGACGAGCTCCACGCCGCCGTCGCGGGCCGTGGCGAACGCCGCGCGCTCGGCCTCCCACTTCGACCGCTCATAGCTCGAGAGGAAGGTGCCCCGATGGGGCGTGTCCTCCCGGCCGATCGCGCCGTGGGGCTCGCCGATGGTGGCGGCGGACGAGGTGTAGACGACGCGGCGCACCCCGGCGGTCACCGCCGTCCGCACGACGTTCACGGTGCCGTCGACGTTCATGTGGTCGAGCTGGGAGGGATCGGGCAGGCAGAACGCGTTGAGTCCCGCGAGGTGGTAGACCACGGCGCAGCCCGACACCGCGTCGCGAAGGGTGTCCGGGCGGAGGATGTCGCCGACCACCGGTTCCGCGCCGAGCTCGCGCAGGCGGGCCGCGCCGGCGTCCGAGCGGGTGAGCGCGCGCACCCGCCGCCCCTCGGCGACCAGGCGCTCGAGCACCGCGCCACCGACGAAGCCCGTCGCGCCGGTGACGAGCACCGGCCCGGGTTCAGGCATGCGGTTCCGGAGGAGGCGGCGCGGCCGGCCGGCCGGGCCGGCGCAGATCGATGCGCGGCTCCTTCCCGGCGAGCAGGCGCCGGATGTTCGCGCGATGGCGCACGATCACGAGCAGCGACATGGCTCCGGCGAGCACGATGTACTCCCACGACGCGCCGAGCGCCGCGGCCAGCGGGGTGAACGCAGCGGCGGTGACGACGCTCGCCAGCGACGTGATGCGGGTGATCAGGACGAGCACGAGCCACAAGGGCACGAGCAGCGCGCTCGCGAGCGGGAACAGACCGATCATCACGCCGGCGCCGG
Organism: uncultured Thermoleophilia bacterium; assembly: GCA_963777565.1. Classification (GTDB taxonomy): domain Bacteria; phylum Actinomycetota; class Thermoleophilia; order Miltoncostaeales; family Miltoncostaeaceae; genus CALMEC01. Next base: position 70,789 of record CAVZQZ010000009.1, read on the forward strand.
CCGCCACGCCCTTCCCGCCGCGAAAGCGCAGCCAGACCGGGAAGATCGCGCCCACCATCACCGCCGCGCCGACGAGGATCGGCCATGGATCGTCGGTCACAGCTCGTGCGATGAGCACCGCCGCGGCGCTCTTGCCGATGTCGCACGCCGCCACGGCGATGCCCCACGACCGCCCGAGGTTGCGGAAGACGTTCGCCGCGCCGACGTTGCCGCTGCCGAGGGTGCGGATGTCGACGCCATTGAGGCGGCCGGCGATGTACCCGAAGGGGATCGAGCCGAGCAGGTACCCGACGACGAGCGCGAAGGCCTCGTTCACTGACGGTTGAAGGTCTGCATCTCGCGGCCCTTTCCGGCGAACAGCCGGCGGCGGGCCATCATGAAGTAGTAGGCGCCGGACAGCACGGTGAGGACGAGCGCGACGTAGAGCAGGACGTCCTCGACGATCTGCGGCCCGCCCGGGGCGATGACGACCGCGAGCCAGACGCTCTGGCTGGCCATCTTCCACCGGCCCAGGCGACTGGCCGGGATGATCAGGTCCTCGCTCGCAGCGACCAGGCGCAGTCCGGTCACGGCGAACTCCCGGGTGATGATGATCATCGCGACCCACGCGGTGACCTCGCCGGTCTGGATCAGCGCGACGAGCGCACCGGTGACGAGCAGCTTGTCGGCGAGGCTGTCGAGGAAGGTGCCGAGAACCGTCACCTGACCGAGCGACCTGGCCATCCGGCCGTCGACCCAGTCGGTGAGCACCGCCGCGACCCACAGCGCGAACGCCCACCAGCGCCCCCCGGGATGGCATCCTCGTCGATGAGGAGCAGCACCATGAGTCCCGGGATAGCGACCACACGGGACCAGGTGACCGCCAGGGCCCCGTTCATTGCGCCGGACGACACACGCGGATGATACGTGGGCGGGCGGAGAGTGCCGCAGCTCGGCCCCCTGCGGTCTCGTAGAATTCCGCCCGACGACGCCCTCGCCGATCGGGATCGAGCCATGCCACGCGAGCGACTTGAGCTGCTGACCGACGCCTTCGACCGGGCGCTCGCGTCGGACCGCGTCGCGGAGGCGGCCTCCATCGTGGAGCGGCTCTCACGCGCGTCCGACGACCCGATCGCCGCCGCGCTGGTGCTGCGGATGCAGGGGCAGCTCGCCGCAGCGAAGGGCGACGACGCGGCGGCGGAGCGGTCCCTCGGCGAGGCGATCAGCCGGGCCCGCGAGGCGGGACGGCTGGATCTGCTGGCAGCCGGGTGGCTGGCGGACCTCGGCGGCGTTCGAATCCGCCGGGGCGACCTTGCCGGCGCCCGCGTCGCGCTGGAGGAGGCGACCGATCTCGCCGACCGCGTTCGCGGGGCCGACTGGGCCACCGTCCGGGCCATGCGCCTCCTCGCCCAGGTCCTGACCGGGCAAGGGGAGCACGCCGCGGCGGCCGACACGCTGGGCCGCGCGGTCACGGCGGCCGCCGGAAGTCGTCCAGTCGACCAGGACGTCACCGCAGCGGTTCGGCGCGAATGGACCGAGGCGCTCCAGGCAGCGGGCAGGCCGGACGAGGCGCGCGCGGTTGGCGCGGGAGGCTCACCGGCCGGCGAGGCCACGGGTGGCGTCGTTCCGGAGCCGACGCCCGAGGAGCGAAAGCGGGAGCTCGATGCGGCGATGGCCGAGCTCATGGCGCTCGTGGGCCTGACGGACGTCAAGGCTGAGGTCGACCGGCTCGTCGACCTGCTCGCCGTGCAGGGGCGGCGCAGGGCCGCGGGGAAGCGCGTGCCCGAGGTGGGCCTGCATCTGGTCTTCGTGGGGCCGCCCGGCACAGGCAAGACCACCGTGGCGCGGTTGATCGGACGGATCTACCGGGGCCTCGGCGTGCTGAAGTCGGGGCACCTGATCGAGACGGACCGTGCGGGCCTCGTCGCCGGGTACATCGGCCAGACCGCCCTGAAGGTCGACAAGATCGTGGGGGAGGCACTCGACGGCGTGCTCTTCATCGACGAGGCCTACGCGCTCGAGACCGGGAGCGACCAGGACTTCGGCGACGAGGCGATCGCTGCGCTGCTCAAGAGGATGGAGGACGAGCGTGAGCGCCTCGCGGCCGTGCTGGCCGGATACGACCAGCCGATGCAGCGGATGCTGGACAGCAACCCGGGTCTGCGAAGCCGGTTCCCGACGATCCTGCAGTTCCCGGCCTACACCGCCGACGAGCTCGCCCAGATCTTCCGTCAGATGATCGGCAAGTACGACTACGTGCTGTCACCGGCGGCGGACCGCCACCTCGTCGAGGTGTGCGCGCGCATGATTGCCGGCGCGGGACCGAACTTCGGCAACGCCCGAGAGGTACGCAACCTCTTCGAGGACGCGGTGGCCGCGCACGCGCAACGGGCCGCCGACGACCAGGCGGTGGACCTCTCGACGCTCGAGCCCCAGGACCTCGTCTGGCCACCACCCGGAAGTCCCGAGGCGGCGGCGGAGCGGGCCGCTCGCGCAGCCGAGGGCGCACCGCCCGTGACGGCGCCGTCGAGCGCCGCCGGCTCGGCGTAACTCCCGGCGTTACCGGACGAAGCCGCTTCGGTGACCCGCGGCACTCCAGTTTCGCGGCGGTCCTGCCGATGTTGCGTACGAACTCGCGACACTCAGCCGTGCGCCACGGGAAGGGACGCCTTCGCGCGCGTCGAACGAAAGCGGCGATGCCACCAGACGCACACACCTTGGCCGAGCGGCTCCGGCGGGACTACGAGTCCTTCAGTCCCGCCCAGCAAGCGCTCGCGCGGTACCTGGTCGACCACCTCCCGGAACTGCCGCTCCTGTCGGCTCATGAGGTCGCGCACGCTGCTCACTGCAGCCCGGCCACGGTCGTTCGCTTCGCGCAAGCCCTCGGCTACACGGGGTACCCCGACCTGCAACGGACGGTCCGCGCCGCCCAGCGGCCCGCGCTTCCGCCGAGGCGGGCAGGGCAGCTCGGACTCTTCGCCGGCGGCGAGGGCCTCGAGCATGCGTTCGCAGCCGACCACCTGGCCCTCGACGACGCCCTCGCACGCCTCGGGCGCGACGGCATCGCACCGCTGGCGGCGACGCTCGCCGGTCGGACCCCGCTCGTGCTTGCCGGCGAGGGACACGCCCGGCCGGTGATCGCCCTCATCGAGGAGCGGGTGGAGCGCGCGGGACGGGCGGTGCTCGTCGTCGAGAGCCTCGAGCCGCGGTTCCGTGCCCGCCTCGGCGCGCTGGAGCGCACGGCCGGAGTCCTCGCCGTCGCGGTGGGACGTGAGACCGCGGTCGCCGACGCGGCGCTGCAGGCGGCCCGCACCGCCGGCATCCCGGCGGTTGGCCTCGTCGACTCCAGCCTCTCTCCGGTGGCGCGTGCGCCCGTGTCGCTGGTGGTGCCCGCCGACGAGCGGGGCGGGGCGCCCGGTCTCGTCGCCTTCATCGCGATCGCACAGGCCCTCGCCGACGGGCTCGCCCCGACGGCGACGCCAAGCCGGCAGCTGGCAGCCGTCGGCGCCTGAGCGCGCCGCCGGGTCCCGTCGTCCCGGGCGGCCATCGACCCCCCGTCGGTTACAATCGGCGGGTACGGCCGTCGACCAGGGAGCGCAGGCTTTGTCGCAGGATCAGACGCCCGACGGGCGCACCGGCACCATGCGGGTCAAGGCGGGGCTCGCGCAGATGCTCAAAGGCGGGGTCATCATGGATGTCACCACCCCGGAGCAGGCGCGTATCGCCGAGGACGCGGGCGCGTGCGCGGTGATGGCACTCGAGCGGATCCCGGCCGACATCCGTGCCGCCGGCGGGGTCGCACGCATGAGCGACCCGACCGTCATCCGCGCGATCCAGGAGACGGTCAGCATCCCCGTCATGGCCAAGTGCCGCATCGGGCACTTCGTCGAGGCGCAGATCCTGCAGTCGCTCGAGATCGACTACATCGACGAGAGCGAGGTGCTGACCCCCGCCGACGAGTCGAACCACGTCGACAAGCACGCGTTCACGGTGCCGTTCGTCTGCGGCGCGACCGACCTCGGCGAGGCGCTCCGCCGGATCGCCGAAGGGGCCGCGATGATCCGCACCAAGGGCGAGGCCGGCACCGGCAACGTCGTCGAGGCCGTGCGTCACATGCGCACGATCCGCGGCGGAGATCGCCCGGCTCACGTCGATGGCCCCCGAGGAGCGGTACGCGGCGGCAAAGGAGCTGCGCGCGCCGTACGAACTCGTCGATCAGGTTGCCCGTGACGGGAGGCTCCCAGTCGTCAACTTCTCCGCGGGCGGGGTCGCGACACCGGCGGACGCGGCGCTCATGATGCAGCTCGGCGCCGACGGCGTGTTCGTGGGCAGCGGCATCTACAAGAGCGAGGATCCGGCTCCCCGGGCCCGCGCGATCGTGGAGGCCGTCACGCACTTCGACGACCCCGACGTGCTGGCGCGAGTGTCGAGTGGCCTGGGCGAGGCGATGGTCGGTATCGGCATGGAGACGATCGCGCCGGCGCAACTGCTGAACACCCGAGGCTCGTGATCGGACGGCCGAAGGTCGGCGTCCTGGCCGTCCAGGGGGCGTTCGTCGAGCACGAGCAGGCGCTGCGCGACGTCGGGGCGGAGCACGGTTCGGGTGCGCATGCCCGATCAGCTCGCCGACCTCGACGGGCTGGTGATCCCGGGAGGGGAGAGCACGACCTTCGGGTTGGTCGCCGAGCGCTCCGAGCTGCTGCCGGCGCTGCGCGCGGCGGTGAGCGACGGTCTGCCGGTCTTCGGCACGTGCGCCGGGCTCATCATGCTGGCCGAGGCGACCACCGCAGGCCCCCAGCCGCTGATCGGCGGCATGGACATCGTGGTCCGCCGGAACGCGTTCGGACGACAGGTGGCCTCGTTCGAGGCCGAGATTCCGGTCACGGGGCTCGGCGAGCCGGCGGTGCCCGCCGTGTTCATCCGCGCGCCGTGGATCGAGCGGGCCGGGGCCGGGGTCGAGGTGCTCGCGACGTGTCGCGGCCAGGCCGTCGCCGCCCGTCAGGGGCAGCTGCTCGTCACCGCGTTCCACCCGGAGCTCACCGAGGACCGCAGGCTGCATGCGCTGTTCGTGGACATGGTGCGGGCACGGCGCGACCGTGCCGGCAGAGGGGAAGGAGCGGTACGTGTCAGGGCACAGTAAATGGGCGACCATCAAGCGCAAGAAGGGCGCGGCGGACGCGAAGCGGGGTCAGCTGTTCTCGAAGCTCTCGCGGGCGATCATCGTCGCGGCCAAGGAGGGCGGGGGCGACCCCGAGTCCAACGCGACCCTCGCCAACGCCATCCAGAAGGCGCGCGACGCATCGATGCCCAAGGACAACATCGAGCGCGCCATCCAACGCGGGCGCCGGCGGCGCCGACGGCGAGGCCTACGAGGCGATCCTCTACGAGGGCTACGGGCCGGGGGGCGTCGCCATCATCTGCACCATCCTCACGGACAACCGCAACCGCACCGCCAGCGACGTGCGGTACATCTTCACGAAGAACGGCGGGTCGCTCGGCACGCCGGGCAGCGTGGCCTGGCAGTTCGATCGCAAGGGCATCCTCCTGGTCGACGCCGACGGGGTGGACGAGGAGCAGCTCATGGATGTCGCGCTCGAGGCGGGCGCCGAGGACATCGCCGAGGACGGCACCCAGTGGCAGATCACCACGGAGCCGACCGAGCTCACGGCCGTGCGGACGGCGCTCGACGAGGCGGGCATCGCCTACGCCTCGGCGGAGCTCTCGATGGTCCCGAAGACCACGGTGTCCCCGGACGAGAAGGAGGCGCGACAGCTCCTACGGCTGATCGACGCGCTCGAGGACAACGACGACGTGCAAGACGTCTACGCCAATTTCGACATCAGCGAAGAGGTCCTGGAAGCCGTCGCAGGGTAACCCCTGAGGCTCGGGAGCCCCGCGCTACCAGGTGCAGCCAGGCCCGCAGGTCCGCGCGACCTGAAGGGCGTCGCTCCGGCTGTAGGTGAACGTCGTGCCGGAAGCCGACATGGTCGAGAGGACGTAGCTCTGGTCGCTCGGCACGGTCAACGCCACCTGATTGGCGGCAGCCGATGCCGCGCCGTTCACCCAGACGATGTTGGGCTCGATCTGCGCGACCGCGCCCACCCCGCCTGCGAAGCTCTGGGCGCTTGTGAAGAGCGACTCCATCGCGAGCGCGCCGCTCTGGAGGAGCGACTTCGCGCTCTCGTCCTCGGCCAGGTGCCGCGACCCGACCACGCCGGTCCCAGCAGCCTTTGACGAGGACTGGGTCCCGCCATTGCCACCCTGTCCGAACGTGAGATAGCCGACGATCGCCAGGATCGCGATCACCACCAGGCCGACCAGCTTTCCCCGATCACGCAAGATTCCGCTCACGCCTGCTCCTCGGCTCACCATCGTCCCACCTTCATCGGCGGTGGCTGGCCGCCACTTGAGAAGCCGCAGCCGCAGCCGACGCTACGCTGGTGAGGTGATGATCCTCGGCATCGACCCCGGACTCGCCTCGACCGGATGGGCGCTCGTTGAGCGCAATGGCTCGCATCTGCGCACCGTCGACTGCGGGACGCTGCGCACGAGCCCGCGCACACCCCACGCCGAGCGCCTCCGGACTCTGTTCGACGGGGTAAGCGAGGTCCTGCGGCGCGGAGCCGTCGGCGGCGCAGCGGTGGAGTCGTGGTTCATCCATCCGGTCAGCAAGGCGGCGATGGGGATGGCCGAGGCCCGCGGGGCGGTGCTCGTCGCAATCGCCTCCGCGGGCGTTCAGGTCGTGGAGTACCCGCCGACGGAGATCAAGCTCGCCGTGACCGGCAGCGGCCGCGCCGACAAGAATCAGGTTCGGGCCATGGTCACCCGCCTCACCGGACACGATGCCCCCGGCGACCACGCCGCCGATGCGATCGCGGCCGCGATCTGCTTCCTGCACCGCGAACCCCTCCGGGCCGCCATCCGCAACGCGCAGTAACCTCGCCGGGTGGAGGGTGACCGTTGATCCGTTCGGTACGGGGCCGTCTCGCCGCGGTCGAGCCGGATGCCGCCGTCGTCGAGGTCGGCGGCGTCGGCCTGCTCGTGCGCTGCTCGGCGACCACCGCCCGCGCGTTGCCACCGGTCGGGCACGACGTCTCGCTCACCACCTCTCTGGTGGTCCGCGAGGATGCCCTCGACCTCTACGGCTTCGCGACGGCCGGCGAGCGCGAGCTCTTCGAGGCGTTCATCTCGGTGAGCGGCGTCGGGCCCCGCATGGGCCTTGCGATCTGCGGCGTCGACGAGCCCGACGGGCTGCGGCTCGCGGTCGCCCGGGGCGACGTCGCGAAGATCCAGCTGGCCCAGGGCGTCGGCAAGCGGACCGCCGAGCGGGTGGTGCTGGAGCTGCGCGGGAAGATGGGGGAGCTCGCCACCGCGAACGGCGCCGCCAGGGTGCTGAGCGACGCCGACCACTTCATGTCGGCGCGTGACGGGCTCGTGGGCCTCGGCTTCAAGCAGGAGGAGGCGGAGGCCGCGCTGGCCGACGCGCCGGCGGGAGCCTCCGCCGAGGAGCTTCTGCGCCACGGCCTCGCGAGGCTGCGCCGGTGAGCGACGAGCGGCTGCAGAATCCCGACGACATCCCCGGCGAGGACGAGCTCGACCGCTCGCTTCGGCCGCGCAACCTGGCGTCGTTTGTCGGCCAGCCGGCGGTGAAGGAGAAGCTCGGGATCTTCCTCCAGGCCGCCAGGCAGCGCGGGGAGGCGCTCGACCACGTGCTGCTCGCCGGTCCGCCGGGACTTGGCAAGACGTCGCTCGCGTCGATCCTGGCGGCTGAGATGGGCGTCGGCTTTCACCAGACGAGCGGGCCGGTGCTGGAGAAGAAGGGCGACCTGGCGGCGGTGCTCACTCAGCTCGGCGAGCACGACGTGCTCTTCATCGACGAGATCCACCGGCTGAACCGGTCGATCGAGGAGACGCTGTACCCGGCGATGGAGGACTTCCAGCTCGACGTGATGCTCGGGCAGGGCCCGTCCGCCCGGGCTCTTCGGCTCGACCTCCCGCGGTTCACGCTGGTCGGTGCGACCACCCGAAGCGGCCTGCTCGCCGGACCGCTGCGCGACCGCTTCGGCGTGGTGGAACGGCTCGACTACTACCAGGCGTCGGAGCTCGCCGAGATCATCGTCCGGTCCGCCGGCCTGCTCGGCGTCGCGATCGACGAGGACGGGGCCGCCACCCTCGCCGGGCGCTCCCGCGGCACCCCACGCATCGCGAACCGGCTTCTGCGCCGTGTCCGCGACGTGGTCGAGGTCCGCGGCCACGACCGCATCGACTCACAGGTCGCCGAGGACTCGCTCTCCCTGCTCGAGGTCGACTCCCGCGGTCTCGACGAGCTCGACCGGAAGATCCTGCGCATCCTGTGCGAGACGTTCGAGGGGCGGCCCGTCGGGCTCGGCACGCTCGCCGACGCCGTCGGGGAGTCCGCCGACACCATCGAGGACGTCTACGAGCCGTACCTGCTCCAGGAGGGGCTCATCCAGCGCACGCCGCGGGGCCGGCAGGGCACCGCGCGCGCGTTCCGCCACCTCGGCCTGGCCCCGACCGGCGGAGCGCAGCAGGGCCTGTTCTAGGCCGGCGGGAGCTCGCCTACCTGGCGCGCCCCGACCGCCAGCGCTCGCACCGCGCCCGCATCCGCCAGCCCCAGCGCTCGTCGCGCCAGGCCGGCCGCGGCCGCCGGATCCAGATCGCGAACGACCCGCTTGACCTCGGCCAACCGCGGCGGCGGAACACTGAGCTCGCGCACACCGAGCCCGACGAGGACCGCAACCGCGTCGGCATCTCCGGCGGCCTCGCCGCATACCGCGACCGGGATGCCGCGCGCGTCGGCGGCACGGCACACCATGTCGACGAGTCGCAGCACGGCCGGGTGCAGGTGATCGCCCAGAGCCGCGAGGGCGGCGCTGCCGCGGTCGGCCGCCAGCGCGTACTGCGTCAGGTCGTTGGTGCCGATCGAGAAGAAGTCGACGTCCGCAGCGAGCGCCTCGGCGCAGAGCGCCGCCGCCGGGACCTCCACCGTGACACCGACCTCCACCGGGCCGGTCGCGACACCCTCGGCTGTCAGCTCACGCCTCGCTGCGTCGAGATGACGGCGGGCGGCCTGGAGCTCCGGCAGCTCGGTGATCATCGGAAACATCACCGCGATCCGGTGGTCGGCGGCGGCCCGAAGCAGCGCGCGCAGCTGGATGCGCAGCACGTCGGGGCGCGCGAGCGAGAGCCTGACTCCGCGCACGCCGAGGAAGGGATTGGCCTCACCGGCGGACGTGAGCGCGGCGACCGGCTTGTCGCCCCCGGCGTCGAGCGTGCGGATGACCAGGTGCCGACCCTGAAGCTCGGCCGCGACGTGCCGGTAGGCGGCTTCCTGTTCCTCCTCGCCCGGCAGGTCGGCGCGGTTCATGAACAGGAACTCCGTTCGCAGCAGGCCGACCCCGTCGGCCCCCGCTGCGACCGCCTCGGCGACGCCGTCGACCGAGGCGAGGTTGGCGCTCACCACGACGTCGATGCCCCCGCGGGTGACGGCCGGTTCGGCGGCCTCCGCACGGGCTGCCTCGCGGTCGGCCTCGCGGGCCGCGGTCCGCGCAAGGGCCTCGTCCACCTGGCGTTCGCTGGGGTCGAGCGTGATGGTGCCCGCGTCGCCGTCGACGAGCAGCACGGTCTCCTCGACGATCGTGAGCGCCATGTCGCCCGCGGCCACGATCGCCGGGACGCCGAGGGCTCTGGCGATGATGGCGCTGTGCGAGGTGGGGCTGCCGGTCGCCACGACGATGGCCTGGACGATCGACATGTCGAGCGCGGCGGTCTCGGCGGCCGAGAGGTCCGGAGCGATCAGGACCCCCGGGCCACGCAGCCGGGGCGGGCCGGCGACGCCCGCGAGGTGCTCGAGCACGAGCCGGCCGACCTGCCGGATGTCCTCCCCGCGGGCGCGCTGGTAGTCGTCACCCAGCGTCGCGAATCGCTGCGCCGTCGCCTCGATCGATTCCCGCAACGCGGTCCCGGCGTCGCGGCCCGCGTCGATCGCCGCGAACGCCGCCCCGGTAATCGCGTCGTCGTCGAGAAGCATGAGCTGGGCATCCATGATGGCAGCGTGGGCCTCCCCGGCCTGGGTCGCCACCGCGTCCCGGGCGACGCGAAGGTCCGCCCGCGCGGCGTCCAGCGCACGTTCGAGCGCGCCACGCTCGAACGCGGGATCCCCGGCCTGCCGTGCACCGCGAATCGGCGTGCGACGCAGTCGTCGCGCCTGGCCGACCGCGACGCCGGGAGCGGCCGGCAGTCCCCGCATCACGCCGGGCGCTCCCAGTTCCTGCTGGGTGACGTAGCGGGGCGCGGGAATCGGCGCGTCGATGTCGTCGAAATCGCGAGCCGCGAGCGCGCGAACGGCATCGAGCACCGCCGCGGCGGCGGGGCCACGCGCACGGACCAGCACCTCGTGACCCTGCATCACGCCGAGGGTCTGCACCTGGGTGAGGCTGCCGGCCGGCGCGGGCCCGGCGCCGGTCACGGCATTCACCACGACGACCTCAGCGTCGAATGCCGCCACCGTCTGCACGAAGCGCGCGGCCGGTCGGGCATGGAGCCCGGCCGGGTTCGTGACCAGCAGGCGGCACTCGAGCCAGTCGCCGCCGTGGGTCATGCGCTCCGCGGCGCCTTCCGGGGCACGGGGCGACGCAGGGCGGTTGTGGTGATGAGGAGCGCCAGGCCGACACAGACCGCGCCGCCGACGCCGTCGAGCCAGTAGTGGTTCGCGGTGACCATCACCGTGAGCAGCATCATCGCGGGCCACAGCCACACCGCCCATCGCCAGCGCGACCTGCAGAGCCAGGTGATCGCCAGCGCGTACAGCACCGTCTGCCCGACGTGCATCGAGGGCATGGCCGCGTAGAGGTTGCGGAACGGCTGGAACCATTCGAGGCTCCCGCCGAGCTCCAGCGCCGCCTTGGTCGTGTCCTCCAGCCCCAGCCCCGCGACGAACCTCGGGGGAGCCAGTGGGAACAGCCAGTAGATCATGAGCGCAAGCCCGTTCGTGATCCAGTACCACGTGAGCAGGAAGAGCAGATGCCGGCGTTGGCGAAGGAACACCCACGTGAAGAACAGCAGGTACCCGGCCGTGTAGGCGAGCGTGTAGAACCACGTCGTCACGAACTGCCCGCCGGGAACCTCGTGCACCCACCGCTGCAGGTCGTCCTCGACGAACAGGCCCACCGCGCGCTCCGCGGAGATCACACGATCGGCGTTCTCGTACGGCAGGGTGGCATCGGCGGCCGGCGCGACGAAGTCCCGGACCAGCTCGTAGACGAACATGAACACCAGGAACAGCAGCACGACCCGTGCAAGATCACGCCACCAGGCACTGGCACGAATGTCGACTGATGAAGCGGCGGTAGTCACGCCCGCGCCACGGTAGCAAAGGCGTTCGGGGGGTCCGGAGGGGTCTGCTAACGTGACTTTCACGTTCCCGACCGGAGGCGTCAACCAAGCATGGCAGCCCTTCAGCCACTCCTGCTCATCGCAGTCTTTGTGGCCTTCTTCTACTTCCTCGCGATCCGGCCGCAGCGGCGTCGCGCGCAGGAACTGCAGCAGCTCCAAAAGAGCCTCAAGCCCGGGGACGAGATCGTCACCATGTCCGGCATCTACGGGACGGTGACCGAGATCGAGGAGGGCGGCACGGTGCTCGTCGAGATCTCGGAGGACACCGAAGTCCGGATCGCCGCTGCGTCGATCGGCCAGGTGGTGACGGCGGGCAACGTCGGAGCCACGACCGAGTCGACCACCGCTTCAGAGTAACCAACCTCATATGAGCCTTCGTCAGCGGTCTCTGATGTTCGTCCTGGTCGTGCTCGGCCTGCTGGCCGGGTCGATCGCGGTGATCGCATTGAAGCCGACGGTCCTCGGCCTGGACCTCAAGGGCGGCGCGCAGGTGATCCTGCAGGCGAGCCCGACCGCCAATGCCGAGGTCAACGACGACTCGATGCGGCGAGCGATCAACGTCATCCGCAACCGCGTCGATGCGTTCGGCGTCTCCGAGCCGGAGATTCAGAAGCAGGGCACGTCCCAGATCTCCGTCGCCCTGCCGGCGGTCGAGGATCCCGCGGTCATCCTCGACCTCGTCAAGCCCGCCCAGCTCAACTTCTACGCGTTCCAGCCGAACCTCGTCGACTACCAGCGCTACCCGGCGCCGGCCAGCACCGTGAACCCGCCCGACGGGACGACCGACCTCTACGGGCTGATCCAGCTGGCGAAGAACACCGAGCCGAAGCCGGACGCTCAGCAGAACGAGAGCGTCTACCTCTTCCGCAAGAATGCCGCCCATACGTTCGTGGCCGGCCCCTCCCCGTCGCTCGACGAGCTCGTCAAACGCCTGGAGGCCGCCCCGGAGACCCAGGCCGTCGCCGCCGAGTACAAGGCCAACAAGAAGGCCTTCGACGTGCAGGTGCTCCCGAAGGGGTTCGTGATCCTCACGAACGGCGAGGGCGCGGGATCGGACCTCAAGAACCTGCCGCTGTGCGGCCAGGGCGGCCGATGCATCCTGCTGAACGACGTGGTCGGCGTCGCCGGCTCCGAGGTGAAGAGCGCGAACCTCGGGTTCGACGCGGCGAACAACCCGACGGTGCAGATGCAGTTCACCGGCACGGGACGCAAGAAGTTCGCGGAGATCACGAAGCAGATCGTCGACGGAGCGATCGGGGAGGGGCGCCCCTGCGCCTCGGCGAACGACTCGAGCTGCTTCTGGAACTTCGCGATCTCGCTCGACGGGGTCATGATCTCCAATCCGTACGTGTCCTATAAGGACAACCCGAGCGGCATCGACAGCAACAGCGCCGAGATCTCCGGCGGGTTCACCGAGTCGAGTGCCCGGACGCTCGCCGACCAGCTGAGCTCGGGCGCGATCCCGATCAAGCTCGACGCCGTCAGCACCTCCACCGTGTCGGCCACCCTCGGCGAGCAGTCGCTGCGCCAGGGGCTCATCGCCGGCATCGTCGGCCTCATCCTCGTGATGATCGCGCTGATCGCCTACTACCGGGTGCTCGGCGTGATCGCGAGCGCCTCGCTGATCATCTACGGGATCTACTTCTGGGCGCTCGCGAAGCTCATCCCGATCGCGCTCACCCTTCCGGGCATCGCCGGCCTCATCCTCACCATCGGCGTCGCTGCCGACGCAAGCGTCGTGATCTTCGAACGCGTGCGCGAGGAGTCGCGTGCGGGACGACCTCCAAGATCCGCGATTCTCAACGGCTACAAGCGCGGCATCACGGCGATCATCGACGCGAACATCGTCACCCTCGTCACCGCCGTCTTCATCTTCCTGCTCTCGACCGCCGGGCCGCGCGGATTCGCGTTCACCCTCATCCTGGGTGTCCTGCTCTCGCTCTTCACCGCGGTCGTCGCGACCCAGGGTGCCTTCGGGCTCCTGGTCGACACCAAGCTGTTCCACAACGAGCGGCTCATGGGCTTCAACGTCCGCGAGATCAACTGGAAGATGGACGTCGTCGGCAGGTGGAAGCTGTGGCTCGGCATCTCGTTCTTCCCGCTGCTCCTCGGAGTGTTCGTCATCGGCATCCGCGGCATCGAGCCGGGGCTCGACTTCAAGAGCGGCACCGAGGTGCGCGTCGCGTGGGCGCAGTCAAGCGCGAACGAGAACGCCATCCGCGACGAGCTCCAGGCGCTCGGCATCAACGACCCGAAGATCCAGAAGTACCAGCCGCAGGGCACGTCGGGCCAGCTCTCCGGATTCGAGATCCAGACCGCGACGCTCGACGCCGCCAAGACCTCTCAGGTGATCGATCGCCTCGAGGCGAAGTTCGGGACGATCGACGAGCAGCAGATCACGAGCGTCGGTCCGACGTTCGGGCGAGATATCGTCCGCAACGCGATCTGGGCGGTCGTCTTCTCGTTCCTCGCGATCATCCTGTACCTCACCATCCGGTTCGAGTACAAGCTCGCGATACCCGCGATGGCGTCCGTCGTCCACGACGTCTGGCTCGTCCTGGCGATCTACTCCATCGCCGGCAAGGAGGTGACGGGCGCGACCGTGGCGGCCCTGCTCACCATCCTCGGCTACTCGCTCTACGACGTGGTGATCCTCTTCGACCGTATCCGGGAGAACACCCCCTTGATGCGCGGCCGGCCGTATCGCGACATCGTCAACCGCTCCGTGCACGAGACGCTGACGCGGTCGATCATCACGATGATCCTCACGCTGCTGCCGATCAGCTGCCTGCTGATCTTCGGCGGCGAAACGCTCTCCGACTTCTCGTTCGCGCTCTTCGTCGGAATCCTCTCCGGTGGTGTCTCCTCGATCTTCATCTCGGCGCCGCTGGCGGCGCTCTGGAAGGAACGCGAACCCGACGCCAAGCGCGCTCGCGCCCGCAGTGAGCGCAAGGCCGCGCGGGCGTCGATGGTCGACGCCGACATCATGGACGTCGACGCGCTCGCCCGCGCCGAGAAGGCACTCGAAATCTCCTCCGCAACGGGGGACGGCGACTTGGTGGAGATCGAGGACGAGGTCACGGAGGCCGCGAACCCGAACGGCCGGCTGGAGCTCGAGGCAGAGGCCGACGGCCCACCCGACGACGAGCCCGCCGAGCCAGAGGAGGCGGAGGAGACGGCCGACGAGCCCACGCCCGTGCGTGCGCCCAAGCCGCCGCCGCCGGAGCGCCAGCGCCGCCACCGCAACGTTCAGCGCAAGCGCCGCCGGTGATCTCACCGCGCGCGGCTGTCGAGCAGGCGATCCTGGTCTCGGTCGGCGCCGCGGCGCTGACGAAGGATCGGGCGGAGAGCATCGTGGCCGACCTCGTCGCGCGCGGTTATCTCGGAGCCGATGAAGGCCGCGCGGTCCTGGTGCGCCTGACGGCCCGGGTGAGGGGCGAAGGCCCCGCCGCGCAGACCGGCCTGCTCGGACGACTCGAGAGTGGCGCACAGTCGGCGTTCCGGGAGCTCGGCCTGGCAACCGAGAACGACCTGGACGACCTTCGCGTGCGACTCGCCGAGCTGGAGCGACGCCTCACGCTCCTCGAATCCGCCGGGATCGAGCACACACCCCTCACCGGCTGACGCACGGCCCGTTGCAGTGAAGCGGACCGCGCAACGGCGGCGTGAAAGGGATCGGCGGGCGCGGCGGATATTCAGTAACGCATCTCAACGCACCCCGACGATCGAAAGGCTTGTGCCGTGCGTCTGCGACTCCTGATCCCGGCCGCCTTGGCCGCTGCCGTGACCTACGCTGCACTCGTGCGCGACGAGCCCGTCGTGGCGCCGGCCTGGACGCCGTCGGCACCGCCACCGGAGCCGCCGGCGCCCCGGAGCCACCTGCCGCCGTCATCTCCATCGTCCCGGTCCTCGACTCCGACGGGCCGGAGGATCCAGAGGTGGCGCCGGTGGCCTGGATCGACTCGCCCTATGCCGATCTCGCCGGCGCGGCAGCTGAGACGGAGCTCACGTCGGTCTACGACATGCTCGCCGGGTCACCGCCGGTCGAGGAGGTCGATGAGATCAGGCCGGTCGACGAGAATCGCCCGGAAGCTCTGGAGGACTGGGTGGCGCCGCTCGACGAGGGGCGGTTCGCGCTGGGCGGGTGGGCCGCCGCAGCAGGTCACAGCGTCGTCTCGGCGATTACCTTCCGGAGGCGCCTCCCTGCGGACGTCACCATCGACCGGATCGTCCTCGAGATCGAGGTGTCGGAGAACATTGCCGACGACGGGTTGGTGATCCTCGCGGATCCCGGGTTCGCCCCTGACCGGGACGGCTGCACGCTCCGCCTGAGCGCCGCCGATACGGGGCAGTTTTCGGCGGCCGGCAGCTACCGGGTGTTACCGGCCTAACCGGGCATCCTCGGCGCGCTGCCGACCGACGCCGGGAGGGCGAAATCGGCATGGTTCCACCTGCGTATCGCAGGTTTTTGTCGCTTTGCGCATCTCATTCGCCGGAAGGCTTTAGTCGCGGGTGGTTCGCGCCGATAGGTCGGGGGAGCACCGCCTATGCCTTCCGAACGGCGGTCCGTCACAGGGAGCGATGAGAACCGATGCAATTCCTTTCTGATCTGTCCATGGTGCAGCGAGCGGGCGGAGCCGCAGTGCTCGTCATGCTCCTCGTGCTGCTCCTCGTGAAGCAGCGCCAGGCAAAGGGCGCCCCGGCCGGAAAGGCCTCGGCGCCAAAGGCCGAGCGCCTCGCGCGGACGAAGCGCGCCCCGCGCGAGAAGACGGGGAAGGGAAGGGCCTTCAGCCGCGGGAAGAAGGGCAAGGAGAGCGCCGATACCCCGACGCCGACCGCCGAGCCCAAGTCGACGTCCGGGCGCATGGTGCCCCGGCTCCCGGCAGCGGAGGTCGGTGGGGAACCGATGGACTTCGGCGGGACCGCGCAGTTCGACGCGGCCGCGGAGCCGATGGAGGGGGTACCCGCGACCGAGGCGACGGACGGCATGATCAGCGAGCCCGGATGGCCGACCCCCGGAGAGGTCTGGGCGTCGCCCGATTCGGTCAACGGCTACGGTGCCGGCGAGCAGTCGTGGGAAGGCTCCGCCAACGGCGCCGGCGAGCACGACGACCCGCTTGCCGCGCTCACCGAGACTCCCGAGACGGACTCCGCCGGCTGGGCCACCGACAACCTCGAGGAGGGCTTCGACCCCGCGAGCGGCTGGTCCGAGACGGACGAGACCGAGGAGGCCTCCGACGACGACGTGCCCGCCTGGGAGAAGGAGCAGGCGGAGTTCGACTGGACGGCGACCGACGGCGACAGTGAGTGGGGCGCACCCGACGCCGACGAGGCGGCGGACGAGATCTCATCCGCCCAGGCGGCATGGGAGGCTCCCGACGACGACACGACGACCTGGTCCGCGGAGGACCTGTGGGAGATGCCGAAGGAGGAGCCGGCAGAGGCGGAGGAAGTCGCCCCGGTGGCCACCGCCATCGCCGAGGAGTCCTTCGCGGTCGCCGAGTGGGCGATGCCCGAAGCGACCGTCGAGCCGGTCAGCGTCGATGAGCCCGTCGCCCCTCTCGAGGTCGGCACGGTTGAGGAGCCCACCGAGGTCGAGCACACCCCGACGATCGTGTGGGACCCGGTCGACGAGGTGGAGGAGATCGAGCCCGACGCCGAGACGGCTGTCGAGCCGCAGGAGTCTCCGATCGCCCTCGCCGTCGAAGAGCCGGTCGAGTCGCCGGAGCTTCCCGAGGTGGCGGCCGAGCCGGAGACGGCGGTGTTCGAGCTCCCCGGGGTTGACTCCGTCCCGCACGACGAGCCGGTGGTCGAGGAGCTTCCGGAGGCCGTGATCGAGGACGTTACGGAGCCCGTCGCCGAGGAGATCGCCGAGCCGATGGTCGCGGAGACGGTGGTGGAGGACATCGCCGACCCCGTCGCCGAGGAGACTCCGGAGCCGGTTGCCGCGATCGACACGGAGCCCGTCCTCTCCGAGGAGTCGGAGACGGAGGTGCTTCCGGCCGTCGAGGAGCTCGAGCCCGTCGTGGTCGACCACGTGGTCGACGAGCTGCCTGTCGCGGAGACGCCCGAGATCGTTCACGAGCCCCTGGGAGAGGAGCCTCCGGCGAGCGTCGCAGCGGAGATCGTTCCGGAGCCCGTGGTCGAGTCGTTCCGCCCGGCGGTGGTCGTCGAGCACTTCCACCCGTTCGACGTTCCGTCCTTCGACGACGAGGACGACGACGAGGCCCACTTGTTCGAGGTCGACGACGAGCCAATTCCCGTCGGGTCGTCGCCGTCCGATCCCGTGGCCCGATGGGCATCGATGATGCCCGGCGGCTCGCAGGAGCAGACGGTCGACCCGGTGTCGAGCTGGTCGCGGCTGCAGCCGGGTGCCACGCCGGCCCCCGCTGCGTCGGTGTCGGCGCCGGCCGCGCCGGCTCCGGCTCCGCAGGCGATGCCGGCGGCCATGTCGGGTGTCGCATGGTGGGATGTGCCCGCAGGCGCCGAGTCCGACCCACGTCGCGGTCGGTTCGCCCTCGGCGGCTACGCCCTCCAGGCGGGCCACCAGGTTGTGAGCGGCGTGACGTTCCGCGATGGCGTGGTGCCGCCCCCGTCGCACTGGGTGATCGGCCCGGTTGTCGGGGCGGTCGCTCCGGGCACCCTCGTGCTCGAGGTCGACGGTTGCCTCAACTGCGCTCCCGGCGACGTCGAGGTCCTGATGGACCACGGTTTCGCGCCGACTCCAGAGGGCTTCAGCCTCCGACTCACCGCAGCCGGAACCGGCCCGTTCGCCGCGAGCGGAACGTTCGTCATCAGCTAGTTCCCTCTCCCGTCTTACCCCCGCACCCGTGAGGACCGCCTGCATCTGCGGGCGGTCCTCGCTCATCTCGGGGAACCTCTGCGCCCGCGGTCTGCCGAAGTGTCACTGGCGGTCGGCGTCGAATGCAGTGGATCTCGGGCCCCGTGTCCGTCCTCGCCCGGCCCGTCGGGCCGGGCGACGACGCCCAGCCAGCTTGCTTGGGGCCCTTGACGAACTCCGGGAAAGGGTCCAGTGTGGAGGGCACGGGCGTGAGCGCGGTCAATCCGTCGCTTGCACGCTCGCACCGTGGGATCGGGACGTGAACCCGGATGCACCGTCGCTCGCAGGTCAGCCACACACCCACCGTCACCCGCCGGCCGACAGGCCAGGGGTTCGCGGTGGGGGCGCCGCTCGGCGCGTCGTGGCTCACCGGGGCGGGCGGCCGGGATGACATCCGCGCCAGGTCTACGCTCCTAACGCGCGTCGTGAAGCGGCGCACAGCGGATGGTCGAGCAGGACCACGCGGCCAGACGAGCGGCGCCCGCACGGGCCCGCCGGCCGCAGGGAGGTGACGCCCTTGGATGCGGCCATACAGGACGGCTTCTCACCCCGAGGGGAGGGGGCGGGGCCGTCCGTGAACCCCGCGAAGTGAGGTGTCCGCGCCGGCGCCCGGAGACGAGGTCGCCAGAGCGCAGGCACCGAGCCAGGTGTGTCCGAGGGGCCGCCGCCGGTGCATGAGGGTGCGCCGGCGGCCCCCTCGGCCTGGGACGGCCGCGATCACTCCGGCCAGTGGCACAACGAGTGGCATTGCCTGAACCGAGCGACGGGGCGCCTTGGCCACCGCGCCCCGGCCTCCGCGGCGTGTGCTCGAACGAGAAGGGCTTGGCGAAACGCCCGCGCCTAACGCTTTTCGATGTTGTGAACCTCGAAGATCTCCGGCGCGCCCGAAAATTCGATTCCGGCGTCTGCTAACACGGGCATCAGGCGCTCGCCAAAGGCGTCGAACTGCTCCTTCGAGTCCCAGATCTCGCTGACGCGGAGGTCCCCGTCGGACCCGAAGCAGACGTGGTAGTCACACCCCTCGGGGGGGAATTCGAGACCAGCCTCCGTCATGCGCCGGGTGGCGTCTTCGTACTTCTCGGCGGTCATACCCCGGGGGGTAAAGCGGACGACGATGCTCATGGCGCGATCCTCCATGCTGGGCGTTTCGCCGACCCTATCCGGCGTCTGCCCGGACGCAAGGGAGCATTGCTTCCTCCAGGTGCCGCGCCGTCGAGGGAAGCCACGGTCGGCGGACGCGATCTGGACGACCCGGCGACGTTTCAGGGATTCGCGGAGGCCCCGTCGGATGCCACGGGGGCCTCGCCGAAGCTGGGCGGGGGCGGGCGCGCCGCGAACAGTGCGGCCATCGTGCCGAGACTCCCGGGCTGCCACGGCTTATGGGCAGATCCTAGATGACGGCTCGTTGTGCGACCTGACGGCGTTGAGAACCGGTCTACTTCGGCTCGAAGAAGATGGCGCGAATGGCGGTGTGTCCGACGTTCTCGGTTGAGTGCGCTTCTGCTTCTCGCCACATCGGCGGGCCACTCGATCTCCTCGGTCTCGCCGGAAGGCGTCGTGAGCTTCCCCTTACCGCCGTAGAGGAAGTACACGAAGCAGTCGGGATGCGAATGCATGTCCGCGCGTTCCCCAGGCTCCATGCTCACCTCGAGCACCCGCACCCGCTCGTTCTCGAACACCACCTTGTAGACGTGGGGTGCGACCTTGGCTGCGTCTTCGGCCATCGCTGCTTCCTTCGTCGAGGCACCGATTCAACCACGCCAAGAAACGTGCGTCGAACTGGCGCTGGGCGGACCCTGACCTCGTGACGAGTGGCAATCGTGCCGTGAAGTGCCGCTGGGTGCCGCTCGATGCTCCCAGCCGACACCCTGTGAAAACTGCGTGTTTGCAGGCGGGGAGCGGGTTACCGGGCCGCTCCCCACGTTGCGGGTTCCCGATATGCGCGATCTGCGCCGGGGCGGGGGAGGGGGTGCGGGCCCGGCACCATCTGACGCATGGATCTCAGTGCGGCTGTGCGGGCCACATCGGAGCGTGGAGTTCCAGCGGTGGAGGGGCGGCGGGACTTCGTCGCAAGCCTCGCCGCGGGGGCTGCGGGGACGATGACCCGGCGCCCGACCTCGCGCTGCGCCGCCATCTCGCCCGGGTCCGTCCACGGAGGACTCCCGCTGGGCTTCCCGGGAGCTCCGTCTGTGCCGGTCTTCGGCGCGAGGCGGAGCGCCGGTTTGCGGCGGGTGATGACCCCAAGATGGTCCTCGGGGAGCTCATCACGGCACCAATCGTCGGTGCGAGCCGGCCGACCTCCCGCACCTTGCGGCGCTGGTTCACCGACGGCCGGCGGCCCCCTATGCGCCGCGCGGCACCGGTCGGGTGGCGACGGGCGCCCCGGCCGCCGCCGGTGGTCGTGGCGGATGCCGCTCTCCCACCGGCTGACGGGCCGACCGGACCCATCCGCGGACCTTGCTAGCCTCGCCGAGTGCCCCAGCGTGAGCGCCGGCAGAATATCGCGCGGCTCCGTGAGATAGGAGAGGTCGCCGCCCGCCACGGCTTCGGGTTCCTCGTCGACAAACGCCGCTCGCGCCGGCCGGAGGATGAGGTCACCAACGGCCGGAGCCGCGGGCAGCGCCTCACCGCGATGCTCGACGAGCTCGGCCCGACGTTCGTGAAGTTCGGGCAGCTCCTGTCCACCCGTCCCGACGTCGTCCCACCCGACGTGATCCGGGAGCTCCGCACGCTGCAGGACGCGGCCCGTCCCTTCCCCGCGTCGACGGCCCGCGCAGCCGTCGAGCAAGAACTGGGGCTGCGGATCGAACAGGTCTTCGAGCGGTTCGACGACGAACCCGTCGCGGCGGCCTCGATCGGTCAGGTCCACCGGGCGATGCTTCCGGACGGGCGCGAGGTCGCCGTCAAGGTGCAGCGGCCCGACGCGGAGGACAAGCTCAAGGCCGACATCGGCCTGCTCGAACAGGTCGCGCCCGTCGCCCGCGAGCGCGTGA
The DNA here is from genome assembly GCA_963777565.1 of uncultured Thermoleophilia bacterium. Classification (GTDB taxonomy): domain Bacteria; phylum Actinomycetota; class Thermoleophilia; order Miltoncostaeales; family Miltoncostaeaceae; genus CALMEC01. The sequence continues at coordinate 92,017 of CAVZQZ010000009.1, forward strand.
AGCGGCTCGAGTTCATCGACACCGTCGCGCTCGTCGACGAGTTCGCCCGGACTGTGCGGCAGGAGCTCGACTACCGAATCGAGGCACGCAACGTCGAGGCCGCCCGCCGCGCGTTCACGGGCGACGAAACGGTCACCGTCCCGAAGGTCTACTGGCGGTACACCACGAGCCGGGTGCTCGTGCTCGACTGGCTCGACGGCCCTACGCTCAACCGCACCGACTTCGGCGTGTGGTCGCTCACTGACCGCCAAATGCTCGCGTCACGCATCTCCGAGACCTGGATGAAGATGGTCTTCGTCCACGGGTTCTTCCACGCGGATCCGCACCCCGCCAACATCGTCGTCCAGGGCGCCAACAAGATCGGCCTGATCGACTTCGGCATGGTCGGGCAGCTCTCACCCAGAGACCGCCAGACGGCCGTGCACGTCTTCGTCGACGTGCTCGAGCAGAACCTCGACCGCCTGCCGCGGCGCCTGCGCGACCTCGGCCTTCGCTACCCCAAGGAGCAGGAAGAGGAGTTCCGCGACCAGCTCGGGGTCATCCTGCAGCGCTATTCCGGCGCCACGGTCGGGGAGATCGACGGGCGGGAGCTGGTGCGCGACATCTTTCAGGCGATCTACCGGCTCCAAATCAAGCTGCCCACCCGGTGGGTGCTGCTCGACAAGGCCCTCGCGACCCTCGCGGGAGTCGGCCTGCAAGTCTCACCGGACTTCAACGTCTTCGAGACCGCCCGGCCGTATGCACGGCGCCTCATGGTGCAGCGGTACCGCCCCGACGTCGCGCTCGACCGCGCGCAGGGCAACATGCAGCGCTACGCAGAAGCGTTCCTGGCGTTCCCGTTCCAGTTTCACGACCTCCTCGACGAGATCCGCGACGGAGAGGTCAAGATCTCGATCAAGCAGGAGGGCTTCACCGAGTCCACGGAGCGAGCGCTGGGCGCCACCAACCGCGTCGTGATGGGGCTCATCGCCGCCGCGCTGTTCCTCGGATCGGCGGTCATCGGCGCCTTCGCGGACAGTGGGCCGACCGTGCTCGGCGTCGCGGTCATCTCGACCCCCGGCCTGTTGGCGGGTGCCGCGCTCGCGGGACTCGTCCTCTTCGGGATCCTGAAGTCGGGGCGCTGGTAGTGGCCTGGCGGACGGCCCGCGTCGCATTCGCCGACGTCGTACGACTCCAGGAGGCGCTCGACTGCCCGGAGATCCTGGCGTGGGTGCTCGCCCGCCGGGGACTGACCGACCCCGCTGAAGCGCGCGCGTTCCTCGCCTCCGATGGGCCGCTCGACCCGCCAGAGGCAATCCCCGGCATCCCGGAGGCCGCGGATCGCGTCGCCCGCGCGATCCGCGGGAACGAACGGATCGTCGTGCACGGCGACTACGACTGCGACGGCATCACGTCCACCGCCATCCTCATGCGTGCCCTCGAGGCACGGGGCGCGCGCGCCCGTGCCTTCCTACCGAGCCGCTTCACCGACGGCTATGGCGTGAGCGTGGCGACGGTCGAGCGCCTCGCCGACGAAGGCTGCGACCTGCTCATCACGGTCGACTGCGGCACCACCGCGGTTGAAGCGCTCGAACGGGCCGTCGACCTCGGGATCGACGGCGTGGTGTGCGACCACCACCTCGCCGGAGGGCGCCGGCCGCCGGCCATCATCGCCAACCCCGCCCTGGGCCGTGGATCCGACGCGCTCCCGGCAGCCGCCGGCGTCACGTTCAAGCTCACCCAGGCCATCGCCGCTCGGCTCGACGGAGACGGGCGCCTGGCTCCCGACCCTGACGAGGGGCTCGATCTCGTCGCGCTGGCCACAGTGGCGGACGCCGTGCCGCTCGTCGGGGAGAACCGGCGCCTCGTCGCGCGCGGCCTCACCGCGCTCCGCGCAGCCCCACGGCCCGGCATCGCCGCACTCTGCGCGGCGGCCGGAATCTCCACGCGGGGCGTCGACGCCCGCGCGCTCGGATGGAGCCTCGCACCGGCGATCAATGCCTCCGGTCGCATGGCTCACCCCGAGCGCGCCCTGGCGCTCCTCCTCGCGGAGGATGCCTCCGTCGCTCGCGCACTCGCGCAGGAGCTGTGGGATCTCAACATGGCGCGGCGCGAGGTCGAGCAACGGGTGACGCAGGAGGCCATCGAGATCATGGAGGCCTCGCCGGAGGCGGCGCGCGACGCTCCCGCCATCGTGGTCGCCGGCGAGGGCTGGCACGAGGGGGTCGTCGGCATCGTCGCCTCGCGCCTCGTGGACCGGTTCGGCCGGCCGGCGATCGTTGTCACGATCGACGGGGATATCGCGAAAGGCTCCGGCCGGAGCCTGCCTGGGGTCGACCTCCACGCACTGGTCGCCGCGGCGAGCGGTTCGCTTCAACGGTGGGGCGGCCACTCCGGCGCGGTCGGGTTGCAGCTTGCGGCGGCCGACATCGCCGGCTTCCGAGCGGGCTTCGCCGCGGCCGCTGAGTCGGCGGTGGCGGCGATCGCCCGTGCGCGGGTGCGCGTCGTGGATGCGGTGGTAGGGATCCGCGAGCTCTCGCTGCCCACGGCCGAGGCGCTCGAGACCCTCCAGCCGTTCGGCAACGGCAATCCCGACGTCAGGCTCGTTATCCCCGGATGCGTGCTCGAGGCCGCCGGGACGATGGGCGAGAACGGCAGGCACCTCCAGCTTCGGCTGCGCGCCGGCAACGCGCACACCCGAGCGCTGGGGTGGGGCATGGGGGAGCGCAGTGGGCGGATGGCCGTCGGCGACCGTCATGACGTCGTCGTTGGACTCGCCGTCGACCGGTGGCAGGATCTGGTCGGACCCCGGGTCACGATCGAGGCGGTCGAGCCGCTCATGACCGGCCAGCCGCTTCCCGGGCAGTGCCCGCAACCCTGTGACGTGCACTGTCCCGACCGGATCGGCACCGGGGTCGTGCGCGAGCTCATGACGGCCGCTTGGGACCTGCCGCAGCCGCCCGCCGCGGCTCCGCCGCTCGGCATCCGCGACCGGCGCGGAGAGGGCGCGATCGTCTCGAGCCTGGCCGCCCTCGCAGGCGCGGACAGGGGAGTCGTCGCGATTGTCGCCGACGCCGCCCGTCGGCGAGCGGTCCTGGCCGACGTGCTCGCGCCTCACCGCCTCGGCCTGGAGGCCGCGGTGATCGGGGGACGGAGATGCGACCCGCACGGCCTGCGCCGGCGCATCGCCGAAGCCCGCGACCGGCCGGCGTTCGTGCTCGTCGAGTACGCGGCCCTGCCGGAGGTCGAGTTGCCGGACAACGTCCACGTCGCCCTCGTTGACCCGCCGCCCGACGCAGAGTCGGCCGGATGGGCCCGGGCCGCCGCCGCGGGGCGCTGGCTGCACCTGCTGTGGGGAGACGAGGAGTCAGCGTTCGCGGTCGGGGCGGTCGAGCGCGACCTGGACCTGCGTCCGGCGGCGGCGGCGATCTGGCGCGCCCTGCCCGAGGCGGTCGAGGTTCCCTGGGGCCCCGCTCTCGATCGCTGGCTCCTGGGCGAGGCGGATCCGATGCGAAGCCCGGTCGCGGCGGCTCGGGCCTTGGTGGCGCTCGCCGAGATCGGCCGCGTGACGCTGACGCCGTCCGGCGTCACGCGGCCGGCGGCCCACGACGGACCCGGTCTCGAAACGGCTCCCACGGCGTGTGCTAGCAGCGACCGACTTGACGCGGCACGCGCCTACATCGCGCGTGCGGCCACGCTGGCGTTCGACGGACCCGCGGTATCGTGTACCCATGCCCGAGCAGTTGGCTGACACAGGCGCGACTCCGGTCGTCGACACGACGCTCCTCGACGAGCTCATCGCCGAGGTCGCGATCCACCACCCGCAGGTCGACGCCGAGGCGATCCACCGCGCCTACGTGTTCGCCGAGGAACGCCACCGCGGCCAGCTTCGCCACTCCGGGGAGGAGTTCATCACGCACCCCGTGGGATGCGCGCGGATTTGCGCAGAGCTCGGGATGGACGGTCTGGCGATCCAGGCGGCGCTCCTGCACGACACCGTCGAGGACACCGGGGTGCTGCTCAGCGAGGTCGAGGAGCGGTTCGGCAGCGAGGTCGCCGCGCTGGTCGACGGTGTCACCAAGCTCACGAAGATCCAATTCGAGAGCCAGGCCGAGCACCAGGCGGAGAACTACCGCAAGCTGATCGTTTCGATGTCGAGCGACATCCGCGTGCTCATCGTCAAGCTCGCCGACCGGCTCCACAACATGCGCACGCTCAGCTACATGAGCAAGAACAAGCGCATTCAGAAGGCCCGCGAGACGCTCGAGATCTACGCGCCGCTCGCGCACCGCCTCGGTATCCACGCGCTCAAGTCGGAGCTCGAGGACCTGTCGTTCGCGGCGCTCCACCCGCGGCGCTACGCCGAGATCCAGCAGCTCGTCAACCAGCGCCGTGCTGACCGCGACGCCATTGTCGCGGAGGCCGGTGAGTTCCTCGAGAGCGAGCTGGAGGCCGTCGGCATCCGCCCGATCGAGATCACGGGACGCGCGAAGCACGTCTACTCGATCTACGAGAAGATGACCCGGCGGGGCAAGGAGTTCAACGAGATCTACGACCTCACGGCGCTCCGCGTGATCGTGGAGTCGGTCAAGGACTGCTACGGGGCGGTCGGGATCATCCACTCGCTGTGGAAGCCCATGCCCGGGCGGTTCAAGGACTACATCGCGATGCCGAAGCTCAACATGTACCAGTCGCTGCACACGACCGTCATCGGGAGCGCCGGGCAGCCGCTGGAAATCCAGATCCGCACGGACGAGATGCACCGCACCGCCGAGTTCGGCGTCGCCGCGCACTGGCTCTACAAGGAGGACGCCGACGGCCGTGGCGACTCCGAGCGTCTTGCGTGGCTCGGCCGGATGATGGAGTGGCAGAAGGACACGCGCGATCCGGGCGAGTTCATGGACACCCTCCGCTCGGACCTCTACCAGGACGAGGTCTACGTCTTCACGCCGAAGGGAGAGGTGCGCGCGCTTCCGGCCGGCGCGACGCCCATCGACTTCGCGTATGACGTGCACACCGACGTCGGGCACCGCACGGTGGGCGCCCGGGTCAACGGACGCATCGTGCCGCTCTCGCACAAGCTCGCCTCGGGCGACTTCGTCGAGATCCTCACGAGCAAAGCCCCGCGCGGCCCGTCACGGGACTGGCTCAACCTGGTCTCAACCGGGAAGGCGAGGTCCAAGATCCGCGCGTTCTTCCGCCGCGAGCAGCGCGAAGACGCCGAGCACCAGGGCCGCGAACTCCTCCAAGAGCACCTACGCAAGGCCGGTCTTCCGAGCCAGAAAGTCGCGGGATCGCCGCTCCTTCATCAGGTCATCCAGGAGATGGGGTTCAAGAAGGCCGACGAGTTCTACGTGTCGATCGGCTCCGGCCGCACGTCCGTGCAGGTTGCCGTCAACAAGGTCATCGCTCGGCTCAAGACCGGCCAGGTCGTCAGCGAGGAACAGCCATCGGTCGAGCTCGAGCGCCGGCGCCAGAAGACCCGCAGCGCCAGCCCCTCCGGTGACCTCGGCATCTCCGTCGACGGCGTGGCCGACGTGATGGTGCGGATGGCGAACTGCTGCAAACCCGTCCCGGGCGACGAGATCCTCGGCTACATCTCGCTCGGACGAGGGATCACGGTTCACCGAGAGGACTGCCCCAACGCCAAGGCCCTCCAGCGGAGCCCCGAGCGTTTCACGCCCGTCTCGTGGACCGGTCCCGCGCGCCGCAGCTTCCACGTCGAGTTGGCGGTCGACGGCTGGGACCGACCCCGCATGCTCGAGGATCTCTCCCGCGCGGTCGCGGAAGCGGGCGCCAACATCGTGAGCGCGTTCTGCGCGGTCGACGACCAGATGGCCCGCACGCGGTTCACCGTCGAGATCGGCGAGATCGAGGGTCTGCGTCAGCTCATCTCGAGCCTGCGCAACGTCGAAGGCGTGTTCGACGCCTACCGGGTGACTCCGGGCACCTAGCGCCGGCCGGTCTCAGACGGCGGCGAGCTGGCGTGCAGCCGGCGCCGAGGCGCGTCCCAGCACGATGTGCAGGGCCTCGACGACCTCCCCGCAGAACGCGGTGCCGACGTCGTCGCGCATGATTCCGAGGATCTTCTCCACCGGCATCCCCGCTCGATAAGGGCGGTCGGCGCTCATCGCCTCGTAGACGTCGGCGACGGCGAGGATGCGCGCCGCGACCGGTAGGCGGCTGCCGGGAAGGCCCCGGTGGTACCCGCCGCCGTCGATGCGCTCGTGATGCGCTCCGGCCGCGAATGCGATCTGCGAGAAGGCGGAGACCCGGGAGAGGATCTCCTCGGTGAAGCGTGGGTGCAGGCGAACGGCCGCGAACTCGTCGTCGGTCAGCTTCGCGGGCTTGTCGAGGATCGAGTTCGACACCCCGAGCTTTCCAATGTCGTGAAGGAGCCCGGCCCTGCGGAGCTTCGTGATCTCGTGGACCGGCACGCCCATCACGCGGCCGATCGCGACGGCGTAATCGGCCACGCCCGTCGAGTGGTTGAACGTGTAGGGCGACTTTGCGTCGATCACGTCGGCGAACGCGGCGGAGATGCGGTCGAGATCCTCGTCGCTCGCGGTGCGGATCGTCGCGCCGGGGTCCAGGTGGGCAACGGTCCTGGGCTCGAGGGCCTCGTCGAGCTCCAGCCAGATCGCGTCGCCGTCGGCGATCGCCAGGAACGCATCGGCGAGTTCGGGGTCGAACCAGCGTCCGCGCCGGTTGCGCACCATCTCACGGGCGGCCTGGACGCCGAAGGCGGTGAGGAACACGTCGATGGTCTGCGCGATGCACGCGATGCGCGCGAGATGGGGGATCCCCGCGCCTCGCAGGCCTCGCGGGCGGCCGTTGCCGTCCCAGTGCTCGTCGAGCGCTCGCACCGCTTCGGCCGCGTCCGACGGGAAGCCCAGGCTCGCCACGATCCGCGCGCCGCGGTCGCAGCGGGCCTCGACGATCTCGCCGCCGCTCTTGGCGAACCGGATCGCCGCGACGATCACCTCGCGCGCCCGGGACAGGGCGCCGTCGCTCGTCGCTGCGTGCTCTTTCACGAACTTCAGGGCTTCGGCGGGGCGGGAGAAGTCGACGAGCTTCCCGGCGCGTTTGAGCTCCAGATCGTCACTGCCGCCGAAGATCTCCGTCATTCGCGCCGCCGAGCTGGAGCAGCCGGCGTCCTTGAGCAGCAGCGCGTAGTAGAGGCTGCTGCGATCCTTCTCCGACAGCGAGACGGCCCGGGCGAGCCGCATGCCCAGCAGGCACGTGCGTCCGGCGTGGCCGCGGGGTTGCCCCTCGGTCAGATCGAGGGCGTGGGAGAGCGCGGCGACGACCTCCGAGAGCGCGACGTGCTCGGCGGCGTTTTCCTGCGCCTGCAAATGTGATGAATCCATCCGGTCGTGTATCGGCGCGCACCGCGAACGGCATGAGACGAGCCACACCTGGCGGGCGAGGACATCCGCGCCGGGTGCTCCCGGGTGGGCCTGCTAGCCTGCGCGAGCGGTGCAGAAGTGGCTTGACCTCCTGACGCCCTCGGCGGCCGCGCTCTCGCTGCTCCTGGCGATCGCCCTCGTGGTTCAAGCGATTCGGCATGGGCGTGCGGTGCGTCGCCTCGAGTCCCGCCTCGCCGAGCGCGAGGGCGCTGCCGCGCGCGTGTCGCTCGACCGCCTCTCTCAGCTGTCGCGTCGGTCGAGCACCTCGACGGGCACGCTGGCACCGAAGCGCGAGCGCGAGGGACCCCAGCTCCCGCGCCTCGGGAATCTCGCAGCGATCGCCGCCGTCATCGCGCTGGTCCTGGGAACCAGCTGGTACCTGTTCATCCGGGATGACGGGAGCGGTTCGGCGGCGACCTCCTCGACGGGTGTGACGACGACCGCGGGCACGACCACCCAACGCCCGCAACCGGTCGCCGGCGCGAACGATCAGGTTCCCGACAATCCCACTCCGCTGCCGCAGAGCAAGGGCGCGTACACGATCCTCGTGCTCAACGGCTCCGGCGTGCCGAAGGCCGCCGCGAACATGGTTCCGCTCGTCGAGGCCGCCGGGTACAAGGCCGCCCCGCCGGACAACGCGAGCACCTCCGATGAGCGCACGTCGTTCGTCATGTACCTGCCGGACAAGCAGGACGTCGCGGACAACGTCGCCAAGGACCTGGGGATCAAGCGACGGGTGCCGCTCGACGGCGTTTCGGTGACGCAGGACACCCAGGATGTCGACGCGATCGTCATCGTGGGCCTCGATCTGGCCCGCCGCAGCTCCCCCTAGCGCCACTCGGGGAGACCTGGGACCCGCTCGGAGCGGACTTTTCGGGACGGCCCGTCGCCGGTGACTCGACGCACGGTCGAGGCGGGTGTACGTTCGCGTCGTTCGCGTGAGGGTGCGCGAACGGAGGTCCCGCATCATGGAACACATCAGGGTTTTCGTCTCGGGAGAGCGCCAAATGGCTCCGCTCGCTGGCCAGACCGCGGTGTACGCGTGCCGCCACTGCCGTGACGCCGTCAAGGTCGTGAGCATCCGCTATCTGCCCGAGATCTGCCCGGGTTGCCTGATCTCGACGTGGGACGAGGAGGGTCGGTGCGGCAACTGGGAGCGCTGCTCGGCGGCCCGCCGGCCGGGAATCCGCGGTCGGTCCCACTGCCATGCCTGCGGCTATTCGATCTGGACGCTCGTCGGCGTGGAGGAGGGCTCGCGGCTGGTCTCAGGGGGCTGACCGTAGCCGCCACCGCCCGGGCTCTCGATCGCGATCACGTCGCCCGGGCCGAGATGTCCGCGCCACTTCGCCGGGAGGGCCCGGCCGTTGAGCGTCGTGCGCCCGGGCGCGCCTTCCGCACCTCCGGCCCGTCCCGACGGCCCCGCCGCCCGTCGTTCCGCGATCACGGAGACGTCGGCATCGACGAGCACCTCGATCGCCCGGACGATCCCGTCGCCGCCGCGGTGGGTGCCGACGCCCCCGGTCCCGTGGCGCAGCGCGTAGCGAACGACGCGGAGCGGATAGGCGCTCTCGAGCGCTTCGATCGGGGTGTTCAGCGTGTTGCTCATCGCCACGTGCACCCCCGAGGGCCCGTCCGCGTGCGCCGACGCTCCCTGACCGCCGCCAACGGTCTCGTAATAGGTGAATCCTGCGCCGCCGATGACGAGGTTGTTCATGGTGCCCTGCCCCTGGGCCGGGACGTCGATCGCCTGTCCCAGGGCGGCGAACACCGCGTCGACGATGCGGCTGGAGGTCTCGACGTTGCCCGCCACGACGGCAGACGGCGGGGTCGCGTTGACGAGGCAGCCGGGCGGCGCGATCACCCGCACGGGGGCGAACGCCCCGGCTGAGGCTGGAATGTCGGGGTCGGTGACCGACCGAACGACGAAGTAGACCGCCGACCTGGTCACCGCAAGCGGGCAGTTGACGTTGCCGGCCGCGGCGGGGTCGGTTCCCGTGAAGTCGACCGTGAGGGCCTCGCCGCGTACGGTCACCGCAACCCTGATCCAGAGCGCATCGGTGGTCACGCCGTCGCCCTCGAGCGCCTCCGCTGCCTGCCAGGTGCCATCGGGCATGGTGTCGATCGCCCTGCGCGTCCGGCGCTCGGCATAGTCGAGGAGGGCGTCGAATGCCTCCCGCACGCGCCCGGGGGTGTGGCGCTCGGCGACCTCGCTCAGCCGCCGCTCCGCGAGGCGGTGCGCAGCGATCTGTGCCCGGAGGTCGCCCTCGCGTTCGACCGGGGTGCGGGTGTTGGCGAGCAGGAACGCGATGAGATCGGTGACCGGGCGGCCGTCGCGGACGAGACGCACCGGCGGGATGACCAGCCCCTCCTGCAGGAGCTCGCGCGACCCCGCGGGCATGCTGCCGGGCGACATCCCCCCGACGTCGGCGTGGTGAGCGCGGCTCACGGCGTATGCGGCGAGCCGACCGTCGAGGGCGATGGGGGAGATGAGCGTGATGTCGGGAAGGTGGGTCCCGCCGCGATATGGATCGTTGACCGCCCAGATCTCGCCCGGCACGCCGTCCCGGGCCCGCACGGCTGCAACCGCCTCGGGCATCGCACCCAGGTGCACCGGAATCGACGCCGACTGCACCACCATGCGCCCGTCGGCATCGAAGATCGCGGTGCTGCAGTCACGACGTTCGGTGATGTTGGGGCTGTACGCCGACCGGATGAGCGCTGCTTCCATCTCCTCGGCCACCGCCCGAAGCGCGTTGGACATGACCTGCAGGGAGATTGCGTCCATCACGCCGATCGCTCCAGGACGATCGCTCCGGAGTGACTGGGCGACGCACCCCATCCGGGAGCGAGCCAGCCGGTGGCGCCGTCGAGCGCGAACACGGCGGGGCCGTCCGGCGGGACGGTGGGCGGGTTGCCCGCGATCTGCGGCGTCGCACCTGGGCGGGTGGCCGCGAGGCGGATGGAAACCACCTCCACCGGTCGATCTGGGTCGGCGTCGCCGAACCGACGGCGATGCGCGTGGTGAAAGGTCTCCGCGAGCGCACCGGTGGGCCGGGCCGGATCCCAGTCAACCGTCAGGAAATGCGACTGCCCGATGTAGCGGCAGTCGGCCTCCGCCTCGAGCCGCGCACCAGGCAACGCCGCGGCGAGCCGAGATTCCAGGATGGCAAGCGGCGTGGACAGGTCGGCGTGCTCGTCGAGGGTGGTGAGCACGCTCAGCACCTCGTCCCGCCGCTCGCCGGCCACCACGAGCCCGAGCGCCGCAAGAAGCCCCGCCGCGCCCGGGAGGATGACGCGTCGCATACCAAGCTCTTCCGCGACGTCGCACCCGTGGAGCGGACCGGCGCCGCCGAACGCCACGAGGGCCATCTCGCGGGGGTCGATCCCGCGCTCCACGCTCACCACGCGCAGCGCGCGGGCCATCTCCTGGACCGCGACCGCCACGATTCCGTCGGCGCATTCCTCCACGGAGAGTCCCAGCCTGGTGCCCAGGGCGGCGACCGCGGCTTCGGCATTCGAGGGGTCGATCCGCAGTCCACCGGCGAGGGGCGCACCGGGGTCGATCCGGCCGAGGACGACGTTCGCGTCGGTGACGGTGGGTTGGACGCCACCGCGTCCGTAGCAGGCCGGACCCGGGTGGGCACCCGCCGAGGTCGGCCCAACGCGCAGCGCCCCGCCGTCGTCGGCCCAGGCGATGCTCCCGCCGCCGGCGGACACCGTGTGGACGTCGAGCATCGGCAGGTGCAGCGGATGCCCGTTGATGCGCGTCTCGGACGTGCGGGCCGGGGCCCCGTCGATCAGGGCGACGTCGCAGCTGGTCCCGCCCATGTCGAACGTGAGCACGCGCTCCTCACCGAGCTCGGTCGCGACGTGGGCAGCTCCCAGCACCCCGGCCGCGGGCCCGGATAGCACCGTCCACGCCGCGTGCCGCGAGGCCGCCGCGAGATCGATGAGCCCGCCGTTCGATTGCATGATCGCCGGGTGTGGCAGCCCGGCCGCCGCGCACCGGTCGCCGAGCGCCCCGAGATACCGGCCGAGCACCGGCGCCAGGTGCGCATCGATGCACGTCGTCGAGATCCGCTCGTATTCGCGGATCTCGGGTAGCACCTCGAACGACGAGCTCACGTGGAGCCCCGGGAGCCGGCGGCGCAACTCCGCCGTGATCGCCTGCTCGTGGTCCGGGTGGGCGAACGAGAAGAGCAGTCCCACCGCCGCCGCCTCGACGCCGCTGTCCCGCACCCGTTCGACGGCGACGTCGACCGTCGCGGCGTCGAGCGGCTCGATTACGCCGTGTGGCCCGCAGCGCTCGCGCACTTCGATGCGCCGCTCCCGTGGAACGATCGGCGGCGGGTGGTGGGCGTCGAGACGGTAGAGGTGGGCCCGGTCCTGCCGTCGTAGCTCGATGATGTCGGCGAACCCCTCGGTGGTGACCAGGGCGATCGGGGCACCGGTGCCCTCGAGCAGCGCATTCGTGCCGACCGTCATTCCGTGGGCGAACCCGGTCACCGCCGAAGGCTCGATCCCGGCACGCTCGAGTGCGGTGACCACGGCTGCCACCACCGCGATGCTCTGGTCCTCGGGGGTGGTCGGGAGCTTGGCCGTCACCACGCGCCCCTCGTGCACGACCACGGCATCGGTGAACGTCCCGCCCACATCGACGCCAACGATCGCCGCGGATGCGGGCGGAGCGGGGGACATCGTCATCGCCGCTGGAATCTATCGGCCGGGCGCCGGCGCGCCCGCCGCGGCTACAGTGGACGCGTCCAAGTCCGGGAGGAACGATGATCCGGCTCTACCAGCTCGAGCGGTGCCCGTGGTGCGCAGCGGCGAGGCAGGGACTCGCGAACGTCGGCGCCGAGTACGAGGTCGTCGAGGTCCCTCGCGAGCGGTCGGAGCGGTCCGAGGTGCTCGAGCTCTCGGGGCAGCCGTTGGTGCCGGTGATCGTCGACGGCGAAACGGTCGTCTGGGACTCGCGCCGGATCGTGCGCTACCTCTACGAGACGTACGGCGGCGCCGAGCGCACGCGCTCGATCAACGAGCTGCCCGACGACATCGGCGGAGTGCGGATCCTCGACGGGGACGGGGTCGCGGAGTCCCGCTGAGGTCCGCCGGTTAGGCCTCTTCGATCCGCGCTGCGTAAGCGCCCGGGTAGGTCGTCCGCAGGATGGCCGCCTGGTTGATGGCCTCAGTCCGGCTCGTGTAGACCCCCGAGTACACGACCCAGTAGTCGGGCTCAAGGGTCGCGTACAGCGAGGACTCGATGAGCCCCGCCGATCGGCCGGTTGCGCGCACCTGGTCACGGAAGGCGGCGGCGTCGGACTCGCTCGTCGTGCTGGCCAGGATCACCGTCCAGCCACTCGTGCCGTCGGGCCAGGTGTCGGCACCGGCTGGCGTCGTGGGCGTCGTCGTGGGTGACGTGAAGGTGGGCGTGGTTGTCGGCGTCGTGAACGTGGGCGTGGTCGTCTGTGTCGTCGTGAAGGTGGGCGTGGTCGTCGGCGTCGTCGGGAACGTGGACGTGGTGGGGAACGTCGAGGTGGTGTCGGTCACGTCGACGGAGCTCGTCGGCTCGGTCCCGGACGTCGTCGTCGGAAAGGTCGGGAGTGTGGTGGAGGTCGGAATCGTCGTGCCGGTGGGCGTGATGACGACGGCCGTCTCGTCGTCCTTGGCGATTGCGTAGGCGAGCGCCCCCGCGCCGACGCCGAGCGCCACCAGCCCGATGGCCAGGATCCCGGTGGGACCGATCCTCCGGCGCAGCTTGGGCGCGTCCGGCGTCGGCGCGCCGCACTCGAGGCAGTAGGGCTGACCAGGCTCGAGCGGGTTGCCGCACTCCGCGCAGGTCGGTACGACGGGCTCGGGAGGCTCGGTATTCTGCGGCTCATCGGCGGGCGCGTCGCCCTCCGGACGATCGGGCTCGTCGTCGGGCAGCGTGACGTGGTCGTCGCTCATCGCCCCTCGGGCGTCGCCGGAATGACCAGGGTCGAGTCGTCCCCGATCACCGCGGTCTCAGAGGTCGCGATGACCTGGGTGTCCGCCTCGTCGACCGCAACGTGCACGCGGGCTCCGCAGCGGAAGCAGAACACCGCGTCAGCCTGGTATGGCGCGCCGCAGCTCAGGCAGTAGCCCGCCGCGGGCGGCACGCGCACGCGTCCTTGCCGCCGGCGTGCGTCGTGCTCGGCGAGTTGCTCGTCGATCGCGGCGATCCGAGCGTCGAGCTCGAGCACGACTCCGGCCCGTCGCGCGACGAGATCGTCGCCGAGCATCCCCCGCAAGTACAGATCGTAGGCGAGCCCGCCGAGATGGTAGACCGTCTCTTGGCGCTCGTCCCAGAGGCGACGGCGCTCACGCCGCAGCTGCCCGGTGGTCGGGGGGCGAGGGGGGAGACCGTCTCCGGACGCCGGGGACTCGTCCGTCGAGGCGTGCTCGGTCTCGGCGAGCTCGGAAGCGGGGTCGTCGGGCGCGTCCTCGCCGATGCCTTGCGTTGCGTCTGGATCCACGACGCCCCACAGGGTACCGGACGTTTCGGAGCCCCTTCGAACCGCTTCGGTCCGGTTGACGTCTCGTGGCGACACGGTTGACCGCACCGTGCGGATGGATACAATCCCGCCACTTGATTCGCATCAAGAGCGGTGGAGGGACTGGCCCTGTGAAGCCGCGGCAACCAGCGCAATCGCGTCAGGTGCCAAATCCATCAGACGATCGTTTCGTCTGAGAGATGCGGAGATCAGGGGCTCGTGACCCCGGTGATCCGTCCTCTCGGACGAAGCACCAGGAGGAGCGACCGGATGACAGATGCGAGTGGGACCGCAACCGCGCTGCGCTGCAAGGGGTGTGGAACGCCCCGGCCACTGGCGGCGCTCTACGCCTGTGAGGAGTGCTTCGGACCGCTGGAGGTGGCCTATGACGGCGACCGCCTCCGACGGGTCACGCGAGCGCGGATTGCCGCCGGGCCGCCGTCGATGTGGCGGTACCGCGATCTCCTGCCGGCGGGACCGGCCGACCCGGCGCGCCTGCCGGTGGGGCTGACCCCGCTCGTGCCGGCGCCGCGGCTGGCCGAGCGGCTGGGGCTGGCCGAGGTGTGGGTCAAGAACGACGCCGCCAACCCCACCCACAGCTTCAAGGACCGCGTCGTCGGGGTGGCCCTCGCGAAGGCGCGGGAGCTCGGTTTCGACGTCGTGGCGTGCGCGTCGACGGGGAACCTCGCCAACGCGGTCGCAGCCCAGGCCGCGGCGCTCGGCCTCGAGAGCTTCGTCTTCGTGCCGGCGGATCTCGAGCCGCAGAAGATCACCGCCACCGCCGTCTACGGTGGCCACGTGGTGGCCGTCGACGGAACCTACGACGAGGTCAACCGCCTGTGCGGCGAGCTCGCGTCGGAGCGGCCGTGGGCATTCGTCAACGTCAATCTGCGCCCGTACTACAGCGAGGGGTCGAAGACGCTCGCATACGAGGTTGCGGAGCAGCTGGGGTGGCGCCTCCCCGATCGCTGCATCGCGCCGATCGCCTCCGGGTCGCTCTACACGAAGATCCATCGCGGGTTCCGTGAGCTCGTGCAGCTCGGTCTGGCAGAGGGTGAGGTCCCCGTGCTCGACGGGGCGCAGGCAGCTGGCTGCGGACCCGTCGCCGCCGCGTTCGCGGACGGCCGCGACTGGGTCGCGCCTGTACGGCCGGACACCATCGCCAAGAGCCTCGCCATCGGCGACCCCGCCGACGGCGCCTTCGCCCTCGACACCGCCCGCGCAACCGGCGGGTCGATCACCGCGATCTCGGACACCGAGATCGTGGACGGAATCACCCTGCTGGCCGAGACGACCGGGATCTTCACGGAGACCGCCGGCGGGGTGACGACCGCGGTCCTCGCCCGCCTGGCGGCCGACGGCGCGATCGGCCGGCACGAGCGGGTGGTGCTGTACATCACCGGTGACGGCCTCAAGACGCCGGATGCGGTCGCAGGGGCACTGCGCCCGATCGAGATCAGCCCGAGTGTGGATGCCTTCGCCGAGGCGTTCGCCACCACCGCGACCATCTGAGAGGGGTGGCCATGTCCGTTTCCGTACGCATACCCGCTCCGCTTCGTCCGCTCGTGGGCGACGCATCGACCGTCGAGTGCACGCCGGGGACTGTTCGCCAGGTGATCGCCGAGCTCGATTCGCGCTACGCCGGCTTCGCCGGACGCGTCACCGAGAACGGCGCGCTGCGGCGATTCGTGAACGTCTTCGTGGACGGCCAGGATGTGCGCTTCGCCGACGGGATCGATACCCCGGTCCCGGATGGGCGGGAGGTGACCATCCTCCCGGCCGTTGCGGGCGGCGCCTAGCCTGGTTCGCCGGTCCCGCCGGCGCCGGTGGGCGGGATGATGGGGAGGCCGGTGGCCACCTGCGTCGTCCCGCCCGCGCGGTAGCCGATGTCGACGACGTCGCCGCGCAGATCGCCGTACACGCCGATGCCGATCGCGAGCATGATCCGCCTGCCGAGCCCGAGCTGCGGCTGGGGACGCAATGGCCTCGTGAACCGCACCCAGCGGCCCTCGATGACGTAGTCCGCACCCTCCTGCTGCTGCTGGGCGTTGACGTACACGTCGTACGGCGGCTCGGCGCCCTGCGGGAGGGGCACGCTCCAGGCGGGTGACTCCATCGTCGCGAACTGTATCGCCGCGTCTCGGTCGGGCACGAGGCCGCACGACGCGCCATGCGATCGCGACCCGGGAGGTCCAGTGCG
The DNA here is from genome assembly GCA_963777565.1 of uncultured Thermoleophilia bacterium. GTDB lineage: Bacteria > Actinomycetota > Thermoleophilia > Miltoncostaeales > Miltoncostaeaceae > CALMEC01. Next base: position 108,117 of record CAVZQZ010000009.1, read on the forward strand.
CAAGACGCCCACGCCTTCGCCCGACCCCCGAGTCGGCCGACGATCCTCGAGTGGGACCGGATTCACGGCCTGAACGGTTTCTGAGAGGGTGGTATCCATGTTCCATATGAAGATGGCTTTGGGATTCATCCACTCGCCAGTGAGGTCGTGTGCCAGACGCTGCGGGCGTCGGCGATGAGCGCCGGCTCAAGCGGCGACGGGCCGGGTCGCTCCGCACGCGACCGCGCAGCGTCTATCGGGAAGGGCGCCCGCGCGTCCGCTCACGAGCTGGTCGAGGCCGTCGGCGCCCTCGTCGACCAGGCGATCGGCCGCGTACTGCTCAGCGACGAGCGGGTCACCTCCGCCGCCGAGGCCAACCGACGACTCTCAGGCGACGCCGACACGGAGGTCCTCACCGACAACATCCAGCGCGTCGTCCTGCTCTCGGTGCCGGTGATCCGCAGAGTGGCCCGCGGGGCCCGGTTCACGCGGGTGCCATGGGTGATGGTCGCCTCGAGCTCCGTGTCGATCGGGGTGGCGGTCCGCACCGGGGTGCGGGAGCTGCAGCTGCTCGCCTCGCTCGTCGCCCACCGCATCGAGTTGGCAGTTGGCGCGCCCGCGGACCGGGTGCTCGTCACGAAGCTGGCGATCGACCTGTACCTGAACCCCAACCGTGCCCCAGACCCGGCCGACGACAGGCTGCGCGTCGTTGCGCTCGCCCGGACGTGGGTGCTGAGAGGGGCCCTCGGCCGCACCACGTCGAAGCGGGCCGCAACCGCGTTCGTCGCCGCAGAGCGACTCGACGCCGCCGCCCTCTCCGGTTACCAGGCGGCCACCCGCCGACGCCTCGGGGAGGCGCAGACCGGCGGCGAGCCGCACCCCGGCGCTGGCTGACGACCGCCACCGAACCTCCGTTAGACCCACTCGGTGCCTCCGGTCGAGCCCGGCGGGGCTGGGAGGAGGGGGAGCGGTGAGGCGCATGACCGCGCTGACGACCAGGATGACGATGATCCCTCCCCAGCCGAACACCCTCAGTGTCGCCGATGCCGAGCACCGGTGAAGATCAGCTAACCGACCACCCCGCCTGGTAAGGCCCAAAACGATGGAGACCAGCCACGACTTCGGACCCCGCAGACCGCCGAACACGTCGTTCGGGGTCTGACCGCACGGCCGATGACCCCGACCACCAAGCCAAACGGAGTGCTCCAGTCATCGGGACCGCCCTGCGGTGGAGGGGACTGACCACGGAGACGATTACAACCACCCTCGCCGATGCCAAGGAGGAGGGAGGAGGTTCCTCTCCGGGTTCCCACCCTCCGGCGGACCGGGGGATGCGGAACACGCGCGGCAGGATTCGAACCTGCGACCTCTGGCTCCGGAGGCCAACGCAGGGGCGGTACGTGGTGGTACCAGGCGGCACGAAACCCCAGCAATCTCACCGTTTCGCTCTCCCGGCGATGCCGCCCCGTACCGCCCCGTCCCGGTGCAGATGTTCCCGAGATGCTCCCCCAGGGCCAGGCCCCGCAAGGAAGGCGGGCCTTGGCCGAAGGAGGTCGGGGGCAGCCCGAGCAACTGGCGGATCGCCTGGGTGATCGTGAGCCGTTTCTGTGCCGACTCCGCGGAGGCGTCGAGGACTGGGGAGGCCTCGGCGTCCGAATGGGCGGCGGCGCCAGGCAATCAAGGCGTCTACTTCGGCTATGGAGCGGTCGGCTTCTGGCTCGTGATGAGGACCGCGACGTCCGAGGTGGGATAGCTCGAAGGGCTTCGGCGCATCTTCGCGGCCTCGGCAGGGAGTCGGAACCCCTTCAAGTAACGAGGTCCGTTGCCGATCCAGCGGATGGTTGCGGTTCGGAGCGTAGGGCGAGCCCCCTGCGCCGGGTTGGCTCCTCCTCCCGTACACTCAACCCTTCGGGGTTCCACGGGATTTCGGGAGAGGTCCGCCCGGCGGCGGTCCACACTCAACACCCAAAGAGAGGACCGATCCGTGCAGAGATTGGCGAGACTTACCGCGAGGGCGACCGCGAGGGCGATCGACGTCAGCATCGCTCTCGTCACGATGCCAGCCAAGTGGGCGGCCGACAGCTTGCGCTCCTACGCGGACCAGAGGGATGAGCCGCCCGGGAGAGCCTCCGCGGGGGAGGACGGCGGCGAGCGAGTCGAATAACTCCTAGCGCCCTCCCTGGGCGCGCGCGAACGCTGTTCAAGACCCGAGAAGGAAGCGGTCGTCGCCCTTCAACGCATGGACGGGAAGAACGAGGCGGCTCCCTCGACTTCCCCCGATGGCGGCTGTGGCGATCTAGCACGATCCGGGGGCGGGTCTGGTGGGGGCGCCGTTGCACTAGGGGGCGAGTTACGCCCTCGACAGCGCGGATGCGTACTCGCACCAGTCCCGCGCCGCCGCCGTCACGGCGACGTTCGCTCCGTGGGGGCTGTTTGGCTGCGACACCCACACGGCAAGAAAAGTGGCCGCCTATCAGGGGAAACGCGGAACACGCGCGGCAGGATTCGAACCTGCGACCTCTGGCTCCGGAGGCCAGCGCTCTATCCACTGAGCTACGCGCGCTCGTCTGCGAGTCTACCCGAGACCCCGACCATGGAGGCCCAATGACCCCGGACGACCCTGCGCGCATCGCGGCGGAGCTCGCCACCCAGATCGCCACTGCCCGCGTCGGTGCCGCGGCCGGCCGGCCGAACGTCACCGAAGGGCGGGAATTCGCCGGTTACTTCCGAGTCGTGCTCGGCGAGACGCGGCGTGCGCTCGGCCTGCCGCCGGTCCAGGAGCTGGAAGCCGCCGAGGGGTGAGGATCGCAATCCTCAGCGACACGCACTTCCCCGGCCGAGGATCGGCGCTCCCCCAGCCCTGCATCGACCTGATCGCACGAAGCGATCTGGTCGTCCACGCGGGGGACCTGGCCGACATGGCCACCCTCACGCTGCTGCGCGGTTTCGGCAAGCCGCTCGTGGCCATTCACGGCAACGCCGACGACGACGGCGTGCGGCGGGCCCTCCCGGCAACCGCCGAGGTCGAGCTGCCGGGGCTCACGTTGGCGGTCGTGCACAACGGCGGGCCGGAGCAGGGCCGCCTCGATCGCATGCGCGGGCGCTTCCCCGGCGCCGGCGGCGTCGTGTTCGGCCACTCGCACATCCCGCTCTACGAACGCGCGCCCGACGGATTCTTCATCCTCAACCCCGGTAGCGCGACCGACCGGCGCCGCCAACCCCGCCACAGCATGGTCGAGCTGACCGTCGTCCGCGGCCGAGCGCCCAAGATCGCCTTCCTCGCCGTGGACGAGCCCACCGGCCCGCTCCCCGACGAGTTGGTGCGGGGAGGAGCGCTCCCCTAGGGCCTCAGGCTCCCGAAGCGCAGGCCCGCGATCGGCCGGGGCGCCACGGACACCGTCCTGGTGACCTTGGAGAGGAGTTTCGCTCCCCGCCTGCGAGTCGTGGTCTGCCGCCCGGTGAGGTGGTTCGTGCTCACCGCGATCGAGACGCCCGTCAGCCGGTCGGTCACGAGCGTGTCGAGGCCGACGAGCCGGAACTTGCCGGTCGAGGCGTGCCACCTCAGCCGGTGCGTCGTTGTCGAGAGGCTCCGCCCGCCGAACTGCTGGCGCACGACGACGGTGCGCTTGGCGATCACGACACCCACCGGCATCCTCGCCGCCCCCCAGAACGCGCCTCCGCATTCGGCGCACCCGAGCAGCCGCGGCGCCAATCCGACCCGTCGCAGGAGCCCGCCGGCCTCGCGCCGCACGAGCAGCAGCGCGCGCGAGCCGTCGACGACCCCGTACGCGGCGCCGCCGGACTCGCTCTGGATGAGAACGATCGCCTGATCACGGTCGCCGTCGCCGTCCAGGTCGCCGGTGGCGCGCTTCTCGACTCGCCAACCCGGCGGGGCGAACCCGGCGGGCGTCGTCGCCGTCGCCGGGATCTGCTGCGCCGGGACGACGGCGCCATGGGCGTCGTGGGCGAGCGCCGCGGCGGCGATCACGGCGGACGCGACGCCTGCGACGATCCACGGCGCGCGCGGGCGCGCCGGACGGTGAGGTGTGGCCAGGGGAATGCGGGAGGTCGTCATCGTGGGTTCCTCGGGTCGCGGGACCGAGCGATGTTCCCACACGCCGGGCGAGGTGGCACGGACGTCGGTGACGGCGCGACGGTCGGGGTAGGATCGCGGGCCGTGGATCTTTACGTCACCTTCCTCGGCACGTCCGCGTCCGTACCCACCAGGGCGCGCGGCACGGCCGCGACCCTCATCGCGCGCGGCGGCGATCGCTGGCTCGTCGACTGCGGCGAGGGCACCCAGCGGCAGTTTCTCCGCTCGGGCCTCGGGCTGGTCGACGTCGACGTGATCCTGCTGACACACCTCCACGGCGACCACATCCTCGGCCTGCCGGGCCTCGTGAAGACGTATGGGCTCCGTGGACGGGAGCGGCCCCTGCGCGTCGTCGGTCCACGGGGGTTGCGCGAGCTGGTCGACCGGCTCGGGGTGGTGATCGGCCGCACGCCGTATCCGCTGGTGATCGAGGAGGCGACCGCCGAGACCGTCCACGAGGGCGCCGGCGTCGCCATCGAGTCCTTCCACACCGATCACAGCGTCAGCTCCCTGGGGTATGCCATCGTGGAGGACGAGCGGCCCGGTGCATTCGACGTGGACGCCGCCGCGGCGCTCGGCGTGCCGGCGGGTCCGATGTTCGGACGCCTCCAGCGCGGCGAGACGGTGACGCTCGAGACCGGCGGCGTCGTCCGCCCCGAGCAGGTCCTCGGGCCTGAGCGTGCCGGGCGCTCGATCGTGGTCTCGGGGGACACGCGGCCGTGCGAGTCGACGGCCGCGGCGGCGCACGGCGCCGACCTGCTCATCCACGAGGCGACCTTCCTGCACGCCGAACTCGACCGCGCCCTCGAGACGCGTCACAGCACTGCCCGGGAGGCCGCCGAGCTCGGCCGGGCTGCCGGTGTGCGGCTCCTTGCGCTCACCCACCTCTCCAGCCGGTTCATGCCGCGCGACGCCCGCGCCGAGGCGGAGGCCGTCTTCGCGGATGTCGTCGTGCCCCGCGACTTCGATCAGGTCGAGATTCCCTTCCGTGAGCGCGGGGAGCCCCGGCTCCTGCGCGCCGGCGACGACGGCGCCAGCCACGGGCGCTCAGACGAGTCCGGCGCCGGTGACATCCCCGTCGCGGCCGGCTGAGCGGTCAGGCCACCCAGGGCCCCTCGTCGGCGAGCTCAGGCACGGGAGTCGGGCGATGCTCCTTGTCGAGCGCGACCATCGTGAACCGCCCGACGGTGCAGGGCATGCGGTCGGTCCCGAAAGGGGACTCGCGGAAGACCTCCACCTCGACCCGCATGCTCGTGCGCCCGACCGAGACGACCCTGGCGTCCAACTCGACCAGGTCGCCGACGTGGATCGGCACCTTGAAGGTGATGTTCTCGATCGCTGCGGTGACCACGGTGCACCGCGCGCGGCGCATCGCCGCGATTCCGGCGGCCTTGTCCATCCAGGCGACGAGCTGACCGCCGAAGAGCGTGCCCTGCGGATTCGTGTCCGTCGGGAACACCGATTCGAGTAGCGTCGCCCTCACATCCGCCTCCGTCCGTCCTTTTTCCCGCAACGAGCCTAACGGCCGGGTCCGGACGCCCGTCCGGCCTGCTACCCTCGCCGCAGTCGACCTTTAACGCGGCCCGGAGAGGCCGGAAGGGAGCTCAAGATGATCCACGCCCGACGCCGCCCGCGCGCACCGTCCGCGGGTACCTGACGTGGCCGCGAAGGTTCTGGTCGACGCCGACCAGCTCAAGCGCACGGTCGCCCGCATCGCCCACGAGGTGGTCGAGCGTCACGCAGGCGCCGAACTGCCCCTCGCGATCGTCGGGATCCACACGAACGGGGTGCCGCTCGCCGCACGCCTCGCCGCGTTGATCGGCGAGTTCACCGGCAGCGCGCCACCCCTCGGGAGCATCGACATCGCCCTCTACCGCGACGACGTCGGGGTCGGCGAGGGCCGGCGACCGGCGGTCCCGGTCGTGGGGGAGACGGTGCTCGATTTCGACATCTCCCACCACGCCGTGCTGCTGGTCGACGACGTCCTGTACACGGGGCGCACGATCCGGGCGGCGATCGACGCGCTCTTCGACTACGGCCGGCCGCCGGTGGTGCAGCTGGCCGTCCTCGTCGACCGCGGACACCGCGAGCTGCCCATCCGCCCCGACTACGTCGGCAAGAACCTGCCCACCGCCCGCGGCGAGCGCATCACCGTGCACCTCGGCGAGATCGCCGGAACCGACGAGATCCTCCTCGAGGACGGGAGCGCCTCATGAAGCGACGTTCACTCCTTTCGATGTCCGACCTCGACCGGCAGGCCATCGCCCGCATCCTGCGGACGGCCAACCGGTTCACCGAGGTGATGGGCCGCGACAACAAGAAGGTCCCCACGCTGCGCGGCCGGACGGTGATCAACCTGTTCTTCGAGGCGTCCACCCGCACGTCGACCTCGTTCGAGCTCGCGGCCAAGCGGCTGTCGGCCGACGTCGTGTCGATCAAGGGCGCCGGATCCAGCGTCGAGAAGGGGGAGAGCCTCAAAGACACGATCCTCACCCTCAACGCGTACGGGCCGGACGTGTTCGTCATCCGCCACGGTGGCGTCGGCGCGTGCCACCTCGCGGCCCGGTTCACCGACGCCGCGGTGCTGAACGCCGGGGACGGCAAGCACGAGCACCCGAGCCAGGCGCTGCTCGACCTCTACACGATCGAGCGCGAGGTCGGGCCGATCGACGGGCTCCACGTGGCGATCGTGGGCGACGTCGCCCATTCCCGCGTGGCGCGCTCAGACATCGTGGGGTTCACGACGATGGGGGCGCGCGTGACCCTGGTCGGGCCGCCCACGCTCCTGCCCTGGCGGGCCGAGGACTCGCTGGGCGTCGAGACCTCCTGCGACATCCGCGACATCGCCGACGCCGACGTGGTCTACGTCCTGCGCATGCAGCACGAGCGGATGGGGGACGGCGGCTTCGTGCCGTCGCTGCGCGAGTACGCCGCCCGCTTCGGCGTCACCCACGAACGGCTGAAACCAGGCCAGCGGGTCATGCATGCGGGCCCGATCAACCGCGGTGTCGAGCTCTCCGGGGCCCTGGCGGACGACCCCGCCACGCTCATCGAGCGGCAGGCCGCAAACGGGCTCGTCGTACGGATGGCGATCCTCTACGACCTGCTCGCCGAGCCGGCATTGGTGCCCGAGGCAATCGAGCTGGCCGATGCGGTGGCTGCGTGAGCGGGCGTCTCGTGCAGCGCCCGGGAGAGCCGGCATCGCTCGTCATCACCGGCGCCCGGGTGCTCGATCCGGCCGCCGGGATCGACCGGGTCGGAGACCTCGTGGTCCGTGACGGGCGCATCGGCGGCGACGCGGACGGGCTGGAGCGAATCGACGGCACCGGCCTGCTCGTCACGCCGGGCTTCGTCGACCCCCATGTCCACCTGCGCACACCCGGCCGGGAGGACACCGAGGACATCGCCTCGGGGAGCCGGGCCGCCGCCGCCGGCGGCTTCGTGACGATCGTCGGCATGCCGAACACGACGCCCGTCGTCGACAACGCGGCGGTGCTCGGCTCGCTGCTGGAGCTCGGGGCACGTGAGGCGGCCGTGCGCGTCGGCTTCTACGCGGCGATCACCGTCGGGCAGCAGGGCCGGACGCTCACCGAGCAGGGCGAGCTCGCCGATCTCGGCGCGGTCGGCTTCTCGGACGACGGCCGTCCCGTGACCAACGCAGAGGTACTCCGCCGGGCGTACCAGTACCAGCAGGTCACCGGGCTCCCTCTGGTCCTGCACGAGGAGGACGCCCACCTGTCGGCGGGCGGGGTGATGCACGAGGGGCTCGTCTCGAGCCGCCTCGGAATGCGCGGCATCCCCGACGTGTCCGAGAGCGTGCAGGTCGCCCGCGACGCGGCTCTCGCCGCGTACGAGGGCGCGCACATCCACATCTGCCACGTCTCCGCACGCAAGACCGTGGAGGTGATCAGGTTGGCGAAGGCACAGGGCGTCCGGATCACCGCCGAGGTCTCGCCGCACCACCTCACGCTCACCGACGAGGCGGTGCTCGACCTGGACGCCGCCCGCCACAAGATGAACCCGCCGCTGCGGAGCGCGGACGACCGGGAGGCGCTCATCGACGGTCTCCTGGACGGGACCCTGGATTGCATCGCGACGGACCACGCGCCGCACGCACCCCAGGAGAAGGAGTCGCCCTTCGAGGACGCGCCTTTCGGCGTGACGGGCCTCGAGACGGCGTTCGCGTCCTGCTACACGCACCTGGTCGCCTCGGACCGCGTCCCGCTCGAGATTCTCGTGCGGCGCCTCGGGAGCGACCCGGCCGCCACGCTCGGCCTGCCGGTGCCGACGCTCGCCGACGGCGCCGAGGCCGACCTCGTCCTGATCGACCTGGCGGCGCGGGAGCGTGTCGGCGAACGGGGCTTCCAGAGCAAGTCGACCAACTCGGCGTTCCTCGGCGAGGAGCTCGCGGGCCGCGTGCTCCTCACGATCGCGGGAGGGCAGATCGCATGGCGAACGTGACGCGACATCCACAGCTGCTTCGACGGGACCAGACCGGGCTCGTCGTCGTGGACGTCCAGGAGGGCTTCCGGCCGGTCATCGACGGCTTCGAAGACATGGCGCGCAACGTGGGCACCCTCGCCGAGGGCTTCGGAATACTCGATCGTCCCGTGCTCGTCAGCGAGCAGTATCCGAAGGGGCTCGGGCGCACCGTCGCGGAGGTGGAGGACCGGCTGCCGGCATTCACGGAGCGCGTCGAGAAGATGCGGTTCAGCGCCTGCGGCGTGGAGGGATTCGAGAAGGCGTTGACACGGTCGAGGTGCACGACGTGGGTCGTCTGCGGCATCGAGACCCACGTATGCGTCAACCAGACCGTTCTCGACCTGCTCGAGCGCGGCTTCGAGGTCCATGTGGCCGAGGACGCGGTCTCGTCGCGGACGGCGACGAACCGCAGGGTCGGCCTCGAGAAGATGCTTGCCGCCGGCGCCCGGGCGACGAGCGCCGAGATGGCGCTGTTCGAGATGCTCGAGCAGGCGGGCGGCGACGAGTTCAAGGCCATCTCGAAGCTCGTGCGCTGAGATGGCGCCTGATGCTCAGACACCCTCCGCCGGCAGCGGCGGAATGCTTCAACGCGGGCACGCTCCGGCCCTGATCGCCCTCGAGGACGGGCTGGTGCTGCACGGCCGCAGCGTCGGCGCCGGCGGCACCGCCCTCGGGGAGATGGTGTTCACCACCGGCATGACCGGCTACCAGGAGGCCGCGACAGACCCCTCGTACATCGGGCAGATCCTCTGCTTCGCCGCACCGATGATCGGCAACTACGGCGCCGGGCCCGGTTACGACGAGAGCGACCGGGTGCAACCGGATGCCATCGTCATGGCATCCGCAGGGGACTCCGGGGGCGCCGCCGGCGCGAGCGGATGGTGCGCCTGGCTACGCCAGCGTGGCGTCGTGGCGATCGACCGCGTGGACACCCGGCGGCTCGTCACCCACCTGCGTGACCGTGGCGCGATGCGGGGCGGCGTGTCGACGCGGCTCGGCGCCGAGGAGCTGATCGAGCGCGTACGCGACCACCCGGTCCTCGACGGCATCGACCTGGTGACCGGCGCGGCGGGCCCGCGACGCGCGATCGGGTGGGACGGCCCGCGGGTGGTCGCGATCGACTGCGGGATGAAGGCCAGCATCGCCGAACGCCTGGCGGGTGCCGGCTGCCGCCTCGAGATCGTTCCGGCGGGAACCGGGGCCGAGGAGATCCTCGCGCTGGACCCGGCCGCGGTGTTCACCTCCAATGGGCCCGGCGACCCCGCCGCCGCGACGGTCGTCGTGGACGCGCTGCGAGGTGTGCTCGGCCGGGTCCCGGTCTTCGGGATCTGCATGGGGCACCAGCTGCTCGGCCGGGCCCTCGGCCTGGAGACCGAGAAGCTTCCGTTCGGCCACCGCGGCGCGAACCACCCGGTCCGCCGCGAGGACGACGGCGGCGTCGAGATCACCGTCCAGAACCACGGCTACGCGGTCGTCGGCGACGGTCTGCCCGACGGCGTGGTGGTCACCCGCCGGAGCCTCTTCGACGGCTCCGTGGAGGGCATCGCCGCGCCGGAGCTGCGGGCCTGGTCGGTGCAGTACCACCCCGAGGCCCGCCCCGGGCCGCGCGACGCCGGCTACCTGTTCGAGCGGTTCGTGGGAGGCATACGCTGATGCCGCGGCGGACGGACATCGAAACGATCATGGTGATCGGAAGCGGGCCGATCGTGATCGGCCAGGCCGGCGAGTTCGACTACTCGGGCACCCAGGCGTGCACGGCCCTCCGCGACGACGGGTTCCGGGTCGTGCTGGTCAACTCGAACCCCGCCACGATCATGACCGATCCGGGGGTCGCGGATCGGACCTACGTCGAGCCGATCGACGTTCCGATGCTGGAGTCGATCATCGCCAAAGAGCGGCCGGACGCGCTGCTGCCGACGCTCGGCGGCCAGACGGCGCTGAACGTCGCGATGCGCCTGCACGAGGCCGGCATCCTCGCCGAATACGGCGTCGAGCTCATCGGCGCGAACGCCGAGGCGATCCACCGCGCGGAGGACCGTGAGGCCTTTCGCGAGACGATGCGGGAGGCCGGGCTCCCCGTGCTCGACGCGCAGACGGTCGGCGACCCGGCCGGCGCCCGCGCGGCGGCCGACGCGCTCGGCTACCCGCTGATCCTGCGACCCGCGTTCACGATGGGGGGCGAGGGGGGTGGCGTCGTCGAGACCCCCGACGACCTGGAGGCGGCGGTCGCGGTGGCGCTCGACGCGAGCCCGATCCAGCAGGTCCTGATCGAGCGGTCGGTGATCGGATGGGGCGAGTTCGAGCTGGAGGTCATCCGCGACCGGGCCGACAACGCCATCGTGATCTGCTCGATCGAGAACCTCGATCCGATGGGCATTCACACCGGCGACAGCGTGACCGTGGCCCCGGCGATGACGCTGACCGACACCGAGCTCCAGCGGATGCGCGACGCCGCGATCGGGGTCATCCGTGCCGTCGGCGTCGAGACGGGCGGGTCCAACGTCCAGTTCGCCCTCGACCGGGCCAGCGGCGAGCTGGTGATCATCGAGATGAACCCGCGCGTGTCGCGCAGCTCCGCGCTCGCGTCGAAGGCGACGGGCTTCCCGATCGCTCGCGTGGCCGCCCGGCTCGCGGTGGGCTACACGCTGGACGAGCTGCCCAACGAGATCACGGGCGTCACCCCGGCGAGTTTCGAGCCGGCCCTCGACTACGTGGCGGTCAAGGTTCCCCGCTTCGCCTTCGAGAAGATGCCGGAGACCAGCGGCGAGCTGTCGACCTACATGCAGAGCGTCGGCGAGGTGCTCGCACTCGGACGGACCTTCGCCGAGGCCTACGGCAAGGCCATGTCGGCACGCGAGCTCGACTCGCCGCCCCCGCAGCCGTCCGGCATCGACGAGGCGATGCGTCGGCTCGGCCGACCCACGTGGGAGCGCTGGGACCTGCTCGACTGGGCCGCAGCGCGAGGCGTCGCGCCCGCGGAGCTCGCCGCGGCGAGCGGCGTTCACGACTGGTTCTGCGAGCAGATCACCACGCGAGCGGCGGCGGGCAATGCCATCCGCAGGCCGCTCGGCGAGCTCGACGCGGATGCGCTGCGTGACGCCCGCAGGGCCGGGCTCACCGATCGGGACATCGCGGCGGCCAGCGGCGGCGACGAGCTCGCCGTCGGCCGGCGCCGCAGGCGCCTCGGCGTCGTCCCGACCTACCACTCGGTCGACACCTGCGCGGGCGAGTTCGCCGCACAGACGCCGTACTTCTACGGAGCGTTCGAGTCCGCCGGCGAGCCCGTGGACGACGACCGGCCTGCGGTGATCGTGCTGGGGTCCGGCCCGAACCGCATCGGCCAGGGGGTCGAGTTCGACTACTGCTGCGTCCAGGCGGCCCAGGCGGTCCGGGCGATGGACCACGCGGCGGTGATGGTCAACTGCAACCCGGAGACGGTGTCCACCGACCACGGCGTCAGCGACCGCCTCTACCTCGAGCCGGTCACCCTCGACGCCGTCCTGGACGTGTGCGCCCGGGAGAACCCGCTCGGAGTCATCACCCAGCTCGGCGGCCAGACGCCGCTGCGCATCGCGCGCGGGCTCGCCGACGCCGGGGTCTCCCTGCTCGGGACGCCGGCCGAGTCGATCGACCTCGCGGAGGACCGCGAGCGGTTCGGACGGCTCCTCGCGGACCTCGGCCTGCAGGCGCCGCCGTGGGCCATCGCGCGCTCACCCGACGAGATGTTCGCCGCCGCGGACGAGGTCGGGTACCCCGTGCTGGTGCGGCCCTCCTACGTCTTGGGGGGACGAGCCATGGCGATCGTCTTCGACCGGTCGGAGCTGTCCGCGTACCTGGAGCGCGAGCGACCGTCATGGCCGGTGCTCGTCGATCGCTTCCTCGAGGACGCGATCGAGCTCGACGTCGACGCCCTCTGCGACGGCGAGGGATGCCACGTCGCGGCGATTCTCGAACACGTCGAGGCGGCGGGCGTACACTCCGGTGACTCCGCATGCGTGATCCCCCCGCAGGAGACCGGTCCCGGTGTACTCGCAACCATCGAGGAGCAGACGGCGAGACTCGCGACGAGCCTTCGCGCCGTCGGCCTCGTCAACGTCCAGTTCGCGCTCCAGGAGGGCGAGCTCTACGTCATCGAGGCGAACCCCCGGGCGTCCCGTACCGTTCCCTTCGTGGCCAAGGCGACGGGCCTGCCCCTCGTCCACCACGCCGTCCGCCTCATGCTCGGGGCACGGCTCGACGAGCTGGGCCTGCCGGCGGGCCGGGGGAGCTCCCACGTCGCGGTCAAGGAGGCGGTCCTCCCGTTCGCGCGTTTCCCCCGTACCGATCCGACGCTGGGCCCCGAGATGCGGGCGACGGGGGAGGTGATGGGCATCGGCGGATCCTTCGGCGAGGCCTTCGCGAAGGCCCAACGCGGCGCCGGCGCGACGATCCCGCGTTCGGGGACCGCGGTGATCTCGGCCACGGACATGGACAAGCCGCGCGCAGTCGCCGTCGCGCAGCGCCTGTCGCGAGCGGGTCTCCGGCTCGTCGCGACCGAGCGGACGGCCGCCGCGATCGCCGCCGCCGGGATCCCCGTCGAGGCGGTCGGGAAGCTCAACGAGGGTGGGCGCGACATCCCCACGCTCATCCGCGAGGGCACCGTGGATCTGGTAATCAACACACCCAGCGGCCGGCGCGCCCAGAGCGACGGCGCCGCGATCCGACGGGCCGCGATCCGTGCGGGCATCCCGTGCATCACGACGATGGAGGCCGCGGAGGCGACCGCGGACGCGATCCGGTCTCCCGGGAGCGTGCCGGTGGCGCTCCAAGATCTCCGCACAGAGGGCACTTACGCGGTGGGTCAATGGACCTCAACTTGAGCTTGAAGATCGCCGCTCGTTGCGGGAACGACCCCAGATCGTCATGTCCGTGCAACGTGCGTGAAATTTTCTTGAAAACGGCTGCAAACACGGCCTTGCAGACCGTCACGCGCGCCCCTTATCATCCCCGCCGATGGTCACCACGTTGAAGGCTCCCACCCAGGCCCCCGAACGGTCGCTCGATCAGCGAATGGACGCCCTCCGTCGCGCGAACGACATCCGCTCCCGCCGGGCGCAACTCAAGAAGGACCTGAAGAGCGGACGGGTCCAAATCAAGGATGTCATCCAAGCGCCTCCCGACTATGTGATGACCGCCAAGGTCTTTGACATGCTTCTCGCCGTACCGAAATACGGCAAGGTCAAGGCGACGCGGTTCATCAACCACTGCCGCATCTCGCAGGGGAAGACCGTCGGGGGGCTGTCGGAACGTCAACGCAACGAGTTGGTCGATCTTCTGAGCCGGTAACGAGCCGGGCTCGCGTACTCGTCATCTCGGGACCGTCGGGGGCCGGGAAGGGAACCCTCATCGAGCGGCTCCTTCCCCGGTTCCCCGGTCTCGTGGTCGCCGTCTCCGCCACCACACGCTCGATGCGCCCGGGCGAGATCGACGGCGGGGACTACCACTTCATGACGGCGGACGACTTCGCCGCGGCGGTGGCCGCGGGGGAGTTCCTCGAGCACGTCGAGTACGCCGGCAACCGCTACGGAACGCTGCGACGCGAGGTCGACGCCAAGCTCGCCGCGGGCCGGTCCGTGGTGATCGAGATCGAGTTGGAGGGTGCCCGTGCCATCCGCTCGATGCTTCCCGACGCGGTCACGGTCTTCATCGCACCCCCGTCGATGTCCGAGCTCGCGAGGCGCCTCGAGCAGCGCAACACGGACAGCGCCGGCGAGATCGCGACGCGCCTCGCGGTCAGCCGGCGCGAGCTCGCCGCGATGGGCGAGTTCGACTACCGCGTCGTCAACGAGGACGTCGAGGTCGCAGTCGACGAGCTCGTCGATATCGTGGCTCGTGAGATCGGCGCGCAACCAATCGGAGCGGACCACTAGATGCCCACCATCCTGCTCGGCGTGACCGGCGGCATCGCCGCCTACAAGGCGATCGACACGCTCCGCGCCCTGCGGCGGGCCGGCCACGAGGTGCAGGTGGTGATGACGCAGGCGGCGCAGCGGTTCGTCGGCGCGGCGTCGTTCGCCGCCCTCTCCGGCCACCGCGTCGGGGCGGGACTCTTCGGTGCCGACGACACACCCGACTACCGCCACCTCGACCTCGCCCGCAGCTCCGACCTCATGCTCGTCGCGCCGGCATCGGCCAACACGATCGCGCGCATGGCGGCCGGGCTCGCCGACGACCTGCTCACGTCGTGCTACCTCGCGTTCGACGGACCCGTCCTCGTCGCGCCCGCAATGAACACGCGCATGTGGGACCACCCGTCCACGCGCGCCAATCTCGCGACGCTGACCTCCCGCGGCGTCGGGGTCATCGCACCCGGCGAGGGGCTCCTCGCCGACGGCGACGTCGGCGCTGGACGCCTCGCGAACACCCACGACCTCGTCGACGCGGTCGAGGCCAGGCTTTCCGGCACCGGCGGGGCACTGGCGGGGCGCAGGGTGCTGGTCACCGCCGGCGGCACTCGGGAGCGCCTCGACGCCGTGCGCTACCTCGGCAACCGCTCCAGCGGGCGCATGGGCTTCGCGCTGGCCGAGGCGGCCCGCCGGCAGGGGGCCGACGTCACCGTGATCGCCGCGAACGTCGACCTTCCGCGCCGCCCTGACATCGCCTACGTCGACGTCGAGAGCGCCGCCGAGCTGCTGGAGGCCGCACGGAGGGCGTTCGCCGGCTGCGACGCGCTCCTCATGTCGGCGGCGGTCGCGGACTTCCGACCGGCGGCGACACACGCCGGCAAGATCGACAAGTCGGCGCATCCCGAGCTCACGGTGAGCCTCGAGCCGACCGTGGACGTCCTCGCGACCCTCTCCGCAGCGCGAACCGACCAGATCCTCGTCGGCTTCGCCGCGGAGCACGGGGAGGCTGGGCTCGCCCGCGCGCGGGAGAAGCGGGCACGCAAGGGCCTCGACGTGATCGTCCACAACGACGTATCCGTCGCGGGCATCGGATTCGATGGTGACGACAACGCCGTCACCATCATCGGCCCGGGCGACCACGAGACGGTGGTCCCCAGAACCTCCAAGGCCGAGTGCGCCGATCGCATCCTGGCGGTGGTCGCGCCGCTGCTCGCGGCACGCTGACGATGGCACCGGCGTTCGCCGCCGGAACGGCGGCCTGACCGGCACCCGGTTGCAGGGATTCCGGGGGGCGGGCCCTGCTACCGTCCTCGTCGTGGAGCGCCTTCACGTCGTTTCCGCGCCGCCGCTGGCGGACCACGAGTTGGCTCGCGGGGCCGAACTCGCACACGCGCTCGTGGACGCGCTCGCCGCATCCGTCCGGGCCCCGCGCGATGCACTCGCGTCGGCCGTGGCGTGCCTGCTCGCCGGCGGACATCTCCTCGTCGAGGACGTGCCCGGCGTGGGGAAGACGGTCCTCGCCAAGAGCCTCGCACGGGCGTCCGGCTGCGCCTTCGCACGATTGCAGTGCACCGCGGACCTGCTGCCCTCCGACGTCACCGGCGTGCACGTCTACGATCAGCGCACGCAGACGTTCGACTTCCGCCCCGGCCCGGTCTTCGCGAACTTCCTCCTCGCCGACGAGATCAACCGGGCGTCGCCGAAGACCCAGTCCGCGCTCCTCGAGTCGATGGAGGAGGCGCAGGTCACCATCGACGGGCACACCCGGGCACTCCCGCGCCCGTTCATGGTCGTCGCGACGATGAACCCGATCGAGTACGAAGGGACCTTTCCGCTTCCCGAGGCGCAACTCGACCGCTTCGCGCTCCGGCTGTCGATCGGATACCCCCACGCCGAGCTCGAAGCGAAGATGATCATCGACCTCGCCGGGCACGACCCCGTCGACGATGTCGCGCCCGTCGCCGACGACGCCCAGATCCGCGCCGCGATCGCCGCCGCCGGCCGCGTGCACGTCGACCCCGCCATCGCGTCGTACATCGTGGAGATCGTCGACGCGACCCGCCGCGACACCCGGCTGGTGCTCGGAGCCAGCCCCCGCGCAGCGCTGACCCTGCTCAGGGTCGCGAAGGCGGTCGCGCTCATCGAGGGCCGGGGCTACGTCGTGCCTGAGCACGTCAAGTCGGTCGCCGGGGCCGTCCTGGCGCACCGGCTGGTCATGGGCCCGGAGGCGCGCGTGGCGGGGGTGCAGGGCGACACGATCGTCGCGGAGGCCCTCGGTGCCGTCCGGACCCCGGCGCTCTAGAAAGCGCCGCCACCCGCGTGCCATCGCCGTCGCCGCGGCGGGCGTCGTCGCCCTGATCGCTGCGGGAGGGTTCGGCACCCCCGCCCTCCGGCCACTCGGCATCGGGATGCTCATCCTCGGGGTCGCCGCGATCGCCCTGGTGGAGGTCGTTGCGAAGGGACTGCGGATCTCCCGCAGCGTGGACCGCGAGGCTCTGGCCAGCGGCGAGCGTGCGGTCGCGACGGTTCGGCTCACCGGGTGGCCGGTGCGCAACCGGGCCCTCGGGATCCTCGACTGGGAGATCCGCCCCGGTCTCCCCGAGACCGCCCGCAGCGAGGCTCGCAGGCCAACCTGGCTCGGGTCGGAGATCCGAGCCGAGTTCCGCTTCTCGGGGCTCCCACGCGGCGAGCACCGGCTCGGACCGCCGGGGGTGGCGATCGCCGATCCATTCGGGCTCGCGCGGGTCCGGCGCGCGGTCCAGGCCGACGCCACCCTGCTCGTCCTCCCGCGAACCGTGCCAATCGCCGTCCCGTTCTGGGAGTCCGGCGGGGCGCGGCGCGCCGGGCAGCAGGCGGGGCAGATGCGCGGGCGCTCGGAGCTCGGCGGCATCCGCGACTACGAGCCCGGCGACCCGCTCTCGCTCATCCACTGGGGGCAGACCGCCCGGCGCGGGAGGCTCCAGACGAAGGAGCTCCAAGGGGAATCGGGCCGCGGGGCGGCGCTCCTCGTCCTCCTCGACGCCCGGGCCGACGCCGGCAATGGCGGGCCGCCGGACGGACCGTTCGAGGTGGCCGTGTCGGCGGCGGCGAGCCTCGTGGCGATCTGTGCCGCGCGGGGCGACGCGGTGGGGCTGGAGCACACCGCGGCACGGGCGGTGTCGCTCCCGCTCGGGACGCCCACGGGGGCACTGGAGCGGGAGCTCGCGTTGGTGCGCGACGACGGCGCGCAGGCCATCTCGTTCGCCCTCCGCGCGGCCATGGGGCGCCACGAGACGCTCCGCACGCTGGTGCTGGTGAGCGCGGGCGGCGATCGCGGCCTGGCGTCCGCGGCAAGTCAGGCACGAGCCGCCGGGGTGAACCTCGCGGCCGTGCTGGTCGGACCGGCTCGCGCCTTCGCGTCGGATCTCCGCCGCGCCGGAGCGTCGGTGACCGAGGTGGCGGAGGCTTCCGGTCTCGCGGCGGCGCTGGAGGGAAGCAGGGCTCGTGCGCAACTCGTCTGATCTCCTGCGCCGTCTGGGCGCACGCGGTCCGATCGTCGCCGCCGGGCTGCTCCTCACCCTGCTTGCCACCACCTGGTCGGGCCTCTGGGTGGAGCCGCCGCGCGGCCGTCTCGCCCTGGTCACCGCACTCGGCGCCGCGCCCGCGCTCGTTCGGGTCGCCCGTGTGCGACGTGCGGCGGCCTGGACAACCCTCACCGCACTCCTCGCGGCGGTGTGCGCGCTCGGGGTCGCCGTCGGCGCGAGCCCGCTGCGCATCGTCACCGCCGACGGTGACGCCTGGTCCGCTCTCGGCGACATCATCCCCAAGGGCCTCGGAAACGCATCGGCGACCCCGCTGCCCCTGTCGCCCGATCGGCCGCAGGCGCTCTCCGCCCTGCTGCTGCTCATCCTCTGCGGCGCCGCCGCCCTCATCGCCTGGCAGGCGATCGTCGCACGCCGCCCCCTCACCGCGATCATCGCGACCGCCGTAGGCCTCGCCTACCGGTGGACCCTGGTGCCACCCGATCGGCCGGTGCTCACCGGCACGGTGACCCTCGTCGTCGCGCTCGTCGTCTTCCGGCTCGTTGCGCCACGACGGGTCGGCGCGATGCCGGGCCACGGCCGCGCGGGCCTCCTCGGCAGCGTCATCGCGGCCGTCGCCATCCTTCTCAGCCTCAGTGGGGATGCGACCCCGAACTCCTGGTGGAACTGGCGCGCCTGGGACTTCGGCGGAACGGGAGGGGTGACCTCGATCAACTTTCGACAGAGCTACGGGCCCCTCACATATCCCGACAACCCGGTCGTGATCGCGCGGGTGGAGTCCGACCAGCCGATCCCGTTGCGGGCGTTCGCGCTCGAGACCTTCGACGGACTCTCGTTCGGGCAGGCGTCGTCGCCCAGGGCGGTCGTCGCCGCCAACGGCGGCGTCCGCTTGAACCCCGACACGCGCGGCACCGACGCATCGGTGGAGCAGCGCGTCACGCTGACCGGCGTTCGCACGCCCTGGCTGCTGGTCGGCGGACGGCCGATCACGGTGAGCGGAATCGGACGGCGCTCGGTGACGATCCTCGACGACGACTCCATGCGGGTCGAGCCGTCGCTCGGCCTCAAGACGCGATACGTCGTCGACACGCTCGTGCCGAACCCCGGGATCCGCGACCTGATCGACGCTGCGCCCTACGGCGACGTCGAGCCCGAGCTTCTCACGGTGGTGCCCGGGCTCGGCGCCGTCCCCGTGCGGGTCCCGGTCTGGCGGAACGGTGAGGCGCGGCCGGACTCGCTCGACTTCGGGCAGTACGACGGCGTGTACCGCCTCTCGCGGCGGGTGATCGGCAACGCGCGGACCGCGTACGAGGCCGTCAACCGGGTGGAGGCGTTCGTGCGGGGCAGCCCGTACCGTTACGACGACCGAGCCCCGCGACCCGTCGGGAACCCCGATCTCGTCGACTTCCTGCTGTTCTCCAAGCGCGGGTACTGCCAGCACTTCGCAGGCGCGATGGCGCTGATGCTCCGCATGAACGGCATCCCGGCGCGCGTCGCCGTGGGCTTCACGTCCGACGCCGGCCGCTTCGATCCGGACAAATCCTCGTACGAGATCCTCGACCGCGACGCCCACTCCTGGGTCGAGGTCCAGTTCCCCGGCTATGGCTGGATCCCGTTCGACCCCACGCCGGGACGCTCCGTCCCCAACAGGACGTCGGTCTCGTCGCCGAACTACACCCGCGACGGCGTGGACATCAGCATCGATCCGGGGATCAGCGCCGCTCCCGTCCTTCCGACGGCTCCCGACCCGCAGCGCAGCAACGAGGGCGTCCCGTCGGTCGCGAGTCCGTCGTCCGGCGGCTTCAACCGTCGCTGGCTCCTGCTGATCCCGGGGGTACTGCTCCTCGCCGGGGCGACACCACTCGTCCTCAAGGCCCTGCGCCGCATCCGGCGCCGCCGGGGCGGCGAGCGGGCACGCGTGCTGGGCGCCGCGCGGGAGCTCGAGTCGCTCCTCGTCGACGCCGGACGTCCCATCGACCCGACGCTGGCGCCGGCGGAGCGTGCCCGGGTCGTGTGGCGCGATCTCGGTATCGACGCCGAGCGCATCTACGGCCTCGCGTCGAGCGCCCGGTTCGCCCCGGGCGAGCCGCCTACCGGATCGGGCCGTGCCGCCTGGGGCGAGCTCGCGCGGATCAGGCGCCGACTGGGATGGCGGAGACGCGTCCGGGCCGGCCTCAGCGTGCGGTCCCTCCGGCGCAGCTGAGCCGTGGTCGCTTCGCTACGCTGATTACGTGGACCAGGGGTTCGAGGCATACGAGTACTACTGCCGGGGGCACGAGCTCCTGGAGAGCCGCGACTTCCGCGCGGCGTCGGTCGCGCTCGAGCGCGCCAAACGTCTCGAGCCGAACAAAGGATCCATCCGGGAGGCGCTCGGCCGGGCGTACCTCTCGTCGCGCGCGTACCGGCGCGCCGCCGAGGAGTTCGCGAAGGCCGTCGAGCTCGCGCCAACCGACCACTACGCCCATTTCGGACTCGGCCGCGCCCTCGAGCGGCTCGGAGACCTGGCCGCCGCGCGGCGCCACTACAAGCTCGCCCGCTGCTTCGGGAGCAACCTGGTCTAGCACCTACGCGTCCCGGGGCTCTGCGAAGCTCGGCGGGGGCGCGCCGACCACGACGCCGTCGGGCACGTCGAAGCCGGTCCGCAGCACGCCCTCGTACACCTCGTCGACCAGCACGGACAGCGCTCCCAGGAGCCCGTCGAGCGCATCGGCCGAGCGCTCGTCGAGCGGAGCGTCGGCGAGCGCGTAGATGTCGCCGGCGTCGTCCAGGGCGAACCGCCAGTCGCGCGTGGAGAAGTTCTTGCGCAGGAGTCGCCGAAAGACGTCGACGTGCGCTCGGTCCGGCGCACGGATGAGAAACGCACGGAGCATCAGGGTCCGCTCGGAGGCCGTGATCTGGGCGGCGACATTTCCGCGTTTGGCGCAGGGCACGTGGACGACCCATCCGCCGCCCGCCGCCGGATGCCCCTCGACACCGAGATCCTTCATGAGCTCTGCGACGGGGTCGCCCACGCAACGATCCTAGTGGCCGTCGACGCCTCAAGCCGGCTCATGATTTCGGCCATCGACTCGCTGACCGACGGCCGCGGCATCGCCGTCGAGATGTTCGCCTCGATCGGTTGACGCATTCCGGGCGCCTGGCGGCCTCGGTGCGCAACGCCGGCACCCGGGCTCTACGATCCGCCGGTGCGGATCGTGCTGCAGCGCGTGGTCGAGGCGTCGGTCACCGTCGACGGAAGGATTGTCGCGACGATTGGCCCCGGGCTCGTCGCGCTGGTCGGCGTCGCGGCCGGCGACTCGCACGAGGTCGCACAACGGCTGGCGCGCAAGACCGCCCACCTTCGGGTCTTCGACGACGGATCCGGCCCGGAGCGTTCGGTGGGCGACGTCGGCGGCGAGGTGCTGGTCGTGAGCCAGTTCACCCTGCTCGCCGACACCCGGCGTGGGAACCGCCCCTCGTGGTCCGGGGCCGCGACCGCGGACGAGGCGGAGGGGCTCGTCGCCGCCTATGCGGATGCCCTCGCCGCCGAGGGAGTGCCGGTCGCCACCGGGCGGTTCGGGAGCCGGATGACCGTGCGAATCGCCAACCAGGGCCCGCTCACGATCCTGCTCGACAGCGCCACCTGACCCCGGTCGGGGAAAGCGGCGGCGTGCTATTGTCGCCGGTGCTTCAAGCAATCAAAGTTGGTTCGCGAGAAGTGGGTGTCGAGCCCACTTTTTTATTGGGCGAAAGGGGAGATGACGACGACGGCAACGGGCCACGAGGCCATCGAACTCGAGGTCGAGGCGCAGCTCTCACGTGAGCTGCCTGATGTCGACCTGCGCGAGGTGCAGGTCGTGGGCTCCGCGACCAACGGCACCCTGCGGGTCGTCATCGACCATGCCGACGGCGTCGACCACGCCCTGTGCGTCGCCACCACGCGCGCCCTGGAGCGGGCGGGGCTGCTCGACCGCTTCGGCATCGAGGTGTCGTCGCCCGGTCCGAAGCCGCCCCTTCGCACCACGGGCCACTATCGCGAGGCGATCGGGCGGCGCGTCGCGCTTCGCGTCGCGGTCGAGGGCGCACAACGCGCCCGGTCAGTCACCGGTACCCTCACCTCGGTCGACGACGACCGTGTCGAGGTGGCCACCGCAGACGGGTCCACGTGGATTTCTACCGGGGCGATCCGCCGCGCCCGCGTCGTCGGAGGGAGCGAGTCGTGAACAGGGAGATCCTCGAGGCCATCAAGATGATCGAGCGCGAGAAGGGCATCAGCTCCGAGACGCTGATCCTCGCGCTCGAAGACGCACTGCTGGCGGCCTACAAGAAGACGCCGGGCGCCGCCGAGTTCGCCCGGATCGTGATCGACCGCGACGAGGGCGACATGCGGGTGCTGCAACTCGTCCTCGACGAGGACGAGGAGCCCCGCACGCTCCCCGTCGAGGAGCCGGAATGGCCCGAGGGCGGCCCGCCCGAGGACTACGTCCCGCCGCCACCCGAGATCGACTGGTCGGCCTACGACGAGGCCGAACTCGAGGAGGTCGACGTCAGCACCGACAACTTCGGTCGCATCGCCGCGCAGACGGCCAAGCAGGTCGTGCTGCAGCGCATCCGCGAGGCCGAGCGCGAGATGATGTACGAGGAGTACGTCGACCGCGTCGGCGACGTGGTCACCGGGATCATCCAGCAGTCGGACTCCCGGTACACGCTGGTCGACCTCGGCCGGGTCGAGGCGCTTCTCCCCGAGAGCGAGCAGGTCCGCGGCGAGCGCTACGACCACGGCGCCCGTATCAAGGCCGTGATCGTCAAGGTCCAGCACTCCACCAAGGGACCCCAGGTCATCGTGAGCCGCCGCTCCGACGAGCTCATCAAGCGCCTGTTCGAGCTCGAGGTGCCCGAGATGGCCGACGGGCTCGTGGAGATCCGCGCCGTGGCCCGCGAAGCCGGATGGCGCTGCAAGATCGCGGTGGTGTCCCGGGCCCAGGGCGTCGACCCCGTCGGCGCGTGCGTCGGTCCCCGCGGCTCCCGCGTGCGGATGGTCGTCAGCGAGCTGCGCGGCGAGAAGATCGACATCATCCCGTTCAACGACGAGCCGGCCCGCTTCGTCGCGAAGGCGCTGTCGCCCGCCCGCGTGCGCGAGGTCCTCGTCGACGACGAGAACCGCCAGGCCACCGTCGTGGTGCCCGACGACCAGCTCTCGCTCGCGATCGGCAAAGAGGGTATGAACGCTCGGCTCGCCGCGCGCCTGACGGGATGGCGGATCGACATCAAGAGCGAGTCGACCTTCGCCCTCGAAGAGTCGGCATCCGAGTACGGCGGCGGGGAGGGAGAGCTTCAGCGATGCGCGGCGCTGCTGCGGAACGGGAAGCGCTGCGTCAACGCGGCGGTGCCCGGCACCCGGTACTGCAGTCTGCCCGCACACGCCCGGCTCGCCGAGATGGAGTCCCAGGGCATCGACATCGCCCCCGACCAGGCCGTCGGCGCCGGCGGAGCGACCGAGCAGCAAGCGGTCGAGGCGGCGGCGCCGGCCGCGCCCGAGGCGGAGCCCGCAGCGGGCGAGCCGACCGGCGAGGCCGCGCCTGTCGCCGGAGTGACCGATGAGGCGGACGCGAACGGCGCTGCGCCGTCGGGGGACGGGGCGGGGGAGGCGCCGCCCGACGAGCGCGTCGAGGTCGCCGCGGAGTCTGGGGAGGAGCCGTCGTAGCGCACGAATCAAGATGGTGGGCACAACACACGTCCCGGAGCGCCGGTGCCTCGGATGCGGCGAGCGCGGGCCGAAGCCGTCGCTCCGGCGGTTCGTCGCCCTCCCCGGGCCGGATGGCCACGAGCTCGTGCGCGACATCTCCGGCCGGCGGGGCGGACGCGGCTTGTACGTGTGCGCGAACCGCACGTGCTTCGAGCTGGCGCTGGACCGGCGAGCCTTCCATCGCGGCGCCCGGATCACGGGCGGACGCCTCGCCGTGGACCCGTCGCTGGCGGACGACGCCTGAAGCTGAGGGGGGATGCAGGTGGATCTGACCGAGAAACGGCGCGTCCATGAGATCGCGCGCGACGAAGGGCTGCCGAGCAGCCTCGTCCTCCAGCGACTCCAGCGTGCGGGTCTGCCCATCAAGACCGCCTCGTCGACGGTGACGGTGGGGGAGGCGCTCCACCTCCTCAACCCGAACCGGTACCCGAAGCCGGACACCCTGGATGCCACGCTGGCTGCCGCTGCCGAGGCGAAAGCGGCTCCACCGAAGAAGAAGGCGAAGGCCGCGGAAGCGGAGGAGCCGGCTGCAGCGCCGAAGCCCAAGCGCACCCGCAAGGCGGCTCCCGCCCCCGCCCCGGAGACCCCGGAGGCGGGACCCGTCGCGGAGGCCCCTGCCGCGACGCCACCGGCCGAGGCCGAGGCGCCCGTCGGGCCGGCCGAGGCTCCGGCCCCCGTCGAGGCGACCGCACCCGAGCCGGTCGCCACGGAGGTCTCGGAGGAGCCCGCGACCCCGGCGCCCGAGCCCGAACCGGCTGCGCCGGTCGCCGAGGCGCCTCCGGCCGAAGCGCCCGCCGCCGAGG
Source organism: uncultured Thermoleophilia bacterium (assembly GCA_963777565.1). Classification (GTDB taxonomy): domain Bacteria; phylum Actinomycetota; class Thermoleophilia; order Miltoncostaeales; family Miltoncostaeaceae; genus CALMEC01. The sequence continues at coordinate 132,605 of CAVZQZ010000009.1, forward strand.
AGGCGCCCGCGAGCGCCGAGGAGGCGCAGGAGCCCGGAGCCCCCGAGGCCGCCGAAACACCCGAGAAGCCGGTCGGCCGCAAGGTCGTGCCCCCGGCACCGCCACCGCCTCGGCCCCCGCTGCGCCGCGCGGAGCCCGCGCCGCCTCGGCCGCCGCTGCGGCGCGCCGAGCCTGCCCCGGAACCCGGCCCGAGCACCAACGGAGGCGCGGAGACGCCCGCCGTCGGCGGACGCCGCGGTGCGGGAGCCGGGCCCTCCGACTTCCGCGACGGCGGCGCAGGCGGGGGAGGCGGGGGAGGCGGAGGCCGCGGCAAGCGCCGCCGCGTGGTCATCGATGCCCAGGCCAGCCGCCGCGGTCCCGGTCCCCAGGGACGGGACCGGCGCGGGCCGAAGTCCAGCCGCACGGAGGAGCGCGAGCCCGCGCCGACGATCGCCCCTGCGGACATGCCGCAGGTCGACATCCGTTCCGGCGCCACGATCAAGGAGATGGCGGAGGCGCTGGGCATCACGGCCACGCGCATCATCACCACGCTCATGGGCATGGGCGAGATGGCCACCATCACGCAGTCCCTGTCCGACGAGGAGATCGAGCTGGTCGCCGCCGAGCTCGAGCGCAAGATCCAGATCGTGCATGCGGAGGAGGAGGATGAGTTCGCGGAGCTCGTCGAGGACAGCCCCGAGAGCCTCGTCGCGCGCGCGCCCGTCGTCACCGTCATGGGTCACGTCGACCACGGCAAGACCTCCCTCCTGGACGCGATCCGCGAAACCGAGGTGGTTGCCGGGGAGGCCGGCGGCATCACCCAGCACATCGGCGCCTATCAGGTGCACCACCACAACCGCGAGCTGACGTTCCTCGACACTCCGGGTCACGAGGCGTTCACCGCCATGCGTGCCCGCGGCGCGAAGATCACCGATGTCGCGGTCATCGTCGTGGCGGCGGACGACGGGGTCATGGAGACGACGCTCGAGGCGATCGACCACGCCCGGGCCGCCGACGTTCCCTTCATGGTGGCGATCAACAAGATCGACAAGCCGAACGCGAACCCCGACCGTGTCCGGCAGGAGCTTTCGACCCACGACGTCATTCCCACCTCCTGGGGCGGCACCTACGAGTTCGTCGAGGTCTCCGCACTCGAGAAGACGGGCCTCGACACGCTGCTCGAGACCGTGCTGCTCGTCGCCGACGCGGACGCCGACCCGAAGGCGAACGCCGGCGCGACCGCGTCGGGTAGCGTGATCGAATCGCGCCTCGACCCGGGCCGCGGCCCCGTGTGCACCCTGCTCGTGCAGCGGGGGACGCTGCGGGTCGGCGACGTGCTGCTGGTGGGCCAGACCTTCGGCCGCGTCCGCGCGATGCACGACTTCAAGGGCGACGTCCTTTCCGAAGCCGGCACCGTCGGTGCCGGTCGAGGTGCTCGGCATGGACGGCGTGCCCGACGCGGGCGAGCGGTTCCGGACAGTCGAGAACGAGCGTGTCGCAAGGCAGCTCGCGGCCCAGCGGTCCCACCGCATCCGCTCCGAGGAGCTCGCAAACCGCCGGCCGGTCTCCCTCGAGGATCTCTTCGCACGCGTGCAGGAGGGCCTCAAGGAGCTCAACATCATCATCAAGGCCGACGTGCACGGCTCCGTGGAGGCGCTCCGCGACGCGCTCGAGAACCTCGAGCAGACCGAGGTGCGGCTCCGGGTGATCCTCACCGGGGTGGGTGCGGTCACCGAGTCCGACGTCAACCTCGCGGCGGCGTCCGCAGCGATCATCATCGCGTTCAACGTCCGCCCGCGTCCCGAGGCGCGCGTGCTCGCCGAGCGGGAGGGCGTCGACGTGCGCACCTACCGCGTGATCTACCGCGCAATCGAGGACATGCGCGACGCCCTCATCGGCATGCTCACCCCCGACATCGTGGAGCAGTCCCTCGGCTCGCTCGAGGTCCGCGAGACCTTCCGCGCATCGCGGATCGGAACGATCGCCGGCTGCTACGTCACCGACGGGGTCGCCCGACGCGGCGCGAGCATGCGGCTCGTGCGCGACGGCACGGTGGTCTTCGAGGGCAAGATCGGCTCGCTCCGCCGGTTCAACGACGACGTCCGCGAGGTGGCGCAGGGCTTCGAGTGCGGTGTCGTGATCGAGGGCTTCAACGACGTCAAAGAGGGCGACGTCATCGAAGCGTTCGAGCTGAAGGAAGTCGCCCGCACAGAGCAGGCCCCAAGCCCGGAATCAGCCTCGTAGGGACACGCGATGGGATGCGGCTATGTCGGGTCGCTCACAGTTGACCTCCACCTCCCCGAGGCCGACTCGCTGAAGGACAAGCGCAAGCACCTCCAGCGGGTCAAGGCCGGCCTCGTCAAGCGGTTCAGCTGCGCCGTGGCCGAGGTCGACCACCACGACCGGCACCGGCGGAGCCGCCTGACCCTCGCCGTCGTGACCCGCGAGGCGGGCGAGTGCGACGCGTTGCTCGACGCCGCGTCGCGGTGGCTCCACTGCGACCCCGCGTTCGAGGTGCTCGGCGAGTCGCGTGAGCTCCGCCGCGTGGACGATACGGCCGCGTTCGCAGTCGGGAACGGGTGACAGTGGGACAGCCCGGGGGGAGGCTCCGCCGCATCAACGAGGCGCTGCGCGAGGTCATCGCCGAGGCACTGCACCGCGATCTGTCGGATCCGCGCCTGGGAATGGTCACGATCACCCAGGTGCGCGCGACCCAGGACCTGAAGGAGGCGAAGGTCTACTGGACGGCGCTCGACCCCGAGCGGCGCGAGGCCGCTGGCAAGGCGCTGGAGTCGGCCCGGGGCGTGCTGCAGGGCCGAATCGGGCGGGAGCTGCGGGCCCGCCAGACGCCGCAGCTGCAGTTCATCTTCGACACCCATCAGGAGCGCGCGGTCGACCTCACGCGCCTCATCGACGAGGTGACCGCCGACCTCCCCGCCCGGGAGGCGCCGTGACGTCGGTTCCGGTGCGCGAGATCACCCCCCGAGAGGCGAGCGTGGAGGACGTCGCCGCAGAGCTCGCGACCTCCACCGGACCGTTCATCGTGGCGACGCACCGCAACCCCGACGGCGATGCGATCGGGTCGCTCCTCGCGATGAGCAGGGCCCTGCGCAATGCCGGGCGGGACGTCGTGATGTGGCATCCGGACGTGCCGGCAATTCCCAACGAGCTTGCCTTCCTGGTGGAGCCCGGCGAGGTCGTCGCCCACACGCTCCCCGAGGACGCCGGGGAACGCACCGTCGTCGTCCTCGACTGCGCCACCGCCGGGCGCTTGAGCGACCATCCGCCCGGCGCGCTGGGGGCGCGCATCATCAACATCGACCACCACCACGACAACGGGCGCTACGGCGATCTCAACCTCGTCGACGGCAACGCCTCGAGCACCGCCGAGATCGTCCTAGCGCTGATGGACGCGGCAGGCCTGCCGCTCGACACCGCGATCGCGCGCGCCCTCCACGTGGGCCTCGTGACGGACACCGGGCGGTTCTCCTACTCCAACGTGACCGGCGAGACGCTACGCGCCGACGCCCGGCTCGTCGACGCGGGGGTCGACGTCGCCGACATCGGCCGGCGGCTGTACGAGAACGTGCCCCTCGCGCAGGTGCAGCTCCTCGGGATCGCCTACTCGCGCGCCCAGGCGCTCCTCGACGGCCGCTTGATCGTGGCCGTGCTCGATCTGGATGACTTCGCGACGGCGGGGACCGACGACGCCGACGGGATCGCCGAGGCCCTGCGGGGAGTCCGTGGAGCGGAAGTCGGCGCCCTCGTCCGCCACCTTCACGGCGGTGGCCTGCGCGCATCGCTTCGCGCCGCATCCAACCGGGTGGACGTCTCAGCGATCGCCCGTGCCGAAGGCGGCGGCGGGCACCGCGCCGCCGCCGGCCTCACGTCGAGCAGCACGGCTCCGGAATTCATCGCATGGCTCACCGATTCCGTGGCCGCACAGCTCGATGCAGCATGACCTGTCGGCGTTCGGCGTGTGGCTGGTCGACAAGCCAGCCGGCCCGACCTCGCATGACGTGGTCGCCGGCATCCGGCGCAGGCTTGGCCGCACCGTCAAGGTGGGACACGCCGGCACCCTCGATCCATTCGCGACCGGCCTGCTGGTCGTCGTCGTGGGCCGCGCGACTCGCCTCGTCCCATACCTCACCGGTCTCGACAAGACCTATGTCGCACGGATCCGCCTCGGCGCGACGTCGGCGAGCGGCGACACCGAGGGGCCGATCGCGATGACGGGCGTGCCCGTCCCCGGCAGGGCGCAGATCGACGCGGCCGTCGCACGACTCGTCGGCACACAGCGCCAGCGGGTCCCGGCGCTCGCCGCGGTCAAGATCGCAGGAGAGGCGCTCTACGCCCGAACCCGACGCGGCGAGGCCGTCGACCTGCCCGAGCGCGAGATCACGATCCACGGCGCGCGCATCGTCGATGCGGACCCCGCCGAAGCGACCGTCGACCTCGAGATCCGCTGCTCCAAGGGGACGTACATCCGCCAGGTGGCCACCGACCTCGGCGAAGCGCTGGGATGTGGCGCCTACTGCGCTGAGCTTCGCCGCACCGCCGTGGGCCGCCTGCGAGTCGAGGATGCCGTCGCTCCGGAGACGGTGTGCGCGTCGGGGGGGGTCGACCCGAGGGTCGCTCTGGCCGACACGCTCGGGATCCGCGAACTGACGGCGGCCGAGGCGATCGACGTGGGCCATGGCCGCCCGGTCACCGGCGTCGCGGGCGGGCCCGTCATGCTCGTCGCCGACGACCGCCTCGTCGCGATCGCCGAACCGGACGACGACGGGACGCTCCGCCCGAAGGTCGTGCTCGCGTGAGGCACTACCGGTCCATCGGCGAGCTCCCCATGGGCGCCGCCAGCCGCGCGGTCGCGATCGGCGCGTTCGACGGGGTGCACCTGGGTCATCAGGAGATCATCCGGGGCGCCGTGGACGCCGCCCGACGGGGCGCGATGACCTCGATGGTCATCACGTTCGACCCGAACCCGCTCAGCGTGCTTCGTCCCGAGTTCAAGACCACGAGCCTTACCAGCGCGGCGTTCCGCGCGCGCCTGATCGAACGTCTCGGAGTCGACGAGCTCCTGGAGATCCCCTTCACCAAGGCGTTCTCCCACATTCGCTGGGACCGGTTCTGCGAGCTGCTCTCCGCGCCGCCGATCCGCGCCCGGACGATCGCGGTGGGACGGAACTTCCGCTTCGGGCACGGAGGTGCGGGCACCGCGAAGATGCTCCGGGACGCCGGCCGCGCACGGGGAATCGACGTGTCCATCCCGGCCCTGGTGACCAGCGCCGACGGGAAGCCGATCTCCTCCACCCGGATCCGGCGCCTCGTGACCCAGGGCGACGTCGGTGAGGCCAAGGGCCTCCTCGGCCGGGCCCATTGCCTCGAGGGCGTCGTGGCGCACGGCGACGGGCGGGGCGCCGGCCTCGGCGTTCCCACGGCGAACATCGAGCTGACCGGGCGGGCCGCGGTGCCGGGGCGCGGGGTCTACGCCGGCCGCGTCCGAGTGGGCGGGGCGGTCTGGGCTGCGGCGATCAACGTCGGGCTCGCTCCGACCTTCCGCGAGGGCGGATCGCTACGCATCGAGGCGTTCCTCATCGACTTCCCGGAGCGGACGATCTACGGGGAGCCCGCGGGGGTCGCGTTCCTCGAGCGTCTCCGCGGCGAGCAGCGCTTCCCGTCGGCCGAGCACCTGGTCGCGCAGATCCAGCGGGACGTGGCCAGGACACGCGAGATCGCGGCGGGTGCCGACGACCCCCTCTGCTAAACTCCGTTCGAAGCTGGGATCTCCGCACTCATACGAAACGTCTCGGTCTTCCGCGGCAGCTCGCGGCGGAAGGCGCGTCGTCAGGTCCAGACGGGCCACGGGTGGACAGGGCATCCTGCGAAATGCTGTCGACCCGGCGCGGGGGACCTTCCTGCTGCGCCGCGGCCGTGGACTGGAGAACGAATGTTGACGAAGGAGACGAAGGCGGGCGTCATCGCGGCGCACCGCCGGCATGACACGGACACGGGCTCGCCACAGGTACAGGTGGCGATCCTCACCGAGCGGATCAACTCGCTCACGGATCACCTCAAGACGCACAACCACGACCATCACTCCAGGCGAGGCCTGCTGATGATGGTCGGTCAGCGTCGCCGGCTGCTGAACTACCTGCAGCGCACGGACCTCGAGGGGTACCGCGCACTCATCGAGCAGCTCGGCCTTCGCAGGTGACGGACCGCGAGACGTACGACGTGGTGCGCCGCACCACCGTCTCGGCAGGTTCGAAGGACGACACGCGCCCGGCCATCGGGGCCGGCGAATTGGAACGCGCCCGGCCAGGTGGCTGAGGCGGGACAGGGGAACGGAATGGCAGTGGAGGTAGTGACCGCAGAGATCGGCGAGCTTGCGATCTCATTCGAAACCGGGCGACTCGCCAAGCAGGCGAGCGGAGCGGTCGTCGTCCGGGCCGGGGACAGCATGGTGCTCGTCACCGCCGTTGGACTCAGGGACGCACGTGAGGGCGTGGACTTCTTCCCTCTCACCGTCGACGTCGAGGAGCGCATGTACGCGGCCGGCAAGATCCCCGGCGGCTTCATCAAGCGCGAGAGCCGTCCGAGCGACCGGGCGACGCTCACGGCGCGCATGACCGACCGCCCGATCCGGCCCCTGTGGCCGAAGGGCTACCGCAACGAGACCCAGGTCATTGCGACCGTGCTGTCGACCGACCAGGTCAACGCGTTCGACATCCTGTGCATCAACGGGGCATCCGCGGCGCTCATGATCTCCGACCTGCCCTTCCAGGGGCCGATCGGAGCGGTGCGCATCGGCCTGATCGACGACGAGTTCGTCATCAACCCGACGCTCCAGGAGATGGACGAGTCCGACCTGGACCTGATCGTCGCGGGCAGCGCCGACGCCATCTCGATGGTCGAGTCCGGCGCAAAGGAGGTCGACGAGGAGACGATCCTCGAGGCGCTCGCGATCGCCCACGACGAGATCAAGAAGCTCTGCGCCGCCCAGGAGGAGCTCCGCAAGAAGGTCGGCAAGGAGAAGTGGGAGGTCGAGCCCGTCACGGTCGACCCGGACCTGGTCGCCAAGGTCGAGGCCGCCGGCCGCGCGGCGCTCGAGGAGGCGACGCTCGAGCAGCGCAAGCTGGAGCGCCGTGACAAGGTGAGTGCCGCGAAGGCCGAGATCTCGGCGGCCGTGCTGGGCGACGATCCCACGGCGGAGGAGAAGGCCGCGTTCGGACGCGCCTTCGACGCCCTGCAGAAATCGATCATCCGCAAGCGGATCGCGGTCGACAAGCACCGCCCCGACGGCCGTGACTCCGGCGAGATCCGTCCGATCAACTGCGAGACGACGGTCGCCCCGCGCGTCCACGGCTCCGGCCTGTTCACCCGCGGCGAGACTCAGGTGATGACCCTGCTCGCGCTGGGCACGCTCAAGGACGCGCAGCGGATCGACGGCATCGGCATCGAGACGTCGAAGCGCTACATCCACCACTACAACTTCCCGCCGTTCAGCGTCGGCGAGACGGGCTTCATGCGCGGCCCAAAGCGCCGCGACATCGGCCACGGTGCGCTCGCCGAGCGGGCGCTCCTGCCCATGATCCCGCCGGAGGACGAGTTCCCCTACACGCTGCGGCTGGTCAGCGAGACGCTCGAGAGCAACGGCTCCTCGTCGATGGCGTCCGTGTGCGGCTCGACCCTCGCGCTGCTCGACGCTGGCGTCAAGATCACCCGCCCGGTGGCGGGTATCGCGATGGGGCTCATCAAGGAGGGTGACGACTACATCATCCTGAGCGACATTCAGGGCGACGAGGACCACCTCGGCGACATGGACTTCAAGATCGCCGGGACCTCCGAGGGCATCACCGCCCTCCAGATGGACATCAAGATCCAGGGCGTCACGTTCGACATCCTCCGCGACGCGCTCGCCCAGGCGAAGGCCGGCCGCGAGCACATCCTGGGAATCATGAACGAGCACATCTCGACGCCCCGCGAGGAGCTGTCGCCATGGGCCCCGCGGATCTCCACCATCAAGATCGACCCGGAGAAGATCGGCGCGGTCATCGGCAAGGGCGGCGAGACGATCCGCGGCCTGGAGGCCGACTACGACGTCGAGATCTCCATCGAGGACGACGGGACGGTCAACGTCTACGGCGTCGAGGGGCAGAAGGCTGACGACTGCGTCGAGCAGATCCGTCGGATGACGAAGGACGTCGAGGTGGGAGACACCTACACGGGTGCGAAGGTCGTCAAGACCACCGCCTTCGGCGCGTTCGTCGAGCTCACCAAGGGCGTCGACGGGCTCCTGCACATCTCGAACCTGTCCAAGGGGCGCGTCGAGAAGGTGGAGGACGTCATCAACCGCGGCGACACCGTCGACGTGACGGTCGTTGAGGTCGACAAGGCCCGAGGCCGGATCGGCCTGCGGATCGTCGGGATGGAAGACGCCGACAACGGAGCGAGCGTCAACGGGGACGGGGACGGCGAGCCGCGCCGCCGCCGCCGCCGGGTCAGCGCCAGCGACGTCGCGGGGGAATGACCGAGCCGCTGCTCACCACCACCGCCGGGGGGCTCCGGGTGATCTCGGAGCCCCTCGCCGGCGTGCGCTCGGTGGCTCTCGGCATCTGGGTCGGGGTCGGGTCCCGGTTCGAGCTGGCCGAGGAGGCCGGCATCTCGCACTTCATCGAGCACCTCCTGTTCAAGGGAACGCCGTCGTACTCGGCCCGGCGGATCGCCGAGCTGTTCGACGGCCTCGGCGGCGAGCTCAACGCCGCGACCGGACGCGACTACACGGTCTTCTACACCCGCATCCTCGACACGCACCTGGACGAGGCGGTGCCGGTGCTCACCGACATGCTCCAGCGCCCCGGGTTCTTCGACCTCGACCAGGAGCGTGAGGTCGTGCTCGAGGAGATCGCCATGTACGAAGACGACCCCCAGGACAAGGTGCACGAGCTCGTCGGTTCGGCCGTGTTCCCCGGACAGCCGCTCGGACGCCCGGTCATCGGCACCGAGCAGGTCATCGGGCGGGTCGGCGAGGACGACGTCCGCGGCTACTTCGGGCGCCACTACACCGCCCCGAACATGGTGCTCGCCGCAGCCGGGAACATCACCCATGAGCGGCTTGTGGAGATCGGTGAGGAGCTCCTCGCCGGCGTTCCCGCCACGTCGCCGCAACGGGCCTTCGAACATGCGTCGCCCGGTGCGCAGACACTCGTGATCTGCGAGAAGCCGACCGAGCAGTACCACCTCGCCCTCGGCGGCCCCGGACTCTCACGCAACGACCCGCGGCGCCACGCCCAGTCGGTGCTCGACACGATCCTGGGCGGCTCGATGAGCAGCCGCCTCTTCCAGGAAATCCGCGAGAAGCGCGGGCTTGCCTACTCGGTGGGCTCGTACTCGGTCGGATACGCCGACACCGGCCAGGTCGGCCTGTTCCTGGGGACTCGCGAGGAGAATCTGGCGACCGCCTGCGATGTGATCGGCACCGAGCTGCGACGCCTCGCCTCAGAGGCGGTTCCCGACGACGAGCTGCGCCGCGCCAAGGAGCACCTCAAGGGACGCCTCGTCCTCTCGCTCGAGAGCCCCGCGATGCGCATGAACCGCATCGGCAAGGCCACCGTCACCGGCGCCGAGCTGCTCCAGATCGACGAGATCATCGACCGCATCGACGCGGTCACCTCACAGGACGTGCAGGAGCTCGCCGGCGAGTTCTGGCAGCCCGACGCCCTGTCGCTCGCCGCCATCGGTCCCGATCCGGATGCGGTGCGGCGGGCCGTCGTCGGACTCACGCCCTCGCTCGCCGAGGCCGCCTGAGGGGGCAATCGGGGTCGGTGAGGGACGCAAGTCCCTCGGCCAAGCCCGAATGCCACCCGCCGGGGCGTGCGGTCACGCCCGCTCACCTGACGCTTGAACCGCAGCCCGCCGCGTCCAGTGGTTTTGGCTACGCTGCACGGGTGCATCGGGTACTGGTCGTCGGCGCCGCCGGCAGGATGGGGCAAGCCGTGGTGGCGGCAGTGGGCGGTGCAGCTGACATGCAGCTCGCCGCGCAGGTCGACCCCGTGCTCGGCGCCAGCGAGGGGTTCGCGGACGTGCCGTCCGCGCTCGCGACGACACAGGTCGACGTCGCCGTCGACTTCACCAAGCCGGAGGTCGGCTTCGCCAACGCGTGTGCCTGCCTCGAGACCGGCGTCCACGTCGTGATGGGCACCACCGGGCTCGGGGAGGATGAGATCGCCGAGATCCGGCGCCGCGCCGACGGCGGGGCGGCGAATTGCCTGATCGCGCCGAACTTCGCGATCGGCGCGGTGCTCATGATGCGGTTCGCCGCCGAGGCATCCCGTCACATGCCGAAAGCCGAAATCGTGGAGCTTCACCACGATGGGAAGCTCGATGCCCCCAGCGGCACCGCCCTCCGCACGGCGAGCCTCATGGAGGGCGACGTCCCGATTCACTCGGTGCGGCTCCCGGGTCTCGTCGCCCACCAGGAGGTCATCCTCGGCGGCCTCGGGGAGATCCTCACGATCCGCCACGACTCGTTGTCGCGTGAGAGCTTCATGCCCGGGGTGCTCCAGGCGGTCAGGGCGGTCGGGGCGCTCCCCGGCCTGACGCTGGGCCTGGAGCCGGTCCTGTTCGGGCCGTGACGGCCAGACACCACGAAGGAGAGACACCATGAGCGAGGAGTACGTCAAGGTCGCGACGGAGGACGTCGAGGAGCGCGAGCGGCGTGGGGGTGGGGCGGCGTCGCGCGACCTCTCCGGGGCGCTCGGCGCCGAGCACCTCACGCTGCGGTGCTGGCGCTACGCGCCCGGCCAGGCGATGGCCTACCACCGCCACAAGACCCAGGAGGAACTCTACCGGCTCGTGTCCGGCGGCCCGCAGCACGTCCAGATCGGCAGCGAGCTGATCGAGGTGAACGATGGTGATTGGCTCCGCATTCCCAAGGAGACCACCCGGCGAATCATGAACAACTCCTCCGACCGTGAGGCGATCTGGATCACGATCGGCTGCCCGCCCGGCGAGGGGATCATGGACGGCATCCGCATCGACCCCGAGACGGGGCAGGAGATCCCCCGCACCAGCTGATCCGAGTGGTCCCGCGCGACGCCCTCGTCCACCTGACCGCCGACGGCGACCTCGTCGCGGGCACGGACCCGGGCCATACGCGCCTGTGGCCATTCACGCAGAGCTGGCGCTTCCCCTGGCGATCGCAGAACCCGAACTGGCTGGATCCGGTCAACCTGTTCGTGTTGCGGGCCGCGCCGGAACTCGTTCGCGATGCGCTGGTGCGGGAGGGGTGGCGGCGGCCGGACGACGGCGCGACGCACCGCACGTGGGTCAACGGGACCTTCCGGCGGATGCACGATCACATCGCGCTCGGCGAGCGCGCCGAACGCGTGCACGTGCGCCTGTTCACGCTCGCCGGCGGGACCCTGATCGCGGCACACCACGAGATCACGAACGACCGGGGCGCTCATCGGGTCACCTCGTGGGATCGCGCGCGCGCCGACACCGCCGCGGCGCTCGAATCGGCGGGCTTCATCCGGCTGTCGCCGACCGGGCCGATCACGCCGCCCGATCTCCGGGGCGTCCCCAGCGACGGACGGGCGTGGCGGATCGTCGGGCCGACGGGCTGACCCGGGGCCTCCGAGCCACACGGCTATACTCGCGCCCGTGCCGGACTTCGGATCCATCCTCACCGCCATGGTGACGCCCTTCGACGAGCGCGGAGCGGTCGACGAGGACGCAACCGTCGCGCTGATGCACCACCTCGTGACGAACGGCTCCGACGGGCTCGTCCTGTCGGGCACGACCGGCGAGGCCTCGACGCTCACGGACCCCGAGAAGATCCGCCTGTTCGAGCTGGGCGTCCAGGAGTTGCGAGGGCGCGCCACCGTCGTCGCCGGCACCGGGTCCAACGACACGGCCCATTCGGTCCACCTCACCGAGGTCGCGGCAGCGCTCGGAGTCGACGCGGTCCTCGCGGTCACGCCGTACTACAACCGGCCGCCCCGCGCCGGCCTTGTCGGGCACTTCGCGGCGATCGCCGCCGTCGGGGTGCCGGTGATCCTCTACAACATCCCGTCGCGCGCGGTGGTGAACCTGCCGCCCGACCTCATCGCGGAGCTCGCCGAGATCCCGGGGATCGTCGCGCTGAAGGAGGCGAACCCCGACCAGGTCGACGAGGTCCTGGGCATCGAGGGGCTCGCGGTGTACGCGGGCAACGACGACCTGCTCTGCGCGGTGGCCGTCGGGGGCGGCGCCGGCGTCATCTCGGTCGCGTCGCATCTCGTGGGACCGCAGATGCAGGCGGTGTGCGCGGCCGCGCGGGCAGGCGACCGGGCCGAGGCCGAGCGGCTCGATGCCGCCCTGCACGGACTGTACGACGGCCTGTTCACGACCACGAGCCCGATCCTGATCAAGGCCGCCGTCGAGATGATCGGCGCGATCCCGTCGGCCCGGGTGCGGCTGCCGCTCGTGGAGGCAACGCCCGAGGAGCGGCTGGCGCTGGCCGCCGTGCTGGAGGCGCAGGACATCCTCGTGCGCGCCTCGTGACCGACTCCGGCGCGCTGCGCGCGACCCCGATCGGCGGGGCGGGGGAGATCGGCAAGAACATGTATCTCGTCGAGCTGGGCGCGAGGCTGGTCGTCATCGACTGCGGCGTCAAGTTCCCGACGCCCGAGCAGCTCGGCGTCGACCTGGTGCTTCCCGACTTCGACGTGCTCGCGGGCCGGCTGGACGACATCGAGGGCCTTCTGCTGACGCACGGCCACGAGGACCACATCGGCGCGGTTCCGTACTTCATCAAGAGCGTCGGCCGCGTGCCGATCTACGGCACCCGGTTCACGCTGGCGCTCGTGCGAAGCAAGCTTGAGGAGCACCGTCTCGGCGACGTCGAGCTCATCGAGATCGCCGCCGGCGATCGCCGCCGGATCGGGCCGTTCGAGGCGGAGTTCATCCGCGTCAGCCACAGCATCCCGGACTGCGTCGCGATCGCGCTGCGGTCGCCGGCGGGCACCGTGCTGCACACCGGCGACTTCAAGTTCGACCACGCGCCCATCGACGACGAGCAGACCGACGTCGCGGCGCTGGCCCGGCTTGGCGACGAGGGCGTCCTGCTGCTCCTGGCCGACTCGACCAACGCGGAGGTGCCGGGGGTGATCGCCCCCGAGCGGACCGTCGGACCCGAGCTTCGCCGCCAGTTCGCATCGGCGCCCGGTCGGGTGATCCTGACGTCGTTCTCGTCCCATATCCACCGCGTCCAGCAGGTACTCGACGCCGCCCACCACGACGGGCGGATGGTGGCCCTCGTCGGCCGTTCGCTCCTTCGCAACTTCAACATCGCCGTGAACCTGGGCATCGTGCGGGTGCCGGACGGGGTGCTGGTCAACATCAAGGGCATCGACGACTATCCCGATGACGAGCTCGTGATCATCACAACGGGGAGCCAGGGCGAGCCGCTCTCCGGGCTCCGCCGCATGGCCTACGGCGACCACCAGAACGTCACGATCAAGCCCGGCGACACGGTGATCTTCAGCTCCCGGATCGTCCCCGGCAACGAGCTGGCCGTCAACGAGACCATGAACCGCCTCATCCGGTCCGGCGCAAAGGTGGTCTCGCCGGACTCCGCGCCGGTGCACGTGTCCGGACACGCGGCGGCGGACGAGATGCGCCTGATGCTGCGCCTGGTGCGGCCACGGTTCTTCGCCCCGATCCACGGCGAGATCCGCCATCAGAAGGCCCACGCCGAGATCGCGAAGACCGTCGGCGTGACCGCCGACCGCACCTTCCTGCTCGACAACGGCCACGTGCTCGATGTGAACCACGAGGGCGCCGCGGTCGTCGACCGCCTGGAGATCGGGCTCGTCTACGTCGACGGGCTGGGCATGGGCGACGTCGCGGACGGGATCCTCCGCGACCGGCGCCATCTCAGCGAGGACGGCCTGGTGCTCATCGTGGCGACGCTCTCGGCCCGCGACGGCCTGCCGATCGGCGAGGTGGACATCGTCACCCGCGGGTTCGCGGCGGCGACCGACGAGCTGATCGAGGCGACCCGCGAGGAGGTCGAGCGGACGCTCAACGTCTCGGTCACCGAGATGGACATGCTCCACCGCCTCCTACACGACGCCGTCGCGTCGCTCATGTGGAAGCGCGTGCGCCAACGCCCGCTCGTGCTGCCGGTCATCGTCGAGGTGTAGGCCCGGCCCCGTCCGCCGGCGCATCGGCACGTCGGGCCGGCGACCCTCACCGTGGCGCCAGAGCTCCCGCCGTCACCGGCTCCGGCCGATGACGAAGCCCCCTGCGGCCCACATATTCACCTGGCGCGGCGACTGGATGTCACGTCACGTGCCTTTGACCGATTCCGTCAAGTGGCTGGCAAGCGCCGGTCGGCAACCCGCACCACGACCCGCAGGCCCGACCAGGTCGCGTCGATGGCACAGACCTTGTTGTCCACGAGGCCCTTCGCGAGCGCGATCTCGCGCACGACGTCCTCGGTGACGTCGGTGGAGACTCCTGAGGCCCGCTTCGGCCAGGCGATCCAGACGCCGCCGGCGTCGTGGACCCCCGCACGCAGGCGGTCGAACTCCGCCTCGAGACGCGCCCGCTCCGTGAAGAATGCGACGATGACATCGGCGTCCCGGCCGAGGCGACGAATCAGCCGGACGCCCCCGGGCAGTGGGGAGAGGAGCTCCTCGAAGTGCTCAGGCGCCCGTAGCAGCGCCACCTTCGCACCCTCCGAGATCCCGAGCTTGCGAGGCAGCGGGGTGCCCGAGTACCCGGCGGTGCTCATGCGGCGAACCAGTCGAGGATCAGCGATGTCACCGCCTCGGGCGCCTCGCGGTGCGGCCAGTGGCCGGCCCCCGGGATCACCTCCCGCCGGTACTCACCGGTGAACCGCTCGGCCTGGTCGGCGCTCACCGACGGCGGGATGCAGCCGTCGTCGGCGCCCACCACCGCGAGAGTCGGCACCGGCACCGGGTCCCCCCACCGGGCGGCCTCGTCCGCGAGGGCGGGGTCGCGGCGATCCGCCTGGAACGCGGCGCGGTAGTAGCCAAGGGCGGCCTGCAGGACGCCGGGCGCCCCCAGCGTCCGCTTGATCGCGACCCATTCCTCGGGCTCCAGCGCCCCGCCCGGCGACCATTCCGCGACAAGCCGGTCGATGAAGGCGAAGCCGTCCTGCGCGACGACGCGCTCCGAGAACCCCTCCGCGAGGAACAGGAACTCGTACCAGGACCGGCGCAGTTGCCCCGCATCGGCGCGGAGCGACCGTGCGAACGCCGCCGCATGCGGGATCGCGAGCGTCACCAGGCGACGCATGCGCTGCGGCGCCAGCACCGCCGCATGCTGCGCGGCGACGCCGCCCCAGTCGTGGCCCACCACGAACGCGGGCTCATCCCGGTCGAGTCGGTCGATCAGACCGAGAAGGTCGCGTGCGAGCGCCGCGGACTCGTAGGTTGCGCACTCCACGGTTGACGGCGCGTAGCCCCGCATGAACGGCGCGACCGCCCGGTATCCCGCCACGGCGAGACGCTCGAGCAGCGGCCTGAACGTCGGAGCGTGGTCGGGAAAGCCGTGGAGGCAGAGGACGAGCGGGCCGTCCCCCGCCTCCAGATAGTGCAGCCGGACGTCACCGAGGTCGGCGGCACCCGGGGTGAGCGGCATGGGGTCGCGCTCCGTCAGCCCATCTGGCCGATGCGGTACCGGTCGAACCGGTCGTTGATCGCGGCCCAGTCGAGGTTCGCCAGGAACGCATCGATGTACTTGGCCCGTGCGGTCGAGAAGTCCTTGATGTACGCGTGCTCGTAGACGTCCAGCGCGATGAGCGGGGTCGCGTTCCACACGGGGAACGTGTGCTGGGCGTCGCCGATGTAGACGTCGATGCGGTGCCAGTCCCAGTCGTAGGCCACCCAGGCCCAGCCGCGGCCCGCCATTCCGCCGGCCTTCAGCTCGGCGAGCATGGCGTCGAGGCCGCCGAAGTCGCGATCGATCATCGCCCCGAACGCGTCGCTGGGGGCGCCGCCCGCGGGACCGAGGTTGTCGAAGTACAGCTCGTGGTTCTTGATGCCGCCGATCGCGAACGTGAGGTTCTCGCGCAGCGCCCGGTAGTCCGAGTAGATCTGGTTTGCGGCGCCCTGGTCCGCCGCCTGGAGGCGCTCCGCGATCTCGTTGTACTTGTTGCAGTACGCCTCGTAGAGCGCCCAGTGGGCCTCGACGGACTCGGCGGAGATGCCGTCGAGCTTCAGGATCTTGTCCGGCTTGGCCATTGCCGTGACCTTGTGGAGATTCGCCACCGATCGGGCTCCTTGTGCGTTGGACGTGATTTGGTCGGCACCCTACTCCCAGCGGGGACCCGCGGCCCGGCAGGAACACGCCGGCTCACCGCCAATTCCCCTAGACCGGGAGCAGTCCGTCCGCACACATCACCACGGGGAAGTCATGGCCGCAACCACCGCCGTTCGCAGACGCCGCCACAGCACGAGCCGGCGCACCGACGGGAAGCACAACGAGATGCAGTCCAGGGAGATCATGGGCCTCGGCCTCGTCGGCCTCGGCTCGTTCCTCGGCATGACGCTCTTCATGGGCATTTCGGTCGGCCCCCTTGGGAGCGGCCTGGAGACCCTCGTTCGGCTCGGCATCGGACGTGCCGTGGCGCTGGCGCCGCTCATCCTGATGGCCGCCGGGCTCGGCGTCATCTTCGACTGGGAAATCCTCCACCGGCGCCCGTTCCAGCTCGGCGCGGCCGTCCTCGGCGGAGCGCTGCTCCTCGCCCTCGCGGCGGGCAGCCTCGGGCTCAACGGCCGGATGCGGGAAGGCTGGTTCGACCCGACGGTGATGCAGGGCCGCGGGGGTTTCATCGGTGAGCTCGAGCTACTTCGTCACGGCGCACACCATCGGCGGTGCGGCGACGACGCTCCTCGTCTTCCTCGGGCTGGTGGCCGGCGGGGTGCTGGTGACGGGCGCCTCACTCGGTGTTCTCCTGCGCCGGTCCGGCAAGGGGGCAGCGGTAGCCGGGCGCGCCGTCGGCCGCGGCGCGCGGGCGGTCACCCTGTCCGCCGTGCGGGGCGGTCAGATACTCGGTGAGCAGGTGCGTACCAGGCGTGAGATCCGCGACGAGCCGACCGTGGTCATCCCCGGCCGTTCCGGCGCGTCAACGCCATTGCTGGACGGAGCGGACCACTTCCCGGACCTCTTCAGCGGCGCAGGGACCATGCCGCCGTCACCGGCGCTCGGGCCGACGGGGGATGAGCACCCCCGTGAATCGACGGTTGCCCCGCGGCAGACCTCCGCACCCTCCAGCAACACCGCGATCGACGATGACGACGACTACGAGGCGCTCCCGCCGCCGATGGAGACCCTCATCCCCCCGGTCACGCCCCGGCGCGGTTACCGGCCGCCGTCACGCAACGTCCTCAGGCGCTCGACCGGGCCGAGCACGCAGCCGGCGTCGGTCATCCAGGAGACGAGCCGGCGGCTCGTCGAGACCCTCGGCCACTTCGGCATCGAGGCGGACGGTCACCGAGACGGTCAGCGGCCCGCGTGTCACGCGCTACGAGCTTCAGCTCGCGCCCGGCACCAAGGTGGGCCGCATCACGCGCGCTGCGCGACGACCTCGCCTACGCGCTCGCGGCCCGCGAGGAGCTGCGCATCATCGCTCCGATCCCCGGCAAGCAGGCCGTGGGGGTCGAGGTCGCCGAACCCCGAGGCGCGCCCTGGTCACGCTGGGCGACATCACCCGCGAGTTCCCCGAGCACGCCGGCCCGCTGATGGCCTGGCTCGGGCCTCGACCTGGGCGGCAAGCCCGTCTACATCGACCTGGCGCGCATGCCGCACCTGCTGATCGCGGGCTCCACCGGCACCGGCAAGAGCGTCTGCCTCAACGCCCTCCTCGCGTCGATCCTGCTGCGCTCGACCCCGGACGACCTGCGGATGATCCTGATCGACCCGAAGAAGGTCGAGCTGAACCACTACGAGAGCATCCCGCACCTGCTCACGCCGGTCGTCACGAACATGAAGGACGCGGCGGCGGTGCTCGCCAACATCGTGCGCGAGATGGAGAGCCGCTACGAGCTGATGGGGCATGGAGCGCGCGCGCAACCTGCGCGACTGGAACGAGGCCCGCGCGGCCGCGCGGCGAGACGCCGATGCCGACGATCCTGGTGGTCATCGACGAGCTGGCCGACCTGATGATGGTCTCGCCGGCCGAGGTGGAGGACGCGATCATCCGCCTCGCCCAGAAGAGCCGCGCGGTCGGCATCCACCTGGTGCTCGCCACGCAGCGCCCCTCGGCGGACGTGATCACCGGGATGATCAAGGCCAACGTGCCGTCGCGGATCGCGTTCGCCGTCTCCTCGCAGGTCGACTCGCGGGTCGTCCTCGACGCCGGCGGCGCCGAGACGCCTGCTCGGGCCACGGCGACATGCTCTTCCGGCCGGTCGGCACGTCGCGGCTGCAGCGCCTCCAGGGCGCCTACGTCAGCGAGGAGGAGATCCTCGCGATCACCGACCACTGGCGCGCGCCAGGGCAAGCCGGAGCTGCGCGAGGAGCTCATGGAGCGGCCCGAGGCCGGTCGGAGGACCCGCTCGACCCGGACGCCGACGACATGCATCGAGCGCGCCGATCGAGATGGTCGTGCAGCAGGGCACGGCCTCCGTGTCGCTGCTGCAGCGACGCCTCGGGCGTCGGGCTACGCCCGCGCCGGACGCCTCGTGGACGCGATGGAGCGCATGGGCGTGGTCTCCGGCCACGAGGGCTCGAAGCCCCGCACCGTCCTGGTGGGCGAGGGCGATCTCGACCGCATCCTGCGGCGCTCGGACGCCCGATGACGAGGACGCCGGACGGCGACGACTGGGTGCGCGGGCGCACGCAGTTCGGGGCCTGAAGAGCCCCTGGCATCCGGGCGGACTCGCCCCTCCGCGCGGCGATCGCCCTCATGTTCGAAATCGGAAACACACTCCGAGAGGCACGCCTCCGACGCGGGCTGGACATCCTCGGACTGCGAGGCGGAGACCAAGATCCGCGCGAAGTACCTCCGGGCGATGGAGGAGGAGCAGTTCGACCTCATGCCGTCGCCCACGTACGTCCGCGGCTTCCTGCGCACCTACGCCGAGTTCCTCGACCTGGACGGCCGGCTCGTCCTCGACGAGTACGAGTCCCGCTTCGTCGACGCGCCCCGAGGGCATCTTCGGCCATGGCGACTCAGACGCGGCACGGCGACGGGCCAAGAAGCGGCGCAACCGCGAGGGCCGCGTCCTGATCATCGCCTCATGCCTCGTCATGATCGGGGCGCTGGGCCTCTGGGCGGGCTTCGCCAGCGACTCGTCCGGGGGCGGCGGCGAGCCGGCAGCCGACCAGATCACCGTGGTGTTCGCTCCCGCGGGGCGGCGCGGGACCTACATCGAGGTCAGGGAGGGGGGCCCCGAGGGTCGCGCCCTGTTCACACCCGGGTCCATCGCGCCGGGCCAGTCCCAGCAGGTGTCGGTCGCCCCGCCGATCTGGGTGCACGTCGGTGACGGCTCCGGACTGCAGCTGACGGTCGACGGGCGCACCGTCGCCACGCCGCGAGGCACGACGGAGTTCCGCGTGCTCGCAGGGGGCGTCATCCAGCCGACCGCAGCCGGCTGAGCGCCGGTGACCGCGCCCGCACGGTCGCACGCGGGGCGCGCATGAGGGCCGCGCTCCTCGTCACCGGCGACGAGGTCCTGGGCGGACGCGTCGGGGAGCGCAACGCGGGGTTCCTCGCCAGGTCGCTCGCCGCGCACGGGGTCCGGGTGGAACGCACGGTCATCGTCGGCGACTCCGTCAGCGACGTCGCGCGGGCGCTGCTCGAACTCCTGGCGACCGGCGTCAACCTGATCTGCACCACCGGCGGGCTGGGCCCGACCGCCGACGACCTCACCATGGCCGCCGTCGCGGCCGCGACCAGGCGGCCGCTCGCGCTGAGCGAAGAGGCGCTGGCGCTCGTGACGGAGCGCAGCCGTCTTCTGCCGCCCAGACCCGGCGTCGACGAGGTCACGCTCGACCGGCTCCGGCGCAAGCAGGCGACGCTGCCGGCCGACGCCACCGTACTCCCGCCGATCGGCACCGCACCCGGATGCGCCCTGACCCACGACGACGGCACCCTCGTCGTGGTGCTCCCCGGGCCACCCTCCGAACTCGAGGCGATGTGGCTCCATGCCCTCGCCGAGGGGCCGGTCGCGGATCTCCTGGCGGCCGCTCCCGCGGACCGGGCGCGTACGTTCCGGCTGTGGGCGGTGTTCGAAGCGGAGATCGTCGACCACCTCGAGACCCTCGGAGCGGACGACCTCGCGACCGTGGGCACCTACACCCGGGAGGGAGAGCTCGAGATCGTCGTGCCGGAGCGGCTCGGACCGAGGGTGGAGGCGCTCCTTCGCGACGCATTCGGCGATGCGCTCTTCGCGACCGACGAGCGCCACGTGGATGCCCTCGTCGCCGAGCTCCTCCTCGACGCCGGCGCGACCCTCGCCGTCGCCGAGTCGTGCACCGGCGGCGGGCTCGGCGCCCGTCTCACCGCGATCCCGGGGGCATCGGCGTGGTTCCTCGGCGGGGCAATCACCTACGCCGACGCTGCGAAGGTCGCGCTCCTCGGGGTGGATCCCGCGGTGATCGCCGCACACGGGGCGGTCTCGGCCGACTGCGCCGCCGCGATGGCGACCGGCGCCCGCGCCGCGCTGGCGGCGACCTGGGCGCTCAGCATCACCGGCATCGCCGGACCGGACGGCGGCAGCCCGCAGAAGCCCGTCGGGCTGGTCTACGTGGGTCTTGCGGGACCGGATGGCGTGGTCACGGCCGAGCACCGCTTCCGCGGCAACCGCGAAGTGATCCGCCACCGGGCGCAGACCGCCGCGCTCCACCATCTGCGAACGGCGCTCCTGCGGGCGAGGGCCGGCGCGTCGATCGGAACAGAGCCGTGACCGGCCTGACACAGCCCGTGTGAGACACGACACCACGCTCGGGCGTACGCTCGACGCATGGTCCCGCTCCGCGCCGCAAACCGGCTGTTCGTCGCGCTCGACCTGCCCTCCGACCTGCGGCAGGCCCTGGCGGCCCTCGGCGAGGAGCTCGACGGCGGCGGAGTGCGGAGGATTCCCCCGGACAACCTCCACCTGACCCTCGCGTTCCTCGGCACGGTGGCGGTCGACGACGGGCCGTCGCTCCGCGACCGGCTCATCCCGGCGCTGGCCGGGCCTCCGGCGTGCGTGCGCATCGGGCGTGTCGTCGCCCGTCCCGCCCAGCACCGGGCACGCCTCGTCGCCGCCGAGCTCGACGACGTGGACGGCGCGCTCACATCGCTGGCCGCCCGCGTCGGGGACGCGGTGGCCGGAGTCGGCGCGCTCGCCGCGCCGCCGCGACGGTTCTGGCCGCACGTCACGATCGCCCGGTTCAGCCGTCCGACGCATCTGAGAAGGTCCCCATCCGTCGACGGCGAACATGTGTTCGCAATCACCCGCGTCGCGCTCTATGATTCCCACATCGCACCGAGCCGGCCTCCACGCTACGAAGCGCTCATGGACGCCCGACTCGATGGCTCGCACGCCGAAAGGAGCTCCTCACATGGATAAGGCCCAGGCACTCGGTTCCGCTCTTCAGCAGATCGAACGGCAATTCGGCAAGGGCTCGATCATGAGGATGGGCGACCCCGGCGCGCAAGTCGACGTCCAGGTCGTGCCGACCGGATCGCTCGCGCTCGACGTCGCGCTCGGCATCGGCGGGCTGCCACGCGGCCGGATCGTCGAGGTGTTCGGCCCGGAGAGCTCGGGAAAGACGACGCTGCTCTACCACGTCATCGCGCAGGCCCAGCGGCGCGGCGGGCTCTGCCGCGTTCATCGACGCGGAGCACTCGATGGACCCGGCGTACGCCAAGCAGGATCGGCGTCAACATCGACGAGCTCCTCGTCTCGCAGCCCGACCACGGCGAGCAGGCACTCGAGATCGCCGACCTGCTCGTCCGCTCGGCCGAGCCTCGACATCGTCGCGATCGACTCGGTCGCCGCGCTCGTGCCGAAGGCCGAGATCGAGGGGGAGATGGGCGACACCCACGTGGGCCTGCAGGCGCGGCTCATGTCGCAGGCGCTGCGGAAGCTCGCCGGCACCCTCAACCGTGCCGGCACCATCTGCATCTTCACGAACCAGCTGCGCGAGAAGATCGGCGTCATGTTCGGCTCGCCGGAGACCACCCCCGGCGGCCGCGCGCTGAAGTTCTACGCGTCGGTCCGGCTCGACATCCGGCGCATCGAGACGATCAAGGAGGGCGCCGAGGCGGTCGGCAACCGCGTCCGGGTCAAGGTCGTGAAGAACAAGGTCGCGCCGCCGTTCCGCCAGGCCGAGTTCGACATCGTCTACGGCGAGGGCATCTCCTACGAGGGCAACCTCATCGACCTCGGCGTCGAGGCCGGCCTCATCACCAAGAGCGGCGCGTACTTCTCGTACGGTGAGGAGCGACTCGGCCAGGGACGTAGCGCGGCGAAGGCATTCCTGCGCGAGCACACCGACATCGCCGAGGAGCTCGACGCACGGATTCGCGAGCACCACGGGGTCAAGGCTCCGACCGCGGAGGAGTTTGCGGTGACGGAGGTCGCGCCGCTCGAGGACACCGAGCAGACCGAAGCGGAGGCACTCGCGAGCTGACCCTGAGCGAACGAGCGCGGCCGCAGCCGACAGGCGAGCATCGCAGACGGCGAAGGCAGGTCGGTGAACGCCTTCGCCGTCCGTGAACGGGCACGCCGGCGACCCCGGCCCGCCGCCGAGCTGACGGGCGCGGACGCGATCCCGCCGCCACGGGTGGGTCGGCATCGAACGACCGGGGCGAGCAGCGTCGGTCGCGCCACCCACCGAGATACACTCGTCGTCGTGCGCTATCACCTGACGACGTTCGGCTGCCAGATGAACGAGCATGACTCGGAGCGGATGAAGGGGCTCCTCGAGTCGCTCGGCTACGCCCATTCGGACACCCGCGACGATGCCGACCTGATCGTGTTCAACACCTGCACGATCAGGGCCAGCGCCGACGACCGGTTCTTCGGCAATCTCGGTGAAGCGCGTCGCATCAAGCGGGAGCGGCCCGACGTGGTCGTCGCGGTGGGTGGCTGCTGGGCGCAGAGCCAGAAGCAGGAGGTGTTCGAGCATTTCCCGTTCGTCGACATCGCGTTCGGCCCCGGGGAGGTCACCCGCCTGGGCGAGCTTGTCGCGCGCGAGCGCATCCAGTCGGTTGGCGCGTTCAGCTTCGACGGCGCGTTCAGCGGCAACCCTTCCGAGCCGGCGCGAGCGGCCGCACCAGGCCTGGGTGCAGATCTCCGTCGGATGCAACTCGGTGTGCTCGTACTGCATCGTGCCGAGCGTGCGGGGCCGTGAGCGCAGCCGCACCGTGCCCGACCTGCTCGAGGAAATCGGCACGCTCGCGGGCGACGGCGTGCGCGAGGTCACGCTGCTCGGGCAGAACGTCAACAGCTACGGGCGGGATCTGCGCGGCGGGGAGCGCACCGACTTCGGGGCGCTGATCCGGGCCGTGGGGCGCATCGACGGAATCGAGCGGCTGCGCTACACCAGCCCCCACCCCAAGGACATGAAGGCCGACGTCATCGCCGCCATGGCGGAGACGCCGGAGGTCTGCGAGCACGTGCATCTGCCGGCCCAGTCCGGCTCGACGCGCATCCTCAAGGCGATGCGGCGCACTTACGACCGCGGCCGCTACCTGGACCTCGTGGCTCGCCTGCGCGACGCGATCCCGGACCTGTCGCTGACGACGGACCTCATCGTCGGCTTCCCGGGCGAGCGGGAGGATGACTTCGCCGAGACGCTCAGCCTCGTCGAAGAGTGCCGGTTCGACGGCGCGTACACGTTCGTCTACTCGCCGCGTCCCGGCACCGAGGCCGCAGACCGCATGGCCGACGACGTCGACGCCGACACGAAGCGCGAGCGCATGCAGCGGCTCGTCGAGGTCGTCCAGCGAACAGCCGCGGAGCGCTCCACCCGGTTCGTCGGCACCGAGCGGGAGGTACTCGTGGAGGGCCCGTCCCGGACCGACCCGGCCCGACGGCGGGGCCGCCTGCGGCAGAACATCACCGTGAACTTCGACGGCGACGCCGCGCCGGGAGCCCTCGCGAGCGTCGCGATCACCGGGTCGACGAGCACGACGCTGACCGGACGCCAGATCGAGGTCTCCGTTCCCGCCTAGGTGAGCACCCGGTCACGGATCCTCGCGCTGTTCGGGCCGACCGCGGCGGGGAAGAGCGCACTCGCGCACGCCGCCGCCCGGGCACTCGACGGCGAGATCGTCGTCGCCGACCCGTTCCAGCGCTACCGCGGCCTCGAGATCGCCGCTGACAGCCCGAACGAGCGCGAACGGCGGGAGGTGCCCTACCATTTCGTCGGCGACCTGGGCCTCACCGAGACCTCGTCCGCCGGAGCCTTTGCCCGAGCGGCGCACCCGACGATCGACGATATCCTCGCGCGGGGCCGGGTGCCGATCGTGGCCGGCGGCACCGGTCTGTACCTGCGCGCCGCGCTCGCGGACCTCGACTTTCCGGCGGACGTGCCGGACGAGGTGCGGCGAGAGGTCGAGCAGTTCGTCGCCGACGACCTCGACGGCGCAGTCGCCGAGCTCCAAAGCCGTGCCCCCGCGACTGCAGCGAGGATCGATACGCGTAACCGCCGGCGCGTCAGCCGCGCGCTCGAACTCGCGCGGATGGGCGCCGGCGACGGCCGCGCCGACCGCCTGTGGACCGCCGTCACCCGCCATCCGACGTGCCTGGTGGGAGTCGTGCGCCCGCGACCGGTCCTTGACCGGCTGCATCACGCTGCGGGTGCGACGGGAACTCGACGACGGGCTCGTCGCCGAGTTGGAGGCGGCCCTCGCGACGCCCGGCGTCTCGCGGTCGGCTCGGCAGATCATCGGGGTGAGGGAGGTCACGGCGATGCGCGACGGCACGCTCGAGCGCTCAGCGCTCCCAGACGCGCTCGCGGCCAGGACACGCCGGCTCGCGAGGGCGCAGCTCACATGGCTGCGAAAGACCATCGGCGTGGCCGAACTCGACCTCGGCGAGGCACCGACGCAGGACGCGCTCCCGGCCCTGATGTCGCTCTGGACGCGATGACGCCGATGGGCGCGCGGGTTCGAGCCGGCGCGGGATTCGAGTACGATCCGCCGGTGAGATTCGAGAAGTGGCAAGGGCTCGGCAACCACTACGTCATCGTGCGGCGTGAGGAGTGGCCCCTCGATCTCACCGCCGATCGCGCACGACTGATCTGCGATCCGCACTTCGGCGTCGGTGGCGACGGAATCCTCGAGCTCGATCAGGAGTCGGGCACACCGCGGATGACCGTCTGGAACCCGGATGGAAGCCACGCGGAGAACTGCGGCAACGGCATTCGCATGGTCGCGCGTCATCTCCACGCGCGTGGCGCCCTGCCCGGCGGGGCGACGGTCCTCACCGATGGCGGACCGGTCACGGTGACCGCGCTGGAGGACGGACGTGTCGAGGTCGGCATGGGCCGCGCCGTCTTCCCGGACGGGGAGGGGCGCGAGACGCTCGCGGTGAACGGCACCCAGGTGGACCTCGCGTTCGTCACGACCGGCAACCCGCATGCCGTCATCGAGCATCCCGACCCGGGCGCTGTCGTCCGCACGCTCGGGCCGGAGATCGAGGTCGCGCCGCGGTTCCCGCAGCGCACGAACGTCGAATTCATCCGCCTCGATGGGCCGTCGGAGCTCACGATGCGCGTGTGGGAGCGCGGGGTGGGAGAGACGATGGCGTGCGGGACCGGCGCGTGCGCCGCGGCGGTCGCCGCGGTGCGGTTGTCAGGCCTCGCGAGCCCGGTCACCGTCCACCTCGCGGGCGGCGACCTCGAGATTGCCGTTGACGACGAACTGGAGGTGACGATGACCGGTCCCGCCGAGCTCATCTACGAAGGGTGGCTGTCGCCGGCCCTGCAGGCACGGCTGGAGGCGCTCTGAGCGCCGACGTCGGGTCGGCGCGGCTGCGCCGGCTCCCGCCATACCTGTTCGCCCAACTCGAGCGCAAGATCGCCGACAAGCGAGCGGCGGGCGTCGACGTGATCTCGCTGGGGATCGGCGATCCCGATACGCCCACACCGGGCCCGGTGGTCGATGCGATGCGGGAGCAGGTGGGCCGTGCCGACACCCACCAGTACCCGTCGAACCGCGGTCGGGCGTCGTTCCGGGAGGCGATCGCATCGTTCTACGCGACCCGCTTCGGGGTCAGCCTCGACCCCGACGCGCAGGTCATGCCCGCGCTGGGCGCGAAGGAGGCGATCGCCAACATCAACCTCGCGTACACGGATCCCGGCGACATCGTCCTCGCGAGCGACCCCGGCTACCCGGTCTACACGAACGGGCCGATCATCGCGGGTGCCGAGCCGGTGCCGATGCCCCTGGTCCCCGCCCTCGGCTTCCAGCCCGACCTCGAGGCGATCCCGGCCGACGTGGCAGCCCGCGCGCGGCTGATGTTCGTCAACTACCCCAACAACCCGACCGGGGCGGTCATCGAAGACGACTTCTTCGCCCGGGTCGTCGAGTTCGCCCGCCGCAACGACATCATCGTGGTGCACGACAACGCCTACTCGGAGATCACCTTCGACGGCTACCGGGCTCCGTCGTTCCTCGAGTCCCCGGGCGCCACCGAGGTCGGGATCGAGGTGTTCTCGCTCTCGAAGACATACAACATGACCGGGTGGCGGTCCGGGGCGGTCGTCGGGAACGCCGATCTCGTGTCGGCCTACTGGCAGCTCAAGACGAACATCGACAGCGGGATGTTCGAGGCGGTGCAGGAGGCCAGCGTCGCCGCGCTGCGCTCGGATCAGTCGTCCGTGGCAGAGATGTGCGAGATCTACCGCCGGCGGCGCGATGTGCTTGTGGACGCGCTTCGCGCCATCGGCCTCGAGGTCAACTCCCCAAAGGGCACGATCTACCTCTGGACGGGCGTTCCCGAAGGGGACACATCGGCCTCGTTCGCCGAGCGGGTCCTCGAGGACGCGGCCGTCGTGATCTCGCCCGGTTCCGCGTATGGCCCGAGCGGTGAGGGGTTCGTCCGCATGAGCCTCACCGTTCCCGACGACCGGCTCAACGAGGCGGCCGAGCGCATCGCCAAGCTTGTCGGCTGAGCACGGCGTGATCCGGGTCACCAAGCTTCGTCCGGACGCGACCGTCCCGACCCGGGCACACCCGGGCGACGCCGGCCTCGATCTGTGCGCCGTGGAGCCGCGCGATCTGGCTCCCGGTGGACGCGAGGCGATCCCAACCGGGCT
Source organism: uncultured Thermoleophilia bacterium (assembly GCA_963777565.1). Taxonomy (GTDB): domain Bacteria; phylum Actinomycetota; class Thermoleophilia; order Miltoncostaeales; family Miltoncostaeaceae; genus CALMEC01. Next base: position 159,860 of record CAVZQZ010000009.1, read on the forward strand.
CGCGGTGGCGCTCCCGCCCGGCTGGGCCGGGCTCGTCGTGCCCCGGTCGGGCCTCGCCCGCCGGCATGGCGTGACCGTTGCGAACGCCCCGGGCCTCATCGACGCCGGCTACCGCGGCGAGCTCCAGGTGCTCCTGGTGAATCTGTCCGACCGGCCGCATCGCGTCGAGGCCGGTGATCGCGTCGCCCAGCTCGTGTGCGTGCCGGTCGCCGGTGACCCGGCCGTTCTCGTCGACGAGCTGCCCCCGTCGGACGGACGCGGCGACGGCGGGTTCGGCTCGACGGGTCGGTAGCGCCGCTCGGGACCTAGGTGAAGGTGATCGTGGTGCGCACGGTCCCGCGGAGTCTGGCTGCGTGGGGCTGGCCCGCGTCCTCGAGCGACAGCCAGTCGTGGGTGTCGACGCTCACCGGGTAGACGTCGGGCACGCTCGCCGTGACGACGCACTCGTAGCGCTCGGCCGGTCCCATGCGGAGGGCCTGCCGCGCAAAGCGCGGGTGGAACGTGCCGCCCGTCGCATCCGTGGCAACGAACGGGCGGCCGTCTGCGGCGATGACCTGCACGTCGAGCCGTTCTCCGCGGGCGCGTCCCGGGTGGAAGTTCCACTCCGTCGGGAAGTACCCCGCGCTCACGAGCCGGACCAGGACCGTCTGACCAACCTTGGCGCGGATCGCGACCTCCGGGTGGGTGATCTCCGCGGTCGGGCCGAGTGGCTGTGGCACGCCGTTGATCAGGTGGTACTTCGGCTCGAAGACGTTGAGTCCGACGTCCTCGCCGTCGAGCCCGGCCGCGTGGTTGAGGCGTCGCCAGTTCGGGTCGAGGCTGAAGGCCACCCAGAGGCACTCCACGTCGTAGGCGGGGCCTCCGGTGAAGGCGAGACGCCTCCCGTCCGCGTCGTGGGTCGGGTACGGGTCGACGATCAGTGCCCCGAACATCCCCATCTGCACGTGAAGGACCGTGTTGACGTGACAGTGGTAGAAGTACGTGCCCGCGGTCGCCGGTCGAAACTGGTACGTGTACTGGCCGGTCACCTCGAATGACGTGTGGCCGACGCCGTCGTTCCACGGCTCGGGCTCGATGCCGTGCAGATGGATCGTGTGGACGCGCTTCGAGGCCTGCACGGTCACATGCACGACCTCGCCCTCGGTGGCCCGGATCAACGGGGACGGCAAGCGTTGCCCCGAGGTCTCATCCTCGAATCCCCAGAAACGAACGCGGTTGCCGTCCGGCATCAGCAGCTCGCCGCTGCCGAAGAACTTCCGGAGGTAGGAGCGGTCGGGCCTCAGCTTGAACGGGGTGGGCGGGCTGCCCTGCTTCGGCTGCTTGCTCGAGAAGGCGATCGCCTGGGCGCGGATGTCGGAGTCCACGATCGTGGCGGCCTGGCCTGCGCGCTTGCCGCTTCCACTGCTCATATCTCAAGCTCCCAGTCGGTCAGCATGCCGTTCGGATAGAGCCCGCCGGCGGCAGTCTGCGACATCTCGGCGTGGCTGTGCATCGGGTAGTCGAACGTGACCCCGGAGACGAGGGAACGCTCCGGCGTCGCGATGTCCCGCGGAGGCTCGAACGGGAGGATCGCGTCCTTGTGGTCGAGCGGCTCCATGAGCACCATGTCGCGCTGCATGGCGTGGTCGATGAACGGGGTGTCGGGGTCGAGGGGCACGTCCTCGCCGCGGGTGTTCAGCACCCGCGCGCCGGTCGCGACGATATGCACATGGTTGCCGTGGAAATGCGCGCCGTGGACGTTGAGACCGACGTTGACGAGCCGGATCAGCTGGCCGGGCTCGCCACGCTCGCGCATCTGCCCGCGCGGCGTGGTGTCCTCCTTCGCCTCGGCCGAGCTGAACGCGAGAACGCCGCTCCGATCGTTGATCGTGAAGTAGCGGGCCACGTATGGGGGAAAGTCTGCGACCCTCGAGAACCCGGCGCTCGCGAGCTCGTGCCAGACCGGATCGACACCGTGGAACTCCCAGACCCACTGCCGTTCGAACAGCACCGGGTCGCCGGTGCCGTACGCCCGCATTGGCGTCCCGGGGCTCTCGACGACGGGCTGCGCGGGCATCACGACGAGCACGCCGTGCAGGCCCAGGACGCGGTTGAGGGGCCGCTGCAACGTGTCCTGGAAGATGTAGATGCCGGCCCGAGGCGAGGGGAACGTCCCGGTCCAGGTCTCCCCGGGCCGGATGCGTCCGCTGTTGACGATGTCGCGGTGCGCGAAGCGATCCTCGATCACGAAGCTGTGGTCCTCGTCGAGGTTGTTGGTGACCTCGATGTGAATCTCCTCGCCTTCCACCGCGCGGAACGTGTCCTCGGGGAAGAAGCTCACGTGGTCGGGGAACGGGTCGTCGGCCGGCACCTTCCCGCGTCCCATGCCGAAGCCGTCCGGGGTGTCGCTGAAGGCCCAGGTGTAGATCCGGGTGCCGTCGATCAGGGTCTGGAATCCCTCGCTGGTCCACAGGGCGATGTGACGCGTGGCCGGCACGGCACTGGAACGGTCTGCGCCGGCCAGTGCAACGGCGCCGCCGAGTCCCAGCGTGACGGCGCCTCCCGCCGCATACTTGAAGAGGTCACGACGGGTGGTGGGGGAGACCCGGCCGGCGATCTCGCCGGAGCCGGCATCAGTGTTGGTGAGGCGTTGCATCGAGCTCCTTCAGGATGGGGATGCCGGTCGATGCGCCGAGCTCGACGACGGCGGGGCGCGCCATCGTGGAGTCGGTCAGCTCGATCTGCAGGCGCGGCGCGGCGGTGGGGAGGTGGAAGCGGTACGTCACCCGGATCGCCTGCCGCGGATTCAGGTACGCGACCGTGCCGGAGGACGGTGCGCCAAACAGAAGCCGCCCATCGCCGCGACGGACGCCCACATCTGCCTCCGCGACCGCAAACGGCGTCGCCTCGAGGTTGATGAGGGCGACGGTCACGTCGAGACGCTCTCCCTTCGCTCCGAGCGGTCGGCGCTCGACCCGCTCCACCGCCATTGCGCCGAAGTCGGTGGGGACGCCTTGGCCGACGGCGATCGGGCCCGTCCCCGGGGCCGGAGCGTTCGGGTCACGGTTCGAACCCTGGAAGCCGTAGTAGAGGATCCCGGCGGAAAGGCCGACGGCGCACGTCGCGAGCAGCGCAATCGCCGCTGGTGGACGGGTCCCACGAGGGGGCCGGCCTGCGACCGTGGTTGCGTCCTGCATCTGGACCTCGCGAACGTTTGAAAAGTGACAGCGACGTCATGTATCAGACCCGATTCCGGGCGCCAGCGGACCTCTCCCTTCGGTGAGTTCGACCCTCGACGTTTGGGGGGTTTTCAACCGGGGCGCGACGAGCCCGGCCGAGCCGCTTGGCTCAGCGGCGCGGGCGCCTGGCGCGTGCGATCGCGGCCGCGTGCGCCATCGACTCGAGGGTGTCGTCGATCGGATCCAGCTCGACGGTTCGCCCCGTCGCGTGCTCGAGGCCCCACGAGATGAGCCGGTCGGCGAGCCACGGGTTCTTCGGCAGCAGTGGTCCGTGGAGGTACGTTCCGACCACGCGTCCCTGGACCGCTCCCTCGCCACCGTCCTGGCCGTTGTTGCCGTTCCCGGACACCACGCGCCCAAGCGGCCGCGCGCCAGGACCCAGGCGCGTCCGTCCGGCATGGTTCTCGAACCCGACGACGGTCTGGCGCTCGCCGTCGATCTCCGCCTCGATGACGAGATCGCCGATCAGCCGGGTGGTTCCCGCGATCGTGTCGGCGTCGAGCAGCGAGATGCCCGGCATGCGGGACCCGTCCACGCCCGTGTAGCCGTGTCCGGCGAGTTGGTAGCCGCCGCACACCGCGAAGATCACCGCGCCGCCCGCGCTGGCGGCGGCGAGTTCGGCCGCCTTCGTCCCGCGCAGATCCGCGGCCACGATGGCCTGGTCCCGGTCCTGCCCGCCGCCCAGGTAGTAGACGTCGGCGTCGACGGGGATCCGCTCGCCCACGCCGACCTCGATCACCTCGAGCCGAATGCCGCGCCAGGCAAGACGCCGCTCGAAAACCGCGATGTTGCCGCGGTCCGCGTAGATGTTCAGCTCATGGGGGTACAGGTGGCACAGTCGCAGGACGCTCACGCGGTGACCCCGCAGCGCACGATCTGGCGCTCCGATCCCGGCTCGAGCGGGCCGCCGTCGAAGTCGCCGTACACGGTTCGCATCTCCAGCCCGGCCTCGACGACGAGCTCCCAGAGCTCCGATGGCGGAAAGAGATGCACAAGATGCGGTCGGAGGTGCGTCGTGACACCGCCATCCGGGTCGATCTCGTCGATCTGCGCGGTGAACGCCACGTTTCCCGCCAGCCGGTCCACGCGATCGAAGCGCGCGGAGTGCACGAGCGTCACCCCGGTCGCCTCGTCGCGCCAGACCCCCCCAGGGGTGACCACGCCCAGCTGGCCGTCGATGGCGTCGAGATCCGGAACCGCGACGTCGAAAACGAACTCGCCGTCGACGTCGAGATGGGCCCTGACCCGACGGAGGCAGGCCAGCTGCTCCTCGTGCGGCAGGAGCGCCTGCAACGTGTTCATGGGCATGATCGCCAGCGGGAACGACCGTCCAAGCGTGAAGTCCCGCAGGTCGGCCTCGACGCACCTGATCCGCGTGGCGACATCGGCAGGCTCCGCCTCGAGGCGCCGCCCGAGCTCCCGCAGCATCCCCGGGTTCCCGTCGAGCGCCCACACCTCATGGCCGTCGCGCGCGAGCGGGATCGCGACGCGCCCGACCGCTGCGCCGAGGTCGAGCACCGGCCCCGCGGCGCCCGCCGCGAGGGCACGCCAGAAGGGCAGATCCTCCGCGTAGTGGGCGTGCTCGAGGGCGAACCGTTCCGGTGGCGTGCCCTCAGCGATCACGCCAGAACGCCTCCGCCGCCCCGCGCCGGACGAGGATCCTGCGCAGGTCGAGCATCGCAGTGTACGTGGGCAGCATAGAGATCGGCCGCCCCTCGGGCGCACCCGCCACCGCGGCGTCGACGGCCTGCTCCAGGTCCGGGACGAGGCGTATCCGCTCAGGCGGGAATCCGGCGTAACGAAAGCGCAGGGCCAGGTCGTACGCGCGGTCGCCGGTCAGGGTGAGCCGGCGGATGTGCTCCAGGAGGGGCTCGAAGTCGACATCCCAGATCCAGGAGACGTCCCTCCCGTCGGCCGTGCGGTCGTTGAGGGCGACGAGCAGGTCGATCGGGTCGGGGTCGAGAAGAAGCGTCCTGATCGTCTCGTTCGCGCCGGCGGGATTCTTCACGAGCAGCAGCAGCACGTCGTGCCCGTCGAGCTGGACGCGCTCAGCGCGTCCGAACGCCGCCTGGCTCTCCTGAAGCGCCCGGGCGAGGAGCGCGGGCGCGATACCGAGTACCGAGGCGGCGGCAACCGCCGCCGTCGCGTTGTAGGCGTTGTGGAGGCCCGGGAGCGGCAGGCGAGCGATCACGGCACCCGCCGGCGTGGCGACCTCCAATTCGACGCTCCGGAGCCCATCGACGACGACCTTGGTCGCGCGAACGTCCGGTCGGGGCCGCGACCAGCCGCATGCCTCGCACCGCCAGTGTCCGAGGTGGCCCAGGTAGACGACGTCGTACGTGAGGGGCGCGTCGCACCGGCGGCAGCGCTTGGAGTCCGCCGCGTGGGGCAGGCCGGGAAGCGCCGGGACGGGGTCGTCGATCCCGAAGTAGGTGGCGCCGGGGTGGGCGTCGCCGAGGGCGGCGACGGCGGGATCGTCGGCGTTCAGAACCACGGCCGTCTCGCGCGGGAGCGCCTGGAGCATGGTCCGCCAGCGCCCCGCGAGCTCCTCGAGCTCCCCGTAGCGGTCGAGCTGGTCCCTGAAGAGGTTCATGAGGAGGACGACGCGGGGCTGCAGCTGGTCCGCGACCGCCGGAAGCGCGGCCTCGTCCACTTCGAAGAGGCCGAGGTCCGCGCCGTCGGGATCCGTGCTCGTGGCGAGCAACGCGGTGGCGACGCCCGACATCAGGTTGGCCCCGCTCGGGTTCGTCACGAGCCGGTGTCCACCGGCGCGCACGCATGCCGCCAGGAGCCGTGCCGTCGTCGTCTTCCCGTTCGTCGCGCTGAGTACAATCGCGCCGCCCGGGAGCGCGGCGGAGAGGTCCCGGACCGCTTCGGGCCGCCACCTGATGAGGAGCTTTCCCGGCAGGCTCGTCCCGCCGCCCCGACCGAGACGCCGTGACAGAACGCCCGCGGCGCGGGCGATGGCGTAGGCGGGCGCTGCCACCGGCGTATGGTAGTGGACCGCCGCGGGCTACCTGGCCGGCGCCGCGGTCCCGTCCGGCGCGCCGACGATCACGTCGGCCAGCGGCACCTCGAACAGGCCATGGTCCAGCACCCCCGGAAGCGAGCGCGCGCGCGCGGCGACGGTCTGCCAATCCGCGCCGGCAGGGACGGCGAGGTCGATGAGCACCATGCCGTCGTCGCTGCGTTCCGCGCGGCGGACCGGCATGAGGTCCCGGAGTGACCTCCGCACCCGCTCGGCCGCGAACGGCACGACCGCGATCGGCAGGACACCCCACTCGTCGAGGCTCGCGACGAGTTTGGGCGCGTCGACGAGTAGGAGGAACCGGCTTGCGGCGTCGGCCACCACCCGTTCCCGCACCATTGCGCCGCCTGCACCCTTGACGACCAGCCCGGCGGGATCGACGGCGTCCGCGCCGTCGAATGCGAGGTCGAGCCCGCCGCGGAGGCGGCCGACCGGGATTCCCTCGGCCCGCGCGAGCGCCGCGCTGGCCCGGGAGGTGGGCACGCCGGTGCAGCGCAGGCCCTCGCGCACCCGCGCGGCGAGGGCGACGATGCCGGCCGCGGCGGCCCGCCCGGTTCCCAGGCCGACCCGCATTCCGTCGTCGACGAGGGCCGCGGCGGAACGACCCGCCGCATCCCACGCGCGCTGCCGCTGATGTTCGCCCATCGGGCCGGAAGGCTATGCGAGACTCGGGACGGCATGCAGGTCGCTCCCGGCATCACGATGATCGACACCCTCCTCGGCGGCGTTGAGGGCATCACGGCCGCGTACCTGCTGGCCGCTCCGAGCCCGGCCTTGGTGGAGACCGGGGCTCAGACGTCCGCCGGTACGGTGCTCGACGCGCTCGCCGCGATGGGCATGGCGCCGGACGACCTCGCCTGGATCGTCCTGACGCACATCCACCTCGACCACTGCGGAGGCGTGGGCGACCTGGCCGCGACGTTCCCGAGGGCAACCGTCGTCGTGCACCGCAGGGGTGCGCGGCACCTCGCGGACCCCGATCGGCTCGTGTCCGCGTCCGCCGCCGTCTACGGCGAGCTCGCGCCGCTCTATGGGGGGCTGAGGGCCGTTCCCGAGGACCGGATCCTGGCGGTGGAGGACGGCCAGCCCATTCCACTGGGAGGAAGCCGACAGCTGGTGATGCTCGAAGCGCTCGGCCACGCACGGCATCACATGGCGGTGCTCGACGAGGCGACCGGCACGTTGATGGCCGGCGACGCACTCGGCGTGCAGTTCACGGGCGCGGGGCTCTACCAGGCGCTACCACCCCCGGACATCGACCTCGACCGGTCGCTCGCGACATTGCGCATGCTCGCGGAACTCGCGCCGGAGATGCTCCTCTTGGGCCACTTCGGGCCCGTGCCGGACGCGCAGGAAGCGCTCGTGGTTGCCACGGCGCAGCAGGCTGCGCTGGCGGGACCTGTTCGGGACGCGTGGCGCGCGGGCGGGATCGATGCGGTGGCCGCAGCGGTGGAGCAGGTGCTGCCGTTCGCCGAGACGGTGGGCGAGCAGGCCGCGATCGACCGCTGGAGGGACCTCCGCTGGGTCGAGAACACCGTCGCGGGCCTTGCGGACTGGGCCGAGCGCACACCCGAGCCCCCGCCCGGGGGCGCCGAGGCGGGGTAGTGCGCGAGATCGCGGGACGTCCGTCATCCGACGTCGCGCCGAGACGCCGGGCATCCATCGCTCCGTGGTAGCCTGCGCGCCAGCACGACGCCGTCCACAGGAGTGATTCGATGGCCCACGGGCACTACGACAACGAAGAGAGCCTCTCGATTTCCTGGCCCTTCACGTTCGCGGGGCTGTGCCTCACGTTCGCACTCGTCTGGTTCTGCCTCGGGTTCGCGCTCGAGGACCGCAAGCTGCCGCCGCCGGACGTGGCTACCGGTCCGACGAGCCTGCCGGGGCACTACACGCTGTTCTGGCTCGCGCTCCTGATCGGCGCCGTCAGTGTCATCTTCGGCATCGTGTTCAACATGACGCGGGACCACCGGCGCCACGCCGACTGATCCACCAGATGGGATGACCGCGCCGACGTGGCGCAAGGGTCGCCTGCTCGTCGCGTCGCCGAGCCTGATCGACCCGAATTTCCATCGCACGGTCGTGCTGCTGCTCGAGCACTCGACGGAGGGCGCGCTCGGCGTGGTGCTCAACCGGCCGTCGCTGCTCAACACCCGTGAGACGCTTCCGGAGACGTTTGCGGCCGCGATCCCCGAGGATGAGCGGATCTACGAGGGTGGACCGGTGGAGCCGGAGAGCGTGATCCTGCTCGCGGACTTCGTCGACGAGGCCGCCGACGCCGGTCTCTCGATCGGATCGATCGGAATCGTCGATCCCTCGACCGACTTCGACACGCTTGCGGACCGGGTCAGGGCAATCCGAGCGTTCGGAGGCTACGCGGGGTGGGGCGCCGGCCAGCTCGAGGCCGAGATCGACGAGGACGCGTGGATCGACGCGGTGTGCCTCGCCTCGGACGTCTTCACCGCCGAGCCGGAGCTCCTCTGGAGCGAGGTGCTCGACAGGAAGGGCGGCAACTTCCGGCTGGTGGCCCGCATGCCCATGGACCCGAGCCTGAACTGATTCGGGGGAGCGGCAGCTCCCCCGAATCACATCTCAGCGCGTCCCCGGCTTGTCGGCCGGCGTCGGCTACTGCAGGCGTGCGGCCTCCGCCATGCTCGCGAGCTTCTGGAGGGACTGGTGCTCCACCTGCCGGATCCGCTCGCGCGTGACGTTGAACATCCGCCCGAGCTCGTCGAGTGTGCGGGGCTTCTCACCACCGAGCCCGTAGCGAAGCTCGAGTACACGCCGCTCACGGTAGGAGAGCTGGTCGAGAAGGTCGCCGAGCGCCTCGTGGCGCAGCGCGGTCTCGGCGGCGGCCTCCGGCGCGATCGAGTTCTCGTCGGCCAGGAACCGCACGAACTCGGCCTCTTCGTCCTCGCCGACCGGCTTCTCCAGCGACACGATGGGCTGAGCGCTGCGGAGGATGTCCTCGACCTCCTCCGGCGGTAGGCCGGTGGCCTCGCCGAGCTCCTCGACCGTGGGCTCGCGTCCGAGCTGCCCGATGAGCACTCGTTCGGCGCGGCTGATCTGGTTGAGCTTCTCCACGACGTGCACCGGGATCCGGATGGTGCGGCCCTTGTCGGCGAGTGCGCGGGTGACCGCCTGGCGAATCCACCACGTGGCGTATGTGGAGAACTTGAACCCGCGGCGCCAGTCGAACTTCTCGACCGCCCGCACCAGCCCGAGCGTGCCCTCCTGGATCAGGTCGAGGAACGGAAGCCCCCGCCCACGGTAGGCCTTCGCAATCGACACCACGAGCCGGAGGTTCGCCTCGACCATCTGGCGCTTCGCGTCGGGGTCGCCCGACTCGATCCGCTTGGCGAGGCTGACTTCCTGTGCGGCCGTGAGGAGCGGCACCCTGCCAATGTCCTTGAGGAACAACTGGAGCGCATCGGTGGTCTGCTCGACGGCCGGGTGGTGACGACGGTTGCGCTCCGCCTCCTCGAGCTCGGCGGCGCGGGCTCGCGCCTCGATGACATCGACGATGTCGACGCCCAACTCGTCGAGGTGTTGGTAGAGCTCCGCTTGGGCCGACGCGTCGAGGTTCAGGCTGTCGAATGCCTCGCCGACCTCCTCGACGCTGAGAAACCCAAGTTCCTGGCCTCGTGAGATGAGTGCCCGAAGCTCTCCTTCGTAGATCAGCTCTTGAAGTCCCGTCGCGTCCGTCCTTTGATCGATGTTTCTCGCCCCGCACGCAGCCGCCGCGGTCGCGCCACGAACCGACTTGCGCCGGCGAAGTCACCCAGATCCCGACGTCCCCCGCACTCCGAGTCGGTAGCCGACGCGGACATTCGGGACATCGCTCCGTCAACGAATTCGGGCAGTGTAGACCGCTTTCGTCTGTTCGTACAGGGTCTTGCGGCCCGAAACCGGCGAGAAACGGCTCACTCGGCGGGGAAAGTCCCTCCGGCCCACGCACGAGCGGATGCCGCACGATGCGGACGCAAAGGGACCGGCCCGGCGCGGGCCGGCCGGGGCTCGCTGTAGGCTTTTGTGCGTATCCATCGCGTCCGAAGGACAGTTGACATGGCGCAGGCACGACGTGAGGGCTCGGCGGCCGGACGTCCCGCGGGCTGGGTCGTGCTCCTGGGGTTGATCGTGTTGGCGCTGATCATCGCGGCGACGAGCAAGGGATGCGGCGACTCCGAGTCGAACTCGCCCGCGGCCCAGTCGCCCACGACGTCCACCGGCACCGTGACCGGCGCTGCCGCCGGGGTCGAGGTGATCGACCAGATCAACAACGAAATCACCAAATCCGGCGGCATCCAGTTCGTCACCGGCAAGGCCGACCTGGCAACTTCGAGCCGGGCGACCCTCGATCGGGTCGCCGCGATCCTCGCCACCAACGCCGCGGTGAAAGCCGAGGTGCGCGGGCACACCGACAGCCAGGGGGACGCGCAGAAGAACCTCGAGCTCAGCCAGCAGCGCGCACAGGCGGTCGTCGACTATCTCGTCCAGAAGGGCATCGTGGTGGCGCGTCTGACCGCGAAAGGCCTCGGTGAGACGGTTCCGATCGCGGATAACAACACCGAGGCCGGACGGGCCAAGAACCGCCGGGTGGAGTTCGCCATCGCGCCGTAGGCACCCGTGGCCTTCCTCGTCTCGCTGATCGTCGGCCTGGTCTTCCTCGACGGGGCCTCGCGCTGGCTTGTGATCATCGCCGGCGCGTTGGTGGAGGTGGGGGAGGCCACCTTCATGCTCCGCTGGAGCCGACGCGCGCGGCCGGCAGTCGGCGTGGATGCGTTCGTCGGGCGGCGGGCCGTGGCGGCCACACGGTGCGCGCCGCACGGTCAGGTCCGCATCGACGGCGAGATCTGGGCCGCGCGGTGCGCCCAGGGCTGCGAAGCGGGGGAGGGCGTCACCGTGACCGGAGTCGAGGGCCTCACCCTGACCGTGCGACGCGACCCGCCGCAAACCGAACAGGTGCCATGACCGGGTGGATGGTGGTCCACAATGGACCTCGGAATGCCTGAGACGGTCACAGCGCCCCTCCCGCCCGTCGACGGGTCTCCCAGATCCTCGGCGGGCCGGTGGCGGCGCAGATCGGTCGCATTCGTCGTCGGGCTGGTGCTCGCGGACTCCTCCGTGGTCATCCTCGCGCTCCCGGCGATCTATCGGGAGTTTGGCGCGCAGGTCTCCGAGGTTGCGTGGGTCATCACGTCGTTCAACCTCGCGTTGGCGGTGGCCGCCGTGCCCGCGGCCGCCCTGGTGCCGCGGATCGGGGCGGAGCGGATCTGCGTCGGCGGCCTCATCGGGTTCGCGGCGGCGTCGCTGACATGCGCGCTCGCGCCCTCCTTGCCGGTGTTGATCGGCGCGCGCTTCGTGCAGGGCATGGCGGGCGCCGCCGCGGTGTGCGCGGCCCTGGAAATCTTGCCGGCGGTGACGGGAGGCGAGCGCAATGCAGCGCGCGCATGGGCTGCCGCCGGCGTGGCGGGCGCGGCGCTCGGCCCGGCGATCGGCGGGCTCCTGACGGAGATCTTTTCATGGCAGACGATCTTCATCGTGCAGGTCCCGTTGGCCCTGGCGCCCGTGGGGCTGATCGGCCTCCGCGTGACCCGCACTCGGCCAGAGCCCGCGGGTCGCCCGCATCTGGCCGCGAACGCAGCGCTCGCCCTGCTGTCGGCAGGGCTCACCGCTGCGCTGTTCCTTCTCGTGCTGCTCCTGATCGAGGGGTGGCGCATGTCGCCGATCGCGGCGGCGGTCGTGGTGTCCGTGCTGCCCGCGGCCTCGATCATCACCGCCCCGTTCGAGGGCCACCTGCTGCCGGTCCGGGTGCGGGTGGCGGCAGGCGCGATCGTGGGGGCCGGGGGGCTGGCCGCCCTCGGGCTCATGCCAGGATCGGGATGGTGGTGGACGGTGCCCGCCCAGGTGCTCGTGGGGATCGGGCTCGCCCTGGCGCTGGGAGGCCTCACGGACGCGGCGCTCGCGGGACGTTCCCGTGTGGCGCTGCACGGCGGCGTCACGATCGCGTCGCGTCACGCCGGCATCGTGCTCGGGCTGGTGCTGCTGACACCGGTGTTCGTGGGAGATCTCGACCGGCAGCGCGACCGCGCGGAGAAGCGCGGCGTGGAGCTGGTGCTCGACTCGCGGATCGCGCCGACGACGAAGCTGGCACTCGCGAACGTGCTCGTGGAGGACGTCCGCCGTGAGCCGGGACGGCTTCCGGACATCACCAGTTCGTTCGCGAAGGTGAAGCCGGACCCGGGCGACCGAGCGGCCTACCGGGCCCTCGCCGTGCGCCTGGACGGAGAGCTCGACCGGGCGGCGACGAGTTCCTTCTCCCGCTCGTTTCTGTTCGCCGCGCTTCTCGCCGTCCTGGGGCTCATCCCCGTGGCGATGTCACGCGAGGTGCGCCTGTGAGGCCCGCGTGGATCCTGGCGAGCGCACTGGCGCTCGGCGCGGGTGTTCCCGGCACCTATCTCGCGCTTGGCGGCGGGTCGTACACCACCCCTGCGGTCGCCGACCCCTGCGTGACGCGGGAGTGGCGCAACCCGGACGGACTCGAGCGCGTGGCCGAGCAGATCGTCCTGTCGAGCCTGGATGGCGCCGCCTGCGACCTCCACGTATCACGGGAGGAACTGGTGCTGGCGCTCGCGACCAACGAGTCACGCGCACGGTTCGCGCGGGAGCACGGCATCGACGACGGCGCGCTGGAAGAGGCGGTGCGACGCGGACTCGTCCGGGCCGTGGACGACGCGGAGGAGGCCAAGGCACTGCGTGGGTGGCAGGCCGACATCCTCCGGGCTGCGGCGTCGCGCGTACCCGTCGACGAACTCCTGGACCTGGTGCAGCGCTTTCGCTGAGAGAGGGCGGTGCCGGAGTTATGTCGTGAGCGGGCGCGGCGGGGCGTCCCGCCCCGACGTCGAGCTGTTCTGCCAGGCTCGACGTCGTGCCAGCTCCCGAACCTCCACCCGGCCTCGCGCACCGTTTTAACCGAGACGAACCCGAAGGCGCGGTGCAGGGCGACGCTCGCATCGTTCGGGAGGGTGATCCCGCCGATGACGGAGCGGAATCCCCGGCTCATGAGTTTGGCCGCCTTGGCGTATCCGACGACCTATCAAGAAAATCGACGTGTTGAGCCCGATCAGCAGGGCGCAAACGCACGCAAACTGCAGTTATGTCGTTTGATCGGCCGGAAACGGACACCACCCCGCGCCCGTTCGTGCTGTCCGGACTCGTCGGACTCACGGTCACCGTCGGAGCCGTCCTGGCGCTCATCACCGCCTGACTCCTTCAGCCCGGCAGTTTGCATCTACGCGCGAGGTCCCGCGCGCCCGGCCTCGGCGATCACAGGTCCAGCAGTCGCCGTTCGAGTTCCGCGCGCTCGACGGCGTTGGTGCTGAGTGTGACTGCCCGCCGGTACGCGTCGGCGGCGCCGGATCGATCGCCCGCCAGCCGCAGCAGCTCCGCATGCGCCGCGTGGAACGGCTGGTAGCCGTCGAGCGCTCCGCTCTGGGCGAGCGGCTGGAGGAGCTCGAGCCCGGCGTGCGGTCCCGAGGCGAACCCTACGGCCACGGCGCGGTTGACTTCGACGACCGGTGACGGAGCGATCCGCGCGAGCGCCTCGTAGAGCGCGGCGATCTGCGTCCAGTCGGTGTCCCGCGACGTCCGCGCCTGCACGTGCAGCGCAGCGATCGCGGCCTGCACCTGGTACGGGCCCGGTCGGCCTCGCCGTCCGGCCGCGTCGAGCGCGCCGAGCCCCTCACGCAACCTCCCGGCATCCCACCCCGACCGGTCCTGCCGGTCCAGCGGCACGTAGCCCCCGAGGCTGTCGACGCGCGCGCCACGACGGGCATCGTGCAGCAGCATCAGCGCCAGCAGGCCGTGGACCTCCGCTTCGTCGGGCATCAAGCCCACGAGCAGCCTCCCGAGGCGGATGGCCTCGGTGCACAGTTCGCCGCGCACGAGGCGGTCTCCCCCCGTGGCCGCGTACCCCTCGTTGAAGATCAGGTAGACGACCGACAGCACCCCCGCCAGCCGGTCCGGCAGCACGTCGTCGGACGGCACCCGGTACGGGATGTGGGCGTCGGCGATCTTCCGCTGGGCGCGCACGAGCCGCTGCGCCATCGTCGATTCTGTGACGAGGTATGCCCGGGCGATCTCGCCGGTTGTGAGTCCGCCGAGGGTCTTCAGGGTGAGCGCCACGCGGGCCGGCATCGCGAGCGCGGGATGGCAGCAGGTGAAGATGAGCCGCAGGCGGTCGTCGGCCACGGCGTCGTCCGACTCCCCGCGGTGCTCCTGAGCATCGAGGCGCGCGAGTTCGGCGAGCCGGGCGGTTCGATCCGCGGTCGCCCGCTCGCGGCGAAGCCTGTCGATCGCGCGGCGCCGGGCCGTGACCGTGATCCACGCGCCCGGCTTCGCGGGCACTCCGTCACGCGGCCATGTGGCGATTGCCGCCGCGAACGCGTCCTGCAGGGCGTCCTCGGCAAACTGGAAGTCCCCGACGTGGCGGATGAGCGTCGCCAGCACCGCCGAGCGCTCCTCCCGGAAGGCGCGCTCGGCGGCTGCGGTCGGGTCCGGCGGGCCGGGATGACCTGAGTCGCGGGCGCTCAGGTTATGCCGCCACCTGCCGGTCGATCTTGCCACGGCAGTCGTCGACGTATTCCTTGGTGTAGGTGTTGACGCAGAGAATCTTGGCCTCCTTTGACGTGTCATATCCGGCGGCGCCCGGCCCGGGCGACTCCAGCGTACGACGCCGTCACCGCCCGCGCGCGTCAGCCCCAGACCGGACGCACCTCCACCGACCCGTATGTCGCGCTCGGGATGCGCGCGGCCCATTCCAGGGCGACGTCGAGGTCCGCAGCGTCGATCAGGAAGAACCCGCCGAGGTACTCCTTCGTCTCGGCGAACGGCCCGTCGGTGACCTGGGTCTCGTCGTTTCGCACCCGCACGGTCGTGGCGGCCTCGACCCCCTGCAGTCCGTGATTGGCCACGAAGAGCCCGGCCGCCTGGAGCGCCTGCAAGTACGCCATCCATCGCTCGTGCTCCTCGGCCATCTCCTCGGGTGCCGGCCCTCGGTCAACGGGGTGGTACATCAAGAGCATGTATCTCGGCATCGGATCTCCCTCATCGGATTGCTCGCCGCACGATTGCGGCCTCGTCATACCGACGCCGCAGCATCGCCGATTTCGACAGTCCACCCCCCGGTCGTCGGACAGAGGCACCGCGGGCCTCGCCGGGCTCTGAGCGGCCATCGAGCGGAGGCCGCTCAGCGCCCCGTCTGTGGCCACCCGAAGAACCGGTCCGACTCGGCGGCGATAGATTCGTCCCGGGCTGTCGATTGCGTCCGATGGCGTTCGTGTAGAGGGTGAGACAGGGCCGACACCGGGTCGGCCCGCAGCGCGAGGAGCAACGAGATGAGCCAGTACCTGCTGTCGGTCCACATGGTCGAGGGCGCCCCCGAGCCGTCCGCCGAGCAGATGCAGCGCCTCTACCGTCAGGTCGACGAGCTCAACGACGAGATCAGGGCGGCCGGCGCCTGGGTGTTCGCGGGGGGCCTGCACCCCGCCTCCACCGCCACGGTCGTGCGCGAGCAGAACGGCGACATCCTCGTGACGGACGGTCCCTTCGCCGAGGCGAAGGAGCAGCTCGGTGGCTTTTGGATCATCGAGGCCGCCGATCTCGACGTCGCGCTCGCCTGGGCCAAGAAGGCCACGGTCGCCTGCGAGGGCCCGGTCGAGGTGCGCCCCTTCCAGGACATGCCGGAGGGCTGACCGACGTGACCTCGGACGTGGACGTCGGCCGGGTCTTCCGTGAGGAGCACGGCCGGGCGATCGCGAGCCTGGTACGCGTCTTCGGCGACATCGACCTCGCCGAAGATGCCGTCCAGGACGCCTTCGAGATCGCCTTGCGGCGTTGGCCGGAGACCGGGATCCCACCGAGTCCTGCCGGGTGGATCATCACGACCGCCCGCAACCGCGCGATCGACTGGCTCCGGCGCGAATCGTCGCGCCACGATCGGCACGTCCAGGCCGCCCTGGTGCACGCGAGCATGGAAGACGATCCGTTCGACCCGCAAACCCTCGTCGACGACCAGCTTCGGCTGATCTTCACGTGCTGCCACCCCGCGCTCGCGACCAGCGCCCAGGTGGCCCTGACGCTCCGCCTCGTCGGGGGGCTCCAGACCGACGAGATCGCGCGGGCGTTCCTCCTGCCCGAGCCGACGATGGCGCAGCGGCTCGTCCGTGCGAAGAACAAGATCCGTGCCGCCAACATCCCCTACCGCGTCCCCGACGACGCCGAGCTAGCGGATCGGCTCCGGCCGGTGCTCGCGGTCATCTACCTCGTGTTCAACGAAGGGCACGTCGCATCAGCGGGCGGGCAGCTCACCCGCGACGACCTGAGCGGCGAGGCGATCCGGCTCGCGCGTTTGCTTGTGTCGCTCATGCCCGACGAGCCGGAGGCCGAGGGCCTCCTCGGGCTGATGCTGCTCGCCCAGGCGCGCCAGCCGGCGCGGGCAACCCTAGCCGGCGATCTCATCCGCCTCGCCGACCAGGATCGACGCGCCTGGGACCGCGATCTCATCGCCGAGGGGCACGCCATCGTTCGCGCCTGCCTGCGCCGCGGGCACCCCGGCCCCTACCAGATCCAGGCGGCCATCCAGGCCGTCCACACCGACGCGCCAACCGCAGCCGACACCGACTGGGCGCAGATCCTCGCGCTCTACGACCAGCTCGTGACGTTCCACTCCACGCCCGTCGTCGCGCTCAACCGGGCCATCGCCCTCGCCGAACTCGAGGGACCCGCCGCCGCGCTGGCCGTGGTGGAGGAACTGGATCTGGACGGCTACCACCTCCTGCACGCCGCACGGGCCGACTTCCTCGAGCGGCTCGGCCGAAACGGCGACGCGTGGCAGGCCTACGGTCGGGCGATCGAGCTCGCCGGCAACGACGTCGAACGCCGGTCGCTGCGCACCCGTCAGGACGCGCTCGCCGTCCATCCGGCCTCGCCATCCGCCGAGTCCGGCCCCTGACGCAACCACCGGACTGGCCCGACCTGCGACCCAGGTCACACAACGTATCACCGCCGGTCTGCCGGGATCTCTTTGAGTGATCGCAAGCGGACCGGCGTGTCCAACGTCGCGACGTCCGGGTTCGGCGGCGCCGGTCGCCAGGCCAATGCCGCGTCGTGCCCGTCGCGAGGCTCACCCACGATCCGCACCACCCGAGGAAGATCCCATCCCCGCTCCACCCCGAACGACCCCGCTCCGCCCCGGCCGCGCCGGCGTCGCGCCGCCCGTGTCAGGGGTCCCGAACGCGAGAACCCCGGCAAACATTGGGGACGAGGTTTGGGGTCATCCCCGATTCCGGCGTCAAAGCCGCTTCATATCGTGGCCGCCATGAGATGGCGACTGTTCTCACATCCCGGGATCCGCGAGATCGCGGTGTTCGCCCTGGCGCTGGTCGCCTACCAGGCGACCAGGGCACTGTCGATCGGCAGCTCTCGGGACGCGTTCGCCCACTCCTGGAACGTCGTCGGGGTGGAGAAGGCCGCGGGCATCTTCGTCGAGCCCGTGATCCAGGCGTGGGCGCTCGGGCACACGAACCTCGTCGAGGCGCTCAACACCGCGTACCTGGCACTGCATCTGCCGGTCACGATCGCGTTCTTCGTCTGGCTGTACCGGTGTCGCCCGTTGGTGTATCCCATGGTGCGCTCGATGTTCATCGCGGCCAACGCGATCGCGGCGCTCGTATTCGTGGTGTTCCCCGCCGCTCCCCCGCGCCTCCTCCGGGGGGCGGGTCTGGTCGACACCCTCGAGACGGTGAGCAACGTCGACCTGCACGGTGGACGCCTGAGCGGCTGGTTCAACCCGTATGCCGCCGTCCCGTCGATGCACTTTGGGTACGCCCTCGTTGTCGGCGTCACCATCGCCCTTCTCGTGCGCAGGCCCGTCTGGCGCGTGCTGGGACTCGCCTACCCGCTGTTCGTGCTCTTGATGATCGTCGCCACGGGAAACCACTTCCTCCTGGACGCGGCGGCAGGAGCCGTGGTTGTCGGCCTCGCGGTCGGCGCGACCGCGCTCTGGAACCGCCGCGCCCGCTGGAGCGAACCCCGACGTGCCGCGACGACGCGCGGCCGGCCCCCCGAGCCGGTCGAGGCTGCCACCGCCGGACCCGGGGCCCGGTTCGAGACACCGCGGGACCGGCCGGCCGTACCGGCACTCGTTGCCTCCTCCGAGTGCCTGCGGTAACGTACCGGCGTTGGACGGGGCGGCATCGGTCGCCCTCGGAGGGGAGTATCCCGCCCAGCGCTTCCGTCGTCATTCCGGTCACCCGACCCGGCGGAGCCGGCAGCACACTGCCAGGGAGAGACCTCCGGCTGAACCACGAGCAGCCGGGAGGTCGTTGCATGGAACCGTTCGAACGTGCCGTCGCGGTCGTCGACCCTGGCGGCGGCGACATCCCCGTCCGGCAGGCCGCGGCCGTCGCCGGCGCAGCGGGCCGGGTTCACGTCGTCGCGATCGCGGACATCGCCGCGGCGGCGCAGGCGGGCTTCGTCGCCGTGCACGCGGCCACGCAGATCCGTGACGAGGCGGCCCGCGCGCTCCGGCACGCCGTCCAAGGACACGCGGTGGCGTCGGAACACGTGCTCGCCGGACGCCCGGTCGCGTCGGTCCTCGCGCGAATCCGCGACAGCGAGGCGACTCTGCTCGCGGTTGGCGCGAGCACCCCTCGACGTGCGGCGGGCGTCCTCCTGGGAGACGTCGCGAGCACGCTGCTGCGGGACGCGCCGTGCTCGATGCTCCTTGCTCGCGCGCCCACGGAGGAATGGCCCGGGCGTATCCTCGTTGGCGTCGACGGGTCCCCGCAGGGGTATGCGGCGCTTCGGATCGCCCGGCGCCTCGCGAGCCGCCTCGCAGCGTCGCTCGTGGTGCTCATCGCCACCGGCGGGAAACGAGTCGACGCCGCCCGGTTGCGCGATACGCATCCCGATGCCACCTTCGACGAACGGTCCCCGGTCGCGGCACTTCAGGATCATTCGCGCGACGCCGGCCTGATCGTGGTCGGCAGCCGCGGTCTGCACGGGTTCCGGGCGGTGGGCAGCGTCAGCGAACGCGTCGCACACCGCGCCCACTGCGCAGTGCTCGTCACACGCGGACTCAGCCTCGGCAACGGGGGTGGGTACGGATGAGCGGCGACGCTGTCACATGGGCCCTCTTCGGCATCGTCGTCGTCGGACTTCTCGTCGTGGACCTCCTCATGTTCGGTCGTGGCGCAAGCGTCATCAGCTTCCGGCGGGCCGCCGTGTGGAGCGGGATCTGGACCGTCGTCGGCCTCGTTTTCGCCGCCGCCGTCTGGGCGCTGCGCGGCGGGCCGGCCGGCAACGAGTACCTCGCCGGCTACCTCATCGAGAAGAGCCTCTCGATCGACAACCTCTTCGTCTTCGCCGTCATCTTCAGCTACTTCGGGGTGCCCGCCATCCACCAGCGCAAGGTGATCTTCTGGGGCATCGTCGGCGCCGTCCTGCTGCGGGGCGTCTTCATCTTCGCGGGCGCCGCGCTGCTCGACGCGGTGCACTGGATGATCTACGTCTTCGGGGCTTTTCTCGTGCTCACCGGCATCAGGATGGCCCGCCACTCGGAGGTCGAGATTCATCCAGAGCGCAACCCGGTGCTGCGACTCCTCCGCCGCGTCGTGCCGATGACGAGCGAGCATCACGGATCGCGCTTCCTGGTGCGGATCGACGGCCGGCGGCTGGCGACCCCGCTCGTCGCGGCGTTCGTGCTCGTCGCGGCGTTCGACGTGGTGTTCGCGATCGACTCGATTCCTGCGATCTTCGCCGTCACCGACGACACGTTCGTGGTCTACGCGGCAAACGCGATGTCGCTGCTCGGGCTCACCGCCCTCTATTTCCTACTCGCCGGCATGATTCAGCGCTTCGAGTACCTGCACATCGGGCTTGCAGTCATTCTGGTCTTCATCGGGGCGAAGATGCTCCTGAGCGGCGTGTACCACATCCCGATCGGGCTCTCGCTCCTGGTGATCGTCGTCGCGCTCGGCGCCGCGATCGGCGCGTCGCTATGGCACTCGCGGCCCGACCGGGAGGCTCCCGCCCCGAGACCCTCCCCCACTCCCGCGGACGACAGGGCGGGATGAGTGGCCCGCGCGTTCGATAAAGTCGCGGACCCCTCCGAGCGCCACACAGGAGCCCCGCCTTCGAATTCTCCGAGCTCGCCGTCGTCCTCCTCGCCCTCACGGTGGCGGGGCTCGTCGGTGTGCGTCTCGGGTTTTCGGCGATCCCCCTCTACATCGGCGCCGGGATCATCTTGGGGCCGGGCGAGCCGGTCGTGCTGCACGTCGTCACGCCGACCGAGGGCACGCAGCTGCTCTCGGACCTCGGGATCGTCCTGCTGCTGTTCTTCCTGGGGCTCGAGTTCTCGCTCGAACGGCTGACCCAGGCCAGGCGCTCGACCATCGTCGGCGGAACGATCGATCTCGCCATCGCCGGCGGCGGGGCGCTCGCGCTCTCCCTGATCCTTCTCGGCCCTGGCGCCGAGGCGGTGATCCTCGCCGGGCTGATCTACGTGTCCTCGAGCGCGGTCATCACGCGGGCGCTGTTCGACTTCCGCCGGCTGGCCGATCCCGAGACGGACCTCGTGCTCGGCGTGCTCGTCTTCGAAGACGTGGCCATCGCGCTGTTCCTGGGGGTCGCCGCCGCGCTCGCAACCGGAAGCGACGCGAGTCCCGCCGGAATCGCCGCAACCGCGGCGATCGCGCTGCTGGTCGTCGGCGCCTTCCTCGCTGCAAGCAAGTACTCGCCCCGGATCTTCGATCGCTACGCGCCCCGGCTCGAACGGGAACAGTTGCTCCTGCTGACCCTCACCATCGCGATCGGCTCCGCGGCGATCGCCGAGGGAGCGGGCCTGTCCGAGGCGATCGGTGCCCTGCTGGCAGGTGTGCTCTTGTCCGGCAGCCACCTGCGGGACCAGATCGAGCAGGAGCTCCTGGGACTGCGCGATTTCGCTGCGGGCGTCTTCTTCTTCTCGTTCGGCCTCGGAGTGGATCTCGGGGAGACAAACCTCGTGTGGACATGGCTGCTGGCCGCGATCCCGATCGGCGTCGCGACCAAGATGATCGGGGGCTTCATGGCCGGTCAGGCCACGGGCCTCACCCGCGCCCGGAGCTTCAATGCCGGCACGGCGCTCGTCGCCCGTGGCGAGTTCACGATCATCCTCTCGCAGCTCGCCGCCGCTGGCGTCGCTCTCGACGCGAGCTTTCGGGAGCGGATCGAGCCGTTCGCCGGGGTGTTCGTCGTGGCGACAACCGTCATCGGGGTGCTATTCATGAAGGAGTCCCGCCGCATCGGCCGTGCGATCTTCGCCGGCGCGCGAGGGATACAACGTCAACCAAGGAGCCGGTAAATGCGTGAGGTGCGCGAGACGCGCCTTCCAGGCGTCGGAACGAAGTTCGCGATGGAGACCCACCGCGGCGAGACTCTCTCCCTTGTCGTCCACACCGACGGCCTTCGCGAGCTCTACCACCGCGAGGACCCCGACGAGGAGCCGTATCGGATCGCCCTGAACGACGACGAGGCGCGACAGGTCGGCGCCCTCCTCGGCGGGGTGATCTACCGGCCACAGCTCGTGCAGGACCTCGAGATGGCGCTCGGCGACCTCGTCGTCGAGTGGATCGAGCTCCCGGCTGACAGCCCGCTGGTCGGGCTGACGGTCATGACCTGCCGCATCCGCCGCGAGACCGGGTCGACGATCATCGCCATCCTCCGGCGCGGCGGGGCGATGGCCATGCCCCACCCCGACGAGGTGCTTCAGGCCGGCGACGTCCTCGTCGTCATCGGAAAGCCAGATGTGTTCCCCGTCATCCGGCGGCTCGTCGCCGAAGGCCCGCCGAACGGCGACTAGCGGACGGGCCGGGCACCTCCCGGCGGCGCGGCGCCCCGTCCCCGGATGCGCCACGCCGCCGGGAGGGACGATCCTCAGTAGCGGTAGTGGTCCGGCTTGAAGGGCCCTTCCGGAGACACGCCGATGTAGTCGGCCTGCTCCGGCGTGAGGGCCGTCAGCTTGACGCCCAGGGCGTCGAGGTGCAGCCGTGCGACTTTCTCGTCGAGATGCTTCGGCAGCGTGTACACCTGACGGCCGTACGCGGCGTTCTTCGTGAACAGCTCGATCTGCGCGATCGTCTGGTTGGTGAACGAGTTCGACATGACGAAGCTCGGGTGCCCCGTCGCGTTTCCGAGGTTCAGCAGCCGCCCCTCCGACAGCACGATGATCGCGTGGCCGTCGGGGAACACCCACTTGTCGACCTGCGGCTTGATGTTGATGCGCTCGACGCCGTCGTAGGCGGCAAGGCCGGCCATGTCGATCTCGTTGTCGAAATGGCCGATGTTTCCGACGATGGCCTGGTGCTTCATCCGCGCCATGTGGTCAGCGGTGACGATGTCCTTGTTGCCCGTCGCGGTGATGAAGATGTCCCCGGTCTCGACGACGTCGTCGAGGGTCTTGACGTCGTAGCCCTGCATGGCCGCCTGGAGCGCGCAGATCGGGTCGATCTCGGTCACCACCACCCGGGCGCCCTGCCCGCGCAGCGACTCGGCGCATCCCTTGCCGACGTCGCCGAAGCCGCAGATCACCGCCACTTTGCCGCCGATCATGACGTCGGTCGCCCGGTTGATCCCGTCGATCAGCGAATGCCGGCACCCGTAGAGGTTGTCGAACTTCGACTTCGTCACCGAGTCGTTGACGTTGATCGCCGGGAACAGGAGCTCCTCGCGCTCGGCGAGCTGGTAGAGGCGGTGCACCCCGGTCGTCGTCTCCTCCGTCACGCCCTTGATCCCGGCCGCGATGTTCGTCCAGCGCCGCGGGTCCTCCTCGAGGGATCGGGTGAGAAGCTCGAGGATGACGCGGAACTCCTCGGAGTCGGCCGTGGCAGGGCTCGGAACACGGCCGGCGCGCTCGTACTCCACGCCCTTGTGCACGAGCAGCGTGGCGTCGCCGCCGTCGTCGAGGATCATGTTGGGGCCGCCGCCGTCTGGCCACACGAGCGCCTTTTCGGTGCACCACCAGTACTCCTCGAGCGTCTCGCCCTTCCATGCGAACACCGGCACTCCTCGGGGGTCGTCCGGCGTCCCGTCCGGGCCGACCGCGACGGCGGCGGCGGCATGATCCTGCGTCGAGAAGATGTTGCAGCTGACCCACCGCACCTGGGCACCGAGGGCGACGAGCGTCTCGATCAGGACCGCCGTCTGGATCGTCATGTGCAGCGATCCCATGATGCGGGCGCCCTTGAGGGGCTGGGACGCGCCGAACTCACGGCGTGTGGCCATGAGCCCCGGCATCTCGTGCTCGGCGAGCTGGATCTCCTTGCGACCGAACTCGGCGAGCGAGAGGTCGGCCACCTTGAAGTCTGCAGCGGGCTGGGCAACGGTCGTCATGCGATCTCCTCGGAAGCGGCGGTCGAACACGCCCGGGGCGGCTGCCCCGCGGGGCTCACGGCACGCGGGACGCGCAGCCGTCAACGTTAGCAAGCGGCCCCCCGCGCGGGTCCCGAACCCGCGCACGGACGGTTCGATGATCCAAGCCCTTCCCGGCGGCGTACCACGGGGCGTAATCCACTCCCGCACATCAGGGAAAGGAGCTTCATGCGACGCAGAACACTTCCGCTCGTGGCATTCGGCGCCCTCGCCGTCGCCGCCGGGCCCTCCATCGCAGCCGCCGCAGACCAGGGAAGCGTGCGCTTCCTCCACGCCGCGCCCGGTGCGCCCGCAGTCGACATCTACGTGAACGGCGACAAGGCGGTCGCTCATCTGGGCCGGGGTAAGATCACCCGGTACCTCGACCTGGACGCCGGCGTGTACCGGTATGCCATCCGCCCCGCCGGCGCACCGAAGCGGGCGAACACGATCGTGCTGTCGGGGCAGTTGCGGGTGTCGGCGGACAAGGTCGCGACCGTCGCGGTCACCGACAAGGTCGCCGGACCCCAGCTCAAGGTGCGCGTCATCCCCGACGCCGCCGAGCGCCCCTTCGGCGCGGCGAAGGTTCGCGTCGCCCACTTGTCGGCCGACACCCCCGCCGTGGACGTCGTCGTGAAGGGCGCCGGCAAGGTCGTCTCGCGCCTGCGGTTCCCGAACCAGTCGCCGTACCTCACGCTCCCCGCGGGCACGTACACGTTCTTCGTGCGTCCGGCGGGAACGGCCGTCAACGCCATCACGCTTCGCAACGTGAAGGTGAAGGCGGGAAGCAACTACACGGCCTGGGCCATCGGCGCGCTCACGCCGCGCCGCGGTGAACTCGGCCTGCGCGGCGCCGTCACCGAGGACCGGCTGCCCACGCGGTACGACCGAACGCAGCTCCGCGTGCTGCACGCTTCGCCGGGGGCGCCCAACGTCGACGTGTACGTGAACGGCGCGAAGGCGATCCCGAACCTCCCGTTCGGAAGCGCGGCACCTGACGACGGCTCGTACCTCAAGCTGCCGTCCGGCACCGCCACCGTCGCGATCCGCGCGGCCGGCGCCGACCCCGCATCCGCCCCGGTCTTCTCCGCCGACCTCACGCTCCCGCCGCAGGCGACGGTGACCGCAGCGGCCCGCGGGCAGCTCTCCAACACCACGTTCACGGTGTCGCCCTACGTCGACGATGTCTCGCCCACCGCCGGAAAGGCTCGCGTGACGGTGGTGCATCTGTCGCCGAACACGCCGGCCGTGGACGTCTACGCAAACGCCGCCGACACCTCGGGTTCGCCGGCGGTCAGCGCGTTGGCCTACCCCGGCGCGTCCTCGTCGCTGCTCGTCCCCGCGGCCAGGTACACCTTCGGGGTGACGGTCAGCGGCTCCAAGGCGGTGGCGCTGCCCGTCGGGCCCGCCGTGCTCGCGAAGAACTCCGCGAGCGTCGTGTACGCCATCGGTCTCCTCGGTGGCTCGCCCACGCTGCAGGCCAAGCTCCTCACCACCAAGCTCTAGCCGACGTTCCTCGACTCCGGGTCGGCGCTATGCGCCGGCCCGGACGGGGACGGTCAGCGTTGGGCTGATCCAGTCCATGGTCGCCCCCGACCGGGTCTCGCCGCTCCAGCGCGCCCGCAGTGTGAGCGATTCCGTCGGGGTCACCTCAACCGCGTACGTGCCGTCGGTGCGCGTGCGGACCTCTTTGAGGGGCTTCCACGTGTCCTCCGACCGCCATTCGAGGGTGACGGTGGTCCGGGCCGTCGCGGGGCGGACCTGGCCGACCACCCTCACGCGCTCGCCGGCCGCGATCTCGCCCGCCGGCTCGGCGAAGAGCGGCATGGCGAACGCATCCCGGCCGGGTTTGGGCGTGCCGTCCACGTCCGTGAGACCCGACTTCCACCCCTCGTTATCTTGCAGGAAGTAGTACGTCATCAGCCGAACGCGCTGCACGTCGCGTGCGCGCCGCAGCGCGTCGGAGATCGCCGTCGCCTGCTCGGCCGGCGACATGAAGGTCGCGAGGTTCGACACCGCCTCCGTCCCGAATCCGTACTCGGTGAGCCAGATCGGTTTGTCGCGCAGGTACGTGCGGTCGATCGCCACGGTGAGCCGGTCGAGGTTGTAGAGGTCGATCGCACGCAGGCGCGGCCGCGACGCCAGCTCCGGCCGGATCGTCGGGTACGGATGGTGGCTCACGACGTCCATCGGCGGGCGGAGCCCCGCGGCGTCGAGGCCGCGGAGGAACGCCGCGGGCGCCACCCGTGCCGGCCGCGCGACCCGCCGCGGTGAACACGACAGGTCGCACTCGTCGCCCGTCGGCGCCATCACCGCCCCTGCGACCTCCGCGTCGGGCGCGACACGCTTCACGTTGTCGTAGAACTGCTTCAGCAATTCGCTGTAGGTGGCGGGCGAGACCGCCACCCATCGGCCGTCGCGCAGCTCGTATTGCGGGAAGAGGAACAGCCGGATATTCGGCTCGTTCCACGCCTCCCACTTCCTTACGCCGCGCGGCGTGTACCGGGCCGCAGCCGCCGCCGCGAACGCCCCGAAGTCCTCGGCGCTCGCCGGGCGGACCGCAAACTCCTCGTTCGGGTTCGCGCGAATATCCGGATCGGCGGCCCAAGCCGGCGTGCCCCACACCGTGAACAGCACCTCGACCCCGTTTCGCTTCGCCGCGGCCACGATCCGGTCGTAGCGGTCCCAGTCATACGCGGGATCGGCCGGATCGCGCGGATCGACCGGCCTACGGCGCGCGACCAGATCCCACCGGAAGTCGACGCGGATCACCGCGGCGCCGAGATCGGCCATCGCCTTGACTCGCTGGTCGACCAGTCGCTGCCGCTCCGCGACCGGGAGGTCCTGGTACTGGTAGAGCCGGTCGTCCTGCAGCGACGCGATCGGCGACGCGGCCACCTCCTCCACCGCGACGGGCGGTGGCGTCGCGTCCTCCCCGCATCCCGCCAGCCCGGCGACGAGGGCGACGCCCGCCACGAGGGTCGCGATGCCCGCCCGTCGCCAGCTCAGGTCGCGCCAGCCATCGCGCCGAGTGCCCACTTGCGTCCGGCGGTCTGCCGCCCGCGCGGAGCGGAGGAGTACACGCCGAGCATCCGATCACCATAGCGTCCGAACCGGCTGCGGCCGCGGTGCCCGGTGACGGCCAACCGCCCCGCAGCGCGTGGGAGACTGCCCGGAATGAGCTCGTCCGTCCTGCTCGGCCTCGTGTTCGCCGTAGCGACCGCACTCACGGCGGTGATCGGGTTTCTGCTCAAGCACCGGGGAGCCGCCTCGGCACCGGCGGTGGAGGCGCGCCGGCCGGTGCGAACCTCGCTCGCGCTGTTCGGCTCGCGCTGGTACGTGATCGGGTTGCTGGTCGCGATCGGCTCGTGGGGGTTCCATGTCGCCGCGCTCGCGTTCGCGCCGATCTCGCTCGCTCAGGCGGTGATCGCGGGAGGCCTCGTGTTCCTCACGGTGGTGGCCGACCGTGTCTTCGGCCTCGAGGTCACGCGGCGAGAGTGGCTCGGCGTCGGCGCTGCGGCGGTCGGGCTCGCGATCCTCGCCGCCACCGTGGGAGGAACCGCCGATTCGGCGCACGACGAGTACTCGACGGCGACGATCATCACCTACGTCGGCATCGCGATCGGCGGAGGCGCGCTCGCCGCACTCTGGGCGGCGCGCATTCCGGCGGGGGGACCGCTCCTCGGGATCTCGGCGGGCCTGCTGTGGGGAGCGTCCGACGTGTGCATCAAGGCACTCGCCGGAGACCTCGGAAGCGACCCGCTGGGAACGATCTTCCACCCCCTCGCCCTGGTGATCCTGACCGCGTCGCTCGTCGGCCTGACCGTGTCGGCGCGGAGCCTTCAGGTCGGGCCGGCGGTCGTGGTGATCGCGATGACGACGGTCGCGGCGAACATCTGCACGATCCTGGCCGGGCCGGTCGTGTTCAACGAGCCGTTTCCGGACGCACCGGGCGAGGTGGCGCTGCGCCTCTTCGCCTTCGGCCTGGTGATCGCCGCGGCGGCCCTCACCCCTCCCCCGTCGGCGCTGCCGGCCGAGGAGCACGCGCACGCGGAGTGAGATCGCCGCCCAGGCCGGAGGGCACCGGCCGGCGATGTCGCGCGCGAAACGGGGAGAGTTCACCGGCGGCCTGCTGAATGTCACCGATGGCATGACCACTCGTGTCTCCCCCGAATGCCCTGCTACTGTCATCTCATCGGGCGACACCCCGTCGCCGTGTGAGACTCAGCTTCCGTGTTCCGCGTTCGTTCGGGTTCGGGTCAGCGAATCTCAACCCGATCTCCGAACGGAGCAGTGAATGCAGACGAAGTCCTTTCCCGCGCTGGGAATCAGTGCCCATGTGGAGCGCGCGCTCGCGAAACACGGCGTGACCGAGCCGTTCCCCATCCAATCGCTTGTCATCCCGACGGCCCTCGAGGGCAGCGACGTGCTGGCGAAGTCCCCGACCGGCTCGGGCAAGACGCTCGCCTTCGGCCTTCCGCTGATCGAGCGGGTCGACGCGCGGGCGAGCTCGGTGCGCGCTCTCGTGCTCGTCCCGACCCGTGAGCTCGCGCTCCAGGTCGCCGAGACCATCGCGCCCCTCGGCGCCGCCCTTGGCCTGCGGACCGCTGCGGTCTACGGCGGAGCCTCGATCGCGGTGCAGGCGAAGAAGTCCAAGGGCGCGCAGGTGCTCGTGGCGACGCCCGGACGGCTCGAGGACATGTTCCGCCGCCGGCTCGTGGACATCTCCTCGGTGCGGATTCTCGTGCTCGACGAGGCCGACCGGATGCTCGACCTCGGCTTCGCGCCGCAGGTCGAGCGCATCGTCCGCCACCTGCCGACCGAGCGTCAGACGCTCCTCTTCTCCGCGACGCTCGACGGCCAGGTCGGCGAGATCGCGGCGAAGTACACGCGCCAGCCCGCCCGGTTCGAAGCCGAGCCCCTCGTTCCGATCGAGGACGCCGGCGAGGTGGAGCACCGGTTCGTGCCGGTCACGCAGGATGGCAAGGTCGACGCGCTCGTGAGCGAGATCGATCTCGCTGAGGGCCTTGCCCTCGTCTTCGTCCGCACCAAGCGCGGCGCCGACCGCCTCGTGCGGACTCTCGCCCGCCGGGAGGTCGCCGCGGAGGCGATGCACGGCGACATGTCGCAGGCGGCGCGTCAGCGCGCCCTGGAGCGCTTCCGCTCCGGCCGGGTGCGCACCCTGGTCGCCACGGACGTTGCCGCACGCGGCCTCGACCTCAACGACATCAGTCACGTCATCAACTATGACCCGCCGGGCGACGACAAGGACTACGTCCACCGAGTCGGTCGCACCGGACGGGCGGGACGCGCCGGCAACGGCGTCACCCTGGTCCTCCCCGACCAGGTGGCCGACATGAGCCGCGTCGCCGCCCGCCTCGGGCACCGCGACCAGTTCGAGCGCGAAGGACTCAAGACCGCTCCCCCGCGGCAGGTGTACCGCACCCGTCGCCGTGGCGGCCGGTCCCGTTGGTAGAGGCATCCAGGTCGCGTCGGCTGTTGCAGGCCACCCCGTTTCCAACCCGGAGGATGAGGACGAATGGCTGAGCAGGCGATGTTCACGGGCGGCGGCGAGTTCCAGCGTGAGCTGAAGCGGCGCGTCGCCGCCGAGCTCACGCCGGATCGCGTCCGCCGCGGCAAGTGGCAGATCAGCCTCAAGGGAGTCGTGTTGGTCACCTGGGCCGTGGGGTCGTACCTCGCGCTCCTCCTGTTCGCTCACGGCTGGATGACGGCGGTCCCGCTCGCGATCTCGCTCGGGTTGGCCGTGGCGGGTATGGCGTTCTCGATCGGGCATGACGCCAATCACGGGAGCTTGAGTCGGAGCAAGCGCATCAACCGCATGCTTGGCTGGACGTACGACCTGATCGGGGCGAGCTCGTACTTGTGGCGCACCAAGCACAACCACGCCCACCACTCGTACACGAACGTCGTCGGCGCGGACAGCGACATCGACCAGATGCCGCTTGCCCGCTTTGCCCCGGACCAGCCCCGACGGTGGTTTCACCGCTGGCAGCACATCTACATGTGGGCGATGTACGGCCTCTTCTCCATCAAGCATCACCTCGTCGGCGACGTGAAAGGCGTCACCGGTGGCAGCTACGGCGAGGGCAGCCAGTTCAAGCGCCCGAGGGGCCATGAGCTGGCCGTCTTCTTCACCGGCAAGGCCGCGTTCGTCACTTGGGCGCTGCTCCTCCCGATGCTCCTTCACACCTGGTGGCATGTGCTCCTGCTGTTCGTGCTGGCGTCGTGGGTCCTCGGCTTCACCCTCGCGACCGTCTTCCAGCTCGCCCACTGCGTCGACGAGGCGCATTTCTCGAGCGTCGAGGAGATGCGCACCGGCGAGCCACGCAACTGGGCTGTCCATCAGGTCGAGACCACGGTCGACTTCGCCACGGGCAACCGCCTGCTGACCTGGTACCTCGGCGGATTGAACTTCCAGGTGGAGCATCACCTCTTCCCCAAGGTCTGTCACGTGCACTACCCCCAGCTGCTCGCGGTCGTCCGGGAGACGTGTGTCGAGTTCGGCGTGACCCACTCGGTACAACCGTCGGTGCGGGCCGCCCTCGCGTCGCATGCCCGCTGGTTGCGCCGCATGGGCCGACCGGAGCCGGCGACCGCCTGATTCCAACGTTCGACCCGGGAGACGCCCGCCCCGGCGCCCGGTGACACCCCACAGCTGACGTCGACGCGCTGATCCAAGGGCCTGGGAGGGCCGAGGTCATTGGCCGTGTCCGCCGGGCATCGCGAGTTCGCTTCGCGGGTCCGTCGACTCGATCACGGGCGAGGGCCGCTCCCGGCGCCGTCTGTACCGTAGCCGGCTGTGAGGGGTCGACAGGAGGGACCAGGCTGATCGGGATCCTGCTGGGGCTGGCCTCGGGGGTGTCGTGGGGCGTGGCCGACTTCTTCGGCGGGTTCGCGAGCCGGCGGATGAACGCTGCGGCCGTCGCAGCCGTCGCGCAGATCATCGGGATCCTGCTCGTCGTGGTCGCGATCGCGTTATGGCGCCCGACGCTTCCGCCCATGGGCGACCTCGGTCTCGGGGTGTTGGGCGGGGTCGCGGAAGGGCTTGCCGTCTGGGCGTTCTACCGGGCGCTCTCGGTCGGGACCATGAGCCTGATCGCCCCGGTATCAGCCCTCGGCGCCGTCATCCCGGTTGCCGTCGGCTTGCTGCGGGGCGAACGCCCCGGACAGCTGGCCCTGGCCGGCGCGTTCGTCGCCCTTGCCGGCGCGGTGCTCGCGAGCCGATCCCCGGGGACCGTGAGTCGCCGTGGTTTGGGCGCGGCCGTGGTCGCCGCCGCCGGCTTCGGAGCGTTCTTCGTACTGATCGAGCCGGCTGCCGAGACGAGCGTCCTCTGGGCCGGGTTCGCCACCCGGGTTTCGAGCGTTCCCATCCTCGTGGTCGTCTGCGTCGCGCTTGGTGCGTCGATGAGGATGGATCGGGTCCGTCGACGACTGGTCGTCGCGGCGGGAGCGCTCGACATCCTCGCGAACGTTGCGTTTGCCGCCGCGACCCGCCACGGCGATCTCAGCATCGTCGCCGTGCTCGCCGGCCTGTATCCGGTCGCGACCGTCGTGCTCGCTCAGCGGGTCTTGCGCGAGCAGCTCTCGCACGGACAGGCCGTCGGCGTCGTGGTCGCTCTCGGCGGGGTCGGCATGATCGCCGCCGGCTAGGGCCCGTGTGCGAGGCCCGCGCCACTATCGGTTGATGAAGAGCGGCGTCGGGGGCGGGAAGCCGTTGAACCAGGTCGCGTACGACAGCGTGTACGCGCCGGCGGAGCCGATGTAGAGGCGGTCGTCGACGTCGAGCGTCGCCGGCAGCTCGATGTCGAAGAACACGGTGTCGGTGCTGTCGCAAGTCGGCCCTGTGATCGTGAACGGGATCGTCGGGGCGACGGCGTGGTCGGCGCGCGAGCTCCAGATGGGGTACCTCCACTCCGTCGACGTCTGCTTGACCTCGAGCAGACCGTGGTAGGCGCCCACGTCGAGGTACAGCCAGTTCTGCCCTGCGCGGACCTCGCGTCCGATGACGGTGGAGGCCAGCACCGAGCTCTCGGCGACGAGGAAACGGCCGGGCTCCGCGGCGATCACCCGCGGTTCATACGGGAGCAGCTGGCCGAGCGATTCGGTGATGGAGCGACCGATCTCGTCGATCGACGGAACGGGATCGACGTAGCGCGCCGGAAATCCACCGCTCACGTTGATCATCTCGAGCGTGATCCCCACCTGGAGGAGCCGACGCATCAACCGACCCATGACCGTGATCGCGCGCCGGAACGATCGGGTGGTCGTGCATTGCGAGCCGACGTGGAATGTGAGCCCGTACGGCTGGAGACCGAGATCACGTGACAGCAGGAGCAGTTCGAGGGCCTGGTCCGCATCCACTCCGAACTTCCGCGACAGCGGAAACAGGCTGGCGCTGTCGTCGACGTGCGTCCGGACGTAGACGGCCGCTCCCGGGGCGAGTCGGGCGATCTTCTCGATCTCGCATTCACTGTCCACGGCGAAGCGCCAGAGGCCTGCGTCATGCGCCGCTGCGATGTGGCTCGTGGGCTTCACCGGGTTGCTGTAGAGCACCTCGCTCGGGGCGACGCCGAGTGCTGAGAGCCCCTCGAGCTCGCCGATGGACGCAACCTCGAACGACGAACCCATCTCGGCGAGTGCGGAGAGGATCTCCGGGGACGAATTGCACTTGACGGCGTAGTGCGTCTGTACGTCAGGGAGGGCCCACGTAAACGCGCGGTAGCGCAGCCGGACCGTCTCGAGGTCGCAGACGAGGTAGGGGGTCGGGTGATCGACTGCGTCGAGCGCGACCGGCCGCAGCGGCTCGGGCCAATGCTCCGGGACCCGCGCGCGCCCTGGCTTGGTGTCCACAAATGAGGTGCGACTCACGTACATCGTCCTTCGACTCATACGACAGATAGAACAACTTCTTTCTCAAGTTTTCGGTAAGAATCGTCGATTACTTGAGTGTCATGAGTCGCTTCAGGACACGGGGTATTCCCTTCGTCGTCGGCGTCGGCGCCACTGCGATCGCGTTCGTCCTTTGGACGGGGACGATGCTCCTCGAGCTCGGCGGGCCCGACGTCAAGCAGACCGTCTCGAACACGGGTCTCGCGCTGGTGGCGCTCGCGGCCGCGGCGGCCTGCGGCTGGGTGGCGCGTCGGGGTGACGCACGCGAGCATCGGGTCTGGGGATTCGTCGGCCTCGGCTGTCTGGCCTGGGGGCTTGGGCAGACGGTATGGACGATCTACGAGTCGATCCTCCACAAGGAGCCGTTCCCGTCACCGGCAGACGTCGGCTACACATGGCTCCCCCCGCTGTTCTGCATCGGCTTGCTCGGCCTCGCATCGGCGCCGCAGGGGATTGGGCGGATTCGCGCGCTCCTCGACGGGGCGATGATCGCGGGATCGCTCTTCGTGACAAGCTGGATCCTCGTTCTCGGCAACGTGGTGTCGAGCGGCGGCGAATCGCTCCTCAGCCAGGCGGTCTCGATCTACTACCCGCTCGGTGACGTTGTCCTGGTGACGATGGTGCTCTACGTGTTCCTCCGCCTGCGCCAGCAGGGCCAGCGAGTACCCTGGTCATTGCGCCTGGTCGCGGTCGGCATCGCCGGGTTCGCCTTTGCCGACAGCGGCTTCACATACCTCACGCTGTTGGAGAAGTACCACTCCGGCAGCGTCATCGATGTGGGCTGGTTCACGGGCTTCGCGCTGATGGGCCTCGCAGCGCTGCGGCACATGAGCTCGGAGCGCGACGGGGACGTCATCTCGGAGGAGCAACGGCCACTTGGCCAGCTCGTGCCGTATGCAGCGATCGCCGCCGCCTTCGTCGTGACGGCAGTGCGAGCCGAGAGCGGCCTGCAGGGTGTGCCGTTGGCGGTGTGGGCGTTCATCATCGGCGCCCTGATGGTGCGCCAGGTGCTCGCTCTGTACGAGAACCTTTCGCTCACGCGGGGACTCGAGGCGCGGGTTCTCGAGCGCACGGCTGAACTGCAGGCGAGCGAACGGCGGTTCCGCGCCCTGGTGCAGCACAGCTCGGATGTCGTGACCGTGATCGACCGGACCGGGACCGTCACCTACCAGGCCGACTCAATCGAGTCGGTCTTCGGCTACCGACCCGAGGATCTCGTGGGTCGCTCGATCCTCGAGCTCACCGGCCTGGAGGCCGCCGATGAGCTTCGTGACGAGCTCGAGCTCGCGTTCCTCGACGGGAGCGACGGAGTGCGCGTGCTCGAGACTCAGCTGCGTCACGCGTCCGGTCGGTTGCGGCACGCCGAGATCACGGTGACGAACCTGATGGATGACCCCGACGTCGGCGGTCTCGTGCTGAACACGCGTGACGTGAGCGAGCGGCGGGCGCTCGAGCGACAGCTCGTCCACGACGCGTTCCACGACACCCTGACTCACCTGCCCAACCGGAGCCTCTTCCTCGATCGGCTCAGCCATGCCCTCGAGCGTGCCGTGACGCCCGGCGACGTCGCAATCCTGTTCATCGATCTGGACGGCTTCAAGAAGATCAACGACACGATGGGACATGCCGCCGGCGATCAGCTCCTGATCGATGTGGCCCTCATGCTGCAGGACTGCCTGCGACCCGGTGACACCGTCGCGCGCCTTGGCGGCGACGAGTTCGCGATCCTTGTCGAGGATGCCGGCGGAGACTTCGGCGCTGTCGCCGTCGCCGAGCGCGTGTGCGCGAGACTCCACGGCAAGCTGTCCGTGCAGGGTCAGGACGTGTACCTGCGCGCGAGCATCGGCGTCGCCGTCGCCGACGAGGGCTCTGACGGCGACGGCCTGCTGCGCAGCGCCGACCTCGCCATGTACCGGGCGAAGGAAGCGGCGGACGGCGGATTCGCGCTGTACGACCCCGGGATGCACGAGCAGCTGGTGAAGCGCGTCCGCCTGGAAGGAGAGCTGCGCGACGCGCTGGAGCGCGACGAGCTGGTGCTGCACTATCAGCCGACCTGGGAGCTGCAGTCGGGTCGCCTCGTCGGATTCGAGGC
Source organism: uncultured Thermoleophilia bacterium (assembly GCA_963777565.1). Lineage (GTDB taxonomy): Bacteria > Actinomycetota > Thermoleophilia > Miltoncostaeales > Miltoncostaeaceae > CALMEC01. The sequence goes on from CAVZQZ010000009.1 coordinate 194,553, forward strand.
CCTGGTGCGCTGGGAGCATCCAGAGCGCGGCCTCATGCAGCCCGGGATGTTCATCCCGATCGCAGAGGAAACGGGTCTGATTCACGACATCGGCCGGCTGGTGCTGCGCGAGGCCTGCCGTCAGGGCGCGGCGTGGGTGGCGCGGCATTCGGAGCTTGCGGGGATGTCGCTCGCCGTCAACCTCTCCGCGCCGAACCTTCGTGACCCGTCCCTGTCGGGCTACGTCGCCGAATGCCTCGTGGAATCGGGGTTGCCGCCCGAGTGCCTGGTGCTCGAGATGACCGAGTCGATGCTGATCGAGCACAGCACCCAGATGATCGAACAGCTCCAGCGCCTGAAGACGCTCGGCGTGCGACTCGCGATCGACGACTTCGGCACGGGCTTCTCGTCGCTGTCGTACCTGCACCGATTCCCCGTCGACATCTTGAAGATCGACCGGTCGTTCATCGAGCGGGTCGTGAGCACCAGCGACTCGGAGTTCGTCCGGACCATCGTGCAGCTCGGACGCAGCCTGTCGCTGACGACGATCGCCGAAGGGATCGAAGGTCAGGACCAGCTGACGGCGCTCCGTCTCACCGGCTGCGAGCAGGGTCAGGGCTTCCACTTCTCCGAGGCCGTTCCGAGCGCGATCGTCGAGGAGCAGCTCCCGGCCTGGGTCAGGGGCGTCGCCGTCACCGCCACGACCGCCTGACGCGAATTCGGCGACCCGGTCGCCGTTGGTGAAACCGCGCCGGGATGGCCGCGTGACGGCGTACGATTTCGCCCTGATGGACGGTGGCGACGACAATTGGGGCGCTGCACTCCGCGAGGACGGAGCGCTCGCCCTCGAGTGGGCGGCCCGGTACCTCGATGGTGTCGCCGGCCGACCGGTCCTCGCGCAGGTCGCCCCGGGCGAGATCCGCGCATCGCTCCCCTCCTCCCCACCCCATCAGGGCGAGCCGTTCGCCGCGGTGCTCGACGATCTCGACGCGCTGCTGCCGGGGATCACGAACTGGCAGCACCCGCGCTTCTTCGCGTACTTCGCCACAACGGCATCGCCGCCCGGCATCCTCGCGGAGCTCCTCGCAGCCACCCTCAACCAGGTGGCGTTCATCTGGCGCACGTCCCCGCTCGCGACCGAGCTGGAGTATCTGGTCGTCGATTGGCTGGCGCAGCTCCTCGGGCTGCCCGACTCGTGGCACGGACACATCGAGGACACCGCCTCGACCTCGACCATCGCCGCCCTCGCCGCGGGGCGCGAGTCGACCGGTCGCCGCGTCGTCGTGTGCTCGGAGCACGCCCATTCGTCCGTCGACAAGGCGGCGAAGCTCCTCGACATGGAGGTGCGGAAGGTCGGCGCCGACGCCGCGTTCCGCATGCGCCCCGACCTGCTCGAGGGTGCGCTGGCGCCGGGTGACGTCGCGGTGGTGGTCGCGACCGTCGGCACGACCTCGACCACGTCGGTCGATCCTGTCCCCGACGTCGGCGCGCGCACTCGGGCCGCCGGCGCCTGGCTGCACGTCGACGCCGCCTACGCCGGATCGTCCTGGGTGTGCCCCGAGACGCGCTGGTCGGCGGCCGGCGTCGACCTCGCAGATTCACTCGTGGTGAACCCCCACAAGTGGCTGTTCGTGCCGATGGACTGCTCGGTGCTCTGGACCAGCCGTCCCGAGGAGCTTCGCCGGGCGTTCGGCCTGGTGCCGGAGTACCTGCGCACCGACGACGCGGCGGACAGCCTGAGCGACTACGGACCCGCACTCGGTCGGCGGTTCCGCGCGCTCAAGCTCTGGGCGGTCATCCGCTGCTACGGCCGGGCGGGCCTGGAGGCGCACATCCGTGAGCACCTCCGTCTCGCGGAGCTCTTCGAGGGCTGGGTTCGCGACGAGCCAGGATGGGATCTGTGCGCCGCTCGGCTGTTCTCCGCGGTCTGCTTCCGCATGAAGGCAAGCGACGAGGCCAACGCCGCGCTGCTCGACCGGGTCAATGCAACCGGTGAGATCTTCATCTCTCACACCCGGCTCCACGGCCGGTACGTGCTCCGCCTGGCCATCGGCCACGACCGCACGACGCGGGCGGACGTCGCCTGGGCGTGGGACGTCATCCGTCGTGAGGCCACCGCTCCCTGAAACGGGAATTGGGGTGGGCGGTCACGCCCACCCCTGAAAGACTTCAGGTATGAGCACGAGCCCAACCGTACGGGTCATCGGCGTGCCGATGGACCTCGGCCAGTCGCGACGCGGCGTCGGCATGGGGCCGTCGGCGATCCGGCACGCCGGGGTGCACGAGCGGCTCACGGCGCTCGGTTACACGACGGAGGATGCGGGGAACGTCGACCTCCCGGAGCGGGCGACGCTGGCGGCGCAAGCGCATCGGTCGTTCCTCTCCGCCGTCGTGGACGGGTGCGAGGCGGCCTATTCGGCCGGTCGAGATGCGATCGCAGCCGGTCGCTTCCCGATCTTCCTTGGCGGCGACCATTCCATCGCGGCGGGGACGGTGGGCGGCGTGTCCCATGACGCCCCAGTGGGGTTGGTCTGGATCGATGCGCATGGTGATGCGAACACGCCAGAGACCTCGCCATCGGGGAACATCCACGGCATGCCGCTGGCCGCCCTGTTCGGCCTTGGCGCCCCGGCGCTCGTCGATGTCGGGCGGCCGGGTCCGAAGGTCGCGTTCGACCGCGCAGCCCTGATCGGTCTGCGCGACCTCGACGTCGGCGAACGCGACTTGCTGCGCGCGCACGAGGTGGCGGCGTTCACGATGACCGACGTCGACGAGTTCGGCATCGCGGAGGTCGCCCGCAGGGCGCTCACGCACCTCGCGGCGGTCGACCGATTGCACGTGAGCCTCGACATGGACGCGGTGGATCCCCTGGAGGCCCCGGGCGTCGGAACACCCGTGACCGGCGGGTTGACCTACCGGGAGGCGCACCTGCTGATGGAGCTGCTCTGCCGTGACGGGCGAGTCCGCTCGGCCGACGTCGTCGAGGTGAACCCCATCCTGGACGAGCACAACCGGACCGCCGAGATGGCCGTCGAGCTGATGGCCTCGCTCCTCGGCAAGTCGATCCTGTAGCGCTCCGCCGCCGGTCGTTGTCAGAGGGCCCCAAAGGCCTTGACATGCCAGAGCGATTGGGACGATGCTTGAGCAAAGGTCCCGCACAGAAAACGGGGTGGCGCGATGCCCAAGTACGTGAGCTTCTTCAGCTACACCGGCGAGGCTTGGAGTCGCATGGTCGACACGCCCGAGAACCGAGCGGTGGCGGCGCGTCGGCTGATCGAGGAGGTCGGCGGGCGGATGGAGGTCTTCTACTGGATGTTCGGCGAGTGGGACGGACTGGTGATCTTCGAGGTTCCCGACACCGCGGCGGCCTCCGCCTTCTCCGCACGCGTGACCAGCTCCGGTCTCCTGCGGAGGATCAAGACGCAGCAGCTCATCGAGATGGAAGAGGCACGACTGGGCCTCGAGCTGGCCAAGTCCGTCGAGATGTCATACGCGCCGCCGGGTGCCGAGCGACGGTGGCTCGCCGACTACGACGCCTTGGGGTAGTCGACCCGGGCGTCTGCCACCTCCGTCGGATGCGCCACGCGGCTACGCGCGACGCTCAGGCCGTGTGCAGTCCGCACTCGGTCTTGTCGGAGGCTGACCAGCGGCCCTCCCGGCCGCTGCCCGGCATCGTGCAGTACGTGCAGCCGATCGAGGCGTAGCCGCGGTCGTGAAGCGCGTTGTACGGCAGCTCGCGAGCGCGGATGAACTCCCAGACCCGGGCGTCGTCCCAATCCGCCAGCGGGTTGGCCTTCCACAGGCCGTGCGCGTCGTCCCATGCCAGCTTGGGGGTGTTGGCCCGCGTCGGCGACTGGTCGCGGCGCACCCCGGTGATCCATGCGTCGCGCCCCGCCAGCGCGCGGCCCAGCGGCTCAACCTTGCGGATCCCGCAGCAGCGATCGGGGGCCGTCTCCCACAGGTTCGCCCCGTGTTCGGCCGCCTGACGGCCGAGGGACGGCCCCTCGAACACCTCGATGCGCGTGCCGTAGCGCTCCTCGACCTCCCGCCAATAGGCATACGTCTCCGGGAAGAGCACGTGGGTGTCGAGCGCGAAGACCCTCGCCGCGGGATCGACCGCGAACAGCAGGTCCAGCAGGACCGCCTCCTCCTTCTGGAACGAGCAGGCGAGGGCCAGCCCCGCGCCAAACCGCGCCGCCAGCGCTTCGACGAGCGGCGCCGCGTCGACGCCCTCGGGATCGCGGTCTCCGAGCGGGTGAGCGGAAGGTGCGGCGGTCGTCATCCCGCAGAACGGTAGCAGGGCGCCTCGCCGCGGCGACGCCCGATGGCGACGTAGACTCGGACCACCGGAAGGAGCAACGCATGGCCCAGACACGGTCGACGACGGTCCCGCGCATCACCTCGATCATCGGGGGAAAGCCCTCCCGCAGGCACGTCGACCGGATCGACGTCTCGACGAACCCCGCCAACGGCGACGACGTGGTCGCCGAGGTCGCGCTGGTGGGACCGGACGGGGTGGTGGCCGCGTGCAGCGCCGCTCGCGCCGTACAGACGGCATGGGCCGCCACCCCGGCCCCTCGTCGAGCCCGAGTCATCCAGCAGGCCGGCCGCCTGGTGGAGGCCAACAAGGAGGCCCTCGCCCGCCTGCTCACACGCGAGATCGGCAAGCCGTACGTCGAGTCGCTCGGCGAGGTGCAGGAGATCATCGACCAGTGCGACTTCTTCCTCGGCGAAGGCCGGCGACTGTACGGGCAAACGGTGCCGAGCGAGATGCAGAACAAGCAGCTCTTCACCTTCCGGGTGCCCGTCGGAGTGTCGTTCATCATCACCGCCGGGAACTTCCCGGTGGCGGTGCCCGCCTGGTACATCGTCCCGGCGCTGGTCTGCGGAAACACCGTCGTGTGGAAGCCGGCCGAGTACACGCCCGCGCTCGCCGACGCACTCGCGTCACTCTTCATGAACGCGGGCCTCCCCCGCGGCGTGCTGCAGGTCGTGCACGCCGACGGCCCGACCACCTCGGCCGGGCTGGAAGCCGCCCTCGAGCAGGAACTCGTCGACAAGGTCGGCTTCACCGGCTCCACTGCCGTGGGACGGAGCATCGGCGAGCTCTGCGGCCGCCATCTGCAGAGCCCGTGCTTGGAGCTCGGGGGCAAGAACCCGCTCGTGGTGATGGCGGATGCGAACCTCGATCTCGCCGTCGAGGGCGCGATCTTCTCGGGATTCGCATTCGGCGGGCAGCGGTGCACGTCGCTCGGCACCGTCTTCGTACACGAACAGGTGCACGACGCGTTCCTGGAGCGCTTTCGCGGCGCGCTCGAGGGTGCTCGGATCGGCGACCCCACGAAGAGCGTCCTGTTCGGGCCGCTCATGCACGAGCGATTCCTCGAGCGCTTCCTCGAGTACCTCGACCTGATCCAGCCGCATCACACGGTGCACGGCTCCGACGGCGTCGGCCAGATCACCAAGAGCAACCCGCGCCGCGGATTCGTCGGGAGCCCCGCGAAGGGTCTGTTCGTGCACCCCACCATCGTCGACGGGATACGAGCCGGCGACGCCCTGTACGCCACCGAGACGTTCGGCCCGATCGTCGGCGTCGGCACGTTCGCCACGATGGACGAGGCCATCGCGCTGGCGAACGGCCACGGGTACGGCCTGTCGTCGGCCATCTACACGAACGATCCCGAGTCGGTCTTCCGGTTCCGCGCCGGCGTGTCGGCCGGGATGCTGTCGGTCAACAACTCCACGGCGGGCGCCGAGTCGCACCTGCCGTTCGGCGGCAACGGCAAGTCCGGCAACGGCGGGCGACAGTCCGGCATCTGGGTGCTCGATCAGTTCACCCGCTGGCAGGCGATGAACTGGGACTATGCGGGCCACCTGCAGCGGGCCCAGATCGATGTCGAGGACGTACCGGCCGACCTTGGCTTCCGCCTGCCGAGCTGACCGCGGGAGTAGCCTTTCCCGGCAGGGACCGATCGAGGAGGGCGGCATGGGCGACTTCGAATGGACGACCCACCCGGAGGCGGAGGCGATCGTTCACGACAGCCTGCAGCGGGCAATCGACCGCAGCTCGGGCCTGGCCATGCTCGCGGCCCGCCTCGAGAGCGAGACCTCGACGATCCTCACCGACTGGGTGGACCATGTCGCCGACCCGTTCGACCTCGCCGAATTGCGCGCAGCCGGGTACGCCCCCACGGGGCTGCCGGGCGACGTCTGGCGCCATCCGGGAGCGCAGCTTCCGGCCCTGGTACCCGCCGCGACGACCACGGTTGCGGTCCGCGTGGATGATGCCGCCGCGTTCGCCCAGGCGCAGCGTGCCGCCGAACCGGTGGAGGGGTCGCCGCTGTCCGAGCTTCGCCGCGTGGAACTCTCCGACGACGGCGGCGTGCGGCTCGTGGGGATCGAGCGCCGCTCGTGGAGCGCCGGGATCCACTCGACCAACCTCGCGGCGTCGGACCTCGCATTCGCCCTCGAGGCCCGCGACCTGTGGCTCCGGCGCGATCGGCACCTCGCCCCGGCCGAGGGCATGGCCGGAGCCGTATCGATCGCCGCCAGGATGGTGGAGATGGTCGGCCCGGACCTTGCGACGAGCTATGCGATGGAGGGCGAACGCGGCTACTGGCAACGGCGAAACCGGGCCGCGCAGGTGCAGCACGCCCGCCAGGATCGGTTGGGCATGGGCTGGGGGAATCAGGACCATCACACGTTTCGCAGCTCCCGGCGGGCGTTCGCCGAACTCATGGCGTTCTTCGCGACGCTGGGATTCACCCCGCGCGAGCGGTTCTACGCCGGCGACGAGGCGGGATGGGGCGCCCAGGTGCAGGAGCAGACCGGAGCGGGCATCGTCGTGTTCGCGGATGTCGATCTGGATCCGCAGGAGCGCGATCTCGACTTCGCCGCCACGCCCCTGGGACCGTCGGAGAAGATGAGCACCGTCGGTTTGTGGTGCGAACTCCACGGCGAGTCGCTGCTGTCGGCAGGGATGCATCACTTGGAGGGCCAGTTCGACTTCGATCGACTCCGGGACGATCTCGGACACGTCGGAATCGGCTTCATGACGCCGTTCTCGGACATGCCGCACCTACGGCAGTGCTTCACGCAGGCGGAGATGTGGCCGGTCGACCCGGCCCAAGTCGGACGCCTGGTCACCGCGGGGCACGTGGATCCGGCGCGAGCCGAGGCCTTCATTCGCGACGGCGCACCGGGATCCCACCTCGAGAACCTCGCCCGTCGCGGCGGGTTCAAGGGCTTCAACCAGCACAACGTCTCGAAGACGATGCGCGCCACCGACCCACGCCGCTACCGCGCGCCGGAGCCAGTCCGGAGCTGATCCGCTCCCTGTCGCTTGCAGGGAATTCCACCTGTTCGTAGTACCTTTGTCGCACATGGGATCCCGCAAGCCCAATCCCTCCGCCCCGCAGGGCGGACATTCCTCCGTGCCGTCGCGCGATGCGACGTTCGCCGAGAAGCAGCTCCCCGCGACCGCGCCCGAACTGCAGCCCGATGTGCGGCCGCCGGGTCTCGACGAGGAGGCCGCCGCCCTGGCCCGCCAGTGGCGGGTGCTCGGCCGGCTTGCGACCGGCGTCGCCGTGCTCACCGCACCAGTGTTCTTCCTCGTGCTCTACCGCACGCTCGGCTGGGGCGCCGGGGCCGCCGCGATCGTCACGGCCCTCGCCGTCTTCGCCTTCCGCGGGCTGTTCGACGTGGTCACCCGGCGGTTCATCCCCTACCCCAGCCTGTTCAGCTCGGAGTCCGCGCTGCGCGAGGCCGACATCACCGCGCGCCGGCGCGTGTGGTTCTGGCGCTTCTGGTACCGACTGGCGTTCTGGCTCGGCGTGCTCTACCTGACGCTCGCCGCGATCGCCTACGTGGCGCAGGCGATCGAGGGCGACGCGAGCGTCACCGAGGCCCTCAAGGCCCCCTACAACGCCGTCGCCGACCAGTTCAACTCAGGCGACAGCAGGACGCAGGTCATCGGCTTCGCCATCACGATCATCCTGCTGTTCTTCGTCAACACGGTCATCTTCCTCGGCCCGCTCCTGTACGCCGGCATCAAGCAGATCAAGTACTTCGAGCCGGGCGACGCCGACTGGGGCGTCCGGTTCGACGACGTACGCGGCCAGGCCCGGCCGAAGGACGAAGTCCGCAAGATCGTCTCGCTCTGGCAGTCCGGCGAGCAATTCGAGCAGGCCGGCGGCAAACGTGAGCGCGGCGTGCTCTTCCTCGGAGCTCCGGGGACCGGCAAGACGATGCTGGCCAAGGCGGTCGCAACCGGCTTCAACTGCCCGTTCGTGTCGCTGCCGGGCTCGGCGTTCGCCCAGACGTTCATCGGCGTCGACGTGGTCCTGGTCATGTGGCTGTCGTGGCGCAGCTCGCCGCCTCGCTCGCAAGTGGGGCGGGCAGTGCATCGTGTTCATCGACGAGATCGACGCCGTCGGGATGCGACGCGCGACCCTCGGCGCCGGCGCGGAGAACACGAGGGCCGCGAGCATCCACGACCTCTCCTTCCACGGTCCCATGGGCGCCATCAACCCGACCGGCGACCTGATCGTCGAGACCGAGGCATGGCGCGAGCGGCTGTTCCGCGAGCGCGCGCCGGGCGGAACATCGGTGTACCCGGCGCCGATCCAGCGGATCGCCGATCGCGTCCGCGAGTTCGTGATGCCCGGCACGGGAAGCACCAGCCAGGGCGGGTTACAGCAGCTCCTCGTCGTGATGGACGGGGTGAGCTCGCCGCGTCCCACGCGCCGGATCCTCGTGAACCGGATCAACACGCTGCTCGACGCCATGTACGTCATCCCGCCGCGCATCCGCAACGTGCCGTTGCGCCTGCGCCCGGCCAAGCCCCAACCCGAGCAGCTGTACTTCATCGGGGCGTGCAACGCGCCGCTCGCGTCCCTCGACCCGGCGCTCGTGCGCCCGGGCCGCATGGGCCGCCACGTGCACTTCCGCACGCCGAACAAGGACGACCGCAAGGACATCTTCGACCTGTACCTCGGCAAGGTCGCGCACGACCCCGACCTCGACGCCGATCGGCGCCGCGAGGAGCTCGCGCGCATCACGATGGGCCACTCACCCGCCATGATCGAGCAGGTCTGCTCCCTCGCGCTCACCAACGCGCACTACGACGGTCGCCGCCAGTTCGCGTGGAACGACGTCCTGGAGGCGATCACCGTCGTCGAGTACGGCCTGGAGACCGGATTCACGTTCATTCCGGCCGAGGCCAGGGCAATCGCGATTCACGAGGCGGGGCACGCCGTGACCGGTCACGTGTTCATGAAGGACTGGATGTCGACCCGGCTCACGATCAAGCCGCGCGGCGCATCGGCCGGCCACCACTCGATGCGGGAGGTCGACGAGCGCTTCGCGTGGTGGCAGCACGAGCAGTTCGCCGAGCTGGTCTGGACCCTCGGGGCCATGGCCGCGGAGCGGGTGTTCTACGGCGAGAACGGGCAGGGTGTCGGTGGAGACATCGACAGCGCCACCACCGACGCCGCCATGATGGTCGGGATGTGGGGCATGGCCCCGAACCGGCCCGATCTCAGCGCCCATTTCGCAACCGCGGCGGAGGCGGAGGTCGCGGAGCGAAGGCTCATGCGCCGCTACGAGCAGGTCGGCGCGCAGATCATGAACCGCGCCGGCACCGGCGGCGCGCTGGGCGGCGATCCCATCGCGGCGATCCTCGACGATCCGACCAAGCGCACGATGGTCGCACAGTTCCTGGGTCAGGCGTTCCTCGCCGCCTACTGGTTCGTCCACCACAACCGGGCCGGCACCGAGCGCGTGGCCGACGCCCTGGTCGAGCGCCGCGAGATCTACGGCGACGAGGTCGTGGACCTCCTCGACTCGCTCGACCTGACCGTCCCCGACGTCGACCCCCTCGACGAGGCGAATTGGCCGAGAATCTGACCGCCCGGGCGCCCATCAACGCGGGCCCGCACGCACGGCGGTTCGCCGTGGCCATCGGTGCGCTCGTGGTCGTCCTCGCCGCGGCCGCCGTCCTGACCTGGGTGCTCTTTGGAACGGACCGCAAGGAGCCCTTCTCGTCGTTCTCGCCGAAGGCGAGCGATCCCGTCGAGCGGTCGCAGGAGATCGCCGACCATGTCGCTGCGCGGTACCTCACGACTCCGGGCGGCACGCCGGTCGTGACGGTCCAGGCCGGCGAGGCCGACAGCCCCGCGCTGCCCCTCGGCGGCCAGGTCATCGCGATGGGCTCCAACCCACCAGGCGTCGTCTCGTACGAGTACGGGGACATCCTCTTCTACCGGATGTGCGGACGGGGCCCCAACTGCGGCCTGGCGCCCGGCGAGGACCCCGCGGTGCTGGCGCCGATCCTCGCACGCGAGGCGAAGGAGCTCGCGCTCTACGGGACCAAGTACGTCGATGAGGCCACCTTCGTGTTGGTGCTGCTGCCGCCGGGCTTCGCAACGTCCACGACCCCGGGAGAGGTGCCGAAGATCGTGCACTTCTACCGCCGGGCCGACCTCGCGGACGAGGTGGACGAGCCGATCACCACGACCCTGCCGGATCCGCCCCCGACTCCCGCGACCCTCTCGCCGTCTCAGGCGGCAGCGATCGAGCAAGAAGCCGCCGGCACGCGGTACTCGCTCGCGACCGGAACCGACGCCGCCAACACCCTGAACGTCTACTCGCTGACACCGATCCCGACGTCCTGAGCCGCCTGCGTCAGGCCTCCGGGCCGCCTCCTGCCGCCAGCTTGCGCGAGACGTAGTCCTCGACGAGGAGCAGGTTACCCTCCCCGGCGCGGCGAACCACCTGCTGCAGCTGCGTCATCGTGGCGACCTCCTCGACCTGCTCGGTGACGAACCACTGGAGGAACGCCTCGGTGGCGTAGTCGCTGTGCTGCCGGGCGAGGCCCACGAGATCGTCGATGTGTCGGGTCACCGCGACCTCCCAGTCGACCGCGGCGGCGACGGCGTCGTCGGCGGTCTCGAACCGTGACCGGGGCTTCTCGACGCTCGGGATCTCCATCGCAGCGCCCGCGTCCTGGATGTAGCGCCAGAACTTCATGGCGTGGACGTGCTCCTCGGCCGCCTGCGTCTCGAAGAAGCCGGCAAGCTCCGGGAGGCCCTGCTCGTCGAACCACGCCGACAGTGACAGGTACTGGAAGTGGGCGCCGAACTCGCGTCCCATGTGGACGTTCAAGGCGTCCGCCACTGCCTGCTGGATCAACACGTCGAGAACCCCCTGGATCGGCCGGGCGGAGTCTACTCGCCGCCCTCATCGCGCCGCCCATGGTCCGGAAGCCGTACCTCGCTCGGCTGGATCTCGGCGTGGTACCCGCGGGCCGCGAGCTGCGCCCGCAGCGCCTCGAGCGCGCCAGGCTCTCCGTGCACAAGGCGGAAGACCGCGCCGGTCCCCGCCCCCGAGGCCCAGTCCAGAAGCTCCGTGCGGTCCGCGTGAGCCGACAGGCCGCCGATGGTGGCAACCCGCGCGCGGACGCGGACGGTCCGCCCCATGATGCGCACCTCGGGCGCCCCGTCGATGAGCCGGCGCCCCAGCCCGCCGGTCGGCTGGAACCCCACGATCATGACGGTGGTGTGGGTGTCGTCGAGGTGCGCCAGCAGGTGGTGGAGGATGCGTCCCCCGGTCATCATCCCTGATCCGGCGATGATGACCGCCGCCTCGTTGGAGGCGTTGATCGCCTTCGACTGGTCGACCGACTGCGTATACGTGAGACGGGCGGGGGCGAACGGGTCGCGGCCCGTGGCGGCGATCGCCTTCACCTCGTCGCTCATCTCGTCCATGCACGCCTGATAGACGGCCTCCACCCGGTCGGCGAGCGGGGAGTCCACGTACACCGGCATCGGGGCGATCTCGCCCGCCTCCTCGAGGCGGGCGATGTGGAACAGCACGTCCTGCGTGCGCTCCAGCGCGAACGACGGGATGAGGATCTTGCCCCTGCGCCGATGGGCTTCCCTCAGAACGTCCGCGAGCTCGGCGATGGTGGCGTCGAAGTCGCGATGGTCGCGATCGCCGTAGGTCGACTCGATGAAGACGACGTCCGCCGGCGGGCATGGCGTGGGGTCGGGGAGCACGTCTTTGCGGGCGTTGCCCAGGTCGCCGCTGAACACCAGGCGCGTTCCCTCCGCCTCGACCAGGAAGCTCGCCGACCCGGGGATGTGCCCGGCTCGCTGCGGTGTCACCGCCACGCCCGCGACGCCGCGCCGCTCGCCGTAGTGGATCGGCTGGAACCGCTCGAGGGTGCGGCGCACGTCGTCGTCGTCGAACAGCGGCTCCTCGGGCGTCTTCCCGCGGCGCCGGTCGCGCTCGGCGTCCTCCATCTGGATCTTCGCGCCGTCCAGGAGCAGGTGCTGGGAGAGCATGCGCGTGGCGGGAAGCGCGTAGATCGGGCCGGTGTACCCGCGTTTCACCAAGAGCGGCAGGCGGGAGCTGTGATCCATGTGCGCGTGGGTGAGCAGCACCGCGTCGATCGCCTCTACGTCGAATCCGAACGGCTCGCGGTTGAGGTCCGAGAGCGCTTCGGACCCCTGGAACGCCCCGCAGTCGACGAGCACGTTGACCGAGCCGGTGTCGAGGAGGTGGCACGACCCGGTGACCGTCATGGCGGCGCCGTACGAGCACACTCGGGGGGTGTCAGCGATCGCCGTGATCCTTCCCCTGCGTCCGCTCCCGCTCGAGCCGCTTGGCGCGCTCGGCTCGGCTCGCGATCACGAGCAGCGCCGTGAGGATCGCACCCCAGAAGACGGCGTAGCCGATCGCCCGCCCGAGCGGCTGGTTGAACGGGCCGATGTGGATGAGGAACATCAGCACCGTCGCGACGGGAAAGGCGATCGCTCCCTGCGCCCGGGCCGACAGCGCCTCCCAGCGTTCGATCACGTGGCGGGAACCGCCTCGGAGTCGTACTCGACGAGGGACAGCACGTCGTACCCGGCGAGACGCTGCCGCCCGGGGAGGAACGTCAGCTCCACGACGAATGCGACGCCGACGACGATCCCTCCCAGGTGCTCCACCATCTCGCATTTCGCCTTCGCGGTGCCGCCGGTGGCCAGCAGGTCGTCGTGCACGAGTACCCGCATTCCGGGCGTGATGACGTCCTCGTGGAGCTCGAGGGAGTCGGTCCCGTACTCCAGCTCGTACTCCTTGCGGACCGTCTTCCACGGAAGCTTGCCCGGCTTGCGAGCGGCCGCGAACCCGACGCCCAGCTCTCGCGCCACCGCTCCCCCGAGGATGAAGCCGCGGGCCTCGGCGCCGAGCACGATGTCCACCTCACGCGGCCGCGCCCAGCTTGCGATGCCGTCGATGCATGCGGCGAGCCCCTCCGGGCTCGCGAAGAGCGGCATGAGGTCGTAGAAGAGGATGCCGGCCTTCGGATGGTCGGGGATCTTGCGAATGGCAGCTTCGATGTCGAAGGTCGCGGGCAAGCGGGTCCTCCCGGGGGGTGGTGGTCAGGCGGAGACGATCTTGCGGAGCTCTGAGACGAGCATGAGGTGCCGCATGTGCGATGCGAGGGCCGCGAGCTTCTCGAGCTCCTGGAGCGCGTCACGGCGCCGTTCCGGCGTCTTGGAGCGAAGCCCGGCGGCGAGCACCTGCTCCAGCAGGCCAGCCTCGCGCTCGGCCGCGACCCGGAAGAGCCGCAGGTGCCGCGGCTCCACGCCGAACGACGAGAGCTCGAGCGCGGTCTGCACCGTCTCGCGGTCGGTGTCGGTGTAGCCGCCGTCCTCGTCACCGATGAGCCCGAACTGCTCGAGCGCCTGCACGAGCGACCTGGGAGCGCCGGTCGACTCGACCAGCTCCTCCGCGCTGATCCGCAGCGTGGGAGCCGGCTCGGTGAGGTTCGCCCGTTTGAGCTGGCGGGCCTGGTTCGCCACGCTGAAGCTCCCGGTCGCCGAGGTCTCGAGCTCCTGCCGGATCACGCGCAGCGGCAGGAACTCGTCGCGCTGCAGCCGCAGGATGGTGCGGAGCCGTTCGACGTCGCGGGTGGAGTACTTGCGGTAGCCGCCGGGGGTCCGCTGCGGAGTGACGAGGCGCTGGTCCTCGAGGAACCGGATCTTGGAGATCGACACGGATGGGAACTCGGCCTTGAGGTCCTCGCAGACCCGACCGATCGTCAGGCCCTTCTCGTCCATCTCCCGCGGAGCGGTGGGGTTCGCGTCGGTCATGCGATGAATGCCAGCCGGAACTTGCCGATCTGGAGCTCGTCGCCGTCGGCGAGGGCCTCCGGGGTGTCGATCCTGCGTCGGTTCACGTAGGTCCCGTTGAGGCTGCCGAGGTCCTGCAGCGTGACGCTCTCGCCGGCAATGACGAGCACCGCGTGGTTGCGCGAGACGGTGACGTCGTCGAGGAAGATGTCGCTTTCGGAGTCGCGTCCGACGCTCACCTGTTCGCCGGTCAGCCGGAAGATCTCGCCCGAGAGTCCCCCGCCCGACCGGACCGCAAGCGCCGGGCCCTCGACCGTCGCGCCGCCGCCGCCCGCGGCTTCGCCGTCGTGCTCGCCGATGGCGAACGGCCCGGTGGTCTCCCCCGTTACCGCGGCGTCCACGTGCAGGAGCGCGCCGCAGCGTTCGCAGTAGTTGTGTGCCTCACTCTGGTGGAAGCCGCACTCGGGGCAGTACATCAGCCGCCGCCCCGTGGAGGATCGTCGGAGAGGATGCGGTTGAGCTCCTCCACGTCGATCATGGTGAGGTCGCCCGGACCGGCCTCGGTGAGGCGGCGCATCAACTCGGCTCGCGCGATCTCGATCTGTCCATGGAGGTACCGCCGTTGGAACGAGATCTCGCGTTCGCGCCGCGTGAGGCGGTGGATCTCGGCCCTGAGATCGGCGTCGTCAAGCTTGGCCAGGTCGGCCGCGGGCACCGAGTGCTCGCCATTTGCGTCGTTTTCCAGGCGGTCCATCCGGGGCAGCATAGCCCAACGGCGATCCAAACCTCATGTGGAGCCTGAGACTCCAACCTTCCGCGCGGCGACGCGCGCGTAGTTCACGAACGTGACGACCGAGACGGCGACCGCGATCCAGAACAGGACGTCCACCCATGGCGCATCCAGCAGGAGCGAGAATCCGACCGCGAACATTGCGAGTGTGGAGCTGATCTTCCCGGCCATGTCGACGTGCAGCACGACGCCCCGACCGGCGAGCAGCACGAACGCCACGATGGCGACGATGTCCCGAGCGAGGATGATCGTCGGCCCCGGCCATGCGTACCGGTCGAAGGTAATGAGCCCGACGAGGCCGACCGCCATGAGCATGCGGTCGGCGAACGGGTCGGCGATGCGACCGAACTTGGACTCGGCGCCGAGGTAGCGGGCCAGCTTGCCGTCGATGAAGTCGGTCGCCCCGATCACGCCGAAGCAGATGGCCGCCCGGGTGGAGGTGGGCCCGTCATCGACGACGAGGAACCAGATCAGGAGCGGCAGTCCTGCGAGCCGCACAATGGTGATGGCGTTGGGGAGCCATCCGAGGTGTGTCGTCCTGGGTGTCCCCTCCACGTGAGTCGGGGCGAGAGGATTTGAACCTCCGACCGCCCGGCCCCCAGCCGGGTGCGCTACCAGGCTGCGCCACGCCCCGTGACGTCGCTGAGGCTACCACAGGTCCTCCCCGCCACCCTCTTCCCGCAAACCGACGCACGGCGAGGTTAAGGTCGTGTTAAGGGTGCCTGGCACCCGGCACGATCCATCCCCCGGATCCAGGCGGATTCACAACCTGGTGCCTGGCACCCGAAGCGCGAAACGGACGCGCTCGGGCGACCGGGCCGTCGCCGCTCAGACTCCGACCGCCGCCAGTCCGTCGTTCAGCTTGCCCTGCAGATCACCCCAGCCGGTGCCGCGGGCCGTGATGTTCCGCAGGCAGTCGCCGATGTCCTTTGCCTTGCGCGCGGCCGTGTCCCGCACGCTCGCAGCATCCCCGGATCCGGTGCGCGCATCCGGGTTCTCCCGGAGTTGTCGGACCAGTGTGTCGACCGCCGCACGCTCCTCGGCCGTCGGCGCCCGGGTCACCGCATTGCAGTCGTCGGCTCGCACCCCGAGGGTGTCGACGGCGTTGCTGACCCGCGCCCGCACATCGCCAGTCAGCCGCTCGACGTCATCTTTCCATGGTGCAGTCCACACGACGCCGAACGTTCCGGCGACGAGGAGCGCAATCACGATCCATTTGATCAGAGCGCTTCCCAGAGCGACAGGATCGCGGCGGGCGCGCCGTCGAGCGGGACCTCGCGCTTCTCACGTCCTCGCCGGATCTGCACCTCGAGCGGGCCGTCGGGCAGCGTCCGCTTTCCGACCGTGACGCGGAGCGGGCAGCCCAGAAGCTCCGCCTCGATGAACTTCTGCCCCGGGGACATCCCGGCGCGGTCGTCGAAGAGCACCTCCAGACCGAGGTCCGAAAGCTGGCCGTACAGATCCTCGGCGTAGTCCGCGGCGGGCGTGCCCTCGTCGCCGATCAGCACCAGATGCACGTCGAAGGGGGCGATCGATTTCGGCCAGACGATGCCGGCGTCGTCGTTGCCATGTTCGATGGCGGCCGCCGCGATGCGGGCCGGGCCGATGCCGTAGGAGCCCATCACGATCAGACGCTCCTGGCCGTCCTGGTCGAGGTACGTCGCGTCGAGTGGCTCCGAGTAGCGGGTGCCGAGCTTGAAGATGTTGCCGATCTCGATCACGGGCTCGAGCACGAGCGGCGCGCCCGATACCGGACAGCCCTCGCCCTCCAGGACCTCGCGGATGTCGGCCGTCTCCGCCTGGAAGTCCCGGCCGAGCATCACGCCGCGCAAGTGGACGCCGTCGCGGTTCGCGCCGGTGACGTAGTGCCCGCCGGCGAGAGTGGCGTCGGCCACGACCCGTACGCGCCCCTCCATCCCGACGGGCCCCAGAGAGCCCGGGCTCGCGCCGAAGAGCTCCAGGATCTCCTCCGGATGGGCGGCGCGATGCGCGCCGATCAGGTTGGTGAGCTTGACCGGACTCACCTGGTGCTCGCCGCGGACGATCGCCAACACCGGTCCCGTGTCGGCGACCACCACGACGCTCTTCGCGAGCACGGCCTCGTCGAGACCGGTGAACTCGGCGAGCTGGGCGATCGTCTCGATGCCAGGGGTGTCAATCGGCTCCGGGCCCCCGGGATCCTCGCCGAACACCGGCTCGCGGGCGACCGACATCGCGATCTCGAGGTTGGCGGCGTACGCGTCGCTGCGCGCCACGACGTTCTCCCCGACCGCCGACGGGGCCATGAACTCGTGCGCGCCGGCGCCGCCCATCATTCCAACGTCGCTCTCGACCATGTACCAGCGCAGGCCGCAGCGGTCGAAGATCCGGGCGTACGCGCCGCGGTGGGCCTCGTAGCTCGCGTCGAGTCCCGCGCCGTCGCGGTCGAACGAGTACGAGTCCTTCATGATGAACTCGCGCACCCGGAGCATGCCGCTCTTCGGCCGCGGCTCGTCGCGCATCTTCGTCTGGAGCTGGTACCAGCTCTGGGGCAGGTCGCGGTAGGAGCGGATTTCGCGCGCCGCGTGCCAGGTGACGATCTCCTCGTGCGTCATCGCCAGCACCATTCGCCTGCCGGTGCGATCCTCGACGCGAAACTGCTCCGCCAGCCCGTAGCGGCCGGTCTGCTCCCAGATCTCGGCCGGGTGGAGCACCGGCATGACGATCTCCTGCGCGCCGATACGGTCCATCTCCTCGCGGATGATCGCGTCGACCCGCTTGATGACCCGCAGCCCCAGGGGAAGGATCGTGTAGAGCCCCGACGCGAGCTGCCGGACGAGCCCGGCGCGCACCATCAGCTTGTGGCTGACGGCCTCCGCGTCGGCCGGCGCATCGCGCAGCGTCGGCCAGAACCTGCCGGTCAGTCGCCACGACCCGCCGCGCGCCGGGGCGGGCATCGCCCACCCGTCGGGGATCTCCTCAGCGCTCATCGGCCGAGGAGCGTACCAGCGCCGTCCCCGGCGGGCGCGAAGCGCTCCTCGACGTAGCGCTCGACCATCGTCATGAAGTCCTCGGCGAGGGTCGGGCCGTCGAGTGTCGCGACTTTCGCACCATCCACGTAGACCGGCGCGCGCGGCTCCTCGCCCGTGCCCGGGAGGCTGATGCCGATGTCGGCGGCGCGACTCTCCCCCGGCCCGTTCACGATGCAGCCCATCACGGCCACCTTGAGCTCGGCGACGCCGGGACGCTCGACCCGCCAGACGGCCATGCGCTCCTCGAGTCGCGCCTCGATGCGCTGCGCCAGCTCCTGGAAGACCGTGCTCGTCGTGCGTCCACAGCCTGGGCAGGCTGTGACTTCGGGACGGAACGAGCGAAGGCCGAGGCTCTGCAGCAGGTCCAGGCACACCCGGACCTCGAGGGTCCGGTCGCCACCCGGCTCCGGCGTGAGCGAGGCCCTGATCGTGTCACCGATGCCGTCCTGCAGCAGCACCGCCAGCGCGGCCGATGTCGCGACGATGCCCTTGTTCGACATCCCGGCCTCGGTGAGCCCCAAGTGGAGGGGGTAGTCGCAGGCGGCGGCGAGGTCGCGGTAGACCGCCACCATGTCCTGCAGCCGGCTCGACTTGCAGGACAGGACGATCTGGTCGTGGCCGAGCCCCAGCTCCTCGGCGGCCTCGGCGGAGCTGAGCGCGCTCTGCACCATCGCCCGGCGCACCACCACCTCGGCGCCCTCGGGCTCGGCGAGGCGGGCGTTGGCGTCCATGAGGCTGTCGAGGAGCTCGGGGTCGAGCGACCCGGCGTTCACCCCGATGCGCACCGGCTTGCCGTACTCGACCGCCGCCTCCACGATCGCCGCGAAGTTGGCGTCGTGGCGGGCGCCGCGACCGACGTTGCCGGGGTTGATGCGGTACTTGTCGAGCGCCGCCGCGCAATCCGGGAACTCGCGCAGGAGCGTGTGCCCGTTGTAATGGAAGTCGCCGACGATCGGGACGTCCGTGCCGTGCTCGTCGCGGAGCCGGGTCCGCAGCTCCGCCACCTTCGCGGCGGCCGCGCGGTTGTTGACCGTGATGCGCACGATCTCCGATCCGGCGGCGGCGAGCTCGGCGACCTGCCGTGCCGTGGCCTCGGCGTCCGCGGTGTCGGTGTTCGTCATCGACTGCACCACCACCGGGGCTCCGCCCCCGACCCCCACGCCGCCGATGCGGCACTCCACGCTCGTGCGGCGCGTCACGGCCGGAATCCCTCGCCCGTGAGGCGTCCGATGTCGTTGTTGAGCGCGTAGACGAACAACACCGCGATGAGCGCGATGCCGACGACCGACGCGCGCTGGTACACGCTGATGTCCATTCGCTTGCCCCGGATCCGCTCCGCGAGCGCGAACACGATGTGCCCGCCGTCGAGCGGCAGCAGCGGGATGAGGTTCATGATCGCGAGCACCAGGCTGATGATGCCGACGAAGCGCATAATCGTTCCCATACCCTCCTGCGCGAACTCGTCATAGGTGGCGCCGATCCCGACGACGCTCGAGACCTGCTCACGCGTCTTCTGGTCGGTGAAGAGCTTTCCGAGCGCCCGTACCTGCTCTCTCGTCACGAAGCCGGTGTATTGGAGCGCCTCGCGGAACCCCCCGGCGGCGCCGAACCGCACGTTGCCGACCTTCTCGGCGTCGAAGCCGAACCCGAGCCGCCCGATCGAGGGGTCGGTCGCATCGGGCACGAGCGGCGGGGTCACGATGCGCACGGGCTGCCCGTCGCGCTCCACCTCGAGCGTGACCGACTTGCCGACGTTGCGCTGCAGGACGTCGCGAAGCGGCGTGGGGTCGTTGCCGTTCGCCGTCACGCCGTTGATCGCCAGGATCCGGTCGCCGGCCTGAAGGCCCGCCGTGGCGGCCGGGGTGTCGGCGTTGACCGAGCGGACCACGTTCGTCTGCGCGAACTGCGGCTGACCGATCCAGAACGAGATCGCGAACGCGATGATCGCGACGAGGACGTTCGCGGCGGGACCGGCGGCGATCGTCGCGACCTTCCTCGGAGTGGTGGAGTTGCAGTAGGCCCGGGCCTGAACCTCGGGTGGCTCGGGGATCTCTTCGATGACCTTCCCGGTCTCGGGGTCGTGGATGCGCTGAACGAGCTCTTCCCGCGTCATGCCGGTGATCTTCACGTAGCCGCCGAGCGGCATCCAGCCGATGCCGTACTCCGTCTCGCCGCGCCGTATCGACCAGATCGGGCGACCGAAGAACACCGAGAACCGCTCGACGCGCATCCCGCACATCTTCGCGACGACCAGGTGACCGAACTCGTGCAGCAGGATCAGCACAATCATGATGACCACGAACACGACGATGTTCACCCCGGTCACGCGCGGACCTCCAGCGCCGTCTCGACGCTCGCGCGGGCGGATCGGTCGGCCTCCAGCACGGTGTCGAGCGAGTCCGCGGGGACCGATGCGATCTCACCGAGGGCCCGCTCGACGAGCGCCGCGATCTCGAGGAAGCCGATCCGCCCATCAAGGAACGCCTGCACCGCGACCTCGTTCGCAGCGTTCAGCACCGCCGGGGCGGTGCCGCCGGTCTGCCCCGCCTCCCGTGCGAGCGGGAGGCACCGGAATGCCTCCTCGTCGGCCGCGTCGAAGTCGAGCCGTCGACCGACGAGGTCGACCCGTGGCCCGGGCGGCGGCGGGTCGGGCCAGCGCAGCGCGAATCCGATGGGGACGCGCATGTCCGGCGGCCCGCAATGGGTGAGCAGGCTGCCGTCGTCAAGGCGGATCATGGCGTGGACGAACGACTGCGGGTGCACGACAACCTCGATGCGGTGGTACGCGAGCCCGAACAGGTGATGCGCCTCGATGATCTCGAGGCCCTTGTTCATCAACGTGGCGGAGTCGATCGTGATCTTGGCGCCCATGGTCCAGGTTGGGTGCGCGAGCGCATCCGCCACGGTGACGTCGGCGAGCTCCTCCACCCCGCGTCCCCGGAACGGCCCGCCCGACGCGGTCAGCACAGCCGACGCCAGCCGCTCGCCCGGCACGCCGCTCACCAGCTGGAACAGGGCCGAATGCTCGGAATCCACCGGGACGAGCCCGGCACCCGACCGGCGCCGGACGTCGGCGACGAGGTCGCCGCCGACCACGAGGCTCTCCTTGTTCGCGAGCGCCACGGGAATCCCGAGTTCGAGCGCGGTCAGCGTCGGGCGGAGCCCGGCCGCTCCCACGAGCGCGTTCAGGACGAGATCCGGGTTGCTCGCGTCGATGAGCCGGCGCAGATCCGGGTCGTGCGGCACGGTGCCGCCACCCGACTCCGCGCAGGTGTGCCCGACCGCATGGGTCCGCGCCTGGGTGGCCATGAGGTCCACGCGCGAGCCGCAGGCGAGCCCGCACGCGGCCAGGTCGGGGGCGTGCGCGATCACCTCGAGCGCCTGCACGCCGACGGAGCCCGTCGAACCGATGACGAGGATGCGCTTCACAACAGTGATCGTAGCGGGGATGGCTCCCGTGACCCCAGTCGAGCGTCCTGTCGGCGAGCCAGGTCGACCGGGATCAGTCGGGCGACTCGAGGTCCGCGACCACTGCCGCGAGGAAGCGCGCAGCTTCGCCACCGGCCACGGCCCGGTGGTCGACGGTGAGCGATACGGGAAGCACCCGGTGCACGACGGGCTGGCCGTCGACGGCCACGGGCCGCATGGTGGCACGACCGGCACCGAGGATCGCCACCTGGGGCGGCACCACGACCAGCACGGCGTGGCGGCCTCCGAGCGATCCGAAGTTCGACAGAGTGATCGTCGCGCCGCGCAGGTCCTCCACGGCGATAGAACGGTCGCGCACCGAGGCGATGAGCTCGTCAAGACGCGCGCGCACGGCGGCCCCGTCGAGGGTGTCGGCCCCCCGCATCACCGGCACGAACAGTCCCTCGGGCGAATCGACGGCGATTCCCAGGTCCACCTGCGAGTGGACACGCCGGCCGGTGGCACCGGTCTCGAGCCAGGCATTGAGCGAGGGCTCGGCGCGACATCCCGCGACGATCGCGCGAACCAGCCGGACTGTCGCTCCGGTGCCCGGGGTCCAGGCGTCGACATCCGCCTCGTCGGTGATCGTCGCAGGGACGACCTCGGCCCCCGAGCGGGTCATCGAGTCCGCCATCGCCCGCCGCGGCCCGCGGAGCGGCTCGTAGGCGGTCTCTTCGCTCGGGGCGCGCGCGGCCCGCTCGACGTCGGCGGCGGTCGCGAGCCCTCCGGGGCCGCTCGGCACGACCTCGGAGAGATCGACCCCGAGCCGCTTCGCCAGCGCACGGACCGCCGGTGGCGCCTGGACGATGCCACCGACGCGCACGGCGGGCCGGGGCGGCGGCGTCGCGCTTCGCACTGCCGCGCCGGCCGCGTCTTCGGGCTCGGCGCCGTCGGGCAGCGATCCGACGATCCCGCTGAACTCCTGTACCTGGCCGGCCTCCTCGAAGTCCACGAGGGGCGTGCCGGTCTCGACCAGCTCCCCGGGCTCGCCGTGGAGGCGCGCTATGCGCCCGGCCCACGGCGCGGGGATCTCGACGACCGCCTTGTCGGTCTCGACGGCGACCAGCGGCTGATCGGCGACGACGCTGTCTCCCACCGACACGTGCCACGTCACGATCTCGGCCTCGTGGAGGCCCTCGCCCAGGTCGGGGAGCAGAAACGTCCTCATGCGTACTCCAGAACCCGCCGGGCGGCTGCGAGGACCCGCCGCCGGTCGGGCATGTACTTGTTCTCGAGGCGCGCGAGAGGGAAGATCACGTCGAAGCCGGTCGCCCGCGTCACCGGGGCGACGAGCGACGCCAGCCCCTCGTCGGCGAGGCGCGCCGCGATCTCGGCGCCGAAGCCGCATGTGTGCGGCGCTTCGTGGACGATGACGCAGCGGCCGGTCCGGGCAACCGACTCGAGGATCGGCTCCATGTCCAGCGGCGAGATGGAGGCGACGTCGATGACGGCCGCGCTGACGCCCTGCTCCGCGAGCTCGTCGGCCGCGCCGAGGGTCTCGGCGACCATGCCGCCCCAGGCGACCAGCGTCAGATCCGCGCCGTCGCGCACCACGAAGGACATCCCGATCGGGAGCTCGGCTCCGTCGTCGGGCACGTCCTCCTTGCCCGCGCGGTAGAGGCGGGCAGGTTCCAGGACGACAACCGGATCCGGATCCCGGATCGCGGCGAGGAGCAACCCGTACGCCTGCGACGGGGTGGACGACACGACGACCTTGAGCCCGGGAATGTGCGCGAGGATCGCCTCCGGGCTCTCCGAGTGATGCTCCGGCGGCTTGATGCCGCCGCCGCAGGGCGCGCGCAACACCATCGGGCAGCTCAGACGGCCTCGGGTCCGGTTGCGCAGGCGCGACGCGTGATTGAGGAGCTGGTCCAGGGCCGGGTAGATGAAGCCGGCGAACTGGATCTCCGCCACCGGGCGCATGCCCTCGGCCGCGAGGCCGATGGCCAGGCCCGCGATGACCGTCTCCGCGAGCGGCGTGTCCATGACGCGGTCCGGTCCGAAGCGCTCGAGCAGCCCGTCGGTCGCCCGGAACACGCCGCCGCTCGCGGCGACGTCCTCACCGAGGACGACGACGCGCTCGTCGGCGCCCATCTCGTGATGGAGCGCCATGGCCACGGCCTGGACGAGCGTGACCTCAGGCATCCGCGGCGGACTCCTGGATGGCGGCGAGACGCTGCGCCTCGAGGCCCACGGGGAGATCCTGATAGAGGAAGTCGAACATGGCCTCGGGAGGCTGCGCCGGCGTCGCGAGGTACTCCTCGGCCGCACCGTCCACCTCTGCCGCGCATTCGGCGAGCAGCCCCTCCTCGTCCTCCTTCGCCCAGACGCCGGCGGCGACCAGGTGGTTCCGCAGGCGCCCGATGGGCTCGCGCTCCCACTGGCGGCTCACCTCGGCGTCGTCGCGATATCGGCGCGCGTCGTCGACGGTGGTGTGGTCGCCGAGACGGTACGTGACCGCTTCGATGAGGGTTGCGCCCTCGCCCGCGCGCGCGCGCTCGACGGCGCGCCGGCAGACCTCGGCGACCGCCACCGCGTCGTTCCCGTCGACCTGCTCGCCGGGCAACCCGGCCGCGACCGCCTTCTGCGCGAGGGTCGGCGCGGCACTCTGCACTGACCGCGGCGCCGAGATCGCCCATCCGTTGTTGACGATGACGACGATGAGCGGGAGGCACATCGAGCCGGCGACGTTCAGCGCCTCGTAGAAGGCGCCTTTCGAGGTCGCGCCGTCCCCGACCGTGCAGACGGCAACCCGGCGCTCGCGCCGGATCCGCATCGCGAGCGCCACGCCCGCGGCGTGCGGGGGATGCTCGCCAACCGTGATCGACACCGGAAAGTCGCCGCGAGGCCCCTCGAAGTCGCTGCCGCGTTCGTCGCCACCCCAGTACAGGAGGATCTCGAGCGGGGTCACACCGCGCCACAGGAGCGCCGCCTGGTCGCGGTAACTCGGCACGAGGACGTCGGTCTCCTCCATCGTGCTCGCCAAGCCCACGCCCACCGCTTCCTGGCCGAGGCCGCTCGCGTACGTTCCGAGGCGTCCCGTTCGGTGCAGGGCGACCGCGCGCGCGTCGAGGGAACGCGAGCGCACCATCGCGCGGTAGAGGGGGATCAGGGCACGTGGGTCGCGGGCGAACTCGGGGAGATCGCGCTCCGCGCGCCCGTCGGGCGCGATGAACCTGGTGTGCGGGATGTCGAAAGAGGCGATGGTGCTCATCGTGGACGCAGGGAGACGGTACAGGGTGGCTCGGTCGGCCGAGACCGCCGGGGGTCCGCCAGCCTGCCGATCGGGCGGGACTTACGATCGTCGCCCCCCGTGGCACACTGTCGCTTGCCATGGACGACAACGGCAGCATCCCCGAGCCGATCCGCGATCGTCACCCGGTCTCCGCCCTGGCCAGCAACCCCGCGAACATGCGCTTCGCCCGTCATCGCGAGCTCCTGTCGAGGTGGCCGGTGACCGATGAGCGATGGGCGCGGGCCGTTGAGGCCGCCCGGCTCGCCGCGGTCGACCGGACCCCGGGGCCGGCGACCTTCGGCCGGTAGGGGGCGCTCACAGCACGAGCCAGACGGTCGTGAAGTAGCCGGCCGCCGCGGTGAACAGCATGGCGTCGAAGCGGTCGAGCACCCCGCCGTGCCCGGCCAGGATTCGGCCGGAGTCCTTCACGCCGATGTCGCGCTTGAGCATCGACTCGAACAGGTCGCCCACGTAGGCGACCAGACAGATCACGACGCCGAGCACCAGCGACTGCAGGTGGTCGATCCAGTCCATGTAGAGCCCGGCGACCCACACCGCGATCGTCCCGCCGACGACGCCCGCCACGAAGCCCTCGACGGTCTTCTTCGGCGAGGTCCTCGGGGCGATCGGATGGGTTCCCCACAGTCGGCCGCCGAAGTACGAGAAGGTATCGAACGCCCAGGTGCCGATCAGGATGTTCGCCACCGCGCCCGCGCCGTTCGGCAGTTCCCGCGTCGCCACGAACAACCCGAGCGGGACGCCCAGGTAGATCCCCCCAAGGACGGTCAGCGCCACCCGGATCGTGACCTCGTCGCGGTTCTTGAGGATCAGGCCCGCGACCGCGCTCAGCGCGACGATCGCCGCGGCCCCGAGTGCGACCGCCTGCTCGGGCGGGTCGATCACCGCGGGCAGCGCCACCGTCAGCGCCGTGCCCGCATATGCCGCCCAGCGGAGCGGCGCGATGCCTGCGACCAGGTTCAGGTACTCGTAGATGCCGACCATCGCGATGGCGACGACCACCGCGACGAACAGCGGGCCGCCGACGTAGACCACGGCGATGGCGAGCGCGATCCCCGGGATCGCAACGGCGATACGGCTGCCCAAGGTGGAACCCGACTCGCTACCGCGCCCCGAACCGGCGCTGGCATCCGGCGTAGTGCTGCAGTGCGGCATCGAGGTCTTCGGCGGTGAAGTCCGGCCACAGGCGATCGGAGAAATACAGCTCGGCGTAGGCGGTCTGCCAAAGCAGGAAGTTCGAGAGGCGCTGCTCGCCACTGGTGCGGATCACGAGCTCCGGGTCGCGCATTTCGCTGTCGTACATGCAACGTGCGAAGTCGTCCTCGCCGCCACCAGGGCCGTACTCCGCGGCGAACCGCCGGGCCGCGTCGACGATCTCGCCGCGTCCTCCGTAGTTCATCGCGACGAACAGGTTGAGGCCCGTGTTGCCGGACGTGCGCTGCTGCGACCATTCGATCCTGCGGCGAAGCTGGTCCGGAAGCCCGTCGATCCTGCCGATGAATCGCATGCGGACGTTCTCCGCATCGAGCTCGTCGGTCTCCCTGTCGATCAGCTCGCTGAACAGCCCGAGCAGGTCGGTGACCTCCGATTCCGGCCGCGCCCAGTTCTCGGTCGAGAACGAGAACACCGTGAGATCCTCGATGCCCGCGTCGTTGGCGGCGCGCACCACCCGTTTGAGTGCCTGGGCACCGGCACGATGGCCGGCGGCCACGGGCAGCCGCCTGCGCTGAGCCCATCGCGCGTTCCCGTCCATGATGATCGCGACGGAGACGGGCACATCACGCGAGACGCCGCCTCCGGCGGTCGCGTCGCTGGCGCGGAGGCGAAGGAGCGCCCGGGCCGACCGCAAACGGGTGCGGATCGTCATCGCCCGAGCTGGGGCGCGGTCCCGCCGGACCGGGGCGGCGCACTAGACCTCAAGGATCTCCGACTCCTTGCGAGCCATCGCCTCGTCGATCGACTTGACCTCGCGGTCGGTCAGCTTCTGCACCTCGTCCTGAGCCCGAGCGGCCTCGTCGCGCGAGATCTCGCCGTCCTTCTCGCGGCGCTTGACGTCGTTCAGCACGTCGCGGCGAACATTCCGGACGGCGATCCGCGCATCCTCGGCCATCTTGTGGACGAGCTTCACGAGCTCCTTGCGCCGCTCTTCGGTGAGCTGCGGCACCGGCAGCCGGATCAACTGGCCGTCATTCGACGGCGTCAGGCCGAGCTGCGCTTCGAGCAGGGCCTTCTCGATCGACTTCATCAGCGACTTGTCGAAGGGCTGGACGGTGAGAAGCCTCGCCTCGGGGGCGTGGATGGTGGCGACCTGGTTGAGGGGCATCTCCGCACCGTAGGCGTCGACCATCACGCGATCCAGAAGGTGGGTCGAAGCGCGACCCGTTCGCACGCTGGCGAACTCGACGTCGAGGCTCTTGAGCGCCCCGTCCATCCGCCGCCCGGCATCGGCCATGAGCTCCTTCATGAGCGTCCCCCTTCGTCGTTCGCGACGATCGTCCCGACATGCTCGCCGCGCAGGATTCTCGCGACATTCTGCTCGTCGGCCATGTTGAAGACCATGATCGGCAGGTCGTTGTCCATGCACAGCGTGAGAGCCGTGGTGTCCATCACCTTGAGCCCGCGCTCGATGGCCTCCATGTGGGTGATTCGCGGGATGAGCTTCGCGTCGGGATCCTCCCGCGGGTCGCGGTCGAGGACGCCCTCCACGTTGTTCTTCGCCATCAGGATGCACTGGGCGCCGATCTCGAGCGCCCTGAGCGCGGCCGTGGTGTCGGTCGTGAAGAACGGGTTGCCGGTCCCGCCGGCGAAGATCACGACGCGCTGCTTTTCGAGGTGCCGCATCGCGCGCCGCCGGATGTACGGCTCGGCGACCTCCTGGATCGCGATCGCCGACTGCACCCGGGTGGTGACGTCGAGCTTCTCCAGGGCGTCCTGGATCGACAGCGCGTTCAGCACGGTGGCGATCATTCCCATGTAGTCGGCCGTCGCCCGGTCCATCCCGCGGGCCGCCCCGGCGACGCCGCGGAAGATGTTCCCGGCGCCGACGACGATCGCCACCTCGACCCCGAGTTCCACCGCCCCACGGATCTGACGGGCGATCGCACCAACCCGCTCGGCGTCGATGCCGTACGAGCGCTCCCCGAGGAGGGCCTCGCCCGACAGCTTCAGGACGACGCGGCGGAACGAGCTTCCGCCGGCGCGGACGGTCGCCTCGGCCGAGGTCGCGGCGATGTCGCTACCCGCCGAGCTCATACCTGACGAACCGCCGAATCGTGACGTTCTCGCCGAGCCGGGCGGCGACCTCGGCGCGAAGGTCTTCGATGCTGCGAGGCTTCTTCTCCGCCTGGTCCCGCACGAACTCCTGGTCGAGCAGCGCGATCTCCTTGAGGTGCTTGGCGAGCTTCCCCTCCACCGCCTTCTCGCGGAACCGCTCGTCAACGTCCTCGGACTGGGCGAGATAGACGGCCCGCTCGCGCTCCTTGTACTCGTCCGGCACGTCGGTGGGTGAGACGAAGAGGGGGTTCATGGCGGCGATGTGCAACGCGAGGTCGTGCACGAACGTGGTGAAGTCGTCGCTGCGCGCGACGAAGTCGGTCTCGCAGTTGACCTCGAGGAGCACGCCGACACGCCCGCCGTGGTGGATGTAGCTGTCGACGATCCCCTCGCGAGCCTCGCGGCCGGAGCGCTTCGCGGCGTCGGCGGCACCTTTCGCCCGCAGGAGATCGGTGGCCTGCTCGAGGTCGCCTCCGGATTCGGCCAGCGCGGCCTTGCAGTCCATCATCCCGGCGCCCGTGCGGTCACGCAGCGCCTTCACCTCCTTCGCGGACGGCTGGTAGTCGCTCACGCGCTGGGCTCCTCGTCGGTCGTGATGGTGGTCTCTGCGATCGGTGCGTCGGGCACGTCGTCGGGCGCTGCGTCCGACGGCGGCGCCGGAGCCGGCGCTGCGGGCTCGGGCGCGACCTCGGCCGCGGGAGCCGCGGGAGGCGCCTCGACGCTGGGCGCGGCCGCCGGGGCCGGCGCGGGGGGCGCAGGCGGCGCCTCGACCACAGCCGCGGCGTCCGTCGCGGCCGCAGGGGCCGCCGGTGCGGCAGGTGCGGCCGGGGCCTCCTGCCCGGCGTCCGGGGCGGGCGCGACGTAGCCGCGGCCGTCGGCGACGCCGCGGGCGATGGCGCCGAGGATCAGGTTGCAAGAGCGGATCGCGTCGTCGTTTCCCGGGATCACGTACGTGGCCTCGTCCGGGTCGCAGTTGGTGTCGACCAGGCCGATCACCGGGATGCCGAGACGGTTCGCCTCACGCACGCCGATGGCCTCGCGCTTGAGGTCGACGACCACGACCGCGTCCGGGAGGCGCTGCATGTCGGCGACGCCGCCGAGGTTCGTCTCGAGCTTCAGGAGCTCGGCCTCGGCTGACAGCCGCTCGCGAGTCGGGAGCAGGTCCAGCTGGCCCTCGACCTTCTGACGGCGGAGCTCGTGGAGCCGCCGGATGCGGTCGGCCATCGTCACCCAGTTGGTTAGCAGGCCGCCGAGCCAGCGGTGGTTGACGTAGGGCATCCCGCAGCGCACCGCCTGGTCGCGCACCGCGTCCTGCGTCTGCTTCTTCGTGCCGACGAACATCACGGTGCCGCCGCGAGCGCCGATGTTCCGGACGAAGTCGACGGCCTCGCCGAGCAGCTCCAGGGTCTGCACGAGGTCGATGATGTAGATGCCGCCGCGCTCCCCGAAGATGTAGCGCTTCATCTTCGGATTCCAGCGGCGGGTCTGGTGTCCGAAGTGCACTCCGGACTCCAGCAACTGCTTCATGGTGACGGGCACGATGGCTCCTGATTCGGTTTGGAAGGTGAGCAACCGACGCGAGTCCGGAGGGACCGCCGAGCTCGCGGCACCGTCCACCGGCCGTCGCGCGTCGGGTGGGTGGGTTGACGGAACTTGGGGATAGTAGCGGGCCGGGCGGTCATCCCGCTCGCTCGGAGCCCCTGAGGGCATGCACGACCGCGTCGAGATCCGTCGGCAGCGCGCTCTCGACGACGATCGGCTCTCCGGACTCCGGGTGGGCGAACGCGATCCTGCGAGCGTGGAGGAATTGGCGGCGCAGGCCGAGCTCGTCGCCGCGGCGGCCGTAGACGGGGTCGCCCACGACCGGGAAGCCCACGGCCTCGAGGTGGACCCGGATCTGGTGGGTGCGGCCCGTCTCGAGACGCGCTTCGAGCAGGCTGTGGCGATCGAACGCCGCGACCCGGCGGAAGTGGGTGCGTGCGTCACGCGGCCGGTCCGTCCTGGTCGACATGCGCGTGCGGTTGCGAAGATCGCGCCCGATCGGCCGGTCGACGCTGAGCGCACCCGGGAATGCGCCATGAACGAGCACAAGGTACGTCCGCTCGATCTCGCGCTCACGCAGCATGCGCTGCAGCCGCCGATGCGCCCGGTCGGTCTTCGCGACCACGAGGAGCCCGCTGGTGTCGCGGTCGAGTCGATGGACGATGCCGGGTCGCTCGGCGTCCCCTCCCCCGCGAATCCCGCGCGCGAGGAGCCCGTTCACGAGCGTGCCCGACCCGTGCCCCCGGCTCGGGTGGGTCACCACCCCCGCCGGCTTGTCGACGACGAGCAGCGCGTCGTCCTCGTACCGGACGACGAACGGCACGTCCTCTGGTGTGAGGGTCGTTGTCGCACGAGGAGCGGGCCGCACCGTCACGATGGAGCCGTCCGCGAGGGCGTGGCGCTTCGCGACCGACCGGCCGTCCACCTCGACGCGGCCGGCGTCGATCAGGCGCTGCGCCTCGGCGCGGCTCTCGACCTCCGGCCGCGCGCCGACCACCGCGTCGAGGCGGCGCCCGGCGTCGTCCGGCCCGACCACGAAGTCGAACCC
The DNA here is from genome assembly GCA_963777565.1 of uncultured Thermoleophilia bacterium. Classification (GTDB taxonomy): domain Bacteria; phylum Actinomycetota; class Thermoleophilia; order Miltoncostaeales; family Miltoncostaeaceae; genus CALMEC01. The sequence goes on from CAVZQZ010000009.1 coordinate 225,037, forward strand.
ATCCCCCGTCACGACCCCTCGGATGCCCGCAGCAGCCCGAGCGCCACGATGGCGGCTCCGACAACGATCCCCATGTCGGCGATGTTGAACGCCGGGAAGCGGCCGGGATCGAGGAAGTCGGTGACGCCGCCGTGGATCAGCCGGTCGGCGAAGTTCCCGATGCTCCCACCGATGAGCAAGCCGCCGCCGAACGCGACCGCGACGCTGCGGGTGGCGAGCCGAGCCAGCACCGCCGCGATGAGCGCCAGGGCAACAACCGTGAGCACGGCCACGATCGTCTGGTTGCCCGGGAAGAGCCCGAAGGCGATACCCTCGTTCCGCGCTCGCACGAGGGCGAAACCGGGGAACACGTCGATGTGGTCCCCTGGCTCCATGGTCGCCCGCACGATGAGCTTCGTCACCTGGTCGACCACCAGCGTCGCGACCGCGGTGACGAAGAACACCGCCCAGCGTCGCCGCGCCTCCCGGCGCAGCCGCCGGCTCTCGGCCTGATCGACCGCATCCCGCATTGGCTGCACCGGCGCCGAGCTCACGCGTCCTGCCGGGTCACGGGACCGAAGCGCTCGAGCAGGCGCGCCACAATTGCCGCCGGATCGCCGTCGATCTCGACGAGCTTGCGGGCCCCGCCGGATCCGCGTCTGATGCGCGCGGCGGCCGGCCGCAGGCCCGCGGCGTCGGCGAGGTACTCGCACAGGGCGGCGTTCGACTGTCCGTCGTGGGGCGCGGCGGCGATCTGGACGCGGAGATGGCCCGCCTGCACCCCGACGGCCTTGGTCTGCCGGGAGCGCGGCACGGCCTTCACGACGACGGTGACTCCATCGGCCCGGGGTAAGAGCCACTCCGGCAGGGGCGTGGGCGCGCGACGGTCAGGCAAGACCCGAGAGGATCCCGACGACGAACCGGTTGACGATCCCCAGGACGAGCAGCGCGACGATCGGTGACAGGTCGAGCGGGCCGACCGCGGGGATGAACCGCCGGAAGAAGTTGAGGTACCAGTTGGTCGTGTCGTGCAGGAACTCGACGATGGCGATGGACCATCGCCGCATCGGCGCGATCGTGACCCACGACATCAGGATCCGCACGAGGATGCAGATGGTGTAGACGAGGAACAGCGCGTTGACCCAGCGGATGACGAGGTCCATCAGAGCTCGCTCGCCCGGCGCGCCGCCGCGCGGACCGCGTCCGCGACGTGTCCGCGCACGCCTCCCCGCTCCAGCACCGCGATGCCCTCGATGGTCGTGCCGGCCGGCGAGCTCACCCGCTGGCGCAGGTCGGCCGGATCGACTCCGTCCGCGAGGAGCGCGCCGCTGCCCGCGATGACGGCCTGCACCATCCGCCTGGCCTGCTCACGGGGGAAGCCCACGGCGACGGCGCCATCCTCGAGCCCTTCCGCGACGAGCGCGATGAAGCCCGGGCCGCTCCCGACGAGGGCGGTCGCCGGCCCGATGAGCGGCTCCGGCAGTTCGACCACCGCCCCGAGCGGCGCCAGCGCCGCACCGAGCGCGTCGACGGCTGGGGGGGTCATGTCGCGCGTCGTGAGGGCGATCAGCCCGGCGCCGTGACGGACGGCGAGGTTCGGCATCGTCCGGGCGAGGGCGACGTCCGGAGCGAATGAGCGCAGCCGGTCGAGGTCGAGGCCGGCGACGACCGACATCAGCACCGACCGGGCCGCAAAGCCGGACGCAGCGAGGTCTCCCACCGCCACGGCCGCGTCCTTCGGCTTGACGGCGAGGACCACGAGGTCGCAGCCGGCGGCGTCCGCCGGCGTGCCCACGCGCGCCCCGAGCTCCGCCGCGGCTGCGGTCGCGGCTGCGGGCACCGCGTCGACGACCACCATGCCGGCGGCGAGCGTCGGACGTCCGCGGAGGAACCCGGCGGCCATCGCGCGTCCCATCGCGCCGCATCCGACGAGACCGATGGTCGTGGGCCACTCACTCATGCCGACATCCTGACAGGACCGTTCATGTCACCGTCGCGCACCGAGAGGGCAGGGCGGTGTCACCGAGCGGCGCGAACGCGGAGCGTTCAGTACTGGTTGAAGAACCCCTTCTCCAGCAGGCGCGCCCGCTCCTCGGCGGACACCTCGACGTTCCGCGGAGTCAGGAGGAACACCTTGTCGGCGACGCGCTGCATGCCGCCGTCGAGCGCGTATGTGAGCCCGCTGGCGAAGTCGATGAGCCGCTTGGCGAGATCGGTCTCGGCGCTTTGCAGGTTGAGGATGACCGGCACGGTCGCCTTGAACTTGTCGGCGATCTGCTGCGCGTCGTTGAAGCTCTTGGGGACGACAAGGTGCACCTGCATCTGCTGCGACCGCGTCTCGACCGCCCGGATGGGCGTCGAGCGGGCGCCGGCCCCGACCGGCTCGTCGTCGCCGAAGATCTCGTCGAACTCGTCGCGCCGGCGCGGGCCGAGCCGGCGGACGTTCGGTCGCTCGCGGTAGCTCTGCTCCAGCTCCTCCTGCGCACGTGGGGCCGCCGCCCGGACCTCCTGCTCCGGAAAGTCATCCTCGTCGTCGTCGGCCATTCCGAAGTAGACGAGCGTCTTGTGCCACAGGTCCGAGAGCGCCATCAGCTCACCTGGCTCCGATCGATTATCGAACGTCCAATTCGCACAATGGTGGCACCTTCCTCCGCAGCAACCACGAAATCCTGACTTGTGCCCATTGAGAGGTCCCGAAGATCATGCCTGCCCACCCACCGCTCCGCCAACCTGTCGTTGAGCGAGCGCAGCTGGGCGAAGTATGGTCGGCTGTGTTCGGGATCGGGATCCGCAGGAGGCAGTGCCATGAGGCCTCCGACGACGATCCTCGAAAAACGGCTGATCGACTCGAGAAATGCCTCGATTTGGGGCGGGAAAGATACCATCTTTGGTGTCCTCCCCCGTCAGGTTCACCTCGACGAGCACCCGCACCGGATCGGTCGCCCGCGTGTCGATCTCCTCGGCGAGCCGCTCCGAGTCGACCGAATGGATGAGCCTCGCCGCCTCGAGCACGGCGCGGACCTTGCGGCGCTGGAGATGGCCGATGAAGTCGAAGACGAGCGCGTCGCCGACGACCGCGCGCTTGGCCTCGAGGTCCTGGAGGCGGTTCTCGCCGATGACGGGCGCCCCGGCCTCCACGAGGGCGGGGGCATCGGCGGCGGCCACGTACTTGCCGGCGAGGACGATCTCGACCTCACCCGCACGCCGGCCTGCGCGCGCAGCGCCCGCGTCGACGGCGTCGCGTGCCTCCTGGAGGGCGAGACGGAGTCGGCCTGGGTCGATCATGCGGCCTCGATGGCGATGACGCCGCCGTGCCGGCCGGTTCGCGCCCCGTCGCGCCGGTACGAGTAGAACCGCGCAGGGTCGCACGACGTGCAGACTCCGGCCGAGGTGATGGCAGGCTCGGGGATGCCGGCGTTCTGGAGATCGATCCGAGCGGCGAGCGCGAGGTTGACGGCGTCGCCGTCGACCGTCTCCGCGCCGAAACGGGCGCCGAACGTGCGGCGGAGCTCGGCGTCGACCGGGTAGCAGCAGGGTCCGACGCCCGGTCCGATGGCCGCGGCGGTCGCAGACGGCTCCCCGAGCGCGGCTACCGCGTTCCCAAGCACACCGCCGACCAACCCCCGCCAGCCCGCGTGCGCCGCCGCGACGCGCGGAGCATCGGTGCGCCACAGGAGCACCGGCAGGCAGTCCGCGCCGAGGACCACGAGCGCGATCCCGGGTCGATCCGTCACCAGGGCGTCGCCCTCGGGCCAGCCCGACAGCGCCCCCGTGAAGCGCCCGGGTCGGGTCGGCGCGGTGATCGTGCGGACGCCGGCGCCGTGGACCTGAAAGCCGAGGGTGGCCCGCTCGGGGTCGAGCCCGAGCGCGGCCATGAGCCGACGGCGGTTCTCGCGTACGGCGGCGGGGTCATCGCCTGTGGTGGATCCGAGGTTGAGGCCGGCCCAGTCGCCGGTGCTGACACCGCCGGCTCTCGTGGTGAAGCAGGCGGCGACCCGCCGCCCGGCGTCCACATTGAGCAGATCCAGGCTCACGAGCGCACCGCGGCCTGCAGGGCGAGATCGAGTTGGGCGGCGCGGTCCGATCCCACACGGCCGTCGAGGCGGGCCGCTCGCACGGCGGCGAGCGCCCGGCCGATTGCGGGCCCGGGCCGGATGCCGGCGGCGACGAGGTCCTCGCCCGAGATCGCAAGGCGCATTCCCCTGACCGTCGCCCACCAGTCGGCGATGCGCCCCTCGCCGAGCGCGTACGCGACGACCACGCTCGCGGGCTTCGCGCGGTTCAGCACCTCGTCGAGGCCGGAGGCTGAGGTGACCGAACCGAGCCGGCGCCGGAGCTCGCCCCCCTGCGCCGCGGCGGCGGCGACGCCGCGTGCCCAGCCGTCCACCGCGACGTGCGGAAGGTGCTCAGGAGCGACCGCCAGGCCCATGCGGACCGCCCAGGGCTCAAGTGCCGGAGCGCCGGGAAGCGCGAGCGCGGCGTCGACGGCGGCGAACTGCTCCTGGCGATCGGTCGCATCCCCCGCGACCCACGGCACGCCGATCCCGGCCGCCAAGGCGATGGCCGCACCGGCCCGGGCCTCCTTGAGCAGCCGTCGCAACTCCTCGCCCACTCGCGCCGAGCGGAGGTCGACGCCCGCTGACGCCGCCACGGCGCCGGCGAGCGTCGCCGGATCGAGCATGAAGCCCAGGCGGGCCGCGTAGCGCACGGCCCGCAGCACCCGGGTCGGATCCTCGGCAAACGCGTCGTCGCGGAGCGTGCGCACGACGCAGTCGGCGAGGTCTCGCCGTCCGTCATGCGGGTCCACCAGCGTGCCTTGGTCCTGTCCGTTCAACCGGTACGCGATCGCATTGATCGTGAAGTCCCGCCGGGCGAGGTCGTCGAGCAGCGTGCCCGGCTCGACTACCGGGAGGCTGCCGGGATGAGGGTAGCGCTCCCGGCGGGCACGCACGATGTCGATCCAGTTGTCGTGCGGCAGCTCCAGGTATGCGGTGCCGAACCGTTCGTGCGTGACCGTCCGGACGTTGAGCTCATGCCCGAGGCGCTCGGCGAGCGCGAGCGCGTCGCCCTCGACGACGAGATCGATGTCCTCGGTGTCGGCGACGCCGAGCAGGGCGTCGCGGACCGCCCCGCCGACGAGGCTGACCGGCACGTCGAGATGGGGAATCGCCCGGAGGAGCATGGGATGCGCTTGCACCGCCGCCGCGACCCGCGCAGAATCGTCGGCGTGTCCTATGACCCACTCTCCGACAAGCTCCGCGAGGCAGCGCCGGTGGCGATGCCGGAGCTCCTCGAGCTGTTCGCGTCGTTCGAGGGCCTGACGCTCGCCGAGCTCCAGGCGGCCTTCGCCGCGTGCGAGCAGCGGTTCCGGGATTGGGTGCAAGACCCTGCGAACGCGGGACGGCCCATCAGCGAGTCCCCCGACTACCTGGATCGCATCGCGCTTGACAGCCTGATCGAGCGGCGCATGTGGTGGGAATGACGGCGGGCTACGACGCGCTGTCCGGGATCACGGCGATCGCGTCGATCTCGACCCGCGCGCCGAGCGGAAGGGCGGCGACCCCGATCGTCGCGCGAGCCGGCGCGTGGCCGGCGAACGCCTGGGCGTAGACCTCGTTCATCGCCCCGAAGTCGTCGAAGTCCTTGAGGTAGACGGTCGTCTTGACGACCTGGTCGAGCGCAGCGCCAGATGCGGCGAGAATCGCCGCGACGTTGCGGAGCGCGAGGGCGGTCTGCAGCCTGATGTCGTCGTCGACCAGCTCTCCGGTGGTGGGGTCGACGGGCACCTGGCCCGACACGTAGACGACCTCCCCCGGCCGGGCCGCGACGGCCTGGCTGTAGGGAGCGCCGGCGACGGGCGCGGGAGCTTTTTCGGTGCGGATGCTTCGCATGTGCTGACGATACTGCGCGACCCAGACGACCGGCGGCCGACGCGTCGGTGAATCGACGCGGTCTGCCGGCGTCGTTTCACAACTTTGGTGCCACCTCGTGACGAGACCGCTTCCCACCGGCGCGGGCGGGAGGGCGACGATCACCGCGCTCGTTCCCAGAGACCCAAGGGGGTTCAATGAGAAAGACGCGAATCGGACTCGTTGCCGGCGCCGTCGGCGTCGCGGCAACGGCCGTCGCGATCGCCGGGCCCGGCACGTCGACCGGCCCGTCAAGCTCGCAGTCGCCGTACCTGGTTCCGACCGCCACCGGTGTCTCGATCAAGTCGATCCTGACCACCGGCGACTCCGTCAACACCAAGCCGGACGGCACGCCGTACCGTCTCGTAGGCATCCCGGATGGGCTCGGGGCGTTCGAGAACGACGACCACAAGACGTTCACGCTGCTGGCCAATCACGAGTTGACCAACGGGGTCGGGTTCCCCCGCGCGCACGGGGCGATCGGCGCCTTCGTGTCCAAGTAGACGATCGACGAGAAGACGTTGAAGGTCACCCGTGGCGAGGACCTCGTCCAGGACATCGCCACGTGGAACACCGCGAGCTCGAACTGGAACGCACCGGCCAAGGGCATCGCCCTCAGCCGGCTGTGCAGCGCCGACCTGGCCGCCAAGGACGCGTTCTACGACCGTCGCACCGGCAAGGGCACGCGCGAGCGCATCCTGCTGAACGGCGAGGAGTCCGGAACCGAGGGCCGCGCGTTCGCCCACCTGCTGGACGGAACCAGCTACGAACTCCCCCACCTCGGCAAGTTCTCCTGGGAGAACTCGGTCGCCAACCCCGACAGCGGCGTCGCCACGGTGGTCGTCGGCACCGATGACGGCACCGACGGGCAGGTCTACGTGTACGTCGGAAGCAAGATCAGGACGGGCAGCACCGTTCAGCGGGCCGGGCTCGCCAACGGCGCCCTGTACGGGATCAAGGTGGACGGCACCGCCGCCGAGACCAACGCGGCGATCCCCGCCCCGGGCACCCGCTTCCCGCTGGCACCGCTCGGTGACGTGTCCGGGAAGACCGGTACCCAGCTCAACGCCGACAGCAACGCGGCGGGCGTGACGAAGTTCCTGCGCCCGGAGGACAGCTCCTGGGACCCCAGGTATCCGAACGTCCTCTACTTCGCGACGACGAACGCGTTCAACTCCCCCAGCCGCCTCTGGAAGGTCGTGTTCGACGACGCGACGAAGCCCGAACTCGGCGGGACCATCACGGCGGTGCTCGACGGAACCGAGGGTCAGCGGATGCTCGACAACGTCACGGTGGACGAGCGCGGCCAGGTCCTGCTGCAGGAGGACATCGGCGGCCAGGACCAGCTCGGCAAGGTCTGGCTCTACGACACTCGCGCCGACGCGCTCACCGAGATCGCCCAGCACGACCCGGCCCGGTTCACTCCGGGCGCAGCCGGCTTCCTGACGCGCGACGAGGAGTCGTCTGGGATCATCCCCGCGCCGTTCCTGGGCAAGGGCTGGTACCTGCTCGACGTGCAGGCCCACTACGCACTCGGCGGCGAGCGGGTCGAAGGCGGGCAGGTCCTGGCGATGGAAGTGAAGCTGAAGAAGGACGACGACTGACCCAACGGGATCGGCGACGTGCGATGGGGTCCGCCATCCGGCGGGCCCACTCGCCTCGCGCTTAGAGCCGCACGCGCACCCCGGCGTCGGCCATCGCGCGCTTGACCTGGGCGATCGAGTACACGCCGTCGTGGAAGACCGAGGCGGCGAGCACCGCGTCGGCGTGGCCGGCGGTGACGGCCTCGGCGAAGTGCTCGAGCGTGCCGGCACCCCCCGACGCGATCACCGGCACCCGCACCTCACGGTCGATGGCGGCGAGCAGGTCGGTGTCGAAGCCGTCCTTCGTGCCGTCGCGGTCCATGCTCGTGACCAGGAGCTCCCCCGCGCCCCGCTCGGCGACCTCGCGCGCCCAGGCGACGGCCTCGATCCCGGTCGGCAGGCGCCCCCCGTTGAGGAACACCTCCCACCCCGAGCCGTCCTCGCGCCGCTTGGCGTCGATCGCCACCACGATGCACTGCGACCCGAACCGGTTCGCGCAGCGCGCGATCAGCTCGGGGTCGCGAACCGCGGCGGAGTTGATCGACACCTTGTCGGCGCCCGCGGCGAGCACGTCGCGGACGTCCTCCTCCGAGCGGATCCCGCCGCCGATGGTGAACGGGATGAAGACCTCCTCGGCCGTGTGGCGGGCGAGCTCGATGATCGTGTCGCGCTCTTCGTGGCTGGCTGTGATGTCGAGGAACACGAGCTCGTCGGCGCCCTCGGCGTCGTACCGGGCGGCAAGCTCCACGGGGTCCCCGGCGTCGCGGAGACCGACGAAGTTCACGCCCTTCACCACCCGCCCGTGATCGACGTCCAGGCAGGGCACCACCCTGATCACGCGGCCGCTCCCCCCAGGACCTCCAGCGCCTGGGCGACGGTGAACCGGCCCTCGTAGAGCGCCCGACCGACGATGACCCCGGACAGGTTCGGCAGGCGCAGGTTGCGCAGCGCGACGAGATCCTCGAGCGACGAGATCCCGCCCGATGCGACCAGTCGCAGCGGCGGCGCCACCTCGCTGAGGCGCCGGAGCGCGTTGAGGTTCGGCCCGTTCAGCGTGCCGTCGCGGATGATGTCCGTGTAGATCAGGCGCCGGACCCCGGTGCTCACCAGGTCGGCCGCGACATCGGTCGCGTCTCGATCCGTGACCTTCGTCCAGCCGTGGGTCGCGACCTTGCCCTCCCTGGCGTCGATCGCGACGGCAAGACGATCCTCGAGACGGCGCACCGCCCATTCGAGCAGTTCGCGGTCCTGCAGCGCGACCGTCCCGAGCACGACGCGTCGCACGCCGGTCGCGATCGCCGTTTCGATCGCCGCGCGCGTGCGAAGGCCCCCTCCCAGCTGCACTTCGCCGGGGAACCGGTCGGCGATCTCTGCGACGAGCGGCGCCTGGGCGGGCTCGCCCTCGCGCGCGCCGTCGAGGTCGACGACGTGAAGTGCCGTCGCGCCGTCGTCCGCGAAGAGCTGGGCCTGGGACACCGGGTCCTCGTTGAACGTCGTCGACGCCGCGAAGTCGCCCTGCACGAGCCGGACCGCAAGGCCGGCCTGCAGGTCGATGGCCGGATAGAGGGTGATCACGCCGCGACCGCCGCGCTCACGTGGCTCATCCACCGGGCGAGCAGCGCGAGACCGGCGCGGCTCGACTTCTCGGGGTGGAACTGAAAGCCCATCACGTTGCCCTCGCCCGCCACCGCGCAGAACGGCACGCCATGGTCGGCGGCGCCCCAGCAGGATGACCGCTCGGACGGCTCGACCGCGTAGCTGTGGAGGAAGTAGTACGTGGACGGGTCACCGGGGTCCGTCGGCGCGACCGGGCAGCGCTCGGACCACTTGACCGTCGCCCACCCGATGTGCGGCACCTTGGCCGTGGTGTCCAGCCGCCGCACCGTGCCGGACAGCAGGCCGAGTCCCGCTGTTCCGGGCGCCTCCTCGCTCGCGTCGAACAGCACCTGCAAGCCGATGCAGATCCCGAGGACGGGCAGGCCGCGGCCGGCGGCGTCGAGCACCACCTGGTTGAGGCCGGAGGAGCGGAGCCGAGCAATCGCCTCGCCGAAGTGCCCGTCGCCCGGAAGGACGACCGCGTCGGTGGCGCCGACCTGGTCGGGGCTCCGGGCGATGGTCACGGAGGCACCGAGACGCTCGAGCGCCTTCGCGGCGCTCCGCAGGTTGCTCATCTCGTAGTCGAGCACTGCGACCCGCAGGCTCATAGTGAGCCCTTCGTCGAAGGCACCCCGGGCGCGCGGACGTTTGGCGTCACCGCGGCGCGGAGCGCGCGGGCGAAGGCCTTGAAGCACGCCTCGATGACGTGGTGGGGGTTCTCGCCCGAGAGCAGCCGCAGGTGCAGCGTGAGCTTCGCATGGTTGGCGACGCCGCGGAGGAACTCCTCGAGCAGGTCCGTCTCGAAGCCGCCGACGACCGTCGCGGGAAGCGCGACGTCGCAGGCCACGAACGGGCGCCCGGAGATGTCGATCGCCGCCTGCACGAGGCACTCGTCCATCGGCACGAGCGCCGCACCGTATCGCTCGATCCCCGCGCGATCGCCGAGGGCCTGGTCGAGGGCCTGCCCGATCACGATGCCGGTGTCCTCGACGGTGTGGTGGCTGCCCGTCGCGAGGTCGCCGCGCGTCTCGACGTCGAGGTCGATGAGGCTGTGACGCCCGAGGAGCGTGAGCATGTGGTCGAAGAAGCCGACCCCGGTCGCGACGGTCACCACCCCGGTGCCGTCGAGATCGACGACGACGTGCACGTCGGTCTCCGCCGTCGTGCGACGCACCTCGCCTCGTCTCGTCATTCCCTCGCTCCTTGCTGCGCGATTCGATCCGCCCGCACCTCGGCGGAGCGGCGATGGTAGGGGAATCCCTCCGCCTCGCGCCATTTCGGCGAGGTGCGGTGTCAGCGCCGTGACGGCGTCGTCGGAGAGATCGACCACCGACATCCTGCGCATGAACGTCGACGGGCCGACCGCGGAGGCGAAACGGGCCGCCCCACCGGTCGGAAGGATGTGGTTCGAGCCGGCGATGTAGTCGCCGAAGGCCGTCCCCCCGTTCGGACCGGTGAACACGGCGCCGGCCTGGCGCACCGACCCCGCGAGCGTCGCCGGCTCCCGCGACGGCGAGCTCCAGGTGCTCCGGCGCGAAGGCCTCCGCGAAGTCGACGGCGACCTCCAGGCTCTCGGCATGCACCAGCGTGATCGCGCCGGCAGCATCCTCCCGGCGGAGCAGCGCGTCGACCGCGTCGAGGATGGCGGCGTCCGGGCTCACGAGGATCGCCGGCGAGTCGGGACCGTGCTCCGCCTGGGCGAGCAGGTCGTCGGCCAGGGCGGCGGCGTCGACGTCGCCCTCGGCGACGATGACCACCTCGCTGGGACCGGCGATGCCGTCGATCCCGACGGTGCCGAACACCTGGCGCTTGGCCTCCTGCACCCAGGCGCTCCCCGGGCCGGCGATGACGGCGACGGGGGCGATCGCGTCGGTTCCGAACGCCAGGGCGCCGATTGCCGATGGGCCTCCGACGGCGGCGACCTCGTCGATGCCGAGCAGCGAGGCCGTCGCCAGCACCACCGGCGCCGCGCGGCCGTCGGGTCCCGGCGGCGTGACGATCGCGATGCGCTCCACCCCCGCTTCCTGCGCGGGAACGGCGCCCATGATCAGGCTCGACGGATACGCCGCGCGACCGCCGGGAACGTAGATGCCCGCCGATGCGACGGGAACGGCGCGCACCGTGATGCGCTGGCCGAGCGGAAGGGTGGAGCTGACGTCTGTGGGGCGCGTGGCGACGGCGAGAGCGCGCACCTGTGCGATGGCGGTCAGGAGCGCGTCGCGCAGCGGCGCGTCGAGCGCGGCTGCCGCTGCGTCGAGGTCGGCTCGCGGAACCCGGATCTGCTGGTGCGTGAAGTCGGGGCAGTCGAAGCGCCGGGTCGCGTCGACCAGCGCCTCGTCGCCGCGAGCGCGGACGTCGGCGAGGATCTCCTGGACGCGCTCGGCGATCTGCGGGTCCGGCGGCGGCGGCGAGAGGCCGTCGGCCAGGGCCCCGGCCCCGCCGCGCCGCAGGGTCACGCGTCGCACCGGGCTCATGCCGAACCGGCCTCGAGTCGCTGAATGAGGCCGTCGACCGCGCCGGCGGCGACCTTGTGGCTGACACGGTTGGCGATGAGCCGCGCGGACGAGGCGAAGATCTCCTCGCGCTCGACGAGGCCGTTCTCCGAGAGCGTGCGCCCCGTGGCCACGAGGTCGACGATGCCGTGCGCCAGCCCGACGAGCGGGGCGAGCTCCACGGATCCGTTGACCTTGACGACCTCCACCGCCCGTCCCGTCGCGCCGAAGTGCCGGCGGGCGGCGTTCGGGTACTTCGTCGCGACTCGGATTGCGCCGAGGTGCGTCAGCGCCTCGGCCGTCGGGTCGTCACCGACCCGGGTTGCATAGACCATGCGGCAGTGTCCGAAGTCGAGGTCGAGGAGCTCGTAGACGTCCGGGCTCGACTCGCGCAGGACGTCCTTGCCGACGATGCCGAGGTCGGCGGCGCCAGCCTCGACGTAGGTGGGAACGTCACTCGGGCGCGTCGTGATGTACCGGGTGCCGTCGGCGGCGTCGACCACGAGCCGGCGGCCGGCATCGTCGAGCGGGCTCACGTCGAGCCCCGCCCCTCGGAGGCGGGCGACGGCGTCGGCAAAGAGGACGCCGAGGGGCACGCAGATCACGAGCGGCGTGATTTGAGCTCCTCCGCCACGTCGTGACAGTCCACGGTCTCGCCGCCGGCGCGGTCGGCCACCGCGTAGCCGGTCGCGGTGCGACGGACGACGAACCGCCAGCCGTCGACCTCGGCGAGCCGGTTGGCGAGGGCCTCGTCGTCCGGGACGCCGACGACCACGAACCCTGCCGCACGTAGCGTCGCGGCGAGGGCCACCTCGGTGTCGATGCCGCCGGCCAAGACCACACCGTCGGGCAGGACGCCGTCGCCATTCCTGGCGGCGATCGCCTCGTGCAGCCGATCGAGGATGACCGCGGCGCCGATGGCGGGGCGCGCCGATCCGAACTTGCCGACGAGGCCGTCGTAGCGGCCCCCCACCGCGACCGGCCGCCCGACGCCCGGGGCATACGCCTCGACCACGACGCCCGAGTAGTACCCCCAGTCGCGCAGGACGCCGAGGTCGACCATGACGGCGTCGCCCGCACCGTGGGCGTCGAGCAGCGCGAGGGTGGCGAGGAGCGCTTCGCAGGCCGGCTCGGCGGACGGCACGCGCGCGGCGAGATCGCGCAGGATCTCGCGACCCCCGCGAAGGGTCGGGAGCTTCGCGACGAGCTCACGCTCGTCGGCGCCGAGCGAAAGCGCCTCGGCCGCGCGTCGCCACGCGACGAGGTTGCGCGCGCGCACCGCCTCCCCCAGGGCCGACTGATCGGGGTCGGCGACGCCGAGGCCGTCGAGCACCGCGCGCGTCAGCGACACGTCGCCCAGCGCGACCCGCAGGTCGGTGATGCCGAGCGCGCGGAGCGCTCCGACCACGGCGGCGACCACCTCGGCGTCCGCCGCGGGCCCTGGCAGGCCCACTAGCTCGATGCCCGCTTGGAGTTCTTCGGCGCGCTGCGCACGTCCGGCCGGCGCAGGACGTGCGCGTTCGGTGACGTAGCTCACCCGCACCGGCCCCGGGTGGTCGGCGAGCCGCCCGGCGATGAGTCGAGCGACCGGGATGGTCAGGTCGGGTCGCACCACGAGCACCTGCCCGTGATCGTCGAACATCCGGAAGGCACGTCCGAGACCGCCATCCTGAGCGCGATCCATGACGTCGGCGAACTCGAGCAGCGGGGTCCGGACCTCGCGGTAGCCGAACCCGGCGAACGTGCCTCGCAGCGACGCCTCGATCGCGGCGAGCTCCGACGCCTCGACCGGCAGCACGTCGCGGGAGCCGTCAGGCAGAGGCGCGACGTCCGGCGGGTCGGTGTCCACCCTCGTCAATCCGGCACCCGCTCGATGCGCGCGCCCAGTTGGCGCAGCCGCTCGTCGATCCGCTCGTAGCCGCGATCGATCTGCCCGACGTTGCCGATCGTGCTGACGCCCTTGGCGCAGAGGCTCGCGATGAGCATCGCCATTCCGGCGCGGATATCGGGGCTTTCGAGGCGCTCGCCGTGCAGGCGGGCCGGCCCGCTGACGACCGCTCGGTGGGGGTCGCAGAGCACGATGCGGGCGCCCATCGCCACGAGCTTGTCGACGAAGAACAGGCGGTTCTCGAACATCTTCTCGAAGATCATGACCGTGCCGTGGGCCTGGGTCGCGACCGCCGTCGCGATGCTGGTCAGGTCCGCCGGGAACGCCGGCCAGGGGCCGTCGTCGATCTTGGGGATGGCATCGCCCTCGTCGGCCTCGACCCGAAGCGTCTGGTCCGGGGGAACGCGCATCGCGTCGCCGTCCATCTCGACGCGGATCCCGAGCCGCTCGAAGGTGAGCCTGATCATCCGCATGTCGGACGCGCGAACGTCCTTGATGGTGATGTCGGAGCCGGTGACCGCGGCAAGTCCGAGGAACGACGCGACCTCGATGTAGTCGGACGGGATGCGGAAGCGGCCCCCTCGCAGCCGTTCGACGCCCCGCACCCGCGTGACGTTGGTGCCGATCCCGTCGATGTCGGCGCCGAGGGTCTCCAGGAACCGGGCGGTGTCCTGCACGTGGGGTTCGCTGGCCGCGTTCAGGATCACGGTCTCGCCGTCCGCGGTCGCGGCGGCCATCAGCACGTTCTCCGTCGCCGTGACGGAGGCTTCGTCGAGGAAGATCTCGGACCCGGTCAGCCCGGTGTGGCGCATTGAGAAGCTTCGGCCGGCGTCCACCTCGGCGCCCAGGCCCTTGAACGCGAGGAGGTGGGTGTCGACCCGGCGGCGGCCGATGAAGTCGCCTCCCGGCAGCGGCAGATCCACCGCTCCGCATCGCGCCAGCAGCGGCCCCGCCATGAGGACCGACGCGCGGATGCGGCTGCAGAGCTCCGGGTCGAGAGATGTCGTGCGGATGTCCGCCGCGGTCAGCGAGAGCTCGTTGGGACCGATCTCTCGGATGCTCACGCCGATGTCGTCGAGCAGCGCGAGCATCGAATGCACGTCGCGGATGTCCGGGACGTTTTCGAGGATCACCTCCTCGTCGGTGAGCAGGCATGCGGCCAGGATCGGCAGCGCCGCGTTCTTGTTCCCGCTGGGCGTGACTGTTCCCGACAGCGCAGCGCCGCCCTCGATGACGAACCGTTCTGACAACGTGCTCTGACGGTATCAAGCCGCCCAGGCCGGCGCCGGTGGCCGGCAGCGGAGTCCGGGCGGGATTGACCAGGTTCGCCGGTGCGTTTGTATCCGGGAGAACCCCGCGATATAACGGCCCTGCGTCGTACGATCGGCGCCGTCCACGGGAGTGATCATGAGGCTGCTTCGCATGATGCCGGGATACGGAGAGACCCTCGTCGCCGAGGGCGACCCGGCGGTCGACATCGATCGCGAGCGCCTGATACGCGAGTTCCGGCGCCAGCTCGACAGCGGCATGTGGGCGGGCGTTCCGCTGACCGATGCGACGACCGGCAGGCGTGAGGCCGTCTTGGTGACCGACTTCGAGCAGGTCCCCGCCGACGCCGAGCGCGTGCTGTTCTGGCCGCGCGCCGCCGGCGGCGCCTCGCAGGACGCATGAACGCGATCCCGGTCGTCGTCGTGACCGCCCTGCTCGCGGTCGCGATACGGCTGGTGCTGTTCCCCCCGCCGGGCCGGTCCCGGCCGCGTCGCCGACGCACCCCGGAATGGGTGCGCGAGGCTCCGGTCAGCCGCGACGAGGCCGAGCGCCGCTCGCTGGAGCTCCTGCGGTCGGTGGTCAACCCCGATGAGTGGGAGATGTTCACCCATCTCGGGTTCATCTGCGTCACCGGGCGACGCTTCCGCCGCGACGGACGGGAGGCACTGCCCCGCTATCGCTACCTCATCTACCCGCACCTCCCCCTCGTCGCGCTGCTTCCCAGGTCGATGGCCCCGGTGCGGGAGTACTGCATCCAGTTCCCCGAGCTGAAGCTGAGCGGGACCGACGGGCTCCTCCCGACCGGCGACGACGTGCTCGCGAAGTGGATGACCGTCCGCGCCGACGAGGACCGGCTCGTCGCGTTCGCCAACGTGTGCAACGCCGGGTGCCAGATTCCGCTCAATCAGATCGAGCGCGATCTGCGACGACTCGCGCGCTGGCAGGCGCTCCGCGAGCCCGCACCCGAGTCGGCGCCCGCGATGAGCGCCCGGTACTAACGCTTCAGAAGGGCTCCGCGTCCCCCACGGGAGCAGGGCCGCTCGGGAGCTCCGATGCGGTCAGCTCGTCGATGCGGGCCTGGGCGGCGCCGAGTCGTTCGCGGCAGACGGCAAGGTAGCGCTGCCCGTCCTCGAAGAGCCGGACCGCCTCCTCGAGGCCGACCTCGCCCCGTTCAAGCTGCGCGACGACCGACTCAAGCGCGTTCAGCGCCTCCTCGAATGTCGTCGGCGTGGGTTCCGTCTCGCTCATCGCGTCTCGATTCCCGTGTCTTCCACCCGCACGTCCACGATGCCGTCCCGAAGCTCCACCGCGAGTTGCTGACCGGCGACTGTCGCGGCGCGCTCGGCGATCACACGTCCGCTCTCCTGGTCCCGCACGATCGCATATCCCCGAGCCACGGTGCGCGAGGGCGACAGCAGGGCGTGGAGCGCGCCGATGCGCTCCACCTCGTTGCCTGCGTGGCTGAGCACCGCGCGGGCGCCGAGAACGAGCCGGTCGTGGGCCGCCGCGACGGCGATCGGCGCCTGCCGCGCGTTGGCCAGGAGCGCGGGCGCGAGCCGCGCCGAGAGCGACTGGGCGCGTGCACCCGCCACGTCGCCACGGGACCGCAGCGACTGTCCGAGCCGGGACGTCGCGGAGGTGAGCCGCCGGTCACTCGTCGCGATCGCCTGTCGCATGGCTCGGCTCATGCCGAGCTCGCCGCGATCGAGGAGCCCTCGGAGCTCGGCCGCGTCGGGTACGACCGCCTCGGCCGCCTTGGTTGGTGTGGAGACGCGGAGGTCCGCCACGAGGTCACAGACGGTGATATCCGTCTCGTGCCCCACGGCCGACACGATGGGCGTCGCAGACGCGGCGACGGCGCGGCACACGGCCTCACTGTTGAACGCCATGAGGTCCTCGAGCGGGCCGCCGCCGCGCGCGAGGACGATGACGTCGACATCCTGCTGGCGGTCGAGGTAGCCGATCGCCCGCACGATCTCGGCGGGTGCGGCCTCCCCCTGCACGAGACTCCGCACGACGAGGACGTTCGCTGCGGGGAAGCGCTTCGCGACGTTGGTGAGGAAGTCGGCGCGTGCGGCGCCCTCGCCGCTCGTGACGAGTCCGATTCGCCGCGGCAGCAGCGGGATCGGTCGCTTGCGCTCGTCGGCGGTGAGGCCCTCAGCCCCCAGGCGCCGTCGCAGTTCGTCGATGCGCGCCAGGAGCAGGCCGTCGCCGGTGAGCTCGAGCCGCTCGACCCGGAATCGCACCTGGCTTCGCTGGCGCCAGAACTCGACGCGACCGTAGACGTGGACGAGGGTCCCGTTGTCCGGATGCCCGGGAAGGCGGTCGTAGATGACGGCGTTCATGGACGCATCGACGAGGTGCGGGTCGTCGCCGTGCTCGAGGAGGGTGAAGTACACCTGCTGCCCGCGTCTCGCGAGGTTCGAGATCTCCGCCTCGATCCAGACCGACGGGACGTCCTCGAACCGCCGCCAGATCGCCTTGGTGAGCTCGGCAACGGTCCAGACGGTCCGTCCACCGACCTGTTTCACCCCAGCATCCCGTCGACGATCCGGGCGGCCCGCCTGCCGCTCGAGACCGCCCCCTCGATCGACGGATGCATGACCGCGTCGCCCGCGAGGAGCAGGTTCGCGATCGCCGTGCGCGGACCGGGCAGCTTGCGGCGCACCCCGGCCAGCGGCCGGTACAACGCCGCCGGGTGCGCGTAGGTGTCGACCAGCGTGGACGTGCGCTCCCAGGGGAATCCGGGGATGAGTGCCTGGATGCGCCGCCCGACCGCGGCGGCGTACCGCGCGGTGTCGACGTCGCGCCAGCCGGCGGTGGCGCTCTGGGCGATGACGATATGCGGACCGGGCGAGCCGGGGCGGGTGACGTTCGTGGTCTGGCAGAGGAGGTCGACGCGGCCCTCGCCGGCCGGCGCGGCTGCGTCGAGAAGGATGGTGGGCTCGCGGTATAGCGGCTGCTCCAGCGCGAACGCGGCGCTCACGACCCCGGCGTACTCCGTCGGAAGCCGCCCGGCGGAGGCGGGGTCGAGGTCATGCAGCAGGGCCCGGGCGTTCCCCGCGTCGACCGCGAGGACCACGTTCCGGGCGCCGACTCGTCGTCCGTCGGACAGCGTGACGCCGGTCACCGACCTGCCGTCCGGGGCGCGGTCGATCGCCGCGACGCGGACGTCGGTCCAGATCATTCCGCCGGCCCTCTGGATCGCCGTCTCCGCGCGTGTCGCGATCATTCCGAGCCCGTCGACGGGGAGCACCGCCCCGCCGCGCGTCATCATCGCGAGCAGGTACCGGAGGTATCCCGCGTCGGCGGCGAGGCTCCGATCGAGCAGGATTCCGCCGAAGAGGGGACGCACGATCGCGTCGATCGCCGCGGCGCTTACGCTGTGCCGAGTCAGGTACTCCTGCGCGGTCTCCTCCCCCGCCGCCGACTCCAGGAGCACGCGGTCGGGCGTCGCGGCCGCTCGGGCGGCGATCGCGGCCAGTCGCGCCGCGTCGGCGCGGCCGATCACAGAGCTTCCGAGAAGCCCGGCCCGGATCGGCCGGACGCGCCGCCAGGTCGCGCCGTCGTGGACCACGATTCCCCGCTCGAAGCTCCGCAGTTCGCTCCGTCCGATGCCGATGGACTCGCACAGGTCTCGTGTCTCCGGGTACGCCCGGAAGAGCGCCTGGAATCCTCGGTCGACCGGCTCGCCCTGGTACATGATCGTCCTGGCCCGTCCTCCGACGCCGTCGGCCTCGAGCACCTGGACCGTCCGTCCCCGCGTCGCGAGGAGTTCCGCGCACGCGAGCCCGCTGAGGCCACCGCCGACGACCAGGCAGTCGGCTCCCGCTCCCTCGGATGGCCGGTTCCCGCTCACCCTGAGAGCCTAGTCACACACCTCGGCCGTTGCTCCCGGAGCCGTCCGGCCGAACCATCCCGGGCCTGCCTCCGCTCGTTCGGCCGATCCCAAACCGCGCCGGAAATAGGAACGAGCCGCCCCGCGCGTGCGCGGGGCGGCTCGTCGTTCATATCCCGGCGGCGACCTACTCTCCCGCGAGTCTTCACTCGGAGTACCATCGGCGCTGAGGGGCTTAACGACTCTGTTCGGAATGGGAAGAGGTGTTTCCCCCTCGCTATGACCACCGGGAACCCTTGAGGACGTACCCTCAAGACTGCATAGCGGCAAAGGTGTGCTCAAAGTAAGGTCAAGCCCTCGGCGGATTAGTACTGGTCTGCTGAACGCATTACTGCGCTTACACATCCAGCCTATCAACCAGGTGGTCTACCTGGAGCCTTACCCCCTCGAAGGGGTGGGAGATCTCATCTCGAGGTGGGCTTCCCGCTTAGATGCTTTCAGCGGTTATCCCGTCCAGACGTAGCTAGTCAGCAGTGCCGTTGGCACGACAACTGATACACCAGAGGTCTGTTCATCCCGGTCCTCTCGTACTAGGGACGACTCCTCTCAAATCTCCAACGCCCACCGCAGATAGGGACCGAACTGTCTCACGACGTTCTGAACCCAGCTCGCGTACCGCTTTAATGGGCGAACAGCCCAACCCTTGGGACCTACTCCAGCCCCAGGATGCGACGAGCCGACATCGAGGTGCCAAACCCTCCCGTCGATGTGGACTCTTGGGGAGGATAAGCCTGTTATCCCCGGAGTACCTTTTATCCGTTGAGCGACGGCAATTCCACTCTCAACCGCCGGATCACTAAGGCCTACTTTCGTACCTGCTCGACTTGTCAGGTCTCGCAGTCAAGCTCCCTTATGCCTTTACACTCTACGCACGATTTCCAACCGTGCTGAGGGAACCTTTGCGCGCCTCCGTTACATTTTGGGAGGCGACCGCCCCAGTCAAACTGCCCACCTGACACTGTCCGAGAGCCGGATCACGGCCTCCCGTTAGAAGCCCAGAACACCCAGGGTGGTATCCCAAGGGTGGCTCCACAGGAGCTGACGCCCTGCTTCACAGCCTCCCACCTATCCTGGACAGGATGTCCCAAACTCCAATATCAAGCTGCAGTAAAGGTTCACGGGGTCTTTCCGTCTTGCGGCGGGTAATCGGCATCTTCACCGATACTACAATTTCACCGAGTCCCTCGTTGAGACAGCGCCCAACTCGTTACGCCATTCGTGCAGGTCGGAACTTACCCGACAAGGAATTTCGCTACCTTAGGACCGTTATAGTTACGGCCGCCGTTTACCGGGGCTTGGTTTCAAAGCTTCGCCCGAAGGCTAACCTCTCCACTTGACCTTCCGGCACCG
>CAVZQZ010000009.1:250000-1015235 GCA_963777565.1 uncultured Thermoleophilia bacterium
CATGCCGGCGAACCACTCGCCGTTGGAGCGGATCTCGATGCGCTCCGGATCGAGGATCCGTGAACGCCTGCTCGCGGTAGGTCTCGGCGTTCGCGTCGATCTGCTCGGCGGACAGCATCGGCCGCGTCGACGATGCGGCCGGACGGGTCGCCGACGCGGGCGGTCCAGTCGCCGATGATCAGCACCGCGATGTGACCGGCGTCCTGGAACTCGCGCAGCTTCTGCAGGACCACGGTGTGACCGAGATGGATGTCGGGAGCGGTCGGGATCCACGCCGAGCTTCACGCGCAGCGGCCGGCCGAGCGCGAGCTTCGCGGCCAGCCCGTCGGGCGGGACGACGTCCACGGCCCGGTCGGCGAGCGCCTGCGCCGACCCGCCGCTCATGCGGCCGCCAGCGCCGGGAACGGCCGGGACAGGTGGGGCGAGCCCGCCACGCCGAGGCGCCAGGGCCTGTCGGTGGCGACCGAGATACCGATACGGGGGCCCGACAGCACGTCGCTCACGGTATCGCCGTGGAGAATCCTGACCGGCCCCGGCCCGATTACGCTCGCGTTCGTCGAGCGCCGTCGATCCCGAGCGCGGCGCAGAGGCGGCCGGGACCGGAGCAGAGCAGCTGGTCGGCCACACCGCCGCGACGCTCGCGCATCACGTCCAGGCCGTGCGATCGGGGCGAGCGCCCGCAGCAGGACGGCCGCGCCACTGCCCGCAGGCTCGCAGACCACGTTCGCGCACCAGTGCACGCCGTAGCTCCGGTAGACGTACAGGCGGCCCGGCGGCCCGAACATCACCGCCGCCCGCGGGGTGGGGCCCCGGAAGCTGTGGGATGCGGGGTCGTCCTGCTGGTACCGCTCGATCTCGACGATCATCCCGCCGACGCCGTCCGACCGTGATGGTGCATCCGAGCAGGTCGCGCGCGACCTCGCCGACGGGGCGCGCGAAGAAGTCGTGGTCGAGGCGCGTCGCGCCGGCCGCCGGCCGGCGCGGGCGGCCCGCGCTCACCACGCCGCCACCCGCGCGCCGCGCCGCGTCGAGCTGGGCGACGACCGTCGCGCGGGCGGTGCCGCCGGGCGCCGGCCTTGGCCTCGACCGACGCCTCCGCCGTCGAGCGCCGGCAGCGTCCACGCCCGCGAGGCCGGCGGCCGCGAGCTCGGCCGTCGTCGGCGTCCTCGAGGCCGACGCCCCGCTCGAGGCACGGAGCGCACCAGCCGCCCGACGGCCTCGTGGGCGCGCCGGAACGGCCACCCGAGCGCGACCAGGTGGTCGGCCAGGTCGGTCGCGCGCCAGGACGCCGCCCGCGCACGCGGCCGCCATCCGGTCGGCGCGGAAGGCGGCGCCCGCGATCATCCCGGTCATCGCCGGGCAGGAGCAGGTCGACCGTGTCGATCGGCGTCGAACAGGTACTCCTTGTCCTCCTGCAGGTCCTTGTTGTAGGCGAGCGGCAGACCGGACAGTGACGCCCAGCAGGCCGGAGAGGTCGGCGGCCAGCCGCGGCGCCTTCGCCGCGCGCGAGCTCGGCGGCGTCGGGGTTCTTCTTCTGGGGCAGCATCGAGGAGCCGGAGCGTGAACGCGTCGTCGAGCTCGACGAAGCCGACCTCGTCGCCGGCCCACAGCACGATCTCGGCGCCGAGGCGCGACAGGTGCACGCCGAGCTGGGCCGCGAAGTGCAGGTAGTCGACCAGGGCGTCGCGGCTGCCCACCGCGTCGAGGCTGTTCGGGCGTCGGGCCGCGCGAAGCCGAGCTCCTCGGCCACCATCGTCGCGGTCGACCGGGAAGCCGACGCCGGCGAGGGCGCCGGAGCCGAGCGGGCACTCGGCGGTCGCCGTCGATCGGCGTGCCGCCAGGCGGACGCCGGTCGCGGTCGAGCATCCAGACGTAGGCGAGCAGGTGGTGCGCGAGCCGCACCGGCTGGGCGCGCTGGCCGTGCGTGTAGCCGGGCAGGAGCGTGTCGAGGTGGTGCTCGGCCTGGGCGATGAGCGCCTCGGCCAGCGCCGCGCAGCCCCGTCCGCTGCCCCGTCGCAGCGCTCGCGCAGGTACAGCAGCGTGTCGGTGATGACCTGGTCGTTGCGGCTGCGCGCGGTGTGCAGGCGCCGGCCGGCGTCGCCCGACCAGCTCGGTGAGCCGCCGCTCGACCGCCGTGTGGATGTCCTCGTCGCCCGGCGCGAACGCGAACGTGCCTCGCGCGAGCTCACTCCTCGACGCTGCGTCGAGGCCCGTCGTCGATCGCGGCGGCGTCCTCGCCGGAGATGATCCCCGGGCGCCGAGCATGCGCGCGTGCGCGCGCGAGGCGGCGATGTCCTGCGGCCACATGCGCCGGTCGACCGCCAGCGAGGCGTTGAGCCGGTCGAAGGCCTCGGCCGGCCGGCCCGCGAAGCGCCCGCCCCAGAGTCGCGCGCTCCGTCGCTCATGCCCACCGCGGACCCGCTGCGCGCGCGATGGCGACCGCTCGAGCGCCGCCGCACACCCGGTCCACCTGCGCCTCGGTCATCTCCGGGAAGAACGGCAGCGCGATGGTCGAGGCGCTGATCGCCTCGGTGACCGGGAACTCGCCGGGCCGGTGCCCGTGCACGTCCCGGTAGTAGGGCTGCAGGTGGATGCAGGGCAGGTACGGCTTGGCCGAGACGCCGGCGGCGTCGAGCTCGCCGATGACCCGTCGCGGTCGAGGTCGGGGTCGAGCCGCGGCGCGTAGACGAACCACGAGCGGCGCTGCGGGCCCTCGTACATGGGCGTCGACGCCGTCGATCTCGGCGCACGCGCTCCTGGTACCAGCCGGCGACGCGCGGCGCGGCCGGCGAGCATGTCGTCGAGCCGCTCGAGCTGGGCCACGCCGATCGGCGCGTGCACGTCGGAGAGCCGGTAGTTGAAGCCGAGCCGGGAGTGGACGAGCCAGGCGCCGTCGTCGGACCGCCCCTGGTTGCGCAGGCTGCGGCAGCATGCCGCGCGAGCTCGCTCGTCGTCGGTGAGCACGACGCCGCCCTCGGCGGTGGTGAGCTGCTTGTTGGCGTAGAAGCCGTAGACGGCGGGGTGGCCGAACGTGCCGAGCTTGCGCCCGTCGTACGCGCCGTCGATCGTCTGGCAGGCGTCCTCCACCCGCGCCAGGCCGTGCCGCTCGGCGATCTCGACCAGCGCCGGCACCTCGGCCGGGTAGCCGAAGATGTCGACGATCAGGATCGCCCGGTGCGCGGGCGTGATGGCCGCCTCGACCGCCGCCGGGTCCATGTTGAACGTGAGCGGGTCGACCTCGGCGAACACCGGCGTCGCGCCGGTGAACAGGATCGCGTTGGCGGAGGCCACGAACGAGAACGACGACGTGATCGACCTCGTCGCCCGGGCCGAGGCCCAGCGCGTGGAGGCACAGGTGCAGGCCGGCGGTGCCGCTGGAGCACCGCGACGGCGTGCGGCACGCCGATCGCGCTCCGCCCAGCGCGCTCGAAGCGCGGCGACCATCGGGCCCAGCGAGAGCTGCCCGGACCGCAGCACCTCGTCGACGAGCTCGCGCTCGCGGTCGCCGATGACCGGCTTGGCGAGCGGGATGCGCTCCTGCGCCCCGCTCACCCCGCGGCCGCGGGCCCGCGCTTGCGCGCGACGCGCCGGACGCCGTGCTCGAGGCTGTCGACGCAGCGCCTCCCACGACGCCTCGATGACGTTCTCGCTCACGCCGATCGCGCCCCAGGTGCTCGCGTGCCGTCGCTCGAGTCGATGAGCACCCGCGTGACCGCGCCGGTGCCCTTGGTCTCGTCGAGGATGCGGACCTTGAAGTTGACGAGCGCGATGGCGCGAGCTCGGGCACCCGCGACTCGAGCGCCATCGCGCAGCGCGCGCGTCGAGCGCGTTGACCGGGCCGTTGCCCTCGGCCGTGGCCACGAGGCGCTCGCCGCCGTGGAACGATCTTGACCGTCGCCTCGGTCTCGACCCGGCCGTCGGCGCGCTTCTCGGTGATGACGCGGAAGCTCTCGAGCGTGAAGAGCGGCTCGTAGACGCCGGTCTCGCGCTCGAGCAGCAGCTCGAACGAGCCGTCGGCGACCTCGAAGTGGTAGCCCGTCGTGCTCCAGGTCCTTGACCCGCGCCGAGGATCGCCGGCGATGCGCTCGGGGTCCTCGTCCGACGTCGATGCCCAGCTCGCGGGCCTTCGCGAGGATGGTGCCGCGGCCCGAGAGCTCCGAGCACCAGCACCCGGCGCTCGTTGCCGACCGACGGTCGGGGTCGATGTGCTCGTAGGTGCGGGCGTCGGCGTTCATGCCCTGCTGGTGCATGCCGCCCTTGTGGGCGAAGGCGTTCGTGCCCGACGTACGGCGCCCAGTCGTCGGGCTGGCAGGTTGGCCGTCTCGGCCACGAAGTTGCTGAGCGGCGGTCAGCTCGCCGAGCCGCTCCGGGCTCGAGCACGTCGTAGCCCATCTTCAGGGCGAGCGACGGGATGATCGAGACGAGGTTCGCGTTGCCGCAGCGCTCGCCGTAGCCGTTGATCGTGCCCTGCACCAGGCGCGCGCCCTCGTCGACGGCGGCGAGGCTGTTGGCCACCGCGCACTCGGCGTCGTTGTGGGTGTGGATGCCGAGGGGACGCCCGGGCAGCGCCGCCCGCACCTCGCGCATCGACCTGCGCGACGCGGCCGGGCAGCGTGGCGCCGTTGGTGTCGCACGGCGTGATCCAGGTGGCGCCGCCGGCCTCGGCGGCCCGGAGGCAGTCGAGCGCGTAGTCGGGGTGGGCGTCGTACGCGTCGAAGAAGTGCTCCGCGTCGTAGACGACCTCCTTGCCCTGCCGGACGAGGAAGGCGACCGACTCCTCGATCATCCGCAGGTTCTCCTCGCGGGAGACCCGGGTGACCTTCTCGATGTGGAGGTCCCAGGTCTTGCCGACGATCGTGATGACCGGCGCGAAGCTCTCGGCCAGGCCGCGCATGCGCCGGGTCCGTCGTCGGCGCGGCGTCCCGCGGCGGCGCGTCATGCCGAAGGCCGCGAGGCGCGTGGCGCCGCAGGTCCTCCCGCTCGAGCAGCCGGAAGAGCTCCCCGTACTTCGGGTTGCTGGCCGGGAAGCCGGCCTCCAGGTACTCGACGCCGAAGTCGGCCAGCCGCACGGCGACGGCGAGCTGCTCGCCCACGGTCAGGCTCAGGCCCTCCCGCTGCATGCCCGTCGCGGAGCGTGGTGTCGTAGATGACGACGCGCTCAGCATGCGATGCCGGCGCGGGGGCCGGCGCCTCGGCGTCCACGTAGTCGAGCCACTCGGCGGACCGCGGGTCGCGGCCCTCGGTGGCCGCGAAGAAGCGCTCCTGCAGGCCGCTGCGTGACGGGCCCGGGCGGGCCGAGCCGGGTGGTCGTCGACCTCGTTGACCGGGCAGACCTCGGCGGCGGTGCCGGTGATGAACACCTCGTCGGCGGTGTAGAGCTCGCCGCGGGCGATCTCGCGCTCCTGCACCGGGATGCCCTCGTCGCGCGGCCAGCGTCGATGATCGTGGCGCGGGTGATGCCCTCGAGGATCGAGGCCTGGAGGCGGCGGGGTGATGCAGCGACGCCGTCCCGCACGACGAAGATGTTCTCGCCGGAGCCGTCGGCCACGATAGCCCGCGTCGTTCAGGAGGATCGCCTCCTGGTAGCCGGCCTTGTGGGTCTCGATCTTCGCGAGGATCGAGTTGAGGTACTGGCCGCCGGCCTTGGCCGTCGCGGGGATCGTGTGGAGCCGATGCGCCGCCAGCTCGAGATCTTGGCCCGGATGCCGTTTCGCAGGCCCTCCTCGCCGAGGTAGGCGCCCCACTGCCACGCCGCGATGGCCACGTCCACGGGCGCCTCGAGCGGGAACAGGCCCATGGTGCCGTAGCCCCGCAGGACGATCGGGCGGATGTAGCAGGCGCCGAGCTCGTTGGACGCCGATGATCTGGTGGATCGCGGCGCGCAGCTCCTCGCGGGTGTACGGGATGCGGCATGTGGTACATCGCGGCCGATCGCTCGAGCCGGGCGAGGTGGTCCTGCAGTCGGAAGACGGCCGGCCCGCTCGTCGGCGTCGTAGGCACGGATGCCCTCGAAGACGGAGGTGCCGTAGTGCAGGCCGTGGGACAGCACGTGCACGCGGGCGTCTCGGCCAGTCGACGAGCGCACCGTTCATCCAGATCTTCTCGGCTTCCTGCACCGTTTGCGCTACCTTTCGAACGGGCCGTCCAGCAACGATAGCTGGGCGTCGACCAGGGCAGCAAACACACATGATCAGCTTCGAGGACCAGCAACTGTCACCTTCCCGGCCGGCGTGGCTCGCCGACGCGCCGTCGCTCGCGCTCGCCGAGGTCATCGGCGCGAACCTCGATCTCACCGAGACCCTGCGGGCGACCGCGGACGCGCTTCGCGCCGTGACCGGCGCGGATCGGGCCCTGATCTACCTCCACGACCCGATTCGCGACACGCTGCGGCAGATCATCACCACCGCCGACCGACTGAGCTGGGACGAGCACGTCACCCTTCGGGGCCGCTCGGTGGGCGAGCTCCCGCTGTGGTACGCGGTTCGCGACTCGCCCAACGGCACGCTGGAGCTGCCGGATTCGGTCGGCCTTCGCGCGCTGACCGCCGACCGGGCCCAGCAGATCGGCATGGCGGCGACCCTCGGACTCGCGCTGCGTCACCCGTCGGTGACGAGCGCCGACGGCTCTCCCCTCGGGATCGCGTTCTGCACCTGGGAGACCGCGCAGCCGGCCTTCACCCCGGAGATGGTCCGCGGGGCGCGGAGCATCGCCGCCCAGGCGGCGGTGGCGATCGCGAACGCGCACAACCACGCGCAGGGCGAGGAACTGGTGCGCCGACTGTCGACGCTCGCGTCGTGGGCAGCGCGACTCGCCGCTGCGGGGACGCCCGAGCAGGTTCGCTCCCGCGCGGCCAGAGCGGCCGGCATGCTGCTCGACGGGCCGGTGGTCGCCCACTGGTCGAGTGGCGGTGCGAGCTGGTACCCGTCGCGACCGAGCGTCGAGCAGGACTTCGAGCCCGAGCTCGCGGAGCTGGCCATGCAGGAGGAGCGCTTCCGTGCGGTTGCCACGGCGGAGCTCCCGTCTGCGCTTGCAACGGCCCTGGCCGACCGCGGACTCTCGCACGCGGTGTTGAGCAGGGCCGCCGACCGCGGCAGTCTGCTCTTCGTGGCCCGGGACACACCGGTGACCGGAATCGACGAGCAGGTCGCCTGCCTGCTCGCGGACCTGGCGGGGTCGGCGCTGCGCACGGCGGAGGCGCACGCGAAGGTCGCCCACCTGGCGCTGACCGACCCGCTCACCGAGGTCGGCAACCGCCGCGCGTTCGAGGCGCGCGTCGCCGAGGCACTCGCGCTGTCCGTGCGTACCGGCCACCCGATGAGCCTCTGCCTCGTCGACCTGGACAACTTCCGGTCGTTCAACGAGACGGGCGGCCATCAGGCCGGCGACGACGCGCTGCGCCACGTCGCTACCGCGTTGCGCGCGGAGATGCGAACGAGCGACGAGGCGTTTCGCATCGGGGGCGACGAGTTCGCCCTCGTCCTGTCGGAGACGCCCGCGGCGAGTGCGGTCTCGTTGCTGCACCGCGTGCTGATCCAGCTGGGCGACACGCATCTCGGTCCCCTGTCGATCACCGCGGGCATCGCCGAGGCGCCTTCCCACGGGCGCGACGTGGACGTGCTCTACAACGCCGCCGACGAGGCCCTCTACGAGGGCAAGCGCGCGGGCCGCGGCCGTGTCACGCTCGCCAGTGTCCTCGACCCGGTGAGCTAGTGCTCGTCCGGGTCGTCTGCGGTGCGCTGGAAGAGCACATGGTCGCGCCACTCCCCGGCGATGAACAGGTACTTCGTCGCGATGCCGATGCGGGTGAACCGGTTGCGCTCGAGGACGCGCTGCGACGCCAGGTTGTCCAGGAGGGTCCCGGCCTCGAGTCGGTGAAGGCCCGCCTCCTCGAACGCCCACTCCACGGCCAGCCCGACAGCCGCAGTGGCGACTCCCTGACCGTTGTGCTCCCGCGCGACGAAGTAGCCGACGGTCGCGCTCTCGAGGGCTCCGCGGACGATGCTGCTGATCGACAGGACCCCCAGGACGGCGCCGGCACGGACGATGAGGAACCGCTCCGCCGCCCCGGCCGCCCGGAGCTCCTGGTCGCGCCGCAGCACGGTGCGCTGCCCGTCCTCTGTGAAGAACCAATCCGGCCGGGTCGGCTCGAATGGCGCGAGGAACGCGCGCTGCTCCGTGTAGAGCCGCGCGAGCGTCGGTGCATCGCCGACCCGCGAGGGCCGCAGCGCGATCTCCGGCGTCGTCACGGGACCCGGGCGATCTCCCCGAGCAACAGGTCGCCGACTTCCCGCGTGCCAAGCGCCCCACCGAGGTCGGGGGTTCGATGGCCGGCGTCGAGGAGCGTGGCGACAGCCGCCTCCACCCGGTCGGCTCCTGCCGCGCAGTCGAGCGAATAGCGGAGCATCATCGCGGCGGACAGGCAGGTCGCGATGGGATTCGCGATCCCCTGACCGGCGATGTCGGGCGCGGAGCCGTGAACCGGCTCGTAGAGCCCCGGACCGCCCTCGCCGAGGCTCGCCGACGGGAGCATCCCGATCGAACCGGTGATCATCGCGGCCTCGTCGCTGAGGATGTCACCGAACATGTTCTCCGTCACGATCACGTCGAAATCCGCGGGGCGGGACACCAGCTGCATTGCGGCGTTGTCCACGAGCATGTGCTCCAGCTCGATGGCCGGGTGCTCGGCGGCAACCTCCATCACCACCTCTCGCCACAGGCGCGAGCTCTCCAGCACGTTCGCCTTGTCGACCGATGTCACCTTGCCGCGCCGATTCGCCGCGGCGCGAAAGCCCCACTCCGCGACCCGGCGGATCTCCGCGCGTGTGTACGTGCACGTGTCGTAGGCGGAGTCGCCCTCCCGGCCGCGCTTGCCGAAGTAGATGCCTCCCGTGAGCTCGCGGATGACGAGCAGGTCGGTCCCGTCGATCCGTTCACGGCGAAGCGGGCTCGCGTCGTAGAGCGCCGGGAAGGGGCGCACCGGCCGGAGGTTCGCGAACAGCCCGAGACCGGCCCGGAGTCCGAGGAGCCCCTGCTCGGGACGGGGCTTGTCCGGGTCGGTCGTGTCCCACTTCGGCCCGCCGACGGCTCCGAGCAGGACGGCATCCGACGCCCGGCAGGCGCCGAGGACGGCGTCGGTCAGGGCAACTCCGTGGGTGTCGATCGAGATGCCCCCGACGAGGTGGTCCTCCCACGTCACCGCGAGGTCGTGGTCCGCTCCGACGGCATCCACGATCCGCCGCGCCTCGGCGACCACTTCCGGGCCGATCCCGTCGCCTGGCAGGGCGACGACCGTCACTGCGCGCATTCATCCTCCAGTCGTACGAGCCGGGGAACGCTACATGGATCGACGCGGCCCGGGCACCCCGCGCGACCGGGACGGATGGAGCCGTGTACTACCCTGTCCGGTACACGAGCGAGGAGTGGAAATGGAAGGCGGATTCCCCTTCGGGGGCATGTTCGGCGACCCGGACGACCTGCAGAAGGGCCTTCGGGACATGATGGAGCAGATGCAGGGGGCGCAGAAGGTCGCCTGGGCAGACAACGCGATCAACCTCGCCGTGCAGATCACGGTCGCCTGCATCCAGCGGCTCGACCTGGGGGGGACACCGGAGAACCAGGCTGCCCAGGTTCGCGACGCGATCCGGGTGCTCTTCCCGGAGGCCGTCATGCTGGTGCGGGAGGCGCGCCAGGGGCTGACGTAGCCGGGAGCCGCCCGCTCGGGAAGCTGCGTTAAACCGACAGGAGCAGCGTCAGCCCGGTCACAGTGAACGTGATCATCGCGACGAGCATCGGCAGCTGGGAGATCGCGGCCCGCTCCGCCCCGACGTCCTCGAGCGCCCGTTCGTGCGCGAGTACGACGCCGGCGACGTGGCCGATGATGATGGCGATGGTCTGGGTGGCCGCGATCGCGCCGGTGCTGAGGGCGAGATAGTTGATCGTGTGGTTGGCAGTGCCGAAGAGGTCCCACCCCCGGCCGAGCGGGTCGGACAGGAGCCGCCAGCCGTTCTGCCCCTCGAACACGAACAGCGAGAAGTAGTGCGCGACCGAATACGCGAGCGCGATCGGGACGAGGCTATGGATGTACCGTGACGCCGCGACGCGCGGATCCGTCCGCCCGAGCGCCGCGGTGAGGCGTGCCGCCACGATGAAGACAATTGCCACCAGCGCGATGACCACCACGAGTGCAAGCGTGTTGAAGGCGGTGCGGTCCCACCCGGCCTTGAGCCGCACGACCGACCCCCACCACGGCGTCCGGCTGACCCCGTCGAAGGTGGTGCTGCCGAGGACGACGAGGACGACCGCCACGGTGCCCCGCCGGGACTGGAGGACCGTGAGCCCAGTGAACGGGGGCCGCAGCGTCAAGCGGCCGTCGTCGCGACGGCCGATCGGCGCGATGCAAGCGACGAGCCCGAAGAGCACGGTGAAGCCCTCTCCGGTCTGCACCCACCGCCTGCCGTACCGAAGCGCCATGGCCAGGACGCCGACCGAGTACACGGTGATCGCGTACGCGAGCACGCGCGGCGAGGCGGGCTCGTAGTAGGCGAGCTCGAGCCAGACGAAGGCGAAGATCCCGATCGCGGCGGGCCAGTGCGACCACACCAGCGAGCCCTCCGGAGGATGGGGTGCCGGGGTCGGCCCGAAGCTGGCCCTCCCGACGGCCGCGAAGGTGTCCCACGGGTTAAGCGAACGCCAGATCCCGCCGACGACCGCGGACAGCCAGAGCACGCCCACCCAGAACCACACGTAGACGAACACCGGCGCGAAGTTCTGGAACGAGTCCGTCGACCCGATCCACGCTGCGACGAGCGTGAGCGCGAAGAACGCGAGCCCGACCAACCGCAGGACGGGCGACAACACGGTCGCGGTCGTTCGGATCCACAGCGGTAGCGGCCTGCCGGCCGCCAGCCGCGGCATGCATGGCTCGACCCACAGCATGGAGACCGCCGCGAAGGAGACTGCGACCGCGAGCACCGCTCCCCAGATGAACAGTCCCTTGGAGATCGGCAAGTCGCCCCGGCCGCCAATGCCGTGCGCGGCGGCGGGCGACGCGGCGACGAGACACGCGAGGGCGGTGAGCCCACCCGCCCGCGCTCGCGTCATTTGACGACGAGGTCGATCAGCTTGAGCGAGCGCGATTCGAGCTCGACCTCGAAGATCCCGGGGATGTCCGCGGTGAACGTCAGCGTCGCCGGGGCGTCCGGCGTGACGTCGACCTTCTTGTCGTAGCCGTGCAGATGGACCTCGTCGGCGACGTCCGAGGTGACCTGGATGCTCACCGTCGATCCCAGCGGCGCCTCCTGGCGACCCCCGTCGGTGATCGCCCCACCCACGTAGCCCACCTTGATCAGGGTCTCGTTGGCCGACGTCGTGGTGGTGGCACCGGCCGTGGTCGGTGCGGTGCCGGTCGCCGCCGCCGTCGACGGGGCGCTCGAGGACGTGCTCGGCTCGCCGCCGCCTCCGCAGCCTGCGATCGCCAGGCACACGGCCACAACACCAGCCGCACTCAACCGCTTCCACACCGTCATGAGCGCTCCGCGGCCGGCATCCGGCGGGATGCTATGCCGGAGGTGCGGACGGCCCCAAGTGCATCCGGCCTCGCAGGTGTGGACGTCTCACCCTGACGCCGCGGGGCCCCCGGCGCCCCACGTGAGGGGCGGCACCGCCCGTCCCGCGGCGGAATCCTCGATGAGCCGCACGAGACGCCGCTCCCGGGTCTCCGAGCGCTTCGCGCTCATCACCCAATGGGCGGCGGCACGGCGGTAGGTCCGGCTCTGCGCCGAGAAGAACGCCCATGCGTCGCCGGCCGCACGTAGTCGTTCCTCGAAGGCCGGGTCGAGGCGCGGCTCCGCCGCCTGCTCGTGCGAGTAGACGCGCGAGCGGTCCTCGGACCGCCGATCGAATGCGCGTCGGCCGGCGGGCAGCACGAGCCCCTGCGACTCGAGCTCGCCGAACCGGGCGATGTTGACGGCGCTCCAGATGCTGCGCGGGCGGCGCGGGGTGAAGCGGATGCTGTAGCGCGTCTCGTCGATGCGCCTGCGGATGCCGTCGATCCACCCGAAGCAGAGCGCCTGGTCGACCGATTCGGGCCAGGTCATGCTCTGCGTCCCCGACGTGGTCTTGTGGAAGCCGACGAGCAGCTCCGGCGCAGTCTCGTGGTTGGCCTCCAGCCACCTCCGGAACTCGCCGGGCGTGGTGAAGAAGGCCGCCTCCACGGGTCTAACCGATGGCGGTCGTGACCGGCCCATCGCGCTCACGATCGGACTCGTAACGGCTGATCGCGTCCTCGTGCGTGAGCGTGATCCCGATGTCGTCCAGCCCGTTCAGCAGGCGGTACCGGACCGACGGCTCGATCTCGAACGGGATCTCGCGACCGTCGGGCGCGACGACCAGCTGCCGCTCAAGGTCGACGGTGGCCTGCGCGCCGGGCTCGGACAGCGCGGCGTCGATGAGGGCGGCGACATCCCGCTCGGGGAGGACCACCGGCAGGAGGCCGATCTTGGTGCAGTTGGACCGGAAGATGTCGGCGAACGACGGCGCGATGATCGCCCGGTAGCCGAAGTCCTCGAGGGCCCACGGCGCGTGTTCGCGCGAGGACCCGCAGCCGAAGTTGCGGCCCGTCAGCAGGATCGGGGCGTCCCGGTAGGCAGGCAGCTCGAGCGGAAAGCCGGCCTCATTCCGCCAGTCGAAGAAGAGGAACTCGCCGAACCCGGTCCGCTCGATCCGCTTGAGGAACTGCTTCGGAATGATCTGGTCGGTGTCGACGTCCGCCCGATCGAGCGGCGCGATCGCGCCGGTGACGACACTGAAGGCTCTCATACGCCGCCCCCGGCTCGGCACTTGGGCGGCCTATTCGTCGCCGGCTTCGACAGGACATTGTTGCGGCTCCTCAAACGCCGGTGGCGGCTGACATTCATGCTCCGACCCCCGCCAGTTCGACGTCCATTGTCCGCACGTCCACGAGATGACCCGCGATCGCAGCCGCGGCCGCCATCTGCGGGCTCACCAGGTGGGTGCGGCCGTCCTTGCCCTGCCGTCCTTCGAAGTTGCGGTTCGAGGTCGACGCGCACCGCTCGCCGGGCTGGAGGATGTCCGGATTCATCCCGAGGCACATGGAGCACCCGGCGTCGCGCCACTCGAAGCCCGCCGCGGTGAAGACCCGGTCGAGGCCCTCGGCCTCGGCCTCGACCTTCACTTGCCGCGATCCGGGAACCACCATCGCCCGAACGGTCGGCGCGACCGTTCGACCCTCCACGACCTTCGCGGCAGCGCGGAGGTCCTCGATGCGCCCGTTGGTGCACGAGCCGAGGAAGACCGTGTCGATCGCGATGTCCTCGATCGCTTCGCCGCCCTGCAGACCCATGTAGGCCAGGGCCCGGCGCGCACTCTCCGCGTCGCCCCACTCCTCCGGGGTGGGCACCTGGCCGGTGACGGGGACGACCATCTCGGGGGTGGTGCCCCACGTGACCTGGGGGGCCAGCGAAGCGGCGTCGACGACGACCTCGATGTCGAACGTCGCATCTGGGTCGCTCGGCAGCCGCCGCCACTCGTCGACGGCCCGCGCGAAGTCCTTCGGCGCGCCGGCGCGACCCTCGAGGTAGGCGAACGTGGTCTCGTCGGGCGCGATCATCCCGGCCCGGCCGCCGCCCTCGATCGTCATGTTGCAGACCGTCATGCGGCCCTCCATCGACAACGCCCTGATGGCGGATCCCGCGTACTCGATCACGTGGCCGACCCCACCGGACACGCCGATCTGACCGATCGTGCCGAGGATCAGGTCCTTCGCGACCACGCCAAGTCCCGGAGCGCCGTCGAGGGTGATCCGCATCGTCTTCGGACGCGACTGCGGCAGCGTCTGGGTGGCGAGCACGTGCTCCACCTCGCTCGTGCCGATCCCGAAGGCGAGCGCCCCGAACGCACCGTGGGTCGCCGTGTGGCTGTCGCCACACACGATGGTCATGCCCGGCTGGGTCAGTCCGAGCTCTGGCCCGATGACGTGGACGATTCCCTGGCGTGGGCTGTTGACCGAGTAGATCGGCACCCCGAACTCGGCGCAGTTGCGCTCCAGCGTCTCGACCTGCTGACGCGAGAGCAGATCCTCGATCGGGCGGTCACGTCCCGTCGTCGGGACGTTGTGGTCGGCCGTGGCGAGCGTGCGGTCGGGCCGACGCACGGTGCGGCCGGCGAGCCGCAGGCCGTCGAACGCCTGCGGCGAGGTGACCTCGTGCACGAGGTGGAGGTCGATGTAGATGGTGGGCGGCCCCTCGGCGTCGCCGTCGCGCACGAGGTGCGCGTCCCAGACCTTCTCGAACAACGTGCTGGCCATCAGACCCCCCCGGCGACGCGCTCGCCCTCTTCGACCTTGCGACTTGCGTTGACCGCGCGGATGTACGCGATCGCGCTGGCCTCGAGCACGTCGGTGGAGACGCCGAGGCCGGTGTACGTGCGGCCGTCGATCTCGCAGACCACCCGCGCCTCGCCGAGCGCGTCCTTGCCGCTCGTCACCGCGCCGACCGAGTACTCGAGCAGCACACCGGTGGTGCCGATCGCGGAGTCGATGGCCTTCATCAGGGCATCGACCGGGCCGTCGCCCTGGGCGTCGGCCTCGACGCGGGAGCCGTCCGGGCCGGCGATCGCGACGTGAGCGGCGGGCGTGTCGTCGGACGACGCGGTGAGCCGGAAGCCCGACAGCACGTAGCCGCCGGCCGCCTCGACCCGCATCTCGTCGCCCATGAGCGCCTCGAGGTCGAGGGCCGACAGCTCGCCCTTCTTGTCCGCGACCTCCTTGAACCGCGCGAACACGGCATTCATGGCCTCGCGGTCGAGCACGTACCCGAGCTCCTCGAGGGCGTGCTTGAGGGCGTGGCGACCGGAGTGCTTGCCGAGCACCAGTCTCGCTGCGGGCGAGTCCGACGCTCTTGGCGTCCATGATCTCGTACGTCAGCGGGTTCTGGAGCATGCCGTGCTGGTGGATGCCGGCCTCGTGCGCGAACGCGTTTCGTCCCACCACCGCCTTGTTTGGCTGGATGATGTAGCCGGTGAGGCGGCTCACCATGCGGCTGGAGCGGGTGATCTCCTCGGTGTTGATCTCGCACCACAGGCCGCCGACGTCGTCGGCGCGGGTGCGAAGGATCATCGCCATCTCCTCGAGCGAGGCGTTGCCGGCCCGTTCGCCGATGCCGTTGACGCAGCATTCGACCTGCCGCGCCCCGACGTGGAGACCGGCGAGGGAGTTGGCGACCGCGAGCCCGAGGTCGTTGTGGCAGTGCACCGAGAGCGTGACCTCGGCGAGCGCCGGGCAGCGCTCGTAGAGCTCCAGCAGGTACCGCTGGAACTCGTTCGGCATCGTGTAGCCGACGGTGTCCGGGATGTTGATGGTGGTCGCGCCCTCGTCGATGGCCGACGCGACGACCTCCGCCACGTAGGCGACGTCGCTGCGCGTCGCGTCCTCGCAGGAGAATTCGACGTCGTCGCAGAGCGATCGCGCCAGCCGCACCGCGTCGGTCGCGGTGGCGAGCACCTGCGCCCGGTCCATCTTGAGCTTCCACTTCAGGTGGATGTCGCTCGTGGCGATGAACGTGTGGATGCGCGGCTTCGCGGCGTCGCGGACGGCATCCCAGCAGGTGGTGACGTCCTTCTCGTTCGCGCGGGCGAGCCCGGCGATGATCGGCCCTTCGACCTCGCGGGCGATCGCCTGCACGCCCTCGAAGTCACCTGGCGACGAGATCGGGAAGCCCGCTTCGATGACGTCGACGCCGAGCCGCGCAAGCTGGTGCGCGATCTCGACCTTCTCGCGCGGTTCAGGTGGATGCCCGGGGCCTGCTCACCGTCGCGCAGGCTCGTGTCGAAGAAGCGGACGCGCTTGTCGGGCGGTCGTACGTCGTTGGGGTCGGGACTGCTCAAGGGTACTCCTCCTCACTCTCGGCTTCGAGGCTTCACGTGTGCTCGCACGGAGCGTGGGTGTCCAAGTCGCTTCCCCTAACGGGGAAGGAGGAGCAGGCCGAGAAGCAGGCCGAGGCCGCGCGTCGGAGCAGTGGTGTCCCGGGCGGCCGTCATCGCGCCGCAGGATAGCACGCCGGCCACCCGGGCAATCACCTGCCGTCGACCCGTGTTACGCGCGGTCGAGCGCGACCACGGGGATCGTGCGGGCGGCGGTCTTCTCGTACTCGGCGAACTGCGGGAACTTCTGCGTCTGCTCGTTCCAGATGCGGTCGCGCTCGTCGCCCTCGAGCACCCG
This sequence comes from uncultured Thermoleophilia bacterium, assembly GCA_963777565.1. Lineage (GTDB taxonomy): Bacteria > Actinomycetota > Thermoleophilia > Miltoncostaeales > Miltoncostaeaceae > CALMEC01. Next base: position 266,235 of record CAVZQZ010000009.1, read on the forward strand.
CGCCGTCGCGTCGAAGGTCTCGGTCCCGACCTCGACCCTGACCTGCGGGTTCGCGACGAGGTTGTAGTACCAGTCGGGGTTCGTCGGCATGCCCGCCTTGGAGGCGAAGATGTAGGTGCCGTCGCCGTGCGGCAGGTACATCAGCGGGTTCTCACGCTCCTTGCCGCTCTTCGCGCCGGTGGTGTGGAGAATCAGGAGCGGGGCGCCCTCGAAGTCCCCGCCGACCTTCCCGGCGTTCTCCCGAAACTCCTTCATGATCGCCTTGTTCCACTCGTTGAATCCCATCGGGCCTCCTGTCGTTTCGTGCCGCCGACACTAACCCACGGCGCGTGCCGGATGTCCGCCGAACGGTGCGGCGGCCGGGTCAGGTCGCGGGAGTCAGGATGACGACCGGAAACCGCCGGGTGGCTCGGCTCCGGTACTCCTCCCACGCCGGGTAGACCGCGGTCGGTGCCGGCCAGAGCACCTCGACCTCGGAAGGGTCGGCGGCGCGGGCGGATACCGCGATGGTCCGGCCGTCGATGGTCACGATGGCCTGCGGAGCGGCCCGCAGATTGAGGGACCAGGCGGGATGCGTGTCGTGGCCCCCGAGTGATGCGACGACCACGAGGCGGCCGCCGTCGACGACGTGGAGCAGCGGGACCGTGCGCTCTCCCCCGCTGCGCCGGCCGGTGGTGGTCAGCAGCAGCACCTTCGCGCGCCCGACGCGACCCAGCAGCCGGCCGCGGCTCGCCCGGGACGCCGCGCCCTGGACGCGACCGATCGGGCGGATCAGCGGCGTCGGGGGGTCTCATCTCCGAGCGCCGCTCCGGCGAGGCATCCCTACCCGTCGATGTCGAGCTGCACGAACCACACCTGCTCGAAGCCATCGATCGCGGCGATCTGGTCGATAACCGCCTTCGAGACCGGCGAGTCGACGGTGACGGCCATCACCGCGAGGCCCTCGGCGCGGCTTCGCGACACGGCCATGGACGCGATGTTCACCGCGGCGGCGCCGAGGATCGAGCCCACACGCCCGATCATCCCCGGGACGTCGAGGTAGCGGAAGATGCCGATGTGCGGCGCGAGCTCGATCTCGATCGGCTGGTCGAACACCGACACCAGCCGGGCCCGCGAGGTGGTCCCGATCGTGGTCCCGGAGACGCTCACCTCTCCGGACCGGAGGGTGACGCGGTTCGTGTAGTCGCGCTCCTGACGTGTGGTCGCCTCCGTCACGCGTATGCCCCGCTCCTCGGCCAGGTGCGGTGCGTTGACGAGGTTCGCCGGCTCCTCGGTGTGCCCCGAGAGGATCCCGGCGAGCGCGGCCGCGGTGAGCAGGCGGGTGCCGTGCTCGGCGAGCGCTCCCTCCACGATGATTTCGAGCGGCGACACCTGGCCGCCGGTCAGGGCCGACTGGAGCTGGCCCAGCTGGCGCGCCAGCGGGATGAACGGACGCATCGCCTCCATCCCCTCGGCGCTGACCGCCGGGATGTTGACCGCCGTCGTCACGACGCCGCCGGTGAGCGCGGCGACGACCTGCTCGGCAACGTCGACCCCCGCCCGGTCCTGAGCCTCGACGGTGGAGGCCCCGAGGTGTGGGGTTACGACGACGCCCGGGATCCCGAACAGCGGGCTCTCGGTGGCCGGCTCGGAGGGGAAGACGTCGACCGCCGCGCCTGCGAGATGACCGCTCGTGACCGCGTCGGCGAGGGCGGCCTCGTCCACGAGGTCGCCGCGCGCGACGTTGATCAGGCGGGCGCCGGGCTTCATCTTTGCCAGGGCGGCCGCATCGATCATGCCGCGGGTCTCAGGGGTTGCCGGCATGTGGAGCGTCACGAAGTCGCTGACGGCGTAGAGGTCGTCGAGCGTCTCGGCGCGTTCGACGCCGAGCTCGCGGTAGCGCCCCTCTGCGATGAAGGGGTCGAACGCGACGACGTGCATCCGCAGGCCCCGGGCGCGTTCCGCAACGAGCCGGCCGATGCGGCCGAGGCCGACCACTCCGAGGGTCTTGCCGGTGACCTCGATCCCGCCGAACTTGGAGCGCTCCCACGCGCCGTCCACGAGCCGGGCGTGCGCCTGGGGCACGTTGCGGGCCTGCGCGAGGATCAACGCGATCGTGTGCTCGGCCGCCGAGAGCGAGTTGGACTCCGGCGCGTTGCAGACCACGATCCCCCGGCGGGTGGCGGCCTCCACGTCGACGTTGTCGACGCCCGTGCCCGCGCGTCCGATGACCTTGAGGCGCGTCGCGAGCGTGATGAGCGCGGCTGTGACTTTGGTCGCGCTGCGCACCACGATCCCGTCGTACTCACCGATCCGTGCCGCCAGCTCGTCGGGCGTCCACGCGGTGCCGTCGTCGACCGTGACGCGTTGGCGGAGGGCCTCGACGCCGGCGTCGGCGAGCTTCTCGCAGACGAGCACGCGGATGTCGGCCCGGGAGAGCTGCCCGGGTTGCGCGTCGCTGACCACTGGCTAACTCTTCGCGCCGTTGTCGGCGATGGCAGGCGACGGGAGGTCGGCCGGCTTGTCGCCCCCGGCGTCCTTCGCCGGGGCCTGTTCTGGCCCACGGCCCCGGTACTCGTCGACGAAGGCCTCGATCGCGCTGACCTGAGCCGGCGTGAACGACTTGCAGACGATCCAACGCTGCCAGCTGCCCGCCACAACGGCGCCGGGGGTGAACTTGGGATTGGAGTCAGGCACCACGATCACGTATGCCGGGGACTTAGCCCAGAGTTCCCGAAGCGCGTTCACGCCCTCCACCGGTACGTCTTTCGCGTAGTGGATGATCACGCCGCCGTGCTCGAGATCGTGTACCTGGTACTTGTACGGCAATGTGCGGTTGTACACGCCCCAGTCGGCCCATCGGGGGTTGTGGAGCCCGGAAAGCGGTGGGATCGAGATCGCCGGAACGGGATCGCCGGACACGTGGTAGGTGCCGTCCGCCTGCACCGCGGCGGGCTCTGCGAAGAACCCGCGTGCGGAGCAGCCCGCTGCCTTGGCAGCGGCTTGGACTGACGCCGCGATCGGCGGTGGTGGATCGTTGTAGGTCACACTCGGGCCGCGCGGTTGCCGGTTTGCGCTGTCGGATGCCGGCTCGGGCGTGACGAGCCCGGGGCGGTCGTCGGTGAACGACACCTGCCCATCGCCGTTCGTGGACAGCTGTGCCGTGTCCCCGCCGCACGCGGCGATTCCGAGGGAGGCCGTCACGACCCCGATGGCCAGCCCGGCGCGGATCAGAAGTCCTGGTCGATCCAACTCATCATCCCCCGAAGGCGCTTCCCGACCTCTTCGATTTCGTGGTTGGCCTGACGTCTGCCGATCGCATTGAAACGCGGCTTGCCGACATTGTTCTCTGACAGCCACTCAGATGCGAACGCACCGGTCTGGATCTCCGCGAGGATCTTCTTCATCTCCGCCCGGGTCTCGTCGGTGATGATCCGCGGTCCCCGCGTGATGTCGCCGTACTCCGCCGTGTTCGAGATCGAGTAGCGCATGCCGCTGATGCCCTTCTCGTACATCAGGTCGACGATGAGCTTGAGCTCGTGGAGGCACTCGAAGTACGCCATCTCCGGGTTGTAGCCGGCCTCGACGAGCGTCTCGTACCCGGCGCGCACCAACTCGGTGAGCCCGCCGCACAGGACGACCTGCTCGCCGAACAGGTCGGTCTCGGTCTCCTCGGCGAACGTCGTCTCGATGACGCCGGCGCGTGCGCAGCCGATGCCCTTGGCATAGGCGAGCGCCAGGTCGCGGGCGTTGCCGGTCGCGTCCTGCGCGACGGCGACGAGACCCGGCACGCCCTTGCCCTCCTCGTACTGGCGGCGCACCAGGTGCCCAGGACCCTTCGGCGCGACCATGAAGCAGTCGACGCCGGCGGGCGGCAGGACCTGCCCGAAGTGGATCGAGAACCCGTGGGCAAACATGATCGCGTTGCCCGGCACGAGGCCGGGGGCGATCTCCGCGCGGAACAGGTCACCCTGCAGCTCGTCCGGAACGAGGATCATGACGATGTCGCCCTTGGCGGCGGCCTCGCCGGGAGGCAGCACGGTGAGCTCCTGCTCCCGGGCCTTCGCGACCGACCCCGAGTCGGGCCGCAGGCCGACGATTACGTTGACGCCGGAGTCACGCAGGTTGAGCGCGTGCGCATGTCCCTGGCTGCCGTATCCGATGATGGACACGGTCTTGCCCTCCAGTTTGCGGAGGTCGGCGTCGTCGTCATAGAGCATGCAGCGGCTCCTGGATACGTTGTCTAGGTCGGGTTGGCGCCGCGCCCGAGAGCGACGACGCCGGTCTTCACGAGCTCCATCAACCCGAGCGGCCGGAGGAGCTCCTCGAACCGCACGAGTGCATCGCTCTCGCCGGTGAGCTCGATGGTCAGCGTCTCGGAGGTGACGTCGATGATGTTCGCGTGGAAGATCTCCACGATCTCGATCACCTCGCTCCGCGCACCCGGCTTGGCCGCCACCTTGAACAGGCCGAGCTCCCTCGCGACCATGTTCTGCGGATCGAGCTCGCGCACCTTGATGACGTTGATGAGCTTGTCGAGCTGCTTGGTGATCTGCTCGATCGGCGTCTTCGTCGTGTCGACCGTGATCGTCATCCGGGACCGGTCGGTCCGCTCGGTGGGGCTGACGGCGAGCGACTCGATGTTGAATCCGCGTCGGGTGAACAGCCCGGAAACCCTCGAGAGGACACCGGGTTTGTTCTCGACCAGCGCTGAGAGGGTGTGCTTCACCGAGGCGGCAGCATAGCCGACCGCACTCGACGGCCCCCACGGCGCCTGCGAGATCCGTCCTGGTTGGGACGGCCGATCGGCCCCGGTGGCGGCGGGATCAGAAGCGGCGGTAGCCCTGCCGGCTGAGCGTGAAGCCGTGGCCCTGGCGATTGACGCACGTCAGCCCGGTACGCCGCGACGTGCAGACGATCGACCCCACCGCGATACGGGCGCCGTAGGCGAGGACGCGGCCGCGGTTGAGGGCGGTGTCGCCGGCGCACACGAACCGCGCGCGGCCGGTCCGCTCGACGACGAGTCCCTGCCCCCAGTCGAGGGTACATCCCTTCGGACGCCGCGGCGGCGACCAGTTGCGCATCGCGATGTCGCACCGCACGACGTTGTCGGCCCGGACCGTCTCGCCGACACACCCGATGTTGCTCGAGGGGGTGCGGAACTGGACGAGCTTCGCCACGGCGGGCGCAGCACCGGCCGCGAGCACGACGGCGGCGGTCACGACGATCGCCGCCACCGCGGGCCGCCTCCGGCCGCGCCACCTCACGACGACTCGCCCTGGACGAGATCGCGGACGAGGTCGCCGACGGTCTTCGGATCCGCCCGCCCCTGCGTGGCCTTCATGACCTGACCCACGAAGAAGCCGACGAGCTTGTCCTGGCCGTCGCGGAGCTGCTGTGCCTGAGCCGGGTTCTCCGCGATGACCTGCTCGACGATGCCGCGCAGCTCGTCGCCGGCGCCGATGGCGGCAAGGCCACGCTCCGTGACGATCGCGCGGGGGTCCCCGCCGGTCTCGGCGACCGCGGGGAGCACGACCTCCTTGGCGTTCGGGCGGCTGAGCTCGCCGCCTTCCACCAGCGTGATGAGCGCCGCGAGCCGCTCGGGTGTGACATTGCTCTCCCACGGCTCCTCGCCGCGATCGGCGAGCAGCGCCCGCAGGTCGCCGCGGATCCAGTTCGCCGCGAGCTTGGGGTCGACCAGCGCCGCCGTCTGCTCGAGGTAGGCCGACAGCTCCCGGGTCTCGGTGAGCACCTCCGCATCCTCGAACGACAGGCCGAGCTCCTGCTGATAGCGGCGGCGACGCGCGACCGGCAGCTCGGGCAGCGACGCCCGCAGCTCCGCGACCCAGGCGGGGTCGGGTGCGAGGGGCACGAGGTCCGGCTCGGGGAAGTACCGGTAGTCGTGCGCCTCCTCCTTGCTGCGCAGTGGATGGAGCTCGCCGGTGGCGTGGTCGAAGTGCAGCGTTTCCTGCACGACCCGCTCACCCGCCTCCAGCAACCCGATCTGCCGGGCGATCTCCGCCTCGATCCCGCGCCGAAGGAAGGTGAACGAGTTCATGTTCTTCAGCTCGGTCTTCGTGCCGAGCTCGCTCGAACCGGTGAGCCGGACGCTCACGTTCGCGTCGGCCCGCATCGACCCTTCCTCCATGTTGCAGTCGCTCACGCCGAGCTCCAGGAGCGTGTGCCGCAGCTGTTTCAGGAAGTCCGACGCCTCCTGACCGGAGCGGAAGTCGGGCTCGGTGACGATCTCCGCCAGGGGCGTGCCCCCGCGGTTGAAATCGACCGCGGACTGCTCGGCACCGGCCCGCCGCCCGCCCGCCGAGAGGTGGAGCAGCTTCGCGGCGTCCTCCTCGAGGTGGACGCGGGTGATGCGGACCGTGCGCTCCCCCTCCTCCTGCAGGTAGGTGAACGTGCCGCCGACGCACAGCGGCTCGTCGTACTGGCTGATCTGGTACGCCTTTGGCAGGTCGGGGTAGAAGTAGTTCTTGCGGTGGAACGTCGACTCCGGCGCGATCTCGCAGCCCAGCGCCAGGCCGGCGATGATGCCCAGCCGGATGGCCTCGGCGTTTGCCACCGGGAGCGCGCCTGGGTGGGCCAGGCACACCGGGCACGTATGGGTGTTCGGCGGGTCGCCGAACGACAGCTCGCACCCGCAGAACATCTTCGTGCGGGTCAGCAGCTGCACGTGGATCTCGATCCCGATCACGGCCTCATAGGACATCTATGCGCCCCCTCCGGCATCGCCAGCCGCGCACAGCGTGTGAGCGGCCCGCAGGGTCGCGAAGAGGCCGGCCAAGTGCCGTGCTGAGCGCGGCGCCTGGTTCGCGTTGGGCGGCCTCTGAGCCGCCCTCGTGGACGCCACACGCGAGCGACCAGCCACCACGGGCGACTCAAGCACTGGCGGGGGCTGAATCATGCAAGCCCCGGCGGGGTCGGGTCGAAGCCGATCGCCTGCTCCAGGGCGTGGGCGGCGCCGAAGAGCCGGTTCTCGCTGAAGGCCGGTCCGGCGAGCTGCAGCCCGACCGGGAGGCCCTCGGAGAGCCCGCAGGGGATGGAGACGGCCGGCAGCCCCGCGAGGCTGACGGGGATCGTGCAGACGTCGGCCAGGTACATGGAGTACGGGTCGGCCGTCCGCGCGCCGAGCGGGAAGGCGACGGTGGGCGAGGTGGGCGACGCGACGAGGTCGACGTCGGCGAACGCCTTGGCGAAGTCCTCGACGATCAGGGTCCGCACCTTCTGGGCCTGGCGGTAGTAGGCGTCGTAATACCCGGATGCCAGCGCGAAGGTCCCGAGCATGATTCGGCGCTTCACCTCCGGGCCGAACAGACCGCCCCGCGTGAGCTCGTACTGGTCGGTGAGGGTCTCGGCGTCCGCTCGGGGTCCGTAGCGCACACCGTCGAAGCGGGCGAGGTTCGCGGAGCACTCGGCCGGCGCGATGAGGTAGTACGTCGCCAGGCCGTGCTCGCTGGACGGCAGCGTGATCGGCACGACGGTGGCGCCCAGATCCTCGGCGAGGCCGAGTGAGCGATCGACCGCCGCGCGAACCCCGGGCTCGACCCCCTCCCCCATCAACTCCTCGACGACTCCGATCCGCATCCCGTCGAGCCGCTCCGCCACCGGGAGGGTGACCGGCTCCGGCCATTCGAGCGAGGTCGAGTCCAGCGGGTCGCGTCCGACCATGAACGACAGCAGGCGCGCTGCGTCGCGCACCGTCCGGGCGAACGGACCGACCTGGTCGAGCGACGACGCGAACGCGATCAGCCCGTACCGCGACACCGCCCCGTACGTCGGCTTCATCCCGACGATCCCGCAGAGGGCGGCGGGCTGGCGGATGGATCCGCCCGTGTCGGTGCCCAGCGACCAGGGGGCCTGGCACGCCGCGACGGCCGCGGCGGATCCACCGCTCGAGCCGCCCGGGACGCGCTCCGGATCCCACGGGTTGCGGGTGAGCTGGAACGCCGAGTTCTCGGTGCTCGACCCCATCGCGAACTCGTCCATGTTCGTCTTGCCGATCACCACCGCCCCGGCCGCCTCGAGGCGTGCGACGCAGGTCGCCGTGTAGACGGGCGTGAAGCCCTCGAGGATGCGCGAGCCGGCGGTCGTCACGAGGCCGCGGGTCGACAGCACATCCTTGATCGCGATGGGGACCCCGAGCAGCGGCGGCTTGTCGTCCATCGCGTCGATCTCGCGCGCACGCGCGCGGGCGCGGTCGCCGTCGAGGGCGAGGTACGAACCCCATCGGTCGTCGGCGGCACGCGCGAGGTACGCCTCCGTGAGTTCGAGCGCGGTGATGTCGCCGGCGGCCAGCGCCTCCAAAGCCAGCTCGGCGGTGAGCGACGTTGGGTCGATCATCCGATGCGCGGCACCACGAACCCGCCGTCGGCGGCCTCCGGGGCCTCGTGAAGCGCCTCGTCAACCGTGAGGCTCGGCCGCGGGATGTCGTCGCGGAGGACGTTGCGCAACGCGATCACGTGGGACGTCGGCGCCACGTCGGCGAGATCGAGCGACTGGATCTGCTCGATGTGCACGAGGATGCCGTTGAGCTCCTCCTGCATGCGAAGCTCCTCGTCGCCTTCCAGCCGCAGCCGGGCGAGGCGGGCCACGTGACGGGTGGTCTCCAGATCGATCACGACGGCGATCCTAGTGGTGCGACCGGGAAATTGCGTGATGGTTTCGGCGAGCGAGACCGAGCGAGGTCACGACGCAGGGTTCCCCGCGTGTCGGGAATATGCGGGGGACCGAGGACACCGCCTCGCGACGCGTCGCAGCCGGCGAAACCGCATCGCGATCTCCCGGTCGCGCCACTCACGCCCACGCCGGTCGACCGACGCACCCGCTACGGTCCAATCCGATGGCGAAGCGCGGGCACTCCTCGACTCGCCGCTCGAGCGGCCCCCGCCCGAAGGCCGGCCCGCCGACCGCCGCCGCGCCCCCCGGCGGGCCACGTCGACCCCGCCGGAGCCTGACCCGCCTGACGAGCTTTGCGATCCCGATCGCGGCCCTCCTGCTGACGATCGGAGGGGGCATCTACCTCGGCTTCAGGTCCGCGGGCAACGCGTCGGACGACGTCGAATCCGCCACCACGTCCCTGTCGACGCCGACGACGGTCATCGAGACGCCCACCACGACGACTCCGCCAACCCCGGAGTCGGCGAAGGACGTCTTCCTGCACACGTGCGGGAGCTGCCACACCCTCGCGGCCGCAGGCGCGACCGGCGGGATCGGCCCGAACCTCGACGAGGCCCGTCCCACCCGTGAGCGCGTCCGCACGATGATCCGCAACGGCGCGATCTCGGGCGCGATGCCCGCCGGGCTCCTGACCGGCAACGACCTGGAGCGCGTCGCCATCTATGTGAGCCGGGTCGCCGGACGCCGCTGAAGCGCGCCCCGGCCCATCGATCATCCGCATGGCTAGTGGCCGAACCGCACGTCCGGGAGGAGCCTGTCGAGCCACCGCGGCTGCCACCACGCGGCCCGTCCCGCCAGGCGCAGGGCGACGGGAAGCAGCACGAGCCGGACGAGGAACGCGTCGAGCAGCACCGCGACGCCGAGGATGATTCCCATCTCCTTCGGGGGCAGCGGCCCCGAGAGCGCGAACGTGAAGAACACCGCGACCATCACCGCTCCCGCGGCGAGGATCACGCGCCCCGAGTGCGCGAGGCCTCCGACCATCGCCTCCTTCGGATCCTTCGCGATGTCCCAATGTTCCTTCGCCGCGGAGAGCAGGAAGACGGTGTAATCCATCGAGATCGCGAAGATCATCGCGAAGAAGAAGACCGGCCCCCAGGCGTCCAGGAACCCCTGCGACTCGAATCCCAGGAGGTCGGCGAGGTGGCCCTCCTGGAAGATGAGCCGGGCGATCCCGAACGCCGCGCCCGTTGCGAGGAGGTTCGTGACCACGCCGATCGCGGCGACGAGCGGTGCCTGGAGCGCCACGAGCAGCAGCAGGAACCCGAGCGCAAGGACGATGCCGATCACCAGCGGGGTCGCCCGGCCGAGGGCCTGCTCGAGGTCGAAGTTCTCCACCGCCGCCCCGCCGACGAGGGTGCCATCCGGCAGCGCCTGCCGCAGGCGCTTGACGGCGGCTCCCAGCGCCGGGTCTGAGGGGTCGGCAGCCGGGATCGCCTGGACGAGCGCGAGGCCGCCGGCGCCGGGCTGCGGCGGGAAGACCCGGGCGATATCGGGATCTGCCGCTGCCAGCCGCGCCGATTCGGCGGCGGTCGCCTGCGGGCCGACGATCTGGATCGCCCCGGGGGCGCCCGGGCCGAACGCCGCCTGCACCTGCTCGTACCCCATGCGTGATGAATCGGTCGTCGGCACCACCTTGATCGACGGCATGCCGGTGTCGAGGCCGATCACCGGGATCGCCAGGATGAGCAGGATCGCCGCGGCGATCGCGCCGTGCAGTCCGGGGCGCCGCCACAGCCGCTCACCCCAGCGGGCGAAGCGCTCGGAGCGGTGCTCTCCGCCGTGCACCCATGGCAGCGAGAACTTGTTGATGCGGGTCCCGAGCCGGGCGAGCACAGCCGGGAGCAGCGTGAGCGTCGCCGCCATGATGAAGATGACCGACAGCATGATCCCGAGCGCCATCGACCGGAACGCCGGGCTCGGCACGAGCATCACCGCCGACAGCGAGATCAACACGGTGATCCCGGAGAACAGGACGGCCTTTCCGGCGGTGTCCATGGTCTTCGCGACGGCGTCGACCACCGGCATCCGGGAGCCGAAGAGCGCCGCCCGAAACCGCACGACGAGAAACAATGCGTAGTCGATCCCGAGCGCGAGGGCGAACATGAGCGCGAAGTTCATCGCCCAGATCGACACGTCGAACACCTGCGCGGCGAGCCACAGTGCCCCGGCCGACGCGACGAGTCCGACGATGGTCAGCATCAGGGGAAGCCCCGCGGCGACCAGCGCCCCGAACGCCAGCACCAAGATCCCGAGGGTCACGGGCCACGAGAGCACCTCGGACTTCATCATCGCGGACTTGTTGGCCTCGTTGAAGTCGGACCACATGCCCGACGCGCCCGTGAGGCTCACGGTCACGCCCGGAGCCGCGGCGTCGGCGAGCGGCCCCTTCAGGCGATCGGCCGCGCGCACCATCTGGGTGGGGTCGCCCGCGGCTCCCGCCATCACGACGGCGGTGTGTCCGTCCTCCGAGATCGTCGATCCTGCGGCGGGAGGCGTGATGGTCGCGATCGCGTGGTCGCGGCCGAGCAGGGCCTGGGTGCGCTGCACGGACGCGGCGAACGCCGGGTCGGCGACCTTGAGGTTGTCCGAGTGGATCACCGCCATGAGCCCGGTGCTCGCCTGGCCACCGAAATTCGCCTGGATCAGGTCCCGAGCGGCGACGGACTCGGAGCCCGAGTCCTCCCAGCCGGCGCCCGACAGCGCATGTTCGGCGCGGGGCGCGAGTGCGCCGAACGCGACGACGAGGACGATCCAGATCGCGAACACCGCCCGGGTGTGGGTGGCCGCCCAGTGCCCGAGCCGACCGATGGGTCCAACGTTCATCGGGCCACCTCACTCGTCCGGCAGACGCGGCGCATCAGGAGCGACGCAGGGCACTCCCCTCTTGTCGCGAAGACGAGCTCGCTGACGCCCACGGCGACCGTCATGACGAGGAACCACGGTGAGACGGCGAGAGCCAGGACGATGCTCGCGATCGTGAACAGCCCGGCCAATCCGAATAGGAGGCGCGCCCGGCGGGCGCCTTCGCACAACCAACTCACCGAGCACTCCCTTCGAGCATCTCGTGCAGCTCCGCGACCTGACGTTGCAGGGTTCCACACACCTCGTCGCACATCCTCAGCACGCTCTCGTCCTCAATCGAGTAAAAGGAGAATCCGCTCTCCTTGCGTCGTGAGACGATCCCCAGCGAGAGCAGCAGCCCGAGGTGCTTCGACACGTTCTGCTGAGTGAGCGCCAGATCGTCCGAGATCTGTTGCACGGTGCATGCCGAGGTCCGCAGGCGCTCGAGTATTCGGATACGGCTCGGCTCCCCCAGCGCGCGGAACCGCTGGGCGATCAGCTCGACGAGGGTGTCGGGAAGCGGATGGACAGAAGCCACGGCGGCGAACCTTCCTGATCTCGGGTTGACCAGCTGGACTCTCTCATACAACTGTTTAGTTGTCTAGTGGGATGTGCGAGGTCGCCAGGTCGCGGTGGGCCCTCAGGTCACGAAAGCGGCTGCGTCGGGCCGGTCGGCGGGGCCTCGGCGTCCGCGCGGCTGGTCCGCGCGTGGCGAATCGCCTCACGGATCGACATGCCTCGCAGCATCAGGCTCAGGCACACCGCGGCGAGCACGAGGTTGAACAGGAGGATCGCGAGCTCCATGCCCACGCTGAGCGCGAGGATCTCGCTGCTCGTGCCCGCCGACGCCAGCACCGGCACGAGGAGCGCCTGCTTCGGACCGAGCCCGCCCGGCGTAAGCGGCAGGCTGGTCGCGACCGAGCCCACGACCAGCACCAGGAGCGCGTTCTTCAGGCTGGCATCGACATGGAAGGCCTGCAGGAAGAAGGCCGCCGCGATGACCCGGCAGACCCACCCGGTCGCCTGAAAGCTCGCAACGGTGCGGACGTAGCGACGCGGCTCGCGGAGGATCGCGAGCCCCTGCTCGACGCGCGCCCAGAACGCGCGGACCCTGTGGCCATAGATGATGAGTGCGGCCGCCACCCCCCCGGCGACCAGGATGGCGACGGTGAACACCGCCTGTGGGTGGTTGACAACCCACGAAAACTCGAACAGGCCGGCGCCGGGCAGGCCGTCTGCAATCCCGATCTGCCAGGCCCAGATCAACAGCAGGGCGCCGACGGCCATGTCGAACACCGTCTCTGCGACGAGGCTCGCGGCGATCGTGGGATAGGTCGCGCCCTCGATCCGGGAGTGGACGAGGAAGAGCTTGACCGCGTCGCCTCCGCGGGCTGGGACGACCCCGTTAATGCCGACGCCGACGCAGTAGGCGCCGAACACGTCACGCCACCGCACCCGCTCGTTGGGGTAGGCGGCCCGCAGGATGTTCGTCCAGGCGCGCGTCCGCAGGGCGAGGTTGGCGAGGTGAAACAGCAGGGCGACAGTGAGCGCCCCGAAGCTCACCGCCGCCAGCGAGTCCGCGAACGCCTCAACGGCGTTCCAGAGGCCGCGGAGAGAATCCACCCCCTCAGGGTAGCGGCGACCCCGGCGATTCCGTTCCCTCCGGCGGTGCCGAACCCGACGCGAGCGCACCGGCGCCGAACATCACGTGCGACGCCGCGCCTCTGGTAGCGTCGCCCGGGGAATGGCCGGCCGCGATCCGCGACACCTGACGGGGCCGCAACGGAGGCCCGGATGATCTCCGAGCTCGCCCTGATCGAACGTCTCGCCCGGCGCGCCGTGCTCCGGCCCGGGGTGGAGATCGGCATCGGCGACGACGCCGCGGTCCTCGCCGGAGACCCACCGATGGTCGTGACCCAGGACCTCCTCGTCGACGACGTCCAGTTCCGCCGGAGGACATCGAGCCTGCTCGACATCGGCCACAAGGCGATCGCGGTGAACCTCTCGGATCTCGCCGCGATGGGCGCCGTGCCCGTCGCGGTGTGCGTCGGGCTCGTGCTTCCCAAGGAGCGGCCGTTGACGACGTCGGACGTCGACGAGCTCTACCGCGGCATGGAGGCCGTCGCGAGCGAGCACTCCGTCACGATCGCCGGCGGGGACATCACGATCGGCCCCACGCTCACCCTCGCGGTGACCGCGATCGGGCGGATGACCCCTGGCGTCGCACCCGCTCTCCGGTCGGGCGCGAGACCCGGCGACCTCGTGTGCGTCACGGGGCCCCTGGGCGCCGCCGCCGCGGGCCTGCTCCTGCTCGATGACCCGGCGCTGGCGGCGGGGGTCGACGACGCGCCGGCCCTGCGCGATTCCGCGCGGCGACCAACGCCGCGCCTGGCAGCCGGGCAGCGGCTCGCGGCCGCCGGCGTTCACGCGATGCTGGACTGCTCCGACGGGCTCGCGCTCGACGCCCTGCGGATCGCCCAGGCCTCGGGCGTCACCGTCGCGATCGAGCTCGCGGACGTCCCCATCGCGGCGGGCGTGGCCGCAGTCGCCGCCCATGCGCACCGCGAGGCCGACCTCCTCGCAGCGACCGGTGGCGAGGACTACGAGCTGATCGTCGCCGCCCCGCCCGAGTGGATCGGTGCGCTGCGCCGCGACGTCGCGTTCCCGCTCGTCGCAGTCGGCACGGTCATCGCGGGACCCCCCGAGCTCGTGGTGACGCGCGAGGGCCGTGCCGTGCGGCTCACCACGCTGGGCTGGGAGCACCGCACCGGCGACGATGCGGGCTCGCCGAGTCCCTAGGCGACCGCTTCGTCCTCGTCGTCGTCGGCGAACTCGCTCCCGGCGGGGAGGTCGATCGCCCGGCCGCGTGGACGCAGCCGCTCCATCTGCGGGCGCGGGCCGAGCAGCTCGTCGATTTCCTCGCGGTCGAGGGCCTCGGCCTCAAGCAGCACCGCGGCCGCGTGGTGGAGCAGCTCCTCACGGTCGGACAGCAGCTGGTAGGCCGCCCGGTAGGCGGTCCCGAGCAGCGCCTGGATTTCCTGCTCCGTCCGCTCCTCACCCGCCGGACCCCGGGACCCGCCGGTGAGCCCCGCCGCCAGGCTCTCCTCTGTGGTGCTCCTCGCCATGCCGAGGTCCTGCACCATGATCCGGGCCAGCTCGGTGGCGCGGCGCAGGTCGTCGGCCGCGCCGGAGGTCATCTCGTTGAAGATGAGCTCCTCCGCCGCCCGGCCGCCCATCAGACGGGCAAGGCGGTCGAGGTGCTCCTGGCGGGTCGCGAGGAAGCGGTCCTCGTCCGGCAGCGACACGGTGACGCCGAGCGCCTGACCCTGCGGGATGACCGTGACGCGATCGACCGGATCGCAATTGGGGAGCATGTGCCCGACGATGGCGTGACCCATCTCGTGGTACGCGACGAGCGTGCGCTCGGTGTCGGACAGCACCTGGGTGCGCTTCTCCGGTCCGGCGGCGAGCCGCATGAGGGCTCGGCGGAAGTCGTCGAGCTCGATGACGTTGCGGCCGGCCCGGGTCGCCTCGAACGATGCCTCGTTGCAGAGCGCTGCGAGGTCGGCGCCGGCCATGCCGGCGGTGAACGCGGCCACCTGGCCGAGCTCGACGCCGGGGGCGAGGGGACGCGTGCGCATGTGGACGTCGAGGATGAGGCGGCGCGCCTCCCGGTCGGGCAGCCCCACGGCGATCTTGCGGTCGAAGCGGCCGGACCGCACGAGCGCGGGGTCGAGGTGCTCGAGCCGGTTCGTCGAGGCGAGCACGACCACCGGCTTGCCGGGGTCGACGTGGAAGCCGTCCATCTCGGACAGGAGTTGGTCGAGCGTCGCGGTGTGCTCCCGCTCGCCTCCCCCGCCGCCGCCCCCGCCACGGCGCTCGCCGATCGCGTCGATCTCGTCGATGTAGAGGAGCGCGGGTGCGTTCTTGCGCGCCGCCTCGAACAGGTTTCGGATGCGCCGCGCGCCGACGCCGACGTAGACCTCCACGAACTCGGACCCTGAGGCGCTGAAGAACGGCACGCCGGCCTCGCCGGCGACGGCCTTCGCGAGGAGCGTCTTGCCCGTGCCCGGAGGCCCGTACAGGACGATGCCCTTCGGAAGCAGGGCGCCCATCGCCTCGAACCGGCCGGGATCGCGCAGGTACTCCGCGATCTCGATGACCTCGTCGCGGATCTCGTCGATGCCGGCGACGTCGGCGAACTTCGTCCGCGACAGGACCGGCTTGACGCGATGGTTGAAGCGGGCGCCGCCCATTTGCCGCACGGTCACGAAGATCAGGAGCACGAGGGCAGCCATCAGGATGATGGGTCCCCAGGTCTGGAGCCAGTCGCCGAAGCTGAAGCCGGGCCCGCCGGCGACTTGCGCGACAGGGGTGGGCGGGGCGGCGATCTGCGTGACATCGACGTCGCCCTTTTTCGCCGCGTCGATGACCTTCTCGACGGCGAGGGCGCCCTGCAGGTCCGCGGAATACCCGACGCCGGGGGGCGACTGCAACACGAGCTGAGAATCCCGGCCGCGGTCGGTGATCTGGCCGGACGCGACCGAGCCCTGCTCGAGCAGCCGCAGCGCCTTCGTGAGCGAGATCTGCTCCGGCTGGCGGGCGTGGGGGTCGGCCGACGCGAACGCCGGCGCGAAGAGGGCGACCACGAGTGCCACGAGCGCGATTCGAACGATCCGGGTGTTCAGCTCAACCCTCCTTGGTGACCTGCGTCCTTCATTATTCAACCGGATGCGGGGTGGAATGGCCACTCCCCAATAGTCCAGGAAACGTCACTGGTCGATCGCGACACATTCGAGCGGCTCGTCGCCGAGGCGTTGGACCGCGTGCCCGAGCAATTCGCTGCGGCGTTCGCGGAGGTCGCGGTCATCGTCGAGGAGCGCGCGCCGGACGACGACCCCGACCTCTACGGCCTGTATCTCGGGGTTCCGCTCGACGAGCCTTGGGCGGCGTCCGGAGCGCTGCCACCGACGATCGCGGTGTACATGCACCCGTTGATCGACGATTGCGCCTCCGTCGACGAGCTCGTCGACCAGATCAGAATCACGGTGCTGCACGAGCTGGGGCACCACCTCGGCCTCGACGAGGACCAGCTCGACGCCCTCGGCTACGGCTGAGCCGTGGCGTGGGCAGACTAGGATCCGCAGGGTGGGCGATCCGATGGAGCTGCTCCTCACCCGGCGGAGCGTCGGCAAGGTCCGGGCCGATCCGGTGCCGAGGGCGCTCGTCGAGGAGCTCATCGTCGCCGCGGTCCAGGCGCCAAATCATCACCTGACCGAGCCCTGGCGATTCGTGGTGCTCACGGGCGCCGCGCGCCGGCGGGTAGGCGAGGCGCATGCCGCGGCGGTACGCCGCAAGCGCCCGGAATGCGGCGACGACGTCATCGCGCGCGAGTCCGCGCGCCTGGAGCGGGCACCGGTGGTCATCGCGTGCCTCGTGACCGGGGACGGCGCCGATCCCGTCACCGCCCGCGAAGACCGGGATGCGGTCGCCGCGGGCATCCAGAACCTCCTCCTCGCCGCGCATGCCCGCGGGCTCGCGACGATGTGGCGCACGGGCGAGATCGTCGACGAGCCGGAGGTGCACACGAGCCTGGGGCTCGGGCCGGCCGACGCTATTGTGGGCTTCGTCTATGTCGGCGTTGCCGACGTCGTCCCGCCCCCGCGTCAGCGTCGCCCCGTGGGCGACGTCGTCGAGTGGCGCGACGCGTGAACCCGCTCAGCGCTCGGGCGAGTGGAGCATCTACGGGCTGCTCACTCCCCGGCCGGCCGGGGAGGAACTCCCTCGCCAACGCGACCGACCACTGCAAGGCGGGTCGCTCCTGAGCGGGCTCGCGCACTCCCGGGCCTGCGGTTCGCGGCGACCGCCGACCCCTGGAGCGACCAGCCGCGGCACGTGCCTAGTGAAGGCCCTCGATCTTGATCGAGGCCTCACCGCCATAGCGACGGTTGAGGTTGATGATGATCGCGGTGGAACCCTCGATAATGAGGGCGTTCGCGAGGATCCCGGCGTCGAGGGCCCGGACGCCCGGCAGCGCCTTCGTGAGCTCCATCACCGTCTCGCGGGTGTCCTTGCCCCGGCCGCAGACGAGCACGTCGGCGTCGATGGTCTCGCGCTTCTGGAGTCGCCCGGCCGGCAGGTTGTTGTACGCCATCGCCACCTTCGCCTCTGGCGCGAGCTCCTGGATCCGCTGGGCCATCGAGCCGCCCGGCAGGTTCGTGATCGCGGTCGCGCCGTTCTTGCCGAACTCGAGCGCGTTGATGACCGAGATCACCACCTTGCCCGCCAGGGCGTCAGCCATCGGCGGGATGGTCGACTCGACGCCTTCCCAGGGGATCGAGACGATCGCGACCTCGGCTGCCTCAGCCGCGGCGACGTTCTCCATGGGCACGAAGTTGCCCTCCTGCAGGTCCGCCCGCAGGGTGTCAGCCGCCTGGTCTGCCCGCTCCTGGCTGCGCGACCCGACGATGATCTCGTGGCCCGCAGCGGCGAAGTTGACGGCGAGGCCGCGGCCCAGGTCACCGGTGCCGCCGAAGATGGCGATCTTCAAAGTTCAGACTCCCTCTCGTGCTGACGGAACGCCGGCAGCGACCGCACGCCGGGCGGCGGGAAGCTACCGAATCCGACCGTGGTTCGCAGCCGCAGCCGCGGGTCGGCTCAGTCGCCCCCCATGCGGCGGTTCGCCGCCTGCAGGGTGTTCGCGAGCAGGAAGGCGATCGTCATGGGGCCCACGCCACCCGGCACGGGGGTGAGCCAGCCCGCCACCTCGGCCGCCTCCTCCTGGGCGACGTCGCCCCGCAGACCGGCGTCCGTTCGGTTGATCCCCACATCCACCACCGCCGCACCCGGCTTGATCCAGTCCCCCCGGATCATGTCGGCGCGCCCGACGGCGGCGACGAGGATGTCCGCCTCCCGGCACACGCCGGGAAGGTCCGCGGTTCGTGAGTGGGCGATCGTGACCGTCGCGTGCTCGGCCAGCAGGAGCAGCGCCATGGGCTTGCCCACGATGACGCTGCGCCCGACGACGACGGCGCGCTTGCCCTTGAGCTCGACGCCGGCCTCGTGCAGCAGGTGCATGACGCCGCTCGGCGTGCAGGCCACGAGCGTGGGCTCGCCCCGCAGGAGCCGTCCGAGGCTCACGGCCCCGAAGCCGTCGACGTCCTTGTCGGGGTGGATGCGCGCGGCGATCGCGGGCTCCGACAGCTGCTCCGGCACGGGCAGCTGCACCAGCATCCCGTCGACCTCGTCGTCGGCGTTGAGCTCGTCGATGAGCGCGTCGAGCTCGGCCTGCGTCGTCTCGGCCGGCAGTGTGATCCGCCGGGAGCGCATGCCCGCCTCGTCCGCCGCCTTCGCCTTCATCGACTGGTAGATCTCGGACGCCGGGTCGTCCCCGACCTGCACCCCGACGAGCCCGGGCGGCCGCCCGTGGCGCTCGGCAAAGGCGCGCGCGCCCTCCGCCACCCGTTCGCGCACCCGCAGCCCCGAGGCCTTTCCGTCGATGATCGTCGCGCCCACTCGGTCGTGCCCCCTCGTGTGTGTCGTCAACCGGCCGCCACCTTGCGCATCGGCGCGGCGCCGGCGATGAGCCGCCGCTCGGATCCGTCGCGCATGAACCGCACCAGCACCAGCTCCCCGCCCTGCTCGATCCCCGTCACCACGCCCTCGCCGAACGTCGCGTGCACCACCTCGTCGCCGGTGGAGAGCCCGGGCACGATATCGGCCGCGTCGGAGCGCGCCGGCTGCGACGGCACCCCGCCCCCCTCGACGCACACCGGCGGGATCTCGGCCAGGAAGCGGCTCGGGATCCGCCAGTCGCGACCGCCGAAGAACGAACGGCTGCGGGCGTGGGTCAGCGTGAGGCGGCGACGCGCCCTGGTGATGCCGACGTAGAACAGGCGGCGCTCCTCGTCGAGCTGGTCCGGCGTCTCGGAGCGCTGGTGCGGGAAGAGCCCTTCCTCGAGGCCGACGATGACCACACGCTCGAACTCGAGGCCCTTCGCGTTGTGGATCGTCATGAGCGTCACCTTGCCCGAGCCGGTGTCGACGGCGTCGGCGTCGGCGTAGAGGGCGATCTCCTCTAAGAAGCCCTCGAGCGACGGCTCGTCCGCCCTACCCTCGTACTCGGCGCCCACGCGCACGAGCTCCTCGAGGTTCTCGAGCCGCCCCTGCGCCTCGATGGAGTTCTCGCCCGCGAGCGCGGCCCGCAGTCCTGAGCGCTCGAGCACGTCCTCCACGATCCGGTCGACGCCCACCCCGGCGCGCGCGGCGTTGCGGACGTCGGCGATGAGCGTCGCCAGCACGCCGAACGCCTGACGCTGGCCGTGTTGGAGCCCCTCCACGCGCTCGACGTCGGCGAGGGCGTCGGTCAGCGGCAGGCCGTTGTCACCGGCGAAGGCGGCGAGCTTCGCCACCGCTCCAGGGCCGAGGCCGCGCTTGGGAGTGGTCACCATCCGGGTGAAGCTCACCTCGTCGGACGGGTTGGCCGCGACCCGAAGGTAGGCAAGCAGGTCCTTGACCTCTGCGCGCTCGTAGAACCGGGGGCCCCCGACGATCTGGTAGGGGATCGCCGAGCGCACCAGCATGTCCTCGATGGCGCGGCTCTGCGCGTTGGTCCGGTAGAAGACCGCGACATCCGAGAGCGAGCCGCCGTCGTCGACGGTGCGGCTGACCTCGCCGATCACGACCCGCGCCTCCTCGCGCTCGTCCCGGCACTCGACCAGGCTGATCAGCTCGCCGTCGCCGGCGTCGGTCCAGAGGCTCTTGGGGTGGCGATGGCGGTTGCGCGACACCACCGCGTTCGCCGCGCGCAGGATCGTCCCGGTCGACCGGTAGTTCTGCTCGAGCGCGACGACCGTCGCGTCGGGGTAGTCGCGTTCGAAGTCGAGGATGTTCCCGACGTCGGCGCCCCGCCACGAGTAGATGCCCTGGTCGTCGTCGCCGACCACCATGACGTTCCGCTGCGGCTCACCGAGGACCCGCACGAGCCGGTACTGGGCGTGGTTGGTGTCCTGGTATTCGTCGACGAGCACGTGCCCGAAGCGCTGCTGGTAGCGCTCGCGCACCTCCGCGTCGCCCTCGAGCAGCTGCACGGTGAGCATCAGCAGGTCGTCGAAGTCCATCGCCTGATTCGCGCGAAGGCGGTCCTGGTACCGGCGGTAGAGGCGCACCACGATCTCGTCGCCGAACGAGTCGATGTCGAGCTCGTCGGGTCCCTGCAGCCGGTTCTTCGCATCGGAGATCCTGCCGAGCACGGCACGCGGCGGAACCCGCTTCTGGTCGAGGTTCTCATCCTCGTAGCAGCGCCTCAGCAGCCGCTGCTGGTCGGCGGCGTCGAAGATGGCGAAGCTCCGCTCGTACCCCACGGCGGGGCTGTCACGCCGCAGGATCCGCACGCAGGCGGAGTGGAACGTGGCCGCCCAGATCGCGCGAACCTGCGGACCGACGAGCTGCTCGAGCCGCTCCCGCATCTCGCCCGCCGCCTTGTTGGTGAAGGTGATCGCGATGATCTCGTGGGGCGACACGCCGCGATCGCCGATCAGGTGTGCGATTCGGTGGGTGAGCACCCGCGTCTTGCCGCTGCCGGCGCCCGCGAGCACGAGCAGCGGGCCGTCGCCGTGCAGGACGGCTTCGCGTTGCGGCGGGTTGAGCCCGGCGAGGAGGTCGGCCACCCACTGAGCGTAGCGAAGGCGGCCGGATGCCCGGCGCGCCGCGAGCGCCACCGGAGCGGCATGAGCCAACCTGTGAGCGCGGTGCCGCACCATTCGACTCCCCGGTCCGGATCGTTCGGGGCACTACGGGCGGGGCGCGTTAAGGACCATCGCTGCGCCCGGCTGATCCGCAGGACCGGGGACACGCAGCCCGGTCGGCCGGGTAGCCAACGAGCCTCAGCGCCGTCCGAGGCTGAGCGAGAGAAGCCGCTCCGCGACTCGACGCGAGCTCCAGCGGGCCTCGACAGCACGCCGGGCCGCGGCACCGAGGACCGCGCGCTCCTCCGCCGAGAGCGCGAGAAGGCCGCGGAGCACCTCGCGAAGGGCGTCTGCATCCCCGGGCTGGAACGAGACGAGGTGACGGTAGCCGTCGGGGTACTCCGCCTCGATCACGGCCGCCACCTCGGCGAGGCCCGAATGGCGCGCGACGAGCGGCGGGACGCCTGACGCGGCGGCCTCCGCCGCGACCATTCCGAACGCCTCGGGGAAGACCGACGGCACGACGACTGCGTCCGCGAGCGGCAGCAGGTGGACGAGGTGACGGTGCTCGAGCGGCCCGGTGAAGAGCGTCCGCGGCGGCGCGAGCGCCTCCAGCTCGGCGCGATAGTCGCCGGACCCGACGACGACGGCCCGCGCGTCGAGGCCGCCGAGTGCGTCGAGCAGCAGGTGCACGCCCTTCTCCCGGATCAGCTTCCCGAAGTAGACGACCGTGGGCGCGTCCTCCGTGAAGAACCGGGCGAACCGGTCAGCATTGCCCTCGTCCGGAAGCCACTCGTCCGTTCGGTCCGCATTCGGTGGGTCGGCACGCGCCTGCTCGAGGAGCGCGGCGAGCGCTTCCGCGGGCGGCTCCGGCCGGAACTCATCGACGTCAACCCCTGGCGGCACCTCGTGGACTCGGTCGATGTGGCCGACGACCTCCTCGAGGACGCCGCGGATGTGCGACGAGCCGACGAAGACCGCCTCCGCGCCGGCGAGCGCCTGCCTCCCCCACATCTCCAGGTCCCGGTTGCCCCGCATCGAGTACTCGAGCTCTGAGCCGTGCACCTTCACCGCGAACGGCAACCCGCTCGCGGCCCCGACCGGCCCGCCGAGCAGGACGTGGTTCGCGAAGACGAGGTCGGCAGGACCAAGCTCCCTCAACGCCGCCGCGTTCGCGTCGACGAACGCCGCCCGCTCGGCGCGCGAGAGCTCCGGAAGCCGGCGGGCCTCGAGACCCTCGTAGCGGTCGAGCACGAACACCGGCAGCAACCGCGACGGCAACTCCGCTCGGACGACCCGCGCGCCGCCGACGTCGTAGCGCCCCGGATGGCGCTCCTGGCAGACGACGACGACGTCGTGCCCGGCGAGGGACCACTCACGCGCGATCGAGCGCGTGTAGACGTTCGAGCCGGTGCCGCCAAGCAGGTAGCCGTGCCAGACCAGAATCCGCACAGACGCAGACGCGACGTCAGGTGGTGGACGCGACGGCGGCGGGAGGACGGCGCGTGCGGCGGTTCATCGGACGGTTCGAGGCCTGGTCGCCGGCGTGAGGTGGGATGGATCCTCGACGGACCGGGGTGGCCGGCGGTGCCCGCCGCGTGACGGGCTAGATACCGCTGCCCCCGTTGAGGCCGAGAATCCCGGCGATCTCCTCCTGCACAGTGGGAAGGCAGTCGCGGTCCTTGCTGCGCTGTGGCTGCTCCCTGCCCTCACGCAGGTCCGTGATGTCCTGCTCCAGCTCGGTGACGCGGCGCACCAGGCACGCCATCGCCTCGGCCACGGGGTCGGGCAGTCGCGTGTGCTCGAGCGTGGGGTGGTGGAGCGTCTCCGGGTCCACGCGCTGGCCGTCGACGACGACGGCGCGTCCCGGGTTGCCGACGACGGTGGAGTTCGCAGGGACGTCCTTGATCACGATCGAGCCGGCGCCGATCTTGGCGCCCTCGCCGATCTCCACCGAACCGAGGACGCTGGCGCCGCTGCCGATGATCACGCCGTCGCGAACGGTCGGATGGCGCTTGCCGGTCTCCTTGCCGGTCCCGCCGAGCGTCACGCCCTGGTAGAGGGTGACGTCCTCGCCAATCTCGGTGGTCTCGCCGATCACGACGCCCATTCCATGGTCGATGAAGAGCCCCGGGCCGATCTGCGCGCCGGGATGGATCTCGATGCCGGTGATGCTCCGGGAGACTTGACTCACCCACCGCGCCGGGAGCCGCAGGCCTCGGCCGTAGAGCGAATGCGCCAGGCGATGCATCCAGAGCGCGTGGACGCCGGGGTACGACGTCACGACCTCGAGCGTCGACCGAGCCGCCGGGTCGCGCTCGCGGGCGACGGCCACGTCGCGCCGGAACGTTGCCCCGGCCCGCTTCAGGATGTCGACGCCAGGAAGGCCCATCACGCTGGCTAGTATTGCACCGCCCCATGGAAATGCGCCGAGCGGAGACACGTTGAGCAGCACCGGCCCCGTCACCGTCCCCGGCGCATCGTGTCGACCGGGACCGTCGCCAAGTGCCAAGGCGACGCGCCTGGACGGGCTCAAGGCGGAGACCCCCGCCGCCGTGGAGGCGCTCCTGGCGGCGGTCGGAGACGCGCCGTACGACTTCGCGTGCGCGCCGGACGACCCGCTCGTCGGCATCCTCATCGCCACCGGCTTCGAGCCGTACGCCAGGACCGTCGTCGTCGCGCGGCGACTCGACGTCTTTCGTAAGGAGCCGCCGCCGCCGGGCATCACGATCTCGCCGTACAAGAACGAGTGGGCGGAGTCGTTCGCCGCCGCCCAGGAGGCCGCGATGGCGGACTTCTCGTTCTTCCGCGAGGTCGGCTCGCCGACGGGCTTCGAGACCGCCGAGGGCTGGGGCGCGTTCTTCGCCGCGCGGCAGGGCGACACGGTCGTCGGGTTCGCGCAGGCCGAGCTGCCGTCGGGGTGGATCAACTGGATCGGCGTGGTCCCCGACGAGCGGCGCAAAGGCATCGGCAAGGCGCTGGTCGGCGAGGTCGCGATGGCGGTGCGCGACGCGCTCGGCAGCCACCTCGTCGCCGAGGTCGACGACACCGCCGAAGCGCTCGGGTTCTGGGACAAGCAGGGCTTCCACCAGCGGACCCGCCAGGTGTCCCTCATTCGCCGGGCCTAGCTGCCGTCCGCGTCGGCGGCTGCCCTACCCCTCGTCGAACAGACCGGGAGTGCTGAGGTAGCGCTCGCCGGTGTCGCACAGGAAGGTCACGATGGTCTTCCCCGCGCTCTCGGGACGCTCCGCCACCTGGACCGCCGCCCACACGTTCGCGCCCGCCGAGATGCCGGCCAGGATGCCGAGCTCTCGGGCGAGACGGCGGGTCATGTCGAACGCCCCGTCCGAGGGACATGTGACGACCTCGTCGTACACATCCGTGTTCAGGACCCCGGGGACGAACCCCGCACCGATGCCCTGGATGCGGTGGGGGCCCGGGCTGCCGCCGGAGAGCACCGGCGAGTCCGCCGGCTCGACAGCGACGGTCCGAAAGCCCGGGCGTCGTTCACGCAGGATCTCGCCGACGCCGGTGATGCTACCGCCGGTGCCGACGCCGGCGACGAGCACGTCGACCTCGCCGTCGGTGTCGCGCCAGATCTCGTCGGCCGTCGTGCGCCGGTGGATCTCGGGGTTCGCCGGATTCTCGAACTGCTGCGGGATGAACGAGTCTGGCGTCTCGCCGGCGATCTCCTTGGCCTTCGCGATCGCTCCGCGCATGCCTTCCGTGCCGGGCGTGAGCACGAGCTCCGCCCCGTAGGCGTGCAGGAGGTTGCGCCGCTCGAGGCTCATGGTCTCCGGCATCGTGAGGATGCACCGGTAGCCCTTCGCCGCGGCGACGAACGCCAGGGCGATGCCGGTGTTGCCCGACGTCGGCTCGACGATCACGCTCGATCCCGGGGTGAGGCGGCCGTCGGCCTCCGCCGCCTCGATCATCGCGAGCCCGATGCGGTCCTTGACACTGCCCGCAGGGTTGAACGACTCGAGCTTGCCGAGGATCCGGGCGCCCGTCCCTTCGTCGAGACGGCCCAGCCGCACGACCGGCGTACGTCCGACGAGATCCGTGATCGATTGCGCGACTGACACCGGCGGGACCCTACCATCGGTCGTCGGCGCGTTCCGGAGCGCCGATCCGCGGCGCGCGTGGATGCGGGTCGGCGGCCGGTTGGGATGCAGCTCTCGGGCTTGGGGTTCCCGCCCCGGGGGCCTCGGGTCCGGTCGGGGCGGCGCGTTCGGGCGAGTGCATGCGACCGTCGTATCTGAGTAGTGATGACGATCGGACCCAGACTGTCAGAATGTTGAGGCCGCGAGCCGGCAGTTACAGGTCGGGCCGATGTGACGCCTCAGCGTGGACCCACGGCGGGGCGAACTCGAAGGAGGTGCGTCATCCGCGCACGAACAGGAACGATGGTCTTGGCCGCGTCGATACTGCTCGCGACGCCGGTCGCGGCGCCGGCGACAGGCGGCGCGAAGCGACGGATCGCCTTGCCGCCGGCGAATGCCAAGTTCGACTACCAGCTCGGCGGGCCATACAGGCCGGCGGCGTCGGTCGGCATCGTCGACCGTGACCGCACCGCGCCGGCGGCCGCGGGCAAGTACTCGATCTGTTACGTCAACGCGTACCAGACGCAGCCGGACGAGAGGTCCTTCTGGACGTCGAGATACTCGGCATTGCTGCTCAAGAACGCGACCGGTAGGTATGTGACCGATCCGGGGTACCCGGATGAGATCTTGCTCGACACTCGTACCGCGGCGAAGCGCGCACGGATCGCCGCGATCATGGGCAGGTGGCTTGCGGGCTGTAAGGCGTCGGGCTACAAGGCGATCGAGCCCGACAACCTCGACTCGTGGACGCGCAGCGGCCACCTGCTGACACGCAGCGGGAATGTCGCGCTGGCCAGGCTGCTTGTTCGGAAGGCCCACGCGCGCGGCCTCGCGGTCGCGCAGAAGAACGCATCGGAGATCGCGCCACTCCACGCGTCGATCGGCTTCGACTTCGCGGTGGCCGAAGAGTGCCACGTGTACTCGGAGTGTACGGCGTACACCGCCGCCTACGGCAGCCGCGTGTACGAGATCGAGTACACCGACAACGGCGGCCTGGCGAACTTCAACGCTGCGTGCTCGGCCCGTGGTTCGAAGATCTCGATCATCTACCGCGACCGCGACATCGTCCCGGCGGGGACGGACGGGTATACGTACCGTGCCTGCTGACCGCTCGACGGGCGTGCGGTCTTTCGTCGATCACGACTCGCGCCACGAGGGATTGCGACTGTTTGCAGGGAGACAGTCGCGGGAGCGTTGCCTTGGCTGCTCCCGGCGTCAGATGTGGAACATGAGGGCGCCGTCGTGCCGCGACTCGCGCTCGACCATGTCGGCGATCGATACGGCGTCGAGGGCCTCGGCGAGGCGGATCTGAACGTCGTGCCAGAGCTCGTCGCCGGCGCTCACCGCCCCGTCGGCCGACGGCCGGACGGGACCGTCGACGCACTCCACGACGTCGAGCACCGTGATCTCGCGCGGTTGCCGCTGGAACATGTACCCGCCCTTCACCCCGCGCTGGCTCTTCAGGAGCCCGGCCCGGCGCAGCGACGAGAACAGTTGCTCCAACACGTGGAGCGGGATGCCGCGGCTCTCAGCGATCTCGAGGATGGGGATCGGTGACGGCTCGGCGCGGCGCGCCAGCTCGGTCAGCGCACTCACCGCCGAGCGGCTCCTGTCACTGACCGCGATCATCACGCGCCTGAATCCTCGGAAGTCCCCGGCATTTCCTGGAGTTTACCGGAGCATCACAGTTCTCTGAGCATCGCGGTGGTCGAGCCTTCGCGCACGACGACCGGGTGGTGCGGCTGCCCGTGCTTGATTCGATGGGCGTAGACGATTTCCAGCGCGTCGATCCAGGCGTCCAGGTCGCCGACCATGAACTCGTATGCGCACTCCGCGGTGTGGATGATCATCCGTGGACGCCGGCCGCCGGGGACCACGCCGTCCGGGCTCGCCGGGGACCGCTCCACTTCGATGATCTCGTCGAGCGGCATCTCACGCCGCTTCGCCATGAGCACCGTGTCGAGCACGGTCGGGACGAACACGAGCCGATCGTCGGCGAGGTACAGGGTGCCGTGACGGCCCAGCCACCCGTTCTGCAAATCTGCGCCGCCCTGCTTCCTGACGGTTTCGCCGGGGCGCGGACGGGCGGCACTCGGCCGCCGTGGGAGCTTACGATTCGCCGTGCCCATCGCCCAACCTCGTGCGGGTCTCCCAGATGCGCCGTCGCTCGCCAACCGCCTCGAGCCAGTCGTCCAGGCCGACGGTGAACACGAACTCGAACGAGCGTTGACGCGTGGTGATGCGCATCCGCGCGGCCTTGCCGCCCGGGAGGACCTCTTCGGCGCCGGGGGGCTCGCGAACGACGGACTCGATCGCGTCGAAGTCGATGCGGTGCGGCTTGGCCAGCAGCATCCGCTCCATCGGCGAAGGCGCGAAGGAGAGGTGATCGTCGTGGAGGCGCAGAAGGCCGCCCCGGGCGAGCCACCCCGAGTTGAGCGATGCGAGCGTGCGCCGGTAGACCCCGTCCTCGAGCTCCCGCGGCCCGTCGCGCGCGATGATGAACCGCGCGTCCCACCGGTCCGGGTCGTAACCGTCATCGCGGTGGAGATCAGGCATCCCGGCCGAGGTTATCAAGCCTCGCGGAGCAAGAGGGACGTCCGGTCCCGGCGTTAGCGTTCCGCTTGATCGTTCCCGACCGCCCGACGGAGCATCGATCATCGTCTACACGGACTGGCTCAAGGACTTCGAGCGCCGGCTGGCGCTCCACGACGATGGGGTCGCCGCGCTTGCCCGCGACCTGGCCCTGCGCACGAGCTGGACCGTCAGGGCCGAGGCGCCCGGGTTCGCTCCGCCGGAGCCCCGCGCGGGCCGACCGCCCGATGTCTCCTGCGACCGGGGTGCCGAGACCCCCCCGGTCGTGTTCGAGGTGGAGCTGCCGGAGACCCTTGTGCGCCGGGAGACGGTGCAACGGCTGGAGCGGCTGGTGGACGGGGCGCTCGAGACCCGCGTCGTGGTGATCGTCGACGATGCGCACCCGGAGACGATTCGGGAGGCGAGCCGGCTGCTGCGTTGCGCGGGCCTCGCCATTCCGGTGGCGGCGATCGCGCCGCGATCGGAGACGCTCACCGGCGCCGACTGGTAGTCGCGCAAGTGTAAGAGGTTCGTGAAGCCGGACCTGTTTCTCACAGAACCTGCCTGTTCGGGGCGGCCGTGGCGTGTCAGGGTCCCGCGCAGCGCATGGATGCGCCATCCCGCACCCGACCAACGAGCGTTGCCCGATTCGCGCACGTCTCAGACTGCTACTTGGCCTCGTCGTCGCGGCGGCAGCCGCGGCGACGGCGTCCGCCTCGCCGATGATCGTCCTGTACGGCACGGCCGAGACCAACCGGAAGATCATCCGCCCGGGTGCGCCCGGTGCGCTCCCGGTCGACGGACGACTGTTCATACAGGAGCCCAACTGGGGGCACCTCTTCGCCGGCGAGGCCGACCGGGCATTCCGCCTCGCGCGAGTGACCGAGGACGAGTTGCGAGCGGCGGGCAGCGGACCGGCCATGGCGCGCGTGCTGCGAGGCGCGATCGACCAGAGCAACTGCTTCTACGACTCGGCCTGGTTCGGCTGCCGCAGCCGCCTCGTCTTCGTCGACGAGATCGACCACCGTTTCGCGGAGCCCGCGCCGAATCTCAACACCCCCGCATGGCGAGGCCGCACGAGCCGCGGCCAGCCGAAGCCGCAGTTCCCGAACTACGTGCCAGCTCCGCTCCCGGGCCAACTCGGCTACGAGCTCGGGCGGGCCATGGAGATCCTCGCGGCATCCCCGTTCCCGGGTGGCGGGAGCTACGCGCAGCGGGTGCATTTCTACGTCGCGCCCGGCGTCGTCTCGTCGCTCGGCGTGGGTCGTGGCAAGTACCAGAACCTCGGCCGAGACCGGCGGCCGCACTTCCGCTCGTACGAGGGCGTCCGCTCCGCGCTTCAGCGCGCCGGGGGCGTCTGGCTCGAGATGTACCACTTCGACCGGGCGAGCCGCTCCCGGGTGCCGTTCAACACCTACGAGTGGTCCGTGTACCCGTGGCGCTTCGCGCTCTACCTCACCGGGCCGGGTGCCGGCGCACCGGACCCGGGCGCACTCGGCCGGCTGCACTTCATGATGACCCGCGGGACGCCGAAGGCGAAGGGCGGAGCCCCCGCGATCTGCCGCCGCGGCGCCGGCCAGGCTTGTCAGTTCACGCTGGCGGCGTCGGCGAAGAACCGGGCGATCCTCGCGAACGGCGTGGGGCAGTACCGGATGGAGGGCGAGGAGGCCGCTTGGCGGTCACACGTCAGCCGGATCTTCTTCCGGTGACTCACCCGACCGCTCAAAGAATCCGGCGCGACTGCCGATAACGATTTTGCAAGTTGGCGTGGCGCAAGAGGCGCCGCGGGGATCACGAAAAGGATTTCGACGAAAATGCGCGCAGCACGCCGCATCATCTTGACGCTCGCGGCCTCCATGGCCCTGGCGGCGGCGACCGCCTCGGCCACACCGATGGTGGTCCTCTACGCCAGTCAGGACACCAACCGGCAGATCGTCAAGCCGGGGACCGCCGGTGCCCTCCCGCTCGACGGACGCCTGTACGTTCAGGAGCCGAACGTCGGCCACCTGTTCGGCGGCGACGCCGACAAGCCCTACCGCCTGTCCGGCGTGAGCGGCACCGCGCTTCTCGCGGCCGGGGACGCCGAGTCGATGGCCCGCAT
Source organism: uncultured Thermoleophilia bacterium (assembly GCA_963777565.1). Classification (GTDB taxonomy): domain Bacteria; phylum Actinomycetota; class Thermoleophilia; order Miltoncostaeales; family Miltoncostaeaceae; genus CALMEC01. The sequence continues at coordinate 296,207 of CAVZQZ010000009.1, forward strand.
GCTGCGCTCCAAGATCGACGCCGACGACTGCCACTTCGTCCCGTGGGGATACGCAGGGTGCCGGAGCCACCTCGTGTTCGTCGACGAGATCGACTACCGCTTCGCGGAAAAGGGCCCCAACCTGAACACGAAGGCCTGGGCCGGCCGCACGAGCCGCAACCAGGCGAAGCGGAAGTTCCCGAACTACATCCCGCGCCCGCGGCCCGGGCACGCGGGGTACGAGCTCGGCCAGGCCATGCAGATCCTCGCGTCGATCCCGCACCCCGACGGCGGCATCTACGCCCAGCGCGTCCACTTCTACCTCGCCCCCGGAGTGGTCACGTCGATCGGGGTCGGCCGCGGCAAGTACCACAACCTCGGACGGGACAAGCGCCCGCACTTCCGCTCCCACGAGGGGCTTCGCTCGGCGCTCCAGCTCTCCGGCGGCATCTGGCTGGAGATGTACCACTTCGACACCAGGACCCGGGTGCGCTCGCCGTTCAACACCTACGAGTGGTCGGTGTACCCGTGGCGCTTCGCCCTCTACCTGACCGCGCCGGGCGCCGCTGCGCCGGATCCCACGCTCATGGCGAAGATCCACTTCCACATGACCCGCGGGATGCCGAAGAACAAGGGCGGCGCTCCCGCCGAGTGCGCCAACCCGGCCACCCCCCAGGCCTGCCAGTTCGCGCTCGCGTCGAGCCCGAAGAACCAGGCGATCCTGGCGAACGGGGTCGGTCAGTACAAGATGGAGGGCAACGAGGCGGAGTGGCGCTCCCACGTGAAGGCCCTCTTCTTCCCCGAGCTCTCCTGAGGTCGGCCGTCATGCACCGGCCGTGCTGCCGCGAGCCACGTCGGGCCCGAGCGGACCGACCCGCCTGAGCCCGTCGGCGATCCGGCGTGACGCGGCGGGCAGGTCGTCGAGCGCCGCGGAGATGAGCTCGAACCGCGCATCGAGATTCGCGGCCATCAGGCCGGTGGCATGCACGAGGCCCGCCGCCACGTACTGGGCGACGTAGGAGCGCGGGAGGAAGCCGGCGCCCTCACCGGCCGCGACCGCCGCGAGTACGCCCAGCGAGCTTCCGACGTCCAGGGTCATCGACGGCCAGACGCCGACCGCCTCGAGTGCCCGCTCGACTGTCGCGCGCACGGCCGATCCCCGTGCCTGCCAGAGCACGGTCAGTCCCTCCACGATGCCGAGCGGCGCACGCCGCTCTCGGGCCCGTGAGCGGACGAGCACGATGTCGTCGACGAGGATCGGACGTCGCGTGAGGTCGTCGGACGGAGGGTCGGGCGGGGCCACCGCCACAGCCAGGTCCGCGGCGCCGGCGAGCACGGTCTGAACCGCCGTCGTCGCATCGCAGGGCACCACGCGCACGTCGAGCACCGGCGGCTGGAGCGCGGCCGCCACGATCCACGGCATGACGAGCGGGATCGCCGCCTCCGAGATCGCGATCGTCGTGCGAAGCTCGGCCGCCGACGGCGCCTCCACCGCGTGACGCGCGCGCGTCAGCGCGCGCGCGACGGCCCGTGCGTGCGGAAGCAGCGCCTCGCCCGCCTCGGTCAGCTCGATCCCGCGCGCGCCCCGGCGGTAGAGCTGGCGGCCGGCCAGCAGCTGCAGATTGCGCAGCCGGCTCGACACGGCGGGCTGGGTGACGTTGAGCGCCCGGGCGGCGGCGGTGACCGATCCCTCCTCCACCACCGTGGCGAACACCTGAAGCTGATCGGCGCTGAAATCCATCAATCAAACTTATCATTCACTGCCAGAAGACTGATTGGATTATTATCCGTGGCAGGTCTACGGTGTGATCATGAGCACTTCGGAGGAGCCGATGACCCGCACCGAGGTGACCGCAACGGAGCTCGAGGCGGAGATCCGGACCGGAGCGCCGATCACGATCCTGGATGTCCGGGATCGAGCGACGTTTGACGACTGGCACATCGAGCCCGCGGGCGCGACGCTGATCAACGTGCCGCTCGCGCAGCTCGAGCGGGACCCCGCCGGCCTCGTCGCCGCCGCGGCTCGCGAGCCACAGACGCTGCGGGTGCTCTGCACGCGTGGGCGCACCTCAGGTGCCGCCAGCGGCCTGCTGCGCGACGCCGGCCTCGACGCGATGAGCGTCGCCGGCGGGATGATCGCGTGGTCGCGCCTCCTGACGTCCGACGTCGTCCCGGTGCCGTCGGCGGCGACGATCGTGCAGTTCCGGCGCGAGGCCCGCGGCTGCCTCTCGTACTTGGTTGCATCCGGCGGCGAGGGGCTCGTGGTCGACCCGGCCCCCGACGTGGAGACCTATGTGGCCGAGGCGGCCCGCCTTGGGGCGCGAATCACGCATGTCCTCGACACGCACGTCCATGCGGACCATCTCTCCGGATTGCGGACCCTGGCGGCGGCAACCGGGGCGCAGATGCATCTCTCCACGGGCGCGCTCGCGCGCGGGGCCGACGCTGCAGGCGTGGTGACCGTTCGCGACGGCGATCGCATCCGGCTCGGCGGCGCCGACGCGCGGGTGATCGGCCTCCCGGGGCACACGACCGACAACGTCGGGGTCGTCGTCGACGGCGTCGCGGTGATCGCAGGCGACTCCCTCTTCGTCGACTCCGTCGCGCGCCCGGACCTCGAGGTCGGCGACGCGGGCGCCGCGGACGCCGCTCGGCTCCTGCATCGGACGCTGCACGAACGGCTGCTGCCGCTCGGCGACGACGTCGTGCTCCTCCCCTGCCACTACGGCGGGGGGCGCAGGTCGGCGCCGGTCGTGGCGACGCTCGGTGAGGTGCGCGCCACCACACCGCTCGTCGATCTGGACGCCGACGGCTTCGTGACGGAGGTGCTCGCCGCGATGCCCCCCCGGCCGCAGAACTACCTGGAGATCATCGCCGCAAACCTCACGCCAACCGGTGACGACGACGACGTGGCGGGACTCGAGGTCGGCGCGAACAACTGCGCCGCGACGATCGTCGGATCATGAGCGGTGCCGGGTGAGCACGACGCTCGCCCTCGCGCTCACGCTCGGCGCCGCGATCGGCCTGGTGCTCGGCATGCTCGGCGGAGGCGGCGCCGTCCTCGCCGTGCCGGTGCTGGTCTCCGTCCTCGGGCAGGACGTGCATGCGGCGACCACCGGATCGCTCGTGGTCGTGGGGCTGGCTGCGCTCGTCGGTGGGATGCGCCAAGCCAGCGGAGGGTACGTCTGCTGGCGAGTCGCGGGGGTACTCGCGCTCGCGGCGCTGCCCGGCGTGGCGCTCGGCACGGTGGCCAACGTTCACGCGAGCGGATCCCTCCTCGTGGTGCTCCTTGCGTTGCTCATCCTCGGAGTCGCGGGCGTGACGTGGCGACGCACCACGTCGGGCGGCGCTCCGCGAGGCCCTGCGTCTCGGTTGGCCTGCCCGCAGATCCCGTTGTGGAAACTGGTCGGCGCCGGAGCCGCGGTCGGGGTCCTCACAGGGTTCTTCGGAGTGGGCGGCGGCTTCGTGATCGTGCCGATGCTCAGCGTCGGGTTCGGCGTGCCGATGCGGCTGGCCATCGGCACGTCGCTGATCGCGATCTTCCTGATAAGCGTTGCCGGCTTCGCGAATCACCTGGCGCAGGGCTCGCACGTCGACTGGCCGCTGGTGCTCCCCTTCGCCGTGGCGACGATCGCCGGCTCGCTTGCCGGTGCGACGCTCTCGCCCCGCGTCCCCCGGCTCGTGCTCGGCCGCATGTTCGCGGTGCTCCTGACCGGGGTCGCCGTGCTCATGATCGTCAGCGCCTGACCCGCCGCGGCGGTCCGGTCCACGGCGCGGGACCCAAATACGACGGGGGCGCGCGTCGAAGCGAACGCGCCCCCGTCGAACCGGCCGGTCTAGACCAGGAACGGGATGATGAGCAGCGCCACGATGTTGGCGATCTTGATCATCGGGTTGATCGCGGGACCCGCGGTGTCCTTGTACGGGTCGCCGACGGTGTCCCCGGTGACCGCGGCCTTGTGAGCCTCGGACCCCTTGCCGCCGTAGTGACCGTCCTCGATCAGCTTCTTGGCGTTGTCCCACGCCCCGCCACCGGACGTCATCGAGATCGCGACGAACAACCCGGTCACGATGACGCCGAGCAGCAGGCCGCCCAGCATCTCCGCGCCGTTCGTCTTGCCGAAGATGAACGCGATGATGATGGGGAACGCGATCGGGATGAGACCGGGAACGAGCATCTGCTTCTGCGCCGTCGCGGTCACGATCCGCACGCACCGGGCGTAGTCCGGCCGGTCGGTGCCCGCCATGATCCCGGGCTTCTCCCTGAACTGGCGCCGGACCTCCTCAACCACCTGGCCGCCGGCCTTGCCGACCGCCTCCATGGCGAGCGAGCCGAAGAGGAACGGCATCATGCCACCGACCAGCAGTCCGATCACGACAAACGGGTTGCTGAGCTGGAAGTTCAGCGAGTCGAAGAACGCCAAGTTCGCGTTCTTCAACTCCTCGATGTAGGAGACGAACAGCACGACGGCCGCAAGGCCGGCGGAACCGATCGCGTACCCCTTGGTGACGGCCTTGGTGGTGTTGCCGACCGCGTCGAGCGGGTCGGTGACGCCGCGGACCTCCGCCGGCAGCTCCGCCATCTCGGCGATGCCGCCCGCGTTGTCGGTGATCGGCCCGAACGCGTCGAGCGCGACGACCACGCCGGTCAGGGAGAGCATGGCCATGACGGCCGTTCCGATGCCGTAGACGCCGGCGAGCTGGTACGAACCGGCGATGCCGCCGCCGATCACGACGACCGGCAGGGCCGTCGCCCTCAGGCTGACGGAGAGCCCGGCGATGATGTTCGTCGCGTGTCCCGTCTGGGACGCCTTCGCGATCGACTTGACCGGGTTCCAGAGGGTGCCCGTGAAGTACTCGGTGATCGCGACGAGCAGGACCGTCACGCCGAGGCCGATGATCGCGCACCAGTAGTAGTCGGTCCACGCGACGTCGAGCCCGTCAGGGCTGACGCCGTCCATCAGGCCCCTCGTGATCGGGATGAACCCGACCGCCGAGAGCACCGCGGCCACGCCGAGGCCCGTGTACAGGGCGGTGGTGATGTTCGCGCCCTTGCCGGCGCGGACGAACCAGGTGCCGATGATCGACGTCAGGATCGAGATCCCGCCGAGGGCGAGCGGGTAGAGGATCGCGTTCTTGGCGTCGACGCCTGTGAAGAACAGCGAGCCCAGGAACATGACGGCCACCGTGGTCACGGCGTACGTCTCGAACAGGTCGGCGGCCATGCCGGCGCAGTCGCCGACGTTGTCGCCGACGTTGTCGGCGATGACGGCCGGGTTGCGCGGGTCGTCCTCCGGGATCCCCGCCTCGACCTTGCCGACGAGGTCGGCGCCGACGTCGGCGCCCTTTGTGAAGATGCCGCCGCCCAGACGGGCGAAGACGGAGATCAGCGAACCGCCGAAGGCCAGGCCAACGAGCGGCTTGACGGCCTCGGCGTCCTCGCCGAGGGCCCACCAGTAGCCGGCCACGGCGAGAAGCCCAAGGCCCACCACCAGCAGTCCGGTCACCGACCCGCCCTTGAAGGCGATGCCGAGCGCCGGCTTGAGCCCGCCCCGTGCGGCCTCGGCCGTGCGGACGTTCGTGCGAACCGAGACGTTCATGCCGATGAAGCCGGCCGCGGCCGACGCCACGGCGCCGATCAGGAAGCCGATCGCCGCCTCCCAGCCGACCAGTGACGAGTCGACGGACGAGCCGAGGACGCCCAGCAGGACGAAGAGCACCACGGCGACGCCGGCGATGATCGTGTACTGGCGGGTGAGGTACGCCTTCGCGCCCTCCTGGATCGCCCGGGCGATCTCCTGCATGCGCTCGTTACCCGCGGGCTTCTTGAGCAGATAGAGCGTCAGGCCAACGCCGTACGCGACGGCGATCAGGCCACACACGACGGCGAGCCACGTCGTGTTGTCCACAAGGAACTCAGACAAGAGCTATTTCCCCCATTATCCGGGTACGCATCGAAGCGTGGCCGCCCGGCACTCAGGCCCAGGGCGCTTCGGCCGCGAAAGGACGCGGTTTTTTATCACAGGGAACCGGCGCGCACCGGGCGCTGACGCCGCGATCCTGCGATCCATCGACGATCGGCCCGGCGGACCGGTTCCACCTGCACTCGCCCGGCGCGCGGGCTATGGTCTCTTGCGAATGTACGAAAGTACCTTCACGATTCACGAAATCGTGGGCCATCCGCCGTCTCGCCGATCAGCGGAGATCGCTGGCCCCGTCGGCCGATCGTGGGCCGACAGGTGAGCTCGACCTCGCGGGCGAAGATCGAGCGGCTCTACTGGCGCGCCGGGTTCGGCGCGCTCCCGGGCGAGGCCGACCGGCTCGCCCGCGCGGGCCTCGGCTCCGCAGTCGCCGGACTCCTTCGCCCGCGCGGACCGCAGCTGCGGCGCGCGCCCGCACCGCGCGTGGGCGGCCGGCCGATCGACCCGCTCAACGTCGACGGTCACGACGTGCTCTGGTGGCTCGACCGGATGGTTCGGGGCCGGCACCAGCTCGTCGAGCGCATGTCCTTCAACTGGCACGACCACTTCGCGACGAGCAACGAGAAGGTCAACGACGCGAAGCTCATGCTCGCCCAGTACTGGACGATCCGCGGCCGGGCGCTGGGAAGCTTCCGGGCCCTTGCGCAGGCGGTGCTTCGCGATCCGGCGATGCAGCGGTTCCTGGACCTCGAGAACAGCGACAAGGGCGACCCCAACGAGAACTTCGCCCGGGAGCTGTTCGAGCTCTTCACACTCGGCGTCAACAACGGCTACACGGAGCACGACATCCGCGAGGCCGCCCGTGCCCTGACCGGGTTCACGTCCGCCGGGATTCCTCCGGTGTTCGGGTACGAGCCCGCCCGCCACGACGGCGGCGTCAAGGTCATCTTCGGCAAGAGCGGCCGGTTCACTCCGGCGGACGTGGTGAACCTCGCGATCGATCACCCCGCCCACGCGCCCTACCTGTGCCGGAAGCTCTGGGGGTACTTCACGCCCCGGCCGTGTCCCCCGGCGACGCTGGCGAAGATGGTGCGCGCCTACCGGCGCTCCGGCACGCAGATCCGGCCGGTGCTAGGGATCATCCTCACCCACCCCGCGCTGTACGCCGGCCTCGGTGAGCCCGATCAGGTCAAGCCTCCGGCGGTCTTCCTGGCGGGAATGCTCCGAAAGACCGGCCAGTCGGTGGTTCTCGAGGACTGGCCATCGATGCTGACCGAGATGGGTCAGCGTCCCTTCGCGCCCCCGAACGTCAGCGGTTGGGAGCAGAACGAAGCGTGGCTCACGACGGCCACGATTCGCGCCCGGTACCAGGCGGCGTCGCAGGTCATCCGCACGATGCACATCCGCGAGGGGTCGATCTCCGAGCGCCAGACGCCTGCCCAGGCCCTCGCATCGGCGATGGCGGCGACGGGGCGCCCATGGGTGGGTCCGCAGACGCGATCGGCGCTGGCGCGCTACGCGCGGACGAGTGTCGCCACCCGCGACGCGAAGTGGCAGCCGGAGCACTACTGGCCGGAGCGGCAGCGGATTCTGCGGCACATGCTCCTCGCTGGACCGGACGCGCAGGTGTGCTGATGAGCGAGATGACCTCACGCGGATGCGAGGACTGGCACGTCTCCCGCCGCCGACTCCTGGAGCGTTCGGTCGACCACGTGCTGGACCTGCCGGAGCAGGCCCTCGTCGACGGCCCGGCGGCCGCGGCGGCAGCGCTCGCCCGAGCCGGAGTCACGCGACGGCGGCTCCTCTCCGCCGCCGGCGGGCTCACGATCGCGTGCGCCGCCGCGCCGCGGTTCGGCGCGCGGGGGCTCCTGGAGGCGGCGGCCGCGGAGGCGGCGGAGGCGCCCGACGCAAGGATCCTCGTGTCGCTCTACCTCGATGGCGGCAACGACGGGCTCAACACGCTGGTGCCGGTCGGTGACGCGCGCTACCGGCAGCTGCGTGCGCGGATCGGAATCGATCCGGCGACCACGCTCGCCGTTCCCGGCCACCCCGAGTTCGGCTGGCACCCGTCGCTCGCAGGGCTGAAGCAGCTCTACGACGCCGGCAAGGTCGCCGTTCTTCCCGCGGTGGACTACGCGAACCCTGACCAGTCGCACTTCAACTCCCAGATCTTCTGGCGCACCGGCGTCGTGGGGGCATCCGCCGACCGGACCGGCTGGCTCGGCCGCACGATCGACGTCATCGGCGGCTCGGACAACGCGCTTCAGGCGGTGAGCATCGGGACGAGCCTCGACCCGATCCTGCTGGCGAAGCGCGCACCGGTCGCCACCATCTTCGACCCGGGCACCTTCGGGTTCGCGATCCCGGGGGTGCCGCCACGACGAGACGGTCCTGCGCTGCGTCCGTACCGCGGGGCGCTGCACGGCGCCCGCTCACCCGCCCGCAGGGCCGCCCAGCGGGCGTACCGCGACGCAATCGGCATGTTCGATCGGCTCGGGGGGTTGCGGGCCGAGGGCGCGAACGTGCCGCCTCCCCCCGTGGCGTACCCCGATGAGCCCCTTGGGCGCGGATTGCGGAACCTCGCGCGCATCCTCGGCGCGGGCTTCGGCACCCGGATCGCGACGATCAGCCAGTCGGGCTACGACACGCACGACGCCCAGCGCGCGGAGCACGCCGGGCTGCTGGCGACGCTCTCGGGCTCGCTGGTCGCGTGGCAAGCCGATCTCGACGCGCGCGGCCTCGCCGACCGCGTGCTGACGGTCGTTTGGAGCGAGTTCGGCCGCCGAGGCCAGGACAACGACGCGCTGGGCTCCGATCACGGCGCCGGCGGGTGCGTCCTGGTCGTCGGCAACCATGCGAACGGCGGAATCCGCTCGGAGTTCCCCGGCCTCGCGAGCCTCGACGACGACGGAAACCTCCGCGTCACCACCGAGTTCCGGACCCTGTACGCGACCTTCCTGGAGTCATGGCTGGGCGTCGAGGCCGGGCGGGTGCTGCCCGGCGTCGCCGCCCAGCGGCTGGCGCTAATCAAGTGAGCGTCGGAAGCGCGGACGCTCCCGACGGCTGACACTTCAGGGGGCTGCGGCCCGCCTCGTCACCGCGCCCCCTGCAGAGCGTTTGCGGCATGCGGGTCGGGCTCGGTCGGGACCTTGGGGATCACGTGGAAGAGCAGGTCCCTGAGCTTCGCGTTGTTCGCGTTGAACGTCGCAACGACCTCCGCGTGGGTGACCGGCGGGACGCCCTCCACCCCGACGTCGTAGTCGGTGATCAGGGAGATGTTCGCGTACGCGATCTCGAGCTCCCGGGCGAGGAACCCCTCTGGATAGGCCGTCATGTTGATGACCTCCCATCCCGCGGACGCGAACCACTTGCTCTCCGCCCGCGTCGAGAAACGCGGACCCTGGATGACGACGATCGTTCCCTGCTCGTGCACCGTGATGCCGAGGTCCCTGCAGCCGTCGATCAGGAGCTGGCGGAGCACGGGGCTGTACGGGTCGGCGGCGCTCACGTGCGTGGTGATCGGACCGTCGTAGAAGGTGTCGCGGCGGCCGGTCGTGCGATCCACGAACTGGTCGCACACGACGAAGTCCCCGATCTCGACATTCGGCTGGAGGCTGCCGCACGCGCACGGCCCGAAGATCCAGGTGACGCCGACTTCCTTCATCGCCCAGAGGTTTGCCCGGTAGTTGATCGCATGCGCCGGGTACTCGTGGTTGACCCCGTGCCGCGGCAGGAACGCAACGCGTCGTCCACCGAGCTTCCCGATGAACAGCTTCGACGAGGGGATGCCGTACGGCGTGTCGATCGCGACCGCCTCGACATCCTCCAGGAACGAATAGAACCCCGATCCCCCGAACACACCGATCTCGGCATCCGCCACAGCCCGCACCTTTCGTTCGTTGACGGGCGGGAACCCTACCCGCCGGCGCGACCCGCACGCCGGCGGCGGAACTCAGCCGGATCGACGGCTGCCGACCGCGCCGGGCTGTGGCGTCGACGATGACCGCCGCGAGCAGACCGGCGACGGGGTGCGCCACACCAACGGGGCCCGCTGACCCGGCTGGGCGCTAGTCGCTCGGAGTCCAGATGCGCGAGCCGTCACCCGGCTCGTCGCCACCCGGCGTCCACAGCCCACTGCCCTCCGACTCGGCCGCCGACTGCGCCGCGTCGGCGTCGGCGCCCGCCTGCCGGGCGGCCTCCGCTTCGGTCTCACGGGCATACAGCAGCTGGAGTTGGGCAAGCGGCTCGCGGAACGGCCGCGCCTGGGCGGCCCCCAGCTCCTCGTCCGCGACCGCGATCAGGGCTCGCAGCACCTCGATCGCCAACCTGGCCTGGCCGAGGTCGCGATGCGCCTCGCGCTCCGGGCCGTAGCCCAGCCGGACGCCGGCCAGGTCCGTGAACGTGCCCATGGTCTGGAGGAGGATGTCGCGCACCGGAGCCGCGGCGAGGGCCCGCGCCATCTCCTGCACGAGCTCGTCGGCAGTCGGCTCGCCGGCATGATCCTGCGGCTCGCTCACGCCGTCACCGCGCCGATCACGCCGAGGACCTCCTCCGCCGAGCGGCGGGTTCGCTCCACGATCTCGGCGTGCAACGCGGCCGGGTCGGCAAGCTCCGCGAAGCGGGCGATCTGCCATATCGCGCCGTTGCCGCCCGCGAGCATCACCGGGATCCGGGCCAGGAACGGTGTCAGGCCGAGGTCGTCATGAGTCGACTCGCTCCACCGAAGCAGCTCCTCGATCGCCACGCTCGTCGGCCTGTCGACGCCGCGATCCAGCTCGATCATGCGGCCCTCGAGGCCGTAGCGGATCGCCCGCCACATGTTCTCCTCGATCAGCCGTCCGGGGTGCGCCGGCAGGGGACGGCCGGCGTCGTAGTCGCGGCAGAACGCCGCGATGCACGCCTTCACGAGCGCCGCGACCGCGAGGGCGTCCGCCATCTCGGTCTGGCCGTCGCAGACACGCAGCTCGAGGGTGCCGAAGTTGTGATGGGGCCGGACGCTCCACCAGATCTGCGTGCTCTCGACAATCGACCCGGTGCGCTCCAGCAGATCAACGAACGCCGCGTACTCGTCCCAGTCGCGGAACGCATCCGGGACGCCGCAGCGCGGAAAGCTCTTCGTGAAGACCTGGGTGCGCGTCGAATGAAGTCGCGTCGCCCGCCCCCGGAACACCGCGCTGTTCGCCGAGAGGGCGAGAAGCTCCGGAAGCACGCTGCGAAGGGCGCTGCAGACCGCGACCGCCCGGTCCGCGCCGCGAACCCCACAGTGCAGGTGGATCGACCAGGTGTTGTTGGTCCACGCCACGTAGCCGAGGCCCTCCTCGACCAGGCGGTAGTGGGGCGTGTCGATGATGCGCTGGTCCTCCCACGTGCTGAACGGGTGGACGCCGCTCACCCCGATGACGAGGCCCAGGCGCTCGGCGAGCGCGATCGTCGCCAGCCGTCCCTCAACCAGGTCGCGTGCGGCCGCCGCGAAGCTCTCATGCCTGCTGGTGCGGAACTCCACCTCACTCGCGATCAGCTCGCCCGCGAGGCGCTCCCGCAGGACGGGATCGGCGGCGTCCACGACGTCCTCGAACCGGTTGACGAGCGCGAACGTCTCCGGGTCGAGGAGCTGGTACTCCTCCTCGACGCCGACGGTGAAGTCCGTCGACGCGTCGAACCGTTCACGGACTCCGGCGAGGATGCTCGAGGCCCCGTGGTCGTGGGTCGCGGACACGGGGAGTGAGTGTAGCAACGGGCTTTCCGAGCAGACCCGACCGCGGCCGGGCGAATCTGGTGGGATAGGCGCATGTCCCGGGGGCGCCACATCGATCGTGGGCTCGCATGAGCGGCGACCTCGCCCTCGAGATTCTCGGGTACGTCGCGTCCGCGCTCATCGCGATCTCGCTGATGATGCGGTCGATCATCAGGCTGCGTTGGATCAACCTGATCGGCTCGGTGTGCTTCACGATCTACGGGGTCCTCATCGAGGCGTACCCGGTCGCGGTGGTCAATCTCGCGATCGCGTTCATCAACGTCGACTTCCTGGTGAACATGCGGCGCTCGAAGGAGGCGTTCGCCGTGGTCGAGATGGGGCGGGAGTCCGCGTACCTCCACGAGTTCCTGAGCTTCCACGGCGCCGACAGCCAAAGCTTCCAGCCCGGCTTCGCGTTCACGGAGCGTCCCGGCCAGCGCATCTTCGTCGTACTGCGCGACCTGGTGCCCGCCGGGGTCGTCGTGACCGAGCCGCGGGACGAGCCGGGGCGCACGTGGGTCTCGCTCGACTACGTGACGCCCGCCTACCGGGACTACAGGATCGGCGACTACCTGTTCAACCGCCGTCGCGACCTCTTCAGGAGTGCCGGCCTCGACCGTCTTGAGACGGCCGCCGGCACCCCCGCCCACGCGCGCTGCCTGCAGCGGGTGGGGTTCCGCCGCCGGGGCGAGACGTTCCTGCTGGAGCTCGTCCCCGGCTGACGCCGAACTCGAACGGCTACATCTGGACCATCCGGATCTGATTCCCCGACGGGTCGCGGAAGGCGGCGTCGAGTCCGTACGGCTGCTGCGTCGGCTCCTGCGAGAACTCGACGCCCCGGCCTTTGAGGTCCTCATAGGTCGACTGGCAGTCGTCGGTCGAGAAGAACAGGCCCCCGGCGGCGCCCTTCGCCACCAGCTCGTTGAGCTTCGCGGCGGTGTCGGCGTCGAACACGGGAGGACCCGGCACGCTCATGAGCACGACGGCGATGTCGGGCTGGTTCGGCGGGCCGACGGTCAGCCAGCGGAAGTTGCCCATCTCGGCGAGGGTGACGTCGTCTCGCAGTTCCATCCCGAGCTTCTCGGTGTAGAAGGCGAGCGCCTCGTCCTGGTCGTGGACCCACAGGTTGACGTGGGTGAGTGTGAGCATCGTCGTCTCCCGTTTCGTGTGCGTTGACGGTCGACTGCGACGCTAGCCCGGCGAGGCGGCCGCGTCTTCTCCAAACGTGCTGGATTGGGGGCGACCCCAAACCCGCAGGACGCAGGTCGGGATCCGCGCCCGATCGGCCGCCGGCGGGTGGGCGGCCCGGTACGCGGTCGGCGACAGCCCGAACGTGCGGCCGAACCGGGACGTGAACGAGCCGACGCTCGTCAACCCGACCGCGAGGCAGATCTCGGCGACGCTGCGATCGGTCGAGCGCAGGAGGGCGGCCGCCCGCTCGAGCCGGCGGGTGAGCAGGTACTGGTGGGGAGGCTCGCCGAAGGCCCGGCGGAACTCGCGGCTGAAGTGCGCAGGCGAGAGGCGTGCAGCGCGGGCGAGCGTGGAGACGTCAAGGGGCTCCCGGTAGCGGGCGTCGATGAGGTCCTTCGCGCGCAGGAGGTGCCGTGCCGGTGGGACGGGGGTCATCAGCCTCGAGTATCGCGCCCCCGCATCCGCTTCGCCAAGCGGATCGGCAGGGCTAGGTCAGGTAGAAATAGAGCGCGTACAGCAGCTCCACGGCCGGGCTCGAGGTGTGGACCGTCACGTCGGAGGGCACCGACAGGAGCGCGTCGGAGTAGTTGAAGATGATCTTCACGCCCGAGGCGACGAGGTCGTCGGCGACCATCTGCGCCGCATGCCCCGGCACGGCGAGGACTCCGACCATGATCCCGTCGCCGGAGGCGATGACCTGGGGCAGTTCGGAGTAGTGACGTACCGAGAGGTCGCCGATCCGCAGGCCCACCTTGTCGGGATCGACGTCGAAGATCGCCGAGATCCGGAAGCCGTGGTCGGCGAAGACCCCGCTGCTCGCGATCGCCTGCCCGAGGTTGCCCGACCCGAACAGTGCGATGTTGTGCTGGCCGGACGTTCGGAGGATCTTCCTGATCTGGCCGATCAGGATGTCGATGTCGTACCCGACGCCGCGCTTGCCGAACTTGCCGAAGCCGGAGAGGTCGCGGCGAATCTGGGTGGGGTTGACGTTGGTGTACTCGGAGATCGCCTGCGACGAGATGGAGCTCTTCCCCATCTTCTTCGCCTGTGTGAGCACCTGCAGATACCGCGACAGTCGCGCAGCGACGCCGAGCGTGAGTCGATCCTGAGCCAACCGTAACCTTCCCCGACCGCCGTGCCGGCGGGATTGTGCCGACGCTCACAAACTATCAGCACGCGGGAGACGCGCAAGCCCGGCGCCCGTGAGCCGGCTCAGCGCAAGGCGAACACCTTGCTCTCGCGAACGAGGGTCACGCCGTCGGCACCGAGTGCCGTCACGCGCAACCGGTAGCGGCCGGCGGGCAGCTCTCGTCCAGTCCCCTGCCGCCTGGTGAGCATGAACCGGTACGTCCCGGCCGGCCAGTCGGCGGACTGCTTCGCACCCGCCATGCGGATCGGCGCCCCTCCCCCCGCGGGTACGAGCCACAGGCCGAGCTGATGGAGCGGCGCGACCATGAGCGCGTTCCCGGAGCGACCGACCCTGCCGACGGAGACCCGGGCCTCCGCGACGTCTCCCGCCACGCGTATCTCCGGCGAGCCGAGGGCGGCGGGCGACACCACCGGCGTCGCCTGGGCGAACACCGGCGCTGCGCCGACGGTGGCCCCGTCCGCGGCCAGCACCAGCGCGGTTCCCCGGAACGCATCGACTCCCGCGGGCACCTGCACCGTGGCCTGGGCCTCGGCGCCGGGGGCGACCCCCACCGAGTCGCCGGGCGGCATCAACGTCCCGTCGGGCGTGCTCAGCGCGACCCGGTACACGGCAGGATCTGCGGTGAGGTTGCGCAGCGTGAGCCGCAGCCGGGTGGAAGCGCTCGCGGAGCGCCGCCCCGAGAGCACGGCGGGCGTGATCGAGACGGCCAGCGCGCCGGGCATGCGAACCACGCCCGCGCCCTGATCGGTGGACAGCACACCTGGCAGCGGAGCGGCCGCCTGAACGAGCAGGCTGCGGACGTCGGCGGGGGTCAGCTCCGGTCGGTCGACCCTGACCCGCAGCGCGACCGCCGCGACCTGCGCGGCGGCCGCGCTGGTGCCGCTCATCCTGGCGATCAGCGGCTCGCCACCCGCACCCGGGTACGCCGTCTCCACGTCGACGGCCGGCGCGACGAGGTCGGGTTCCAGGTGGCCGTCCGCGGTGGGACCGCGCGACGAGAACGACGCGATCGCCTGAGGCCGGGTGCCCGGATCCACCACGACGATGCGCGCCGCGAACCGCGGGTTTTCGACCAGCACGCGTCCCTGGCGGGCACCGAGTCCGAGCACCGGGATGGGAACGTCGGCGCCGGCGCGGATGCCCGGGAAGAGGCCGGGTCCGTCCTGGTCCCACACGCCGAGGGCGACCGCACCCGCCTCGGCCGCGGCTCGGGCCTTGGTGGCCAGCGTCCCGCCGCCGCGACCCACGACCGCGATCGCGCCCACGACGCGGCTGCGGCCGCGGGCATCAGCGTAGTCGCGAAGCTCATCGCCGCCCGTCAGCCCGTCCTGCCCGGCGAGAACCCGTACGGGGAACGTGCCGGTCGGCGGGTCGGGACCGATCAGCGGCAACCCGGTGAGGCCCGCGGACGCCGGCCCGACCTCGAGCTCCAGAGCGGCGGTGCGCGGATTGCTCGTCGCTCCGATGCCGCCGACGGTGAGCACGTGCTCGGACGCGGCCGGCCCGCCAACAGTCCCGACGGCGCCGAACGAGGGCCCGTCGTTCCCGGCCGGCGCCACCACCAGCGAACCGGCCGCATCGGCCGCGTCCGCCGCGAGGGCCACCGGGTCGTCGCCGCCGCCGTCGAATCCGCGCGCGACGCCGATGAGCACGACCTTGGCGCGATCGTCGAGGTTGCCGTCGTCGTTCGGATCGACGGCCCGGTCGAGGGCGGCGACGACACGGTCGCTCCGCGCGAGGGGGCGCACTCGCCCTTCGACGAACTCCCGCGCCACGACGCGGTACGCGAGCATGCGCGGCACACGCTCGGGCGGAAGCCCGGCCAGGGCCGGCGATCGGAGCACGAGCCCGGCGACCTCGGTCCCGTGCGCCTCGGCGGACCGTCCCTGCGCGCTCGCCTGCGGTCCGGAGTTGCCGCTCACGAAGTCGGCGCCCCCGACGATCAGCCGGTCCGGCGCGATCGCCCCTCCGAGCCATGGATGCTCCGGCTGGATCCCGGCGTCGATCAGGGCGATGGTCGCCGGCGCGCCCCCGCCGCGCCCCGGGGCCGGCTGCGCGCCGGGGCCGGGCAGGGGCCGGGCGGCGGGGTCCGGCGCGGAGCTCTGCGCGGGTGCGAGGTACGTGACCGGGTAGATCGCCTTGACCTCGGGCAGTTCGGCCACGAGCGCGAGGCGGCCGGTCGGAACGCGGATGCCGAAGCCGTTGACGACCGCTCGGTACCGGAAGTTGATGGTCGCGCCGAGCCCGATGAGGGCGGGCTCCACGCTGGCCTGCTGCAACGTGATCTGAGCGAGGGCTCCGGCCCGCTCGGCGGGAGCGCGCTCCGCGATCGACGGCGCGTCGAGCACGACGATCGCCGACTCGGTGTCGGCCGGCGGCGGCAGCTGCGGGGCCCGGTAGGCCTCGAGCACATCGCGCCACGCGCCGGCGGCGCTGATCGCGCGAAGCGGCGTGGTCGACAGGTCCTCGGCGGTTTGGTCGGCCAGCAGCACGGGGGTAGTCGACGCGAGCACGCCGACGGCGACGAGGCCGGCACGCCGCATCCACGGGGCGGCGCTCACGCGGCGATGCCCCCGGGCGGGGCCGTGGCCATGGCGTCGAGGGCGAGGTACCGCGGCCATTCGACCACCGGCGAGAACTGAGCGGCGGCGGCGATCATCGCCGCGTTGTCGGTGCAGAGCAAACGATCCGGCACCGCGACCGCCAGGCCGTGCAGGGTCGCGAGCTCCGCCACAAGCGCCCGAAGCCGCCCGTTGGCCGCGACCCCGCCGCCGAGCCCGACCGTCGGCACCCCGTGCTCGAGGGCGGCGTCGACCAGTCGCTCGGCGAGCGGCCGCGTGACCGCCTCCTGGTAGGACGCGGCGAGGTCCGCACGGTGCCGGTCGACGTCGTCGCGGAGGTCCCGGATCGCGTACAGCAGCGCCGTCTTGACCCCGGCGTACGAGAAGTCACGCTCGCTGCGTCCGGAGAGCCCTACCGGAAAGGTGAAGGCAGTCGGGTCGCCCTCCTCCGCGAGCCGCTCGAGCGCGGGGCCGCCGGGGTAGCCCAGGCCGAGCAGGCGGGCGCCCTTGTCGACCGCCTCGCCCGCCGCGTCGTCGCGGGTCTGCCCGAGCAAGCGTGGGGCGGCGAGGTCCTGCACCAGGTCGAGGCGCGTGTGGCCGCCCGAGGCGACGAGGCTCACGAAGGGCGGGTCGAGGGCCAGGGGCTCGAGCCAGACGGCGCAGATATGGCCGTGCAGGTGGTCGACCATGGCGAGCGGCTTGCCGGCGCCGTATGCAAGCCCCTTGGCGGTCGCGACGCCGACGAGCAGCGCGCCGATCAGACCTGGTCGCTGGGTGACCGCAACGAGCTCCACGTCGTCCAGTCGGAGCTCGGCCCGCGCGAGCGCCTCGTCGATCACGGCGTTGACGGTGCCGAGGTGGTGACGCGCCGCGACCTCGGGCACGACGCCGCCGTACGGGGTGTGGAGCTCCGCCTGGCTCGCGACGACGTTCGCGAGGATCCGCCGGCCCTGGACGACCGCCGCGGCGGTCTCGTCGCACGACGTCTCGATCGCGAGGATGGGACCGCCGATCACGGCGCCGCCCGCTCGGCGGGAATACGCCACATGATCAACGCGTCTTCACCGTTGTCACTGTAGTAGCGCGGCCTGACGCCATGGGTAACGAACCCGAGTCGCTGGTAGAGCCTGATCGCGCGATCGTTCGAGACGCGAACCTCGAGCGTGAACCCGGCATGCTCGCGGCGATCGCCGACCCGCAGCGCCGCTCGCACGAGCGCATCGCCGATGCGCCTCCCGCGGTGCAGCGGATGGACCGTGACGTTCAGGATGTGCCAGACGTCGGCCTGGAGCGCCATGAGGATGTATCCGAGGATCTCCCGGTCGAGATCGGCGACGAGGCAGACCCCGTCGGGGTGGCGGAGCTCGCTCTCCACCATCCGCCGGCTCCAGGGGATCGGGTAGCTCTCGCGTTCGATCGTCATGACGCCGCCGTCCAGGTCGCCGGCGCGCATCGACCGGATCGCGAGACGCGGCTCCGCATCCCTGCCGGCCCGGGCGACGCTCACGCGCGCGCCGCCTCACGCTCCCGGCGAAGCCGGTTCACCTCGGCGTCCGGGAGCCGCAGGTAGAGCGGTGCCACCGGCCGCGCCCCGCCCGTTGCCGCTCGTGACGCCAGGCGCGACGCGCTGATTGCATGCGCCGGCGACCCCGGCGGCGCCACGGCGACGGCAGGGCCGACGAACGACTCGCACCGGTGCACACCGTCGCCGGCGAGCCACGCGGGGCGCTCCCGCGACACCTCGGCGGCGAGCAGCTCGGCGAGCCCGGCACCCGTCGTCGCGACCGGCTCGATCACTACGGCGAGGTCTCCGTCACTGTCGACTCGGTATCCGGCGGCGAAGACCTCCTGACGCTTCGCGTCGATTACCGGGACCAGGAGGGCGCCCGCCGGAGCGTGATCGGCCATGCCGAGCGCCAGCGCCTCGAGCGAGACCACGCCCGCGACCGGGATCGCGAGCGCCTGCCCGAGGCCAAGGGCGGTCGCGATGCCGATGCGCAGCCCGGTGAACCCTCCGGGGCCGATCCCGACGACGATCTCGTCGAGGTCGTCGACGCCCACCCCGGCGGCGTCGAGGAGCAGGTGGATCTCGTGCGCGACCCGGCGCCCCGCACCGGGCTCCGGCGGAAGGATCCGCTCCAGGAGCGTCACGCCGTCGCGCAGCACGGCGAGGCTGGGAGCCGGTGTGGCGGTGTCGAGTGCAAGCGTCGTCAAGCGAGACCGCGAAGCGCCGTCTTCAGGCGCTGCTCGCGGCCGCTCAACGTTAGCAACCGCGTATCGCCGCCTCCGTGCGCAAGCGTCACCTCGACCGCGGCGTCCCGGAACGCCTCGGCGAGCACGTCCGGCCACTCGATGAACGCGACGGCGTCCTCCGCCGCCTCGAGTGCGAGCCCCAGCTCCTCGTCGTCGGCGGCCCCCAGGCGGTACGCGTCGAGATGGGCGACCGGAACGGGGCCGTCGTAGCGCTGGGCGACGGTGAAGGTGGGGCTCGTCACGTGCTCGGTCACGCCGAGGGCGCGAGCGGCGCCCCTCACGAGGGTGGTCTTTCCGGTGCCGAGCTCGCCCCGGAGCATCACGACGTCGCCGGGCTCGATCACCGACGCGATCGCGCGTCCAACCGCCTCGGTCTCCTCGGGCGTCCGTGTCGTGATCTCGATCAGAACAGCCCGAGCTGCTCCGGCTCCCCCCCCGCCGCGCTCACCGGTGCCATGGCTGGGGCCGCCGGCTCCGGCTCGGCCGTGACGGTCGGCGTCTCGGGACGCGGGGTCGGCAGGGGCTCGAATCCCTCCCGGCCGGTCAGCTCGGGAATCCGCGCGAAGTCCGCCTCGAGCGTCGCGAGCATGGACGGGGTGTACAGCGCGGCCGCCGGGTGGAACAGGGGGTAGAGCAGGAGCGAGTGCCCGCCGATCTCGATCGGGAGCTCGTGGCCGTGGACGCGGCTGATGCCGTCCGGGCGGCCGGAGATGAGCTTGGTGGCGAAGTTCCCCAGCGTGCAGATGAGCTTGGGCCGGATGATCCCGACCTGCCGGAACAGGTGTGCCTCGCAGGCTTCGATCTCGGCCGCGAGTGGGTCGCGGTTGCCCGGAGGACGGCATTTGAGGACGTTCGCGACGAAGACGTCGTCGCGGGTGAGGCCGATCCCCGCGAGGAGCTTGTCGAGGAGCTTGCCGGCCTGACCGACAAACGGGACGCCGAGCCGATCCTCGTGGTAACCGGGTGCCTCGCCCACGAACATCAGGTCCGCATTGGGATCGCCGCTTCCCAGCACCACCTGCGTGCGGGTCTGGTGGAGCGGGCAGCGAACGCAGTCGACGACCTCACGCGCGTGGTAGTCGGCGAGCTGGGCGGCCCGGGCGGGGGCGTCGTCCATCGTGTTCCAGACTAGCGCCCTCGACGGACGCACGCGCCGACGGCGGCACCGTCGTCCCGGCGGTGAGGTGCACCACCGAGCGGTCGTTGCGGCTTGTACTTCCGGCCGACAGATGAGTAGGCTTTTTCTACT
This sequence comes from uncultured Thermoleophilia bacterium, assembly GCA_963777565.1. GTDB lineage: Bacteria > Actinomycetota > Thermoleophilia > Miltoncostaeales > Miltoncostaeaceae > CALMEC01. The sequence continues at coordinate 316,245 of CAVZQZ010000009.1, forward strand.
CAGAGCGAGTCGGCCTGGCATCCCGAAGGGGAGCTGGAGCGGGGTTCACTCGGAGGGTTGCCACCTGAGTCGGGTGGATGCCCGTCCGCGGCCTGCTGCCCGGTCACCTGGTCCGAGTGGCACCCATGATCACCACCACGACATCACGGGGGACAACACCGCAGGTCGCGCGCACCGTCGCCGATCTCCGCGAGCACGTTGCGCGCCTGCGCGCCGACGGCCGCCGGGTGGCGCTGGTGCCGACGATGGGAGCCTTCCACGAGGGCCACCTACGCCTCATGCGCCTGGCCGGGACGGACGACCACGCCGTCGTTGTCAGCCTGTTCGTCAATCCCACACAGTTCGGCCCGGCCGAGGACCTCTCGGCCTACCCGCGCGACGAGGAGCGCGACCTGGCGCTCGCCGCGGAGGCCGGCGTGGATCTGGTGTTCGCGCCCGACGTCGGGGAGATCTACCCGGAGGGTTTCGGCACCCGCATCACGGTCGAGGGGCCGACCGCCTACCTGGAGGGCGCCTCGCGGCCGCGTCACTTCACCGGCGTCGCGACGGTGGTCGCCAAGCTCCTCATCGCGGCGCGTCCCGATCGGGCGGTCTTCGGCCAGAAGGACGCCCAGCAGGTCGCGGTGATCCGCCGGCTCGTCGCCGACCTGCATCTGGACGACATCGAGCTTGTGATCGCGCCGATCGTCCGCGAGCCGGACGGACTCGCGATGAGCAGCCGCAACGCGTACCTCGGCCCGCCCGATCGGGCAGCCGCGCTCGTGCTGCGACGGGCGCTCGATGCCGCGGTGGACCTCGCCGCGGCCGGTGAGCGCGATCCCCGCGCGATCGAGCGCTGGGCCCTCGGCGTCCTGTCGTCCGAGCCGCGCTGCGAGCCGGTGTACGCCAGCGTCGTGAACACCGCCACATTCGAGCCGGTCGCCGACCTCACCGAGCGATCGTTGCTGTGCGTCGCCGCCCGCGTCGGGCCGGCGCGCCTGATCGACAACGACTTCATCGAACCCAACCCCGCCTGACCGAGGAGCCAAGCGATGCGCACCCGCCGGATGCTGAAGAGCAAGATCCACCGCGCGATCGTCACCGACGCGAACCTCAACTACGAGGGCAGCATCACCATCGACACCGATCTCCTCGCGCTGGCCGACATCCGGCCGTACGAGCAGGTGTTCGTCGTGAACATCAACAACGGCGAGCGCTTCGAGACGTACGCGATCGAGGGTCCCGCCGGCCGGGGCGACATGTGCCTGAACGGCGCCGCCGCCCGCCTGGCCGAGCCGGGCGACCTGGTGATCGTGATGACCTACGCCGAGTACGCGGACGCGGAGCTCGACGGGTACGAGCCGATCCTCGTGCACGTCGACGAGTACAACCGCGTCGCGACCGAGACCAGCTCGCCGATCCCCACGACGGTGCCGCCGACGTGGGAGGGCATCCAGTGATCACCGCCGACGAGCTCCGGGCGACAAAGGGCCGGCGGCGCATCGCCATGCTCACCGCATACGACTACCCGACCGCGCTGGCGCTCGACCAGGCGGGACTGGATCTCATCCTGGTCGGCGACTCGGTGGCGATGGTCGAGCTCGGGTTCCCCACGACCCGCGAGGCGACGCTCGCGATGATGGCCCACCACGTGCGGGCGGTCCGCACCGGCGCGGTCAACACCCACGTGGTGGGCGACCTCCCCGCGGGCAGCTACGAGACGCCCGATGATGCGGCGGCATCCGCGCGGGTGCTGGTGGAGGCCGGCGCCGACAGCGTGAAGCTGGAGGGCCCGCGGCTCGCCGAGGTGGCCGTGATCCTCGCGGCCGGGATCCCGGTGATGGGCCATGTCGGGCTGCAGCCGCAGACCGCGACGGTCTACCGGCGGGAGGGCAAGACCCCGTCGGAGGCGAACAGGATCGCCCGTGAGGCACGGGCACTTGAAGCCGCGGGGTGCTTCGCGATCGTCATCGAGGCGGTCCCCCCGGACCTGGCCACGCGCATCACTCAGGAGGTGGCCGTCCCGACGATCGGCATCGCGGCCGGCGCCGAGACCGACGGGCAGGTGCTGGTGTCGACTGATCTCGTCGGCCAGCTGCCGTTCGCACCGCCGTTCATTACACCGAAGGCGAACGTGTTCGGCACGGTGACGAAGGCCGCGCGCGAGTTCGTGGCCGAGGTCCACGGCGCCAGCCGGGTGGGCGCCACCGACGCTGGGGACTGGCCCACGCTCGTGTGACGGATCGGCGGTGTGGTGCTGCGGCCGTGGCCGCGGCACCACAGCGCGCGCCGTCTACCGGGCCTTGTTCCCCCGGGCGATCTTCCGGAGGTCGAGCGCCTTCGTGAGGACTGCCTCGTCGACGCCGTGCTCACGGGCGACCTCACGCACCGGACGGCCGGATGCGGTGGCCTCCTTCACGATGACCGTCGCCTTGTCGTACCCGATGACCGGGTTGAGGGCGGTGGCGACCTGCAGGTTCGACTCCGCGTGCTCCTCGCACCCGGCGAGGTTCGCTTCGAGACCTGCGATGCACTTGTCGGCGAGCGCCGTGGTCGACGTGGTGAGCAGGTTGATGGACTGCAGCAGGTTGCGGCCCATCAGCGGGATCATCACGTTGAGCTCGAAGTTGCCGGACATGCCGCCGACGGTGATCGCCGCGTCGTTGCCGATGACCTGGGCCGCCACCTGGCACACGACCTCGGGGATGACCGGGTTGACCTTGCCGGGCATGATCGACGAGCCCTTCTGCAGCTCGGGCAGGAAGAGCTCGGCCAGGCCGGCGCGCGGCCCCGACCCCATCCATCGCAGGTCGTTCGCGATCTTCGTGAGGGACACGGCGACGACCTTCAATGCGCCCGACGCCTCCACGAGGCCGTCGCGGTTGGCCTGCGCCTCGAACGGGTCGGCCGGGGCGGAGATTTTGAGCCCCGTCTCCTTCGCGAGCAGTCGGCGCACCTTGGCGGCGAACTGCGGGTGCGTGTTGAGCCCGGTGCCGGTCGCGGTTCCGCCGAGCGGGATCTGGCCGAGACGGGGCAGCGCGTCCGCGACCCGTGCGCGACCCTCGCGGATCTGCGCCGCGTAGCCGGAGAACTCCTGGCCGAGCGTCACGGGAACCGCGTCCATCAGGTGGGTGCGGCCGGTCTTGACGACCCCGCGGAACTCGACGGCCTTCGCCTCGAGCGCCCCGGCGAGGTGGTCGAGCGCCGGCAGTAGGCGCTTTGCGGCCGCCTCGAGGGCGGCGAGGTGCACCGCCGACGGGAACACGTCGTTGGAGCTCTGCCCCATGTTGACGTCGTCGTTCGGGTGGACATCACCGCCGGCGAGGTTCGCGATCACCTCGTTCGCGTTCATGTTCGACGACGTCCCGGACCCCGTCTGGAATACGTCCACCGGGAACTGACCGTCGTGCTTGCCGTTCGCGACCGCGTCCGCAGCCTTTGCGATCCGTGCCGCACGGCGCTTGTCGAGCAGGCCGAGCTCGGCGTTGACGCGGGCGGCGGCCCCTTTGATACGGCCGAGCCACTGCACGATCTCCGCCGGAACCGGCTCACCGGAGATCTGGAAGTTCGCGACGGCCTTCTTGGTCTCGCCGCCCCAGAGCTGATCTGGCACTACCCCTCCCCCTCGTTCTTTCCTGACCTGGACCGGCCGGGACCCTACCTGCCGAACGCCTCCAGCATGGCCATCGCCGCCCGGACACCCGTCCCCAGGTTCTCGACGAGCATCCGCTCGTTCGGCGAGTGGATCGCGTCATCCGGCAGGGCGAACCCGGTGAACACGGTTGGCATCCGCGCGACCATCGTGGCGAAGATCGGCAGCGTCCCGCCGCTGCGCACCGCCGTCACAGGCGCGCCCGTTGCGGCGGCGATCGCGTCCATGGCGGTCGTCACAACCGGATGCCCGGGATCCATCAGCGCGGGCGACGCGTCGCCGAGATTGTCCACCTCCACCGTGGCCCCGGCCGGCGCCGCCTCACGAAGCAGACGGTCGAGCGTCGCGCCGATCACGGCGGGGTCCTGACCCGGAGCGACCCGCGCCGACAGCATCGCGTGCGCGACCGACGGGATCACGGTCTTCACCGCGTCCGCATCGCCGCACCAGATCGCGTGGACGTCGACCGACGGCGAGGCGAGCGTGCGCTCCGCGAAATCCGCTGCGGCGACGGCATCCGCGGGACGCAGCCCCGCCTCCTCGAGCAGCCGCTCACCGGGCGGCATCCGGCCCCAACCGGCGCGCTCCGCCTCCGACACCGGGCCCACACCGGCGTAGAGGGCATCGGGCAGGCGGCCGTCGCGCGGCTGCACCGCGGCCAGCACCCGCGTGAGCGCATGGGCGGCGTTGAGGGCCGCCCCGCCGTACAGGCCGCTGTGCCCGTCGAGCGTTCCGGTCGTGACCGTGACGCGGCGGTAGCAAAGTCCGCGCACCCCCGTCTCGACGGCCGGTCGCCCACGGGCGAGCATCCCGCCGTCCCAGATCACGCCGATGTCGGGGACCTCCTCGAGGGCACGGACCCAGTCGATCGCGGCGGTCCCCCCCGATTCCTCCTCCCCTTCGATGAGGAACGTCACGTGAACCGGCAGGCGACCCTCCGCGGACAGCCGCTGCACCGCGACGATGGCCTGAAAGAGGTTCCCCTTGTCGTCGCTCGCACCGCGGGCGTAGAGGTGCTCGCCGCGGATCTCCGGTTCGAACGGCGGCGACTCCCAGCGACCGGCCTCGCCCACGGGCTGCACGTCGTAGTGGCCGTAGATCAGCACACGCGTCGGATCCGCACGCCCATCGCTGGGCGGGACCTCGCCGACGACGAACGGGCGGCCAACCGTGCCGTGGAGCGTCGCCGACCCTCCGGCGCGGCGGATCTCGTCGGCGAAGGCCCCGGCCGCCCGCACCATGTCGGCGCGGTGATCGGGAAGCGCGCTGACGCTGGGAATCCGAAGCAGCGCGAACAGGCGATCCATCTCGTCGGTCGTCACGCGGACCATCGTACGCGGACGCCGGCAAGTTCCGCCGCGGGCGGAATGTAGCTTCGTGCCGTGAGCGGCAGCGCGGCCTCCCATCCCCGAGGTGCGTTCGCAGCCCTCGGCCGCGTATGCGGCCGCCGCCGCTGGTGGGTCATCGGCGCGTGGGTAGCCCTCTTCCTCACGCTGGGGGTGTTCGCCCCGCGACTGTCGGACCAGCTCACTCCCGGTGGGTTCGAGATCGCCGGCTCGACCTCAGAACTCGCCCGCACGACAATCCTCGCGCGCTTCAGCGACGACTTCCCGACGACGCTCACCGCGGTCATGGTCCCTCGGGACGCCCGGGCCCGGCCGGCGGCGCTCGACGCGGCGGCGCAGCGCGTCCGCGCGAACTGGCTCGCGGATCCGCTCGTCGGCCGTGTCGCAACACCGTTACGCAGCCGGGACGGCCGTGCCGTCTTCCTGGTGGCGGGGATCCGCGCCGGCCTCGACGCAGCCCTGAAGCAGTCCGACCGGCTCATCGGCGCCGCGAAGGCCGGCGCGACGGCCGATGTCGCGGTGCTGGTCACCGGCGGGCCGGCGATCTTCGACGATTTCGACCGGGTAAACGAGGAGGACCTCCGCCGGTCCGAGTTGATCCAGATCCCGATCGTGCTCCTGATCCTGCTCCTGGTGCTCGGGTCGCTCATCGCCGCCACGATCCCGATCCTCACGACGCTCACCGCGCTGGTGGTCACTCTCGGAGCGCTCTACTTCGTGGCGCACGGCGCCGACCTCTCGATCTACGTGCAGAACATCGTCCCGCTGGTGGGCATCGGCGTGGGCGTCGACTACTCCCTGTTCCTGGTGAAGCGCTTCGGCGAGGAGATCCAGGCCGGCCGTACCGTCCTCGATGCCGTTGCCATGACCGTGCACACCTCGGGCCGGGCGATCTTCTTCAGCGGGCTCACCGTCGCGGTGGCGCTGGCCGGGATGTTCGCGGTCGGCGTCCCGATCTTCACCGGGTTCGCGATCGGCTCCATCGCAGTGGTGCTGGTCGCGATGGCGACGGCGCTCACGCTCGTGCCCGCCGTTCTCGCGGCGCTGGGCGAGCGCGTGTTGCGCTACGACATCGCCCGGCCGCTGCGCGGGGGCATCGCCGCGCAGGCACCGCCGGACGGCCGGACACGGTGGTCGCGGTGGGCCGAGGCGGTCATGCGCCGGCCATGGCCGTATCTCGTGGGATCGACGGCCATGCTGCTCGGACTCGCGGTCCCCGCGCTCTGGCTCAACCTCGGGTCGAGCGGCACGACTGCCCTGCCCAGTGACGCGCCGTCCATCCAGGCGTCCGACGAGATCGCACGCGAACTCGGCCCAGGCGCGCTCGCCCCGCTGCGGATCGTGGTGGACGGGGGCGAGCGGCCACCCGATCCGGCCGCCGTGGCCGCACTTCGGGATGCGATCGTTCGCGATCCCGCGGTGGTGGCGGCCGCCACGCCGCGCACCTCCGACGACGGCAACGCACGCCTGATCGAGGTCCTCCCGCGCGACGGCGAGGACGACCCGCGTTCGCAGGACCTCGTCGGCCGGATCGAGGACCGGATCGTGCCCGCGATCGGCGCCCTCGGCACCGCCCGGGCGTTCATCGGCGGCGCCGCCAGCCAGAACCGCGACTTCAACGGCACCGTCGCGCGGAACCTCCCGCGCGTCATCGCGATCGTGATGGCCCTGACGTTCCTCGTGCTGGTGATCCTGTTCCGATCGGTCCTGCTGCCGCTCAAGGCAGTCGTCATGACCCTGCTGTCGGCGCTCGCGGCCTACGGGGTGCTCGTGATGGTGTTCCAGTGGGGATGGGGCGACGAACTGCTCGGCTTCGAGCACCTCGGGCATGTGACCGCCTGGGTCCCGCCCTTCCTGTTCTCGATCCTGTTCGGCCTGTCGATGGACTACGAGGTGTTCCTGCTCACCCGTGTGCGGGAGCACTACGACCGGTACGGCGACGATCGCGCGGCGGTCGCCTGGGGGCTCGCCCACACCGGAGGGATCATCACCGCCGCGGCGGCGATCATGATCGTCGTGTTCCTCTCGTTCCTGCTCAACCGGCTCATCCCGATCAAGGAGTCGGCCCTCGGCCTGGCGGTGGCGGTGTTCCTCGACGCCACCATCGTGAGGATCGTCCTGGTGCCGGCGTTCATGCGCATCGCCGGACGGTGGAACTGGTGGCTGCCCGGCTGGCTCGACCGACTGCTCCCGACGGTCCACGACGAGGGTGGAAGCCGAGCCGCAGGGTAGGGTCCGTCGCGGTGGACAGTCTCGGTCACGCCGACGTTCGGCCGGCGGCGGCGCGCTTCGGCGCGCTGCGCGAGATCGGATGGCGCATGACCATCGGGCTCGGAGCCGGTGCCCTCGCCGGTTTCGTGATCGGCGGGGGAGTCGGGCGGCTGTTCATGTTCGTCCTGCGGCTCACCTCGCCGGACGTCCTGATGGGGCTGACGAGCGACGACGGCTTCGTGATCGGCGGTTCACCGCGGTCGACACGCTGAGGCTCATGCTCGTGCCCCCGACGCTCGGAGGATTCGCGAGGGTCGGCTACGCCGCGATCCGCCCCATCCTGCCGCGGCCGATCCGGGTCGCCGCGTGGACGCTACTGGCCGCGACCGCCGGCGGCGCGACGATCGTCCACACCGACGGGGTCGACTTCGCGCTCCTCCAGCCGCTCTGGCTCGCCGTCGGCGGGATCATCCTCGTGCTCGCGCTCGGCAGCCTCGTCACCGCACTCCTGCTTGAGCGCTGGTCCTCCGCCGAGCCCGACCCGCGGGCGCGCTCGACGTGGGGCGTCGGTGCGCTGGGGCTGTTCGGAGCCCGGCGATCCTCGGTGCCGTCATCGCGACGCTCGCACTGACGGCGCTGTCAGGGATCGCGAGTCACCTCCCACCCAATGCTCGGCTGGCAGTCGGCCGGTGCATCACGGTCATCGCGATGGCGGCCATGGGCGTGCTGATGGCGCTGGGCGTCGTCGACCTCGCCCGCGACATCTCGAAGCTCTCGTGACCTGACCCGCTCCCGAGGTCAGGCGGCGGCGCGCACCCGGCCGCGTGGCCGGGGCCGCACCAGGTCGCGCAGGTACTCGCCGGTATGCGAGCCGGCGGCCTCCGCGACGGCCTCCGGCGTGCCCGCCGCGATGACCTGCCCTCCCCCCGCACCCCCCTCGGGGCCGAGGTCGACGATCCAGTCGGCGCACTTGATCACGTCGAGGTTGTGCTCGATCACGAGCACCGTGTTGCCCTGGTCTGCGAGGCGCTGGAGCACCTCCAGCAGCTTCTCGATGTCGGCGAAATGCAATCCCGTCGTCGGCTCGTCGAGCACGTAGAGGGTGCGGCCGGTCGCGACCTTGGAGAGCTCGGTGGCGAGCTTGACCCGCTGCGCCTCGCCGCCCGACAGCGTGGTGGCGGGCTGACCCAGCCGCATGTAGTCGAGCCCGACGTCGTGCAGGGTCTGCAGGCGCCGGGCGATTCGCGGCACGGGTGAGAAGAACTCGAGGGCGTCCTCGACGCTCATCTCGAGGACGTCGTGGATGTTCTTGCCCTTGTAGTAGACGGCTAGCGTCTCGCGGTTGTAGCGCTTGCCGTGGCACACCTCGCACGGCACGTAGACGTCGGGCAGGAAGTGCATCTCGATCGTGATCGTGCCGTCGCCCTTGCACGCCTCGCACCGGCCGCCCTTGACGTTGAAGCTGAACCGCCCGGGCGCGTAGCCGCGCGACCTCGCGTCCTGGGTCTTGGAGAACAGCTCGCGGATGTTGTCGAACAGGCCGGTGTACGTGGCCGGGTTCGATCGCGGCGTGCGGCCGATGGGCGACTGGTCGATGGCGATGACTTTGTCGAAGTGCTCGAGCCCGTCGATGCGCTCGTGCCGCCCGGGGCGCTGCGGCTTGCGGTTGAGCCTGCCAGCGAGCGCCTTGAGGACGATCTCGTTGACGAGGGTGCTCTTGCCCGATCCCGACACGCCCGTCACACAGGTGAAGGCGCCGACGGGAAACGACACGTCGATCTCGCGCAGATTGTGCTCGCGCGCCCCGTGGACGCTGAGCCAGCCCGCGGGCTTCCGGCGCTTCGGCGGCGGCTCGATCCGACGCCGGCCCGACAGGAACGCGCCGGTCACGGAGTCCCGCGCGGCCTCGACGTCGTCGACGGTGCCCTGCGCCACGACGCGACCGCCGTGCTCGCCCGCTCCGGGCCCCATGTCGATCACATGGTCGGCGGCACGCATCATGTCCTCGTCGTGCTCGACCACGAGCACCGTGTTGCCCTGGTCGCGCAGCCGCTCCAGGGTCGCCGTGAGCTTGCGGTTGTCGCGCTGGTGCAGCCCGATCGACGGTTCGTCGAGGATGTAGAGCACGCCCACCAGCCCGGCGCCGATCTGGGTGGCGAGGCGGATTCGCTGGGCCTCGCCGCCCGACAGGCTCCCCGCCGCTCGCGACAGGGTGAGGTACCCCACGCCCACCGCCTCCAGGAACCGCAGCCGTTCGGTGACCTCCTGGATGACCCGCTGGGCGATGAACGCCTGGGTGTCGGTCAGCCGGAGCTCGTCGAAGAAGCGCAGGCCGTCGGACACGGACAGCTCGCACAGGCGCGCGATCGACTCGCCGCCGATGGTGACCGCGAGCACCTCGGGTCGCAGGCGCGCGCCGCCGCAGCTCGCGCACGGCACGAGCGACATGAACTGCTCGATGCGCTCCCGGATCTGTTGCGAGTTGGTGGTCCGGTACTGGCGGCGAAGCTGGGGGATCAGGCCCTCGAACCACGTGAGCCCGGACGAATAGCCGCCGCGCCGCTTGCGCCGGCGGCCGATCGAGACCCGCTCGCCCCGACCGCCCGGCCCCTCCACGAGCAGCTCCCGCTGGTGTTCGGGCAGCTTGCGGAAGGGCACGTCGAGGTTGATGCCGTGCTCGCCGGCGACCGCCTCGAGCAGCAGGTCGTAGTAGTCGGTGGTGCGATCCGACCAGGGCAGGAGCGCGCCGTCGCGGACGCTGCGCTCGGGATCGACCACGAGCTCCGAATCGACCTCCTGGGTGAAGCCGAGCCCGGTGCAGGCGTCGCACGCACCGTGCGGCGAGTTGAACGAGAACGTTCGCGGGGCGAGCTCCGGCAGGGAGGCGCCGTGCTCGGTGCATGCGAAGCGCTCCGAATAGGTCCAGGTGCGGGCTTCGCCGCCCACCTCCTCGATCCGGACGAGCCCGTCGGCCAGGTTGACCGCCGTCTCGAGGCTCTCGCTGAGACGCCGGCGCAGGTCGGGCTTCATGACGAGGCGGTCGACGACGACCTCGATCGTGTGGTTGCGCTTCTTGTCGAGCGGTGGCGTCTCGTCGACGAGGTACGTCTCCCCGTCGACGGCGATCCGCGCGAAGCCCTCGGCCTTGACGTGCTCGATGACGTCGCGGTGCTCCCCCTTGCGGCCGCGCACGAGCGGCGCGAGGACCTGGAAGCGGGTGCCCTCCTCGAGCTCCAGCACGCGGTCCGCGATCTGCTCGACGCTCTGGCCGGTGATCGGCCGGCCGCAGATGTGGCAGTGCGGCTCGCCGACCCGCGCGTAGAGGAGCCGCAGGTAGTCGTAGATCTCGGTGACGGTGGCGACCGTCGAGCGCGGGTTGCGGCTCGTGGTCTTCTGGTCGATCGAGATCGCCGGCGAGAGACCCTCGATGGTGTCGACGTCGGGCTTGTCCATCTGCCCGAGGAACTGCCGGGCGTATGCGGAGAGGCTCTCGACGTACCGCCGCTGGCCCTCCGCGTAGAGCGTGTCGAACGCGAGGCTGGACTTTCCGCTGCCCGACAGGCCCGTGATCACCACGAGCGAGTCGCGCGGGATCTCGACGGAGACGTCCTTCAGGTTGTGCTCGCGTGCACCAACAACGCGGATGACACCTGAGGGAGCGCTCGCCACCCATGCAGTGTACGGGCTCGGTGCGACGCCAAGCCGTCCATCTCGGCGCGCCGTTTCAGGCAACGAGCGCACCGACGGCGATCCGCGATCGCCCCAGGCCCGGGCGCGAGGGCGGTAGCCTGTCCTGCGTGCGCCCGGAGCTGCAGCCGTTTCGTGACGAGATCGCGCAGCTCGTTCCCGCCGGCGCCGAGATCGTCGACGTGCACGCCCACCTCGGGGTCGACGAGGACGGTCGCAGGCTCGACCTGACGACGCTGCTGCGGCGTCTCGACGACGCGGGGATCGACCGGGCGTGCGCGTTCGCGCTCCATGACCCGGACCGGGTTCCCGCGTATCGGGCGCCCAACGACCGCGTGCTGGCATGGGCGGCCGAGTCGCAGGAACGCGTGATCCCGTTCTGCCGCGTCGACCCCGCCGACGACCCCGTCGGGGAGGCTCGGCGCTGCATCGCGCTCGGTGCGCGGGGGATCAAGCTCCACCCGCGTGAGCAGGCGTTCGCATTCGGCCGCGGCCCGATTGACGAGGTGTTCGGTCTCGCCGCCGAGACCCGCGTGCCCATCCTCGTCCATGCGGGACGGGGCGCGGCCGGCATCGCCGAGGGCCTTTGCGACACGGCACTGCGCCATCCCGGGGCGCCGCTCATCCTCGCGCACGCCGGTATCGCCGATCAGGGCCTGTTCGCAACCCGCCTCGCGGACCACCCCGCCGCGTTCTTCGACACGAGCGTGTTCGGGGTGCTCGACCTCGTCGAGCTCTATGCGCGCGTGCCCGCCGAGCGGATCGTGTTCGGCTCCGACCCTCCGTACGGCAAGCCGCTCCTCGGGCTCTACGCGAGCCTGCGCGTGGCCTCGCTCGCCGGCGTGTCCGATACGGGCATGCGGGCATTGCTCGGCGCGACAACGCGCGCGCTTCTCGCGGGTTGGCGGATCCCGCCCGCCACTTCGCCGCCGCGCCCGCGCGCCATCGAGATGGCCGGCTCCCTCGTCCGGATCCACCGGTACGCCTCGGCGGCCTTCGACGACGTCCGCCGGGGCGACACGCACGCCGCGCGTGACACCGTCGCGCTCGGGTTGTCGATCTGCCGCGATCCGGATCCGGGTCCAGCCGGGCCGGCCCTCGAGCGGATCCGGCCGGCGCTCGAGGCCGTCGCAGTCGCGCTCGAGCGGCCCGGCGAGCGGGTCCCGCAGGACCTGCTCTACCTCGTCGCGGCGCTCGCGGCGACGGAGCCCGCGCCGTCCGGGTGACGGGCTCCGGGGAACCCTTCGCTTGGGTTTTCGCTGCACCTGCCGATACAAGGGTTGTCAGCCCCGCTCGTCACCCGCCCGAGAGAAGGACCCGCAGATGTCTGCATACGCTCACGCCATGCCTCGTATCGGTTTCAAACGGCCGAAGTTCGACCGCGACCGCGTCATCGAGATCACGCGTGATTGGTGGGTGGAATGCAAGGCGATCATGAAGGCGGCCTGCCCCCTTATCATGGTCCCGTCACCGGTCCGGGAGGCGCTCCCCGCCCTCTGACGCGGGGCTCGCAGGCGGGCTAGTCTGCCGCGGTGCGAGTCGCCTGGATCGGGTTGGGAACGATGGGCGCGGCGATGGCCGCGCATCTCGTACGCGCCGGCCACGGCGTTGTGGTCTACAACCGCACCCCGGGGAGGGACGCGACGCTCGTCGAACTCGGCGCCCAGCGGGCGGCGACGCCCGCCGAGGCGGCCGACCGCGCGAGCGTGGTCTTCAGCTGCGTCTCGGACTCTCCGGACGTGGAGCAGGTGATCCTGGGCGACGCCGGTGCCGCGGAGCGCATGGCCCCGGGGGCGGTGTGGGTGGATTGCTCCACAATCTCCCCCGCCGTCACGCGCATGGTCGCGGCCGAGCTCGCCGATCGGGGCGTGGGGTCCGTCGACGCTCCCGTGTCCGGCGGGTCCGAGGGCGCCGCGAACGGGACGCTCACGACGTTCGTCGGCGGAAGGGACGAACACGTGGAGGTCGCCCGACCCGCCCTCGAGGCCTTCTGCCGGACGATCACCCATCTCGGCCCCTCCGGCGCGGGCCAGGCGGCGAAGGCAGTGAACCAGGTCCTGATCGCCGGGACCTACGCCACCCTCGGCGAGGCGCTTGTGCTCGGCGAGCGCGAAGGCCTACCGATGGATGCACTCGTGGAGGCGCTCACGGCGGGGGCCGCCCGTTCATGGGTGCTCGAGAACCGCTCGCACAACGTGGTGGCCGACGACTACCCCCTCGGATTCCGGGTGGAGCTCCACCTCAAGGATCTGCGCATCGCGCTCGAGGAGGCGGAGCGACTCGGCGTGCGACTCGACGTCACGCGGCTGATCGCCGATCACGAGGAGCGGCTGGTCGCCGCGGGCCACGGCGGCGAGGACATCTCCAACCTCGCACGGATCGCGCGCCAGAACGTCGACGGCTAACCCGGCCCGGGGGCGCCGCCGGAAAGCGACGCCCCTCCGCGGCGGGTGACGAACCGCGATGGACCGACTCGCCCGAACGCGACGGGGGGTTCACGCCACGCCGAGGAGTACTGGGATGTCCGCTGGCGGCGCGGGCGCCGGCCGATGGCCGTCGTCGTCATCGCACGACCGGCCGAGCCGAGGCTGAGGCGCGTGGCGGACACCGCTCTCCCTTCGCCAGCGGGCCCGATTCGGGCTCGCGTTTCGCGCCAACTTACGGCCCTCACCGGTCGGGTTGCAACGGTCGGCGGGTTCGGCATTCGCGGAGCGAGACGGAGCCACCCGACGTCGTCCGGACCGTCAGGGCGGTGGCGGCGCCCCGGGGTGCGGCGACGGCCAGTCATCGGGCGGGCTCCACTTGCGCAGGAGCGCCTCATGGCGCCGGCGCCGCTCGGCCTCGGCATCCCATTCCTCCTCGGCGGGAGCGAAGGCCGTGGGACGTCCGTCGCCCCAGAGCACGCCCGCCCCCGGGAGTCCGTACATCGCCGCGAAGAGGTCGTCCTCCTCGAGTCCCGGCGCAGCCAGCGTGCGGAAGACGACCTCGTCGTCCGGCGCGTCGGGCGCGTGCCGGGGCGCCGTCACCGCCGGCGCCGTCCGGAGCGTCGCGCCGGCGTCGGCGCCGTACGTGGCTGGCGTGCCAGGCCCCGGCGCTCGTCGAGCTCACGCCGCAGGTGCTTGATCGCGTCGCGAAGCTCCGCCGCCCGCTCGAAGCGCAGCTCCTCGGCCGCCTGGAACATCTCCTCCTCGAGCTCCACCGCCTCTCGCTCGAGCTCCTCCTCGCTGGCGCCGCTCGTGGCGAGCGCCGCGGCCTTCGCCCGGCGCGTGCTCGGGGTGCCGCCGTTGAGTCCCAGAAACTCCGCGATGTCGCTCACGCCCTTCACGATCGACTCGGGCGTGATGCCGTTCGCCTCGTTGTAGGCGCGCTGGATCGCGCGCCGGCGCTCGGTCTCGGCGATCGCCGTGCGCATCGCCTCGGTCTCGCGATCGGCGTACATGATCACCCGCCCGGAGATGTTGCGGGCGGCCCGCCCGATCGTCTGGATGAGGGCAGTGGTGCCGCGGAGGAAGCCCTCCTTGTCGGCGTCGAGGATCGCCACGAGGGTCACCTCCGGCAGGTCGAGCCCCTCCCGGAGGAGGTTGACGCCCACGAGCACGTCGAACTCGCCGAGGCGGAGCTCGCGGATGATCCGGATCCGCTCGATCGTGTCGACCTCGCTGTGCAGGTATCGCACCTTGAAGCCGGCCTCCACGAGGTACTCGCTCAGGTCCTCGGCCATCTTCTTGGTGAGCGTGGTGACCAGGGTCCGCTCGTCCCGGTCGACCCGCTGGCGGATCTCGTTCATGAGGTCGTCGATCTGGTTGCGCGTCGGGCGCACGTCGACCTCGGGATCGACGAGGCCGGTCGGGCGGATGATCTGCTCGACGATCCGGCTCGCGTTGCGCCGCTCGAACTCCCCGGGCGTCGCCGACACGAACACGACCTGCCCGACCCGCTCGAGGAACTCGTTGAGCTTGAGCGGGCGGTTGTCGGCCGCCGACGGGAGCCGGAAGCCGTGCTCGATGAGCGACCCCTTGCGGGAGCTGTCGCCCTCGAACATGCCGCGAAGCTGCGGAACGGTGTTGTGCGACTCGTCGATGAGGCACAGGAAGTCGCGCGGGAAGAAGTCGATGAGCGTGCTGGGCGCCGAGCCTGGAGGCCGGCCGTCGAGGATGCGGGAGTAGTTCTCGATGCCGTTGCAGAAGCCGAGCTCTCGCATCATCTCCATGTCGTACTCGGTGCGCTGGCGCAGGCGGTGCGCCTCCACGAGCCTGCCCTGGGCGTCGAGTTCGGCGACACGCGCCTCGAGCTCGTCGCGGATCTCCACCAGTGCCCGCTGGATGGTGGGCTGCGGGGTGACATAGTGCGTCGCCGGCCAGATCCCGACGTGGTCGACCCGCTCGAGGACCTCACCGGTGAGCACGTCGAAGTGGTCGATGGACTCCACCTCGTCGCCGAACATCGACACGCGATACGCGGTCTCCATGTTCGCCGGCTGGATCTCGAAGACGTCGCCCTTCACCCGGAAGCGGCCGCGCTCGAGCACGGTGTCGTTGCGCTGGTACTGCACCTCTACGAGCTTGCGGAAGATGTCGTCGCGGCGGTACTCGCTTCCGACCCGCAGCAGCAGGAGCCGGTCGCGGTAGAGCTCGGGCGAGCCGATGCCGTAGATACAGCTCACCGACGCGACGATGACCACGTCGCGTCGAGCCAGGAGCGCGCTCGTGGCGGCGTGCCGAAGGCGGTCGATCTCGTCGTTGATCGACGAGTCCTTCTCGATGTACGTGTCCGTCGCGGCGATGTACGCCTCTGGCTGGTAGTAGTCGTAGTAGCTCACGAAATACTCGACGGCGCTGTCGGGGAGGAACTCCCGAAACTCGTTGCAGAGCTGGGCGGCGAGGGTCTTGTTGTGGGCGATCACGAGGGCCGGCCGGCCGGAGCGGGCGATGAGGTTCGCCATGGTGAAGGTCTTGCCCGAGCCCGTGACGCCCAGGAGCGTCTGGAATCGCTCGCCGGCGGTGAGGCCCTCCAGCAGCCTCTCGATCGCCTCGGGCTGATCACCGGTCGGCTGATAGGTGGGTGCGAGGGCGAACGTGCCGGTCGACATCCAGTGATGGTAGAGCACCGCTCGGCGCCGTTCACCGGGGGTCCCCAACCGGCCGGCGGCACCTCGACCGGTGGCTAAAGACGGCTCCCGGGAATTGCGTACACGGGCCAACGCAGCCACCTCGGGGAGGTCCATACGCTGGGATGCGCGCCTCATTGGTCACCCGTGAGGAGCAAACGGCGGCCCCGCGACCGGGACGCGGGGCCGCCCCCACACCTTCCTCCCGCGGACGCCGATAGAATCAGGTGGCACGATCGAACGGGAGGCCTGCGTGGCGACGGCGCTGATCCACACGATGATCCGGATCCTCGACGAGGAGCGATCGCTCGGGTTCTACCGGGCGTTCGGCTTCAGCGAGGTCGGCAGGCAGCGGGTCGGCGGCGACACCGCCACCGTGATCTTCCTCGCCCTGCCCGGCGACGGCGCCCGCCTCGAGCTGACCCTGAACGACGGCCGTACCGAGCCCTACGAGCTCGGCGAGGCCTACGGCCACATCGCGCTCACCGTCGACGAAATGGACCAGGAGCTCGCGCGCCTCGCAGCCGCGGGAATCTCTCCCGAGCGCGAGCCGTACGAGGCCTACCCCGGCGGACCGAAGATCTGTTTCGTCCGCGACCCCGACGGCTACCGCATCGAGCTGCTCAGCCGAAACCCCGAGGAAGAGTTCGCCCGGCAGATGCAGGGGACTGGCGGCTGAGCCCTACTTCTGACTCGCGGAGATGCCGAGTTCCCCGCCCCACGCCCGGCGGTAGATCTCGCGGGCGTGGTCCACTGAGGCGACGAACCCGCGGGTCTCCGAGAAGGGCACCTGCGCGACGGTGAAGCTCGTGCCGTCACGGCGGGCGGCCGCCATCCACTGGCGCAGGTTCGTCTCGCCACCGTTGTAGGCCACCAGCGCGAGCTCGACGCTTCCGTACTTGCTCTTGAGGTACTTCAGGTACCAGGCGCCGTACGCGATGTTGACGCCGGGCTCCGCGAGCCGCTCCGGCACGGCGCTCGGCGCTCCCGGCTGACGGTGGATCCACGCCGCCGTCTCGGGCAGCACCTGCATCAGCCCCACGGCACCCTGCTTGGAGCGGGCGGACGTGGAGAACTTGCTCTCGCGGAAGATCACGGCCGCGATCAGGTCCGCGTCGAGGCCCGTGGCGGCTGCCTCGCCCGTGATCGACGCGGTGTGGTCGAGCGGATACCACCAGCGCGCGTACCAACCCGGCATCGAGACGTGGATCGCGAACCAGCCCGCCAGGGCGAACACGAGCACCCCGGCGATCAGCGCCGGCCGTCGCACCCGGCGAAGCGGGATGCCGATCACGCGACCGAGCGTCGCAACGGTCACGACGTGTACTCCGCAAAGCGTTCCGCGACCCACTCCTCGAGATCCGCGAGCGATCCGTCGTTCACAAGGTAGCGGTCCGCCCGGCGGATCTTCTCCGCCTCGTCGAGCTGACGGGCGCTCCGCGCGGAGAAGTTCTGTCCGCGGGCCTCGACGCGCACTCGCCGCAGCTCGTCAGGCGCGGAGACCACGAGCACCGCGTCGAAGGCGTCCTCGAGCCCTGCCTCGAACAGCAGTGGCACCTCGCACACCATGATGGGCGGTGGCGGTTTGCGACGGCGTTGCTCCGCCTGCCACGCCTCGCGCGCCCGGCCGACGCGCGGGTGCACGAGCCCCTCGAGGAACGCCACCCCGTCGGCCTGCGCGAATGCCAGCCGCGACAGCGACGCCCGATCGACCTCGCCGTCGCTCCCGAACGCCCCGTCGCCGAAGCGCTCACGTACCGCCACCCGGACCTCCGGGTCCTCGTAGATCCGGTGTACCACTTCGTCGCTCGAGAGCACCGCGGCGCCGAGGCGCCGGAACGCCTCGAGCGCGACCGACTTGCCCGAGCCGATGCCGCCGGTCAGCCCCAGGCTGCGCGGCGGCGCGGGCTCGTGCGTGGACGGGTTACCCGTCGGCAGGTTCCGGTGCGTCGGCGTCCGCGGTCGCCTCCGCCGGCGCGTCGACCTCCGACGCGGGCTCCTCGGCGGGAGCCTCCTCCACCGCCGACTCCGCTGCCACCGGCTCCGCTACCACCGGCTCCGCCACCACCGGCTCCGCCACCACCGGCTCCGCCACCACCGGCTCGGCGGCGACCGGCTCGGCGGCGACCGGCTCGGCGGCGACCTCCACTTGCGGCGCGGCGTCGGCCGCAGGCTCGGCGGCGGCCTCGCCTGCCCCGGACTCCTCGCTCAGGGCCGCGGAGATCTCGGCGTCGTCCGGGTAGGCGGGGATCTCCTGGTCCTCACCGTCGAGCGACACCTCGGCCGCGCGCTTGAGGCTCAGCGAGAGGCGACGGCGCTCACCGTCGATCTCGATGATCCGGACCGCGACCTCCTCGTCGGGGGCCACGACCTCGCGCGGGTTCTCGACGTGGTGCTCGGCCAACTCGGAGATGTGCACGAGCCCCTCGACCCCGGCGTGGATCTCGACGAACGCGCCGAAGGTGACGACCTTGGTGACCTTGCCGGCCACGACGTCGCCTACCTGGTACGCCTCGACGACGCTCTGCCACGGGTCGGCCTGCGTCTGCTTGAGGCCGAGGGAGATCCGCTGGCGGTCGCGGTCGATGTCGAGCACCTTCACCTCGACCCGGTCGCCGATGGCGAGCACCTCGGACGGATGGTTGACGTGCGTCCACGACAGCTCGGAGATGTGGATGAGGCCGTCGATGCCCTCGAGGTCCACGAACGCGCCGAAGTCGACGATGTTCGAGATGACGCCCTCCACCACCGCGCCCGGTTGCAGCTCGTCGAGGATCTTCTGGCGCACCTCGCGCCGCTCGTCCTCGATGACGGCGCGGCGGGACAGCACGACGTTGTTGCGGCTGCGGTTGAGCTCGATGACCTTGCACTCGAGCTCCTTGCCGAGGAACTCGTCGAGGTCCTGCACGCGGCGGATGTCGACGAGCGACGCGGGCAGGAAGCCGCGGACGCCGAGGTCGAGGATGAGTCCGCCCTTCACGACCTCGATGACCTTTCCGGTCACCATCTCGCTGTTGTTCGCGGCCTCCTCGATGCGCTTCCACGCGCGCTCGAACCGCGCCCGCTTCTTCGACAGGATCAGCCGGCCGTCCTGGTCCTCCTTCTGCAGGACCAGCGCGTCGACCACCTCGTTGAGCTCGACCTCGTCCGCGGGATTGACGCTCTTGCGGATCGAGAGCTCGTTGGAGGGGATGACGCCCTCGCTCTTGTAGCCGATGTCGACGAGGACTTCGTCCTTGTCGATCCGCACCACCCTCCCGCTGACGACGTCGCCCTCCTCGAACGACGGGAACGTCAGGTCGTAGTTCGGGACGAGCTGGCCGTCGACCTCGATGTACTCGGGTCCGTCAAGCTCGCGGACTGGGGCGTCGGATTCGGACTGCATGTCGAGGGTTGTCCTTTTTGTGTTGGCAGGATCAAGCGGACCGCGTGCGGCCGATCCCGGGAGTCTACCCCGGAGGCCGCCGTCCCGCCACCGCGCGGCGCCTCCGCGATTCCCGCGCATCGCGGCGGAAACACCCCCCGCGCCGATGTCAGACGGCGGCTGCGGCCTCTTCGAGGATCGGCCGGTCGAGGCGGCCGGTGAGCGCCCGGCGAACCCGGCCGTCGCCGCCGATCGCGATGACCGCGGGCACGCTCCTGACGGGCAGGCGCGCCGCCGCGGGAGTCCGCGTGAGGTCCACGCGCACGATGCCGCGCGGGGAGGCGACCTCCTCGAGTTGGCGGGCGACCGGCTCGCAGCGGGCGCACCCGGGCGCGGTGAGCACGACCAGCCAGGGGCCGGCCCCGCTGAGCCCCAGCCCCTCGCGCACGTCGCCGTCGCCATCTCCCCTCGCGAGCAGCACGCGATAGATCTCGCAGCCGACGCAGTAGCCGGTGATCGCAGAGAAGAGCGCGACGACGGCGACGAGGCCCACGACGAACCAGGCGGCCGTGTCGAGCCCGGCGGCGAACAGGCCGAGGGCCAGCGCCAGGGCGAACGCCGCCATGCCCTGCGCGAAGCGCACGGGCCTGACGGGCTCGAGATCGGTCGCCGGCCGGGCGACGAGCCGGAACAAATGGTTGACCGGCGAAACGCGCGGGGCCGTCAGCGCAAGGAGGATCAGCGCGAGCGCGACCGCGATCGACCACCGATCCTGGAACATGAGGGCTTCCAGGCAGATCACGCCGGTAACGGCCTGTGCGAAGCGCGGAAGGTGCGGGTGGACGGCCGCGGGACGGGGCATCCCGGAGAAATCTACCGAAATACCAAAGTGTTCGCAGGTTATTGCCCCGTTGGCGGTTGGAGCGGACCGTTCAGGCCTTCGCCTGGAGCCACGTCTCCCCCACGCCGACGTCGACGACGAGCGGCGGATCGAGGTCGTAGGCGCCCACCATCGCGTCGCGGACGATCGTCGAGACCCTGGGCACCTCGTCGAGCGGGGTCTCCACGAGGAGCTCGTCGTGGATCTGCAGCACGAGCTTCGCCTCGAGGCCCTCGTTCCGCAGTGCGCGATGGGCGCGGACCATGGCGACCTTGATGATGTCGGCGGCCGACCCCTGGATGACGGTGTTGACCGCGAGGCGCTCGCCGAGGTTTCGCTGCTGGACCGTGCGGCCGAGGAGCTCGGGAATGGGCCGGCGGCGACCCAGCAGCGTGGTGACGTAGCCGTCCTGCGCGGCGGCGGCGATCGTCGTGTCGATGAAGCTCTGCACCCGAGGGTACCGGGCGAGGTAGGTGTCGATGTAGGCCTGCGCCTCCTCGCGGTCGATGCCGAGCTGGTCGGACAGGCCGAACGCGCTGATGCCGTAGACGATGCCGAAGTTGACGGCCTTCGCGCGGTCGCGGGTGGTGCGGTCGACGTCCGCCGGGTCCATCCCGAACACCTCGGCGGCGGTCGCCCGGTGCACGTCCTCGCCGGCGCGGAACGCCGCGGCCAGCGTCGGCTCCCCGGAGCAGAACGCCAGGATCCGCAGCTCTACCTGGCTGTAGTCGAAGCTCGCCAGCCGCCAGCCGTCACGGGCGATGAACGCCCCCCGGATCTCCCTCCCGAGCGGGGTGCGGATCGGGATGTTCTGGAGGTTGGGGTTGACCGACGACAGCCGGCCGGTCTCCGCGACGGTCTGGTTGAACGTGGTGTGCAGGCGCCCCTGCTCGTCGACCAGATCCGGCAGGGCCGCGAGGTAGGTGCTGTCGAGCTTGGTGAGCTCGCGGTACTCGCCGATGAGGGCGACGATCGGGTGCCTGCCCTCGAGCAGCCGCAGGACCTTGCGGTCGGTCGACCAGCCGGTCTTGCCCTTGCGGAACGTCGGCAGCGCCAGCCGGTCGAAGAGCACCTCGCCCAGCTGCTTCGGCGAGTCGATCACGAACTCGCCGCCGGCGAGCTCCCAGATGCGGTCGCGCAGCTCGTCTGCGCGGTCCCGCACACGGGCCGCGATCTCGCCGAGGCGGTGGGTATCGAGCGCGATCCCCTCGCGCTCCATGTCGGCGAGCACCGACACGAGCGGGAGCTCGACGTCGCGGAACAACGGCTCGAGGCCCTCGCGGTGGAGCGCCTCGCGTTGACGTTCGGCGATGGCAAACGTCGCGGCCGCCGCGCGGACGGACGGCTCGTCGGAGCCGGCGATGCCGATGCCCGCCTCGGTTGCGAGCTCGGCCAGCTCGTAGCTCCGCCGGCGCGGCTCAAGGAGGTAGGCCGCGACCATGGTGTCGTGCGACGGCGTGAGGGCCACCGCGACGTCGCGAGGCAGCCCCTTGAAGTCATGCGCAACGATCGAGGCGCCGCCGAGCGCGGCTGCGAGCGGGCCGGATTCGAGCTCACCGGTGAGGACGACCGGCGGCTCGAGGCAGACCGCCCACCGGTCGTCGACGACGGCGAGCGCGACGGGGGCGGTGACGCCGAGCAGCCGCATCGACAGCTCCTCGGGCCCGCACGGCAGCGCCTCGACCGCGAGCTCGGTCTCGACGGGCGCCGCCACCGAGGGCGCGGATGTGAGCTCGTCGAGACGGCGGGCGAGGCTTCCGAACTCGAAGCGTCGGAAGAGCTCCTCGAGCGCCGCCCGCCGCTCGGAGCCGAGGTCGAGCGGGGGCACGTCGTCCAGCTCGATCTCGATCGGCGCGGCGGTCTCGATGACCGACAGGTCGCGCGACCTGCGGGCATCGTCGGCGGCCGCGATGAGGTTCTCCTTGCGCTTGGGCGACTGATCGCCGGCGTGGGCGAGCACGCCCTCGAGGTCGCCGTACTTCTGGATGAGCTGGGCGGCGGTCTTCTCGCCGATGCCCGGCACGCCCTTGAGGTTGTCGGAGTTGTCCCCCACCAGACCGCGGAAGTCGATCATCGACGCCGGCTCGATGCCGTAGCGCTCAACGACCTTCTCCGGCGTGTAGCGCGTGGTGTCCGTCACGCCGCGGCCGGTCGCCAGGACGCTGATCCGGTCGGTAACGAGCTGGAACGTGTCGCGATCGCTGGTGAGGATGGTGACCCGCTCCCCCGCCTCCTCGCCGCGGTGCGCCAGGGTGCCGATCACGTCGTCGGCCTCGTAGCCGGGCAGCTCGGTGTTGACGAACCCGAATGCCTCCATGAGCGGCCGGAAGTGCGGGGCCTGCTCCTTGAACAGATCGGGGGTCGCGGCGCGCCCGGCCTTGTACTCGGGGTACTGCTCGTGGCGGAACGTCTTCCCGGGGGCGTCCCAGGCGACGACGACCCGGGCGGGCCGCTCCTCCGTCACGACCTTCATCATCATCGCGGCGAGCCCGTAGAGGGCGTTGGTGGGAAAGCCGTCGCCGGTGGAGATCGTGTCTGGCAGCGCGAAGAACGCCCGGTACGCCAGGCTGTTGCCGTCGACCAGCATGAGCTCGCCGCCGGTGGTGGGCGGAGGGGGGGTGTCGGCGGGCGCCGTGGCGGGGGCATCGGGCACGCGCCGAGGATACCCGCGGCCCGAGGGGCCGTCGCGGCGTGTCCCTCACCTGGGCTGCTCAGGCTATGCTCCGGACCGTCCATTTTCGCCAGCAAGGAGCAGCCTTGTCCACCAGGACCACCCCGAGCGCCCAGTACAGCGTCACGATCCGCGTCGAGCTCGAAGCCGGACAGCCGAACCTCTTCGGCCAGCTCGCGACCGCGATCAACGGCGTCGGCGGCGACATCGGCGCGGTGGACATCATCTCCGCCGACCACCGGGTGGTCGTGCGGGACCTCGTCGTGAACGCGTCCGACCCGGAGCACGCCGAGCAGATCGTGGCGGCGGCGAACGGCGTGACGGGCGTCACGGTGCTGTCGTCGTACGACCGGACGTTCCAGCTCCATCACGGCGGCAAGATCGAGATGGCGACGCGAATCCCTCTCAAGACCCGCGAGGACCTGTCGATCGCGTACATGCCCGGCGTGGCCCAGGTGTGCAAGGCGATCGCCGACGATCCGGCCCGGGCGTTCGAGCTCACGCTCAAGCGCAACATGGTGGTCGTCATCACCAACGGCACCGCGGTGCTGGGCCTCGGCGACATCGGCGCCGCCGCCGGCATGCCCGTCATGGAGGGCAAGGCGATGCTCTTCAAGGAGTTCGGCAACGTCGACAGCTACGCGCTGTGCGTCGACTCGAAGGATCCGCAGGAGCTGATCGACATCTGTACCGCGGTCGCCCCGGCCTTCGGCGGCATCAACCTCGAGGACATCGCCGCACCGGTGTGCTTCGAGGTGGAGGACCGCCTGAAGGAGATCCTCGACATCCCGGTCTTCCACGACGACCAGCACGGCACCGCCATCGTGGTGCTCGCGGCGTTCATCAACGCGCTGCGGCTGACGGGCGGGGCGATGGAGGAGCAGAAGGTCGTCGTGTCCGGCGTCGGCGCATCGGGCGTGGCGTGCTCGAAGATCCTCATGAACGCCGGCGTGAAGAACATCATCGGCTGCGACACCCGCGGGGCGATCTACAAGGGCCGCACCGAGAACATGAACGCCATGAAGGAGTGGTACGCGGAGCACACCAACCCGGAGCGCATCCAGGGGACGCTCGACGACGTGATCGAGGGCGCCACCCTCTTCCTCGGCCTGTCCGGCCCGGACACGTTCAAGGTGCACCAGCTCAAGCGGATGGCGAAGGACCCGATCGTCTTCGCGATGGCCAACCCGACCCCGGAGATCATGCCGGAGGTCGCCGCCCCGTACGTGCGGATCATGGCGACCGGGCGCTCGGACTACCCGAACCAGATCAACAACGTCCTCGCGTTCCCCGGCGTGTTCCGCGGAGCGCTCGACTGCCGCGCCCGGCAGATCAGCGAGGGGATGAAGGTGGCCGCGGCGGAGGCGATCGCGAACACGATCACCGAGGACGAGTTGCACGAGGACTACATCATCCCGAGCGTGTTCAACCGGTCGGTCGCTCCGACCGTCGCCTCCGCGGTGATCGAGCAGGCGAAGAAGGAGGGCCTCGCCCGCCTCGAGCCGGGCGCGGCCGCGTCGTAGGTCGGAGCGGAGGGGGTCGCGGCGGTGCGCGGCCCCCGAACTCCCGGCGGTAGACTCGGTCGCCGCGGGGGTGTGGCGGAACGGTAGACGCGACGGTCTCAAACACCGTTGAGGGCAACCTCGTGTGGGTTCGACTCCCACCGCCCCTATCCGGAGAATTCCCTTCGTTAGAGCCCTGTCTCCGCGGTGATGCGGCCCGACTTGACGGCATCGACGAGGGCCTGGTAATCGCGTTCGTTTTGGTCGGCGTAGGCTTCGGCGAATTCGGCGAGGGCACGGTCGAACGTGTCGTTGCTACCCAGGTAGTTGGCGATGGCGACGCGGTCGCCGGAGCGGGCGTGGGCGCGGGCCAGTGTCCAGCCGCACATCTGCCCGTAGAGCGTCATCCCCTCGGGGACCATCACCTCGATCTCGGCGGAGCCTTTCCAGTCCTTCAGCTGGCGGGCGTAGAAGTCGCGCTCGACGCCGTCGACGCCGGTCATCCGCCTCCAGCCGAGGAAGATGTCGCTGCTGGCCTGCATCAGGTGCTGACCGGCCACGACCCGCGCGCCGTGGTTCGAGTAGCTGCTCTTGCCGATGTACTCCTCCAGCACCGAAGTCTGCGCTTCCTTGACCTGCATGAACAGCGGATCCTGTCCGTCCAAGCCGAGGAAGAGCGCGATCCAGGCGCGGGTGCCGACGCTGCCCACCCCGACCACCTTGCGGGCCAAGTGCACGAACCGATACTGCTCCAACAGCACCCGGCGGTCGGTCTGAAGCGATTGTCGATAGCCGCGCACGAACCCGCGCACCGCCTCGGTCACCTGGTCCGCCGTCGCGTCGGGGAAGAGCTCCTCGACGGGGACGATCAGTGGCGGGTCGCTGATGATCCGCGGCTCGCCGTCGACGAGGTGGGTGAGCTTGGAGAAGGCCTGCATGCTGTCGCGAGTGCGGGCCTTGGCGAGGTTCTGCTCGGTACGCTTGAGCATCTTCGCGTTGACCTGCCCGCGGACCCGGCCCAGCAGCTCCTCGACGTCCAGCCGCGAATACCACACCGCCAGATTGGGCATCGTCGCGAAGCCCCGCATCGCCTCGCGGTAACGGCCGACCGTGTCGCGCACGATCCTGCTTCGCTGCTTGGGTGAATAGCCGTTCCCACGAGCGGCCACCACCAGGCTCGCCGCCAGGCGCTTGACATCCCACTCCCACGGTCCCGGCAGCGTCTCATCGAAGTCATTGACGTCGAACATCAAGCGACGCTCCGCCGATCCGAACACGCCGAAGTTCGACAGATGCGCATCACCACACACCTGTGCCCGGAGCCCCGAACTGGGCGTTGCCGCAAGATCGGCCGCCATGATCAGCGCAGCACCCCGGTAGAACGTGAACGGTGAGACCAACATCCGCCCGTAGCGAATTGGCACGAGTTCGGGAACCCGCGTCTCCGCCTGCTGCTCCAACAGCGCGATCGGATCCGGGCGATGCGCCACCGCCTCGAAGCCGGCATGGCTGGAACGCGGCACTTCCGCCCGCGCCGCACGCCCCCGCGCCACCCGCTCCGCCACGCTCAGATGGGGCACCAGGCGCGATGCCTGCCGTCGTGGGCGCCTGCCCTCAGCGGGCGGCGCCCCTTCAGGGTTCACCGCCGTTGCATGCCCTGAATCGGAATCGGTCGAACTCATCGTGCCCTCCTGACAGGCGTTCTATTCGCGCATCAGCATTGCTGGGCCTCGCGCTCGAGGTCGAGGTACGGCTCGCCGCTGACGTCGACGGCGACGCGGTGGATCGTGCCGCCGGTGAAGCGCCCAGGGCTCGGCCCCCGGGTAGTCGCCGGTGACGCCGGAGCCGCCGTCGCGCCCGATGCAGAGCCCCTCGCCGCCGATCATGAACTTGCCGGGCTGGGTCTTGATGCGGCGCCTCGCCGACCTTCGTGTCGCCGTGCCAGAGCGAGAGCGTCCCGTTCGCGACGCCGGGCGGGTCCTCGCCCTCCTTGTCGAACGACGCCGACAGGATCAGGTTCTCGCCCGGTCGGGATGTCCTCGGTCGCCCACCACGTGCTGCTGCGCCATGCCGACGAAGTTGTAGACGTAGTGCAGCCGGTTGTCCTTGACGTACAGCGCGTGGCCGCCGAACAGCGAGCCGTGCGCGAAGAGCACGCCCTCGGCGCCCGGGGCCGGGATGTCGACCAGCGCGCCGATCGCGTACGAGCGGTTGCGGACGTTGACCGCCTGCGACTCGGGCACCTCGGCCGTGTCGCGGGAAGTAGACGTACCGGTTGCGCGGCGGCGAGAGCACCGGGCGCGGGGTGAGGATGATCTCGAGCGCGGAGCGGTCGTCGAGCGGGAACGCGCCGTTGGCGCCGGCCTCCGCGAACCAGAGGTTGACCGAGCTCGCGCACCTTGTCCGGGATGCTCGGCGGCCAGGTTGTGCAGCTCGGCGCGGTCGACGTCGGTGTGGTACAGCTCCCACTCGTCGTCGTTGAAGTTGCTCCAGCCGGCGATCGTCGGGTGGTTCGTGACGGCCTTCCAGCCGTCGTGCCAGATCGCCCGGGAGCCGAGCATCGCGTAGAACTGCGTCCGGCGCGCCGTGGGCGCCGAGGCGTCGTCGAGGCTGTAGCGCATGCTGACGCCGTCGAACGCGGCTCTGGACGTGGCCCTTGATCGACCGCCGGCGGCTCGACGCCGAGCACGTCCAGGATCGTCGGGACGAGGTCGATCGCGTGGTGGTACTGGTCGCGGATCTCGCCGCGGGCCTTCGATGCCGGCCGGCCAGGAGATGATGCACGGGTCGCTGGTGCCGCCGTTGAACTCGTAGCGCTTCCACATCTTGAACGGCGTGTTGAACGCCATCGCCCAGCCGTTCGGGTAGTGGTTGTACGTCTTCGTGCCGCCGAGCTCGTCGAGCAGCGGCAGGTTCTCCTCGATGTTGTCGGGGATGCCGTTCGCGAACTTCATCTCGTTGACCGAGCCGTTCGGGCCGCCCTCCCCGGACGCGCCGTTGTCGGAGACGAGGATCGACGATGCGTGTTCTCGCGCCAGCCGAACTCCTCGAGGAAGCCGAGCAGGCGGCCGATCTGGTCGTCGGCGTGCGCGAGGAAGCCGGCGTACACCTCGGCCATCCGGCAGAACAGCTGCTTCTCCTCGTCGGACAGCGAGTCCCACGGCCGGGTGACGTCCATCATCGGGAACGGCTTGCCGTCCGGGCCCGATGCGGGTCTCGGGCGTGCCGATCGGGTTGATCGGCGGCAGCTCGGTGTCGGGCGGGACGATGCCGAGCTCCTTCTGCCGGGCGAGCGTCTGCTCGCGCATCGCCTCGTAGCCCATGTCGAAGCGGCCCTTGTACTTCTCGATCCACTCCTTCGGCGCGTGATGCGGGGCGTGGCAGGCGCCGGGCGCGTAGTAGAGGAAGAACGGCTTCTCGGGCGCGATCGCCTTCGCGTCGCGGATGAACTCGATCGCCTTGTCGGTCAGGTCCACGGTCAGGTGGTAGCCCTCCTCGGGCGAGCGCGGCTGGTCGACCAGGTGGTTGTCGTAGACCAGGTCCGGATACCACTGGTTCGTCTCGGCCCCGAGGAAGCCGTACCAGCGCTCGAAGCCGCGGCCGGTCGGCCAGTTGCGCCGCGTCGACGGCGAGGTTCATCTCGTCCTCGGGGCACAGGTGCCACTTGCCGACCATGTACGTGTTCCAGCCGCAGCTCGCCGAGGATCTCGGACAGCATCCCGTTCTCCGGCGGGATCGTGCCGCTCGCGTTCGGGAACCCGATCGCCGCCTCGGTGATGCACGCCATGCTGTTGCGCGTGTGGTTGCGGCCGGTCAGCAGGCACGACCGCGTCGGCGAGCACAGCGCCGTCGTGTGCCACTGCGTGTAGCGGACCCCGTCGGCCGCGAGGCGGTCGATGTTCGGCGTCTCGATCGGCCCGCCGTAGCAGCCGAGCGCCGAGAACCCGACGTCGTCGAGCACGATGTAGACGACGCTCGGCGCCCCGTCCGGCGCCTTCGGCGGCTCGAACGGCTCCCAGTCGGGCGTCGAGTCCCGGATGTCGACGTTGACGATGCCCTTGAACGGTGCGCTCACCTTGTCCGCCTTGCTCGCTGTTGGCCCGGGCCATCCTTGCCGACGGCCCTACCAACATCAAGACAGCGGGGCCGCGCCGTTGTGCCTCGCCTTCCTGCCACCCCCGCACGCGCAGAGGCCGCTTCGCCCGCGCCGGACGTCCGCGGGTCCGCGGCGGAGACTCATCTGACCTCGCGGAGCCCCGAACACGGTCGCGGCGCGCCCGTTGCGAGGATTGCCGGGACGGCCGGGAGCGGGTAGGTTCGCGCCCAGCATTCGAAGTCGACCGATACGTCCCGACCACTGGGGAATCGCCGTGGCGCACACGCCCCACCCGAGCGTGGCAGAGCAGGTCGAGGCGTTCATCGCGCGGGACCTCCT
The DNA here is from genome assembly GCA_963777565.1 of uncultured Thermoleophilia bacterium. GTDB lineage: Bacteria > Actinomycetota > Thermoleophilia > Miltoncostaeales > Miltoncostaeaceae > CALMEC01. The sequence continues at coordinate 345,079 of CAVZQZ010000009.1, forward strand.
GGATCCGCTCGAGGATTTCAAGGATCCGCACCAGGAGTGGCGACGGCTGTTTTCCGAGCTGCTCGGGACGTTCTTCCTGGTGCTCGTCGCCGCGGGCGGCGGCATGATGGGACAGGCCTTCCCGAACACGATCAGCCGCACCGCCGCCGTGGTCGCCCCGGGCTTGATGGTGCTGGCGATCATCCTGTTCATGGGCAAGGTGTCGGGTGCGCATCTCAACCCGGCTGTCAGCATCGCGTTTGCCCTGCGCGGCGACTTCCCGTGGCGGCGGGTGCCGGGATACATCGTCGTCCAACTTGCCGGCGCGACGCTCGCAGCGCTGTTCCTGCGCGGTGTGATCGACGTGTCGGCGACATTCGGTTCGAACTACCCGGCAGCGGGCTTCTCCGCCGCAGATGCGTTTTGGATGGAGGCGGTGCTGACGTTGGGGCTCGTCAGCGTGATCCTCGGCACCGCATCGGGTGCGCAGAACATCGGGATCATCGGGGCGTTCGGGGTGGGCGCCTATATCGCGCTGGCGGGTCTGTGGGGAAGCCCGATCTCCGGCGCGTCGATGAACCCGGCGCGTACGTTCGGGCCCGATCTCGTCGGCACCGACTTCACCGACTACTGGGTCTACGTCGCCGGCCCGCTGGCCGGCGCCGTCGTCGCGGTCGGGGCGGCGTGGGTGCTGCGGGGCTCCGGCGGCGGTCGCGCCGGCTCAGCCGCCGCCCAGGGTGCCCTGCAAACCGAGGTCGAGCACCCCGACAAGGGCTAGGCGCCTGTGACTTCGCGGGTCGTCACAGACGAGCGATGGGTCGACGGCCGATGGCCGGCGGTCCGGTTCGGGCCCATCGCGAGCGGAGGCTGAAGGAATCCCGACGGGGGGCGGGTCCGATTGCGGTCATGACGACGCCGAACGACCGCGACGCGATCGCCACGCTGCTTGCCGCCGCCGGGTTCGTCGCCGCGGACGCGGAAGCGGGCGAGCTCTTTGCTCGCGCCGCGGGTGACGGCGAGCTCCTCGAGTCGCTCGTGCGGCGTCGCCTCACGGGGGAGCCGCTCGCCTGGATCATCGGGAGCGTCACCTTCTGCAGCGTGGAGATCGGCGTCGATCCCGGCGTCTACGTGCCACGCCGGCAGAGCGAGCCGCTCGCGCGTCGTGCCGCCGAACGCCTGCCTGCGAACGGTGCGGCGATCGATCTCTGCACCGGGTCCGGGGCGATCGCCAAGGTCTTGAGCACTGGGCATCCCGGTGCGCGCGTCATTGCCTCCGACATCGACGGACGGGCCGTCGTCTGCGCGGCGGCGAATGGCGTCGAGGTCGTCCACGGCGACCTGTTCGCCCCGCTCCCGAACACGCTGGCGGGCCTGGTCGACGTGGTCGTGGGCGTCGTTCCGTACGTGCCGACGTCCGAGCTGCCGCTGTTGCAGCGCGACACCTTCACGTTCGAGTCACGGCGTTCGTACGAGGGCGGCCGGGACGGGATTGAGATCCTCCGGCGCGTCCTGACGGAGAGTCCTCGCTTCCTCCGACACGGCGGCGCGCTCCTGCTGGAGGTCGGGGGCGCGCAACACGAAGAGCTGGCAGACGACCTCGCGCGCCGTGGCTTCGTCGACGTCGCCGTGCTCGTCGACGACGACGGCGACGTTCGGGGCATCGAGGCGACGCTCGGCGAACGGGGCTGAGCGTTTCGCGGGTCCGGTTCATCGGTCGCGCTCCCTCCTGCCGTTGGAGAGCCTTGCGCCGCGGGCAATCGCGATCTCAGTGTGTCGGCACCAGTGTGTGGGTACTTGTTGAGTGGTCCCGGGCGTTAACAATCGTCGTTTCCACGAAGGCAGGTGCCGGGCCTAACATTGATCGAGGGTCGGGCAGAGCGCGGGAGCGCGGGGCGGCCCAGAGCCCCCGTCGGCGTTGGACTTCCGGTCGATTCTTACGCTCGTCGCCGGGGAGCGGCTGCGGAGAAGTCTCAAGCAACATTAAGCCCCGGCACCGCTGTTCCCGAGAATCTCGATTGTTACCGCCCGGGACCGCCGACGTGGGGAAGTGGCGACGCCCACCGTCCGGGACGGATTGGGTCACCGCGGCCGGCGGTGCCGGGGGGGCGAACGCTAGGCTCCTCGACGTGCCGACCAAACCACGCAAACCCCGCGTCATCGAGCGGTCAATCGAGATCGACTGCTCCGCTGAGCGGCTCTTCCGGTTCCACCGAGACACGCGCAACGCCCCGCGCGTCTCGCCGGACATCGAGTTCGTCCAGATCGAGGGGAACTTCCCGGTCAACGACGGCGACGAGATCCTCGTCGTGATGCGCCAACGGCCGATTCCGTTCCCTATCAAGTGGCGCATGCGCGTCGAGGCCGTCGTGCTCAACCAAGCCGTTATCGACGTCGCCATCGAATCGCCCTTCCGCTACTGGCGCCACGAACACCGCTTCGAATCGCTCGGGCCGGACCGCAGCCGGCTCACCGACCGCATCACCTACATCCCGCCGTTCGGACCGGTCGGCGCGATCGGCGACAAGCTGATCGTGAACCGCATGCTCAAGAAGACGTTCGAGAAGCGGCAGATCGTCACGAAGCGGCTGATGGAGCTGCCCTGAGAGCAGTCGTCACCCGCGGCGCCGGCGGCCCCGAGGTGCTCGAGCTCGCCGAGGTCGCCGACCCCACGCCCAACGCCGGCGAGGTGCTCGTCCGGGTGCACGCCACCGCCGTCAACCGCGCCGACCTGATGCAGCGCGAAGGGCACTACCCGCCGCCGCCCGGCACCAGCGAGATCCTCGGACTGGAAGCCGCCGGCGAGGTCGCGGAACTGGGCGCCGACGTGTCGGGGTTGACGGTTGGCGAACGGGTCATGGCGCTCCTGTCCGGAGGTGGGTACGCCGAGCTCGTCGCGGTGCCCGCCGGCCAGCTGCTGGAGGTTCCTCGGGACATGTCGTGGGAGAACGCCGCGGCGACGCCGGAGGTGTTCCTGACCGCCTATCTCACGCTGAAGATGCTCGGGCGACTCCAGGCCGGCGAGATCGCGCTGATCCATTCGGCATCGAGCGGTGTGGGCACCGCGGCGTGCCAGATCGTTCGTGAGCTGGGCGGGCGGGCGATCGCGACCTCGCGCGACCCGGAGCGCCTCGCGCTCCCAACGCAGCTTGGCGCCGATGGTCTCGCCGTGGCGGACGCCCGCTTCGCGGCGCAGGTCAAGGAGCTCACCGACGGGCACGGAGCGGATGTCATCCTCGACCTCGTCGGTGCCGCATACTGGGCGGAGAACATCGCGGCGCTGGCTCGCGGCGGCAGGATCATCCTCACCGGCCTCGTCGGCGGCCGCCGCGCGGAAGTCGATCTCGGCGCGCTGTTGGCGCTCCAGGCCACCGTGATCGGCAGCACCCTCCGTGGTCGCACCACCGCCGAAAAAGCCGAGATCGTCGCCGAGTTCACCGCCTGGGGGCTCCCCCGGCTGGCGTCGGGGGGACTTCGCCCCGTCGTGGACTCGGTGCTCTCGATCGAGGACGTCGCCGATGCCCACCGGCTCGTCGCCGCCAACCGCGCTGTCGGAAAGGTCGTCCTGCGCATCACCTAGGCGGGCGAGGAACCGGGGGGCCGGCGGCGAACGTCACGTGAACGGTCATCCACCCGTCCCCCCGCCGTGACATCCCTCATCCCGAATCCGGTCGCACCCGCTTGGCGCCGCAAGGCCCGTCGCACCTTGCGCATGCCCCGGGGCAGTTGGAAGAATCACGGGCCGAGTGAACATGAGCGCAGCGAGCAACCCCCCACACACCGATCGTGGCGAGCCGGACCTCCGGCTCCCGGATCACCGCCAAGAGATCCGCCGGCTCCCTGCACCGCTCCGCGTCATCGGAGCGGCCGCCGGCGCGGTCGGCGCCGCGATCATCGCGCTCGTCTATCTGATCGGCGCGCCGCTGATCGCGTTCGTGACCGGCGCTGGCCAAATCCTCCTGGAGGTTCGCGACAACGCTGTGCGCCCCCGCCCATTCATCGGCGCGCGCCACGGATTCCCGTTCCTCGATCCACCGCCTCCTGCGCCGGCCCAGCCGGCGGAGGCCGACGAGACGGAGCACTAGGTGTTCAAGAAGCTGCTCATCGCAGTGGGACTCAGCGGGCTGATCTACTGGTTCGCCAAGAAGCGCGGCAACGACGACGAGTTCACGTTCACCGAGGTGCCGCCCGACCAACCGCGCGACTGATCGGGCCCGACCGAACCGAGCCGTCCAGACTGGGGAGCCTGGGGCGTTGAGCCTGCGCCCGGGTCCGGCGGTACGCCGCCGGCTCGACGAGCTCGATCCCGAGCTACGAGCCGCCGCCGAGGCCATCGGGGCGGCGATCGGGGCGGAGCTTGCCCGCATACGGCCCGCGCTGATGCGAGGCGCCGCGGACGAGGAATACGAGCCCGAAGGGGTGCTGCTCGCGCTCGACCTCGAACGCGAAGGGGTCACCGACGCGGTGGCGCTCTCCGCGTGCCTGGCCGCCCACCGCGTCTACGTCGAGTCCCGCGGGCATCCCGAAGCCGTGAGCCTCGGCGCGCTCCCGCTGGCGCACCTGCTGTTCTGGGCCTCGCGAGCGTCCGTGCTCGGCCCGTCGCCCCGGATCGACTGGATCGGCCCCGCGAGTCGCCGTCCGGACGCCGGAGCCCACCAGTTCGGGCTCGAGGCGACCTGCTTCGCCGAGGTCGACGGCCAGCAGCGCGAGGCCCGCGCGGCAGCGCTCGTCCGGCGCTAACCGGCCGTCAGTACAGGCCGTCGAGGTACCGGGCGATCATCGCCTCCTGCGTCTCCGCCGGCACAGCCTCGTCGATCTGATCGTTGATCATCGCGCCCATGGTCGGGACCGGGCGCTCGGCCGGCCAGGTCTGCGGGTTCCACAGGCCGGAGCGCATGAATGCCTTCGCGCAGTGAAGGTACGCCTGCTCCACGGTGACGACCAGCACCACCGCCGGCAGGCGCTCGCCGGTGACGAATCGGTCGCGCAGGGGGTCGTCGTCGTGGATGGCGACGACCCCGTTGACCCTGAGCGTCTCGTCGACACCGGGGATCATGAAGATGAGTCCTGCGCGCGGGTGCTCGACCAGATTCGTGAGCGAGTCGAGGCGATTGTTCCCCGGCCAGTCCGGGATGAGCAGCGTGCGCTCGTCGGAGACCTGCACGAAGCCGGGGCGATCCCCCCGCGGTGAGGCGTCCAGGCGCCCGTCCGCGCCGACGGTCGCGAGCACGAGGAAGGGCGCGCTGCCGATGTAGGTGCGGCAGTGCTGGTCGAGGCGGTCGAGCTCCTTCCGCACGACCCGCTCGACCGGATCGCGGTAGCGGCCGCGAAGCTCGTCGACGTGAGTGATCCGCGCCATCGCCCGACCTTAGTGCTCCACCCAGTGTCCGTCCGACCGGATCGCCTGGCGGATCCGCTGCAGCAGCTCTTGCAGGCGCAGGAACTCCTCGATGTGGCCGTCTTCACGCGCCCGCTGCGCGCGCCGCTCGAGCGACCGCTCCTGCAGCCGGTACGTCGCCTCGCGGAGTTCGACCTCACCCGGCGTCTCGTCGGCAACCGCGGCCGCGAGCTCGACCCCGAGCGGGCGGAGCTCGTCGGGCCAGCCGTCCACGCCGACGCGGGACACGATCAGCGAGTACGCGCGGCGGTGATCCGGCAGGTCGAAGGCGTCGTCGCCCAGATCGCCGAGATAGCGGCCGGCCACCGCGGGCAGCGCGAGCGCCAGCGCGAGGAACCGTCGCTCCCGGGCCTCGTCTGCCCCGAGGCTCGTGGCCGGCATCACCGACTGCCGGGCTGCACCCTGCTCCCTGCGGGTCGCGGCAAGGAGGCGGCTCTCGAGGGCACCCGCCTGTGAGGGCCGGGCGAGCAGGCTCGCGGCGAGCCGGATGGCCTCCCCCTTCTCGCTGCTCTCGGGAAAGCGTTCGAGCAGCGAGATGATGTCGGCGATCGCGAGGTCCCGCTCCGCCGCCGCCGGCCCCGCCCGGCCGATCCGCGACCGCACCAGGTACCGCACCATGGGCTCCGGATGGGCCACCGCCTCGGCGAGCGCTCCGAGCCCGTGCGCGTCGCGCGCCAGGTCGCCCGGGTCGCGCCCGGGAGGAAGCGGCACCGCCGACAGCCGGACCGCGACGCCGGCGGCGGCCTCGACCGACCGCCAGGCGGCGTCCTGCCCCGCCTGGTCGCCGTCGAAGCAGACGCGCACCTCGTCGGCCGCGCGAGCGAGCAGCCGCAGCTGCTCGTTGGTGAGCGACGTGCCCATGCAGGCGACGGCGGCGTCCACGCCGGCCTTCGCCAGCGCGAGGACGTCGGTGTAGCCCTCGGCGACCGCGATCCAGCCCTGTCTGCTGGCGACCGCGCGCGCCAGGTCCAGGCCGAACAGGAGCCGGCGCTTGCGAAACGACTGCCCCTCGGGGCTGTTGACATACTTCGCGCGTTCGTTCGGGTCGAGCGTCCGTCCGCCGAATCCCTGGACCCTGCCGCGCCCGTCCGCGATCGGGAACATGATCCGGGAGGCGAAGAAGTCGCCACCGTCGCGCGAGCGCGCGAGCCCCGCGTCGACCAGATCCTGCCGGCTGTAGCCCTCCGCCAGGGCACGCCGGGTGAGGACGGCTCCCGCTCGGGGCGCGTAGCCGACGTGGAACCTGCGCAGCAGGTCGGCGTCGAAGCCCCGTTCGGTCAGGTAGTCGCGCGCGATCTTGGCCTCGTCGGCCTTCCAGAGGTAGGCCGCGTAGAAGTCACGCGCACGCTCGAGCAGCTGCAGTCGACGGGCGCTCGCGGCCCGCTGGGCCTCCTCCTGGGGTGAGACCTGCTGGTAGCGCAGGTCGACCCCGAAGCGCTCGGCGAGGCCTTCCACCGCTTCGTTGAACGATGCGGCGCCCTCCCGCTCGCGCATCCAGGTGATGGCGTCACCCTTCGCCCCGCAGCCGAAGCAGTAGTAGTTGCGGTGGTCGGGAAGGATCGTGAACGACGGCGACCGCTCGTCGTGAAAGGGGCAGCGAGCCCACCAGCGCCCGCCGCGCCGTACAAGTTCGACGCGTCCCCGGAGCAGCTCGACGAGGTCCGCCGCCTGGCGGACCTGCTCGACGCTGTCCGGATCGATCATCGGCACGGCCGAAAGCTTAGTGGTCCCCCTCCCAAGTCCGATCGCGTTCCCGGCTGCAAATCATCGCCGGGCGGTGTCCTCGATCTCGCCGTGATGGCTCCGGGTGGCGCCATGACACGACGTCCTTCTCGGACTCAACCGGGAGACCCGCCGGACGTGCGACCCTGGCCGCAGACGTCAGCGCGACCCCGTGCCGGCGGGGGCGCGGGCCGCTGGCCGCCGCGGGGGCGGCGGGCCGGGGCGTGCCGACGGGCAGATGTCGGCCAGCACGCATTCCCAGCATCTCGGTCGCCGCGCGATGCAGATCCTGCGGCCGTGGTAAATGAGCCGCATCGTCGTGTCGCTCCATGCCCGGCGGGGCCAGATGGCCATGAGATCCCGCTCGACCCGCTCCGGATCCGTCGCGTCGGTGAGCCCCAGGAGGCGTGAGAGTCGCAGCACATGCGTGTCCACGACCACTCCCTGAACGCCGAACCAGTGTCCCAGGATCACGTTCGCCGTCTTGCGCCCCACACCGGGGAGGGTGACGAGGTCCTCCATACGGCCGGGGATCTCCCCACCGAACCGGTCGACCACCGCTCGCGACATCCCGATGAGCGACGCCGTCTTCGCGCGGAAGAACCCGGTCGACCGGATGATCTCCTCGACCTCGGCGGGCTCGGCGACCGCCATCGACGGCGCATCCGGAAACCGCGCGAAGAGGATCGGCGTGACCTGGTTGACGCGTTCGTCCGTGCACTGCGCCGACAGGATCGTCGCCACCAGGAGTTGGAACGCGCTCGCGTGATGGAGCGGGATCGTGATGACCGGGTACTCCGCAGCCAGCCGCTCGACGACGACTCTCCCCCGCCCCTTCGGTGTGCGCGGCCGACCCACGCCGAGGAGGCTACCCGCGCCCCGCGCCGCCGGTGTGGCCAGTTGGCACCCGGTTCGACGGCCAATTGGCCGGCCGGTGGCCACCCGGGGGCACTACGATGCGCCCGTGCCAGACGCAGACGTCATCGTGGTGGGGGCAGGCCCGGCCGGATCCACCGCCGCCTACCGGCTCGCCCGGGAGGGTGCCCGCGTGGTGCTGCTCGACCGGGCGCGGTTCCCCAGGGACAAGCCGTGTGGCGGCGGGATCACCGTCCGTGGACTGCGGCACCTGCCGATCGACGTCACACCGGTGGTGGAGGACACGATCCGCCGTGTGGAGCTGGGCTTCGGCTACCGCGACCGGTTCGAGCGTGTGGCGGACCAGCCACTGGTGCTGATGACCCAGCGCCGGCGCCTCGACGCGCACCTTGCCGAGCAGGCCGCTGCCGCCGGCGCGGACTTCCGCGACGGGGTACGGGTGCGGGGGATCGAGACCGCCGGGCGGGAGATCGTGGTCATCACCGACGGCGACCGGCTCACCGCCAGCGCACTCATCGGCGCCGATGGCTGCAACGGGGTCAGCGCCAAGGCGCTCGGACTCGGCCGCGGCGTGACCTACGGGATCGCATACGAGGGCAACGTCCCGTGGGGCGCCCTGAGCCACGACCGATGGCGGGGACGGCTGCTGGTCGAGTTCGACAGCGTGCCGGGCGGGTACGCATGGGTCTTCCCGAAGGGGGAGCACGCGAACCTCGGGGTCGGCGGATGGGGACGCGAGGCGCCGAACCTGCGCGAGCACCTCGCGCGCCTGTGCGAGGACGTCGGGGTTCAGCCGGATGCGGTGGAGCACGTCCGCGGGTACCGGCTTCCGCTTCGCCGCCCGGGCGCCGCCGTCGCGCGCGACCGCGCGCTCGTGATCGGCGATGCGGCCGGCCTCGTCGACCCCATGTCCGGCGACGGCATGTACGAGGCGTTCCTGTCGTCGCGCCTCGCGAGCGAGGCGGTGCTCGACCTGCTGGCCGGACGCACCGCCGACCTCGGGGGGTTCCAGGCGGTGCTCGACGGCGCGCTCACCCGCCATCGCGCCGTGTCGTGGGGGGGCAAGCTGCTCTTCGACGAGGCGCCGCGCCTCGCGAAGCGGCTCGCCAAGTCGCAGTGGCTGTGGCCGAAGGTGGTCCGGCGCGTTCGCGGCGAGGGCTACCATCCCCGCCCGCCCGGCTCGGCGCGCATGGAGTCGGCGGCGCGGGCGCTCTACCGGCCCGCCCGCGGCTGACGGGGGGGAAGCTCCGAAAAGCTTGTCGTGCTCCGCCCGAACTGACGGATCGCTTACCTGCGGCTCACTTCGCCCACACCTCCTTCACATAGCGTCGCCGCACTACGCAACCGGAGGTGGAGATGACGAGACGACACCACATTCGACTCGCGGGGCTCGTCGGCCTCGCAGCCGTCGCAGCCGTCCCTGGCGGGGCGAGCGCGGCCCCGTTCGTCCTTACGCAGCAAAGCGGCATCGTGCGGGAGGTGGTGCGGGGCGCCGAGTGGGCCGCCTGGACGCGCTGCGTCACGCAGAGCGGCCCGACCGAGGTCTGGGCGCGCCGCTTCGGCACGAAGGAGGTCGTGCAGCTGCCGTCCCTCACGGTCCCCGGCACCTGCGGGGGCGTGAACCTGCACGGCATCACCGGCTCGACGGTGATCGCGAGCGCCCCGGACGCGACCGGCCTCCGGCGGCTCGCCGCCGTGGGGATCACGACCGCCGCCGAGCGCGTGCTCGACCGCGATACGACGGACGCGGCCGGCGCAAGGATCGCCGCCGCCGACGCGTACGGTCCATTGGTCGCTTGGGTTCGCGACGTCACGCAGTCCGGCGAGCGCTACTCGGAGGTGCTGACCGCGGACCTGCGGCAGCCGGCAACCACGCCGGCGGTGGTCGTGCGCCGCCAGACCCACACGGGCGGCGGCCGCCTGACCGGTGTCTGGCGCGGAGGATCCGGCGAGGTGATGTGGCGCCAGGTCATCCCAGGCGGCGCGTACGCGGCGTACTCGACCGGCGAGCAGAAGCTGGTGCGCCGCCGCGCGGACGGCACGCTGCAGACGATCTCCTTGGTCAAGGGCCCCGTCCAGATCGCGCAGGCCGACCTCGATCGCAACTTCGCGATCTACAGCCTGATCCGTGACGACTCGAACGCCGCATGGATCTACACGCGCGACCTGACGAACAACGTCAAGCGGCTCGCCAGGGTCGCGCCGAGCGCCGTGCGGCCCAAGATCCGGCTGGGGACGGACATGCCCGCGCCGAAGGTCTACGGGAGCCGCGCCGCGTGGCGCGAGCGCGAGCGACTCCGCAACCGCACGTTCCGCGATCTGATGCGGGGCGAGCAGCTGCTGACAGAGCGGCTGCGGGTCGTCGGCTCGGTGACCGACCGCGTCGACCAGCGGGTGTTCCAGAGCGCCCCGGACGTGTACGGCCGGTTCGCGACATGGGCGATCGTCCGCTTCGACGGCCCCACCGGCTGGGCAGGCGGATACAGCGGCCTCTCACCCCGCTCCGCGACGAGCCAGATCGTGGTGGCGACCCTGCCGTAGTGGTGCACTCCAGGCAAAGGTGAGCCGGCGGCGGGCCAGGGATGCGGCCCGCGCCGGCTCACCCGGCCTCGCCCGACCGGGTGGCGGAGCGTTCGTGGCGTTCGCCCTCTCGGGCCGCCAGCGCGAACGCTCCGTCGATCTGTCGCAACACCGGGCGGCGGAAGCGCCGATCGTGGGCGAGCGGCAGCCGGCGAGCGACCCAGTCGCCCAGATCCACGGGTCGGTGGGCGGCACCTTCGTTCGCGAGGACATCCTCCAAGGCTGCCGCGAGCCGGTCGACGCGCCATGACCGGCGCCGCACGGTAGAACGCAGTGCCTCGCCCGGCCATTGGAATCCCAGGATGCGCAGGACCCTGACCAGGAGATGGTCGTCCATCGGGTCGACGCGGCGTGGCCGGCGTCCGGCCGGCTCGAGCCCATGGAGTTCGGCCCGCCCGACACCGAGATGGTCGGCGAGCATGTCCTCGACGCGGACCTCGAGCGCGGGCACAGCCGTGGCGAGCGGATCGTCGGCCCACGGTGGGAGCGAATCCACGAAGCCGTCGTGCGTCGGGTCGCGGGCGGCGACGCCGCCGCGGAGCCGCACCAGCTCGCGCACCGCGGCGCGCAGCTCCGGCGGTGGCGCGGTCCGGCCGAGGGGAATCTCGGCGGCGTACCCGGGGTTGAAGTTGAGACCGCTCGTGAGCGTGCGCAGCCACGCGGTGCCGAGCCGTGAGTTGAAGATCGCGAGCACCTCTTCGATCCGTTCGGCGGCATCGGCGTCACGCGGGACGAGCGTGACGATCCCCGCGAGCGACGCGGTGCCCGGCGCGGCGAGGCGGGCCGCGAGACGTCCCCCCGCCACGCGCGCGTATTCGATCGCCCCGTCGCGGTCCGGCTGGCCCGCCGCGTACTCGGCGCGAATCCGGAGGCGGGTCGGCGCATACCAGGGCTCGTGGCCCTGGCCGCCCGAGATCGGCCGCCAACCGGGCGCATCGGGAGGGAGCTCCCACCAGTGCCTGGTGTCACGCGCGTTGCTGCCGGTCCACACCCCGTCGAACGACGCAAAGAGGTCGCCGAGGCGTGGCCCGCGCCCGGCCAGGGCCAGCACGCCCGCCGGCGCCGCGGGCAGAAACGGTCGCAGCGGCATCCCGCCAATGTGCTCGCGCCGGACGGCCTGCGGGTCGGCGACGGCGTGCCTGAGCCCCTCGGCTCCGCCACCCGACGGCACCCGCAGCGTGTGGAGCCGGTCGGGCCGGTGCCCCCGTTCGGCGACGCAGAGACCCACGAACAGCAGTGGCGCCTGATCAAAGACGCGCTGGCCGAGCGCCGCCGTGATGCGGGGTCCCCCTTCGGCGAGCATGTGCCGGCGCAGGCCAAGCGCCTCCCGGCCCGTGAGCCACGCGGCGGGCGTGACCGTCGCGCACATCCCGCCGTCGTTCACCAGCGAAAAGCAGCGGCTCTGGAAGGCGAGCGCGAGATCCGACCGCGCGAGCGGGTCGATTCCCCTGACCGCGTCCTTGACGGCCGGATCGAGCAATCGGAAACCGACATACGGGGGGTTCGTCGCGACCACGTCGAAGCGGTCGTTCTCCCAGACCGACGGGTCGAGGCTGCCGAGCGGGAGCGGGACCGGGATGACGTTCACGGGCACCGCACGCTCGGCCCGGGCTCGCAGCAACCGGATGGCGATCTCGAGCGCACCCGTGTCGAGGTCGGCACCGTGCAGGTTGCGTTCGACGATCGTCCGTCCCACGCGTGGTGCGGAGACCGCCCAGTCGCGCGGCACCCGCCCCTCGTCGGCGAGGCGACGCTCTTCCGCGTAGAGCTCGGCGAGCATGTCGGCGGCGGCCAGCAGGAACGCGCCGCACCCGCAGCAGGGATCGAGCACTCGGACGTCGCTGAGGGGGCGGGCCGTGCGCCCGGCGCGGAGGGCGCCCGGCGCCAGGAACGGCCAGCGCGCTCGCATGCCTGACCCCGGGTGCATCTCGAGCCACATCGCCCCGAGGCTATTCTGAAGCAGGAAGTTGACGATGTGGCGCGGCGTGTAGAGCCGGCTCGCCGCCACGACTCCCGCCGCGTCGATCTTGCGACCGTCGCCACGTGCGCTCGCGAACACCCGGCGGCGGGCCTCGTCGTGAACGGCTTCGTGCACCCACCCGAGCACCTGCTCCGGCGTCCCGAGCTCGCCGCCCTCGGCTTCGGCGACGAGCGTGTCACGGGCCGCCGCGGGGTCGAGCGCCGCCGTGAGCTCGGCGGCGCGGGTCGCCGTCCAGCGACGGACGGCCCGTCGCGTCGCGTCCTCGGCCGCACCCGACCGCGCCGGCATCGTCGTCAGCTCGTCGGCGCCGCCATCGGCTCCGGCGTCGCGGCCGCCCGCAGACGCGGCTCCTTCACCGCCCGCGCCTCGTCGAGGCGGCGAACCGGTGTCGACCAGGGCGCGTTCTGGAGGCGCGCGGGGTCCTCCCCGGCCTCGGCCACGATCTGCAGCATCGCGTCGACGAACGCGTCGAGCGTCTCGACCGCCTCGGTCTCGGTGGGCTCGATCATGAGCGCCTCCTCGATCACCAGGGGGAAGTAGATCGTGGGCGGGTGGAACCCGAAGTCCATCAGGCGCTTCGCGACATCCAGCGCGCGGACCCCGTGGCGCTTCTTGAGCTCGCGGGCAGACAGGACGAACTCGTGCATGCACGTGCGGTCGAACGGCAGCTCATACGCCCCCCGCAGACGGGAGCGCAGGTAGTTGGCGTTGAGCACGGCGTTTTCGGACACCTCGCGCAGGCCGTCCGGTCCGAGCGTGCGCATGTACGTGTACGCACGCACCGCGACGCCGGCGTTGCCGTAGAAGCTGCGGATCTTGCCGATCGACCTGGGACGATCGTCGTCGAGCAGGTACCGGTCGCCGTCGCGCGCAACGACCGGGCGCGGCAAGTAGGGCTCGAGCCGCTCGGTCACGGCGACCGCCCCCGCCCCCGGCCCCCCGCCGCCATGCGGCGTGGAGAACGACTTGTGCAGGTTGAAGTGCACGATGTCGAAGCCCATGTCGCCCGGGCGGCAGATGCCCATGATGGGGTTGAGGTTGGCCCCGTCGTAGTAGAGCAACCCGCCGGCTTCGTGGACGATCCGCGCCACCTCGACGATGTCCCGTTCGAACAGCCCGATGGTCGACGGGTTGGTGAGCATCAGGCAGGCGGTTGAGGCGTCGGCCTTCGCGCGCAGGTCGTCCAGGTCGACGCCGCCGTCGGCGTTCTGACCGAGCCGCACGACCTCGTAGCCGGCGATTGTCACCGTCGCCGGGTTGGTTCCGTGAGCGGAGTCGGGGATCAGGACCTTGCGGCGGGTGCCGTCCTCACCGCGTTCGGTGTGGAAGGCGCGGGCGATCAGCAGTCCGGTCAGTTCGCCGTGCGCGCCCGCCGCGGGCTGGAGCGTGGTGGCGGAGAGCCCGGCGACCTCGGCGAGCATCTCGCCGAGCTCCCACATGAGCTGCAGCATCCCCTGCGCCCGCTCCGGGCGCTGGAGTGGATGCAGCCACCGGAACCCGGGGAGCGCGGCGGTGCGCTCGTTGATGCGCGGGTTGTGCTTCATGGTGCACGAGCCCAGCGGGTAGAAGCCGATGTCGATCGCGAAGTTGCGCTGCGAGAGCGCGGTGAAGTGCCGCACCAGTTCCGGCTCGGCCAGCTCGGGCAATCCCGGCGCCCCCGCCCGGCGAAGCTCCGGGGGCAGCAGATCATCGAGCGGGCGCTCCGGCACGTCCAGGGCCGGCAGGCGGGCCGACCGCCGCCCCGGCTGGGAGCGCTCGAAGATCGTGGGGAGTGTCGGCTCAGGCATACCGGGCCTCCAGGGCGGCGACGAGGCGATCGAGGTCGGCACGGGAATGGCGCTCGGTGACCGCCACGGCGAGGTCGTTGACGAGGTCCGGGTAGTGGTTTCCGAGCGGATGCCCCGGGTTCACGCCCTCGGCCTGGAGCGCCGCCTGGCACTGTGCGGCCGGCTCGGGCAGGCGGATCGTGAACTCCTTGAAGTGCGCACCGTCGAAGGGCACCGAGACCCCGGGCACGGCGGCAAGCCGGTCGCGGAAGTACCGCGCCCGCTGGATGAGCAGGTGGCCCATCTCGACGATGCCCTGCTTGCCGAGCCAGCCCATGTAGACGATGCCGGCGAGCGCGTTGAGGGCGTGGTTGGTGCAGATGTTGCTCGTGGCCTTCTCACGCCGGATGTGCTGCTCGCGCGTCTGGAAGGCCAGGACGTAGCCACGTCGGCCGTCGACGTCGACGGTCTCGCCGACCAGCCGGCCGGGGATCTGGCGGATGAACTCGTCGCCGCTGGCGAGGAACCCGAACGTCGGGCCGCCGAACGACGGTCCGTTTCCGAGTCCCTGCCCCTCACCCACGGCGATGCGGGCACCGTAGTCGGCAGGCGGGGCGAGCACGCCGAGCGACAGGGGGTCGACGCTGGCAACCAGGTGCGCCCCGGCCGCGCGGCAGGCGACGCCGATGCGCGGCGCCGCCTCGAGCAACCCGAGGGCGTTCGGGTGCTGGAGCAGCACGCACGCCACGGTGTCGTCGAGCAGCGCCTCCACCGCCGCCGGGTCGGTGACCCCGTCGGCGAGCGGGACCGGCACCAGCTCGAGCTGGAGCCCACGGGCGTACGTGGCGAGCACCGCCCGAATCTCCGGGTGCACGGCGTCCGGGAGGATCACGCGGTGGCGCTTGGTGTGGCGGGCGGCCATGACGACCCCCTCCACCGCCGCCGTCGCGCCGTCGTACATCGACGCGTTCGCCACCTCGAGCCCGACCAGCTCGCAGATGGCGGTCTGAAACTCGAAGATCGACTGCAGCGTCCCCTGGCTGATCTCGGGCTGGTACGGGGTGTAGGCGGTCAGGAACTCCCCGCGGCTCGTGATGGCGTCCACCACCGCGGGGACGTAGTGCGGGTACATCCCGAATCCGAGGAACGAGACCTCGCCGTCCTGGGAGGTGTTGAGCGCGGCGAGGCCCGACAGGAGCTCGGCCACCTCCATCTCGCCGAGCGCGGCCGGGAGGTCGAGGGCGCGGCGCATGCGGATCGCCTCGGGGATGTCGGCGAAGAGCTCGTCGACGTCGGCGACGCCGATGGCCTCCAACATCCGCGCCCGGTCATTCGGGGTGACGGAGAGGTAGCCGCTGCTCACAGCCCCGCCAGGTACGCGCGGTAGGCCGCGGCGTCCATGAGGGACTCGAGCTCCGACGGGTCGGCCAGGCGCACCCGGACGAGCCAGCCCGTGCCGTACGGGTCGCCGTTGACGGTTTCGGGCGCCTCGCGCACCGCGTCGTTGACGGCGAGCACCTCGCCGCTGGCCGGCGCGATGATGTCCGAGACGGCCTTGACCGACTCAAGCTCGCCGTAGGACTCGTCGCGGGCGATGGCAGCGCCGATCTCGGGCGGGTCGTAGTAGACCACCTCGCCGAGGGCGTCCTGGGCATACCAGGTGATGCCGAACACCGCCTCGTCGCCCTCGACCCGCACCCAGTCGTGCTCCGGGTGATAGCGAAGGTCGTCGGGGTAGGTCTCGTCCGCCACGTCAGTCACTCCTTCTCGGGGATGTGTCCACCAGGGGTCGCTTTCGGGTCTCGGCAGACTTGCGTTTGCCCCGGATGTCGATTTGCAGGGCATTTCCGGGTCCGGCGATGTCGGCGGGCACGTACGCCATGCCAATGCCGATGTCGAGCGTCGGTGACAGGGTACCGCTCGTGACCGAGCCGATGGTCGCGTCGCCCGCCACCACCGCGCACCCGGAGCGCGGAATTCCGGGTTCGGTGAGCGCGAAGATGCAGAGGCGTTCCGGCGTGCCGTCCGCGACCTGCCGCCGCATGACCTCGACGCCGGTGAAGTCGCTCTCGAGGTCGCACGCCCACTTGAGCCCGGCCTCGATCGGGGTGCGCTCGAGCGAGAGCTCCTGCCCGTAGAGCGGGTATCCCATCTCCATCCGCAGCGTGTCGCGTGCGGCGAGTCCCGCGGGCGCGGGGGCGGCCGGCCCCGCTTGCATGGCGTCCCAGATCTCTTTCGCCCGCTCGGCCGGGCACATGATCTCGACGCCGGGCTCGCCGGTGTATCCGGTTCGCGCGACGAGGCTGTCGACGCCTGCCAGGGCGATCGACGTGATGTCGAAGTACGCCAAGCCCGCGATGGCCGCCCCGCCTCCGAGCGGGGCGGTCGCCGCCTCCCAGGCGGGTCCCTGCACCGCCAGCATCGCGTACTCGTCGGAGCGGTCGGTCACGTCGGCCCCGTCGGGGCGGCGGCCCGCGATCCAGTCCCGCACCGGATCGACGTTCGACGCGTTGCAGATGATCAGGTAACGGTCGGCGTCGAGCCGGTAGACGATGAGGTCGTCGATCGTCCCGCCGTCTTCCCTGCAGACCAGGGTGTACTGGCCGGCGCCGGGGCGGAGCTTGCCGATGTCGTTCGTGAGGGTGCGGTCGAGGTAGGCGCCCGCCTGGGGGCCCGCGACCTCGATCTGCCCCATGTGGGACACGTCGAACACGCCGGCGCGGCTGCGCACGGCGCGATGCTCGTCGCGCACCGTCGTGTACTCCAGCGGCATGTCCCAGCCGGCGAACCCGCCGAGCTTGGCACCCAGCGCGACGTGACGGTCATGGAGAGGGGTGCGACGCAGCGAGCTCGCCATCGGCGGCGGACGCTACCACGCATGCTCGGTGGCGAACCCGGGCATGCGACCGGGCTCACGTCGCCGCGGAGCGTCGGCGGCGCTTGGAGCGGAAAGCGGGGCTACCGGTCGCGAAGGAATGACGGCACGTCGAGCGCGTCGTCGTCGTCGTCGACCTGGAGCTCGCTGCGCTCGGCCGATCCGAGGCTCGGGACGGTCGCCTCCGGCGTCGCCTCGAACGTCGGGAACAGCGGCTCGCGCCGCCACTGGCCGGTTGACGCGCGCTCGGGCCGCGACTCGGTCTTCGTGGGTCCATCGAATCCGGTTGCGATGACGGTGACCCGGATGTGGTCGCCGGCGGACTCGTCGATGACCGCGCCGAAGATCACGTTGCAGTCGCTGTGCGCCGCCTGCCGGATGATGGTCGCCGCCTCGTTCGACCTCGAACAGGCCCATCTCGGGGCCGCCGGTGATGTTCATGAGCACCCCGGTCGCGCCCGACACGGTGCTCTCGAGGAGCGGCGACGAGATCGCCGACTTCGCGGCCTCGGCGGCGCGGTTCTCGCCGGACGCGGTGCCGATGCCCATGAGCGACGACCCGGCGCTCGCCATGATCGTCCGCACGTCGGCGAAGTCGAGGTTGATGAGGCCCGGAACCGTGATGAGGTCGGTGATGCCCTGTACGCCCTGGCGTAGGACGTCGTCGGCCATGCGGAACGCGTCGACGATCGACGTGTGCGGGTCGACCACCTCGAGCAGGCGCTCGTTCGGGATGACGATCACCGAGTCGACCTGCTTGCGCAGCTCCTCGATGCCCTCGTCGGCCCGACGCGTGCGCTGCAGGCCCTCGAAGGCGAAGGGCTTGGTCACGACTCCGACGGTGAGCGCCCCCTGCTCCGGGCGATCTGGGCGATGACGGGCGCCGCGCCGGTGCCGGTGCCGCCGCCCTCGCCGGCGGTCACGAACACCATGTCCGCGCCGCGGATCGCCTCCTTGAGCTCCTCGCGGCTCTCCTCCGCCGCTTCGCGCCCGATCTTCGGCTCGGCGCCCGCGCCGAGGCCCTTGGTGATCGTGCCGCCGAGTGCAGCTTGACCTGGGCGTCGCACATTGCGAGCGCCTGGGCGTCGGTGTTGACGGCGATGAACTCCACGCCGCGCACGCCGGCGTCGATCATCCGGTCCACGGCGTTCGTTCCCCCGCCGCCGACGCCGATGACCTTGATGACCGCCAGGTAGTTCTCCACCGAGACTCGCCTCCCCATGACGGTCACCGCGACCGTCTATCGACTGCGAATTGAGGGTTGTTTGCAGGGGATCGACAAACGCTCAATCACTGGTCGAGCCTCGAGGCACGCTGTCGACAACGCGATTCGACGACCTTCGGGCGCGTGATCCCAGCGTGGCAAGCTACGCACTCCACACCCGGCTGTCAAGCTACCCTCATTGCTAACTTGAGTCTTGCTGGGGTCCTACGGTGAAGCTTGACCTTCGGTTGAGGCTTCGGGGTGGGTTATCGTCGCGGGGTCTGCGGGGAAGCCGCCGAGGGTGGGCTGGCGTGGCGCGCTCAGGTCGAGGTAGGTGGCCGAGCTCAGGGAGTCGGCGATCTTCGCGTTGGCCAGCACAGCCTCGAGGGCACGGCCTTTCGCCCACACGAGCCGCGGCGGCCCGAGCCGCAGGGCCGGTCCCCCGACGAGGCTTCCCACCAGCATGCCGCCCTCGATGCGCAGGTCGCGCACCCGGCGCGCGGTCTCGGGCGACATCGCGGTCAGGAACTCGAACGGGGCGCGCTGAGCCGGACCGCGAAGCCATCCGCCCGTGGTCGCCGCCGCGGTATGGAACGTTGGGAGGCCCTTGGTCCCCGGGTCCTCGCCGAGCACCCGCCCGGTGTTCGACACCAGGAGCCGCTCACCGGACGCGGTGATTGCAACCGCGACCGGGGTCGCCTGCACGATCTGCACGTCGACGCCGCGTAACCAGTTGTGGTGGACCTTCACGTCCGCCACCCACGGCGACGACGCGAGGGCCTCACGAATCGCGACGGTGGGCAGGCGGAGCATGGTCCCGTCCCGCGCAGCGATCTGGACGGTGCGGAGCACGCGTGCCTGGTCGGGTTGCCGGTACCCGGAAACGTTGACGCTGTCGATGGCGAGCAACGGCCCGGTGGCGACCCACCATGCCCCGACGACGGTCGCCGACCCGGCGAGCGCAACCAGGAGCGCGGTGCGGCGACGGCGATGCCGGGCCTCGGCGAGGGCTCGACGGCGGTCGAGCAGCCCGGTGGCGGCGCGGGTGCTCACAGCGCCTCGAGTGGCGGGGCGCCGATGCCGTGGACCGGGTCGAGGTAGCGCACCTCGGACTCGAGCAGCGGCCCGCCGGCGTCGCGCACCCGGCGCCGCCCGGCGCTCATGAGCGCCATCACGTCGGTCGCTCGAGCACCCGGGCGAGGCCTCGATGAAGTTCGCGTGGACGGGCGAGAAGCGTGCCCCGCCCACCGCGAGCCCCTTGCACCCGGCGGCCTCCAGCAGGCGCCCGGCGGAGTCGCCCGGTGGGTTCGTGAAGACGCTGCCGAAGGTGCGCACGCCCTGAGGCTGGGTCGCGCGACGGTGCCGGCGGAAGCCGGCCAGGGTCTCCTGCGATCGCGTCCGGATCGCCCGGCCCGGAGGCGGAACGACACCGCGGCGACGACCTCGACCGGCGCGCACCGCGCTCGACCGGTAGCCGAAGAGCAGATCGTCCAGCCCCACGCGGCGGCGCCCGTCGGCGGAGCAGAGCACCGCCCACTCGAGGACGTCGCTTGAGCTCGCCCGAGTACGCCCCCGCGTTCATGGCGACCGCGCCGCCGACCGTGCCGGGGATGCTCGCGCCGAACTCGAGGCCGGTGAGGCCGGCCGAGGCGGCACGCAGCACCGCCCGCGGCAACGACGCGCCGCCGCCGCACCACAGGCGCCCGTCGCGCACCGATATGCCCTCGAGGCGTCCACGCAGCCGGAGCACGAGTCCGCGAAAGCCCGCGTCGTCGATGAGCAGGTTGGAGCCCTTGCCGACGATGGCCACGGGCACGTCGGCGTCGCGCGCCCACGCGAGCGCGGCGGTCACCGCGCGCGCGGAGCCGGGCTCGGCGAGCCAGTCGGCGTTCCCGCCGACCCGGATCGTCGTGAACCGGGCGAGCGGCGCGTCGGCGACCAGATCAGGGTGCGCCGAGGCCATGAAGGTCACCTCCATCACCTGCACGTTTTTGCAACCGGGCTACCAACTCCTGCCCGAGCCGCGTGATGTCGCCGGCCCCGACGGTGAGCACGAGATCGCCGGAGCGCAGCTCGGGCTCGACGAGATCGAGGGCGTCGTCGAGACCGGCGGCGGCGATCGCCGTGGTCGGGGGCGCGATGGCGTCGGCGACGTCCCGGCCGGTGATCGACGGGTCGTACGGCTCGCGGGCGGCGTAGATCTCGGACACGACCACCAGGTCGGCCGCCGAGAGCGCCTCGGCGAACTCCGGCAGCAGCGCCTGGGTGCGCGAGTACAGGTGTGGCTGGAAGATCACGACGATCCGCCCCTCGTGCCCCTCCCGCGCCGCGGCGAGCGTCGCGGCGATCTCCACCGGGTGGTGCGCGTAGTCGTCCACCACCCGCACCCCCGCCGCCTCGCCGCGCAGCTCGAACCGCCGCCCGACTCCGGCGAACCCGGCGAGCCGGGCCGCGGCGATCTCGGGTGCGACGCCGCACCAGTCGGCGAGCAGGATCGCGCAGGCGGCGTTGTCGCGGTTGTGCCGTCCCGGCACGGCGAGCCGAAGGTCCACGTCCCGGCCGTCGGCGAACACCAGCCTGTCCGGCTCGACGCGGCAATCGGCGCCGTCGCCCACGACCCGCACCGCGCAGCGAGCGGCTTCGGCGACGGCCTGCGCGCGCCGGTCGGGCCCGACGACCAAGAGCCCCTCGGCCGGGAGGCGCCCGACGAACTCGCGGAAGACCTCTTCGACCTCCTCGATGCTGGCGTAGGTGGCGTGGTGGTCGTGGTCGACGTTCAGCAGGATCGCGGCCTCGGGCGCGAGGTCGAGGAGCGAGCGATCGCTCTCGTCGGCCTCGGCCACGAACCAGGGGCCCTCCCCCCACACCGCCCCGGTCCCGCCACCTCCGGGCACGGTCGCGCCGATGCACGCCGACGCGTCTCCGAGGGCGAGCGCCAGCATCGCGCTGGTCGTCGACTTGCCGTGAGCGCCCGCGACCGCCAGTCCCCGACGGCCGGCCATGAGCTCCGCGAGCAGCTGCGCCCGGTGGATCACCGGCAGGCCCGCGGCCCGGGCGCGGACGAGCTCCGGGTTGTCCGGGGCGATCGCGGTGGACACGACCACCGTCTCGGTGCCGGGCGGCATGGCATCGGCCGAGTGGCCCGCGACCGCGCGAACGCCCAGGTCGCGCAGCGCGACGAGCACCTCGGAGTCGTCGCGATCGGTACCGCTGATCGTGTATCCCGCCTGCGCCGCAAGCCGTGCCAGCCCGCTCATGCCTGCGCCGCCGATGCCGACGAGGTGAATCCGGCGCGGCCTCATCGCGGCGGCGAGCTCGTGCACCGCCGCCGCGATGGCCTCGGCGGCATCGGGCCGCCCGACGGTGCGGGCGGCGTCGGCCATCGCGTCCAGGCGGCCCTGGTCGGACAGCAGCTCGCCGACGAGCGCGCGCAATGCGCTCGGCGGTGCACTCCCGGTCGGGCACCACCACCGCCGCCCCGGCATCGACGAGCCACCGCGCGTTCTTGGTCTGGTGATCGGCCGTGGCGTGCGGATACGGCACGAGGATCGCCGGCCGGCCGATCGCGGCGAGCTCGAATACCGAGCCGCCCGCACGGGAGACCACCAGATCGGCGGCGGCGACGGCGCTGGGGAAGTCGTCGAGGTACCCGAGCAGCCGGTAGCGCGGCCCGGGGGTTCGATCCCGAAGGAGCTCGCGGACCTCGTCGACCTGGCGCGCGCCCGCGACGTGGATCAGCTCGAAGGGCGGGCCGTCGCCGAACGCGCCGGCGACCGCGTGGTTGATGGTCCGCGCACCCTGGCTGCCGCCGACCACCAGCACGCAGCGGGCGTCGGCCGGGATGCCGAGCGCGGCCCGGCCGGCGTCCCGAGTCGCGTTGCGCACCTCGCCGCCCACGGGCCGTCCGGTGACCAGGTACTTCGATCCGGTCCGGTCGGCGATCGGAAACGCCAGCGCCACCCGCCGGGCCAGCGGCGCTGCGAGACGGTTTGCCATCCCCAGATGCGAGTCCGCCTCCGTCAGCAGCACGGGCACGCGCAGCAGCCAGGCGGCCAGGGCGACCGGCCCGGCGACATACCCCCCGCCGCCGATGACGACCTGCGCGCGGCGTCGGCGAATGGCGCGCATCGCACGGGGCACGGCGAGCACCGCGAGCCCGACGGTGCGGAGGTTCCCGAGCGTGAGGCGACGCTCGATCCCGCTCATGGGGATGACGTCCTCCTCGATGCCGGCGGCGGCGACCAGGCCGGCGCCGCTGCCCTTCCCGGTCCCGATGAAGCTGACGAGCGTCCCGTCAGCTCGCAATGCGTCGGCGATCGCGAGGGCCGGCTTGACGTGTCCGGCCGTCCCCCCCGCCGCGATGATCACCCGTGCTGGATGCGGGCCGGGAGCGCTTCGCGGCAACCGAGGATCCTCCTCGCGAGATGTTGACCAGGATTCCAACGCTGGCAAGGAATACCACGAGACTGGTGCCGCCCGCGGAGACGAAGGGCAGCGGAACGCCGGTGACCGGCATCGCGCCGAACACCTGACCGAGGTTCACGGTGGCCTGGATGCAGATGAGGGCGGTGATCCCCGTGGCCAGTAACCGGCGGTGGATGTCCTTGGCCTTGAGGGCGATGCGGAAGCCGGCGATCGCGATCACGACGAACGCCGCGATCAGCACGAAGAGCCCGATCAGTCCGAGTTCCTCGCCGATGATCGCACCGATCATGTCGGTCTGCGCCTCGGGCAGGTAGAAGTTCTTCTGGATGCTGTTGCCGAGGCCGCGCCCGAACAGCCCTCCGGATCCGATCGCGATCTGGGACTGCACGATCTGGAACCCGTCGCCGGTCGGATCGGCCCAGGGGTTCAGGAAGGTCTCGACGCGGGCGCGCTGGTACGGGAAGGACACGAGCAACAGGAGCACGAGACCGCCGACCGCGCCGGCGACCACGCCGAGCTTGCGCATCGGCGCGCCGGCGACGAACAGCATTGCGAACGCGGTCATCACGACGGCGCCCGTCGTGCCCAGGTCGGGCTCGATCACGATCAGGAGCCCGAGGAATCCGGTGAGCACCAGGTACGGCGTGAGCCCGCCGGGCTCGGAGAGCCGCCGCTGGTTCTTGGCGACCATCATCGCGATCCACAAGACGAGCGCGATCTTCGCGAGCTCGGACGGCTGCAGTTGGATCGGCCCGAACGCGAGCCAGCGCCGGGCCCCGTTCACGACGACGCCGATGCTCGGCACGAGCACCATCATGAGCAGGAAGATCGACGTCCCGACCGCAGCCGGGGCGACTCGCCGGAAGAAGTCCGTGCGAACCCGGGCCACCAGGCCGAGCACGATGAACCCGAGGATCGCGTAGGTGAGCTGACGCCGAACCTGGCTGATCGGATCGCCGCCCACGATCACCGCGCGGGCGCTTGTGACGGAGTAGACCATCACCAGACCGAGGCAGACGAGGAAGACCACGGCCCCCAGCAGCAGGCGTTCGTTGCGGATTTTGGCGAGTCGGGAGCCGCGTCCCGTCGCCCGGGTCGTCGATGGAGGGGGCACCACCCTTTGGAGTTCGACACCCGGACCCCGGCCCCTTGCGCCGGAGGAGGAAAGTGGGGATCGGCGAGGGACGCAAGTCCCCTCGGCCGAGCCCGATTGCGACCCGCCGGAGGTGGACGGTCACGCCCGCTCCCCTGCCTACGAAATCCTTGCGTCGCCGGGCACCGCTCCGGGGAGCCCGTGGACGGCCGCGCGGAAGTCCGCGCCGCGCTCCTCGAAGCTCGAATACTGGTCGAAGCTGGTGCAGGCGGGGGCGAGCAACACGACGTCCCCGGCGCGGGCGGCGGCCGCGGCGGCGGCGACGGCTTCGGCGATCGTCGCGACCCGCTCGGCCGGGATCCCCTCCCCGGCGAACACCTCGGCGATCTCACCCGCTGCCTCGCCGACCAGATACCCCCGCATCACGACGCCGCGAGCCGCATCGGCCAGGGGCGCGAACGGGGTGCCCTTGGCCCGACCGCCGGCGATGAGATGCACCCGCTCCGGATAGGCGTCGAGCGCCGCGATCGCCGCGTCGGGGTTGGTGGCCTTGGAGTCGTTGATATAGCGCACGCCGCCGATCTCGGCGACCAGCTCGAGCCGGTGTTCGACGCCTGGGAAGCTCGCGAGCCCACGGGCAAGGTCGACGGGACCGGCGCCGGCGTGCGCGGCGAGCGCGACCGCGGCCATCGCGTTTTCGCGGTTGTGGCGGCCGCGCAGCGACACCGCAGTCCATAGGGCGACCAGGCCGAGGTCGATGTGGTGCAAACCGCCGTCGGCCCAGGCGACGGCGCCGGGAGCCGGCGCCCCGTCGTCCACGTGGCCCACGCGCCCGTGGCCGGTCGGCGCGATGCCACGCGGCAGGACGCTCAGATCGGCCGGGCCCTGGTTCTCGAAGATGCGCAGCTTGGCGGCGAGGTACGCGTCGAGGTCGCGGTGGCGGTCGAGGTGATCGGGGCTCACGTTCAGGAGCACCGCGGCGCGCGGGTGGAACGTGTCGATGTCCTCGAGCTGGAAGCTGGAGCACTCGACGACGAGCCATGTCGCGGGATCGACCTCCCCCACCAGCCCGCAGAGCGGCGTGCCCTGGTTGCCGCACGCGAGGGCGGGGATGCCCGCGCCGTTCAGCAGGTGGGCGGTGAGCTCGGTGGTCGTGGTCTTGCCGTTCGTGCCGGTCACCGCGATTAGCGGGTTCTGCAGGTGGCGCGCCGCCAGCTCGACCTCGCTGATGACGGGTACACCGCTGGCGCGTGCCGCGGCCACGGGCGTCGCGTCGCCGGGAACGCCGGGGCTCTTGACGACGAGGTCGACGTCCGGCACCGCCGCGTCGGACGGTGCGATGACCTCGACGCCCGCCGTCACGAGCTCGGGCACGTCGACCGCGGCGGCGTCGACTGCGACCACCTCGTGTCCCTGCCGCGCCAGGAGGAGCGCTGCCGATCGCCCCGACCTAGCGAGCCCGACGACGAGGATCCGGCTCATCCCTGCAGGTCGCGGAAGAACAGCGTGAACCCGATCGCGGCGAGGATCGCGGCGATCAGCCAGAAGCGGACGATGATCTTCGTCTCGCTCCAGGCGGCCATCTCGAAGTGGTGGTGGATCGGCGTCATCAGGAAGACCCGGCGGCGGAAGCGCTTGAACACGATGACCTGGACGATGACCGACAGCGCCTCGACCACGAAGATGCCGCCGATCACGACCAGCAGGATCTCGGTCTTCGTCATGACCGCCATCGCGGCGATCGCCCCGCCCAGCGCGTACGAGCCGGTGTCGCCCATGAACACGGCCGCCGGGAACGAGTTGAACCACAGGAAGCCGAGGCACGCGCCGACCAGCGTCGCGCCGAAGATCGCCAGGTCGCGCTGACGCGGGCTGTTCTCGGACTGGCTCGCCACGAAGGCGATGCCGGTGTAGGAGAGCAGCACGATCGCCGCCGATGCCGGCGGCGAGGCCGTCGAGGCCGTCGGTGAGGTTGACCGCGTTCGCCGCGCCGGCGACGACCAGGAAGACGATCACGAAGAACGCGACCGACGCCGATCTCGAAGCGACTCGTTCGCGCACCGGGATGTGGAGGGTCGTCGGCGAGCCCGACGACCCGCACCGCGACGATCACGAGCACCAGCGAGACGATGGCCAGCAGGCAGCATCCGCCAGCGCCCGGACAGCCCGCAGCGAGCGCTTCTTGCACGATCTTCATGAAGTCGTCGAGCGAAGCCGATCGGCCCCGCACGCCAGCGTGGTCGAACAGCACGAGCATCGCCTCGGTGCTGCGGCTCGACAGGATCACGAACGGCAGGGTGGTCGCGACGCAGGATCAGGAGGCCGCCCATCGTGGGGGTGCCCTGCTTCTCGGCGTGGGCGTCGGGGATCAGGCCCGGCGGCCCGCACGAACTGGCCGACCTCGTTGGCGCCGCAGCCAGGCGATGAACTTGGGGCCCAGGAACATCAGCAGCGTCGCCGCGCAGATGGCGGCGATCAGGACGCGGGGCACGCGGCCGCCCTCCGCGGGCGCGATGACGGCGCGCGACGCGCTCCAGGGCGCATCGATCGCGATCCCTTCAGCAGCACGACGTCGCCCGGCGCGGAGCAGCGCCGGGACCGCGTCCACGGCCTCGTCGACGGTCGGCGAGTGGATCGCCTCGACGCCGGTCGCGCCCTCCACGTACGCCGCCGGCGCGCTCGCCCGACGCCGATCGAGCAGGTCGATGCCGGCCGCGCCCGCCGCCTCGCCGATCTCGCGGTGGTAGGCGCGCCTCGTCGGGGCCGAGCTCCATCATGTCCGCGAGCACGGCCACCCGCCGGCCCGTCGCGGCCGGCCAGGTCGGCGAGCGCCGCGCGCATCGCGATGCGGGTTGGCGTTGTAGCAGTCCTCGATCAGGGTGCCGCCCACCGCGAGCGGGCGCTCTTGCCCGCGCATCGCCGAGAGCGCGACCTCGACGCGGGCCCCTTCGGCCGGCACGCGGCCGAGCGCCCGGCAGCAGGCGAGCGCGGCGGCCGCGTCGCCGCAGCTCCCAGGCCTTGCTCAGGCTCAGGTCGAGGTCGAGGTCGGGGTCGTCGCCGAACTCGCACGACCCTCACCCGCGGGTCGAGGGTTGCGAGATGTCGGCTCGCAGCAGCGGCTCGTCCGGCGGGCACGACCGCGACCCCGCCGGGTCGCAGCGCCGCGAGGATCTCGGCCTTGGCCGCGGCGACCGCCTCGACGGTGCCGAGCAGCTCGAGGTGCACCGGGCCGATGGAGGTGATGCAGGCCGACGTCCGGCGGCGCGAGGGCCGCGAGCTCGGCGATCTGACCGAGGCCGCGCATGCCCATCTCCACCACCGCGACCTCGGTGCCCTCGGCGAGCGCCATGAGCGACATCGGGCACGCCGATCTCGGTGTTGCGGTTGCCGGGCGTTCCCTCGACCGCGCACCCCGGCCGCGCGGAGCATCGCGACGAGGATGTCCTTGGTGGTGGTCTTGCCGGTGGCGCCGGTGATGCCGACCACCCGGGCGCCGCTGCGCTCGAGGGCGAGGCGCCCGGCCGCCTGCAGCACCGCGAGCGGGACTTCGCGACGATCACCGGCCGGCGCATCGCCTGCGCAGGTCGCCCTCGATCCAGCGCCATGCCGACTCGCTCACCACGGCGGCCGCGGCGCCGTCGCGCAGGGCGTCGGCGGCGTGCTGGCCGCCGTCGGCGATCTCGCCCCGCAGCCCCACGAAGAGGGCTCCCGGCACGACCTCGCGCGAGTCGACGCAGGCGCCGTCGATCTCGTCGGAGGCGAGCCCACCGGCATGTACGCGCCTCCGGTCGCCGCCTTCAGGAGCTCGTTGACCGTGAGCCTCACGCGACTCGCCCCCAGCACCTCGCGCGCCACCTCCCGGTCGTCGAAGGGCGTCACCACCCCGTTGCGCTCCTGGCCCTGCTCGTGCCCCTTGCCCGCGATCACGACGACGTCGCCGGCCGAGGCGCGCTCCGCGGCGCAGCGCGATCGCGCGCGCGCCGGTCGGCCTCGACAACGAGCTCGCGCCGGACCCTCGGCGGCGCCGACGAGGATCTCGGCGATGATCGCGTCGGGGTCCTCGGTGCGCGGGTTGTCGGAGGTCACGACGGCGACGTCGGCGAGGCCCCGTGCGACGTCCGCCCATCTGCGGGCGCTTGCCGCGGTCGCGGTCGCCGCCGCAGCCGAACACCACGATGAGACGCCGACCCTCGGGCACGAGCTCGCGGGCCGCGCGCAGCACGTTGTCGAGCGAGTCGGGCGTGTGCGCGTAGTCGACGATCACCTGGAACGGCTGGCCCCGCGTCGACCGGCCTCGAAGCGCCCGGGCACGCCCGGCCACCGCGGCGATGCCGCGGGCCACGGCGTCGTGGGCGAGGCCGAGCAGCTCGCCGACGGCGACGACGCCGGTGAGGTTGGAGAGGTTGAAGCGCCCCCGCAGGCGGACTCGCGATCGCGAACTGGCCCGCGAGGGGTCTGCGATGCGCGCCGTGATACCCGTGCGTCGACTGCCGGACGTCCACCGGGTGCACGTCGGCGTCACGCTCGACGGCGAAGCCCAGGGCGCCCGACTCGACGGCCAGGCGGCGCCCGAACTCGTCGTCGAGGTTCGCGGCGCCGGGCGGGTCGGCCCCCTCGTCCGGCGGGACGCATGAACAGGGCCCGCTTGGCGAGGTAGTAGTCCTCGACGTCGGGGTGGTAGTCGAGGTGGTCGCGGGTGAGGTTGGTGAACAGGGCCGCGGCGAAGCGGATGCCCGCCACCCGTCGCTGCGCCAGCGCGTGGGAGGAGACCTCCATCGCGCAGGCCGTGTCGCCGGCGTCGCGCATCCGGGCGAGGAGTCGCTGCAGATCGACGCTTTCGGGCGTGGTGTGGATGACCGGCTCCACCTGTCCGCCCACGCGGGCCTCGATCGTTCCGATGAGGCCGGCCCGGATGGCCGGCGGCCTCGAGGATTGCGCGGAGCAGGAATGCGGACGTGGTCTTGCCGTTGGTGCCGGTGACGCCGACGACCACGAGGTCGTCGGAGGGGCGACCGGAGAGCTCCGCCGCCATGAGGGCCATCGCCAGGCGGGCGTCGCGCACCTCGACCTGCGGCACGTCGATCGGGAGCGGCCGTTCCACCAGCAAGGCAGTCGCCCCTTGCGTGACGGCCTGCTGGGCGAAGTCGTGTCCGTCAGCCCGCACCCCGCGCAGGCAGGCGAACAGGCTGCCCGTGGTCGCGCGGTCCGCCCGGTAGACGATCTCGCGGATCTCCGTCTCCCCGCCGTCCGCGCGTCCCGTTCGCAGTCGTGCCCCCGGCACGGCCGCGCTGAGCTTTTCGAGGACCATCGGGACGCCGATGCTACCAGCGGCCCCGGCGGCCGAACGTCCCCGCCGGGCGCCCCGGACCGTCTCAGTTTGGCGGGATGGAGAGGGTGCTGAGCGCATAGTCGGCGATCTGCTTGAACGCCGGGGCGGCGACCTCGCCGCCCGTATGCGGCCCGAGCGGGTCGGGGTCGTCGAGCATGACGGCGATCACGAGGCGCGGCTTGTTCGACGGGACGAACCCGATGAACGACGAGCGGTAGCGGTCGACGTAGACGCCCTTCTTCGGGTCGACCTTCTCGGCCGTGCCCGTCTTGCCCGCGACCGAGTACTCGGCGAGGCTCGCCTCGACCCCCGTGCCGTCCTTGCCCTCCACGACCTTCTCGAGGATCTTGGTGAGCTGGCGGGCGGTGCGGGGGCTGATGATCTTGGTGCGCGTTCCTGCCTGGGGCGGCACGCCGCCGACGTAGGCCACGACGTGCGGCGTGACGAGGTAGCCGCCGTTCGCGATCGCCGCGTACGCCCGTACGAGCTGAAGCTGGGTGGCGGTCATGCCCTGCCCGAACGGGATGTTGACGGCCTGACCGGCATTCCACTTGAGCTTCGGCAGGTCGCCGGAATCCTCGCCGGCGACGTCCACCCCGGTCTTCGCGCCGAACCCGAACTTGACCATCCACGCCCGCAGGAGGTTCTTGCGGCTCAGGAGCTTCGACAATCGGATCGTGCCGATGTTGCTGGAGCGCTGCAGGATCTGCGTGGTGGTCATGGTCTCCCAGTCGGTGCGCTTGTGCGCCTCCTCGATGGTGCGCTGCTCGGGCGTGCCTTTGGCGATGACGAGCTTGGGCGGCAGGCTGTAGGCGGTGTTCGGCGTCGTGAGCCCCTCCTCGAGCGCGCCGGCCACGGTGACGACCTTGAACACCGACCCCGGCTCGAAGGGGTCGGTCACCGCACGGTTGCGCATGGTCTCCGGCTTGAGGTTCGCGCGGTCGTTCGGGTTGACGCGCGGCACGGTCGCCATCGCGATGATCGCGCCGCTGTGGGGGTCCATGATCACCCCGGTGGCGGTCTTGGCCTGGTAGGCGTTGCGGGCCCCGGCCAGCACCTGCTCCATGCGCTCCTGGATCGCCGCGTTGATGGTGAGGGTCACGGTTTTGCCCGGTTGGGGGCTGGTCATGCTCGGGATGCGCACCGTCTCGCCGAGGCGCGGGTCGCGGATCTCGGTTCGGGTGCCCTGCCGTCCTGCGAGCGCGCTGTTCTGGAGGCGCTCCAACCCGTCGATGCCCTTGCCGGTGTCGACGTCGGTGAGGCCGAGGACCTGGCCGGCGACCTTGTCGAGCGGGTACTTGCGGGCCGAGCTTCGGGTGAAGTGCACACCGTCGAGGTCGAGCTTGCGCAGGTACTCGGCCTCCTTGATCGGCACCTGCTTGGCGAGGATGACGTACGGCTTGCGGCTGCGCAGGTCGGACTCGAGCTTCGCGCGACGCTTGGCGTCGCCCCGCGTGACCGACGTGATGGTCTCGGCGAGCTCGGCGGGGTTGCGCACGTAGCGGGCGTCGGCGGTCACGAGCATCGTCGGACGATCCACCGCCAGGGCCTGGCCGTCGGCGCTCAGGATGGACCCGCGCGCGGCGGGCAGGTCGACGGTGATCAGGTGCTGCAGGTCGGCCTGCTTGGAGAGTGACGATGAGCGGATGGCACCGAGCCAGGTCGCGCGCATTGCGAGCAGCCCGAAACCCGCCACCGCACAGAGGACCAACAGTTGGATGCGCCGGCGCGAGCCCCTGGCGGTCGACGTCGCGGGCGCCATCCCCTAGCGGCCGGGTCGCGCCTTGACGAAGGTCAGCTCGGCGCTGGTCGGGCGCACCATGCCCTGACGGGTGGCCCACGCGGCGACGACGCCGTTCTTCTGCGACTCGACCGTCTTGAGCTGCGCCGATCTGGTCGCCGACGGCGGCGATCTGGCGGACAATCTGCCCCTGCCGCTTGGTCACGGAGAGCTTGGCGGCGTTGAGCCACACGACGCCGGCGAACAGCACGGCGACCAGTGGAATGGCAGCGAGCCCCAGCCGGAACCCGCGGTGGCGGCGCGAT
The DNA here is from genome assembly GCA_963777565.1 of uncultured Thermoleophilia bacterium. GTDB lineage: Bacteria > Actinomycetota > Thermoleophilia > Miltoncostaeales > Miltoncostaeaceae > CALMEC01. Next base: position 376,350 of record CAVZQZ010000009.1, read on the forward strand.
GCCGGCACCGCCCGGGGGCGGGTGCGCGTCTTGGGGCGGGCGCCGGGAGACGGCGCCGGGCGTGACGCGAGCGCGCCCCTCGTGCTCACCGGGCGGGCGCCTTCACGATCGCGCGGAGCCGCGCCGACGATGCCCGCGGGTTGCGGTCGAGCTCTTCGCGGCGCGGGCTGACCGCCTTGGGCAGGGCCAGGATGCCCTCCGGCTCGCGACCGCAGACGCAGGCGGGCAGGTCGGGCGGGCACACACACCCGCGGGCGCGGGCCTGCATGAACCGCTTGACGATGCGGTCCTCAAGCGAGTGGAAGGAGATCACCACGAGACGCCCGCCGGGCGCCAGGAGCGCGAACGCCTCCTCGAGGCCGCGCTCCAGGATGCCGAGCTCGTCGTTCACGACAATGCGAAGCGCCTGGAAGACCCGCTTGGCTGGGTGTCCCCCGGCGAACAGCGCCGGTGTGGGGATCGCGCCGCGGATGAGCTCCACCAACTCGCACGTGGAGACCAATGGCGCCTTGGCCCGCTGTCGCACGATCGCGCGAGCGATGGGCCGGGCGTAGCGCTCCTCGCCGTAGGTCTTGAACCAGCCGGCGAGCTCCTCCTCGCTGGCTTCGGCGAGCACGTCGGCTGCGGTGCGCGGCTGCGTGGGGTCCATCCGCATGTCGAGCGGCGCGTTGCGCGAATACGAGAAGCCGCGGTCGGGCTGGTCGACCTGCATGGAGGAGATGCCTAGGTCCATGAGGATGCCGTCGACGTGCACGCCCTCCTCGCGGAGCACGCGCAACGCGTCGGCGAAGTCGGCGCGGATGAAGCGCGTGTGGCAGTCGACGCGCTCGGAGAACGTCGTGAAGTGCTGCTCGGTCGATCCGTCGCGGTCGATCGCGACGTACGTGCCGGAGCGGCCGAGCAGCGGCGCGAGGCGGCGGGCGTGGCCGCCGGCGCCGAAGGTGCAGTCGACGAGCGTTTGTCCGGCGGCGGGCGCAAGGGTCCCGATGACCTCGCCGACGAGGACGGGCTCGTGGTGCACCGTCGGCCTAGTGGGCAGCTTCGACAATGCGCTTCCCAAGGGATGACACCCCCTCTCGTCGCAGCGCCTCGAACGACTCCTCCAGGCGCGCGGGGTTCCAAAGCTCCATGTATTCGCCGGCGCCGACCACCGAGACCTTCGAATCGAGGTCGGCCATTTGCCGCAGCTTCTCGGGCACCACGACGCGGCCCTGGCGGTCCAGGGCCTCGTGGTCGAACGTGAACGCGTGCAGGTACCGCGACAGCCATCGCTGGTTGTCGTTCAGCACGTTCATCTCACCGAAGACCCGCTCGACGATCGCCGGCCATTCCAGGCGCGGCGCGAGCACGACGCAGTCTTCGAACCACAGCGAGAGCGCAGCTCCCTCGTCGAATGCGTCCCGCACCTTGGCGGGAATCGCAAGGCGGAAACGGCTGTCGAGGGTGCACTCATAGGTGCCGCTGAGCATCCGGCGTTGCATGCAGGCGGCACGTTACCCCACGCTTCCCCACAAAACAACCCAAACGCCCCATTTCATGGGCATCTCTCCCCCAGTGCCCCCGCCGCCCCCCGGCGGAACGTGTATTGCGAAACACGCCCCCTGCACCTCAACGTTGCATTGCAACTGCGTATCGAACACTTGTTCGATGACCCGTTCGGGTCTATCGTCGTTGCCATGAGAACTTCATCTGCCGCGCTGCCTGCCACGGTGACCCCTTCCGCCAGGCGCCCCCACCTCCTGCTGGTCCCCCCTCCGGCTCCCCGGCCGCCCGCGCCGGCGCGGCAGCGCCTGGCCGCGCTGCTCGCCGGGCTCATCTCCGGCTTCGTGCTCGCGGCGCTCGCCACGGTGCTTGGCGGAGGCAACCCCACGGGCGCGCTCACGATCGCCGTCGGCCTGGGCGTGCTGCTCGCCGCGGTGCTGGTGCGGTGCCGGGCGATGGCCCGCCGCGCGCAGCGCCGGCGCGCCTCGGGGCGAACTCGTGCGACGGGATCCCCCGCCCGCATCGCGCGCGCGGCGTGACGGCCGGTCCGCCCACCGGCCGGCTCGCGCTGCTCGGCGACATCCATAGCAACGTCGCGGCGCTCGACGCAACGTTGGCGGCCATCCGCGCCGCCGGCATCTCGCGTGGGGCGTGCACCGGCGACCTGGTGCTGCGCGGGCCGGAGCCCGAGGCGTGCGTGTCGCGCCTGGCGCTCCTCGGGTGGCCCTGCGTGCGCGGCAACACCGATGCGAAGGTGGCGATGCGACCGCCGCGGCCGCGGGCCCATCCGGCGGCGGCGCGTGGGGGCTCGCGGTCGTGGACGGCGCACCGCTTGTCGGATGCGAGCCTCGCCTACCTGGCGGAGCTGCCGCTGACGGTGCGCGTGCACGTGGGGCGCTTCGAGGTGCTGGTGATGCACGGCACGCCGGATTCGGCGTCGGAGGTGCTGGTGGACACCGACACCGATCCGCAGCGTCTGGAGGAGATCGCGGCGCTCATGGGCGCCGATTGCGTGGTGACGGGCCACACCCATCGGCCGCTGGTCCGCCGTGCGGGCGGGTGCCTGTTCGTCAACCCGGGCAGCGTCGGCGAGGCGGTGGGCGGCGATCGCCGTCCGTCGTGGGCATGGGTGGCGCCGGGACCGGCGGGCCTCGAGGCGGGGCTCGAACGCGTGGATGTACCGGTGGCGCAGCCGCGCCCCGTGTCGGCTTAGCGCCCGCTTAGCCGGGGGCGCGGGCCGTCGCGACGAGCTGCGATCCGCATCCCGTCGCGACCTCGGCGAGCGCGAGCGGTACAAGGGTGAGCGCGAAGAGCCGCCCGACGATGGCCGGCGGCGATCCCGGGGTCTGCGGGTCGAGGCGGGGGGCGATGCTGTAGGCGAGGCTGGCCGGGTAGCGCCATCCGCCCGAGGCGCGGACGCTGATGTGGCGGTAGCCGGCCCCGGCGAGCATCTCGCCGAGTACATGGCGCGTGAAGTGCCAGCGGTGGCGCGAGGGCTCCCACTGATGCCAGCGGCCCCGGAAGAGGCGCGCCTGGAGCCCGCCGGCGTTGGGAACGATGATGGCGATCGCCCCGCCGGGCCGGAGCCGCGCGCGGATGAGCCGCAGCGCCTCATCGGGATCGGGAAGGTGCTCGAGCACGTGTGACAGGAGCGCGGCGTCGTAGCCGGTGGCGTCGGGGGGAGCTCCTGGAGAGGGGTGGCGAGGAGCTCGGCCCTGCCGTTGAGCTGGCCACTGGCGCGCACGGCCTCGTCGGCGTCGGGCTCGACGGCGGTCACGCGATAGCCACCGCGGGTGAGCACGAGCGCGCGGTCGCCGCCACCGGCGCCGATGTCGAGCACGGTCGCATCCGACGCGATGGCCGAGGTGAGGGGCATGAGCTCGCGACGGATGATGTGGTCGGCGTACACCCGAAGCGGACCTTGCTGCGGGAGCCGGGTGGGCGCGGCGGGTTCCTCACCCGGAGGAGGGCTGGTGAAGCCGATGCCGCAGCCGGTGCATCGTCGGACCGGCCGGTCGGGTCGTCCGGTGCGGTCGTGCGCGCCGATCCATTCACGCGTGGGTGCCGCGCAGCGTGGGCAGGGCGTCGGCCAACCCGCCGACGGATCGAGAGCGCGAGGTCCTATGTACCTGAGTATGACCCGACGCGAAGGCTCAGCGGGTCGCGCCTGGCGAGCCCGGCCCCAGGCGGCTCATGGCGCGCGCCGCCACCACTCGGGCAGGAGCACGACTGCCGGGTCGCTGCCGGGCCGTCGTGTCGACCGCTTGTGCGGCGGTCTCGGACGTTTCACCGGTGCTCGTGGTGCAGCCGGCCGGGGCTCGAGATTCTGGACCGGGTGGCCGAGGAGGCGGATGATCGGGGGAAGTACGTCGACCGGGCTCTTCGGACCGACCCGTTGGGGGCGCATCACGAGCAGCCCGGCGAAGACGATCCCGACCACCGCGACGACCGCGATGTAGTCGGCGCCTGCGGATCCGCGCTGCGTCACGGCGCGCCACCCACGACCCCGCCGATCTGACCGACGAGCTCGATGACCATGACCCCGAGAATGACCAGGAGCGCCGCGGGCACCATGATCATCGCGACGACGAGCTGCACCTTCGGCGCGGCGCGGGCTGCGTGCTCGCGCATGTCCTGAGTGCGACTGGACCGGATGAGCGCTGCTTGTCGCCGAAGTACCGATGCGATCGGCGAGCCGAGCTCCTCCGCCTGCAGGAGCGACCCGACAAGCCCGGTGACCGCGGCGACGCCGAGCCGGTCCGACAGGGCCGTGTAGGCATCCCGCCGGGGCGTGCCGAGGTCAAGCTCACGAATCGTCGCGGAGATCTCCGACGAGAGCTCACCGGGCAGTCGCTCGGCCGCGATGCGGATGGCTCCGTCGAGCGCCATCCCCGACTCCGCACAGATCACGACGAGGTCGATGAAGTCCGGGAGCTCACGCGTGATCCCCCGGCGACGCCGGCGGGCTCGAACAACGACCCAACGCGCCGGACCCGCGTACCCGGCGATCCCCAGCGCGATCGCGCTGACGACCCCGAGCCCGGCGCTCGTCATCGCGATGCCGGCGCCGGACACGAGCCCGACCTGGGTGAGCGCGAGTCGCGCCTGCGCGAACTGCGACACGCTAAGTGTCGACGCGAGCCCAGCCGCCGCGAGCGCAGACCGCATGCGCTCGCCGCCGGCCCAGCCGATCAACGCGGGATGGACCGGCACGGCGCGAACGGCGCGAATGATCGGCGGAACGACCGGACTGGGTCCGGCTCCCCGCTCGACGCGACGAGCATGCAGACCCAACGCCAATGCGACCAAGGCCAGCGACCACACCATCAACGGGTTCGGAATATCCATCTGACTCAACCGCGGCGTCCGCGATTCATGACATTCCCGCCGGCCGGACGATGCGCCGGATGATCACGACGCCCACGACCTGTAGCACGGTCGCGACGAGCAGAAGGCCGAGGCCCGGTCCGTGGCCGATCGTCCTGGCGAGGGTGCCCGGTGAGACGATCTCCACCAGCACGCCGCCGGCGAGCGGGAGGCCGGCCACGAGCCACGCCGACATCCGCGCCTGCGCCGTTGCCGATCGCGCCTCCCGCTCGAGCGCGGTGCGTTCCTCGAGGCCGGCGGCGAGGTCGGTGAGCGCTCGGGCGAGGTCCCCTCCGACGACCCGCTGCACCATGATCGCGGTCACCATCGTTCGCAGCCCCGGGTCGGGAAGTCGGGCCACGGCGTCCTGCAGCGCGTTATCGATCCGCTCTCCGAGTTCGAGGTCGGCGGAGAGCGTGCGCAGCTCGGACGCGGCGGGCTCGGGGGCGTCGCGGGCAGCGCGCGCAATGGCCTGCCGCAACGAGAGTCCGGCGCCGATCGCGCCCGCGAGCTGCTGAGCGACGACCGGGAGTTGGGCAGCGAATCGATCGAGATACCGCCGCTCCGCCGACGCCACCACGCTCCATCCTGCAGCGCCGACCGCGGCTGCGCCGACCAGGGAGACGACCGGGCTTTTCACGAGCATCCACGCGACCAGGCCCATCGACCCGGCGCAGGCGAGCGTCCCCGCGAGGAACACGTCGGGAGCGATCGACACGCCGGCCCGGGCGAGCGCGGTGCCGAGCGCGGAGCAGCGGTCTGTCCGGCGAATCGACCGGCGCAGTGCCTCGAGTCGCGCGAGCACCGCAGGCGGATCGAGCCGCCGGACCCCCATTACGGCGGTGATCGCCGCCCCGGACGCGAGCACGGCCGCCACACCACGGGTCATCCGAACTCCCCGAGCGCAGCATCGTTGCGGGCCTGAGTCAGCCATGCAGCCGCGTCCTCGTGCCACACAAACGTCCCCGCGAGTCGGTCGCCGTTCCATCCGTCGGCCTGGAAGCGCACGAGCGGCGTGAATGCCACGCCGTGCTCCGACGCCTGCGTCGCCGTGATCTCGACAACCCGGCGCACGCCATCGGCCATGCGAGCCTGGTGGACGATCAGGTCGATGGCGTGGGCGACTTGATCGGCCACAGCCGCGTACGGGAGTTCCAGGTCGCCCATCAACGCGAGCGTCTGAAGCCGGCGGACGGCATCGGCCGGCGACGACGCGTGCAATGTCGAGAGCGAGCCCTCGTGGCCAGTGGTCATCGCGGCGAGCATGTCGAGGGCCTCCGCCCCCCGGACCTCCCCGACCACGATCCGATCGGGCCGCATCCGCAGGGCGTTTCGCACGAGCGCCCGGATCGTCACTGCGCCGCGTCCTTCGAGGCTCCCGGGCCGACTCTCGAGCCGGATCACGTGCGGCAGTGCAATTCGAAGCTCCGCGGCATCCTCGATCGTGATCACGCGCTCGGCGGCAGGGATGAACGCCGCAAGCGCCGCGAGGGTGGTGGTCTTGCCGCTCCCCGTGCCGCCGATGACGAGGACGTTCCGCCGCGCGACCACGCCGAGGCGCATGAGGTCGAGCATCTGCTCGGTCAGGCTCCCGAGCGCGACGAGATCGGCACCTTCGAGTGTCCGCTCGCCGAACCGGCGAACGGTCAGAACCGGCCCCTGAAGGCTGAGCGGCGGGATGATCGCATTGATCCGCGACCCGTCCGGAAGGCGCGCATCGACCATCGGGCTCGCCTCGTCAAGCCGTCGGCCGAGCGGGGACAGGATGCGGTCGATGACGTGCAGCAGGTGAGCGGAATCGGCGAACCGCGCCGGGGCGGGCTCGATGCGCCCGTACCGCTCGACGAACACGGCATCCGGCCCGTTGACCATGACCTCGGTCACCTCCGGGTCGCGCAGGAGCGGCTCGAGCGGGCCGAATCCGAGGGTCTCGTCGACGACGGCCTGCACGACGGCGTGGCGCTCGGCGGCGGGCATCACACGGCGCTCCTGCTCGATGAGTTGCTCGACGAGTTGTCCGAGCGAGCCGGAATCCACGCGGCCGGGCTCGAGTGCGGCCTCACGGACCGCGCGTGCGCGCAGGTGAGCCACCAGCCGGGCGTCGATTTGCCCGTTGGCGCTCATCCGGCGCGCACCGCCCCCACAAGCACGTCCATCGCGGAGGCGAGCGAACGACGCCGGCGACCGGGCCACCGTCCCGCTCCGAGATCGTCGGCGTCGCGATCGCCCCTGCCGAGCTCCACCGCCACCGGGTATCCCACGGCTCGTGAGAACGCACGTGTGCTCAGGTGATCGCGTCCGACCCCGCCGTTCACGACGAGGAGCGGCTCCCCCGCACGGCTCGCCGATCGCAGCCCATCGAGCCGAACGCGGGCCGACCGTGCCCCGGCGATGGTCTTGGCGGCGACGACCACCACCCGACCGTGGGTGCACGCCTCCTGAGCCGATGGGCCCACCGCGTTGCCGGCATCGACCACGAGCACCCCAAGCGTGGCGGCGCAGTCGAGGAGTCGCGCGGCAGCCTGGCGGCCCCACCCGTCGCCGCTCACGCCCGCCGGTCGGCCGAGCATGAGCGCCACGTTCGACGGATGGCGGTGAGCGACCAGCTGGACATGGCGCGGCTCGAGCTCATCGATCACCGGCAGGAGATCGTCGATGGTTCGATCCGGCGGAACCCGCCACGCCCCGGCCAGGTCACCCACGAGGTCGAGCAGGCCGGCGGGCTCCCCGGAGTCGGCCAGCGCAAGTGCGATGCCACCCGCGACCACGCTCGTGCCGACGCCCCCGGCAGCGCCGATAACGACGACCACCTGCGGAGTGTGTCGACGGGAGACCGTCTCGGCGTCGACGTCGCCCGCCGGATGCACGAGCGCGTCCCACACCTCGCTGTCGCTGACAACGACATGACGACTCATGGAGTGAGCCCCGCCGGGCGCGGCAGCAGACGGACACCCCCGGCGCGATCGAGTGCCGCGGTGAGTCGCAGCGCGTCTCGCTCGCCGACACGCAGAAGAATCGCACCGCCCTCGTCGCCGCCAGCCGCGTCGACGCCGGAAGCGGTGGTCTGAGCGATCACTTCGGCGTCGGCGACGACGACCCGCGCGGCCGCCACCGGACCGTCGGCGTTCGAGGCGACGACATCCACCCGCGATCCCGGCACGAGTACCGCGGCGGCCGCCCCTGCGGCCGCGATCGGCACCGAGAGGCCGCGCTCGCCGGCGGCGAGCGGCGGAGGCGCGAGCCCGGGCGCCCCACCCAGCGCGGCCTGGGTCACGGGCTCTCCGGCTGCGATCGGCACGGCCACCGTGCGCCCCTGAACCTCGTCGAACGAGCGCATCATTCCCGGGAGCCGCGCCCCGGAGGGAACCGGAGCGAGCGTCAGCACCGCCGCCGGATCATCGAGCCGCAAGCCCACCGCGATTGGCTCCGATGCAACAACCACCGGCACTCTTGGCGTGTCGACGGCGGCGGCACGCATGGTGAGGACCCCCGCGGCAACGGCAAGCACACCCGCAGCCGCGAACCAGGCGCTCGGACGCCGCCGGAGGCGTCGGCCGATCATTGCCCGTCCTCCCGGCCTCGACGTTCGACCGGGCTGCCGCAGCGGGCGCAGCGATCACCGGCGGGTCCACCGGCCGAGCACCACAGGCATGGCCGCCACGCGCATGACGCCCACCGCCGCAGGGTGCCCGGGCGCAGCGGTCGATCGAGGACTCCCGAGCGGCACATCGTGAGCAGCGTCGCGCAGCACAGCACGTCGAGCACCCGCCCGCCGGCCGAAGAGCCCGACTCGTCGGCACGGCTTGCGATGCCCACGCTCAACACGGCCATTTCGTCGCAGTCGGGAAGGCGCCGCAGTTCGAGACCGAGGAGCGGGGCCAGGTCCAGGAGGCAGCGCGCGCCTGGATCGGCCGAGGGGTCGCGGGCGAGCACGACGGCGGGCCTGGGAACTGCCGCCAGTGTGTCCAGCACCGTCTCCGGGTCAAGCGGCGCCCACCTCCGGCCGCGCCGGTACCGGGGCGGGCGGGGGCGGGGCACGACGACGAGGTTCGCCGGCAGGCCGCCGAGCGGGTCCACGACGCCCTGCTCGACGATGATGGTCACAGGGGCGGTCATCGGGCAACACTCATCTGTCCCGACGCCGGCAGCTCGACTTGGAACGTCGTTCCCGGCACGTGGGAGTCGAGCGCGATGCGGCCGTTGTGCCTGGCCGCGATCTCACCGGCGATTCGGAGGCCGATTCCCCAGCCATGGGTCTCACGATGTCCGGGATGACGCTCGAAGATGGTCGAGCGCGCTCGCACGTCGGTGCTCCCTCCGCGGTCCGACACGCGGAGCGTGACATTCCGGCCGTCGTCGCCGATCGCGAGCGTCACACCGGTGCCATGCGGCGCGTGTCGGACCGCGTTCGAGACGAGATTGTCGACGAGCCGCCGAAGCTCCTCGGCGGAGCCCATGACCTCGGCCTGGTCGGTGAGCGCCTCGGCGGTGAGCACGATGCCGCGCTCGGCAGCTGAGCCCTCGTGCCTTCGAACGGCTTCACGGGCGACGGAGACCAGATCGACGGGGCCGGGGGGCTCGTCGCACGCGATCCCGCAGAGCGCGGAGCGCACCCGATCGATCACCGTGACCACTCGGTCGATCTCGCCGTCGATGATCCGGAGCCTTTCGAGGAGCGCCTCCGGCTGACCGGCGCAGCGAACGATCCCGTGGCACTGGCCGCGGATGACGCCGAGGGGACTGCGCATGTCATGCAGCAACTCCTCGGCGCACCGTGCATGGTCGACACCGACCACCACCCTGCCGCTCATCAGCGCTCCTCCGGGAGGAGGCGGTATCCCTGGCCCCAGACGTTGCGCACCCATCCACCAACTCCGGCGGCGGCCAGCTTGCCGCGAAGCCGGCTGGCGTGGGTGTCGACCGTGCGGGTGCGGACGTTCGCCGAGAAGCCCCACACATCCTTGAGGAGTTCGCCCTTCGACACCACGCGATGTGGATCCCTGGCCAGGACGCAGAGCAACCCGAACTCCTTCGCCGACAGCCCGATCGTGCGACCGTGGACGAGCACCCGCATCGCACGCCGGTCGACCTCGACCGGTCCGACGCGGAGCGATCCGGCCAGGCTCACCCCGCGGGCTCGCCGCACATGCGAGCCGACGCGCGCGAGAAGCTCCGGATAGTGGAACGGCTTGATCAGGTAGTCGTCGGCGCCGCGCTCGATGCCTCGCACGACGCTGTGCATGTCATCACGTCCGGACATGAGCACGATTGCCATGCCGGGGTCCCAGGCGCCCGAGGTGGATCCCTCCCGCAGGAGAGACACGAGCTCGTACCCGCTCATGCCCGGGAGCGCGACGTCGATCAGGGCGACGTCCGGGCAGCTCGTCCGGACGAGGTCGAGGGCCTCCTCTCCGCTCCGGGCGGTGATGACCGCGAAGCGGTCCGCGGTGAGGTTGTCGTCGAGGAACCCGACGACGCCGGGGTCGTCGTCCACGACGAGGGCGGTGAGGATGTTCGCGCCCAGGTCGATGGCGGGAGCGGCGCGTGGTGGTGTGAGTGTGGGCATGGGACCTCGCTCGGCAGTGATGTCCGCACCGGGTGTGTGCGGTGCATCAGTTCAAAGGCTCGAGCGGGCCGAAATGGCCCCCCTCCCTCCGGCCAGATCTTCGCTCTATGCGGACATTTTCGCCGGTGAGCGACACGTGAGGATCGTCCCGACTGCCAGCTCGGCGAGCCGGCCGGTGCGCACCTCCACCACCGCGCGGGCTCCGCGGACTGCCGCGTGCCGCCACGCCGGGAGCGGGTCGACAACCCGCAGCACCCGCCCATCGCCGTCGAGGAAGGCGCACGCGATCGGGATGCGCATGCCCCAGGTGTGCACCGACGAGCACGGCTCGAGCCACAGGCCCTCGTCGTCGGCGAGGTCGGGGGTGCCGAGCAGGCCCACCAGACGCGCCGACGGGCGGTCGGCGACGTGGCAGCGGGCGACCAGGAGGGTGCCGTCGGCGTCGACGACTTCTCGCACGTCGCGACACATCCGATCGGCACGGAATCGGCTCACGGCAGGATCGTGCCACGCGGCCGCGAAGTGCGTCCGAGAGCCGTTGGTACACTCGGCGCGCCTCCTGAGGGAGCCACTTATGGGCCAATCACGCAAGACACCTTCGAACTACCAGTCGGGCACCGACTTCACGATGGAGTTCGGGAAGTTCCGGTTCAAGTTCAACAGCCGCGACTTCCGCGAACGCGCCGAGCACGCCGCCGTGCAGCTCGCGTTCGTGAAGCCCGGGGAGCTGTCGGATGAGGACCTCGACCAGCTCGTCGAACTTGTCGCCCATGGCGAGGTCAAGAGCGACGGGCGGCTCGCAAGCCACCTGCAGGAGCATCGCGACGCGCTCCTCGGCTTCGACGACGACCTCGTCCACTGGCTCCGCAAGCTGGTGTTCCGTGGCGCCTGGGTGGACCAGCAGATCAAGGAGGACCTCGTCGAGCCGGTGCTCGAGGAGAGCGGCTTTACCTACCGCTGCACGGTTACCTCGGACATCATCGAGGAGATCGTCGACAAGCCCGACTGGTCGGCGGTCGGGTTCGGAACCGAATCTCCGTGAGCGGGAGCCACGACCCGCGCGACGTCTTGGACGCGGTTCGTCGGCTGGAGGCGGATCTCGGTGAGATGAGGGCGCGGGCGGCGAGCGAGTCGGGCCCGCAGCCGGCGTCCGGGATGCGCACGAGCGAGCAGACCGCGATCGTCGAGGACCTCGAGGTGCTCGTCGACCTCGTCGGCAGCTCGTGGCGCACCACCCGTCAAGAGGTCGCAGCCGTCGCCGCCGAGCTCGCCGAGCTGCGGCGGCTCGCCGACGAGGCCCGCGCCGCGCTCAAGGACGTGCGGTTCGAGCTGCGCCTCGTCCGGGACGAGGCCCGCGGGGGCGACGAGCCCGAGTAAGTCGGTGAAACGTCAGGGGCGTCGGCGCAGCACCCGCCGCTCACGAGGGCCCGCGAGGACGATGGTCAGGGCATCGGACTCAAGGCGAGGTCGAAGCTCATCGGGAACGCGAGCGAATCCCGCGGCTCACGGGCGACTACGACGAGGGTCGCAGCGAGCCCTGCACCGCTGCCATGGCGCGGGCGAACAGGAGACCCATCGCGTCGGCCGACTCCTCGGGAGTAGCTCGGGGGCCGAGCGTCGCGAGCCCGGCGGCGGCGAGCGTGACGGCCTGCTCCACGACCTGGATCCGCTCCAGCGGGCCCGCCCGCCCGCCGGTCTCCGCCTGGACCTCCTCGAACGCCGCCTGCTGGGCGCGCATCAGGTCCTTGAGCCGCTGCTTGAAGTCGTCGGCCGCCCCTTCGCCAAAGGCGAACGGGAAGTCGTCCTGCGAGCTCACAACACGCCACCGAGCCGGATCTCGTGCACCGGCGTGCGCCCGAACAGGTGCACCGTGTCGATGAACCGCACCGTGCCGCGGTGGAGGTTCAACGCGATCGAGTGGGTGCGTGCCCCGTCGGCGAAGTACCGAACGCCGCGCAGCAGGTTGCCGTCGGTCACGCCGGTGGCGATGACGTAGAGCGGCGCCGACGCGAGGTCGCGGGTGAACAGCACCTTGTCGGGATCCTCGACACCGAACTCCACGAGGCGCCGGCGCTGATCGTCGTCGTTCGGGGTGAACTGCGCCTGGATCTCGCCGCCCAGGCACTCCAGCGCGGCGGCCGTGATGACGCCCTCGGTGGACCCGCCGGTGCCCAGGTAGACGTGGTCGCCGGTGCCGCGCACCGCCGCCGACATGCTGGCGGTGATGTCGCCGTCGGGGATCAGCCGGATGCGGGCGCCCGTCGCGCGGATCTCGTCGATGAGCTGCTCGTGGCGCGGGCGGTCGAGCACGATCGCGGTGATGTCGCGGACCTGCCGCAAGTAGCAGCGGGCGACGGTGTCGAGCGTCTCCGCGACGGGCGCGTCGATGTCGACCCGCCCCTTGGCGGTCGCCCCCACGCAGAGCTTGCGCATGTACATGTCGGGCGCGGAGAGGATGCCGCCCGGCTCGGCGATGACGCAGATCGCGATCGCGTCGCTGTCACCGCGGGCCACGAGGCTGGTGCCCTCGAGCGGGTCGACCCCGATGTCGAATTCCGGCCCGCCCGCGCCCAGGATCTCGCCGTTGTAGAGCTCCGGCGCCTCGTCCTTCTCGCCCTCCCCGATCACGACCCGGCCGGTGATCGGCATCTTCGCGAACTCGGTGCGCATCGCGTCGACGGCGGCCTGGTCGGCGGCGTGGTTGTCGCCCCGGCCGAGCCAGCGCGCGGAGGCGATAGCGGCGTTCTCGGTGACGGGGAGGAACTCCCCGAGGGAGATGTCCGGGCGGTTGGGGTCGACGGTCACGGGGCGGGAACCTATCACTTGGGAACGTCGTGCCATCGCGCCGGAACCCCATCGACGAGGGCGTCCGTCATCGTGAGCGCCCCGGCGAGGAAGCGCACGTTGTGCACCCGAAAGATCGTCGCGCCCTGAGCGCGGCACCAGGCCAGGGCGGCCGTGGTGCCGGCAAGGCGCTGCTTGGCCAGGGCCCCGGTAACGGCGCCGATGACCTTCTTGTTGGAGATCGGCACGAAGATGGGCCGGCCCACGACATGCAGCTCGGCGAGCCGGTGCAGCAGGTCGAGATCCTGCTCCGGCGACTTTCCGAGCCCCACCCCGGGGTCGAGCACGATCCGCTCCGGGTCGATGCCCGCCGCCTCGGCCGCGACGATCGCCTCGTCGGCCCAGGCGATGACGGTGGCGGGCACGTCGACGTCGGGGAACGACTCTGGCCGAACCTTGGGCTGCCCGAAGAAATGCGTGAGGACGATCCCCACCCCGCTCCCCGCGACGACGTCGCGCATCACGGGGTCGCGCAGGCCGGTCGGGTCGTTGAGGATGCCCGCTCCCGCCGCGATCGCCGCAGCGGCGACAGGCGGCTTGAACGTGTCGATCGCAACCGGCACGTCGACCTCCCCGACGAGCCTTTGGATGACGGGAACTACCCGGTCGATCTCCTCGTCCACGGGCGTTGGCTCCGAGAACCGCAGCGACTCGCCGCCGACCTCCACGACGCTCGCACCCTGCCGCGCCAGGCGCACCCCGTGGGTGACGGCTCGGTCAGGGCCGAAGTGGGCGCCCTCGTCGGTGAACGAGTCGGGTGTGGCGTTGACGATCCCGACCAGATGGCCGCGGGTGCAGTCGATCACGCCGGTGGCGTGACGCCACTTCATCGGCCCACGACCCGTCGCACGGCGGTCACCGCGCGGTCGACCTCGGCCTCGGTGGTGTAGTGCAGGAAGCCGATGCGAATGCCGCCGCCACGCCCTTCGAGCCCGAGGTGGGTCATGAGCTCCGGCGCGTAGCAGTTGCCGTCCCACACGTTCAAGCCGTCCCGGGCGAAGCGCTCAGCGACCTGTCTCGGGGTGTGTCCCGGGATGCTCAGGCAGAACGTCGGGGTGCGCTCGCCGACGCGCCGGGTGTCGGCGACGCCGTGAACCGTCACGCCCCCGATCGCCGCGATGCCCTCGAGGAACCGCACGGCGAGCGACTCCTCGTGCTCGCGGATGCGGGCGAACGCGCTGTCGAGCCGGCTGCGACGGTCGAGGCCGGATCCGAGCGACGCCAGGTAGTCGACCGCCGCGGTGAGCCCGGCGATCGCCTCGTGGCTCTGCGTCCCCAGCTCGAACCGGTGCCCGGGGGGGGCCTCGTCCGCGGGTCGCACCCGGTCCGCCGGCCAAGACTCCAGGAGCTGACGGCGGGCCCAGGCGACCCCGAGATGCGGACCGAAGAACTTGTAGGGCGAGCACAGCAGCACGTCGACGCCCAGCTGGCGCACATCGATGCGCCGGTGCGGGGCGTAGTGCACCGCGTCGGCCCAGGCAAGCGCCCCGGCGTCGTGGGCGAGGTCGGCGATGCGCTTGGCGACGGGCACGGTGCCGACCGCGTTCGACGCGAGCGTGAACGCGACCACCCGGGTGCGCGGCGAGAGCAACGCCTCGACCGCCCGCGGATCGATCGTGAGGTCCGGGTCGGTTACCGGCACCGTGCGCACGTAGAGGCCGTGGTCGTCGGCCACCTGCAGCCAGGGGCTGATGTTGGCGTCATGGTCGAGCACGGTCGTGACGATCTCGTCGCCCGGCTCGAACGTGCGCGCAACCGCGTGGGCGAGCAGGAAGTTGAGGGTGGACATGTTCGGCCCAAACGCGATCTCGTTCGCGCCGCCGCCCACGAACTCCGCGGCGGCCTGCCGGCCGGCGGCGACGATCCTCCCCGCCGCCGTGCTGGTGGCGAACGCCCCGTCGAGGTTGGCGTTCGCCGTGCGAAGGCATGCGGCCATCGCGGCGATCACCGGCTCCGGCGTCTGCGACCCGCCGGGGCCGTCGAGGTACGCGACGCTGTCGTCAAGGGCGCTGAACTGCGCCCGGATCCCCGCCAGGTCGAGACGGCTCAATGCGAGTGCCCCGCCTCGGGAGCCTGGTGGAATTCCGGCGAGCGAAAACCCGGTCGGGTTCGGGCTCGGAACGCGGAGCGGTCTGGGCCCGAACGCCGAGGACGGGCGGGGACGCCCGATTCACGGGCAAGGACGCAGCCCGCGCTCACATTGGACCATCTGGGCGCGGGCGGGGACGCAGCTCCCGGGGCGCTGCTTCCTTCGGCGACGTCTGTAATCCGACCGCGGTTCGCAGCCACCGGAAACCGCCGTGGCTCCCGAGGTGGGGCACTCACCCCACGGCTTTCGCGAGCCGGGTGTCGGGACCGTCGAGCCACCGGGCCCGCACCCCGCCCGGCGCGATGCGCATCACGCTCACATCGGCCGACACGCCGTCCGCGGCGAGCACCTCGGTGGCCCGCGCGGCGAGCCCCGCGGCGTCGGCGCGGCGGCACCACAGCAGGACGCTCGGCCCCGAGCCGGAGATCGTGACCCCCAGGCACCCGTGCTCGCCGCAGAGGCCACGGAGCCGGTCGATGCCCGGGACGAGCGGCGCGCGATACGGCTCGTGCAACCGGTCGCCGAGCAGTAGGTACAGATCGTCCAGCTCACCACGCTCGAGCGCGAGCACGAGTCCGATCGCCCGCGCCAGCGTCTCGGCCGCATCGGCGAGCGGGACCGCTGCGGGGAGCGCGCCCCGCGCACGCTTGGTCGAGACCCGTTCGCGCGGCACGACCGTGACGAACAGGAGATCCTCCGGCGGCGCGATCTGCACGGCCCGGGCGTCGCCCCCGACCGCGACGATGCCGCCCAGAATGCAGGCACCGGCGTTGTCGGCGTGCCCCTCGAGCGCCGCCGCGCGACGCAGGAGGTCGTCCGGCGCCCAGCGATGCCCTCCGAGCGCGTTGGCCGCCACGAGGCCGGCGCACACCGCGGCCGCGGAGGAGCCAAGGCCACGGCCGAGGGGGATGCGGTTGTCGCACTCCACGATCATGCCGTCGAGCGAGTCGAGGCCCTGCGCCATGGCGCGGCAGACGAGGTTGTCGGCGCTCTCGGGAAGCTCCCCGGCCCCCTCCCCCGTGACGTGCACCTCGAGCGGGCCGGGACGACGGGTCACGGTGACCGAGTTCGTGAGGTCGAGCGCGAGCGCGAGCGTGTCGAATCCGGGGCCCAGGTTGGCCGACGTGGCCGGCGCGACGATGCGAAGCGACTCAGGCGAAGAGGGCCTCCTCCACTGCGGCCAGTGTCGCGGGCACGACCATCACGCCCTCGGTCTGCCCGGCGATGGCGGTGTCGGGATCCTTGAGGCCGTGCCCGGTGAGGACGCAGACGACCCGGTCGCCCTCGGCGAAGCCTCCGGCCGCGTGGCGGTTGAGGAGACCCGCCACCGATGCCGCCGAGGCCGGCTCGCAGAAGACCCCCTCGGAGCGGGCCAGGAGCGAGTACGCGGCCAAGATCTCCTCGTCGGTGACCGCGTCGATGGCACCGTCGCTCTCGCGCACCGCCGCGAGCGCCTCGTCGCGTCGCGCGGGGTTGCCGATGCGGATCGCCGTCGCGACGGTCTCCGGACGCTCGACGGTGTGGCCGAGCACGAGCGGCGCGGCGCCGGCGGCCTGGAAACCGAACATCTTCGGGAGCTGCCGTGAGCGCTCCATCTCGCGGTAGGTGCGAAACCCCGCCCAGTAGGCCGTGATGTTGCCCGCGTTGCCCACCGGGATGCACAGCGCGTCAGGTGCGTCGCCGAGGGCGTCGCACACCTCGTAGGCCCCGGTCTTCTGGCCCGCGATGCGGAACGGGTTGATGGAGTTGACGAGGGCGACGCGGTGGCGCTCGACGACCTCCCGCACCATGTCGAGGGCCTGGTCGAAGTTGCCCTCGATCGAGAGCACCCTCGCGCCGTGCACGAGGGCCTGTGCGAGCTTCCCCGCCGCGATCTTGCCTTCGGGGATGAGCACCGCGGCGCGGATCCCCGCCTTGGCCGCGTACGCGGCGGCCGACGCGGACGTATTTCCGGTCGAGGCGCAGATGACCGCCTCCGCCCCGTCCTCGACGGCCTTCGACAGCGCCACGGTCATGCCCCTGTCCTTGAAGCTGCCGGTGGGGTTCATGCCCTCGAGCTTGACGTGGATGTCGAGGCCGAGCCGCTCCGAGAGCCGGTCGAGCCGCACCAGCGGCGTGTCCCCCTCCCCCAGCGTCACCACCGGGGTCGACGCGGTGACGGGCAGCAGGTCGCGGTAACGGTCGATCAGTGCGCCACGGGGCGCGCCGTCGCTCACGTGAGGTCCCGCGCGAACAGGTCGTCGTAGGTCTCGCGGCGGGTCACGACGCGGGCCGCGCCGTCGTCGACGAAGACCACCTCTGGGCGGGTGACGCCGTTGTAGTTGGACGCCATCGACACGCCGTATGCGCCGGTCGCCGGAACGCAGACGAGGTCGCCCACGTGCACCTCCGGCAGATGGGCGTCGCCCACGATCACGTCGCCGCTCTCGCAGTGCTTCCCGACGAGGCGCAGGTGCATCGTGGGCTCCTCCTCCGCGCGATTGGCGAGCAACGGCTCGTACACCGCCCCGTAGAGCATGGGTCGCAGCAGGTCGCTCATCCCTCCGTCCACCGCCGCGTACGTTCGCACACCGGTGATCTCCTTGACGGTCCCGACCCGGTAGACGGTCACCCCGGCGCGGGCGACCATGCTGCGCCCGGGCTCCACCTGCACACGCGGCGTCGGCAGCCCCACCCGCGCCCACTCGGCGGCAACCGCCTCCATCACGACGTCGGCGTAGTGCTCGATCGACGGCGGATGGTCGGCGTGGGTGTACGCGACGCCGAGGCCGCCCCCCATGTTGATGGTGGTGATGTCGTCGGCGCCGACGGCGGCGGCGAAGTCGGCGACGACGGCGGCCGCGGCCCGGTAGCTGCCCAGCTCGAAGATCTGGGAGCCGATGTGGCAGTGCAAGCCGGCGAGCTCCAAGGACGGGGCGGCTCGGCAGGCGGCGACGGCCGCGGATGCGGCGCTGCCCTCGACTGAGAACCCGAACTTGGAGTCGAGCTGGCCTGTCGAGATGTACGAGTGGGTCGACGGCTTGACGCCCGGCGTGACGCGGATGAGCACTCGTTGGAGCACCCCGCGCTCGCCGGCGAGCCGGTCGAGCAGGGCGACCTCGTCGAGCGAGTCGACCACAATCGTTCCCACGCCGGCGGCGAGCGCCTGGATGATCTCCGCGGCGTCCTTGTTGTTGCCGTGCATCTCGATCCGCTCGGGCGGGAAGCCCGCGCGGAGCGCGGCCTGCAACTCGCCCCCGGATGCGACGTCGACGGACAGCCCCTCGTCGAGCGCAATGCGCATCATCGCGAGGCCGAAGTACGCCTTGCTGGCGTAGATCACCTCCACGTCCGGCGCATGCGCGCGGAACGCGGCGACGTAGGCGCGCGCGGTCGCGCGGAGGGCGCCCTCGTCGTAGATCACGAGCGGGGTTCCGTGGGCCTCGGCGAGGTCCACGACGTCGCACCCGCCGATCGCGAGGTGCCCCTCCGTTGTGACGGCCGCGGAGGGCGGCAGCACCTGTTGGAGGGCGGTCATCGGCCGCGGGAACTTAACAGATGCGGCTCCGCCGTCCGGTCACGGGCTACGCCAGCTTTTCGAGGCGGAGGGACACCACGCTTCCGAACGTGGCCGGGAGGGCCTCGATCCGGGCGATCGCGGAGCGCACGTTGCGCTCCACGCTCTCGTGCGTCAGCAGGACCACGTCGGCGCGACCCTCCTCGCCGGGCTCGCGCTGCAGCGCCGCGTCGATGGAGATGCGCTCGTTGGCCAGGATGCGGGTGACGTCGGCGAGCACGCCGGGCTCGTCGGCGACCTGCAGGCGCAGGTAGTACGACGTCTCGACGTCGCCGATCGGCAACACGGGGATATCGCTGAGCCGGTCGGGTTGGAACGCGAGGTGCGGCACCCGGTGCTCGGGGTCGGCGGTGATGAGCCGCGCCACGTCCACCAGGTCGGCGATGACGGCCGACGCCGTGGGCTGCGCGCCGGCGCCCGCCCCGTAGTAGAGCGTGGGCCCGACCGCGTCGCCCATCACGACCACGGCGTTCATCACGCCCTCGACGTTCGCGATCAGCCGCGTCGCCGGGATCAGCGTGGGATGCACCCGGAGCTCGACGCCGTCGTCGCGGCGCCTGGTGATGCCGAGCAGCTTCACGCGGTAGCCGAGCTCCTCGGCGTACCGGATGTCGATCTGCTGCACCGCGGCGATGCCCTCCACGTGGGCCTGGTCGAACATCACCGGGATCCCGAAGGCCATCGCCGACATGAGCGAGAGCTTGTGGGCGGCGTCCACGCCCTCGACATCGAACGTCGGGTCGGCCTCGGCATAGCCCTTGGCCTGGGCGTCGGCGAGCGCTTCCTCGAACCCGACGCCGCGGCTTCGCATCTCCGAGAGGATGAAATTGGTGGTGCCGTTGATGATCCCGGCGATCCACTCGATGCGGTTCGCGACGAGCCCCTCCCGCAGCGCCTTGATGATCGGGATCCCACCGCCCACCGCGGCCTCGAACGCCACCATCACCTCGTTCGCGCGCGCGGCTGCGAAGATCTCGTTACCGTGGACGGCGAGGAGCGCCTTGTTGGCGGTGACCACGTGCTTGCCGTTCGCGATGGCCTCGAGCGTGAGGTCCTTCGCGATGCCGTACCCGCCGATCAGCTCGATCACGATGTCGATCTCGGGGTCGCGCACCACCGACCAGGCGTCGTCGGTGATCGCCACCTCGGCGCGGGTGACCCGCCGCGCGAGCTCCTGGTCGAGGTCGGCGACGCGGGTGATCGCGAGCGGCCGGCCCACCCGCCGGGAGATCTCGTCGGCGTTGCGGGTGAGCACCTCGTAGGTGCCGCCGCCCACGGTGCCGATCCCGAGGAGCCCGATGCGGACGGGTGTGGTGTCGAGCGTGCTCACGCGGCGGAACGCTACATGCGACGCGGGTCGGTCCCCACAAGCGCCCGCGGCGCGGCGGTCATTGCTCGGTCGCTGCGCGAACGCCGTTGCGTTGAGCCCACAGCGCGGCCTGGGTGCGGTCGCTCACGCCGATCTCACGGAAGATGCTCGTGAGGTGCCCTTTGACAGTGCGCTCCGTGATGTCGAGCCGCCGGGCGATCTCCTTGTTGGGCAATCCGAGCCCGATGAGCGACAGCACCTCGAGCTCCCGCGCCGACATCCCGTCGGTCGCGCTGCGGGTCTCGCGCGCCTCCATGAGGACGCGGGCGGCCTTCGGGTCGATGGGGAACTCCCCTCGCGCCGCCGCCCGCACCGACCTCACGAGATCCTCCGCGGGCCCGTCCTTCAGGACGTAGCCCATCGCTCCCGCGTCGATCGCGCGGAGGATGCGCGGGCGATCGGAGAAGGCGGTGAGGATCAGGACTTTCGCCGACGGATGGTCGTTGAGGATTCGGCGGGTCGCGTCGGCCCCGTCGATCCCGCCGGGCATCTCGAGGTCCATGAGCACCACGTCGGGACGAAGCGCCGTGACGGCCTCTACCGACTCCTCGCCGCTCGGCGCCGCGCCCACGACCGCGATGTCGTCGAACGACTCGAGGAGCCGCTGCAACCCCTCCCGCACGATTCCGTGGTCGTCGACGATGAGGATGCTGATCATCGTTCGGGTACCTCCAGGGTCAGTCGGGTGCCGCCTTCCGGTCGCGGCTGGACGGTGAAGCTCCCGTGCATCTCACCGGCGAGCTCCGCCAGCAACGTCAGGCCGACATGTCCATTGTGTTCGCGTGCTGCCCGTTGCTCCTCGTCGATGCCTCGGCCGTCATCATCGACGACGAGACGGACGACATCGGCGTCCTCCATCACGTCGATCGTCACGGAACGCGCCCCTGCGTGGGCGATCACGTTCCGCACGGCCTCCTGCGCCCCACGGAACACGAGCTTCTCGACGGGCGACGTGGGGTTCACATCCGGATCGACGTGAACCTGTGTCGCGATGCCGCGCGCGGCGAGCGGCGCGACGAGGTCGTTGAGCGCCGCCTCGAGGCCTTGGTGCTCCAGCCTCGGCGGGTGGATCTCGACGATGAGCGACCGCAGCTGCCGCATCACCCCGCGGACGCTGACGACGGCTTCGTCGAGCATCGCCTTCGTCTCGCCGTTCGAAGCGCCGGGGAGCCGCTCGGCGGCGGCCGCGAGGCTGAAGGCGGTGCCGGCGAGGCGCTGCACGGCCCCGTCGTGGAGGTCGGCCGCGATGCGGCGGCGCTCGACGTCGGATGCCTCCACGGCGCGCAGGAGCAGTCGCTCCCGCTCATCTTGCGTTCGGCGCAGCTGCTTCGCCATTCGCCACGTGAGCGGCCCCTGGGCGAGCCAGAGTAGGACGATCGCGCCGAGGAGGATCAGCGCGACCGCGAGCCAGAGCCGGCCGCCACCGGCGAAGACCCCGGTGCTGCGTTCGAACGACTCGAAGACCACCCGTTGCCCGCTCGGGGTGTCGACCCCCACGTCGACCTCGAGGACCCCGTTGCCGAACTGCTGTTCCGACTTGTCGCCGGGATCGCCGAGGTCGCTCACCACGGCATCGTTCGTCCGCCCCTCGATCGCCTTGACGTCCTCGTCCTCGAGCGGGAAACGCTCCCCGATCAGCTCGGACCGATCCGAGTAGACCACCCGTCCGGTCCGGTCTCGCACCTTGACCTGCACGATCTCGTCGTCCAGCACCCGTTCACGCACGACGCCGTCGAGCGTCGCCAGGGCGACCGGATCCCGCTCGATGACCGCGTCGGTGATCAGCGGGCCGACGATCCCCCGGCCCACGAGTAGGGCCGACTCGCGGGAAGCGCGGATCGACTCGCTCCGTCCGAGCCGCTCCACGAGCCAGAGGCCGGCGCCGGCAATGATCACCACGGCAACCAGGCTGGTGGCCATGAGCCGCAGGACCATCGCCCGGTCGGACGGGATACCCGGATCTCGGCGCTCGCCGTCGCCCCGTGGCGACCACCGCGGGGTGACGGGCCGATCTGACAGCTTCCTCATCGTGCTCCACGTGCGTTCACGGCACCCGTTCGGTGCGGGGGGACCCGGGGCAGGATCGTCCGAACCCGGTCTCCCGCTCCTCCCTTGTTGTCGGCCGGCGGGAGTGTTCCCTACACGGGGCGCTGTTACGGGTGACGGTGCTCCGCGCCGCGGCCGGACGGCCCCTCGATCGTGTGGAGCCGCTCACCGGCGTGCTCGGTCTGCAGCGTGGTGTGGGTCACGCCGTAACGCTCGGCGAGCAGGCGCTCGAGCCCGCGCCGTGCCACGTGGCAGTCCACGTCGGCCTCCACGATCACGTGCGCGGAGAGCGCGGCGAAGCCGGAGGTCACCTCCCACACGTGAAGGTCGTGGATCTCGACGATCCCCGGCTGCGCCACGAGGGCCTGGCCGATCTCATCCGGGTCGAGCCCTTCGGGCGCCGCTTCGAGCAGCACACGGCCGGTCGCGCGCAGCAGCCCCCACGCCGACTTCAGCATCAGGAGCGCCACCGCGAGCGCCGCGATCGCGTCGGCGCGGTCGGCCCCGGTCGCGAGGATGACGGCTCCCGCGACGATGGCGGCGATCGATCCGAGCAGGTCCATCAGGACGTGCTGGTAGCTGCCCTCGACGTTCAGGCTGTCGCGGTTTGCACCCGCGAGGATCCACAACGCGACGAGGTTCACCACCGCCCCGATCGAGGCAACGACCAGCACGGATGCTCCGGCGACGTCGGGTGGCTCGATCAAGCGACGGACCGACTCGTAGATCACGAGCCCCGCCAGCACGAGCAGCGTCAGTCCGTTCGCCTGGGCGGAGAGGATCTCGACCCGCCGCAGCCCGAATGTCATCGCGCCCGCCGCAGGGCGAGCCGCCACACGGATCGCGACGAGCGAGAGGGTGAGCGCCACGACGTCGACGAGCATGTGTCCGGCGTCGGCGAGCAGCGCGACAGACGACGCGATGATGCCGACGACGACCTCCACCGCCATGAACGCGCAGATGAGCCCGAGGACGATCGCGATACGGCGGCCGTCGGCGCTCGCGCCGTGGGCGTGGTGACGGTGGTGCCCGTGGGCGTGGTCGTGTCCCGAGCTCACGCGGTGCCGCCCGCATCGGCGACCCGGCGCTCCAGCGCGCGCCGGTCAGGTTCGCTGAACCCGAACCTTCGGTACAGGTCGTGGGCGTCGTCGGTGTGCAAGATCCACTTGAGCCCGGCGAGGCCGGCCCCGTCGACCGCCTCGCGGACGAGCGCCTGCCCGAGGCCCCGGCCCTGGAAGGCCGGCAGCACGAACACGTCGCACAGGTACGCGACCGTCAGGCCGTCGGAGACCACCCGGGCGAATCCGACCTGCCGGGAGCCGTGGTAGAGGCCCACGACGCGGTGCGATCGTTCGATCGTCGCGGCGACGAAGTCGCGGGAGCGGCCGCGGCCCCAGTAGGACCAGTCCGCGAGGTAGCACCAGACGACGTCCACGTCGATCCGGCCCGGGTCGTCGTCGAGCTCGAACCCGTCGCCGACGTCCCACGCCACGCGCTCAGACCGCCCCTGCCCGCCCCGCCCGGTCGAGCATGACGTCGAGGTCGCGCAGCAGGTCGTCCACGTGCTCGATGCCGACCGACAGGCGCAGCAGGTCGTCGGGCACCTCGAACCCCGAGCCGGCGAGCGAGGCGTGGGTCATGGCGCCGGGGTGCTCGACGAGGCTCTCCACCCCGCCGAGGCTCTCACCAAGCGTCCAGGCGCCCGTGGGGCCGGTGAGCGCCGCGTCGGCGGCGGCGCGGCCGCCGTGCACGCGGAAGGAGATCATCCCGCCGAAGTCCGCCATCTGCCGGCCGGCGGCGTCGTAGCCCGGATGGTTCGGCAGGCCCGGGTAGAACACCTCGCCGACCGCCGGATGCGTGACGAGGTACTCGACGATGTGGCGGGCGTTCTCACAGTGGCGCTCCATCCGCACGGCGAGGGTCTTGGCGCCGCGGAGGGTCAGGAAGCAGTCGAACGGTCCGGGCACCGCGCCGACGCTGTTCTGCACGAAGTGCAGGCGCTCGGCAACGGCGGCGTCGCGGGTGGCGACGAAGCCGCCGATCACGTCGGAGTGGCCGCCGATGTACTTGGTGGTGGAGTGCACCACGATGTCGGCGCCGAGCACGAGCGGCTGCTGCAGGTACGGGCTCGCGAAGGTGTTGTCGACCACGAGCATGGCGCCCGCGGCGTGCGCGAGGCGCGCGAGGCCGCGGATGTCGACGACCTTGAGCAGCGGGTTCGACGGCGTCTCGATCCACACGACATCGGCGGGCTGGGCGAGCGCCACCTGGGCGGTGGCGGTCTCGGCGAGGTCGGCGTATTCGAAGCGGTAGCCCTTGGGCTCGAGGATCTTCGAGAACAGCCGGTAGGTGCCGCCGTAGACATCGTTGATGGCGACGGTTCGGGCGCCGGCGGGAACGAGCTCCATGATCGCGCTGATCGCGCCCATCCCCGACGAGAAGGCGATGCCATGGTCGGCCTCCTCGAGCGAGGCCAGGCAGGCCTCGAGCGCCGTGCGCGTGGGATTGATCGTCCGCGCGTAGTCGTGCCCGCCGCGCATCGCCCCGACGCCGTCCTGGGCGTAGGTGGACGTCTGGTAGATCGGGACGTTGACGGACCCGGTGAGGGGGTCGGGCTCCTGCCCGGCGTGGATCGCCTTGGTCTCGAACTCCATGGAGTCGCCGGGCACCACTAGCGACGGTGCGCCAGGAACTCGAGCAGGTCGGTGCGTGTCAGCACGCCGGCGGCGGTGCCGCCGTCGGCCACCACCACGGCGGGTTGCGCCTGCAGGTCGCCGTAGATCTCCTCGATCTGCTGCTCCGCCCGGATCACGCGCAGCGGCGCCGCCATCGCCTCGCGGACGGGCATCTGGAGCGCCTCGGCCCCGTCGCGGATCACGCGGTCCAGCAACTCGCGTTCGAGCACCGATCCGACGATCTGGTCGAGCGAGCACGGGAAGCAGTCGCCGTTCGCCATGACCGGGATCTGGGAGATACCGTAGCGCTGCAGCAGCTCGATGGCCTCGCCGATCCGCTGGGTTGCGGAGACGGAGACGACGCTCGGGATCGACGGCTCCTCGATCTGCTTCGCGCGCAGGAGCTGCGCCACGGTCGCGCTTGTCGCGGGGCGCTCGAGCATCCCGTGCTCACGCAGCCAATCGTCGTTGAACACCTTCGACAGGTACGGCCGGCCGCCATCGGGAAGGATCACGAGCACCGTCTTGTCCGCCGGGAGCTCCTCGGCGACGCCGAGCGCCGCGTGGAGGGCCATGCCCGCCGAGCCCCCGATAAGGATTCCCTCCTTGCGGGCCATGAGGCGGGCGGCGTGGAAGGAATCGCGGTCGGAGACGGTGATCCAGCGGTCGACGATGTCGCGGTCGAACGTGGTCGGCCAGAAGTCCTCGCCGACGCCCTCGACGAGGTACGGCTTGATGACGTCGGTGGAGTAGACGGAGCCGTCGGGGTCGGCGCCGACGATCTCGATGGCAGGGTTCTGCTCTTTGAGGTACCGGCCGACGCCCGTCGCGGTCCCGCCGGTGCCGACGCCGAGCACGAGCACGTCGAGCTCGCCGCCGACCTGCCCCCAGATCTCCGGCCCGGTGGTGGCGTAGTGCGCCTCCGGGTTGGCCTGGTTGTGGTACTGGTTCGGATTGAACGCCCCGGGCGTCTCCTCGGTGAGGCGCTCCGACTGCGAGTAGTAGCTCGACGGGTCGTCGGGCTCCACGTTCGTCGGGCAGACGACGACCTCCGCGCCGAATGCGCGCAGCAGGGAGATCTTCTCCTGCGACATCTTGTCGGGCATCACGAAGATGCAGCGGTACCCGCGCTGGGCGGCGACCATGGCGAGCCCGACCCCAGTGTTTCCAGAGGTCGGCTCGACGATGACCCCGCCGGGCTTCAGCAGCCCCTCGCGCTCGGCGGCCTCGATCATCGGGAGCCCGATGCGGTCCTTGATCGACCCCCCGGGGTTCATGTACTCGAGCTTCGCGAGGAGCCTCGCCCCGCCGGCCGGCTGTAGGGCGGGAAGCCGGACGATCGGCGTGTCGCCGACGAGGTCCAGCACGGTCGGGAACTCGCGCATCACGACCTAGCTTACTGCGTCCCCTCGGATTCCTACCTGCCGGCGCCGTGCAGATAGGTGATGTCGCCGCGATCCGGGTGGTCGCGCTCGATCCGCTTCGCCTCGATCCGCCGGGCCCACGGTTCGTCCAGGATCGGCCAGCGGGCGAGCGCGTCGGCGTGGCGCATGTACCAGAGGCCCTCAGCCCGGGCGAAGTTTCGGTTCTCCCAGGTGGCCGGCCCTGTCGTGGGCTCGCTCACACGGTGAGATTGCCCGCCCGCCCGATCCGGTTCAAGCACACCGGCCGCGACGGGCGCAGGTCAACCGACCGGTGGCCATGCCTCCGCCGCGGGGCGCACGTAATCGTCTGGCAGCGGCGGGCGGTGCCCGGCGGGGTCCATCGCCTCGTACGGGCGGATCACCGGCTCGCGCCACGTGACATATGCACGGCAGGCATCGTCGGGTGAGTCGGGGTTCTGCCGGATCGCCTCGGCGAGGGCCTGGGCGTCGCCGAGGCCCAAGCCGGCGCTCGCGCCGGTCTCCGGGCCGAAGAAGTGCGCGGAATCGCCGACCAGCACCACGCCCTGCGTCCACCACTTCGGGCACCGCAGCACGGTCGGCTCCGAGTAGCGCACCTGATCGAACGACGTGAGCGCGTTGACCGCGTCGGCCGCCTCGGGCAGGAGCGCCGCGAACGCCTGCTTGAACGCGTCGAGCCCCGGCGCCTTCGCCGCCTCCACCCCGACCCGCTGGACGCTCCGCCAGCCGGCCGATCCCTCCGGCCAACCGAGCAGGCCGATCTGGCCGCCGTCGGAGAAGTACCCCATCGCGAACGGCCGGTCGATCACCGCCG
Source organism: uncultured Thermoleophilia bacterium (assembly GCA_963777565.1). Taxonomy (GTDB): domain Bacteria; phylum Actinomycetota; class Thermoleophilia; order Miltoncostaeales; family Miltoncostaeaceae; genus CALMEC01. The sequence goes on from CAVZQZ010000009.1 coordinate 403,560, forward strand.
GACTCATGAAGCCCATGTAGGCGTCCTCCACCTGGATGAGCCGCGACTCGAGCCCGGCGAGCTCACGGAGCTTCGACCCCATCCCGTCGCAGGCGACGACGAGATCGGACTCGAGCTCGACCCGTCCCCCGGGGCCCTCGCTGACGACACCGACGACCCGGTCGCCGTCGCTTACGAGGTCGATCACCCGCTCCTCGTGGGCCACCGGCATGTCGCGGCCCAGCACCTCGATCAGCTTGCCAACCTCGACGCAGATCGACACCGGCGTGCCGTCCGGCCCGGGCGCGATATCCCAGCCCGCGGCGCGCACCTCCTCGAAGACGCCGATGTCCTGCAGCACCGGATAGCCCTGGTAGCCGAGCATGAAGCCGCGCGGCTGGTACCACCCTGCGGCGGCCCGCTCGAGCACGATCGGCTCGACTCCGCGGCGGTGGAGCATCTTCGCGAGCGCGAGGCCCACGACGCCGCCTCCGACGATCACCACCCGCATCACCGGGCGGATGCTACCGGCGGATGCGTGGCGTCGCGGCCCCGCAGGGTCGCCGACGGGCGGGTCGGGGCCGGGTCGGTTCGGCCCTCCGGCGAGGGACGCGACGGGCCCCGGGGCGCTACGCTCCCGACGAGACCGACTCGGAGGACCGAAAAGTGGCGACGTCACCGCTCCATCGACTCTCGGCGCTCGGACAGAGCGTGTGGGTCGACTATCTGTCCCGTAACCTGCTGGAACGCGGCGAGCTCGAGCAGATGACCCGCGACGATGCCGTCGTGGGCGTCACCTCGAACCCCACCATCTTCCAGAAGGCCCTGGCCGAGGGCGACGCATACGACGCGCAGCTTCGCGACGTGCTCCGCCGCACGCAGGACCCCAAGGAGATCTTCGTTGCGCTCGCGTCACAGGACGTCGCCGACGCGTGCGACCTGCTCCACCCCATCTGGGCGGCCACGGGAGGCGGCGACGGCTACGTGTCGATGGAGGTCGATCCGAGGTTCGCGTTCGACGTCGAGGCGACCCTGGACGAGGCGATGCGCCTGCACACCGAGATCAACAAGCCGAACCTCCTGGTGAAGATCCCTGCGACGAAGCCCGGCCTCGCCGCGATCGAGGAGATGATCGCCCGCGGCCGGTCGATCAACGTGACGCTCATCTTCTCGCTGGAGCGCTACGCGGAGGTCGCCGAGGCCTACATCTCCGGGCTCGAGCGGCTCGTCGAGGATGGCGGCGACCCCTCCACCGTGCACTCCGTGGCCAGCTTCTTCGTCTCGCGGGTGGACACCGAGGCCGACAAGCGCCTCGACGCCATCGGCGGGCACGACGAGCTCAAGGGCAAGCTCGCGGTCGCGAACGCCAAGCTCGCCTACGCCCGGTACGGGGAGATCTTCTCCGGCTCGCGCTGGGAGGCCCTCGCCGCCGCCGGCGCCAGGACGCAGCGCTGCCTGTGGGCCTCCACGTCGACGAAGAACCCGGACTACAGCGACGTGCTCTACGTCGACGAGCTGATCGGCGCTGAGACCGTTAACACCATGCCCGAGGAGACGATCCGCGCATTCCAGGATCACGGCGTGGCGGAGCCGCGGCTCGGGCAGGACCTCGACGCGGCGCGCAGAGTGTTCGACGATCTCGCCGCCGCGGGGGTGGACTACGACGACGTGTCGGCGGTGCTCGAGCGGGAAGGCGTCGAGAAGTTCGCGGCGTCGTTCGCCGAGCTGATCCAGGGCATCGTCGCCCGTCGCGAGTCGATCACGGCGGGCTGAGCCGAGCGATCGGAGAGCCGCGACGCGTCACGCTCGCGGCACCCGGGGGGCCGCCCCTCGCCGCCGAGGTCCGTCCGGCGGGCCCCGGCGCGCCGGGCGTGGTGGTGCTGCACGGTCTCGGGAGCAGCCGCGCGAGCCACGCCGACTTCGCCGAGCGCGTCGCGGCGGCGGGCATGACCGCGCTCGCGCTCGACCTGCGCGGACACGGCGAGAGCGCGGGGGAACCCGACGCGGGCATGGTCGACGACGTCGTCGCCGCCCTCACCTGGCTCGCCGAGGACGGCGCGAGCGGTCTCGGGATCCGTGGCTCGTCGCTCGGCGGGTTCCTGGGGCTACACGCGGCGACCCGACACCCGGATGTGCGCGCGGTTGTGGCGATCTGCCCGGCCACCGTGGAGGGGCTCGCGACCCGACGCGGCCTCACCTGGGCCCGTGAGCTTCCTCTGGAAGACGCCGTCGACCGCGACGACGGGATCGCCCGCGGCTACTGGCATGCCACCGGCGACGAGTTGGTGCCCTGGCAGGCCTCGTTCGCGCTGTTCCAGCGGACACCGCGGCCGCGCCATCTCCGGATCGTCCTGGGCGGGCACCACCGGTCACTCCAGCACGACCCGGCCGTGCAGGCCGACGCACTCGCGTTCCTGAAGGACCATCTCGTCGGCTGAGCCTCGACCACGTCCCGCACCGCAGCCCGGTTGCGGTCGCGGGAAGAGTGGGGCACCATCGGCAGATCGTGGAGATGGCCGGTACTTCGCTCGCGTTGCCCCTCGAAGCCGAGTTGCTGGAACGCGCCGGGGCCACCGAGGAACTCGACGACGCCTTCTCCCAATGCAGGCGGGGACGCGGCCGCCTCGTGTTCGTCTCCGGCGAGGCCGGGATCGGAAAGAGCGCCCTCGTACGGCACTTCTGCGCGCGGACCGCCGGCAGGGCGCAGGTCCTTTGGGGGTCCTGCGACGGCCTGCGCACTCCGCGTCCGCTCGGACCGTTCGTCGACATCGGCGCCGCGACCGGGGGCGCGCTGGCGGAGGTGACGAGCGCAGCCAACAAGCCACACGCCGTGCTCGAAGCCCTCCTGGCCCAGCTCGGCGACGGTCGCGAGACCGTCATGGTGCTCGAAGACCTCCATTGGGCCGACGAGGCCACCCTTGACGTACTGAGGTTGCTCGGACGACGCGTTGAACGGTTGCGGACCGTCGTGATCGCGACCTACCGAAGCGACGAGCTGCCGCCGGGCCATCCGCTGCAGATTGCGCTCGGCGACTTGGGCACCGCCGTCTCAGTTCGCCGGGTTCGGCTTGAGGCGCTCTCACCGGCCGCCGTCGCCCAGCTGGCCGAGCCGTTTGGCGCAGATCCGGAGGACCTCTACGCAAAGACGTCGGGCAACCCCTTCTTCGTGACGGAGTCGCTCGCGAGTGGATGCACCGTCTTGCCCCCGACTGTCCGGGACGCGGTGCTCGCCCGGGTCGCGAGGCTGGGAGCTGAGGCGCGGGAGCTGCTCGAGGCCGTCGCGGTCGTGCCGCAACGAGCAGAGGTATCTCTGCTCGAGGCGGTCGCCGGCGACCGGATCGGCGCGCTGGACGAATGCCTTGCCTCCGGGATCCTCCGTGGCGAGTCCCAGGCGGTGTCGTTCGGACATGAGCTCGCGCGGCTCGTGGTCGACGATGCGATGAACCCGCTGCGGCGGATCGCCCTCCACCGACTCGTGCTTGACGCCCTGCGCGGGTCTCCCGCCGGTGCCTACGACCTCGCCCGTTTGGCCCATCACGCCGACGCGGCGGGAGATGCGGAGGCGGTGCTCGAGTTCGCCCCTGCAGCCGCCACCTACGCCTCCGATGTGGGTGCGCACCGGGAGGCCGCGGCACAGCTTCGCCGCGCCCTCCGCTTCGCCGGGACGTTGCCGGCAGCGGCGCGAGCCGATCTGCTCGAACGACTGTCGTTCGAGTGCTACCTGACCGATCAGCAGTCGGAGGCGATCTCGGCGCTCGAAGCGGCGCTGGAGTGCCATCGGAGCGTCGGAGATACCCGCCGGGAAGGTCTTGGGCTGTGCTCGCTCTCGGCCCGGCGATGGTGCGCGGGCGACATCCCGGGTGCCGAAGACGCAGCCACGGCGGCCGTCTCGGTACTCGAGCGGCTGCCGCCCGGTCCAGAGCTCGCCCGCGCGTACAGCACGGCTTCCGGATTCGCGATGAACGCGGAGGAGGTGGAGCCGGCGCTCGCCTGGGGGGAGCGCGCCACGGCGCTCCTCGAGCAGTTCCCCGACCGGCAGACAATGGTCTTCCAGCTCAACAACTCGGGCACCATCGCCTTGCTGGCCGGGCAATCCGAGGGGCGCGATCAGCTCGAGCGCAGCATCGCGCTCGCCAGAGAAGCAGGACTCGAAGATCACGTCGGCCGCGGCTACATCCATCTCGGTTGGGTCGGGTCGCGCACGCGCCAGACCGCCCTGATCGACCGTCTCGAGGAGGGCATCGACTACTGCACGGAGCGTGGTCTCGACCTCTGGCGGCTGTACCTCATCTGCTACCGGTCTCGCTCCGACCTCGACAGCGGCCGGTGGGATGCGGCGGCCAAGGCCGCTTCGTTCGTCCTCAGCCAGCCCGATCACTCGTCGTTGCTCCGCATCGTTGCCCTCACGACCCTGGCTGTCGTGCGCGCTCGCCGCGGCGACCCCGATCCCCGGTCGTTGCTCGAGGAGGCACGTGCCATGGTCTCGCCGGCCGACTCCCTGCAGCTGCTCGCTCCGGTCGCCATCGCATCCGCCGAAGCGGCGTGGCTCGACGATCGCCCCGACCGTGTCCGGGAGGCCTCCGACGCGGCGCTGTCGCTCGCGATGGACCTCAACGCGCGGTGGGTGATCGGCGAGCTCGCCTTCTGGCGCTGGCGCGCGGGTATCGACGAAACCTGCCCCCCGGGCGCCGCGGAGCCGTTCGCGGTTCACATCTCGAGTGACGGAGGTGAGCAGGCCGCCGAGGTGTGGCGCCGGATCGGCTGCCCGTATGAGGCCGCTCTGGCCCTCACGGACAGCGACGATGTCGAGTCTCTGCGTCTTGCGCACGACGAACTCCGGCAGCTGGGGGCGGGACCGGCATCGGATCGCGCGACACGCCGGCTCCGGGCGCTGGGGATCGGCGGTATGCCCCGGGGGCCGCGGTCCTCGACTCGCGAAAACCCGGCGCAGCTCACGAATCGCGAGGTCGAGGTACTGGCGCTCATCCGCTCGGGGATCCGGAACGCCGACATCGCACGGCACCTGGTGCTGTCGCCTCGAACGGTTGACCACCACGTCTCGTCGATCCTCCGGAAGCTCGACGTGAAGACGCGCGGAGAGGCGGCGGCCGCCGCCACACGCCTCGGGCTCGACTCGGATGACGGGCCCCCGCCCGCAACATAGGCAACGTCGGCTCCAAAACTGGGTGGTCTTACCGAGGTGGCCGATGCCGTCCGCCACGACACTCGCTCTGACGATCCCCCAACGACAGGAGCGCGTCATGCCGCGATACGTGGTGGAGCGAACATTTCCCGACGGCCTTCGGATCAGCGCCGACGAGACCGGTGCCGAGGCGTGCCTCGGGGTGGTTGCGACGAACGCCGCCCACGGCGTTACGTGGGTTCACTCCTACGTCAGCGACGACCGACAGCGGACCTTCTGCGTGTATGAGGCCCCGAACCCCGAGGCGATCCGGTCGACCGCAGCCGACAACAACCTCCCCGTGGACCGGATCACGCAGATCCGCGTGCTCGATCCGTACTTCCACAACTGAGGACGACGATGCCGGGCGGATCCGATCGGTGCGGCCCGGGTGGCCCAGGCGCCGACGCGGGCCCTACCGGTGGACGCGGCGATCCACGAGATCGGTCGCGTCACTTACCCAAGCTCGGAAAGGACGAACCGTGAAGACGACTCATCGCCACCTCGCCACGGGACTCGCCGTCGTCGCTCTGTCGGCACCAGCGGCGCACGCATCGATCCCCCACGAACCGGGCCGGCAACCATCGGCGGGCAGCGCCGCGACGGGTCGCCCCGAGCCGCCGCTCGCCGACCTGGCCGGAGCGTCGCCACCGGCCGCGGCGCCGGTGATCCTCCGGACCGGCGGAGGCTTCGACTGGAGGGCGGCCGGCACGGGCTTCGCGGCCGCCACCGCATTCGCGCTACTGGGGGGCGGAACGTTGATCGCCGGCCGTAAGCGCCGGCACGCCGGCACGCCGGCGCCCTGACGTCGCATCGGGTGGATCGGACCGGCCGGTCCACCCATCCCGGTCTCCGACGTCGCGATTCCGCGCTGCGACCGCCGCCGACGCGTAGCTTCCGGGCATGCCGCCATCGCCGTTCGCCGCGCTCGACCGCGCGATCGTCGCCTGCCGTGCGTGCCCGCGACTGGTGGCATGGCGGGAGCAGGTGGGCCGTGAGAAGCGGGCGGCCTTCCGCGACGACGACTACTGGGCCCGCCCGGTGCCCGGGTTCGGCGACCGCGACGCATGGCTGGTGGTGATCGGACTCGCCCCCGCCGCGCACGGCGCCAACCGTACGGGGCGGATGTTCACCGGCGACCGCAGCGCCGACTTCCTGATCGCGGCGCTTCACCGGGCCGGGCTCGCATCGCAGCCGACATCGGACCACGCCGGGGACGGGCTCACGCTGGTCGGCTGCCGGATGACCGCAGCGGTGCGGTGTGCTCCCCCGGTCAACAAGCCTACCCCCGACGAGGAAGCACGGTGCCGCCCCTTCCTGCGACGCGAGCTCGACCTGTGCCGCGGCGCCCGGGTGCTCTTGGCGCTGGGTGCATTTGCCTGGCAGGCGACCCTTCGAACGCTCGACGCCCCCCGACCATGGGCGAAGTTCGGGCATGGCGCCGAGTTCCAGGTGGGTGAGCGGACGCTGATCGGCTCGTACCACCCGAGTCAGCAGAACACGTTCACCGGGAAGCTCACCGCCCCGATGCTGGACGCGGTACTGGCCCGCGCCGCCGCGCTGACTAGAGGTAGTTGACCGGGTTCTGAGGAACGCCGCCGACCCGCACCTCGAAGTGCAGGTGCGCACCGAAGCAGTGGCCGGTACATCCCACGGCGCCCAGCACGCTGCCCCGGCCGACGCTCTGACCGACGGAGACGGCGATGCGGCTCATGTGCGCGTAGGCGGTGGAGATCGACCCGTGCGAGACGACCACGAGGTTCCCGTACCCGCCGCTCCAACCGGCGACGATCACCGTGCCGGGCGCGCTCGCCGCGATCGGGGTGCCCGCGGGGACGCCGATGTCGATGCCCTCGTGCATGCGGCCCCACCGTTGGCCGAAGCCTGAGGTGATCAGCCCGTTGACCGGCCAGGAGAACTGGCCGCTGCCGCTGACGGCGACGGTGACGGGCAGGTTCGACGAGCCAGCCCGGATCTGATTCGCGAGCGCGGCGGAACGTGCGCGAAGCCCGCGGGCCTCGGCCTCGAACTCGCGGCGATCCTCCTTGACTCGGGAGAGCAGCGTCGAGCGGGCGGACCGCGCCGCGACCAGCCGGTTGCGCTCCGCGCTGATCACCGAGAGCGCGTGCGCTGCTTCCGCCTCGGCCGCCGCGACACGTTGCTCGGTCTTGAAGACCTCGGCGCGCGCCGCGCTGATGCGTCGCCGTGCCTCACGCGAGTCGTCGGCGTTGGACTTGGTCTCGACGATGAGCCGGCGGTCCTGCTCGGCGATGCGCTCGAGGTTCTGGCGGATGGCGACGGCGTCGCTGACGCTGCCCGAGACGAGCAGCACCTGCAGCACCGACGGCTCGCCCGCCCGGTACGCGGCCGACAGCCGCGCGCTCAGCGCGCCCCGCTGAACCCTGAGCAGGCCGATCAGCTTCGTCAGGCGGCGCTGCTCGGTCTCGAGCTCGGCCGTGAGCGCCTGCCGCTTCGTACGCAGCCCCGTGAGCTCGGTGTTCAGCGCGCTCCACCGCGCCTGCACGGGGGCGAGTCGCGTCTGGACCGCCCGGATGCGGGCGTTGTAGCGCGACACGTCGGTGGTGAGCACGGCCTCGCGTGCGCGGGCGTCGCGTGCGCGCTGCTCCACCTGCGACAGGCTCGGCGCGGCCGCCGATTGCGCGACGAGGCCCGCCCCGGCGACCGCTGCCACGGAGACGGCGGCGAACGCGATGGGTTGCAGGCGGGAACTCACGTGACGAAGTTCGCAGCCAAGCCGCCGACCCCTGCCCGAAGGCGTTCGGGGTCGACCGAGCGCCGAGCGCCCCGTTCCGGGCCACTAACGCCCCGGCGGCTCCGGATCGATCGCGAGGAGGTCGGTGTAGGGGTTGACCGCGCCTCCGCCGCCGGGGTGGATCTCGAAGTGCAGGTGGGTGGCGCCGTAGCGCGCGTCACCGGTGTTCCCCACGGCCCCGATGACTTGTCCGAGGGTGACCGCGCTGCCCGCCTCGAGTCCGGCGGTGATCGACGTGAGGTGGGCGTAGTAGTACTCGTGCCCGCGCGTGTCCTGCAGCCAGATCCAGATGCCGCCCAGGCCGGTCTCGACCCGCGTCATCCGCTTGATGATGCCGGGAGCGACGGCACGGACGGGTAGTCCCCGCGCCGCCATGATGTCGTTGCCCTGGTGGCTGCCCTGCGAGCGGGGCGCGCCGAAGTCGTTGAAGTACGTGTGCTTTCCGGCGACGGGGAAGGCGAGCAGGTACTTCGCCTTCGCGGCGTTGGGGCCGGCGAGCGGATAGTTGGTCGCGTCGACCGGCGGCGCGGGACTCGTGCCGCTTCGAATCGAGCGGATCTTGACGCCGAGTCGCTTGAGGAACGCGGCGTTCGCGACGCCGTTCGCCGGCAACTTGAAGCGCCGTTGCAGGACCTTCACGGCCTCGCTCGTGCGCTTGCCGTAGGCGCCGTCGACCGTGACCTGGAGGCCGCGCTTGCGAAGGATGCGCTGCAGCTCACGTACGTCCGCGCCGCGGGTGCCGGGCCTGAGGGCGCGCGTGCCGAGCAGGCTCGAGGCGGTGGGCGCCAGGACGACGGGCGCGGGCTCCGGGGGCGCCCCGACTGCGGCCGTCTCCGGCGAATTGGGGAGCGGCACGTCCATGGCCGTCGCTGCGGACACGCCGATCACGAGGGTCGCCACGACAGCAACCCACCCCATCAATCCTCGGGGCCGGCCGGAGACGGAGGTCTCGCGCGGTCGGTCGTGAGAAATACCTGGCTCCTTTCCGCCACTGGCCGTATTGCCAGTTGGGCTGTAAGTCACCCCCCGAACGCACGAGTGCGTCGAACTCGGGGTGCTCCTCGGAAGCGCTTGAACGGGCGGCACTCTTGCAGCGATGTCGGACACGGTCAAGCTGAGGCGTCGCATTTGCAAGCGATTTACCCGAGAACCAAGCGATTCATACCTCTACTGTCGGCAGCACGATCCGTTTCTTGATGCGGGATCAGGGCGGCGCAACGGGACGTTTCGCCCCGTTTCTCGGTGACGGTCAGCCAGAGGACCCGTCGCGCTGCCGCAGAAGTGTTGCCAGTTGCGCCCGCTCGGCGCCGTCGAGTTCAGCGAAGTCCTCGTCGCTCAGGTTGCCGGCCCGGTGGTCGAACTCGATCTCGCGGATCGCCCGGAGGGACCGGTCGATCTCGTCCTGCAGCGCCCGTGCGGCCTGGTCGTCGGCCGGCGGTTCGGCCTGGTGCCGCTCGTGCAGCAGCGGCCAGGCCACCGCGACCACCACCGCCAGCGCGACGGCGGCAACCAGGACGGCGACGCCCATCAGGCGCGGACGCGCGCCCGGTCGGGTGCCGGAGCGTGCGCCCGCACGCCCCTCGGCGGCGGCCAGGCGGCGATGATCGCGCCGAGCAGCAGGATGAGCCCGCCGATCCACAGCCACGAGATGAGCGGGTTGACGAACACGTGGATTGACGCGACGCCGGTGGGCGTGAGGCCGGCGAGGTTGACCCAGATGTCGCGGGTGGGGCCGCCGGCGATCGCGACCTCGTCACCCGGCTCCTGCCGGGGCAGGTATACGTGCTTGGCCGGACGGAGGGTCGCAACCCGCTCGGATCCCTTGGTGACCTCGATCGTCGCGGCCACGGTCATCTTGTTCGGGTCGCGGCGACGGTCGAAGGCCACCGCCGTGAAGGTGTAGCCGCCGGCGTTCGCCCGCTGACCCTGCGCGAGGTCGAACGTGCCCTCGCTGAGGAACGACCGGGACGCCGCGATCGCGACGATCACGACGATGATCCCCACGTGGGCGACGTAGCCGCCGTAGCGGCGGCGGTTGCGCGACACGAGCTGGCCGAGCGCCCCGAGCCACGAAACCCCGCCGAGGGCGTGCCGCACCTTCGTGCCGCGCCAGAACTCCGAGGCGATGCAGGCGGTCGAGAAGATCGCGATCAGGAACACCGCCGCGGCGGCCCAGTTGTGCCGCGCGTCGGTGAGCAGCACGAGCGGCGTCGCCGCCGCGGTGACCACGAGCGGCACGAGGAATCTCCGCCGGATGACCTCCGGGCTGGCCTTGCGCCACGGCACCAGCGGTCCGATGCCGGTCAGGAGCAGCAGCGCCACGCCGATGGGCGCTGCCACCGTGTCGAAGAAGCCCCGCCCCACGCTGATCCGGTTGCCCTGGACGAGCTCCGTGACCACCGGGAAGAGGGTCCCCCAGATGATTGCGAACGCGAGCCCGACGAGCAGGAGGTTGTTGTAGAGGAAGATCGCCTCGCGGGAGAAGTAGCTCTCGAGCGAATGGGCGCTCTTGAGCAGCGGCAGCCGGCTGATGATGAGGGCGATGCCGCCGGCGAGCACGGCGACGATGGCACCAAGCAGCCACGGGCCGACGGTCTGCGCGCCGAAGTTGTGGACGCTGCTCACGATGTTGGATCGCGTCAGGAACGTCCCGAACAGCGTCAGCGCGAACGTCGAGATGACCAGGACCAGGTTCCACACCTTCAGCATCCCGCGGCGCTCCTGCACCATGACCGAGTGCAGGAACGCGGTGGCGGTGAGCCACGGGAGGAACGCGGCGTTCTCGACCGGATCCCAGATCCAGTAGCCGCCGAAGCTCAGCGACTCGTACGCCCATTTCGCCCCCAGGATGATGCCGATGCCGAGGAACGCCCAGCTCGCCAGCGTCCAGCGCCGCACGCTCGTGAGCCATGCGCTGTCGAGCCGGCGCGTGACGAGCGCGGCGATGGCGAACGCGAACGGCACCGCGATCGAGACGTAGCCCAGGTACAGCAGTGGCGGGTGGGCGATCATGTACGGGTTGCGCAGGGCCGCCTGAAGGCCGCTGCCGTCGGCCGGAACCAGGGGCACCGTTGCGAACGGGCTCGCCACGAAGCACAGGATCATGGTGAAGAAGGCGCCGAGCCCGGCGAGGACGGCGACGACGACCGGCATGAGCTCGCGGTTGCGCCGGCGGTTCGTGATGATCGCGATGCACGAGAAGCCCGACAGCAACCACGCCCAGAACATCAGGGAGCCGGGCTGGCTGGCCCACACGGCGGTGACCTTGAAGTGGGACTCGAGCGCGCGGCTCGAATACCCCTCCACGGCTGCGATCTCGAAGTGGTTGCCGAGCAGGGCCGCGACGAGGGTCGCCATCCCGACGGTGAGGAGCCCGAACAGGGCGAAGACGGCGCGCTCGGCCGCGTGAAACCACTGGCGGCGGCGGGGCTGCTGCCCGGCGATCGCCGCTCCCACCGCGAAGAGCGCCACGGCGAACGCCACCAGGAGGATCGCCCGACCGAAGAGGCTCATGGCCTACGTGGTGCCGCTGTCAGGCGAATGCTTGCTCTGGAACTTCGAGGGGCACTTGGTGAGGAGGGTGTCGCGCTTGGCGACGAAGGTGCCGCCCTCCATCTTGCCGGTCACGACGATCTCGCGGCCGGCCTGAAACGTGTCGGGCACGACGCCGCGGTAGAGCACTTGGACGGTCTTGCTGGCGTCGTCCTGGTCCTGCACCTGGAAGCGCACGCCCTCGGCGGAGATGGCTTGGGCGGCGGCGTTGGGCGGCGCCCCCTTCGACACGACGCCGTTGAGACGGTAGGTCTCGTCCCCCAGCTTCACCTGGGCCGGCCCCGCGTAGGTCTCGAGCGAGCCGCCGATCGCCATCCACACGAGCGCCCCGCCAAGCAACACGGCGAGGCCGAGGGCGATGGTGAATCGGGCTTTCGACCGCATCGTGGCTGATCGTACTACCGGGGCCCGGCGATCCGAAGGTGACGTGTGTCGCGTCTTCCGCCGGAGACGCCGCCGCAAATCGGGGCTCGGGTCAGTGCTTGACGACCTTCGGGAGCGTCTTGGCCTGGGCGACCCACGCGGTGACTCGTGCCTCGGTCGGCAGCTGTCGCACGAGCTTCTTCTTGCGGTTCACCTCGGCCATCGTCGCCACCAGGTTCGCGGGCTTGCGCTTCGCGAGTTCGGGCACCGTGTCGACCCCGCTGGCCTCGAGCAGGTCGGAGTACTCCTCCCCCACGCCGGTGATCCGCATCAGGTCGGCCCGGTTGACCCACTCCAGCAGGCGCTTCTCGGTGACGCCGGATGCCTTGGAGAGCTCCCTGCGCCCCGCCGCGGTGGCGCCGCGGGTCAGGAGCGTGGTGGTGGAGCCGACCTTCGCCTTCGCCAGCTTCGCGGCGCCGTTGGCGCCGATCCCCTCGATTGTCGTGAGCTTCGCCATCGGGCCTCCCTGAGTGGTCCCGACGCGGCGCGTCGGTGCGGGCCCAACGCTACCCGAGGGCGCGCCCCACGGCGCGCTCGAATGCGCCAAGCCCGAGGTCGAGTTCGTCGTCGCTGGTGACCAGCGGCGGGATGAACCGCACGACGTTGCCATCGGCCGAGCAGTCGATGAGGATCAGCCCCTCCTCTTCGGCCGCCGTGACGATGCGTGCCACGAGGTCGCCCAGCGGGGCATGCGTCGCCGGGTCGGCGAACTCGATGCCGATCATGAGCCCGGGGCCGCGCACCTCGGCGACCTCTGGGATCTCGGCCTCGAGCGCCTTGAGCCGGTGGGTCGCGCGGGCGCCGAGCTCGCGCCCCCGGGCGAGGAGCCCGTCGTCCTCCACGGTGTCGATCACCGCCGCGCCGGCGGCGCAGGCGATGGGGTTGCCGCCGAAGGTGGTGCCGTGCGCCCCGGTCGGCCAGCGGGCCATGAGCTCGGGCGAAGCGCCGATCGCGGACACCGGGAACCCGTTGGCGATGCCCTTGGCCATGGCGATGGCGTCCGGCGTCACCCCGAACGTCTGCGCCGCGAACCACTCGCCCGTGCGGCCGAACCCGGTCTGCACCTCGTCGAACACGAGCAGCGCGCCGTGGCGGTCGGCCCGCTCGCGCAGCCCCTCCAGCAGCCGCGTGCCGGCGGGGTGGTAGCCGCCCTCGCCCTGCACGGGCTCGATGAGGTAGCAGGCGGTCTCGTCGCCGGGCAGCTCGTGGCGGTGCAGGTCGTCGAGGCCGGCGAGCGAACGGTCGACCGCGTCGTCCATGTCGGTGCCCCAGCGGTACGGCGTCGGGAATGGCGCGACGTAGACGCTGGCGCCCAGCGGGGCGTAGCCGGCCCGGTAATAGGACTTCGACGTCGTGTAGCCCACACTCCCCTGCGTGCGGCCGTGAAAGCCGCCGCGGAACACGACGACCCCGTGCCGTCCCGTGACGCGCCGCGCGAGCTTGACCGATCCCTCGATCGCCTCGCTGCCGCCGTTCAGGAAGAAGAACGAGCCGATGTTGCCGGGGGTGACCCGCGCGAGGCGCTCGGCCAGGGCCACGGCCGACTCGTAGCGGAACACCCCGCCGCTGTGGACCATGCGCTGCATCTGCTCCAGTGCCGCGACCATGACGCGGGGGTGGTTGTGGCCCAGGTTGGTCGTGGCTGTCCCCGACGCGAAGTCGAGGTAGCGACGCCCGTCCACGGCCTCGACCCACGGGCCCTCGGCCCGCACGGCCTGGATCGTCGTGGCGACGCCGAGCGTGGGCGCGATCACCCTTCCCCATCGCTCGTCGAGTGTTCCGCCGGAGACAGGTGTCGCGCTCATGTTCCGATTCTGGCACGCCCCCGCCGGGGGGTGCCGGGATCAGGCGCCGAGCAGTGCCATGAGCGCTCGGCGCGCCGCGGCCAGGCGGGCCCGCGCCCGCTCGCGCGCCGCATCCAGCCCGTCGGCGCCGATCGGCTCCACCGCCTCGCAGTAGCACTTGAGCTTCGGCTCGGTGCCGCTGGGCCGCACGAGCACCCGCAGCCCGCCGGCCAGGTCGACGCGCAGCACGTCGGGTGCGAGCCACCGGATCGCATCGACGGGGTCATCGCCGATGTGCGTGGGAGGCGATGCCACCAACGCTGCGACGGTGCCGTCGCGCCGCTCCCGCCAGCCGGGCCCCTCGTAGCGCAGCGAGAAGTTCTCGGTGATGTGCGCGCCGTGGCGGATGTGGAGGGCGTCGAGCGCGTCCAGGAGCGTCCGGTCGCGTGCCTTCTCCCACGCGACCATCGAGGCGACGGCGAGCGCGCCCGACAGGCCGTCCTTGTCGTGCACGTCGGCGCCGATGGCGTACCCGATGGCCTCCTCGTACGCGAGCACCTGGCGCAGCTCGGGGTGCGCGAGCGCGGGGCGCGACAGCCACTTGAACCCGGTGAGCGTCTCCTCGTGGCGGACGCCGTGATGCTCGGCGATCCGCGCGAGCAGCGACGACGAGACGACGGTGGTGGCGACGAGCCGCCCGGGTCCGTCGGTGACGTGCGCGAGGAGCCATTCGCCGAGGAGCGCCCCCACCTCGTCGCCGGTGAGCTTCCGGGCCGAGCCGTCGCGCTCATGCGTGAGGACGGCGACGCGGTCGGCGTCCGGGTCGAGCGCGATGCCCACGTCGCCGCCCACCGCCTGCATCCGCGCCGCCAGCAGGTCGGTGGCGCCGGGCTCCTCGGGGTTGGGGAACCCGACGGTCGGGAAGTCCGGGTCGGGGGCGAGCTGCTCCGGCACCGGGTGAACGTCCGTGTGGCCCGCCGCCGCGAGCAGCTCGGCCAGGAGCGCTCCGCCCACCCCGTGCATCGCGGTGGTGGCGATGCGGATCGGGACGGCGGGCGGCGGGACGCGCCCCAGGGTGGCGGTACGGTAGGCGTCGACGATCGAATCGGACAGCGGCTCGACGGCCGTCGCCACCGCATGGGCGGGCGTGACGATCCCGTCCGCCGCGACGGCGGCGATCTGGTCGGCGACGTGGCTGTCGACCGGCGGCACGATCTGCGCGGCGTCGGCCATGAACAGCTTGAGCCCGTTGTCGGCGGGCGGGTTGTGGCTCGCGGTGATCACGATGCCGGCGGCCGCGTGGAGGGGCCGTACCGCGTAGACGCCCACGGGCGTCGGCTGCGGAGGCTCGGCGAGCACGACTCGGATGCCGTGCGCGGCGATCACCTCCGCGCAGTCGTGCGCGAACCGGTCGGACCGGTGCCGCGCATCGTGCGCGATCACGACCCCCCGCCGTGCGGCATCGGAGACGTTCGCGAGGAGGTACCGGGCGATCCCGGCCGCGCTCTCGCGCACCACGACCCGGTTCATGCCCATCGGACCGGCCTGCATGGTGGCCCGGAGGCCGGCGGTGCCGAACTCGAGGCGACCGGAGAAGCGCTCGCGCAGAGCGACCTCGTCGCCCGTGGCGAGAAGCGTCTCGAGCTCCGCGCGGCTCTGGGGGTCTGGGTCTCTCGCGATCCACGCCTCGACGGTGGCCCGCAGCCGGGGGTCGACCTTCATGGCGCGTGAGTCTGCCACGACGCCTCCGCGACGGACGCTCGGTTCACCGCACGAGGTCGACGGTATAGCCCTCCGCGGTCAGGGTCTCGAGCACCTCTGCTTGGTGGGCCGCGTCGCGGGTTTCCAATGTGAACAGCACCTCGACGCTGGCGATCGGAAGTTCGATGCCCTCCCGGTGGTGCTCCACCGAGAGGACGTTGAGGCCAAGGCGGGCGATCACGCCGGTCAGGTGATGGAGGGCGCCGGGCCGGTCGTCGATCACGATGCGCACCACCATGAACCGGGCGGCCGCGGACAGGCCGTGGTCGATGAGCCGCGTCAGGAGCATCGGATCGACGTTCCCTCCCGAGAGGACGGCGACAACCGGGCCTGTGCCGGGGACCGCTCCGGCGAGCAGCGCTGCGACGGGAAGCGCGCCCGACGGCTCCACGACGGCCTTCGCGCGCTCTAAGAGGAACAGCACCGCCCGGCTGATCTCCTCCTCCGACACCGTCGTAATCTCGTGGACGAACTCCTGGGCATGCGCGAAGGTGAGCTCGCTCGGCGCCCGCAGCGCGACGCCGTCGGCCATCGTGACCGGCACCACCTCCACCACGTGGCCGGCGGCGATGGACCGGCGCATCGAGTTCGCGCCTTCGGCCTGCACCCCCACCACCCGAACATCCGGCCGCACCGCGGCCAGCGCAGTCGCCACCCCTGCGAGCAGACCGCCGCCGCCGACCGGGACCAGAACGGTCTGCGCCGACGGGGCCTCGTCGGCGATCTCAAGCCCGATCGTCCCCTGGCCGGCGATGATCGCCGGGTGGTCGAACGGTGGTACGTACGTCGCGTGGTGCTCGACCGCATAACGGCGAGCGAGGGCGATGCATTCCTCCACCGCGCCCGGCACCGGCACCACATCCGCGCCGTACTCGCGCGTCGCGAGGAGCTTCGGGAGGGCGGCGCGCTCGGGCATGAACACCCGGGCGGTCCGGCCGGTGAGCGACGCCGCCAGGGCCACTCCCTGCGCGTGATTGCCCGCCGATGCGGCGACGACCTCGCCACCCGCGGGGACGCCGTCCATGTAGTTGTAGGCGCCGCGGATCTTGAACGAGCCGGCGCGTTGAAGTTGCTCTGGCTTGAGGAACACCTCCCGGCCGGTCACCCGACTGAGGCTGTCGAACCGCTCCGTGGTGGTGGCCCGCACCACGCCGCGGATGCGCTCGCGGGCGGCGACGATCTCCTCGAGCGTGACGAGCGGCATCTCCGGCACGCGAGGACGGTAGCACCGTGGTATGCATGCCGAATGCGACTCGACGGCACGAGCGCCCTCGTCACCGGCGGCGGATCCGGGCTCGGCGCGGCCACCGCGCGGCACCTCGTGGGGGCCGGCGCGCACGTTGTCATCGCCGACCTCGCCGAATCGCGCGGGCCGCGCATGGCGGTGGAGCTCGGCCACCTCGCCCGGTTCGCGACCGCGGACGTGCGTGACGAGGCGAGCGTCGGTGCCGCCGTGGACCTCGCGGCGAGCCTCGCTCCCCTACGGGTTGCTGCGTGCTGCGCCGGCATCGCCCCCGCCGCGCGGGTGGTGGGACGCGACGGGCCGCATTCCCTCGGCATGTTCCGCGACGTGATCGAGATCAACCTGGTCGGCACGTTCAACACGCTGCGCCTCGCCGCCGCGGCGATGGGCGACAACGCGCCCGACGCCGATGAGACCCGCGGCGTGGTCGTCATGACCGCCTCGATCGCGGCGTACGAAGGGCAGATTGGCCAGTCGGCCTACGCCGCCTCGAAGGGCGGCGTCGCCGCGCTCACGATCACCGCCGCCCGCGATCTCGCCAGCCGCGGGATCCGGGTGATGTCGATCGCTCCCGGCCCGATGATGACGCCGATGGTCGCGGCGTTTAGCGACGAGGTGCGGGCCGTGCTGGCCGCCCAGGCCGTGCATCCCAAGCGGCTGGGGCATCCGGAGGAGTTCGCCGCTCTCGTCGGGCACATCGTCGAGAACCCCTACCTCAACGGCGAGGTCATCCGGCTCGACGCCGCCGCGCGCATGCCCCCCAAGTAGCGCGTCACTCACCTGAGCGTTGCGACGGTGGCGCCGTCGCCGCCGTCGTCCGGACCCGCCAGCTCGGAGCTCGCGACGAGGGGGTGGCGGTCGAGTTCCTCGCGAATCGCGACGCGAAGCGCGCCGGTGCCGCGGCCGTGGACGATGCGGACGGTCTCGAGGCCCACCATCGCCGCCTCGTCGATGTGCGCACGCACGGCCGCGCGGGCCGTCTCGGCGCGCTGCCCCCGCACGTCGAGCTGCTGACCGACGGCCACGACGGGGGGCCGTGTCTCGGGGCGGGCCGCGATCGGCTCGGGCGCCACGCGGGCGTCGCGGACGAGCCGCGACGCGTTGAGGCGCATGCGCGCGGACGGGCCCTGGATCTCGACGGTGTCGCCCTCTACCGCGAGCACCTCGCCGCGAACGCCGAGGTCGCTCACGACGACGCGGTCGCCCACCGCCAGGTCCTCGGGCGCGCCGACCGGCGCGGTGAGCTCCGCGAGGCGCTCCGTCGCCCGTGCGCCGGCCGCCGCCGCCGCCCCGAGCCGACGGTCGCGCTCGGCGGCCCGCGCCGCGGCGCCCGACTCGACCCGGCGGCGCTCCTCGCGGCGTGCCGCGGCGATCTCGGCGCGCAGCGTCGCGAGCTCGGCGGTGACCGCCGCCAGCTCGTCGCGGGCGTCCTCACGCGCACGTGCGCGCGCCTGCGCGGCGTCCTGACGCATGCGCTCCACCCGCGCGGCGAGCTCACGCTCACGTGTCTCGACCTCCATGCGCACGCGTGCGGCCTCGTCGCGCTCGGCGAGCGCCGCGTCGCGTTCGGCTTCGGCCACCACGCGTGCCGCGGCGGCCTCCTGCAGGAGCGCCTCCACCCCGCCCCGGTCCTCGCCGACCATGCGCCGCGCGGCGGTGACGACATCCACGTTGAGGCCCAGCCGCTCCGCGACCTCGATGGCGTGTGACGCCCCGGGCTCGCCGACACGGATCTCGAACGTCGGCGCGAGGCGCTCGGCGTCGAAGCCCACGGCCGCATTCGCCGCGCCCGGCGTCTCGCTGGCCCATGCCTTGAGCTCGTGGTGGTGCGTGGTGGCCAGCACGAGCGCCCCCTTCGCGACCAGCGCCTCCAGTACCGCCCGCGCGATCGCCGCGCCCTCACCGGGGTCGGTGCCGGCGGCGACCTCGTCGAGCAGCACCAGGGTGCGCGGCCCCGCCGCGCCGAGGATGTCGATGAGCCGCCGAACATGCCCCGAGAACGTGGAGAGGTTGCGCTCGATCGACTGGTCGTCGCCGATGTCGACGAGCACCCGGTCGAACACGGGCAGGCGCGCCGTCACCGCCGGCGGCTGCAGCCCGCACTGGTATGCGAGCGCCAGCAGTCCGAGCGTCTTGAGCGCCACCGTCTTGCCGCCGGCATTCGGACCGCTCACCACGAGCGCGCGTACACCCCGGAGGGGGAGGTCGATCGGGACCGCCGTGCCGGGGTCGAGCAGCGGGTGCCGCGCGCGGATCAGCTCGACGTCCTTCGACGGGCCGACCGGCGTGCCGTCCCAGCGGCGCGACAGCGCCGCGCAGGCCATGGCACGGTCGATCTCCGCCAGCTCCGCTGCGGCACCGTCGAGCGCGGGAGCCGCCGCGGCAACGTCTGCCGACAGCCCGGCGAGCACGCGCTCCACCTCGATGCGCTCCATCGCCTCGAGCTCGCGCACCCGGTTGTTCGCCTCCACCACGTCCAGCGGCTCGACGAACACCGTCTGGCCCGACGAGGAGCGGTCGTGGACGATGCCGGGCACCGAGCCGCGGGCCGACGCCTTGACCGCGAGCACCGGCCGGCCGCCACGCTCGGTCACGAACCCCTCCTGCAGATGCTGGCGGAATCGGTCGCCCGCCACGCGCAGTGCCTCCACCGCCCCCGACCGAGCCGACGCGAGCTGGCGGCGCGCCTGGGCGAGCTCGACCGAGGCGTCGTCGCGCACGCCGCCGTGCCCGTCCAGCGCGCGCTCGACGGCGTCGGCCACCGGCACGAGCGCCCGGCCGTCCACGCCCTCAGCGCGCTCGGCGAGCCGCGGCGCGACCTCGCGGTGCGCGCCGACTGCGGTGGCGATCTCCACCGCCACACGGATCGTCGCGGCGACCTCCGCAAGCGCGCCGACGTCGAGGGTGCCGCCCCGGGAGGCCAGCTCCGTGGCCTCCCGGACATCGGCGGAGCCCGGGCTGACGCCGATGCCGAGCCCGAGCAGTGAGATCGCCTCGGCGGTCTCGCGCTGACGGGCCTCGACCAGGTGCGGCTCCGGGGTTGGCGCGAGACCGAGCACGGCCTCCCGGCCGCCGGGCGTCGCGCACACCGACGCCAGCCGCGCCCGCACCTCGTGGAGCTCGAGGAGCTCCTCGCTTCGCCGATCCATGCCCCAATCGTACGAGGGTGTGTGGAGGCCGCGTACCCGACCCGCGAGGCTCAAGCGGCCTCCACGCGCGACAATGCCGGGAAGCGCCTGCACAGGGCGGAGAAAACCGGCGGGTCGACCGCACCCGATCCCGCCGCCAAACGCCGTCGAGACGCCCGATTCGGGGGCCTTGAGTGAAGGAAATGGCAGACCTGCGTCCAATGGCCTGTCTGCGGGCTCAAGGTTGTGGGGCAATCCACCGATAGAGACGGCGCCGAGTTGTGTAACGACGGGGGAACACACAGGTCGTGAGAAAGCGGGCAATGGTCATCCTTGCGGTGACGGCGGCAGCCGTGGTCATCCCGGTTGCCGATGCCCTGCGCGTTGCCCCCCTCGCCAGCCGCGACGGCGTGGTGCTCACCTGGCGAGCCCAGAACAAGACCGCCGTCATCGCACAGCCCAGCGGCAAGCTCCTCGCGATCCACGCGATCCGCCGTGTGAACCCGGGCAGCCGGGTCACGGTTTCCGGCATCAAGTGGGGATCTCCCGTCTCCGGGATCAAGTGGAGCGCCGCACCGAGCGGCATTAAGTGGGGCATCAAGTGGAGCCGCAACGGCAGCTACCAGTCAGGCATCAGCACCCGCCGCACCACGAAGAAGGCCGTCTGGACCCCCGTCCGCGGCCCGATCGTCAAGAAGTTCGGCAAGAAGGCCGTCGCAGTGGGCACCCACGGCGGAATCGTCGTGGTGCGCATCGGGGCCCTGCGCCGCGGGAGTGAGGGCCTTTCAGGCCAGAAGGAGCTCATGGCAGGCGGTCTCCCACCCGTCGGGGCGACCATCTCCATCCGCGTGTACTTCGGCAAGAACGGCATCAAGGTTGGCCGGGACCTCAAGTACCTCAAGCCGCCGATCCCGGGCGCGAGCCTCCCCATCGCGGGCTCCATCGCATCGATCAACGTCGCCGCCAAGACCATGGTAGTCGTCGACAACCAGGACAAGGCGTACCCGGTCCGGATCACGGTCGCGCTGCCGCCGGAGTTCTCAATCGCGCCGTACACGCGTGGCACCGAGGTCGCGGTGAGCGGAAGGTTCAAGCCGAACGGCGTCATGACGTCGACCCTGATCAGCGAGAACGGGAACTTCCGCGAAGCGGACGACCCGACCACCACCCAGATCCTGCCCAGCGGAGGGGCCTGCGCGAACGCCCTCGAGAACGCCTGCCCGCAGACCACGCCCGGTGAGACGTCGGATTCCGGTTCGCTCGGCCAGACCCCGGCCGGCGCCACTATTGAGCCACCTTCATCTTCGCCGTCCACTCCACCTTCTCCTCCTTCAGGGGGAACTCCGCCGGGAAGCGACCCGACTCCCCCCGCGGGCGACCCCACTCCGCCGGGGGGCGATCCCGGCACCGACCCGCCCGCCGGGGACGACCCGCCTCCCGGTTGCCGTCCGGTCACCGACCGCGCCACCTGGAACACCCCCTGGGTCAAGCACCGGCCCGCCAAGTGCTGGCTGGACTGGTGCAAGGCCCAACGCCGCGCGACCGGCAAGTGGCCGGTCGGCTGCGGCCCGGGACGCCCCTGGCACCGATACGTCAGCACCAGCCGCCACCGCTGAAAGGCCCGATCGCATGATGCGTGAGACCCGTCCGGCAAGGACCGCCGCCCACCCCCTCCCCTCCGAACGGCCCGGCGCCGCCGCCGGCAGATCGCCGGCCGGCCGCCTCAAACGGGTCGCGATCGCCGCGGTGGCAGCTGCAGCGCTGGCGGGCGCCGGCAGCGCGAGCGCCTGCATCGAGGTCGGTGTCTACCGCGACCGGCCGGAGGCGTCGATCAGAGAACTCGACAAGCTCGTGGGGCCCGGCGTGTCGGTGATCTCGACCTACGTGACGCTCGGCCAGACCGTCGACCCGGCCGTGATCAAACTCGCGAAGCGCCGCAAGGCGCGAATGATGGTCACGTTGATGATCGACGGCGGCAAGGACGGTCCGAACCAGCCACTGTTCTCCAACGCCCGCATCGCCGCCGGGAAGCACGACAAGAAGATCGGGGCACTGGCCCGGCAGCTTCGCGCCTCGAAGCTCTCGGTGATCCTGCGGCCGATGCCGGAGCCGAACACCAACTGGTACCCCTGGTCGGGCACCGTCAACGGCAACACCCCGGTGTCGTACATCAGCGCCTGGAAGCGCGTCCGGACGGTGGTGAAGCGCAACGGCGGCGCGAAGGTGAAGCTCCTGTGGGCCCCCTACGCCCGGAGCGTCCCCGACACGGACGAGAACGCGATCGACCAGTACTTCCCGGGCAACGCCCTCGTCGACCTGGTCGGCACCTCGGGCTACAACTTCGGCGTGACGGGCGAGCTCGAGTGGCTCGACCCGCTCGACGTCTTCCAGGACCCGTACATCGAGATCCAAGCGCTGTCGAGCAAGCCGTTCTGGATCGCGGAGACCGGCACGACCGCCCGCGGCGGCAACAAGTCGACGTGGCTGCGGTCGCTCGCCCGGCTTCAGAAGTCGATGCCGCGCCTGCGGGGGGTCGTGCTCTACGACATCAAGGAGCCCTCCGGCGACTTCCGCATCTCGGCGACCAAACCGACACGCGCAGCGACGAAGGCGATCCTCGCGACGCGCTGCGGAAAGAAGGGGTGAGCGCATGGCCGCGACGCTGAATGCTCGGGCCAGGACCACGGCGGCACGGCGGCCGCGACGGCGGGTGCGGCGCATCCGCAAGCCGGTCCTCAACTGGGCGGACAAGAAGATGACGACGGCGATGGTCGACCGGCTCTTCTGGCGGGCCGGCTTCGGGCCGTCGGATCAGGACCGGGTGAACTGGACCGGCAAGCGCGTGGGCCTGGCGGTCAACTGGCTGCTCACCACGCGGCCGACCCTCGTCGGCAACCCGCCGGTCAACAACAACGTCGCCCTGGCCCCGACCGCGAACGACACCGACCTGGTGCTCGAATGGGTCGACCGGATGATCCGCAGCGACAACCCGCTCCCCGAGCGGCTCACGTTCTTCTTCCACCGGCACTTCGCCACCTCACGCGACGCGGTCTCCTCGCAGATGGCCAGGAAGCAGATCGCGCTCTTCCGGTCGTTCGCCGACGTCGCCGCGAACCCAACGTCCGACTTCCGGAGCCTGGTGCAGGCCGTCACACTCGACCCGGCGATGCTCAGGTTCCTCACCGGTGAGAACAACCGCAGGGGCCGGCCGAACGAGAACTACGCCCGCGAGGTGATGGAGCTCTTCTGCCTCGGCGTGACCAGCGCCAACGGCCAGCCGAACTACAGCGAGACCGACGTCAAGGAGCTCGCGCGGGCGCTGTCCGGCTGGCAGATCAACACCACCGACCCCGACAACCCGTTCTCCTACTTCACGCCCAACCGGTGGGACACGGGCACGAAGACGTTCCTCGGCCGCTCCGGCGCATTCGACACACCGCAGGCGATCGACGTGGTGATCTCCCACCCCGCCCACGCGCCATACCTCATGCGCAAGCTGTGGGGCGAGTTCGTGCAGTCGCCGCCTGACGACGCGACGCTCGCCGACCTCGCCGCCACGTATCTGCGTCGCGGCCTTCGCATCCGGCCGGTGCTGCGGAAGATCCTCACGCACCGGGCGCTCTACGAGTCGATCGCCGAGCCGAACATGATCAAGGCTCCGGTGGTGTTCGTGCCCGGCGCGATGCGCGCGATGGGGCTGTTCGTGACGAACGGGACGGCGTTCAACCGGCTGCAGTCGATGGGGCAGCTCCCGTACTTCCCGCCAGACGTCTCCGGGTGGGAGTACGGGCCCGCGTGGCTCGACTCGAACACCGCGATCACCCGGTTCCGGCTCGTCTCCGACTTCACCGGGACGCAGCCGATCGACCAGACCGACATTGTCGGGGAAACCCCGGCCCAGGCATACGACCGGGCGTACGCCGCGGTCGGCAAGCCATGGCTCTCCCCCACGACCGAGGCGGCGATCCGCGACTACGCGGTGCGCGCCCCGGGGGGCAGCCTCAGTCAACGGCGCACCCGCCAACGGGTGCTTCGCTCGCTCATTCTCGGCGGCCCCGACGGACAGGTGATGTGATGACGAACGAGAACCCACGCGACATCGACGCGATCAGCGCAATCCGCTGCGCGGACTGCGCCGCCTCGGACAGCGCCGCCTACGACGCGGTCCCGGTCGACTACATGCCGATCCCCACCGAGGCGCTCGCCGGGTTCCCGGACGGAGTCCCGTCGATGCCCGCGCTCAACCGCGGTCGCTTCCTCAGGAACGGCGTGCTCGGGTTCGCATCCGTCTACGCCGCGACCAAGATCCCGTGGCAGACGGCGTTCGAGTCGGCGGTCGCCGAGGGCGCCGTCGCGGCGACCAACTGCGTCGTGATGGTCTACCTGAACGGCGGGAACGACGGCCCCAACACGTTCGTCCCTTCCGACCCGACCCAGTACGCCGCCTACCTCGCCCTGCGCCCCACCATCGCCCGGTCGAACGTGCCGCTGCCGGGTGTCGCGACTCCCGTCGGGTATCAGGACATGGGCGGCGGCGCGGCCGGCCAGCTCGCGTTCCCGATCCTGCCTGGCGTGACGGGAACCACTGGCTCCCTCCAGCAACTGTGGGACGCCGGCAACGTGGCGCTCTTCCCCGCCACCGACTACCCGAACCCGAACTTCTCGCACTTCACGAGTCGCGACTGGTGGTTCGCCGGCCTGCTGCAGAACTCCAACACCGGCTGGATCGGACGGTGGCTCGACCAGTACGGGTCGACGACGAACCCGCTTCAGGCCGTCTCCATCGGCTCCAACGTCTCGAAGATCATCCGCGCCGCCCGGGCTCCCGTGGCATCGGTCCCGGAGAACCTCGCGGGGTTCGGCTTCACCGTCGGCGGGAGCAACGTGAACACCGAGGTCGGGCGCATCACGCCGGCACCTCCGGGCAACGTGTCGACCGCCCGCTCCCGCACCGTCTACGGGCAGACGGTGCAGGTCGCGCAGAGCCTGTCCTCGGTCACGCACGTGCCCGGGGCGAACTACCCGGCGAACTCGTCGCTCTCCCGACGCCTGCAGCTCGCGGCGACGCTCCTGTCGGCGAACCTCGGCACCCGGGTCATCACCATCGACTGGGGATCGTTCGACACCCACGGAAGCCAGCCAGGCAGCCAGGACCCCCAGCTCAGCGTGCTCGGCCAGGCGCTCTCGGCGTTCCAGGCCGACCTGACCGCCCGCGGCATCGTCGACCGGGTCACCACGCTCGTGTTCTCCGAATTCGGCCGCCGCGCCGGCGAGAACGCGTCGTTCGGCACCGACCACGGCGCCGGTGGGCCGATGATGGTCGTGGGCTCGCAGGTGCGCGGCGGCCTCGCCGGCGCCCCCGCGCCCCTGACCGGGCTCGTGCAGGGCAACCTCCAGGTCACGACCGACTTCCGCTCGGTGTACCGCGGGATCCTCGGCGAGTGGCTCGGGGGCGACCCGGCCCTTATTCTCCCGGGCGCCCCGGCGCTCGCGCGTGCCGACGGCGGTAGCCTGATCCTATGACCCGCAGGCGCGGCGTCGCGCTCATCTGTCTCGCGGGGCTCCTCGTCGCGTCGTTCTCGACCGTCGCGCTGGGAGCCCGCAAGCACCGGCTCAAGGTGCCCCCGCGGCCCGCGTTCCCACGTGCCCTTTCGGTCGACGAGACCGAGTACGTGCTCGGACCGTCGCGCATGGTCGTCTCGTCCGGCCTCGTGCGGATCAACGTCTACAACCGGGGCATGGACGACCACGACCTCGTCGTCTTCGACCAGGCGGGTGCGCAGCTCGGCAAGTCGTTCCTGCTCCCCGGAGCGTCGGACCAGATCGTCGTGACGCTCCCAGCCGGCGACTACCGCGTCGTGTGCTCGCTCTTCGCCGGCACGCCGATCGCCCACGAGACCCTCGGCATGCGGTTCACGCTGAGGGTGCAGGATCCGCCGAGAGCCCCGGGAGTGCTGCTTCCAACCCAGCGACGATGACCTTGACGTGCGCGAGGAGCTCGGCCGACTCCGCCACGCGCTCGTCATCGGGGTCGTCGGCCCGGGCCTCCGCGGCGATCTGACCCACCTCGTCGTCGTGGGCGTCGAGCCAGGCCGACATCCGGCGCGCAAACGCGGGACCGCCGCCGCCATCGGGGTCGCATACGGCGCCGATCGCCTCCATGAGCCAGCGCGCCGCGGCGCCGAAGTCGACGCGCCGCTCCCGGGTGAGCAGGTCGTCGATCGGGCCGTTCGCCACGCGGTCGGCCAGGCCCAGCTCGATTACCTCGAGCCGCTCGGTGTTGGCCCCGAACCACCGCTCCACCGCGCCTCCGAGGTCGGGCGGCGCCTCGTCCCAGACCTCCCCCACGCTCGCCGCGATGTGGATCATCCATGCGCGCGCGGTCGCCGCCCGGGCCCGCGACCGGCGGTCGCCGACATCGGGCATCATGCCGCTCTCCGCCAGCAGGAACACCTGGTGGGTCATCTTCGACCGCTCGCGCTCCAGCCGTTCTTGGAGCCCGGCGGTGTCGCTGAAGATGCGGGTGGTGAGGGCGTTGTCGCTCACGCGGCGACGGCCGGGAACGTCTCGGCGATCTCGGCGGCCAGCTCCCGCGCCATCTCCACGAAGGCGAGCGCCGCGGTCGACCGGTGCCGATCGCGATGCCAGGCGATGGCGATGATGCGCGGCGGCAGCGGCGGGCTTGGCAGGAGACCGATGACCTCGGGGTCGTTCGCGTCGAGCGCGAGCTGCGGCATGATGGCGTTGCCCATCCCCGACGCGACCATCGCCTGAACGGTGCCGTTGTCGTCCGAGCGGAACACCACCTCCAGGTCGCGCCCCCGGGCTTCGGCGAACGCCTCCACCTGGCGGCTCGCGCGGCAATGGCGGTAGCCGATCAGCGGAAAGGACGTGATGTCGCGAAGCGTGGGCGGCTTGTCGCGGGCGGCGAGGGGCGAGGCGGCGGGCACCACGAGAAGATACGGATCGCGCATGAGCTCTTGGGCGGCAAGTGGACCCTCCGGGATGGGCAGCACCGTGAATGCCAGATCCAGCTCGCCGGCCTCGACCATCTGCAGCAGCTCGTCGTCGCTGTTCGACTCGCTCAGCCCGATCTCCACGCGGGGCCACGTCTCGTGGAACCGGCGGACCAGCGTGGGCACGATGCGGGTGCCGACGCTCTGGTAGGTGCCGACGCGGAGCGTGCCCGCCTCGCCGTCGGAGAGCGCGGCGAGGTCCGCCTGCGCGGCGGCGAGGCGCGACATGATCGCCTGCGCGTGCCGAAGCAGAAGATCGCCCGCCTCGGTCATCGAGACCTTGCGCGGACCACCGGGACGGTCGACGAGTCGCTGCCCGACGGCCTTCTCGAGCGTGGCGATCTGCTGGCTGACCGCGGACTGCGTGTAGCCCAGGCTGTCGGCCGCCGCGCCGAACGAGCCGCAGACGGCGACGGCCCGCAGTGCCGCGAGGTGACGGATCTCAACGCCGAGCCAACGATCAGGTTCCATGATGAAAGCGAACGATAAACCGACTGGTGCTAATGGTCAACGTGGCCGCTGCGCTCACCCCTGCTCCACGTCGGCGATGGGCGCGGCGACGGCGTGTCGCCTCCGTCGCCGGGCGCTCCGCTGAGCTTCGGGAGCATCGGGCGTAGGCTCCCGGGAAGCCGCTTCCCGACGCACGCAAGGAGCCTCGAGATGGTCGACTTCCCGGACGTGCCCGTCTTCCAGGCACTCGGCAACCGCCGCAGCATCAGGTACTACGACCCCGACCGCAAGGTCGAGGACTGGAAGATCGAGGCGATGCTCCAAGCCGCTCGGTTCTCCTCGTGCCAGGGCAACATCAACGCCACCGAGGCGATCGTGGTGCAGAAAGAGACGTGCGAGCTCTGGGACGAGATCGAGGAGTGCGTCTCCGGGTTCAACGTGCAGGTGATCAACCAGTGCTCGCACGTGATCTTCTGGCTCACGAACCTGCACGCGTGGTACGGCCGGGCCAACGACGGCATCTCGTCGCTTGCGCTGAGCGGCGCGGCGACGCATTACCACGGCTGGAACTACGAGTTCACGATGACCCAGACGGTGCCCAGGCTCATGAGCTTCCCGGTGGAGCGCACCGACACGCTGCTGCGGTTCGAGTCGGGTCAGGCGGTGGCGAACGCCATTACCGCCGGGGTCGCCCTCGGGGTGGGCAACATCCTCCTGGCGTTCGGTCGCAAGCCGGGAGGCGTCGAGAAGGCGTTCGGGCTCCCGGCGAACCTCAAGTTCACATGGGCGCACGCCGTCGGCTACCCGCTGGAGGACGAGAAGGCCGGCGGTCAGCGCCCGCGCTTACGCTTCGAGAAGCTCTACCACCGCGACCGTTACGGCACCCCGCTGCTGCCGACGCCGGAGGTCACCGAGACGCTCACCGCGAAGGGGCTCATCCAGGAGCAGGCGCCGCTGCCGGGCCGGTTCGAGGAGATCGACGCGATCGCCGGACGGTTCGGACGCGACCCCGGTGTCGTCTCATGGCCCGCCCGCGAGATCGAGCGCCTGATGCGCGACGACGACTGGGACTTCGGGCCCGCCATCCGCGCGCGGGCGAAGGAGCTCGTCGACCGCGGGGGCCTGCCGGACTACCCCGAGGAGATGCGGGCGACCTTCGAGAAGATCATGCAGGAGCACGGGCTCGACACGAGCAAGTACCTGAGCTGACTGGGCGGGGCTCCGCCCGACCACGGCGGCTGCGGGAGTCGAGGGATCGTCGCCTAAACTGCCCCTCCGTGCCCGCCCTCGTAACCTCCGACCTCGAGAAGCGTTACGGTGGCGGCGTCCATGCGCTGCGAGGCGTCGACATCGAGGTCGACCAGGGTGAGCTCGTGGGCCTCCTCGGCCCGAACGGCGCGGGAAAGTCGACGCTCGTGAAGATCGCCTGCGGCCTGGTGCGACCGTCGGCGGGTCGTGCGGAGGTGCTCGGCCATCCGGCCGGCTCGGTCGGAGCGCGACGGGGGCTCGGGTACCTTCCGGAGCTCTTTCGCTACCCCGGATGGGCGAGCGGCGACGAGGTGCTGGACCTGCATCAACGCCTCGCCGGATCGCGCGGCGGACCCACCGAACGCCGCGATCTTCTCCAGCTCGTCGGCCTCGGCGACGCCGGCGACCGCAAGGTCGAGGAGATGTCGAAGGGCATGCAGCAGCGGCTCGGCCTCGCGCAGGCCCTCGTCGGATCGCCCAAGCTGCTGCTCCTCGACGAGCCGACCAGCGCGCTCGACCCGGCCGGCCGCATCGCCGTCCGGGAACTCCTCGAGGAGCTTCGCCGTCGCGGCAT
Organism: uncultured Thermoleophilia bacterium; assembly: GCA_963777565.1. Classification (GTDB taxonomy): domain Bacteria; phylum Actinomycetota; class Thermoleophilia; order Miltoncostaeales; family Miltoncostaeaceae; genus CALMEC01. Next base: position 432,673 of record CAVZQZ010000009.1, read on the forward strand.
CGCGGTGCTCCTGAACTCGCACCTGCTGTCGGAGGTGGAGCTGGTCTGCGATCGCGTGGTGATCATCTCAAGGGGTGCGACCGTCGCCGCCGGCACGCCGGACGAGCTGGCCCGAAAGAGCGGCGTGGAGGTCGAGACCGCGAACGGCGTGCGGCGGTTCGAAGACGCGACACGCGACGACGTCCCCCGAATCGTCGCCGAGCTCGTCGCGGCCGGGGAACGGATCTACGGGGTGGCGGTCGTGCGCTCCACGCTCGAAGAGGTGTACCTCGAGGCCATCGCAGGGAGCGAGCGGTGAACGGCGCGCTGACCGTCGCACGGTACGCGCTGCAGGAGAGCCTGCGCCGTCGCGTCTTCGTGGTTGTGCTGATCCTTTCGGTCGGGTTCCTCGGCCTCTACGCGTGGGGTACTTCCGCCGCGTTCAACGAGGTTCGCCGCTCGTTCGACTTCCAGAACTCGCCGGTCCGGGAGACCGAGCTGGCGGGCGGCATCCTGCTCGGCCTCGCCATGTTCGCGATCCTCTTCCTGGGGTCGGTGCTGGCCGTGTTCCTCACGCTCGGTGCGGTTCGAGGCGACGCCGAACGCGGGCTGCTGCAGCCCATGCTGGTGCGACCGATCACGCGCCGAGCGGTGCTCGCCGGCCGGTTCCTCGCCGCCGCCGCGGTGTGCGCCGTCTACGTCGTGGTGATGTTCCTCGCCGCTGCGTCGATCACCCGGGCAACCGGCGACTGGTGGCCGGACCGGGTGGTGGCGCCGTCGCTGGGCCTGGCCGGCGCCGTCGCCGTGATCGCGGCGCTGTCGGTCCTCGGCTCGGTGTTCCTGAGCGGCACCGCGAACGGCATCGCGGTGTTCATGCTCTTCGGCGGCGGCCTGGTGGGCGGCCTGCTCGGCCAGATCGGCGACGCCCTGCCCAGCGCCCGCCTCGAGCGCGCCGGCACGATCACCAGCTGGGCGCTGCCGTTCGAGGCGCTCTACCAGAACGCTCTGTACGCGATCACCGCCGACGCCGAGGGGTTCGAGCGCGTCATCGTCCAGCTCGGCCCGTTCGGGGGTGCGAACGCCGGCGGCCCGGGGCTCTGGCTCTGGGCGCTCGCCTACCTGGTCATCGTCGGCATCGTCGCGGCGTGGGCATTCTCGCGACGCGACCTGTAGCGGGCCCTACTTGCCCTGGATCTCGCCGCGCCTGAGCTTGCGGTAGAGCTCCAGCGACTCACGCACGATCTGCACGGCCTCGTCCGGACCCATGGGGTCGTCGATCACGACCTCCTTGTGCTCGAGCACCTTGTAGTCCTGGAAGAACCGGCTCATCTCGCGGAGCGTGTGGCCCGGGAGTTGGTGGTGGTCGGTGTACTCGTTAACCGACGGGTCGTAGAGGCTCACGGCCACGATCTTGTCGTCGATGCCCTTGTCGTCGCGCATCCGCATGACTCCCACGGCCCGTGCCTGCACGATGCTGAGCGGCACCACCGGTTCCTGGCCGAGCACGAGCACGTCGAGCGGGTCGCCGTCGTCGCAGAAGGTTCGCGGGATGAACCCGTAGTTCGCCGGGTAATGCACCGCGCTGTAGAGCACGCGGTCGAGACGGATGAGTCCCGTCTCCTTGTCCAGCTCGTACTTGTTCTTGCTGCCCTGCGGGACCTCGATGACGACCGGAAAGCCGGCGTCCAGGTGTTCGTCGTCCACGTAGATGTCGTGCCATGGGTGCATGGCGGGATCGTACGCGTTTGCGCGGGCGGCGCCCGAGACGCTCGGCAGAGTGTGAACACTCGGCCCTCGTCGCCGGACACCCGTGGACAAGTCGGGACGGCCAGATTCGAACTGGCGACCCCTCGCTCCCAAAGCGAGTGCGCTACCAAGCTGCGCCACGTCCCGAGTCGCCGACGAGTGTAACAGCGGTTCGTCGGACTTCCGCGGTGTGCCGAAGGCACGATCGGGGCGGGGCGCAGATCGTCGTCGCACCCCGCGTCACGTCAGGTGCCTGACACGATCCTTAGGCTTGCGTTCGTGGCACTCCCCCTCTCCCCGCCGCTGGCCCCTCAGCTCGCCCGCTCGGCGGCCCAGATCCCAACCGGAGCCGCGTGGGCCTTCGAGCCGAAGCTCGACGGGTTCCGCGCGATCGTGTTCGTCGACGGCGATGCGGTCACGATGCAGTCGCGTGGCGGAAAGCCCCTTGGCCGGTACTTCCCTGAGCTCCGGTTCCCGCCTGGGCGCTACGTGCTCGACGGCGAGATCGTCATCGAACGGCCCGACGGGCGCGAGGACTTCGAGGCGCTCCAGAGCCGCATCCACCCTGCCGCATCACGCGTGACGCTGCTCGCCCAGGAGATCCCCGCCACGTTCTGCGCCTTCGACCTGCTCGTCGACGACGGCGAGTCACTCCTCGACCTCCCGTTCGCCGAGCGTCGGAACCGGCTCGAGGTGGTCGTCGCGCCCCCCGTCCGCCTGACGCCGCTGGTCACCGACCACACGGCGGCCGAGCGCTGGCTTCATGAGACCGAGGGGGTCATCGCGAAGGAGCGCGACGCCCCGTACCGGCCGGGCGAGCGGAAGGGCATGGTCAAGATCAAGCGCATCCGGACGGTCGACTGCGTCGTCGTCGGATGGCGGCCGGGCAAGACGGACGGGACGGTCGGGTCGCTCATCCTCGGCCTGTACGAGCCGGATGGGCAGCTTCGGGTCGTCGGGCACAGCGCGGGATTCAGCGCGAAGCAGAAGCGGGAGCTCGTGGCGTTGCTGGCCCCCTTCGAGTCGGGCGAGCGCGGCTCGGCGGATCCGAGCCGCTGGAGTTCCGACCGGGAGCTCGAGTGGGTCGCGATGCGACCGGAGCTGGTGGTGGAGGTCACCTTCGACCACGTGAGCGGGGGCCGCATCCGCCACGGCGCCAAGACCATCCGCTTCCGCGACGACAAAGCGCCCGCGGCCTGCACAGTCGACCAGCTGGAGGCGTGACGATGGATCCGCACGCGGCCGCAAACCGCGCCTGGTGGGACGAGCGCGCACCGCTTCACGTCTCAGGAGACTTCTACGACGTCGCAGCGTTTCGGGAGGGCAGGCTGACGCTGCGCCCCTTTGAGCAGGCCGAGCTCGGCGATGTGCGCGGGAAGCACTTGGCCCACCTGCAATGCCACCTTGGCATGGACTCGATGAGCTGGGCGAGGCTCGGCGCCCACGTCACGGGCCTCGACTTCTCCGCGCCCGCCGTGGTCGCCGCGAACACGCTCGCCGAGGAGCTTGGCATCGACGCCACCTTCGTGGAGGCGGACGTCTACGACGCACCGCGCGCCCTCGGCCGCCCGTTCGACATCGTCTACACCGGCATCGGCGCGCTCTGCTGGCTGCCCGACATCCCGCGCTGGGCCGGCGTGGTGCGTGACCTGCTCGCTCCGGGCGGGGTGCTGTACCTGGTCGAGACGCATCCGCTGAGCGACATGCTCGGCGACGACGACCTGACCGCGACCTACCCGTACTTCATGACCGAGCCGATCCGCGAGGACGCCCCGGGCTCATACGCCGTCCCGGACGCCGCGACGACCGCCAACGAGTCGTTCTCCTGGGTGCACCCGCTCAGCCGCGTGATGGGCGCCCTCCTGGACGCCGGCTTCACGATCGAACGGTTCTCGGAGTTCGACTACACCGTGTTCCAGCGCTGGCCGTTCCTGGAGGTCGACGCCGACGGCCGGCACCGGATGCCGGCCGGGCTGCCCTCCCTGCCGCTCCTCTATTCCCTGCTCGCCCGCCGCGGAAGCTGACCGGCCCGAATCAGCCCCAGGGCGCGACTCCACCCCACTTACTCCGAACGGTTCAGGCGTCGTCCTTGCGGGCCCGGCTCGGCTGCACGCGCTTCGGCTCGCCGGGCTGCTTGCGGAAGTGCATCGGCCAGGGGGCATCCCCGAGCCCCTCCACCTCGTCCCGGGCGGCCAGCGCCAGGAGCGCGTCGAGGCTGCCGGCGTGGGCGTCGATGTCGGCCGACGGGTCCCCCACCGCAGCGAGCCGGGCGGGCACCGTGTCGATCCGCAGGTCGTCGGGCTCGACGTCCGGCACCTCGTCCCACGCGAGCGGGCAGGAGACCCGGGCGTTCGGGACCGGGCGGACGGAGTACGCCGACGCCACCGTGCGGTCACGGGCGTTCTGGTTGTAGTCGACGAACACCCCGTGCCGCTCCTCCTTCCACCACTTGCTGGTGGCGAGCTCCGGGACCCGCCGCTCGACCTCGCGCGCCAGGGCAAGGGCGGCCCGACGCACCTCGGTGAACCCGTGCTCGGGCGGGATGCGGGCGTTGATGTGGATGCCTCGCGACCCGGACGTCTTCGGAAAGCCCACGAGATCGTGCTCGCGGAGTACGTCGCCGGCGACGAGCGCGACCCGACGGACGTGGTCCCACGGCACATCCGGCATGGGGTCGAGATCGACGCGCAGCTCGTCGGGCCGGTCGAGGTCGGCGCGGCGGACGGGCCACGGGTTGAAGTCGATCACGCCCAGGTTGACCGCCCACACGAGGTGCGCGGCGTCGTTCGGCACGAGCTCGGTCGCCGTCCGGCCGCTTGGGAAGCTCACCGTGGCCGTTTGCAGCCACTCCGGTGCCCCTTTCGGCACCCGCTTCTGGAAGAACGGCTCGGCCGCCGCGCCGTCGACGTAGCGCTTCATCACCGTCGGCCGCTCCCGCAGGTGCACGAGGGCCGCATCGGCCACCGCGATGTAGTACTCGGCGAGCTGGAGCTTGGTGACGCCGATCTCGGGGAAGAACACCTTGTCGGGATTCGAGAGACGGACCTCCCGCCCGGCCACCTCGAGGATGAGGTGCGGATCGGCCATCAGGCGGGCGCTACGCGACCCACAGCTCTGCGAGCCGCCCGAGCGTGTGGCGGTAGCGCGCGACGGCCTCGTCGCGGCCGAGGAGGTGCGAGGCTCTCGTAGATCCCGGTGGAGACCGTGCGCCCGGTGACCGCGATGCGCTGCGGCTCGAGGAAGTCGCGCGCGTTCTCGCCCATGATGTGGAGCTGGTCCTGAAGGGCGTCCTTGATCGTCGGTGAGCTCCCAGCCCGGCAGGCCCTCGAGGCGGCCGAGGCCGCCGCCGATCACCTGGATGGAGTGCTTCACGTCGGCGACGATCCGCTCCCAGGCCCCCGGCTCGAACTCGAGCGGGCCGAACAGCCAGCCGGCGAGCGTCGCGTACTCGCCGAGCGTGGTGAGCTTGCGCTTCACGGCGTCGCGCTGGCGCGCACGAGTTCCTCCGCGCCCGGCCCGTGCGCGGCGATGAAGCCGGTGTTGGCGAGGTAGTCGACCAGGGCGTCCTCGAACTCCTGCGGCTCGCATCAGGCGCAGGTGGCGGCCGTTGCATCACCTCGAGCTTTCGCAGGTCGAACACGGCCCGCGCTCTTCGAGATGCGGCCCACCGAGAACGCCTGCACGAGCTCGTCGAGCGTGAAGCGCTCCGTCTTGTCGTCGAAGCTCCATCCGAGCAGCGCGAGGGCGTTGATCAGTGGCTCGCGCGAGGAACCCGTCGGCCTCGAGGTCCTCCACCGACGCCGCCCCGTGGCGCTTGCGACAGCCGCTTCTTGTCGGGCCCGAGGATCAGCGGGATGTGGGCGTACATCGGGGGCGTCCGCCGCCGAGCGCCCGCATGACCATCATCTGCTTGGGCGTGTTGGAGATGTGGTCCTCGCCGCGGATGACGTGGGTGATGCCCATCTCGACGTCGTCGACGGCGGCGGCGAGGTTGTAGGTGGGCGTGCCGTCCGAGCGGGCGACGACGAAGTCCTCGATCGTCGCCGTGGTCGAAGGTGACGGTGCCGCGGACGTAGTCCTCGATGACCGTCTCGCCCGGCACCGTCGACCGCGAAGCGCCAGACCGGGCGCACGCCCCTCCGCCTCGAGCGCGGCGATCTCGTCGGGGGTGCGGTCGCGCTGGCCGCGCACGACGGGCGCGCGCTTGTCGGCGCGGGCGGCGGCGCGCTGTGCCTCGAGCTCCTCGTCGGTCTCGTAGGCGGGGTAGACGGCGCCCGCCGCCTTGAGCCGATCGATCGCGTCGCGCGTACACGTCGCCGCGCTCGCTCTGGCGGTAGGGGCCCTCGTCCCAGTCGAGGCCGAGCCACCGCAGCACCCGCAGGATCTCCGCCTCGCTCTCCGGCGTCGAGCGCTCGCGGTCGGTGTCCTCCATGCGCAGCACGAACGTGCCGCCGGTCTGGCGGGCGATCAGCCAGTTGAAGAGCGCGGTGCGCGCGCCGCCCACATGCAGGCTGCCGGTCGGGCTCGGGGCGAAGCGCACGCGCGCCGGGCCGGTGATCTCGGGTCTGTTCCTCGCCACCGCGCCGTAGGATACCGACGTGCGGTTCGGCGCCCACGTCTCCTCATCGGGTGGCATCAGCAACGCGATCGGCCGCGGGCGCGCGACCTCGGCTGCGAGAGCCTCCAGGTCTTCACGCACAACCCGCGCACCTGGCGGCCGATCAACCACAAGCCGACGAGGAGATCGCGGCGCTTCCGCGCGCGGCGCAGGCGGCGGGGATGGGCCCGCTCGTGAGCCACGGGCTCTACCTGATCAACCTGGGCGCGCCCGACCGCGACGCAGCCCACCGGACCGCCCGGCAAGCCGGCGACGACGATGCGCAACATCTACCGCTCGTCGCGTGGAGAGCCTGGTGCCAGCACCTCGCGATCGGCGAGGCCCTCGGCCTGGCGGGGGTGGTGCTCCACGTCGGGATCGTCCAAGGGCTCGACACGCTGGGCGGCGCCGTCGCACGCATCGGCGCAGGCGATCGCGGAGGCGTTCGACGACGTCCCGGGCGACTGCTGCGTCTTCCTTGAGAACACCGCCGGCGCGGGCGACACCATCGGGCGCACGTTCGCGCAGCTCCGGGCCGTGTTCGACGCCGTCGGCCACCCGACGCGCCTGGGGTTCTGCCTCGACACCCAGCACCTGTACGCGTCCGGCTACCCGGTGCACGAGGAGGGCGGCATCGACCGGGTCCTCGACGAGTTCGACTCCGTCGTCGGCATCGAGCCGCTGCGGTGCCTGCACCTCAACGACTCGAAGATCGACTTCGGCTCGAACCGCGACCGCCACGAGAACATCGGCGACGGCGAGATCGGCGAGGACGGCTTCCGGCGCATCCTCGGCCATCCCGCCCTGCAGGGCGCTCCCGGGCATCCTCGAGGTGCCCGGCATCGAGGGCACCGGCCCCGACCTGGAGAACATGGACCGCATCCGGCGCCTCCATCGGGAGGGCCTGGAGCTGCGCGGCTGACGCGCAGCTAGGACGTCGGGAAGCCCTGTTCCGAAAACGGCGGGTACCGATCCGTGAGGAACGCCAGGTAGCCGTAGGTGCGGGCGTTGAACCCGATCGCGAACGTCAGGATGTTCCGCATGCCCTCGTGCATCCGCCCCGTCACGAGGATGTAGAACCAGGCGATGATCCCGATGATCTCGATGAGATACCGCAATACGCTCGCGACGATGAGCATGGGGATCACGAGGATCGGGCGGAACAGCGTGATGACGCGTCGCTGCTGGGCGGGCGGGTCGATCTCCAGATCCACCGGGTAGCCGGGTTCGCCCATGAAGCCCGGGAACGGGTCGGCGGCGAGGAACATGTACGAGCTCACGTGCACCGTGTACCTGGACAGCGCGGCGAAGAAGTTGTGCGCCCAGTCCGGCGACCGACCTTCGACGAGCGTCCAGATCCAGTCGATGAGCCAGACGACGACGCCGGCGACGGTCCAGAGGCTCAGCCAGACGAGGTGCGGGATCGCGAGGATGAGCCGAAAGAACACCGTGAGCCGGTTGCGGGCCAGGTCGTCGGTCACGATCTGGCGGATCGGGTATACGCCGGGAGGGGTCACCGGCGCTTCCTGGGTACTCATGCAGGTTCCTCTCGGTTCGCGGAGGCGGACGACGGCTCGTTCGGCGGGCTCCGGCGGGACATCTGCCGGGATCGTTAGCGTACAATCGTGTCGTTCTACGGTGAGGACCTCGCGTATGTCCATGACGCGGGGTTCACGTCGCTGGCCGCGCAGGCCGCCGACCGGTTGATCGAAGAGCTCCACCGGCTTTCGAAGGGTGGGCTCGTCGTGGAACTGGGCTCGGGCAGCGGGGTCGCCGCAGCGCGCCTCAGCGCCGCCGGCTTCGACGTGCTCGGCATCGAGGCGTCCGCGGCGATGATCGAGCTCGCGCGGGAGAACGCTCCTCGCGCAACCTTCGTGGAGGAGTCGTTCGTCACCGCCGAGGTGCCGCCGTGCGATGCGGTCCTGGCGGTCGGCGAGGTGTTCAACTCCCTCGACGACAAGGCCAATACGGTGAAGGCGCGGGACCGGGTCTTCGCCCGGGTGTTCAAGGCGCTGTGGCCGGGAGGGGTGTTCCTGTTCGACGTCGCCGGCCCCGGCCGGGTCGCGGGCCGGGGACCGGTCACCACGTCGTGGGTCGGCGAGGACTGCGCGCTGGTGTCGACAGCGGTGGAGCAGACCAAGCGCGGAACCCTGACACGGTCCGTCACGACGCTGCGAAAGGTCGGCGGCAAGATCCGGACAAGCGAGGAGACCCACGAGCAGCGCCTCATCCCCGCGGCCCGCATCCTCGATCAGCTCCGCAAGGCCGGGTTCAAGGCCAGGACGTTGCAGGGCTACGACGGCGAGCGGTTCGCCCCGGGCCACAGCGTCTTCCTCGCGCGCCGCCCGTAGCCGGCCGACCCTCCCGGCCGCTGGTACACTCGCCGACGACGCGGGAGTAGCTCAGTTGGCTAGAGCGTCAGCCTTCCAAGCTGAGGGTCGCGGGTTCGAGTCCCGTCTCCCGCTTCTCGTGGAATCCCTGCGTTCACGCTACATCCCGGCTCTGACCTTGGCCCGGCGGAAGACGATGTCGGCACGACGGCGCCAGTCGGGAAACGGTCTCACGTCAACGCGGAAACGCAACCCCGCTTCGGTGGAGCTGCGACCGTAGGGCGATCACAGCCCGTGTTGTGTCGCCTCTGACGCTGCATCCGATCCCGCACGGCGGATGATGCCGGCGGGGGGTCGGGTAGCGGTGGGCGCGGTAGGTCCTCCACGTCAGATCAGGCCGAATCGTACCGTCGTTGCCGATCGGGCGTGGCCCCGGTTGCGCCGCGAGCCCCGCCGCGTCCCAAGAGCCTCTGAACAACACCGCTGCGGAGCATCCTGCTCGGGGGGTGTGGTGGGACCCTGTTGCCACGCGGAGGGAGCGCCCAATTATCTTCTTCACGGATCGCTCGAGCAGCGCCCCGCTCATGTAGGCGTCGGCCTCGCCCCAGAGGATGGTGGTGGACACCCGTACAGGGGGCAGGTCGGGCGGCGGCTTGAGCCATGTCTCCGGCGGGATGTTCGCCCGGTAGTAGTCGAGGGCCGCGGTGAGCCGCCCCTCGCGCGCGAGCGCCGCGCAGAACACCTGGCGGTCATCGGGCGGAAACGTACCCGGCGCAGCGGTTTCGAACACGAAGCTGCGCAGGTTCGCGAAGTCGTCCTTGGCCAGCCACTCCTCCGCGACACCCGCGAACTGGAAGAGCAGCATGTACCAGGCCTTCTGCTGCTGCTCGGGGATCTGCCGCGCCTCGGCCGATGCGATCGGGTGGGGGCTGTTGAGGATGGTCAGGCTGCGAACGAGCTCCGGCATCCTCGACGCCATGACCCAGGCGATGCTCCCGCCCCAGTCGTGGCCGACGATGTGGGCCCGCTCCGGGCTGACCCCGGGACCTCCTCGACGCGCGCACGACCGATCCGCGCTGCGCAGTGTGGCTCGGCGATCCGATCTCCTTGGCAAGTTGTCTCCGACCCGGCTAGGCTTGCCGGCCCGCCGCTTGCCGCTTGTAGGACGGGTGCTGTCAGAAGCGCCCGTCGGGTCCCGGAACGAGCTGCCAATTCAGAAGGAGCCGAGAGTGGATTCGGATCAAAGAGCTGCCCGGATTACAGGGATTCTCTTCCTTGCCACCTTCGTCACCTCGATCGGGGCGCTGGCCCTATTTCAACCTGTTCTCGACGACCCGGGCGGCTATATCGCGGGTGGCGGCTCCGACAACCGCATCTTGCTGGGAGTTCTCTTGGAGGCGCTCCTCATCATTGCGAACATCGGCACTGCCGTCGTGCTGTTCCCGATCCTCAAGCGGCAGAACGAGACGCTCGCTCTCGGCTATGTCACGGCTCGTATCCTCGAATGCACCTTCATCGCCATCGGCATCTTCGGCGTTCTTGCGGTCGTCACGCTGCGGCAGGATGCTCCAGGCGCGGATGCCGACCTCCCCTTCGTGCTCGCCGCGATCAAGGACTGGACGTTCCTGCTCGGACCAGGCTTCGTTGTCGGCTGGGGGAACGGGCTGATCCTCGGCTACTTGATGTACACATCGGGACTGGTGCCGCGGGGCATGGCCATGCTGGGACTCATCGGAGGTCCTCTCATCATCCTCTCGGGGATCGCCGTGCTGTTCGACGTCTTCCAGTTTGGCGGCACGGGGCAGGCGATCGCGACAATCCCGGAGTTCCTCTGGGAACTGTCGCTTGGCATCTACCTCACTGTTTGGGGCTTCAGGCGGGATGCTCCGATTCTCGACTCGTCGCGCGCTGCGCCCGCGCCCGCGTGAACCGCATCCGGATTGGGGGGCGCTTGCGCCCCCCAATCCGCCTGACGCCCGCGCGCAGCTATGCGCCCTTGCACCGGTCCTTCTGGACCCGTCTAGCTGCCCAACGCGTCGGCGACGACCGCTGTGTCCGTGAGCGCCTGGCCGCGGTAGGCCTTCCCCTCCCGCATCCTCCAAACGTGTACGAAGGGCACCTTGACGTCCGTGCCCGTGGCCTTGGCGCGGCCCGCCAGGTGACCGAGGACGACGACCGTTTCGCCCTGCTCCACGAACTCGTCGGGCGAGAGCACCAGGTCCTCCCACCGGTCCCTCATCCCGCTGAACAGGCGAGCCACCTCCGCCTTGCCGCGATGGGCACCCGCTCCCGGCATCCGGGAACTGTTCGGCCCCGCAAACTCGATGTCCGCCTCCCAGGTGCCGGCGACTGCCTCCATGTCGCCCCGGCCGAACGCCGCGTAGGCGCCCCGGATAATCTCGACGTTCTCGGCCATCGCTTCCTCCCCGACTTCGCGGTGTTGCACCGCGCTGGCTGTCACACGGCGTCTGGTCCGAACAGGCGCCGGGACGGTGGACGCGACGCCGAGCGTTGCGTCCGAGAAGGCGATCTTCCGCGGGATGACCCTCTGTGTCAACCTCGCCCGAGACACTGCAGAGGCAGTAATACTCTCGCGCGGGCTTGCCGCTGGCATTCCGCAGTTCCTGCGCGAACGCACCCAGTGGTGCTCACGCTTCGTCACGGGCTGAGGGCAGCGGGTCGCATCGACGACTCGCGGTGGGGCGCGCCCGCGGAAGGCAGGCCGATGCGCGCGACGTTGTACCGTCGGGCGGATGCCTCGCGCGCCAGACATGGCCGTCGACCTCGGCACCGCCAACACGCTGGTGTACGTGGCCGGGCGCGGCGTCGTCCTTTTCGAACCCTCGGTGGTGGCCATCGACGAGCGTACCAACGAGGTCTACGCGGTGGGCATCGAGGCCAAGCGCATGTTGGGGCGCACGCCGGCCCATATCACGGCCACGCGCCCGCTCAAGGATGGCGTGATCACCGACTTCGAGATCACCGAGCAGATGGTGCGCCACTTCATCCGCAAGGCGGACCCGCGCCGGCTCGCCCACCCGCGGGTGGTCGTCTGCGTGCCCTCGGGGCTGACGGGGGTGGAGCGGCGGGCGGTCGAGGAGGCCACCCGCCACGCCGGTGCGCGCCAGGCGTTCCTCATCGAGGAGCCGATGGCGGCGGCGATCGGGGCCGGGCTGCCCGTCGCCGAGCCGGCCGGCAGCCTGATCGTCGACGTCGGCGGGGGCACCAGCGAGATGGCGGTGATCTCGCTGGGGGGCATGGTGGCCTCGCGGTCGCTGCGCGTCGGGGGCGACGCGATGGACGAGGCCATCGTCGCTCACGTCCGGCGCGAGCACACGATGGCCATCGGCCTTCAGAGCGCCGAGGAGGTGAAGCTCGCCGTCGGCTCGGCCGCGCCGGTGCGCGACGATGCGCAGACTGAGATCCGGGGGCGGGACGTCATCAGCGGTCTGCCGAGGACTGTGCTCCTCACCGCGGCCGCGGTGCGCGTGGCGATCGCCGAACCGGTCCGTCAGATCGTCGAGGGACTCAAGGAGCTGCTCGAGCACACCCCGCCGGAGCTGGCCGCCGACGTCGTGGAGGTGGGCATCGTGCTCGCCGGCGGGGGCGCGCTCTTGGTTGGCCTGGACGAGCGGCTGCGCGAGGAGACCGGGCTCCCGGTCCAGGTTGCCGAGTCGCCCCTCACCTGCGTGGTGATCGGCGCCGGGCACTCGTTGGAGGAACTTGCGACGATCGCCAAGAGCGCCGGCGCGCCGACCCGCAGGAGACGGCGCCTGTTGCGCTGAACCCACTCCCAGCGGGGCCGCGACCACTGCTGGGAATCGGGCAGGGCCCACCTGTTGGAAGCAATCCCTGCGTTTTCTCATCCGGAAGGCTTGGGCGCCATGGCACATCCATGGCACATTCGTCGCAGAGTCACGCTGTACGGGACGGAACGAGGATCGACCTTGATCCCATGCCCGAAAGAAATCTCGTTCCGTTCCGTCCCGTATCGCCGTTGATTCACACTTCCAAGCTGAGGGTCGCGGGTTCGAGTCCCGTCTCCCGCTCTCACTCTTCTGGTAATCGGTCTTTTCACGGCGAGCTGACGAGCCGCAGGTCCCGCTCGGGGCGGGTTGTGCAACTCCTGGCGGGCCGCCGAGATCGAGTCGACTACCGGGAGGGCCGGGCGAGCCGGGCCACGCCGAACATGTGCCGATAGGTCGACCACACGAGTTGCCCGGATGCGTGACCCATCGCCCCCGCGACGAGCAACGGGTCCCGCCCGTCGTGGATCACGAGGCTCGCGAAGCTCTGGCGCATGTCGTAGGGTGGGACGGTCGATACCCGCTCGCCCCCCGTGGCGGGTGACTTCCCGGTGGAACCCGGCGGCGATGGCGGCCGGGTTCCACAAACGGTTGCGCCAGTTCCCCAATGCGGGAACCCGCGACTCCGCGACGATGCGATCAGGGTATCGCCGTGGTCCCGAGGGTGTGCAGCGGCGATGTCATCGGCCAACAGTTCGACGATCTTCACCGACCGGCGGGCGCCCGTCTTGCTGCCCTTCAACTCGCCGCAGGTGAACGCCGGTCGACGACGATCACCCCCGTCGCGAGGTTCGACCAGCCGGAGCGGCACGACCTCCTCCGGGCGCAAGCCGGCGTACCCCATGAGGGCGTCAAGGGGGCGTGGGCATCGCGGCGCGTATCCGTTCGGACCCGTGGGGAGTGAGGGTCTGCGGGCGAGCAGGTACCGCGTCGCGAGCCGACGCCGGCGGCGACGAAAAGGTCATGGAGAACTCGGGGCACGCCTTGACCCCGGTTCGCCCGACCCGCCACGAGCTATCCTCACTGGTCGATGACGACAGAACGACACGAGAAGACAGCCGGTCCCGTGGGCTCACCGAGGAATTCGACCCTCCGTCGGATCCTGACCGTACGCAACTTCGCTGTGTTCAGCGTCATCCATTCAGTGCTGTTCACGGGGCTCATGGTCTGTGCCTTCGCGCTCGGCAAACCACAGCCGGCGACGTTCTTCTTCGGCTTCACGCACGGCGTCTTGTACATGGTGATGGCCGCGGCGTGCGTCGCCGCCGCGCGTCTTCGGATCGTGCCCGTGACGACAGCTCTCGTCGTGGTCATCGTCGGCCTGTTCGGCCCGTACTTCGGGGCATATGAGTTCCTGCGCGAGGAGCGTACGCGTCCGAACGAGCGGTCGCAGCCTGACGCCGGGTAGCGGTCGGACGCCGCATCGAGTGCGAGCGCCTGGCGACGAGAACGGGCGTCACCTTCGGCTCGCCGCTGTGCAACCGGTGTGCAACTCGCACCGGGAAGACGGGGAACGGATGCGGGAGGAGCGGGGGCCGGACACGCTTGGATCCGCCGTCTCCGTTCCCGCATCTTCCCGTCTGGTCAGCCTTCCAAGCTGAGGGTCGCGGGTTCGAGTCCCGTCTTTCGCTCTCACCCACGGTGAGCAGGTGACACCAGGGCGAGCATCCGGTGAACATCGGGTTCGCCCGACAGGATCCGACCGGCGGCGAACGCCTAGATCGAGGCGCGCGTGTAGCCCTTCTTGGTGGCGGTGGCGTGCCGGGAGCAGCGGGCGGTGAGGGTGACGCGACCGTTCCGCGCCGTGAGCCGCGCCAGCGAGCCGACGCGCACGAGGGCACCGGCAACGGGTGCGCCGGCGTCGTGCACGCGGTAGGTCACCCTGCAGCGGCCATCGGCCCTGCGTGCCAGGCGGTCGCGAACGAGCGTGAGCCCCGGCAGGACGACCGTGTGACGGAGGCTGTTCGAGCCACCCGCCGAGAACTGCCCGACGACGTCGAGGTGGTCCGCGGTGGCCGAGGCCTCGAACGACCCGATCGTCCAACCGCCCGGCGAGAGCACGCGCACGGGCGCGCCGAAGACCGATGCCTTCCGGTTGGACCTGCGGACGACGATCACCTGCTTCCCCCCCGCACTGCGGATCCACCCGACCCAGATCCGTCCGTCGGGGGCTGCGGCGAGCTGCGGCTCGCTGTGGGTGACCGCCGGCTCGGAGATCGCGGTGAGCGTCGACGTGCCGAGACGCCAGACGAGAACCTGGCTGAGCGTCGGGTATCCGGCCGAGCCCGCCACGTAGACGCCGCTACCGGCGCCCGCGACGATCGGCGTGCGGCGGCTCACCTCGGTCTGCAGGACGCATGTCGAGTACAGCGCGCCGCCGAACCGGGTTGCGGAGCCGGCCAGCAGCATCTGCGCGCCGACCGGTGACCCGGTGCCCGGGTCGACCTGCTGCACGTACGTACCGCCGCCGCTCCCCCCGAATCCGCACCACGCGACGAAGACGCGGCCGGCTGCGTCCCGGACCACGTTCGGGCTGCCGTCGGTGAGGCCGCTCGAGTAGACCGTCAACGGGACGTTCGGCGTCAGACCGGGCCGCCCGACCACGCGCGAGAGCGACTGGAACACCTGGAACGCCTGGTCGCCCCCGACCGCCGAGACGACGCCGTAGGTCGCGTCGAGTTGGGTGGGGGCGGACCACCCCTGCCCCACCTGGGTGGCGGTCTGCAGGCCGAGGGGGCTGCCGGTGCTCACCGTCTGCTGGCCGCCGAAGAACACGCGAAGGCCGCCTGTCTTCTCGTCGGTGAAGGCGGCGTCCCCGAGGTCGACCCAGTGGTCGGCGATCGTCGAGGCGCCGGGCTGCAGCGCCCCCGCGAGGGAGAACCGCCGCTCGGACAGCGTCGCGTCCAACGGGCCGTTGGCGTGTACCCACGCCACGTGCAGCACCCCGTCCGGCGAGCGGTGCAGCCCCGGATCGTCAGAGGTGCCCGGCTCCCCGGGTCCGGCCGGGGCGAGCAGCTCCCAGGTACCCGGCGCCACCGCGCCGGCCATCGGCGCGGCCGCCAGCAGCCCGATCGCTACACCGAGGATGACCTTCGGTTTCGCAAACTGACGTCCCATCGGAGGCCTCCCGCGACGCTCGGCATGGACCAGGCACCGGGACTCTCTCACACAGGCCCGCGTCGGGAGCGAGCGCGATGCCGGTGCCTCGGGGTGGTGACGTCACTGCCCGTACGCCGGGCCGACAAGGCGCCCGGGGAGCGACGTCTCAGACCCGACGGAGGTTTCGCAGGCCCCGGAGGTCTGAGCCGGCCCCGGTCGCCGCGTACCCCGCCGCCCCCCCGACCCTCTCGCCGTCTTCGAACACCCCTGGGGCGAGGGTCAAGAGGGCGTCGTGTCCCAGGGAGGCGGAGCCCGGTCGAATCCTGGATCAGTCGTGCGCCGACCGCGGCGGAGCCTTGCGACGACCCTCGGCCGGGACTCGGTCTCTCGGCCGGGTGGGCAGTCAGAGTCGGCGCGGGGAGGCGCCGAGCCCGACAACCGCAGCCGCCGTTTCCTCCAGTCACGCTCGCACCAGGCGACGCCGGCCATCACGAGCGCGACGTAGAGCCACCCCAGAAGCACGTCGGCGGCGTAATGCTCGCCCGCGTAGACGAGCGCGAAGCCCATCGCCAGGGGGTAGGCCGCAAGGACGACCCTTATCAGCCGTCGCGCCCGGCGCCAGAAGAACGCGCAGATGAACAGGGCGAAGGCCGCGTGCAGGGACGGCATGGCGGCGACCTGGTTGACGATGCCCTGCCCCTTCTCGAGCAAGGTGGCGGCGCCGTCGAGCCCGAGGGCGTTCCAGCCCTTGCCGCTCACCCGGCTGACCGGGTCGATCTCTCCGCGGGCCGCGGCCATCCACGGCGGCGCGGCAGGAAAGAGCACGTACGTCGCGAGCCCGGCGAAGGTCAGGGCCAGAAACCTGCGGACGAAGGCGCCCCAGCGCGCACGGTCACGGGCCCACAGCACCGCAGCGATCACGTAGACGGCGAAGAAGTGCGTGTTGTAGACGAGGGTCGTGCCGACGTCGTACCAGTGCACCGCACCCCGGTCGAGCAGGGCTTCCTGCAGCCGTACCGTCGGTATCTGGCCCAGGCCCAGGACGCGGTCGACGTAGATCATCTCGTTCACATGGAGGGGCATGCCCAGCGTGTCGGCCAGACCGCGCGTGTAGTCGTAGAGGACCAGGAGGAGGGCAAACGGAAGCCAATCGCGCACAAGCCAGGCGACCTCGATGAAGGGGCGCCCGATGCACACGAGGGCGAGGGCTCCGCATGCCCACAGGAGCACCTGCTCCCGGTCGAACGGCACGCCGTTCCACGCGAACATGACGATTGCGGACGCGGCGTACGCCAGGAGGAGCGCCCAGCGGATTGCCGCCACCGCACGCGGGTCGCGCCATCCCGTCCCTCGCGTCCGTAGCGATGGGCGTGGAGTGCTGACTGGCGAGGTCGTCACGGTCCGGTCAAGGATACGTGCGAACCAGCTGCCGGTCGTCGCGGGCGGCGCGTGCGACGACGGTAGAGCGTGGGTCGGAGTATGGGGGTGACGATCCGCCTGCTCGCAACCGGCGCGAAGCTGACCGAGCGCTGCTGGCTCGTGAAGATCCGGACGAGCCGGACGGGTGATCACGCGCCGCAGGACGCAAGGAGGCGGCAGCCCAAGCCGCGGCGTCCGAGTCTGGGCGTCAGTGGCGGGGGACCTCAGGACCCACATCTCCTGGACGCCGATCGGCGACGTCCTGCGATCTGATCTGATCCGGGATTGACTGGGTCGTACTCGGTCCACTCCCGGCTCCCGCGTTGCGGGAACCGCCTGCATGTCGGCTCGCTTCACACCCCACCGGACACCGTGCCGCGCGGCATGCAAATCGTCCTGATCGCGAGCGTCAGCACCTCGCCGATCGTCCTCCCCTCAGCTTCGTGAGCTGGCGGCGATTGCGTCCAGCACGCGGTTGAGCGTGCGCTTCGACATCAACGAGATCAGCCACCCCGTGCCCGGCACGACCGGCCGGAACTGAACGTCCCACGCAACCTGGGTGCCGCCGCCCGGTGCCATCATCTTCGGTCCTCTCTGGACGCCTGGCCGCGTGCGTGGGACGCTGGCTCCTCGTCATCTCAACGAAGGTTCAAACATGCGAGGGGCCAACGCTGGAGCAGGTCTGGAACGCATGAGATCCCGCCGACATCTCATCGCCCTTGCGGTCGCGGCGCTCGTCTGGCTCGCGACCGCGGGTCTCGCACAGGCCTCGGACTCCGTGCCCAAGCTGCTGAGGAAGTACCAGCCCGTGCTGGTCCTGCACCCGGATGAGCTGTTCCACCCGACCGGGGTGGAGGCGTTCGTCCACGACTCGAGCCTCGAGGCGGCCACCGGGCCCGGTACTTGGACGATCGTCGACCCGAGCCCGAAGGCGGACGGCCTCCCGACCACCAGCCCGCCCGTCTGGCGCCTCAACCAGCGGGCCTGCTTCGCCGGCGCCCCGCTCGGGGACCTCGCCTGCTACGCGGCGGGGGCGGCGCACGATCCCGGTGTGACCGTGTACGGGCGCCCGGCACGGGAGGGAAAGAACATCGTCCTCCAGTACTGGCTCTTCTACTACGACAACCTGTATCGGTACCCGTTTCTGCTGCCCGGAGCGATCTGGCAGTCGCACGAGGGCGACTGGGAGGTCGTGAACATCGTCCTCTCGAAGGCCAAGCGGCCGCACTCGAACGCCAGGCGGCCGGTCTCGGTCGGCCTGAGCCAGCACTGCGCCGGCGAGACCCGGCCGTGGGCGGAGACCGAGCTCAGGCACGGCCACCCGACCGTGTACGTCGCGCTCGGCTCGCACGCGAACTACTTCGAGCCGGGCATCCACGAGATCGACCGCGCCTGCCTGCCGGCCGAGGTGGTCGGTCTCTTCCAGCAGGCCGGGCTGCCGCTGCCGGCGGACGTCGCCGCCCCTGGGCCGGCCGTGGGTCCGAAGCGGCTCGGAGTCACCCGCGCCGCCATCGAGCCCGTGGCGGACTCCTCTCCGGCCTGGATCGGCTACCCCGGCTTCTGGGGCGAGCTTGAGTACTTCAACGCGCCCGCTCCGGTCAGCACGATCGCCTTCGGGACATCCCCAGTCGGCCCCGCGTTCCAGGCGGTCTGGCACGACCCCCTTGCCACTCTCGCCACCTGGCGTTGAGATCTCAAAAGAGGCCGTATGGCGCGGGAGGGTAATACTGCACCCGCACCGCATGGGTCGACGGCCCGGGCGCGCATTCCGCTTGACCACCTGGCAGCGGGGCGCGACCACTGCTCGGAATCGGGCGGTCAGGAATCACACGAGGCCTGGGCCCCAGCCGGGAGGATCTGAGCCTGGGAACGATTCCTCTGAGGACTCCTCGACGATGTCGCTCGGGGCGGGAGACACGCTCGAGGGCGCTTGGGGTTCTCCGGCCGCGACCTCGCGCGGCTCGTCGGGCGCTTCGGGCAGGTCGAGCGCATCCCGCCAGGTCCGTGGCAATCCCCCGCGCCACGGTCCACGCCTCGGGCCCTGAGGCGACCGTGCGGCGGGGTTGCTTCCGAAGAACTGACTCATCCGAGACCCAGTGATGCCAACTGCGCTCACGCTCGTCATCCACATTGCCGCTCTCGCCGGAGCTCGTCAAGGCCGCCGATGCTTTCTCGCCCGGCTCCTCCGAGGAGGAGACGAGTGCATCGCGTCGGACGTGATGCTGGCGGCCGGGCGACGGCGTTTCGCGGCGAGCCCGAACTCCGCGATAGCCTCTCGCGTCGCGACCGGCAACTCACGAAGGGCGTCGGGAAGGCGAACCCGTCAGGCTGCAAGGAGGAACGTGAGATGAGCGAGGCGGTCACCATCAGTCGTCACTACTCGCTACGGCGTGCCCGCGATGCGGCGAATGCGTACAACCTGGCACACATCCGCAGCGGGAAGCGTGAAGTGCAGTACTCCGTGCAAAAAGCCCCGAGTGGTCGTTACCGCTGGCACGTCGTCCGCGAGCCCGTCTGACGACGGGTGGTCGCAGGTCGACCGACCAACGGATGGATCAGACCTGCCGCGACCAGCGGCGGCTTCCGTCCCTCGCGGTTTCGCTGTCAGGCACTCGGGCCCTCATCGCGATTGCTCGGCCGGCCCGCGTCCGCCTCGAAGAGACCGGTCCGGTATGCGAGCACGACTGCTTGGACACGATCACGGAGGTTGAGTTTCTGGAGGATGTGCGTGACGTGCGTCTTGACGGTGGTGTCGCTGATGTAGAGCTCTTGAGCGATCTCCGGGTTGGAGAGGCCGTTGGCGATCAAGCGAAAGACCTCTTGTTCACGCGTGGTCAGCTCGTCGAACTCTTTGGGGGGCTCGGGGTGCGGGATGCGCGCGAATTGCTTGATCACACGCTTCGTGACCGTGGGTGAGAGCAGCGCATCTCCAGCGGCAACGGTGCGGATCGCGGCGATCAGCTGTTCTGGCGGTTCGTCCTTGAGGACGAAGCCGCTCGCGCCGGCTTTCAGCGCCTCGTAGACGTATTCGTCCAGGTCGAACGTCGTGAGTATCAGGATCCGAGCGGCGTTGTCGGCGGCGAGGATACGGCGCGTCGCCTGGAGGCCGTCGAGTTCCGGCATGCGGATATCCATCAGCACGACGGTCGGGTGAAAACGCGCCGCCTTCTCGATCGCCTCGAGCCCGTTGCTCGCTTCTGCCACAACCTCGATGCCCTGTTCGCTGGACAGCAGCATGCGAAACCCGGCGCGGACCATTGACTGGTCGTCGGCGACGAGGACGCGAATGCTCATGGGCGGTCGTCGTTGAATGGGAGGCGCGCGCGCAGGATGAACCCGCCCCCGTTTTGCGTTCCCGCGGTCATCTCGCCACCGTAGATCTTGACACGTTCACGGATGCCGACGAGCCCGTGGCCGAGGCCGTCGCCTGTCGAGCCGCCTTCGCCGTCGTCGCGTACCTCGATCAGCAGCTCGTCCGACCCGTAGCGGACGGTCACATCCGCGTGGCTGGCGCGCGCATGCTTGAGCGCGTTCGTCAGGCCCTCCTGAACGATCCGATACGCGGACAGGTCGAGCGCGCGCGGGAGCGGGAGGCGGTCGCCGTCGACGTGGAGCCGCACGGGGAGGCCGGCGCGACCGATCTCGTCCAGCAGGCTGTCGAGGTTGTCGAGACCTGGCTGGGGCGCCAGTTCAGGCTCGTCGCTGTCGCCGCGCATGGCGCCGAGGAGGCGGCGCATCTCGGCGAGCGCTGTACGGCCGGTCCGCTCGACGCCCGTGAGCGCATCCCTGTCCTCCTCCAGCGTCTTCGGCAGCCTGTGCCGGACGGCGCCGACCTGGAGCACCATCACGCTGACGGCGTGGGCGACGATGTCGTGGAGCTCGCGAGCGATGCGGGCGCGCTCCTCGGCAACGGCGACGCGTGCGGCCGCCTCGCGCTCGCGCTCGGCGTGGATCGCGCGTTCTTCTGCCGCCTCGGCCTGCGCGGCCCGCTCGCGCAACGCGAAGCCGGCGAGCCACGCGATCGCGAACAGGACGGGGATGAAGATGAAGTCGCCGGGCCCGTGGTCCGGGTTGTTGTAGACGATGATCGCCGCGCCACCGAGCGCGACGGCCAACCCGATGCGCGCCTGAACGCTGTCCCCGAGGTTGCCGAGCAGGAACGCGGCGGCCATGCCGGCGACGAAGGTGGTGGCCGTGAACACGACCAGCCGCCCGTCGACGAACGAGAGCGCCGCACCCAGCAGCCAGACCGATGCAGGTGCGGCGAACGGGAAGCGACGGCGCCACGAGCAGCGGCAGCACGAGGAGCGCGACCGCCGGCACGGTGAGCCAGAGGGTCGCACTCGGCGCTCCCGCCGAGTCACGCCTGAGAGCGACCTCGACGGCGCTTTCGATCGCTGCGATCACGATCAGCACGTCGAACCCGTACCTGCGCGCGAAGAACATGGGGCGGCTCACACGATCGAACGTACTGCAGGTGCTCGAGCGCCGCCTCCTACCCGAGTAGGACTCGGAATCATCGGCTGGTACGAGACTCGAATCCGGCTTTGCGACGAGGTACGTCGCGCGCCACGCCCTTAGCGTCGGGGCATGGATTCGACCAGGAAGGGACAGATCATGGAAGCCCCGACGAACCGACGCTTCAGTCCTGCGCGAATCGTCGCGCTCGTGCTCATCACACTGGCGGTGCTCGGCCTCGCGTACCTCCGATTCGCGCCCGGTGATGGATCGGTCTCCGTGCCGGCAGGAGCACGGGCCGGCCAGCTGATCCTGGAGCCGTGCAGCTACGCGACCGAGAACGGCCGCTACGACGCCGACTGCGGAACGCTGGTCGTGCCCGAGAACCGAGCCGACGCGCAGTCGCGGCTGATCGCGTTGCCGGTCACCCGCATCCAGGCCAGGTCCGACCACCCGGCCGAGCCCGATCTTCCGGCTCGAGGGCGGTCCGGGCCTCACCAACATGGACTTCAAGAAGGCGAGCCGGTTCGCCGACAAGCACGACGTCGTCCTCGTCGGCTACCGCGGCGTCGACGGCTCGTCGGTGCTCGACTGCCCGGAGGTCGTCTCGGCCCTGAAGCACTCCGGACGACTTTCTCGGCGACGAGTCGACACGCGCGTACTCCGACGCGTTCCGATCCTGCGCGGAGCGGCTCCGGGCAGACGGTGTCGACCTCGCCGGCTACACGCTGCCGCAGCGGGTCGACGATCTCGAGGCCGTCCGGCGGGCCCTCGGCTACGACCGCATCGACCTCATCAGCGAGAGCGCCGGTACCCGCACGGCGATGATCTACTCCTGGCGCTACCCCGACAGCATCCACCGATCGGTGATGATCGGCGTCGAACCCGCCCGGCCACTTCCTCTGGGATCCGACGACGACGGACGAGCAGATCCGTCACTACGCCGTCCTGTGCTCCAAGGACGACAGCTGCCGCCGGCGAACCGACGACCTCGCCGCGTCGATGAGGCGCACTGCGGCCGACATCCCCGACCGCTGGTGGTTCCTGCCGATCAAGAAGGGCAACGTGCGGATCGCCTCCTTCTACGGCCTGATGGAGTCGACGTCGGAGGCGGCGCCGATCTCAGCGCCGATGACGCTGAACTCATGGCTTTCGGCGGCAAAGGGCGACTCGAGCGGATTCTGGTTCATGTCGCTGATGGGCGACCTCGCCTTCCCCGAATCGTTCGTCTGGGGCGAAATGGCAGCCGCCGCGAGGGCCGATGCCCGCGCCGCGGAGGCGTACTTCTCGTCCGGTGTGCATGACGACTCGATCCTCGGGCAATCCGGCCACGAGGTTCATCTGGGGCGGAGGAGGACTGATCGATGCGTGGCCGGCCAATGCGGAGCGACGACGAGTACAGCCGGGTGCAGACGACGAAGGTGGAGACGCTCCTGATCGGCGGGACGCTCGACTTCGCGACTCCGCCGACCGCCGCGACCGACGAGCTCCTGCCGCACCTGCCCAACGGCCACCAGGTCGTGCTGGCCGAGCTCGGACACACGACCGACTTCTGGAGCCAACAGCCCGAAGCGAGTACCCGACTGGTCAACACCTTCTTCGACAGCGGTCAGGTCGACGACTCGCTCTACACGCAGACGGCAATCGACTTCACGCCAGAGGTGACGCACACGGCGCTCGCCAAGGGCATCGCCGGCACCATGGTGGGTCTCGCGATCCTCGCCGTTCTCTCGCTGCTCTGGATGCCGTACCGGGTACACAAGCGAGGCGGCTTCGGACGCAAGGCCAGCGCGTCGCTCCGGTCCCTGTACCCGCTCGTCCTCGGCCTGGGAGGATGGTTCCTCGGCGCGCTGATCGTCATGACGACGCTGCCCACGGTCCCCCTGGACAACGAACTGCTGGCCGCTCTGGCCGTCGGCATCCCGATCGGGTTGGGGATCTACTGGGCCTGGGTGCATCGCGACTGGTCCGCGACGACCAAGACCGCCGGGTTCGTGGCGGCGATGGCAGGCGCCCTCAGCGGTGGGTGGCTCGGGTTCAACGCCACAGCCGGACTCTTGGCGCTCATCACCACGATCGTCGGAGCGACCGTCGGCGCGAACCTGGCGCTCATCGTCCTCGGCATCACGTGGGAGCGGTCGACTCGCAGCCGCTTCACAGCAGGCACCCCACGGCCAGTGCCGACGGGAGCGACGGACTGATCCCGCCGCCGACGCCGGAACGCCAAGGTCGCAAGCTCAGCGAACGAACTTCGAACGACAGGCATCGACCTGGCTGCAAGCGAGATTCAGGGACTGTCGAAGCGCGACAGCGACGTCGCCGCGACCGCGCTGGTGGCTCAGGCCGCTCTCACTCCCGCTCCACCCCATCCTGGACCGCCTTCTCTGCCGAGGGTCGCGGGTTGAGTCCCGCTCCCGCGATTCCCCTTGGCCATCATCGACTCGTGAGCCAAGCGGGTTGGCTTCAGCTCCCTCAACGGACGATTGTGACGGGGACCGGGCCGGTCGTGACTCGGGTGGTGCCGCTGATCGCGGTGGCGGTGACGGTGTATCGGCCCGGCGCAAGCGGCCGGTAGTTCGTCACATCGCTGAACGATCGCCACATCGTCCCCGTGCGCACATGACGGAAGAAGCGAGACACGACTCTCCGGTCGCATGTTCGGCGCACGACCAAGGAGACCACCGAGTCGCGCTTGACCGTGAAGCTCAACGTGGCGCCGAGCGGATCGGCGGGCCGGCATCCGCGGATCGGAATGCACAGCGACTCCGTACCGCGCATGCGGAAACGCTTCGGGGTGACACGCAGCCCCGAGATGAGGACGCGTTGACGTCCGGGGACCGGGATCCTGACTCGCACGGGAGCCGACGGGCCCGCGAGGGCGAACAGCGTCCCGCCCGGTGTGGCGAAGGAGCCCTCCAGCACCGACGTCTCGGCATACAGGGTTCCGTCGGCTCCGATCGCCGTCGGCACGAGGGGTTGGCTGATTCCGCGAGCCGACCAGGCCCTCGACCCATCGGGGCGGAGCGCGACGAGCGGCGAGCCGCCAAGGTAGATGGTCCCATCGCCGCCGACGATCGGATCGGTGGGCGTGACCGCCCCCCGGTAGGTCCAGCTCACGCGTCCGTCTGGCCCGACGGCCACCACGACACCGGTCGCGACGACGTAGACGGACCCGTCGGCGCCGATGGCCATCCGGCTTGCGCCCGGCGCCGTGAACACCGACCAACGCTCGCTCCCATCGGGGGAGAACGCGTGAAGGCCGCCCCCTCCGACGAGCACCAGCACCGTGCCGTCATCTGCAACGGCGATACCGCCGGCGCGACCGGGGAGGGCCCGCTGCCACAGCGTCGTTCCATCCCGCCGGCGGGCCACCAGTCCGGATACGGCAAACGAAGGTGGGCTGTAGTAGACGGTCCCAGTCGGGCCGACCGCGAGCAGCGGCTTCCGGGAACAACAGTCACCTTCAGAATCCCAGAGCCGGTGGCCGTCGCCGTCGAGCGCCACCGGGGTGTCCTGCTGTGCCATCCAATAGACGTTGCCATCCTGCGCGACCGTGAACGTCCGGTCGGACGCCTCTGGAGCGGCATCGAGCCGCGCCGTGCGCCAAAGCAACCGCCCGGCTGGCGTGTAGGCCGCCAGGCCGAGGCCGAAGAAGCCATAGAGGCGTCCGTCTATGCCGATCGCTTGCACACGTCTGTCAGTGCCGATCACCTGCCCACCACCACCGGCGACGAGTTCCCGCCGAAAGGTGCCGCTGCGGTTCATGATCGCCGTGAACGGGCCGCCCGGCCGCACCAGCGTTCCGTCCAATGCGACCAGCGGTGAGCTCCACCCCTCGTCGCTCACGGGCCATCCGGGCAGGAGGGCCGACTCCTGGGCGGAGACCACGCCGCTCCGTGAGGTACGGGCGGCGTCATGGCCGGCCATACGCCATCCGTCGGCTGCGGCTGCGGCCGGGGCAGCGACCAGTGCGGCGCCGACCACCGCGGCAGCGTGAACTCTCATCGCACGCTGCCAACCAAGGCCACGGCGGTCCATCACAGCCCTCCCTGTCCCGCAGGAAACGTCGGCGTATCCTCCTCCGCCGCCATGTCGGGCGCATCGGGGCGTCCCCGGCCGGCCGGTACGGGGATCTACGCCACTTCCGGCGCCGGTCGACGGTGCTTACCCGCGCCCCGTAGTGGCGCCCATGGGCCCGAAATGTTACGCCGGGACCGGTCGCGGCGTGCACAACGTGCGCAGCTCCCACCGGGAAGACGGGGGTGATGCGGGCCTGCAAGGCAGCTGGACCCGCGGGGTCTGTCGGCGCAGGTCAGCGGGCGGGGCGGCTCGACTCCTGTCACCGAGCGAGCTCGCGTTCGGCGTTCACGCCGAGCTCGAGGACACGCCGACGCAACGTGCGGCCACGGGTAAGTCGCCACCGGCGGCCGGCGGCCGGCATCGCCCACTCGGCGCGAAGCGTCCACCACGCGATGTCGCGCGCGCCGTCGCGGAACACACCGTGGAAGCGGCCAGCCACGTCGACCGCCGAGCGTAGGCCGCTCGCCGTGATGCTCCCTTGGAAGCGCGTGTCGCCGTCCGGATCGACATGCGTCAGGCGGGCGTCGATGACGACCGGGGCTTCGGACTCGATGGACAGGAAGAGCCGAGCGGCAGCGTCGGCACTCACCTCGAGGTGCCCGGCGAGTCTCGGAGCCGCTCGGCGCGGGTCCGAGCTCACACCCGTGAGCTCCCAGCGGCCGGGTCGGGGGCCGTCGACCGGAGCGTCCCGCGTCTCGGTCGCCTCGATCTGCATGAAGGCTGTGGCTGTTGTCGACATCTCGCTCACTCCATTTCTCACGATATCAAGTATCTTGATGTGGAGAAACTATCGCCTCCGCTCGTCCGCGTCAATCTCGATGTCGAGATAAGATGCTCCGCGTGCGTGACGCCGTCGATCTCATCCTCGACCAGTGGGCCAAGGAGCGACCGGATCTCGATCGTGCGCCGATGGGCGTCGTCGGGCGGATTGCGCGGCTGGCGAAGGCCCACGAGGCCGCGCATGCCAAGACGTTCGCGCAGTTCGGGCTGCGGCCCGACGAGTTCGACGTACTCGCCACCCTCCGGCGAAATGGCGCGCCCTACGAGCTGAACCCCAAGGAACTCCTGCGCACGATGATGGTCGGGTCAGGGACCATGACCCACCGGCTCGACAAGCTCGTGGCAGCCAAGCTCATCGAGCGCCGCGCCGACCCGAACGACCGGCGCGGCGTGCTGGTGCGGCTCACCCCGGAGGGAAAGCGGATCGTCGACGCCGCAGTCGAGGCGCACGTCCGGCGCGAGGACGAGCTCCTCGAGGCGCTCGGGGCGACCGACCGCAAGCGCCTCGCCGACCTCCTGCGCCGGCTCGCGCTGACGGTCGAGTCGCGGCCGTAGCCGAGGCTACGAAGCGCGTTGTGCGAGCACCTCGGGGCGTTCCGCGATGAACCCCTGAACGCCCCACCCCGCGAGGACCTCGGCTCGCTCCCGGGAGTCGATCGGCCAGGACATGACGGTGCCGGCACGATCTCGGAGCTGCCGGACGATCGCGGGCGTCAGAAGGTCGGCGTGGACTGACACCCCATCGAGGGTGCCGGGCCCGAACCGGCGCAGGAGCGCCCTGAGCTGCCGTCGACTGCCGACCGAGTGGACGATCCGCACCCCGGGCACCGCGCCGAGGCGCGCAAGGGCCCGCCAGTTGCGGGAACAGACCGTGACCGGGCGTCCCGGTGCCCGCGCCACGAGCACGCGCCGAACGGCGCCACCCACGGCAGAGCGCACGCCTTTGAGGTCGAGCATCAGGTGGACGTTCTCGCCGGTGTCACTCAGCACGCGCTCGAGCCGCAACCGCGGCATAAACGGGTTCGCCAGGTACCACCGGTCCCACAGGATGGGGATCGGGCCGATGGTCTTGAGGTGGCGCACCTCGAGCCGCCCCCAGAACAGATGCACGTCCCCCTCGACCATCGCGACATCCTCCGTCGCCGCGCGCTCCAGGTCGGCGAGGCGATTCGCCGCACGGTGCGCCACGACGAACGTGCCGTCCGGCGTCATCTGCCGCCGCCCACGCCCGGCGGCACGAACCGGGGCACCGCGAACAGCGGCCGCCGGTGCAGATACTCGGCGGCGAGCAGCCCGGCGAGCGCCACGATCGCACCTGCGATGACGTCGACGACGTAGTGGTTTCCGGTGAGGACGACGGCCATGGCCATCGCCACCGGCGTCGCCGCCCAGAAGACCTTCGCGGCCGTGTGCCGCACCGCGCCGACCATCACGATGCCCAGCAGCAGGTTCCAGCCGAAGTGGAGGCTCGGAAACGCCGCGTACTGGTTGGTCAGCCCGGGCGGCTGGATCGCCCGGTAGGTGTGCGATCGCTGGGTCACGGTGTCGATCACCTCGAGGATGCCCAGCCGCGGCGGCGTCACGGGGAACGTCGCGAAGATCATCATGCCGATCGCACCGGAGATGAAGATCGCGTTGCGGAGCACGAGGAACCGCTCGCCCCGTCGAGCGAAGAGCCAGCATGCCGTCACGGCGAGGAGTGGGAGGTGGCCGTAGATGTACACCCAGTTGGCGAGCGTCACGAGCGCGTCGTGACCGGCGATCGCGGCCTGGGAGCCCTCCTCCCACAGGATCCCGAGCGACCCCTCGAGGTCGACGAGCGCGCGCGCGTTCTCGTTCGCGCGCGCGATGGCACCGGTGGTGAGTCCTCGAACGCCGAAGTAGACGAGGAAGCAGATGCCGATCAGCACCACCTGCCAGAGGGCGTAGAGCAAAACCGCACGCCTGCCGGGGTGAGTCGGTGGGGAGCCGCGGCGCGCGACCGTGCGCCGGGCGCCTGACCCGGCGAGCTTCACCGCCGCCCCTCGCGCTCGACACCGGCGGCCACGCACCCCACCGTAGGGTTCGGCCGACGGCCGTGCGTCAGTGGATTCCCGCGAGGTTGGGTCGCGCGAGCCGCTGATGTGCGAGGCCCACAAGGCCGCCGATGACCGCCACCACGAGAATGGTTGCCTGAAGGCCGAGGGCGAACGCGAGCGCGAGGTTCGCGCTGACGTGGTACGTGGCGCCGAGCGGCACGACGATCGCGGCCTGGGTCACCCCGATCCCTCCGGGCGACGCCGGCAGGACGCCCGCGAGTGACACCATCGCCAGGACGAGGAGCGGCGCAGTTGCGGGGGTGGCAACGCCGAACGCATGGAGCAGGCAGCCGAGCGTCGCGAGCTGTGCGACCACCGCGACAACGTGCAGACCGAGTGAACGCGCGGCCGGACGGCGGGCCCGAAGCACACCGGCGCCGTCGATGACCGATTCGAGCACGCCCCGCAGTCGTCGGGGAATCCGCCGTCGAGCTCGGGCTCCGAGCTCGTAACGGCTGGCCACGAGCAGGCCTACCACCAGCGCCGCCACCGCGCCAGCCGCCAGCCATCGCAGCCCCGGCAGCGGAATGGGCAACGGCATGGTTGTCGCGACGAGCACGACCACGATGAACGTGGCCAGGCTGTTCAGCACCCGCTGTCCGACGAGCGTCCCGGCGATGCGCGAGATCGTGCCGCGTTCACGGTCAACGTGGCGGCGGACCGCCACCACGCGGGCGACCTCGCCCATCCGAGCGGGCAGGACGGCGTTCCCCGCCTTCCCGATCCAGGTCGCGGAAACGACGTGACGGAGGGGAATCTTGCCGACACCGCCCTCCTCCAGACCGATCCTCCAGGCCACGCCGAACATGAGTATCTGAACGGCATTGGCCACCGCGCCGGCTGCGATCCATTCCCATCGGACGCCGCGGAAGGTCTCCGAGAGTGCCGCGAAGTTCACTCCCCGAGCCGCAAACCAGAGCGCCGCGACGGCCAGCACGACCGTGCCGACGATGCCGGCTGGACGGCGGAAGCGGCTCAGCACGCGCCGGAGCCGCTCGGGGAGCGGCCGGCGTAATGCGGCCACCCATGCAAGATCAGGCGCGAACCGGGTCGGATCGTGCCTGCGGGGGGAACTGGGCGAGGGATGCTCGGGAATCAGCTGGCCTTCGTGGCGCGGCGGAGCCAGTAGTCCTGACGCCGTCGATTCAGGGTAGCGTGATTCGGCCGATCTGCGATCAAACCGGTCGCATGCGGGCCGGTCGTCATGTCCCAAGGGGGTTACTGTCACCGAGCCTCGGCGCTCAGGTTCGCCACGTTCGACGACGCGGAGCGCCGATGGATTGTCCATCGGCTCGACGGTACGACGCCTCAGAATTCGCTCACTCGGGACCGCCACCCGGCAGCGGCGCGGCGGTCTCGCTGACCATCCGAGCCAGGGCGCGTAGCTCCTCGCGGAGGGCTTCGACCTGGCGCTCCAGCGCGTCGACCTCCTCTTCGAGACGCGCCGTCCTCATCTCGAGCGTTGTGTCGGTGCTCATCTCAGGCCTCCTCGAACGAGCCGTGTGGTCGCGAACGGTAGTGGCGGGAGGTTCGCATGTGTCGCGCTCCACCGCATCGCGCGCGCTACCGACCTTCTCCGCGGAAAGACCGCAGCCGCCGATCAGGCCGCGCGGCCGTCCTGAAGCGGTGGCGACCGGTGGCCGCCCACCTCGATCGCGCGCATGATGTCGCTGATCGAGAGGATCCCCACGAGACGGCCGCCGTCGACGACGAGCACGCGGCTCGGCGAGGCCATGAGCGTCTCGAGCGCGGCGTCGGCCGGTTGATCGGGTGTGACAGTCGCGACGTCGCTCACCGGGATCATGTGGTCCGCCACGGTGCGCCGGTCCCAGTCCGAGCGCGGCGACTCGGCGACGCCTCGGAAGGTGAGCAGACCGACGGGATGCGCGTCGGCTCCCTCGACGACCGGGTACGTCGTGTACCGCGACCGCCAGGCCACGCCGTCCATGAACTGGCCGATGGTCGCGTCGGCGCGCACCGTCACCGGGTGAGGAGTCATGAGATCCCCGACGCGCACCCCGCCGAGCGCCTGACGGACGAGAATGGTCCGCGCCTCCATCCGCGCGGCGTTCAGCAGGAACCACCCGAGAAACGCCAGCCAGGCGCCGCCAAACGCTCCCCACACGATGAACATGAGCACCCCACCGGCGATCATCGTGTAGCCAAGGGCCTCGCCGGCCTTCCCAGCCTGGCGCGTGGCGCGCACGAGGTCGCCGGTGCGGCTCCAGATCGCGGCGTGGAGCAACCGACCACCGTCGAGCGGCTGGGCCGGCAGGAGGTTGAACGCGGCGAGCACCAGGTTGATGTACCCAAGCCAGGTCGCGACTCCGTGCACCGCCCGGCCGAGGTCGGCGAGGGCCGCGATCAGCACGAAGGCGACACCGAGCACCACCGAGACGATCGGCCCGGCGACCGCCACCCTGAACTCGGTGCCCGCGCTCGGGAACATGCCGCGGAACCTCGCGACCCCGCCGAAGAGCCACAGGGTGATGCCGTCGATCTGCATCCCCTCGCGGCGAGCCCGCACGGCGTGGCCGATCTCATGTAGCAGGAGCGACGCGAAGAACAGCAAGGCCGCGATGGCGGCCATGACCAGGTAGGTGGCGTCCGAGAGCCCGGGCACCTCAGCAGGGAAGATTCCGGCGGCGAGGGTCCACACGATGAGGGCCAGCACGATGACCCAGCTCCAGTTGACGCCGATCTCGACTCCGGCGATGCGGCCGATCCGGACGGTGTCCTTCATCGGGTCGCCGATCGACCGGCCGACGCATTACGGCGTGCGGGACCTGGGCTGGATGCGTCGGTCACAGGTGCTTGGCGACCACGGCGGAGCCGTCGGTGGCGAACACGATGGTCCACCCCATCCGCAGCCAGAAGCCGCGGGCCGCGCTCGCCCCTTCCCGTGTCGCGCCCCGGTGGAGCCTGCAGTTCACGCCGATCATCGCCTGAAAGCCGAGCGCCCGGGCTTCCTCCTCGAACCGCCGCGCCATCTCCGCGCCCACCCCCGAGCGCCGGTGATCGGCGGCGACGAGCGTGTTGCGCAACTCGATCATGTCCGGCGCGAACCCGCGGCTGTAGAAGGCGCCGACCAGGCGACCGCGGTCCTCGGCGAGCACGCTCGGCCACGCGCCGAGCAGTCGCCGGAGCTCCTCGACGTCCATCGCTCGGCCGTTCTCGGCCTCCAGGAGCGTGGCGACGGCCTCCGCGTCCGCCGGCGTGCCCGAGCGGTAGCGCAGTCCCGACGCACTGAGCGCAGCGCCGGTTTCGGTCATGGCGTGATCGCGACCTTCACGACACCCTCGCGCTGGTTGCCGAACAGCTCGTACGCGTCCTCGATGTCGTCGAGCGCGAACCGGTGGGTGATCAGCGGCGACAGGTCGAGACGCCCGTTTCGGACGAGCTCCATGAGACGGCGCATCCGCTCCTTGCCGCCCGGGCACAGCGTCGACACGATCTTCTTGTCACCGATCCCGTAGACGAACGCCTCCGTCGGGATCTCCAGCTTGCCGCCGTACACCCCGAGGCTCGAGACGGTGCCGCCGGGACGGGTCACGTCGAGGCACCACTCGAATGTCTCCTGCTTTCCCAGCGCCTCGATGGCGACGTCGACGCCCCGACCCTCGGTCAACCGCATGATCGCGGCCACCGGGTCTTCCTCCATGAAGTTCACGACCTCGGTCGCGCCCATCCGGGTGGACAGCTGTAGCCGGTTCTCGATCGCGTCGACGCCGATGATCAGGCTCGCGCCGCGCAGCCGCGCGCCGGCCGTCGCGCTCAGGCCGATCGGCCCCTGCGCGAACACGGCGACGCTCTGGCCGAGCTCGACGTTCCCGCTCTCGGCCGCCGAGATGCCCGTGGACGCGATGTCCGCGAGCAGGACGCACTGCTCGTCGGTGAGGTCGTCCGGGATCTTCGCGAGGTTCGCCTGGGCGTACGGCACGCGGAAGTACTCGGCCTGCACCCCGTCGATCGAGTTCCCGAGGCGCCACGCCCCGATCATCATCCATTCGTCCTCGTAGCCGGAGCACTGCGACTCGCTGTGCGACTGGCAGAAGAAGCAGGTGCCGCACGGCGTGACGGCGCCCACCAGCACCCGGTCGCCGATCGCGTATCCCTGCACCGCCTCGCCGAGCTCCACGATGACGCCCACCGGCTCGTGGCCGACGATGCGCCCCTGCTCCACCGGGTATTCCTCACGCCAGATGTGGACGTCGGTTCCGCAGATCGTGGTGAGGGTGACCCTCACGAGTGCATCGGTCGGGCCGCACGCCGGGCGGGGACGCTCGCGGATGTGGATCCGCTCGTGCCCCTCGAAGACGGCTGCTCTCATCGTGTCGGCCATTGTGGGCTCCTCTCGGACTGGCGCGCTTCAGCGCTCGGCGGCGGCCTCCGACTCGCCGTCGGATGCCGTGCGGGTGAGCAGGACGTTGCACGGGGCGTGGTAGGCGACGTGGCGGGCGAAGCTGCCGAGCAGGATCCGGTCCCCAAGCCCGCGATGGGACGCGGCGATGATGAGGTCGGGTCGCTCCTGCTCCGCCCACTCGCACGCGGCGATCGCGGGCGCCCCTCTCAGGAACACGGCCTCCTCGCGCCGGGTCTCGTCGACGGTCTCGACGAGCCACTGCTGCTGTCGCTCGAAGACGTCGGTGGGATCGATCACCATCGCGAAGCCGCCAGTGAGGTATGAAAGCGGCCACTGCGCGACGTGGATCACCGACAAGCGGTCGGCGCCGAGGTCGCGAAGGAGCCTCGCCTCCCCGAGCGCACGCAGCGACGGCGCCGAGTCGTCCACGCAGACGGCGAGGTGGCGAAACGGGACGCCCTGCGTCGAGGTGGTCGCCGTGCCGTCCGGCCGCACCAACAGCACCGAGCATGGCGCGTGAGCGGCCAGGTAGGTCGCGAAGCCGCCGAGGAACATCCGCTGGATGACCCCGCGGTGGGATCCGGCCACGATGAGGTCGACGCCGTTCTTGAGCGCCCATCGCACCACCGCGTCCGGCGGGTAGCCCTCGATCACCTGCGGTTCGCCCCCGTGCTCGCGGGCGAGCGCGTCGAGCCACGCCTCCGTCCGTTCATGCAGACCGGAGACCCGGTCGAGGAACGGCACCTCCGCGGGAAACGCCTCCGGGACCGGGGTCGCCTCGAAGGCATGCACGAACGTGAGCTTGCCCTCGCCGAAGGCCCGGAGCCGCACGGCCTCCGCGATGACCGGCGCGTTGCCCTCGCGCCCGTCGACGCAGCACACGATGTGCCGGCACGGAAACGCAGGGGGCCGGTCGGGCGTCGCGCCTGGCTGGGTCCGGTCGGTGGCGTGTGTCGACATTCCGCGCTCCTTCACGTCTTCGGACCGATGCTAGGAGGAGACTTCCCGGCGGTCATCCGTGTGAAACCCGGCGGCGCGGCGCGGACAAACCCCGGCGTCGGTGCCCCGGTGGCGCGGGCGGATCTGGCACCCTTCGGAGGATGAGCGGCCGTCCGGTCCAGGCCATGCTGTTCGACGTGTTCGGCACCGTCGTCGACTGGAGGACGAGCGTCATCCGTGAGCTCACCGCGTTCGCAGACGAGCGCGGGCTGCGGGGAGACTGGGCCCGCCTCGCGGACGAGTGGCGCGGCGAGTACCAACCGGCGATGGAGGAGGTGCGGTCCGGCAGGCGCGAGTGGACGATCCTCGACACCCTTCACCGCGAGAGCCTCGATCGGGTGCTCACACGCAACGGCATCGGCGGGCTCACCGAGTCGGACCTCCTGCACCTCACCCGGGCATGGCACCGGCTCGATCCCTGGCCGGATGCGGTGGCGGGCCTCGCCGAACTCAGGGAGCGGTTCATCGTCGGGACGCTCTCCAACGGCAACGTGGGGCTCCTGACCCGACTCGCTCGGTACGGCGGACTGCGGTGGGACGTGATCCTGTGCGCCGAGACCGCGCGCGCCTACAAGCCCCTGCCCGAGGCGTACCTGCGCAATGCGGCGCTGCTCAATCTCGAGCCGCACGAGGTGATGCTCGTCGCCGCCCACAACAACGACCTGCAGGCCGCGTCGGGCCTCGGGTTTCGGACCGCGTTCGTCCCGCGGCCGACCGAGCACGGGCCCGCCCAGGTCACCGACCTCTCGCCCACCGCGGCGTGGGACGTCGTCACCCCCGACCTCGTCGCCCTCGCCGAGGCCATGGCCGACCGGTGAGCGGCGGAAACCGCGGCGCTCCGGCACGCGTCGGTCGCTAGGTGAGGACGCGCAGCCCGCCCAAGGCCACCGCGAGCCACTGCCTCTCGAGGCGCCGCAGCGTGCCGTCCGCCTTCAGCGCGGCCAGGGCGGCGTTGACCTGAGGGGTGAGGGTGCTGCCCTTCGTCAGGGCAACCGCGTAGGACTCGCGCGTGCGCAGCACTCCTGCGAAGCCGCCGTAGCGACTCGGGACGCGAGCGCGGAGCGTGGCGAGCGACGGCGCGTCGTAGACGACCGCCTCGCACAGGCCGGACTGCAGCGACTGCATGAGAAATGAGACACGCTTGAACAGCCGTACGGCGGGCTTGGGCTTGACGCGCTGCGCGACGATCGTCTGGCCCGTCGACCCGGTGAGCACGCACACCTTCAGCTTCTTGAGCTCGGCGATGTTACGGGGCGCCTTGGCAACCTGGCGTGAGAGCAGAACGCCCTGATCGACCGTCATGTAGGCAGTGCTGAAGTCGACGATCGCCTGCCGCTCCGGGGTGACCGAGATCTGCGCGATTGCGACATCCCACGGCTTGACGCCCGCGGTGAGCAGGTCGGGGAACGGGCTCTGCAGGAACCTGGCCTGCTTGAGTCCCATCTTGACCCGCATCGCCCGGGCCAGGTCGATCTCGTAGCCGCGCGCGAACACGACGTCCTGGCCCAGCACGGAGCCCACTTGGAAGCCCTCGCTCGGCAGCGCGACCCCCACCGTGAGCTGGTCCGGCACCACGACCGCGCTCGCGGGTCCCGCAGCGGCACCGCCCGCGGCGAGGAGGAGCACCAGCGTGCGACGCCGCATCATCATGATTTCGCGATCACCTTGACGGAGCCGCCGACGCGCAGGAAGTCGAAGAGCCACCTGGCGGTGGTGCTCGTGTTTCGCACGCAGCCGTGGGAGGCCGGGGAGCTCGGCACCGGCGAGTACTCGTGGAACGCGATGCCCCCGTCGAACTGGATGGCCCACGGTAGCCAGGTGCGGAACGGCACCGACCAC
Organism: uncultured Thermoleophilia bacterium; assembly: GCA_963777565.1. Lineage (GTDB taxonomy): Bacteria > Actinomycetota > Thermoleophilia > Miltoncostaeales > Miltoncostaeaceae > CALMEC01. Next base: position 468,246 of record CAVZQZ010000009.1, read on the forward strand.
CACTTCTGGTACTTCTGCACCACCTTGAAGACGCCCACGCGAGTCGGCGTGCCGGATGCACCGGTCGACACGTGGATGATCCGCACGACCTCGTTGTTCTCGATCGCAAGCGTGACCTGACGGTCGAGGAGCACCTCCGCCCGGCGGCCGCTGCCGGTGGTGCGGGGCGTCGGGCGCTTCGCCGTCTGAAGCCGGGCTCGCGTGAGCGGCCCGATGACCCCGTCTCGCCCGAGTCGCTCCCACTTCTGGAAGGCGATCACCGCGGCCGTCGTCGCGGGCCCGAGCTTGCCGTCCACGTCGGCGGAGCGCAGGTAGCCAAGGTCGGCGAGGCGCTGCTGGGATGCCCGCACGGTCTTGTCGGCACCGCCGCTCGATCCGGGCGGATTCGTCGGCGGGGCGATGTCCGGGGTCTGGAGCAGCTCGATCGTGACGGGCTGGTCGGTTTGGACGCCCGGGAACAGGCCGAACACCACGCCCCCGTCGATGAGGAGCTGGACCCGCTTGACGCCCTCCGGACCGGTGAGCGTGGAGACCAGCTGCGACAGCCGCGCGAGGTCGCTCTCGGTGTCCTGCGTCCCCGCGACGAATCGGTTGCCGAGGTCGATGGTGGCGAGGTCGCCGGCCAGCGTGAGCGATCGAAGCGGCGTGGCCGACGGCACGTAGGTGCGGATGCCCTTCGCCTTCTCCGCGGCGGTCGGTCCGGCAAGCAGCGCCTGCGCGGCCTCGAGGGACGTGGTGCCGGGGCGCGCGACCTTGACGAGCTGCTCTCCCTGGACGAACCACACGTCCACCGCGGCGCCGGCCACGGCAGGCACGACGAGCGTGCCCGCGATCGCGAGCATCACCGTGACGAGCACCCTGCGCGCGTGGCCCACGACGCCGGATCCGGTCGCCCCACCCACTGGGCGCGACCCTACCAGCCGGGACGCACGAACCGGGAGGGCTACCCGGATGTCTCCGCAGGCTCCGGCGAGCCCGTGGTACGGGCGTTGGGCCTACGCAGCGTCTTCGACGGGCCAGCGCATCTGGATGGTGAGCTCGACCTCGTGCTTCTTCTGGACGAGGTCGACGACCACGTCGATCGGGTCGACGACCACCGTCGGGGCGTGCCACTCGTCGTACGCCATGTCCAGCGATCCCGCCGCAATCTGGTCGGCGAGCGACCGGAGTTGGTCGGCGACCAGCGAGTGGGTCGCACGTTCCTTGATGTCAAACAGATGCCTCGTCACGTCAGTCCTCTCTCATGGTCCGCTCAACCAGGCATGTGGCCTGTCATACGTATCGACGCGCCTCGCCCGACTCGATACTCCCACCCGGTCCCGAGATGTTCGACCCGCCGTGAACGTCTCCTTCGGTTTCATCGCGGCCCCTACCCGAGGCTGATCCGCGCGAGCGCCACGGGCGCGCGGCGCCGCTCGACCATGCCGAGCCACGCGCCGACCGCGGCGACCGCGAGCGCGACGCCGACGACGAGGGCAACCCCTCCCCATCCGGACGCTTGCCAGGCGAGGCCTGGCAGGAACGCGCCGATCGCTCCGGCGGTGTAGTAGATGCTGTAGTAGAGCGCGCTCGCGGAGCCCGGTCGCACGCCCTGCGCGCCCCCGACGCCGATCGGCGCCGCGGTCACGACCGTGAACATGCCGACGGTCACGAGCGCCAGCCCACCAACCGTTGTCGGGAGCCAGTCCGGCACGGTAAGGGCGACGCCGGCGGCAGCTGCGAGCACGCCGATCATGGCGACCTGCGCCCAGCCGACTCGCTCCGCCCAGCGACCCGCGATCGGGGCGACGGCGCCCACGACCCAGAGGCCGAACACGAGCGATGCCGCGGTCGGCGAGAGCGAGAACGGGGCGGCCTCGAGCCTGAACCCGATGTACGAGAAGACGCCGACGAAGACGAAGAAGAGACTCGGGCCGGTCATGGCAGCGGCGATGACACGGCGGTTCGCGATGCCACCCTCCCGCGACGCGCGCCGCACGGGTGGCGCTGGAGGCAGGCCGCGGGCCATCACCACGACGGCGGCGAGCGGAAGGACCGCCAGCATCCCGAGGGCGACGCGCCACGAGGTAACCGAGGCCAGCAGGGCCACACCGAGCCGGCCCACCAGTCCGCCGGCGATGAGCGAGCCCATATACCACCCCATCGCCCGCGCGCCGAACGCCGGGATGAACACCTCGGACACGTACGGCAGACCCACCACGAGCAGTCCGGGAAGCACCAATCCCTGAATCGCCCGCACGCCGAGCAGCACCTCGAACGACGGCGCGAGCGCGACCGCGATCGACACGGGCACCAGCAGGCCGCTGGCCGCGATGAGGCAGGAGCGGCGGCCGACGCGATCGGAGAGCGGACCCCAGATCCAGGACCCGGCGACGACAGCGAGCACCAGCACCGAGATCGTGAGCCCGGCCCGGCTTGGCGTCACCCCGAAGGCCCGTCCGAGTTCGGGGAGGATGCCCTGCGTCGAGTACATCGTCGCGAACATCGCGCTCGCCCCGACGAGGAATCCCGCCATGGAGCCCAGCCCGCGCGTTTCTGGTGGTTGAGCGGTCACGTTTCGTACGGTAGGGCGATCCTTTTCATATGTCCAATATGCCGGATCGCGCTACAGTAAGACCACTGTGATATCAGAACCGTTCGAGCTCAGGCATCTACGATATTTCGTGGCGGTCGCCGAGGAACTGCACTTCGGACGCGCGGCCGCCCGCCTCGGGATTGCCCAGCCCCCGCTCAGCCAGCAGATCAAGCGGCTCGAAGCGCGCCTCGGCGTGGAGCTGTTTCGCCGCACCCGCCGCAGCGTCGAGCTGACCGACAGCGGTGCCGCACTGCTGCCCGCCGCCCGCGACCTCCTCGCTCAGGCGGCCCGGGTGGAGCAGACGGTGCGCCGCAGCGCGACGGGCACGACGGGCACCATCCAGATGGGGTTCGTCGGCTCGGCCGCCCACGAGCTCCTCCCCATGCTCCTGCGACGGTTCCGCGAGCGGTATCCCGACGCGTCGGTCGTCCCATCAGAGCTGTCGACCACTGAGCAGATCACCGCAATCACCCGCGGTGCGCTCGACGCGGGGCTCGTTCGGCTGCCGGTCGAGTCAGCCGAGGTCGCCACGCTGCGGCTCCTCGAAGAGCCGCTCGTCATCGCGCTCCCCGACTTCCACCGGCTCGCGAATCGGCGGCGGCTGCCGCTCGCCGCGCTCTCCGACGAGCCGTTCGTCATGTGGGGCCGCCCGCTCAACCCCCCCTTCCACGACGAGGTCATCTCGGCCTGCCACGACGCGGGTTTCAGCCCGAACGTCGTCCAGGAGGCGGGCGAGATCCCGACGATCGTGAGCCTGGTCGCCGCCGGCCTCGGCGTCTCGCTTGTGCCGGCGTCGATGGAGCAGGTGCGAAGTGACGGGGTGGTCTACGTGCCGGTGCAGGGCGCTGGCGTCAGGATCGCGCTCGCGCTGGCCTGGCGGCGCGAGCACCCGTCGGCGCTGGTGCGCAATCTCGTGGCGGTGGCACGGGAGACCTGGCCCAACCGGCGTGCGAGGACGCCGGCCGGACGCGAGCGAAACTAGTCGCCGACCGCGACGCCGATCGGGCACGTCACGCCGGTGCCCCCGAGGCCGCAGTAGCCGTTGGGGTTCCGCGCGAGGTACTGCTGGTGGTACTCCTCCGCGTAGTAGAAGGGGCCCGCGGGTGCGATCTCGGTCGTGATCCCGTCGAAGCCGGCCGCGGCGAGCCGCTCTCCGAACATCGTGGCGGAGCGCTCGGCGACGGCAAGCTGGGCGTCGGAAGTGGTGTAGATCGCCGAGCGGTACTGGGTGCCCACGTCGTTGCCCTGGCGCATCCCCTGGGTGGGGTCGTGACCCTCCCAGAACACCCGCAGGAGCTCCTCGTAGGTGACCTGAGCGGGGTCGTAGGCCACGAGCACGGCCTCGGTGTGACCGGTCCGCCCACCGCAGACCTCCTCGTAGGTGGGATTCGGGGTCGCCCCGCCGGCGTAGCCGACGGCCGTCGTGTACACGCCGGGTGTCTTCCAGAAGAGTCGCTCCGCGCCCCAGAAGCACCCGAGGCCGAACACCGCGGTCTCGATGCCGGGGGGAACGGGGGCTCCAGCGGCGTGTCCAGCACGAGGTGGCGCGCCGGCACGGGCATCCGCTGCGGCCGGCCCGGGTGGGAGTCCTCGGGCGCCGGGATACGGGTCTTGTATCGGCTGAACAACGACGGCATGGTTGGCTCCTTCGCGGGGATCTGCGGACAGGATAGGCCGCATCGCGATGCGACGTCCGAAGAATGGTTCCTCGTTCTTACCGAAGTGTTACACCGGCGTATGCTGGCTCGGTGCAGGGTCTCGAGGCATCAATCCACGAGATCGGGCGATCCCTCTCCGCCGCCTATCCCCCTGCGATCCGCCATCCGGGCCGGTCTGTCGACCAGCGCCTCATGCAGATGGTGGCCGACCGTCCCGACGTGCAGGCCGCGCTGTTTCGCTTCGTCGACGCGACGCCGGCATGCCGTACGCCGGAGGAGCTCACCGACCACCTCACTGCGCTGCTCGAGGAGGTGGAGGACCCGCCGCCGCTCCTCAAGGCCCCCGAGACGCTTGGGCGGAGCCGTATCGGCGAGCGACTGGTCGGGAGCGTCGCCGCGGCGGGCGTCCGCCATCTCGCCCAGCGGTTCATCGTCGGGGAATCGCCGAGCGCGGCGCTCGGACATCTCGAGCGCCTCTGGCGTGACGGCGCGGGAGCGTCGCTCGATCTGCTCGGCGAGGCCACCGTCACGCAGGACGAGGCGGACCACTACGCCGCGCGGTGCACCGACGCGATCGACACCCTCGCGGCCGCGGTCGGAACGTGGCCCCCGCGACCGGTGCTCGAGGGCGACTCGGCCGGGCCGATCCCCCGGGCAAACGTGTCCGTCAAGATCTCCGCCCTGACTCCCCTCATCCGACCCGCCGCCCCCGAGCTCGGCGCCGAGGATGCCGCCCGGCGCCTGGTCCCGCTTCTGCGACGGGCGCGCGATGCGGGCGTGCACCTCCACATCGACATGGAGTCGGTCGACACGCTGGAGACCACGCTGCACCTCGTGCTCGACCTGCTCGCCGACTCGGAGTTCCGCGCCGGCCCCTCGGCGGGCGTCGTGATGCAGGCCTACCTGCGGGAGTCGCCGGCGATCGTCGATCGCGTGCTCGACTGGGTGCGAGCGAACGCGCGGGGCGTTCCCCTGACGATCCGGCTGGTGAAGGGCGCCTACTGGGACCACGAGGTCGCCGAGGCGCGCCAGCGCGGCTGGAGCCCCCCGGTCTTCACGGACAAGGCCGACAGCGACCGCAACTTCGAGGCGCTCACGCGCACCCTCATCGACGCGCAGCCGCTCGTGCGACTGGCGATCGCATCCCACAACCTGCGGTCGGTGTCGCACGCGATCGCCTACAACCGGCTGTTCGGGAAGGGCGACGACCGCGACATCGAGGTGCAGCTGCTGCAGGGCCTCGGCGACGATCTGCGGGACGCGCTCGCCGTCCACCGGATACGCACCCGCGTGTACTGCCCCGTCGGCGACCTGGTGATGGGCATGGCCTACCTCGTCCGACGGCTCCTCGAGAACACCGCCAGCACCTCGTTCTTGTCGGCGCACGGCCGTGGCGTCCCGATCGAGCAGCTGCTCGCGGCGCCGTGAACGCCTTCGCCAACGAGCCGATCCTCGAGCTTCGCCGCCAGCCGAACCGCTCGGCGCTGGTCGACGCCCTTCGCGAACTGGACGCCGGGCCTCCGCTCAGGGTGCCCGTGCTCGTCGGCGACGGCGTAGGAGCCCACACGGGCATCGACTCCACCGATCCCGGGTCACCCCGGCGGCTCGTCGCGACCGCCGGAGTCGCCACCGCGGCCGACGTCGCAGCCGCGGTCGACCGCGCCCGGGTGGGTCAGCCCGGGTGGGCCGCGAAGGCCCCGGCCGACCGGGCCGACGCCCTCCACCGCGCCGCGCAGGTTCTTCGCATGGATCGCCTCGCGCTCGCGGCGCTCCAGGTGCGCGAATGTGGCAAGCCGTGGGCGGAGGCCGACGCGGACGTCTGCGAGGCGATCGACCACCTGGAGTACGCGGCCGGGCAGGCCCTCGAACTGTCACGCGGCCGGGACTTGCTGCAACTCCCTGGCGAGCGCAACACGCTGCGCTACCGCCCGCGCGGTGTGGTGGCGGCGATCGGACCGTGGAACTTCCCGCTCGCGATCCCGGCCGGGCTGGTCGCAACCGGACTCGCCACGGGCAATGCCGTGATCCTGAAGCCGGCCGAGCAGGCGCCGGCGTCCGGGTTCCGGCTGGTCGAGGCGCTGCGGCGGGGTGGGGTGCCGCCCGACGTCATCCAGCTCCTTCCAGGCGAGGGCGAGACGGGCGCGGCGCTCGTGGCGCATCCCGGCGTCCACACCATCGCGTTCACGGGTTCGGAGGCCGTGGGCCTCGCGATCATCCGCGCGGCCGCCGAGACGCCCGACGGTCAGCGCCACGTGAAGCGCGTGGTGGCGGAGATGGGCGGGAAGAACGCGATCATCGTCGATTCGGACGCGGATCTGGACCAGGTCGTGCCGGATGTGCTGCGCTCGGCGTTCGCCTTCGCCGGCCAGAAGTGCTCCGCCGCCGCGCGGGTGCTGGCCCACGAGGCGGTGGCGGAGACGCTGCTCGGACGGCTGCGCGGCGCGGTGGAGGCCCTGCGGGTCGGGCAGGCGGAGGACTTCGCGACGGATGTTCCGCCCGTCATCGAGCGCGAGGCCCAGCTGCGCATCCTCGAGGCGATCGCGACGGGGGCGCGGGAGGGCAGGATCGGCGCGCAGCAATCCGATATCCCGTCGGAGGGGTGGTTCTGCCCGCCGACGATCGTGACGGACCTGCCGGCGGGGTCGCAGGTGAGCGAGGAGGAGATCTTCGGGCCGGTGCTGACGCTCGAGCCGGTGCGGAGCGTCGACGCGGCCCTCGACGTGGTCGACGCCTCCCGGTATGCCCTGACCGGCGGGATCTTCAGCCGCAACCCGCGGGTGATCGACGCCGTCGTGAGCCGCTCCCCGGTGGGCAACCTCTACATCAATCGCGCGATCACGGGCGCGATCGTCGCTCGGCAGCCGTTCGGCGGGAACCGCCGCTCGGGCATCGGCGCAAAGGTCGGCGGCCCCGACTACGTCCTGCAGTTCGTGGAACCCCAGGTGGTGAGCGAGAACACGATGCGCCACGGCCTGGTGGTCGAGTAGCCCGGCCCGTCCGCTGTGGTCCCGGGCATTAACAGTTGTCACAAACGCCGAAACGCGTCCCGGGCGTTAACAATCCCGCGACGACCAACTGTTAACGCCCGGGCCGGACAATCGGCGTTCGCGGGAATCACGGTGCGGGCTTAACAATCGGAGGTGCCAGAGCGTTTGGCTGGGGCGCCCGGCGGGAACGCATCGGGCAACCGCCGAAGGGAGCCACGTCATGCCGATCGCCGGTGTGAAGAAGGGATCGAAACGCGACCGCCAATACGGGCACATCAAGGACAGCCTCCTCGAGCGGGGCGCGTCCGAGGACCGGGCCGAGGAGATTGCGGCGCGCACCGTCAACAAGGAACGCGCCCGGCACGGGGAATCGCGTACCGCGTCACGGACGTCGACCGATGACATCTCGTCCGGGCGGCGAGGAGGACTGCGAAGCGGCACCAACCGCGCAAAGGGGCGTACCCGCGACCAGCTCTACGCCGAGGCGAAGCGGCTCAACATCCCCGGCCGCTCGAAGATGGCGAAGGCCGAGTTGGAGCGGGCGGTCGACCGCCACCGACGCTGACTCGCGGGATGGGGACGGGGCGCAAAGGCCCCGCCCCATGCCTCGGTCGCTAGCGCAGCCGCTCGTCGGCGAACACCTGATAGCGCTCCACCACGACGCGCCGTCCGGCACCCTCGGCCGGTGAGAGGGCGTCGAGCGCGCCGTCGACCGCGGCGAGGTCGTCGGCGGTCTCGGCGAACACGAGATCCAGGATGACGCCGTCGGATGCGTTCGCGAGCGCGACCACCCGGGTCGTGCGGTCCGCGAGCGTCCGGAACGCCTCCGCGGGCATCCCATCGGGAACGCGACCCGATCGGGCAGCATCCAGTGCAGCGTGCAACTCGTCAGCCTGGCGCTCGACGCCGCCGGGCTCAACGCCTTCGAAGCGGGCGATACGGACGTACATCGTCGCTCCTCCCATCAGCCGGCGAGGCCGGCCGCGCGCAGGTTGTCGGTCACGACCGAGAACGTCTCCGCGAGAGCGTCACTCGGACTGAACTCGACGATCTCCGAATCGGCGAATACGACGGGCGTGTGCCCCGGCGGCGCGTAGTAGGCTTCTCCCGACGTGAACGTCTCCTCGTGGTCGGCGTACTTGAAGACGATCCGGCCCCGCACGACATAACCCCAGTGCGGGCACTGACACCGATCGTCGGGAAGCCCGCGGAAGAGCTCCGCGGGATCCATATCGGCGGTGTACTCCTCGAAGCCGACGGTATACCCACCGTCGAGATGCTCGTACGCCGCGTCGAAACCGTCGACGGCGAACCGCTCGGATGCCGAATCCTTCGATGCCTTGGGCACGGCCTGCTCCCTTCGTGAGCGCGAACTGGACCAGGTCAGCGTAGGAAGGGGGCGCCGGCCAGGTCATCGGTGCCGGTACCCAATTCGCAACTGGCGGTTACGTAACGCCGTTGGCGTGCGCCCAGGCGGTGGCGATGGCACGGGCGGTGCGGCCCGACGCGCCGATCTTCGCGTACACGTTCGCGACGTGGCGCTCGACCGTGCGGACGCTCAGGACGAGCTGAGCGGCGATGTCGTCATTCGAGAGCCCGCGGGCGACGAGCCGCAGCACCTCCACTTCCCGTGCCGACAATGGACCGGCGGCCACTCCGGGGACGGCGGCGCCGAGGCCAGCGAGGGCGTCGCGCGCGAGGCGCTCCGCCTGGCGCGCACGTCCCGCCTGTCCCGACGCCCGCAGTAGGTCGGCCAGCTCCAGGCGGGCGAGCGCGGCGTCATAGCGCGCGGTCGCGGCATCATAGAGGTCGACGGCGTCTTCGATCAACGCGCGCGCCATGCGGCCGTCGCCCACTGCGGCGGCGATCCGTCCCTGGGCGAGCGATGCTCCGGCGCGAAGCAGCGGGTTGCGGCCGCTCTCGGCGATCACGCCGATCTCCGACGCCGCCGTGCGCGCCGCGTCGATGTTGCCGCACGCGACGGCCGCCCGCACGAGAAGCTCGAGGCCCACGACTCGCTCGAACACGTCCGTCTCGCCGACACGGCGAAGGAACCGCTCCGCGCAGACCAGCGCATCCTGCGCATCGCCGTCGTCGAGCGCGAGCAGGCCCTCGACGAGGGCATGGAAGCGGTGCGACGTCGCCCGGTCCAGCAGCTTACGCGCCTCGGCCGGCCGGCCCTGGCGGCGCCGGAGCTCGGCAAGGCGCACCAAGGCGTCGACGTCCTTCCCGGGCCGCAGCCGCCCCAACTCTGCGACCGCCGCCTCGAGCTCGGCCTCCGCGCGGGCGAACTCACCGTGCCAGACGAGCAGGTCGGCGTAGTGGGTGCGGCACACCGCGAACATCTGACGGTCGGCGAAGCGTGTCGCGATCTCCTGGACCCGCAGGCACCACTCGCCCGCGCGTTCCAGGTCGCGCACCCGCTTGCACGCGTCGATGACGAAGCAGCAGATCGTCTCGATGGAGTCGAGGTCGCTCATCTCCCCGCCCACCGCGGCCGCCGCCGCCGCATCGAGCAGCCGCATCCCGTCGTCGACCTGGCCGATCGCGACCAGCGAGAGCCCCTCCAGCGCCAGGGAGAGCAGCTCCAGGTCGACGGCGCCGACCTCCCGTGCCAGCGTCCGCGCCTCGGCGGACCCGACGGCCGCGGCCTCGGGGTCGTGACGCGCGAGGAGCGCCATGTACGCGCCGGCAAACGGGACGAAGGCAGTCGCGACGCTGGACGGCCTGCCCTCCACCAGCATGGCCGCGCGGTCGACCCAGCCCATCGCCTCCGCCGGCCCGCGGAACGCAAACGCGTCGTAGCCCAGTTGTATCGCGAGACGCGCTGCCGTCTCCGGGTCGCCGCGCTCGAGGGCGAGTCGGTAGCCGGCCTCGTGTGCCGCGAATGCTGGCTCCGCCTCGAGCGCGTACCGGGCGGCGATGCCGAGCCCCTCGAACGCCTCGGGGCTGGGCGCGTCCTCGACGACCCGACCGAACTCCTCACGCGCCTCGGCCCACGCCCCGCGTGCCAGCGCCGCCCGACCAGCCGCGAGCAGCTCGGTATCCGACGAGATCCCCGTGAACGCAGGATACGCGGCTGCCCGCGCGACCTCGACCGGGGTTCAGCCGGTGGGATGCGACGCGTCGGTGAACTCGCGGAACTCGCCGGTGACGAGGTACGCGGTCTGCTCACCGATGTCGACAGCGTGGTCGCCGATGCGCTCAAGGCACCGCGAGACGAGGAGCATCCGCACCCCCCACTCCCGGGAGTCTTCGTCCGCAGCGATACGGCACACCTCGTCCACCGCGCGGCGGTTCGCACGGTCGATCATCTCGTCGAGCGCCATGAGCGACTCCGCGGCGGTCACGTCGCGGCTCTCGAACGCCTCGAGCGCGACGCGGATCATCTCCTCGGCCCGGGTGCCCATGTCCTCGAGCCATTCGACCAACCGAGGGTCGACGGGCAGCCCCGACGAGAGCTTCGTCATCTTCGCGATCGTCACGCAGTAGTCGCCCATCCGCTCGAGGTGGAGGTTGACCTTCGACATCGCCAGCACCAGGCGCAGGTCGCTCGCTGTCGGCGCCTGCAGGGCCAGGAGGGCCTCGATGTGCGCCTCGACCTGGCTGTAGCGGTCATCGATCTCGTCGTCGAATGCGATGACCTCCTCGGCCAACTCGGCATCGCCCTGCTCGATCGCGTTGAGGACGGCCCGCAGCGACCTGAGCACCAGGCTCCCCTCCTCCTGGAGGGTCGCTTGAACGAGGCCCAGCTGTTCGAGAAGCGTGGACCGCAATGACATCCCTCCGCGACGACGGCCGACGGTCGGATGGTACGCAATCGCGGCAGCGGGGGCGACCCCCGTCTCACGCTACGGCTGCGGGAAGACGCAATTGATCGTGAGCCCCTCCCCCGCGGGGCTTGCGGCCTCGACCCACCCACCGGCGGAGACGGTGATGTGCTTGACGATGGCGAGGCCGAGCCCGGTGCCGCGCGACGCGCGTGCCGTGTCGGCGCGGTAGAAGCGCTCGAAGAGCCGCGGCAGGTCGTCCTCGTCCACGCCGACGCCGGTGTCGACCGCGGCCAGTCGGACGTGGTATTCGACGATGTCCACCGACAGCAGGAGATGGCACTCCGGCCCGGCATACCGAAGCGCGTTCTCGATGAGGTTGCGGACGATGACGCGGAGCATCCGCGGCCGCACGTCGACCTTCGCAGCGCCGTCGCCGGCGACGGAGAGCCCGAGCCCGGCAAGCTCCGCGCGCTCCCGGTACTCGTCGACGACCTCCTCGACGATGGGCATCAGCGGCGTGGCGCCGAGGCCGACCACCTCATGCCCGGTCTCCAGCTCTCCGAGGAACAGGACGTCGTCGATGAGCTCGCCCATCTGGGCGACCTCCTGCCTGGCCCGCTCGACGAGCGTCCCGAGGTCGGCGTCGGGCAGCTCGGCCGACTCGAACAGCGCCAGCAGGCGAGCCAGCGGCGTGCGAAGCTCGTGGGAGACGGCGGCCGTGAAGCCAGCGCGCAGCTCCTCGTACGCCCGGAGGTCACCGGGACGACTCAGGTACACGATCCGCTCCGGGCTGCCGTCGACCTCGAACGGCACCTCCAGCGCGACCGCCGAGCGCTCCTCGCGGCCAAGGGCGTCCGGCAGGGGCTGCCCCTCCGCGAGGTCCGGATAGGCCTCCCGGGCTCGGCGGCTCGCGAGCACGACCCGGTCCGACGCGTCGAGCACGACCACCGCCTCGCGGCTTTCCTCCACCAGTATCCTGGCACGGAGGACCTCGGCCGGGGGGCCGGTCCCGGAGTCGTCTGCGTTCACCATGCGTTCACCAGACGTTGACCTTTCCGTGACTCCTCGCGGATGCCGATCAGCCATTATCGTGAACGCATGGCCAAGGTGCTGCTCATTGAAGACGACGAGCTGATCGGCCACGGCATGGCCCGCCACCTCCAGGCGGCGGGATTCGAGGCGATCTGGGTGGGAAAGGGCGAGACGGGGCTGGCGCGGCTGCGGTTCGAGCGGCCCGACGTCTGCGTGCTCGACCTCATGCTGCCCGGCATCGACGGGTGGAAGCTGATCGAGACCGCGCGCCGCGAGGGCATCGGCACGCCGATCATCGTCGTGAGCGCGCGCGGCACCGAGCACGACCGAGTGCACGCGCTCGAAATCGGGGCCGACGACTACCTCGTCAAGCCGTTCTCCATGAAGGAGCTCGTCGCCCGCGTGCAGGCCGCCGCCCGGCGCGGGGCGCGGGAGGCGGACGTGCAGCGCGGCGAGGCGATCGAGATCGAGGAGCTCCGGATCGACCCGGACGAGGTGCAGGCGTTCGTCAACGACGAGAGCGCCGAGCTCACCCCGACGGAGTTCCGCCTGCTCTACACGCTCGCGTTGGAGCGCGGCCGCGTGCTGACCCGCGACGAGCTCCTCCAGCGGGTCTGGGGGCGGCCCGCCACCCATCGGGATCGCACGGTCGACGTCTTCGTGCGCCGCCTACGCGAGAAGATCGACCGACGCTCCGACCGTCACACCTTCATCCAGACGCGGTACGGGGTGGGCTACAAGCTGGAGGCGGAGGAGAAGGATCTGCTCGCGCCTGGCCGGCCAGCCGGCACACAGGCCCACGACGCGTAGATTCGGCCCGAACCGAAGATTCGAGCTCGACTTCTCGTCGGCTCGCACGGGACCAAAGTCATTCAGATGACGCTGCGCCAGCGGGCCAGGGCACGGCACCCCCCTCCGGGGTAGCCTGGCGGCCAATGCGCATACATCGATTCGAAGTGCACCCCAACCTACCCGAGGAGCTTCGCCCCCTCGACGAGCTGGCCCGCGACCTGTGGTACTCCTGGAACCGGGATGCCATCGAGCTCTTCGCCCGGCTCGACTTCGACGCCTGGAAGGCCGCGGACCGCAACCCGGCGCTCATGCTTGCCAACGTTCCGCAGGCGACGCTCGACGCTGCCGCGCGTGATGACACCTTCCTGGCCGAGCTCAGGCGCGTGTACTGGCGCTACCGCGCCTACCAGCGCGGCGACGGATGGTTCCAGGAGGCGTATCCGGGTGTCGCCGACATGTCGGTGGCGTACTTCTCGCTCGAGTTCGGTCTCGATCACGCGCTGCCGATCTATTCCGGCGGGCTCGGCGTGCTGGCCGGCGACCACCTCAAGTCCGCGTCGGACCTCGGGCTCCCACTCGTCGCCGTCGGCCTGCTGTACCAGAACGGCTACTTTCACCAGGCGCTGAACATCGACGGGTGGCAGCAGGAGCGCTACCCGCCGAACGACTGGACGAACATGCCGGTCCACCGCCAGCTCGCGCCGGACGGAGAGCAGCTGCGGGTGGAGGTCACGATGGCCGGGACGCCGGTCCAGGCGGCGATCTGGCGCGCACAGGTCGGCCGGGTGCCGCTGTACCTCCTCGACGCGAACGTCGACGAGAACTCGCAGGAGTTGCGGGGGATCACCGCGTCGCTCTACGGCGGCGACCGGGAGTTGCGGCTCCGCCAGGAGCTTCTGCTCGGCGTCGGCGGCCTCCGGGCCCTCGCGGCGGTCGGCCTCTCCCCGACGGTGTTCCACATGAACGAGGGGCATTCGGCGTTCCTCGCGCTCGAACGTATCCGGGCGCTCATGACTGAGGTCGGGCTCCCGTTCGACGCCGCATCCGAGCAGGTCACCGCCTCGACGATCTTCACGACGCACACGCCGGTGCCGGCCGGCAACGAGGTGTTCGACGTGGAGCTCACCCGGCCGTACCTCGAACCGATCGCGAACGAGCTCGGCCTCGACTGGGCTGCGTTCGTGGACTTGGGGCAGGTGCCGGGCGGGGACGAGACCCGGTTCGGCATGACGCCGCTGGCTCTCCGCACGGCCGCGTTCGCAAACGGTGTCAGTCGCCTCCATGGCGAAGTCTCGCGTGCAATGTGGCAGGCCCTCTGGCCGGGGCTCGGAGTCGACGAGGTCCCGATTTCCAGCGTCACGAACGGGATCCACCCCCGGACGTGGCTCAGCCGCGAGATGGGCCAGCTGCTCGACCGCTACCTCGGACAGCGTCTTGTCGAGCAACCTCACGACCAAACGGTTTGGGAGCGCGTCGACATGATCCCCCCGGGCGAGCTTTGGCGCGTCAAGGAGCGCCGGCGCGAGCGGCTCGTCATCGTCGCGCGGGAACGGCTGCGGGAGCAGATGCAGCGTCGGGGAGCCGGACGGGCGGCGATGCGCGACGCCGAGGAGACGTTGCGGCCCGACACCCTCACGATCGGGTTCGCACGGCGGTTCGCCACGTACAAGCGGGCGACGCTGCTCTTCCGGCAGGCGGAGCGACTTGCTCGGCTGCTCACTGACGCCGACCGACCGGTGCAGTTCGTGTTCTCCGGCAAGGCGCATCCCGCCGACACGCCCGGTAAGGAGCTGATCCAGGCCATCGTGCGCTTCGCTCAGGATCCGCGCGTGCGCCAGCGCATGGTGTTCCTCGAGGACTACGACATAGGGGTCTCCCGCCTCCTGGTCTCCGGATGCGACGTCTGGCTCAACGCGCCGCGCCGTCCGCTCGAGGCATCCGGGACCAGCGGCATGAAGGCCGTGGTCAACGGCGTGCTGAACGTGTCGGTGCCGGACGGCTGGTGGGATGAGGGCTACGCCTCCGACCTCGGCTGGTCGATCGGCGGCGGCGAGCACTACGACGACACCGAGGAGCAGGACGCCATCGAGTGCGACGCCCTCTTCAACCTGCTCGAGCACGAGGTGATCCCGCTCTTCTACAACCGCGACGCAAACGGCCTGCCCCGTGAGTGGATCGCCCGCATGACCGCCTCGATGGCCCGCCTCGGCGCCGTGTTCAACACCCACCGGATGGTCCAGGAGTACACGGAGTGGGGGTACCTGCCTGCGCACCGGGCCGCCGCCCGCCTCGCCCGCGACAAGCACGCCGAGGCCCGCGAGCTCGCGAGCTGGCGGAGCCAGGTTCGTGAGGCCTGGCCGAACGTCACGCTGCGCTCCGATGCGGACGCAAACGGGGAACTGCTCGTCGGAACGACGATCCCGGTACGGGTTTGGGTCGGCCTCGCCGGCCTGTCGCCGGAGGAGGTCACCGTCGAGGTCGCCGCAGGCCCTCCGGGGCCGGACGGCACGCCGCACAAGCCTGGGCTGGTCACCGCGCAGCACGTCGGGGACGACGGGACCGAGGCGAGGTTCGAGGCCGACGTGCCATGCACGACGTCCGGGCCCCTCGCCCTGGCCGTCCGCATCCGGCCGCGGAACCCGTCCGCCGTCAATCCGCTGTCGCCGCTCCTGCTCACCTGGGAATGACCCGCGGGGGTGACCTCACGCCCGCCACGGCGCGGGTGGTCGCCGCGCTGACGCGGGCCGGCCTCAGCGCCGAGGTGGTCGTCGTCGACGAGACCGCCCGCACCGCCGAGGGCGCGGCGGCGGCGGTCGGGACCGGCGTCGGCCAGATCGTCAAGTCGCTGGTCTTCATGTCCGACGACCGGCCCGTGCTGGCCCTCGTCTCGGGCGCCAATCGCCTCGACACCGCCAAGCTGGCGGCCCAGACCGGCGGCACGATCACGCGGGCCGACGCGCAGGCGGTTCGCGACGCCACCGGCTATGCGATCGGTGGAATCCCGCCGCTCGGACATTCCAGCCCCCTCGCGACGTTCTGCGATCGCGACCTGCTGGGCTACGAGACCGTCTGGGCTGCCGCGGGCACCCCCGACACCGTGTTCGCCGTCCGGCCCGATGCGCTGGTCGCAGCCGCGGGAGCGACCGTGTGCGACCTGGCGGCGGCTCCTACTCCGACCAGTCCGTGACCAGCGCGCGGGGGTAGTGGCGGTTGACGAGCTCCGCCGGCAGCACGTAGCGGCGCTGGCCGTCCTGTTCGGCGATCTCGTACGGCTCGACGAGCGGCGTCGGGATCTCGACGACGAAGACCGTCGGGTCGTTGAGCGCATCTCCCGCGTCGGCCGAATCGGCGAACAGCACGCCTGAGCGCCCGTCGTCGTGCTGGCTGTTCTGGAATCCGCGCGTCTGAGCCGCGAGCGCTTCGTCGTACCCGGCGACGCGGTAGAGGGTGACCGTCGGGCGTGGCGTTCGGGGACCGGGCCGCGGATCGTCGTGCGTGAGCGCCGCCTCGTGAACCAGGTCGACCACCACATGGGTGACCGGAACCGAGTACCGCTCCCGGGCCTGCTGGACAACGCGGCGCTCGAGCCAGTTCGAGTGGGCCGGCGGATGGGTCGAGATGATGATCTCGTCGGGCGGGAACACCCGGAACGCGTCATCGAGGGCCTGCAGCGGATCGCTGTCTCCGAGCTGGCCCTTCGCGTCGAGGCCGGCCGCCCGGAGGGCGGCGACGGAGGCGTCGAGGCGCTCCTTGGCGGCGTCGCGAGCCGGGCCGCTGTTCGAGGACAGCCAGTGCCCCATGCGCGACTCCGACAACACCGGCGCGACTACGAGCACGTCCGCAGGGTCGTGGCCGGCGCGATACCGGACCTCGTCGCAGACCGCAGCCCCAGCGCATGTCTCATTTGCAAGAACGAGGATCCTGCGTCGATCGCTCATAGCGGGACAGTATCACCAAAATCGATGTGACAAATGTCACGCGGCCGGGCCGGGTACCCTGACACGACCCGCATCCCACCCCGGCCGTCCGGCCTCGCCACCGGAGGACGAGCCGGCTGATCCGTGACTATGATGGCCCGCAGGTGAAGTCCACGACCTCGCGCACGGCTGAGTCTCACAGCCGCTTCCGTGACTGGATGGCGCTCATCCACGACCTGCAGGGCGCCGCCCGGCTGCTCGACTGGGATCGGGAGACGCTCATGCCGGAGACGGGCGCGCAGGCCCGCGGCCGTATCGTGGCGACGCTCCACGCCCTGCGGCACCGCGAGCTCCTGAGAGACGGCATCTCCGACGACATCGCGCTCCTCGAGGAGCACGGCGAGCTGACCCTCGCAGAGCAATCCATGGTGCGCCTCGCCCGGCGCGAGCACGACCGCGCCGCGCGCGTCCCGGAGGACCTCGTCCGGGCCACGTCGGAGGCGACGTCCGAGGCGGTCACCGCATGGCTCTCCGCTCGCGCGGACGCCGACTTCGCGTCCTTTGCCCCCTCGCTGGAGCGGGTGGTGGACCTGACCCGCCAGACCGGCGAGGCGGTCGGCATCGGTGCCGAGCCGTACGACGCGCTGCTCGACACCTTCGAGCCGGACACCACCACCGCCCAGCTCGAGGCCCTGTTCGGCGAGCTTCGGGTCGCGTTGTCCGCCGCCGTCGACGGGATCGACTCGGGGGGGCCCCGCGGCCCGGAGCCGTTCGCCGACCGCGTCTGGCCGGCGGCGGCCCAGCTCACCGTCGCGGAGGACCTCGCCCGCATGATCGGGTTCGACCTCGACGCCGGGCTGATCGCCCAGTCCGCGCACCCGTTCACCGGCTCGCCCCACGCGGGCGACACCAGGTTCACGACCAGGCTCAGCGAGGACGATCCCACCGGCAACGTGCTCGTCACGCTGCACGAGCTCGGCCACGCCCTCTATGCCCAGGGCCTGCCAAACGAGTTCGACCGCACCCTCCTCTTCGGCTCGCCCTCGCTCGGCGCGGACGAGTCCCAGTCACGCTTCTTCGAGAACCACGTGGGGCGCCGGCGAGCGTTCTGGGAGCTCATCCACCCACTGTTCGCGACGCGCTTCGGTTCGGCGATGGACGGCTTGGGCCCGGACGTGTTCCACCGGGCCGTCACCCGCGTCGAGCGCGGCTGGTGCCGCGTCGACGCCGACGAGGTGACCTACGACCTGCACATCATCCTGCGCTTCGAGCTCGAGCTGGCGCTGATCCGCGACGACCTGCGGGTCGCCGACCTGCCCGGCGCGTGGACCGAGGGCATGCAGCGGCTCCTCGGCGTCACCCCCGCGCATGATGGGCAGGGCTGTCTCCAGGACATCCACTGGGCGTGGGGGATGTTCGGATACTTCCCCACCTACACGCTGGGCAATATCTACGCCGCGCAGCTGGCCGAGGCGCTCGAGCGTGAGGAGGGTCCGCTCGACGAGCTCGTTCGCGCGGGATCCCTCGACGTGGTGCTCGCGTTCATGCGCGACCGGGTGCACCGGCACGGCGACGTCTACCCGACGGGTGAGCTCATGCGACGGGCGACCGGCGCCCCGTTCTCCACGGATCCGTTCATCAGCCGGATCCGGTCGCTCGCCGCGGGCTAGCGCTCAGACGATCAATCGGGGAGCTGCCACTCCCCGCCGACGATCAGGGGAACGCGCTTGCCGCGCGCCCCGACGCCGGTGACCTCCACCTCGTCCGATCCGATCATGACGTCGAGGTGCACCGCCGAGCGGTTGATCGGCCCATCCGCGCTGCGCGTCGCCCCGAAGCCGTCGCCGAGCGCGATGTGCGCGGCCGCGTTCTCGTCGAGCAGCGTGTCGCCATAGATACGCCCGGCCTGGCCGATGCGGGAGTTGCGGTCGACGAGCGCGACCTCGCCGAGCCGCCCGGCGCCGCGATCGGTCGCGAACGTCGCCGCGAGGAGCTCGCCGTCGACGCGGCGCTTCGCCTTGATCGCGATCAGCCGCCCCCGGCGGAACTCGCCGGTGATCCCCTCGATCACCCGTCCGCTGAACGACAGCGGCGTCGTGCAGCGAAACGTGCCGGTGGTCCCGCCCGGATCCGGGCTCGTGAAGACCTCCTCCGTGGGGAAGTTCGGGTAGATGGTCCGTCCGGTCGCCGTCCGCTCTCCACCTCCCAGCCAGCGGGTGTCCGGAGTGAGCTGCACGTCCAGGCTGGTGCCCGGCCCGCGGAACTCGACCCGGGCGAGGCGTCGCTTGGTGAGGCCGGCGGCCCGGCGGTTGAGGCCCTTCGCGTGTCGCGCCCACCCGTCGTCGCCGTCGCCCGGTGCGAGCCGGCAAAACCAGACCAGGTCCTGAGCGAGGCGCCTGACCGCCTCGGCGACACGAAGCTCCGGATACACGCGCTTCGCCCACGCCGGGGTGGGCCACGCGACGATGCTCCAGCGGACCCGTCCCGAGATGACCGCTCTCATGAACCACCGCAGGGCCCGCGATCGCTCCTGGAAGTCGGCAGCCACCCGGGTGGTGTCGAGCCCGGCGAGGATCCCGGGCGCTTCGTCGCCGACGATCCTGATGATCGCGACCTTCGGATCGAGCGAGGCGCGGAGGCGCGCCTGCTGCCACGCGGCGACCTGCCCCAGCGACGTGTCCGGACCTTCCGCGATGCGCGCGACCTGCACCTGGCGGTCGGAGTACGCCACGTCGACGATCAGCGCCCCCGCGCGGTAGGCGGCCGCGGCCAGCGCGACGGCGAGCTCACGGTGGGAATGCTCGCAGTCGATGAGCAGCGTCTCCCCAGCGCGCAGGTCCACGCACGAGCCGACGATGGCGTCGGCGTAGCGGCGCAGATCCGGCTCGGCGAGCACCGGCACCTGGCGGGACGAGGCTGGCATCTCGCGGAAGGGTAGCGGCGGGCCCCGACGCCCCCGTTGATGAACGGGTTGCGGAGGTTTACCTCGCGCCCGTCGCGGCCGATGGGGATGAACCATGCTCGCACGGCTCCGATCCCGCCGGGCCCTGGTCATCGGCCTGGCCGCCGTGCTCACGCTCGGCGCGCTCGCGGCCGCGCCGTGGGCTCTGTGGCAGGTCGCGCCCGACCACCCGCTCGACATCGTCGTCATCGACAAGACGGTCGCGAAGCCCGACTACCGCAAGCACGCAGGACTGTTCTGGCTGCTGCGCCACGAGAAGGTCGTGCAGCGCAGCACGGGACAGCCGCTCCGGGACGACCGCGACTACGCCGGCTACCAGCACACCGCCGACGGGCAGCCGCACATCGTCCCCATCCCGGCCCGCAAGAGCGATCTGACCTACATCGCCGATACCTACGGGGTCTACGAGGACGACCTCGAACGCCGGCCGCTCGGACTGCGCTCTCGCCTGATCTACGGCGGCATGTCCCTCGACGAGGTCCGCACGGTGACCCGCGGCCTCCGGCCGGGGGCGACCCTCGTCGGCGAGTTCAACTGCATCGCGAGTCCAACGGTCGGCCAGGCCCGCGAGGAGCTGAGCGACGCCCTGGGCGTCCGCTGGACCGGCTGGATCGGGCGCCACTTCCAGTTCCTCGACCTCACCGTCGACCTCCCGCTCTGGATCCCGCGGGCATGGAAGCGCCAGACCGGCCGGGCGTGGCAGTTCCACGGACCGGGCTACGTGCTCGTCAACGAGCAGGGGCTGTTGGTTGTACTCGTGGAGGGCATCGACACTCCGGCGCCGGCGCTGCGGATCACATTCGACGAAGACCACGCCGACAGGTACGGCGCGGTGCGCCGGCAGACGTACGACTACTGGTTCGAGGTGATGGAGCCCCGCCCCGGCGCCGAGGTGATCGCGGATTTCGAGCTCGAGCTGACTGACTCGGGCCGGGAGAAGACGCGCGGCATCCCGGTCGACCGTCCGTTCCCGGCGATCGTCCGTACCGTGGGGCCCGGCCACCTCGCCTACTACTTCGCCGGGGACTTCGCGGATCAGCCGAAGGTGCCGTCCTCGTACCGGTACAAGTGGCTTCCGAAGGTCCGCTCCTGGCTGGGGACGGAGCACCGCGACGACCAGCAGGCCTTCTTCTGGCGGGTGTACGTGCCGGTGATGCAGCACGTCATCCGCGAGGCGGAGGCGACGGCCAGGGCAGCGGCCCTGGAGGCCTGAGCAGGACTCAGCCGGCGCGGTCCCCGCCGACCACGACCTTCAACGGGTGGCGGGTGGCGGAGAGCAGGAAGTCGGGGTTGACGCATGCGCCTGCCGCACGGTGCTCGAAGGCTGCGTCGACGTCGGTGCGGCAGAAGGCGTGTGGCTCGCGAGTCGCTCGAAGCGCGCCGAATCCCGGCTTCTGAGCCTCGAGGCGCAGAAACGCGTCGAGGTCGAGTTCCACGTGGAAGACCCGGTCGAGGCAGCCCACGAACGTCCTGTCTCCGTCGGCGTAGGCGTAGAGGCGGTTGCAGGAGGACGCGAGACACCCGCTCGGATACACGATCTTGTCGCAGCGCACGGCGCACCGTCGGCACGCGGTCTGCGGATCGAATGTGGCCTTGACCCGGGGCATTCGCGTGATGGTAGACAACACGGGCGGTCCTTGCCGCATGAGCGCACCGGGTTGGCCCCGCATGTGCGCCTTGTGGCACCCCACCCCGGCACCGCGAACCGCCTGCAGTATCGATTGTTCGGTGCCCGGGACCATCGATATGCGAGCGCGCGAGCCCGCGAGCCGATTGTTCATCCCCCGGGACCGGTCCGCGCCTAGGAGGCGACGGCGCTTGCGCCGAACAGGGTCTTCAGCGATGCCACCAGGTTCGAATCACCCGGATCGACGCGAAACTCCTCGCCGAACCGCAGGCGCACCGGGCCGTCCGTCGTGCGCATCTCCACGATCACCGGGGCGTCGCCGCTGTGATCCACCAGCAGCCGCTTGAGCTCGCCGAGGTGCGACTGGCCGAACCGCGTGGCGTCGATCCGCACCAGCAGCCGGTCCTCCTCGGCTCCCGGATCCGGCTCGAACGGACGGACCTCCCGCGCCACGACCTTCGTCTCCCCCTCGCCCTTCTGATCGACCCGCCCCACGATCACGAGCAGCGCGTCCTCACACAGGAGCTCACGCACCTCCGCGTAGAGTTGGGCGACCACTACGACCTCGACCGACCCCTCCAGGTCGTCCAGGCGCACGAACATCATCTGGTCGCCGCGCCGGGTCGTGATCGCCCGTGCGGATCCGACGATGCCGCCGACCGTCAGGAACTCGCCGTCCGGCCGCTCGCCGATCGACCCGAGCCCGCAGGTCACGGCCCGCGACAGCTGGCGCCGGCAGTCCTTCAGCGGGTGGCTCGACACATAGAGGCCAAGCGCCTCCTTCTCACCGAGCAGCAGCTCTTCGCGCGGGAGCTCGGCCGGGTCCAGCGCCGGGTCAACCTCGATCGGGCCGGTCCCCTCGATCAGGCCGAAGAGCGACTCCTGCCCCGACGCCTCGTCGCTGCGCCGCCGCGCGGCCTGCCCCACCGCCTGGGGCAGCGCGTCGAGCATGCCTTTGCGCGACGACTCCGTGGAGTCGAGGGCGCCGCTTCGGATGAGACTCTCCAGCGCCCGCTTGTTGACCTGCGTCTGGTCAACCCGGCGGCAGAAGTCGAAAATCGAGACGAACGGGCCATCGGCCTCGCGCGCCGCCACGATGGCGGCCACCGCGCTCTCACCCACGCCCTTCACCGCCGAGAGACCGAAGCGGATCTCCCGCTCGCCGGTGACGGCGAAGTCGCTGCCGCTGGCGTTGACGTCCGGCGGCAGCACCGCCAGGCCCATTTCCGAGCAGGCCGCGACGTAGAACGGCACCCGGTCCTTGGTGTCCATCACCGACGAAAGGAGCGCCGCCATGTACTGGGCCGGGTAGTTCGCCTTGAGGTAGCCGGTGCGGTAGGCGAGCAGCGCGTAACACGCCGCGTGACTCTTGTTGAACGAGTAGTCGCCCGCCGCCTCGCACAGTCCCCAGAGGCGCTTCGCGACGTCCTTCTGCGTGCCGCCCGACACGCAGCCCGCCACGAACTCGTCCTCGAGCGACGCCATGAGGACCTTGTCCTTCTTGCCCACGGCCTTGCGCAGGTCGTCCGCGCGCGACGGCGAGAAGCCCGCGATCGCGCGGGCGATCGCCATGAGCTGCTCCTGGTAGATCGCGACGCCGTAGGTCGGGCCGGTGATCGGCTCGAGGCGCTCGTCGTCGAACGCGACCGCCGCCGGGTTCCGCTTGTTTCGGGCGTAGGTCGAGATGAACGCCATCGGACCGGGCCGGTACAAGGCGACCAGCGCGACGAGGTCCGCGAACTCCGTCGGGCCGACCTCGCGGAGCGCGTCGCGCATCCCGCTCGACTCGAACTGGAACACCCCGAGCGCATCGCCGCGGGCGAGCATCTGGTAGGTGGCCGGATCGTCGAGCGCCACGGCGTCGATGTCGATCCGTTCGCGGGTGTCCCGTTCGATGAGCGACACACAGTCCTCGATCACGTCCAGGTTGCGCAGGCCCAGGAAGTCCATCTTGAGCAGTCCGAGCGCCTCGACGTCGTGGTCGGGCAACTGTGTCACGACGTTGCCCTCGTCGTCGATCCGGACCGGTAGGAAGTCGGTCACCGCGCCCGGCGCGATCACGACGCCGGCGGCGTGCACGCCCTCGTTCCGGACGAGCCCCTCCAGCGGGCGGGCTGTGTCGACGATCTGCTTGGTGGGCTCCTCGGTCTCGTACGAGACCGCGAGCTCGGAGCCGGCCTTGAGGGCGTCCTCGAGCTTCACGCCGATCGGGCGCTCGGGGACCATCTTCGCGATCCGGTCGACCTGCCCGTACGTGTAGCCGAGCACGCGCCCCGCGTCGCGCACGACGGCGCGGGCCAGGAGCTTCCCGAAGGTGCCGATCCGCGCGACGGCATCCGATCC
Source organism: uncultured Thermoleophilia bacterium (assembly GCA_963777565.1). Classification (GTDB taxonomy): domain Bacteria; phylum Actinomycetota; class Thermoleophilia; order Miltoncostaeales; family Miltoncostaeaceae; genus CALMEC01. Next base: position 491,912 of record CAVZQZ010000009.1, read on the forward strand.
GTACTTGTCGGTGACGTAGCGAACGACGGCGTCGCGCCCACGGACCGAGAAGTCCGTGTCGATGTCCGGCATGCTCTTGCGCCCCGGGTTGAGGAACCGCTCGAAGAGCAATCCGTGCTCGATCGGGTCGAGGTCGGTGATGCGCAGCGCGAACGCGACGAGCGAGCCCGCTGCGGAGCCACGGCCCGGGCCGACGGCGATGCCGTTGTCACGGGCCCAGCGGATGTAGTCCCAGACGATCAGGAAGTACCCGGCGAAGCCCATCTCGTCGATCACGTCGAGCTCGAAGCGCAGCCGCTCTTCGGCCTCCGCCCGCCAGACCTCGCCGTAGCGCCGGTCGAGGCCCTCGCGGCACAGTCGCTCCAGGTACGTGCTGGCCGTCTCGCCCGCGGGCACGGGGAAGGTCGGGAGCCGTGGGTCGCCCAACGGCAGCTCGAGGCCACCGCAGCGACCGGCCACCTCGAGGGTGGTCGCCAGCGACTCCGGATAGTCGGGCAGCGCGCGTAGCATCTCCTCGGCGGACTTGAGGTAGAACTCCTTCGTGTCGAACTTGAACCGCTTCGGGTTCGACAGGACGTCCCGAGTCTGGATGGCCAGGAGCGCCTCGTGGGCGTCGGCGTCGGCGTGGCACACGTAGTGGACGTCGCCGGTCGCGATCAGCGTCCGTCCGGTCTCCTCGGCGAGCCGTGCGAGGTGCGCGTTGATCCGCCGCTGCTTCTCGATCCCGGAGTCCTGCAGCTCGAGGTAGACGTCCTCCGGCCCGAAGATCTGGCAGAGCCGGTCGAGCTCGCCGCGGGCCTGGTCGAGGTCGTCGTGCTCGAGGTGCGAGCAGATGGTGCCCGACAGGCACCCGGAGAGCACGATGATGCCGTCCGCGTACCGGCTCATGAGGTCGTGGTCGATGCGCGGGCGGCGGTGGTAGCCGTCGAGGTAGCCGGCCGAGCACAGCTTGATGAGGTTGTAGTACCCCTCGGTGGTCTCGGCGAGGAGCGTCAGGTGGGCGCGGTTCTCGCGCGCCGGGCGCTCGCGGTGATCCGTCACCACGTACGCCTCGAGTCCCACGATCGGCGTGATGCCTCGCTTGCGGGCCTCCTTGTAGAGCTCGACGGCCCCGCTCATCACGCCGTGATCGGTCAGCGCGACGGCCGACTGCCCGATCTCCTCGACACGGTCGAGCAGGCGCCCGATCTTGCAGGCGCCGTCGAGAATCGAGTAGTCGGAGTGGACGTGGAGGTGGGCGAACGAGCCGTTTACGCCCACGCGGCTCCCCGGTCGATGGCGGCGCAGCACATGGGGCTGGAGGCTAGCCGCGACCCTCGCAGCGGACAAGTGGCCACGGACACCAGATGCGGTGCAACGGCCGGAAGCGTGGCGCTACTGATGGTGCGTGCGGGTTTTTTCTCCCGGTGACGTGTTGCGCCCTGCCCGAACGCCGCGGGAGCCGCGTTGGCCGGGGCGATTTTCGTGTGCGCGGGACCATTCAGGTTCGGGGGGCAACCGCCGATAGCGATCGTGACGGGGTGGTGTCCTCCACCCCGATTCGAACCACCCGAGGCCCCAATGGACGATGTCATCCAGGTCTTGAACGACCTTCGGCCCGCGGCGTTCATCATCGCCGGGGTTGTCCTGATCGCCATCATTTCCAACATGCTCGAGCCGCGGATCGGTCCGTGGATGTCCCTCTTCGCCCTCGGCGGGGTGACCCTGTACGTCGCCAATCGCGTGCTCGGGGTCGACGACCGTCCCGCCTGGCTGCTGCCGCTCGCCGTCGCGGGGCTCATCGCGGCCGTCGCAGCCGGCTACCGCCTGTGGCGCGCGATCCACGCCCGCTCGAACAACGACAACACCGTCGCCTACGTGCTCCCCACCGCGCTTGCGATCTTCGCGCTCTGGCTGTCGATTGCGCTGATCGAGTTCGAGACGACGACGATCACCGCTGTCGTCACGAAGTAGGCGGCACCCCGGGGGTCGACTCGGACGCGGCAACGGCGAGCAGCACGCCCCAGTCGCCGCCGATCGCGAGCGTCTGGGCGTCGTCGGTCCATGCCGCGCACGCGGCACCGCCCACGAAGCGCACGAGCACCCGCTCGGGCAGCCGGATGAACGCGACGCCGAAGAGGCGGCCGTACTTCACCGGGGCGGCCGACAGCCGCCCCCCCGGCGCGACGACCTCGCCCTCCACCGGCTCCACGAGCGTCGCCGGCGCGACCGGCGGCGGCAGCGTCGCGGCCGGATCCGTCTCGGGATAGTCGTGGGTGCCGACCTCGAGGTCCGGCACCGACCAGCGCCGGATCACCCGCGGGTGGATGCCGCGTAGCGTCGCGCCGGCGTCCTCGAACCAAAGCGACCTGGCGCCCTCTCTGCTCACCGCCACCAGCCGGATCGGGCCCGCTCCCGCCACGCCGAGCGAGGCGTCGAGGCCCGGCCGGTCGAGTGGGATTTCGGGCGGGGAGTCCGACAGGAGCGCGGCGGAGGTCTGGCGTCGCCGTCCGCCTCGACCGACCAGCTGGGCACCCTGCGCCTCACGGGCGAACGACACGATCGCCCAGGGGCCGGGGTCGGCCGGGATCAGGTCGGGCCGAAGACGGTTCGTGCTCATGCTGCCTCCCGTGGTGGTTCGAGCCAGAGTGCGCCCCATTCGCCGCCGACGAGCAGCCCCTTGCCCTCGGGGTGCAGCGCGACGGTCCGCGCGCCATCGATGTGACGCATCAATGCGCCGTCTGCCGTCCGGACCAGGCATGCGGCCGACGGAACCGCGAAGGGTGTTCCCATCGCCGCCTGTTCCCCGTCTGCGCTCAGGGAGATCGAGAGCGGCCCGAAGATGACCGGTGTCCATGACGCGATCCGCTCGCGGGAATCGGTGTTCCAGAGGCTGCAGGCGCCGTCGGCGTGCCACGCGAGCGCCCGCGGAGCCGCGGCCGCCGCGACGAGGGCCACGATGGGCGACCCCTCCGCGGCCGGGCCGCCGATGCCGGCGCCGGTTGCCATGACGAGGGTGCCGTCCGCGGCATACGCCAGGGCACCGGGCGTCGCCGCGGCCTCGACCTGGACGGTCGCGGCGCCGGGAAGCTCGAGCTCGAAGACCGCGCCGGCGTGGACGACGGCCGCCCGGCGTCCGTCGGCCCGGATTGCGACGGGGCCTGGACCCAGGTCCGAGGCCACGTCGCCGAGGCTCGGCAGCACGACCGCCCGCCAGCCGGCGTCGTCGAGCAGCAGCCCGGCGTTCGCGAGCGGGGCGCCCGCAATTCGCATGAGCCCCGGCGGGCGGCGGTCGAACAGGCCCGCCATGTCGGGCAGCCGGATCGTCCGCGCGACCCCCGGGGCGGCCGTGAGGGCGATCGCGCCATCGGCCACGATCTGCGCCTCGTGGGTCGCGAACGGCACGCCTTTGACCGGGCGAAAGGGCCGCTCGTCGGGCGCCAGCCCCTCACCCTCCGGCGCGGGCGCCGCGGCCAGGCCGAGCCCCTGCGGCCCGTGGGCGACCCGGGCCCACGGCCCGGGGTCGCTGCCGTCGACCCGGACGAGCTGAGGCGGTGCGGAGCGCCTCACCGGTCTTCGACCGCCCGGCGGATCTGGTGCGCCATGCGACTCTGGAGGCTGAACAGCTCGATGAACCCGGGGCTCGCGTTCTGCGAGAAGGACGCGTCGGCATCGAACGTCGCGAGGCTCTTGTCGTACAGCCCGAACGGCGAGGTGCGGGCCACCACCGTCGCACCGCCCTTGTAGCAGCGCACCGTGACCTCGCCTTCGACCACCGTGCTCGCGTTCGCCACGAGGGCGTTCAGGTCCGCGAGGAGGGGCTCGTACCACAGCCCCTCGTAGCAGAGCTGCGCCCACATCAGGTCGACCGATGCCTTGAAGGCGTTCTGCCGGCCGGTGAAGACCAGCTTCTCGAGCTCCTTGTGCGCGCGGAGTATCAGCTCGGCGGCGGGCACCTCGTAGATGTCACGAACTTTCAGCCCGACAACCCGATCCTCCACGTTGTCCATGATCCCGACGCCGTTACGCGACGCGATCTCCGCCGCCCGCTGAATGAGCTCCACCAGGCCAAGCTCCTCGCCGTCGACCGAGACCGGCAACCCGTCGCGGAACCCGATGATGACGTCCTCCGCCCGATCCGGGGCATTCTGGGGAGGCGTGACGAGCTGGAACACATCGTCGGGAACGACGTTCGCCGGGTCCTCGATGACCCCGCCCTCGCTGGAGCGGCCCCAGAGGTTGTCGTCGAGGGAATACGGCCGTTCCACGGTGGAGGAGATCGAGATGCCGTGCTCGTTCGCGTAGGCGATCTCCTCGTCGCGGCCCATCTGCCATTCGCGAACCGGTGCGATGACCTTGAGCTCCGGCGCCAGCGTCGCGACGGTCGCCTCGATGCGAACCTGGTCGTTGCCCTTGCCCGTGCAGCCATGCGCGATGGTGTCGGCGCCGTGGGCCCGCGCGGCCTCCACGGCGAGCTTCGCCAGCAGCGGCCGACCGAGGGCGGTGAACAGCGGATAGGTGCCCTGGTATCGGGCGTTCGCGCGGATCGCCGGCGCGACGTAGTCGCGGACGAACTCCTCCTTCGCGTCGACGACGACGCTCGCCACCGCGCCCAGGTCGAGCGCCTTCTGGCGAATCGCGTCGAAGTCGTCGGTGGGCTGCCCGAGGTCGATGCACAACGCCACGACCTCGGCGTCGTACTCGTCCTGGATCCACTTCAGCATGACCGAGGTGTCGAGGCCGCCGGAGTAGAGCAGGACGACCCGATGCACCTCGTGCGGCCGCGCCAGGTATCGGGCGGTCGGTGCGTCTGGACGGGTCTCGGACACGGGCAGGCCTCTCGTCGGTTGGTCGAGCCACGGGAGTTTGTCCGCCGTCGCCCAGCCCCGCAAGTGCGGGCGACCTCGGCTCCGTGGGCGCGCCGACCCCGACGTCAAGCAGGCAATGACACGTGTCAGGCGAAAAAAACTGTACCGAAGCGCGAATTGTGTCGATAGATGATCTATGGAGTCCGGATGCACGTGCATGAGCCACCGATGAGCCACGACGTCGCGAGCCCCTCGATGGTGCTCATCCCTGCCGATCTCGCGTCGATCGCGGTCGTTCGGGCGGCGCTGCTGGCGACGCTCAAGGAGCGGGGCTGGGACCCCGATTCCGCCCAGGGCGTCGTGCTGGCCACGAGCGAGGCGGTCGCCAACGCCGTGGAGCACGGCTCACATGCGGGCGAACTCGTGGAGGTCGTACACCAGGTCGGCGTGGCCGAGGCCACCGTGCGCGTTCTCGACTCGGGCGGCACAAACGCCTGGGATCACACGCTGCCGAGCGACACGCCACCGACGAACGCCGACCGCGGACGCGGCCTGGCGATCATCCGGGCGCTCGCCCACCGCATGGAGATCCGCCCCGCCGGACGCGGGACCGAGCTCCGGCTCGACTTCGTCCGTCCGTAGTCCCCCTCGGCGACGCTACGCCCGCGCGAGCGCGGCACGCAGCGCAGCCAGCAGCCGGTCGACGTCATGCTGCTCGATGACCAGCGGCGGCAGGAACCGCAGCGTCCGGTCGGACGTGTTGTTCGCCAGGAACCCCGCGGAGAGGAGATCGGCCACCACGTCGGCGGCGCGGGCGGTCGGGAGGTCGAGCCCGCACATGAGGCCCCGGCCGCGCGCCTGCGACGCGAGCCCGTCGGCGACAAGATCGCGGAGCCCGGCGAGCAGGCGGGCCCCGACTCGGCGGACATGGTCCTGCAACTCGCCGTCGTCGAGGACATGGCACGCGGCGAGCGCGGCGGCGCACGCGAGCGGCCCGCCGGCGAACGTGGACCCGTGGTCACCCGGCCGGAACACGTCGGAATACGCAGGTCCCGCGACGATCGCCCCGATCGGCACGCCCCCGCCGAGGCTCTTCGCGAGGCACATGACGTCGGGCACGATGTCGAGCTCCTGGTACGAGAACAGCGGCCCGGTCCGGCTCAGCCCGGTCTGGATCTCGTCGACGACGAGGAGGGCGCCGTGGCGGGTGGCGAGCTCGCGAGCGAGCCGGATGAACCCCGGCTGGAGTGGATGCACACCCACCTCGCCCTGGATGGTCTCCAGGAAGATCGCGCACGTTCGGGACGAGACGGCCGCCGCGAGCCCCTCGTCGTCGTCGCGCTCGACGTGGCGCACGCCCGGCACCAAGGGAGCGAACGGCTCCTGCTTGGGCGGCTGCCCCGTGAGCGACAGCGCCCCCATGGTGCGCCCGTGGAAGCCGTCGACGATGGCGACGACCTCGGGCCGGCCTGCGCCGCCGTGGCGGCGGGCGAGCTTCAGCGCAGCCTCGTTCGCCTCCGCGCCCGAGTTGCAGAAGAAGACCTTGCCGCCGAGGGAGCGATCGCGGATCCATTCGGCGAGCGCGATCTGCGGCTCGGTGTAGTAGAGGTTGGAGCAGTTCACGAGCTCCGCTGCCTGGCGCGCGATCGCCTCCGTGACCGCCGGATGGGCGTGCCCGACGTTTATCATCGAGATGCCCGCCATGCAGTCGAGGTATTCGCGCCCGTGGGCGTCGTACAGGTACTGGCCGCGGCCGCGCACGAACGCGACCGGCTGGCGCCGGTAGGTCGGCATGAGCGCGGCGTCGGCCCGCGCGACGAGGTCCTCGGAGATCACGCGGTGATCTTGGTTCCGACGCCCGCTTCGGTGAAGAGCTCCATCAGCAGGGCGTGCGGCACGCGCCCGTCGATGATCTGCGCGGCCTCCACCCCGCCTCGCAGCGCGGCGGCCACGGCCACGAGCTTCGGCAGCATCCCGGAGCTGACGCCTCCGCTGCTGATGAGCCCGTTGAGCTCGGGGAGCGTGTACTCGCTGATGAGGCTCGCGGGGTCGGACGCGTCGGCCAGGAGTCCCTCGACGTCGGTCAGGAACAGCACGCGACGGGCGTGCAGTGCCGCGGCGAGCGCGCCGGCGACGGTGTCGGCGTTGATGTTGTAGCTCTGCCCCTCGCGGTCCACGCCGACGGAGGCGACCACCGGGACGAAGTCGGCGAGCCGCTCCAGCACGTGGGTGTCGAACGCCTCGACGTCGCCGACGAAGCCGAGGTCGGCGTCGGGGTGCTCGGCCTTCTTCGCGGTGATGAGCCCGGCGTCGTCACCAGAGAGTCCCACCGCCTCGACACCCGCCACGCGTAGCTGCGCGACGATCTCCTTGTTGATCTTGCCGACCAGTACCATCTTCACGAGCTCCATGGTGTCCGCGTCGGTGACCCGCAGACCGTGGACGAACTTGACCTCGAGCCCGAGGCGGTCGGAGTAGCGGGTGATGTCGCGCCCGCCCCCGTGGACGACGACCGGGTTCATGCCGACCAGCTTGAGCAACGCGACGTCCCGGGCGAACGACGCCTTGAGCTCGGGCGTGGTCATCGCGGCGCCGCCGTACTTGATGACGATGGTCGCGCCGGCGAACTCCCGGATGTACGGCAGCGCCTCGAGCAGCACGTCGACGCGCGGCTCAAGGCCCTCCCGGACGGGGACGGTGCGTTCGGTGCTGCTCAGCGTCGGCTCCTCGAAGTCGCGATCAGGCGCTCAAACCTACCAGGGGCCGATCCGCCCACGGCCCGCCGTTCCCTTCGGCCGGGTCACGCGGCCAGCCGGATCTCCGCCCCGGGCCCGGGCGAGCGGGCGAGGCTGCGGTCGGCCGTGAGGAGCGGTGCCGCGAGCGCCTCGGCAAGCGCGACGTAGGCCGCCTCGTACGGCGAATGGGTCGATCGAAGCGCAAATGCCCGCGCCGCGAGCGGCGTGACGGTGTGTCTCACGAGTGGCGCCGTGAGCAGATCGTCGCGACCTGCGCCGCGGGGTGGTCGGTGAGATCGCCGGCGCGCAGCTTACGACGGACCACCGAGATCACGAGTGACGCAATGTCGAGGGTGTGGACCTCGCCGGCGGCCGCCATGTCAGACGCGATCGACGGACCGCTCCAGCATCTCGTCGAGCGTCGGCCGGGATGCGATGCGGTCGAGCTCACCCCGCAGGTATTCCGACAGGCTCTTGCCCTCATACTCCGCGAGCTGCTTCAACCTCATGGTCGTCTCGTCGGACACCTCGCGGATCTGGATCGCGCTCATGGGAGCATGGTGCCAGGTGATTGCATGCAAACTGCATGCAATCCGTCGGGCAATGGAACGTTTGGCCCCAATTGTGGCCTCAGGCGCCGAAACGGCCACGGGCCTCGTGCGGGATCAGCGGCTTCTCGGCGCGCACCTTCAGCTGCTGGACCGCCCAGGTGTTGCCGTCGGGGTCGGAGAACCCGAAGATCGTGCCGCCGTCGCGCTCATCGAAGACGACGATCTCGCTGCAGTCCACGCCCCGGTCGATGAGCTCCTGCCGGGCCGCCGCCGCGTCCGCGACGACGAGCTGCAGACCGCGCATCGATCCGGGCGCCATCTCGCGCTGCGACGGCAGGTCGCCGATCACGATCGAGCACCCGGAGCCCCGCGGGGTGAGCTGGACGACGTGCATATGCTCGTTCGTGGTGTCGTGATCGAGATCGAATCCGACCTGGTCGCGGTAGAACGCGACGGAGCGGTCGATGTCGCTGACGGGGAGCAGGACGACTTCGAGGGTCCAGTCCACGGAAGTTCCTCCGATCGGTGAGCTGGACCTCGGAGAATATGCGCGGTCGGTCCGGCGACCGGCGCGGCGGTCAGCGGTTGCGCATCGCCTCAGCCGCCATCAGGAAGTACTCGCGCAGCGCCTCGGCGATCGGCGCGGGTGGATCGAGTTCGTCGATCGCGCCTCCCATCGCGGCGAGCCAGCGGTCGCGCTCGTCCTCGCCGATCGCAAACGGCGCGTGGCGCATCCGCAGACGCGGGTGGCCGCGGAGCTCCGAGTACGTGTTCGGCCCGCCCCAGTACTGGGCCAGGAACAGCCGCAGCCGGATCCGCGCGGGCCCGAGGTCGTCGGGCTCCGGGTACAACGCGAGCAGGACGGCGTCCTGCTCGACCCGGTCGTAGAACGCGTCGACCAGCCGCTCGAAGAACGGCATGCCCCCGGCGGCGGCGTACAGCGTGTCGGGATCCGTGACGTCGGCGTCGGCCACGCTACGTGGTGTAGTCGGCGTTGATGCTGACGTACGCGTGGGTGAGGTCGCAGAAGAAGATCTCGGCGAGGCCCTCACCGCGACCCAGGCCGATGTGCATCTCGTACTCCTCCAGTGCGAGCACCTCGGCGACGCCCGGGTCGTCCGGCGCGAGCCCGTCGCACGCGACCGACGGCACCGGCGGCGGCCCCGGGCTGCCGGCGAGCGCCGCGCCAATCGCCTGCGAGAGTCGGCCCCAGTTTGCGTCGCGACCATAGACGGCGGCCTTGACCAGCGGGGAGTTTGCGATCGCCCTCGCGACGACGTCGGCCTCCGCATCGTCCCGCCCGCCGTGCACCAGCAGCCGCACGACGTGCTCGGCGCCCTCGCCGTCGCGCACGATCTGCAGCGCCAGCCAGCGGCAGATCGCCCGCAGGGCGCGACCGAACGTCTCGGCCTCCGCCCCGACGAGCTGCGGGCCCTCGCCGTTCGCCAGCACGAGCAGGGTGTCGGATGGGCTCATCTGGCCGTCGACGCTGATGCGGTTGAACGACTCCGCCGCCGCATCCTTGACGAGCGGCTGGAGGACTCGGGAGTCGAACGGCGCGTCGGTCGTGACGTAGGCGAGCATCGTCGCCATGCGCGGCGAGATCATGCCGGCGCCCTTCGCCGCGGCCCCGATCGCATACTCGCCGCTCGGCAGCCGCAGCCGGAACGCGCCGCCCTTCGGCGCCCGATCCGTGGTGCAGATCGCCCGGCCGAACGCCTCGCCCCCGTCGTTGGACACGGCCGACGCCGCGGCCGCCACGCCCGCGACCACGCGGCCCATCTCGAAGAGCCGTCCGATCACGCCGGTGGAGCACACCGCGACCTGCCCGGGGTCGAGCTCGAGCTCCTGCGCGGCAGTCGCCCCCATCGCCGCCGCGTCGCGGATGCCCTGGGCGCCGGTCTCGGCATTCGCGTTGCCAGCGTTCACTACCACGGCCTGGATGTGCGCGGGATCGAGGCCGCGCGTGTGGATCACCGAGGCCGACGGCAACGCGTTGGCGGTGTCGACGAGGGCCGACGTGACACGCCGGGTGCTCGTCAGCACCCCGACGTCGAGCCCACCCGACTCCTTCAACCCGGCGGCGACGCCGCTGGCGACGAACCCGGACGGGGTCGTGACCCCGCCCGCGGCGAGCCGTTCGAGCTCGGCGGGGAACCCGATCCAATCCTCGCGGATCACGCGGATCCCGCTCAGCGCAGTCCCTCGTCCTCCGGCAGCCCCGCCATGAGGTTCAGGTTCTGCAGTGCTTGTCCTGCAGCGCCCTTGCCCAGGTTGTCGATGACCGAGAAGACCGTCACACGGCCGCCCCGGGGGTCGACGACGGGACAGACCTGCGCATAGTTGGTGTGCTGCACCGCCCGCATCCCGGGCGGCGCCTCGACCACCTCGACGAACGGGTGGCCGGCATAGAAGTCCGCGTACCGCTGACGCAGGTCGTCGGCGTGCACCCGCCCCTCCACGAGTCGCGCGTAGCAGGTGGCGAGCAGTCCCCGGTCGACGGGCACGAGGTGCGGGGTGAAGGTGACCGGCAGCCCGAGCTCCTGCTCGATCTCCGGCGTGTGACGGTGGGCGTACACCTTGTATGCGACGACGCTCTCGGTGACCGACGAGAAGTGCACCGTGTCGGTAGGCGTCCTGCCGGCCCCGCTCACGCCGCTCTTGGCGTCGATGACGACGTCGGCGATCTCGCCGCGCAACGGGAGGAGCCCGAGGATCGACGCCTCGGGGTAGCAGCCGGGGTTGGCGACGAGGCGGGCCGCGCCGATCGCGACGCGGTATGCCTCCGGCAGCCCGTACACCGCCTCGGCCACGAGGTCGGGCCTCGGGTGGTCGAACCCGTACCAGGCGGGGTACAGCGCCGCGTCGCGCAGACGGTGGTCTGCCGAGACGTCGACCACGCGCACGCCGCGGTCGACGAGGTCGGCGACGAGCGGCGCCGCCTCGGCATGCGGGTAGGCGACCGCCGCGAAGTCGCCGGCCACGACACCCTCAGGCTGGTACTGCTCGAGCTTCGCCTCCACCCGGTACTGCGGGGCGACGTCCACAAGGCGACTGCCCGCATCGCCGCGCGCGGTGATCTGGCCGAGCTCGAAGGTCGGGTGCTCGTCGATGAGCGCCGCGAGCTGCGCGCCGGCGAAGCCGGCCGCGCCGATGACGTGGACGCGGGTCACGACCGCAGCTCCGCGCCGAAGCGCTCCTGGAGCGCCGCGACGATGGCGGCGACCGGGGCCTCGATCTCCTCGTCTGTGAGCGTGCGGCCGGGGTCGGCGATCGCAAGGCGCAACGCGAGGCTGACTTTCCCCGCCGGGACCGGGTCGCCGGCGTAGCGGTCGAAGAGCCGCACATCGTGCACGAGCGCGCCACCGGCGGTCCGCGCCGCGGCCGTCACCTCTGCGGCCGTGACCGTGTCGGGCACCAACAGGGCGAGATCGCGCCGGGAGACCGGGACCGTCAGGAGGTCTTCGAACTGGGGACGCTCGGTGGGCGCGGCGTCGAGCAGCGCGGCGAGGTCGAGCCCGAATGCCGCAACGGGCCCTCGCACGTCGAACTCACGCAGCACGAGCGGATGGATCTCCCCCACCCAACCGACCTTGGCGCCCGCGGCCCGCAGCTCCGCCTGCCGCGCCGGGTGGCCGTAGGTGGCCGCGGCCGGGGCGGCGTCGAGCCGCACGCCCGCCGCGGCGGCGAGTGCCTCGGCGACGCCCTTGGCGCCCCAGTAGTCGGTCGTGCGGGCGGGGGCGCGCCAGTGCTCGCGCTCGGGCTGGCCGAACATCAGCCCGACGATCCACTCGCGCTCGTCGGCGAAGCCGTCGTCGCGCGGCGCGTAGGTGCGCCCAACCTCGAAGATCGCTCCGGTCGGATGCTGGTGCGCCTGATTCCGGGCGGCTGCGCGGAGCAACCCGGGCAGGAGTGACCGGCGCATCACGGCCATCTCCTCCGACAGCGGGTTGCTGAGGCGAACGACGTCGCGGCGCGGGTCGTCGGCCGCCAGGTGCAGCTTGTCGGCGTCGCTCGCGGGAACGAAGCGGTAGCTGATCGCCTCGGAGAAGCCCAGATCGGCGGCGAGCCTCGCGGCCCGGACCCGCAGGGCCTGGGTCGGCGTACGCTTCGCCTTCGCAACCAGTCGTGGAAGCTCGGCCGGGACGTCGTCGAGGCCGGTGTGGCGTCCGATCTCCTCGATCAGGTCGATCTCGCGCCGCAGGTCATCGCCCCGCCAGAACGGCACGGTCACGGTGAGGGCATCGGGCCCCTCCGTGACCTCGCATCCGACGCTCCGGAGGATCTCGGCCGACCGGTCCGCCGGTGTGGGCATCGCGAGGATCGCCGCCGCCCGGGCGTGACGCACCCGGATGGGCTGCGGGAGGGGCTGCTCCACATGCGCGTCGAGCGTCCCCGGCACCAGTGTCGCGCCGCACAGCTCGATGAGGAGCCGGCTGGCGATGGCCATCCCCACGGGAGGAAGCCTCCGTGGAAGTCCCTTCTCGAACCGGCTGCTCGACTCGGTGCGCAGCCCGAGGTCCCACGAGGTCGCCAGCAGGTTGGGTCCGTCGAAGTTCGCGGCCTCGAGCAACACCCGGGTCGTCGCGTCGTTGACCTCCGCAAACTCGGCGCCGAAGATCCCGGCGATCACCGCGGGCCGGTCGGCGTCGCAGATCGTGAGCATCGACGAGTCGAGCGTCCGCTCGACGCCATCGAGCGTCGTGATCGGCTCCCCGTCGCCCGCCCGCCGTACGACCACCGTCGCGCCGCTCATCCGGCCGAGGTCGAAGGCGTGCAGGGGCTGGCCGGTCAGGAGCATCACGTAGTTCGTCACGTCCACCACGTTGGAGATCGCGCGCATGCCCGCCGCCTCCAGTCGGGCCCGCAGCCAAGCGGGCGACGGCCCGAGCTCGACGCCCGTGAACACGCGGGCCATGTACCGGGGGCACAGATCCGGGGCGTCCACCCGCAGGGTGACGTGCTCTTCGACCGAGCCCTGCCCGGACGTGACGGGCTCGTCGGTGACGGGTGGGCAGAGCGGGGCCCCGGTGACCGCGGACACCTCGCGGGCGATGCCCCACACCCCGAGCAGATCGGGCCGGTTCGCCGAGAGCTCGAACTCGAGGATCGTCTCCGACAGCGGCAGGACCTCGGCGAGCGGGGTGCCGGGAGGCAGATCGGTCTCGAGCACCATGATCCCGTCGTGGTCGTCGCCGAGCTCCAGCTCGCGCTCCGAGAGGATCATCCCGCGACTCTCGATGCCCCGAAGCTTCGCGACGCCCAGGGCACGGCCGTCGGGCATCACCGCCCCCGGGAGCGCCACCGCGACGGTCTGGCCGGTCGCGACGTTCGGCGCGCCGCAGACGATCTGCTGCTCCTGCCCCGTGCCGACGTCGACGCGGCAGAGCCGGAGCCGGTCGGCGTCGGGGTGCTGCACCGCCTCGATGACCTTCCCTACCCGGTAGTTCGCGAGGTTGCCGTTGGTGTCGGGAACGCCCCGGCGATGGATCGCCTCCACCTTGATGCCGGCCGCCACCAGCCGCTCGGACAGGTCCTCAGCCGAGAGCCCGTGCTCGACGTACTCCCGCAACCACGACATCGGGACCTTCATACGCTGCAGCCCCGATCGAGGCTTGAGCCGCCCCGAAGGGGTCGCGGAGAGGCCGCCCAAGCGCCGTGTCGAGCGGAGCGGAGAGAAGCCATCATGCGAATTGCTCCAGGAAGCGCAGGTCGCTGTCGAAGAGCTGGCGGAGGTCGCTGATGCCGTGACGGAGCATCGCGACGCGGTCGAGGCCCATGCCCCAGGCGAAGCCGGTCCACCGCTCCGGGTCGATGCCGACGAAGCCGAAGACGTTCGGGTCGACCATCCCGGCGCCGAGGAGCTCCAGCCACTGTTGGCGGCCGTGGCGATCCGTCCAGAGCACGTCGACCTCGACCGACGGCTCGGTGAACGGGAAGTAGTCGGGCCGCAGGCGGATTGCGAAGCTCGGGCCGAGGAGCTCCTTGACGAAGTGCTGGAGCATGCCCTTGAGGTGCGCCATCGAAAGCCCCTCGTCCACGGCGAGCCCTTCGAGCTGGTGGAACATCGGGCTGTGCGTCGCGTCGACGTCGTCGCGCCGGTAGACGGTCCCGGGGCAGACCACGTAGATCGGCGGCTCCCGGTGCTCCATCACCCGCACCTGCACCGGCGACGTGTGCGCGCGCAGCAGCTTGTCCGGGTGGCCCGCGATGTAGAAGGAGTCGTGCGGGCTCCGGGCGGGGTGGCCGTCGGGTGTGTTGAGGGCGGTGAAGTTGTGGTAGGTGTCCTCCACCTCGGGGCCGTCGGCGACCTCCCAGCCCATCCCGAGGAAGATCTCCTCCACCTCGCGCTGCAACTGGCTGATGACGTGCAGTGCCCCGGCCCGGTAGGGGTCGCCCGCCAGGGTAATGTCGACGCGCTCGCCGGCGAGGCTCGCGCCGAGCTCGGCGGCCTCGAGCTCCTCGATCCGCGCGGTGAGCGCGGCCTCCACCGCCTTGCGCGCCTCGTTCGCCCGCTTGCCGACCGGCCCCCGCTCATGCGGCGGCAGCGCGCCGATTCCTGCCAGCACCTCGGCCAAGGAGCTCTTGCGGCCGGTGTGGCGCACGCGCGCGTCCTCCAGGCCCGCGAGATCGCCCGCGGCCGCGATCGCCGCGAGCGCTGCGGACTGGATGGAATCGATGTCGTGGTCGGCGCTCACCGGCCAGGCAGGGTACCAGCAGCGCCCCGGGCATTCGCCCGGCCGGACGCGGCTCGTGGGCGGTCAGGCAGGCAGCTCACCCCGCTCGCGCAGCCGCTCGGCCTCCATGCGCTCGGCCGCCCACTCGCGGGCCCGCGCTTCGCGCTCGGCGGTGTCCGCCTCCGCGCGCCGCACGACGTCGCCGTACTCGCCGGCCTTCCACTCGTCGAGCAGGTTGCGCACGTAGCGGGCGTGGTGGCGACTCGTCGGCGATGATCTCGCCGATCTTCTCGGCGATCTCGGGGGCCTGGTCCTCGAAGCTCCGCCGATGCGCCTCGAACGAGACGAGGGCTCGCTGCTCGACAGCCTGGAACAGCACGAGGACGGGGATGATGCGGTCGAGGCCGACGGTCTCGCCGACGGTCGGGAGGATCTCCTCGATGTCGTTGAGGGTGTCGACGATGAGCTTGCCGCCGATGGTGATGTGGTCGGGCTCCGACGAGGGCTCGAAGGGCTCGACCCCGAGCTGCTCCATGATCTCGCCGAAGTAGCGGCCGTGCTTCTCCTCGTCCGCGGCGTGGCGGGCGAACTTCGCCGCGAGCGCGGGGTCGTCGGTTGTCGCCTCGAGCACGCGAAGCTCCGCGGCGCCCTGGATCTCGGCGCATCGGAACGCGTTCAGCATCTCGATGCGCTTCTCGAACTCGAGGTCGCCCAGGAACTCCGCGTACTCCTCGGGCGTGGTCAGGACATGTGCGGCATCCGTGGGGTCCACGTGGCCTCCTTCGTGTCGGTTGGGGGTGACAGACGTTCCAGGTCGCGCCGGAAGCGCTCCCGCGACCACGTTCCGCCCAGGATCGGGTCGAGCCCGGCGGGTCCGATCTCCGCGAGCCGGCCGGCCGCGCCCGACTCGGTGTCGATGCGCGGGTCGTCGGGGATGACGCCGAGGAGCGGCACCGGGGTGAGCCGGGCGAGCGCTCCGGGGTTGGTGAGCGCATCGAGCGACGGCTCCTCGGGGAATCCGCGAGATCACGACGCCGAGCACGGTGAGGCCGCGGCGGTGTGCGGCCTCGAGCGTGAGCAGGATGTGGTTGAGGGTCCCGAGGCCGGGCCGGGCGACGACGACCACGGGCAGGTCGAGCAGCGCGGCGAGGTCGGCCAGTCGACACGCCGTCCGAGAATGGCACGAGCGAGGCCGCCGGCGCGCCTCGACGATGACCGTGTCGTAGCGCGCGGCGAGGTCGTCGTAGGCGCGACGCACCAGCGCCGGGTCGAGCCGCACGCCCTCGCGTGCAGCCGCGACGGACGGAGCGAGCGGGTCGCGCAGGCGGTACGGGCGAGATCGCGTCAAGGGGCTCGTCGATGCCGAGCAGCGTTCTGGCAGAACTCCGCGTCGCCCACGATGGTGCCGTCGTCGCCGGTCTGGCCGGGCTTGAGGCACACGGCCGTCCGTCCCTGGCGCTGAGCGCACAGACCGATGCGCCGCGCTCACGACGGTCTTGCCGACGCCGGTGTCGGTTCCGTCACGAAGATCCCGTTGTCGAGTCACACCACCGCCTCCCGCACCCCCGCCAGGGCGCGCAGAGCCCAGTCGAGGTGGCCCTCGTCGTGGGTGGCCATCACCGTGAGGCGCAGCCGGGCGGTGCCGGGCGGCACCGACGGCGGGCGGATCGCCGGGCGCCCAGACCCGCTCCCGCCGCAGGGCGCGCCGCGGCTGCGAGCGCGGCGGCGGCCTCGCCGATCAGGACCCCCACGACCGCCGAGTCGGTGGGCAGCACCTCGTAGCCCAGCTCGCGGACGCCGGTGACGAGGCGGGCGACCAGGGCGTGCAGCCGCTCGCGACGCTCCGGCTCGTCGCGCACGATGTCGAGCGCCGCGAGCGCCGCCCCGGTCGCGGCCGGAGCCAGCGCGGTGGTGAAGACGAATCCGCGGTCGCGCGTGCGCAGGTAGTCGCAGAGGTCCGGTCGCCGGCCACGTAACCCGCCCTGCGCGCCGAGGGCCTTCGACAGCGTGCCCATGACCACCGGACGCGCCCCTCGAGCCCGAAGTGCTCGATCGCGCCGGCGCCGTTCGGCCCGAGCACACCGGTCGCGTGCGCCTCGTCGACCATGAGCATGCAGTCGTGGCGCTCCGCCAGCTCGACGATCGCCGGCAGCGGCGCGAGGTCGCCGTCCATGCTGAAGACGGTGTCGGTGACGATCAGCCGGCGCCGGGCCGGGCCCGCGTCGCGGATCGCGGTCTCGAGCGCCTCGGCATCGGCGTGGGCGTAGCGCACCACCCGCGCGCCGCGACAGGCGGCAGCCGTCGATGAGGCTCGCGTGGTTCAGCTCGTCGGAGAACACCACGTCGTCGCGCCCGACGAGCGCGGGGATCGTGCCGACGTTCGCCTGGAAGCCGGTCGGGAACACCAGCGCGTCGTCGACGCGCTTGAGCGCCGCGATGCGCTCCTCGAGCCGCCGGTGCAGGTCGAGGCTCCCGGTGACCAGCCGCGATGCGCCCGCGCCGGCGCCGTACGCGTCGAGCGCCGCGTGGGCGCCGGCGATCACCCGCGGGTCGTCGGCGAGGCCGAGGTAGTTGTTCGACGCCAGCAGCAGGTGGCGCTCACCGTCGATCGTCACCTCCGGGCCGGGGGCGCCGGCGCAGTAGGTGAGCACCCGCAGCAGGTCGCTGTCGCGCAGGTCGTCGAGGGCGTCATCGCAGCCAGTCGAGCCCGTGGCTCACGCCGCGGCCCCCGCGACGCCCACGGTCGCGGCCGCCGATGCCGACGCCGCGGCGACCACCGCCCGCGTGATCCGCGCGACGTCGTCGTCGCCGGTCACGTACGGCGGCATCGTGTAGACGAGGTCGCGGAACGGGCGCAGCCACACTCCCTCGCGCACGGCCGCCCTCGTGGCCGCCGCCGATGTCGACCGGACGGTCGAGCTGCACCACCCCGATCGCACCGAGCACCCGCACGTCGCCGCACGCCCGGCGACGTCGCGGGCGCGGCGCAAGCCCCGCGCGCAGGCCGGCCTCGATCCTGGCGACCTCGCCGGCCAGCGTCGCCGGCGAGCAGCAGGTCGATCGATGCGAGCGAGACGGCCGCCGCGAGCGGGATTGCCCATGAACGTCGGTCCGTGGGCGAGGACGGGCACGTCGCCGCGAGCGATCCCGGCGGCCACCGCGGTCGGCGCAGAGCGTCGCGGCCATCGTGAGGTAGCCGCCGGTCATCGCCTTGCCGACGCACATGACGTCCGGGCTCACGCCGGCGTGCTCGGCGGCGAAGAGGGCGCCGGTGCGGCCGAACCCGGTGGCGATCTCGTCGAACACGAGCAGCAGGTCGTGCTCGTCGGCCAGTCTCGCGAAGGGCGCCGAGGTAGCCGGGGTGATGGAAGCGCATCCCCCCCGCGCCCTGCACGACCGGCTCGACGATGATCGCGGCGAGCTCGTCGGCGTGCGCCTCGACGAGCCGGCGCAGGTCGGTCGACGTACGCGGGGTCGGGCGGCACGTCGAAGCCGTCGGGTGGCGCCGGCGGCGAACACCTGCTCCGGTAGCACGCCGCTCCACAGATGGTGCATGCCGCTGTCGGGGTCGCACAGCGACATCGGGCTGGAGCGTGTCGCCGTAGTAGCCGCCGCGCCATGTGAGCAGGCGGCTGCGCTCCGGACGTCCCTGCGAGCGCCAGTACTGGAGGCACATCTTCACGGCGACCTCGACGGCCACCGAGCCGGAGTCGCAGAGGAATACGTGCTGGAGCGGCTCGGGGGTGATCTCCACGAGCCGGGTCGCAAGCTCCACCGCCGGCGCGTGAGTGAGCCCGCCGAACATCACGTGGCTCATGCGCCCGAGCTGGTCGCGCACCGCCTCGTCGAGGACCGGGTGGCGGTAGCCGTGGATGGCCGACCACCACGACGACATGCCGTCGACGAGCTCGCTCCGCCCCTCGACCGGCTCGGCCAGGCATGCAGCCGCACGCCCTGAGCGGACTCGACGACGAGCGGTTCCTGCGCCCCGGGCATGGGCGCGTACGGATGCCAGACGTGCCGGCGGTCGAGCGCGAGCGCGCAGGGCGCGCGCGTTCACCGGGCCGGCGGGCGCACGGGCATGCCGAGGTCGTCGAGCCATGCGCATGTCCGTCGCCGGCGGCTGGCCGGCGGTGGTGAGGTAGTTGCCGACGATCATCCCGTTGACCCCGCCGACCAGGCCGAGGGCTTGCAGCGTCGCGCAGCACCAGCTCGCGCCCCCCGGCGTACCGGATGATGATGTCGGGGAACATCAGGCGGAAGATCGCGATCGCGCGCAGCGCGTCGGACGGCGCCAGCGGTCGGCTGGTCGGCGAGCGGCGTGCCGGGACGCGGGTTGAGGAAGTTGAGCGGGATCTCGTCCGGCTCGAGGTCACGCAGCTCGTTCGGCGAACTCGAGACGCTGCTCCCAGGTCTCGCCCATCCCGAGGATGCCGCCGGAGCACAGGCCCATGCCGACCTCCTTGACAAGCCGGCAGGTCTCGACGCGCTCCTCCCAGGTGTGGGTGCTTACGATCTGCGGGAAGAAGCTGCGCGAGGACTCGAGGTTGTGGTTGTAGCGGTACACCCCGGCGTCGCGCAGCGACTCGGCCTGCGGACGGGTGATGAGCCCGAGCGAGCAGTCCACGTCGAGCGACGTCTCGCTGCGGATCGGCCTCGACTGCGCGCAGCACCTGGTTCATGAGGCGCGTGTCCGGTCCCCGCACCGCGACGACGATGCAGAAGTGCGCTGGCACCGGACGCCTCGGTGGCGCGCGCCGCGGCGAGCACCTCCTCGAGCGGCAGGAACGGGTGCCGCTGGGCGGGCGAGTCGAAGTGGATCGACTGCGAGCAGAAGCCGCAGTCCTCCGAGCACCCGCCGGTCTTCGCGCTGATCAGCGACTCGAGCTCGACGCCGTCGCCCCACCATTGCGCCGCACCTCGTGGGCGAGGTTGAGAAGGGCGGGGAGCTCGGATGCGGGCAGGTCGACCAGGGCGCGGGCCTCGTCGACGTCGATCGGCCGCTTGTCCGCCAGGACGCGCTCGGCGAGCGATGAGATCACTGCGGTTTCGTTCGTCACGGCTCGACCCTATCAGCCGTGACGACGGGGCTTAGTCGCTCGGCGTCGCCCGCTGACGACGCGCCTCGGCGAGCAGGATCGCTCCCGCCGCGGCGACGTTGAGCGACTCGGCGCCGGGGTCCTGGGGAATGGTGACGCGCTCCACCTGCCCGGCGGCCTGGAGCGGGCCGAGCGACTGCTCGAGGCCGCCGCGCTCGGCGCCCAGGGCGATGACGGCCGGTGCGGCGAGGTCGACCTCCCACGGCGGCAGGCCGCCCGTGGTGACCGCCGCGACCACCCGCACCCCCGCGCGGGTCGCGAGGTCCTCGGCCCGCACGCCGTCAAGCACGGGGATGGTGAACGTCGCGCCCATCGCGGCTCGCACCGCCTTGGGGTTGGAGGCGTCGGCGGAGCCCGGCGCGAGCGCGATCCAATCGCAGCCCAGCGCCGTCGACGTGCGGATGAGGGTCCCGACGTTGCCCGGGTCGCCCACGCCCGCGAGCCACAGCGCGAGGCTGGGCGGCATGGTGACGTTGCTGAAGCTGTACGGCCCCGGCTGGGGGAACACCCCGATCATCCGGGGTGCGGCGGCGAGGCCGCTCACCTGCTTGAGCAGATCCGACGGGACGGCGTATCGCTCCTCGATGTCGGCGGTCGCCGCCAGGCGGGGGTCGTCGTCCGGCACGCGGTCGGCGTCGACGAGCAGCGCCTCGGGACGCAGGCCCGCGCCGAGCGCGGCGTCGATGAGGTCCTCGCCCTCGAGCACGACGAGGCGCCGGTCCCGGCGAACGCGCTTCGCCTCCAGCGCTCGCACCAGGGCGAGCGCCGGGTTTCGGGACGAGCTAACCCGCCGCAGCGGCCGTGCGCGCATCACGGGCGCGCGCGCAGAGCTGGGCGAACGCCTCCGGCTCGTGCGTTGCCAGGTCGGCAAGCATCTTGCGGTTGAGCTCCACGCCGGCGAGCGCCATGCCGTGCATGAACTCCGAGTACGTCAGGCCGTTGAGGCGCGACGCCGCGTTGATGCGGGCGATCCAAAGGCGGCGGAAGTCGCGCTTGCGGACCCTACGGTCGCGGTAGGCGTAGCGCAGCGACCGTTGCACCTGCTCTTTCGCGCGACGGTAGGAGCTCTTCTTGGTGCCGAAGTAGCCACGGGCCTGGGCGAGCACCTTGCGGCGCTTCTTGCGGGCGTTGACGGAGCGCTTGACGCGGGCCATCTATCGCCTCCCCAGCAGGCGCAGCACGTGCTTGGTGTTGACCGGGTCGAGCTCGTCGTTGGAGCCGAGCTGGCGCTTCTTCTTCCCGGTCATGTTCTCGAGGTTGTGACGCTTGCCCGAGTGGACGTACATCACCTTGCCCTTGGGCGTCACTTTGAACCGCTTCGACGCCGAGCGGTTGGTCTTCATCTTCGGCATGGCTATTCCGTGGTTGTCGCGTTGGCCGCAGTGGCGGTGTCCCCGTCCGCATCCTGCGGCTGGTCCGCCGGTTCCGCGGGCGCTTGGGGCGCTGCCCCGTCGCTGCCTTTGGAGGCCGCCTGCTTGAGCGGAGCAAGCATCATAATCATGTTTCGGCCGTCGAGGTTGGGTTTGCTCTCGACAAGTGCCAGATCTTTGAGCTCTTCGGCGAGCTGATTGAGGATGCGCTCGCCCCGTTCGGCGTGCATCACCTCGCGCCCACGGAACATGATCGTGACCTTGACCTTGTCGCGCGCCTTGAGGAACCGCTCGACGTGGCCCTTCTTCGTGGCGTAGTCGTGCGGGTCGATCTTGGGCCGGAACTTGATCTCCTTGATCGTGATCGTGCTCTGGTGCTTGCGCGCCTGCTTGGCCTTCTGCTCCTGGTCGTAGCGCCACTTGCCGTAGTCCATGATGCGGCAGACGGGCGGCTGCGCGTCGGGCGCGATCTCGACGAGGTCGAGGTCCTTGTCGGCGGACAACTCGAGGGCCTTGCGCAGCGGCACGATGCCGACGTTGGTCCCGTCGGCGTCGATCAGCCGCACGCTCTCGCCACGGATCGCCTCGTTGATTCGGGTCGACGGTCCCGGCGGCGGCCGAGTATCCGGACCGCGCCTAGGAGGCACGCGGAGCCTTGCTCGTGGTCAGGCCGGTCCTCCGGGACGTTGGGAGGGCGCGCTCACAGACGGGCACGGGCGTCGCAAGGTGTCGTTGGAGGCGCGAGTCACGTTCAAGTGCGTCGAGGATAGCAGCGCTTGTCGGGCGCGTGAAGCGACTGCCGAGCCGCCGCCCGTTCGCCGGCGGGTCGTGACGAAAGGCCCAAACCACCCGGGTGCTGACTTGGACGCCGGGCGAACGACCGAGCGGCCGTGTGCTGCCACCCTGCCGTTACCCGCCGCAGACGACTCGCACGAGCGAGAGGAGCATCGCCATGGAGCTCTCACGAAGGATCGCAACACCTGAGTGGGGCGCCCGCGGCCGCTTGCGGGGCCTGTCGCTCGCGCGGAGCGCGCCGCCACGCGCCGACGAGGAGACCGTCTGCTACCTGATGGACGTCGCCCACGCGGCGCTCGGCTCGGAGGACCTCGCCGCGGTGCTGGTAGTGGTGCTCCGGGACGCGGAGCTCATGCGCCGCGGTTCGCTCCCGGCACGGCCACGGGGGCGCCTGCGAGAGGGTCGCCCGAGCCTCACGCCCGCGGCGCGCGTGTTCATGCGGCCGATCCGGCTCGCCCTCGACGATGTGGCGCGCGAGGCCCTGCGGGCGGGGACCGACCAGATCGCGGCGTTCGGTGAACGGATCCGCTCCTACGCGGAGTTCCTCGCCTCGCTGCCGCGTGGCTGCGCGGTCGTTGTCACATCGGTGTGAGACGAAATAGCTTGAGGTCCACAGAGGGTTCCCGGCCGACCGCGAGTTCCGCCGCCGCGGCCGCCACCACCGGCGCGAACTTGAAGCCGTGGCCGCTGAAGCCGGCGCAGACGACGACGCCATTGTCGAGCCGGTCGACGATGGGATTCCCGGTCGGAGTCATCGCGTAGAAGCACAGGTCGGCGCGCACGATCCGCGCCTCACCGGGGATGAGTCCGAACCTGGTGCGCGCGTAGCGCTGGATCGCGTCGACCTCGGCGTCGGTCGCGACCCGCTGGCGGGGGTCGTCGGGGTCGCCGTCCGGCCCGGTGAGGTGCGCGCCGATCTTCATGCCGAGCCCGTCGTGCGCCGGCATCCCGTACATCGCGAAGGGCGCGCCGTCGCCGAACACCGGGATGTCGGCAGGGCCGCCCGCGAGGTAGGCCGTGAGCTGGCGGGTGGGGCGGATGGGAAGCCGCGGGGCAAGCCCGGCCGACCACGCGCCGGCCGTGAGGACGACGACGTCCGCGTCGACACGAGTGCCGGAGGCCAGATCCGCTCCAGCGACGTCGAACCGCTCGACGCGATCCGCCAGCAGTGACACGCCCGCCGCCCGGGCGAGTCCCGCCACCGTGATCGTCGCGCGGTTGGCGAAGAGGAACCCGCCGACGGGGTTGAACGCGCCCCACGCGATGCCGTCGGGCCGGATCGCGGGCCACCGTCTGGCGATGTCGGCCGGACTGAGCTCCGTGCCCCCG
Source organism: uncultured Thermoleophilia bacterium (assembly GCA_963777565.1). Taxonomy (GTDB): domain Bacteria; phylum Actinomycetota; class Thermoleophilia; order Miltoncostaeales; family Miltoncostaeaceae; genus CALMEC01. Next base: position 515,255 of record CAVZQZ010000009.1, read on the forward strand.
GCGCCGAGGCCGGTGGTGACGGCGAGGCTGTCGCGCTCCCAGACCCCGTCCTCACCCTCTGGCACGAGGAAGAGCACGCCGACCTCACGGTAGAGGTCGGCGCCGGTCGCCATTTCGATCTCACGCCAGCGGGACCGCGCCCGAAGCGTGAGCTCGCTGTAGTGCGCCTCGTGCCCGTACTCGAGCCGAAGCACCCGCGTCGTGCCGCCGGATGCCCGCTCGGTGTCGTCGACCGGACGCGGGTCCACGACGGTCACGACAACGCCGATCTCCGCGAGCCGCAGGGCGCAACTCCAACCGTAGATCCCGCCGCCGATCACGAGTGCATGCACGGGGCACTGATACCACGCGGCAACGGACGTCGAGTCGCGACGCCCGGAACGGCGAAAGCCAGTCCGCTTTGGGCGGAGCTGGCTTTCGATGAGTGGACCCGGCCGGTACTGCCCCGGCGTCCGAAAGTGCTCTTGAAACGACTTCTCCGAGCGCAGCCGTCGGTGGCTGTCTCGCGAAGGGCGTCACCGTCGGCCAACCGTCCCTTCGCCAGGCTTCCCTGTTGTCTCGCCCCTCCGCCGGAAGCCGTTGCTTCGGGGCCAGAATCGCTGAGCGACACCGGGGATCCCTCCCGCGATTCGAGGAGGGTCCGATGGCTTAACTACCGGTGTTTAGGCGGCGTAAGCGAGCTGACGAGAGTTCGCAGCTACGTTTGGTTCCCGGTTGTTAACGCGGTCCACCGGGTCCGCGGCTCGCTAATCGTTCCCGTCCCACCTCGTCGAAACTGTTTCGGGCCCCTACGCCACCGATGGTAGCACCGGGCCCGAAACGCTCCGACGTCCTAGCCGGCCAGGGCCTCCCGAACCCGGTCCGGCGTCGCGCCGAGGCCGGAGAGGACCTCGGCGGCATCGCCCCCGTCGGCCACAAGGCCGAGGAGGATGTGCTGCGCCCCGATCTCCGAGTCGTGGCCGCCCTTCGCCTGCTCGAGCGCGAGGCCCAGCACCCGGCGGGCCGCCGGGGTGAACGGCCGCCTGCCCGCCGAACCTGCCGGCCCGGTGCCGACCCGCGCGGTGACCGCGGTGACGACCGCGTCGCGGGTCACGCCGAGCCCGGTCAGCGCCTTGCCGACCGTCGACTCGTCGCCGCGCCCGGTGAGGCTGATGAGCAGGTGCTCCGTACCGACCCGCCGGTGCCCGAGGGCCGCCGACTCTTCGATGGCCGATGCCACGACGTCGCGGGCCTCCTGGGTGAACCGCTCGAACGGGACGAAGCCCCGAAGCCGGCGGTGAACACGGCGGGCCTCGTACCCCGGTCCCCCGCGGCCCCCGCGGCCCCGTCCGCTGGAGCCGTCGACAGGCTCCACGATCTGGTGGACCCGCTGGTGGCTGAGCCCAAGGGCGTCGGCGATCTCGCGGAGCGACCCGCCCGCGGCGTGCAGCCTGCGGATGGTGTGGTGGTAGTCGACCCGTGCAACCTCGGCGGAGTGCTGGAGCTCGAGGAGCCGGTCGCGCGCCTGTTCCGCCTGCGTGAGTGTGTCTTTGTCCAGTGTCATCACTGTCTGTTCCTTTCGTTCAGTGTGGCAATCGTACTAGACACCTTTCACATGTGTCAAACGACATAGACGCCGGCGACCGGTCCGCGTCGCGGTCAACGTCAAGCGGCCGACACAGGGGCATAGACTCGGACCCGTGCGCGTCATGCTCATGCGAACTTGCCTCGCCGATCACGTCGCGCCCGGCGTGGCCCGGTCGGCACAGCGGGCGCTCGAGCGGCTGGGCGTCGAGGTCGTCGTCCCCAAGTCGCAGACCTGTTGCGGCCAGCCCGGCTGGAGCGCCGGTCACCCCGATCAGGCCCGGCAGGTCGCCCGCCAAGCGCTGCGGGCATTCGCGGGGACCGATCCCGTGGTGGTGCCGTCGGGCTCCTGCGCGGCGATGGTGACCCATGGCTACCCCGAGCTGTTCGCCGGGCAGCCGGAGGAGGCAGCCGCCAACGCCATGGCGGGGCGCATGTTCGAGCTCACGCAGTTCATCCAGCGGGAGGGCCTCGCCGCCACCGCCGCCCACGATGCCCCGGCCAGCGTGACGTACCACGACTCCTGCCACATGCTGCGGCTGCTCGGAGAGCGCGAGAGCCCCCGGGCCGTGATCGGCGCAATCGGCGTGGAGCTCGTCGAGATGGCCGACACCGACGTGTGCTGCGGCTTCGGGGGTGCCTTCTCCGTCACGTTCCCCGAGGTCTCCGGCGCGCTCGGCGAGCAGAAGGCCCGCAACGCGGCGGCCTCCGGCGCCGACGAGCTCGTTGCCTGCGATCTCTCGTGCCTGATGCACATCGTGGGGCGCGGCCGCCGTGTGGGCGTGCCGATCCGCGCCCGGCACGTGGCGGACTTGCTCGACGGATGAGCCGCGACATCACCTACGACGACGGGCAGACGCTGCGTGCACGCACCGCCGCCGCCGTGAACGACGAACAGCTCCGCGCCAACCTCGACGCCGCGGCCCGCAGCTTTGCCGCCGGGCGGGAGCGGATGCGGGCGGGGTTCGGTTTCGACGAGATGCGCGACCGCGCGCGCGAGATCCGCACCGGCAACATCCGCCGGCTCCCGGAACTCCTGACGCAACTGGAGGAGCGGGTGCGCGCCGCCGGCGGCACCGTCTTCCACGCGGCGGATCGCGACGCAGCCGCCGAATACGTCGTGGAGCTCGCCCGCGCGCGCGGCGCGAAGCTCGTCGCAAAGTCGAAGTCGATGGCCACGGAGGAGATCAAGCTCAACGAGGCCCTGGAAGAAGCCGGCGTGCGCGTCGTGGAGACCGACCTCGGCGAGTGGATCCTGCAGCTCGCCGGTCAGCGCCCGGCGCACATCATCGCGCCCGCCGTTCACCTGAACCGCACGGAGATCGCCGAGTTGTTCCGCGCAGAGAGCGGGGAGGATCTGCCCGACGACCGCGAGGCGCTCGTCGCCTATGCGCGCCGGCGTCTGCGCGAGGACTTCGCCGCCGCGGAGATCGGCGTGAGCGGCGTGAACCTCGCGGTGGCAGACACCGGCACGCTCTGCGTGATGGAGAACGAGGGCAACGCGCGGCTGGTCACGGCGCTTCCCGGGATCCACGTCGCGGTGATGGGCGCCGAGCGCGTCGTCGCCGACTGGGACGAGGCCGCCCACATCCTGCAGCTCCTGCCGATGGCAGCGATCGGGGACGACGCCAGCACGTACGTCAACCTCGTCACCGGCCCGCGCCAGGCCGGCGAGACCGACGGGCCGGAGGAGCTCCATCTGGTCATCCTCGACGGCGGGCGAACCGCCCTGCGGGGCACCGAGTTCGAGGAGGCCCTGCACTGCATCCGGTGCGGGGCGTGCCTGTACTCCTGCCCGATGTGGAAGACCGTCGGTGGTCAGGCCTACGGGTCGCCGTACTCCGGGCCGATCGGCGCGGTCATCACTCCACTGCTCGAGGGGACCTCGTCGCCCCGCGGAAGCGAGCTTCCGTTCCTCTCCTCGATCTGCGGAGCCTGCCACGAGGCGTGCCCGGTCGGCATCCCGCTGCACGACCTGCTCGTGCGCATCCGTGGCGCGGTCAGCACACCCGTCCACCGCCGTGCCCGGGTCGGTGCCCGGATCTGGGCGGCCGCGTGGGGCCGGCCCCTGACCTACCGCGCAGGGCTCGCCGTTTCCCGGGGGTTGATGCGGCTCCTCGGTCGACGTGGGTGGATCCAGCGTCTGCCCGGCCCGGCCGGGCGGTGGACATCCCAGCGCGACCTGCCGACGCGATGGCCCCCGACGCCCTGATCGACGAGTTCCTCGCTGCGCTGGGACGCCGCCGCGCGACCGGCGAGCCGGCGGAGGGCGTCGAATGCGCCCAGGCCTGCGTCACGCAGCTCACGGCGTGGGGAGCCCGGCGAGTGATCGTTCCCGACGATCCCTGGCTGGCCCGGCTCGGGATCCCCGCGGCGATCGAAGCAGCGGGCATGGAGGTCGTCAGCTGGCCCACGGGCCGCGACTGGCGCGAGCTGCTCGGACTCGACGACGCTCCGCCCACCTGCGCCGTCACGGTGCCCCGGCGCGCAGTCTCCGAACGGGGCACGCTGGTGGTCGAAAGCGCTCCCACACATGGGCGCTCGATGGACGCGGTCGGCTGGTGGCATCTGGCGGTGCTGCCCGAGGAGGGAATCGTCGCGACCCTCGCTGAGGCCCTCCGCGAGACCTACGCCCCGGGCCGCCGCCCGCCGTCCGGCGTCTCGCTCGTGTCAGGCCCCAGCCGGACCTCCGACGTCGAGAAGATCACGACCTACGGCGCGCACGGTGCGCTCGCCGAGCACGTGGTCGTCGTCAGATCTTCCCCGTCCGGGTGAGGTACTGACCGGCCGCGATGCCGACCGCCCCGATGAGCGCGACGAAGATGCCCCACTTGAGCGACGCGCCGTCGGGCTGGATGACGATCCGGAACAAGACCGCGAGGGCTGCGACACCGCCGATCGTCTCGACGAAGCGGTGAAGCGACGCGTCGATCTTGTCCATCGCCACGAGCACGATGAGCGCGGCGGCGCCGATCGCGAGGAGCAGCAGGACGATGTCGAGGAAGTCGAATGCCTCGAACGCGTTGACCGACACCCCGTCGACGATCTGACGCGCCAGTTCGGCCGCCGCGCCCTGCCCGAGGAAGTCCGTCTCGATCCCGTACCACGGCAGGAACAGCGCGATGAACAGCACGACCGCCCCGGTGAGCGAGATGCGGTCACCCTCTTCGATGCGGTCGAGCATGCCTGGTTCCTTTGTCGAGAGCGCGACAAGCCGGCGGCCGGTCCACCTTGATGTTCGACGCCGGCCGGCGACGGACCTCCGCGGATCAACGCCGGGCGGCCTTCATCGCGCGATCGGTGTCGCGCTTGGCGTCGCGCTCCGCGATGGCGCGGCGCTTGTCGTACAGCTTCTTCCCACGCCCGAGGCCGATCTCGACCTTCGCGTGGCTGCCCTTGAAATAGACGCGCAGGGGCACGACCGACAGCCCGCGCTCCTTGACGTCGGCCGAGATCCGGTCGAGCTCCCGGCGGTTGAGCAGCAGCTTGCGGGTCCTGGTGGGCTCGTGCCCGTTGCGCGCGTTGAAGTACTCGGGGATGTGGAGGCCGATCAGGTACAGCTCGCCGTCCCGGAACTGCGCGTACGCGTCGCGGATGCTCGCGCCCCGCTCGCGAAGGCCCTTGACCTCACTGCCCACCAGCACGATGCCCGCCTCGATCCGGTCGGTGATGTCGAACTCGTGGAACGCCTTGCGGTTCTGGGCGACGTCGCGGAACCGCTCCGTGCTGGTCTTCTTCGCGGCCATGACCGTTCGATGCTAGCGCCCTGAGTCGAAGCGCCTGCTAACGCCGCCGCTGTCGCCGGCCGCGCGGCGCGAGGCCCGGCGTGGGACGGGGAGCGTCGGCGGGAGCGAGATCGACTCGCCCGCGGAGCGGCTCGACGTCGACCACGCGTACGGAGATGGGATCGCCGATGGCGATGCGCCGGCCCGTGTCGTCGCCCATGAGCATCACGTCGAGCGGGTCGGGCCGCCACCAGTCGCCCTCGATCCTGCGCGCGGCGAGGTACCCGTCGAATGCGAGGTCGGGACCGTAGGACACGAACGCTCCGCTCTCGCCGATGCCGGTGACCTCGCCGTCGAAGGCCCGGTCGGGGTCGCCGCGCATGACGTCGATGAGCAGGAGGGCGAGGCAGACCCGGTCCGCCCGCCGTTCGAGGGCCGTGGCGTCGCGCTCGGCGAGCGAGCTGCGCTCGGCCTCGATCGCGAGCTCCGTCGCGTCGGCGGCGGGCGGGCCGAGGCCGAGCGCGTCGAGCAGGGCGCGGTGGGCGGCCAGGTCGGGATACCTGCGGATCGGCGAGGTGAAGTGCAGGTACGCGGAGCTCGCGAGACCCGAGTGCCCGACGAACTCGGCGGAGTAGTGGGCCTGCCTCAGCGCGCGCAGCACGAGCACCGGGAGGGCCCGGGCGCCGCCGTGGCGGGCCGTATGGGCCGCGACCGCCTGGCTCGCACGCACGGACGCCTGCGCGCATTGCGCTGGGGTGAGGGGCCCCTCGGGAAGCTCCGGAGCGGCCACGCCGAGCGCCGCGAGGCGGTCGTAGAGCAGCTCGATGCTGCCCGCCTGGGGGTCCTCGTGGCGGCGGAAGATCGTCGGGCGCCCGCGCGCGATCATGTACCTGGCGACCGCCTCGTTCGCGGCGATCATGCACTCTTCGACGAGGCTGTGCGCCTCGGTCTGCCCCTCCATCTCGACGCTGACCAGGCGCTCGCCCTCGAACCGGAACGTCGGCTCCGAGGTCTCGATGCCCAGCGCGCCGCGGGCCATTCGGCGGCTGCGGAGCCGCGCAGCCAGCGTCCGTAGGAGGTCGAGATCCGCCTCCAGCGCGGCGTCGGCGAGCGAGCCACCGGCAAACAGACGGTCGACCTCGGGGTACGTGAGCCGGCGGCGTGAATGGATCGTCGATCTTGCGAAGCGCGTCTCGATGACCTCACCGGCCGCATCGACGAGCATCTCGGCGGTCACGACCTTGCGATCCGCTCCGGGCCGCAGGCTGCAGATGTCGTTCGACAAGATCTGGGGGAGCATCGGCTCGACCGAACCGGGCACGTAGACCGAACAGCCGCGGCGAGCGGCCTCACGATCGATCGGACCGCCGAAGGGCACGTACCGGGCGACGTCGGCGATGTGCACCCACAGCCGGATCGCATCGTCCTCGGCGGCGACGGCGATCGCATCGTCGTGGTCCTTTGCGCCCTCCGGGTCGATCGTGATGACCCGCTGGTCCGTGAGGTCGCGGCGCCCGGGGTCCTCGACGGCGTCCTGCTCGGCGGCGGCGTCAGCCTCTGCGAGGACCGCCTCGGGGAACGGCCGGCCCAGTCCCTCGCTCGCCAGGAGCGCTGCCATGGCCGCGCGCGGCGACCGCGCGGAGCCGTGAACCGCGACCACGCGGGGGCCTCCCCGGCTGACGAGGGCGGTGACGAGGTCGCCAATGCGCCCGTCGCGCCCCTGCTTCCCGAGGCGGAGCGGCGGCCCGGACTCGAAGGCGGGCTCGACGGCGAGTCCGCGGCCGGCGCCCACCAACGTGCCGGTGACCAGCGTGCCCGGCCGCTGGCCGCGTTCGCGGCTCAGCGGGTCGCCACCTCGGCGACGGCCTTCTGAAGCGCCTCGTCCGCGGGAGTCGTGGGGTTGTCGACCGCCGAGACGTCGGGCGGCAGCCCCTTGGCCCCGAGGTCGAAGCCGTCGGGCGTGAGGTACGACGCGACAGTGAACTTGAGCGCGCCGCCATTCGCCAGCTGGCGCGTGGACTGGATGAGCGCCTTGCCGAACGTATGCGTCCCGACCAGCTTGGCGCGCCCGTCGTCATGGAGGGCGCCGGCCACGATCTCGCTGGCGCTCGCGGAGTTCTGATCGACGAGGACCACCAGGGGCACCTTCGGCTCGATGGCCCCGCCGCGTGCCTTGAGGGTGTCGGTCGGGCCGCTGCGGCCGCGGGTGGTGGCGATCGTCGCGTTCTTCGGCAGGAAGACGCTCGCCACGCCGATCGCCTCGTCCACCAAGCCGCCGCCGTCGCCGCGCAGGTCGAACACCAGGCCATCGACCTGGGCGTCGACGAGTCGCCGCACGGCCGTCGAGAACGCTTTGGCCGACCCGTCGGTGAACTGGTCGAGGCGGATATAGCCGACGTGCTTGGTGCCGGACGTCTCGATCCGCGACTCGACGACCGGCCGCCGGATCTCGGCGCGCGCCATGACGTAGTCGCGCTGCGCCGAGCCCGTGCGTGCGATCCGGAGGGTCACGTTGGTGCCCTCCACGCCCTTGACGGTCTGCATCGCAGCGAATCCGTCAGCGCGGGCGACCTTCTTCCCGTCGACCGCGACGACGCGATCGGCGGCGCGGACGCCGGCCTTCGCCGCCGGCCCCTCGGGGAACACGCGGAGGATCAGCGCCTGATCGCCCTGCGGATGCCACTCGATGCCCACGCCGACGTACTTCCCGGCGCGGTCGTCCTTGAACTGGTTGTACTGGTCGGGATCGAGGTACTCGGTGTAGGGGTCGCCGAGCTCGGCGACCAGCGCGTTGACGGACTTGTTCTCGACCCGCTTGACGACATCGGGTGACAGCCGCTTGTAGTAGCTGTCCTCGAGGATCCCGAGCACCTGCGTCGAGATCGCCGTCCGGTCCTTGTCGACCACGCGGTCTCGTACACCGCCCGGCAGCTGGTCCAGCCCCGTCTGGCGTGGATGGCCGCCGACCCAGACCCCCACGACGAAGATGAGCAGGACGAGCAGCACCGTGAGTGCCACGCTCGCGAATCGAAGCGCCCCTCTCTTGTTTCGCGAGTCGTCCACCCCGTCCGATGATAGGTCAGGTCAGGCGGAGCCCGGCCAGGAAACGGTTAGACCTTCAGGAAGCGTCGTAGCGTGATGCCGCTACCGAGGGCCCCCAGGACCGCGCCGGAGAGCACCAGGATGAGCGCCAGCGGCTGGAGGCCGATCGTCGAGTCGGTCTGCTGCTGAAGCGGGCTGTCACTGAGATCGAGCAGGCGGTCGACGACGGTGATCTTCGCGAGCAGGATCAGCACGACCGCGGCGACCGCGCCGATGAGCCCGAAGATCAGGCCCTCGATCATGAACGGCCATCGGATGAACCAGTTGGTGGCGCCGACGAGGCGCATCACCTCCACTTCCCGCCGCCGGGCGAAGATCGACAGGCGGATGGTGTTGCCGATCAGCAGGATCGCGGCGATGACGAGGATCAGCATCAATCCGAACGCGCCCCAGCGCAGCACCCGGGCGGCCGACAGGAAGTTGCTCGTCGTCTCCTGATCCACGCTGAAGCCGTTCGGCGACTGCTTGTCCTTGAGCCAATACGGCTTGTCCTTGAGGTCGTCGACGATCTTCTGCTGGTTCTTCGGGTCGTCCGGCTTGATGATGATGGTGGCCGGGAACGGGTTCTCGGTCAGCAGGTCGAGCACGCTGCCGAGGCGCTCCCGCTCACGCCGAAGCACCTCGTCGGCGGAGAGGAACTCGATGCTCTTGACATTCGGTTGGCTCTGCACGGCCTTGACGGCCGCGTCGACGTCGGCCGAGGTGGCCGTGGTGCTGATGAACGCGCGCAGGTCGAGCTTGTCCTTTTGCGCGTCGATCTGCGACTGGCTCCACGAGAACACGGCGAGGAAGATGCCGAGCGTCGCGATCGCGATCAGCACCGTCGCAGTCGCGGCGAACGAGATCGCGGCGTTCGCCCGGATCGACCGGATCGCCTCGAGGAAGAAGAATCGGAAACGGCCGCCCATGGTGCTTACTGGTCCCCTACCTGGTAGGCGCCGCGGCGCTGGTCTCGTACAAGCCTGCCCCCGGCGAGCTCGATCACCCGCATCTGCATCTTGTCGACGAGGTCACGGTCGTGCGTGGCCATCACCACGGTCGTGCCGGTGCGATTGATTCGGTAGAGCAGCTGCATGATCCCGATCGAGGTCTCCGGGTCGAGGTTCCCCGTGGGCTCGTCGGCGATCAGAAGCGCCGGATGGTTCACGAAGGCACGCGCGATCGAGACACGCTGCTGCTCACCGCCCGACAGCTCGTTGGGGAAGCGGCTCGCCTTCTCGGCGAGTCCGACGAGCGCGAGCATCTCGGGCACCTTGCGGCGGATGGCCCGCGGCGAGTCGCCGGTCACCTCGAGCGCGTAGGCGACGTTCTCAGCGACGGTCCGGCGGGGCAGCAGCTTGTAGTCCTGAAACACGCAGCCAATCTCACGCCGTAGGTACGGGACCTTGTGCTTGTGAAGCTTGCCGAGATCGCGGGCGCCGACCATGAGCCGCCCCTCGGTCACGTCGAGCTCCTTGATGAGGAGCCGGACGAAGGTCGACTTGCCGGATCCGCTGGCGCCGACGAGGAAGACGAACTCGCCGGCGTCGATCGTCAGCGACACGTCGTCGAGCGCGAGCACATCGGGCGGGTACCGCTTGGTGACCTGGTCGAGCACCACCATCGGGCCCTCGCCCGGGCGCAGCATCGAACGGCTCCGCCGACCCCGGCCGCGGGCCGCGGCCGGGGGAGCGGTTGCGGGCTCGACGGCGTCGTTCCAGAGGTCGTCGACGGTGGGTTCGACGATCGGCGCGCCGCTGCCGGCGGGCGAATCGATCCCGTTGGGCACTGGAGGCTGCGGGATCTCGCCGTTCTCATTTTCGCTGCTCGTGGCGATATTTCTCTGCGGGTTCGGGTCCAATGAGTCAGCCAGGGTATCCATCGTTTCTCGATCGTGTCAACCGATCGGGTGCGCCTCGGCGGCCGTCCTCACTGTGTTCGGAGTGCTGCACGGGACACCTGCCTTGAACCGGTCCTGCGGGTCAGGATGCGGCGGAACGCCCCTTGGCGCGTCGTTCGAGCTCCGCCCGGATGAACCCGTCGAGGTCACCGTCCAGCACCGCCTGTGCGTTCCCCACTTCGTGCCCGGTACGGAGGTCCTTGACCATCGTGTAGGGGTGGATGACGTACGAGCGGATCTGGCTGCCGAAGCCGATCGTCTGCGAGTCGCCCCGCAGTCTCGCGGCCTCCGCCTCCCGCCGCTCCAGCTCCATCTGCACCATGCGCGACCGGAGCATCGCCATCGCGGTCGCCCGGTTTTGCAGCTGGGAGCGCTCGTTCTGGCACTGCACCACGATCTTGGTGGGCAGGTGGGTGATGCGGACCGCCGACTCCGTCTTGTTGACGTGCTGCCCGCCCGCCCCGCTGGCACGGTAGGTGTCGATCTTCAGATCCTTCTCGTCGATGTCGACATCCACGGAGTCGTCGACGAGCGGCGCGACCTCGACCGCCGCGAACGACGTCTGACGGCGATGCGCAGAATCGAACGGCGACAGCCGCACAAGCCGGTGAACGCCCTGCTCAGCTGCGAGCAGCCCGTAGGCGTTGCGGCCCTCCACGGTGAACGTCACGCTCTTGATGCCCGCCTCGCCGCCCTCCTGGGCCTCCTTGAGGTCGGTCTTCAGGCGGCGATGGCCGGCCCACCGGGTGTACATGCGAAGGAGCATCTCCGCCCAGTCCTGGGCGTCGGTGCCACCCTCGCCGGCGTTGATGGTCACCACGGCGTTCCCGGCGTCGTGCTCGCCGCTGAAGAGCCGCTCCTCCTCCAGCGCCGCGAGATGGGCGTCGGCGCGGCCGAGGGTCTCGTCGAGCTCCTCGAGGAACTCCGGGTCTTCGTCGCCGGCCATCTCCAAGAGCTCTCCGGCGTCCGAGAGCTCGCGCGTGAGCTCGCGGAAGTCGGCGAGCCGCTGCGTCGCCGCGGCGTGGGCAGACGCCGTCTTCGCCGCCGCCTTCTGGTCACCCCAGAACCCCGGGGCCTGCATCGCCTGCTCCAGCTCCCCGATCTGACCTTCCAGCGCGTCGGGATCGAGGTAGTCGCCAAGCTGCGCGGCCCGCTCACGCAGCGACTCGAGCCTCGGCGACAGCTCCTCGACGCTGACCTGACCTTCGGTTGCCATCTCCCCCGCCAGTCCGCCTACGCGCCGTGGCACTTCTTGTACTTCAACCCGGAGCCGCAGGGACACGGGTCGTTGCGCCCGACGCGATCCCACTCGTCCACGACGCGCTGCTCCACCTTCGGGGCGGGGTCCCCGCCGTTCGGCTCGGTCGCCACGAGTACGGCGCTGTCGTCGGCGGTCTCGTCGAAGCCCTGGATCGGGTCGTCGGCGTACGTGTAGTTGACGCGGTCCGGCTGGTGGGACTCGATCTGCGGCGCCCGTTCCACCTCGAGGTTGAACATGTAGCGGACGAACTCGCTCTTCACCGAGTCCATCATCTCCTCGAACATGTCGTGACCCTCGAGGCGGTACTCCGAGAGCGGGTCCTTCTGGCCGAGCGCCCGCAGGTGGATGCCCTCCCGCAGGTAGTCCATGTTGTAGAGATGCTCGCGCCAGTGCTGATCGACCGAGTTGAGCAGCACGTACCGCTCGAGGTCGCGGATGAGCGGATTGCCGGTCTCCTCATTGACGCCGAGCTCAGCCTCACGCCGCTCGTACGCATCCATCGCGTCGTCCTCGAGACGATCCAGGAGCTCGTCGGTGGTGAGGGAGGGCCGATCGAGGTCGTCGGGCCCGAACGACACCGGGTAGTAGGTCGCCACCTGGGCGAACAGGGCGTCGAGGTCCCACTCTCCCGGAGGGTTGGTGCCGTCGTCGAAGCTGTCGACCACCTGCACCAGCGTCTCCGCGATCCAGGTCTTGGCCTGATCGGAGACGTCCTCGCCCTCCAGCACCTGCCGGCGCTCGCGGTAGATGACCTCCCGCTGCTGGTTGAGCACGTCGTCGTACTCGAGCACGCGCTTGCGGATGCCGAAGTTCTGCTCCTCGACCTTCTTCTGGGCGCCCTCGACGGTCTTGCTCAGGATGCCCGCCTCGATCGGCACGTCCTCGGACGGGCCGAGCCGGTCGAGCACCCGGTACATGCGATCGCCGGAGAAGATCCGGATGAGGTCGTCCTCGGCGGAGAGGTAGAAGCGCGAGCGGCCGGGGTCGCCCTGCCGGCCCGAGCGGCCCCGCAGCTGGTTGTCGATCCGGCGGCTCTCGTGGCGCTCCGTGCCGAGGACGTACAGGCCGCCGAGGTCGTAAATCCCCTCGCCGAGCTTGATGTCGACGCCGCGGCCGGCCATGTTCGTCGCGATGGTGACCGCGCCCTTCTGGCCCGCGTCCTTGATGATCTCGGCCTCGCGGTCGTGCTGCTTGGCGTTGAGCACCTGGTGCGGGATCCCGCGCTGTGTGAGCTTGTTGGAGAGCATCTCCGAGACCTCGACCGAGATCGTGCCGACGAGCACCGGCTGGCCGACCTCGTGGGTCTCGGCGATGTCCTCGACGACCGCGTTCCACTTCGCGTCGCGGGTCTTGAAGATGAGGTCGTTTTGGTCGTCCCGGACCATCGGCCGGTTCGTCGGGATCGACACGACCTCCATCTTGTAGATCTTGTCGAACTCCGTGGCCTCGGTCGCCGCGGTGCCGGTCATGCCGCTCAGCTTCTCGTACATGCGGAAGTAGTTCTGCAGCGTGATCGTCGCGAGCGTCTGGTTCTCCTCGCGGATCGCGACGCCTTCCTTCGCCTCGATCGCCTGGTGGAGCCCCTCCGAGTACCGGCGTCCCTCGAGGACGCGCCCGGTGAACTCGTCGACGATCAGGACCTCGCCGTCACGGACGATGTACTCGTCGTCACGGTGGTAGAGGGCGTGCGCGCGCAGCGCCTGCACCAGGTGGTTCACGAGCCCAGCGTTGGTGTCGAGGTACAGGTTCTCGATGCCGAGTGCCTTCTCCACCTTGTCGACGCCGCTCTCGGTCGGCGAGACGGTGCGCTGCTTCTCGTCGATCTCGAAGTCCTCGCCCTTCTTGAGCGTCGGGATGACACGAGCGAAGCGGTAGTAGGTGTCGGCCGCCGCCTCCGGGATGCCGGAGATGATCAGGGGGGTGCGCGCCTCGTCGATGAGGATCGAGTCGACCTCGTCCACGATGCAGAAGTAGTGGCCGCGCTGGACGCAGTCCTCGATGCGCACGGCCATGTTGTCGCGCAGGTAGTCGAACCCGAATTCCGAGTTGGTCCCGAAGGTCACGTCGCAGGCGTACTGCTCGCGGCGGATCGACTCCGGCATCATCGGCTCGATGACGCCGACGCTGATGCCGAGCAGGTCGTAGATCGGCCCCATCCACTCCGCGTCGCGCTTCGCGAGGTAGTCGTTGACTGTGACCATGTGCACGCCGCGGCCGAGGAGGGCGTTGAGGTAGACGGCCGGCACGGCGGTGAGCGTCTTGCCCTCGCCGGTCTTCATCTCGGCGACCGCGCCCTCGTGCAGGACGCTCGCTCCGACGAGCTGGACGTCGTAGAGGCGCAAGTCGAGGCTGCGCTTCGAGGCCTCGCGGACGACCGCGAACACCTCGGGAAGAATCGCGTCGAGCGACCGGGGATCGTCGGGGTCGACCCGCTCCCGGAACTCGTCGGTCTTGGCCCGCAGGTCCTCGTCGGAGAGCTGCTCCATCTCGGGCTCGAGCTCGTTGATCGTGTCGACCAGGGCGAAGCGCCGCTTCATCTGACGGCCCTCGCCCAGGCGGAACATCTTGTTGAGGAGTTCGCTCAATTCGCGGCGCTTTCTGGGATGACGACAGCCGAAGGATGGTAGCAACCGCCTCCGGGCGCCCCGCCGTGACGTGGCGGGGGCCGGTCGGCAGAGCTCGTCGGTCAGCCGGGCGCGATCAGCCCGAGGTCGCCGTCGCGGCGCCGGTAGATGACGCTCACGGTGGCGCCGTCGTCGTCGTTTCGGAAGACGTAGAAGTCATGGTTGAGCAGCTCAATCTGCATGGCCGCGTCCTCGACGCTCATCGGCTTCATCTCGAAGCGCTTCGTCTTCACGAGCCGGGGCTCCGCCTCGTCGTCGCCGGCGTTCGCGACCACCACGGGCGGGCCATCGACGGCCTCCGGGACGTCCACCTTGGCCGGGGGTACGCCGTGCGGCGGCCGGTGCCGGCGGCGACGGTCCCGATAGCGGCCGGCTTGCCGCTCCAGCTTCTGCACCGCGTGATCGATGGCGAGGTACATGTCACGGTCGCTCTCGCGCACGCGCAGCACCGGACCCTTCGTCCGGACGGTGACCTCGCAGACCTGGTTGCGGTCGATGCTGGGATTGCGCTCGACCGACAACTCCAGCTCGACATGCGGCGGCTCGTCCCACGGGGGAAGGATCCGGGTGAGCTTCGCCAGCTTGCGCTGGGCGTGGTCGAAGAGCGCATCGGTGACGGGGATGTTCTTCCCCTTGACGTGAAGATCCATCGGGACCTCCTTGCGCTTGGACAGGCTGAGTGCACCGCCTCAGGAGCCTCGTCGGCATCCGGCGGCCGCAAACCTCGATCGGATGTGGACCGTCTCACCAGGACGCTCAGCCACGGAAGCTGCGTCCTCGCCTTCGCCCATATGTCCGATATGAACAAAGGCTGCGTCCTTGTCCGATCGGGTTTTCGCTCGCCGGATACTCAACGAGCCTCCTGAGACGGTGCACTAGATCGTAGCGCCTGGCGACCCCCTCGTGACACGGGCGAACGCGACCGCGCCGACCCGCCTGGCGCCTGCGGCCCGGAGGGCCCTGGCGCACGCGGTGAGGGTGGCGCCGGTGGTGTGGACGTCGTCGACGAGGCAGACGGCCGGGGGGGTCGTTGCGCGATCCGCGGCGAAGGCGCCGCGCACCTGCAGACGACGCTCGGTCACCGACGAGCCCCGTTGCGCGGGTGCCTCACGGACGCGTTGGATGGGCGTGGCGACCGCGAGCCCCCATGCGCGCCCGAGCTCCCGGGCGATGAGCTCCGCCTGGTTGAACCCGCGCTCGCGCTGCCGGGCGGCCGCGAGCGGGATCGGCACGAGGGTGATCCTCGGCGGTGGCATGGGGATCCGGGTCGCCATGATGGCCGCGATCGGCGCGGCCAGGGATCTGAGCCGGCGGTCCTTGAGGGCTGCGACGATCGCCGGGGCGGGATCGGCATAGCCCACCGCGTGGCGGGCGACGTCGATCGCCGGCGGGCACTCGACGCACGACGTGACGTCGAGCGACCATGGATGCCCGCATCGCCGGCACCGGGGCTGGACCGGCTCGGTGAGCCGACCGGAGCAGTCGGCGCAGATCGGGTCGCCGGGAAGACCGCATCCCGCACACGCCGGCGGCAGCAGGACGTCGAGCGCCGCCCCAAGCACCGTCCGCACACGCATCGCGGGAGCGTCGCAGCGGCCACGTGACGTGTGGCACGCGGAATGTCACGGGCCACGCACGCGAGTGCGTCAGTTCACGTCGCGGGTCAGGCCGTGCCGGCGGGCGGGAGCGCGGCGAGGCCACCGGCCCGGCGCCGCCACAGAATGTGAGCCCACAGACCGGCGCCGCCGAGCGCCCCACCGAGGAGCGCCGCATGCAGCGCGCCAATCTCCGCCTGGTCGAAGCTTACTGGCTGACGGTCGGACATCCCTACCTCCGGTCGTGACGTACCCCTTCAGGCATCGGCACGGGCGCTCGACCACATGACGTTCGCCGCGTTTCGGAGGTACGGAAGCGTCGGCGGACTGACCGACCGACCGGATAAGCTCCCGCGCCGTGGTCCGGAAGATCCTCACGGCGCTGCTCGTGCTCGGGCCGCTTGTCGTCGTCATCGAGCACGCAGGGGCGAGCGACCTGACGGTCTTCGTCCTCGCGGCCGCCGCGCTCATCCCGCTCGCCTGGCTCATCGGCGAGGCCACCGAGCATGCCGCCCACCACACCGGTCCCGGTGTCGGTGGCTTCCTCAACGCCACCTTCGGCAACGCGCCCGAGCTCATCATCGCGCTGCTCGCCGTCAACGACGGATTGACCGAGGTGGTGCGCGGCTCACTCACCGGTTCCGTCGTCGGGAACCTGCTCCTGGTGCTCGGCTTCTCGCTGCTCTTCGGCGGCCGGGGCGAACTCGACCGCGAGTCCAGCCTCGTGTCGATGGGGCTCGTCGGACTGGCCGTGACGCTCTTCCTCATCCCGTCGATCCCCGGGTTCAGCGGCGACCCCGAGCGCGACTCGCTCGCGCGGCTCTCGGTCCCCGTGTCGATCGTACTGCTGGTGGTCTACGTGGTCGTGACGGTCATCGCTCTGCGCCGGCATCACTCGATGCACGTCTCCGACGAGCCCGGTGAGATGGCCGCGTGGTCGCTTCCGGTCTCGCTCGGCGTGCTCGGCGCCGCGACCGTGGTCACGGCATTCGTCGCCGAGGCGCTCGTCGGGTCCCTCGAGACGTTCGCCGACAAGGCCGGGCTCTCGGAGTTCTTCGTATCGGCAGTGATCGTGGCGATCGTCGGAAACGCGGCCGAGCACGGCGGCGCCGTCGTGGTCGCGGCGAAGGGCAACATCAAGCTGGCCGCGGAGATTGCCCTCTCGTCGAGTGCGCAGGTGGCGGTGTTCCTGATCCCGGCCGTCGCCCTGATCTCGTGGGCGATCGATCCCCTCGCCCTCTCGTTCCGCCCGATCGAGATCGGGACGCTCGGCGCCGCGGTGATGTTCACCGCCGTCGTGCTGTGGGGTGGCAAGTCCAGCCGCTTCCGAGGGGGACTCCTGACCGCCGCCTACGTGGCTGCCGCGGTCGGGTTCTACATTGCCGGCGACCGGTAGCGCGGCCTCACCCGGCGAGGGGAGGAGCCCCGTGCGAGACTGAGCCGATGCGCATCAGACTGCTTCGCCACGCAACCCTGCTCGTCGAGACCGCCGGCAGACGGTTCCTCGTCGACCCCCTGCTCGGGCCGGCGGGATCGCAGCCGGCCATCCCCGAGACGCCGAACCCCCGGCCCAACCCGCTGGTCGGCCTGCCGATGGAACCGCTCGACACCGTCACGGGAATCTCGGCGACGCTGGTGACGCACCTCCACCCCGATCACTTCGATCAGACCGCCCTCGGCGTGGTCCCCAGGGACCGACCGGTCCTGTGCCAGCCACGAGATCACGAGATGTTCATCCGTGCCGGGCTCTCGGCCCAGGTCGTCGGCGACCCGCTCGACCTCGACGGGGTTCGCATCACCCGGACGGGCGGCCGGCACGGCACCGGCGCGATCGGCGCGGAAATGGGCGACGTCAGCGGATTCGTCCTCGCCGCCGACGGAGAGCCGACCCTCTACATCGCCGGGGACACGATCTGGTGCGAGGAGGTCGAGGCGGCAATCGCGGCGCACTCCCCCGACGTCATCGTCGTGAACGCCGGTGCGGCGCAGTTCGTCCAGGGCGACCCGATCACCATGGATGTCCCGGACGTCGTCGCGACCTGCAACGCCGCACCCGATGCCCTCGTGGTCGCCGTGCACATGGAGGCCATCAATCACTGCCTGCTCACCCGTGAGGGCCTCCGAGCCGGGGTGGCGTCCGCGGGCCTCGACGGCCGGGTGCTGACGCCCGCCGACGGAGAAACGCTGGAGCTGTCCTTCAGCTGACCGCGGACGCCGCGTCCCACGCCGCACGGAGCGTGCGGTCGTAGGGTGGGCGGTGGACGCCCTGCTCCGTGACGATCGCCGAGACGAGCCGGCTCGGGGTGCGGTCGAACGCGGGGTTCGCCACGTTCGCGCCCTCCGGCGTGGCGCCGCGGCCGAACAGCCCGATCGCGAGCACCTCGTCGCTCGCGCGCTCCTCGATCGGAACCTCCGACGCCGAGGGGAGTGACAGGTCGAGCGTCGAGGTGGGCGCCGCCACGATGAACGGGATGTCGTGCTCGCGGGCGAGCACGGCGACGCCGTAGGTGCCGATCTTGTTCACGACGTCCCCGTTGGCGGCGATGCGGTCGGCTCCGACCACCACATGGCTCACCCGACCCTCCGCCATCAAGGTGGCCGCCATGTTGTCGGCGATGAGCGTGTACGGGATTCCCTCCTGCTGCAGCTCCCAGGCGGTCAGCCGAGCGCCCTGAAGCAGCGGCCGCGTCTCGTCGACGATCACCCGCACGGTGGGGTCGGCCGCGTGGGCCGCCCGGACGACGCCGAGCGCCGTGCCGTAGCCCCCGGTCGCCAGGGCGCCCGCGTTGCAGTGGGTGAGTATCCGGGCGCCGCGATGGATGAGTGCCAGCGCGTGCGCCCCGATTCGCTCGCACCGCTCGACTTCATCGTCGTGCACCTGGCGGGCGGCCGCGGCCAGCCGGTCGACGAGCTCCGCCGCGCTTCCGGTGTGCGCCGCGACGAGTGCGAGCTGCGCGTCGACGGCCCAGGCGAGGTTCACGGCGGTCGGGCGGGCCGAGCGCAGCGCCTGCGCCGCCTGGGTGAGCTCGGCGGTCAGCCTCGCGAGATCGCGCGGGCCCCGCTGGGCGGCCAGCGCCATCCCCATGGCCCCGGCGACGCCGATTGCCGGCGCGCCGCGCACGACCATGGTCTTGATGGCATGGACCACCTCGGGCCACTCCCGCAGTGTCACCGTCACCAGCTCCCCCGGGAGCCGCGTCTGGTCGAGCATCCGCACCTCGCCGTCTCCGAGCGCGAGGATGTCGTGCGGGGCGAGCCCGGGCGGGGCGGTGCTCATCCCTCGGACGGGTCGGCGGACCGGCCGTAGCCGGTGTTCGCGAGTCGGTCCTTCAGGCGGTCGATCATCGTGATCGGGCCGGGATCGACCTGCAGGAGGCATGCCAGGTACAGGGATGCGTAGTCGCCGAGGAGCACAAGGTCGAGCATCCGGGCGAGCGCCGTGCGTCCCTCGGCCTCGATCCGTGTGACGCCCTCCACGAAGGGGCTCACGAGCTCCTCGGTGATCCCGAACCGCCGCTCCACCTGCCGGTGATTGCGCGGGTCGAGCAGCATGATCACGCGCGTGCGGGCACCGGCCGCGCCGGTCCCCTCGATCCCGACGATCTCGTTGTGGTTGTGCTCCGGCAGCGTCGACCACGAGGCCGGGATCTTCGCGTTCTCGTTGAGCTGGCACTTCCACCGGTAAGCGATCGGTCCGGTGATCTGGGCCCCCCAGATCAGCGGCGCCCGCTCGAGCAGCAGTCCCGCCACCTGCTTCGCAGGGTTCGCGTCCTCGGGCGACGACGGGCCATAGTCGCGCACCGCGGTCGCAAGCGTCTCGCGCGCCTCGGCGAGGTCGGCGTCGAGCGACGGGAGCACCTCGAGGCGCTCGAGCACCACGAGCATGGCCGCCAGCATCTGCACGAGCGCGGCGCGGGGCATCGGCGCCGGCGGCGGCTCGATGATCGGCACGCCGCGCTCCCCGTAGAACGATGCGAGCTTCCCGCCTGTCGAGATGGCGACCGCCGGGCAGGTGCGGTCGAGTGCCTCCATCATGCAGGTGAGCGTCTCCTCGGTCGTCCCCGAGAACGAAGATCCGATCACGAGGGTGTCCTCGCCCACCCAGCCCGGCAGGTAGTAGTCGCGGATCACCTGCACCGGCCGTCGCAGGCGCTCCCAGAACGCGCCGATGATGAGGTCGCCCGCGATCGCCGAGCCGCCCATCCCGCAGATCGCGACGTTCGCGATGGCCTCGGCCGGGAAGGGGATCTCCACGGCGCGGGCGCGCTCGATGGCCTGGTCGAAGACCTCAACGGCCCGTCCCGTCTGCGCGACCAGGCCGAGGGAATCGATGTCCAGGATCTGCGGGTGGTCAAGCACGCCCACTCTGCACCTCCTCGTTCGCCGGCGAGATCTCGATGGTGGCGCCGGTTTCGATGGTGACGCCCTCGAGGCGCACGCCGGGAGCGAGCGTCGCCCCGTCGCCGATCACGACGCCCTCGAGAAGCTCGCAGCCGTCGCCCACGCGCACGCCGGCGCCCACGATGGCACCCCGGACGCGCGTGCCGCGCCCGACGTCGGTGCCGGCACCGATGACGCTGCCCTCGACCGAGGAGCCCTCGCCCACCACCCCTGACGCCCCGACCGTGCTGCCGCCGGTCACGACGGCTCCCGGCGCGACCGTGGCGCCGGGACCGAGGTATCGCTCGCCGACGGGGGACGCAGTCCGCACCGCCCCCGCGAGCACGTCGAGGTGCGCCTGCAGGTACGACTCGGGCGTTCCGATGTCGCGCCAGTAGCTCGCACTCGGGAATCCCGCCAGGCGCCCGCCCGACGCGAGGCCCGGGAAGATGTCGCGCTCGATCGAGCACGGCCCGCCCGGCGGGATGAGGTCGAGTACGTCGCGCTCGAGCAGGTAGGTGCCGGCGTTGATCAGGAACGGCTCGCCCGGGCGGAGTTCGTCGGCCGACGGCTTCTCGACGAACGCCTCGACGCGATGGTCGAGATGAAGCCGCACCAGGCCGTAGCGGGACGGGTCGTCGACAGGCGTGAGCGCGAGCGTCCCGGACACGTCCGAGGCCTCGTGCTCGGCGATGAGGGCCGAGAGGTCGAGGTCGGTGAGGATGTCGCCGTTCAGCACGAGGGTGCGCTCCCCTCGGAGTAGGGACTCGGCGTTCTTCACGGCCCCGGCGGTGCCGAGCGGGACCGGGTCGACCACGTACCGCAGGCGCATGCCGATGCCTTGGCCGTCACCGAAGTGCTCCTCGAGCGCCTCCGGCCGGTAGCCGCAGGAGAAGATCACGTTCGTCACGCCGAACCGTCGAAGCTGATCGAGCTGGTGCGTCACGAACGGCCGGTCGACGAGCGTCATCATCGGCTTGGGCCGCGTATCGGTGAGTGGGCGGAGCCGGCGCCCCTCCCCGCCGACGAGGATGACGGCCTCGATCACGCCCGACCGATGCCTTCGTACACGAACCCGGCCGCCCGCAGAACGGCCGGGTCCAAGGCGTTGCGGCCGTCGATCAGCACCGGCCGCTTCATGGTCGGGGCGATCTCCGCCCAGTCGAGCTCCACGATCTGCCGCCATTCGGTCACGAGCACCGCCGCGTCGGCGCCGGCGAGCGCCGCCGCCGCCGTGTCGTACAGCTTGACGCCCCGAAGCCGTTCGCGCGCGGCCTCGCTCGCGACGGGGTCGTAGGCGCGCACCTTCGCGCCCTCGGCCAGGAGGCGCGCCGCCAGTACGAGGCTCGACGCTTCCCGCATGTCGTCCGTCTCCGGCTTGAACGCGAGGCCGAGCAGCGCGACGGTCCTCCCCTCGAGCTGGCCGAGGTGCTTGCGGAGCTTGCCGATGACCCGCCGTTTCTGCAGCTCGTTGACCTCGATCACCGAGTTCAGCAGCTGGAAGTGATACCCCGAGTTGCCGGCGAGTTGCTTGAGCGCAGAAACATCCTTCGGGAAGCAACTTCCACCGAAGCCGATGCCCGCTTTGAGGAACGCTGAACCGATGCGCTGGTCGAGTCCCATCCCCTCTGCGACCGTCACGACGTCGGCGCCGACCTCCTCGCAGACGTTTGCGATCTCGTTGATGAAGCTGATCTTCGTCGCGAGGAACGCGTTCGACGCGTACTTGACCATCTCCGCGGTGGGGACGCTCGTGCGGACGATCGGGGCACCGAGCGGGGCGTAGAGTTCGGCGACACGGTCCCCCTGTTCCGGCTCAAACTCGCCGATCACGACCCGGTCCGGACTCAGGAAGTCGGCGATCGCGGCGCCTTCCTTGAGGAACTCGGGGTTGGAGCAGTAGCCCACGGCGGTCAGCCCCCGCGCGTCGAGCTCGCCCCGCACCCGTTCGCCTGTCCCGACCGGGACGGTGCTCTTCATGATCAGCAGGTGCCGGGCGTCCGCACCGGCGGCGGCGAGCTCCTCGATGAAGCCCATCACCCGGGAGAGATCCGCGTCGCCCGAGTAGGTGGGCGGGGTGTCGACCGCGATGAAGATCAGGTCGGCGTTCGCGAGGAGCCGGTCGAGGTCGAGCGTGAAGTCCAGGCGACGGCGGTGCTTCTTGACCAACCCTTCGAGCCCGGCCTCGTAGATCGGGATCTTGCCGTCGTGAAGCGCGGCGACCTTGCGCGGGTCGATGTCGCGCAGCGTGACTTGGTGACCGAGCGACGAAAGGCACACGCCCGTGACCAGGCCGACGTAGCCGGCCCCGATGACCCCGACGCGGGCTATGGCGTCCGACTCTTCTCTTCGATCGAGACCGCGGTGTCCTTCTGCCCGGCCTTCAGTTTGGCCTTGGTGGGCCGCACCATGAACTGCTGCATGTCACGGATGGTCACGTCGGTGAGGCCCTCGTCGAGGGAGTTCGAGATCCAGTAGGTCATGTTGCCACGCTGCCACAGCAGGCGATGCATCTGGCGACCGTTGTAGAAGGTCGAGCAGCGGCAGCCCTTGGCGTCGACGCCGGTGCGGGTTTTGATGATCGGCGGGTTCTTCATGCTGGTCTGGGTGATCGTGACGTACCGGTTGCCCGCCAGCGTCGATCCGAACCGCGCCCGCAGCACGATCGTGAGGGCGTTCGGCTTGCCCTGGTCGCCGCGCTCCACGTTGTACATCCGCATGTACGCCACGTCGTACCCGCGCGGCAGGTGGAGCGGCACCAGCATGTCCAGGCCCGTGATCGCGCGCGCGTTCTGGATCCGCCGCTTGAGGCTGGTGGTCGAGACGGTGTCGGGCTTGACCTTGACCGGCTTGGCGTTGGACACCGTCGGCGTGACCAGCCCTTCGTAGTCGGACCCGATCATTACCAGTACGTCGGCATCGGTGGGCTGGCCGCTGCGCCGTGCGACGATGCTCGCCCGGTCGCCGAAGAGCTGCTGCAGCGCCTTGGCCTCGTTGCGCTTTCCGGGCGCGTAGAAGATCGACGTCGACTGGTAGAAGCCGTCCGGGGCGTTGCCGCCGACGAAGACCTTGTAGCCGCGGCTCGCGAGGGCCTCCCCGGCCTTCGCCCCGAGTCGGAGCCGCTTGCTGCCGTTGTAGACGTTGATGATGACCTTGGACGGGTCGGCGGGCTTCGTCGGCGCCTGGCTGATGAAATCCGGGTTCTTCCACTGGTCGACGGCGTCGCGGATCTGCTTCTGGCTGGTCAGGACGACGGACTGGCCGTTGATGAGGTCCGACCCTGTTGCCTTGACCTGCACGCGGGCGATGCGCTCCTTCTCGGTCTCCAGCGCGAAGAGCAGGAAGTCCTTGAGGCGCGACGTCGAGCGCAAGCTCGTGGTGACCTCGTCGTGGATGGCGTCGACGATGTTGTCGAGGCCACGGGCGCTCCGGCTCTGGCGCTTGAGCTCGGAGAGGAACGCCTGCTGGCGGGCGATGCGCGCGAAGTCGGAGTCGCCGTGCCGGTAGCGCACGTAGTCGAGTGCCTCGGCGCCCTTGAGCTTCTGGTAGCCGGGCTTGATGTCGAGCTGCTCGTAGTTCTCGCCGGGGCCGGAGTTGTCGTTGAAGTACCAGCGGTCGATGTCGAGATACACGCCGCCGGCGTCGTTGACGAGCCGCACGAACGCGTTGAAGTCGACGTTGAAGAAGTGGTCGATGCTCTCGCCGGTGAGCTGCTCGACCGTCTCGATGGCGAGCTTGTTGCTGCCGAACGAGTACGCGGCGTTGATCTTGTTCTGCCCGTAGCCGGGGATGCTCACGTACAGGTCGCGCGGGAAGGACAGCATCGAGATGAACCCGCGCTTGAAGTCGAGCCGCACCAGGATGAGCGTGTCGCTGCGGCCAGCGTCGCCGTTCCCGGCTGCCCGCTTGTCGGAGCCGATGACGAGGATGTTCCACGGCCGGTCCGGAAGGTTCTTGGGCTCCTGCGCGAGCACCTGGATCGCCTCGGTGACCTCGGCGCTGTTGTTGTTGGGATTGGACAGCGCATAATCGCCGTACCGCTGGGCGAACAGCACAGCTGCGCCGACGATGCCGAGCAGCCCGATGACGCTCCACATGAGCACGGAGAGCACGGGCCGGCGGCGGCGGGGGATCTGGTAGTACGTCGCGTCCCGGTGGTCGAGCGGACGCTGCGGTGGACCGGCCGGCGGCTCGACGACGCTCACGCGGCGGACACCTCCGCGGTCGTGTCCACGCCTCGGTGGCCGACGAGGCGGGCGAAGTCGGTGAGCGCACGCCGGTACGACGCGAGACAACCGGCCTCCACGTACTCGGCGGGACCGTGGTGGCCGGCGCCGCGTGGGCCGAACTCGACCGCCGGCACTCCGACCTCGAGGAACGCGACCACGTCGGAGGCTCCGTCGCGCCCGACGGACGTGGCGGTGGGCTCGTAGGCGCCGACGGCCTCCAGCAGCAATGCCACGAAGCGATGCTCGGGGTCGACGTATGCCGGCGGGCGCTCGACCAGCACCTCGACGCGCCAGTCGCCGACGGAGCGGATCTGCGCGAGCACGTCGTCGGGGTCCTGACCGGGGAGGTAGCGCACGTCGATGTCGAGCCGGCAGTCGTCCGGCACCTTGTTGATCGCGTCGCCGCCCACGATGCGGCCGAGGTTGATCGACGGCTGGGTGAAGAGCTCTGTGGACTCCGTCGCGAACGGCAGCTCGGAGATCGCTCGGTACATCTCGACGCCGTCGAGGATCGCGGACCTGCCGAGCCAGGGCGTCGAACCGTGGGCGGCCACGCCCTCGACCTCGGCGCGCATCATCAGGACGCCCTTCGCCTGAACGCCCACCTGCATGTCGGTGGGCTCCCCACAGATCACGAAGTCCGCGCGAAGGCCGTCGGCCACGAGCATCTCGGTGCAGTTCGGTCCCGGTTCCGACCGTTCCTCGTCGGGCACGACGATCAGCTCCACGACCGCCCCGTCACACGCCTTCGCCAGGTCGGAGAACGCGAGCATCATCGCGGCGAGAGCGCCCTTCATGTCGTAGGCGCCGCGCCCGTACACGCGGCCATCTTCGATGCGCGCGCGGAACTGGTCTGCATGAGCCGGCACCACGTCGATGTGCCCGTTGAAGATGATGCGGGTCGACCCGGTGCCGACACGGGCGAGGATACAGTCGCGGTCGCGCAGCGTCCGCCGTTCGACGGCGGCGCCGCATCCCTCGAGCCAGCCCTCGACGAAGTCGAGTGCTGGTCGGAGCCCCTCGGGCGTCGAGGTGTCGAACGCGATCAGACGCTCGGTGAGCTGCACTTCGTCCAACGCGGGGCATGTTAGCCGAGGCCCGTGAGGTCCGGACCGCGACGGGTCCGACGTCCCGGTGCCCGGGACGAACATCAACCCGGTCCGGACCCGCGATTCGCGGGACGTTCCAGGCCGACCTGCGACGGCGGCGCCTCGGCCGGCGGTGAGGGAGCGACCGACGCCCGGTGACGGCTCGCGAGCAGCCCCTCCCGAAGGCCGCCGTGAGGGGCGCCCTCGAGCCCGTCGATCTGCGGCACGCGGTGCGCGAGGCTCCAGAGCCCCCAGGCACCGAGCAGCGCGGCGCACACGGCGAGGCTCCACCGGATCCCCACCACCTCGGCGAGCCCGCCGGCGGCCTGCGCGCCGATCGCGATCGGACCGAGGACGGCGAGCTGGTAGAGGCCGAGCATCCGGCCGAGGAGCTCGGGCGGCGAGCGGAGCTGGATCGCCGCGTTGGTGGCGATGAACATCCAGATCCAGAAGACGCCGGCGGCGAACATGGCGACGAGCGCAAGCCAGAACCAGGGCGAAGCGGCGAGCACGCCCATGCCGGCGGCGAACGCGACCGTCGCTGTCGGGAGTGCGTGGTGGCGCGGGTATCCGCCGCGGCCGAGGTGCTCGAGGAACCATGCGCCCACGAGGGCGCCCGCACCCATGAAGCCCAGGAGCAAGCCGAGCCCGACGTCGGGATGGCCGAGATTCGCCGCGACGACCGGGGCGAGCTCCTGCGCGGGGGCGGCGAGCGCCGCGAAGATCGCCATGCCGAGCAGTAGGCGGCGCGGTGCCGGCTCGTGCTTGGCGTAACCGAACGCTTCCGAGAACCGCGCCCGTGATCCCGGTGCCGCCGGCGGGAATGACGGGAGGCCTGCGAGCACGACGATGAGCACCAAGAACGAAGCGGCATTCACGGCAAAGCACGCGGTGGGGCCGCCGATGACGAGCATCAGGCCGCCGAGGGTCGGCCCGGCCAGGCGCGCGACGTTGATCCCGGCGGCGTTGAGGGCGATGGCCTCGGGCAGCCGTTCCCGGCCTGCGAGCATGCCGACGAGGGCGAGCATGGCGGGCAGCCCGAGGGCGAACCCGACGCCCACGAGGAACGTCGCGACGTAGATCACGGCGGGGGTCGCCAGGTCGAGCGCGGTCAGGACCGCGAGGAGCACCGCGCCGACGGCCTGCAGCGCGAAGGTGGCGATCCCGATGCGGCGCCGGTCGAGGCGGTCGGCGAGCTGACCGGCGTATGCCGACAGCACGAACGCGGGGCCGCGCGCGACGAGCGCGAGGGCGCCCACCGCGGCGGGGCTGTGCGTGAGGTCGTAGATCAGCCAGCCGGCGCCGACGACCTGCAGCCAGGAGCCGGCGTTCGACGCGAGGCTCGCGAGCCAGAAACGCCGGAAGTCAGGAACACGTAACACGCCGGTAAAGGCCATGGGTTCACGATAGCCGTGTGGGTGCGCAACCCGCGGCGAGGCGTCGCGACTCCCTGGGATCAGGGGTCGGCGTGAGCTGCTCGGGCTGTCGAAGCCTCGCCTTCGACTGTTGATCGCGCGGGACGCGTCTCGCCGATTCGCCGATTGTTGATCGCCCGGGACGGTGGTCAGGCAGCCAGCAGGTCGTCCAGGCGCTCGTAACTCTCCCGGATTCCCTCCTCCATCCCGCTCGCGACGAAGGCGTCGCGTCCTTCGAACGAGTCCACCAGCGACGTCGAGGTCAGCCGCGTGCGGCGGTCGCCGAGGCCCTCGAAGACGAGCCGCTCCAGGGCGACGCCGTCGGGCATCCCCTCGAACGCGAAGGTCTGGACGATGAGCTCCGCGGGTCGGACCTCGTGGAAGCTGCCGAAGAAGCCGTACTCGTTGCCGTCGCTCATGTGCACGTACCGGTAGCCACCGCCGGTGCGACAGTCGTAGCGGTCGATGCGCATTTCGTGACGCCGGGGCCCGAGCCACTGGACGACGAGCTCGGGGTCGGTGTGCGCGCGGAACACCTTCTCGGGAGGAGCGTCGAACTCCCGCGTGATGCGGACGAGGGGAACCTCCGCGTCGGAGATGATCTCGGTCGCGCGGGTTCTGTTGGCACTCACTTCGGGGCTCCTGTCTCGGAGGGCTGGGCGGGCGGCGTCGGGTCGACGCCGTCCGGCATCGCTCGGAGGACCTCGTCGAGGCGGCGGTAGCGCTCCTCGGCCTGCATGCGGTACCGCTCGATCCACTTGGTCATCAGGTCGAAGACCTCCGCCTCGAGGTGCACGGGGCGGCGCTGGGCCTCGCGGGTGCGGCTCACCAGACCGGCGTCCTCGAGCACCTTGAGGTGTTTCGAGACCGCCTGGACCGTGACGTCGTACGGCGCGGCGAGTTCGTTGACCGTCGCGTCGGCGAGGGTCAGCCTGGCAACCATGTCG
Source organism: uncultured Thermoleophilia bacterium (assembly GCA_963777565.1). Lineage (GTDB taxonomy): Bacteria > Actinomycetota > Thermoleophilia > Miltoncostaeales > Miltoncostaeaceae > CALMEC01. The sequence goes on from CAVZQZ010000009.1 coordinate 543,063, forward strand.
CGCCGCGTGGGATCAGCAAGCGCCGCGAACACTCGTGAGAGCGGATCCGCCGCCATCGTTCCTCCACATACTCAACCAATCGGTTGACCACAAACTAATCCCCGGAGCCGCCTGTTGTCAACCATTTGGTTGATCAATTGCCTGACCGGACCACGCACCTCGGCCCTCCGCCTTCCTCGTCCCCGGCGTGCAGGTGTTCGACGGCGATTGTTAATTGCCCGGGCATTAACAATCGGGCGCTCGGCGATTGTTAATGCCCGGGACCACCCACGGGCCTTCACCCACGAGCCTTCATGCGCCGGTGCGCGAGGCCATGGGAGTTGCGTGCCCGGACCGGGCAGGCCGTCAGCGGCCCAGGGCACGCTCGAGCGGGGTGGCCGTGCCGGCCAGCGCTCGGTACAGCGACACCACGTCGGCCGCCTGGGCCTCGAACGTGAAGCGATCGCGCTTCGCGGCCACGGTTGCCCGCAGCGACGGAAGATCGAGCTCGCGGACCGCGTCCCCCACATCCGCGACGTCGTCCAGCACCACCCCAAGGCCCTCCTCGGCGACGAACCGCCGCAGCGCCTTGTGGTCGCTCAGGGTCAGCACGGGCAGCCCCGCGCTCAGGTACTCGAACAGCTTGTTCGGCAGGACCGTGTCGAGGTGCTCCGCGTTCAGGCCCGCGTTGAACCCGGCCCACCCGAGGTCGTACCGCGCCAACGCCCGCATCAGCGCCGCCGGGTCGAGCGGCGCGCTGCACCGGATGCCGGCGACCTCGGCCGCCAGGTCCTCATAGGCACCGGTCGGTCGTGACGGGTGGATCACCACCGGCAGGCCCGCGCCCGCGATCCCGCGGAACAGGTCCCGCAGGTCGTAGTGCCCGCCGTCGGTCGACAGGCTCCCCTCGTAGACGATCGTCCGCAGACCCCCGTTGGCGTCGCGCACGGGCAGCGCCTCGACCCGGTCGCGTCGGAGGGCGAGGTTGCCGAGCACCAATGTCCGCTCCGGCACGTCGTACCGGGCCCGCACCACCTCGACGAGCTCCGGCGACACCGTGATGAGCGCGGACGCGCCCTCAATCGCCGCCCGCTCCAGGCCGAGCGGGTTCTCCGGCTCCGGGAACCCGTCCCGGTACGGGGTGTGGCGCAGGCTCTGGAGATCGTGGATGTCGTGGACCACCGGGATGCCGTCGCCCACGAGCTCCATCGCCAGGACGCTCAGCACGTCCGGGAGGTTGTGGCTGTGGATCAGGTCCGGCTGGAACTCATCGAGCACCGACAGGAGCTCCGCGGCCGGGCGCGCCGCGCCGCCCAGATCCCACCAGCCGTCGAACAGCTCGTCGCCGGAGCCGTAGAACTGGGTCAGCGTGCGCCCCTGGTAGGCGAAGCCGAGCTCAAGCTCGGGCCAGGCCGCGCGCAGGCCGACGGCGTACTTCAGCGCCCGCACGCAGGGCTGGCGCTGGAGGAAGAGGACCTTCACGAGTCCACGCGGCTCTTGATCGCCTTCGCGGGGTTGCCGCCGACGATGGCGTACGGCTCCACGTCGCGCGTCACCACGGCGCCCGCGCCGACGACGCATCCGTCGCCGAGCGTGACCCCCGGGAGGATGCAGACGCCCATGCCGATCCAGATGTCCGAGCCGAGGACGACCGGACCGAGGTTCCACCCCTGCTCGGGTATGGGCCGGTCGATGTCCATCTCATGGTTGGCGGTGTGGATCATCGTGTAGGGACCGATGATGGTCCGATCCCCGATTGTCAGCCCGCCGAAACCATTCACGTAGCAGCCGTAGTTGAATCCGACCTTCTCTCCGAGTTCGATCCGGTCGCCGTTCAGCCAGATGATCTTGTCGACGTAGAACGACCCGTCGCCAACGCGTTTGGCGTCGTGCTGCCGAAACGGGATCACCCGCTTGCTCAGCTCGTTGATCAGCATCAGTCTCCCCCGGGTTGCTGTGCGGCTGAAATGGCGGACGCCGCCTCGGTCGAGGTCGGCGCGACGGCCGTGCACAATCTCATATGCAGGCATTCCTTGCCGGTCTTTCGGTGCAGCCGGTCGACCGGGCGGGCGTCGGATTCGCGCCCCTGTACCCTCGCAGACCAATGGGCACGGAGACCGACGAACGGCGGGAGCGTGTGCTCGAGGCGCTTGCCGGGGCGGGTGATCACGGGATCTCCGGACAGGCGCTGGCCGACGAGCTCGGCTGCTCGCGCGCCGCAATCCACCGCCACGTCGAGGCCCTGCGGCGCAGCGGGCTCGCGATCGACGGCGTTCACGACGGGTACCGGCTCGCGCCGGGCGCCGACCCGGTCGCCCCGAGGCTCGTCCACGCGCGGCTGGTCGCTCCGATCCTCGGGCCGGTGACCTGGAGCGCGCGAACCGGCTCGACCAACGACGACGCCGTCGCGGCGGCCCGTGCCGGCGCGCCGGAGGGACTCGTCGTGGGGACCGACTTCCAGGAGTCCGGACGCGGCAGGCGGGGACGGGAGTGGCATGCGGGCCCGGGAACGGCGCTGCTCTTCTCGGTGGTGCTGCGGCCCCAACTGCCCACGGCCGACGTCGGCGTGCTGCCGATCGTCGCAGCGGTCGCCGTGGCCGAGGCGATCGGCGAACGGGCGGGGATCGCCTGGCCAAACGACATCCTGGTCGACGACCGCAAGGTGTGCGGGATCCTGTGCGAGCTGTCGGCCGACGAGACCGGCGTCGCGTGGGTCGTGGTGGGCATCGGCGTCAACGTCCGATCGGCACCGCAGGTCGAGGACGCCCGGTGGGAGGCCGGCGCCGTGGCCGATCGGACCCCGTCGATCCGGCGCGCCGACCTGCTCGTCGACATCCTGCGCGGACTCGCGAAGCGCTACGGGCAGTGGCTCGCGGAGGGACCGGATCCGGTCCTGGACGCGTTCGCCGAACGCGACCTGCTGCGCGGCTCGGGCCTGACCGTGCGCACCGGTGAGCGCGACGCCTCCGGCACCGCCATCGGCGTCGACGAGCTCGGACGGCTCCGTCTCGCGACCGCCGCTGGCGAGATCGCGATCGGGTCGGGCGAGGTGACCCGGGTCGAGCGCTCGTTCTCCGGCTAGTCGGACAGGATGCCGAGCAGCGAGGTGAAGATGTTGACGATCGACACGAAGATGCCGGTCGCGAGCCACACCGCGTCGCGCTCGGTGGCGTGCTTGCGCAGGTAGTTGAAGTCGACGACGAGCAGCAGCGCCGACACCGCGTAGATGAACAGGCTGACGATCGGATTGAGCGACCCGGCCACGAGCGTCCAGACGATGGCGACGCCGACGCCGACGAACACGATCAGGGACAGTGGCCGCATCCACGGGGCGAGGTCCTTCGAGAGGAACAGCCCGAGCGCACCCATGGCGAGGACGGTGCCGGCCGTCCCGGCGATGGCCTGGTAGAGCACGTCGGGCTGGACGGTCGCGAACTGGGCGATGACCGGTCCCAACCCGAGACCGATCAGCGTGGCGGTCCCGAACAGCCAGCCCATGGCGAAGGACCCGACCCGGAACCGCTCACCCGCGAAGGACGAGACGAGCAGCATGCCGAGCCCGAGGAGGGAGCACGCGACCGCCGCGCCGTGCGAAAGGTCCTGCCCCAGGTACGCGCCCAGCGAGAGGAACCCGATGGCGATCGCGACCAGGCCCATGACCCAGCCGAACACCGTGGTGACGGAGCGTTCGGCCGCGGGGGCGAGCTCGCGTGGATACGTCGTCGTGGTGGTCGTTTCGTCGTTCATGGCGCTCAGGATAGCGTCATTCCCCGTCATGACGCGGGTGGCGGGGAGTCGTCGCCGTCGAACAGCCGCCTGAGCTCGGGGCCGCGCAACCCGGCGCCCAGTCCGGCGATGAGCGCGATGCGCGCGGCGGCGGGCGAGCGGCGGCCGGCGACGATCACCCCGGCCGCGCGCAGATCGCGCTCGCTCCCGCGAAAGCCGTACGTCCCATGAAGCACGGTGCCGCGCTCGGGGCGCACGGTCGCGACGACCGGCACCCGGGCGGCGGCCTCTTCGACCGCGTCGAGCGTCTGAGGGGGCAGGTGACCGGCGCCGAGCGCGACCACGACGAGCCCGTCGGCGCCGCTCGCGAGGGCCGCGCGGACGAGGCCGCCGTCGTCGCCGAGCCCCGCGGCGACGACGTGGACACGGGCAGCGAGCGCCGCGGGGTCGATCGCCACGGTGCGCACCGGACGCGTCAGCACGACGGGAACGCCCTCCTCCACCCAGCCGAGTGGTCCCGATTGGTACGAGCCGAACGCGGTGGGCCCCGTCGAGTCGACCTTCCGCACCCACCGTGCGGCGTGGATCTGACCGCCGAACACCACCACGCATCCCAAGCCGGATGCGCTCGGGAAAGCGGCGACGCCGACCGCGTCGCGCAGGTTTGCGGGACCGTCGGCCCCCGTCGCGGACGCCGGCCGAATCGCGCCGGTGACCACCACGGGAGCATCCGCGTCGTGCATCAGGTCGATGAGCACCGCGAGCTCCTCGATCGTGTCGGTGCCGCTCGTGACCACGACGCCGCGGCCGTCCCGTGCGGCGGCGAGTGCGGCGCGCGCCACGGCCAGCGCCTCGTCGAGCCCCATGGCGGCCCCGGGAACGTTCAGCACGCCTTGGACGTCCAGCGCAAACCGAGCGAGCTCCGGCACCGCGGCGACGAGCTCAGCGGCATCCATCGCAGGGGTCGCGCGATCGCCGCGCATCGCGATCGTGCCGCCCGCGCCGATCACGCGGACGAGCCGACCCGTCTCAGATGCCACCGGCGGTGCACACGGGCCCGGGTGCCGGCGTCACGCCCTCCGGCGTGCCCGCCGTGTGGGCGTCGGCGTGACGACCTGGAGCAGGCTGCCGACGGCCTGTTCGTGCTCGAGCGGGTGGCGCAGCGGGAGGTCATCTTGGACGGCGTAGTGGTTGCGTCGTCCGACCCGGGTGCGCGACACGTAACCGGCCTCGACGAGGTCGCTCACGATGCCCTGCGTCGCTCGCTCGGTGATCCCGACGCGTTCGGCCACGTCACGAAGGCGGATGCCGGGGTCGCGCGCGATGCACACGAGCACGTGCGCGTGGTTCGTCAGGAACGTCCAGCCGATTCGACTGACGCGCGCGTCGTCCGTCATGACGCGATGTTACTCCCGACTCGCGAATCGCGTCGTGGATTACGTGGTTGCGGCCGCCCCGACGATCATTCCGGCGGCGAGCGTGTCATTCGTCGCCGGGTCGATCAGGATGAAGCTGCCGGTGGTGCGATTGCTGCCGTACGCGTCGACCACGAGCGGCTGGCTGGTGCGCAGCCGGATCCGGGCGATGTCGTTGAGCCCGACGGTCTCCGCCGGACCGGTATCGAACGTGTTGATGTCGATCCGGTGGATGATCGCGTCGACGACCGCGATGGCCTCGCGGGTGGTGTGGCGGATGACGTATCGGCTGCCCCGCGTGAGCGATCGATCGGACATCCAGCACACGTCGGCGACAATCTCCCGTGTGACGACCGGCAGCTCGTCGTCGGCGGCGACGATCACGTCGCCCCTCGCGACGTCCAGGTTGTCCGCCAGGCGGATGGTGACCGACTGCGGCGCCTCGGCGATCTCGAGGGTGCCGTCGAGCGTCTCGACGCCCGCGACCGTTGTGTGCTGCCCGCCGGGCAGGACCACGACCTCCATACCCGGGCGGAAATCCCCCGCCGCGATCTGGCCGGCGTACCCGCGGTAGTCGTGGTGGTCCACTGCTTGCGGACGGATGACCCACTGCACCGGGTACCGGGCCGGGAGCGCGATGTCGTCGCGGTCGAGCGGAATCCGCTCGAGGTGGTGCAGGAGCGACGTGCCCTCGTACCACGGCATGCGCTCGCTGTCGTCGACGACGTTGTCGCCGTCGAGAGCCGAGATCGGGATGAGGTCGATCTCGAGGTCGAGATTGCGCGCAAAATCGCGGAAGTGGGCCTCGATGTCGTCGAAGACGTCCTGGTCGAAGTCGACGAGATCCATCTTGTTGACGGCCACGACCACCCACGGGATCCGTAGCAGCGCGCAGACGTAGGTGTGCCGGCGGGTCTGCTCCACCACCCCGTGACGCGCGTCGACGAGGATCACGGCCACGTCGGCGGTCGACGCCCCGGTCGCCATGTTCCGCGTGTACTGAACGTGCCCGGGCGAGTCGGCGATGATGAACCGGCGGCGGGGAGTCGCGAACGGGCGGTAGGCGACGTCGATCGTGATGCCCTGCTCCCGCTCGGCTCGCAAGCCGTCCGTGAGGAGCGCCAGGTTCACGTAGCCGTCGCCGCGTCGCTCGCTGACCTCCTCGATGTGCTCGAGCTGGTCGGCCATCACCTGCTTGGCGTCGAACAGCAGGCGGCCGATCAGGGTGCTCTTGCCGTCGTCGACCGAGCCGCAGGTGACGAGGCGGCAGAGGTCGACGCGATCCGCGAGGGCCGCCATCAGACGGGGTCCCCCGAAACCATTAGAAGTACCCCACGCGCTTGCGATCCTCCATGGCCGCCTCGCTGGCGCGATCGTCGGCGCGGGTCTCCCCTCGCTCGGTGATGCGCGTTGCGGCGATCTCGGCGACGACGTCCTCGAGCGTGGCCGCCTGCGAGGCCACCGCGCCGGTGCAGCTCATGTCGCCCACCGTCCGGAAGCGCACCGACGTCCGGAACGGCTCCTCGGACGGGAGGCGCTCGACGATCTCGCTGGCGGCGTAGAGCATGCCGTCGCGGGCGAACACCTCGCGCTCGTGGGCAAAGTAGATCGACGGGAGCTCGATGCTCTCGCGTGCGATGTACTCCCATACGTCAAGCTCGGTCCAGTTGGACATCGGGAAGACGCGCACGTGCTCGCCCTGCCGGACCCGGCCGTTGTAGATGTTCCACACCTCGGGTCGCTGGGCACGGGGGTCCCACTGGCCGAAGTCGTCGCGGAAGCTGAACACGCGCTCCTTTGCGCGCGCCCGCTCTTCGTCTCGACGCGCGCCGCCGATGGCGGCGTCGAAGCGGTGCTCGGCGATCGCGTCGAGAAGCGTGGTCGTCTGCAGCTGGTTGCGCGACGCCCGCGGCCCGGTCTGCTCGGCGACCCGACCGGCGTCGATCGACTCCTGCACCGACGCGACGATGAGGCGCTCCCCCAGCTCGGCGACGCGCGCGTCGCGGTACTCGATCACCTCGGGGAAGTTGTGGCCCGTGTCGACGTGCATGAGCGGGAACGGGAAGCCACCCGGGCGGAACGCCTTCTCCGCCAGCCGCAGGAGCACGGCCGAGTCCTTGCCGCCGGAGAAGAGCAGGACCGGCCGCTCGAGCTGCGCGGCGACCTCGCGCATGATGTAGATCGCCTCGGCCTCGAGAAGGTTCAGGTGCTCATGCGTGCTCAACTCGACTCCATCCCCGAACCATTCTCGTGAGTGATTCGTCCAATAAGCGATGGTTATATCAGTCGCCCTGCGGACCGTCCAACTTCGGTTGGCCTGCACCCCTCGGTGTTGCGTGACGCGGACACCTGTGGTCCCGAATAGCAGTAATCACGATGGTGTTTGCTGTGTTTTACCTGTACAGTGGCGCCATGGCAAGGGCAGACGCCGAATTGCGACACGACCGCCGCGATCCGGCCGGCCCTGCCCGCGTGCTCTACCCGGCCTTCATCGACCTGCGCGGACGGCGCTGCCTCGTCGTCGGCGGCGGCCCGGTCGGCACCGAGAAAGCCGAGAAGCTGGTCGATGCCGGGGCCGACGTTCGCCTCGTGAGCCCCGAGATCACCGCCAGGCTCACGGAGCTCGTCGCCACGGGCGCCATCGCGGAGTTCCACCGTCGCGAGTACCGCGCCGCGGATCTCGAGGACTGCATCCTGGTGATCGCCGCCACCAACGAAGCCGAGGTCAACCGTCAGGTCTGGGAGGACGGCGAGGCGCGCCGCATGCTCGTGAACGTCGTCGACGTCCCCCCGCTCTGCAACTTCATCGTGCCGTCGATCATGCGTCACGGCGAGCTCGCGGTGGCCGTGTCGACGGGCGGGGCAAGCCCCGTCGTCGCGCGGGCCGTGCGTCAGCGCATCGAAGGCGAGGTCGGTCCCGAATGGGGCGAGCTCGTCGGGCTGTTGCGCGCGACGCGCGAGGAGCTCAAGCAGCGCTTCCTGACGATGCCCGAGCGGGCCGCCGCGGTGGAACGGCTGCTCGCGACCGACATCGTCGACCGGCTCGCCGCCGGCGACCGTGACGGCGCGCGCGACCTCATCGAGCAGCATCTGGGGACCGTCGTCCCGGCATGAGCGGCGTCGTTCACCTCGTGGGCGCCGGCCCGGGCGATCCCGATCTGCTGACCGTGCGCGGACTCCGTCTGCTGCAGTCCGCCGAGGTCGTGGTGCACGATCGCCTGGGAGCCGAGGGGTTGCTGCACCTTGCGCCCGCGGACGCCATCCTGATCGACGCCGGCAAGGCGCCGGGACGTCACGGGATGACGCAGGAGGAGATCTGCGCGGTGCTGGTGGAGCACGCCCGCGCCGGCCGTCGCGTGGTGCGCTTGAAGGGTGGCGACCCGTTCGTCTTCGGCCGCGGCGGCGAGGAGGCCCTCGCCTTGGCGGAGGCCGGCCTTCGATTCGAGGTGGTCCCGGGCGTGAGCAGCGCGATCGCCGCGCCCGCCATGGCCGGCATCCCGGTGACCCACCGCGGCATCGCCCGCACGGTCACGATCGCGAGCGGCCACGACGATCCGGCGAGCCCCGCGGCCCGGGCACGGTGGGAAGCGCTCGCGCAGGTGCCCGGCACGCTCGTCTTGCTCATGGCGATGACGAACCTCTCGGAGATCGCGGCGGCCCTGGTCGCGGGCGGACGCGCGGCCGACGAGCCCGCCGCGGCGATCCAGTGGTCGACCACCGCGGACGAGCACCGGGTCGGGGCGACGCTCGCCACCATCGCCGACGCCTGCGCGACGGCCGGCGTGGGCTCGCCCGCCGTGGTGGTCATCGGTCCGGTCGTCGCCCTCGGCGAGCTGCTCGGGTCAGCCAGGGTCGCGGCGGTGGGCGACGACTCCGCCCACGACGGTGACGGCCACGTGCAGGTCGGCGTCGAGCAGCACGAGGTCGGCGGGCGTCCCGACGTCGAGCGATCCGAGCTCGGCCCGTCCGAGTAGCCGCGCCGGCGTCGCGCTCGCGGCTGCGGTCGCCGCCATGGCGTCGCACGCGGTGATTCGCATGACGTTCCGCACGCCGGCGTCGATTCCGGAGGCCGAGCCGGCCGGCCGGCCGGTTGCGGGATCCAGCGACCGTACCCCGTCGCCGACGATCATGAGGTCGCCCAGCCGGTAGTGACCGGGCGGCGCGCCGAGCGCCGCGGTGGCGTCGGAGACCAGCATTCGCCGCTCGGATCCCAGTCCCGCCCACGCCGTGCGAAGCAGTTCCGGGTCGACGTGGGCGCCGTCGGCGATCAAGCCGGCGACCACGGGCAGCCCGGCAAGCACGGCGTCCGCCAGCCCCGGCTCGTGCTGGTCGGGCCGTCGCATGGCGTTAAAGAGGTGCGTCACGGCTCGCACGCCCGCGGCGACCGCATCACGCGCGCCCCGCGCATCGGCGTCGGTGTGCCCGGCCGAGACCACAACGCCCCGACCCGTGAGCTCGCGGGTGATCGCGGTCGCCCCGGGAAGCTCCGGCGCGAGGGTCACCATCGCGACCCCCGGGGCCGACCACCCGGCGATGATTGACCGCGCCGGCGCGACGATGTGCGCTGCGACATGCGCCCCGCGGCGGCTCGATGCGATCATCGGGCCCTCCAGGTGGAGGCCGAGCGGCCGCGCCCCGACCCATCCCGGCGGCGCGCCGGCGAAGAGCGCATCGAGCGCGCGGTCGACCACCTCGGGCGGCGAGGTGACGATGGTGGGCAGGAAGCTCGTGACCCCGTATCTCGGCAGGGCCGACGCGACCTCCCAGAGCCGTTCCGGCTGCGACGTGAGATCGATGCCGACGGCGCCGTTGACCTGAAGATCGACGTAGCCGGGCGCGACGCTGAGCCCCGCGGCCTCGATCCGGACCTCGGCGCGGGTCGGCTCACCCGCGACGATCCGCCCGGCCACGGCCGTCACCCGGCACGGTGCGCCGGCGAGGTCTCGCGCGCCGTCGACGACGATCCCGCGGTCGGCGTCGGCGCTCACGCCACTGACCGTGCCAGTGCCGGCGTGGCCAGTCAACACGTGGTCTCCGGGACGATCGCGCAGACGGCGTGAACCGCGATTGATCCAGATGGCCGCGCGGCGCGTATCACGGACGCAGGCGAACCGTCGAGGGGATGCATGTACGAGCTCAGCAGGGAGCTCTTTCGAGCGCTCCGCCCGGGAATCATGTCCGACCGCCGCCACCCGTCCCGGCCGGCCCGCGTGCTGCTGGCCCTGTGCGAGGAGTCGGTCGCGCAGGTGGCCCGCACGCCGTCGGCGCGGCGCCTGCACGCGTCGCGGCTGTTCGGCCAGGCCCGTGCCCTCTTCCCACCCGGCGTGCAGCTCGATCTCCTCGACCGGATCGAGCGCGAGATCGAGAACGTCCACCGCCTGTTGATCGAACGGTCCGGAGGTCGCACCGGCGGGCTGCTGCGCTGCGCGGCGACGACGCGCCGGCACGCGCCCTGCATGCGGGAACCGATTCCCGGATTGCGCTACTGCCCGTCACACCGGCACATGGAGTCCTCGACGCCGCACGGCCTGCTGGCAGGCTGAGGAATGGCGTCCGTCGCGGCTCTCCGGCACACAGCGAGGCACGGAACAGCATGAGCACGGCTACGATCCGTTGTCCTGTGTCCTTCAGCAATCGTGTCTCCATGCGCCCCGACCGCGCCAGCCCCGTGCCGGATCCACCCGTGAACCAGGACGCCGAACTCGTGACCCGTCTCGCTTCGGGTGACGCCGAGGCCCTGCGCGACGCCTACGAGCGCCACGGCGCGATCGTCTTCGGCGCCGCGGTGCAGCTACTCGGGGATCACCAGCTCGCCGAGGAGTGCACGCAGGACGTCTTCATGACCCTGTGGCGCGAGGCCGGGAAGTTCGACGCGAGTCGCGGCACGCGACTTTCGACGTGGCTCTACGCGGTGGCGCGGAATCGCGCGATCACGCTCGACCGCCGCCGCCGCGCGCGTCCCGCGACGCCGGTGGCGGACGTGCCGATCGTCGACACGGCGCCCGACCCGGCGGACCTCGTGCTGAGGGCCGACGAGCAGGAGCGTGTCGTGGCCGCGCTCGCGGAGCTCCCGGACGAACAGCTCGAGGTCGTGAAGCTCGCGTACTTCGAAGGCCTCACCCAGGACGCCATCGCCGACCGGCTCGACGTTCCATTGGGAACGGTGAAAGGTCGGGCCCGGCTCGCGCTCGACCGGCTTCGGCGGAACCTGGATCGGCAGCCCCTCGGCCCGGGAGGCGGGCGATGAGCGACGATCTGCGCGAGCTCGCGGCACTCGATGCGCTGGGTGCGCTGAGCCCCGACGCGGCGCGACGGCTCGCCGAAGCGGCGAACGCGGACGCCGACCTCGCCGCGCAGCGCGATGCCGACGAGGCCGTGGTCGCCTCGCTGCAGGCGGCGGTGGCGCGGCTCGCGCCGCCGGCGGACCTTGGTGACCGCCTCGTGGCCCTCACCCGAGCAGCGGCGCCGGTTGCCCAGGCCCCGACCCCGGAGGCACCCCGCCGGTGGAGCCGCGCGGTGCGCCGCCGGCCACTCGTGCCCGCGCTCGCCGCCGCGTTCGTCGCGGCCGCGGCGGCGGTCGCGATCACGCTCGTCGCGACCGGCGATCCCGGCCTGGGCACGCCCGCGGTCGAGGCCGCGGTCGTGCCGCACGACCGGAGCTTGAACGTCGGCGGGACCGCGGCGCTCTACGACCCGAGCCGCCCGGACGGGATGGTCGTCGTGAACCTCACCGCGCTGCCCCCGGCCCCCGCCGGCCATCACTACGAGGTTTGGGTCCTGCGCTCCGGCGCGACGGAGATGGAGGCCGTCGGGTCGTTCTCGCCGGACCGCACGTCGGTGCACCTCGAGCTTCCGCTCCCCGGCAGCGGAACCTACGGCGCGCTCGACGTCTCCGTGGAGGAGAACGGCGGACCGGCGAGCCACTCGGGCAAGAGCGTCGCCGGCGCGACGTTCGGCTCGACATAGGCATCTCGGGCTCGGACGTGGACGGCTCCGACCGGCTGATCCTGCTCACCGGCGCGACGGGCTACGTCGGCGGCCGGCTGCTGCCGAAGCTCGAGGCGAGCGGTCACAGGATCAGGTGCCTGACGCGCAGGCCCGCCTCGCTGACGGGGCGGGTGGGCCCCGGCACGGAGGTCGTCAAGGGTGACCTGCGCAATCGCGACGACGTGGCCCGAGCCCTCGCAGGTGTCGACACCGCGTACTACCTGGCCCACTCGATGGGCTCGCACGAGGGCTTTGCCGACGCCGACCGCGCCGTCGCGGAGGTCTTCGCAGCCACGGCCCGCGAGGCCGGCGTACGGCGCATTGTCTACCTGGGCGGGCTCGGCAGCGGCGACGACCTTTCGAGCCACCTGGAGAGCCGGCAGGAGGTCGGCCGCATCCTCGCAGCCTCCGGCGTCCAGACCATCGAGCTTCGCTCGTCGATCATCATCGGCTCGGGCAGCCTGTCCTACGACATGATCAGCTCGCTGGTCTCGCGGCTGCCGGTGATGATCACCCCGCGCTGGGTGCGGACGATGACCCAGCCCATCGCCATCGCCGACGTCGTGGCGTACCTCGTCGCCGCCGGCGACCTGGCGGGCGGCGAGAGCCGCATCTTCGAGATCGGGGGGCCCGACCGGGTGTCATACGGCGACCTGATGCGCGAGTACGCGAGCCTCCGCGGCCTGCGTCGGCTCATCATCCCGGTGCCGATGCTGAGCCCCATGATCTCGAGCCTGTGGCTCGGGCTGATCACCCCGCTCTACGCCCGCGTGGGCCGGCACCTGATCGAGGGCGTCCGCAACGAGACGATCGTGCGCGACGACCGCGCCGTTCGGGAACTCGGTGTGCGCCCGCGCGGAGTGCGCGAGGCGATCTCGGAGGCGCTCGCCGAGGAGGAGCACTCCCTCACGCGCTGGCAGGATGCCATCCGCTCCCGGAGCCCGCTCGGCGCCGGGGCGAGGCCGCTTCGCAAGCAGATCGTCGACTCGCGATGGGTGCGCGTGGAGGCCTCCCCAGCCACGGCGTTCGAGCCGATCCAGCGGATTGGGGGGCGTACCGGCTGGTACTACGGGGACGGGCTGTGGCGGATCCGCGGGCTCCTCGACCTCGTCGTCGGCGGGGTGGGGATGCGCCGCGGCCGGCGCGACCCCGTCGAGCTCGCCCCCGGGGACACCGTGGACTTCTGGCGCGTCGAGGCGATCGAGCCGCCGCACCTTCTCCGGCTCGTCGCCGAGATGCGCCTGCCGGGGCGCGCGTGGCTGCAGTTCCGGGTCGAAGCCGACGGCACCGGGGCGATCATCCGCCAGACTGCGTTCTTCGACCCAAACGGACTCTGGGGCCGCCTCTACTGGCTGGTGCTCGCACCGTTTCACCAGTTGATGTTCCCGAGAATGCTCGGACGCATCGCGGCGGCGGTCGTGGAAGGTCCGGGTCAGACGAGATTCGGAAGCCCAGTTCCGAGTCCGTCGCAAACTGACGAGACAGGGAGAAGTGCGCTGACCTGACCCACCCAGGCGGCCGGTTTTCGGCCCGCTCCTCGTTACCGCGAACGGGCATTTCCACCCAGGACTGCCGCACTGCACTGATCACCTGAGAGCCGATGCGTGAAATCACGGATGGCAAGGCTCCGCTCGGCGCCGACGCTGCGGTCATGCAACTGACGTTCAGATGAGAGGGTTCGTCTCAGAAACGGCTGCATGGCTCGTAGGCGTACCTCCCCTGCGCGCGCCCCGGGAGGTTCGGTCGATCGCCGTACGGCCGCCACCGATCGGGGCACGGACGCCGGGAGTCGGCGACGGCAAACCGGACCCACCCAGCCCGTGCGCCGCGCCGGAGGCCTGATGGCGATCGTGGGACTGATTACGCACTCCGGCGCCGCCCAGGACGTGCGCCGCCTCACCTCGCTCGCCCGCAAGATCGACGTCCACGAGCGCGTCAACGTCGCGGCGCGGATCCTCGCCGGCGTGTCCGCGGCGCCGGATGTGCGTGTGCATTACCTCGACGAGCCGACCCGGATCGTCGAGCGGGCGCTCGCCATGCTCGCGGCCCAGGGTGAGGGCAGGTCGCTCGATGCCCTTCCGGCCGGTCCCTCCGGGGCCCGGGATGCCGCCGGTACACGGGCGGCCTCGGCCTCCCTCGCCGCCGCCGGGGCCGCGTGCGTCGTCACCCACGGAGGCGATGGAACGAACCGAGCCGTCGTCGGCGGATGGCCGGACGCCGTGATCGTCCCGCTGCCCGGCGGCACGAACAACGCGTTCGCGCGCTACGTCGACCCGACGGCAGCGGGGTTCGCCGCCGGCCTCTACGCGACCGAGCCGGACCGGTTCGCCGGCAAAATGTCCAGGCCGTCCCGCACGTGGCGATCGCCGTCGACGGGCATACGGACGAGACCGCGATGATCGACGTCGCTCTCGTGTCCGACGAGTGGCTCGGTGCACGCGCGATCTGGGAGCCGTCCCGTCTGCGTCGAGGCCGTCGTCGTGAACGGCAACCCATCGGTTCCCGGCCTCGCTGGAGTCGCGGGGATGCTCGCGCCGGCCGATGCGGATCAACCCGTCGCCGTGCATCTGCGCTTCGGAAGCCCTGGACGCAGGATCCTCGCACCGCTCGGGCCCGGCCAGCTCGTACCAATGTGCGTACGCGAGTGCCGCGTGCTCGGGCACGGCGAGACGATGACGATGCGCGGCCCGGGCACGCTCGCCTTCGACGGTGAGCGCGAGATCGTCCTGCGGCCGACGCGGAGGCCCGCACGCATCCGGGTCGCTGCCGGCAGCGCCCGCGTGCTCGACGTCGCCGGGGCTCCTCCGCGCCCATGCCGGTCGGGAGGCGCCCGTGGCCGTCAGAACTCGTCAAACGACCACGAGGAGGTCCGTGATGCCCGACGACGCCGACGCCTGCGCGAGATGCACCGGCAGATGGTGCGGAGCCGCATCTTCGAGGAGACCCTTGGTCAGGTCTACATGGAGGGCAAGACGCCCGCCTTCGACATCGCCGCAGGACCGGTGCCCGGCGAGATGCACCTGTCCGCAGGGCAGGAGCCCGTGGCGGCCGGGGTGTGCGCCCACCTGCGACCCACCGACGCGATCACCGCGACCCACCGGCCCCACCACCAGGCGCTCGCCCACGGGGTGGACATGAAGATGATGGCCGCCGAGATCTTCGGCAAGGAGACCGGGCTCGGCCACGGCAAGGGCGGCCACATGCACCTGTTCTCGAAGGAACCCGCGTTCGGCTGCAGCGGCATCGTCGCGGAGGGAATCCCCACCGCGGTCGGCCACGCGCTGGCCTTCAAGAAGTTGGGCCGCGACGACATCGCGGTCGTCGTTCTTCGGCGAGGGCGCCGCCAACGCAGGGGGCGTTCCACGAGTCGCTGAACCTCGCTGCGCTCTGGGATCTGGGCGTGCGTGTTCGTCTGCGAGGACAACGCCTGGGCGATCAGCGTGCGCCAAGGAGACGTCGACCGCCATCGCCAACAACAGCGACCGCGCCGCCGCCTACGGGATCCCGGGTGTGCTCATCCCCGACAACGATCCCGTCGCGATCTACGAGGCTGCCGGGGAGGCCGTCGCGCGGGCGCGCCGCGGGGCTGGACCGTCGCTTATCGAGGTCAAGACCGACCGCCTGCTCGGGCACTTCGAGGGTGACCCACAGCTGTACCGAACCAAAGAGCAGATCGCGAGTCTCAAGGCGCGCGACGCGATCCGTCCGTTACGAGCGCACGCTCGCCGAGTCCGGCGTGCTCAGCGAGCAGGAGGCCGCCGAGGTCTGGGCCGCCTGCCGGACGGAGGTCGAGGAGGCGATCGAGTTCGCCCGCAGTTCGCCCGCGCCGGCCCCCGAGTCCGCCCTCGAGCACGTCTTCGCCTGACACGAAAGGACGGGAGAGATGACGACAGCAGACGACCGACCGCCTGCTGACCACCTCGAAGGCGATCTCCGAGGCGATCGGCCAGGAGATCGAGCGCGACGAGCGCGTGTTCGTGATGGGCGAGGACATCGGGATCTACGGCGGGATCTTCGGGGCCACCGAGGGGCTCCTGGCCAAGTACGGCCCCGAGCGGATCATGGACACCCCGATCTCGGAGACCGGCTTCATCGGCGCCGCGGTGGGCGCCGCCGTGTCGGGCATGCGCCCGATCGCGGAGCTGATGTTCGTGGACTTCTTCGGGGTCTGCATGGACCAGATCTACAACCACATGGCGAAGATCCACTACGAGTCCGGCGGCAACGCTGACCGTCCCGATGGTGCTCACGACCGCCATCGGCGGCGGCTACGGCGACGCGCGCCCAGCACTCGCAGACGCTCTACGGGACGTTCGCCCACCTGCCCGGCATGAAGATCGTGGTGCCCTCGACGCCCTACGACGCCAAGGGGCTGATGACCGCCGCGATCCGCGACGACAACCCCGTGCTCTACTTCTTCCACAAGGGCGTGATGGGGCTCGGCTGGATGACGCCCAACCCGCGCGCCACCGGGCCGGTGCCCGAGGAGCCGTACACCGTCCCGATCGGCAAGGCGGACGTGAAGCGCGAGGGCACGGACGTCACGATCGTGACCAGTCTCGCTGATGGTCCACCGGGCGCTCGACGCGGCCGAGGCGCTGGCGGCGGAGGGGGTCGATGCCGAGGTGATCGACCTTCGCAGCCTGGTGCCCCTCGACCGGGAGGCGATCGCCGAGTCGGTGCGCAAGACTCGCCGCCTGCTCGTCGTCGACGAGGACTACCGAGCTTCGGCATGAGTGGCGAGGTCATCACGACGGCGATCGAGGAGGCCTTCGACTACCTCGACGCCCCGCCCGCCCGGCTCGCCTTCCCGGACGTGCCGATCCCCTACAGCCGGCCGCTCGAGCAGTTCTGCCTGCCGAACGCGAACACGATCGCTGGCGCGCGCGGCGCCTGGTCGGGCGCTGAATCAGACGGGAGGGGACGATGCGCCAGGAGATCCTGATGCCCACACTCTCGGACGAGGTCGAGGAAGGGATGCTCGTGACCTGGTTCGTCGTCCCCGGCGCCACGGTGCGCGCAGGCGACCTGATCGCCGAGGTCCAGGTGGAGAAGGTCAGCGAGGAGGTCTACGCGCCCGCGGACGGGCATCTGGTGGAGATCCTCGTCGCGCCGGGCGAGGTGGTGCCCCAGGGGGCGCCGATCGCGGTTCTGGAGGCGGGCGTTGCAGCGGCCGTGTCCCGCGAGACGGCCTCTGAGCGCACCGTCCCGCGGCCTCCCCACCGGTCTCGCCGTCCGCGCGCCGGTTGGCGCGGGAGCTCGGGGTGGACCTCGTCGAATGTGACCGGCAGCGGACCCGGCGGCCGGATCGTGGAGGCCGACGTGCGGGCCGTGGCGCAGAGAGGCGCCGGCGTGGCGCCGGTCCCTCGGCACACCGGCGACGTCGAGCCGCTCTCGCCGATGCGCCGCACGATCGCCACTCGACTCACGGCGGGCCTGCGCGAGGCCGCTCAGCTCACGTTGACCGCCGAGGTCGACGCGACCGGCTCTTGCGGCGGAACTGGCCCGGCTCAGCGGGGCATGGGGGCGCCGGGCGGCCTACACCGAGATGGTCGTTCGCGCGTGCGCGCTCGCGCTCCGCGACCACCCCCGACGTGGCGAAGCCGGTGGAGCGAGGACGGGCCTCGTTCCCGCCCCAGTCGGTCGACATCGGTGTGGCGGTGTGCTGTCGACGACGGTCTCATCGTGCCCGTGATCCGCGCACGCCGACACCAAGGACATCGAACGGCCTCAACGCGCGAGATCGCCGAACTCGCCGAGCGAGCCCGGTCCGGACGATCACCACGCCCGAGACCCGTGGGGCGACCTTCAGCGTCACCAACCTGGGAGCCCACCGCATCGATGCGTTCACGCCGCTCCTCGACCTCCCCCAGGCCGCAATCCTCGGCGTTGGCCGCGCCCGTCCGCGCCCAGCGGTCGTGAACGGCCTCGTCGTCCCGCGTACGCTGATGGTGCTGAGCCTCACGATCGACCACCGCGTGATCGACGGCGATCCCGCCGCCGCCTTCCTGGATCGCGTGATCGAGCTGCTCGAGGACCCGGGGAGCCTCACGTGACGAGCGGTCGGAACCGGGGGCGAGCACGATCCGTGCCCCGAGGTTCCGGGCACGCTTCCGCTCGGGAGAGGGCCGGAAGCGTCGGGCCCGCGGCACCGCGATGACCCCGGAGCCGTGGTTGAATCGACCCCGGCGAAACAACGCGAGCAGGCCGCCCCCGGAAGGGCGCCGACCGCACCGTCGAGTGGATCTCAGCCCGGTCCGACGCGATCGCGTTCGCGCCTGCGCGCGATGCGGGCGACGTACCAGCGGCGGACCGGGCCGGGAACCAGCGCGAGAGCCTTCATGAACAGGAGCGCCTTGACGGGCACGCCGATCTCGGCCCGCCCGCGCTCGAGGCCGTCGGCGATGATGCGGGCCGCCTCGTCGGCGTCGATGATGCCGGGCATCTTGAAGTCGTTCTGATCGGTGAGCGGCGTGCGGACGAAGCCCGGCAGGATGACGCTGACGCCGACGCCCGAGGACGCGAGATCGGCGCGCAGCGAGTCGCACATGCTGATGAGGTAGGCCTTCGTCGCGCCGTAGGCGGACGCGAGCGGGAGGCCGGCGAGGCCGGTCACGCTCGAGGTGACGGCGATGCGCCCGCTCCGCCGGGCCCTCATCGCCGGCAGCACCGCGGCGATGCAGTTGACCGCGCCCATCGCGTTGACCTCGAAGTGGTTACGGTAGACGTCGGGGCGAAGATCGTCCGGGGTGACCGGCTCGTACGTTCCGGCGTTCAGGATTGCGAGGTCCACCCCGCCCCATTCGCCGTCCAGCCGCCGAGCGATGTCGGCCATCGCATGGGCATCGGTCACGTCGCCGGGCTCGACCCTGATCCCGAAGGGCGCCGCCACTTCTTCGAGCGCCTCGCGGCGGCGGGCGGTGATCGCCACCCGGGCGCCCCGGCGGGCAAGCTCGGCGGCGAGCGCGGCCCCGATGCCGCTCGAGGCGCCCGTGAGCCAGATTCGCCGTCCCGCGAGGGCGCTCAGAACGTCGGCCTCGTGTGCGGGTACCGGGGAAGCCGGTCGTTGAAGGGGCGGGTCAGGACGAGCTGGTAGTCGTGGAGCGCCCGCGTGCGGAACCCCGCCTCGCAGAACGCGAGGTAGAAGTTCCAGGTACGGATGAACTCCTCGTCGTAGCCGAGTTTCAGCACCTCGTCGCGGTTGGCCGCGAACCGCTCACGCCAGCGCTTGAGGGTCTCGGCGTAGTTGATGCCGATGTCCTCCACCCCGTGGACGATCAGCTCGGACGATCGGGTCATGGCGCGGACCACCGCCTCGAGCGACGGGATGAGCGACCCCGGGAAGATGTACTCCTGGATCCAGTCGGTCGTGCGACGGAAGCGCTCGAACTTCTGGTCCGGCACCGCGATGGTCTGTATGCAGGCGGAGCCGCCCGGGGCGAGGAGCCGGTCGCACGCGGAGAAGTAGTTGGTGAACTCCGCCTCCCCGATCGCCTCGAACATCTCGATCGAGACGATCTTGGTGAACTGCCCCTCGATGGTGCGGTAGTCGCGCAGCAGGATCGTGATGAGCCCGTCGAGTCCCGCCTCGCGCACCCGCTCCGTCGCGAGCGCGTGCTGCTCCTCCGAGATCGTGACCCCCGTCACCCGGGCGCCACGCTCGCTCGCCGCGTGCATGGCGAAGCCGCCCCAGCCGCAGCCGATCTCCAGCACGTGATCGTCGGGCCCGAGGCCGAGCTTCTCGCAGATGCGCCGGTACTTGTTCTGCTGCGCCTGCTCGAGGGTGTCGTCCGGGCCCTCGAAGTACGCGCACGAGTAGGTCATGGACGGATCGAGGAAAAGCTCGTAGAGGTCGTTCCCGATGTCGTAGTGGTAGGCGATGTCGCGCTTGGCGCTCACCAGGCCGTGACGCCGCGGCAGGTGCGGGCGCAGCGCCTGCAGCCGCACGAGGTTCGACCCGGGCGGGCGCCGGCGCAGCGCCTCGGCCGTGAGTGCCATGATCTCGAGCGCGGCGGGCAGGTCGTCGGCGTCCCAGTCCCCGGCGACGTAGGCCTCGCCGATACCGATCCGCCCACGGGTGGCGAGGCGGCGGAACAGGTCCTTGCTGCGGATGTCGACGGTCGCCGACCGCTCCGGGCCCTCGTCGCCGTACCGGTGCGTGACCCCGTCTGGCATGCGGAGGGTCAGCGCGCCGCCCTCGGGCCGGGAGAGGGCCCAGGTCACGAGTCGCCGCACGGGGCCGGTCGGGAAGAGCGGCCGGCCGGGGCCCGGCAGCTCGCGGAGCGCGCGCCGCGACCCCTCTTCGCCGGCTGGCGTCGAGATCAGCGAGCCCCGGTCGGGATCGAACCGCGGCTTGCGGTGGAACGGAACGCGTTTGCGCCAGAGCTTCAGCGCCTCGAGGTGGATCAGGCCGATGACCTGCTGCGACATCATGGGGTAGCGCAGCAGGGTCTTCGCGAGGGTGGCGTTGGTGAGCTCCAGGCGCTTGCCGGTCTGCGTGGCGAGGAACACCCGGTCGCCGCCCTCGAACAGGTCGACGCGGGCCGAGATGCGCTCGCCCGGCTCGGTCAGCACGAACTCGTACGTCTGGTCCATGGCGAAGAACGGCGAGACGTGCAGCTCCTTGTCGTGGCGCCACGTCCTGCTCTTGCCGTTCGAGACGAGGTTGTCCTCGTTCAGCAGGTACGGCCGGCGCTCGCCGAACGTATTGCTCACCTCCGCCACGGCGCAGGCGAAGCTGCCGTCCTCCCGGTAGCAGTAGTAGAAGCTCACCGGATTGAAGACGTAGCCGAACGTCCTGAGGTTGGTGAGCATCAGGATCCGCCCGCCGCCGATGTCCACTCCCCGCTCGGTCAGCCACGCACGGATGTTCTCGCTGACCGGGCGGCTCGCGTCGCCGATGTGATCGCTGTCGCGGAGGGAGAAGAGGTTGGGCCGGTTGTAGCCGAAGAGGGTGAGCTGCCGGTCGAGCTCGGGCAGCTCGTCGAGGTCGAGCACGTAGAAGCACACCGGGTAGCGGAAGACGTGGTCCTTCGGCTGGACCCGGTGGTGCATCATCACCCCCGTGTAGAGCGCCGACCTCACCAGTCGACGCCCAGTCCCCGCGCCACCCGCACGGCCGACGCGAAGCCGTCCTCGTGGAACCCGTACCCCTGCCAGGCGCCGCAGTACCAGGTGCGATTGGCGCCGGCGATCACGCCGAGCTCCCGCTGCATGCGCAGGGCGGCGACCGTGTAACGCGGGTGCGCGTAGGTCAGTCGTCGGATGATGCGGTCCTCGGCGATCTCGCTCCCTCGGTTGAGGGTAACAAGATAGTGATGCGCCTCTCCGAGTCGCTGCAACCGGTTGAGGTCGTAGGTCATGGTGAGCGTCGGCGCCGGATCCCGGCAGTCCTCGGTGCGGTAGTTCCAGGCGCCTCGGGCGCTCTCCCGCCGTGGCAGCACGCCCACGTCCGTGTGCAGGATCGTCTCGTTGGTGGTGTAGGCGAAGGCACCCAGGATGCGTTGCTCGTCGGCGGACGGATCCTCGAGCATGTCGAGGGCCTGGTCCGGGTGGGTCGCGACGACCACTTGGTCGAACCGCCCCCCGCGCCCGGCATGGGTGGTGACCGCCACCCCGGATTCGTCGCGGCGGATGGCGCGAACGCCGTCACCGGTATGCACCGGGCCGTCGAGGCGTTCGAGGATCGCCCTGACGTAGGTCTGGCTTCCCCCGGTCACGGTGCGCCACCTGAACCGGCGGAACCGGAGCATCCCGTGGTTCGCGAAGAACCGGATCGCATACGACGCCGGGAAGTCGAGCGTCTCCGCGGGCGACGTCGACCAGATCGACGCGGCGAGCGGGACGAGGAAATGGTCGCGGAACCGCCGCGAGTACCGGGATCGCGCGACGAACTGCGCGAGTGTCTCGCCCTCGTGACGCGCGGCCGCCCGTTCCGCGGTGCGCATGAAGCGCACGATCTCGCCCAGCAGCGCGAGGAACGCCAGCGACCGGAGGTTCTGCCACTGCGTCCAGGGACGCGCGCCGGAGTACTCGAGCCCGCAGCGGGCGCAGCTCACCGAGAACGACATCTCGGATTCCTGCGTGCGCACGCCGAGCTCGTCGAACAAGCGGATCAGGTTGGGGTAGTTCTCGCGGTTGTGGACGATGAACCCGGTGTCGAGGGCGAGCACCCGCCCGTCGGGGAGCGGCGTGGGGACCGTGTTCGTGTGCCCGCCGACATAGCCGGCCTGCTCGAACACCTCCACCTCGTGCCGGCGCGAGAGCAGGTAGGCGGCCCCGAGCCCGGCGATGCCGGTTCCGACGACGGCGACCCTCATCGGCGCCCCTGCCGGTTCTCCCCCATGGCCACCGGCGATGCATCTATTGTGCCGCGTTGATGTCGTCGACCCCCGCCACCGGCCGCGTCGGGACCGTCCGGGAGGAGACGACCCTCGCGAGCAAGCTGGTGACGCTCGTGGCGGTGGTCGTTCCACCGCTCGGCACCGCCGCGGCTGCCTGGGGCCTGTGGGGAATCGCCGTCCACCCGATCGACCTCATGATGTTCGCAGTGCTGTACGTCGCGTGCGGCCTGGGGATCACGGTGGGCTATCACCGGCTGTTCTCGCACCGGAGCTTCAAGACGACGCCCGCGGTCCGCGCCGTCCTCGCTGTGCTGGGCGCGATGACGATCCAGGGTCCGCTGACCCAGTGGGTCACCGACCACCGCAAGCACCATGCGATGAGCGACAAGGCCGGCGATCCGCACTCGCCGCACGTCGGGCGCGGCGGCGACCACGGCGGCATGACCGGCCTGTGGTGGTCGCATATGGGCTGGCTGTTTCGCACGAAGGGCATGGAGCGGGGCGAGCGCTGGGGCCGCGACCTCTACGAGGATCGCCTCATCCGCAGCGTCGACCGGCTGTACATGCTGTGGGTGCTCCTGAGCATCGGCATTCCGTTCGCCGTCGGATACGCGGTGCGCGGGACGTGGCTCGGGGGCCTCGAGGCGATGATATGGGGCGGGCTGATCCGCATCTTCCTGTTCCAGCACGCCACCTGGGCGATCAACTCCGTGTGCCACATGTTCGGGAGCCGCACCTACCGGACCGGCGACGAGAGCCGCAACGTCTGGCTGCTGGCGCTCCCGTCGTTCGGGGAGGCCTGGCACAACAACCACCACGCGTTCCCAGGTTCGGCCGTGCACGGCGTGGACCGTCGCCAGGTCGACGTGAGCGCGGCGGTCATCGGCTGGCTCGAGCGGGTGGGCCTGGCGTGGGACGTGAAGCGGATGGCCCCGGGCCGGCTCGCCGCGCGACGCGAGGGCTAAGCCGCTCAGCGCAGGCAGTTGACCGACAGGGGGCGAGCAATCACCCCGTGTTTCTAGCAGGGGAGCAACCGCGTCGGCAGGGGGATCCGGTGCTTACCCACCGTATTCGCCGACCACACGGGCCACCGCCGCGAGCCCCGATGCGTAGACATCGGCCAGGCCGCCGCCGGCGATCGTGTCGCCGCAGACGAGGATCCGACTGCCGGGCGGGTTGACCTCCCGCGGATCGAGCGGGGCGGGCAGCGTCGCGTAGCGCCAACGCTTGACCTGCACCCACGCCGGGTCGCGTTCGGCGCCGCAGAGCGACCGCAGGGCCGGGACGGCGTCGGCCAGGATGTCGACATCGGCGGCGTCGAGCAGCTCCGCGCTGCGCCGCGGCTCGATGCGGGCGACGATCGGCACCAGCCCACCGGCCGCGCCGCGGCCCTTGACCGACTCGGTGGTGACACGCATGAAGGGCGGCGCGACCTCGAACGGGTCGAGGGCGACCGGCTCGTCGATGGCGAATCCGGCCAGGATCATGACCGCGGGGTCATACGCCGCTCGGCGCAGGGCCGCCACCCGCGCTCCCCGCTCGGGACTCTGCTCGATCAGGTCGGCGGCCTGCGGCGCGGGTGCGGACACGATGACCGCGTCGACCACTCCGTGGGTGTTGCCATGCTCGCCGGCGAGCTCGAAGCCCCCGTCCGCCGACCGCAGCGCGCCGATCCTGACGCCGAGGACGACGTCGACGCCCTCGGCCATGAGCTTCGCCAGGCGGGTCGCGCCGGTGCGGTAGACCACCTGCCCGCCGGCCGCCGATTCGGGCAGCTCCACCAGATCGTCGGGGGGCAGCCCGGCGAGCAGCGTCGCGAGAGCGCTCTGCGCGGGCAGGTCGATCACAGGCGCGCCATGGTCGACGACCGCCCCCTCGACACGCCGCGCGGCCAGTCGCCCGCCCACGCCACGGCTCTTCTCGACGACCACCACCTCATGGCCGGCGTCGACGAGCGCCCGCGCAGCGCCCAGTCCCGAAAGGCCCGCTCCGATGATCCCCACCCTCATGCGCTTCTCTCCAATCGTCGTTTCACGCGATGAGGGCGAGCGCCACCCCGCCGCGCGCCGTCCATGCCGCCGTCCGCAACCAGCTCGTCGTGACCAACCGCCGGTGAACCGCGCCGTCGAATCCACGTCCCAGCAGCCGGTGGCAGGGCATCTGCAGCGCCGCGGTCGAGAGCCAGATGATCGCGAGCAGGCAGATCCCGATTGCCGTGAGGGCGCCAGGCCACGCCGCGAGGAGCAGCAGCGCCGTCGCCGCCTCGACGGTCATCAGCGGCCCCACAACGAACGTGGTGCGGTTGGCGTGCCGCTCCTCATAGGCAGGGAAATCACCACCGACGAAGGCGAACAGCGGGTAGTGGACGACCTGCACGAACCAGGCGACGCCCGCCATCGCGAGCGTCGCCGCGGCGTGGATCAGGGCAACGGCGTGCACATTCCTCCCGGCTCGGCTTGGACGACGGCCAATCGTGCCAGGGGCGGTCCAGCAACGGGTGGGGAACCGACACGCCGGTTCCCCCCGCGCTAGATGGAGATCGCGTCCCGCTGGCCGGTCACCTCGGTGGTGAGCTCGTTGACGACGTGCTTGGCGTCGCCGAAGACCATGAGCGTCTTCGGGTCGAAGAAGAGCTCGTTCTCGATGCCGGCGAACCCGGGGCGCATGCTGCGCTTGATGACCATCACGCAGGCAGCCTGGTCGACGTTGAGGATCGGCATGCCGTAGATCGGGCTGCTCTTGTTGTGGCGGGCGGCGGGGTTCACCACGTCGTTCGCGCCGAGCACGAGCACGGCGTCGACCTGGGGGAACTCCGAGTTGATCTCGTCCATGTCGAGCAGCTTGTCGTACGGGACGTTCGCTTCGGCGAGCAGCACGTTCATGTGCCCGGGCATGCGTCCCGCGACCGGGTGGATCGCGAAGCGCACGTCGACCCCTTCCTTCTCGAGGGCGTCGGCGAGCTCCCGCACCTTGTGCTGCGCCTGTGCGACCGCCATCCCGTAGCCGGGGACGATCACGACCGACCGCGACATCTTGAGGATCTCCGCGGCCTCGTCGTATGAGGCGGTGCGAATCTCGCCGGCCTCGCCGACCTCGCCGACGGTCTCCTGGATCTGGCCGAACGCGCCGAACATGACATTGCGGAACGAGCGGTTCATCGCGCGGCACATGATGATCGCGAGGATCAGGCCGGACATGCCGTCGAGCGCCCCGGCGACGATCAGGAGCTTGTTGTCGAGGACGATGCCGAGAGCCGCCGCCGAGATGCCGGCGTAGCTGTTGAGGAGCGCGATTACCGTCGGCATATCGGCCCCGCCGATCGGGATGATCAGGAACACGCCGAACGCGAGCGACAGCGCGATGATCGGCGGGATCAGGCCGGTGCGGCTCGGGTCCTGCACGAGCAGGATCACCATCGCCACCGCCACACCCAGCACCGCGAAGTTGACGAGGTTCTGCCCCTTGAACACGATCGGGCGCTGCGGCAGCCACTCCTGGAGCTTCCCCGCGGCCATGAGGCTGCCGGTGAAGACCAGCGAACCGAGGATGATCTCGATGCCGAGCACCGCCATCTCGAACTTCCCGACGTTGTCGCGCACCAGGTAGTAGTGCGCGGTGCCGACGAGGGCGGCGGCAAGCGCGCCGAACGCGTGGGACAGCGCGATCCGCTGCGGCATCGCGGTCATCGGCACCTTCAGCCCGAGCGGCACGCCGATCGCCGCCCCGATGAGCAGCGCGACCGCGATCAGTGTGTAGCCCCGGGCGGTGATGTCCGGATTGGCGAGCGTCGCGCCGATCGCCAGCACGAACGCGGCCTCGCCGGCGAAGATCCCGCGCCGTGCCGTCGCCGCAGACGTCATCCACTTCAGCGAGAGGGCGAAGCCGATCGCCGAGACGAGGTAGACCAGCTGAACGATGTTGTCCCTCACCGACCCGCCTCCGTCTCCGCGGCGGGCTTGGCGGGTTCACGCTTCTTGAACATCTTGAGCATCTTGTCGGTGATCAGGAAGCCGCCGACGGCGTTGATCGTCGAGGCGACGACCGCGACGAACCCCATGATCTCGGCGTACGTCGTCTGGGTCTCGCCGAGGATCACGATCGAGCCGACCAGCGAGATCGCCGACAGCGCGTTGGTGAGCGCCATCAGCGGGGTGTGCAGCAGCTTCGGGACCCGGCGGATCAGTTCGAGCCCGAGGAAGCCCGCGAGCGCGAAGATGAACAGGCTTGTGATGATGACTTCGTTGGTGAGCATCAGGCGGCGGCCTCCTCGGTCGCCGCGGGCGCGGCGGGTTCGGGCGGTGCGGGGAGCGGATCAAGACCGAGCGCCTCGCGGACGCGCGGATGGACGACCTGCCCGTCGTGGGTCGTGACGGTCTCCTGCACGACCGCGTCGTCGACGTCGATGTGCAGGGCCTTGTCGCGCACGATCAGCGCGACGAAGTTCGCGACGTTCTTTGCGTAGGTCAGGCTGGCGTCGTGCGGGACGGTGCCGGGCAGGTTCGTCGGGCCGATGATCCGCACCCCGCCGACCTCGACGGTCTCGCCCGGGCGTGAGCCCTCGCAGTTGCCGCCCTGGTCGGCGGCGAGATCCACGATGACCGAACCGGGCGACATCGCCGCGACCATCTCCTTCGTCACGAGCACCGGCGCCTTCGTCCCCTGCACCTGCGCGGTGGTGATCACCACGTCGCTGCCGGCGACGGTCTTGGTCATGAGCTCGCGCTGCTTGGCGATTTGCTCGTCGCTCATCTGGGTGGCGTACGCCCCGGACCCGGAGCCCTCTTGCCCGGTCTCGAGCGGCAGCTCGACGAAGCGGGCGCCGAGGCTCTCGACCTCCTCCTTCACCGCGGTCCGGACGTCGTACGCCTCGACGACGGCGCCGAGGCGGCGCGCGGTCGCGATGGCGGACAGCCCGGCGACGCCCGCTCCGATCACGAAAACCTTCGCCGGCGCGATCGTGCCGGCGGCCGTCGTGAGCATCGGCGTCATCTTCGGGAGCTCGGCGGCGGCGAGCAGCACGGCCTTGTAGCCGGCGATGTTCGCCTGGGACGAGAGCACGTCCATGCTCTGGGCCCGCGTCGTGCGCGGAAGGAGCTCCAGCGCGTACAGCACGGCGCCGCGGTCCGCGACGGCGGCGGCGACCTCCGGAGCTGCTAAGGGGGCGGCCATCCCGATGACGACCTGACCGGGCCGGAGGCGCTCCCGGTCGGGGCTTTCGGGGTCCCCCCCGAGTACTCGGACGGTGACGAGCACGTTGGCCGCGAGCGCCCCTTCGCGCGAGACGATCGTCGCGCCCTTGTCGACGTATGCCTGGTCAGCGAAACCGGCGGAGGCTCCCGCGCCGGCCTCGACGAGCACGCGGAACCCGGCCTTCGCGTATCCCGTGACCACAATGGGGGTGATCGCGACACGACGCTCGCCCGGGTGCGCCTCTTTGGGCGCGCCAATTGTGAGCGTGCTCGACTGCTCCATCTCTTGCGGTCCCCCTCCAGTAGCCCTGTGCCGGGCCCCTCCAGAGCTTCCCGGCGTCACGTGAGGGGGGTTTCCTACACGACCGCATACCAGGGGTCAACGCTTCGTGCCGTCTGTTGCGACACTTCGCCGCCAACCCCGGTCCGAATGTCGCGAATCGCGGCGCGGGATCGACGACGGCGTCAGCCGAACCCGATGTCGGAGGGTGCGGGGAGCGGGCTTCCCGGGAGGCCGTCGGCGGGCGTCGCGGCGTTGAACCCGGCGGGTGCCACGTCGTTCGGCCCGTCGGGGTAGAACGACGCGGCGACCGTCTGGATCTGCGCCCGCCCAGGGCCGATTTCGAACTGTCCCCCGCCGTACATCCGGATCGCGTTGCGCTCGCAATGCTCGACGCATTCCAGCAGGCGCTCGACGGTGGCGAAGCGCGACGGCTTGACGTTGCACCAGCCCGTCACCGGGAGGCTGAGCAGGTCGTCGAGGGAGTGCACGGGCGCGTCGAACGAGATCCTGCCGGCGTGCGCCTGGACGAACGGCGCCATCGGCTCGCCGAGCGGAGGATCCTCGATGATCACGTCGGGGAACGCCTCGGCGACCGCTGCCGAGAATGCGACCGGGTCGTCCGGGTGACGGTTCCAGTCGCCGGAGTAGTGCCCCTTCAGGTCGACGACCCGCACCCGGCCGGTCGCGGCGATGCGCGCCATGTCCGCGGGGGTCCAGTCGGCCTGGGCGTCGATCTTGACCTCCAGCTCCGGGTACTGCGCGAGCAGGGGAGCGGGGTCGCCCGCGGGCGAGGCGCAGAAGCGCACCGGCCGGGACTCCCGGCCCAGCGCCTGAGCGAAGTCGACGCCGGCCTGCCGCAGCGCGAGGTCGAGCAGGGCGCTGTCGTATGCCCAGCGACGGTAGTCGCGGGCCTCGGGCACCGATGGCGGCACCGGGAAGAGGTTGATCGCGTCGAGGGCGACGCTCCAATCGGCGAGCGTCCGCCGGCCGGACAGGGCGGGCGGGCCCATCCGCTGGTGGGCATCCTGGTCGGGCGGCGCGTACGAGACGTCCTCGCCGCGGCCGACTTGCCCGCCGCCGGCGATCAGGACGACCGTCGACACGCGCACCCAGCGCGGGGTCTCGAACTCGAGCCGCTCGAACGACACCCCGTCGATCTCGACGTCGAGGTTCGCGATGCGGTCGAAGAGTGCGCCCATGCCGCCAACCTACCGCGTGGGCGAATTCGTCCGCCGCTTCCGGGTACCCTCGGGCGATGCGCGTCGTGATCGTGGGTGGAGGACTCACCGGCCTGGCCCTAGCCCGGCTCCTGCAAGGAAACGGCATCGAGCCGATCGTGCTCGAGCGGGGCGCGGCCGGGTCGTGGCCACCGCGTCCGTTCCTGCTCCCGTTCCATGGCTTCGCGTGCCTGCGCGAAGCCGGGGTGTTCGAGCAGGTGCATGCGGCTGGATGGGAGGTGGCGCCCCGCGGCGACGGCGACCCGGTCGCGATCGCGGTTGCCTTCACGACGGCGGTCGGGATCGTCGCCGAGGGGATTCCGGTGCGGGCGCGGACCGAGGTCGTCGCGCTCCTGCGAGACGGCGAGCGGGTGGTCGGGGTGCGCGTTCGCGATCCATCCGGCGAGCACGACCTCCCCGCGGATCTCGTCGTGGCCTGCGACGGGATCCGGTCAGCGGTACGCGACATGGCGGGCATCCCGGCCGACCTGTACCTGTCGGACGGAGCCCACATGTCGTTCATGACCGATACGGTGATCGACCGGTCGTTCGCGATGGAGTACCTCTCCGACGGCAGGCAGATCGGCCTGGTCGGCTGGCCGGAGGGGTCCGCGGGCTGGTGGGACGTCGACCGCGTCGGCCGGGACGCGGCGCTCGCGCCGGGGCTCGACGCCTTCAAGGCCGCCTTCGGCGAGCTGCTGCCGCCGGCCCGCCCCGCCCTGGCGGGACTCACCTCGATCGACCAGCTCGTCTACCGCGAGATCACGGAGGTGCGTTGCGCGCAGTGGTGGGTGCCGGGGGTCGTCGTGATCGGCGACGCGGCGCATTTCCTGGGTCCCGAGGCGGGGCTGGGCGCCGGTCTGGGACTCGCCGATGCGCTGGCGCTTGCGACCGCCGTCGCGCGCAACCGGGATGACCCCGACGCCGCATGCGCCGACTACGAGCACTGGCATGGCCCCATGGTGCGCCCGTACGAGGCCATCGGCGCCGCCGGGGTGCGGGTCGGCGATCGTCCCCGCCCGCCCGGCGAGCGCTGGCCGCCGCCCGGCTGAGGCACGAGCGAATCGATCGCCACCGGGCGCCGTTGCCGCCGCGACGGCCCGTTACTGCAGGTAGCCCTCGACGGTCGGCTCGTCGCGGGAACTGACGCGATCGGGATCGAGGCCGAAATTCCTCGCGGGCCCGCCGCTGGCGCAGCAGGTCCCAGAACCGGTCGAGCACGACCTTGACCGCCTCGAGGCGGCGGTGATCCTCGGGTCCGAGGCCGCCCTGCTCGCCCAACCGGAGCAGGCGGTGCTCCTCGTCCACCAGGCGCTCGATGGTCTCGAGGATCTGTTCGTCGTTCATGATGCGATCACCTCGCCGATGCCGGTGTCAGGAATGAGCTTGCCGCCCGAAGCTTGTCATTTCAGCGTGGCTGGGCGACCGGCCGACTGGCATTGGCCGTCGACAGCCCGCACCGCCGTTCGCCGAGCATCGGCCGGATGCCCCGGTGACCGCAGCCCGCGACGCGGTTTCCCCGGATGCCGGGCGCCGGGCTGGCTGCGAGCCTCTCCCGGGGACGAGGGAACCGCGACCAGGACGGCCGGCATGGTGCGCATCGAGGGCGACATCCTCATCAGCCGGCCCGTCGACGAGGTGTTCGACTTCGTCGCCGACGAGCGCAACGAGCCTCGGTACAACCCGCGAATGCGTCGCGGGGAGAAGATTTCGGCCGGTCCGATCGGCCTGGGCACGCGATTCCGTGCCGAGACCTCGACCGCGCGGGGAACGGCCCCGATGACCGTCGAGATCACCGCCTATGAGCGGCCACGGCGGCTGACGTCGTCGACGCGCTGTCCACCATGGACATCCACGGAACCCTCCGCTTCGATTCCGTTCCGGGCGGCACCCGGATGCGGTGGGCGTGGGAAGTGCGGCCGCGCGGGTTGTGGCGGCTCATGGCTCCGGTGATCTCAACGATCGGGCGGCGCCAGGAGCACGCCATCTGGACCAGCCTCAAGCGGGTGCTCGAGAGCGGGGACCCGACGCCTCCGACCACCGCCGAACCGGCCGACGCGTGGCGCGTCGCGACATCGGGGTCGATGATGTCCCCACCTCGGCCTCGATCCACCCGGAGGGGTGCCCATGTCACGCTACTTGTATGCCCTTCTCCCCCTCGCCGGCGGCGCCTTCATCGCCGCGCAGGCGCCGATCAACGCGCGGCTGCGGCTGGCCCTGGCGTCGCCGCTCGGCAGCGGACTCGTGTCGTTCGCGATCGGCACGGCCCTGCTGCTCGGCGCCGTCGTGATCGCGGGCGAGGGCGGCACGGTCCTCGACGGACTCGGGACCGGCCCCTGGTGGGCTTACCTCGGCGGCGCCTGCGGGGTGGTCTTCGTCGTGGCCACCCTCCTTGCCGCCCCGCGCGTCGGGGTCACGGCCACCTTCGTTGCCGTCATTGCCGGCGAGGTGGTAGCCGCCACACTGATCGACCGCTTCGGGTGGCTCGGGCAGCCGCACATTCCGCTGACAGGCGAACGCGCGGTCGCCATCGGGCTGCTCCTCGTCAGCCTCGTCCTGCTCGTGCGGCGCAGGTAGTACCTCTGCTGCGGCCCGGATGACGCTCGGGTTCGATATCGCCGAGGCAGCTCTCCTGCTCCCTCCGCACTTCCGTCGTCGGTCAGCGCGTGGCGAAAATGATCTTACGGGGAGCGCAGGTCGCCTAATTGCATTCACGGTCGCGGCGAAGGAGAGGCCGATGCAGCGAGCCGCTACGCGCCGGGCGCTCGGTACTGGACTTGCTCGGCCTTGCGCAGCGCATCCATCGTTTCGTCGACGGTCAGGAGGACTGTCGTTTCGAACGAGCTCAGCGCACCGCCGCCACTAATCGCCAGCGCAACCGCGGCCATGGACACGTTGTCGGGGGCCTCCCAGAGGTTGTAGCCGTCGTGTGCGCCGAAGGCGTACCAGAACCCGTGGAGCTTCCCACCGACCGACTCGATGTACGACTCGAGCGGCCTTGCGGCGGTCCTCCGGGTTGCCGATCAGCCTGGCCCACGTCTCCGGCGTGTAGCTGAACCTCGATAGATAGAGCGGCATCGTCTCTTCCTCTCGTTCACCGACCCACGCGAGTCGCCGTGGGGCGTCGAAGTATGGCCTGCCCGGACGCTTTCGGAGGATGTCCCGTTCGTCGTGGGACCTCAGCGACCCTCTCCAGTCGTCCGGGGCGAAACATGGACGTGCTTGCTCATCGCCGAAGCCCCCCGAGAGGAAGTGGTCCCCCTCCCGCACCGTCCCCCGCACCGTCCGGGACGCTCCCGCACCTTCCCGCACCGACAGTGGGGAAAGGGCCCTGCCCTCGCCTCCAATGCCCGGCCAGTTCGGGGGAGCCCCGAACAGTCCGATCCGGACTGTCACGCCGGAGGTCGCGGTTCGAGTCCCGTCGCTCCCGTTCGAAATTCCCGCCATCGGTACGGTCGGAGACGCGCTTGACGGTCGCTTCAGGCGCAGCCCATTCAGAGCGCGACGGTCGTCCCAACGGCGCTCTGGACGAATGCGTCGGGAAGCGAGCAGCCAGGCGATGCACGGCTTTCCACCCGGTGCAGTGGGCGGGCATCAGCAGCTCGGGATCCAGGTCGTCGAAGGCGGCGACCGTGGGATCGATGATCGGCTCGAACATTGGGCCGCTGAGGTGGAATCCGCCGATCACCGCAGCGACTCTCGACTCGCCCGTGAGCTGCCGTGCGTGTGTCACCACGTTGACGATGCCGGCATGACCGCAGCCGGTGAGCACGACAAGGCCGCGATCGGCCAGGCGCATCACAAGCGCCTGGTCGTCGAGGATCAGCGGGTCGGGCTCCCAGCTCCCGTGAACGTGTGCCTCGTGTCCGAGGAAGTCGGCCTCGAATTGCGTCGTGCGATCGACCTCGCCCGTTACCAGCACCGATCCGTCGAGCAGAAACGACGGCTTCCGCTCCTCGACGATCTCGAAGCCGGCCCCCTCGAGCGCGGAACGGCTCGTGGTGGGCAGCTCGCACGGCTCGAGCCCGGGAAACGCGATCCGGCGGCGTCGCCAGAAGGCGAGATGGATGAGCACGGGAAGACTCGCTCGCCCGAGTTCCTTCGTGATTCCCTCTATCCCGGCGACCCAGTGACCGTGGCTGAGCACGATCGTCTCGACCGCTCTCGCCGAGAGCCCGAGCCGACGCATGTTCTCGACGACATCCTTGGGCGTGACGCCTGCGTCGAAGAGGATCGTGCGCTCGCGCCCGCCGGTCGTGACGCGGATGAGCGCCGAGAAGCCGGGCTCGGCAATCAGCGCGTCGGGCAAGCCATCGTCGGTGATGGCCGACGGGGCGCGTGCCACCCCGGTGCGAGTTGGTGGAGCCAGGTCGTGCGCTCGACGTGTTGCGTCGGAAAGAGCAGCGGGTCCGTCAGGTTGTCCATCAGGATCGTGATCCGGACGCGGTCGACCGGCTCGAGGCGGGTGAGCCGCGTTTGCTCCGTGACGTCGGCGAGCGAAACTCACGAGGTGCCCCACCGGGTACGCGCCGAAATTCGGGGTGGCGGGGTACCTCCTCCGGTGGCTGCGACGCTACCGGCCGAGGTCGTCCTGCGCACCCGGGTGCGTGGTACGGTCGCCCGATGGAACGAGATGAATCGCCACCGCTGCCACCCGACTTGGAGAAAATCCGAGAGGGCCTCATCGGATACAGGTCCGAGATCAGCGTGAGCGACTTCCTGCAAGAATGGCGGGTCGGTAGCGTCCTACGCCACCTGGATGCGGCAATCGGGGCCTTGGACGAAGTCGCCAAAGAGATTCAGAAGGAGAAGGCGGGCGACTAGCGCCCCGGTTGCACCGCCCCAACGGCGCGCTGGGATACCGCCCGGGCGCGTTGGCTGGCTGGACTGCGGCGCCCTCGCCTCGATCTCGGCCCTCACTAGCGCACGCAACGCGCGGTCAGTAAGGACGGTTCCGCGGCTGGCGCTTGTCGGCGGCGCGTGACTCCTCGATGATTTTCGCGTCGAGGTAGGTGATCAGGCCTCGGCCTGCACTGGTTACGAGCTGCGCCCCGTCACGACCGAGGTGTTCCTCCTTTCCCGCGTCGCACGCAGACATTCGCTCGCTCCCGCGTGCGGGCTGGCGGGCGATTCGGCTCGAGCCGTTGAGCCCTACCGCTCGCCGTCGTATGCTCGCGTCAACCGACAAGGAGGCTGCGATGGGGCTCGCACGGGTCGTGTCGTTCGAAGGGGTCAGCACGGACCGGATGGACCAGATGCAGCGCGAGATGCGCGAGCAGGAGCCGCCGGAGGGGCTCGCCGCGACGGAGATCGTCGTGCTCCACGACCCGGATTCCGAGAGGTCGCTCGTGATCCTCTTCTTCGAGACGGAGGAGGACTACCGGCGTGGCGACGAGGTGCTGAACGCGATGCCCGCCGACGAAACTCCGGGGCGGCGCAGCTCGGTGACGAGGTATGACGTCGCCATCCGCATGACCGCATAGGGGCCCCGACGTCTCTCCGGTTGGCGGCGCGGCCGAGCGACCGCGCCCCAGTTGCGGATCGGCACTACTCGATGGGCCAGAAGTCCGGGACGCCTTCGACGTCGCCGCTCGGGTCGTCGAGTCTCACGGAGCAGATGACAAGTTCGGCATCCCCCGGCTCGTCGTTCCAGACGGAACGGACGACCTGGGGGGCCACGCGCACGGCGGTGCCCGGCCCGACTTCGATCACGGCGTCATCGAGCTTGAACTGCAGCCGCCCTGAGATGACGTAGTAGATCTCTTCCTGGGTCACATGGCGATGGCCGTAGCTGCCCTTGCCGCCCGTGTGCTGCGGCATGCGCCGGTAGGTGAAGGCGACCTGCTCGCACCCCAGTGGGCCCGTGAAGAAGCGCATCTCGCCGGGGTAGCTGTCACCGAACACGTCAGGCACTTCATCGATACGGCAGATCGTGTAGGCGTTCATCGCGCTCCTCCCCGGTCAGAGCGCATCGTCTCAGCCAAGTACTGATGCGGCAACAGCAAGGTAAGCCAGAGGACCCGCGCTCCAACGATGATGCAGACCTTCCCTCGGCAGGATGATGCGATCGGCTGCGGCGGCCCCTGCTCCTCGGGTTCGTGGGAGGGGTTCGTCATGGGCGGCTTCTTATCAGCCGGCTCGCCGACCTCGGCCGGTGGTAGGACATTCACGGTTTCATGTCGGGGGCGGGAGCATTGGCGGGCTCTTCCCTGCCGAAGACCCCGCAGAGGAAATGGCCCCCTCCCGCACCGTCTCCTATGCAGCCCTCCGCGGTCTCCTCCGGGGTCCCGGGCGTACACCGGCGTCCTCAGGGGTCCCGAGACGCATTTCCTCACAGTCGACTGACCAGCCACGAGGGACGGAAGACTGCCCTCTGCAGGGCTTTCCGACGGGGCGGCGCGGCGTCTCCGAACCTGGGCCTCGTCCTGATGTGGGCGCGATCTATTGCGTAGACGACCGCTCGCTCGAGATGAGGCGGCGGTCGCCTCGCCGCCCGGCCTGGTAATCGAAGACCCGCTGGCATCGAAGCGGGGGCGTGGTGGCCTTCAAGCCACGACGCAAGGTACCTGCGTGCAGCGGCGCAACGTCGCTCCGGTCAGGCCCCTTGAACGGCTGGCTCGCGCTCGTGATCGAGGCGCTCATCTCCCCGGTGTTACTCGCCTACATGCAGAGCGGCCTGAACGGGTCTGGAAGAACACGCGACCGGGGCACTGCCCGCCGAGGCCTGACCCGCTCGGAGCGGTTCCGACGATCGCGGCGGGCCCGCGCTACCCCGCCGCGATCGTCCGCGTCACCCGGTCTGAGACGTCGGCGAGCAGCGCCTCGAGTTCTGCGCCGCGCACGGCGTATACCGTCCGTGCTCCGTCGCGGCGCCCTTCGACCAGGCCCGCCTCCCGGAGCTGCCGCAGGTGGACGGACGCCGTGGGTTGAGCGATGTGGAGCGCCGCGGCCAGCTCCCCGACCCCGGCCGGCGCATGGGCGAGTTGGGCGAGGATCGTCACGCGCGTGGCGTCGGTAAGCGGGCGAAGCCGTCCGACGATCTCCGTGGCGGCGCGACGGCGGGCAACCTCGGCCGGCTCGGCGTCGGCGTAGAAGGCGACCGAGAGCATCCCCGGAAGGGCGACGATATGCCCGTACCCTGCCACCACCGGGGTCAGCCGCAGCTCGCCGGTCCGCTGCGCTTGCCGAACGGCCTCCGGGTACGGTTCACGAAGCGCGATGTGCTCGCCCTCTGGGAGGAGGCTCAGGGCATCCGACCCGGCGGCGAGCCGGGCAGCCCACGACGCCGCCACCTCGGTGGCCCGGGTACGGCCCCCGCCGGCCCACGCATCGGCCGCGATCGCCCACAGGTCGCCGAGCAGTCGCGCGTAGCGGGTGCGCAACCGCCGGTCGCCCGCGAGGCGGCGGAGCCGCGCGTGGATCACGTCGCGCTCGTCAGCGGGCTCTGTCTCCAGTGCCGGCAGCTCATCGAAGCTGATCGGCCGGGTCAGACGTTCGAGGAATACATCGATCTCGGTGTCGTCTAGGCGGTCCGCTCGGTGGGTGAGCACGACGAGCTCCGCGAGCGAGCCCCAGCCGTCCTCCCAGAAGCGGTTGACGCGGGCCGCCAGTGCGGGCGGCACGGCGATCTTCGGAGGCCGGACGCTCGTGCACGTGCACAGCAGCGCTGCGAGCTCCATTGGCGCGGATGGTGCGACCGTCACGTGCCCCGGTCGCGGGCCGGCGGGTGGGTGTTCTGCGGCGTCCATAGGCATAGTCAAAGAACTATATCACATCATCGCTATACCACGATACGTTTCTCTCCGACGACGACGGTCTCGCCCGGTCGAAAGGTGGTCACCATGTTCCATCCAACCATCCTCCACGAGCTCGCAGCGGGAAAGGCGAACGACCTGATCGCGGCCGCGCAGGCGGCGCGCATCGCCTCCGCCACGCGCACCGAGCGCCCCGCGCGCCGGCCGCGGGCGGACCGCGCGGGGGAGCCCGCACC
Source organism: uncultured Thermoleophilia bacterium (assembly GCA_963777565.1). Lineage (GTDB taxonomy): Bacteria > Actinomycetota > Thermoleophilia > Miltoncostaeales > Miltoncostaeaceae > CALMEC01. The sequence goes on from CAVZQZ010000009.1 coordinate 580,192, forward strand.
GGCGCCGCTCCGCGCGTCCCGGACGCCCTCCGGCTGCTGAGCCGGGGGCCGCAGGTCTGAACTCCTCGAAATCGGGTCGGGCGCTTTCGGTCTCATCTGGCATCCCGGCGCGCCCTTCGACCTCGCCGTCAGCACGCAACGTGACCTCCTCCTGCGCGCTCGCGAAGGGGCCCCTGGACCGCCGAGCGCGAACCGGTCAGGCGCCTGTCCAGACGGGCTCCGGACCGACATAGCGGGCGCGCGGGCGAACGAGGCGCCCGTCGTCCCAGGCCTCCAGCGCGTGCGCGATCCACCCGGCCGAGCGCCCCAGCGCGAACAACCCGAACGCCGCGTCGTCCGCCAGCCCCAGCGATCGCGCGAGACACGCCAGACCGAAATCCAGGTTCGGCCGCAGCCCGAGCGTCTCCCGCGCCATGTCGACGAGCTCCCCGGTCACACCGTCGGGACCCGCGTCCCCGAACACGAGTCGCATCAGCGCCGCGCCCCTCGGGTCCCCGTCCGGGTACAGCGGGTGACCGAAGCCGGGGACGTCACCGACCTCGACCAGCGCTCGGTCGATCGCCCCGCGCGCGCCGGCGCGCTCGGCCTCCGTGACCAGGGCCGCGACCCGGATGGCCGAGCCGCCGTGGCGCCGCCCGTGCAGCGCTGCCAGAGCGGCCAGCAGGACGTGCTCGAGCCGGGCGTCGGCCGATGCGACGCAGCGTGCGGTGAAGGCGCTCACGTTGAGCTCGTGGTCGGCGCACAGGATCAGCGCGGCGTCGAGGTCCCGTGAACGCTCAATCCGCCACCCGCGTGCGAGACGCCCCGCGAGCGTGCCTCCTCCGCGAGCGCCTGCGGTCCGGAAGAGCTCCCCCACCACCTCGACGGCCCGGTGGAGCACTGCGGCTCGCGGGCTCCCAAGGCTCAGCGCCGTGGTGCCAGCCATCCGCACGAGGGTCCCGGCGAGCGCGGTGCCGAGATCCCCCTCCCGCCGTGGCCCACGCGCGGGCGGGAGCGTCTCGAACAGCCGGTCCGCCGAGTCCGCGTCGGCGGTCCACAACAGCGCCACGGCGCGTTCGAAGGGACCGTCGTCTGCGAGTGCCAGTGCGTCGATGCCGCGGTATGCGATGCGGCCGTCGCTGACGAGGGTCAGGGACGAGTCCACGACCGGAAGGCCCCAGAAGAGCGACGTCCGTGCTCCGGTCTCTCCCGCCGCCCGCTGGCCGCGGCCGGCCTTGAGACGCTCGAGCGCCGCACGCGGGTAGCGACGCGCCCGGCTGGGTCCGGGCCCGGGCTCCGAGACGAGCAGCCCGCGGCTCACATAGGCGTACAGGGTCTGGCGCGACACGCCCAGGTACTCGGCGGCCTGCCCCGCGTCCAGCAGGTTGGGAGTCGGCGCCATAGGGTTGATCATATCAATCAACATTGACGAAATTGTCGGAGCCGTCCATTGTGTGTGCACAGGACAGCGAAACGTCATCGGAGGCGTCATGAGCGATGTGCGCGCAGGACTGGAAGGGGTCGTGGCGGTCGAGACAGAGATCGCGGAGCCCGATCGCGATGGTGGGGCTCTCCGCTACCGGGGAGTGGATCTGGAGGAGATCGCCGGACGACTACCCTTCGAGCAGGTGTGGGGGCTGCTGGTCGACGGCTCCCCCGAGCCGGGCCTTGCGGCGCCGGTGGAGCCGGTGGAGCTCGTTGCGGCGACCGGCGATCCGGTGGCGGACCTGCAGGCCTCGACAGCCCGGCTCGCCGGGACATGGCACCTGGCGAAGCTGATCGACCTCACGACGGCCCAGGCGCGGGAGGATCTGCTCCGGGTGTCGGCGGCGATGCTGTCGCTCACCGCGCAGGCGGCGCGTGATGCGGATGGGCGCCCGGATGCGCTTGGCGTGGCGGACGGGGCCGGCGCGGCGGAGCGATTCCTGCTCGAATGGCGCGGCGAGGCGGATCCCCGCCACGTTATCGCGCTCGACACCTACTGGGTCTGCACGGCCGAGCACGGCCTGAACGCGTCGACGTTCACCGCGCGGATCGCCGCCTCGACCGGGGCGGACTGCGCGGCCGCCCTGTCGGCCGCCGTCGGCGCCCTGTCGGGACCGCTGCACGGCGGGGCCCCGGCGCGCGTCCTGCCCATGCTCGACGAGGCCGCCGGGGCGGCGAGCATCGGCGCCCACGTGGGTGAGCTGCTCGACGCCGGCGAGCGGCTGATGGGATTCGGGCACCGCGTCTACCGTGCGGAGGACCCACGGGCGCGGGTACTGCGCCGGACCGCCCGGGAGATCGGCGCCCCACGGTACGAGGCCGCCGTCGCGTTCGAGGCCGAGGCGCTCGCCGAGCTCGCACGCCGCAAGCCGGACCGGGTGCTCGCGACGAACGTCGAGTTCTGGTCGGCCGTCGTGCTCGACGCGGCAGGCGTGCCCCCGGCGCTGGCGCCGGCGCTCTTCGCGTGCTCCCGCACCGCGGGATGGTCGGCGCACATCCTCGAGCAGCATGCAATGGGACGGCTCATCCGGCCGTCTGCGCGGTACGTGGGCCCCGCTGCGCGGTCGCTCGAGACCGTAACTGGCGCGGCAATCGCCAAACGGACCGACCCGGCCCGACCATCGCTCCTCTTGTGAAGTACTGGCAGGAGCTCTTGTGATCATGTCCTTACCGATCATCCCTCCCCCCGCTTTGCCATCTGCAGGTGCCGCAGACGTGCATCGCCTCGTACCGGCAGGGCTGGACCCGCTGATACATGACCATCCGTGTCGACTGACAGACACGGCAGGTGACCTCCACCCAGAGTTCCTTGACGATCTTGCCGGACGCGAGGCGGACCTCGCGTCGCTCGACGTGGCGTTTCGCGCAATCGCACCGGGAGACATGTGGGCCTGCGCCTGGCCGGTTCCATGGTGCGCTGTGGTACGTGATCTCTCGGATGTCCGGTGGCCCGATCCTCTGGACGCAGGCGTGGCAGCGAACCCTGTTGGGTTCCACCGGCTGACCGGCCCGCCGCACCTGTCGCACGTGTCGCACACGGGTGAGAGCCCAAGGACGCACTGGGGCACCTCCCCCTGTCACCCTCCGCGGGTCAGTCACGGTAGGTGCCACCCCGGTGGCACCGACCAAGGGGAGCTGCGACGTCAACCACACGGGAGCCTGCGTTCCAACCTACCCCCCCCCGATGTCGACTGTGCCGACCTGACCGGCCCAGTGACCGTCGTGGGCAAGATCCCCATCAATTGGATGGCGACGGCAATGGGGTCGGCTGCGAATAGCGGTGCCGGCGACGCCTTCGCGCTCTCGTGACGGCGGAGCGATCTCAGCGTCTAGCGGGGCGGGCGGCGCTCTTCGTGATCGCTTCGGCTCAGAGACCAGTCACCCGCGCTCCTGGCCTTCTGACAGTGCTGGCAGGCGGTGAGTCGTTCTCATCCGTGGAAGACACGTCCCGCTGGGCGGCATCTACTGGGCAATGTCGACGATGACAACGTCGGCTACGGCGACCTCACCCCGCAGACCACCTCCGGGCAGGCGGTCGCGATCGTGGTGATGCTCGTCGGCATCGGTTTCGTCGCGGTTGTCACCGGCGCGATTGCCCAACGCTTCGCAATCGACAAGAAAGCCATTGAGGCATCCGAAGCCGACACGCTTCACGCGGAGGCGATCACACACGCGAAACTCGACGACCTTGCCCGGCGCATGGAGACGATGGAGCAGGCGTTGCTACACCTCGCCGAGGTGCGGCCGTCTCCGAGCAGGGCCGACGGGGTCTGAGCATCGGGGCCAGCCCCGCACGAATCCGCGGCGGAGTGTCCGGGGCGGCAGCGTTCTGCAACGCCGGTTGCGCTACGAGCGGATACCGTGATCTTGGCCCGCCGCCGTCGCGGCGGGCGGCAGCTAGACAGACGGGCGTCAGGCAGGGGGCGAACATCTGGCTGACGCCCGTGTCCACGACCTCGCTGGCCCGATGCTCCGTCACCCGGCCTCGACCTCCGCTCCGCTGACCAAAATGCGGAAGGTGGGCGCGATAGGTGGACTTCCCTCATTGACGCCGCCTCGCGCCGTGGAGATGCTGCGCTCGACCGTCGGGCCTGGGCATTGGCTCCGGGGGTTGGCACCGCTCTCCCACTTCGTGAAGAACCTTTGACGAGTAGGGTTCTTTCAGGCGGGGCAGTAGGCCCCGCTGGGCAGGGCCGCCGGTTCCCGAACCAAACCACCCAGCCCCGCCCGGCGGTCACTGTCTGCGGGTGGATAGTTAGCTCCGTCATCAGGTCGGGTCCTTTGGTGGCGGGCGACCCGGTCAGCGCTCCGGGCCGCCCGCGGGGGGCGACGGCGGGCGGGAGAAGGAGGAAACCCAGCCCCGCCGTCGCAGGCTTTGTCACGCCGAGGGTGGTGCGACGTGCGGGTGTGACAGGACGGCGGTGCAGGCGATGCTCACGTTGGCTGTGCCCGACGTCAGCACGAACGACGGTTTGACGTACCTCATGACGCCGCTATGAAGCTCCGCGATCTGTGCAGCCGTCTCGGGTGCGTCCGGGTCCTTGGGTTTGCACCGGGTTTCGGCCTAGATCAGCCGTCGCTGCGTGCTCCTCGCCCCGTCCTTCGGACCCGGTCCTGCGGATCTATCCGGCAATCGTTTGTGCGAATTGTGGTTCCACTGTCAGATTAGCGCCGTGGGTGGCCACTCGCAACGCTGATTGCACTGCGAGCCGATACGGTCACAGCCCACGTGGCGGTTGATCCTGAGCGAGCCCCCGGAGAGGACACCGAAGTGTTGAACAACACCACGCGAATGGCTCTCGCCGAGGGGATCGGAACTGCGGTTTTGGTCATCGGTGGGGCTGGCACGGCGATCTTCGCCACCGGGAATTTCAACGCCGGGCTGAGCGTCGGCATCTTGGGCGTCGCGTTCGCGTTCGGGTTGAGTCTGCTCTGCATGGCGTACCTGATCGGACGGATATCCGGTTGCCACATCAACCCCGCTGTGACGGTCGGGATGCTCGTGACGAGGAAGCTCGAGCCTGCCAAGGCCGCGCCGTACATCGTCGCTCAGGTGGTCGGCGGCATCATCGGTGCCGGGCTGCTGGCGCTGATAGTGAGCGGTACCGAGAACTACTTCTCCACCGCACAGGACGCAGGGTTCGCGTCGAACGGCTACGGCACGCACTCGCCGGGCGGGTTCGATCTGCTGTCGGTCGCGATCGTCGAGATTGTGGTCACGGCGATCTTTGTGCTCATCGTGCTCGCCACCACCGACGCATCGGGTGTGCCGAAGGGCTTCGGGCCGATCGCCGCTGGCCTCGGGTTGGCTCTCGTCCACATGATCTCGATCCCGATCTCGAACACGTCGGTGAACCCGGCTCGTTCGATCGCGACCGCGGTGTTCCAGGGCGACTGGGCACTCGGCCAGGTGTGGGCGTTCATCGTGTTCCCGGTGATCGGCGCCGCGCTCGCAGGAGCCATCTGGATCGTCGTGGGCCCGCAGCCGACGGCCGTGGCTACCCCCGCCGAGTAACACGACGCCTCGGCCGCCCGTCGCGCCCATCGTACGAGGAACAACCGCAGCTGCAGATCCGGCCGGGCACTCGATGGCGGCTCGGCAGGTGCGCCGAGTCTCGGCTTTCTTCGGCTTCATCCACGGTCAAGGCGGCCCCGAGGATCGCGCGACACTCAGAATGGCTCCGGACATCTGCGCATGCCCACCAACATGGGCAGGGTCCTCAATGACGAGAGAACCGAAGAGGAAATGGCACCCCTCCCGCACCGTCTCCTCTCCCGAGGGCGGGAGCATGGATCGGGGTGTCAGAGATCAGGCAAGAGGAAGGGAATTGGTGGGGTGTTGCCTACCTTGTTGCCCAAAACGGATCTATGTGACAAAGGGCACGAAGCAAAAAGTGTGTTTGCAGGGCACAAGCCGATGGGCCGTGAAGGGATCGAACCTTCGACCTTGGGATTAAGAGTTGCCCCCGGCGTCTCCTGTTGTCTCACGCCGTCGCCTCTTTGCAGGCATTCGTGTGAGTGACGAGGGAGTGATCTCAGCCCATCTCCGGTGGTCGTGTTGACCCCGTGTTGACCCCCACGAGAAACGCGTCGGTTGGTGGAAGGGAACGACACAAGGGGGCTGCGCCCGCTCGAGAGTGAAGCCCAGGCCATTCAAGGCTTGCGCCGGGTTCACACAGGCCACCAGAAGACCGGCTCGTCGCCCTTCGCCACGTTGACGGGGAAGTCGGACGGCTCGACGTGGACTCGGCAGATGTCGTTGCCGTCGATGGTTGGCACGGAAGCGGAGCGAGCGAGCCGCTACCCGCTGGGCGCTCGGTACTGGACTTGCTCGGCCTTGCGCAGGGCATCCATCGCTTCGTCGACGGTCAGGAGGACTGTCGTTTCGAACGAGCTCAGCGCACCTCCCCCACTGATCGCCAAGCGCAACCGCGGCCATGGACACGTTGTCGGGGGCCTCCCAGAGGTTGTAGCCGTCGTGTGTCCCGAAGGCGTACCAGAACCCGTGGAGCCTCCCACCGACTGACTCGATGTACGACTCGGCGGCCTTTTCGGCGGTCCTCCGGGTTGCCGATCAGCCTGGCCCAGGTCTCCGGCGTGTAGCTGACCTCGAATCGAGCGCCCTCAGGCCATCGCCGGCGAACTCACCGACGACACCTAACGCGCTTCTCGCCCATTACGCCCAACGAGAACTCCGAGGCCAGTCGATCACCGAGCGTGACCGGGGTGGAACAACGGGTAAGGCCCCTTCCCCTGCGGCCGATGCGACGTGCCCGACCAAGCACACGTACGCCGCGGCTCGCAGGATGCTCTGAGCCTGTCACCCGCCCATACACCCGAGATGGATCGCGCGGAATTGACCCGCTCGGGTCACAGACCCTGCGTGTGCGCGCCGATACCGTCTTCTCGAATGACGTAGACGACGACGTCACGAACGTCGGCCCGCGTCTCACGCGGCGCATCGGCCGACCCCGAATGAAAGCTGACCCTCGTTGGATGAAGAAGCTGTTCCCGGAGGTGTGAAGTGGTCCCGCCGCGCGGTGCGGCTCCCCGCCCTCCTCGTAGTCGCCGGGTCGGCCTGTCCCGGCTCGGCCCGACGCTATGGGTGGCCACGCCGGCGCGCGAGCGGCGCTGGGCGATGCTGAACGGACAGCGGAGGGTCTCGGAATGAGTATGCCTGCCTGCCCGCGGTGCGGGGATCTCAACGCCTTCGGTGCGAAACGATGCACCGGATGCGGAGGGTACCGCCTCCTTCCATACGAGGACGACCCCCGGCGCGCGTGCCCGCCGGAGGTCCGGAGATTGGGTGCTACCAGCGGGAGTACCGTGCTCGGCGCGGAGCTTCCGCGCCCAATGCGTCACGCCGATCCTCGTGACGCCCACCGCCTCGGCGATGGTCCCCACGCCGGCGTGCCGGGCGAGTAGAACGCGCTCGCGCGCGGCACCGCTCACCGGGATCTCGGGCCGATCGCGGGCCCGATCCCATCACGCTCGGTGCATACTGGGCAGAGATTCGTAGTATTTCCCGAGCCGAGAGGAGCAGGTTCCACTCGCTCCGAGAAACGAGGAAGTCCAGGTCGCGTACATGACCCGCTTCGGCGGGACGGCCAGACGCCGGTGAACACACATCGCCGGCCCGGATCAGGCACACTTCCGTGATGGCCACCGGCCTGGCAGTCGGCGGCGACGTCGAGCGGGCTCTGGACAGCGTCGGCGTCCCGAGCTACGTCCTCGACACAACGGGAGTCGTCCGGTGGATCAATCCCGCAGCCGAGCAGCTTCTCGGCGACGTTCGCGGTCGCCACTTCACCTCCGTCGTCGCGCCCGAGGACAGCCGGCGCGCCCGCGAGCTGTTCTCTCGGAAGGTGCTCGGCACCTCCCCGGCCACAGACGCAACCGGCGTCTTGGTTTCGACCGCCGGCACACGGGTGGCCGTAGAGCTCAGCTCGGTGCCGCTCATGAACGGTGAACGGGTGGTCGGCGTCTTCGGGCTGATCGAGGAACGCCCCGACGCCACCACCACAGCGCCACACCCGCATCTCACCCCCCGTCAAGTCGAGGTGCTTCGTCTTCTCGAGCAGGGCCGCTCGACGAAGCAGATCGCCGCCGAGCTCCACCTGAGCACCGAGACAGTCAAGAACCACATCCGCCGTCTCTTTCGGGCCCTCGGCGTCAATACCCGACTCGAAGCCGTCGCCGCCGCCCGGGCCGCATCGCCCTAGTGATCGACGCGCGAGCCCGTCTCGTTCTTGGTCGAAGCCGACCACCACGGCGTCTTCCGACCGGTCGCGCTCCACGTGATCGGGGTCGCCCTCTCACTCGGCTGGCTGATCTACGTTGCGACGTCCCAGGCCCTCGACGACCGCGTGCGGACCTTGGCCGATCGCGACCCCGGGGCGCTCCGAGCGGTTGTGCTCGACTTCGAAGCGGTCACGTTCATCGACTCGCAGGGTGCCGAGCAGCTCGCCGAGATACACCGGCTCGTGGATTCCTACGGCGCGGCGCTCCGTCTGGCGCGGGTGAAGCCGCCGGTGCTCGCGGTGCTCCGCGCGGACGGCTTCATCGACCGCATCGGCGACGATCACCTCCACGGCAACGTCCATCGCGCCGTCGAGGCGCAGCGCGCAGCCGGGGCTTCCCAGGCACCCGCTCCCGGCGACTAGGCACGAATCCGCTCGACCCGCTCGCGAGGCGCGCCCTGGTGTCTGGCACTCCGCGAAGGGACGTATGATCCGCGCCGTTGCTCCGTGGTAATCAGTAAGCGCGGCGAAGCGAGGGTGGCCGGATGACCCGTCATGCTGGACATCCAGACAGCGCGATCGGGCAACGCCCGTGTCGGTGACCGAGGGGAGCGTGCCCAAGGAAGGGGCGGGCAATCAACGGCTCGCGATCCTGCTGGCGGCGGCGATGTTCGTGCTGGTCGTCGACACATCGCTGATGAACGTTTCGATCTCGGCGGTGGTTCGGGATCTCGACACGACCGTCAGCGGCGTTCAGTCGGCGATCGCCCTGGAGGCGCTCGTGTCCGCGGCGTTCATCCTGATCGGCAGCAAGGTCGGCGATCTCATCGGGCGCAAGCGCGCGTACGTGTTGGGCCTGCTCGGCTACGCGATCGGGGCCCTCGCGATGGCGCTGGCACAGAACCTGACGGCGATCATCATCTTCTGGGCAATCGTTGGTGGGCTCGGCGCGTCGCTGCTGCTGCCCGCGATGCAGTCGCTCATTCACGGCAACTTCGAGGGAGCGGCTCAGAAGAAGGCCTACGCCCTGGTCGGGGCCGCGGCGGCGATCGCCGCAGCCGTCGGACCGCTGCTCGGAGGGTTCATCACGACGTACCTGTCGTGGCGCGTCGCCTTTCTGCTCGAGGACGTCATCATCGTCATCGTGCTGTGCGGCATCAGGCTCGTGCGCGACGTGCCGTACACCGGACCTCGGGGCGTCGATGTCGTCGGTGCGCTCCTCTCCGTCCTTGGCATGGGCGGCATCGTGCTGGGCATCCTCGTATGGCAGGAAGGCGGCGAGTCCGTGGCCGCGCTCCTGGTCATCGGCGCACTTGCCATGTTGGCGCTGGTGTACTGGCTGGTTCGGCGCAAGCGGGAAGAGAAGCCGACGCTGCTCGACCCGGGTCTGTTCGAATCCAAGCTCTTCAAGTTTGGGATCTCGGAGCAGATGCTCCAGCAGATCACCCTGGGCGGCGCGATGATCGCCTTGCCGATCTACCTGCAGATGGTGCTCGAGTACAACGCGATGGAGGCTGGTCTCTCCCTTGCGCCGCTCTCGCTGAGCATGTTCGCGGTGGCGCTCCTCGCGGGGAAGAAGGCAGGGAACCGGCGCCCGAGCAGCATCATCCGGTTGGGATTCGGTCTCGTCGCGACCGGGATGGTCGTGTTGGTTCCGATCGTGCCCCGGGCGGACTCCGGTTGGTACCTGGTTGTCCCGTTGATCATTGCGGGATCGGGGTTGGGACTCTTGGTGTCCCAACTCAACAACTACACGCTGTCCCCGATCTCGGAAGAGCGTGTCAGCGAAGCCGCCGGCGTGAACTCGGCGGCAGGTTCGTTCGGGCTCTCGTTCGGGTTGGCGTTCGCGGGCGCGATCATGCTGGCAACCCTGTCCCTCACGTTCACCACCATGGCGAACGCGAGCTCAGTGTTCTCCCCGGCCGAGCAGGAACAAGTCGCCCAGGCGCTGGAAGACGACGCGGAAGTCATGAGCAACACACAGCTTGAAGAGCTGCTCGTCGGCCAACCTCAGGAGATTCAGGACGAGATCATCCGTATCAACACAGACGCACGACCGCTCGCCCTTCAAGTGGCCCTGCTCGTGCCGATCCTCGCCGCCGTCATCGGGTTGCTCAACTCGTTCCGCATGATGCGCCTCCCGGACCCCGCGCCATCGGCCGCCGTCGAAGGGCTGGTCTCGGGCTAGGCCGACCGGCTGAGCCACCATCCGGGGTCGCAGGTGGACCTGATCCGACAAGTGGCCCAAGGAGTGTCTGCGGCGATGGAGAACTCCAGGGAGCTTCGACTGAACTGTCCACCGATCCTCCGTGGGGCTGAGGTTGACCCGCGGCCTCGTCACGAATGGAGCACACAATGTCCACGGATTCCACGGATAGGTACGAGACGTCGTCTGCGACCGGGTGGGTCATCTTCGCAGCGGTCGTCATGTTCACGATTGGTGCCCTCGACATCATCCAGGGCCTGGTGGCCCTGTTGAAGGAGACGACCTACGTCATCCCGGGGGGCGAGAAGGCCCTTCTGGTCACGACGAACTTCGACAGGTGGGGCTGGTCGCTCATCATCTGGGGCATCGTCCTGATCCTCGCCGCGGGTTCGCTCTTTGCCGGTCGGGGCTGGGCGCGATGGTTCGCCATCGTGGTGGTCCTCATCAACGGGGTCGGGCAGCTCGCCTGGTTCCCCGCCTATCCCCTGTGGAGCCTCATCGCGATCGGGCTCGGGATCGCGGTCCTGTGGGCGCTCACCGCCGGCTGGAAGGACGCGAAGGCAGACCTGAGGAACTGAAGGGTGTCCCACCCGCCGACCGGCGCCGGTGCGGGCGTCAGGTCGGCGGTGGTGGGTGTGGCCATCTCCGCACGATCCGGATGCGGCTTGGTCGGTCGGTTGCAATATGGCTCCGAGATCTCTGTTGGTGCGCCCGAGGTCCAGGCCCCTACGGACTCGCTGCTGCAAGACCGACGGCCGGGATCACCGCCGCTGCATGAGGAATCGAAAAGGGATCTTCAACCAAGGCACTTGCTGCCTATACGTGCTCCTCCGGACCGTGTCGCCCTCCCCTTCCGTCCTTATCTGCTCCACCGCGTCCATGACGGCCCGGTGGAGCGGCTTGGCCATCTCGTCCGGTGGTGCAGACCCTGCGGCGCAACCTGAGGGCCGGTCCGACCCGACGTTGGCTCGGAGCCATGTCGGCCGGAAGGGGACCCGCCCGCGCGCCGTGGCGATTCGCGGGGCCTCCTAGTCGTCAAGGTCGGCGGGCGCCTCCCCGGCGCGCTCGCGCGTGCTGTCGCCAGACTCCGCCGCCTCGATGGGCGCCTCGCCCTCGACGATCTCGACAATGTCCTCGGCGCCCTCGGAGAGTGCCGCTTGCCCGACGCTTTTGGCGTGCTCGAGTGCCTCGTGGCCCGCCTCGCTCACCTGGGCTTTGACGCGGTCAGACACCTCACCGAGTCTTTCGTCTTCGATGTGGGTGGCTGGTAACAGCATCCCGATGACGAAGCCGGTCGCCATGGCGCCGATGGCGAACCCGATGGGATTCTCCCGGGCGAGGCCGGCGACGCCGTGGGTTGCACGGCGTAGCTCGTCGGCCGAGAGGATGTCCTTCGGGGAGCGTCCCGCAGTCCCCTCACGGACCGCATCGAACTTCTGTGACACGCGTGCCGGCACGTTGGCTTTGTCCGCCAAGGCACTGGCGGTCTCGCCGAGGCGCTCCCGCGTCGCGGCTATCTCCTGCTGAATGTCAGCTGGGTCTTTGCCCATTGGACGTCCTCCTTCATGGTCTTGACCGTCAGCTCCGGCACCAGCGGTCGCGCGCGCCTCAGTTGGCTACGCGCGGCAAGGGCCAGCACACCGCCCACGACAATCCACAGCACCGTCACGATCAGCGCGGCGGCCCACACCGGCAGGGCCACCGCGATCGCCGCCACCAGGAACGCCGTCAGCGTCCCCAACGCGAGCACGGCCGCGACCAGCACACCCGCCGCCAGCCCGGCCCCCACGCCGGCGTGCTTGCCCTTCTCGCCCATCTCGGCTTTTGCGAGCATCAGCTCCTGCCGCGCGAGCACGCCATATTCATCTGACAGGCGCTGCAGCAGTTCGGCGAGCGACGGCTGCTGCTGGCCGGGTTCGGACGTGCTCATCGCCGCTCGACCGTCGGCGCGACACCCGATCCCGCCACGGGGGCGGGATCGGTCGGATCGAGACCGCCGGGCTGGATCGCGGGAACGCCCGAGGCCCGATCGGCGGCCTGGCCCGCCCGCTGCACATAGCGGCGGTGAGCGGATGCCTTGAGAAACCGGGCGGCGACAAAGCCTGCGAGGGCCGCACCGGCGGCGACGGCGGCCGGCTGGCGGCGCATCAGATCCTCGGCGTCCGCCAGCAGGCGATCCGCGTCCGATTGCTTCAAGTAGGTGCCGAGCCGACGCGACTGTTGGGCGGCCTCGGCGGCGAGCTTCGCCGGCTGCGCCGAGCCGCGCTCGGCGAGCCCGTCAGCCACGGCGCCAAGATCGCCGGCGACCCGCGCCAGACGATCACCGGCGTCGGTCGAGCGCGCGGTGAGCTCCGTGCGGACCCGATCACCCGCCCCGGCGGCCGCACGCTTGGCATCATCGAGAGCCGCGCTGCTCACCCCCGCCAGTGCGGCCTGCACGTCCCCGACATTCACGCCCCCCGGCGCCCCGATGGAGCCCTGGTCGGGGCCCTCGGGATCAGGCTGACTCATCGCTGAACCTCCTTCGCCGCTCGCGCCTTTCCCTCCCGGGAGGGGCCACAAGACCTGGTGTTCGCCGGCCGGCGGGCCCCAGGACGAGAATAGTCGACCGGAGTCGCGGGCACAGCCATCCGGCGGCGGACGGAACCCCAAGACGGACGCACCGCAGGCTGACTACCGCAGTCGGAGCGCCTCACTCGCCCTCTCGTTGGCTACGCGACGGCGAGATGCCAGGTCAGGCTGCGCGTCGTCTCGTGGTGGTCGTAGTCGTCATGGTCGGGTGGGGGTCTCGCCCGCGGCGATCTTCACCGTCGTGCGGATGCCGTCGATCAGCCCCTCGGGCAGCGCCGCCGATGGCGACGCGCCGGGGTGCTGCGGCGCGAGGCGCACCCGCAGCGCGCCGGCATGGATGGCGAAGCGCAGCGGCGCCGCGAGCGTGAGCGCCTCACCGTCGACGCCGGCCGGTACCGCGCCCTGGGAGCCCACCTCGAAGCTCGGCGCGGACCACTGGCGCCAGTGCGGGCGGCGGCCGTCCTGCCCGCCCTCGGTGCCGCCCGCCTCCATCACCGCGATGCCCAGGACGCCGGCGTCGATGCGCGGGCGCGTGCCGGAGGCGACCGCCCGGCCGAGGCGGTACGCGTTGTTCGACACCAGGATGACCACGGCCGAGTCGCGGGCGACCCCATCCGGCCCGGTCCAGCGCAGCTGCCGCGCCCCCGGCCCGCCGGTTCCGAAGGCGTCGGGGACGGCGTCGAGCATGGTGCGCAGCTTCGCGTCGCGATAGCCCTCGCGTTGCACCGCCTCGGCATAGAGCCCGAGCGAGACGTTGTTGACGAACGTGCGCCCGTTGACCTCGGCGAGGTCCACCCGGCGCTCGCCGCCGGAGACGAACGCATCCAGAGCACCGACAACGTCATCACGATCCACGCCGAGATCGAGCGCGAAGTGGTTGCGGGTGCCCGCCGGAATGCAGGCGAACGGCAGGTCGTGCTCGGCGGCGATCGATGCGACAAGCGCCTGCGTCCCATCGCCTCCCGCCGCCGCGAGCCCATCCGCGCCACCGGCCACCGCATCGCGCACCAGTTGCACCAGGTCGTCCCCCGGCCTCAGCTCGATGGGCTCGATCCCCCGCGCGCGCGCCTCATCGGCGAGATTGGCCGCAAGCGCCTTTCCCCCCCCGGACTTGGGATTCCAGATCACCACCGGGTGCTTCGGGGGCGCAGCCGGCGGCAGGTCGGTCCGGACGGCGAAGACGCGCTTGGCGAACCCAAGGCTCGCCACCAGGCAGCCGATCGCCAGCAGGGCCTCCAGGAGTCGCCCACCGACGAACGTCAGCACGATCGCCGCCACGAGCAGCGCGCCGCCCGTCGCCACACGCGCGATACGCCCGGCGCCCCGGCGGCGAACCCCCGCCCACGCAGCCATGATTGCGGCGGCGAGGATCGCCGCGATGATGAGGCCGCGCGGGAACGACCCCACGGCGCTCACCACCACGAGGACCCCGAAGGCGACAAGCAGCGCGAGGGTCGCGATCGCCGACAGGCGCCTCATGGCGCACCGTCAGCCGCGAGCTGGATTGTGCCCACCGACGATCGAGCGCATCCCGCATCGTCGGTCGACGCCACCGTCACGGCCGGCGCGCGCGGTGGCGGGGACACATCGACGAGGAGGTGCCGGCCGGCGCCCGACGCGGCGATCGTCCCGCCCCACCCGTCCCGGGGCGCCGGATCCGCGGTCTGAATCCTCGTCCTGTCACACAAACAGCATGCCACCACCACCACCTCCCGGTCGATCCGGGAAGCGTATCGGCGCCCGATCGTCGATGCCTGCCGCCCGTCCCTATTCTCAGCGGATACGCGCTGGCAACAACAGGAGGCGCTCCGCTGGGGCACCCTCTCCGGATGGCCGCAGGCCGGCCGGCAGCGTGTTCGTCGCCGACCCGCGGCGGGCGCTCCTGCTCGGCGTGGCGCTGGTCCTGCTGGTGCTGGCCGCCGCGCTGCTCGTGCCAGCGGGCCCGAGCGGGATCGACGGCCGCTGGCTGGAGTGGATGGACAGCACCCGGACCGATGCCCTCACCTTCCTCGCTCGTGGCTTCGATCACCTGGGGCGTGGCATCGTTCGCGTGCTCGTTCCCCTGGCGGTCGGAGTGGTGCTCGTCAGCGCGAGGCGCTGGGCGGGGCTGATCGCATTCGCGATCACCGAGAGCCTGACGCCCCTGCTTGTCAACGCGATCAAGGGGGCCGTCGATCGTCCGCGCCCTGCGGGCGCGATCCTGACGGCGTACGGCTCGTCGTTCCCGTCCGGTCACGCCGCCTACGCCGCCGCGACCGCGGTGGCGCTCGTCCTGCTCTTCACGCGCGCCGGCGAGCGCCGCGCCGTCTGGCTGTTCGCGGCCCTCGCCGCGGTCGGCATGGCCTGGAGCCGGACGTACCTGAGGCTGCACTGGCTGTCGGATGTGGTGGCGGGCTCGGCCCTCGGTATCGGCGTCGCCCTGGCCTGCTTCGGGGCGACCCAGCTCATCACCGCACGGCGCGCACGGTGAGCCCCCCACGCGAGCCGCACCGGCCTCGCCGCCTGAGCCGAGCGCCGGCGCGAACTCTCCGCCACCGAGACGAGCCTCGATGCTGCGTCGCGTCGTCGACGTCTCGAAACCCGTGATCACCGGCGCCCCGGGCCGTGACGACGGTCGACCGCGTCGTGCGATACCCCGCGGCGCCCCAGCGGCTTCTGAGTATCCTGCCATCGACCTCAGCTCGTCGACCGGAGGGCGATCTCGATGAAAGAACCGCAGCATGGAGTCGCATGAACCGCAGAGCTCGGGCGTGACTGGACAGGACGTGTCTGCCGCGACTGGCGATCCGCCGCCGCCGCCCGAGTACGCTCGCGAGACTGCGGATGTCGTTGCGGCGCTGGGGTCGGACGCGAGCTCGGGCCTGACTGGCACCGAGGCGGCGGTGCGGCTCTCACGCTACGGCCTGAACGAGATTCGTGGCGAGGAGGCGCCATCGGTGTGGCAGGTGGCGCTGGCGCAACTCCGCGACCCGATGAACCTCATGCTCATCGGGGTCACGGTCGTGAGCCTGGTGATCGGCGAGGTCTCGACCGCCGTGATCGTCGCCCTGCTCATCGTCCTCAACCTCGTGCTCGGCACAAGGCAGGAGCTGAAGGCCAGGGCGAGCATCGACGCGCTGGCGAACATGCAGGTTCCGCAGACCAGGGTCACCCGCGACGGGACGGTCGCGCTTGTCCCGGCGACGGGGGTGGTTCCGGGGGACATCGTCCAGCTCGAAGCCGGGGACATCGTCCCCGCCGACGGCCGGATCGTCCGCGCCGCGACGCTCGAGACGCAAGAGGCGGCGCTCACCGGCGAGAGCGCTCCCGTGGCCAAGAACACGGACGCCCTGCAGGGTCGGGACGTGGCGATCGGCGACCGGTCGAACATGGTGTTCCAGAACACGGCCGTGACGCGGGGCACCGCCTCGGTCGTCGTGACGGCCACGGGCATGGAGACCCAGATGGGCCAGATCGCGACGATGCTGACCTCGGTCAAGCGCACGCGGTCGCCCCTGCAGCGGGAGCTCGACTCGCTGACGAAGGTGCTGGGCACCATCGCCTGGGCGGCGGTCGCGTTCATCGTGATCGTCGGGGTTGCCCGCGGGCTGCCGTTCAGCGACGTCATGCTGCTCGGCACGGCGATGGCGATCTCGGCGATCCCGACGGGCATGCCGGCGTTCGTATCGGGGCTGCTCTCGCTCGGCGCGAAGCAGCTCGCCGAGTCGAAGGCCGTGGTCAAGAACCTGACTGATGTTGAAACCCTCGGGGCGACGAGCGCGATCAACACCGACAAGACCGGCACCCTGACGCTGAACCAGATGATGGTCTCGACCATGTACACCGCCGACCAGTGGTTCACGGTCGAGGGGGAGGGCTACCGCAAGACCGGGGCCCTCACGTCAGTCGCCGGGGCCCCGGTGCCCGACTTCACGCGGCTCGCGCTCGGACTCGTCCTGGACAGTGATGCGACGGTCGGCGACGACGGGAGCCTGGTCGGCGACCCGACGGAGGCGGCGCTCGTCGTGCTCGCGGCCAAGCTCGGCGTCGACGCGGAGGAGACGCGGCGGGCCTACCCTCGCCTCACGGAGGTGCCGTTCGACTCCGATTACAAGTTCATGGCCACGTTCCACCGCTACCCGGTGGACGGGGGCGAACGCGTGATCCAGCTCGTCAAGGGCGGACCCGACGTCGTGCTGGCGCGCTGCAGCCGCTCCGGAGGTCCGATGAGCGGCTCGCAGGTGCCGATCGACGAGGCGCGCTCGGGCATCGACGAGGCGAACGACCGCATGGGCGAGAAGGGTCTGCGGGTGCTGGCGTTCGCCGCCCGTTTCGTCGACGACGACGAGCTCGACGCGATGGCCGCCGACCCGATGTCGTTGACCCACGACCTCGCATTCGTCGGCCTCGTGGGGATTATCGACCCGCTGCGCCCCACGGCGAAGGCCGCGGTCCAGACCGCGCTCGGTGCCGGCATCGACGTGCGCATGATCACGGGCGATCACGCGGTCACCGCGCAGGCGATCGGCGAGGCGCTCGGGCTCGGGCCGGGCGCGATCAGCGGCACCGAGCTGCAGGCGATGACCGACGACGAGCTGGCCCGTCGGCTGCCCGAGCTGCACGTCTTCGGGCGGGTCACACCCCAGGACAAGCTCCGCCTGGCCCGGCTGATGCAGGGGCAGGGCCTGATCGTGGCGATGACCGGCGATGCGGTCAACGACGCCGCCGCCCTCAAGCAGGCGGACATCGGCGTCGCAATGGGGAGCGGGAGCGAGGTCACCAAGCAGGCGGCACGGATGATCCTGACCGACGACAACTTCGGCACGCTCGTCCAAGCCGTGGAGATCGGCCGCCGTGTCTACGACAAGGTCGTCTCCTACGTCCGCTACCAGATGACGCAGCTGCTGTCCCTGGTGCTGTTGTTCATCGCGGCTACTGCCTTCGACGTGAACGAGGGTGTTGCGCTCACGCCCCTGATGGTGCTGTACCTGCTGATATTCGCGACCGCGGCGGGGGTCGTCGTGATCGCGGTCGACCCGGGCGACCCCGACGTGATGCACCGGCCACCGCGTGACCCAAAGGTGCCGATCAGCAACCGCACGGCGATCACGCTGTGGGTCGTCTACGCGGTGGCGCTGTTCGTCCCGGCCTTCCTTCCCCTGGTAGCTGGACCCGACGAGCCGAGCCCCGATCAGCCGAGCGTCTCGCTGACGATGACGTTCGTGGTGATGGGGCTGGGCACTGTCTTCAACGCATTGACGAACCGCCGTGATCCGACCAGCGGGTTGTCGGCTCCCGTACTGAAGGCGGTTGCGATCGCCGTGTTCCCTGTGGTGATGATCGCGCTGGCCACCGAGTTGCCCAGGCTGCAGAAGGGGTTGTTGACGACCTCCCTGACGGGCCGGGAGTGGGTCGCCTGCTTCGGGCTCGCCCTTGTTCTTCCGGTGGTCGTCGAGGTGAGCAAGTGGATCCGCCGGCGGGGCGCCCCGAGTACGGCGGCGGTCGACCCGCAGCGGGCGGTCTCGCCGTCGCGTGCGATCACCGACGCGAAGTCGTAGGACGATCGAGACGGACTCAAGGAAATAGGAGCGAGCGGCAGTCATGGCGAAGAACAAGAAGAAGACGGCCAAAAAGCGCGGGGCATCGGAGACCCCTGTCGCCACGACCGGAACGCCCGAGATCGCGGGGGCCGTCGAGGCGGCCCAGACGGTGGATGCATCCGCGTCGCCCCAGGCCCAGCCGATGAAGCGAAAGGAGTACGAGCAGGAGCTTCGGCGCCTGCACGGTGAGCTCGTGGCGATGCAGGAATGGGTCAAGACAACGGGAGCAAAGGTCTGCGTCGTGTTCGAGGGCCGCGACACGGCCGGCAAGGGCGGCACGATCAAGGCCATCACCGAACGGGTGAGCCCCCGCGTGTTCCGCGTCGTCGCACTGCCCGCGCCGACGGACCGCGAGAAGTCACAGATGTATGTACAGCGCTACATCCAGCACTTCCCCGCCGCCGGCGAGATCGTGATCTTCGACCGCAGCTGGTACAACCGGGCGGGCGTCGAACGGGTCATGGGCTTCTGCACCGAGGAGCAGACGCACCGGTTCCTCGAGGCCGTCCCCCTGGTCGAGCGGGCGATGGCCGAGTCCGGCATCCTGCTGATCAAGTACTGGCTGGAGGTCAGCCCCGAGGAGCAGACCCGGCGCCTCGAGAGCCGCATCAACGACCCGCGCAAGGTCTGGAAGCTCTCCGACATGGACCTGAGGTCGTACACCCGCTGGTACGACTACTCGCGCGCCCGCGACGACATGTTCCGCGCAAGCGACACCGCTTGGGCCCCCTGGCACATCGCAAACACCGACGACAAGAAGCGCGGCCGCCTCAACATCATCACGCATCTGCTCAGCCAGGTCCCGTACGAGACCCTCGAGCTCAGAGACGTCACGCTGCCCGCCCGCCAGAAGCCGGCCGACTACCGAGAACCCGACCTTCCCCTGCGTCACATCCCAACCCCGTTCTGACCGCGGACCGGGCGCGCCACCCGTGACGCCGGGCGTCGCCCCCGCCGGAACCGGCGACCCGCCCTGGGGGGAACGTGCCCCGTCGCGGCCCCCCGCTACCGGAGGTCGCCAAACCGTCGATCGTTTCCCTCCGGCGTTCACTGCGCGCCGGTCTGTTGCTGGAAGGCCGCGATCGCTGTCTCGAGGGTCGGGAAGAAGTGCCCCGGGTCGATCGTCTCGGTGAGCTCGTAGCGTTCGATCTTCTGGCGCACTGGGTCCTTCATCTCCGCGAACACCAGCGAGACGCCGAGGGCGTTGATGGCCTTGTCCAGGTCCTCGAGCATGTCGGCGGCGGTGGTGTCGACGTCGGTGATGGGCTCGGCCGCGATGATGATCCACCTCGGCCGCGGGTCGCTGGAGGCGAGCCTGCGGACCTGGTCGCGGAAGGTCCGCGCGTTCGCGAAGAAGAGCGGTGCGTCGAAGCGGAAGATCACAAGGCCGGGGAGGCGCTCCGCGTCCGGGTAGCTGCGCACGTCGTGGTATCCGGCAAGGCCGTCGACGTGCCCGAGGACCGCCTGGTACGGCCACCAGGCGCGCCGGAACACGTTCAGAACAGACAGGGCGACCGCGACGGCGATCCCGGGCAGCACGCCGAGGAGCACGACTCCGAGGAACGCAGCGATCGACAGCGCGAACTCGGCCCGGCGCTGCCGCCAGAGGCGGATCGTGGCCGGAATGTCGGCGAGGGAGACGGATGCCGCGATCACGACCGCGGCGAGCGTCGGCTGGGGCAGGTCCTGCAGCAGGCCGGGCACGAGAAGCAGGATCAGCACGATCGCCAGCGCTCCGACGAGACCCGTGACCTGCGTCTTCGCGCCCGCCCGCTCGGCCACGGCCGTCCGTGATCCGCTCGTGCTGACCGGGAAGCCCTGAAACAGCCCGGCGGCGATGTTCGCCGTGCCGATGCCGATCATCTCCTGGCTCCCGTCGACGTCCGTGCCCGTCCGCTCGGCGAACGCCGATGCGGTGGCGATCGTGTCCGCGAGCGAGACGAGGGCGATCCCGAGCGCTCCGCCGATCAGCAGTGGGAGGTCGGACGCATCGATCTGGGGGAACGTCAGCGGCGGGAAGCCCTGCGGCAGCGTCCCGACGAGATCGACCCCGTGCGCGGCGAGATCGAAGACGGTCGCCGCCAGGATCGAAAGCACGACGGCGACGAGGACGGCTGGAATCTTCGGCAATGCCCTTTGCAGCAGGAAGATCACGACCAGCCCGAATGTCCCCACAGCGAGCGCGGCCGGAACCGTCTCGCCGTTCGCGAGCCCGGTGACGAAGCCCCTCGCCTCCTCGACGAAGCCATTGGCATCGACGGAGAAGCCGAACAGCTTCGGCAGCTGTCCGACCAGGATCGTGATCGCCAGCCCGTTCATGTAGCCGATCATCGTCGGCCGCGAGAGCAGGTCGGCGACGAAGCCGAGCCGTGCAAGCCCCCCGATCACCATGACAGCCCCAACGAGCAGGGCGAGCATCGATGCAAGCGCGATCGCCGTTGCAGGATCGCCATTCGCCCCGAGCAGCGGCAGCAGGGTGGCCGCGATCATCGGCCCCAGCGACGAGTCCGGACCGAGCACGAGGATGCGGGAGGGGCCGAACGCCGCGTAGCCGATCAGGCAGAGGATCGAGGTGTAGAGGCCGGTGATGGCTGGGAGGCCGGCCAGCTCCGCATAGGCCATCCCCTGCGGGATGAGCAGCGCCGTCAGGACGAGGCCCGCAACGACGTCCTTCGAGAGCCACTCGCCCCGGTAGGACGCGATCATGCGCGCGCCCGGGAGGCGGGAGATAGACCTCCCCGGACTCTGCCCGGCCTCGTCGGCCGCCGTCGACGGGGACTTGAGGGTCAACAGCGCCGTCTGCCCGCGTCTGCACCGCGTGCGAAGGGCCCCTGCTTCGTCCGGCGCGCGCCGGACGCATCAACGACCCTCGTGGTGGGACGAATCGCCCTCACGTGAGCGGGCGCGGCCAATCGGCGGGCGACCGGCCGTCACGGCGACCGATGGAGCTCGCTCGGTTGGCGTGAGGTCCCGCGATGCCGAGATCGCACGCCCCATCGCCAACCCGGTGCCGGGACGGCGCCGGGCCGTCCTCGGTGCCTCCAACGACGATCACGTCAATCGCCCGCCGGAGTCGGGTCGGGCCGCGTGCGCGATCCGCCTGGGCAGGGACCACGGCCCGTCGGTCCGCTCGACCGGACACAATTTCGTCGGAGGGGACCCGACGTCGAACGTTCATCGGTCACGGGCACTCGGTGCTGTCCATGATCACTTCCCCTCCAGAATCAAGTCCATCCACTCTATCGGTCCGAATCGCAGGGGCGGGGGCCATGGCGCCCCGGGGAGCTCACGCGGGCAAACCGGGCCCGCGGATGCCCGTCGGGCTCGGGAACGGATGGCATCTACTGGGCAATGTCGACAATGACAACGTCGGCTACGGCGACCTCACCCCGCAGACCACCTCCGGGCAGGCGGTCGCGATCGTGGTGATGCTCGTCGGCATCGGTTTCGTCGCGGTTGTCACCGGCGCGATTGCCCAACGCTTCGCAATCGACAAGAAAGCCATTGAGGCATCCGAAGCCGACACGCTTCACGCGGAGGCGATCACACACGCGAAACTCGACGACCTTGCCCGGCGCATGGAGACGATGGAGCAGGCGTTGCGACACCTCGCCGAGGTGCGGCCGTCTCCGAGCAGGGCCGACGGGGTCTGAGCATCGGGGCCAGCCCCGCACGAATCCGCGGCGGAGTGTCATTTCCGCTTGTGAAGGAAGGGGTTACGGAGCGGCGTGCGAATCGAACACCCCCTGCAGAAGTCGCCTACTAACCCAGCTGTGTAGCCACCGTGCACCCACCCCAGCGGCGCTCACCTTCTCGGGCCTGGGTGCGGAGGTCGTCGTCGGTCGGGCCGGCACCGGCAAGACCTACGCCCTCGACAGCGCCCGCCAAGCGTGGGAGGCAAGCGGCCACCGGGTCATCGGATGCGCCGCTGCCGTACGCGCTGCGGAGGAGCTGCGGGTGCAGGCGGCGATCGACAGCTACACCATCGCCGGCCTCCCCGCGGCTCGATCCGCTGAGGCTGACACCTTATCTTCGCCACGCTCGCTCGTTACGGCGAAGCGAGATGCGGGCGGCGGGGCTTGCAGGCCCCTTGCGAGAAGGAATTGCCTGCGGGCGATGGTGAACTCCGCCCAGCCCGGGGGGAAATCGGGTGGGGCTGCGCCTGTGAGGCAGCCCGGGCTGTCGTTCATTGCGGTCTCCTTTCGTAGACGACCGGTCGGTCGACCGGGCTTTGCTCGTGGCTCAATGACTCGGGTTGGCTCGCCACGCCCAGCGGTCGGCTCTCGCGGCGGACCCGCCCCGCGATGTCTGTGAGGACGTAGCGGCGGCGTCCGTACTCGACGACGAGCGTCACCCGCGACCCGCCGCTCCAGATACCGACCACTCCCTGCGGTGGATGGGCGTCTTGACGTGGAAGCGGTGCAAAGCGGTCGAACGGGAGGTTTCCGGCACACAACCGTACGAGGTAGTCACTCGCGCGGTATGAGCCGCTGTCGCTCCTGTGGAAACGCACAAGCCAATGGGCGAGGCCGAGGCTCATGAAGGCTCGATTCCAGGCGATACGGCGGGCCGCGAGCGCGTTCGGCCATCGGGCTGTGCGGCGAAGGCGGGTGATGTTGCCGGCGCGATCCTGTGCGACGAACTCGATCCAGTAGGGGCCCTGCTCGGTAAAGACGTGCCGTCCGTCTGCGCTCGCCATCGTCTGACCGTCGCTGGTGCGCAATCGGAGCGATCCAGCGACCACTTCGCCGGCGCTGACTGTCCGCGCCCGGTATGCAATCTCGAGCAGCGCCGCCCGGCGGACGTCGAGCTGCAACCTCGGCGGGGTGCGGTCGATGTCGATCGTCCGCTGGATCGCCGCCCCGATGGGCGCGCCGTCGGACCCGATCGCCTGGAACTCCACCGTGTGTCGCCCGGGCGTGGCGATCGGGACGTGGACGATCGGCCCGGGTTCGGGGGCGGACGGCGGGCCGCCGTCGAGGCGCACCTCCACCGGCGCGCCTCCCGAGTCGACTGCGAAGTCCGGCCTGGGCTGGTTTGTGAGCGCCGGGGGGGTGGCGACCAGCCGCAGGCCGGGGCGGGCGGGCACCGCGCCGAGCAGGGCCCGCACCGCGGCGCGGGCGTCGACCAGGCCGGCCCCCGCCATCTGGTCGGGCCCCGCCGGCCCGACGTCACGCGCAGTGCGTCGAAGGAGCGAGATCACCGCACCCGGCGACAGACCTGGCGCGGCCTGACGCACAAGCGCGACCACGCCGGACACGTGCGGAGCCGCCATCGAGGTGCCGTTGAAGCTGACGTAGCCGCCACCTGCTCGCGCCGAGCGCACCGCGACTCCCGGTGCCGCCAGGTCCGGCTTCGTCGCCGCGGGGCCGAGGGGACCGAGTTGCTCGGGCAGTGGGAGCGCCGCCGAGTCCGGTCCGCGGCTCGAGAAGGACGCGACCGCATTGGCGGGGTCGACGGCTCCAACCGACAGCGCCTCCGGGTAGGCCGCGGGGATGACCACGCTCGCGGCGTCGGGTCCCGAGTTGCCCGCTGAGAAGACGGGGACGATCCCGAGCTGGCGCCAGCGACGGATGACCATCCGAAGCGCCCCGTCCCGGTCAACTAATCCCCCCCCTCCCCACGACGCGTTGACGACGGCGGGGGCGTCGTCGGTGTTCGGATCGCCGTCTGGATCTGCGATCCACTGAGCGGCGGCGATGAGTGTGCTGAGGGTGGTCGCCCCGTCGGCGTCGAGCGCCTTGGCGACGATCACCCGGGCGCCCGGGGCGACCCCGATGGGGAGGCCGTCCGCCTGACCGCCGACCATGGTGGCGATCGTGTGGGTGCCGTGCCCGTTGTCGTCGTAGGGGACGGCGCGACGGTTGACGAAGTCCCGCCAGGCGCTGACCTTGCCGCTGAGCTCGGGGTGGCGGGCGTCGATCCCCGAATCGATCGATCCCACACGCACGCCGCTGCCGTCGATTCGGTAGTCCCGCCAGACCGATGGAGCGAAGATCGCAGCCAGCCCCCAGTCGCCCTGGGCGAAAGGAGCCGGGGCCGGCGGGTCGTCGGCGAGCGCCATACGATCGACGACGCGGACCCTGAGATCGGTCTCGACCGCGGCGACCTCGGGGTCGCTCTTGATCCGGTGGACCTCGCCGGGGCACACTCGCATCGCGACGGCGTTTAGGAGCCACAGGCGGCCGACTACTCGCCCCGCTTGCGCGAGCCCAGCGGGAAGCGGACGCTCCACCGCCCTTCGAAGCGCTCGGTTGAGCGCGTGAGGATGTCCGGCGTACGCCGCAGGCTGCGGCTGGGAACGAAGCGTGACGATCAGCGATCGCAGATCGTCCGGGGCGCACCCCAAGAGATGCGGGCCGCTCCGCAGGGGCATGGCAGGCGCGTAACCGAGACAAATGACGCCGGCAACCAGCAGCGCGACCATAAGTATTCTCCCGGGCTTGAAGCGGCGCGGCGCGGCGCGGTCGCCGCGCACGGTTGGGAGGGAAGGACGCCTGCGCATCTCGGACCTCTCGCGTCTCCGGGACGGCTGATCCGTCCCATCGGCATCGACGGTAGGTCCGGGGAAACGGCCCGACATCGGGAGGAGTGATCATCCTGCGCGACGTCAATACGTGGTCAATATGTAGACATCAGCATCCGTGTGTAGATGCGCGCCAAACGGCTGGGACCGCCTAGGACAGCGGCACAGATCCCTCCAGAAGTCCCTGCTCCCCGGCGATGCGAACTGCCTCGGCACGGTTCCTCGCGCCGAGCTTCGCGAAGATGTTGGCGACGTGGCGTGTCGCCGTCGCCTTGCTTATGAACAATTGCTCCGCGATCTGTTAATTGGAGGCTCCGGCCGCGACGAGTCTCAGCACCTCGAGCTCGCGTCGTGTCAAGCCTCCCGCATGACTCGTCGGATCGGCCCAGTGGAGGTCCTCGAGAACGACAACGAGCCCCGCGGATCGGGCGCGTGCCCGCAGATAGCGAGTCGCAACCTCGAACAGCACCCCCCGATCCACTTCGGGTCGCGAGTCGCCAGTCAGCTCAGGAAGAAGCAACTCCGGAAACGCCGCGGCTAGCGGGTCGTCCGGGATGGGATCGACGGGGGAAGCGCGGCGCTCGGAACGCAAGGCGTCCTAGAAGACGCCGAGTGGTAAAGTGGCCTCCAACGGGCTGGCGCGGCCCTCGATGACGACGCGTCCCAGTGCGCGGGCGTGATCGGCGATTGCCTTCTAGAGTCGGGTCTTGCCGAGGCCCGCTTCACCGGCCAGGGCGATGACCCGGCCCTCGGTGGCGGTGGCATCAAGGGCGGCTCGAAGGCGCTCGAGAACCTCGTCGCGTCCCACGATCGCCTGAGCGAGCAGTGATTGCGGCGGTGGTCGCGCGCTCATGACGCCATTATCGCGCCGCGGACGTCTCGCAGACACCTTCTGCTGCGGCCGACGCGATTCCCCGACGCCGACGAGGGGCGTGAGCCGCGTGGGGGACGAGTGCGTGCCGCGGTCGACACTAATATGGATCTGGCTGGGGGAGTGAGCCGGGCTCGCCCCGCTCTCTGGGACCCGGATTCCCGACGATCGCTGTCGGAAGGGGGTCCCCCGCTCCTAGGGCTCGTCTTCCACATCAGCAAGGGTCTTGCGGGCGGCCTCGATCTCATGCCCCGCTGGACGGGGCCGGCCGAGCGCCGTCAGCCAGACGGCGGAGACTCCTCTGCGATCCCGCGCGTGACGGCCTCGCGCGTTGCCGCTGCCCGGGTGTGCACGCCGAGCTTCGCGAAGATGTTGGAGACATGGCGGATCGCGGTCTTCTCGCTGATCACGAGCCGCGCGGCGATGCCACGGTTCGAGAGCCCCTCGCTCAGCAGACGCAGCACCTCGATCTCCCTCGGGCTCAGATCGCCGGGCTCGGAGCCGCCGCCCTCGACGGCCGTGACGGCAAAGGCGGGCGCCAGCCCCAGCCCGTCCCGAACGAGTTCGCGCGTCTGCTCGGCGGTGACCAGCCGATCGGCCGCTGCCCGCGCACGCAGGCTCATCAGCACCTCGCCGCGACCCGCCTCCCCCGCAAGCTCCGTCGCCTGATGGACCACCGGGCCCACCGGGCCGTACTCCCAGCGACCCTCGAACCCCATGCCTCCAAGTGTGGCAAAGCCGAGCGAGACACCCGCGGCGAATTGGAGGTCGTGGCCGCGGCGACGCCAGCGGGTGGCGAGGGTGTCCGCACGTTGGCGCATCGCGAGGGCCAGCGCGGCCGCCCGCCAGGCCGGGCTCTCGCACGGGAGCGGGTCATTCAGGAAGGCGAGCAACCGGTCCGCCTCGAGCGAGGCGACCGTGGCGCCGAAGCGGTGAACCAGCCGCCCGATGCCCTCGTGCCACTCGCCCAACACCTGCATCGCCTCCTCGGGCTCGGCCCGCTCGGCGAGCTGGGCAAAGCCGCGCAGATTGGCGCAGACGACCGCGATCTCCGCCCTGTGGTTCTCAAGGAGCGGCTCCCCCTCGGCCGAGACGAGCAGGTCGGCAACGGCCGGCGACAGGAATCGCCGCAGGCGCCCAAGTCCCTCGATCTCATCGACCTGCTCGCGCACGCGGGCCTCGAGGGTCCGGTTGAGGTCCGCGAGGCGATCCGCCTGAGCCTGAATCGTGTCCTGGGAGCGCTTGATCCGCACCAGCGAACGCACGCGCGCGAGCAGCTCCCCCCGGTCGAAGGGCTTGGCCACGAAGTCGTCCGCGCCAGACTCGAGCGCCGAGACCTTCTCCCGGTCGCCGGCGGCCGTGATCATGAGCACCGGCAGCGCCTGCGTCGACGCGTCGGCGCGCAGGCGGCGGCAGACCTCGTGGCCGTCCATGTCTGGCATCCGCAGATCCAGGAGCACCAGGTGCGGGTCGCTCGTCGCCACCAGCCGCAGGGCCTCTGCCCCCGACCCGGCGGCCAGGAGTTCGTGCCCCTCCGGTCCCAGCACGGCCTCCAGGAGCCGGATGTTCTCCGGCACGTCGTCGACCAGCAGTATGCGCGCGGGTGGCTCCGTGTCACCCCTCCACCCCGGCGCGGGCGCACAGCGCCCCGGTGCGCTCGGACAGCCGTCTCACCTCGATCGGCTTGGCCATGTAGTCGTCGAAGCCGGCGGCGAGGAACCGCTCGCGATCCCCCTTCATGGCGAGTGCGGTCAGCGCAGCGACCGGGATCGTCCGCGTTCGCGGGTCCGCGCGCAGCAGACCGAGGACCGCCACGCCGTCGATGTCGGGAAGCCCGATGTCCATGAGGATCGCATCGGGCAGGTGCCGGGCGGCGAGCGCGAGCCCCGCCCGCCCGCTCGCCGCCTCCAGCGTGCGAAAGCCCCCGTGGCGCAGGACGTCGCGCGCCAAGCGCATGTTCCGCGCGTCGTCCTCGACGATCAGGATCAGCTCGCCGGCCATCATGCGGTGGCGGTCGGGGCCGGTGCGCCGGCCGGCAGAGCCAGGACGAAGGTGCTGCCCGCGCCGGGCCGGCTCTCGACCCAGAGCCGGCCGCCGTGGAGCTCGGCCAAGCGGCGCGAGAGGGCAAGCCCGAGCCCGGTCCCCTCGCCGGGCTCCGGCGTGCCCGCCTGCTCGAACTCCTCGAAGATGCGCTCCTGGTCGACCTGCGGGATCCCGGGACCGGCGTCGTGCACGGCGATCCTGACCTCCGCGTCGACGCGCCGGACCGCCACCGCCACCCGGCCGCCGTCTGGGCTGAAGCGCACGGCGTTGTCGAGCAGGTTGGAGACGATCTGGGTCAGGCGGCGCTCGTCTGCCACCACAGGCCCGTCGACGTCTGCGATCTCGAGGGTGAGCACGACCCCCCGGCGCTCGGCGCGCTCGCGCACCATCGCGAGGCCGGCCTCGAGGCACGACCGCAGGTCGAGCGACGCCGGCTCGAGGTCCAGGCGCCCGGCCTCGACCTTGGCCAGGTCCAAGACGTCGCTGATCAGGGCGAGCAGGTGGCGGCCCGAGGCGTGGATGTCGTCCAGGTACTCGGCCTGCCGCTCGGTGAGCTCGCCCGCCATCCGCATTCTAAGGACCTCGGAGAAGCCAATGATCGCGTTGAGGGGCGTCCGCAGCTCGTGGGACATGTCCGCCAGGAAGGCCGACTTGTGCCGGCTGGCAAGCTCGAGCTCCCGACTCCTCACCTCGAGATCCCGCACCAGGCGGGCGTTCTGCTGCAGCGTCTCGGTGAGCTCCCTGGTGCGCTCGTCCACCCGCCGCTCGAGGCTCGCGTAGAGCTCCTGGAGGCGCTCGGCCATCCGGTTGAACGCCGCAGCAAGGTCCTCGAGCTCGTCCCCGCTCTTCTCCTCGGCCCTCTCGTCGAACGCCCCCGCGCCGATCGCCGTCGCTGCGGCGCTGAGCTCTTCCATCGGGCGCGCCATGCGGCGGGCGAGGAGGTAGCTTGCCGCCACCCCGAGCGCAAGGAAGACCCCGAGGAAGAGCCCGGCGCGCCAGAGCGCCGAGTGCACAGGCGCGAGCGCCGCCCCATACGGCTGCCCGACGAACACGTGCCATCCGAGGCCGGCCACGATCGCCGAGGTGGTAAGCACAGCGCGGCCGCTCGGGTCGACTCCGTAGACCGCTGGCTCGGCGCTCGACTCGGGCGGGCGCCGGGAGCCGGGTAAGACGGGGCCCCGGCCCGGCAGCCCGGGCGCCGCGGGCCCGGCGAGCGCCTCCCGCATCTGAGGCAGGCGCGAGATGTCGCTCCCCGCAGCAGGGAATCCGAATACATCGGGGGGGCCAAGCAGCCTGCCGCTGCCGTCGACGACGTAGAAGACGAAGTCCCCGTTTGGAGGGAGAGGCGAGCTCCGGGCCAGGGCAATGGCGTCTATCTCGGCCAGTGTTATGCCGCCCGCTGGCTCCCGAAAACCGGCGGTCATCAGCAGACCGACCCCCGGGACGTCCCGCACCGGCCCCAACGCGCCCCCGTCGCGACGGACCCCTCGGACGAAGGAGTCGCCGGAGCGGTCTCGCCCTCTGCCGACCACGTCAGGCCCGTATGCCTGGCTCGGGTAGACCTTGAGTCGCTCCCGATCCGAGGCGTCCAGGTATGTGAACGAAAGGGCGACGACAGCGCCGTGCGGGCGATCGAGCGTGCGACGATAGGCGGAGCGCCGCTCGGCCAGCGTCACCCGCCCAAGAGGATCAAAGGCCTCCTCCACTACCTCCGCGATCGCGCCCTCCACCTGAAACGCCCTCTCGCTCATGGGGGCCGCCGCCTGCACCGCTTTCTCCTCGAGCAGGCGCGATGCGGCCTGCCGTGTGTCCCGGTACGTAAAGTAGACTCCGACCAGGCTGCTCAGGACGACGGCGCCCCCCACCAAACCCACGAGCACGATCAGGTAGCGGCGGAAGAGGCGCCGGCGGGCCGAGGCCCGTGCGGCGTCCGCCCGCCGCCGCGTGCCGGTCGCGACACGGGCCCACGACCAGCGAGCCGCGCGCAGCTCCGGGCGGTTCTCCTGCTCCGGCTCAGAGCTCACGCCCATCTCTCGCCTCTTGCCTTCCTCGTGGCGGCAGTCGTCCACAGCGTACGCCCGGCCGGGCTCGCCGTCATGGGAAGACCTTTCCATCTGGTGCCCAGCGGTACCAACCCTTGGACCTGACGAATGTCGGTGAGGTGCGGCTCGCGCTTACACCGAGTCGCGCCCTCGTGTTGACCTGGCTCGATGAACCGAGCGATCTGCCAGCGGCGCGCGCGTTCCCGAGCATGGCCCGCCCAAAGGACGTCACCGTCGTGTCACAGGCGGAGAAGCAGTGGTTCTCAAAGCCGGGATGCTCGCCGTCAGTCGTCGATCAGAGCGTCTACCCGATCGGGCTGATCACTCCCCCCTCAGTCGGGAGTCTCGACATCGATCGGAGCGAGACACGTCGCACTGCCTCGAATCTTCCCCTGCACCCACCGGTGCACCCACGCGAGCGAGAATCCCCGCATCACCCGCGCTCGCATACCCTGGAAATCGCGTTGCTTCCGCTTGGGAGTAATGGTTACGGAGCGGCGTGGGAATCGAACCCACTGACAGTGCAGGCGCGTCCGCACCGCGGATCGCGCCTACCGGAGCACGTCCGCGACCACGGGAAGGGCTACTACTTCCCCCATGGTCTCCCCCATGGTCCGCGTCGTTCCCCCATGGTCCCCCATGGTGCCCAAACGCAGAACCTCCACGTTGGGACTATTCGAGACTTGGAGCGGGAACACGGCTCTTCGCAGGGGATTCCCCATGCGCCCGGCAGGATTCGAACCTGCGACCGTCGGCTTAGAAGGCCGCTGCTCTGTCCACTGAGCTACGGGCGCCTGATGGGCACTGTATCGGCCGTTCCGCCGGAGCCGGCACACCCGGCCCCGCCAACCGCCGACGGGCCGGCTCCCGGACGGAGGGCCGGCCCGTACCGCGTGCTCAGTTCAGTGGCTCATCCCTGCCTTCGGCGCGTGCTCGGTGCGGAAGAGCCCGACCGCACCCTTCGCGACGTTCGTGAAGTCGTGCGACACGAACGGGTACGTCCCCTCCTCGTCGAGGCGGAACTCGGCGACGGCACCCTGCGACGCGCTGAGGTTCAGCGTCTGGTTGCCGCGCGAGAGGTTCTCGGGGTGGATCCCGTCGATCCATGCCCGGTCGAAGATCGTCCCGACCACGTGGAACGCCGACCAGGTGTTCGGCCCGGCCGCGAGCACGAACGCCCGGATCCGCTCGCCCGCGGCGCACGATGATTGGGTTGTCCTTGTACTGGGCCGCGTAGCCGTTGAAGGCGACGACGTCCGGCGCGTTCGCCATCAGCTTCGCGTTGTCCGCGGTGGAGCCCGGCGTGGAACCGACGTAGAAGTCGCTCTGCACGAACGCGAGCTCTCGGTCGACCGGGGGGAGTCCTCCCCGGGCTCGACGATGATCATCCCGTACATCCCGTTCGCGATGTGGTGCACGACCGGGGCGGTGCCGCAGTGGTACATGAACACGCCCGGGGAGGTCGCGCGGAAGTCGAACGTGAAGCTCTCGCCCGGCAGGCACGTCGCGGAACGCCCGCGACGGGGCGATGCGCGCGGCGTGGAAGTCGATCGAATGCGGCATCTTGGTCCTGTTGCGGATCGTGACCTTCACGGTGTCGCCCACGCGGACCCGCAGCACCGGTCCGGGCACGCGGTCGCCGAACGTCCAGAGCGTGACGACCTTCCCCGGCGCGATCTCCGCCGTCTTCTCGGTCATGTCGAGCACGACGCGCTGTACCGCCGCGGGACGGTACGCCGGCGCCTCCGCCGAGTTCGTGTTCTTCACAACCGGCGGCGACGTCTCGGCCGTCGCAGCCGGGCTTGCCGGCGGGGCCGCGATCGCGTGCTCGTGTGCGGCACCGGCCGGCGCGGCTTGCGCGACCGCAGTCGGTGCCTTCGGCGCCGCTCCGCCCCCGCTGAACGCCGGCACGGCGACCACCAGCGTCATCGCGGTGGCGGCGAAACCGAGCGCCCCCAGCGCGATCCCCCAACCGATTCCTCTGTGATTCGCGCTCATCTCGATCCCCTCCAGTGCAACCCTCGTGGTATATTTCTCCACATCTATGGGTAATAACACCACGGCATGTTTTTTACTGGAAGCGTGTGAGAAATGATGTCCGGCCCCGGTCGTCCTGACGAACGTCCCGCGCGACCCCCGACGTCACCCGCGGAGGCGCTCGCCCAGCCGTCGCGGCGACGGATCGCGGAGGTCCTCTCCGGCTCGCCGCAGGGGCTCACGCCCTTCGAGATCGCCGAGGAGGTTGGCCTTCATCACAACGCGGTGCGGCGGCATCTCGACGTGCTGGCGCGGGCGGGCGTGGTGCGCTCGGAGCGCGAGGCCGCCGCGGGGCGGCCGGGCCGTCCGAGCCGTCGCTACCGTCTCGTCGCCACCGAGGGGCTCGCCGAGGCCGGCCACCGCGAGCTCGTGCGCCTGCTCGTCGAGTTGATCCGGCGGACCGGCGCGAGCGAGCAGGATGTGGAGGCGTTCGGCCGGGACGAAGGACGGCTGCTCGGGCATGGGCGTCGGGCCGACGCCGGTCTCGCCACGACGCTCGCCGGGCTCGGCTTCGCGCCCGACGACGTCACCGAGGACGCCGCTCGGAAGCGCGGTGAGCTCGATCTGCGGCTCCGGCGCTGCCCGTTCGCCGAGGCCGTCCTCGCCGAGGGCGGTCATCTCGTGTGCGCACTGCATCGGGGGCTCACGCTCGGGGTGCTCGACGCCGCCGAGCCGGACGCGCACCTCGCGGCGTTCGACGTCCGCGACCCGATCGCCGCCGGATGCCGTGTGCTCGTGCGCGGACTGCCGCCGCGCCCCTGAGGGTCAGTCCTTCGCCCGGAACGTCACCGCCCGGGACGCGCATTCGCGGATCACGCCGCCGGTCGCGTCGGTTTCGGTGAACGACGCGGTGATCGTGCCCTTGATGATCTGCCCCGATCGACGCGCGACGATCTTGTACGCGTAGGCGGTTGAGATGCCCGTCCCGGCCGGGTCGGGCTGGGGGGCGAAGCTGAACGTGCCGCCCCACCGGCCGAGCCTGTCGACCGGGAACGCCCGGATCTCATCCGGGACGTACGCCGTGGCCAACGTGTCCGGCCGGGCCGCGAGACCGAGGGTGCACTTTCCGTCCCAGTCCCACCGGAGGCGAAGCACCCGCGTGCGCACCGGATTCATCGCCAGGACGATCGGGTTGCGCTGCGCGGTGAGCCCCGCGAAGACGTGACGCTCCGCGACGTTGAACTTCATCGGGCCGGAGTCGCAGGTGCGGATGATCGCACCGGTCTCGTCGCGGTCGGTCAGGACCGAACGCAGCGTCCCGATCATCCGCCCGCCGGAGCGCCGGCCCAGGACCTGGTGCTGGAACGTTCGCGTGATCCCGTTCACGACGGTCGGCCCGACCGTGAACGTGCGGTTCCATGCCCCGAGGCGGTTGATCGTGTACCCGCCGCGGTACTCGGTCCAGCTCGTGCGCGACTCGGTCGGCACGGTCGCCGCAGGACCGGGCGTGCATGGCGCATCCCACACCCACACCAGCTTCGTCACCCGGTTGCGTGCCGCGTCGACCTCGATCGTCACGACGTTCCGCTGCGGCGTCGTGTCTCCGGCGTAGACGACGCCGGCCGGAGGCGCGACCGCGGCCCGGGCGGAACCCGCGAGGACCGCGGTCACCGCAGCTGTGACCAGCACGAGGGGGATGCGACGACGAACGCTCACCTGCGCCTCCTGCGACGCTGGACAGGGCACGAGAAGAATGCCGGACCTCCCGTCACCTACATCATCGGGCCGGTTTCTCCTGGATCGGAGACGGCAGAGAACGAACGCGGCCCCGCCCCCACGATCGGGGACGGGGCCGCGGAACCGCTCGAGTCCGGGAACGAACTACGACAGGTACTTGCTTGTGTCGATGCCGTGCTCGGCCATGAGCTTCTCGAACGTCTCGCGCATCTCCTCCGGGTAGTCCGGAAGGCCACCCTCCGCGAGGACCTGCTCGGCGCGAGCCTTGATGTTCGGACCGAAGTCCCAGTCCTGGTCGTTCATGAGGCGGCGGACTTCCTTCTCCGGCCACGACACGACGCCCGGGTCACGGCTGAACTGCGCCGCGAGCTTGTCGATCTCCTCGATACGGCCGGCAATCGGCGCCTGCTCCTGGATCATGCCCTTGGACTCGAGCGCGGACTTGAGCGACGCGTCCATCGGGTACGGGTTGCCGTAGCTGTCCTTCGAGAAGAGCTTCTCGAACTTGATGCGCGGGCGCTGGCCGCCGGCCTTCCCGTCCTCGAGCGGGTAGCCGAGCACCATGCCCCACGTCATCTTGAGGTTCGGACCGAGGCCGAACGCCTTCTCGACACCGCCCGGCTTGCGGCCGAACGCGAGGAGGCAGGTGCCGACGCCGAGCGCGGAGGCCGCGACGGTCGCCTGGCCGACGGCCTGGCCGGATTCGAAGCGCAGCAGCGTGTCGGTGCGCTCGACTGGGAAGCTCATCAGCCGCGGCACGGTCTGCGTCATCGTGAACTCGTAGTTCCAGCCGTGGTACTTGGTGAGCGCGCCGGAGAGGGCGAGGCTCGAAAGACCGTCGTTTGCACGGCCGTACCAGGCGTGGAGGTTGGTGAGCCAAAAGATCAGGTGCGAGGCCTGGTTGATCATCTGGACGTTGAAACCGGAGACGCACTCCTCGATCTCGTCCCAGAGGTCACACGTCTCCTTCTGGATGACGACTGCTTCAGTTGCATTGATGTTGCCCTGACACGACGCCATGCGAGCGGCCTGCAGGATCGTCTGGATCTTCCACTCCTCGACCTTCCGGTCGGGGTCGTAGTACCGGATGGTCCGACGATCTCCGATCGCCTGGAGAACGGAAACGTCAGGAATTTCGGTTGCAGATACGGACATTGGGCCCCCTGGTCGGCGTCAGTCGCGGTCACGAAACGTGAATCTGGCCTGGGCGCGGCGAGCGCCCGCCGCGGGCAATCTACTGGACCGGCGGCGGCTTGGCGATAGGGCCAGCACAAGAATCCGCGCGGCGTTTCGCATGGCGAACGGGTCGTGGCGCGGGTCGCCGGGGGACGATCGACAACGGGTGATTTACGAGTTCCGCTTTTCCCGGTGACGCCAGGTCCGCGCCATCGGGGTCGAACGGGGGTTTGCGCCGTGCCCCCCGATGGCTATTGTCCCGCCCCATGCCCAAACTGCTCTTCATCACATTCCCCACCGAGGTCGTCCTCAACAAAGAGGGCGCCGTCCGCTTCCCCGGGAGCGACGCCGCCGTCGAGGAGCTGACCGCCGCCGGGTGGGACGTCACCGTCTGTTCGCCGGACTGGCCCGAGCCGCTTCACGTGGCCGCGGAGCTCAAGCCCGACGCGGCCCTCGTGTCTTGCTACAAGCGCGTTCCCCGGTCCCGTGACGCGGCCTCGATGCTCGCCCGGATGGGCGACGGCGTGCCGGTCTACACCGTCGGCGTGCTTCAGAAGGACGAGGCGTTCCGCACCATGGCCCCCGACGTCACGCTGCTCCGCAACATCGGCGAGTTGCCGCTCCCCTAGCCGGTCCGGAGCGCGTCGGCCAGGCCGGCGGGATCCGCGTCGGGCACCCGGGTTCCGCCGCTAGTGTGGCGGAATCCGTTTGCCTGCCGCCACATCGCCCCCGGCGCCGGTCGCTGACGTCACACCGCCCGGAGCCGGAGGGTGAGGATCGTCGACACGGCCGTCGGGCCGTACGAACGCGTCGTCTGGGCGCATGATCCCGACAGCGGGCTGCAGGCGATCGTGGCCGTGCACTCGACGGCGCTCGGCCCCGCCGTCGGCGGGTGCCGGTTCTTCCCCTACCCCGACCAGGCGACGGCCACGCTCGACGCGCTTCGGCTCGCCGAGGGCATGACGCTCAAGTCGGCGGCCGCCGGCCTCGATCTGGGCGGGGGAAAGCCGTGATCATCGGCGACCCGGCCACGGCGAAGACGCCGGAGCTCCTCGCTGCGTTCGCGCACGTGCTCGACCTGTTCGAGGGCCGGTACTACACGGCGGAGGACGTGGGGACGTCCACCGCCGACATGGACGCGCTGCGGTCGCTCACCCCGTACGCCCTCGGGGTGAGCACCGACCGCGGCGGGTCCGGCGACCCGTCGCCGTACACCAGCCGGGGGGTGTTCGCGGCGATGCGGGCAGGTTGGGAGGCCTCGGGCGGGGCGGCGTCGCTGTCTGGGGCACGGGTGCTGGTGCAGGGGGCCGGCAAGGTCGGAGCCGACGTCGCCCGGCTCGCCGCGGCCGACGGAGCCGAGGTCGCGGTCGCCGACATCGCCGCCGACCGGGCCGCCCACGTGGCGGCCGAGATCGACGGGAGCACGGTGGCGGCTGACCGGGCCCTCGCCACCGAGTGCGACATCCTCTCCCCCTGCGCCCTCGGCGGTGTGATCAACGACGAGACCGTGCCGAGCCTGCGTTGCCGGATGATCTGCGGTGCGGCGAACAACCAGCTCGAGAACGACGACGCGAGCGCACTGCTGCAGGCCCGAGGCATCGATTACGTCCCGGACTTCATCGCCAACGCCGGCGGGATCATCGCCATCGCCGAGGAGCGCAACGGGTTCGACCGGGCGCGCGCGATGGCGCTGGCCGACGGGATCGGCGACGTCGTACGGACCATCGTGGGGCAGGCGCGCACCGAGGGCCGCAGCGCGCTGTCTGTCGCCCGGCGACGCGCCGCCCAACGGCTCGCGGCGGCCGCACCGGCGGCATGAGCCCGGACAGCACGACCGACCCGCGGGGGTGGCGCGTCGCCCTGGTCGGCCCGACCCACCCCGCCCCGGGCGGCATCGTCCACTTCACCGCGGGCCTCGCCGCGGCGCTCGCCGAGCGGGGCGACACGCTGGTGGTCGGCTGGAGCCGGCGGTTCCCCGCCCGGCTCTACCCCGGCACCATCGCCGACGAGGTGTCGGAGACCGCCGTCACCGCGCCCGGGGAGCCGATCCTCGACCTGCTCGACCCGCGCACCTGGCGACGGGCGGCACGGCGCATCACCGACTTCCAGCCCGACGTGGTCGTGCTGCAGTGGTGGCACGCGATCCATGCGCCCGTCGTCATCGCCCTCCAGCGGACGCTGCGCCGGGCCGGGATCCCGGTCGTGGTGGTGTGCCACAACATCGAGCCCCACGAAACCAACCGGCTCTGGCGGTCGCTTACGCGCCGCGCCCTCGGCGGCGCAGGGGCGATCATCGTCCACGCAGCGGCGCTGCGTCCCCAGGCGGAGCGGACGGCCCCGGGAGTGCCCGTCGTCGACGGGTTCCTGCCGGTCTTCGCGAACGTCGCCGCCGCCACCGGCCCGGCCGGCCCGGACGAGGTCGCCGCGCTGCGCCGGGGCGTCGGAGCAGGGGCCTGTCGGCTGCTCCTCACCTTTGGCTACGTGCGCCCGTACAAGGGCGTCGAGGATGCGATCGCAGCCATGGCGCACCTCCGGGCGCCCGCGGTGCTGCTCGTGGCCGGCGAGTGCTGGGAATCGCCCGACCGGTACCGGGACGCGGCCGTGGCCGCCGGGGTCGCCGACCGCGTCGTGCTCGACTTCCGCTACGTCCCCAACGACGAGATTCCGGCGATGTTCACCGCCGCCGATGCGGTGGTGCTGCCCTACCGCACCGCGACGCAGTCGGCCGTCGCCGCCCTGGCCTTCGCGTTCGACCGGCCGGTGGTCGCCACCCGCGCCGGCGGGCTGGCCGAGCTCGTCGAGGACGGCGTGACCGGCGCGCTCGCCCCGCCGTCCGATCCGGGGGCGCTGGCCGCCGCGATCGATCGGGTGCTCGCCGACACCCGCGACTGGGGCGCCGCGATCGCCGACGTTCGGGCGCGGCGCTCGTGGGCCCGCTATGTCGACCTGATCGACCGGGCGGCCGCGGTCGCGAGGACCCCCCGGCGCGATGCGACGACCCATGCGGTGCTGGACGTCCCGTCCCGCCGCGCGAAGGCGGCGAAGCTCATCGCGGTGATCGAGCGTACCCGCCCCCTGCGTGGCGCCAGGCTGCTCGACATCGGGACCGGCAGCGGGACCATCGCGGCCGAGCTCACCGCGGCCACCGGGCCGGACGGATGGGTCACCAGCGTCGACGTCACGGACGTGCGCGTCGCGCACGACGGCTACGAGTTCGTGCGGTTCGACGGTGAGCGACTCCCGTTCGACGACGCCTGGTTCGACGTCGTCGTCTCGAACCACGTGATCGAGCACGTCGGCGACCGCGAGTCCCAGCGGCGACACCTGCGTGAGATCGCCCGGGTGCTCGTGGATGGTGGGACCGTGTACGTCGCGGTGCCGCACCGATGGCAGCTCGTCGAGAACCACTACCGCCTCCCGCTGCTCGGCTGGCTGCCTCGACGAGCAGCGGACGCCTACATGCGGGCGACGCGACGAGGGGAGCGCTACGACTGCAGGCCACTCGGTCGCCGCGAGCTCCTCACCCTCCTGACCGACACCGGGTTCGACGCCCACGACGCCACCGAGGATCTGGTGGACGTCACCGCGGAGCAGCGCGCGGGGGCCGCCGGGCGCGCCCTGGCCGCCGCTCCGTGGCTTCGGGTCGCGTTGCGCGGCCCGCTCCTGCCGACCATCGTCGCCGTCGGCCGGCGCGAACGGCGCGTCGGCTAGCCAAGGAGCCGGCGGCGGCGCTTGGGCGGGAAGACGCCTGCGAGATCGACGTTCTCGAAGCCCTCGGGCGCCTCGCCGTCGACCGCGAAGCGGTAGAGCGCGACGCGGAACACATTCGTGAGCGCCGACATCACCACGGCGACGAGCAGGCACCACGCCACGCCGATCACGATCGCCGCGATGATCATCTCCGGCTGTCCGCCCCCCGCGACGAGGAGCAGCAACGGAACCACCGGTAGCACGGCGAGGAACCCGACCAGGGACAGCCCGATCTCACCGGAGACCGACTCGCCCCACGTGCGGACGAACAGATCCTTCGACCGGGTGATCGCCTCGCGCACGCCGACGCCCTCCAGCACCAGCACCGGCAGCACCAGGTAGGTGACGAGCGCCCATGCCAGGCCGAGCAGGCCGGCGACGATCTTCCCGGCGATCCCGCCGCGTTCCTCGATCGCCTTGAGCACGGTCGAGACCACCACAGAGATCAGCGCCCACGGCGCGATCGCGCGGGCGTGCTGCCGCGCGTCGGCGAGCGCGCTTCGCAACGTCGGGTCGCCCCCGCTCATCCGCTCGTCGGCGGCGCACACGATGGCGACGTTGAAGAAGATCGCGATGTACGAGAGGGCGTATGCGCCGATGGCGATGAGCATCCACTCGAACGCCGTCGGCGACGTGAGCGGCCCGCCGTCGCGAACCACGTCGAGCTGGTCGCCGAACACCCCGAAGAAGATCAGCCCGAACACGCCGAGGCTCGCCAGACCCGACATGACCGGCAGGAGCAGAAGCTCACGGTCGGCCCGCACGACGTCCCACGACGCCCGCACGAGCCCCAACCCGTTCCTGATCCGTTCCATCATCCGACACGCCTCCGTGCACAGCCGGCCCGACCGGCCGTCTGATTCACTATCGGCATCGCCGCCGCCAAGGACAACACGCCCACCGCGACGCCGGTGCCGAAGATCAGCTACACGCTGTCGATGCTGGTGATGCCGGCCAACACGAACTCGCTGGGTGTGATGCACGGCGGCTGGATGATGTCGTGGATGGACATGGCCGCATGGGTCGTGGCGGCGCGGGCGGTGGAGCCCGACCAGTCGGTGTTCTTCAAGGCCGCCGCCGACATCGTCTGGACGGGGCCGATCAGGGACGGCGAGGTGTGCAACGTCACGGCGACCCTCGTCGCGGTGGGACGCACGTCGCTCACCGTCGCGCTGGCGGCAACTGCGGAGGACCCCACCAAGAAGGCGACCCGGGCGATCTGCAGCGCCACCTTCACCATGGTCACCGGCGCAGATGGCGTCGCCGAGCCGGTCCGCCTCGCACCCCCACGAGGGCGGACGCGCCGGAAGTGATCAGCTGGGTCGGTGGTACCAGGGGCCGGCGTCGAGTGCTTCGCGCAGCGCCGCCCGGCCGTCGGCGAGGACCGGGATGCCGTGCGTGACGAGCACCCGGTCGACGTCGAGGTCGAGCAACGGCTCGAGCGTCGGCCGGAGTCGCTCCGCGTACCACGTGAGGCGCTCCGGTGTGATCTCGCGCTGCATCCAGACGCGCAGGGCGCCGTCGGCCTCGACGACCGCGTCGCCGAAGAGCAGCGCGCGCCGCTCGGGGACGAACAGCGGAGTTTCGTACCGGCGCGGCTTGCCGATGCCGATCGGGAGGATGCCGCCGTCGAGCGGCACGCCGGCCGCGATCGCTTGGAATCCCGAGTCGTCGCTCAGACGCTTCGCGACCGCCGGATGCCCGTGGATCGTCGCCCCACGTGCGACGCGGTAGCGCTGCCAGAGCGCCTCGGCGCTCCGCACGTGATACGGAATGGTGACCATGATCCGCACCCGTCCCGCGACGACCGCGTCGAGCGCCTCGAAGAACCCGGGCTCGGGCGGGATCAGCGGATCGACGAGCAGCGTGCCGGCGCCGTCGCCGATCGCGTAGCTCGCGACCTCGGCGCCGAATGGCGTACGGGGATGCCACTCCGGGTGACGGGCGGCCCACCGCCAGATCCCATCCGCCAACCGCTCCACGCGGGCGACGCTACCACCGGGTCGTCCGCCCACGTAGGGTCGGCGCATGGCCGATTGGTTCATCGTCAACGTGGCGGACGCACCCGCCCTGCGCCATGAGCGGGCGGGCAGCTACGTGCGGTTCGAGCCGCCCGACGCGAGGTTTCCCGAGATCGGGATCAACATCCATGTGCTGCGGCCGGGCGAGCCGAACGGGAAGTACCACGCCGAGGAGGCTCAGGAGGACTTCCTGGTGCTCGCCGGCGAGTGCCTGGTGATCATCGACGGCGAGGAGCGGCCGTTGCGAGCCTGGGACTTCGTGCACTGCCCCGCCGGGACGGAACACATTTTCGTCGGCGCCGGCGACGGCCCTTGCGCGATCCTGATGGTCGGCGCACGCGGTGGGGATCGGGGGATCCACTATCCCGTCAACGAGACAGCCGCTCGCTATGGCGCCTCCGTGACGTCGGACACGTCGTCGCCGGCGGAGGCCTACGCCGACTGGCCGGGTGGGTTCGCGCCGACCCGCCTCGACTGGCCCCCGGCGTAGCGCCAGCCCACGATTGTGTCCCGCTTGACGTGCATAGCGTCGGCGGTGCCGCGGCCTTCACGCCGCCGGTACCGCGCGAACATGAGGAGCGACGATGAAAGAGCTTCGCTGCGCAGACATCATGGAGGGGTGCCCCGCGGTGTTCGAGGGCGACAGCATCGACGAGATCGTCAAGGCGGCGGCGGTCCACGCTCACGAGGAGGACGGCATCGCCGACATCACCCGCGAGGTGCAACAAGCGGTGCTCGCCGCCATTCACGACAAGTAGCCGTCGCGACGCGCGGCGGCCCGGAATGGCGCCGCCGCGCCCGCCCCACGCAGGGAGGCCGACCGTTTCGAGAAGGCGGCTCGCCGTCCTCCTGGCAGTTGAAGACAGTCCCGTCGCCCACCTCGCCGTCGCCCCCGACCGACACCGGCGCGGACCGGCGGCAGTCGTGCGACGGCACGGATGTCACGCCGCTGCTTCCTCGATGCGGATGGTGTTGATCGTGATCGGAGTGCGGGGACGGTCACGGCCGTCGGTCGCCGTCGAGCCGATCGAGTCGACGACGTCCTGGCCGGCGACGACCTTGCCGAAGTTCGTGTGGGCGCCGTCGAGCCACGGCGTGGCCTCGGCGGTGACGATGAAGAACTGGCTGCCATTCGTGCCAGGGCCGGCGTTCGCCATCGCGAGCGACCCCTTCACGATCTTGTGGGCGTTGAACTCGTCGGCGAACTGGTAGCCGGGGCCGCCGGTGCCGATCCCGTTCGGGCATCCGCCCTGGATCATGAAGTTCTTGATCACGCGGTGGAAGATGCCGCCGTCGTAAAAGCCCGCCTTCGCGAGACCGACGAAGTTCCCCACCGTCTGGGGGGAGTCGGAGGCGAACAGCGCGCACCGGATCTCGCCCTCGCTGGTGTCGAACACCGCCGTGTACGTGACGTTCGGGTCGGCGGGAGGAGGAAGCGTGGGCATCGGGAATCTCCTTCGGAAGTGGCACGCGCAGCCTACCGACTCACCCACCCGGCTTCGCCCGATCCGGCGCCCGGCATATCCTCACGCCCGATGCGGCCCCGGCGTGCGCTCGTCCCCCTGATCGCCGTGGCCGTGGCGTTGCCCGCCACCGCGGGCGCGGCGCCGAAGTACCCCGACGTGCTCGTGTCCGCACGAGCCGCGACCGCGACCGCCCGCGCCCAGATCCTCACGGTCAACCGCTGGTGGGTCGCGACGCACGACTTCGTGCCCTGCACCAGCTGCATGGTGCGACCGCCGCAGTCGAACATCCTCTGGACGTACTACAAGCGGCAGGGCTTCTTCCCCAACTGGGTCCGCGCCTCCCGGGACGTGCTGCGCCGTCAGGCCCGTGGCGACATCGAAGGCCTGCGCAACGGGGCCCGGGAGATTCTGGCGTACGCGACGGTCAAGCAACTGCCCAACGGCCTGCGCTTCCGGGTCATCGAATCGGCCTACCGAGCGCCGGACGGCGAGCAGGCTCCGTGGCGCGACGCGATGAGCAACGGCCTGGCGCTGACCCTGGTCATCCCGTCGCTTCCCGACGAGGCGACCGCCGCCGACCTGGCCGGCGCGCAGCGTCAGGCGAAGGAGTACCTCAATGCGTTCGCGGTCCACTGGAGCGCCGGCGGGCTGGTGGCCAGGGGAACCGGCCCCGGCCGTTGGTACCTCGAATACGCGTACCGCAACGGGGCGGCCGCGCGTGTCCTCAACGGCTTCATGCAGTCGCTCGCAAGCCTCGACCGGTTCTCACGGCAGGCCGAGGAGCTCGCCGCGGTCGACCCCACCTGGCTGCACCTGCGCGACCGGGCCCGCGACTACGTCTACCGCGGCACGCTGGAGCTCGTGCGGTACCTGCCGCGCTACGACCTGGGCCCCGGCGTGAGCAAGTACAGCCTCGTCCGGCCGGGACCCGCGCCGCTCAAGTATCAGATCTACCACCTGCAGCTCCTCGCGCGGCTCGAGCGCATGGACTACCTGCCTTCCCACCTCCGCGCGATCATCACGGACTACCGCACGCGCTGGGGCGGCGAGCCCCTCAAGACGAGCCTGGAGCACGACCCGGGGCCCGAGATTCCACAGGACTGAGCCTCCCCACCGCGACGCGCACGAGGCGCTCCGCGGTGATCGCCCCGCCGAGCGCGACCTCGGCGTCGCCTCGATGCCGCCCTCGCGTGATGACCCCGACGAAGCGTCCCGTCCGGCGCCCGCGCTCGTCCCACCACGTCACGGTCTGGCCGGGTGAGAACGGGCTGAGTCCGAGCTGCTCCACGGCCGGCATCGTGCCCGTCCGGCCGGACGGCTCCAAACCGCCGTTCGCGTCGCCGCCACTGCTGTGGGGCACCGAGGCGTACACAGAGCGGCTCTTCGCCGGGACGGATATGACGTTCGCCGACGATCGCGACATCGTCGACTCCCACTTCGACTCGACCCCGGCGGCGGTCGAGACGTCCGAGCGCACTTCGGCCCGACCGTCATCGCGCGAGAG
Source organism: uncultured Thermoleophilia bacterium (assembly GCA_963777565.1). Taxonomy (GTDB): domain Bacteria; phylum Actinomycetota; class Thermoleophilia; order Miltoncostaeales; family Miltoncostaeaceae; genus CALMEC01. Next base: position 623,865 of record CAVZQZ010000009.1, read on the forward strand.
CTCCTCGAGCCGCAGGGCCTGTGGCAGGCGCCGCGCGACGACCTCACGGAGATGTTCAGCCGCAACAACGCCGCTTCAGACGGCACGGTCCACATCCCCGCCGAGTATCTGATCGCGCACGGGCGCAAGCGGGCCTGACCGTGACGGGCATCGCCGGGACGTGACCCTGAGTCCGCGGGAGGCGCGGACCGCGGGGCCACGCCCCGACGACGCCGTCGTCCCGCGTCGATGCGGGCCCGGCCGAACGACGGCCGAGACGCCCCGCGCTCATCCCGAGCCGGTTGGCGGCGTACGGCAGTCCCGTCCATGGTCGACACGCATCCGTTCGCGTCGCACGGAGCGTAGCTCCGTCGCCCCGCCCGGCGCATCGCGCACGATGCGTGAGACGGCGCGTTTCTACGCGCCGGCTGCGTGACCGTCCTTGCGCGGGTCGGAGCCGCCGGCCAACGCGTCGCCGCACACGAGAATCGCCTGGCCGCCGCCGAAGCCCGACGGGTCGGACTCGCAGGCAACGTGATGTCCTCGCCCTCGGAGGTCGCCGGCGGCGTCCCAGAGCCCAGGCTCGAGCGCGAGCCCCCAGCCGTCCGGGTGCGGGTCGCACCGGAAGCGGGCCCGGTCGAGCGCCTGCTGCGGGTCGAGACCGAGGTCGACGACCCCCGTGACGAATTGCAGGTGCCCCTGCGCCTGCATGTGGCCGCCCATCACCCCGAACGGGCCGAGCAGGCCGCCATCGCGGAGCAGCATCCCGGGGATGATCGTGTGGAACGGTCGTTTGCCGGGACCCAGCCGGTTGGGGTGACCGGGCGCGAGGGTGAAGCCGGCGGCGCGGTTCTGAAGGGCGATGCCGGTGCCGGGGGCCCCGACGAGGGCGCCGAAGCCGTGGTAGAGGCTCTGGATGAACGAGCAGGCGGTCCGGCCCGCATCGACCACGCACAGGTAGGCGGTGCCGCCGGTCGGAAGCGGACCGGGAACCGGCTGCCCGGCGCGGGCGAGGTCGATCGTGCGCCCTCGGGCAGCGAGGTACGCCGGATCGAGGTACCCCGCGGGGAGCGGCGCGTCGCCGATGTGGCGCCTCGCGTCGGAGAACGCGAGCTTCATGGCCTCGGCCAGCAGGTGCACACGATCGGCGTCCGACGCTGCGGCGAGGTCGAACTCGGTGGCGATGCCGATCGCCTGCAGCGCCGCGGCGCCCTGACCGTTCGGTGGTAGCTCGCAGACCTCGACGTCGCGGTAGCGAAGGCGCAGCGGCTCGACCCACTCGGGGACGTTGGCCGCGAGGTCGTCCTCGTCGAGCCAGGAGGCGGCGCAGATGGCCTCCGCGATCGGGCCCCGGGCGATCGCGTCGACGCCGTGGTCGGCGATGCGCCGGAGCGTCGCGGCGAGCGCCGGGTTGCGAACGATCTCCCCCACGCGCGGCGCCGGCGTATAGCAGCGTGCGAGCTCCGGGTCGGCCGCCAGGTACGGCGCGAGCGCCGCCCATGCGGCTGCGATCACCGGCGTCGCCGCGAATCCGCGCTCGGCCGCGTCGATGGCCGGGGTGAGGCACCGGTCGAGCCCGAGCCGCCCGTAGCGTTCCAAGAGGGCGACCCACCCCGCCACCGCGCCCGGCACGGTGACCGACATCGGTCCGTGAAGCGGAACCCGATCGAGCGACTCGGGATCGGCCGTGGTCGGTGCCCGGCCGCTGGCGTTCAACCCGGTGAGGGCGCCGTCGCGCCAGACGAGCGCGAACGCATCGCCCCCGACGCCGGTCGACATCGGCTCGCACACGCACAGCACGGCCGCAGCGGCGACAGCGGCGTCACAGGCGTTGCCGCCCGCGTCGAGCATCCCGAGCGCCGCTCGCGTAGCGAGCGGATGGCTGGTTGCGGCCATGGCATGGGCCGCGACGGTCGCGCGTCGTGGATTCGTCACCGAGCCGTGAGCGTACCGTCGCGAGGGGCGCGCAGGGCGAAGGACCCGCCGGGCCGTGATGAACGTCGCTGGGTTCACGTGGCCGGCACCGTGCGGTCGCGTTCGCCCCGTCGACCGGCGGCCGGCCGACTACCGTTCGTCGCGTGGAGACACTCACGGCGACGGGCCTCGAGAAGCGCTACGGCGACCGGTACGCGCTTGCGGGCGTCGACCTGACCGTTCCGCGAGCCTCGGTGTACGGATTCCTCGGCCCGAACGGTGCCGGCAAGACCACCACGCTGCGGGTGGCGATGGGCCTGCTCCATGCCGACGGCGGCTCGATTCGGGTGCTCGGCCAGGATCCGTGGCGGGAGGGCCACCGGCTGCGCGCTGACGTGGGGTTTCTCCCGACCGACCCTGGTCTTCCCATGCGGATGCGCGGGGCGCAGGCACTCGAGTACTTCGCGAGCCTGGACGGACGCCCGCCGGTCCTTCGCCGGGCCGCCTGCGAGGCGCTCCGGCTGAGCGACGCCGATCTGGACCGGCCGATCCGGACGTTCTCCCGGGGGATGCGCCAGAAGCTCGCGATCGTGCAGGCGGTCCAGCACGACCCTCGCCTCCTCGTGCTCGACGAGCCGACCGAGGGGCTCGATCCACTCGTCCAGGATGGCTTCTTCGGCTTCCTGCGCGATCGCCGGGAGGCGGGCACGACGGTGTTCTTCTCGTCGCACGTGTTGAGCGAGGTCGAGGCGCTCTGCGACCGCGTGGCGATCATCCGCGAGGGGCGGATCGTCGACGAGGGCCGCGTGGACGAACTCCGCGGCCGCCGGCCGAAGCGCGTGACGGTCGTGCTGCGAGACCCGGCGGCGCCGGTTGCGATCGCCGGCGCCACGGTGGTGGAGCGCACCGACGGAATGGTCACGATGGACTACCTCGGCGAGGCACAGGCCCTCCTCGAGGCGCTGAGCCGCCTTGCGGTCGACGACGTTCGCATCGAGGAGCCGGGACTCGACGAGATCTTCCTGTCGTACTACCACTCGAGCGACGAGGACCGGACCGCGTGAGCGGCCCCGTGGTACGCCGCCTGTGGTGGGAGCTGCGGGTGCGGTTCCCGCTGATCACCGCGCTTCTGGCGCTGTGGGGCTTCGCGCTGGTGGCGCTGTTCTCGACCGCCGACGAGCAGACCCGCACGGCCGGGCTCGAGGGCAACATCTCGACGGCGTTCCGCCTCGCCGGGCTCGACCCCCTGGCCGCATGGACCGTGATCGGGCAGACGCATCCGATCTTCCTCGTCGCCGCGTGCCTGTTCATCATCGGCCTGGGGGCGCGCTCCGTCGCCGGCGACCTCGAGTCCGGGGCGCTCGACATGACGCTCGCCCGGCCGCTACGCCGACGGGTCTACCTCGCGTCGCACCTCGCGGTGCTGATCCCCGGGGCGGCGGCCCTCGCGGTGGCGTACGCGGTGGGAACGGTGAGCGCGGACCGCGTCTTCGACCCGCCCGGCGGGCGGCTCGATGTGGGTCGCATGGCGCTCGCGGCCGGGCAGGCGTGGCTGCTGTTCATGGCGCTCGGCGCGCTGGCGTTCCTGGTCTCGGCGTTCATGAGCGAGCGCGGCCGCGCGCTCGGCGTGGCCGTGGGCATCACCCTGGGCATGTACGTCGCGAACTTCCTGTTCTCGCTGTGGGAGCCGATCCGCTTCCTCACCAGGGTCACGCTGTTCTGGTACTTCACACCCGGTCCCACCATCCAGGCCGGCGACGTCCCATGGGGCGACTGCGCCGTGCTCGCCGGCTTCACCGTCGTCGCGCTGACCGCCGCGTTCGTCGCGTTCCAGCGCCGCGACCTGGCCCGATAGGCCTGAGCTCAGTCGCTCCGGGGCGGTCCCGGCGCAGATCCGGCCGGCCGTGTCGACCCGGGCCCGTACCGCCATTCCGTGGCGTCGGCAGCGACGGCGGCATGGCAGCGATCGCAGACCGCGTGCGCGTCGAGGGTCCCCCCGCAGTCCACGTGCAGCACGATCGCCGGCGCGCCGCGCGGTGCCAGGTGCGCGTCACCCCACCGCAGCAGCCCGAGGATGACCGGCAGGAGCTCCTTGCCCTGCTGGGTCAGGATGTACTCGTGCCGCTCGGGGCGCTCCTGGTAGCGCCGCCGGTCGAGGATCCCAGCCTCGGTGAGTGTCCGCAGACGCTTGGTGAGGATATTCGGCGCAAGCGTCAGCCGATCGAGGAACTGCTCGAATCGGGTGAAGCCCATGAAGGCGTCCCTGAGGATCAGCAGGGTCCACCGTTCTCCGACGACCTCCAGCGTGCGCGCGATCGAGCAGTTCTGTCGGGGATAGTCGCGGCCGAGCACACCTCGATCTTAGTCCGAGCAACTTGCATCAATGCAGTGACCCCGTGACCTTGCCCGCCGCCCCCCCGGTGCCGTATCGTGACTTGCATCACGCAATCAACTTGCCGCGGAGGTGCTCGATGGACGCGCTCGACGCGATCAGAAGCCGGCGCAGCGTGCGCCAGTACACCGACCGACCGGTCGCAGACGATGACGTCGATCGCCTCCTCCGGCTCGCGCTGCTCGCCCCCACCGGGCACAACGCGCAGGCGTGGAGCTTCATCGTGGTGCGGGAGGCCGAGCGGCGTGCCGCGCTCGCCGCGCTCGTCCTGGCTGGCGCAGCCGAGTACTTCCGCGTGGTGCGCCCCGCCGGCGACCGGACCGCCGAGGATCACGCGGCGTGGGCGGCGGGCTACGCGCAGCAGGCACTCGGAAGCTATGTCGACGTCCCCGTCTGGATCGCCGCGCTGACCGTGCCTCGGTTCCGGTACCCGGACGAGCCGTTGAAGGACCGGATCGAGCGATTCGGCGAGGACACCTCGGTCGCCTTCGCGCTCGAGAACCTCTTCGTCGCGGCGCGGGCGATGGGGCTGGGGACGACGCCGACGATCTTCCACTGGTTCGTCGAGGACGAGTACCGGGCGCTGCTGGAGATCCCGGCGGAGCTCGGATGCCACTACCTCACGCCGCTGGGCTATCCCACCGCGTTCCCGGTCGGCTTGCGGCCTGAGGCCGCCAAGGCCCGCCGCCCGTGGCGGACGCTAGTGCACGACGAGTCGTGGGGCAGGCCCCGCCAGGCGCCGTGACCGCTGAGCGACGGCCGGCGAGCGAGGCGAGGCGGCAAAGCTGACCACGGGGCTCGAACCCACGACCTCACGGTTTGGGACGCCATCCCGACGGGACGGAGCGAGAGTACAAGGTGCGCGCGTTGCATCGTTCGGTAGGCCATCGGGCCGCGGCAGGGGGCGGAGTCCCCAATGACGAGGGCCTGCGTGAGCACAAGACGAACATCCAAGGCTCGCTTCGACCGGACTCGGTCGGACATCCCACTGCGACGGCACGCGGCGAGTACAGTCCGAGCGACGGCGTCTGAGGGTTGGCGAGCGGCTCGTGCTGCCCGTTTCATCGAGGGAGGTTGGCGGGGTGGTGAGCAGTCGATGGAGACCGCCGGCTGCGGCGGCGTCGGACTGGCCGGTCCTTCCGGCGGAGGAGTGGGGTGAGACGCTCGCGGCGTTGCATCTTTGGACCCAGGTCGTCGGGAAGATCCGCATGGTTTGCGGGCCGTGGATCAACCATTCCTGGGGAGTCACGCTCTACGTCACCTCGCGCGGACTCGGGACGTCACTCGTGCCGTACGGCGGCCGCGGCTTCGAGATCGAGTTCGACTTCGGCGACCAGCGGCTGCGCGTGACGTCGACCACCGGAGGTGTTGCCGAGGTCGAACTGACGTCGATGAGCGTCGCGGCGTTCCACGCCCAGACTCTTGACGCGATGGGACGCCTCCGGCTGCCGGTGGAGATCAACCCCGTGCCCAACGAGATCCCGGACGCGGTCCCGTTCCCCGAGGATACGCGCGAGCGCCGCTACGAGCCGGACCACGCCCGCAAACTGTGGGGAGCGCTCGTACAGGCGCAGCGTGTGCTTACGCGTTTCCGCGCCGGGTACCTCGGGAAGGTCAGCCCGGTACACCTGTTCTGGGGTGCGTTCGACCTCGCAGTGACGCGCTTCTCCGGCCGACTCGCTCCGGAGCATCCGGGCGGTATGCCGAACTTCCCGGATGACGTCGCTCGCGAGGCGTATTCGCATGAGGTCACGAGTTGCGGGTTCTGGCCCGGGAACGCGAGTGCCCCGACGCCCATCTTCTATGCGTACGCCTATCCGACTCCGGAAGGCTTCTCCGACGCGAAGGTCGAACCGGACGCGGCGTTCTGGCTGAGGGAGCTGGGTGAGTTCGCACTGCCGTATGAGGCGGTGCGCTCCTCGGCGGATCCGGATGCAACGCTGCTGGCCTTCTTCGAAGGCACCCACGACGCGGCGGCCTCCCTCGCGGGCTGGGATCGGCCCCGGCTCGAGTGCGCTGCGCCCGCGGGCCCCGACTGGTGGTTCGACCGAGCGACCTGAGAAACGGCGAGCGTCGGGGCGGCCGCTGAGACGCACAGATCTTGCACGGCGTCGCGCGCGGCAGGTCGTCGATTCGACTGCCTGATCCGGACAGGTCGAACTGCTGCTCGCCCGGACGCGGCAGGATATCTCGCGACAGGTCTCTGACCGTGAGTCCGCCGAGTCCCCAGTGACGACAGGCGGATGACCTGTTTGGCCCTGTCCGCGGAAAGGCAGAGCCATCGCGCGGGCGCCCCAGACGCATGCGCCCCCAACCGAAGGGAGGGGACATGGCCGTCGTGATCATCTTCCGGGTCGAAGGGGACAGTGAAGAGTTGCTGACCGGCTACGACCGCACCATCGCGGAGCCGCATCCGTCGCGCCTGGGTCACCTCATGGCCCGCACAGAGCAAGGCATGACCGGCATCGAGGTGTGGTCGTCCAGCGAGCCGGAGCTGTCCAGCTGCGGCCGACCTCGGAGTCAGTCCCGCGCGCGGTCGTCGATCGCGCTCAACCTCGCGCACGGTGCACCGATGGTCGATGCGATCCGGGCCGGCATGACGACGGCTGGCTGGGCTGGTGTTCCCGAAATGTTCCCGGGAACCCGTGCACGGGTCCTGCAGGCCCGTGCGTTCGCCTCGCGAAAAGTGGCGCTATGCAGGGGAGAAACGGAGAGCGGACGACGGGGCTCGAACCCGCGACCTCAAGCTTGGGAAGCTCGCGCTCTACCAGCTGAGCTACGTCCGCGTCTGGGCGGAACTTACCAGACACCCGGATCGCGCCGGCCGGGCGCGGCGTCACATGCGCTGCGGCGCCTCGACCCCGAGCAGGTCCAGGCCGAGGGCGATGACGCCGCGCGCCGCGCGAGTCACCTCCACCCGGAACGGCTTGACGTCGTCGGGCGCGTCGTACACGCGGCAGTGCTCGTAGAACAGGTGAAAGTCGCGCGCCAGGTCGATGAGGTACGCGACCAGCCGGTGCGGCGCGCGGCGCCGCTCCGCCTCGACGACCGTCTCCGGCCAGTCCGCGAGGCGCAGCACCAGCGCCCGCTCCGCGGGCTCCAGCGACGGCGGGACCGCGGGCGCCGGGGCGTCGCCGACGCGCTCCAGCACGTTGCACGCGCGGGCGTGAACATACTGGGCGTAGTAGACGGGGTTCTCCCGGCTCTGCTCCCGGGCGACCGCGAGGTCGAGGTCGAACGCCGTCTCGTTCGCGCGCTGCACCAGGAAGAACCGGGCGGCGTCCACCCCGATGTCGTCGATGAGGTCCGTGAGGGACACCACCGTCCCGGCGCGCTTGCTCATGCGCTTCTCCTCCCCGCCCTCCACCAAGCTCACCAGCTGGATGAGCGGGACCTCGAGGATCTCCGGGTCGTGACCGCCCGCGGCGAGCACCGCCCGCAGCCGCTGCACGTACCCGTGGTGGTCGGCGCCGAGCACAGTGATGAGGCGGTCGAACCCACGAGCAGCCTTGTCCAGGTGGTAGGCGACGTCGGGCGCGATGTAGGTCGTCGACCCGTCCGCGCGGCGGATGACGCGGTCCTTCTCGTCGCCGTACGCGGTCGTGCGGAACCAGACCGCGCCGTCCTGCTCGTAGGCGTCACCCGCGGCCATGAGCCGGTCGATTCCTTCGGCGACCCGGCCCGCCTCGTGCAGCGAGGTCTCCGAGAAGAACCCGTCGAAGCGCACGCGAAACCGCTCGAGGTCAGCCTGGATGCGCCGCAGCATCAGGTCCTTGGCGATCGCTCCCAGCGCAGCGGCGTCGAGGTCGCTCTCCCCGATCTCGCGCGCGAGGTCGACGATGTACTCGCCGTGGTAGCCGTCCTCCGGCACCTGGGTGTCGACGCCGTGCAGCTGGTCGAGCCGAGCCTTGACCGACAGCCCGAACAGCTCGATCTGGCGACCGTAGTCGTTGACGTAGAACTCGCGGTAGACGCTGTGACCCGCGAAGGAGAGGATCCGCCCGAGCGAGTCGCCGAACGCGGCGTGCCGGGCGTGGCCGACATGCAGCGGGCCGGTGGGGTTGGCCGAGACGAACTCGAGGTGGATGCGCTCGGCCGGCGCCGCCTGCCCCGCTCCGTACCCGGCGCCCGCGGAGGCGACGGCGCTCACCGCGCCGGCGAACCACGAGGGCGCGAGCGTGACGTTGACGAAGCCCGGCCCCGCCACCTCCACCCGCTCGACGACGTCGAGCGGCTCGAGCGCCGCCGCGATCTCGGCGGCGATCTCGCGGGGGTTGCGCTTCGCCGCCTTCGCGAGCGACATCGCGACCGGCGTGGCCAGGTCGCCGTGCCCGGGGTTCGCGGGCGCGGACAGCTCCACCTGCGGATCCGCGTCGACGGATGACACGACGGCGCGGATGGCGTCGACGATCGGCGTGATGAGGGCGGGGTCCGGCACGGGGCGGGATCCTAGTGTTCCGGGCTCGGAGCCGCCGTCGCCTCGGGAGCCTCGATGAGGCCGAGCCGCCGGGCGAGCCAGCCCTTCGTCGAGGACTGCAGCCCGAGCGTCACCAGGATCGCCAGCGCCACCGTGACGACGATGAGCTCCCCGTTCGCCACGCCGCGACCCACCACGATGCCGGCGAGGGCGGCCGGCACCACGCCCGTCTCGCGCGTCCACGCCATGAACAGGAGCTCCGCGAGCGTCCACGCTCCGCGCCGGTCCGGCACGAGGCACAGCAGCACCACGAGCGGCCGTGCGACGAGGATCAACGTGGCGATCACCGCAAGCGCGGGAAGCCAGTTGTCGGCGATCGCCGCCCAGGGGAGGTTCGCGCCGAGCACCGTGAACACGAAGATCACCATGATGTCGGAGAGGTTCGCCACCAGGCTGCGCATGTCGCGCTCGTGCTCGGTGTGCATGCCGAGGCCGAACTGGTCCATGTTGCCGACGATCAGCCCCGCGATGAACGGGCCGAGATAGCCGCTCTCGGCGCCGGCCTCGTTGACGGTGAAGAACGTGAGGCTGACGACCGCGAGCACCGCGATGCCGGCGGACTCCCGCCACACACCGAGCCGGGAGTGCGACACGACGAGCGCCAGCAGCACGCCGAAGACGATGCCGAGGCCGGCCGAGATCCCGAGCTCCTTGGCGAAGTCGAGGACGGGTCCGCCGCCCAGGCTCTCGTCGCTGGCGACGACACCGAGCAGCGTGAGCGCGAGCACAGCGCCCGTCGGGTCGTTGAGCGCCGATTCCGCCACGACCGTCTGCTGGAGCTTCGGACGGAGCCCCATACGCTCGAAGAGCGGGATGAGGATCGCCGGGTCGGTCGGGGCGAGGACCGCGCCGAGCAGCAGGCCAGTGGTGACCGGGATGTCGAACACCAGAGCGGCGACCAGCCCGCAGATGGTCGCGGTCACGATCACGCCCGGGATCACCAACATGCCGAGCCCCACGGCCACCTGGCGGAGTACGCGGACCGACAGCTGCAGCCCGCCGTGGAACAGGATGAACGACACCCCGAGCGTCAGCAGCACCTGCTCGCCCGTGGAGGTCAGCGGCACGTCGATGAGGTCGAGCACGGACGGTCCAAGCAGGGCGCCGGCGCCGATGAGCACGAGCATGTATGGCAGCCGCAGGAACGCCGCGATGGGGTAGGCGAGAAGTCCCGCTCCGAGGATCAGCCCGATCGCGAGGATCACATCCGTGGCCTTCATCAGTGCCGTGACCGGGAGCGTTCGCGCGATTCTGGTGGCTGCAAGGCATCGCCGGATTTGCCTCCGTCCTGCCGGCATGCCACGTGTCTGGGGCGGCGTCCTCGATCGCGCCCATATTCCCGATTTGGGCGCTCCCTGCGTCCTTGTCTGACGGGCCTTTCACTCGCCAGAATCGCGCGAACGCTCCCGGTCACGGCACTCATCCTGACGCCGGCTTCGGAAGCCCCGGCGGCGGCGGCGCTCAGTGGTGGTACGGGTGGCCCGCGACGATGCAGGCGGCGCGGTAGAGCTGCTCGGCCAGCACCACGCGGGCCAGCTGGTGCGGCAGCGTGAGCGGCCCCAGCGACAAGCGCTCATCCGAGTCCGCAACGAGCTCAGGTGCGAGCCCGGCCACGCCGCCGATCAGAAACGCGGTCGGGCGGGGCACCTCGAGTCGCGCTGCGAGCCACTCGGCAAAGGCCTCGCTGGACGCGGGGGCCCGGCCTCCCGGCGCGAGGGCGACGCGCCAGGCGCCGGGCAGCACCCGCGCCGACAACCGCTCCGACTCACGGCGGTGCACCTGGTCGGCCCCGCGTTGCAGCGGCTCGAGGGCGACCTCGTCCACTCGCAGGCCGATCCGTTCCCGCACGCGCTCCTCGTACATCCGGCCGGCGGCGTCGTGCGGCGGGCGCAGCCGTCCGACCGCGACGATCTGCAGCCGCGGCGGCCGGGTCATCCCCGGCTGCGGAGCGCCAGGCCGATGCGCTCGAGCGCGGTGGGGTGCGACCCCCACAGGCGCTGCACCCACCGCGGCGGATCCGGCACGCCGAGGTTGCGGTCCACCAGACCGCGGTGCAGCCCGATCGCGGCCTCCGCGTCGCCGGTCACCCGCAGCGCCTCCCAGTCGGCCTCGCGCTCGAACCCGCGGCTCATGGCGAGGGCGAACCGGCGGGCAAGGATCTCAGCGACGCTGACGCCGGCGATCGCAACGGTGAGTCGCCGGAGCGTGAGGTCGGCGTCACCGCGGTCGATCCGGCGCAGCCCGGTGGACGCCGCCACCACGCCACCGACCGCGGCGAGGGCGGGGAGGGACGCCGCCGCCGAGATGAGCGACCCGCGCAGGATGTGGCGGCGGGAGACGTGCGCCAGCTCGTGGGCCACGACGAACCGCACGTGCGCCCTCGGGAAGTCGCGCAGGAGGGTGTCGAACAGGACGACACGCCGCGTCGGTCCCAGCCCGGAGACGTAGGCGTTCGACCCGGTGGTGCGCGTGCTGGCGTCGCTCACCACGACCTCGCGCACCGGCACTCCCAGGCGTCCGGCGACGTCACGCACCTCCCGCTCCAGCTCGGGATCGTCGAGCGGCGTGGTCTTCTGGAAGAGCGGCTCGATGAGCTTGGGGCCGACCAGCGTGAGGCCCGCGGCGCCTGCCGACGCGACCGCCCATGTGCCGAGCCACCACGTGCCCGGTCGGCGTCGCATCAGCGTCGCGGCCGCGAGCGACAACGCTCCGGCGAAGCCCGCGCCGAGGGCGGTCGCCTTGGCGCGGTCGGCGAGCCAACCGCGCGCGGGCTGCGTGACGAGGCCGTGGGCACGGGACCAGGCGAACCCCACCGCGCCGATCGGAAGGCGTACGACCTCGCCGGCGACCACCAGCCCGGCCCCGAAGGCCAGCGCCGCCGGTAGGGGCCTGCCCGCCGCGAGCCGCACGAGCGGCGGCCGCCAGCGACGCCCACCGAGCACCACCGTCGCCGTCCACGCCGGCGCCGCCGCCATGCCGGCGAGGCCCAGCGCCCACGCCCCGCGCCGGTATCGGCGGTTGCGGCGAAGCGCCGAGCGGTCGAACCATTCGTCCAGCCGCGCCGCGGGTACGTCCGGAACTCCCGCACCGGGCGCCGCCAGCAGCGGGCTGGGAAGGGGCGCGCTCATGTCAGGTGGACGGGACCAGCTTCGCGGAGATGATCCACACGGGCTTGGTCGGCGGGTCGAACGACGAGCCCGGGACGCCGAGGGCGTCGATCCGCTTGATCGTCGCCAGCGAGTCCGCATCGGTGGCGTGCCCCAAGATCCCGTAGTCGGGCGTCAGGCCGGCTCCCCCCTCGTCGGAGCTGACGACGAAGAACTGCGATCCGGCGGTGCCTCCCGGCTCGTTGCCGGCCTTCGCCATCGCGACGTCGCCGAGCTTGTACTGGTACCCCGCCGGGACCGGGCCGACGACCTGGTAGCCCGGCCCGCCGCTTCCGGTGCCCTGCGGGTCCCCGCCCTGCAGCACGAACCCTGGAACCACGCGGTGGAACGTGAGGCCGTCGTAGTAGCCCTGTGTCACGAGGTATGCGACGGAGTTCGGGATCGGCCCGCCGGCCTTCGGGTCGAGTGCGATGCGGATCGGTCCGCACGAGGTCCTCATCACGATCGTGTAGTTGGTGCCCGACTTGAGAACCTGCTCGGCCTTGGTGAAGTTGGGCTTGGCCGACGGCGCGGGCTGGCCCTTGTCGAGGCACGCGGTGATCTCGGACGCCGCGCCGGTCGAGGCCGTCCCCGTCGTCGCGGCCGTGGTGGCCGCCGCCGTGGTCGCCGGCTGCGTCGTTGCCGCCCCGCTGTCGCCGCTGTCGCTGCCGCACCCGGCGAGGAGGCCGGCGACGGTCAGTGCGAAGACGGTGATGAGGGCGGGGACTTTCACAGGGGCTCCTTGCGACGTGGCCTTAGAATCGGGGGGCATGGTAGAGCACAACCTCGGCGCCTACCTCGACCACGCCGCCGCCACGACAATCGACCCGCGCGTGCGTGACGCCATGGCGCCGTTCGTGGACGCCCAGTTCGGCAACCCCGAAGGGCTCCATGACTGGGCGCGCGAGCCGGCCGCCGCGATCGAGCGGGCACGTGCCGAGGTGGCCGCCCTCATCGGCGCCGAGCCCGGCGGAGTGATCTTCACCTCGGGCGACACCGAGTCGCGCAACCTGGCCGTCAAGGGCGTGGCCGCCGCGAACGCCCATCGCGGCGGCCATATCGTCGTGAGCGCGATCGACCACCCGGCGACGCTCGCGGCGGCCCGCAGTGTGACCCGCGCGACCGGGACTATGACCACGGTCGGCGTCGACGACGAGGGGCGCATCGATCCGCGGCAGCTCGCCGATGCCGTGCGCGACGACACGGTGCTCGTGAACATCGCTCACGGACAAGCGGAGATCGGCACGGTGCAGGACGTGCCCGCGCTGATCGGCGCTGTGCGCCGGCGCCGCAACAACGTGGCGATCCACGTCGATGCAGGCGCCACCGCCGGGCTGGTGCCCGTCGACGCCGCCGCATGGGACTGTGACCTGGTGAGCATCGGGGGCGGCAGCCTGCTCGGCCCGCGGTGGGCCGGCGCGTTGTGGGTCCGCGAGGGCACCCGGCTGCATCCACTCATCGAGGGAGGCCTCCAGGAGGGCGGCAAGCGCGGCGGCGCCCACGACACCCCGGCGGTCGTGGGCCTCGGCGCGGCCGCGCGCCTCGCCCGCGACGAACTGGATGGGCGCGCGGCCCACATGACCGCCCTGGCGGGGCGGCTCATCGACCGGATCCTCGCGGTGCCGGACGTCCGGCTCAACGGGCCGCGCCACGGCCGGATCCCGGGCCACGTCCAGGTGTCTGCCGGCTGGGTGGAGGGCGAGACGCTCGTGCTGGCGCTGGCCGGACGCGGCGTGGCGGCCTCGCCCGGGTCGGCCTGCTCGGCTGCGGGCAAGGCCTCGCCGGTGCTGGAGGCCATCGGCCTGGAGGCGCCGTGGACCCACTCGGCCGTGCTGTTCACCCTCGCGCCGTCCTCCACCGAACGCGATGTCGACATCGCCGCCTCCGCGTTCGCCGAAGCGGTCGTGACCCTCCGCGCCATGAGCCCGATCGCACCGTGAAGATCGTCGATGCCCTGGGCACCTGGTGCCCGGTCCCCATCCACCTCGTCGCCCGCGCGATCGGGACGGTGGGGCCGGGCGAGCCGGTCGCACTCCTCGCCGACGATCCGCTGATCGAGGTCGACCTGCCCGCCTGGTGCCATGACACCGGTCACGAACTGGTGGAGCTGCGCGCCGACGCGGGGGGGTATCGGGGGATCGTCACACGGCGGATGGCATAGTCCGTCGCACATGAGCACGACGATCCCCGACATCCGCATCCCCGCCGACCTGCTGCCCGCCGACGGGCGCTTCGGCTCCGGCCCGTCGAAGGTGCGCCAGGAGGCGGTCGAGGCGCTCGCCGCGGCGGCGCCGAAGCTGCTCGGCACCAGCCACCGCCAGAAGCCGGTGCAGGCGCTCGTGGGCCGCGTCCGCGACGGCATCGCCGCCCTGCTGGGCCTCCCCGCCGGCTACGAGGTGCTCCTCGGCAACGGCGGCGCCACCCTGTTCTGGGACGCCGCGACGTTCGGCCTGATCGACAAACGCAGCCAGCACCTGTGGTTCGGCGAGTTCTCGTCGAAGTTCGCCCAGGCGGTCGACGCCGCTCCCCATCTGGACAGCCCCCAGGTCCTTCGCGCGGAGCCCGGCGACCACCCGCTGCCGGTGACCGACTCCGGCATCGACGCCTACGCGTTCACCCACAACGAGACGTCGACCGGCGTGGCGATGGAGATCCGCAGGCCCGGCAAGGCCAAGGGCCTGGTGCTCGTCGATGCCACGTCCGGCGCGGGCGGCCTGCGGGTCGACCCCACCCAGTTTGACGTCTACTACTTCAGCCCGCAGAAGTGCTTCGCCGCGGACGGTGGCCTGTGGCTTGCCGCCTGCTCTCCGGCCGCGATCGAGCGGATCGAGCGGATCGGCGGGTCGGGACGGTGGATCCCGGCCGGGCTCGACCTCGTGACCGCGCTCGAGAACTCGCGCAAGAACCAGACGTACAACACACCGGCGCTCGCGACCATCTTCCTCCTCGCCGAGCAGATCGACTGGATCAACGGCAACGGCGGCATGCAGTTCGCCGCCGGCCGGTGCGACGCGAGCGCGGCGACGCTCTACGGGTGGGCCGAGGCCAGCGACTACGCCACCCCGTTCGTGGCCGACCCGGCCAAGCGCAGCCACGTCGTGGGCACGATCGACTTGGACGACGGCATCGACGCGACCGTCGTGTCGGCGATCCTCCGCGCGAACGGCGTGGTCGACACCGACGCGTATCGCAAGCTCGGGCGCAACCAGCTCCGCGTCGCGATGTTCCCGGCGATCGAACCGGAAGACGTCGCGCAGCTCACCCGCGCGATCGACCACGTCGTCGAGACGCTCGGCGCTACTTGATCCCGATCACCATCGAGTCCGGGCCCACCCAGCGGCTCTGCTCGATGGTCGTGAACCCGGCGTCGGACATCCTGCCCATGCAGTCGGCGGCCGTGTAGTCGAAGCCACCTTCCATCTCGATCAGCATGCCTCCTAAGAGGAGGTCCGGACACCGCTGGCGGACACCGCTCAGCGTAGGTCGTGGCATCAGGGGAGGCTCATGGGGGCCTCTTGCCTGCTCTGGTCGTGCGTCTCGGTAGGCTTGGCCCGGAGGGCTGGCAGTGGGAGTGGTCATTCGATCGCGAGTTGATCCAGCGCCGCGCTCACCACTGGTCGCCGTTCGACGTCGAGGCTTCGAGCATCGTCTTTAGTCCCGTCCAAATCGCGCGCTCCCGGCGGCGACCCATCCAGGCAACGACGGGTGCTGCGAGCTTCGCGGCGCCGCGCAGCTCGACGTCCCACGACCACCTCATCAGTGTTCTGGACTCTCGCGGCTCCAAAGTAAGCGCGCCAACCGTCCTCATTGGGCCAACCGTCGACACCAAGCCGAGTCGTGTGGGGCGCTCGAAGTCCGTGAACTCGGTCACCATCGTGAACGTCCGCGCCCGCGATTTCATTGTCGCGGTGAACCGACTTCCCTGGCCGATCGGTGGGTCGGAGAGCAGCGAGACGGCGATCATCCTCGGGTTGTAGCGAGGCTCGTTGCGTTCATCCGCGATCACGTCGAAAACAATCTCAGGCGGGCGGGCGATGTAGATCTGACCCTCGATGGTTACCATCGCGCTTCCGATTCCAGCCAGGATGCCGCTTGGTTGTTGAAGCACGGCGTGGCACATAATGCCCGCTCTGGTTGAGGCTCATCAGGAGACCGAAGGCGTTGCGAGAGCGTCGTCGTCGATGATCGCCTCGTAGACGATCAGCGCGCCACCCGGCTGCAGGGCGCGGTAAGCCTTGGCGATGAGCATCCGCTTCTGGTCGAGATCCCAGTCGTGGAGGATGTGACCCATCATGATCACGTCCACCAGTGGCAGGTTGTCCGCGAAGAAGTCGCCCGGCTGGAACCGCAACCGTCCACCCAGATCGTTCTGCGCGACGTATTCCTCGAAGATGGGCCCGACCGCCGGGAGGTCGAACCCCACACCGGTGGGGTGCTGGTTCGCGGCGGCGACCTGAACGGCGAGGTCCCCCTGGGCGGTCCCCACGTCGACGAACGTCTAGTGCTCGCTCCATGGAAAGCGGGTCGCGATCGTCACGTTCGCGCCATGGCTCAGCCCGGTCATCGCCGCGAGGAAGCCGCGGAGCCTCGCCGGATCGGCGTAGAGCGCCTCGAAGAACGGGACGTCGCCGGTCTTCGCCTCCTTCTGGAGCCTCCCGGTCCGCAGCGCCTCGGTGAGATTTCCCCAGAATCCGTAGAGCCGATGGTTGGCCATCTCGAGGAGACCGCCGACATCAGAGGGCTTGCGCCGGTCCAGGAAGAGGTCGGTCGCGGGGGTGTTCGCGTACCCCTCGTCGCGACGCTCGAGGAACCCGAGCGCCACCAGGGCGTCGAGGAAGTCGCGCGCGGACCGCTCGTGCAAGCCCAGTCGCTCACGTAGCGCGTCCAGCGGCTCCGGGCCACGCGCAAGCTCGGTGAACAGCTCCATCTCGATGGCGCTGAGCAGCGTCTTCGAGGCCCAGAAGCCAAGGCCGGTCTGGAGGATGTGCTCCGGAGTCACCTGCGTGCTCATGACATCCCCCTCGTCGATTCCTGGTGTTCGACCGGTCGACCCCGCCGGTTCAGTTGGCGGATCCCATTCGGGCTTCCGTGCCACGAAAAGGCCGGAACGGACCTCCGTCCGTCTCGCGCAGCCGGGATCGAGGCTCCGTCCATTCGGGTGTTCAACGCGGGATGGAGCGTCATCACACCGGCGTGCCATGCCGATGAGTCGAACTCCCATGGTCGCCTGATCGAACGTATGTTCGCTATGATCGCCTCGTGGCCGAATCCGGGGCCGAGCGACTTCGCTGGAGGTTGACCGACGACGACGGCGGTCAACCCGAGCTCTTCGACGGGGCGACGACCGTGCCGGGCACGCGCGAGCTCGCCGGCCTGGAGTTCATGCACGTGCGCGCGAAGCGCGTCATCAACCGCGTGCCCGACGGGTCGCGGATGCCGTTCCGCCACACCGTGAACCCGTACCGGGGCTGCAGCCACGCATGCGTCTACTGCTTCGCGCGCCCCACCCACGAGTATCTCAACCTCGACCGGGGTCGCGATTTCGACACCCGTATCGTGGTCAAGGTCAACGCCGTCGAGCGGGTCGAGGCCGAGCTCGCCTCACCCCGCTGGGGACGCGAGCTGGTGGCCCTCGGCACCAACACCGACCCGTACCAGCCGTGCGAGGGCCGCTACCGGCTCACCGCGGGCATCGTGGCGGCGCTCACCGCGGCGGGCAACCCATTCTCGATCGTCACGAAGTCCACCCTCGTGCTTCGCGACGTGGACGTGCTCGCCGAGGCGGCCGAACGGGGCCTCGTGCACGTGGACCTGTCGGTGGGATGCCTCGACCGCGACGTGTGGCGCCTCACCGAGCCGAGCACCCCGAGCCCCGATCGCCGGCTCGAGACGATGGCTGCGCTCAACCGGATGGGCGTGCCTTGCGGGGTGCTGGTCGCGCCGATCCTCCCGGGCATCTCCGACGGCCCCGACCAGCTCGACCGGCTCGTCGGGGCATGCGTCGACGCCGGCGCCGACTCGATCGCCGCGGTGGCCCTGCATCTGCGACCGGGAGTGCGTGAGCACTACCTGTCGTGGTTGTCGGGCGCCCGACCCGGCCTTGTCGCGGACCATCTGATCCGGTACCGCGGGGCGTACCTGGCCGCCGACGCCCGCCGGGAGCTGTCCGCCCGCGTGCAGGAGCTCGCGTCGAGCCATCGGCGGCGAGCCGGAGTCGCGCCCCGTGGGAGCGCGCGGACGGCGGCCGAGCGCCGTCCTCGCATCGACCCGCCGGACACAGGCGGCGTCGACCCGCCGCAGCTGCGTCTGATCGACTGACCGAAGTTCCCGGCAGCGTCTGGGCCGAAACGGCAGGTTTCCGGCGTCCCTCGACGTAGAAGACCGTCATGGAACTCGCCCTCCGTCTCATCCTGGCCGCGGTCCTGGCGTGGGCCGGTGCGACGAAGCTCTTGCCCGGCGCACGGTTCACGGAGGCGGTCGCCGAGCACGGGATTCCCCGTCGTGCCCGACGGCCGATGACCCTCCTGCTCGGATTCACGGAAATCGCCCTCGGCGCCGTCCTCGCCGCCGGCGTCGCGGACCGCGCAGCCGGTGTGGCCGTCGCCTGCCTCGGTGTGCTCTTCGCCGCCGCGCTGCTCCGCCTGCGGCTGCGGGGACGGCGGCGCGCGACCTGCGGGTGCTTCGGCGGACGGCGCTCCGCCAGCACGCTCATGCTCACCGCGCGCGCGGCGGTACTCGCCGGCCTGGGTGCGGCACTCGCCGCCGGGGTTCCTGCGGTCGACCTGAACCTCGCCGACTCGTGGCAGGCCATCGCGATCGCGGCGCTTGGCGCGCTCGTTGCCGTCCTGGCCGTCGCGGTGCTCGCGCTGTACCGGCAGGTCGGCGTGCTCTCGCTCCGGCTGGGCCCGCGGGCGGCGCTCGAGCTCGACGACGAGGGTCCGCCGCTCGGACAACCGGCCCCGCTGCTTCCCGACCTAACCCGGCGCGGGTCGGAGCTGGTCGCGTTCGTGTCGCTCGACTGCCGCATGTGCATCGAGATCCTCCCCGGCCTCCGGGCCCTGCAGCGTGAAGGGGTTCCCGTGCACTGGCTGCGCGAGGACAAGGACGGGGACGTGTTCGAGCGGTGGGGGGTTCCCGGCACGCCGTTCGTTGTCCACCTGATCGACGGCACGGTACGAGCCAAGGGGCTCGTCAACACGCTCGAGCAGATCGACTGGGTGATCGACCTCGGGACCGAGCGGGACAGGCTTGCGGCCTGACCGGCGCCTCGACGGCGCCGGCGAGCGACTCGCGCACCGGCTGGCCTCGTCCACGACGCGCCGATCGTTTATCGGTGCGCTCGGCGCCGCACTGCTGGGAGCCGCCGCCGGCAAGGCCGAGGGCGGTCTTCGGCGACCCGTTCCGGGCACGGAGCCGATCGAAGGCGGCTGGTTCGGGTTCTGCGGCCACTACTGGACGACCGGCTCGTGCAAGGGCCCGTACCGGTTGCCCCGCGTCGACCGCGAGGGCAAGCCGCTGCGGCCCGAGGACGGCAGGCCGGTCGACGACGCCGGCCGCCTCATCAACGACCTCGGCCAGCCGATCGACGAGGCGGGGAACCGGCTCCTTCAGCCCAACGGGCAGCCGCTGCCGCGCACGCCGCGCAACCGCCTGTGCCAGGACGGCGTCCGCACCCGGTACAAGCTCGACGACGCGGTGCTCCAGGGCTCGTGGTACCGGTGCTGCAACGGCCAGATCCGCAAGCTGTGGGACTGCTGCTCGGTGAGCCGGCGGCGAATCAACGGCGACACCTCGGTGCGCGGCTACTGCTACGGCAACAAGAAGGTCTTCTGCGTCGTCTACGTCGACACGGGGGTCCCATGCTGACCGGATCGTCGAAGCGGCGACGTGCCGCGGGCCCGCGCGCTGCGATCCGGCTGTCGAGCCCCGCTCCCGGGCCGTCGCTCCCCGTCAGCGGCGCCCGCACCACGGTCGCCGTTCGAGTCAATCCCAGACACGCGGCACCGGACCGCGCGGGGCCCTCCACGGCTTGCCGACCGGCCCGGGGGTGATCGCGTGCCGCTCGCCGAGATCGGAATCGCAGCCGCGGCGCTCATCGCCGGCGTGTCCGGAGCGTGGTCGCCTTGAGGATTCGCAATGGTTGAGACCTTCACCCCCGCAGGTTGCGGGGGCCGACGACGACAAGCGGCCGCAGTCCTCCTGTTCACCATCGGAGCGATCGGCGCTGCCGCCGGGCTCGGCGCCATCCTCGGGGCCTTCGGCAGCGTCCTGGCCACCCCGTGGGTGGTCGCTGTCGCGACGACGCTCGCGGTGCTGGGCGCACTCCGCGAGTCAGGGGTGCTGCGCTTCCCCCTCCCCGATCTGCGCCGCCAGGTACCCGAGCCATGGCGCCGCGAGAAGCCGCTGGCGTTCTGGAGCACCGGCTACGGCCTGATTCTGGGCTCCGGGTTCGGCACGTTCCAGCCGGTCGCCACGTTCTGGGTCGTCTGCGCCGGCGCCGTCGCGCTGGGCCGCCCACTCGTCGCGGCGCTCTGCCTCGCCCCGTTCGGACTCGGCCGCGCGATCATGGTCGCGTCCCCCGGCGACGATCCACTTTGCCGCCTCGCCGGTGCCCACCGCCTCCTTCGCCCGGTCAACGCCGCCGTGCTCGCCGCGGCCGCCGTGCTCCTGGTGCCGTCGATGGCGTCCAGCGCACCGGCGGCGCTTCCCACCGGCCAGCGCGACCCGTCCGTGTCGAGGCACGTGATCGCGTATACCGACGCACAGGACGGCGCCACGAACGTCGTCGTGCTCGCGCGAGGCGCGCCCCCCGTTGTGTTCCCGGGCGGGCGTCTGCCGTACCTCGCGGGCGATGTGCTCGCCTACGTCGACGACGCCGGCATCCGCGTCGTGCTGTGGCGCACCGGCCAGGAGGTCGGCCGCGTCTCGGGTCGGGTCGACAAGCCGGCCCTGTCCGGTCCTCGGCTCGCATACGTCGAGACGATCGGGGCGAGGAGGCGGCTGCTGGTGCGCAACCTCACCACCAACGTCGTGCGGACCATCGCCCGCGTCGGCCCCGCGATCGACCTCGGCCGCCCGGCGCTCATGGGCCAGATCATCGCATGGCACGAATCCGGCGGTGACCGCAATCACGTGCTCCTACGCTCGCTCACCGGCGGTCGCACCTGGATCATCGCCAGCGGATCGCGCTCCGGCCTGGAGGCGAACCCCGCCCTCTCACCGGGGTACGTCGCCTGGGTCGAGAGCCGCGCCGAACGCTCGTCGGTGCTGATCCGCAAGCTGCCAAACGGCCCCGTGCGCCACGTGGCGAGCACGATCGGCCCAACCTTCCACTTCTGGAACACGACGATCGAGACCGGGAGGGTGTGGGTGACCCGCTGGGCGCTCGGCTCGAACCGCTCGCGCGTGCTGGCCTACCGCTGGGCGCGATGACGCCGCCGCCTCTATCGTGAGGGCGTGGCCCGGCAGTTGACCACGCCGCTGTGCGGCCTCCTCGGGATTCGCTACCCGGTGATCCTGGCCGGCATGGCGGGCGGCCCGACCACACCGGAACTCGTCGCCGCGGTGAGCGACGCGGGCGGCCTGGGAACGTTCGGCGCGAGCGGGATGCCCGTCGAGCGGCTCCGAGCGGCGGTGCGGACGGCCCGGGCGCTCACCGACGCGCCGATCGCGGTCAACGTGCTGCTGGCGCCACCGCGGCCGGCCGCGAGCGAGCCCGAGGAACTGCTGCGCGCCCTCGAGCCGGTCCGAACCGAGCTCGGGCTCCCGCCCGATCCTCCGGCGCGGCCGCAACCGCCGACCGCGCTCGAGCTGGTCGAGGCCGCGCTCGAAGAGGGCGCGACGATCGTGAGCACCGGGCTCGGCGATCCCGCCCCGGTCGTGCCGCTCGCGCGGGCCGCGGGCGCGCCGGTGCTGGCGATGGTGGCGACCGTCGCCGATGCCCGGCACGCTGCGGCGGCGGGCGCCGACGTGATCGTGGCGCAGGGCGCCGAGGCAGGCGGTCACCGGTCGAACTTCGAGCTGCCCGCGTCGGGTCTCCCGGCCCTCGTCGGCACGATGGCGCTGATCCCCCAGGTGGTCGCGGCGGTCGACGTCCCGGTGGTCGCCACCGGCGGCATCATGACCGGCGGCGGGCTCGTGGCGGCGCTGGCCCTCGGCGCCCAGGGCGCGCAGCTCGGGACGCGGTTCCTGAGGACGACGGAGAGCGGCGCCAATGCCGGCTATCGTGAGCGGGTCGGGAGGGCCGCCGACACCGACACCGAGATCATCACCGCGCTCTCGGGACGTCCGGCCCGCGGCCTTCGCAACCGGATGCTTGACACCCTCGAGGCGGCGGGATCGCCGTCGATCGGCTGGCCGCATCAGGCCGCGGCGTGGGCCGACGTGCGCGCGGAGTCCGATCGGCAGGACACGAGCGACTTCAGCTCGCTCTGGGCCGGTCAGGCGGCGGGACTCTCCGGGCCGGAAATCGGTGCCCGGGCGGTTGTGGAGGAGATCGTCGCCGAGGCGAACGCGACGCTCGCCCGGCTCAACGATCTGCCCTAGGTCGAACCGGCAGCGTCAGTCAGCCGAGCGCATGAGCTCGAGAACCCGAGTGACCGTGTTCCAGTTGCGGGCGGTCGCGGCGACGCCGAGGTCGAGCTTGAGCTTCGAGCGGCCCGCCCCGGCCGGGTAGTGCACATAGACGTGGCGGCCGTCGACCACGAACGCGTCCGGCGGCGACGGCACGAGTGCCGCGACCGCCTCGGCGGCCGGCGTCTCGCCGAGGAAGACGACGTGCAGCTTCGCGGGCTCGGCCTCGGCGTCGGGGAACGGGTTGCCCGAGGCGACCTCTGCCAGCTCGTCCCGCGCTCTGAGCACGAACCGCGACGCGAAGCCGAAGCTCGCGGCGAACTCACGCTCGAGGCGCGCTTCGAGCGCCGGGAGCTCGGTGCCTCGCGCCCCGAAGACCACGTTGCCGCTCTGCACCAGCGTCGTGGCGTCCGGATAGCCGAGGTCCGCGAAGAGCGACCGAAGATCGGCCATCGGCACGCGGTTGCGGCCACCGACGTTGATCCCGCGAAGGAACGCGACGGTGTCGGGAGACATATGACGCTACTCCACCAGGGCCGTGCCGGTCATCGCCGCCGACGGATCCCAGCCCACGAGGGCACAGAGCGTCGGCGCGACGTCCCCGAGCTTGCCCTCCACGACCCGCAGCCCGGGCCGGTCGATCCAGAACGGCACCGGGTTGGTCGTGTGCGCCGTGTTGGGGCTGCCGTCGGGCTCGAGCATGACCTCCGAGTTGCCGTGGTCGGCGGTCACGGCCAGCAGGCCGCCGGCGCCGGCGACCGCTGCGCGGATGTCGCCCATGCACGCGTCGACGGCCTCGATCCCGGCGACCGCGGCCGGGATGACCCCGGTGTGGCCGACCATGTCGGCGTTCGCGAAGTTCACGACGACGAATGCCGGCGGCGCGGGGGCCACCAAATGCTCGACGAGGGCGGCCCGGATGCCATCGGCGCTCATCTGCGGCGCCTGGTCGTAGGTGGCGACATGCTGCGGGGACTGCACCAGGACGCGCTCCTCGCCCTCGAACGGTGCCTCCCGGCCACCGTTGAAGAAGTACGTCACGTGCGCGTACTTCTCGGTCTCCGCGACGTGGAGCTGCCGCAGCCCCATCGCGCTGACGTGCTCGGCGAGCCCCTGGCGCACGTCCTGCGCGTCGAATGCGACCGGGTACCCCCACTCCGACCGGTAGCGGGTCATGGTTACGAGGACGGGCGACGGCCGGGCGCCCCGGTCGAACTCGTCGAAGCCGGGGTCGCCGAGCGCCTCGGTGAGCTGGCGGGCACGGTCGGGCCGGAAGTTCCAGTAGACGACCGCGTCTCCGTCCCGCACGCGGCCGGATGCGGGGTCGCCCACCACGAAGGGCTCGATGAACTCGTCGCTTACGCCGCGGTCGTAGCTCGCGCGGATCGCATCGGCGGCATGCTCGGTCCGCTCGCCGATTCCGTGGACGATCGCGTCGT
Organism: uncultured Thermoleophilia bacterium; assembly: GCA_963777565.1. GTDB lineage: Bacteria > Actinomycetota > Thermoleophilia > Miltoncostaeales > Miltoncostaeaceae > CALMEC01. The sequence continues at coordinate 647,784 of CAVZQZ010000009.1, forward strand.
AGGCGCGTTTGGTGCGGTCCCACCGCTTGTCGCGGTCCATGGCCCAGTACCGTCCGCAGACGGTGGCGACCGTGACGCCCTGCGCCTCCAGCGCCTTGGCGAACCCGAGGGCCGAATCAGGCCGGGTGTCGCGCCCGTCCGTGAGGGCGTGCACGAAGACCCGCTCAACGCCGGATCGGCGCGCCAGGTCAAGCAGCGCCGCCAGGTGGCGCTGGCTTGCGTGCACCCCGCCGTCACCGACCAGCCCGATCAGGTGCAGCGCGGTGCGCCGGCCGGTGGCCATCGCCTGGACCACCGCCGGGATCCGGTCGAAGGAACCGTCGGCGATCGCCTCGTCGATCCGAACGAGCATCTGCGGCACCCGCCGACCGGCGCCAAGGTTGAGGTGCCCCACCTCCGAGTTGCCCTGCTGCCCGTCAGGAAGGCCGACCGGGAGGCCCGATGCGTGAAGACGCGACGCCGACCCCTCCCGGGCGAGGGCATCGAGGTTGGGCGTACGGGCGAGGCTCACGGCGTTGCCCGGACCGGGGGGCGCGATCCCGAACCCGTCGATCACGACCAGCACCAGGGGTCCGGTCACGTGCCCGACACCCGCCTCAGGCCGCCGCGACGATCCGCGCGAACGAATCGGGGTCGAGGCTGGCACCACCCACCAGCGCGCCATCAACGTCGTCCTGGGCGAGAAGCTCCGCGGCGTTGTCCGGCGTGACGCTGCCCCCGTAGAGCACGCGCACACGCGAGACATCGAGGAACTCGCCGGCCACCGACCGCACATGCGCGCATGCCTCCTGCGCCTGCTCCGGGCTCGCCGTGCGGCCGGTCCCGATCGCCCAGATCGGCTCGTAGGCGATCGCGAGCCCGTCAACCTCCTCGGCCCGCACCTGGGCCAGCGCCGCGCGAACCTGCCCCGACAGCCAGGGGAGCGTCTCGCCGCCGTCGCGCTGCGCGAGCGATTCGCCGACGCAGAGGATCACGACGAGATCGTGGTCGAGCGCCGCGCGGACCCGCACCGCGACCTGGTCGTCGGTCTCCCCCGCCGCCCGCCGCTCCGAGTGCCCCACGATCGTGCCGCGTGCACCGGTCGCCGCGATCATCGTCGCCGAGACCTCGCCCGTGTGCGCGCCCGACTCCGCTTCGTGAACGGCCTGGGCCGCAACCCAGATCGGGCTGCCCGCCAGCGCGAACGCGGCGGCGTCGAGGGCGGTGAAGGGCGGGCAGATCGCGACCTCCGCCGCCCGGTCGAGCTGTCCCTCAAGGATCGCCCGCAGCCGCTCGCAGTACGACCTGGCCTCCGGCCCGGTCTTGTTCATCTTCCAGTTGCCCGCCACCAGCGGGCGCCGCGGCTCGCTCATGCGACCGGCAGGGCTGCGACTCCTGGCAGCACCCGCCCCTCGAGCAACTCCAGCGCCGCGCCGCCGCCGGTGCTCACGTGCGTCAACCGATCCTCGAGCCCGAGTTGCGCGAGGGCCGCCCCGGAGTCGCCGCCACCGGCGACGGTCACGGCCGCGGTGTCGGCCATCGCCTGGGCGATCGCGCGCGTGCCATCGGCGAACGGCGGGATCTCGAACGCGCCCATCGGGCCGTTCCAGAACACGGTCCGGGCGGTCGCGATGACCTCCATGTACGTCGCCGCCGTCCTCGGCCCGATGTCGACGCCCATCCCCCAGTCGGGAATCGCGTCACTGGGCACCACCTCGATCTCGGCGTCGGCGTCGAACCGGTCAGCGACCAGGATGTCGACGGGCAGCTGCAGCGTGCAGTTGACCCGTCCGGCCCGCTCGAGCAACCCGTGCGCGAGCCGCTGGGCGTCCGGTCCCTCGTGGAGCGAACGCCCGACGGGGTCGCCGAGCGCGGCGAGGAACGTGAAGCACATCGCTCCGCCGATCAGGATCCGGTCGCAGCGCTGCAGCAGGTGCTCGATCAGCGGGAGCTTGTCGGACACCTTCGCGCCGCCGAGCACGGCGACGAACGGCACCGCGGGCCGCTCCAGGAGCCCGGTGAGCACATCGACCTCGCGCGCCACCAGCAGGCCGGCGCACGCAGGCAGCCGCCGTGCGACCCCCTCGGTCGAGGCGTGGGCGCGGTGGGCGGCGCCGAACGCGTCGTTGACGTAGTGCGTGAACCCGGCCGCGAGCTGGTCGGCGAACGCCGGGTCGTTTGCCTCCTCGCCCGGATGGAACCGGAGGTTCTCGAGCAGCACGACCTCTCCGGGAGCGAGCGACTCGACCCGCGCCCGGACCGCGTCGCCGACGCAGTCGGGCAGCAGCTCGACCGGGCGCCCGATCAGCTCACCCAGACGAGCGGCGCAGGGCGCGAGCGAGAGCTCGGGAACCACGGTGCCTTTCGGTCGACCCAGGTGCGAGCACACGGCGACGCCGGCCCCGCCGTCGAGCAGGTGACGGATGGTGGGAACCGACGCCGCGATGCGGGCGTCGTCCGTCACGCGGCCATCTGCGAGCGGCACGTTGAGGTCGGCGCGAACGAGCACCCGCGTCCCCGACCAGTCGTGGCCGGCGTGTGCGACGTCGATGAGGGCTGGCATCCGCTCGGGCCTATGCCAGGACGCGGCGCGCGAGCTCCGCGAGGCGGCAGGAGTATCCCCACTCGTTGTCGTACCAGCTCACGACCTTGACGGTCGTGCCGCTGACCATGGTGAGCGCCCCGTCGACCAGGGATGAGCGCGAGTCGCCGACGATGTCCCGTGACACGATCGGGTCTTCCGTGTAGCCGAGGATCCCCTTGAGCGGTCCGGACTCGGCGGCCGCGTGGAACGCGGCATTGACCTCATCCGCGGTTGTCGCCCGCGAGACCTGGCAGGTCAGGTCGACCACGGAGCCGTCCGGCACGGGCACGCGCAGGGCGATCCCGTCGAGCTTGCCCTTGAGCTCGGGGAGCACTTCGCCGATCGCCCGGGCGGCGCCGGTGGAGGTCGGGATGATCGAGAGCGCCGCGGCCCGGGCTCGGCGGAGATCGCTGTGCGGGAGGTCGAGGATCCGCTGGTCGTTGGTGTAGGCGTGGCAGGTCGTCATGAAGCCCTGCTCGAGTCCGAAGCCGTCGAGCAGCACCTTGGCGAGCGGCGCGAGGCAGTTGGTCGTGCACGAGGCGTTGGAGATGACGTCGTGACGGGCCGGGTCGTACTCGGCGTCGTTGACCCCGAGGCACACGGTGAGGTCAGGCCCCTTCGCGGGCGCGGAGATGATGACCTTCTTCGCGCCGCCGGCGAGATGAGCGGCGGCCTTGTCGCGGTCGGTGAACAGGCCCGTGCTCTCGATCACGACGTCGACGCCGAGGTCGCTCCAGGGGAGCTTTGCGGGATCGCGCTCGGCGAACACCTTGACGGGGGTTCCGTCGACTACGATCTCGCCGTCGCCCGCTGCGACGGTGCCGGGGTAGCGGCCGAAGACGGAGTCGTAGTCGAGCAGGTGCGCCAGGGTCCCGGCGTCGGTGATGTCGTTGACCGCGACGATCTCGATGCCGTCGTCGACGCCGCGCGCCGCGCGGAACACGTTCCGTCCGATCCGCCCGAATCCGTTGATCCCCACACGTACGCCCATGCGCGATTCCCTTTCGGTCTGTCGAGAGGGCGCGAGCCTACCAGCGTCCGGAGGCACTGGGACACTCCGCCAGATGGGCGCTCGCACCCTCCTTCTCGGGTCGCTCGCACTCGCCGTGACCGGCGGGTGCGCCCGGGATACGACGCCGCCCGCGGCCGAGACGGCGGGTCCCGACGGGTCCGGCGCGACCTCGCCTGCGGCGACCGCACCGGTCCCGCGCGGCTCGATCGAGCGCGGCCAGGTTGCATTCGTGAGCGACGGCGACACGATCGGCCTGCGCCTCGGGACGACCGTGCGGCGAGTGCGGCTGCTCGGCATCGACGCCCCGGAGACGAAGGACCCGAACCGCCCGGTGGCGTGCTTCGGACCAGAGGCCGCCGCCCGCGCGACTAGACTCCTGCCGCGGAGGACGACGGTGACCGTCGTGACCGACCCGACCCAGGACCGGGTCGATCGCTACGGCCGACTGCTCGCGTACGTCTTCCGCCACGGCGAGACCCGTCCGGTCAACGAGCGTCTGCTCGCCGACGGCGCGGCCCGCGTCTACGTGTACCGCAGCCGCCCGTTCCGGCGCCTCGCCGCGTTCCGCCTCGCCGAGCGGGAGGCCATGTCCGCCGGCCGGGGCCTCTGGGGCGCCTGCCCACGCTAAGACTCGTGGGTGGTCCCGGGCGTTAACAATCGCGCAACGGCGGAATGTTAATGCCCGGGACCACCGAAGAGGGAGAGGGGAGCGTGGGCGCCCCCCTTAACGACGTCGGGGGGCCCGGAGGCTCCCCGACGCAACAACGTCCGGCTGAGGAGGCTAGGCCGCCTCGGCCGCCGCCTTCGGCTTCGGCGTGAGGGCCGCAGCGATCTTGGCGGAGAGGATGCCGAGGATGACACCACACACCAAGGTGACGAGTGTGTTGAACCACACCCAGCCCCATGGAGTGGAGATGACACCACCGAACGCACCCGAGCCGGCAGTGGCCGGCGAGCCGAGCGCCTCGATGCTGTTCCCGACACCGCCGCCGTTCGCCGCCCAGCCGTCAAGGCCGGTTGCGATCCACCAGAGGAAGACCGCAGCGAACGCCGGGAAAGTACCGGCAACGTAGTACCAGTCACCGAGGATCAGGACCATGACCAGGACGAACGCGAAGACGCCCACCCAAAGGGCGATCCCCCAGAAGTCCGGGAGGTCAGCGGTCTTGAAGGCCAGCGGCATCGTGACGAGAGCCGCCACGCTACCGAAGATGCAGGCCACAACGATCTTGCCGAAGGCGGCGTTGTCGCCACCGGCAGCAAAGAAGAGGCCCCACGAGATGAAGGCCGTCGGAAGGATCAGGTGGAACGAGCTCGGAAGCTCGAGGCCGATCCCGAGGTCACCGTCGGTGACCCAGTGGAACGTGAAGTTGAGGGAGAACTCGGTCCAGAGGAACGAGAGCACCCCAATGACAAGAGCAAGAGGCGTAATCGCCTTTGCACGTGCACCCATCGAGTTGGCTCCTTGGAGAGAGAACATGGGTCGCGCGGCCGGAGAAGACAAGACCAGCAAGAAGTGACCGCGCAGCACCCCGAATATGAAGGTGTCCCCGCTTGTTCGACGCCGGCAGTCTCAATTCCCCCTGCCCAACAGCGTCTCACAACGGTTCTTGCGGTCTGGCCGCTCCCCCAAAGTGCGGTGCCAGGGCGACTCTACGCGGAGGGTGGAGTTGGTTGCAAGTGTCGCGTACTCGGTGTTGCACGCCCCCGATCGCGCAAATCCTCCAGGAGCTCGAGGATGACGTCCCTGAGCGCCTCCGGCGAGTGGCGCACAACCTGGCCGTTTGCAGCAAGATTGCGTGCGATCACACGGACCCCGAGGTTTCGGAGGATCGCCTCGTCCACTGCAACCGGCTCCTGACCTTGCAATCGGTATCGCGCGACGCCCGCCGGATCGAGGGGCCCGTCGTGCACGATCGCAACGTCCACGGCACCGTTCGCCGCCTCCATGACGCGTCGGAGGTGGTCGGCCGCGTCGAAGCCCGAGGTCTCACCCGCCTGGGTCATGACGTTCCCGATGTACACGCGCAGCGCGCGCGTGTCCTGCATGGCGTCGACGATGTCGCGCACGGCGAGGTGCGGCAGGACGCTGGTGAACAGGCTCCCTGGACCGAGCAGCACCATGTCGGCGTCCAGGATTGCGTCGATCGTGCGCGGGTGGGCGTCCGGCGACGGGTCGAGCCACACCCGCGCGCAGGCACCGACGCCGCCCCCGATCTGGGTCTCGCCGCAAACCGTGGTGCCGTCGTCGCGCTCGGCCCAGAGCCGCACCTGCTCGAGGGTGGACGGCAGCACCCGCCCGTTGATCTTCAACACCCGGGAGCTCTCGCGCACCGCGAGGTCGAAGCTCCCCGTCACCTCCGTGAGGGCGGCGAGGAACAGGTTGCCGAATGAGTGGCCGGCGAGATCGCCGTCGGCGAAGCGGTACTGGAAGAGGCGGCCGAGGAGGGACTCGTCGTCGGCCAGCGCGACGAGGCAGTTGCGGATGTCGCCTGGCGGCAGCACGCCGAGCTCGCGGCGCAGCCGGCCCGACGAACCGCCGTCGTCAGCGACGGTGACGATCGCCGTGAGGTCGAGGGGCGCCGTCTTGAGACCGCGCAGGAGGTTCGACAGCCCGGTGCCGCCCCCGAGGGCGGCGATGCGCGGTGGCCGTGCTCCGCTCACGTCGACGCCTCGGCGGAGGCGCGGTTGCCCCGGTGAATGTCGCGATGCTCCACGGTCACGTCGTACGCTTCGGCGCGATAGCGGCTCGCCATGAGCTCCGCGATGCGGACGCTCCGGTGCCTGCCGCCCGTGCAGCCGAACGCCACGATGAGATGGTGCTTGCCCTCGGCGGCGTAGGCGGGAAGGAGGAAGTCGAGCAGCGCCTCGAGTCGCTCCAGGAAGGGCGCCATCCCTTCGACCCCCTCTAGGAAGTCGATGACCGGCTGGTCGCGCCCGGTGAGCGCCGCGAGCTCGGGCTCGTAGAAGGGATTCTTGAGGAACCGGACGTCGAACTGCAAGTCGACGTCGCGCGGCACGCCGTGCTTGAAGCCGAACGAGACAAACACCACCTCCAGGCGGGTGCGCGGCGAGCCGGACATGAGCGACTCCGCGACCGCACGGCGCAGATCCCAGATCGACAGGTCCGTGGAGTCGATCACGACGTCCGCCTGGTCCCGAAGCCCCTCGAGCAGCTCACGCTCCCGGGTAATCCCGCCGAGCACACCGCTGCCGTCGGCGAGAGGATGCCGCCTCCGGGTCTCGCGGAACCGCGTGAGCAACGCATCGTTGGACGCCTCGAGGAAGACGAGGCGGGGCGTGATCTCCTCGCTCTCGCTGAGGCGGCTCAGCTCGCGCGTGAGCTCATCGAACCAGCGTCCGCCGCGGACGTCGCAGGCGACCGCGATGCGGTCGAGCTTGGCGCCCTCGAGGCCGGCGAGTTCGACGAGCATCGGAAGCATCCGCGGCGGGATGTTGTCGATGCAGAACCACCCTTCGTCCTCGAAGGCACCCATCGCCTGACTCTTCCCGGCGCCGCTCATACCGGTGATGACCGTCAGCTCGATTCCGCCACCTCCCCCGCGATCGTCTGGACGCCCGCCGGGATCGCCGTCTTGTGCAGGCGATCGTAGATGTCACGTGCGACCTTCGGCGGGAGGCCGGGCACCCCTGCGAGCTCGTCGATCGAGGCCTGCAGGAATCGCTCCGGGGAGCCGAAGTGGCGCAGGATTGCCGCGCGTCGCGACGGCCCGATCCCCGGCAGCGCGTCGAGGATGCTGCCGGTCATGCCCTTGTCGCGCCGGCCGCGATGGTGCTTGAGGGCGAAGCGGTGAGCCTCGTCCCTGATCGCCTGCAGGACGCGCAGGCCCGCCGAGCCGTCCGGGAGGATGACCGGGTCCGGCCGGCCCGGGACGTACACCTCCTCGTAGCGCTTCGCCAGCGACACGATGGGCACGTCGTCGATGCCCGCGGCGGCCATCCCACGCAGCGCGGCGCCGAGCTGTCCCTTGCCGCCGTCGATGACCACGAGGCCGGGCCGCTGGGCAAACGACGGGTCGTCCGCCCCTCCGGCGAGTCGCTCGAACCGGCGGGTGACGACCTCCTCGATCCGCGCGAAGTCGTCGGCGTCGCCCTCGTAGCGCGTGGTGAACGTCCGGTAGAGACGCTTGGCGGGCGCGCCGCTCTCGAAGACCACCATCGACGCGGACGCGTAGGTGGGGCCGAGGTTGGAGACGTCGTAGCACTCGATGCGGACCGGCGGCGCCGGCAGGTCGAGCTGTCGCTGAAGCTCCGCCAGGGAATCGCGACGGCGATCGCGGGCGAGCTCGTGGCGCTTACGGTCCTGGTCGAGCGCGAACCGGGCGTTTCGTTCGGCCAGATCCGCGAGCCTGCGCTTGTCGCCCCGCTCGGCGTGGCGAACCTCGACCCGGCTGCCGCGCCGCTCGCTGAGGAGCTGGGTCAGGGCCTCGCCCTCGACCGGCGACGGCACCAGCACCAGCGGGGGGATGGCGATCGCGAGCGCGTAGTACTCGATGGCGAACTGTTCGACGACGGCGGCCAGGTCGTCCTCGCCGGCGAGATCGAGGTGGAACGACTGGCGGTCCTGCATCACCCCGTCACGTACCTGCAGGACCTGCACGTTTGCCGCATCCCCCTCCATCGCGACGCCGATGACGTCGAGCGTCCCGAGCCCCTCGTTGGTGGCCCACTGGCGTTCCATGAGGTGCCGAACAGCGGCGAGCCGGTTTCGGTGGATCGCAGCCTGCTCGAACTCCTGCGCCTGTGACGCGGCGCGCATCCGCTCGTCGAGCTCCCGCTCCAGGCCCCGGTATCGACCCGACAGGAACGCGATGATCTGGTCGATGAGCGCGCGGTATTCCGCCTTGGTGATGTAGTCCACGCACGGCGCGAGGCACCGCTTGATGTGGTAGTCGAGGCACGGGATTCCGGAGGGTCGCCCCGGCTCGGGCCCCTCGCAGGGACGGGACGGGAAGATCCGCGCGAGGACGTTGAGCGTCTCGCGCACCTTCGACGCGTTGGAGAACGGCCCGAAGTACACGCGGTCGCGGCGGTGACGCTCGCGCGTGAAGTACACCCGCGGGTATTCCTCGTCGAGGCTGATCGCGATGTACGGATAGCTCTTGTCATCGCGGAGCCTGATGTTGAACTGCGGCCGGTGGCGCTTGACGAGGTTCGCCTCGAGGATCAGCGCCTCGCTCTCCCCCCCGGTGATGAGCACCTCCACCCGGTCGATCCGATCGACGAGATCGGCCGTCTTGGGGTGGGAACCGGGGCGCGGGGCGAGCGACGCCGGGTCGTCGGGGCTGAGCGGCGCGCGGAAGTAGGACAGGACGCGCTTGCGCAGCGACTTGGCCTTGCCGACGTACAGCACCGCGTCGGTGGCGTCCCGGTACAGGTAGACGCCGGGGCTGTCGGGCAGTCGCGCGAGCTGTTCGCGCAGGGTGGTGCGAGCGGACACCGTTCCGAGTATAGGTCGGTCCGGCGCCGAATCGACCGGGTCGCCGACGCTCGGCGACCCGGTCGACGAAGGCGGGGTTACCGGCGCCGCATGCGAGCCGCGGTACCGATGATCAGCGTCAGCGTCACGAGGGTCACGACCGCCCAGACGACGCCCTCGAGGAACTGGAGGTTCGGTCCTGCCGCCGTGCCGTCGGTCGGCGCGGCACGATCGGTGAGCAGCAGCATGACGCGGCAGGTGCCCAGCACGAGCCAGTACAGGCCGGCCTCGTGGAACGCGTGGCCGAGGAACCTCTGCCACGTGACCGCGCGGAAGCCTGCGGCCATGTAGGACGACACGATGAACGCCCCGAACGAGAGAAGGATGAGTGCGAGCGCGTCCTCGATCTGGCCGGGACCACCGGCGCCGATCACGAGGAACAGCAGCATGCCGACGAATACCAAGCCGGCGAGCGTCGCATTGATGAGTTGCTTGAACTGACCGCCTGCGCTGCCGGTCTGCACGGAGGCGTAGAGCCGGTCGCCGATGGTGACCGCGCGGAACACCGCGAGCACGAGCGGCAGCACGGCCAGCCACAGGATGACTTCAGATTGCACGGGCCCCCCTTGGAAGCGTGAGTAAGGGCGAGGCGTTTCACCTCGACGTTCTTGAGGTTTCGCCCTTCGCCTCCGACTCCCTGCAACCGCACGCGCTGGGCCCTCTAGGCCAGCAGGTCCCCCATCTGCACGAGGTTGACGCCCCCACCCACCCCCGTCCCGTCCGGATCGCCGACCGTGGGGTCGCCCGCGATCGCCATTATCCGCGCGACGTACGCCCTGGTCTCGGCGAACGGCGGGACGCTCCCGTAGCGGCGCACGGCACCCGGCCCCGCGTTGTAGGCGGCGAGCGCGAGCGGAACCGACCCGAAGGTCCGCAGATGGCCGCCCAGAAGCCGGCCGGCCGCCGGGATCGCCTGGACGGGGTCGAACGGGTCGCGGAGCCCCATGCCGCGCGCGGTCGCCGGCATGAACTGCGCGATGCCCTGCGCGCCGGCTGGGCTCACTGCCCACCGGTCGTATCCGGACTCCGCGCGCAGGAGCGCGGCCAGGATGATCGGCGGCACGCTCCCGTCCCTTGCGCCGTCGACCACCATGCGCCGGTACGCGGGTGGGACCCAGATCGGCAGCCCGGGCGATCCGGCCGCCGGCTCCCGCCCGAGGTCGACCACGTGGTTGCCGCCGCAGCCGGGGCGATACCCGTAGTGCCATGGCTCCCACGCGTAACGCTGACGGAAGCCGAAGGCGCGTGCGTTGTTCGCGAGCCACGCCCATGCGCCGCCGGAGCCGCCGAGGTCGAGCTCGGTGGCCAGTCGATGGCGGCTTCTCCCGGGCGGCGCCACCCACCTCGGGTCGGGATGCCGGCGAAAGAGCACCGCCTGCTCGGCGTCGGTGCGAAACGCGCTGTTTACGACGAGGTCGACGCCGTCGCGATGCGCTGCGGCGTCCATCCGGTCGAACGCCGTTGCGACCGCCGGGCACGTCGGCTTGCCGTCGCGCAGCACGAGCGGGCCCGCGTACTGGCCGGCCCCGCCGGCGCTCCACGCCTCCGGAAGGCTCCCGGCGCCAGGCGTGACCGCCGCGCGCGCCCCCGCCCGGATGCGCGTCCCGGCCGGACCCGCGGCTTCGACGGTGACCTGCACGGTCGTAGGTGGCCATCGCGAGCCCTCGGGCCATGCGACACGGACGAGGGCGACGCCGTTCCCGCCGGCGATCTGGGTGGCCACTCGGCGGATCTCTGCGCGGCGTGCCTCGCGGGCCCGCTCGGGATCGGTCGCCATGACCGGGAGGAGCTCGCGGAGTCGCCGGGCGGCTGAGATCGCGGTGAGGTCGGCAGCGGTCTGCGCCCTGGCCTGAGTGGCGTGCGCCCGGCCGAGCCAGAACATGGCGATGCCCGCGCCGAGCAGCAGCATGCCGATGAGCATGACCAGCGGCAGCGCCTGGCCCGCCTCGCCGCGGCGACCTTTCACGGAGCGCGGACGACCCCGCGGAAGGGAACCGTGAGCTCGCCGACGCCCGGCAGGAGCGTCGGCACCCGTACCACGCCGTTCAGGCGGACGATCCCGTGCCCTCCGGGCGCGAGCGCCGCTTCGCGAGCCCGGTCCTGGGCGAGCAGCGCTCCACGGACCACGACCGCGAGCTGCCACACCAGCACGACGATCCCCACGAGCACCGGGACGAGCGCGATGAGCTCGACGCTCGCCTGGCCGCGGGACGCCCGGCGCCTCATCTCCCGACGCCCGCGTCGCCGGAGACGACCCCGAACGACCCCCGCCCGGGGAGGACGCGGGGGACGACGACGCTTACCCGCACACGCGCCTCCCCGACGGACCCACCTCTGGTGATGACGGTGGCGCGCCGGGCGAGGTGGCCGGGCAGTGCGGCCAGCGCCGCCCGCTCGACCGGTGCTCCGACCAACCTCGCCCGCGCCGCGGTCCGGGCGGCGGCCTGCGCGGTCTGCCACGCATGCGCGGCGAGCACCGCCTGCCACCCGGCCAGGGTCAGGACGCCGAGCACGATCGCCACGCCGAGCACCTCGGCAGCGGCCTGTCCGCATTCGCGTTGTCGCCTCTGACCCATGCCCCCACGCTAGGTGGGCGGCTGTGACACGGGGTGGGCGAAGCGTGTCAATTCACGCTCGGCACCGTGCCAGTTTTCGAATCGAGTGCTAGTACCGGCGGCTCTGGTGGACGATCCAGACGATCACGAGCCCGAGCGCCGCGGCGAGCGCCCACACCCCCGCGGTCGAGATGCGGTCGGCGAAGAGCGTCGGCCCGGCGGCGACGAGGATGACGATGCCCGCGGCACAGGCGATGATCACACCCCTGAGGACGGGCTTGATCACGAGCCACTTCAACCGGTTCTCGTGGAAGTAGCGGTACCCCATGAGCACCAGGAAGGCCAGGAACACGACCAGGAAGATCTGGTTGATGGCGGTCGCGGTGGCGCCGAGGCCCTCATTGAAGACCACCCCAAGCGCGGCGATGGCGCCGAGGATGAGGAAGTTGCGGATCGCGACCAGCCTCCGGTTCACGGGGGAAGGATCGCAGATCCCCCCGGCCCCGGTCATTCGGCGGGTGCCGGCCCTTCCCGGGGCACGTAGCCGGCGCAGCGCATCACCGGGATGGGCGGGTACTTCGCGAACCGCTCATCGTCACGCGATCGCAGGCAGAGGGAGAACGCCGAGCGCGACGTGCGCACGACCTGCTGGAAGCGACACCGGTCGCAGAGCCCCGCCCCGACGCGCCGAGGCTCGGAGCCCGCTTCAGGCCGATTCGGCGGCGACACGCGCGGCGAAGTCGGCGACGCTCATCGACCCGGCATCCTCTCCGTGACGGGCGCGCACCGACACCAGCCCGGCGTCCGCTTCCCGATCGCCGATCACGAGGAGATACGGGATCTTCGCGAGCTCGCCGTCGCGGATGCGCTTGCCGACTGACTCGGCCCGCGCATCGATCTCCACGCGCACTCCAGCCGCGGCGAGCTCGCCGCGGGCGGCCTCGGCGGCGTCCGCGTGGCGATCGGAGATCGGGAGCACCCGCGCCTGGACGGGCGCGAGCCACACCGGGAAGTCGCCGCCGGTGTTCTCGATCAGGATCCCGAGGAATCGCTCGATGGACCCGCTGATCGCCCGGTGCAGGATGACCGGCCGCTCCTCGGCGTCCTCCGGCGACGTGTACGACAGGTCGAACTGCTCCGGCATGTAGAAGTCGAGCTGGCAGGTGCCGAGCTGCCACGACCGGCCCATCACGTCGGTGACGTGGAAGTCGATCTTGGGGCCGTAGAAGGCGCCATCGCCCTCCTTCAACTCGTACTCGCGCCCCTCGAGCGCGCTCCGCAGGGCCGCTTCTCCCGCGTCCCACATCGCCGCGGTCCCGGCCGCCTTCTCGGGGCGGGTCGCGAGCTTGAGCCGCACGTCCGTGAACCCGAACCGCCCGTAGAAGCGGTCGGTGAGGTCGAGGATCGCCCGCACCTCATCCTGCAGCTGGTCGGGGCGGCAGAACACGTGGGCGTCATCCTGGGTGAAGGCGCGCACCCGGAACAGCCCGTGCAGCACGCCGGACAGCTCATGCCGGTGGACGTGGCCGAACTCGGCGAGGCGCAGCGGGAGGTCGCGGTAGCTGCGCCGGCGGCTCCTGAACGCGAGACAGGCGCCGGGGCAGTTCATCGGCTTCACGGCGAACCCCTGGCCGTCGACCTCCGTGAAGTACATGTTCTCCTTGTAGTGGTCCCAGTGGCCGCTCTTGTGCCACAGGTCCTCGGAGAGGATCGTCGGAGTGCGGATCTCGTCATACCCCATCCGGTCGAGCTCCTCCCGGATGGCCTTCTGGATCTGGTTGACGATCACCATGCCCTTGGGCAGGAAGAAGGGGAACCCCGGGCCGTGGTCGTCGAAGTGGAACAAGTCGAGGTCGCGGCCGACGCGGCGGTGGTCGCGCTTGCGGGCCTCCTCGAGTCGCTCGAGGTACGCGTCGAGCTCGGCGCGGGTCGGGAAGGCGGTCGCGTAGACGCGGGTGAGCATCGGGTTCTTCTCGCTGCCCCGCCAGTACGCCCCGGCGACGGACAGGACCTTGACCGGCCCGATCCGCCCGGTGTCGCCCAGGTGCGGCCCGCGACAGAGGTCCACGAACTCGCGCTGGCGGTAGATCGACACCTCGGTCTCGCCCTGCCGTTCGAGCTCGTCGACCTGATCGACCTTGTACGGCTGCCCGCGCTCGGCGAAGAACGCCCGCGCGTCGGCCATCGACATGACCGTCCGCTGGAACGGCGCCTTCGACTTCACGATGCGGTTGATCTCGGCTTCGATGGCCGGGAAGTCGGCCTCCGTCAGCGGCCGCGGCAGGTCGAAGTCGTAGTAGAAGCCGTCCTCGATCGGCGGGCCGAAGCCGAACTTCGCCTCCGGGATGACCGTCGTGACTGCCTCGGCCAGGACATGGGCGGCGGAGTGGCGCATGACGTCGAGGTAGTCGTGCCCGCTCTTCGACGTGACGATCTCGATGGCGTCGCCGTCGGCCAGCGAGCGCGCGAGGTCCTTGATCTCTCCCGCGACCTTCACGGCGACGGCGGCCTTGGCCAGGCCGGGGCCGATCGCCGCGGCGGCGTCGTGGCCGGTCGCCCCCTCGGGCAGGTCGAGGCGGCTCCCGTCGGGCAGGAGGACGTTCATGGCGCGAGAGGGTAGCAGCGACGCATGCGAGGATCGGGCGCGTGACCGACGTCGAACGACCGCTCCGCACCGGTGGGCGCTTCTCGGTGAGCGCGGTGGACGGCCCGCCGGGGCGGGTGATCAAGCGCGGGCCGGCGGGTCCGCTCGCCCGCGAGGCGCGGGCCCTCCGTCTCGTCGCGGGCCTCGGCGTCGCGCCGCGGCTCGTGGCAAGCGAGCCGGGGGCGATCGCGACCATCCTGGTCGACGGCGCCGAGCGCCCGTTGGATCGGCTCCGGCCAGCCGACGCCAGCGCGCTCGGACGGACCCTCCGAGCGGTTCACGAGTCGCGAAGGACCGCCACCGGATGGCTTCCCGGCTGGCGATCCCGCGCCCGCAGCCTCGATGCCTACCGTCGCTGGCGCGCCGGCGACGCCCGTGCCGCGGCCGGCGGGTTTGCGGCACTCGCGGACCGGGTCGCGGATGGGCTCCCCCCGCTCCCCGGCGGTGCCGACGCGCGGCCGTTCCGCCTGCTGCACGGTGATCTCGTCTCCTCGAACGTGCTCTGGACGCCGGAGCCACGACTGGTGGACTGGGAGTTCTGGCGGATGGGCGACCCCGCCGAGGATCTCGCGTACCTCGCCGAGGTGAACGCGATGCCCGAGCCCGTCTTCGCGCGAATCCTCGATGCATACGGGAACCCTATGGTGGCGAGCCGGGTCGCCGGTTGGCGCGCGCTCTGTGCCCTCGACGCGGGCCTCTGGTACGCCAACGCCGGGGTGGGCTTGGCGGCGCGGCGGCTGCTGAGACGTGCCGGGAAACTCAGCGGCACGCCGCCGGAGCGTTGACTGCGGCTCGCCTTACCGGTCCGGGTGGTCGGACGCGGCGACGATCGCGTAGAGGCACTGAGGGTCCTCGACGCCCTTGAGGGCATGCGGGCCGCGGCTCTCGAATGTCACGTTCGCCGAGGTGCGGGCCAGGCTGCGGACCGTCTCGGACACCAGGACCTCACCCGGTGACGCCAGGGCCGCGACGCGGGCCGCGATGTTGACCGCCCCCCCGAACACGTTGTTGTCCTCGCGAATCACGTCGCCGGCGTGAAGGCCCAGGTGGAGCCCGAATGCGGTCGAGTCCGCCGCGGCGTTGACCCTGACGCCGCAGTCGATCGCCTGCCGCGCCGACGTGAACACCGCCATCAGGCCGTCGCCGAGCAGCTTGCCCTCGACCGGCACCCCACCCGTCTCGGCGATGATCACCCGCACCGAGCCGTCGAGCCTCCGGGCGAGGGAGCGGAAGGCCTCGTCACCGAGCCGCTCTGTGAGGCCGGTCGAGTCGGCGATGTCCGCGAACATGATGGTCACCGTGCCCTCGGGCAGCCCACCGTTGGGCTCACCGTCCTCCTCCTCTTCGGCGCCGATCTCCACCCCCACGAGGCGTCTCAGCCAGCCGTCGATGAACGACTCGCCGAAGTCCAGCATGGCGGTGTGGAGGGTCGCGCCGCCGACGACGACGTCGGCCTCGGGCAGCGGGACAAACCCGAGCGGAATCACGGCGGGCGCGTAGACGTCGAGGTTCCTCACCGTGGTGTAGAGCCGGCGCAGATCAAGACGCAGCTCCATGTAGGTGCGCTTCACGTCGAGCCAGCACGCCGCCTGGGCCGGGGAGGGCAGCTCACCAGTGCCGCGCGCAAGCCACCTGCGCAGGAAGAGCACGCGCTCACCCTCGGTCACCGGCTCGCGACGCAGGTGGTCGAGCCAGGCTCCGGTCACCGGATCCGCTTCGGCCAGTGGGGCGGCGGCGTCCTCCGGCTGGAAGAGGAGGTAGAAGCCGATGATCGTCCCTGCGCCGTCCCTGGCGACATGGAACGCGCCTGGCAGCCCGTCCCACCAGGCCCGAAGCAATTTGGCTTCCTCGGGGGCGGTTTCGGCGACGATGCCGAAGATCGCCCCCGCGTCGCTCGCGGTGGCGGGCTCGACCCTCACCTCGCTCGACCCGGCCGGGAAGAACGCCTCCCGGACAAAGGGGCTCTGGATGAGGAAGAGCAGGTCGGCGGTGCGCTGCCACAGGTCGAGCGTCGCCGTCGTGTGGGATGCGCAGTTCAGGTACCGCCATGCGCGCAGCAGGTAGCGGCGGTGGCGCTCCGGATCGCGCCGGGCGAGATCCTGCGCGATGGTATCCCTGACCACGTCGTGGAACGCGAGACCCTCGCCGGTCATCTCGACGAAGGGGAGCTCGCGGATGTCGTCGAACCGCTCGGCCCCGGTCGGCGCGCCAAGGAGAGCGGCCAGGGCCGGCTCGGTCACGCGGCGCACCGTCGATGCCGCCTCGACGGCCTCCGCTGTCAGCGGCGGCAGCCCGGCGAGAAACGCGGCGGTGAGCTGCGGCAGGATCTTGGGCGGCGGACCGGGCGTGATGTCGAGGTCGGGCTGGGTCCTGAGCGCCGCCGCCGCGAGCTCGAGCGCCAGCGGATGTCCTCGCGCGAACCGATTCACGCGGGCGGCCTGTTCCTCGCCGAGCCCTCGGTGCTTCAGCAGGCGCAGCGCGTCGTCGGGGTCGAGGCTCCGGAGCTGGACCTCCCGGAAGAGGCCCTCCCAGCCCGGAGTGGTGAGCCACGCCGCGCTGGGGGCGTTGCGGCCCGCCATGAGCGTCATCACGGTCTCCGGGAGGATCGGCAGGAACGTCTGGCGCAGCCAGGCGTCCATGAGGCCGAAGGTCTCGTAGGTGTCAAGCGCGAGCACCGTCCTCGGGCCGCGGTCCCCGAGCATTCGGGCGACGCCGTCCAGGTCCGGCTCGCGTTCGTCCACATCGAGCGCCGTGGCGACCGCTCGCAAGAAGCCACGCGGGGTGGGCTCGATCTGGCCGCAGTCGAGCAGGAGGACGTTGGCGGGCGGGCTCACCGCGCCGAGCGTCGCCTGGACGAGGCGGGACTTGCCGATCCCCCCGGGGCCGTGGACGTAGGCTGCGACGAAGGCGGGCTCGTTGGCCAGGATGCCGTCCCGGAGCATCTCGACCTCGGCCCGCCGCCCCACGAACGATCGCTCTGCCGCTTGGCTGATGCGCTCCGCGATGGTTCGCGCCATGATGCCTCCGTGGACGACGATGAGATCGCCGTCCACGAGAGCCTACTCCTCCCGGGGTGGCGTAGGGTAGCGCCATGGCTGAGCGGTGCCCATCGTGCGCCGGCGAGGTCGGCGCAGCCCAGCGGTTCTGCCAGGAGTGCGGGACCCGGCTGACCGCCCGGGACGCGGGCGAGCACAAGGTGGTCACCGCGGTCTTCGGCGACATCGTCGAGTCGATCAGCCTGGCGGAGCAGATCGGCGCGGAGGGCGCCGTCCGGTCGATAGCGGCTCCGGCCTACCTCGAGCGTGCACGCGAGCGCGTGTCGACGCTGTCGACCCCCGCTGGCCGCCGATGAGCACGATCGAGCCGCCTGCCCGTGCCGTCTGGTTCGATCTGGCGTCGCGAACCGAGCGCGTGATCGAGCCCGGCGAGCCGGTCCCCGAGCCCGATGCGAGCGGCTTCCTCTGGCTCGATCTCGAGCTCCCCTCCCCGAACGCCGTCGCGGCGCTGGTCGAGGAGGGCATCCTGCCGGCGGGAGCCCTGGCAGAGGACACCGCGGCTGGAGACGTGGGCTGGACCGTCGAGCGCGATCACGTGCACCTGCGCCTGGCGGGTGCACGGATGCAGGACGAGTCGCTCAGGCTCGACCGCCGCCGCGTGCTCGTCACCGAGCACGTCGTCGCCTCGCTGCACCGGGGGCTGCCGCGACATTTCGATGAGCTCCGGGCGCGGTACCACGACGATTTCGCCCGCTTCGCCCGCAGCCGCGGGTTCCTCGTCTTCCAGATCTGCAGCCAGCTCGTTGACGACCTTCAGGGCGCCGTGCGGGGGCTCGGCGACCGCATCGACCACCTCCGCGTGAGCACCGCGCGCACGGCGCGGCAACTCGAGGCCGACGCGGGATCGGAGCTGCTCAGCTCGGTGCTGCTCATGCGGCGGATCCTGGTGCGCACGAGGGACGTCCTGGCGGAGGTGTCCTCCCGCCGGACGACCTTCGTCCCGGAAACCACCCAGCCCTTCCTTCGGGACATGGCGAACCGACTCGACGGGCTGCTCGCGGATCTGGCATTCAGCCGCGACGTGCTCTCGGAGGCGCTGCGCGCCGCGGACGTGTCCGGCGCGATACCACAATCCGCCGATGCTCCGTCCCCGGCCGTCTCCCGGCGTCCCGCCCCACCCACGCGGCCCCCGCTCCGCCTGCGGAGCCTCGGCGGATTCGATGTGATGCGGGGCGACGAGCCGATCCCCTACGCCGCCTTCGGCCGCGGGCCCGCGCGCGAGCTTCTCGCCGCGCTGCTGTGCGCGAGGCGCGCCGTCCCCGGGGAGGAGCTCATCAGCTGGCTCTGGCCCGAGCTCCAAGGCGAGCGGGCCACAAGAGCGCTTCGGGTGGCCGTCTCAGCACTCCGGCATGCGCTCGAGCCGGAACGGGCAACCGGCGGCCGCTCCGCGCTCATCGTCTCCCAATCCGGCTCCTACCGGGTGGTGCTCGGCGACGAAGACACGTGGGACGTCGACGAGCTGCTCACGGCCGCCAGTCGGGCCGCGACGGCGATCGAGCCGAGCGAGCGACTCGACCTGCTCGCTCCGGCGCTCGAAGTCTATAGGGGGCCGCTCTACCCGGAGTGGCCCTACGCCGAGTGGAGCACGGCCCTGCGCGAGCAGTGCGAGCAAGCCCACGTCGCTGTCCGCGCCGCCCTCGCCGATGCGCTCGTGCAAACGGGGCGTCCGAATGAGGCGCTCGCCCACTTCGAGGTCCTTCTCGCTGCCGATCCCGAGCATGAGGGCTGGCACCGCGGGGTCATGCGCTGTCACTTCGAGGGCGGAGACCGCGCGCTGGCCTTGCGTCAGTTTCACACCTGCCGTTCCGTCCTGCGCCAGAGCCAGGGCGTCGAGCCGAGCCCCGAAACCCAGTCGCTCTACCTCGAGCTCCTGAAGCGGGCCTGAGTCAGCCTGTCGGTTCCAGGACCGCGTCCGCGGAGGCCTCGATGACGTCCAGCGCCAGCCCGAGCTCGTCGTCGGTGATCACCAGCGGCGGCAGGATGCGGATGACATTGGCCTCGGGCCCCGAGCGGATGAGGAGGACGCCCTCGTCGAGCGCACGCCGCACGATTGCTTCGGCGAGGTCGGCACGTGGAGCTCCATCGGATACGGCGCTCACCTCGATCCCGATCATGAGCCCCAGGCCGCGGACCCGCAGCTCGGGATGGCGCAGCGCCAGCTCGTGCAGCCGCGCGAGCGCCCGCGCGCCGAGCACCCGCGCGTGGGCAGGCAGCTCCTCCGCCTCCATCGCGTCGATTCCCGCGAGCGAGGCTGCACACGAGACCGGGTTTCCGCCGAACGTGGATCCGTGGTCGCCGGCGCGGATCGTGGACATGACCTCGGCCCGGGCCCCGATTGCGGAGAGCGGGAACCCTCCCGCGATGGCCTTCGCCATTGTGATCACGTCGGGCCGGACGCCGTACGTCTGAGCCGCGAACCAGTCTCCGGTCCGCCCGAACCCGGTCTGTATCTCGTCGAAGACGAGCAGCACCCCGTGCCGGTCGGCGCGCTCCCGGAGGCCGCGCAGGAACGGCTCCCCGGCCGGATGGCACCCGCCGTGCCCCTGGACGGGCTCGATCACGTAGCAGGCAGCTTCCTCCGGGGCGAGCTGGTGACGGTGGAGCTGATCGAGCTCGGCGAGCGCGTGGGCCGCGGCGGCCTCAGCGGATATCCCGAGCTCGTCGGGGCGCGGGAACGGAGTCACGTGCGCCCCGCCCGAGCCGAGCCCCAGCCTGAAAGCCGCCTTCGAGGTCGTGGCGGCGAGGGCGCCCTGCGTGCGCCCGTGGAAGCTCCCGCGAAAGCACACCACGCCGGGGCGACCGGTCGCCGTTCGGGCGAGACGGAGCGCGGCTTCGTTCGCCTCGGAGCCTGTCGTCGCGAAGAGGAACCGGTCGATCCCGGGCGGTCCGATGCCGGCCAGCCGATCGGCAAGCTCGTACATCGGGGCGTGACCACAGACGCCGCCCAGATGGATCACCCGCTCCATCTGGTGGAGCACCGCCTCGATGACGGCGGGGTGGCTGTGGCCGAGATTGCAGGTCGCAACCCCGGCGGCGAGGTCGAGGTACATCCGACCGTCCGTCGCTTCGATCCACGCACCCTTTCCCCGGACGGCGTCGATACCGGTCATCGACGGCTGCGCCGCCGAGAGCGCGCGCTCGTCCGACCTGGACGCGCCCGGACCAGAGCCGTCGACGGTCAATGGCTGTCGCAGAGGTGGACGAGCCGGTCGACGAGGGGGCGTAGGTGCGGGGTGAGGCTCGCCTCGCCCAGCACCACGCGGCGACGCTCCCCTCCCCGGCGGAACGTCAGCTCATACGTAACGGAGTCGCTCGACCGGCCGCCGAGCGGCGCGGTGGGCCGCTCGGTGCCAAGCCACGCCCGTTGCTCGTCGGCGCTCAGCTCGAAGTTGTGAAACGTGCCGCGGAGCTCCGGTCGCCCCGGCACGGCGCTGCGGTGAAAGTCGATCGTGAGCGGCTCGTCCATCGGCATTGCCTCCTGGAGTGATCCCGCGTGGTGGAGGACCTGCGCGCTAGACAGGTCCCGGCATGAGCGGCGAGCGCGGGTGGCAGGCCATCCCGCGCTCCTGGGCGAACGCCTCGAACATCACGGCGGTGTCGGCGATCGGCACGCCTGTGAGGTGGTCCTGGCGCCCTTCGAAGTCGACGACGATCGCGGCGCACGCGTCGCGGTAGCCGGCGTCGTCACGCAGGGCCAGCGCCTCGACCGCATCGGCCGCGCGGCCGAACGCCGCGTCGCCCGCGCGCATCGGCCGGGCCGCGTGCTCGGCCAGGGGATCGTCGCCGCCGATCAACGCGACGAGCGCGCGAACATACGACGCCGTGGGCGTCGGCTCCGCGCCCTCGACGGCCGTGCGGGCGTAGTCGGCGGCGTCAGATGCGTCACCGGCGATGACCGCCGCCTTGAGCATCCCCACGAGGCGTCCGTAACTGCCGGGCGGCGCGCACTCGAACGACGCGCGGTAGCGGCGCGACGCCGCCTCGAACATCGGACGGGCCGACGCGGCGTCCCCGGCCATGAGCGCCCGTTGCGCGCCCGCCTCGGCATCGAGCGCCTCGAGCAGGAGGTCGAGATGTGGCCCCGGCGGCAGGCGCGTCGTCATCCCGCCCGTTCTCTGGAGCGCCACTCCATCAGCCGCTCGTCGATGCGCAGTGCGACCGTGAGCGCGTCGACCTTCGCGGTGCCCTCGACCTGGTCGGCCACGTTCCACGCCTCGCGCGACAGGTACGCAAGCCGCGCCGCCGCATCGGGACGCGCCTCGGCGTCCGCCGCCTGCCGCGTGATGTGATCGAGGATCTCCGCCACCTCACGGTCGCCCCAGCGCACGCGGCTGCCCGGCCACTCGCGGTTGTGGCGGATGAACGACCAGAGCAGGACGATGAGCGGCAGCTTCAGCATCCCGATCGCGAACATGACCCAGAGCGCGCGGGCGAACCCGTTGGACGTGAGGCTCGGCACGATCCAGATGAGCGCGCCCCCGAAGATCGCCATTGCGATCGTCGTGCCGAGGAGGCTGACGAGGCGCCAGTAGCGGAGCGTCCCGTCGGGCCGATGCAGGAAGCGCTGCAGCACGAGGCGATTGTCGAGCGCGGACGGGCAAAGGGCAAGCGGAACACAATCGAACCTGAAGTTTGTAAAGGATCTATTGTGAGACTTCCTTAATTTTGCCGGGTCGCCGATACTGCTGTTGTCACGCCCGATCGGTCATCCCCCCCTCGGTGACCACGGCGCGGCGTTCATCCCAAGGCGGTGGGCTTCCACCGCTTCAGGGTCGTCTTCGCACCGCGACCCTTGTCTCATCTGATGTCCCCTCCGAGCCGGGCCCAGTGCCCGGCTCGGCGGTTAAGCAGGTGTCCGATACGTGACATGACACCACGGCGGGTGCAGGGGGCGGGCGCTCGCAGGGCGTTTGCCACGGCCACGGACCTGAGCTACCCTCAGTAGACGTTTTTGGAGTTTTTCGCTGGACGGCACGGAGGCCCGGTGGCATGACGCCCGCAACGCAGCTCGCATCGACCCCCCAGAAGACGCGCCTGGGGAGCGTGCTCCTCGACATGGGCCTCATCTCGTCCGACGAGCTCAGCGAGCTGCTCGTGCGTCAGCGCGCGGTGGGCGGCCGCCTCGGTGAGCTGCTGGTCGCCGAGAAGCGCCTCAGCCCCGAACAGGTCGCCAAGGCCGTGGCGCGCAGGCTCGGCGTGGAGTACCTCGAGCTCGCCGCCCCACCCGACCCCGCCGTCGCGAGCCGCCTCGACGATGTGACGGCTCAGCGCTATCTCAGCATCCCGGTTCGGCGCGACCCGGACGGCGTACTCGTGGTCGCGATGGCCGACCCCCAGGACCTGCCGGCCCTCGACGACCTGCGCATGATCCTGGGTGAGCGGATCCGACCCGCGCTCGCGATGCCCGAGGCGATCATGGCCCACGTGGGCGTCGGCAGCGCGGTCGAGGAGCTCGCCGCGAACCTCGGCGAGGTCCAGGAGCGCCCGAGCCACGCGCACCTCGGGACCGACATCGCGGTCGGCGAGAACGACGGGCCGGTCATCCGGTTCGTCAACTCGGTGATCGCGCGGGCGGTCTCGGAGCGCGCCTCCGACGTGCACATCGAGCCGCAGGACGGGGAGCTCGTCGTGCGGTTCCGAATCGACGGTGTCCTTCGCACCGCGACCAGCATCCCGGCGACTCGGGGGCCGGCGATCGTCAGCCGTTTCAAGGTCATGTCCGATCTCGACATCGCCGAGCGCCGCATCCCGCAGGACGGCCGGGTCGGCCTCCGCATCGGCGACCAGGAGCTCGACCTGCGTGTCGCGACGCTGCCGACGGTCGGCGGTGAGAGCGTCGTGGTCCGGATCCTCGACCGGTCGAACGTCGCGCTCGACCTCGCGGAGCTCGGGTTCTCGCCCGGCGTGCTCGCACGATTCGACGGCTGCTACCGGCAGCCCCACGGCCTCGTGCTGGTGACAGGGCCGACCGGCTCGGGAAAGACGAGCACCATGTACGCGACCCTCGCGCAGCTCAACGACAGCCAGCGCAAGATCATCACGGTGGAGGATCCCGTCGAGTACCGGCTTCCCGGCGTGAACCAGGTGCAGGTGCGCCCGAAGGCGGGGCTCACGTTCGCATCCGGCCTGCGGTCGATGCTGCGCTGCGACCCGGACGTGATCATGGTGGGCGAGGTCCGCGACCCGGAAACGGCGAGGATCGCTGTCGAGGCCGCCCTCACCGGCCACCTCGTGCTGGCCACGATCCACACGAACGACGCCGCGTCCGCGGTCGTCCGGCTGACCGAAATGGGCATCGAGCCCTTCCTGATCGCGAGCTCCCTCCGCGGCGTCCTCGCCCAGCGCCTCGCGCGCCGCCTCTGCCTCGAATGCCGCGAATCCACCCCGGTGCCGCGCGCGGCCCTCGCCGATCTCCTCGCTTCCGAGACCGGCGGCGAGCTCCCGGACCCCATCGCCATCCACCGCCCGCGTGGCTGCATCCGCTGCACCGGCTCCGGCTACCGCGGCCGCTTCGGCCTGGCGGAGATGCTGGTCGTGAGCGAGCCGATCGAACGCCTCATCGTCACCCGCGCCCCCGCGGGCGAGATCCGCTCCCAGGCGCGGAGCGAAGGCATGCGGACGATCGGCGACGAGGGCCTGGCCGGCGTGCTCGCGGGACATACGAGCCTCGAGGAGCTGGCTCGGGTCGTTCGCTAGCCGGTCCGGGCGGGCATCTGCCCGAACGGCGAACGAGCGCAATCCCGCCTCCACCGTATGGGCGGGTCGGACGGCGGGTCCCTGCCGACATGAGCAGGGGGCAGTCCCACGATGGACCCGCCTCGAAGATGTGGCATCTCCCCGAGGCATCCGTGCCAGTCGTGCAGATACCGCGGACGCAACTCGCGTGCCCGACACTGCATATGTCGTCAGTTTTTCGATTCTTCGATACTCGGCGGAGTCGGTACCCTCGCCGCATGGCGGATGAGACGACGATCGCGATCGAGGTCGGTGCCCAGGCGTCGGCGGTGTTCGCGCTGATCAGCGAGCCCACACTGCGCGGGCGGTGGGTCGACGAGCTGGTCGAGACCGTCGAGGGCTCCCCACCTCCAATCGGCCCGGGGTCGATGTTCACTCTCCGGATCCAGGAGGGAGGTCGAATCGTCGACTACGCGGGCCGAGGTCCTCGCGTTCGAGCGCGATCGCCGGTATGCGTTTCGCATGACCCGCGGCGTGATGGTCATGACGGTCGACCACCTCCTCGCGCCGTCTGCGGCCGGCACGCGCGTCGAGGCGCGGGTGACGACCACGTCGACGAGCCGGCTCATACGGCTCGCAGGATCGCTCGCCGGCGGCATGACTCGTGGGATCATGGAGCGGCAGCTGCATCGCCTCAAGGCGGTCGCCGAGACACCCGTGTGACGAGGTGGTACGCCGACGCGCTTCCCCGGGCGCGCTCGACACCTCACGGCGCTCGGCAGCGGTGAGATCAGCGAGTAGCTCCGCCGCGGTCAGTCGGCGATGCCGGCGAGCGCGACCATACGCGTCGGCCTGACCCGCACGAGCAACTCGCCGACGACGGCGTTGCGCCGTCCGTAGTCCTCGGCCAGGTCGTCGCCCATGTACCTCCGGGCAATCGCAGTCGCCCACGGCAGCATCGCGTCGAGGTCCTCGGAGACCTCCGCGACGCCGTCGACCCGCACGTAGCCGTGCGGAGGGTCCTCGTCGTCGACGCAGATCGACACGCGCGGGTCGCGCCGGATGGCCTGTCCCTTCACGGTTCGCGCGCCGGTGTTGAACACCAGCGAGCCGTCGACGTCGACGACGAACCAGATCGGCACGACGAACGGGGCGCCGTCGCGCCTGACCACGGCGAGCTTCCCGGTTCGCGTACCGGAGGCGAGAAACGCACGGGCCTCCTCGACGCTCATCTCACGCGACACGTCCCACCCCTCGCAGAAGGGCTCGAGGGACTCGGCGATCGCCAGCAGGTCCCGCCTCGGGGAACAGGCCGGCGACCGTGACGAGGAATGGACCAGACCGATGCGTTGATCGACTCTACGACATCGCCCCGCCTCCGACCAGCCCGGCGCGTGGCGGACGGGCATCCGGGGCCGATTGGGCATTAGCCTCTCGTCCCATGTCCACCGCCGCCTCCGCGACGCCGCCGCTTCGCCGACTGCTGCAGTACGCGGCCCCCCACCGTGCGCGCATGGTGTGGGCGACGGTGCTGACCGTCCTGAACAAGATCTTCGACGTCGCGCCGGAGATCCTGATCGGGTTCGCCGTCGACGTCGTCGTGCAGGACCAGAACTCGTACGTCGCCCGCGTGACCGGCATCGAGGATCGGTGGGAGCAGCTCGTGTTCCTCGGCGTGCTGAACGTCGTGATCTGGCTGCTCGAGTCGGCCACCGAGTACGGGTACTCGCTCATGTGGCGCAACCTGGCGCAGACCGTGGAGCACGAGGCGCGCATGGACGCCTACGCGCACGTGCAACGACTCGAGCTCGCCCAGTTCGAGGACACCAGCACCGGCGGTCTGATGTCGATCCTCAACGACGACGTCAACCAGCTCGAGCGGTTTCTCGACACCGGCGCGAAGGACATCATCCAGACGGTCGTCAACGTGGTGCTCGTCGGCATCGTGTTCCTGATCATCTCGCCCGTCCTGATGGTCCTCGCGTTCGCGCCGATCCCGGTGATCCTGTGGGGGTCGTTCCGGTACCAGCGGCGCCTCGAGCCGCGTTACCGGGAGGTGCGCAGCCGGGTCGGCGACCTCTCGGCGTCGCTCGCGAACAACCTCGGCGGCATCGCGACGATCAAGGCGTTCACCGCCGAAGATCGCGAGATCGCCCGTATCGGCGGGGAGTCCAACGCCTATCGGCTGGCAAACCGCGATGCGATCCGCTTCTCGTCCGCCTTCGTCCCTCTCATCCGCATCGCCATCCTCATCGGGTTCACCTGCACGCTGCTGGTCGGCGGGCGCGCCGCGCTCAACGGGTCGCTCGAGGTCGGGATGTACTCGATTCTGGTGTTCATGACGCAGCGCCTGCTGTGGCCGCTCACCCGTCTCGGCGAGACCTTCGACCTCTACCAGCGGGCGATGGCATCCACCCGCCGGATCCTCGACCTGCTGGCCATCGACCCGACGATCGTCCCGGGCACCCGTTCGCTTCCGCGACCCGTGCGCGGCGAGATCCGCTTCGAGCGCGTGGATTTCGGCTACGGCGACGGCCCGGGCGTGCTGCACGGCATCGACTTGCAGATCCCCGCCGGCGAGACCCACGCGGTAGTCGGGCTCACCGGATCCGGCAAGTCCACGATCGTGAAGCTTCTGCTGCGCTTCTACGAGCCGACCGTGGGACGCGTGACCGTGGACGGTGTCGACGTCCGGGATCTGGCGTTCACCGAGTTGCGCGGGGCGATGGGGTTCGTGAGCCAGGACGTGTTCCTGTTCGACGGGACCGTGCGCGAGAACATCGCCTACGGCCGACCCCGACGCGACCGACGCCGAGGTCGAGGAGGCCGCCCGGCTGGCCGAGGCGCACCGAGTTCATCTCCGAGCTCCCCGACGGCTACGACACCCTCGTCGGCGAGCGGGGACAGAAGCTCTCCGGCGGTCAGCGCCAGCGGCTCTCGATCGCACGGGCGATCCTCCGCGACCCGGCGATTCTCGTGCTCGACGAGGCGACCTCGTCGGTCGACAACGAGACGGAGGCGGCGATCCAGCGTTCGATGCAGATCGTCTCCCGAGGCCGCACGACCCTGGTGATCGCCCACCGCCTGTCCACGATCCGAGGCGCCCATCGGATCCACGTCCTCGAGGCCGGCCGGATCACCGAGGCGGGCACCCACGAGGAGCTCATCGACAGCGGCGGCCTCTACGCCGCGCTGTGGCGGGTGCAGACTGGCGAGGCCCTCGCCGAGACGTTCACGGCCGGCGACCAGCTGGACTGAGCCCAGGCAGGAATCCCCGCCGCGGACGGCGAAATGCCGACCCCATGAGCAACCTGGAGCCACACGAAGAGCGACGGGCCACACCACGCATCGACGTGCGGCTCCCCGCGCGACTCCACGTGGGGGACGACGTGATCGACACCCAGACGATCGACATCAGTCATGACGCGGTCCTGATCGGCGGCGACGACTTCCCGTCGGCGAGCGAGGTGCACATCGAGATCGAGCTGGCCGAGCTCGGCTGGCAGCGCCTTGCCGCGGACGTGGTCCGGCGTCAGACGATCACCAACGGCGAGGTGCGGATGGCGGCCACCTTCGCCGAGGCCGCGACGAGCGGCGGCCGCAGCGCGATCGCCGCGTTCCTCACCCGTCACCTGACGTAGCGCCGTTACGGCGCCGGGGCCGCGCCGGCCGCCCGTGTGTGAGCATCGTCGGCGATGAGCGCCTCTGGCAAGTCCGCACGGGTGGTCGTCGTCGGCGGAGGGATCACGGGCCTCACCGCCGCCCACCGCCTGATGGCCGAGGACGTCGACGTGATCGTCCTGGAGCGCGACGGGCGGCTCGGCGGCAAGATCCTCACAGAGCGCAACGACGGATTCCTGCTGGAGGCCGGCCCCGACGGGTTCCTCGCGGCGAAGGCTCCCGGCCGGGAGCTCTGCGAGGAGCTCGGCGTACCGCTCGTCGGGTCGCGCGTGGCCGGCGCGCGCGCGTCGGTGGTCTGGGACGGTCGCCTGCATCCGCTCCCGGACGGGCTGAAGGGCGTGCTCCCGACCCGGATCGCACCGATCCTCGAAAGCGACCTGTTCTCGCGGGCGGGCAAGGCGCGGATGCTGCTCGGGCGGCTGCTCCCCGCTCGACGGCCGAGCGCGGATGAGCCACTCGGCGTCTACGTCCGCCGGCGGCTCGGCCGCGAGGTCTGGGAGCGGCTCGTGGAGCCCCTCGCGACCGGCGTGTACGCGGGCGACGGCGACGCACTCTCCCTGCGCGCGGCGTTTCCCGGGCTCGTGGCGACGGCCGGCGCGCGCCGCCGGCGTGGCGCTCCGAGCCCGGCGCCGGGAGGTCCGGCCTTCCTGACGCCCGAGGCGGGACTCGACGGGCTGATAGCCGCCCTGCGGCAGCGGATCGGCGAGGAACGCATCCTGACCGGCACCGGCGCGTCGGGCATCACGCGTGGTGGTGAGGGGTACCGGGTGGACCTCGACGACGGCGACGCGATCCCCGCGGACGCCGTGATCGTCGCCACCCCGGCGCACGCCGCGGCCCGCCTCGTCGACCGGCTCGATCCCTCGCTCGCCGCCGAGCTCGGCGGGGTCCCGCACGTTTCGACGGCCCTCGTGACCGTCGCGATCCCGACGGCATCGGTCGGACGACGGGACGCCGGCCACGGATTCGTCGTCCCCCGCGCCTCCGGCAGCCCGGTCGTCGCGTGCAGCGTCACGTCGGGCAAATGGCCGGGCAGGGCGCCCTCGGAGTGGACGCTCGTGCGGACGTTCATCGGGCGTGCGGGGCAGCCCGACCCGCTCGCCTGGGACGACGACACCCTCGTGGGTCTCGCCCTCGAGGCGATGCGCACCGGGCTCGCGGTCGACGTCGAGCCGTCGTTGACCCGGGTCGCCCGGTGGCCCGCCGCGATGCCCCAGTACACGGTCGGCCACCTCGATCGCGTCGATCGCGTCGCGGCGAGCATCGCCGTACATCCCGGACTTGCCGTCGCGGGGAACTTCCTGCGGGGCATCGGCATCCCCGACTGCATCGGGTCGGCCGGCGAGGCGGCGGCCGTCGTGCGACGCCACCTGGCCTCCGTCCGCACCGTCCGTTAGGCGCGGCCGGAGCCCGCTCCTTCCCGCGCGACCCGGTCACACTTCACGCCGTCGCACCTCCGGGACTAGTATTCCCCTGCATTCGGCAAGGTCAAGCTCCCGCGACGACCTGACCACGAGTTCCCGGCAGGACGGACCGCGGGACTCGTGATCGCTTTGCCGCGGCCCCCACGGAACGGGCGTCTTCGTGAACGACGGATTGCGAACCTCGCAAAGGCGACAAGGGAAACGGCCACAGACGCCGTACGGTGATCTTGTGAAGCTGCGTCGTCTCGCGCGCCGCCGTGCACGGCGACTTGCCCTCATCGCCGTCGGTCTCGCGACCGTCGCCCCGACGAGCGCCCTCGCCCACAACTTCCCGGACGACGAGGGCGACCGCGTTGCAGACCTCACGATGACCGTGAGCCGCTCGGCCGTGTACGTGCAGGCCGGCGACACCGCGTCGTTCACGGCGCGCATCGCGAACGAGGGGCCCCGCGACGCCAGGTGGGTGCGGGCCGCGGTCGCGCTGACCGGTCAGGTCGCGATCAGCGATGTGGACGCCCCCGGATGGTCTTGCGACCTCACCGGGTCGATGGTCAACTGCGTGCGCCGGTACCTGCGGCGCCAAACGTCAGCGACGATCGTCGTGAGCGCGGTCGCGCCTCCGGGCTTTGCGCACGTCGCGGCCGGAGCCGTGGTGGCCTCGCCCCGCATGCGCGACTTGAACCCGCGGAACAACTCCGACACCGCCGACATCTCGATCAACAACCCGCCGGTCGTCGTGGACGACCAGGGACAGACGCTGTTCGAGAAGTCCGTCGAGATCCCGGTGCTCACGAACGACTTCGACCCGGACGGCGACCCGATGGACTACGCGACGATCGTCCAGCCCGCCAACGGCAGCGTGACCTGCGACGCCTTCGGCTGCGTCTACACGCCCGGGAAGGGTTTCAGAGGGCAGGACAGTTTCAGCTACACCCTCGCCGACGACCGCGGCGCGTCCGCGACCGGCACGGTCACGGTGACCGTGGCGCCGCCGCCCGCGGATCCTCCCCCGCCCCCGCCACCGCCACCGCCGACCGATCCCCACCAGGACGACTCCGACCCGGGCGCCGTCGTGACGGGGCCGACGAACGTCAAGCCCGGGCAGACCGGCGGCTACACGACGATCGTGTCGAACGGCTGCAAGGTCGCCGCCGAGAACGTCGTCGTACGCTTCACCCTCCCCGCGGGTGCGACGGTGATGTCCGCGCCCGCGCGCAGCGTCCGCAAGGGGCGGATCCTGACCGTCACCGTGGGAACCGTGCTCGCCGGCAAGCCACGAGGCGTGGGCGTGCGGCTGAAGTTCGGCAAGAACGGCGGATCGCTCCGCACGCTGGTCGCCGCGGTGCACTCCTCCAACGGGCTGCTCACCGGCGATGGCCTGGTGATCAACGTCCGCTGACGGGCGAGCTCACCGCAGCGACAATCGCGCGCGCTTCGCTACCCCTCGAGGACGAAAGTGATCTTGAGGTTCACCTGGTACTCGCTGATCTCGCCGTCGTCGCCGATTCGCACGTGCTGCTCCTTCACCCACGCGCTCTTGACGCCACGAAGCGTCTTCGTGGCGCGGGTGAGGCCCTGCCTTACGGCGTCGTCGAAGCTCTTCGTCGACGTGGCACTGATCTCCTCAACCTTTGCAACCGCCATCGGATCTCCTCTCTCATTCGGCCGGCCCCGCGGCCGGTCGGGCGAGCCTATCGACCTGCCGCATGGTGGATGCGGCCGAACGGGCGTCCATGATGCGCTGACATGGAGGGCTTCACCGAACAGCGGATCGACGTCGGCGAGGTGCGCATCGCGGCCTCGATCGGGGGGTCCGGCCCCCCGCTGCTCCTGCTGCACGGCTATCCGCAGCACCGCGCGATGTGGCGGCACGTCGCGCCCGGGCTCGCAGAGCGCTACACCGTCGTCGCGACCGACCTGCGCGGATACGGGCAGAGCTCCAAACCCCCGGGCGACGCCGCCCACCATGCCTATTCGAAGCGCACGATGGCGGAGGATCAGGTGGGCGTGATGCGGTCGCTCGGCTTCGAGCGGTTCGCGGTGTGCGGGCATGATCGCGGAGCGCGGGTCGCGCACCGCATGTGCCTCGACCATCCCGGGGCCGTGGCGGCGGCGGCGGTCCTCGACATCGTCCCGACGCTCCACCTCTTCGAGACGACCGACCGGGCGTTCGCGAGCGCCTACTACCACTGGTTCTTCCTGAGCCAGCCCGCCGAGCTTCCCGAACGGCTGATCGGCGCGGCGGCCGGCGACTTCCTCGCGATGACCCTCGATCGCTGGAGCGGGCCGGGGTTCTCGTTCCCGCCCGGGGTCCTCGCCGAGTACGCCGCCGCTTTCGACGCGGCGACCATCCACGCGAGCTGCGAGGACTACCGCGCCGCCGCCACCGTCGATCTCGATCACGACGCCGCCGACCTCGACCGGCGGGTCGAGTGTCCGCTGCTGGTGATGTGGGGCGAGCGCGGCGCGATGCATCGCCTCTACGACGTGCCGGCGACCTGGCGCGAGCGCGCCCGCGCCATCACCACCCGTTCGCTGCCCTGCGGCCACTTCGTTCCCGAGGAGGCACCACGGGAGACCGTGGAGGTGCTCACGGCGTTTCTCGAGGAGGCGGCCGCATGGCGCGAGGCGTGATCCGCGCGGTCGCAGCGGCCGCGGTCTGCGCCCTGGCGCTGGCCCCGGCGGGGGCGGCACCGGCGAGGCCGCGTCCGATCGTGTGGGTTCAGGCCGGACACGAAGCGCCGCGGGAGCCCGGGTACCGCGCCCAGACCGGCGCGGCGGGCGAGGTGCAGTTCACCGTCCGGGTCGCGGCCGCCGTCGAGCGACGGCTGCGTGCCGCGGGGGTCGACGCCCGCCATACGCCGTCACGGGTCGCCCCCAGCGGCGCCACGGGCGCGGTCTTCGTCTCGATCCATTACGACACCCCGCAGGGGCACGCCGCGGTCGGTCACGCGATCGCCGGAGTCGGCGAGAACTGGTACCACGGCGAAGGGACGGGCACTGCCCGCTCGACCCCCTATCCGGACAGCGCGCCGCACCGCGCCGCCACCACGGTCTCGGCGACGGTCGAGGCGCGTTCGCAGCGGCTCGCCAAGCTCCTCGCAAGCCGGTACGCGGCGGTGTTCACGCGGGCAAACGGCGCCCGCAGCGGGAGCGTGCGCCTCGAGCCGCGGTCCGGCAACCGGCGGATGATGCGGTATTTCGGCTATTACCGCTCTCGCGCCGACGCGCGGGTGCTCATCGAGGCCGGGGCCGGCGGGACCGACGGCGCGATCCTTGGCAACACCGATCTCGTCGCGGGCGCCATCGCTGACGCGATCGTGGCGCACCTGCGTGCGGAGGGTCGGCTCCCGGCGCGGTAGAGCTGCCGCTGCGTCAGCCGGCCACGACATCGATCGTCGCGGTCGTCGGCGTCGTGGTCAACGGGTTGGCGAGGGTCAGCGACGCCGAGCGTTGCGCGAGCAGCAGTTCCGCCGGCACGGCGACCACCGCCGCGGCCCCGTCGGAGCCGACC
This sequence comes from uncultured Thermoleophilia bacterium, assembly GCA_963777565.1. Lineage (GTDB taxonomy): Bacteria > Actinomycetota > Thermoleophilia > Miltoncostaeales > Miltoncostaeaceae > CALMEC01. The sequence goes on from CAVZQZ010000009.1 coordinate 680,408, forward strand.
GTCAGGAGCACGCCGCCGCTCCGAGCCACGAGCCGATCCGCGAGCGAGGCCGGCGCGACCCGCAGCGTGACCGTTGTGGAGCCCGGTGGCCAGATCGCGCCCACAGACGCGGCCCCGCCGGCCGGGACCACCAGCGGCGTGGAGACACCCGGAGATGCGGGCGGCCGGAGCGCCCCGAAGTAGTCCTGGATGGCTGACGGGAACAGCGTGGCCGCCGAGGGCGAGCGCAGGTTGCCGCAGACCTCCCGCACCGCCACCGCGAGCGCCGCCGACCACCGGTCCGCCCCGACTCTGGCGAGCACCGCCTGCGGCGTCGTGGGAAGTGAGGTGGGCGCCCCGGTCATGATCCCGCGGATCGTCCCGGGCGACGCGAGCTCGAGCGCCATCCACACGGGCCAGGACTCGTACGCATCGAGGCCCGCGAGGCGGACCGGATCGAAGTCGTTGCAGAAGGAGATCGACCGCGCGGCGCCGCCGACGACCCGCTGAGCTCCGCCGGGATCGTCGATCACCGCGCCGGTGAACGCGGCGGGCTCGACGAGCGCGGCATGCCACTCGGCCGCGCCCTCGCTCAGCAGGCCGGCGCTGCCAGAGTTGTTCGCGTTGCACTGCACACCGTGGAAGAGCTCGTGAGCCAGGGTCGCACGCGGTGCGGTCGACTCGGGTGTGAGGATCACGGCGCTCGCCGACACGAAACGGCGTCGGCCGCCGCTCACCGCGAACCGGCACGGTGCGAGTCCCGGCTGGAGCGTCGAGACGAGCTGGGTGACGCCGGTGGCGTCGAGGACGATGTCGAGGCCTCGTGTGCCGCCGGCAAAGTCTTGAGGTCGACCCTTCGCCGCCGCCCGCCACTCCCGGTTGAGCTTCACGACCAGCGAGGTGCGGAGCCCCTTGAGCACCGCACGGCGCTGGGCGGCGCTGAACCCGGCGAGCAGCCGACCCCGCGCCGCCGGGGAGAGGCGCGCGAGCGATCGCGGGCGCTGCGCCGGGGTCAGACGGCGGAGCTGCCGAAATGCGGCGACGTTGCGCGTGATCGCCGGGGCGGGATCGCCGGTGAGCGGGGCGAAGCCGGCGGCAATGGACCGCGCGCGCACCTCCTCCGCCGCGACGAGCGTGTCCATGGCCGCGGGAGGGAGCGTGTCGCACCGCCCGTCGGCCCCGGTCAGCGCGCCAGGCGCGCCGGGGGTGTCGCCCCACCAGGCGCGGAAGTTCGCCGAGTCGGCGATGCACAGCGCGCCGGTGCCGTCAACGAATTCCGACCGTGGGGCCGCGGTGGCGGCCGCCCCACGATCGCACGCACGGAGGGGTCGTGCGTCTCGTGCCCGTCAGCGACTCTCGACGGACGTCACATTAAAGCTCTTGTCGAACTTGACTGTTGCCGGGCTGCCGTCCGCCTTGGTGACGTGCGCCTCGTAGGCGTCACCGTCGGCGTCGGTCTCGACGCGGACGATCGTCGCGCCGGGAAGCTTGGCGAGCGCTGCGGCCTTGGCCTTGGCGGCGTTGTCGCCGGTGAGGAGCGTTTCGTCGGGGCGCTGCCCGCCGGGGCCGCCGTGGCCGCCGGGGCCGCCGGTCTCAACGGCCGTCACCGCGAACTGGGCGTTCACCCGCACCGTCGCCCGTGTGCCGTCCGACTTCGTGATGTGGGCGTGGTATCCCTGGGCGTCCTGCTCCACCCGGTCGATCGTTGCGCCCGGCACCTTGGCGAGCACCGCCGCCTTGATCTTCGCCGCCGCGTCACCGGTGACCTGGGTCTGCTGCGGCCGCTGCCCCTGGGGAACCCCGTAGGCGGCGGCGCCCGGGGTCGACGCGGCGATGGAGGAGTCCGTCGCGGAGGTGGATGGGCCGGAGGCGGCGGCGCCGTCCGTTCCGTTCGAGCCTGAGGCGATCGCCCATCCGGCGCCGCCGAGGCAGGCGGCGGCGGTAAGTGTTGCGATCGTGCGTTTGGTGGTGTCGAGCATGCGTGAGGTCCTTTCTCGGGTGACGCGGGGTCTGACGAGTGTTCAGCGTGGCCCGCCCGGCTGGGGTTCAGGTCGGAGGGGCCTGGGGGTTGCCTGAGACTTCGTGAACGGCTGGCGATCGTGGACGGGGCCCGCTCGCGCTGGCCCCGTGGCAATTCGGATGAGGGAGTGAGGTGGGCGGCTAGGTCTCGCTCGTGCCGCTCTGGCCCGCGGCAGCGGCCGGAGCCGGGCTCTCGCCGCTCGACCCGCCGCCGTCGCGGTCTGGGCACGGCCCGCCGGGGCCGCCTGCCGCGCCTGGTCCGCCGCCGGGACCGCGTCCGGCTTCCACGGCCGTCACCGCGAACTGGGCGTTTAGAAACACCGTTGCCCGCGTGCCATCGGACTTCGTGATGTGGGCGTGGTAGCCCTGGGCGTCCTGCTCCACCCGGTCGATCGTCGCGCCCGGAACCTCCGCGAGCACCGCCGCCGTGACCTTTGCGGCCGCATCCCCGGTCACCTCGGCCTGCTGCTGCATCTGCCCCTGCGGAGGGACGCCGTACGCCGTGGTGGCGGCCGCGATCGACGAGTCGGCCGCGGTGGTAGACGCCGACGATGTCGAGCCGCCGCCGGATCCGTTCGAGTTGGAGGCGATCGCCCATCCGGCGCCACCGAGGCAGGCGGCGGCCGTCAGCGTTGCGATCGTGCGTTTGGTGGTGTCGAGCATGCGGGAGGTCCTTTCTCCGGTGACGAGGTCGTGGAGCCAGCATCGACCCCGGTCCTGGGGTCCACGTCGGAGGGACCTGAACATCGCCTGTGAATCTCGGGGGGGGGGGGGGCGCTACATGCCGGGAGGCTCTCCGGCGTCGATCTCGCCGCCACTCGACACGGGGAGCCGCACCTGGAACGTGGCCCCGTGACCCGGATTGGTCACGACCTCCACCCGTCCCCCGTGGGCCTCGGCGATGGCGGACACGATCGACAGGCCCAGCCCGCTCCCGCCGCTGGCCCGGGCGCGCGACGGGTCTGCACGGAAGAACCGCTCGAAGACCCGGGCCGCGTGCTCGGGGGTCATCCCGGGACCCTGGTCCTCGACCTCGATCACCGCCTCGTCGCCCTCCCGGCGCACCCCGACGGTCACCGGCGTGCCCGGCGGGGTGTGGGTACGGGCGTTGCTCAGGAGGTTCGCGACGACCTGTTTGAGGCGCTGCTCGTCGCCGTCGATCACGACCGGCTCCGGCGCGACGAACGTGAGTGGGCGCCCGGGGTCGACGACGCGCGCGTCGCCGACGAGGTCGTGGGTGATTGCCCGCACGTCGACCCTCCCGCGCGTCATCGGACGGTTCTGGTCGAGGTGGGCGAGCAGCAGCAGGTCGTCGACCAGCACGCCCATGCGCTCGGACTCGGCCTCGATGCGCCGCATCGCGGTGCTGAGGTCCTCGGGGCGGTCCGCCGCCCCGCGCCGGAAGAGCTCGGCATACCCGCGAACGGACGTGAGCGGCGTCTGCAGCTCGTGCGACGCGTCGGCGACGAACTGGCGCAGCCGCCGCTCCGACTCCTTCCGCTCGGCGAACGCGGCCTCGATCGTGCCGAGCATGGTGTTGAGGGCACCGCCGAGCCGCCCGACCTCGGTATTCGGGTTCTCGTCGTCGATCCGTCGGGAGAGGTCGCCGGCGGCGATCGCGCCCGCCGTGTGCTCGATGTCGGTGAGCGGGCGCAGCCCGACGCGCACGAGCCAGTACCCCGCCCCACCGACAGCCGCGAGGACGCCCAGGCCGACGAGCACCTCGATGAGCACCAGCCGGCTGAGCGTGCTGTTCATGTCGGCGAGGGGGATCCCGATGACGAAGTGGTAGGTGCCCCCCACGTTGTCGAACGCCGGGCCGGCGATGTACCGGTACGACCCCCTCCCCGGCTGATCCGCGGTGAAGAAGCCTTTGACATCGCGATACGGAGCTTGGGCGTCGCTGTCCAAGGACTTCACCAACTCGCCTCCCGGCTCGGTGAAGACTCCCCCGACGATTCCCTGCGGAAGGTCGCCGAGGCCGGGGCCCCGACCTCGTCCGGGTCCGCCCGGGATGCCCTCGAAGGCATCGGCTTCGCCGATCTGCCGGAGTGTCGGCACCTGAGCAGCCCTGAGCTGATCGTCGACCCGGTCGAGAAGGAAGGTCCTCAACGACCCGTAGGTCACGACGCCGGCGACCACCAGGCCCACCGCCACGAGGGCGAGCGTGACCGCAAGCAGCCGGGTCCGCAGGGACAGTCGGCGGGCCCACTCGACGAACCGGGCGCCGGCGGCGCCGACGCGTGCCGCGAGGCCTTCCTCAGCCACGTGGTTGACGCAGCGAGTAGCCGACACCGCGCACCGTCTGGATGAGCGGCGGACCGAGGCTGTCGAGCTTCCTGCGCAGATAGCTGATGTAGGTCTCCACGACGTTGGCGTCGCCGCCGAAGTCGTAGTTCCAGACGTGATCGAGGATCTGCGGCTTGCTGAGCACGCGCCCCGCGTTCGTCATGAGGTAGCGCAGCAGGTTGAACTCCGTCGGGGTGAGCTCGATGAGCGTCCCGGCCCGCCGCACCTCGTAGGTGTCCTCGTCGAGCTCGAGATCCGCGTAGGTGACGCGCCGATCGGCCCCGCGGTCCCCGCGCGTGCGCCGGAGCACCGCGCGCACGCGCGCGATGAGCTCCTCGAGGCTGAACGGCTTGGTCACGTAGTCGTCTGCGCCGATCGTGAGGCCGCGCACGCGGTCCTCCGTCTCGCGCCGCGCGGTCAGGAACACCACCGGTAGGCGATCGGGCGTGCCCGGGAGGCGCCGCTGCACCTCGAAGCCGTCGAGGTCGGGGAGCATGACGTCCAGCAGCACGAGATCGGGGCGGAACGCCTCGACCTCCCGCAGGGCGGCCTTGCCGGTGTCGGCGGTCTGCACCTCGAACCCTTCGTACCGGAGCGCCGTCGACACGAGCTGCGTGATGCTCTCCTCGTCGTCCACGACGAGGATGCGCGCCCGCTCCGCCCCGTCGGCCGTTCCGGCCACCTCGTTCGTCCCCATCGGTACCTCCCTCCCCGTTGGCTGCCGGGACGGTATCCGGCGAGTCTGAGTGTTTCCTGTGAATTTCCTGTACGTCATCGAAGCACGGGCGGCGGCGGGAAACCAGCACGGTGGTCGCGTGACTCACAGGAAACTCCCAGGAGTCCGTGATCCGGCACCCAGGGAGGTACGCCAGCGTTCACCGCGGTCGACGAACACCCGCGAAAGGTCGCCGATGAGCCTCCCCCCACCGACACCGCCGCAGGAGCCCGCACCCGAGGATCGCCGGGCCCAGGTGGCCGAGCGCACCAAGCACCTCCGGAGCCTCGGCGTCGCCGGCGCCGTTGCGACGCTTGGCGCGTTCGCGGGGCTGGCGGCGGTGACCCACACCGGGTCCGGTTCGGCTCAGCCCGCCGCGACGTCGGTCGACCCCGCGACCGACCCGGCGCAGACGACTCAGCCCGACGATCTGCTCCCTCAGTTCGACCAGTTCGACCTCGACCGGTTCGGCCAGAGCGATTTCTTCGATTTGCCGGGGAGCGGCTCCGGCGGGATCGCGCCGGGTGCCTCCGGATCACCACCGAGCGCGATGTCGGGCGGATCGTGATCCCAGCTCCCGCGTCCACCCGCGAGGTCCGGTTCCCCGCGATGGGGACCGAGGTCGTGGTGCTGACGACCGGGCGCATGCCCGCCGGCGCCGCGGCCCGGGTACGTGAGCTCTTCGCCACGCGCGAGGCGGCGCTCAGCCGGTTCCTCCCGACGTCCGAGCTCTCACGCCTCAACCGCAGCGCCGGGAGGGCGATGGAGGTGAGCCCGCTGATGCTCGAGACCGTCGACGCGGCGATTCGCGCCGCGGCGGCGACGGGCGGGGCGTTCGACCCGACGCTCGGCCGCCAGATGGCGGCGATTGGCTACGACCGCCCGTTCGGGCTGCCGAGGCGGGTGACGGTGCTCGGTATGCCGCCCGCCGGCCCCGGCGGGGGGTGGCGCGGGATCGCGATCGACCCCGCTCGCCGGACGGTGACCGTGCCAGTAGGCATCGCCCTCGACTTCGGCGGCATCGCGAAGGGCATGGCCGTCGACGCCGCCGCACGGCTCTTCGACGACGCCGGCGTCGACGCCGGGCTGGTCAGCGCCGGCGGCGATATGCGTATCGTAGGAGCCGGCGCGGGCGACTGGCAGGTGGGACTCTCCGATACTCCCGCGCCCTGGCAGATCACGCTGTCCGACGGCGCGCTCGCCACGTCGAGCTCCTCCCGCCGCACCTGGACCCACGACGGCATCCGCCGTCACCATCTGCTCGACCCGCGCACCGGTGCGCCGGTCGACAGCGGCCTGCGGTCCGTGAGCGTCGCGGCCCGCACCTGCGAGCAGGCGGAGGTCGCGGCGAAGGCGGCCTTCGTGCTGGGAGCCGAGCGCGGCGGGGAGTTCCTGGGTGCGCTCGGACTCGCGGGCCTCATGACACCGACCGTCGGGGCGCCGATCCCCGTGGGCGGGTGGCCGTGCGAGGTCGCCGCGTGAACATCCAGACGTTCGACTGGGCCATCGCGCGGGGTGCGGGCTTCTCGGCGTTCGTGCTCCTCACCGCGAGCGTGGTGCTCGGACTCGTGCTCTCGCTCAGGCTCACGTCGCCCCGCTGGCCCGGGATCGTGACCAACGAGATGCACCGATTCATCACGAGCCTGGCGCTGTGGATGACGGCGCTGCACCTCACGATGCTGCTCCTCGACTCCCAGTCTGGCTTCTCCCTGAGCGAGCTGCTCATCCCGTTCGCGGGCCAGTACCGGCCGGTCGCGACGTCGCTCGGCATCCTCGCCCTCTACACGGTGCTCGCGGTGCTCGTCACGACGAAGTTCCGCAACCGTATCGGCTACCAGCGGTGGCGGCGCCTGCACGGCCTGGCCTTCGTCGCCTACGGCGCGGCGCTTCTTCACGGGATCCTCGCCGGAACCGACTCGTCCGCGGGCTGGGCCGTCCTGGTCTATTTGGTCAGCGGGCTCCTCGTCGGCGGCCTGACCATCGCCCGCGTCGCCCGCCGCCCCGGCATCCCGCCGGCGGGCAGACCGGGCGCGACGGAACGGCCGAACCCTGGCCCCCCACCCGCACCGCCACGCACCCACAATCTCCCGCCGTTGCCGCCGCGTCCCCGCGCGGAGCCGCCGTCGCTTCGTCGCTCGCCCGGACCCGCGGGGAAGTACTGAGGTCCTGGGCGGGAAGATCCCGCTCGCGTCCGATCGGCCGGCCCTCCAGTATTCGGCCATGGACGCAAAGCCTTCCCTTTCCAAGCTGATCGACCTGACCGGCCGGAGCGCCATCGTCACCGGTGGGGCGATGGGCATCGGCCGAGCGATCGTCGAGCGCCTCCACGAAGCCGGGGCGAGCGTGGTCATCGCCGACCTCGACCTCGCCGCGGCGGACGAGGTCGCCTCGTCGCTCAATGCCGCACGGCCAGGCGGGGCGGTCGCGGTGAGGACGGACGTGAGCGACGAGGACGACGTGACGACCATGGTCGCCGCCGCCGTCGACGGGTTCGGCGGCGTCGACATCCTCGTCAACAACGCCGGCATCTACCCGTCGGTGCCGTTCGTCGAGATGGATGCCGCGACCTTCCGCCGCGTGATCGACGTGAACCTGGTCGGCCTGTTTCTGTGCACCAAGGCCGCCGCCGACCGGATGATCGCCCAGGCGCGCGGCGGACGCATTCTCAACATCACCTCGATCGACGCCCTGCACCCGTCGATGATCGGGCTGTCCCACTACGACGCGTCCAAGCACGGGGCATGGGGCTTCACGAAGAACGTCGCGCTGGAGCTCGCCCGCTATGGCATCTGGGTCAACGCCATCGCGCCGGGGGGAATTACCACGCCGGGAGTCTCGGGGATGGCGCAGGAGCTGATCACGGCCTTCGAGTCGGTCATCCCGATGCACCGAATGGGCAACGCCGACGAGATCGCCCGCGCGGCGCTCTTCATGGCGTCCGATCTCGCAAGCTACATGACCGGCTCGCAGATCGTGGTGGACGGCGGCAAGCTCCTGACCTGATCGACCCCTGTGAGCGGGCGATCATGGTCGAGGTCAAGGCCAAGATCGAGATCGGCCGTCAGAGGATCTTCGAGAGGAACTGCTTCGTGCGCTCCTCGCGTGGCGCCTGGAAGAAGTGCTCGGGCGTCCCCTCCTCGATGATGCGCCCGTCGTCCATCATCACGACCCGGTCCGCCGTCTCGCGAGCGAAGCCCATCTCGTGCGTCACGACGATCATCGTCATGCCGTCCTTCGCCAGCTGCCGCATGACGTCGACCACCTCGCCCACGAGCTCGGGATCGAGCGCGGAGGTGGGCTCGTCGAAGAGCATCAGCTTCGGCTCCATCGCAAGTGCCCGCGCGATCGCCACACGTTGCTGCTGGCCACCAGAGAGCTGCGACGGGTAGCTGTCGAGCTTGTCGGCGAGCCCGACCCGCTCCAGGAGCTCCCTCCCATGCTCCAAGGCCTCGGCCTTCGGGAGATCCTTCACCCGGATCGGCGCCTCGATCACGTTCTCCAGCGCGGTCATGTGGGCGAAGAGGTTGAACCGCTGGAACACCATTCCGATCTTCGCGCGTTCGCGGCAGATCTCCGCCTCGCTCAGCTCGTAGAGCTTGTCGCCCGCCTGGCGGTAGCCGACCAGCTCGCCGTCGACCGAGAGTCGTCCGGCGTCGATCTTCTCGAGGTGGTTGATGCAGCGCAGGAACGTCGACTTGCCGGAGCCCGACGGTCCGAGCATGCACACCACCTCGCCCGCCTGCACCTCGAGCGAAACGCCTTTCAGAACCTCGAGGCGGCCAAAACGCTTGTGGACCTGCTCTGCGCGGACCATCGGAGCACTCATGGCCGCTTCCCAGGTGTCGCCGCCGGGTCGACGGTGGCATGCCGGAACGAGAAGAGGTTCCGCCGGAGCCGCTGGAAGGGCGTCTCGGGAAGCTCGCGCGACCCGGTGCGGCCGAAGCGACGCTCGATGTAGTACTGCCCGACCGACAGCACGGTGGTCACGATCAGGTACCAGATGCTCGCCACGATGAGGAGCGGGATCGTCCTGAAGTTCACCGCGTAGATGAGCTGGACCGAGTAGAGCAGCTCCGTGGTCGCGATGACGCTGACGAGCGAGGTCGTCTTCAGCATCGAGATGGTCTCGTTGCCGGTCGGCGGGATGATGACCCGCATGGCCTGCGGCAGCACGATCCGGCGCATCGTCTGCAGGCGGGTCATTCCCAGGCTCTTGGCCGCCTCCGTCTGGCCCTCCTCGACGGAGATGATCCCAGCCCGCACGATCTCGGCCATGTAGGCGCCCTCGTTCAGTCCGAGGGCGAGCAGGGCGGCGACGAACGGCGTGATCACCGTGTTGGCGCTGAAGTCGGTGAGCTCCGGTCCGAACGGGATGCCCACCGACAGGCGCGGGTAGAGCGCCGAGATGTTGCTCCAGAAGAGTATCTGGACCAGCACCGGTGTGCCGCGGAAGAACCAGATGTAGAGCCAGCTCGCGCTCGAAACGAGAGGGTTCGGGGAGAGGCGCATCACCGCGAGGATCACCCCGAGCACGATGCCGATCGCCATCGCGATGACGGTCAACTCGAGGGTCACGACGAGGCCGTCGAGGACCCGAGGTGAGAGGAAGTAGTCCCCGACGATGCCCCACCCGAAGCGCTGGTTGGTCGCGATCGAGGCGACGAGGGCGGCTGCGAGAAGCAGGATGACCGCAGCCGCCACCCAGCGGCCCGGATGGCGCACCGGGACGGCCCTGATCTGTTCGGGTGGGACCGGCGGCGCGGTCCCGGGGGCCGTCACGGACTCCACGGGACCGCGGCTCGCTTGCCGAAGCGACCGGCGGGGCTAGTTGATCGCCCCGTTGATCTTCGGATTGTCGATGGCCCCGTCCTGAACCCCCCACTTCGTGAGGATCGCCGTGTAGGTACCGTTGGCGATCAGCACCTTGAGCGCGTCGAGGAGCGGCTGGGCCATGCCGTTCCCCTTGGGAATCGCGATGCCGTAGGGGAACGGCCCGTAGGGCTCGCCGGAGAGCTTGAACTCGCCGTTGGACTTGTTGACGAAGTCGGCGGCGGGAGGCAGGTCGGCCATTCCGACATCTCCCCGGTCGCTCGTGAGGGCGAGGTTCGCGGCGTTCTGATCCGGGAAGACGCGGACGGTCACGCCCGGCTTGCCCGCCTTCTTGCACTCCGCGTTCTGCGTGGTGGCGTCGGCAGCTTGCGTCGTCCCACGCTGGGCGGCGACCGTGTGACCGCAGAGGTCGGCGAGCCCGTTGATCGTCGGCCCCCCGTCCGCCTTCACGAAGAAGGCGGTCTTGGCCTCGAAGTAGGTGACGAAGTCGACGACCTTCTCGCGCTCCTTGTTGTCCGTGAACGACGACATGCCGAGGTCGTACCTGCCGGCTGCGAGGCCCGGGATGATGCCGTCGAAGGTCGTGACGACGACCTTGACCTGGAGGCCCATGACTTCTCCAAGGGCCTTGGCGAGGTCGGGGTCCATGCCCTCCACGGTCTTCCCGTCGGCGCCAATGAACTCGTTCGGCGGGTATGCCCCGTCGGAGGCGACGGTCAGTGTGCCTTTCGACCTGACCGCTGCGGGAACAGCCGCCGAGATCGTGGGGTCGGCCGTCACGGCGCCGGTGGTCGTCGAGCTCGAGGTGCTGTCGCCACCGCAGCCCGCCGCGAGCACGGCGACGAGGGCAACGAACACGAACCCGCCAACATGGGAGATCCTCGGCCGCTTCACGAGTCGATCCTTTCCTCCGCTGAACGCCGGGTGCCGGTCTGTCCCGACGGGATATCGCACTGTACCGGCGCAAGGGTCACGTCACACCCCCCGGCCAGCGGCGATGTGCGCCATGCGCCGCGCCTCATTTCGCGAAGTGCCCGGAATCGCGTGGCTGTGGGATGGGCCGTACTGGGCTCGAACCAGTGACCCCCAGCTTGTCGAGCTGGTGCTCTCCCAACTGAGCTAACGGCCCCGAGGCGCAGAAGTCTACCAGCCTGTCCCCGCCCGCCGGATCGGCGCCGGCCCCCTCGGGAAGGCGGTTGGTAGCGTGCCGCCCATGGCGAGCACGGCCAGCGCGACGAAGCCGACCGACGTCGGGCGGTCGGATCGGCCGTACGACGTCGGCATCGCCGGCGCGGGGCAGCTCGCACGGATGACCTGCCTCGCCGCGTGGCCGCTCGGCATCAACGTCTGCGTGCTGGGAGCGCCCGACGAGCCGGCATCGGGCCTTGCCGCCGGAGTCGTCGACGGCGACTGGCGCGACGCCGCCGCCGTCGCCCGGCTCGGCACCCTCGCGGGTGTCGTCACGCTCGAGAACGAATTCGTCGACGCTGCCGCGCTCGCCGCCGTCGAGGCGGCCGGAACGCCGGTGCGCCCCGACTCCGCCACGATTGCCCTCGTCCAGGACAAGGCCCTTCAAAAGGCGCTCCTGCGCGAGCACGGCCTGCCGGTACCCCGGTTCGAGGTCGCCCACACGGCGGGCGAGCTCGACGCCCTCGGCCGCGACCTGGGCTGGCCCCTGATGCTGAAGTCACGCAAGCTCGGCTATGACGGCTACGGCAACGCGACGTGCGCCACACCCGCGGAGGCCGCGGCGGCGTTCGAGCGCCTCGACCGCGGCGACGGGGTGCTCGTCGAGGAGTTCGTGCCGTTCGAGCGCGAGCTCGCGGTGATCGTCGCCCGGCGGGCGGGCGGGGAGGCGCTCCCCTACCCGATCACCGAGACGCGCCAGCGCGACCACGTGTGCCACGAGGTGCTGGTGCCCGCGCCGATCGACCCGGGCGAGGCGGAGCACGCCGAGGACATCGCCGTCGCGGCGGCGTCAGCGGCCCGCGCGGTCGGCGTGATGGGCGTCGAGCTGTTCGCGCTGCCAGGTGGTCGCACCCTCGTCAACGAGCTTGCGCCCCGGCCGCACAACTCCGGCCACTACACCATCGAGGCGTGCCAGACCTCCCAGTTCGAGAACCACCTGCGCGGCGTGCTCGACCTGCCGCTCGGCGCGGTCGACCTGCGCTCGCCGTCGGCCGTCATGGTCAACCTGCTCGGCACCCGCGACGGCGACGCCCGCACCCGCATCGCCGGCGCCCTGGCGGTGCCCGGAGCGCACCTTCACCTCTACGGAAAGCGCGAGGTCCGCGTGCGGCGCAAGATGGGGCACATCACGGTGCTGGGCGGAACGATCGAAGACGCCCTCCGACGTGCGCGCCGGGCGGCGGCGGAGGTTGCGCTGTGATCGCGACCCTCGTGGGCGTCGTGATGGGAAGCGACAGCGACCTGCCGGTCATGTCGGCGGCCGCGAAGGTGCTCGGCGAGCTCGACGTGCCGCACGAGGTCAAGGTCGTCTCAGCGCACCGCACGCCGCTCGACATGATCGCCTACGGCCAGTCCGCCGCGGAGCGCGGGCTCAAGGTCATCATCGCCGGCGCCGGCGGGGCGGCCCACCTGCCGGGAATGCTCGCCGCGGTCACGATCCTCCCGGTGATCGGCGTTCCGGTGCGGACCTCCGCGCTCGACGGCATGGACTCGCTCCTGTCGATCGTGCAGATGCCGCGTGGCGTCCCGGTCGCCACCGTCGCGATCGACAACGCCCAGAACGCCGGCCTGCTCGCGGCCCAGATCCTGGCAACGTCCGACCCCGCCCTCGCGGAGCGTCTGCGGGCCCACCGGGCGACGATGGAGGCGGCCGTGGCCGAGGCGAACGCGGGCCTCGCGGAGCGACTCGATGCGCCACCCGGCTGACCGCGTTCGCCACCTGGCGAAACGGGCGGCGCGCGGTTTCGCCACGTGGCGAAACCCTCCGCCGAGGGCGGTCATGTAGAAACCCGAGGAGACAGGCGAATCTGCCTCGGCCATCAACAAGAATGCCCTGGTCCCGGCCCGTGTCCGCGGGCTTCCCGGCGGGGGCAAGGAGGACGACATACACATGCCGAGAACCCGTCAGGCCAATGTCCAAGCCGCCCAGTGGAGCCCGAACGGCTCCGCGCTCGGAACGGTCGACCTCACGGCGCCCGGGTTCAGCGATCTTCGGCGACGACGTGTTCGGGCCCGCCGCCCAGCGTCGCCACCTGCCGAAGGACGTCTACCGCCAGCTCCAGCTCACGATCGAACAGGCCGAACCGCTCGACGCCGACCATCGCCGAACGTCGTCGCCCAGGCGATGAAGGACTGGGCCCTCGAGAAGGGCGCGCACGCACTACACCCACTGGTTCCAGCCGCTCACCGGGTCCACCGCCGAGAAGCACGACTCGTTCTTCGGCCCGGTCGGCGACGGCACCGCCCTCGCCGAGTTCTCCGGAAGCGAGCTCATCCGCGGTGAGCCCGACGCATCGAGCTTCCCGACCGGCGGCATCCGCGCGACGTTCGAGGCACGCGGTTACACGGCATGGGACCCCACGAGCCCCGCGTTCATCATGCGACAACCCGAACGGGTCGTTCCTCTGCATCCCGACCGCCTTCGCGTCGTGGACCGGCGAGGCGCTCGACCACAAGATCCCGCTGCTGCGCTCGATGGACGCGCTGTCGCGGGCCGCAATGCGGGCGTTGCGCCTGTTCGGCGACGAGGAGACCCAGCGCGTGTTCACCACGATCGGGCCCGGAGCAGGAGTACTTCCTGGTCGACGAGCAGTACTACTACGAGCGTCCCGACCTCATCAACACCGGCCGCACGCTGTTCGGCGCGAAGCCGCCGAAGGGCCACGAGCTCGACGACCACTACTTCGGCTCGATTCCCGAGCGGGTGCTCGCCTACATGCTCGAGGTGGAGGACGAGCTCGCCCGGCTCGGCGTGCCGATCAAGACCCGCCACAACGAGGTGGCGCCGGCCCAGTACGAGGTGGCGCCGGTGTTCGAGAACTCGAACGTCGGCTCCGACCACCAGCAGCTGTGCATGCAGATCATGCAGAACGGTCGCGCGGCGACTACGACCTGGTGTGCCTGCTGCACGAGAAGCCGTTCGCCGGCGTCAACGGGTCGGGCAAGCACAACAACTGGTCGATGGGCACCGACACGGGCAGGAACCTGCTCGAGCCGGGCGACAACCCGCACGACAACCTGCAGTTCCTGTTCTTCGCGACCGCAGTCATCCAGGCGGTCAACAAGCACCAGGGGCTGCTGCGCGCGTCGATCGCGGACGCGCGGACCAGGACCACCGCCTCGGGGCGAACGAGGCGCCGCCGGCGATCATCTCGATCTTCCTCGGCAGGCGAGCTCGAGAAGGTGTTCGACGCGCTCGCCAGCGGCAAGGGCGGCGAGAGCGACGCCGGAGTCGGTGCTCGGCCTCGGCACCCCGGTCCTGCCGCCGCTGCCGATGCACGGTGGCGACCGCAACCGGACCAGCCCGTTCGCCTTCACCGGCAACAAGTTCGAGTTCCGGGCGCTTGGGTCGAGCCAGTCGCCCAGCTTCCCGAACACCGTGCTCAACACCATCGTCGCCGAGGCGATCGACGACTTGGCCGACGAGCTGGAGGCCGCGAGGCGAACAAGCGGCAAGACCGTCGACCGAGGTGTCCTGGCCGGCGTGCTCGGCAAGTCCTACAAGGCGAACCGCCAGATCGTGTTCGGCGGCGACAACTACGACGACGCGTGGCACTCGGAGGCCGAGAAGCGCGGCCTGCTCAACCTGCGCACCACCCCCGACGCCCTGCCGCAGCTGATCTCGAAGCCGACGGTCGGGGTGTTCAGCAACTACGGCGTGCTCAACAAGCGCGAGATCGCAGGCCCGCTACGAGGTCTTGGCCGAGCAGTACGTCACCAACGTCAACATCGAGGCCGAGACGGCCGCGTCGATCGCCCGCACGATTATCCTCCCGGCGTCGACCAGGCACCTGGCGCAGCTTCGCGAGGCCGCCGTGCCGGAGCTCGTTCGCGAGACCGAAGCCCTCGTCAAGAAGCTCGTGACCACAATCAAGGGCCTCGAGAAGGTGAACCTCTCCCATCCGCACGGCGACGTCTTGGAACACGCGATCTACATGCGCGACAAGGTTCTCCCCGCGATGACGAACGTCCGCGTGGTCGCGGACCAACTCGAGCGGATCGTGGCGGACGACCTCTGGCCGCTGCCCAAGTACGCGGAGATCCTCTTCGTCAAGTAGCGACGACGGCCTGCACCCCCGTCGCCTCTCGTCGGCCTCGGCCGCTCCCTCCCGGAGCTGCCGAGGTCGACGTCATTTCGGCCCCGGCGCACGATCGCGTAGAGTCGCCCCCGCACACAACGCCCGAGGGAGGGTTCATTGGGACGAGGCGCCCGGAAGAGCACCCGTTGGAAGAAGGACCGTCAGCGCAAGAAGAAGGACCGCGACAAGCGGCAGGTGGAGACGGCAAAGGCGGCGGCCGCCCAGCGCTAGCCCCGTCGTCGCGGTGGATCCGGTGAGCGTTGAGGGCCGGGCACCGCTCGTGGTGATCGGCGTCGACGGTTGGCGCGGCGGATGGGTCGCCGTCACGCTCGACGACGGTGCCGGGATCTCAGTCACCGCGCATGCGACCTTCGCCGACGTCTTGGATTCCGCAGGCGATGCGGCCGTGATCGGCGTCGATATTCCGATCGGCCTTCCGGACGAGCCGGATCGGCCTGCCGACGTTGCGGCACGGCAGGCGCTCTCGCCGCACTCGAGCCGGGTCTTCCCGACCTTTCCCCGGCACGTCCTCGACGCCCCGACGCACGCGGAGGCGATCGGCCGGTGCGGGGACGGCCCGAAGATCAGCAGCCAGGCGTTCGCGTTGAGCGCCAAGATCCTGGAGGTCGACGCTCACCGCGGCGACGGGCGCATCCATGAGGTGCACCCCGAGTTGTCGTTCGCAGCGATCGGGGGATCGCCCCTACCCTCGAAGCGCTCCTGGAATGGGGCGTCCGCGCGCCGGCGGCTGATCGCCGAAGTCGGCATCGAGATCCCCGACGAACTCGGGGACGCGGGCCGGGTGCCGCCTGACGACGTGCTCGATGCGGCCGCCGCGGCGTGGACCGCTGGCCGGATTGCCCTCGGACGTGCCATCTGCCTTCCGGCCGATCCGCCGCTCCAGGACGGCCGGCCCGTCGCGATCTGGGTCTAGTGCTCGACCTCAGACGCCGACGTTCGAGAGCCGGCCGTTTGCCCCCCTCGTTCCCGGTTACGTGCCGGTGAACCGCGGTCCGTCGAGACGGTCGATGGTGGTGAACTCCTCGACGGGGCGGCGGCGGAGCTTGGTGAGCTGCTTCACCGGCCGGCCGAGCGGGATGAGCGCGCAAACCGCCGCATGGCGAGGCAGGCCCAGCAACGTCTGGGCCTCCGGCTCACGGTTCGCGAGGGAGGTGGTGATGACCCCTCCGTAGCCCTCGTTGCGGGCGGCCAGCAGGATGTTCTGCACGAACGGGTAGACCGACGCGCCGGAGATGACGCCGACGCGGTCGAGGTCGCGGTCGAAGCTCGCGACGACGGACAGGTCGACGTACACGACGAGCAGGACCGGCACGTCGACGAGGCTGTCGAGGAACCCCGACCGGAGCGTCCACCGGCTCGCCTCCTCCGGGTCCACCCGCGACGGGATCACCGTGTTCCAGGGCGCCTCGCCCAGTTGCACCTGCGCCATGTACACAGCCATCGGCGCCTTGCACAGCTCCGCAAGCTGCCTGCGCACCTCACGGTCGCGTACGACGATGACCCCCTGGCCCTGCCGGTTGCCGCCGCTTGGCGCGAAGCGGGCGTTGTCGAGGATCCGGTAGAGCACCTCGTCCGGCATCGGCTCGTCGCTGAACTCGCGACAGGCGAAGGTGGTGCGCATCACGTCGTTGAGTTCCACGGCGACGATTCTGTCAGTTCCCCGCGGGCCACCCACCCGGCTCGCCAGGTGCGCCCCCCACGAGCAGCACCGTCCCGGTGATGGCGACGGGCTGCAGCCGCCTGGGCAGTCGTCTGAACAGGACGGTCGCCAAGCCGACGGCGAATATCGGCACCCCCGGCGTTGGTCATCCCGGCAGGGACGAGTCGACGTGCCGCTGGGCGATCGGAAGGAGCGGGAAGGGAAATTGCCACCCAGACCAGCCCGAGGAACCAGGAGTGCGGTGCGTCGCGCGGCGACAACGGCGGGCGCGAAGTGCTCCACGTCCGACGGCAATCAAAGAGAACAAGGCGCCCCACACCACTCAACAGAACCCGAAGAGTCCCAGTCGACCGACCCGCCCCCTGCGGCCGGCTGCCCTCGGTGGTGCGGATCAGCCGATCGCCGGCACCGCGTCCGCTTTTGGTCCCGGCCATCCGCGCACGCGAGACGTCCGCGCGGACGGACGCGCGCCGCGGGGACGCCCGCCGGGACATCCGGCTCCCGGCGTGCTCAGGGCCCCGGCCGGTCCGGATCGGAGTGAGGCCGGCCGGGCGCGTCGGACGGCGACGCCGGCGGGGGCTGGCGGACGAAGAGCCCGCGCACCGCGCGCTCGACCTTCCCGCGGAGCGGCTCCGGGGGGCCGGGCACCTGCGGCCGGCCCCATTCGGCGGCGACGCTCGCGCCGATCAGGAGGGCCGACGCGTACAGGTAGACCGAGTAGAGGAAGACGAGCACGCTGGTCAAGGAGCCGTAGATGAGGCTCCACTGGGTCGTCCGCGCGTACAGCAGCCCGGAGGCGAGGGAGATGAAGGCGAGCATGACGGCGGTCACGCAGGCCCCCGCGAGCGCCTGCGTGAAGCGCAGGCCCGCCGACGGCACGAACCGGTAGAGGAGCATCGCCGTCACGACCGACAGGACGAACGGGAACCCGGCTGCGAGGACCCTCTCGACGGTGGCGCCCTCCGGGCCGAAGCGGCTGACGAGGCCCGCCGCGGCCTCCGCCACGAGGCCGAAGCCCACCGAGAGGACGACGAGGACGGCCACACCCGCGACGAGGACGAGGTCGAAGAGCTTTCCGCGGACGACGGGGCGCTCGTCGTCGACGCCCATCGCCGCCTCGAGGCCGGCGCGGATCGCGCCCATCATCGCGGACGCCGCCCAGAGGAAGGCGAGGAGGCTGATCAGGCCCGCGGCGCTCGCCGGCGTTGCGATCCCGTTGATCGCGTCTTCGACGTTGGCGCTCCCGGCGTCGTCCACGGGGAGCACGTCGACGATCGCGGTGACGACCCTGTCCCGCAGGTCGTCGTCCTGGAGCACCAGGCCGAACACCGACAGGAGCACGATGGCCAGCGGCGCGAGCGAGAAGAGGACGCGGTAGGCGATCCCGGCGGCGTGCTGCGTGCAGCCGGCGCTGAAGAAGCGCGACACAGCCGACGCGATGACCCGGGGAAGCCGCCGGAGGCCCGCGAAGCGCTCGGGGGGAGATGTCGCCACGCCGCTCAGCGGGCGGTGCCCGCCGGTGCGGTCCGGGAGTCCCGGACGACCGAGTCTCGCGGCGCGATGTCTCTCACTCCAGCCTCCTGGGGGAACGGGCGTCGAAGTATCGCTCAGGTTGCGGAGCGCACGCCGTGGTCCACTCGTCGGAG
The DNA here is from genome assembly GCA_963777565.1 of uncultured Thermoleophilia bacterium. Lineage (GTDB taxonomy): Bacteria > Actinomycetota > Thermoleophilia > Miltoncostaeales > Miltoncostaeaceae > CALMEC01. The sequence goes on from CAVZQZ010000009.1 coordinate 698,834, forward strand.
TGCCCGTCCTCTTGACCGGCGGAACCACCGAAAGCGGTATCCGTGGATTCCCTCATTGACGCCACCCGCGCCGCGGGAGATGCTGCGTTTGATCGTCGGGCCTGAGTATCGGTTCCGAGGGCACGGCACCACCCTTGCTTCCATGTGAAGAACCTCTACGGAGGCTCTTTCAGACGGGGCAGTAGGCCCCGTAGGGCAGGGAACGGCAGCCGACTCCCCCAACCAACCATTCGGGCCCGGCGGTCGTTGTCCGCGGGACGAGGCCATCGTTCTGGCGGGCGGACTCGTTCGATCGGAGCCGCTGTTTACGTCACCCGCCCATGGGTACTAGTCGGGTACATCCATCAACTCGCGAGGAGAAGGCGCGATGTCGACCCATCGGCAGAAGGACAAAGAAGAACAGAACTGGCAGAAGAAGGACGGGCAGGACGACGAGAAGCAGGCGAAGAAGCCACGTCCGGGCCGGCCTCAGGGTGGGACCGAGGGTGCCCGGCCCGCCAGGCCGGAGGAGGGTATTACGAACTCCGGCGACTAGCCGCACGTGGCGTCCACGAGTTGAAGGGCTCGCTCGTTGGGGACGAGTTCCACACAACGGCCCCGGTAGGTGTCGGAATACGCGGTGGTCTTTCCAGCATCCGTGGACGTGACGTAGGTCAGGGAGTCCTGAAGGTGCCGCCCTCACAACCCTCGAGCGCGTGCGCGGACAGGTAATGCCGTCCGGCCCCTCCCACCTCGCGACCGCGCTGGCGTCGATGAGCGCCGCGCCCACTGGCACGCGGCTCCTTCACATGCGACTGACGCGCGCCGATCGCACGCTCCGAATCATCCCGTGGCGCTGTACCGGCGCGCCTTGTTCATGTGAGATCCCGAACACTGGCAGCATGGGAGCAGTCACGGGCCGGTCGAATGGTCACCGTGTTCGTACGGCTAACACGAGAGCGTGAACGGCACGAACAGGCAGCGCGAACGCATGGAGCACGGCGCCAATCTGGGCGCACGTTCCACGAACGAGGGGCCCGTCGACGCCGTGCTCGCCTATGCCTCAACGGTGCGCCATGGTGGGCAACGCGCCGACCTGGCGAAGAAGCGCGACCGTGTCTGTGATCTCCCACTCTTCGACGATACGCCCGTCTTCGCAGCGGCTGATCGTGATGCCGGTGAAAGCAACGTCCTTACCGCTCGGCGGTGTTCCGATGAGATCGCCGTCATGGGTGCCGGTGATCGTGTAGCGGGTCGCGACATAGTCGCCGTCGGTGAACTGGTGGTCGATCGCGACCCGCAGCCCGCTGAGAGCATCGCGATAGCCTTGCACCATCTTCTTGAGGCCGTCTGCCCCGCGGACCTCGTTGGGGTGGAGGACGTAATCGGCCGTGACGATGTCGTCGAGCGCGTCAAAGTTACCCTGCGACGCATTTTCGAAGCATGCCCGAACGACGGCTTTGTTCCTCTCGCTGCTGCTCATCTCGTGCCTCCTCGAGTCGTTATGACCTGCCCAGCCGAGGATCGCCTCGAGCGTGTCGGGGAGCATCGGTAGGAGTACCTATCGGGCTACTGCTCTTTCGAGCGCGCGCGCACCGCGTAGGCGGCGGCCTCCGCGCGACTGCGCAGGTCGAGCTTGGAGAGGATGTGAGCCACATGGTGCTCGGCGGTGCGGCGGCTGATGACGAGGCGCTGCGCGATCTGCTCGTTCGAGCATCCCTCGGCCAGCAGTGCGAGTACCTCGGTCTCACGTTTGCTCAGCTCGCCGTAGCGCTTGGGGAATGCACGCCCGCCAGTGCCGAGGCGGCGCAGTAGTGCCGCCGTGGCGTCTGCGTCGGCGCTCGCGCCGAGCCGCTCGAACGCCTCGAGCGCAAGCCGCGCCTCAACCACGGCGGCTTCGGGCTTGTCCTGGGCAAGTGCGCCCGCGAGTTCGCGCTGCGCGCGCGCCGCCTCGAGCGGCAGTCGCAACGCCGTGAATCCGCGCAGCGCCGCCTGGAGATGGCCCGACGCGCCGCCATCGCGCTCGGCGGCCCCCACGCGCCCCGCGGCCAACTCCGCGAACGAGGCGGCCGCATTGTCGGGAATGGTCTCGGCTACCCTCACAAGCCGCTCGAGCGCCTCGTTCGCAGCGGGTATGTCTTCGCGTGCGATGCGAATCTGCACGAGCATCTCAAGCAGGGGCGCGCACCCCGGATCGGCGGCCGCCTCGCCATCGAGACACAGGCTCACCAGCTCCTCCGCTAGCGCAACCTCGCCTCGCCCCAGCGCAACGGCTGCCAAGACCCGCCGGGCGACGGGGTGAGACTCGTGGCCCTCCGTCAGGCGGCGCGCCTCATCGAAGCGCCCCTGCCGGACGCGTAGGTCCGCGAGTTTTCCCAGAGGCCAACTGCTCATCCCGCGATAGCTGCCCTCGAAGGTGCGCCACGCCGCCATCAGCTGCTCCTCCGCTTCGCTCCAGCGACCCGACACGAGCAGGACGCCCCCGTAATGCGTGCGGCATACCGGAGAAACGAAGTCGCTCCAGGCGCCGAAGCTGCCCGCCACCGCCATCCACTCCTCAGCACGAGCCACGTCGAGCGCGATCTCACAGGCGCTCAGCAGCCGACAGTAGATGTCGCTGACGGGCACCACGCCGACAACCTCGCCGGCGGAGACCGCAGTCATCGCCTGGTCCAGAAGCCTCATCCCCTCGCCGACACGACCTGCGGCGACATGCGACTCGCCAAGGAGCGAAAGTGCGTCGTACTCGAGATCCACGTCACCGAAGCGCCGCGCGATCGCCAATGCCGCGGTGGCGAGACGATGGCGCTCTTCCACATGATCAGTGAACGGAGCACGATCGAGCACAAGCCAGCCATGGCCGGCGCACTCCTCCGTGTGCTCGAGCAGCGAAGCTGCGCGCTCCATCCAGCCACTTGCGACCGCCATGTTGCCGTTGATCGCCCCGTGCAGGAACGCAAGCCAGCGTGCACAGTTGGCGGCGTCAACGGCCCTCCCGTCCTGCCGGTAGGCCGCGAAGGCGCGCTCGGTGACTTCGATCGCGCACGAATACTCCCGCTGGAAGTGGAGGGCCCGCCCGAGTCCGTCGAGAGTCTCGGCGGTCTCCCCGAACTCGCCGGCGCGCTCGAAGCAGGAACGAGCAGCGTCCCAGTCGGCCTCGGCAAGTGCCTTCCAGCCGTCACGGACGAGGACTCCGGCCACACTGGCCTCCATGTGTGAATCTTCACACAGGCCCCCGCCTGAGGGACAAACACCTGCTATTTCGGTGTTTTGCCTGCACGATACGCAAAGGCGACGACCGGACTCGAACCGGTCAATAACGGTTCTGCAGCCCGGAACGCATGACGCTGCAAGCCGGTTGCCCACGCGGCTTCTAATGGTGCTCCCGGTGCCGTGCGCCACGGCGCGCGCCACACCAACGGCCATCGCGGACCGTTGCTCACACAGCGTGTGCCCGCAGCCCGCAGAGTTACCCATTGCAGGGCCGATCGGGCGCGTCGGACGGTGACGCCGGCGCGGGCCTCGTCGACAGACGACCACAGCGACCGGCTGAACGCCAGACGACGCGAATTCGGGTGCGACCGCACGGGCTTGGGATGGGACGGTTCGTACGCGCCGGCAGCCGTGAGGAGTTGTTGGAGCTGGGTGGGGGTGGGGCACCACTTTGACTCGAAGCTGGTGGTGTCCCAGCCGGCGAGCGAGCGCTTGCCTCGTAGGCGGCTTGGCAGAATGCGAGTAGCGTCGTCCTGGGATCGTCGGCGGTGCGGACGGCGTCGGAGGAGAGGACTGCGAGCGAGCCCGTACCGGACTCGATCCATTCGCCGACAGGGTGACCCTCACGGGCGCTCCTGCCAGCGGCCCCCCTGAAGGCGGCTTCGTCAACATCTCGTTAGCGTCCCGCGGTGAGCGCCATTCCCGGTTCCTCCTAACTCGGATTCTCAGACCTTAGAGAGGGGAGGTGACTGCGGAGTGGCCGTGCCCCCATGGCTCTAGTTGTCCTACCCACCCCCGCGAGCGGAGGAGCGGCACCCGCGTCAAGTGCTCTAGTGAGCTCGACGCTCCGCCGCAACCTCAATCGCGTTGCGGACGCCGTTCATGAGACCTCTCAAGGTGCGCTCGTCCCACGCCCCGATCCCCCACGGGAGCTTCCCATTGAGCGTGACGGTCGTCGCATCGGGACCCGCCGCGGACAGGAGAACCTCGACCCTGGACAACGACCCGGTCGCAAGGCGCATACCCTTCTTCAGCACCAGTCGATCTGGCTCGATCGATTCGGGGAGCCAATCCAGTCCCACGACGGCTTCCCTGCAGACCCAGGACGCGGACTCCAGGGGAAGCTCCAGACGAAACTCGTCGGTCGCCGTCACGAGCGCGAATGTATCCGCCGTTCCGGAATTCGGGAAACCCAAGGGTCCCGAGCGGGGGGTTGCGCCGCTCATCGACTGACCCGATACCGGCGCGAGCGTGGTGCCGGATGGAACACGCCGCGCTCGCGACCGGCTACGGGCCGGAGGCAACAGGCGTTACGCTCCCCGCCACGTCGATAGGCGGGAGGGGGATGCGCCCCCGCGGCACCAGCGCCGCCCCATAGGGGACAGCGATTAGGGGGGCACGCGGGTCGTGGTGAACCTGCGCCGGAACTGGGGCCGGGTCATTGGCCCGGTTCGCCCAGAACGCGGCGACCAGGACGACGACGGCCATGACAAGGGCTGCGCCCCACGCGACCCAAAGCAGCCGGACCTTCATGGCGGGACCCTACCCCGCGGGCCAGATAGACGGCATGCCGGGGTTCTAGGCGTCCCGCGTCGTGCTGCTTGAACTTCTGAGACCGTCGTCGACAGGGCTACCGCTGGCCTCGTGCGGCAGCCACTCCGTCAGGTGGACGAAGTTACCGAGGCCACCGGCGAACCTACGCCGGACGGGACCGGGGGCTCAGGCCACGAACGTGAACAGCTCGGCGCGGTCGACCTCCCTATCGACCGGGACGGGTGTGTAGGTGTCGGCGGTGACCGACAGGTTCCGCTGCCCGACCTGCGCGAGCGGCACGCCCTGTCAAGCCATGACACGACACCTGGGAGTCGTGGCGGCCCCGTGGGGGCGTCGCGATCGTAGGCGCGGCCAGCGGGGGTCGTCAATCGCACGGCGTGACGAGTTGCGGGATGACGAGAGGGGTCGCCACGAAGGGGGCGGCGGCGGAGAGGGAGCAACTCCGTCCGATCAGCGGGACTAACGTGTGCCCCATGGCAGCGGGCTAGGGGGCCGGCCCATGGGTCTGTTCGATCGTTTCCGAAAGTCCGGTCAGCCGGACGCTTCCTCCCCGTCTCCGTCGGGTTCGTCGCGGACCAAGACGCCGGAATGGGTCACGGATGAGTCCTGGCGGGAATGGGGTGCCCCGCTCGACATTGTCGTAGGCGAGTCCCACTACGATCGGGCGCTTCGCCGGATAGCCGGTCCGCCTCGTGTGGACGGTTGGTTCGTTCTCTGCGAGGCGAAGCTCCAACGGGAGCCACGCAACGAGTACGACGAGGACGCGATTGCCGTTCTGATCGGTGGGGAAAAAGTCGGGCACATCAGTGCTGATGCATGTTCGGAGCTTACGCCCTCGATGGACAAGCACGGCGGCAACGCACGCATGACCGGGGTGCCGACGCTTGTGCGCGGGGGTTGGACGACCGCCCCGAACTTCGGCGTGATGCTCTGGCTTCAAGTAGATGAGATACGGGCTGCGATGCCTGATGTGGACTGGAAGAGCCTGGTGGACGAGTTTGAGAGTTCCCATTGGCTGCCCGCCGACACGGGTGTCAACACCGGACACGGGCGGGCGGAGTCCCAAGTACCGAAATGGACAGGCGAACCACGGATGCCGCCCCTCACCACGCATTACTCCGCCTATGTCGATGACGTAAAGGAATTGAAGCGAGCGAAACGCCTGACTGATGCTGAAACGCTTCTGTTGGCCTTGCTCGATGCGGTTGAGGAAGAAAGCCGCACGAAACACGTCGGTGTCGCGCCCTGGTACTACGAGCAGTTGGCGATCATCCGAAGGAAACTCGGCGACCTAGACGGTGAGGTAGCTGTCCTCGAACGGTTCGCCGCACAGACGCACGCACCGGGGGCCGCGACGCCAATAGTGTTGGAGCGCCTGGAGGATGCGAGGGAACGCCAGAGCAAGGGCCACCCCTAGAGTCAACACCGCCGCCAACCGGGCCCACGCACGCCAGCCGATTCCCTCGCGCCGCCGACCCCCGTGTGCGCCAGTTGTGCGCCAGTGAAGCCACGATTCGGGCGGTCTTGAGCGGTCTTGAGCGGATGACCGGGAGGCACACGGAACACGGCGAGATCCCAGTGATGATGCGGGATCCCGCTTGTGGAGCGGAGAGGCGACGACCGGACTCGAACCGGTGAATAACGGTTTTGCAGACCGCCGCGTTAGCCAACTTCGCCACGTCGCCACGACGGAGCTCCCAGCGTGAGCGAGGAGAGCGGATGAAGGGACTCGAACCCTCGACCTTCTGCATGGCAAGCAGACGCTCTAGCCAACTGAGCTACATCCGCGCGGTCCGGGGAGCATAGCGAACGTCACGTCCCCGTCACAGCCGCGCCGGGGGACGTTCAGTCGGGGTGGGGGATGCCGATACAGGGGGCGGTCGCGACGCTCCCACGAGGGTCCGTGGCCCGACAACGATCCAAAGGAGAATGCAGATGCGCGATCTGCGGAGCATGCGCAGCAGGACCGTCCCGCTGCTCCTCGCGGGCGTCCTCGCCGCCGCCGGAGTGACCTACGCCGTCGCGGCGATCCCCGGGCCCGACGGGGCGATCGCGGGATGCGTCAAGAAGTCCACCGGCCATCTGAGGGTGGTCGACGAGGGCACGTCGTGCCGTCGCAACGAGTCGTCCCTGGTCTGGAACCAGACCGGTCCGAAGGGTGAGACCGGAGCAACCGGGGCTCAAGGCCCCGCAGGACCGGCGGGACCCCAGGGCCCGACAGGACCGGCAGGACCGGCGGGATCGGGCGGCGGGAGCGCCGAACCGGGATCCCCTGTCGAGATCTACGCGAAGGTCGCCGGCATCGAGGGCGAGTCGACCCGCAAGGGGCACGAGAAGGAGATCGAGCTGCGCTCAGTCGACCTCGGGATCAGCAACACCGCAAGCGCCACCACCGGCGGTGGAGGCGGCGCCGGAAAGGCGATCCCCGACGACGTCGACGTGACGAAGTTCATCGACAAGTCGAGTACCCAGCTCTTCAAGAGCGTCGCCGACGGCAAGCACATCACGGACGTCCTCATCACGGTTGAGCGCACCGGTGAGCAGCCTCGGCGGCTCGTCACGTACGCCCTCAAGGACGTGCTCGTAACGAAGTTCAAGTCGCATTCAGCCGGCTACACCCCGGTCGAGTCGGTATCCCTGAGCTACTCGATGATCACGATTACCTACTTCGAGGCCGCCGCCGACGGATCGATCGCGGCCCAGCACACGGTCACCTACGACCTCAAGACCAGCAAGACCTCATAACCGGGATGGCATGGGCGGAGACCGGCTCCCCTGCCGGCTCCGCCCGTCCCGTCTACCCCTGGTGCCAGGGGTCGGTGTCGGTCACTGCGAACCGCACGTCCACGTCGGCCTGCGCGAGCGCCCGTTCGAGCTTCTTCGCCCAGCGTTTCATCGCGACCCGCTCCACGCTGGCGTGGGGCAGGGCGACGAGGGCGAGCCCCGGCGCCCGGTCCGCGTCGTGGTACTTGAGGTCGCTCGTGACGAACACGTCCGCGCCCGCCGCGAGCGCATCGGGGAGCAGGGACGCCCCGGAGCCGGTGCAGCACGCAACGGTGCGGACCCGGCCGCTCGGGTCGCCGACGTAGCGCCTCGGCGCGTCGAACGCCTCCCCTGCGCGCTTGACGAACCGATCCAGCGTCATGCGAGCGGGAGCCTGGCCGATGCGGCCCAGCCCCACCGACGCGTCGGTGGTCGACTCGCGCAGCGGACGCGTGCCGGTGAGGCCCAGGAGCTCCGCCATCACGTCGTTCAACCCGCCGGCTGCGGCGTCGAGGTTCGTGTGCGCGGCGACGATCGCGATGCGCGCCTCGGCCGCCCGAAGGACGAGGTCGCCGGCCGGCGTGTCGTCGGTCACCGCCGAGAGGGACGGGAAGATCGGCGGATGGTGGGTGATGACGGCGTCGCAGCCCAGCTCCGCGGCCTCGCCCAGCACCTCGTCGCGAAGGTCGAGCGCCACCAGCACGCGACGGGCCGGCTGGTTGTGCCGCCCGACGAGCAGCCCGACGTTGTCCCAGTCCTCGGCGAGATCGGGCGGGGCGAGGCGCTCGAGCGCGGCGAGGAGTTCGGCGACCAGCATGGCCGAAGCCTACGCACCGGTCGCGGGTGACCCGGGACGGATCGTCAGGCCGCCTCGTTCGCGGCGACCGCCTTCTCGGTGAGGTGCGACGGCACCTCCTCGTAGCGCAGGAAGTCCATCGTGTAGTCACCCCGGCCGCCGGTCATCGCGCGAAGGTCCGGCGCGTAGGTGAGCATCTCGGCCATCGGCACTTCGGCCCGGACCACCTGGTTGTGTCCTTTCGCCTCCATGCCCATTGGCCGCCCGCGTCGCGAGTTGAGGTCACCCATCACGTCGCCCACGGCCTCCTCCGGCACGTTGACCTCCACCTGCATGATCGGCTCGAGGAGCACCGGGCCGGCCTTCTCGAGGGCCGCCTTCATCCCGAGCGACCCGGCGATCTTGAACGCCATCTCCGACGAGTCGACGGTGTGGTACTTGCCGTCGTACAGCGTCACCCGAACGTCGACGACCGGGAATCCGCCGATGTCGCCTTTGATCATCGCCTCCTGCACGCCCTTCTCGACGGCCGGGATGAACTGCCGCGGGATCGCGCCCCCCACGATCTTGTCGACGAACTCGAACCCGGAGCCACGCGGGAGCGGCTCGATGCGGATCCAGCAGTCGCCGTACTGGCCGCGCCCGCCGCTCTGCTTCTTGTGCTTCCCCTCCGCCTGGGCCTCGCGGGTGATGGTCTCGCGGTACGGCACGTGGGGCTTGTGGAGGTCCACCTCCACGCCGAAGCGGCGCTTCATCCGCTCGAGCACCGACTCCACGTGCATCTGGGAGAGCCCGCCGACGATGAGGTCGGCGGTCTGCTCGTCGCGGTGGACGTCCAGCGACGGGTCCTCCTCCTGCAGGCGCCGGAGCGCCTGCGCCACCTTGTCCTCTTCCCCCTGCGTCTTGGGGGTGACCGCGAAGCTCATGACGGCGGGAGGGAACTCCACCGGCCGCAGCGCGACCGTGGCGGTGCCGGTGGTGAGCACGTCGCCGGTGGTGACGTCCTTGAGCTTCGCGACGGCGCCGATGTCGCCCGGGCCGAGCTCGGCGACCGACTCGTGGTCCTTGCCCTGCAGGCGCATGAGCTGGCCGATGCGCTCCTTCGCCCCGGTGCGCGTGTCGACAACCTGGCTGTCGGACGCGAGCACTCCTGAGATCACGCGCAGCAGGTTGATCTTGCCGCTGAACGGGTCGGCGAGCGTCTTGAAGCAGTAGACGATGGCCGGGCCGTCCTCGGCGAGCGGGATCTCCGTCTCCTCGTCCGTCGCGGTGTCGACGCCGGTCCACGCGCCGAGCTCCGGCGGCGCCGGGAGCTCGTCGACGATGAGATCGAGGATGCGGTCCGCGCCCAACCCGTCCTTGCCGCCCGCCGCGCAGACGACCGGGAAGATCCGCCGCTCGAGGATGCCCTTGTGGATGCCCTCGATGAGCTCTTCGGTGGTGATCTCCTCGCCGCCGAGGTACTTCTCGATGAGCGCGTCGTCGGCCTCCGCGACGATGTCGATAAGCTTCTCGCGTGCCGCCTCGGCTGCCTCGAGATGATCGGCCGGGATATCCGCGGTGGTCCCCTTCGGGCTGCCGGCGTACGTCGTCGCGGTCATCGAGACGAGGTCGATCACCCCGCGGAAGTCACCCTCGGTTCCGATCGGGATCTCAACCGCCACGCATCCCGGCGACATCTCCCGCAGGGCGTCCAGCGACGCCTGGAAGTCGGCGCGCTCGCGGTCGAGCATGTTGACGATCACGGCGCGTGCGACACCGGCCTCCTCGCAACGCTCCCAGAGCCGCTCCGTCGACACCTCCACCCCGGCCTGGCCGTTCACCACCAGGAGAGCGCAATCCGAGGCCCGGATCGAGGTCAGCGCGTCGGCCAGGAACGACGACTCCCCCGGGGCGTCGATGAGGTTGATCTCGACCCCGCGCCACGCGAGGTGGCACAGCGCCGCCGAGATGCTCATCCCGCGGCGCTTCTCCTCCTCGTCGTGGTCGGCCACGGTGGTGCCGTCGGCGACGCTGCCGAGCCGATTCGTGGCGCCCGCGGCGAAGAGCAACGCCTCCACCAGGCTCGTCTTCCCCGTACCGCGGTGTCCCAACACCGCGACGTTCCGGATCTTCGAGGGGTCCTGGTGGGCCATTTCGTACCTTTCGTCACGAATGCACGAATCGGCGAGATTCTACCCAGCGACGCAAGGCTTTTTGGCCCTGACGGCAGGTGGACGGCGGGAGCCTCAGGCCGGATCGTCGGACAGCCGGCCGCGCAGTCGGAGGACCGCCTTGGTGTGCAGCTGGCTGACGCGGCTCTCGGTGACGCCGAGGACCTCGCCGATCTCGCGCAGCGTCAGACCCTCGTAGTAGTAGAGGGAGACGACGATCTTCTCGCGCTCGGGCAGGCCCGAGATCGCGTCTGCGAGGCTGATGCGCGTCTCCATCTCGCCGACGACCGAGGCGGGATCGCTTAGGTCGCCGTCGCCGATGGTGTCGATCAGCGCGAGGGTCTCGCCGCCGCTCGACGTGCTCCACATCTCGTCGAGCGCCACCAGCGACGAGTTGGCGATCTGGGTGATGCTTTCCTGAAAGTCGGACGGGCTCACACCGAGCGCCTCGGCCATCTCCGCGTCGGTCGGCGCGCGGTGGAGCTTGTGCTCGAGCTGTGCGGAGGTCCGCTCGATCTCGCGAGCCCGGGCCCGAACCGAGCGGGGCACCCAGTCCAGCGAGCGCAGCTCGTCGATGATCGCGCCCTTGATCCGCGTGACGGCGTAGGTCTCGAACTTGATGCGTCGCTTCGGGTCGAACCGCTCAACGGCGTTGATCAGCCCGAGGAGGCCGTACGAGATGAGGTCGGCCTCGTCGACGTGCGACGGCAGCGCTGCGCTCATCCGTCCCGCGACGTACTTCACTAGCGGCGCGTAGTTCAGGATGAGCTGATCGCGCGAGGCCTGGTCGTCATACTCCTTGAGCCGCCGCCACAGCGACTGCAGATCGCGATCCGACAGCTTGCCTGGCGCCCGACCGGTGCCGGCGTCGTCACCGTTCGTGGCGTCGTCCTCTGCGGCACTCATCCGGCGCAAGTGTACGCCCACCACTCGGCGGATGTCCCACCGCCCGTCGCTAGCGGCGCGGCGCGGCGTGGTTCGCGACGATCACCGCGTCGACGGCGGAGCAGATGGCCAGAGCCGCCCCGATGAGTGGTGCGATCCACCGTGCGGCGGAGTCGGCTCCGGCGATCTGCGCGACGACCACCAGCCCGACGAACCAGATGAGCCCTCGTCCGAACCTGCCGAGGTAGACGTGCCCGAGGCCGGGGATGACGAAGCTCAGGATGCCCGCTCGCGCCTGAGGCGAGAGCCGCTCGACGAGGTTCTTCAGGGTGCGGATACGGCCACCGCCTCACCCTGACGGGCCCAGCCGACCGGGCCGGAGAAGCTCGCCCGTGCGAGGGCCAGAGCGGCGTCGCGATCGTGCTCGGGGTAGCAGTGCGTGAGGAGCAGCCGCCCCACCCCGGCGCGCGACGCCATCTCCCCCGCCTCGCGTCCGGAGAGATGGATCGGCGCGGGCGGGAGCGGCTCGGCGCCGTGTGAGCATTCCGCGACCAGCAGCTGCGTGCCGGCGGCGAGCCGGACGAGCGCCTCGTTGGGGGCGCAATCGGCGCCATAGGTCACCGACGCCGACCCGGCATCGACCCGGATGGCGAACGTCGGCGGAGTGTGGGGAACCTCCGCCCAGCTGATCCCCAGGCCGTCGATGTCGGCCCGGCCAGAGGATCCACCGAGCACCTCGAACGCGAACGCGTCCCAGCCGTCGGGCCCGGCGAATGCCGCGAGCCGATCCCGGAGCCCCGGCGGGCCGAGGATCCGTAGACGATGCCCCAGTCCCGGCCCCCAGGACATGTAGACCCGCAGGCTGAACAGGTCAGCGCAGTGGTCGGGATGCAGATGGGAGATCACGATCGCCGACAGTCGCTCGGGCGCGATCTCCTCCTGGAGCCGGTTGAGCGCTCCCGCGCCGAGGTCGAGGCAGACCGCGATGTCGCCCGCGCGGACGAGGTATGCGCTCTGCGCCTCGCCGTACCGCGCGTATGCGCCGCCGACCCCGATCGGGATCAAGCTGAGTGAATCCGCCACGAAAGGATGGTATACCGGCTCCATGAGGCGCCTTCGCACGCTCACGCTGGCCGCGCTGGCCGTCGCGCTCCTCGCCGCGGCAGGCTGCGGCGGAGGCGGATCCACCGACCGGGTGTCCGGCCTGACCGCCGACGAGATCCTGCGCCAGAGCACCGTCGCCGCGGACGGGTTGACCGCGTTCACGCTCACCGGGAACGCAACGGTGCAGGCGAAGGTGGCGGGCGGAGCGCTGCCGGCCCTCGTCACCCAGGCGCTCGCCGGTTCGGTCAAGGTGCAGGGCACGGGGCCGATCAACGGCGACTCGGTGTCGTTCGACTTCGACGCGACCCTGTCGGGCCTCCCGACGATCCAGGGCAACCTGACCAAGGTCGGCGGCGATCTCTACCTCGGCGTCCTCGGAATGGACTACAAGGTGGCGCTGCCCAAGGAGCAGGTCGCCGCGGTGGTGCCTGCCGACCTGGTCGCCGGCCTGCTCGGCTGGGCGACCGAGCCGGCCGAGGCGGGACGCGAGACCGTGGACGGCACCAAGACGGTCCACCTGACCGCGAAGATCGATCTCAAGCAGGCGCTCGACGCCATCTCGGGCGCGGTCGCGGCGCTCGGCGGCGGCGAGGTCTCCCCCGCCACCCTGCGGCGATCGCAGACGCAGATACAGGCGGCGGTGACCGGGCAGGCGCTCGACCTGTGGATCGGCATCGACGACCTCATCCCGCGGCGGATCACCGCCAAGCTGCGGTTCGCGGGCACGATCGACGCGCTGCCCGCACTCCGCTCCGGCTCGCTCGACCTGGACACGCGCTTCTCCAAGATCGGCGAGGCAGCGACCATCACCGCGCCGGCGACGACGCAGGTGCTCGACCTCGCGCGCCTGCGCTCGCTCGCCGGGGGCTAGCGCATCAGCCGCGGTCGAGCGCGTCGACCGCCTTGACGTTGCGGACGTCGAAGTCGTCGGCGCCGTCGGGCTCGTCGAGGAAGGCGTCCAGGATCTCCCGGCCGACCTGGTCGCTCGTCGCGCGCAGCGACATCACGAGGACATTCGCGTGGTTGTACTTGCGCGCCAGACGGGCCGTCTCCGCGTCCGCGCACAGCGCCGCACGAACCCCGGCGACCTTGTTCGCCGCGATCGACACGCCCGTGCCGGACCAGCAGAACAGCACGCCCCGGTCTGCCGCGCCGTCGGCCACGCGGCGGCCGACGTCCGCGCCGACCTCCGCCCACTCCTGCTCGCCGTCGGCCAGCGGCCCGACGAGGGCGACGTCGTGTCCTGCCTGGCCAAGCGCCGCGACCACCGCGTCGGTCAACGGGGTCCGCTCGTCCGATCCCACCGCGATGCGCATGCGCACAGGATAACCCCGCTCCGCAGCCGGGCGGTTGCGCCGACCGGCGCCGCGCGGGAATGTTCGCCTGTCCCGCCGTGGCAAAGGAGCCACCTATGAACCTGCCTGACAGCGTCATCTCCTTGATCGAGCGAGGACCGCTCACAACCTGCGTCACCCGCAACCCGGACGGGGGACCGCAGGTGAGCTGCGTTTGGGTCGGCGTCGAGGACGGCGAGGTGTACTTCGTCTCGCTCCCCGAGAACCGCAAGGTCCAGAACCTGCGCCGCGATCCGCGCATCGTGCTGGTCATGCCCGCGGGCACGAGGAACGCGGTCGGCATGGAGGAGTACTGCGTGCTGCACGGCCGCGCGCGCATCGAGGCGGGCGGCGGCCCGAAGCGGCTGCAGGAGCTCGCCTACACCTACGTCGGCCCGGACTCCGTCTTCCCGCCGATGTCGGACCCGCCACCCGGCCACGTCATCAGGATCGAGGCGCTGCGGTTCGGCGGCCTCGGGCCCTGGACGGAGCCGTCCTGACGCGACGGGCGGCCCCGGCTCGGCACCACTAGGCTGACGAGATGCTGATCAAGGGCGGGACCTTCGGACCGGTGGCTACGAACACGTACGTCGTCGCGACCGGCATCGGCGGGCAGGCGTGGATCGTCGACCCGGCGGCCGGCAGCGAGGCATGGGTCGTCGAGACGCTCGCGAGGCTCGACGCGGAGCCGGTGCTCGTGCTCGACACCCACGGCCACTGGGACCATGTCGTTGAGAACCACTTGTGGGCCGCCCGGGGACTCCCCGTCTGGGTGGGATCGGGCGACGAGGATTGGCTCGAGGCGCCCGCGCCGTTCAACCCGGCGCTGTTCGGCAACCCGCCGCCCACCCCCGGCGTCACGCCGGCGCGGATCCTGCACGACGGCGACGTGCTCGAGCTGGGCGACCTGCGCTTCCGCATGCTCGCGACGCCCGGCCACTCCCCGGGCTGCATGGTCGCGCTCGAGGCGACCGAAGGGCACGCGCTCGTCGGTGACCTCGTGTTCGCCCAGGGCATCGGACGGACCGACTTTCCCCGGAGCGATCCGGCCGCGATGCTGCACAGTTTGGAGCGGACGTTCGCCGAGATCCCCGCGGAGACCCTGATCTACCCCGGGCATGGCCCGTGGAGCGTGTCGCTCGGGCAGGCCGAGCCGTACGCCCGCATGTTCATGTGAGCGCCGCGACCACACCCTCACGGGACGAGGTCGTGACGGCGCTCAGGGCGGTGCTCGACCCCGAGCTCCACCGCAGCATCGTCGACCTCGGAATGGTCGGCGACGTCGCCGTCGACGGCGCCCGCGTGACGGTGGCGGTGAAGCTCACGGTCGCGGGGTGCCCGCTCAAGGCGGAGATCCAGCGGCGCGTCGCGGACGCGCTCGGCGCCCTCTCGGGCGTCGAGGGCGTGCACGTGACCCTGGACACCATGACCGACGACGAGCGGCGCGAGCTCCGCAGCGGGATCACCGGGACCGAGACCAGGGAGTCGCCGTTCGCCAAGGATGCCCGCACCAACGTGGTGCTGGTGGCATCCGGCAAGGGCGGCGTCGGCAAGTCGAGCATCACCGCCAACCTGGCCTGCGCGCTCGCGGAACGCGGCCATAGCGTGGGCCTGCTCGACGCCGACGTCTACGGCTACTCGATCCCCCGGATGATGGGGGCGACACGAGCACCCGTGATGCTGGGCGACGACCTGATCCTGCCGGTCGAGTCGCACGGCGTGCGCCTCATGTCGGTGGGGTTCATGGCGAGCGACGACCAGCCGGTCATCTGGCGCGGGCCGATGCTGCACAAGGCCCTCACGAGCTTCGTGACGGAGGTGTTCTGGGACGACCCCGACTACCTGCTGGTCGACCTGCCGCCGGGCACCGGCGACGTGGCGCTCTCGCTCGCATCCCTCGCTCCCACCGCGAAGCTCGTGATTGTGACCACCCCGCAGCTGGCTGCGCAGCGCGTCGCGAGGCGGGCCGCCGGCATGGCGCAGCGGGTCGACCTCGAGGTGCTCGGCGTGGTCGAGAACATGAGCTGGTTCGTGGCTCCCGACACGGGCGTTCGCTACGAGATCTTCTCCGGGGGCGGGGGCGCCGCGCTGGCCGACGAGCTCCGCGTCCCGCTCCTCGGCCAGGTCCCGCTCGAGTCGGACGTCGCGCGGGCCGGCGACGAGGGCACGCCGGTGGTCCTGTCCCGACCCGAGGCCGCCGCCGCCGTCGCGCTGGCCAAGGTCGCCGACCTGCTGATCGAGCGGGCACCGGTCAACGCCGCCGCCTGACCTCGGCATGCGCGTTATGCGCTCCCCGTGACGTGCCTGACGGACGCAGCCGTCGCACGGCGCCTCCGCCGCCACGACGGCGTCGTCTCCGTCACCTCACACCGGGGACCGTGTTTCGCGTCGAGACCTAGGACGCGCTCGGCGGGCGGGACGCCCCGCGCTCATAGTCGGCCTGGGCGCGCTCGACCCCCGCGGTCCGCTCACGGTGCAGGGTGTCGGTCTTGGCCCGCGCGACCGCATTCGATCGCTCGAGCCCGGCGAGCGATCCCTGGAAGCGGGGCGCCACGTGCCGCGCCAGGAGCTCGTAGCTGCGTTGGGTCGCGGCCGGTCCACCCCACTCCTGCCCGAACACCAGGACCGCCCCGAAGCCGCCGCGCGTCCGCTCCCAAAGCGCCTCGATCGCCGCGATCGCGTCGTCGGGAGTGCCGATGATCCAGGCGCCCAGCTCGATCATCTGGTCGACCACCCGATCGTGCGGTCCCTCCACCGGCCGGGGGCGCCCGGTGGTGCCCTCGACGTAGTCCAGCAGGAATCGCCCGGCGCCCGCGCGCACGTCCTCGACCGCCTCGCGCTTGGTCTCCGCCAGGTGGATCGGGACGACGAGCCGCCACTGCGAGCGGTCGACGCGACGGCCGGCCGCCTCGGCGGCCTCCTCGGCGATGCTCCAGTGCGCGGCCAGGTCGATCGGGCCGCGCGGGCCGCGCGAGACCGCCAGCGAGAGCACGCCGGCACCGAACCGCCCGGCGAGCTGCATCCCGCCGGGTGACTCCATGCTCGTCGTGGCGATCGGCGGGTGCGGCCGCTGGTAGGGACGGATCTGCAGCACGGCGTCCTGGAGCGAGAACCAGTCGGTGGTATGCGAGAACGGCTCCAGCTCGGTGAAGAGGCGCACGATCACGGCGAGGGCCTCTGCCTGGCGCTCCCGCAGCAGGGCCGGCGGGATGCCGAGCATCGCGGCGTCGGTCAGGTGCCCGCCGGGTCCGACACCGAAGTTGATGCGACCGCGGGTGAGGTGGTCGAGCAGCACGATGCGGTCGGCGACCATCAGCGGGTGGTGGTACGGCAGGCTGACGACGCCGGTCCCGAGCCGGATGTGGCGGGTACGCTCCGCCGCGACGGCCAGGAAGAGCTCCGGCGACGCGATCGTCTCCCAGCCGGTGGTGTGGTGCTCGCCGACCCACGCCTCGTCGAAGCCGAGCCGGTCGAGGTGAGCGATCAGCTCGAGGTCGCGCTCGAGCGCGAGCGTCGGGTTCTCACGCGGCTCGTGGTACGGCGCGAGAAAGACGCCGAAGCGCAGGTGACGCTCCATTGGGTCAAGCGTACCGGTCCGTGCGGGAGGGCCCCTGGTAGGATCGACGCTTAGCCGTTTCACGTCGAGGGAGATCTCACCGCATGACCTACGTGATTGCCGAGCCCTGCGTCGGCACGAAAGACACCTCCTGTGCCGATGTCTGCCCCGTGGACTGCATCCACCCGGCGCCGGGCGAGGAGCACCACGAGGAGGCGACGATCCTCTACATCGACCCGGCGGAATGCATCGACTGCGACGCTTGCGTCGAGGCCTGCCCGGTTGACGCGACCCTGGCCGAAGACGACGTCCCGGCCCAGTGGGAAGTCTTCAAGGAGATCAACCGCGTGTACTTCGAGCAGGGGCACGACGCCGGCGAGCGGATGGTCGCGGAGTTCATCGCCAAGAAGGGCGCGTAGGGCCTCGCACCGCCGCGAGGGCCACGGTCCCGCGCGTCAGTTCATGCGCAGGCGCAGCTCGGCAATCGCGCCGAGCTGCTCGTCGATCCGCGCGCGGATGGCGTTCGGTGGACCCCCGGCCAGGTCGTCGAGGGCCGACCGCTCCGCCTCGTCGTAACGGCCGAGGCCGATGAGCAGGGCCCGGCGCTCGACCCAGACGCCGAGGTCGTCCGGCGCGACGATCGCCTCCAGCTCGACGGTCCAGAGCGCGTCGGCGAGCCGCCGGCGGCGCAGGTAGGACCCGCGCAGGTTCAGGAGCATGCGCCGCAGGACCGGGACGACGCCGACCGGCTCGAGGTGGTGGCTGGCTAGCTCGCCGCCTCCAGCCGACCGCACGATCTCCCGTAACCGGCCCTCGTTGAGCTCGGCCCATCCGTCGAATGGGTCGAGAAACCTGGGCGCGCCGCCCGAGCGGTCGGCGACCACGAAGTGCCCCGGCAGCCCGATGCCCTCGATCGGCACGCCGACGCGCAGGGCGACGCCCATTGTGAGCGCCGAGAGGAGGATCGGGAGGCCGCGCCGGCGTTCGAGCACGGTGTGCAGGAACGAGTTGCGCGGATCGTCGTAGGCGTCCCGGTCGCCGGTCAACCCCGCTTCCCGGAGCACTGCGACGATCGCGTCGCACGTCGCGCCCCGCCGGGCGGCGTCGGTGGCCAGCCCGTCGACCCGTTCGATGGTGCCGGCGATGTCGAGGCCTGGCTCCGCCTCCGACGCGATCAGCAGGTTCGCCTCGACGATGTCCGGATCCGGCTGGGCGAGCAGCGCGGCCAGCCGGCGGCGCGTGGTGTCGCTCAGGCGATCACGTGGCCTTCGCCACCGTCGACCAGGATCGACGCCCCGGTGATGTATGAGGCGCGTTCGCTGGCCAGGAACGCAATGACGCTCCCCATCTCGTCCGGCCGCCCGATGCGGCCCATCGGCGATGCCGCTCCCCGGGCGACCACCGCCTCGTCCGAGCCGTGGATCTCGCGCAGGCGCTCGGTGTGGAAGGCGCCGGGCATCACGTTGTTGATCAGCACGCCCTCCGACGCGACCTCCCTGGCGAGGGTTCGCACGACGCCGGCGACGCCGGCGCGCGTGGCGTTGCTGAGGGCAAGCCCGTCGATCGCCTCGCGCACGCTGCGGCTCGTGATCGTGATGATTCGGCCCCAGGCGCGCCCCCGCATGCCCGGCAGGGCCGCACGGATGAGCCGCACGGTCCCCATGAGCGACTGTTCGATCGCGACGTGCCAATCGGCGTCCGAGACGTCGACGAACCGCCCGGTCGGGGGTCCACCCGCGTTCGCCACGAGGATCTCGACGGGTCCGAGCTCGCGCTCGGTCGCGGCAACCGCTGCGGCGGGCCCGTTGGGATCGGACATGTCGGCGACCACCGGGTGCGCTCCGATCCGGGACGCCGCGGCCGCAAGCCGGTTGCTGTCCCTGGCGCTGATCGCCACCCGGCAACCCTCGGCCGCGAGCGCCTCGGCGGCGGCGAAGCCGAGCCCCCGGCTCGCGCCGGTCACGAGCGCCACGCGCCCTGCGATGCCGAGGTCCATCGCCCGAGACTATCGATCGGGCGGCCGGGACGGACTGCTATCTTCGTCGCATGGCACCGCGGGGTCGAAGCAGCAGCAAGAAAAAGGGCGGGCGGCGGCGCAACTACGAGCCCACCGTCGAGGTCACCGGTATCCGCAAGCTCCTCCCCACCGGGTGGGCCAACTGGCTGGGATTCTGCCTCTTCGGATCGCTGTCCATCGCGTTGCTCGCCGAGTTCTTCGTGGCGCTCGGGCGCACCGGCCATACGGACTGGATCCCCGCCCTCATCCTCTCGTTCGCCTTCGCATGGATCGCGGTCCTGTTCGCGATCACGCACTGGAAGGACTACATCTAGCTGGCACGGCGACTGTCGCCGGATCCTTATGATCCGGTCGCACACCGCGATTAGCAGGCATTTCGTCAGCCACCCTGTCCTCGAGTGGCAATCTGAGTGGCAATCCAGCCTTCGAGCGCGTCGCCCGCCCCTGCGAGTTCGTCGGGGAGGGCATGACCGTAGAGGCGATCGACGAGGCCGGCGTCCTCGTGGCCGAGGAGTTCCGCGACTGCGTGTGAGCGCAGACCCGCCGCTAGCCAGAACGTCGCGGCGGTGTGCCTAAGATCATGGAAGCGTGGTTGCGGGTCTGGGAGTTTCGCGGCTGTCCGGACCCGCTCCCACGACCGCCAGTAGTCGACGGGGAACACGCGGGCGCCGTCCGCGGGCCGGCCGGAGGCGAGCAGCCACCGGCGCATCCTGGCGACGGTGTCCGTGCCGATCGGCACGACGCGGGGTTTGCGGTTCTTCGTCGCGACGACCTGGCCGGCGCGGTCGAGGGTGACGGCGACCCGGACCCGGCCGGTGGCGAGGTCAAGTCCATCCGGGCCCCACGGGAGCGCTTCGAGTTCCCCGCGGCGTGCTCCGGTGGCGAGGGCGAGTGCGACGAACGGCCCGGCCTGCGGGTGTTCGTCCGCGTCCGCAGCGGTTTGGAGGCGTTCGGCTTCGCCTGGGGTCAGGAACCGCGCCGGCTGCGTGTCGGCTGCTGGGACACGAACCCCGGCGCAGACGTTCACGTCGACCGTCTCCAGGTCGAGTTGCCGGCGCAGCACGACCCTCAGGGCGGTGAACGCACCCTTCGCGACCCTCGGGGACTCCCGGACCGCCAACTCGTCGACCATGCGCTTCACGTCGCTGCGTCGCAACGCCGTGAGGGCGATCCCGCCGATGAGGGTGAGGACGTGGAGGCGTAGCCGCGACTCATATGACCGGACCGTCGACGGCTTGTATGTCCGTCCGCGGCTGTCGCGAACCACCCCTGCCCGCATCCCCCGGATGAGTTCCCTGCATGCGTCCTCGACCGTCAGGGATGCCACAGGGAGGCCCACGGCGGGTTTCGGGCGGTCCGGGAGGTCCGCACCCGTCCTGAGTGCGGCGATCGTAGCGGACCGCCATGCTGCCGCCTCCTCGGCGGTGTCAAACGCGGCGGACCGGTTGACGCCGGCGCGGCGGACCCGGGCGACGAACGACACGCCGCCGTCCGCGAGCTGGCGGGCCTCGATCCCGGTCACGCCGCACCGTCCTTCGACACCGGCCGCAGGCCGCAGTGGGTGCTCATGATTCCTCCCTTGTCAGAGCACGCGGGAGCGTCGCCGGAACGGCGGAGGAGCCATCGTTAGGCTTCTTCTGCACGGGGGTCTCGTCCCTTGTGCCACGAGCCGGGCCGTTCACGCGGCGCCGGCTCACTTGATTTGTGGGAGGATCGTCCCACAGTCTTTCCCCCGGCGCAACGAGGGCGCAGGTGCCGGGGGGGCGGCTGTGCCCGGGGCCACGCTGAACGACCGCGACCGCGACGGCCCGTTCGAGGTCAGCGGCCCGCACCCGGTAGCTGCGGCCGAACGGGACGACCGGCACCTGCAGCTCGTCGAGCCGGCGGCGGACGGTGCGCCGGTCACGCACGGCCAGATAGGCGCCGACCTGCTCAGGGGTCAAGAGGGCGGTCACGACACACCCCCGTCCGTCTCGTCGTCCTCCCGGAATGGGCGTTCTAACCGCACAAGCCGAGCGCGGTTCGGACCTGGGAACTCTGTTGCGTATCCATCTTCAACCAGGCGAGTGACCGCCGTGCGGACATACGCCGCCTTGCCGAGTTTCGCGCTCTCGATCTGATTCATCGACTGCGGATCCGACAGGCGCTCCAACCAACGTGACACCTTCTCCATCAGATGCGTCGGCCGGAACTCGCCCTGATCCCCGCGGGACTCGTCCGGGTCGATCCGCCACGAATACCCATCGACGGATTCGACGACGAACAACCCCGCGCACGGCCGCGAGAGGTGCCCCGGCCGGTCCTTGTGAACGTCGATCTTCGAACGGCCCGTACCGCCACGCACCAATGCCTCAAGCTTGCGCATCCCGAGGTGAACCTCAGCCTTCGAGCGTTTGCGCTCCGAACCGATCGCCCACCCGCCGTCGCGGCCGTCCTTCGACTTCACGACGTTGTCGGTGAACACGTTCGCGACGCCGAGACGGCGGATCGGGTTGAACAACGCGTAGAACTTCTCGACGTCGGTGCCGCTGTTCGGGTCGAGCCCGTGAATCGTCATCAGCGGGTTGAACCCGTCGAGCACGGCGAGTCGGCACGCGAGGTCACGGACGACGT
The DNA here is from genome assembly GCA_963777565.1 of uncultured Thermoleophilia bacterium. Taxonomy (GTDB): domain Bacteria; phylum Actinomycetota; class Thermoleophilia; order Miltoncostaeales; family Miltoncostaeaceae; genus CALMEC01. The sequence goes on from CAVZQZ010000009.1 coordinate 720,801, forward strand.
CGATCACCGTCGGCCGCATGTCATCCCCGAACGGTTCGTCCGGGAGGACGTACCCGAACAGGCGGTCGACCTGGTCGGCGGTCGCGCCAAGCAACGTCAACCGCTCGAGCAACGCCCCGGCACCGACGTCGTCACCATCGACCCACAGCACGCCGCGTCCCGCTCGCAACTCCTCGGCGGCGGCGGCAATCGCCAACCACGTCTTGAGAGCCTCGGACTCGCCCGAGAGCAGATGGTTGTAACCGGGATACAACAGGCCGATGAGCGCGGGCGGTTCGGGCGGGAGCGCGGCGAGTTGGATGAGGCTTCTTGGAACCCACGAATGGGGGGTCGGGACGAACCCAGGGACGAAGTGATCGTGTTCGTCCCCCCCATAGGGGGTGGGACGTACGGACGAACTCACTTGGGGACGAACCGGGGACGAACCTGAGGGACGAACCGGAGGGTTGGGAAACGCCACCAGGTTCTTGCCATCTCCGTCGCGTCCCTTCAGCGCGTGGATGTCCGCCATGATCGCCCGGTATGTCCGGTCGGCCGGGGTCATCGTTCCGCCGCCTTCCCGCGGACGTCTGCGAGGTACATCGCGAGCGACCGGGCGAGTTGCAACCCGTCGCGGATCTCCTCCACCGTTGTGTCACGCGGCAAGGCCCGACGCGTTGCCTTCACCGCTTCATCCGCGACCACGCGCTCAAGGAACGAGCATTCCCTGAGGTGGTCGAGGGCCTCGAGCCGTGACGCGGCCATCACGAACGCGAGCATCGCGGCGGTCACGGCGCCACCGCGAACCACGGCGCGTGCGGTGGTTCAGGTTCGCCACCATCCGACGAGTCGGAGGAACTAGACGTGGCCGACGACGGTCGGTGGGAGCGCCGCTGTCCTTGCGGCCGGGGGACGTGAACATGCGCCACCCGCGACCAGGAACCCCACCGCCGGAGGTTGCCCCTCACCGCCAGCCGCCACCGGCCACGGCTGTTGAGGTTCGCGACGATGTCGACGTCGCCGCCTGCATGGGCTGCTGCTTCAAGCTCACGCGCAGCGGACTTGTCGAGCTCACCGCGGCCCACCGCCGCGCGAACTGCCGCGACACCGAACCCGGCCGCGTCTGTTACTCCCCGGAGGTCCGGGGCGTCATTCTCATGCATTGCGTGCTCCTATTCATTCGGGTTTGGTTCGGCGTGTTCCTGAGTTGAAGTGTTCCGCCCCGCCGCCGTGAAGGAACACACAAGGACACGGAGGCGGGGGGTTATCACCGGACCCGACATCCGGCGCGGGACGATTGCGCAACACGGAGTCGCAACCTTTGGGGGTGCCACACCGGGTCGGGCCGCAACGGTCGACGGCGTGGTCGGTGTTGTACGGCCCGCCGACGAGGTCGCGCGGGTTTGGAGTTCGTCGAACGGGGTATGACCGGCCTGTGAACTTCGCTAAGTCCTTGTGGGCGCTCGTTCAGGGCGACCCGATCTTCATGCGGCGTATCAACGGATGGTTGACGGTCCTTTGGATCGGGATGATCCCCGTGTCGTATCTGATGGGGTGGCTGTCGAGCGTCGTCTACGTGTCGGCGTTGTCGCTGTGGGCGTTGGTGTCGGGCCACTGGGCGGCGTGGCAGGCGGCGCGCGTCGAGGTCACACAGGACGAGCAGATGCGAGAGGAACGGCGCTACCCGCTTGAAGAGCGAGTCGCTGAACGCGTCGTCCGGACGCTCGAGCTCCATGGGCCGGTCGGTGGGCCCACCCAGAGCGCAACGTTGCTGAACGGGGCGGGACAGAGGGCAGCCGCGACACTCGCCCAGGCGGTGCCGATGGGAGTGACGACGAACGGCGCCTCGACTTGGCTCGAGACGGAGAGCGAGTAGAGATTCACCTAGCTTGAGGTCGTTCGGCACCCCGTTGAACCGGATCGGCGTGGTGACGTCGACGCCGGCCCCGACCGCGAGGAAGTCTGTGAGGCGTGTCAACAGAAAGGTTCCGTCGCTCGCAGAAAGGGTCGCACTGGAATCGGGGATTTTGAAACGCTTCGAAGCGATCCCCGCCCCCCTACCCACCTTTGACCGAGTTGTGGTATTTGCAGAGCACGACCACATTCGAAGGGTCTGTAGAGCCACCACCGATGAGTGCATCGACGTGGTCTACTGTCAGCGGGTTGGCAGGGGTGATCGGTCGATCGCAACCTGGTGTGTTGCAGTATGGATGCGCGGCGATGGCTGCTGCTCGTAGCCGCTTATACTCGCTGCTGTTGCGATACTTACGTATCGCTTGGGTGCGAGCTTGGTGCTGCTCGACCGTGATGAGTCTGCCCTTGCGGTCAGTGCGGTAGCGGGCCATTGGGGGGTGTCCCTCCTTGTAGGTGAATGTAGCCGGGGTCGTCGATGGCACCCGTCCCGGCATCGGGCCGAAAGGAGCCGCCCGCGCTGCTGATCTCATCGCGCGTCTTTGGGCCATCGGCTCGAACGACGCACCGTCCCGCAGCTAGGAGAGATCCTCGTCGCGGTCGGGCAGCGCGAACGCCCAAGGGTTGACCGTCACGGCCTGGTCGTCGCGGTCGAGGAACTGGCCGGGGAAGATCAGCCTGCCGTCGAGGTCGACGGGGTCGACGCAGATCAGGGCGGTCGCGAGGTCTTTGACGCTCGAGGGGACAGTCTCGACGAACGACCCCGCGAAGCGTTTGACGCTGGGGTGGTCCTTGTGCACGCGGATGCCGGGCGGAATGGTGATCTCCGAGCCGTCGGCCTTGGCGGCCCTGACGTGCATCGGCTCGCCTGCTGGGCGGATCGCGACCATCGTTCCGCGCGGCGCGAGCCGGCGGGGCGGGGGCGGCGCGTACTCGACCGCCGCCTCGGCGGCGTCCTCCTCGGCGGCCAGGTAGATTCGGGTTCTGGCGCGGTGGAGGGCGCTGTCGTCCGACCCGTCGGGGAGGAAGTTCGAGGGGCACCGCTGCACGGCTTCGTTGCTGCCGAGGAGTCGGGCGCCCTGGGGGACGCTGATGCCGATGCCGCCGAAGCCGGTGACGCTTATGTAGATCGCGCTGGGGTCGATCACGTTCCCGTCCGCGTCGCGGAGTTTCTTTACGGTGAGTGCCACGGGGTTCCTTTCTGAAGTGAGGTTCGGGTTGGTGTTCTACTTCTGGCCGTACAGCTTCCAGGCAGGGGCCGCCGGCCGTGCTGTGGTGGCTGTCTTGCGCTCGTTCTCGGTGGGGATGAGGTCGGCCTCTGTCATCGGACGCCAGAGCAGGGCCAAGTCACCGCGCGTGATGGCGTGGCCCGGGCGGATCCGGGTGAGGCCCTCGACGATGTCGTGGACGTAGCGGCGCCCTTGGGAGATCTCGCTGACCTGGCCGGACCATGTTGCAATCCACCAGTGCATATCCCGCGTCGCCGAGGATCGGCCGCGGGTCGCGATTTCAATAGGGATTCTGCTCATGGGTTTGTTCTCCCTCTCGTGTGGGTTTAGTGATGCGCGGGCGGCCCGGAGGCCCACCTAACGGGCCGCCCGCGTTCTCGAGGCGCCGCGCCGACTGCCAAGGCGGACGGCACCTCGAGCTTTAGGTCTTGTCGCGGCGGCTCGAGCCGTTCGGCGGTCGCCGTGTTCACGAAGTCGACGACGGCGTCGGACGTAATGCGCCACCGGCTGCCGGCGAGGAACGCGCCGCCGCGCGGCCCGTGTCCGAGGGGACCATCGACGATCCATGTCCGCACGGTCTGCGGGCTCACTCCCAGGCGATCTGCGACGTCCCGCGTCGAATAAAGGTAAAGGGGTTCATCTGTCATTCGGGGGTGTTCCTCCTTCGTGGGCCGCGGTGAAAATGCGTCCTCCACTTATAGGCACCCCCCGAAATCACCCGTTAGACGGAAACCCGATCCGCGCCCGGTGGCGCTCGCTGTTGATCCGGTGGAGTTGCTCCACAGTGAGCTCCAGCACGACTGGCGGCGGTGGCGGCGGCGGTTCGGTGGCACGGAGGCGGGCGGCGAGTTCACCGGTCCCGGCGGTGGCGATGTCGCGGCCGTGGGCGACGGCTTTCCCGATCGTCGTCGGGGACGCCTGGAGGACTTCCGCCAGGACCCGTTGGGGGACGCCCAGGGCGTCGGTGGCGTAGGCGAGCAGCTCAGCGCGGAGGTCGCGGCGGCGTCGTTCCTCCGCGTCCGGTTTCCCTGTGCGGCTTGGCCCGAGGATGTGGTTCGCCTGCGGCGATCCGCCCAACCCGGCGTCGCGGACGAGGGACACGAGGAGAGCGAACGCCATGCCTGGGGTGCATTCCCGCGGGTTGAAGATGATCCCTTCGACGTCGCCGATCGTGAGGCCCTCCGCGTCGACCGCGGGTTGGCCGCTCAGGCGACTCTTGAGTGCGTGGATGCGGGCGAGTTGGACGCGGCGGCTGACCTTCTCCCCGAGGTCGTTCCGCCCCGCGTGCTCGTCGGCGTCGTTCCCCCGGCTACCCGCGAAGCGCCGGCTTGCGCCGGTGCGGATCCTCGAGTCGTAGACCCCGGCGGTGGCGCTGGGATCGGCGACGTGAGTCTCGCGGAATCGTTCCGGGGCGACGCCGTTCGGGGCGTGACTGCCGAGGCTGTGGAGTTTGTTGAAGTCCTCCGCGGTCGTCGGCGGGCGGTTGTTTCTTGGCTTGGTCATGGTCACTTGTTCTTCTTGAGAATCGGGTTGGCCAATAGTTCCCTCTGGCGACGCGAACGTAAGAATACAAACAGAAGCGGACGGTCGGTCCCACGTTGCGCAGTTACGAATGACTATCCATGTAGATGTTGTCAATTGACAACATTGCGACCGCAGGTGCCCTCCCAACTTGCCAGTGGCAATCGTGCCGCCTGAATGCCGCTCGACGGTAGGGGTGTGGCCGGCGTATGGTTGTCTGCATGCGCGGGATATGGCTCTCCGTCATCGTGTTCCTCGTCGGCGCTGGGAACGTCCTCGCCTGTAGTTGCATTGCCTCGTCGGACGCGCAGAACCGCCAGATCGCGGATGTGATTTTCGCGGGCACCGTCGCCTCGATCACTGACCCGAACCCTGGGCCGGGCATCTCAAGCGGTGATCCGATCACGTACACGTTCGCCGTCGAGCGGAGCGCCAAGGGTGCGGTCGGTCCCACGCAGCAGGTCGTCTCGGCGCGGAACAGCGCAACCTGCGGATGCGAGTTCGCGATGGGCACACGCTACGTCGTCTACGCGACCATGCAGGGCGGGGTGCTCAGGGCGTCCAGCTGCGGAGGGTCGCGCGCCCTGACGGCGAACGAGCCGCCGTTCGCCATCCGCCGTGTGGCCGCGTACGGAACCAGCGCCGGCCAGGTGTACCGCGTGATCGGCAATGTGCGGCGCGGCGAGCGTCCCATCCTGGCCGCGTTTCGCATCCTGTTCGCCGGGGTGTTCGGCACCTATGGGCCCCGGACCGCGATTCCCCGTGGAACCCGGCTTCTTGGGTATCACGCCAACGACGGCACCGTGCGGATCACGTTGTCGCGACAGTTCGCACGGCTCGCGGGTGTGCCCCTTCGCCTGGCCCTCGCCCAGATCGTCTTCACCGCGAGCGAACTGCCCGGCGTCGAGCGAGTGCGTGTTCGCACCGCACTCGGACCACTCACGGGCTTCGACCGGCCGCTGACGGTTGCCGACTTCCGTCGCGAGCGCTTACGCCGGGGACTGCTCGGAAGCCCTCCGGACTTCTTGCGCTGATCCTCCGTGACGGCTTCGATGCCCCGCGGCCACTGATCTCGGACCTTTCAACCCACTAGGCCGCGTGTACATTTGGCGAGTGGATTTCGCCATTGAGCAGGGTGGAAACCTCGACCTTCCGGTGCTGAAGGTGACCGGCGAAATCGACATGGCCAACGCGTATCTGGTGAGCGCAGCCGGGCGGTCGTTGCCTGACACCCCAGTCGCTGTCGTCGATCTCCGCGAAGTCGCGCATATCGACTCGGCGGGTATTCGGGCGATGATCGAGGTCGACGATGAAGGACGCAAACGCGGGAGACACACGGTGTTCCTCGTGAACAGCACCGGCAGCGTCAGACGGGTCCTCGATCTGGTCAGGCTCCATGAGGTCGTCGAGATCCAAGAGGATTATCGGGATGTCTGACGGACCTGTCCTGATGGGTCGCGGAGGAAGTTTGCTTCGCGTTTCGCCGGGTATGTGAGAGACGGCCGGTCTTTCCGGTTTTCCTCTCTGCCGACCGCGGGGACCGGTCCCCGGGGCCGCGCGCGTTTTAGACAAACGCGCGCGCCCCCTCCGCATCGAGCGGCCGATCAAGCATCGCGGATGCCTACGGCGGGGGGTGGGCCTCACGAAGCCTCCTCGCGCTCGCCGCGTCGAGCGGGAGTCTTTGAGTCAGCGCCCGCCGACGAGGGCCGGTGACCGCCGGGCGCCGGGTGCGGCCCGGCGCCCGGCGAGTGCGACGGTCTAGTCGCCGGAGTTCGTAATACCCTCCTCGGGCCTGGCGCGCCCGGCGCCCTCGGTCGCACCCTTGTCGGCGCGAGATGTACGGCGGCGAGTGGCAATCCGAGTGGCAATCGTGCCGCCGGATGCTGGATTCTGCAGCTCGATGCCACGAGGCCTACGATCCCGGAATGTGGCTGTTTGCAGGGTGGAACCGGCGCGTGAGGGGCTTCCTTGCCCCACAACGCCAGAACCTTATGATCCGTTGACATGTCCGACGGGGCTCAGACGGCGGGTCGAACCCACTCCGCGAACCGGCTGCTGGAGCGTGATTCGGAGCTCGCAGCCATCGACACCCTGGTCGGTGACGCAGTCGCAGGCGAGTCGCGCCTGCTGATCGTCGAGGGTCCCGCAGGCATCGGCAAGTCCCGCCTCGTCGCCGAGACCCGCCGGACGGCGACAGCCGCGGGAATCCGCGTGCGATCGTCCCGCGGTGGCGAGCTGGAGCGGGACTTCCCGTTTGGCGTCGTACGCCAGCTGTTCGAGGCCGACGTCCTCGATCCGGCCGGCGATGCCCTGCTCGGCGGAAGCGCGGCGGCGGCCCGCCCGATCTTCGCCTCCGTTCCGAGCAGCCAGGACGACGTCGACGCCTCGTTCGCCGCCCTCCACGGCCTCTACTGGCTCACCGTCAACCTCGCCGACGACGAGCCGCTCATGCTGGTGGTCGACGACCTGCACTGGTGCGACCGTCCCTCACTGCGCTTCCTCGCCTACCTGGTGCGCCGGCTCGAGGGGCTGCCGATCTCCGTCGTCACCAGCCTCAGGCCCGCGGAGCCGGGCGTCGATGTGGCGCTTATCGCAGAGCTCACCACCGATCCGATCGCGGTTTCGCTCAGACCGATGGCCCTCACCGCCGCCGCCTCTGGCGAGCTCATCGGCGCGCGACTGGGGACGGAGCCGGCGCGGGAGTTCGCGGACCTCTGCCACGGGGCGACGGGCGGCAACCCGCTGCTGCTGAGCGAGCTGCTCAAGGCCATGGAGGCGGAGGGGGTGCAGCCGGATGCGGCCCATGCGGACGTTGTGCAGGAGATCGGCCCGCGTGCGGCGTCCCGCGCCGTCCTCGTGCGCCTGTCGCGGCTGCCGAACCAGGTGGTCGACGTCGCTCGCTCACTCGCCGTGCTCGGAGACGGCGCCGACCTCACCGCGGTCGCCACGCTCGCGGGAGTCGATCGGGCGAGCGCCGCCGAGGCCATCGGCGAGCTGGCGAGGGTGGAGATCGTGCGCTCGGGCACCCCGCTCGGTTTCGTCCATCCACTGGTGCGCGCCGCCGTCTATACGGACCTGCCCGCCGCGCGGCGCGAGGAGTGTCATGCACGGGCCGCGCGGATCCTCGCCGATGCCCGGGTCAGCGCCTGCGAGGTGGCTGCACAGCTCATCCCCACACCCGGTCGCGGCGACCCCTGGGTAGTCGAGACGCTCGAAACGGCCGCGCGGACCGCACTCGGCCGGGGAGCGCCCGACAGCGCCGCCGCCTACCTGAATCGCGCGCTGGAGGAACCGCCGGCGCCTGAACGGCGCGCAGAGTTCCTCCTGCGGGTGGGCGCGACGGAGTCGATGATCGACGGACCGGCATCGCTGGAGCACCTGCGCGCCGCCTACGAGACCGCGTCCGATCCCTTCCTGCGCGCCCAGGCCGCCGCGGCGCTCGCGCCGATCATGGTCCTGCTCGGGATGACGGCGGAGGGGGCCGCGGTCGCCGAGCGCGGGATGGCCGAGCTCGGGTCGGAGCACGGGGACCTGCGGCTGCAGCTCGAGGCTACGCGCCTCATCCAGGCGCTCTGGGACCCGGAGTCCATGGCCCGCAACGAGCCGCTCTTCACCCGCTACCGGACCGAGTCGCTCGGCGACGGGCCCGGCGCGCGGCTGCTCTCGGGCGCGGCGGCATACCACTGGGCCATGACCGGTGGCCCTGCCGACGAGTGCGTGCGGCTGGCCCGGCATGCGGTCGGGGGCGGGGTCCTCGTGCGCGCCGCCAACGGCGCCATCCCGTACGTCGCCGCGCAGGTCGTGTTGCTTTACGCCGACGCGCCCGACGGGCTCGACGCGGTCAACGACGCCTACCGGGTGGCGCACGAGTCGGGTTCGCTGTACTCCGCGATCCCGACGCGGCTGTTCCGCGGCCTCGGCCTCGCGATGCGCGGGGAGCTCGCGGAGGCCGAACAGCTCGAACGCGCCGCCCTGCACGACAACGACGTGTGGGGCTTCGTGAGCGTGCGGCTCTTCCCCGGCGCGCTGCTGGCGCGCGTCCTGATCGACCGTGGCGACCTGGCCGGCGCCGCGGCGGCCCTGGCCCACGCGAACCAGGACGACACGGCGACACAGGAGATCACCAACAGCGTGTTCTGGATCTCGAGCCGGCTGCGCTTCCTCGTGGCGTCCGGCGCGCTCGACGAGGCCCTGCGGGTGGCCGACGACCTGCCGCGACCGCTTCGACCGCATGGTGCCGAACCCCGCCTGGCTCCCGTGGCGGTCGCTGGCAGCGCAGGCGCTCGCACGGTTGGACCGCCGCGAGGCAGCGGTGACGCTGGCCGAGGAGGAGCTGGAGCGGGCCCGCAGGTGGGGCGCCCCCGGGACCGTGGGCCGCGCCCTGCGGGTGCTCGGCGCGGTGCTGCGGGACGAGGGGCTGCCTCACCTCGAGGAGGCCGTCGCCGTCACCGACGGCACGCCGGCGCGGCTCGAGCACGCCAAGGCCCTCGCCGCCCTCGGGACCGGCCTGCGCCTCGCCCGCCGCCCGACGGAGGCCCGCGAGCCACTGCGCAGGGCGCTCGAGCTGGCAACGGTGTTCGACGCGGCGGTGCTCGCCGAGCACGCGCGGACGGAGCTGCAGGCCACCGGCGCGCGCCCGCGCACGGAGGCGATGTCCGGGGTCGCCGCGCTCACGGCGAGCGAGCGGCGCGTGGCCGAGGCCGCCGCCGCGGGGCAGTCCAACAAGGACATCGCCCAGGCGCTCTACGTCACCCCGAAGACGATCGAGGTGCATCTCTCGAACGCCTATCGCAAGCTCGGGATCCGGTCCCGCCGCGAGCTCACGGGGGCGCTCGCGGCATGACCGAGGTCGCCGAGCCCCCACCGCTCCTCGAGCGCGACGGCGAGGTGACCGCCCTCGGCGGCCTGGTGACGCGCGCGGTTGCGGGCGACGCCCGGTTCGTCCTCGTTGAGGGCCCCGCCGGGATCGGCAAGTCGCGGCTCATGGGAGAGGTCCGCCGGCAGGGCGCCGCCGCAGGCATGCGCGTGCTCGCGGCGCGCGGCAGCGAGCTCGAGCGCGACTTCCCGTACGGCGTGGTGCGGCAGCTCTTCGAGTCCGAGCTGATCGCGCCGGCGGCCCGCAAGCGGCGCCTGGCGGGCGCCGCGGCGACGGCGGCCCCGATCTTCGATGCCCTGGCGCCCGACGCCGGCGCGGAGGACGTGTCGTTCGCGGCGCTCCACGGCCTGTACTGGCTGACCCTGAACCTGGCGGGCGAGGCGCCCCTTGCACTCGTCGTCGACGACCTGCACTGGAGCGATCGCCCGTCACTGCGCTTCCTCGCCTACCTGTCCAGCCGGATCGAGGGGAACTCCCTGCTCGTCGCCTCGGGCCTGCGACCAGCGGAACCCGGCACGGACATGTTGCTCGTCGGCGAGATCGCCCACGCGGCGACGACCGTGCCGATCCAGCCGGCCCCGCTCAGCGAGGACGCGACCGCCCGCCTCGTGGCGGACCGGCTCGGCACCGAACCCGACCCGGCCTTCACCGCCGCCTGCCACCGGGCCACCGGCGGCAACCCGTTCCTACTCACCGAGCTGCTGCGCGCGATGCAGGCCGAGGACATCAGCCCCACCGACGGGCACGTGGGGGCCGTGAACGAGGTCGGCCCGCGTGCTGTGTCGCGCGGGGTGCTGCTGCGGCTGTCCCGGCTGGCCGAACCGGCGATCCAGGTCGCGCGGAGCCTCGCGATCCTGGGCGACGGCGCCGACGTGGCCCGCCTGGGCGGACTCGCCGACCTCGACGGCGCGCAGGCCGCCGAGGCGACCGGTGCGCTCGCACGCGCCGAGATCATCCGGCCGGACACGCCCATGGGCTTCGTCCACCCGCTCGTGCGGGAGGCGATCTACCTGGACATCCCACCCGGGGAGCGCCAGCGCCTTCACGGGCTGGCGGCCCGCCGGGCGGTCGACGCCGGCGACCCGGCGGAGCGCGTCGCCGCCCAGCTGCTCGCGACCGCGCCCGCGGGCGAGCCGTGGGCGGTCGAGGCATTGCGACGAGCCGCCCGCGAGGCGACGGCGCGCGGCGCGCCCGACAGCGCCGCGGTCTACCTCCGGCGCGCGCTCGAGGAGCCGCCGGCGCCCGGGGAGCGCCCGGAGATCACGTTCCAGCTCGGGCTCGCGGAAGCGCAGACCGACGGGCAGGCGGGCATGGACCGGGTGCGCGCCGCCTACGAGATCGCCGCCGAGCCCCTGATGCGCGACACCGTCGCGACGGCGCTCGTGCACCTCATGTTCTACGCCCACCCCCACGAGGGCGTCGCCCTCGCCGAGCGGGCCGCGGCCGCGATGGACCCGACGCACGAGGACCTGCGCCGGCAGCTCGAGGCCGGGCGGCTGACGCTCGCTTTCGTCGACACGACCGCGGTGTCGATCGACGACCCGGGCTTCGCGGCCGCCAGGGCGGCGCCCCGCATCCCGGGGGTGGGCGCGCGGATGCTCGACGGCCTCGCGGCGTACCAGTGGTCGCTCACGGACGGGACCGCTGACGAATGCGCGCGCCTGGCGATCCGCGCCCTCGACGACGGCGAGCTGACACGCGCGGAGCCGTCGTCAATCCCGTGGCTCGCCGCGGTCGAAACCCTGATCGCGGCCGACCGCGACGAGGCGCTGGAGACGCTCCAGGCCGGGGTGGCGGCGGCGCATCGCACCGGCTCGGGGTTCGTCGTGACCGGCGTCCAGGGCTTCCTCGCACGCTGCCTCACCCTGCGGGGCGACCTGGAGGGTGCCGAGGCCGCCGGGTACACGGCCCGGGCGACGCACGACACCTGGGGCGGGTTCGTGACCGTCCGCGTGCCCGCGGCGTCGTTCCTCGCCCAGGCGCTGGTGGAGCGCGGGAACCTCGCCGCGGCCGAGGAGGCGTTCGCGTGGGCCAACGCGCCGGCGGAGCTGCCGCTGCACAACAACACGCTCGCACTGTGGTTCGACGCGCGCCTGCGCTACCTGGCGGCCACCTCGAACTGGCTCGCTGCGCTCGAGCTGTCCCACGAGTGCGAGCAGCGCTTCCCCCGGATCAACCCGGGGCGCCTGCCATGGCGTACGCTCCGCGCCGAGGCGCTGCACGCCCTCGGCCGGACGGGCGAGGCGGTTGCGGTGGCAACGGAGGAGCTCCCGCTCTCGCGCCGCTGGAGAGCACCCCGCACCGTGGGACGCACACTGCGAGTGCTCGGCGTCGTGTCCCGGGACGAGTCCCTCGTCCGCGAGGCGGTCGACGTGCTGGCGGGCACGCCTCCGCGGCTGGAGCTCGCGAAGGCCCTGCGCGACCTCGGCGTGCTGCTGCGGCTCGACCGCCGACCCGCCGAGGCGCGCGAGCCGCTGCGCGAAGCGCTCGAGCTCGCGACCGCGGCGGGGGCGGACGGGCTGGCGGGCCACGTGCGGAGCGAGCTCGCGGCGACCGGCGCCCGGCCGCGCACCGACGCGCGCTCAGGCGTCGGCGCCCTGACGGCCAGCGAGGCGCGGGTCGCGCGGGCCGCGGCCGACGGGCAGAGCAACAAGGACATCGCCCAGGCGCTCTACGTCACCCCGAAGACCATCGAGGTGCATCTCTCCAACGCCTACCGCAAGCTCGGCATCCGCTCCCGCCGGGAGCTGCAGGCCGCCCTCGCAGGCTAGGTCGTCGGCGACCCCCTAGGGGGTGGGTCCCGAAACCTTGGGGTCGCGGTTTCGGGATCGCCTCGATGGCCGCGGGCTGCGCAGCGTCGAAGCTTCCGTCCATGAACGAGACGTCGATCACGCTCATCCTCCAGATCGCCGCCGACGGCGACGGGGACCACCTGGCCGGGCATGTCGCGACCGCCGCCGGCACGCGGCGAGGCTTCGTGGGCCGGATCGGGCTGATGTGCGCGATCGACGACCTCGTCACGGCGGCAGCCCGCGCCGACGCGCCGGCGCCGCCGACCACCGACACGCGCAAGGAGATCCAATGAGCACCACCGCACCGATCGTCTCCGTGGACGCGATCCGCGCAACCGGCGTTGACGTCGTCCTGCCCGAAGACGAGAACTGGGACGAGGCACGTCAGGCCTGGCACGTCACCGTCGACCAGCGGCCCGTCGCGGTCGCGTTCCCCGAGAGCGCCGACGACGTCGCCGCAATCGTCCGGTTCGCCGCCGAGGCGGGCCTGCGCGTCGCGCCGCAGAGCACGGGCCACAACGCCGGCCCGCTCGGCAACCTGGCCGGCACCATCCTGGTGAAGCTCTCCCGGATGCGCGGCGTCGAGATCGACGCCGACGCCATGGTCGCCCGGGCCGAGGGCGGGGCGTGGTGGGAGGACGTCGTCGTACCCGCCGCGGCCGCCGGCTTCTGGGTACTCCACGGCTCGTCGCCCGACGTCGGCGTCGCGGGCTACAGCCTGGGCGGGGGCGTCGGCTGGATGGTCCGGAAAAACGGCCTCGCCACGAACTCGGTGACGGCCATCGAGTTGGTCACCCCCGAGGGCGAGTTCGTGCGCGCGGACGCGGAGCAGAACCAGGAGATCTTCTGGGCGCTCCGTGGCGGCGGCGGGAACTTCGGCATCGTCACCGCGATCGAGATGCGGATGTACCGCGTCGAGCACATGTACGCCGGCTGGCTGATCTTCCCGTGGGAGCGCAGCCGCGAGGTGCTCCGGGCGTGGAACGCCTGGACGCGGACCGTGCCGGAGGAGGTCACCTCCGTCGGGCGGATCCTGCAGCTTCCGCCCATCGAGACGATCCCCGAACCCCTGCGCGGACGGAACATCGTCGTCGTCGAGGCGGCGATCCTGGCCGACGAGCAGACCGCCCGCGAGATCCTGGCTCCGTTGCGGGCCCTGGCCCCCGAGATGGACACCTTCGACGTGGCCGACCAGCATGTCGTCGCGCGGCTCCACCAGGACCCCGAGGGGCCGACGCCGGCACTCGTCAAGCACGCGCTGCTGGACGACCTGACGGACGAGGCCCTCGACCGGTTCATCGAGGTGGCGGGCCCCGGCTCGGGCTCCCCCCTTGTGAGCGCCGAGATCCGCCACGTCGGCGGCGCGGCCGGGCGGCCGGCCCCGGGCGCCGGCGCGCTGTCGCACCTCCAGGCGGGCTACGCGTACGTGGGCATCGGTATCCCCATGACCCCCGAGCTGGGCGCCGCGATCCACGGCCATCTCGAGCGGATCCACGACACGTTCGGCGCCTTCGCGAACGGGCGCAACTATCTCAACTTCAGCGAAGACGCGACCGACACGCGGACGGCGTACACGCCCGAAGCGCACGTCCGGCTGCATGCGCTCCGCAAGGCCATGGACCCGGTGAACCGCGTCCGCGCAAACCACCCCATCACCCCGGCCGCGTGAGCGGCCGGCACACCCCACGAAAGGACCCACCCATGGCAACGATCAGCTCCGCACTGCCCACCGCCGCCGAGATCGGCTCGCTCGTCGCCCAGGCCGTCGAGACCTACAACGACCCGGAGCGGCGCGACGAGTACCTCGACATCCACCACCCCGACGTCGTCGCATACGGGATCGCTCCGGACCCTGTCGGCTTCGAGGGAGTCCGCGAGATGTACGAGTCGATCTGGGAGGGCATGCCGGACGCGACGATCCAGATCGGGGACTTCCTGATCGACATGGATCGCCTCGCATTGCGCTTCGTGGTCACCGGAACCCACACCGGCCCCCTGCTCGGCGTGCCGCCCACCGGACGGGCCATCCGCCTCGAGGGACAGACCATCGCCATCGTCCGCGACGGGAAGATCATCGAGCGCCGGACGACAGCCGACCTGCTCGGCGTGCTCGTCCAGATGGGCGCGGTTCCGGCGCCCGGCGCGTGACGCGGCTCCACGGGGCGCTGCCGGACCGCCTCAGCGGTCCGGCAGCGCCCTCCGCAGGAGCCTGATCCAATTGCCGCCGAGCACGCCGTCCCGCGCGTGCTCCGGCACGACGTCGCCGATCAGCGCGAGGTCGGCGACGGTGTCGATCTCGGCCGGTGACTCCTCGAGCCCGAGGCCGCCGTCCAGATCGGAGCCGATCGCGACCCGGTCCCAGCCTGCCAGGGCCGCGACATGCCCGGCGTGGACACGGACCTGCCGGTCGACGGTGACCGCGACCGACCGGTCGTCGCGCCATGCGGCGTCGAGAAACGCGTTGAACAGCACCAGCCCGATGACGCCGTCCGCCGCGGCGATCGCCCGGATCATCTCGTCGGAGAGCTGGCGATCTCCCGGCACGAGCGCGCGCGGGTTGGAGTGCGAGGCGATCACCGCGTGGGCGCCGACATCGAAGGCGTCCCAGAACGCCGCCTCTGCCAGGTGCGAGGTGTCGAGGATCACGCCGCGAGTCCGCATCGCCGCGGCCAGCTCACGACCCTCGGCCGTGAGACCACCCGGCGCGCCCGATCCGCCCGAGTACCGGGTGCGCCCCCACGCCGGGCCGACGATTCGCACCCCGCGATCCCACCAGGCGCCGAGGTCGCCGACCGCGACGATCGGATCGGCGCCCTCCATCAGGATCACGACCCCCAGCGGCCGGTCCTCAGTCCAGGTCGCGAGGTGATCCTCGATGTCGGCGCGGGTGCGGATGATCCGGACCCGCCTGTCGGTCTCCCACCGCTCGTAGAGCTCGAGCTGGTCGAGCGCCTGGCGTTCCGCCTCCCGGGGCGTCGTGTAACCCTGGTCGGAGTATCCGGCACCCGCCGGCTCGGCGAAGAGGGTGGCGAAGACGAGCCCGACCCCACCGCGCGCGAGGTCGGGCAGGCCGACCATCGCCTGCATGTCGCTCCGGCGCTCAATCGCCCTGATTCGCGACGCAGGCAGCGTGCAGTCACGGCCGTCGACGACGACGTTGGTCGCGATGTCGAGGTGGCCGTCGACGATCACGCGAGCGGGCCGGCCCGCAGGGTCAGTAGAGCGGGGCGTGGCCGCCCGCCCCCGGCGGGTGGAATTCGGGCTCGGTCAGAGGACTGCGCCCTCACCGACCCGGAATTCCTCCTCAGCCCTTCGCGGTCACGACCTCGGCGACGCAGGCCTCGTCGCCCTCCGCCCGCGCCTTCGTCTCGCCGATCGTCGCGCCGGGCGCGTACACCGACAGGATGCCCCTCCAGATCGACCGGTCGAGGCCGCAGACGCGCGCCGGGTCGTGGAACGCCATCTCCTCGAACGGGCATGAGCAGGCCTTGATCGACGCGGCCCCGTCGCTGGTCGCGGCGAACCCGAACCGCGTGAGCAGGCGCACGACCTCCGCGATGGCCTGTGTCGGCGTGAACGGCGACTCCCCCGCCGCGGATTGTTCAGCCGCGAGCGAGCGGCCGAACTCGAACCCGACTCGCTCGAGCTGCTCCGCGGGCGACGCCCCCGGCTCGCCCATGGCGCGAAGCAACAGCTCGGCGAGCAGGTCGTAATGGCGCTCGGGCAGCGCGACGGCGGCCTCGGTCTCGGCAAGGCTGTACAGCTTGGGCGGGCGGCCCGCGCCGGGTCCGCCGCGCTCACGGCGCCGGAACTCGGCCTGCAGGAACCCCTGCTCGACCAGCTTGTCGAGGTGAAAGCCGGCGAGGCGACGGTCGATCCCGACCACCTCGGCGACGTCATCCTTGGACTGGGGGGCGCCGGCCTCCCGCACGACGAAGAAGACGCGGCGTCGTGTCGGATCGCCGAGCGCGCTGGCGAGCCGCTCGATCTCCTGCTCTGTCTGCGGCTGTCGGAGGGTCAAAGCGTCCCCGGGAGTTCGTGACCAACATTACACCCGTCCTGTCGGGCGGAGGCACTTGTGAGAAGGGCTGCCGCCCATTACGGTAACGTAGATACCCGTTAGAAGTACGACACCAGCCTCCAGGAGGACCCGTGTCCACCACCAAACCGCCCGAGCTCGAAGGATTCGACCAGTACAAGTTCGGCTGGCACGATCCGAGCCACTCCGTCTTCGAACCGAAGAAGGGCCTCAGCGCGGACGTCGTGCGCGAGATCTCGGCGCTCAAGGGCGAGCCGGAATGGATGACGAAGTTCCGCCTGCGCTCGCTCGAGATCTTCGACCGCAAGCCGATGCCGAACTGGGGCGGCGACCTGGACGGGATCGACTTCCAGGACATCTACTACTACATCCGCGCCAGCGAGAAGCAGGGTCGGACGTGGGAAGAGGTGCCGGACGACATCAAGAACACGTTCGACCGGCTCGGGATCCCGGAGGCGGAGCGCAAGTTCCTGTCCGGCGTGTCCGCGCAGTACGAGAGCGAGGTCGTCTACCACTCGATCCGTGAGGACCTCGAGAGCCAGGGCGTGATCTTCTGCGACACCGACACCGCGCTCCGCGACCACCCGGAGATCTTCGGTGAGCACTGGGCGACGGTCATCCCGCCCGGCGACAACAAGTTCTCGGCGCTCAACAGCGGCCGTGTGGTCCGGCGGGTCGTTCATCTGGGTGCCGCCGGGCGTGCGGGTCGAGGTTCCGCTGCAGGCGTACTTCCGGATCAACCAGGAGAACATGGGGCAGTTCGAGCGGACGCTCATCATCTGCGAGGAAGACTCGTTCGTGCACTACGTCGAGGGCTGCACCGCGCCGGTGTACTCCAGCGACTCGCTGCACTCGGCGGTCGTGGAGATCATCGTCAAGAAGGGCGCGCGCTGCCGCTACACGACGATCCAGAACTGGTCGACGAACGTCTACAACCTGGTCACCAAGCGCGCCGTGTGCCACGAGAACGCCACGATGGAATGGGTCGACGGCAACCTCGGCTCGCGGCTCACGATGAAGTACCCGGCGGTGTGGATGCTCGGACGCGGCGCCCGCGGCGAGGTGCTGTCGGTGGCGTTCGCCAGCGAGAACATGCACCAGGACGCCGGCGCGAAGATGGTGCACGTCGCACCCGACACCTCGTCGACGATCGTCTCCAAGTCGATCTCGAAGGGCGGCGGGCGCACCAGCTACCGCGGCCTGGTCCGTGTGGAGCCTGGCGCGAAGCGCGTCAAGGCGTCGGTGGTCTGCGACGCGCTGTTGCTCGACGAGGACAGCCGCTCCGACACCTACCCGTACATGGACATCCAGGAGGAGGACTGCTCCATCGGCCACGAGGCGACCGTCTCGAAGGTCGCGGACGACCAGCTCTTCTACCTCATGAGCCGCGGACTTTCGGAGGAGGCGGCCATGGCGATGATCGTGCGCGGGTTCATCGAGCCCATCGCGAAAGAGCTTCCGATGGAGTACGCCGTCGAGCTGAACCGACTCATCGAGCTGCAGATGGAGGGATCGATTGGCTAGCGCTGCGTGGGCCGAGGAGGCCCGGGCGACCGCGGAGAAGACGTTCACCAGCCTCCCCGCCCTCACCGGGCAGGAGGAGGACTGGCGGTTCACGCCTCCGGTCGACCTCGCCCTCGAGGGACCCGAGCCGGACGCCCCGTCGGCCTCGGTCGAGGCGGCGACGCCTGCCATCGCCACCGACAAGCGTGGTGCGACGCTGTCACTGAGCGACGGCCGCCCGGCACCGGTCGCCACGGGAACGCTGCCCGACGGGGTCATCGTCGCGGAGCTCGGCGATGCCCTCGGCACGCACGAGGCCCTCGTGCGGGAGCGCCTCTACACGCTCGTCGGATTCGACGACAAGCCCGGCGCGCTCAACGCGGCGCGGTGGGACGCAGGCCTCCTCGTCTACGTCCCCGCGGGTGTGCAGGTCGAGTTGCCCATCGAGGCCGTGACCTCGGCCACCGGCGCGAGCGGGCGCGTGTTCGGCCGTACGCTCGTGGTCGTCGAGGCGGGCGCGAAGGCGACCGTCATCGACCGCTACGTGTCCCCCGACCTGTCCGGAACGGTGCAGGCCTCCACGGTGACCGAGCTCTTCGTCGCCGAGGGCGCCGAGCTGGAGCACCTCTCCGTCATCGACTGGGGCGCCGGTGTGCGCCACCACGCGATCATCCGGGCCAGCGTCGGCAAAGACGCGAAGGTGCGATCGGTGGTCGTCACGCTCGGCGGCGACGTTGTGCGCGTCGAGCCGACCCTGCGGTGCGTCGGCAGCGGCGCGGACGCTCGGGCGCTCGGCCTGTTCTTCGCCTCCGGCGACCAGCACTTCGAGCACCGCGTCATCTCGCGCCACGAGGCGCCCAACGCGTACTCGAACCTGCTCTACAAGGGCGCGATCAAGGACCACGCCCACACGGTCTTCTTCGGCAACCTCGTCGTGCCGCCCGGCGCCCCCGGGACGGACGCGTACCAGACGAACCGCAACCTCGTGCTCAACGAGGGCGCCCGCGCCGACACGATTCCGTTTCTCGAGATCGAGACCGCCGAGGTCAAATGCTTCCACGCCGGCGCGGTGAGCCGCGTCGATGACGAGCACCTGTTCTACCTCGAATCGCGCGGGGTGCCGCGGGACACCGCGAAGCAGCTCATCGTCGAGGGCTTCTGCCAGGAGGTGCTCGACGAGGTGGAGCTCGACGAGCTCCGCGGCGAGCTCAACGCGGCCATCGAGCGCAAGGTGCGAGGTGGCGCACGTGCCTGACCGGAGCGTTCGCGAACGGTGATCGACGTTGCGGCCCTCGACGACATCGACCCCGGCAGCTCCCTCCGCGTCGACGTGGAGGGAACGCCGATCTGCCTCGTCCGCCTGGACGGGTCGGTGCACGCGATCCACGACACCTGCACGCACGCACTCGAGAGTCTGTCGGGTGGGTACATCGACCGCGACCGCATCGAGTGCCCCCGGCACGGCGCGTTCTTCTCGGTGGTGACGGGTGAGGCGGTCACCCCACCGGCCACGCTGCCACTGCCGACCTTCACCGTCGAAGTCCGCGACGGGCGCGTCCTCGTCGACCCGAACCCGTCCCGCCCCCATCCACTAATTCGTTCCTGACGACCTGATCCCGGTGGCCATGAGGCCACCCGAACCGCACGGAGACATCACGTTGGCTGAGCCCATCCTCAAGATCGAAGGTTTGAAAGTCGCCGTCGACGGCACGGAGATCCTCCGCGGCGTCGACCTGGAGGTGCCACAGGGCGAGGTGCATGCCCTGATGGGTCCCAACGGGTCGGGCAAGAGCACGCTGGCGTACGCGCTGGCAGGGCACCCGCGCTACGAGATCACCGATGGGCAGGTGATCTTCGACGGGCAGGTCATCGCGAGCGCCGACGAAGACGAGTCGCTCGAGGCGGACGAGCGGGCGCGGCTCGGCCTGTTCCTCGCGATGCAGTACCCCCTGGAGGTCCCGGGCGTCTCCGTCATGAACTTCCTGCGGACGTCGCTCGGGGCGGTGCGGGGTGAGGAGGTGCCACCGCGCGAGTTCGTGAAGATGTTCACCGAGGCCAGCGCGCTGCTCGAGTTCGACAAGAGCTTCGCCGACCGGTACCTCAACGAGGGCTTCTCTGGTGGCGAGAAGAAGCGCCACGAGATCCTCCAGATGGCGCTTCTCAAGCCGCGCTTCGCAATCCTCGACGAGACGGACTCCGGGCTCGACATCGACGCGCTCAAAGTCGTCTCCAACGGCGTCAACACGCTCCGCGGCCCCGACCTCGGGGTGCTGATCATCACCCACTACACCCGCATCCTGAACTACGTGAAGCCCGACGTGGTGCACGTGATGTTCGAGGGCCGCATCGCCAAGACCGGCGGCCCGGAGCTCGCAGAGCACCTCGAGCAGGTCGGCTACGTCGAGTTCGGCTCGCACGAGCCGGCCGCGGTGCCGACCGCGTGAGCGACCAGCCCGCACGATGACCACCTCCGTCGCCACGATCGCACACATCCGGGACGACTTCCCGATCCTCTCGCGTGAGGTGGCGGGCAAGCCGCTTGTCTACCTCGACTCCGCGGCGACGTCGCAGAAGCCCGTCGCGGTGCTCGACGCGATGGACGCCTTCTACCGGGAGACCAACGCGAACGTCCGGCGCGGCGTCTACAGCCTCGCCGCGGAAGCCGACCACCGGTTCGAGATGGCGCGAGCGTCGATCGCGCGTCTCGTCAACGCCCCCCTCGACGGGCTCGTCGTGACGAAGAACGTGACCGAGGCGATCAACCTCGTCGCGTGGGCATGGGGTGTCCGCACGTTGCGACCCGGCGACGAGGTCGTCGTGTCGATCATGGAGCACCACTCGAACATCGTCCCGTGGCAGCTCGTCGCGAAGATCACCGGGGCGACGGTTCGCTTCTGCCCCGTCACCGACGAGGGCGAGCTCGACCTCGACGCACTGCGCGGTCTGATCGGGGGACGCACGCGGCTCGTGTCGATCGTCCACGTCAGCAACGCCCTCGGCACGATCAACCCGGTTCGCGAGATCGCCGACCTCGCGCACGCGGCGGGAGCGCTGATGATGGTCGACGGGGCGCAGAGCGTCCCGCACATGCCGGTCGACTTCGCCGCGCTCGGCTGCGACTTCTTCGGCTTCACCGGGCACAAGATGCTCGGCCCGACCGGTGTGGGGGTGCTCGTCGCGAAGCCGGAGCTTCTCGCCGGAATCGAGCCGTTCATGGGTGGCGGCGAGATGATCAACGACGTGACCACCGAGGGGTCGACGTGGGCGGATGGTCCGCGGAAGTTCGAGGCTGGCACCCCGCCGATCGCCGAGGTGATCGGCCTGGGCGCGGCCGCCGAGTACCTCATGGGCATCGGCATGGAGCAGGTCCGCGCGCACGAACTGGGGCTCACCGACTACGCCCTGGACGCGTTGAAGGAGCTCGAGGGGATCCGGGTGTTCGGACCGGCCGACCCGGCTCGCCGCGGCTGCCCGATCAGCTTCGAGCTACCCGGCGTGCACGCGCACGACGTCGCGCAGTTCCTGGACCAAGAGGGGATCTGCGTCCGGGCGGGCCACCACTGCACGAAGCCGCTGATGCGCGTGCTGGGCGTCACCGCGACCGCCCGGGCGAGCACTCACGTGTACAGCCTGCGCGAGGAGATCGACGCGCTGGTGCGCGGCCTTCACGGGGCCCGCGCCTACTTCGCGTAACGGTCGCCCGTCAGGGCGCGAAGTCGGGCAGCGGGATCGCGGCCTCGCCTTCCATTCGGTACCTGCCACCGATCCGCTCGATCCACTCGAACAGGTCGTCGCCGGGGCGTGGCCGGCTGACGAGGTAGCCCTGCGCGACCCAGCAGCCGAGCTCCTCGAGCGCGTCCCATTCCTCCTGCCGCTCGACGCCCTCGGCCACCACGCCGATGCCGAGATCACGTGCGAGGGCGATCGTCGAGCGCACGATCGTGGCGTTTTTCGATTCGACCAGCATTCCCGAGACGAACGACCGGTCGATCTTGATGCACGTCACCGGGAGGCCACGCAGGTGCGCGAGCGACGAGTACCCGGTGCCGTAGTCGTCGATCGACAGCGACACGCCCATCGCGTGGAGCTTCTTCAGCGTCTCGTTCGCGGCGCCGAGGTCGGCCACGAGGGCGCTCTCGGTGATCTCGATCTCCAGCGCCTTCGCCGGGATCTGGTGACGTTCGAGCGCGAGGGCGATCGCAGATGGGATCGTCGGATCGAGCAGGCTCGCCTGTGACAGGTTCACCGCGACCTTCAGGACGCGTCCGCGCTCGGCCCATGCCCGGCATTGCCGCATCGCTTCGTCCAGCACCCAGTAGGTGAGCTGCCGGATGAGGCCGGAGCTCTCAGCGAGCGGGATGAACGCGTCGGGTCCGAGCAGCCCGCGCTCCGGGTGCTGCCATCGGACGAGCGCCTCGACGCTCCTGATCCGGCGGGTCTTCAGCTCGGCCTTCGGCTGGTAGTAGAGCCGCAGCTCGCCGTGGCCGATCGCGCGGCGAAGGTCGCCGACGAGCGTGAGCTGGTCGCGCTCCTGGTTGTCGGTCACGGGGTCGTAGATCGCGTGGCCGCTCTTTGCGGCCTTCGCCGTGTACATCGACACGTCCGCGCGCTCGATCAGCACGTCGGGGTCCACGCCGTGCTCCGGGATGAGCGAGACGCCGATGCTCGCCTCCACCGTCAGCGTGACGCCGTCGAGGACGAACGGCGCGGACAGCGCGGCACGCAGCCCCTCGACCACCTTCTTCACGCCGCGGACGCCGTCGACCATCGGCAGGAGCACCGCGAACTCGTCGCCGCCGAGGCGGGCGAGCGTGTCGCTCTGACGCAGGCGGCTGGAGAGCCTGCGGGAGACCTCGACGAGGAGCAGATCTCCGGTGCGGTGGCCGAGGGTGTCGTTGACCTCCTTGAACCGGTCGAGGTCGAGCACCATCACCGCCGCCTGCTGGCCCGCACGCCGCCGTTCCTTGCCGCACTGTGCGACGCGGTCGTGGAAGAGCGTCCGGTTCGGCAGGCCCGTCAGCGGGTCCTGCAGCGCGAGGAGGCGGTTGTGATCCACCTGGCGGCGCAGTCGCCGGGAGACGGCTGCGACCGCCGAGAGCAGGAACCCGAACAGCAGGATGAGCCCGGCGCAGATCGCAAGGGCAAGGCGCCATTTCTCACGTGCGATCTCGGTCTGAACCGGGGCGAAGTCGAAGGTGATCTCGGCGACCCCGACCGGCCGTGGCTCGCCCATCCGCATGAGGGGCACGTGGATCTCCATGGCCTCACCGGTGTCGGCGGCCTGAACGTCGGCAGGGCCTCGCGCCCCCGCGACGACCCGGATCTGCGCATCCCCGCGCAGGGCGCGGCCGAGCTCGGCGTCGAGCGGGAAGCGACGGCCGATCACGGCGGGATCGTTCGCGTAGGCGATCATCCCGCGCGGCGTCCAGATGTCGACACTCGTGAGCCCCGCCGACGTCGATGCCCGCGCCACGAATGCATCCAGACGAGCGATGGTCGCCGGGGCCAGACCGTCGCGCACGTCGTCGTCCGCGAGCGCGTCCACGATGGCCGTATCGGCGATGACCTGCGCAGACCGTGTCGCCTGGCTCAGGGCGCCGTCGCGCATTTCGGCGCCGAGCACCCATGTCAGGGCGACACCGAGCCCGGCCAGGGCGGTGATCGAGAGGATGCTGAACCAGCCCAGTACACCCGGGCGTTGCGACTTGAGCTTCATTGACCGCCAGTAATTGGGGATTCCTGGTCGTATCGGCACAACTTCGGACGGGCCTGAGTGCTCGAGGCCCGTGTATGGCGTGGCGTCTACAATGGTTTCGGGCGGAGCGAGGTCACATATGCGCCGCCGGAACGGGCTATGGGCGGAATCGACGACCTCTACCAGGAGCTGATCCTGGACCACTACAAGAATCGCCGGCATCGCGGCACGCTGGCGGCGCCGTCGATCGCCGTCGATCACAACAATCCGCTGTGCGGCGATCAGGTCCACCTGGAGGTGCTCCTCGACGGCGAGACCGTCGCGGACCTCGGCCACGTGGGGGACGGCTGCTCCATCTCCCAGGCGTCCGCGTCGATGATGAGCGAGGTCGTCATCGGCCGCTCCACCGAGGAGGCGCTCGGGATCGTCGAGCATTTCCGGCGGGTGATGCACGGCGACGAGCCGGCCGACGAGGACCGGCTGGGCGATGCGGTCGCGCTCGAGGGCGTCGCGAAGTTCCCGGCGCGGGTGAAATGCGCTTTGCTGTCATGGATGGCGTTGAAGGACGCGATCGACACGTACGAGGGGAGCCGGCGCCATGACGACTGAAGACGAGATTCGCGAAGCGATGAAGCAGGTCGAGGACCCGGAGCTCGGCGTCAACGTCGTGGACCTCGGGCTCCTCTACGGGGTCTCGCTCGACGAGCACGGCAAGGTGATCCTCGACATGACGCTCACGTCGATGGGCTGCCCGCTCACCGAACAGATCCTCGGCGATTCGCAGAAGGCGATCTTCCCGCTCGACGGCGTTCAGAGCGTCGACATCAACTGGGTATGGGACCCGCCCTGGTCGCCGGAGGCCATGACCGACGAGGGGAAGCTTATGATGAAGGTCATGGGGTTCATGTGATGAGCGATGCCGTGACCCACGCCGCGCCGACCGAGGCGCCGCCGGCGATGACGCTGGAAGAGAAGAAGGCCGCCGCCCGGGCGCGTGCGCGCGCCGCGAAGGAGGCTCAGGCGGCGGGCGCCGCCCAGGTCGACATCAGCAATGCCGCGGTTGCCTACATTCGGCAAGCCGCCGAGGAGCAGGGGAAGGAGCCGGGTGTCCGCCTGCGGATCCTCGCCGGCGGGTGCTCGGGGCTCGAGTACAAGCTCGATCTGCTGACGCCGGGCGAGTCTGCGGTGGAGGGCGAGCGCGAACTGGTGTCGAACGGCGTGCGACTGCTGATGGATCTCAAGAGCTCAATCCATGTGACGGGCTCGATGATCGACTACGAGTCGACCTTGTTGCGCCGCGGGTTCAAGATCAAGAATCCGAACGCCACGGCGACCTGCAGCTGCGGCGACAGCTTCGGGGTGTGACGCCGCTCGCCGGGCGGCGAGTCTCGGACGGGTTCTCGTTGCGAGGGGTGGCGTGACTCATGGCGCCCCCCAACGCCACGAGTCCGTCTTCCACCGCGTAGTCAGCGTTCTGGGTCGCAGCCTACGTCGCGGCCGGTGGTTGACAACGCCCATGCCTTCTCGAGCCGGTAGATCTCGGAGGCTTCCCGGAGGGAGTCGAACGCGCGGTTCCGCGCTGCGACGAACTCGTCCCAGCTCGGAGAGCCACGTTGCATCCTGGTCATCCGGACCTGGTCGCGGTCGTTCGGCTCAAAGTCGCCCTTCATCTCGAGACCTCCACCCTTGATCGGCACCGGATCCGCCGTGGAGCCGGTGCGTTTCGATGGTAGGCCGCTCACCCGCCGGGCGACATCGGTGAGGTCCACATGCTGTGTGTACGGGGGACATCGGACGCGGCCGCGACAGCCGCCCCTCCACCGACCCCGATGACTCCTCAGCTGAGCGGATTTGCGAGGTTCGTACCGCGGGCCAGCGCCCGCGCGAGTTCCGCCCGCGTTCGGATCCTGAGCTTCTTGTAGACCCTCGAGAGGGTTGCCTCGACGGTGCGCCTGCTGATGAAGAGCTGCGCGGCGATCTGGGGGTTCGTGAGGCCGTTGGCCGCGAGCTCGGCGACGCGCCGCTCGGCGTACGTGAGCCGGCCGTCGCGCGAGGGGGCCCAGGTGCGTTCGAGCTCGGCACGTGCGCGCTGCTCCCAGAGCGCGGCTCCCACCCCGCCGAAGATCCGGGCGGCGGTCTCGAGCGCCGCGCGCGAGGCGCGTCGCTGACGCCGCCGACGCTCGATCTGGCCGAGCAGCAGGAACGAGCGGCCCAACTCGATCGGCATCTCCGTCGCCTCGAGGCCGTGCACGGCTGCCGTCGCCTCGATTCGCGCCGCGTCGATGTCGCCACGCGCCGCGAGCAGCATCGCGCGGCAGCGCCGCGCCACCGCCAGCGTCCAGCCGCGCCCGAGCAGCACCGAGCGTTCCGCGAACGGCTCCAGCAGCCGCTCGGCGCGGGCATGGTCGCCGAGCGCGATCAGCGCCTCCACTGCGTCCGGGACGATGAAGACCGCCCCGGGCTCGAGCAGCGTGTCCCTGTCCAGCCCGTCGACCACGGGCTCGGCCCAGCGGAATGCCGCCTCCGCATCGCCCAGCGAGAGCTCGAGCTTCGCGAGTGCGCTCGGCATCCAGGGCGCGACGTATTGCTCCTCGGCGGCGAGGGCGATGGCCTCGCGCCCCCGGGCCCGAGCCGCCTCGACGTCTCCCGCCAGGGCGAGCGCCGTCACCTCCGCGCCCATTCCCCAGACAATCGGCAGCGGCGACCCGAGGTCCCACCCCGCGCGCATCTCCTCACGCGAGACCCAGGCCACGCGGGCCGCCTCGCCGCGCCAGGAGCTGAAGGTGACGAGATGAACGGCGATGTACGGCAGGTCCGCCACGGCGCCGAACAGGCGGCACCGACGCAGCTCGTCCTCCAGCGTCTCGACAGCGAACGCGAGATGGCCCGAGTAGCCGGCGGCGGTCGCCCACACCGCCTTCGGACGGAACTGGATCGGAACGGCCTTGCGCTCGTCGAACACCTCGTCAGCTCGGCGGAACTGCGCATCGTCGAACCCGCCACCCGAGAGCCAGCGGGTGATCCCCTCCACCGCGAGGGCCTCGCCGAGCGGTCCGTCGGGGCCCGCGGCCTCCGCGTGTCGCACCGCCTCCCGTGCGTGGCCGGCCACGGCCTCGGGATGGGCCCGCAGCTGGAACAGCGCGAACGCGATGCCCATGTGCGCCGCCGCGCGCTCGACCGCGTCGTCGCCGAGGCGGGCCAAGGCACGTTCGAACACCTCGACCGCCTCCGTCAGCGACCGCGCCCACAGGCACACCTCGCCGAGCAGGCGCAGCGCCCGTCCCCGGGTGTGATCGTCGACGTTGGCGAGCAGCTCGTCGAGGATGCGCCGCGCGTCGACGAGCTCGCCGATTCGCAGGTGCTGCTCGGCGCTCACGAGCGCCCGCTCGGCGGCCAGCCCGGCGTCGCGGGACGGGGTCAGTCGCCAGGCGCGCTCGGCGAGCTGGGCCGCGACGTCCACGGCCCCTCGCCGTGCCGCACCGTCCGCAGCGGATGCCAGCACCCCCGCCACGGTCGCGTCCGGGCCGGTCGCCGCCAATCCGAGGTGTCGTGCTCGCTCCTCGGGTTCGGCCGCGGTCGTCGCCAGGCGCGCGTGCACAGCCCGCCGGTCGGCGAGGGGCGCGGCCGCGTAGACCGCGACCTGGTAGAGCGGATGGAGGAAGGCGACGGTGCCGTCGTCGCCGATCCGGACGATGCCGGCCCGCTCCGCTCCGGCGAGTGCGCTCTCGCGGAGCGGCGGAACGGACGGAGCCGAGGTCGCCGCGGCCTCGAGGAGCGCGGCCGCGGTCTCGGGCGGAAGCTCCCGCACCCGCGCCTCGACCAGAAGACGGACGTCGTCGGGCACCGGCAGCGGCTCACTGCCCGGCGGCTCGCCGCCCGCGAGCACCGCTCGGCCGACTTCGATCGCGTGGAGCGGGTTGCCACGGGAGCTCCGGTGGATCCGGCGTGCGAGCCGCTCGGAGATGTTCGCGTCGAGGCGCTCGCACAGCACGTCGCGCATGTGCTCGGCATCGAGCGGCCCGAGCACGAGCCGATCCACGCGCGCCGGATCGACCGAGTGCTCGAGCGGACGCGGGTGCTCTCCCTCACCGGTGCGGACGGTGGCGATGACTCCGACGGGGAGCCCCTCCTGCCGCCGGAGGGCGAACTCGAGTGCGTGCGTCGACGCCGCGTCGACCCAGTTGAGGTCGTCGACAGCGACGAGCACCGGCCCGGCCTCGGCGACCCGCCTGAGGATCGTGGCGAGGGCCGCGGCGACCGTCTGCGGATCGGACTCCGACGTGCCCGGCTCGTCCCAGCGCAGCGCGATTCGCATCGCCGAGCGCTGCGGCGGGGGCAGGCCGTCGATCAGCGCCGGCCCGATCCCGTCGAGCAGCTCGATGAGTCCCGCGTGCGACAGCCGCACCGCCGCGCGGCTTGGGTTGCAGCGCATCACGGTGACTCCGCGCGACCGGGCGTCGAAGACGATCGCCTCGAAGAGCGCCGTCTTCCCGATGCCGGGCTCGCCCGCCACCACCAGGAGGCTGGGACCCTGCAGGAGGCTGTCGAGCAGCCGCCGACCCACGCCCAGCTCATCGCGTCGTCCCTTGATCAGGTTCGAGAGCACCGGCGGATCCCGATCGTTGCGCTCGACGAACGGTGATCGGATCCCGTCGACGCGCTCGGCGCGGCTCGAGACTGCGAAACGCTCGTCCGTTCGTCTCTGAGGCACCGGCACCTCACTGGTTTCCGGGGGATGGAGCGAGCGTAGCCACGCCTCGCCTCGACCCGCAAGGGTCGGTTCAAGATACGAATCGGAAAACACGTACTTTGAGACGGGTGACCCACGCGTCACGCGCCTGAGCGCAACGTCACGCGGGCGCCAGGGCACCCTTCGCCGGGTCGCCCGCGGGAATCGGCTCCATCACGATGACCTGCGCCGGGGCCGCGGACAGCGGTGCCACCGCGGCCCTGAACGCGGCGAGGTGATCCGCGGCGAGATGGCGATCCAGTGCTTCCCTGCTGGTCCAGCGCTCCACGAGCACGAGCCGGTCGGGGCCGGCGAGATCCCGGTGGAGCGCGAACGTGATGCAGCCGTCCTCCGCGTGCGTCGGTGGGACGAGCGACCCGGTCATCAGGGCCTCGGCCTCTGCGCCCTTCCCCGCTGCGGCGCTGATGATGGCAACCACGACTACCTCGGACATCGCGACTCCCTCTCTTCGGTTGGGCTCTGGACGGGCGACCGCTGCGGGCGGGCCCCGGCGAGGAGTATCCCACCCGCCACCGCCACCGCCGGCCGTCCCGCATCCCAATGACCGTGGGGGCCGCTCAGAGCACGTCATGCCGGCGGTGGCGGAGTGCCGGCAGCCGTCCGCGGACCTCCGCGAGCAGGGCGAAGTCGAGGTCGGCCGTGATGACATCCTCCCCGTCCGATGCCTCGGCAAGGACCCGGCCCCAGGGGTCGACGATCATGCTGTGGCCGTGCGAGGAAGTCCCAGTGGCGTGGACGCCGGTCTGCCCGGCGGCGACGACGTAGGCCTGGTTCTCGATGGCCCGGGCCCGCAGGAGGGGCTCCCAGTGGGCCTGCCCCGTCACGGCGGTGAACGCGGACGGCACGGCGAGGATGTCGGCGCCGTCGAGCGACAACCGCCGGTAGAGTTCCGGGAAGCGCAGGTCGTAGCAGACGCTCAAACCGATCCGGTGGCCGAGGGCGTCCGCCACGACGACGTCCGACCCCGGGATCGCACCAGCTGACTCGCGATAGGTGTGCCCCCCGACTTCGACGTCGAACAGGTGGAGTTTGCGGTACACGGCGCTCATCGAGCCGTCCGGCTGGATGAGGACGCTCGTGTTGTAGGCACGGTCTCCGCCCGGGACGGCCTCGGAGATGCTGCCCGCGACGAGAGCGACCGCGTACCGGCGCGCCCAATCGCGAGCAGCACCGAGGGATTCGCCGTCGAGCGGCTCGGCCTGGGCGACCTGGCGCTCATCGACGTCGATCAGGTTCCATTTCTCGGGGAGGACCACGAGCTGAGCCCCGGCCCGAGCGGCGCTGCCGACCAGGGCCTCGGCCGCCGCGATGTTGCGCCGCCTGTCGGCCGTGCTGCTGAGCTGGACCGCCGCCGCGCGGACGACCCCCGTCGACGTCGTCTCCACCCGCTCGACGATAGCGGGCTCGATCGGCACGAGGACGCTAGGCTTTGCATCGACCCGTCCACTCCCGTGCTGAGGTGAGTCATGTCCGCTGCGGTCCTGGCGCGAATCGAAGAGGTGCTCGACGACATCCGTCCTGCGCTGCACTCCGACGGTGGGGACGTGGAGCTCGTCGACTTCGACGAGGAGGGATTCGTGCATCTGAACATGCTGGGCGCGTGCGGGGGCTGCCCGATGTCCACCGCGACGCTGGTCCTCGGCATCGAGGCGACGCTGCGGGAGCGGGTGCCCGAGGTCGAGGGCGTCATCCCGGTCTGACCGCCGCCACGCCGGCGAGGCCGGCGGCGGCACCTCCGTCGGGAGCGCCCGTGCGGTCGCCGGGACGGCCCGTCCACGTGGGCCGACGTGACGTCGAGGTGCGTCCCACCGCGCGGGACCCCCAGCTGCGGGGGCCCCGTTGTCAACATCGGGGTGCCCGGATTTGAACCGGGGACCTCTCCGACCCGAACGGAGCGCGCTACCAAGCTGCGCCACACCCCGACGACAAGCCGAGGAATCGTACCGGGCGCGCCGCCCTCGCGCCAGGCACCGGTTCTGCAGGAAGATCCGGCAGAACGTCGAAGAACCACAATTTGGCGCGGTTGAGTTGGCCGCAACGTGTGGTTTACTTGGCCGTGACACCTTGGTCGACCCTGAGACACCCGGGGACCGAAGGACGAGCCAAATGACACCGCCTGCCGACGACACACGTCCGGTCGACGCGCCCGTCCGGCGTGGGCCTATCGGTGCCTTTCGCGCCCGGCGCTGGACGGTGGAGGTGCTGCTCTTCGCGATCGCGCTCGTCGCGTACCAGCTGTCCCGCACGATCGTGATCGGCGACGCCCGCGACGCCGCGAGGAACGCCTGGGAGATCATCGGCATCGAGAAGGCCTTCGGGATCTTCTTCGAGTCGGATGTCCAACGCTGGGCGCTCGACAACCTGCACGTCACCCAGTTCTTGAACCACTTCTACGTGTGGGCGCATCTCCCGGTGACGGCGGCGTTCTTCATCTGGCTGTATCGCCGCCACAAGGACGTCTATCCGTTCGTTCGCAACGCGTTCTTTGTCGCGAACGCCGCGGCCCTCGCGGTGTTCGTCGTGTTCCCGGTCGCGCCGCCTCGACTCATGACCGGCGAGGGGTTCGTCGACACGCTGTCGCTCATCAGCGGCATCGACCTGCACGCCGGCAACCTCTCGGGGTGGTTCAACCCGTTCGCGGCGGTCCCGTCGATGCACTTCGCCTACGCGCTCATGATCGGGGTTGTCGCCGCCATCCTGATCCGCCCCTGGCCGCTTCGGCTGCTGGTGCTCACCTATCCGATGCTCGTGTTCGTCACGATCGTCGGGACGGCGAACCACTACGTGTTCGACGCCTTCGCCGGTGGCGCCGTGATGTGCGCGGCGTTCGGGGCGACGGCGCTCTGGCTGCGGTGGCGACAGCGGGCCGCGCGCTCGACGTCGCCGAGGATGTGCACGGACACGTAGCCCGACTTCGGGAGCCGGGAATGTGGCAATCCGGTGACGGGACCGACTCGGGGTGGGTGGCGATCCCGGACGCGGAACGTCGCTCCGTGCACGCCCGTCCGCTTGTATCCAGGCTGTTCCCGGCGCTAGCCTTCCCGTTATGGACGCGCAGGCCCGGTCGACGTGTTGACGCTCGCCTCGACCATGTCCGCTTCATCGCAGTTGCACGACCCGCCAGGCTCAGCCGGCGGGTCGTTTTCGTTGCGCCCCCACGAGGAGGAACGATGGCAATCCACCTGACACCCGACGAGCTCTCCGACGCGCTCGGCATGGAGAGCCGTGACATCGTCCGGCTCTGCCACGAGGAGTCCGTGCCGATCCTCCACGGCCGCATCGACAAGACCCTCTTCGTGTACACCATGAAAGCCGCCGGCCGCAGCCTGCCCGACGACGCCGAGGTGCTGCTCCAGATGACGGGCTGAGCGTCCGTCCGCCCGTCGAAGCGGGCGCGACCGGGGGCGTGCGGCGGCGCCCAGACCCCGTGGTATCGTCGCGGCCGCCGTGGGCATGAGGAGGAAATAGGGTCGGTGAGGAACGCAGTACCTCTGCCGACCCGATTTTCACCCGCCGGGGGCGAGCGGTCACGCCCCGCCCACCGGACACCGCACATGACGTGGCCGCGCAGCGTCGCCGTCGCAGCGCTCGCCGCGGGCCTCGTGGCGTCTCCCGCGCTCGGCACGCGATCGGCTGCCACACCGGCGCCGATCGCCGCGGCGCTCGGCACGTGGACGGCGGCGAACCCAGAGGCCAGCGCCGTCGTATGGCGGCTCGACCCGTCCGGGCCGGTCGAGGTGCTCGCGTACAAGCCCGACACGCCGCGCCGGCCGGCGTCCACGATGAAGATCGTCACGGCGGCCACGGCCCTGC
Organism: uncultured Thermoleophilia bacterium; assembly: GCA_963777565.1. Classification (GTDB taxonomy): domain Bacteria; phylum Actinomycetota; class Thermoleophilia; order Miltoncostaeales; family Miltoncostaeaceae; genus CALMEC01. Next base: position 752,909 of record CAVZQZ010000009.1, read on the forward strand.
TCGCGCTCTCGCCGAGCTTCCGTTTCGAGACCCGCCTGTACGCCGGGGTCAAGGCACGGCAGTCCGGCGCCGTGCTGTCCGGACCCGTCTACCTCAAGGGCTACGGCGACCCCACGCTGGCGACGTCGCAGTACGCGAGGCGATACCTCCATGGATACGGTGGCAACCTCGGAAAGCTCGGAACACCGTTGCGAGCCGCCGGGGTGCGGACCGTCACCGGCCCCCTCGTGGTCGACGAGTCGATCTTCGACACCCTCCGCGCAGGGCCCACCTGGCCGGCCCGCTATGCGACGGAATGCCAACCCCTGTCGGGGCTCGCGGTGAACCAGAGCTACCTCGGGGACCAGCGTGGCCGCTACGTCAAGAACCCCGCTCGGGCAGCCGGCAACCGCCTTCGCATCGCGTGGAAGCGCCTCGGGATCACCCACAAGGGAACCGTCCGGACCGGCACGACCCCGGCGCAGGGGCGGCTCCTGGCCACCGCCACCTCCCCTCCGCTGCGGGTGATCACCGGGCTGATGCTCCCGGACAGCGACAACTACCTGGCGGAGATGCTGGTCAAGAACGTCGGGGCGTACACGCGTGGCACCGGCAGCACGGCGGCGGGGACGGCTGCGGCGCGGTCCATCCTCTCCGGCAAGGGCCTGCTGCGGCCGGGCGACCGGCTGGTCGACGGATCGGGCCTCGCGCGTGAGAACCGTCTGTCGGCCGCGAGCCTCACCGGGATCCTCGCCGCCGCGGACTCCGAGCCGTCGTGGGGCTCGACGCTGATCGCGTCGCTCGCCCAGGGCGGCGAGGGCACGCTCAAGCGCCGCTTCCTCGATTCCGCGGTGCGCCGCCGGGTGCACGCCAAGACGGGGTACATCAGCGGCACGTCGACCCTCGCCGGCATCGTGGAGAGCAGGTCGGGGAGCCGATACGCGTTCGCCCTCATGATGAACCAGGGGTCGATCACGGGCGCCAAGGCCACGCAGGACCGCATCGTCACGTTGCTCGCATCCGGCGTCGCGGACGGCTCATAGCGCGCGTTTCGGGATGAGGGGACCGTGCCCCTCTGAGACGGGCTCTCAGAGCTCGTCGCCGGCGGGCGGCGCCCGCTCGCCGCTCAGGACGGCCAGGAACGCCGCCTCGTCCAGGACGGGGACGCCGAGCGACTCCGCCTTGGCCAGCTTGCTGCCGGGATCGCGCCCCGCGACGACGAACCCGGTCTTGCGACTGACGGAGTCGGTCGACTTGCCGCCCGCGGCGGCGATCGCTCGCTTGGCCTCGTCCCGCGACAGCGCCTCGAGCCCGCCGGTCACGACGACCGTCACCCCGCTGAGCGGCCCGTCGACCGGCGCAGGGGGCGCGTCCATCTCTATCTGCAGCCCCGCTTCCCGAAGCCGCGCGAGCGTGGCACGGTTCTCCGCCACCCCGAGGTACTCGCCGATCGCCCCGGCGACGACCGGCCCGACGCCGTCGGCCGTCGACAGGTCCTCGGGTCCCGCCGCGAGCAGCGCCTCGAGCGACGGCGCGACACCTGCGATGGCTCCGGCGGTCACGTCACCTACATGCCTGATGCCGAGCCCGTAGAGCACTCGCGGCCACGGCTGCGCCTTCGATGCCTCGATCGCCCGGACGAGGTTGTCGGCGGCGATCTCGCCGAACCCGTCGAGCGCCGAGAGATCCGGCGCGGTCAGCCCGTAGATGTCGGCGATGTCACGGACGAGCCCCTCCTGGAAGAGCTTTACGACCGTCTTCTCCCCCAGCCCCTCGATGTCCATCGCGCCACGCGAGGCGAAGTGGATGACCGCCTGCACCAGCTGGGCGGGGCATGAGCGGTTTGGACACCGGATCACCACCTCGCCCGGCTGCTGCACGACCGGGGTGTCGCAGGCGGGGCAGCGTTCCGGCATCGTGAAGGGCCGCTCGGCACCGGTGCGCTCCTGGACGAGCGGAGCGACGACCTGCGGGATGACGTCGCCGGCACGCTGGACGACAACGCGATCGCCGATCCGCAGGTCCTTGCGCGCGATGTCCTCGTGGTTGTGGAGCGTGGCCTGGCGAACCGTGACCCCGCCGACGAAGACCGGCTCCAGCACCGCGTAGGGGATGAGCGCCCCGGTGCGACCCACGTTGACGAGGATGTCGAGGAGCGTGGTCGTGGCGGTCGTCGGGGCGAACTTGTAGGCGACGGCCCAGCGCGGGGCCCGGCCCACCGACCCCAGCCGCCGCTGCAGGTCGAATGCGTCGATCTTCACGACCGAGCCGTCGATGTCGTAGTCGACCTCGCCGCGCCTGGCCTCCCACCGCTCGCAGGCGGCCTGCGCCGCATCCAGCGTCGACTCGACCGTGATGCTCGGGTTGACCCTGAACCCGACCCGGCGCAGCCAATCCAGCGCCTCGGCCTGCCCGGTCACCTCCACACCCTCCCGGTGCCCCAGCGCGTAACACCAGATCGACAGCGGCCGCTCCGCCGTGGCGCGCGGATCGAGCTGGCGCAGGCTGCCGGCCGCGGCATTGCGCGGGTTCGCGAAGGTCGGCTGACCCGCCGCGGCGCGCGTCGCGTTGAACTCCGCGAAAGCGGCAAGGGGAAGGTAGACCTCGCCGCGGACCTCCACCACCGTCGGCGGGCGTTCGCCGTCCGGCAAGCGCAGCGCCAGGGGGACCGCGCCGATCGTCCGCAGGTTGTGGGTCACGTCCTCGCCGACCACCCCGTCGCCCCGGGTGGCGCCGCGCACCAGCCGGCCATCCTCATAGGTCAGCGACACCGCCAGGCCGTCGATCTTGGGCTCGACGACGAACCGCACCTCGCGATCGGCGAGCCCCTCCTGCTCGAGCACGGCGCGGGCCCGCCGGTACCAGGCGATCAGCTCGTCCGGCCCTCGGGCGTTCGCGAGGGACAGCATCGGCTCACGGTGCCGCACTTCGGCGAACCCGGCGGCGGGCACGGCACCCACACGCTGCGTCGGCGAGTCGGGATCGCCGAGCTCGGGATGCTCCGCCTCGATCTCCTCGAGCTCGCGCATCCAGTCGTCGTACTCGGCGTCGTCGACCGTCGGGGCGTCAAGGACGTAGTAGTTGTAGTTCGCCTCGCGGATGAGGCTCCGCAGGCGCTCGACGCGGTCGGCGGGGGTGCTCACCGCCCGAGCAGGGTCGAGGCGAGCGCGTCGGTCGACGAGACGACGATGCCGGCGCCCGCGTCTTTGAGCACATCTTCGCTGAAAAAACCCCACGTGACGCCGATCGGCGTGATGTCCGCGGCGAGCGCCGCCCGGATGTCGAACGGCGCGTCGCCCACGTAACAGGCCCCGTCGGGATCGGCTCCCAGGCGCTCCAGCGCGAGGCGAATCGGCGCCGGGTCGGGCTTGTGCAGCGAGGTGTCCTCGGCGGCGATCACCACGGCAAAATGATGGCGCATCGGCAGGACGTCAAACGCAAGGTCGACGGTCGGGTGGCTCTTCGACGTGATGATGCCGAGGGTGCGGCCGCCGGCTCGCAGCTCGGCGAGCAGGCGATCGATGCCGTCGTACGCGCGCAGAAGCCCGGCGGTGTGGGCGTGGTTCCACTCGCGGTAGACCCGCAGGAGCTCGTCCGCGTGATCGGCCGAGAACGCGCGCATCTGGTCGATCAGCGGCCGGCCGACGTTCGCGACGAGGCGCTCGTCGGGGAAGGTGGTTCCCAGCACCTCGCGCACGGCGTAGCGGTGCGATTCGCGGATGAGCGCGACCGAATCGATCACCGTCCCGTCCAGGTCGAACAGGATCGGGTCGTACCCCCCGGCGCGGGTCGTCACTGCTGAGGATCGCCGGTCGGTTGGGCGGGCAGAAGTTCGGCGAGCCGCAACCGCTCGAGATGCTCCATCCCGTCGATGTCGGTGAGGTCGAAGTGCAGGGGCGTGACGGAGATCGCACCTGACTCGATCGCCGCGAAATCGGTGCCGTCCTCACGATGGTGCGACGGGTCGTCACCGTAGATGAGGAAGCGGCGGCGCGTGCCGTTGGAGCCTTCCACGAGCTCGAGCCGATCGTTGTAGATGCGGCGACCGAGACGGGTGACGAGGGCGCCTCGGATGTCGGCGGGCGCGGCGCCGGGCGCGTTGACGTTCAGCAGCACGCGCCGCGGGAACTGCTCGCGGACGGCGATCGGAACGAGCTGGGCGACGAAGGCTGCGACGCTGCGAAAGTCGTACTCGGCCTTGCCCGAGTCCCAGTGCTCGCGGTTGGTCGCCTGCTGCGACACGGCGATCGCCGGCCAGCCGAGGAGGATGCCTTCGAGCGCGGCGGCGACGGTTCCGGAGTAGGTCACGTCGTCGCCCAGGTTCAGCCCGTGGTTGATGCCGCTCACGATCACGTCGGGGGTTCGGCCCAGGAGCCCGAGCACCGCGAACCGCACGCAGTCGACAGGCGTACCGTCGGTGGCGTAGCCGATCGTCCCGTCGGGCAGCGGGACCTCGTCCACCTCGAGCGGACGCCGGATGGTGATGCTGCGGGCGGTCGCGCTCCGGTTGCTGTCGGGCGCGATCACACTGACGTCGCCGAGGGGATCGAGTGCCTGCTTCAGAGCGAAGAGCCCCGGGGATTCGATCCCGTCGTCGTTCGTGACAAGGATGTGCATTGCGCCGCCCGAGTATAGACCCGCCCTCCGACCCCGGCGGCGGCGTCCGCGACCGGCCGATCTTCGTCCGCGGTCCGTCCCGGGCGCAGCGTCAGGGGCGTGCCCGTTCGGCGAGCAGTGCGAGCGCATCCGGGTCGTCGCCCACGAAGACCCACCAGGCGTAGAACCCGTCGCGGCGATCCGAGGTGATGGCGACGCCCCGGTCGCTCTCGTCCGCGTCGAAGAGCGCGCCCGCGAGCACTTCCGCGTCCCCACCGTCGACCCCGAACTCCTCGATGGCTCGCGCCGCCGCATCGCGCGGCCGCTCCCCGCCGCCCGCGAACCGTGCCCCGCATCCCGGGCACCGTCGTTCGGCCGGCACCGGACCGTCGAACGCCACCGCCGCGCACAGCGGACAGTCCAGATGGACGTCGGCCACTCCGGCTCCCGTCAGAAGACGGTCGGCAGGATCAGCGCAAGCGCGCAGACGCCAACCTCGAACGCCGCGCCCACCGGCACCCCGCGTGAGCCGAGCAGCCGCCACCCCGCGAAATACGCCGTCACGCCGACGACGCCCGCAACCACGATGAGCACGACCTGGGCCGGCCCGAACATGTCCTGCGAGAGCGCGACGCCTCCGAGGACCGCCGTGAGCGGCGCCGCCAGGGCGATCGACTCGACCGCGTCGCCGTGGAGGCGACGCAGCTCGACGGCCTCGAGCAGGAGCCAGATGCCGACCAGGAGGTTCCACGCCGCGAGCACGATCTTCGTCAGGCTGCGGCTCCCGTCCGTCTGGAGCCAGTCGAGCGCAAGTATCGTCCCGACCGCGAGGGCCACGACGGCCAGCGCCGCGACCGCCGGGCACAGCGCCTCGAGCGCGCCCCGCTGGCGTTGGTCGAGCCGCTCCGGCGGCGGGATCTCCTCGAGGCCGTGAGGACGGATGCGGCCGCTCGCCACGTAGTGGCGCCAGATCAGCACCGTCACCCCGAAGATCACCGCCCCGATCCCGATGCCTACGAGGAGCGACGGCCAGGCCGCGCCGCGCGGCGAGCGGCCCCCGATCCGGAAGATGTTGTAGGCGATCAGCCAGCCGACGAGCACCGAGGTGACCAGCCACGAGATCATCCGGGATCCGGCCGGGGACGTGGGGGGCGGACCGCTCGGCGAGCCTCCGCCGGGCAGCGGTGTCTGCGTCGTCATCACCGGGGTATCCTGCCAGCAACGGGTCGGTCGGCGCCGATCCGCCGGTGGGCGGTCAGGACCATCCCAGCGACGCGGCGAGCCGGCGCGCGGCGCGCCCCCGGTGCGAGATCGCGCCTTTCTCGCGCGCGCTCATCTCCGCCATCGTGCGTCCGGCAGCGTCGTCGATCGGCGCGAACACCGGGTCGTAGCCGAACCCCCGCTCACCGCGCGGCGCTCGCGTGATGAGCCCCGGGCAGCTGCCCTCGGCGACGTACACGTCGCCGTCGCCACCCAGGCCCACGAGCACCGTCGCGAAGCACGCACGACGGTCGTCGATTCCGTCGAGCTCCTCCAGGAGCCGCCGGCAGTTGTCCTCGTACGTCGCCTCGGGACCTGCGTACCGGCTCGAGAACACACCCGGCCGCCCGCCGATCGCGTGGACGAACAGCCCGGAGTCGTCGGCGACGACGATGGTGTCGTCCGGCTGCGAGCGCCGGAGCTCCGCGGCCTTCAACCAGGCGTTCTGCAACAGGGTGCTGCCGGTCTCGTCGACGTCGAACCCCGCCGGCGCGGGCTCGACCTTCGCCCCGCTGATCAGCTCTGCGATCTCACGGACCTTGTCGGGGTTGGCGGTCGCGAGCGTGATCTTCACCGTCATCCCCGGCGCGCGGCGAGGCTCGCGGCGACCTGCGACCGGCGGAGCGACTCGATGCCCCCCTCGGCGAGGGTGAGCATCGCGTCCAGCTCGTCCCGCGCGAACGTCTGCCCCTCGGCCGTGGCCTGCACCTCCACGATGCGCCCCGCACCCGTCATGACGACGTTCATGTCGACCTCCGCGGTGGAGTCCTCGGTGTAGCAGAGGTCGAGCAGGCACTCGTCACCCACGATGCCGACGCTGACGGCCGCGACCGAGTCGCTGAGCGGCAGGTCCTTCAGGACGCCCGCGTCGACTAGCCCTCGAAGGGCAAGCTCCAGGGCGACGTAGCCGCCGGTGATGCCGGCGCACCGGGTGCCGCCGTCGGCCTGGATGACGTCGCAGTCGACCCACACCATCCGCTCGCCGAGGGCGGCGAGGTCGGTCACCGCTCGCAGCGACCGGCCGATCAGCCGCTGGATCTCCTGCGTCCGCCCATCCACCTTGCCGCGGGTGGCGTCGCGTTGCCGGCGCTCGCCGGTGGAGCCGGGCAGCATGCCGTACTCGGCGCTGACCCACCCCCGGCCCTTACCCCGCAGCCATGGAGGGACGGACTCCTCGACCATCGCCGTGCAGATCAGGCGCGTACGCCCCGCGCTGATGAGGACGCTCCCGTGAGCGCTCTCGATATACCCCGGGACGATCTCGAGCCGCCGCAGATCTCCGGGGTGTCGTCCGTCGGCGCGCACCGGCGGGAGGATAGTGGTCGGCCCCGGACGGCCCACCCTCGCGTGGCGGGAACGAAGGATGGATAACCTCCCAGGCGAATTGGACGTGTCGAGCTTGGTATGTAAGGTAACCCTTACTTTCCTTCGACGAGAGGCTGAGATGCGGAGACGAGCGGGGGTGGCGATCGCGGTGATCATGGTGATCGCGGCGTCGACGACGATGGCGGCGTGCGGCGGAGACGGCGATGCGCTGATCGTCTACAACGCGCAGCACGAGGACCTGATGACGGACATGGCGAGCGCGTTCACGGCCGAGACCGGGATCCAGGTGAAGCTGCGCTCCGGAGAGGACTTCGAGCTCGCCAACCAGCTCGTGGAAGAGGGCTCGGGGTCGCCCGCCGACGTCTTCGTGACCGAGAACTCGCCCGCGATGACCCTCGTGGACAGTAACGACGGGTTCGCGAAGGTGGACGCGGCAACGCTTGCCCAGATCCCGTCGCGCTTCGCCCCCTCCGACGGGGACTGGACCGGGTTCGCCGCCCGTTCGACGGTGCTCGTGTACGACACGAGGAAGCCCTCGGCCGGCGAACTCCCGGCGTCGATCATGGATCTGGCCGACCCGAAATGGAAGGGCAAGATCGGGATTGCCGCCGCGGGTGCGGACTTCCAGGCGATCGTCAGCGGCGTCGTCGCCGTCGAGGGGGAGGCGGCCGCATCGCAGTGGCTCGAGGGCCTCAAGGCGAATGCCAAGATCTACCAGAACAACGTGGCGGTGATGAAGGCCGCGAACGACGGCGAGATCGAGGCCGGCGTCACGTACCACTACTACCGGTACAAGGACCAGGCGGAGTCGGGTGGCAACAGCGACAACACGGCCCTGCACTTCTTCGGCGGCAAGGACGCCGGCGCGTTTCTCAGCGTCTCGGGCGCGGGGGTGTTGAAGTCGAGCGGCCGGCAGGCGGAGGCACAGCAGTTCGTGCGGTTCCTCTCCGGGAAGGGCGGGCAGCAGGTGCTCGCCGACAGCGACGCATTCGAATACGCCATCGGCGAGGGCGCGGCATCGAACGCCAAGCTCAAGCCGCTCGCCGAGCTCGACCCGCCGGATGTCGACATCGCCACGCTCAACGGACCTCGGGTCGTCGAGCTCATGCAGCAGGCGGGCCTGCTCTGAGCAGCCGCACCGTGGCGGGGGCGGTGCGGCTCCCACGCCGGCTGAGGCCGGCGCAGCCGGCCCTGCTCCTCGTCAGCGCGGCGCTCGTCACGCTCCTCGCGATCATCCCGCTGATCTTCGTGATCGGGTACACGATCGACATCGGATGGCGCGAGGCGTGGAACCTCATCGTCAGGCCACGGGTCGGCGAGCTGCTCACGAACACGGCGAGCCTCACCGCCGGCTGTGTCGTGCTCAGCGCGACGATCGGCACCGGCGCGGCATGGCTTGTGGAGCGCACGAGCCTCCCTGGGCGGCGCGCGTGGAACGTCCTGCTCGTCGCCCCGCTCGCGGTCCCCGCCTTCGTCAACAGCTACGGCTGGGTGTCGTTGACGCCGTCGGTACAGGGGTATGCCGGCGCGCTGCTCATCGTCACCCTCTCCTACTTCCCGCTGGTCTACCTCCCCGTCGCGGCCATGCTCCGCGGCCTCGACCCGGCGCTCGAGGAGACGGCGCAGAGCCTCGGTCATGGCCGATGGCGGACGTTCCGCCGGGTCGTGCTGCCGCAGCTGCGCCCCGCGATCCTCGGCGGGTCGCTGCTCGTGGGGCTGCACCTGCTCGCCGAGTTCGGGGCGCTCCAGATGTTGCGCTTCCCCACGTTCACCACCGCGATCTACGACCAGTACCGCTCGTCGTTCAACGGGCCCGCGGCGAACATGCTGGCGAGCGTGCTCGTGCTCTGCTGCCTCGCGCTCCTGATGCTCGAGCTCCGCCTCCGCGGACGCCACCGCTACGCGCGGGTCGGCGGCGGCGCCGCCCGCTTGCCGGTCCGAATCCGGCTCGGCAAGCTGACCGTGCCGGCGTTCCTGGCCGTCGCCGGCCTGGTGGTCCTGGCGCTGGGTGTGCCGTTGGGGAGCCTTGTGCACTGGCTGTCGGTCGGCTCGTCGACAGCCTTCCCCGTCGGCCCGTTGCTGAGCGCGGCCGGCACGACCCTCGGACTGGCCGCGCTCGCCGCGGTCGTGACGACGGTGCTGGCGCTACCGGTGGCCTGGCTCAGCGTCCGCCACCGCAGCACGGCGAGCACGACATTGGAGCGCGCCACCTACTTCGGCAACGCCCTGCCCGGCATCGTGGTCGCGCTCTCGCTGGTCACCGTGTCGATCCACTTCGCGCGGCCCGTCTACCAGACGACCACCCTCCTGATCGCCGCGTACGTCATCCTGTTCCTGCCCCGGGCGATGGTGAGCGTCCGCTCGGCGCTGTCCCAGGCTCCTCCGGTGCTCGACGAGGTCGCCCACGGACTCGGAAGCGGCCCGCTGGCGACCCTTCGCCGCGTCACCTTGCCGCTGATCGCCCCCGGCCTCGGCGCCGGAGCGGCGCTGGTCTTCCTGGCTGTGGTCACCGAGCTCACGGCCACGCTGCTCCTCGCCCCGATCGGCACGGACACCCTTGCAACCAGGTTCTGGAGCGAGAGCAGCACCCTCGCGTTCGGAGCGGCGGCGCCGTACGCGGCGCTCATGGTGCTGCTGTCGGCGCCTGCGACGTTCGCGCTGACCCGCCAGCTGCGAAGATGGACGTCCGCATGATCGCGCTCACCATCACGGGGGTGACCAAGAGCTTCGGCGCGACGCCCGTTCTGCGCGGCATCGACCTCGAAGTCCCGGCGCAGAGCCTCACCGCGATCCTCGGCCCCTCCGGCTGTGGCAAGACCACCCTGTTGCGGCTCGTCGCGGGTTTCGCCGATCCGGACGACGGCATCATCGCGTTCGACGGGGAGCCCGTGTTCCGGCCGGGGCGCTCCACCCCACCCCAGCGGCGGCGGGTCGGGTACGTGCCGCAGGAGGGTGCGCTCTTTCCCCACCTCGACGTCGACGCGAACATCACCTTCGGGCTGCCGCGCGCGGCCCGGCGTTCGCGCGACCGGGTCGAGGAACTCCTCGCGCTCGTCGACCTGGATCACGACGTGCGGCGGCGGTACCCGCACGAGCTCTCCGGTGGCCAGCAGCAGCGAGTCGCGCTCGCGCGCGCACTGGCGCCGCGACCGTCGATCGTGCTCCTCGACGAGCCGTTCGCCTCGCTCGACGCGGGCCTGCGCGAGGGAACGGGGCGAGCGGTCGCCCAGGCGCTGCGTGCCGCCGGCGCGACAGGCGTGCTCGTCACGCACGACCAGGACGAGGCCCTGTCGCTCGCCGATCAGGTCGCCGTCATGCGCGAAGGGCGCCTGGTGCAGATCGGCGCTCCCGACGACGTTTACGCATCGCCGGTCGACACCGGCGTCGCCGAGTTCGTCGGCGCTGCCGTCGTCCTCCCCGCCGTCGTCCGTGGCGATCTCGCCGACTGCGCCCTCGGGACCATCAACGTGAAGCATGGTTCGGCTCAGGGCGCGGTGCAGGCTCTGATCCGCCCGGAGCAGGTGGATCTGCGAGCCGACGCGTCGCTGGGCGGGGTGCCCGCGCGAGTCGTGGAGGTCAGTTACTTCGGCCACGACGCCGCCGTGCGGCTCGACCTGATGGCCGCCACGCCCGCCACGCCCCAGATCGTCGCGAGGGTGATGGGCGGCGACACTCCCGCTCCGGGATCCGTGGTTCACCTTGCGGTTCGCGGGTGCGTTCCCGTGTACGAGCACGAGGCGGCCGCCCCTGCGCCGCAGGTCGAACCCGTGCCGGCGCGCGAACCGGCGCGAAGCCCGCTGCAGGGCATCCCGCATCCGCAGGAGCGCCCGGCGACCGGCGCCTGAGCCGCACCGGCCGCGCCCGGCGCGGCCGCGATGCGACGGGTACTCTCGACGCGATGCGCGAGATGGTCGACGAACTCGCCCGACTGCTTGCGGCGGCCCGGCACGCCGTAGTGCTGACCGGCGCCGGGATCTCCACCGAGAGCGGGGTCCCCGACTTCCGGTCGGCGGGCGGGCTCTGGGAGCGGTACGACCCCATGGAGGTCGCGTCCATGGACACCTTCATGCGCAAGCCCGCGCAGTTCTGGGAGTTCCACCGGCCGCGGTTCGACATGGTCGCGGCCGTCGAGCCGAACCCGGCGCATCTCGCCGTCGCCGAGCTCCAGCGACGTGGCGTGGTGAAGGCGCTGATCACCCAGAACATCGACGGCCTGCATCGCCGCGCGGGGAGCCCGGAGGCGATCGAGGTTCACGGGTCGCTCGGCTCCGGCCGGTGCCTGCGATGCGACTTCCGGACCGACGTCGACGAGCTCCTCGCCCTGGCCGACGCCGCGGATGACGGCGTGCCGCGGTGCGACTGCGGCTTCCAGCTCAAGAGCGACGTCGTGCTCTTCGGCGAGATGCTGCCGGGGGAGCAGATCGACGCCGCCTTCGAGCACGCCGGGAAGGCGGATGTGATGCTCGTGATCGGCTCGTCGCTGCTGGTCGCCCCGGTGAGCAACCTGCCCGGGTTCGTCCTGGCCAATCGCGGGCGCCTGGCGATCCTGACGGAGGGCGAGACCCCGTACGACGCTCGCGCCGCCGTCCGGCTCCACACGAAGGCCGCCGAGACCATGCTCGCCGTCGTGACGGCGCTCGACACCATGGACGGGGGCTCCGCCCGGTCTGGGATAGCCTGACCCATCGTGCATCCCGCACCGCACCGTCCGCGGCTGGCGATCATCCAGACCGGCGGCACCATCGGCAGCCGCCCCGACGAGCACGGCAACCTCCGGCCCGACAAGCGGCTCCTGACGGACCGCATCTCCGACCTGTCGACGTTCGAGACCGAGGTCCATCAGCCGTTCACGTTGCCCAGCCCCCACATCACCCCGGCGCACATGCACCGCCTGCGGGAGCTCGTCCACGAGGTTGCGCCTCGGGTCAACGGCATCGTCGTGACGCATGGCACCGACACCCTCGAGGAGACGGCGTTCTACCTGCATCTGACGGTCGAGACCGACCGTCCCGTGATCGTCACCGGCAGCATGCGCCACTCGCGCGAGCCGAGCTGGGACGGCCCGTTCAACGTGTGGGCGGCGGCGCACGTGGCGATGCACCCGTTCTCGGTCGGGCGTGGCGCGCTCGTGGTGTTCGGAGGTGACATCTTCGACGCCCGGACCGTGACGAAGGTGCACACAACCGCACTCGAGGCCTTCGGTGGCTATCCCGGCCCGATCGGCCGGATCGACACCCTCGAGGGGACGCCGTCGCTGCGCTACTTCGCCCGCCCCGAGCAGCGCTACCCGCTCAACCCCCCGGACGCCGCTGCGCACGTGGAGATCCTGACGGCGTACGCGGGCTGGAACGGCGAGGGCGTCGCCGAGGCGCTCGAGCGGGCCGACGGCGTGGTGATCGCCGCGCTCGGCGTCGGGAACCTGCCCCCCGACGTCGTGCCGGTGATCGCGGCGACCGACAAGCCCGTCGTCATCGCCACCCGCACGGACATCGGACCCATCCTTCCCATCTACGGGTACGACGGCGGCGGGAAGACGCTGGCGGCGGCGGGCGCGATCCCGGCCTCGTTCCTCAATGCGTTCAAGGCGCGGATCAAGCTCATCGTGCTCCTCTCGCTCGGCTACGACCGCGACCGGGTGGCGGCTGCCTTCACCGCCGAGCGTTCCGCATTCGCCCCGTAATGCCGCCTCAGAGGTTCGCCAGCCGCGCGACGAGATCGCGCTCGGCCCGCCCGAACCAGGGCCCCACGCCGGCGGCGGCGTTCTCGCTCATGCGGCCCGGTCGCGACGTGGCCGGGATGACGGCGGTGACCCGCGGATCCGACAGGGCCCAACGGATCAGCGCCTGCGCCCAGGTGCGCACGCCGTAGGGCGCGAGGGGCTCGAGATCCTTCGGAGACGGTGCGCGGTCGACCAGCCCGCCTCCCCCGAGTGGCCGCATCACGAGCACGCCGATCCCCAGCTCCTGCGCCAGTGGGAGGATCTCCCGCTCGACGTCCCGCTCGTGCGGGTTGTAGGGGATCTGCACCATCCCGATCCGCCCGGTCCGCATCACGCGCGCGAGCTCGGTGAACGATCCGGGCGAATAATGGGTGGCGCCGACGACGTCGACACGCCCCCCGTCTCGCAGCGCTTCGAGCAGCGGGAGGTGCTCGCGCCACGCGACCAGGTTGTGCACCTGGTAGCACTCCACGCGCCCGTACCAGGCCAGGGCGCGCTCGATCTGCCGACGACCGAGCGCCGCGTCGGGGGTCCAGACCTTGGTCGCCACGAAAGCCTCGGCCCTGCGCCCGTCGAGCGCCTCCGCAAGCACACGCTCGGCCTCGCCGTACATGGGCGAGCTGTCCATGACGCGGCACCCCGCGTCGAGCGCCTCGCGCACCACGGCGTGGCGGTCGCGCTCCGCCGGGCCACGCACGTCGAGCGTCCGCCATGTCCCCATGCCGACGACCGGCACCCGCGGGCCACCCACCCCAAGCTCGCGCTGCTCCATGGCACGCGACGGTACCAGTGCGTGGCGCGCCGTGACCGGCGTCAGACGATCACGGCGGCGAGCCAGGCGTCGCATCTCGCGATGACCTCCGGCTCGCAACCGCGAAACACGTGGTTCGCTCCGGCGACGACCTCGTGCCGAAGGTCGGGCACGCCGGCGGTGCGCGCGATGCCTTCGAGCTCGCGGCCGTCGGACGGCGGGACGATCAGGTCGTCGCCGCCCTGGATCAGGGCGACCGGCACGTCCACGTGGACGAGGCGGTCCGCGGAGACTGCATGCGTCGCCTCGGGGCCGCGGGAGAACCACCACGTGCGGTAGGTGTAGATCTCGGCATCCGTCGGGTTGGTCGTCGGGCCGAGCGCCCGCTCGACGATGAAGATTTCGTCGTCGACGGTGTCGTCATCCGGGTCGTCGCCGAGCACCGCGCGTGCCCGCTCGGCGATGGTGTCGTAGTCCGGGTCGGCGCCGAAGCGCGACCACCGCCGGCGAAGCGCGCCGGGCAGGGACAGCGGGTGGGCGAGCGTACACAGTCCGGCCACATCTTCGGGGCGGCGGAGCGCCTGGTAGTGGGTCACCATCGTGGCGCCGAGGCTGTACCCGAGGAGCACGATCCGGCGATGCCCCATGCGTCGCGCCAGCGCAACCCACGCGTCCAGGTCGAGCGGCGTCCGGTGCAGGAGGCCCCCGCCGAAGAACAAGCCGTAGTTCGCCATGCGCGTGTTGACGGTCAGGACGGTGTACCCCGCCTGCGCGAGGCCGAAGGCGACCCGGCGGGGCACACCGCTGATGTAGTTGCCGACGGTTCCGTGCACCACGATGGCGCAGACCCGGCGTCGGGCTCGGTCGCCGCCTCGTGGCGTCATCGCCAGGCCGTCCCATGTGTGCCCGTCGGCCGTCTGGGCGGTCACCGGCACGATCTCGAGCGGGAGCCGGTCGGAGGCGTCGAGGCGACGTCGGATTCGCTGCGCGTGGTGGGCCTGGCGGTGCGGCATCGGCGAGTGCGCCATCAGGCCCACCGGTCGAGCCAGCGGATGGCGGCTCGCGTGACGAGGATCTCCCGGCCGGCAAGGAAGTGATCGCCGCCGTCGATCCACTCGATCTCGACGTTGGGATTCCCGGCGGCACGCGCGACCGCGGCCAGGCGCTCCGCCTCCTCCGGGGCGACCACGGTGTCGGCGGTCCCCTGCACGAGCAGGATCGGCGCCGACACGTCGCGGATCTGCCGGAACGTCATGGCGGAGACGGCGTTCGGCCCGCGGGTCGCCCACCAGGTGCGCCATGTGTAGATCTCGCTGTCCTGCGGCTTTCGCGACGGCCCGCGGCTGCGGTGAAGCACGAAGAGCCGGTCGGGCACCCGCGCGACAGGATCCCGGCCGACGTGCCCGCGCACCTCTGTCGCGACGTCGTCGTACCCGGGGTCGGACTCCCAGTGGTCGCATCGCTGCTTGGCCGACTGCGGCAGCCCCCAGGGCGCTCCGTACAGCACGAGCCCGCGGAGGTGCGGCAGGTCGCGTGTGGCTGCGAAGCGCACGGCCATGGTCGCCCCGCTCGAATACCCGCTCAGGACGAGGCTGTCGTACCCGGCGTCCAGCAGCCACTCCACCGCGGCGTCCAGGTCGAGGAGCGCATCCTCGAGGATCGCGTTGCCGAAGAGCTGGCCGACATTGCCCATCCGTGTCTCCGCGACGAGCATCGGGTGACCCGCCCGGGCGAGCGGCCCGGGGAGGAACCGCAGGGTTCCGACGAGGAAGTTGCCCATGATTCCGTGCACGTGGATCTGGGCGGTGCGCCTCCCGGTGCGCCGCTTCCGCGCCCTGGAGGCCCGGGGGTCGACGTGCAGGAGCGCGTCGTGGCTCTCGCCGTCGGCCGCGTGCAGAGTGACGAAGTCGCGCTCGATCGCCATACCGGTCGCTAGCGCGCCGTTCCGGAGGGCCGGTCGCCGGATCGCCACGACGATTCCGGAGCGGAGCGCGAATGCCTCACGAGGCGGTCGAGCCCGCCACGGGTGCGCCGGGCTCGACGTGCGCCACGGCGCCGAGCGGCATCTGAAGGAACCGTCCGCCGACCTCGCGGAAATTGCGGGGATCGCCGCTGCATGCGAACCGGTACTCCCCTTCACGGCCCGGTGGGCGCAACAGGCCACGGCGGCGGAGCGCGTCGGCGACCTCGTGCGCGAGCTCCTCGCCGGCCTTGATGATCGCGACGCCCTGCAGCTGGCGCCGAAGGAGCTTCTCGACCATCGGGTAGTGGGTGCAGCCGAGGATGACCGTGTCGACCGCGGCATCGCGCAGCGGCTCGGTGTACTGGCGGACCATCTCGACGATCTCCTCGTCCCATGTCTCGCCGCGCTGGATCGCCGGCGCCAGACGCGGGCAGGCGACGCTGGTGACGGTGATGCCCGCGTCGTTCGCGTGGATCATCCGCTCGTAGCTGCCGCTGGCGACGGTGGCGTCGGTGGCGAGGAGACCCACGCGGCGATTGCGGGTGGTCTGCGCCGCAGCGCGCGACTCGGGCGCCATCACCCCCATTACCGACACGTCGAGGTGCTGTTGCAGGTGCTCGAGCGCCGCTGCCGTGGCGGTGTTGCACGCGACGACCACCAGCTTGACGCCCTGATCCACGAGCCATTGGCCGATCGCGAGCGAGCGGTGGCGAAGCTCCGCCCGGGACTTGTCGCCGTACGGGAACCACGCGGTGTCGCCGAAGTACACGAAGTCCTCGGCGGGAAGCGCGACGAGGCACTCCTCGAGGACGGTCAGGCCGCCGACCCCGGAATCGAACATGCCGATCGGCTGGTCGGAGCGGGCGTCAGCCATCGGCTGGGGCGAGGCTGCGGTAGCCGCCGCGGTAGTAGAGGAGGGGCTCGCCGGCGAACGCATCGACCTGCACCACCCGGCCGATCAGGATGACGTGATCTCCGCCGTCAGCGGTGCTGTGACGCTCGCAGACGAGCCGGGCAACCCCACCGTGCAAGAGGGGGGCGCCGAAGGAACCGAGGGTCCACGACAGCCCGTCGAAGCGCTCGCCTGGCCCGGCGAACCGGCGGGAGAGCTCGGATTGGGCGTCCTCGAGGATGTGCACGGCAAATCCGGCGGCGGCGACCACCGTCTCGCACGTCGCCGCCGCGTACGCGAGCGACACCATGACGAGCGGTGGGTCCAGCGACAGCGAGCTGAAGGCCGAGACGGTCATGCCGACCGGGCCGGCCGCGGTCACGACGGTGACCCCGCTCGCCCACCGGCTCAGCGCGGCCTTGAAGTCGTCCGGACTGACGCTCTCGGGGCGGGACACGCCGGGCATGCTAACGAGGCCGTCCAGTCGAGGTCGCGACTTCTGGCGAGCCCGCACCGCCCTTCAACGGCGCGATTCAGCACCGCCGGCCGGCTGAACCTAACCCGGTCCGGATCGGCGGCGCGACGAGGAAGTGCACGACGAAGCTCCTCCCGCAGCCGGGGCAGCGCGTCTCGGTGTCGGCTGCGGCGGCGTGCGCGCCGCCGCAGACGGGACAGAAGGCGACGACGACGCGTCGCGTCGGACCGGCGACTCTGGCCTCCCGAACACCCGTCCGGTGGAGCACGGGGATGACCAGCGCAATAGGCGGCGAGCGCGACGGCGGCGGGCGACCGCCAGCCGTTGAGTCGGACGTGGAGCGACGACGATCAGCGGTCGCCGGCGCGACCAGGGTCTGCGGTCAGCCGTCCTCGGCGCCGGGGAGATCGCTCGCCCGGATGCGGAGCTCCTCGGGCGGCGACGGGCGTCGGGAGCGGACGACCTCGAGCGCGCTCTCGCCGAGCGCGTCCCATACGTCGAGCTTGCTCCTGATCCGCCTGATCACCTCGTCGGTGAACTCGTCGGTGCGGGCGTGCCCACCGAGGTCCATGGTCCGGATGTCGTTCCCCACCGTCTCCAGCGCCGCCTCGTAGATGGCGCGCGACGCGACGTCCTCCTGCATGTAGGACAGCACGGCGGCGCCCGCGAGGATCATCGCGAGCGGATTCGCGACGTTCCTTCCCGCCAGCGTCGGAGCAGTGCCGTGAGGGGCCTCGGCCATCACCACCGTCGGGTGGTAGTCCTCGTCGAGGGCGAACAGGAGCGACTCGGCGCCGGCGATCGATCCGAACAGCTGCAACACCATGTCGGAGAGGAGGTCGCCGTCACGATTCAGCGCCGGAACGACCAGAGCGTCCCCGGTGTGCGAGATCAGCATCGCGTATGTCGCGTCGATCAGCATCGGCTTGTAGCTCACCTCGGGGTGACGCGCCGCCGCGGAGTCCAGCTCCTCTTTCAGCATGCCCTCGTAGACCGGGGACACGGTCCACTTCGGGCCGCCCGTGACGGTCGCGTGCATGCGCGCGGCTTGGAGGAACGCAACCTCGGCCACCGCCCGGCACGTCCGACGCGAGATGTGCTCGGTGCGCCAGGCCACCTCGTCGTCGCCCACCCCCTCCCGGCGCTCCGTGGCCCCATAGGCGTCGTCGACCGCCATCCGCACAACGGAGATCGGCGCGTGGATCCCGCCGATGGGCCGCACTCCCGACAGGCGCCGGCCCGTACGGATGATGACCTTGCCGTCGACCTCCTCGCGGAGGATCGCGTTGGGGCTGCCGACGTCCCCCATCGCCTCGGGAGTGATCGTGGCCGCCTTCAGGCCGAAGCCGTGGGTGCGCATCGCCGTCGCCGCGTCATGCACGACCTGGTTGGAAGTGGCGCGCCGTCGCGCCAGCGACAGGTCGACCCGCTCGAACGCGAGGTCCACCCCGGTGACGGCGGGATCGAGGACGCGAAGCGCCTCCTCGAGCAGCTCCTGCCCGGTCTCGTCCCCCTCCATGACGACGAGGGTCTTCGGCATCGAGGTGAGTGTAGTCAACACGGTCGGCGGGGCCGCGCCGCCCGCCCATCCGCCGGCCGAGGGAATCCGGCATTTCGCGCATGTCCTTCTGTCGCCCTTCCCGCTCTTTGCGACACAGGCGGACCCGTGGGACGACGGGCACAGCCGACGGACCGTCTAATATCGCCGGATCTCAAGGGGCGGCCAGGATTCGCCAGTTTCGCCCCGCATGAACAAACCGATTCGCACGAGCACCAAGCTCCCCGCTCCCCGTTTCCGAGTCCGGAGGCCCCCGTTGATCCCGCGTTCTGCCCGACGCCTCGCGCTTCCCTTGATGTTCCTGCTCGGCCTGCTGCTCGTGGGCGCAACCTCGGCGATGGGAGCGACACGGTCCAACGTGACCATCGCATCGGCGCCGAACCTCGTGTCGCCCGGCCTCGGGAGCGACTACGGCGCGTACAACTTCAGCGTCGACTTCGCCGGGGCCGACGATGTCGCCGCAGGCTTCGTGAAGGGCCTGAAGGTCGGCCACTGCATCGAGTCGACGCTCAGCACCGTGTCCGCGACGACGGGCACGCTGCGCACCGGCGTGGAGGGCAACAGCCTCTCCCTCGCCAACGGGGACCCGAACAACCTCGCCACACAAGCGGGCGGCCGCGACCGCCTCGAGTGGCTCCTGCTCTCGTCGCGTCGCGCGCTCGCCGACACGCCGGCCGGGGCCGCGGCGAACTTCGAGCTGGCGGCGCACCAGCGGGCCATCTGGTCGCTGACGAACCCGTCGACTCCGGGCCAGCCGGCAAACCCCGCGGAGCCGATTCTCGTGAGCCCCGCGTTCAACGCGCGCGCGAACCAGCTGTTCACCGACTCGGCCACCTACGCGGCCGCCGTCGCACAGCAGCCCTCGATCACGGCCACCGGCGCCGCGGTGTGCAGCGGCACCGCCCGCACCCTGCACGTGACCGGCGCGCCGCTCACGAGCGTCATGCTCAGCATCACGTCGGGCAGCGGGCAGTTCGCCGGCGGAGCGCAGCAGACCACCGTCGGGCTCGGCCCGACCGGCGCCGCCGACGTCGCGCTCACCGGCAACACCCCGGGCGCGGTCGCCGTGTCCGGCACGTTCCAGGTGCCGACGCTGGTCCAGGCCGAGGTGCCCGACACGCAGAGCACCGGCCAGGACTTCGTGTACCTCGAGTTCCGCACCCAGACGGTCGCCGCCTCGGTCGACTTCCTGAACTGCAACGTGCCGGGTCCGCCGGCGCCGCCGGGGACCGGTGGCGTGATCGGGGTCTCGTCCTCCACCCTCTCGATCGCGAAGGCGGGACCGCGCGTGGCCCGTGCCGGGACCGTGCTGAGCTACTCGATCCGGGTCCGCAACACGAGCACCACCCCGGCCACGAACGTGATCGTCCGGGACGTGCTCCCGGCGGGCTACTCGCTTGTCAAGGCCGTGCCGGGCGCAACCCTCGCGAAGGGGCGCCTCACCTGGCGGCTCGGCACGCTCGCCGCGGGCGCCACCCGGATCATCAAGGTGAGCTTCCGCGTCGATCGCGCCGTCAACGGGCAGCGCTGCAACAACGCCAACGCGAGCGCCGCGAATGCGCCGCAGGTGAGGGCGCGGGTCTGCTCGACCATCCTGCCGCCGCCGAAGCGGATCCTCCCCGCCGTCACCGGGTAGCGCCCGCGCATTCTCGTGGGGGTCGCCGCGGTCGCGGCGACCCCCACGGCATTCGACGCCGCTGCCCGCCGGCGACTACTTGCCGAGCTGACCCCGAGCCGCCCCGTCCGGGTATTGCGCGTTGTGGACGTTGACGTAGAAGCGCTCAGGGTGCTGCCGGATGCTCGTGATCGTGGTCGCGGCCACGTTCTGCACGCAGCCCTTGGCCTGGTACGGGAAATGGTTCAGCGAGTCGATGTCACTGAACGCGACGACCGCCGCTCCGCTCACGCCCGCGGCGCCCTCGTGGATGTGGGCGGCCGTGGCCGGGGCGGCGCCGAAGCCGGCGACGGTGATCGTGAAGCACACCCGCCGCTGTCCCTCGTTCAGGCGGATCAGCGCCGAGCCCGTTGCCCCGCCCGCAGGTGGGACCTCGTTCGATCCCTTGAGCGACGCCGTGAGAGGGCGTACGGCGAACGCGAGCTGCGAGGCGCGCGCCGCCGCGACGCAGGCGTTGTAGGCGAACCGCTTGGCGGCGGTGTTGCGCGGCGCCGGGAACCGGGCCGCGCAGGCGGCCTGCGCCCGCGTGCGGTTGGCCGCCGGGTTCGTCGGGTTGCCCGCGTCGGTTGCGGCGCTCGTGGCCGCGATGGCCGCGTTCGTGCACCTGCTCTGGTAAGCGCGGTAGGCCGCGGTCGTCTTGGATCCCGACCACGCGCTGCCGCACTTCTTCGCGAAGTCGGTGCGCGTCGCCCCGTGGACCGACGCCGCGCCGACGACGGCGCAGGCCACAGCCGCCCCGATCAAGAGAACCCGGTACTTGGTCATCCTGCTCCCCCTGTTCGTTCCGCGCTGAACCTGCCGAAAGCTGATCCTACGACGGAACTCCGTGCCGTCAAGACCACGCCCGCAGCGATGCCCCCGTCCGGACCGCCGACTGCGGTGAGCGAACGTTCCCGCGGACTAGACTCGGCGCCGCGATGGGGATCGAGACGCACAGGACGATCGACACGATCGGCGACGCCTGGGATGAGCTCGCCGACGAGGTCGGCGCAGCGCCGTTCCTGCGCCCCGGTTGGTTCAAGGCGTGGCACGAGGCCTTCGGATGCGGCGCTCTGACGATCGTCGCCGTCCGGCGCGGACCGCGGGTCGCGGCCCTCCTCCCGCTCGTCGAGCGGCGCGGCGGGGCGCGCTCGCCCACCAACGACCACACGCCCCTCTTCGACATCCTCGCCGTCGACGAGGCGGCAGCATGCGATCTGGCGGGGGCCGTGCTGGAGCGCCACCCCCGGAGCGTGACCCTGCAGCTGGTCGATCCGGATGCGCCGGCCACTCGGGGGTGGCTCGCAGGCGCCTCAGCCGCCGGGTACGCGACCGCCTCGGCGCCGATTCTGAGATCGCCCTACATCGACACCACCTGCGGATGGGCCGAATACGAGGCGCGAATCGACTCGAAGATGAAGTCGGACATCCGGCGCCGGCGGCGGCGGATGGACGACGCGGGCGAGGTGACCCTGGAGGTGCACGACGGCACCAGCGGCCTCGACGCGCTGCTGGACGAGGGGTTTCGGGTCGAGGCCGCCGGCTGGAAGGGGCAGACGGGAACGGCGATCATCGCGAGCCCGACGACCCGTCGGTTCTACACGCAGGTCGCCCGCTGGGCCGCGGAGCGGGGCTGGCTACGGCTGTGCTTCCTGCGGCTCGACGGACATCCCGTCGCGTTCGACTACAACGTCCACGCGGGTCGGGTGTACTACGGGCTGAAGGGCGGATACGACGAGGCGTTCAGACGGTTCTCGCCGGGGAAGGTCCTGCTCATGGCGATGATCGAGCGCATCTTCGACGAGGGCGTCGACCGCTATGACTTTCTCGGGGAAGAGGAGCCCTACAAGCTCGACTGGTCCGACGGGACGCGCCCGCGCGTGCTGGCGCAGGCCTTCAGCCCGTCCCCGCTGGGCGTGGTGGAGCGGATCGCGTATACGCACGGCCGGCCGCTGGCGAAACGTGCGTTGGCCGGAGCGCGACGGTTCCGTGGGCCCCGGCCGCGGCCGGCCGGGGCTCCCGCCGATCCGGCGAGGGCACGTCCGTGAACCGCGTGCCCCAGCGCATCGCCGGCACGTTCCGCCGCTCGCTCTCGCACCGGCCCGGCGCCTACCGAGCGGCGCGGCGCGCGAAGGTCATCGGCCGGTACGCCCTGCGCCGCCCGCACGAGCCCGACTTTCGCGCGGTCTCGTCGCTCCACCTCGACGGGCGGGTTTTCCTGGACGTGGGAGCGAACTCCGGCCAGTCGGCGCTGTCGTTCCGGCTCTACGACCGCCATTCGCCGATCGTTTCCGTCGAGGCCAATCCGGACCTCGAGGCGGACCTCAGGCTTGTGGGCAGGATCCTCCGCCGGTTCTCGTACGTCATGTGCGCCGCCTGCGCGGACGACGGACCCGTCGAGCTCCGGATCCCCACCTACCGGGGGGTCGACATCTCCGGCGAGGCGAGCGTCATGCCGGACGACGGTGAGGTCGGCTGGTGGTCGCAGCAGCACCTCCACGGCGAGCAGGCCGACGAGCTGGCGCTCCGGACGGTCACGGTGCCGGGGATGCGACTCGACCGTCTCGAGCTCGCACCCGGCCTCGTGAAGATCGACGTCGAGGGAGCGGCGCCGATGGTCGTCGACGGGCTCTGGGAGACCATCTCCCGGCACCGGCCCGCGATCCTCATCGAGGCGGACTCCGAGATGGACGCGCTCGTCGAGCGGCTCGCCGGACTCGGCTACCGCCCGTTCAGCTGGGACGACGCCGCGAAGCGGTTCGTGCCACTCCTCCCGGATGGGCAGAACGTCTTCTTCCTGACGCGGTAGCCGCCCGGGCTATCGGTCGGCGGCGAGGCTCAGGTCGTCGGTCGCCCACTCGAGCTGGCGGCGAAGCCCGTCCTCGATCGACACCTGCGGCTCCCAGTCGAGGTCCGACGCCGCAAGGGTCGTATCCGCCGCCGTCCGGCGGACGTCACCGGTCGCGACCGGCTCGAAGACGAGGTCCAGTTCGCGCCCGCCGATCTCCTCGCAGAGGGCGATGGCCTCGCGCAGCGACGTCTCGCTTCCGCCGCCGACGTTGTACACCGCTCCGCACGTGCCGCGCTCCATCGCCGCGACGGTGGCGGCGACGGCGTCGGCCACGTAGGTGACGTCACGCGACTGGTCCCCGGAGCCGAACACGCGAAACGTCCCCCCCGAGGCGAGCGCGGCGCAGACGCGCGTGAACGCCATGTCGGGCCGCTGCCGAGGCCCGTACACGGTGAAGTAGCGCATCGCCACGGCATCGAGGCCCGACGACGACGCGTAGGCGCCGGCCAGGTGCTCGCACGTCAGCTTGGTCACGCCGTACGGCGAGATCGGCGCGGGACGGGCGTCCTCGCGCGTCGGGTAGCTCTCCGCATTGCCGTAGATCGACGACGACGAGGCCCACACGACCCGAACCCCAGCCACGCAGGCCGCCTCGAACACGCGCTGCGTGGCCAGGATGTTGTCGCTGGTATACCTCGCAAACGTCGCACCGAAGCTGCCGCGGACGCCGGGCTGCGCGGCGAGATGGAAGACACCGTCACAGCCGTCGAGCAGCGCGTCGATCGGCGTTTCCACGAGGTCGGCCTCGATCAGGGTGAACTCGTCCCGCCTGAGCAACGGCGCGACGTTGCGGCCCTTGACGGACCGGTCGTAGTAGTCGGTGAACGCGTCGACGCCGAGGACGCTGTCGCCGCCCGACACGAGCGCCTCACAGAGGTGCGAGCCGATGAACCCCGCGCAGCCGGTGACCAGGAAGCGGCTCATCCGCCCGTCCGGCGGCGCGGCGTCGTGCTCGTGCGCTTGCGAGGCGTGGCCGCGCTCTTGCGAGGCGTCGTGCTCTTTGACTGCTCCGCCGGCTTCTCCTCCGCACCGTCGGCAGCGGGCGGTGGCGGCGCCGCTTCCGAGACCTCGACGGCGTCGACCGGCTCGGAAGGAGCCGCGGGAACGGCATCGACCGGCGGGGAAGCCGTCTCCGCGGGGGACTCTGCGCTCGCTTCGGGCTCGAACTCCGGCACGTCCTTCGCGTTCGACGCCTCCTCTTCGACGGGTGGGGCGCCGGGCTCCTCGAACCGGTCGGCCACGGCGTCGACCGAATCGGCCGGCTCACCGGGAGCCTCGCTCGGCGCAGCGGGCTGCGGCGCGACGTCCGGCGTCGGGGTCACGACCTGCTCCGCCTCGGGCGTCGCCACCGGCTCCGCATCAGCGTGCTCCTCCCCCGTGTCGATCACGGGCGCGATCTCCGCGCGCGACCTCGCATCGCGCGGGGCCCGATCCTCGTCGCCCGGGAGCGGACGGGGTGCGGCCTTGGCCCACCCCCAGCGGACCCGCTCGGTGAGCCTGCCGAGCCCCGGGATCGCGCGCGTGCCGAAGAAGACGGTGCCGATGATCCTCGCGCGGACGGCCGTGACGCGGTCACGTGCCCGCGCGATATCGGCCGTCGTCGTGGCACGCTGCTCGGCGACGATGACCGTGCCGTCGGCCTGCTCGGCCCAGACGAGCGCGTCGGACGAACGCTCGAGCGAGGGCGGGACGATCAGCACCATCTCGGACTCGGACTGGAGGCTCTCGACGAGCTCCCGGACCCGCCTCGAGTCGAGGCGCCGGTGCGCCCCGCGGGACGCGCCGGCGGGAATCACCGTGAGGTCGGCGCCGCAGAGGACCCCGAGAACGTCGGGCCCCGACCCGTTGGCGTCGAATCCCTCGCCGTGCACGAAGTCCGCGAGCCCCGAGTGATTCGAGAGGCGGAAGAGGCGAGTGACATCGGCCTGGTCGGGGTCGGCGTCGACGACCACGACGCGGAAGTCCGGTGCGGCGAGTGCGGCGCCGAGGTTTGCGGCCACCGCTCCGCCCGGACCGCCGTGCTCCGCCCCGATCAGCACGAGGCTGCGGACCGAGCCGTCACGCGCGAGGTACGAGATCTGATCCGCGAGCAGGCGGACCTCGTTGGCCGCGTCCGAGCCGGGCGTGGATCGCACGACGAGGCCCGATTGCAGATCCCACCCGCTCACCGTGCCGAGCAGGGGCGCGTCGACGGTCGCGGCGAGCGACTTCGCGTCGTCGATCGTGCTCGACCGGCGCTCGCGCGCGACGATCACCGTGCCCGCGAGGGCGACGCCGCAGAACGCACCGAGCAGGACGATCAGCGGGATCTTCGGCGAGACGGGGCCGGACGCGACCCGCGCCGGGTCCACGACGGTGAGCGTCCCCGGCGCACGCTGGTGGCCGAGGACCGTGGCCGCCGCGCTGCGGATGCTTCGCCGCTGCGCGTCGGAGAGCCCCGCGAAGGCGTCCTGGCGAAGGAGCTCGTCGGCGAGATCCTCGTCGCGCTGGGACCCCGCTCCCGCCAGCGCCACCATGCGATCCCCGAGGCGCTTCGCAAACTCCTGCGCCCCCACGGCGGTTGGCCGGCGAACCCGGATCGAGACCACGCGCGTCACGTCGTTCGAGGTGGACTGCACGTCCTCCGCGAGCTGGTCGGGCGTGAGGTTCAGCCCGAGCTCCTGCGTCACGGCCTGCAGCTGAGGCTGGCTGGTGGCGAGCTCCGAATAGGTGCGTGCCAGGGTGCCGGCCGCCTCCAGAGTGTCGACGTCCGAGCTGGTCGGTCCCGTGAGCAGGCGCACCGTCGACTCGTAGGTCGGCTGCAGAAACGCCGCGACCGCACGTGCCACGAGCCCACCCACAACCGCGGCGGCGATGAGGACGACCCACCACTTGCGGGCCACCGCGATCAGGTTCTTCTGCTCCACGGACCCCCTTCCCTAGGGACGAGCCCCATAGTAGTCATTTCGCAGTCTGGGTCGCCAACGACACGGGTGCCCTCCGCCCCTGCGTGGGCACGCCCTCAGCCACGCTTCACACGGGCCCAGACGTGCTCGCGGCGCCCGGCGGCGAAGTCCCGCACACCGCGCAGCGCTGCGACGTTCATGCGGCAGAAGTAGTACGGCAGGTAGAGGATCCGGTTGCGCCGACCGGCTCGCTCACGAGCCCAGCCGGCGGCCGCGGCGCCGTAGAACACCGACTGCAACGCGAGCGTCACGAGCGCCCAGCGGCGCCGGCGGACCACGATCACGTTCGTCGCGGCGATCACCACCAGCGCCCACGGGACGATCGGGCGCAGCCCTTTGTGCGAGACGAGCTGCCAGGCCAGCCGGGGGTTGCGCCGGACGAGACCGGGCATGAGCGAGACGAGCGCCTGGAATCGCCCCGCGACAAGCCGGCTCCGGCGGGTCGCCTCGTCCTCCACCGTCAGCGACGCCCGTTCGAGCGACACCGCCCGCGGCGCGTACACGACTCGCCAGCCGTCGGCGGCGGCGGCCACGGCCTGCACGAGATCCTCGTTCATCGTGCCGATCGGGGGCGGGCGGAACGCCTCGCGGCGGAAGGCGACGACCTCCCCGGCGGCGCCCACGGTGGATCCGATGGCGCTCTCCCAGGTCTTGATCATCGACTCGTACCGCCAGTAGAGCCCCTCCGCGCGGTCGAGCTCCCGGCCGCTTCCGTCGTCGATCGCCTTGCGTCCGGCGACCACGCCCACCGCCGGATCTGCGAACGGCTCCGTGAGCGCCAGGATCGTCTCCGGGGCGTACCGGTTGTTCGCGTCGCTGAAGACGAGCACGTCGCCCGTCGCCGCGCCGGCGGCCCGCGTGATGGCGGCGAGCTTGCCGCGCCGCTGCGGCTCGTGGAGCACGCGCACACCCGACACCGTGGCCGCGAGCGCCCCGGTTCGGTCGTCGGATCCGTCGGCGACGACGATCACCTCGAGGAGGTCGGCCGGGTACTCCGCCTGCTTGGCGTTCGCGAGGCGGGGCAGGATCTCCGCCTCCTCGTTGTACGCCGCGACGATCAGCGACACGCGGGGACGGAACGCCGGGTCGAGACGCAACGGGCGCGGGCGAAGCCGGGCCCATGCGGCGATGATCGCCGGGTAGCCGGCGAACGTGTAGGCGACGAGCGCGACGGCGCCCGCGAACAGCGCCGTCACCTGGCGGCCCCGCGAAGGAGCCGCCGGGCGGGGCTGCGGGCCAGCATGTCGGCGATCGCCACGAGCGCCCTGCCGGTCGCCCGGGTTCCCAGGCCGATCGTCACGATGCCCGGGTCATGGCTCGCGAAGCGCATCTTGAACGGCTCGTCGCCACGGAGGAACCGGTACTCCGAGGCGCCGTCCTCCAGCGCCGCCCGGATGGTGTGGAGCAGCAGCGCGAGGCCAACCGCGCGGTCCTCCATGCCGGGATCGCGTCCCGCCTGGTAATACGACTCCGCCGCGCCGAACCGCAGGCCGTACCACGCGGCCGCGGGTCGGCCGTCGACCTCGAGCCGCCAGAGGCGAAGCCACCCGCGATCGAACGCGGTCGCGGCGAAGTCGCGATGGAACCCCATGTCGGCGAGGAACGGCGAGTCCGAGCCCCATCGGGCACGGTGCAGCGCGAAGAGGACATCCAGATCGCCATCGAGCGACTGGCGATCGCGGGTCAGGACGTATCGGTGGTCGTGCTCCCGCGCCAGCCGGCGCTCGATGCGTCGCGCCTGGCCGCGGCGGTTCGCGCTCCATCCCGCGAGCAGCTCGTCCCAGCCGCCGGCGCCGAACGTGAGCACCGGGCTGGCCTCGCGTGCGAGCACCCGTCCGCCCAGCTCGCCGGCCCAGTCCACGTCTCCGGGTAGGCGCTCGAGGAGCGCGAGGCCGGCACCGGCGGCGGCCACCGCCGGCCCGACGGCGAGCATGACCGCCTCATTGTCGGCCGGCGCGCAGATCGGCCCCTGCTGGTCGGCCGGGCCGTGACCGACCAGGCGGACGGCGCACACCGGTCGGCGGGCGAAGCGGTACAGCGGCAGGACGCCGGCCACGGTGCCGTCGCCCCGCGTGAGCGCGGCGATCGCGAGCGGACGCCCCCGCCCGTGGTGCCGGTACCATGCGGCCGCCCACTCCCAGGTGGCGAAGACGTTGCGGGACGCCGCCGCGAGACGCGTCCACTCGCCGCGCAGATCGTCGAGGGACGCGACGATCTCGACCCGAAGCGGCGCGACAGCACGCTGGACGCGATGCGGCGGACGGTCCACGGAGACGCCTCCCGCGGTCACGTCGCGGCGACCGCTGCCGGCCCGCGGCCCGCGGGCGACGGCCGCCGCATCTCGTTCGGGCATCCGTGCGCGAGCATCGGCCGACCCTACCAACTTCCCCCGTGTCGAGCGGGTACCGGCGTCGGGGGAGGCCCGCCGACCCCGTTCTATAGTGGCGCGCATGGAGCCTCGCCCACGCGACCTCGGACACCGCGCGCTGGGCCAGGCACGGCGCGTCGTGGGACGCGTCGCCGGTCTCGTGGCGGTCACCGTCGCGGCGACGGCGCTGGCCGCGTGCGGAGGGGCGGACAACGGGACGTCGGCGCAGACGCAGGTGGACGACGGAACCGTCACGAGCGGATCCGGGACGGCGACCACCCGGGATACGGGCGACGCCGGCTGCCGGCGTCCCTACAGCGACGACAGCCCGTGGAACACCCCGATCGGCAGGTCGCCGAGGTACCTCGAGCGCGACCTCGGCGTACGGGGTGAGCTCACTTCGAGCCCCGAGCAGTACACCTATCCGGTGTACCACGTGACGAGCGCGACCCCGCGACGCACCGTCGCGCTGAGCGGATGGTTCTCGAACGTCGTCGACGGCGGCGCACGACTCGTCAACCAGCGCGCGGGGACGACCGAGCTGCCGATTCCCGACGCGGCCGAGGCGGCGGCCGGGAGCGACGCGCAGATCATCCTGGTCGACCCGTCCACCGGTGACGAGTGGGGCGCATCCCATCTCGAGAAGCGCCACGACGGCAGCTTCGACGCGTGGAACGCCTACCACTACTCGACCCGGTGGAGCGGCGTCCCGCCGTACGACGAGAACGGCGAGCCCTTCTGGCTGCGCGGCGCCGGGGTGCCGTACCTCGCCGGGCTCGTGCGCCCCTGCGAGATCCGCCGGGGCCGGATCGACCATGCCCTCGCGTTCGCATATGACTCGCCCTCCGCGCAGAACGTGTACCCGGCCACGAAGTCGGATGGCGGCGGGCCGCCCGACGCGCTGCCCGAGGGCACGCGGCTGCAGCTCAACCCCGAGCTCACGCAGGAGGCCCTCGCGGCCCGTGGGTGCACGGGCCCGTGCCTCACGATCGCCCGTGCCCTGCAGCGGCACGGGATGTACGTCATCGACAACTCCGGCCGTCCGAAGGTGATGCTCGAGTACGAGGGCACGGCGAAGTGGGACGGGCTCGTCAACGTGAACACCGTCCGGCCGATCCCGATGTCGGAGTTCCGGGTCTTGGCGCCGGAGGGAACCACCTGACGCCGCCGACGCGGCGCGCGGCGCCATGACCGCGCGACCGGCCTGACGCGGAGCGACCGACGGTGAGTCAGCCGACGCTCGATCACGAGGGCACAGGACGCCGCCGCACGTCGTTCCTGCGCGCGGCGGCGGGTACGTTCGGCACCAACCTCGCCGTCGCGACCCTCTCCCTCGTCAACGTCCTGATCGTCGCTCGCGTGATCGGCGCCACCGGCCGGGGCCAGGTGGCGTTCCTCATCACGATCGCGTCGCTGGCGGGGTTCTTCGGCGCGGCCGGCGTGCAGGAGTCGAACGCGAACATCGGCGGCTCGGAACCCGGCCTGCGTCCCCGTCTCGCGACCAACTCCATCTTCCTCGCGCTCGGGTTCGGGACCATCGTCGCGCTCGCCATCGTCGCGCTGGTGATCGCTTTCCCGGCCGCAGGCGGCGACGTTCAGCAGATCCTGCTCTGGATCACGCTCGCCTCGATCCCGGCGGTCATCCTGAAGACCTATCTCACCTTCCTCGTGCAGTCGGACTACCACTTCGCGATCACCAACGCGGCGTGGCTCGCGGGACCGCTGACCACCGCGATCACCAACGGCACGCTGGCCGCCACCGGCCACCTGCACGTCTCGAGCGCGATCGGCGCCTGGATCGGCGGGCAGGTGCTCGGCATGTCAGTGCTCGTCTGGTTCGTCGCGAAGCGGATTCATTTCGGGCGGCCCGACGTCCGCCTCGCCCGCCGCTCCGTGACGTTCGGCGCCAAGGCCCACGTCGGCCACGCGCTCGAAATCGGCAACTATCGGCTCGACCAGTGGTTCGTCGGCGCGTTCTCCGGGTCGCGGGAGCTCGGCATCTACAGCGTGGCGGTCGCCTGGGCGGAGGTGCTGTTCTACCTTCCCGGGGTCCTGGTGATGATTCAGCGGCCCGACCTGGTACGAGCCGGCCCCCAGGACGCGGCGAGGCTCGCCCAGCGACTGCTGCGCGTCACCGTCCTCATCGCACTTCCCCTGGCGGCCTTCCTGATCGTCGCGGCCCCGTTCCTGTGCACGACGGTCTTCGGCGCGGAGTTCGCCGATTCCGTCCCCCAACTGCGCGTGCTCGCGCTCGGGGCGGTCGGCATCACCTTCATGGCCCTCCTCGGCAGCGCCCTCACCGCGCAGGGCAAGCCGTTGCTCACGACCTCCGCCGATGCCTGCGCATTCGTGCTCACCATCGGACTCGATCTCGCGCTCATCCCTCCGATGGCTGGCCTCGGCGCCGCCATCGCGACGAGCGTGGCCTGGACCGGCGGTGGCCTGGCGATGGCGATCATCTTCTCACGGGCGCTGCGGACCAACATCGGTCTGCTCGTCCCGGGGCGCGCCGACCTGCGCCTGATCCATTCCGAGCTCGCGACGAGGCTGCGTGATCGAAGCTCCTGACCGAGGGCACGGGACGCGCCTGGGCGTGTACTCCGACCTGACGTACCGCGAGCACGACGGCGTCGTGTCGACCAACCGGGCGTTCATCCGGTTCGTCACCGCGCTTCCGCCGCGTGTCGAGGAGGTCGTGATCGCCGGGCGGCTCGACCCGCAGCCGGGGACGGGTCCGTATGCCCTGCCGGCGGCGGGCGTGCGCTTCGTCCCGCTGCCGCACTACCCGCGGGTCACGAACGTCGTCCGGCTGCTCGGAGTGGCGCGACGCTCGTGCCGGCAGTTCGCGCGGATGCTCGACGACGTCGACGCCGTCTGGATCTTCGGTCCCCACCCGCTCGCCGGCGCGTTCGCGATGATCGCCCGTCGGCGGGGCGTGCCGCTCGCGCTCGGCGTGCGGCAGGACTACGTCTCCTACATCCACAACCGCCTTCCAAGCCGCTGGTGGGGGTGGGCGCTTCCCGCCGCCTGGGCACTCGACGTGGTGTTCCGCCGCCTGGCCCGGCGGGCGCCCACCGTCGCGGTGGGGCGTGAGATCGCCGGGGCGTACCGGCGTGGCGCTCCCGTGCTCGAGACCGGGTTCTCGCTGGTCTCCGAGCGCGACATCGTCCCGCTCGACGAGGCGCTCGCGCGGGGGTGGGCCGCAGCGCCGCGCATCGTGTCGGTCGGGCGGCTCGATCCGGAGAAGAACCCGATGCTCCTCCTGGAGATCCTGGCCGAGGCACGGGCGTCGGGCACGCCCTGGCGGCTGACCGTCGCCGGCGACGGGCCGTCACGGCCGGAGTTGGAGCGCGCCGCCCGTGAACGGGGACTGGCTGACGTTGTCGAGTTCCTCGGCGAGGTCCCGAACGGCGAGGAGCTGTGGCGCGTCTATCGAGGTGGCGACGTCTTCCTGCACGTTTCGCTCACCGAGGGACTGCCACAGGTGCTGTTCGAGGCGCAGGCGGCGGGGCTGCCGATCGTCGCGACCGCGGTCGGTGGTGTCACGGCGGCGCTCGATGGAGGCAGGACCGGGCTGCTGATCCCGCCGCAGGACGCGGCATCGGCCGTCGCGGCCCTGGAACTGCTCCGGACCGACGCGAGCCGCCGGGAGCAGTTGATCCGTGCGGCACATGCGGCGGTGAGCGACGAGACCCTCGAACGCCAGCTGGATCGCGTGGCGTCGTTCCTGCGCGCGTACGCGTTCCGCACCCGATGAGACGCAGCGGCGCGCGTCAGCGCACGACGAGGCGCTCCACGCTGATCACCAGGTCGGCCCTGCGATCCACCACGGCGACGTCACGCCCCGGGCCGCCAACCACCCGATCCCGGCGGCCGTCGGTCCCGGCCAAGTCGTCGTTGCCGGCGCCTCCGGACAGCAGGTCCCGGCCGAGCCCGCCGATCAGCCGGTCGGCGCCTGGGCCGCCTGCGAGGCGATCCCGTCCGGTGCCTCCGCGCAACACGTCGTTGCCCGCTCCGCCATCGAGCACGTCACGGCCGCTCGCGCCGTACAGGACGTCGTCTCCCCCGCCTCCGCGCAGGACGTCGTCGCCGCCGCCGCCGCAGATGACGTCGCGGCCAGCCGTGCCGACAAGCACGTCCCGGCGTGACGTGCCGGTGATCGTGCAAGCGGGGCCTGGCGTGGGGACCGGCGCGGCACCCGCCGGACCGGCGACGTACCGGAACGCCGTGAGGGGAATGGGAGCGACCGTTCGCGACGTGATCGTTCCACCCCACCGCGCGGTCCCGTCGAACTCGGCGATGAGCTTCGGACGGCCGGAGGTGTCGACGACGTACATCCCGTACTCCTGCAGGGCGCGCGCGATGGTCAGGCACGCGCCACTGCAGCCCCACGCCCCGATCTGCGCGGCCGTGATGTCGGGATTGAGCTGGAGCCGGGCTCCCTCCGGGAGGTCCCGGGGATCGTTGCTCGCGCCGTCCGATTTCGTCGCCGGCGCCACGAAGTCCCCGCGGGGAGCGTCATACGCGAAGGCGACCGCATGGTCGATGCGGCCCGCGGCGATCTCGCAGGGCCTGATGAGGCCGGCCAGGTACGGGACTCCGGCCCCGCGGTTCGCGAAGGTCCCCCCATTCGCCGCCCGGGGCGGCACGCCCGACCACGCGACGTTGTAGTGGTACACGTTCCAGGCGCGGTACCCGCCCGCGGTGCGCGCGAAGTGGGATGCGCCCCACTCGTCGCCCGTGGCGTGGTCGACGAGGATGATCTGCGCGTCGCTCCCCGAAGCGGGCGCCGTGCCGGGGGGCACCGGCAGCCGGACCGTCCCGCCGCGCTGGTTGACGAGCCTGCGTCCCCCGTCCGTGACGTTCGAGAACCACCCCGACACGATCACGGTCTGGAGGGGCGTCGCCGCGGTCACGCCGTAAACCGGATACGTGTACTGGGTGGGATCCGAGCTCAGCTCGCCGGTCAGCGCGCCGACGTGGAATGCGCTCCTGGGATGTCGCGGCGCGGCCCCGACCGGCGTGTTCCACGGGCTGGTGGCCGCATACGGGCGCGCGCACCCGTCGTGAGCGGCCGCCGCCGGCGTCGGCGCGACGAGCTCCGAGCCGCCTGCCGTGAGGATCGCGGCGGCGCCGAGCACGAGCGAACTCCGCCACGGTAACCGGCGGGTCGTCGCGGCGAGGCGCCTCGTTGCGGGTCCCGGTGAGGCGGGAACGGGCACGCGGCGACGCTAGCAGAGGCATTTCGGCCGCCCGGGCCGCGACGGGTCGGACGGAACGGCGCCGGATCAGACCCCGGTCGGATGAGCGGGGGTTCCCCGCACGTGCCCGGCACGACGCCGTCGCCGGTCGAGCGCCGGGGCCGGCGACGGCTCCGTCGCAGGCGCCCGCGCGAGCTGGAACACCGCACCGGTGATGCCGATGAGAACCCAGAAGTACCGCTCGTATGCGAGCGTCAGGAACAGGCCCGTCAGGATGTAGCCGGCGAGCGCGATGAGCATCGCCGTCGCGATCCGCGCCAGCCGGGGATCCGACTCGGCACAGCGGCGACGCACCCGGACGAGCCCGGTGAAGGCCGTGCAGACGATGGCGAGAAACACCGCCAGCCCCGCGAGGCCGAGCTCCGCGGCGATGCTCAGGAACATGTTATGGGCCTCGCGCTGGGCCTCCTCACCACGGTTGGGCCCCGTCTTGACCGAGGTGTGCGCCTCGAGGCCCAGGCGCTTGATGTACTGCTGGTAGTAGAGCGGGAAGACACCGGGCCCCACTCCCACGACGGGATGATCGAGGAACACGAGCCCGGCGGCGGCCATCTCGCCGGTGCGGCCCCGGACCGCCTGGTCGGCCGCCGTTGAGCTTCCCGCCTCCTCGGTCGCGCCGGTGAGGCTCGACCCGATGCTCGAGACCCGGGCGCGGTAGTCGGGCACCACCGCAAGCGCGACGGCGACCGCGAGAACGATCAGGAGCACTTGCGATCCCTTGACGTATCTGAAGGCGAATGCGAGCCCGAGCATGAGCACGAGGGCGAGGGCACCCCCGCGGGAATACGAGAGCACCAGACCGCCGAGCACCGCGAGCGTCGCCCCCGTCGCGACGAGTCGGTATTTGGGGTTCGCGCCCCGCAACGCGATGAGCCCGATCGGGATGAGCGGCACCAGGATCTGGGCGTAGTAGTTCGGGTCGCCGAGCGGCCCCGACAGGCGCGCCTCCGCCTCGACGCCGCGGAAGAATTCGACGGGGACCAGCGCGAACCCCCCGTACGGCCGGTCGAAGGTGCCGGTCACCTGCTGGAACACGCTGACCGCGCCGAGGCAGGCGCCGGCCAGCAGCAGTGCCCACAGCACCCGCTCGAGGGTCGCGACCGAGCGGATGGCGTTCATCACGAGAACGCAGAGGAGCAGCCCCTCGAACAGGAACGGCACGAAATGGTCGATCGCCGCAGCCGGCTCCCGTGACGCGACCGTCGACGCGAGCTGTATGACGGCGAATGCGGCGACGAGGCCGACGGGCCATCCGAACCGCAGCCGGTTGCCGCGGAGCACCCCGTCCGCGACCGGGATGGCCAGGGCCGCGATGATGAGCGCCGCGAGCGACGCGGGAGCGCCGTACTCGCGCACGGCGACTCCGGGGACGTCGAGGAACAGCAGGAACATCACCGCCGGCGTGACGAGCTCCGGCCGGGCGAGGGCCGCGACGACCGCGACGACGCCGAGCCCCACGATCAGCGCCGACACCGGAGCGCCCGCGAGCATCGCGCCACCCGCGAGCACGGCGGCGGCGGCGACCGCGACCGCCAGTCCGCCGGCACTCTCGAGCGGGGCGGGGCGATCGTATGCGTTAACGCTCATCGCCCTGGCACCCATGCCCGCAGACCGGGGGCGACGAGCTGCAGGCGGAGCACGCCCAGCCCGGAGCGCACCCCGACGTTGCGCCTGGACAGCTCGAGCCACCTGCCGTTGCGCAGGTCGTTGGGGCCCCGCTCGGTCGTGAACGCCAACTCGAAGCCGGTCCGGCCGAGCTCGTCGACGACCTCACGGCTGTGGCCGCCCGCCGGGTAGGCGAACGCCCTGGGCGTGGGCCCGACCTCGCGTTCGAGGTCGTCCCACGACCCGATGAGCTCCTCCGCGACCCGCTCGACCGGGAGCCGGCTGAGGATCGGATGGGTCCGCGAATGCGGAGCAAGGGTGACGCCCTCGCCGGCGAGCTCCCGCAGACGCTGCCACCCGAGCACCCGGCATCCGGGGTCGTCGACCTCCAGCGCCCCGACGATGGCGTCGACCTCGGCCATCGCATCCTCGTGAGCGATCGCCTTGACGTGATCGCGAAGCCGGGCGAACGACGCCGCACGGTCGTCGGCGTTCCCCAGCGGCAGCGTGCCGGCCCCGCTCGCGACCGGCGCGCGTCGCGCGGTCTCCCGGAACGCCCGGTAGAGCCGATCCCACCAGAACCCCGGGCCGACACTGTCCGGGAATGCCGTCGGCACGAACAGGGTCACGGGCACGCCGTGCTCGCGCAGGACCGGCCAGGCGTTCGCGTCGAAGTCCTCGTACGCGTCGTCGAACGTCACCATCACCGACCCGGGGGGCAGCGTGGCCTCACCCCGTCGCACCGCAAGAACCTCGTCGAGCGACACGAGCCGCCGCGCCCGCGACAGATGCGCGATCTGGCGGCGGAAGCCATCGGGGGTGGCGCTGAGGAGCGACGGATCGAGGTCTGGCCGGGCTCCGTCCGCGTCCACGCGGTGATACATCAGCACGGTGAGCACGTCGGCCTGGGGGCGTTCGAGATGTTCAAGCGCCCCGGCGAGCCCCGGGATCTCGGCGACTCGCGTCGCCACCGTCCGCGCCGCAGAGCGGCCACCCTTGGAGACCCAGTCGCGGGCACGACCGGGGTCGCGCCGCCCGCCCGTTCCCGTGCCGCCGCCGACGCGCAGCCCGATCGCGCCGCTCACGATGGACCGAATCCCGGCGCGAGGCGCATCCGCACGGCGCGGGAAGTCAGAGCCCTGACCGTCTGACGACCGACAGCACGGTCCACATCAGGATCTTCAGGTCGAGGGCCAGCGACATGTGGCGAATGTAGTCGATGTCGAGTCGCAGTCGCTCGTCGAAGGTGGTGCTGTTGCGCCCGTGTACCTGCCACAGCCCCGTGATTCCCGGGGGCACCTCGAGCCGCTCCGTGTGCCACAGGGAATAGGTGCTCGACGCGAACGACGTCGGGCGGGGGCCGACGAGCGACATGTCCCCTCGGACGACGTTGAGGATCTGCGGCAGCTCGTCGAGGCTGGTCCTGCGCAGGAACCGCCCGATCGGCGTGATGCGCGGGTCGTTCGGGATCTTGAAGTCCGGTGGCGGGAGCACGTTGAGGTGCGCGAGCTGAGCCTTCATCTCCTCCGCGTTGCGGAGCATCGTGCGGAACTTGTACATGTGGAACCGGTGCCCGTTGCGGCCGGTCCGCTCCTGGCGGAAGAGCACAGGCCCGGGCGACCCGAGCCGGACCGCCAGCGCGCAGATCCCCATCACCGGGACGAGCACGGGGGCGAACAGCAGGCAAAGCCCGATATCGAGGGAGCGCTTGAGCGCGAGGTATGTGGTGCTCGGGGGCATCGGCGTCACATCCTCCGCATCGCCCGGCGCGGCCAGAACGGCTCCCGGGCGGCGAGTCTGGGTTCGTGGGGGATTGCTACATCGCGGACGTTCGACGAATGGTCTCGTCGTGTCGCACCGTGACAGTGATGGGTGCGGCCACGCCGTCGCTCGAGGCGGGATCGTCGGGGCGAGCCCGCGTCGCGGCCAGCAGGCCCTCCAGTGTGAGCGCGGTCTCCGGAAAGCTCGCCCAGCCGAGAAATCGGCCGGCGACCAGGCGCGGCGCGTCGGCCCGGATGCGGTCGACGAAGCTCTGCGCGTCGTTCATCGAGGCCTCGGGCAGGAGCACCCAGGTCTCGCGGTCGGTCGTCCACGCGCGGTCGATGAGGCGCAGGAACGCCGCGAGCGCCGGCGGTGAGCCGCCACGCCGCTCCGCGGACGGTGAGATCCGGACAAGGGCGAACGATCGGGCATACCGGCGGCTGCGGTAGAGCTCGCGGTGGATCTCGTCGTGCATCGCGCTGCGAACGGCGAAGTCCTCGGCGCGGGTGGTCCGGCGCAGTCGCGACGACCGCCCCGTGACGGGCGCGTTGGGGGGTGCGTGGCCGCTCCCTCCACCTCTCGTCACGACGCGATGCACGTGCGCTCCTTCCTCGGCGTGTGCCCGTTCTTTGCGGGTGTTTCGAGGAGCAGCATATGAAAGCCCGACCCTCGACCCCCTCCCCGGACGTCTAGGTCACCCCCTAGACGTCTGGGGGGGTTGTCCGCACTTTGCTGGATTTCTCGGCCGGGGCGGCCCGGCGGAGTCGCGCAAAGAGGGCACGTTCCGTGCCGGGGCGCACCGGACCGGCCCCCTTATGGGGCGCAATCGGCCGAACGGGCACGACCCGTGTCCCGGTGCGGCGATACCAACGGCCCGATCGGCGTGACCCGCATTGCGACCGGGGGAACCCACCGGCCACCGGCGAGCCACACCGCCCGCGCAGCGCGCTGGTGCCAGAGGCGAGTGCGAACAGACCGTACGATCGGCCAGTACTCAACCGTCTAAATGGCCCCTACAGTTGCCCCATCGGTCGCAGCACCTCATCAACGGTCTGCGTCGAACAGGAGGCGCGATCCGACGTGGCGAGCAGGGCAGGCACGCCGGGAGCGATCATCCGGGAGGCAACGTTGGGACGAGTCGCACATCATCCCGAGAGCGTCGTGCAACGCACCGGCCACAGTTCGCGAATTGCCGCTCTAGCTGGCGCCGCGGCCCGTTCGACCGTCGTTGCCGACCTCACGCGACGACTCGCGCCGGGGGTGCCCTTCGCCGCCGTCGCCGACGACACCGTGGCCGGCGTCCCGACGAGGGGCGTCGCGATGATCGGGGGTATCGCCTAACGGCATCCGTACCGGCTCGACGCCGACGCTGCCCCGGTCCCATGTGGACGGCGCCCGAACCCGGGCGCAGGCGGGCAACTCCACCAGAACCCTGTATCCATCGGTCGACCTCCCCGGACGAGCGGGAGGAAGACCAATCTTTCGTTCCTGCCGAACCCATCGGACGGCCAGTAGCCGCGTGGGATCGCACCGCCCTACCGTGACGTCGTTGTCACATGACCGGCTTGCAATGGGCGTGCCGGTCTTTCCAGGGAGGGATGGTAATGAGACGAAGGGTTCGATCCGGGCAGAGGATGCGCCGCATCCTCCACGGTGGGAACGGAGCCGGAGCGCTCTGGAGTCGGCGCGGTCTCGCGGTGCTCGGCCTGGTGGCCGCCGCCGGGACGCCCGTCGTCTTCAGCGCCGGTTCCACGGCCGCGCCTGCGCCAGTTGGACAGGGGTTCACGGTGACCCCCTCCGATCTGGCGTTCATCCTGAAGCAGATCAAAATCTCGGAGCGTCACGCGGCGACGCTGACCCCCGCAAACCGGTGCGGGACGCTCGTGGGACCCGGGCCGAACCAGATTCCGGACCGGCTGAGCTCCTACGGCCTGCGGACCGTCGACGGTTCCTGCAACAACCTCTTTGCGGGTCGTGAGACGTTCGCGGCGGCCGACGTGCCGTTCCCGCGGCTGACGACCCCGGCCTTCCGCGACGCGGAGCCGATCACGCCGAGCTTCCCCGTTGGTCCTCCCGGCCCGACGAGCTACAAGCAGAAGCTCGCCGGCAACGTCGTCATCG
Organism: uncultured Thermoleophilia bacterium; assembly: GCA_963777565.1. Taxonomy (GTDB): domain Bacteria; phylum Actinomycetota; class Thermoleophilia; order Miltoncostaeales; family Miltoncostaeaceae; genus CALMEC01. Next base: position 791,994 of record CAVZQZ010000009.1, read on the forward strand.
ACTCGCAGCCTCGCTTGATCAGCAACCTCATCGTCGACCAGACGAGCACGAACCCGGCGGCCGTGTGGGTCGCCTCCCATCCCGTCCGGGCGCAGGCCGCCCAGGGCAAGGTGTTCGCCTGCACCACCGACCCGGATCCCACGGTCAATCCGCCGGTCGCCGGTGATCCGCTCGGTTGCACGCCGTCGCACAACACGCTCTTCATCCCGAACATCACGACGGACACGGGCCTCTCCCCGCCGTACAACTCGATCTTCACGTTCTTCGGCCAGTTCTTCGACCACGGCGTCGACCAGACGGTCAAGAGCGGCGGGACGGTCTTCGTCCCACTGCACGCGGACGACCCGCTGCGCACCGTCGGTCCCGACGGGAAGCCGAACACCGGCGACGAGGTGCCGCGCAAGCCAGGCGTTCATGGTCCTGACCCGAGCCCAGAACCAGCCGGGCCCCGACGGCCTGCTGGGCACCGCCGACGACATCACCGACGCCAACAACACGGACTCGCCGTGGGTCGACCAGTCGCAGACCTACACGTCGCACGCCTCGCACCAGGTGTTCCTGCGCGAGTACTCGCCCAACGGTCCCGACGGGATCGCGGGTAACGCCGACGACCGGCCGGTCTCGACCGGCAAGCTCCTCGGCGGACTTCCCGTCGGCGGGACGTACCCCGGCTCGCCCGACGGCCGGACCGGCATGTCAACTTGGGCATCGGTCAAGAAGCAGGCCCACGACCTGCTCGGGATCCAGCTGGTCGACGCCGACGTGACGAACGTGCCGATGCTGGCGACGGACCCCTACGGGGAGTTCATCCCAGGTCCGGCGCGTGGCCTTCCGCAGTTCGTCACCAAGACCGGTCTCGTCGAGGCGAACCCCGCCGACGACGGCGGCAAGGGCACGCGCGTGCCGCCAAACGTCATCTACTTCGACACCCCGTTCCTGACCGACATCGCCCACAACGCGGACCCGTCGCCTCAGGACACCGACCACAACCCGGCCACGCCGCCGGTCGCACCGGTTCCGGACGCCGACACCACCCCGTCGGCCGACTTCGCGAGCCAGCCGGCCGGCACCTACGACGACGAGATGCTGAACGCGCACTTCGTCTGCGGTGACGGTCGCTGCAACGAGAACATCGCGCTCAGCTCGGTGCACCAGATCTTCCACTCGGAGCACGACCGGCTCGTCGACGACATCCTGAGCACGCTGCACGCTCCCGGCAACGAGAGCCTGCTCGCCGCCTACCAGGCGATCAACCCCGGGGCGCCCCAGGGTGACCCGACGAAGACGTTCACCTACGGCGACCGCCTCTTCCAGGCGGCCCGCTTCGTGACCGAGATGGAATACCAGCACCTCGTGTTCGAGGAGTTCGCGCGCAAGGTGGTGCCGGCCATCCGGCCCTTCCACGTCTACTCCCCGGACATGAACCCCGCGATCGAGGCCGAGTTCGCGCACGCGGTGTACCGCTTCGGGCACTCGATGCTCGACGACACGGTCGCTCGCACGAACGCGGATGGATCCGACAACTCGCTGCCCCTGCTCACCGCGTTCCTGAACCCGCCCGAGTTCTACAACGGCGGATCGGCAGGGACGCTCACGCCGGAGCAGGCCGCGGGCAGCGTGTTCATGGGCTCCTCCAACCAGACTGGCAACGAGATCGACGAGTTCGTCACGGAGACGCTCCGCAACAACCTCCTCGGGCTCCCGCTGGACCTGCCCGTGCTCAACCTGGCCCGGGCCCGCGACGCAGGCGTCCCGCCGCTGAACGACGTGCGCCGGCAGATCTTCCAGCAGACCAACGACGGCCAGCTCGCGCCCTACACGAGCTGGAGCGACTTCGGCCAGCACCTCAAGCACCCCGAGTCGCTGATCAACTTCGTCGCGGCCTACGGCAAGCATCCGACGATCACAAGCGTCTCCACGATCGCCGCAAAGCGCGACGCCGCTCGGGCCATCGTCGACCCGCTGCCGACCGACGTCGCGCCGGCTGACGCAGCGGACTTCATGTTCGGCACGGGCGCGTGGGCGAGCGACGCCAACGGCGTGACCACGACCGGTCTCGACGACGTCGACCTCTGGGTCGGCGGCCTCGCCGAGCTCACGAACCAGAACGGCGGCATGCTCGGCAGCACGTTCAACTACGTGTTCCAGACGCAGCTCGAGAAGCTGCAGGACGGAGACCGCTTCTACTACCTCGCCCGCACTCCCGGCATGAACCTCCGGACGCAGCTCGAGGGCAACTCGTTCGCCGAGCTGATCCAGCGCAACACCGACGGAACCAACACGCTCAAGGCGGACGTCTTCGGGACGGCCGACTGCAAGTTCCAGCTCACCAACCTCAGCGGCACCGCCGCGGGCTTCACGAGCTTCGGGTCCAGCGTGGCCGACGACCCGTCGACCGCCTGTGACGAGAACGCGCTGCTCCTGCGCAAGCCCGACGGCACGATCCAGTACCGGCAGGTCAACAGCGTCGACCCGTCGGGGATCAACGGGCAGTCCGTGTACAACGGCACGCCCGGCGTCGACCGGATCTTCGGCGGCGTCGACAACGACACCTTCTGGGGTGGCGGCGGCAACGACGTCATCGAGGGCAACAACGGCGACGACATCGCCCTCGGCGGTGACGGCAACGACATCATCACCGACCTCGGGGGCGCCGACACCCTCAAGGGCGGCCCCGGCAACGACGCACTCGACGGGGGCATCGGCGACGACATCCCCATGGGCGGCACCGGCAGGACTTCATCAACGGCGGCGCCAACGACAACGAGAGCTTCGCGGGCCCCGGCAACGACTTCGTCATCGCCGGCCAGGGCGCGGACGCCGTGTTCGGCGACGGTGGCGACGACTGGATCGAGGGCGGCTCCGGCCAGGACCTCCTCCAGGGCGACCACGGCGCGCCGTTCTTCGACGACCCGGGCCAGGCCGCGCCGGGCAACGACATCTTCGTCGGTCAGGTCGGCGAGAACGACTACGACGCCGAGGGTGGCGACGACGTCATGGCCCAGAACGCGGCGATCGACCGCAACGCGGGAGCCGGCGGGTTCGACTGGGCGTTCCACCAGTACGACACCGTGGGCGCCGACGACGACATGGAGATCAACAACAACCTCGTCGGCGTGCCGATCCAGGTCGTCGTCAACCGGGACCGTTGGCAGGAGACGGAGGCCGACTCGGGCTCCAAGTTCGACGACGTCATCAAGGGCACCGAGCTCGCTCCGGCGACGATCGGCGGGGCCGGCTTCACCGGCTGCGACGTCCTCGACCAGGCTGGCGTCAACCGGATCAGCGGACTCAGCAACCTGCTTCCGCAGCCGCTCACGGGCGATCCCGCTCCGGTCATCGCGGCGTCGGCGGCAGGGACCTGCCCGACCAGCGGCCCGATCTGGGGCGATGGCGACATCCTCCTCGGCGGTGGCGGCAACGACACGATCACCGGCCGCGGCGCCAACGACATCATCGACGGCGACCAGTCGCTCAACGTCCGGATCAGCGTCCGCACCGACCCGGCGAACCCGGCCTCCGAGATCGGCTCGACCGACCTCATGGAGAACAAGGCGGTCACCGGGACCTTCGGGCCCGGCACGGCAGGCATGACCCTGCAGCAGGCGGTGTTCGCGGGCCTCGTCGACCCGGGCAACCTGGTGGCGGTCCGTGAGCTCAAGACCGTCGGCGTCCAGCCGACCGATGTCGACACCGCCGTCTTCCGGGACGTCAGCACCAACTACACCATCACTCACAACCCCAACGGGTCGACGACCGTCGCCCACACCGGCGGCGTCGCCGGCGCGAAGAACGACGACGGCATCGACACCCTCTGGAACGTCGAGCGGCTGCAGTTCATCGACCAGACGGTCACGGTGGCTGGGACGCCGCCCGCCGTCAACACCCCTGCCACAGGGCTGCCGGCCATCACCGGTACCGCGCGGGCAGGGCTCGTGCTCAGCGCGACGAACGGCAACCTCGCCGACGTCGACGGCATCGCGACGGTCACCTTCCAGTGGCAGTCCGCCCCGTCTGTCGCCGGCAACCCCGGCACGTTCACCAACATCGCAGGTGCCACCGGAGTGAACTTCACTCCCACCACCGCCCAGGTCGGCCGGTTCATGCGGGTCAACGCCACCGTCACGGACGTCTTCGGTGGGGTCACGACCAGGTCCTCGAACGCGGTGGGTCCGGTCGCCGCGGCGCCCGCACCCATCCCCCCGGTGGGGAACCGCGCCGCGCAGGGCACGCCCGTCATCATCGACGCGGTTACCGGGGTTGCCCTCGCGGGCCGCCCCCGGGTCAACGAGCAGCTCGGCGCCGACACCAGCCCGATCACCGACCAGGACGGACTCGTCGGCACGGTGTTCCGCTACCAGTGGCAGCAGAGCGCCAACGGCGTCAACTTCACCAACATCGCCGGCGCCACCGGCCGCGGGTTCGTCCCAACCGACACGCAGGTCGGACTCGTGCTCCGGGTGGTCGTCTCGTTCACCGACAACCGCGGGTTCAACGAGACGCGAACCTCCGCGGCGACCCTCGACGTGCGGCCCGCCCGCGGACGCGGCGGACGCCCGGCGGTGATCGTCCTCAGCGGCGTCTCGGTGCCACGGACGGTGACGGCCAGCACCATCGCCACATCCGGACTGTCGCTGTCCTTCACGGCCCCCGCCCGCACCACACTGGTCCGGGTCGCGGTGTTCCGCGTCGGAACGAAGAAGCCGCTGGTCACGCAGTACATCAAGGTCAAAAGCGGCAAGGTCAACACCAAGCTCCGCACAGCCGCAATGAAGCGGGCGCTGCGGATCAAGGGCCGCTACCGCCTCGAGTTCACCCCCGGCACCAGCCGGACGCAACTCGGCAAAACGACGGTGCGGATGGTGACCGTCCGTCGGTAGCACCACCACCAGTCAACCGCGACCCACTGGCCCGCCTCGGCGGGCCAGTGGCCATTTTGGGCCCGTTCGCACCCCCCAAAGGTACTGCCGCGAACTGGACTTTCATGCCGTCGAAACCCCTCCGCCGACCAGTACTCCAGGCGTCGGTCAGGGCCTACCGTGACGCCACTGTCATGTGACCGCCCGGTCATGTGACCCCAGGAACTCACGGTGATGGCACCCCAAGGAGGGGCAACGACATGAGACGAATGGTTCGATCCGGCAAGAGGATGCGCCGCATCCTGCACACCGGGAGTGGGAGCCGGCGCGGCCTGGCGGTCGCGGGCCTTCTTGCGGCGGCGGCGACGCCCGTCGTGTTCACAGCGGGCTCCTCCGCGGCGCCCGCACCGGTCGGGCAGGGCTTCACGGTCACTTCCTCCGACCTCTCTCACATCCTTCGACAGATCAAGATCGCCGAGACGCACATCGCGAAGAACAACCAGCCCGGGTGGCTCGTCGGCCCCGACGGACAGCCCAACACCGCGGACGACCGCGGCATCTGCGAGGCGCTCGTCGGCACCGGTCCCAACCAGATCGCCACCCCGCTGGTTGCCGACGGGCTGCGCACCGTCGACGGATCGTGCAACAACCTGATCAAGGGGCAGGAGAAGTTCGGTGCCAGCGGCGAGATCTTCCCGCGGCTCACGACGCCGATCTTCAAGGACGCCGAGAACGTGCCGCCGGGCTTCGGCCCGCCCGGCCCCACGAGCTACCAGCAGACGAAGGGCTTGGTCTTCGACTCGCAGCCGCGACTGATCAGCAACCTGATCGTCGACCAGACGTCGACCAACCCCGCGGCAGTTTCGGCCGCGGGGTCTCCGGTGCGCACCCAGGGCAACGAGGGTGTGGTCTCGTGCGTCGACGTCAACGAGGTGCAGACGCTCACCGGTACGCCGAGCGCGCCGTTCTCGCTGGAGTTCGACGGCCAGCGGACGGCAACCCTCCCGGTCGACGCGACCGCCGGACAGGTGCGTGCCGCGCTCGAGGCACTTCCGAACATCTCCGCGAACGCGCTGAGCGTCTCGGGGACCCTCGCGGCGGGCATGACCATCAAGTTCCAGGGCACGCTCAAGGCGACCAACGTCGCACAGCTTCTCGTCGTCGCCGGCACCAGCCCGATCACGGGCACCAACGTCGCGACGGCGACGCCGGGCGCGCCCGCCGCGCCGCCGGACGGCGCCGTCGACGAGGTCCAGACGCTCTCCGGCTCCGCGAGCTCGGTGTTCTCGATCGAGTTCGACGGGCAGACGACCGCGAGCCTCCCCGTGGACGCGGACGCGAGCCAGGTCCAGAGCGCGCTCGAGGCGCTTCCGAACATCGTGGCCGGCAACGTCACCGTCGCCGGCGGGCCCCTTCCGGCCCAGCTCACCATCACGTTCACCGGCACGCTCGGCGGGCAGGACGTCGCCGAGATCAAGGTCGTCCCCGGCATCACGGCCGTCACCGGCCTCGCGCCGGCGACGAGCGCCGAGGGAGCCGCGAACGCGGCGAACTGCACACCTCAGGGCGAGACGCTCTTCATCCCCAACGTCACGACCGACGTCGGCCTCTCGCCGCCGTTCAACTCCCTGTTCACGATCTTCGGCCAGTTCTTCGACCACGGCGTCGACCAAACGGTCAAGGGCGGCGGCACGGTCTTCGTGCCGCTCAAGGACGACGACCCGCTCATCGCCGGCAAGGACCACATCCGCGGCGACGACCCGAACACGACCGCTGACGAGTCGGCGGACGATCTCCCGCCCAACCTGCGGTTCATGGTCCTTACCCGAGGCAAGAACCAGCCTGGCCCCGACGGCATCCTCGGTGACAACCCGGCCACGCCGGCCGTGGACGAGAGCGCGGACGACGTCCACGACGCCGACAACACGGACTCCCCGTTCGTCGACCAGAGCCAGACCTACACGTCGCACGCCGCGCACCAGGTGTTCCTGCGCGAGTACGTCATGAGGGCAGGCAAGCCGGTTCCGACCGGCAAGCTCTTGCACTCCGCGGACGGCGGCATGGCTACCTGGGGCCAGCTCAAGCAGGAGGCGGCCTCCAAGCTCGGCCTTCAGCTTCGCGACGTCGACGCACTCGACATCCCGATGGTGGCGGCGGACCTCTACGGCAACTTCATCCCCGGCCCGAACGGATTCGCCCAGTACGTGACCGAGACGGGCCTCGTCGAGGGCAACCCGGCGGCCGACGGCGGCAAGGGCGTCCTGCCCCCCGCCAACGTCAAGCACTTCGACATCGCCTTCCTGACGGACATCGCCCACAACGCGGATCCGAGCGGTGGGAAGCCCGCCGACGACAACGACACCGCCGGGACGAGCCTCGGCCCGATCCAGGCCGGCCGCTACGACGATGAGCTGCTCGACCAGCACTTCATCGCCGGTGACGGGCGCGTCAACGAGAACATCGCGCTGACCGCCGTGCACCAGATCTTCCACTCGGAGCACGACCGCCTCGTCGACGACATCAAGCACACGCTCATCAGGACCGCCAACCTGTCGGCGCTCAACGAGTGGCTCGTGACGCCGCTGGCCTCGGTCCCGACGGACCCGGCCGCGATCGAGACCCTCGTCAACGACGTCGCCGCATGGCGCGGCGACCGCCTCTTCCAGGCGGCGCGCTTCGTGACCGAGATGGAGTACCAGCACCTGGTCTTCGAGGAGTTCGCCCGCAAGGTGCAGCCCCTCATCAACCCGTTCGCCGCTTCGCGTTCACCCAGACGAACATCAACCCGGCCGTCAAGGCCGAGTTCGCCCACGCGGTGTACCGCTTCGGGCACTCGATGCTCACCGAGGCGATCGCCCGCAAGAACGAGGACGGTTCGACGAACGACATCAAGCTGCTCGACGGGTTCCTCAACCCCGCCGCGTACACCCAGGGTGGAAGCGCGGGCACGCTGAACTCGCAGCAGGCCGCCGGGAGCATCCTCATGGGGCTGTCCGACCAGACCGGCAACGAGATCGACGAGTTCGTGACGGACACCCTGCGCAACAACCTGCTGGGTCTCCCGCTCGACCTGCCGACGATCAACATGGCCCGGGCGCGCAGTGAGGGCATCCCGCCGCTCAACGAGGTCCGTCGCCAGCTCTACGACGCGACGAAGGACTCGCAGCTCAAGCCGTACACCGACTGGATCGACTTCGGCATGCAGCTCAAGCACCCCGAGTCGCTCGTGAACTTCGTCGCGGCCTACGGCAAGCACCCGAGCATCACGTCCGTGACGACGATCGCGGCCAAGCGTGAGGCGGCACGACTCATCGTCAACCCAAGCGTTACCGACACGCCGCCCGCCGACGCGGCCGCGTTCCTCAACGGCACCGACAGCTGGGCGAACCAGCCCACCGGCCTCAACGACGTCGACCTGTGGGTCGGCGGCCTGGCCGAGCGGACGAACCTGTTCGGCGGCCTGCTCGGCAGCACGTTCAACTACGTGTTCGAGAGCCAGCTCACCGACCTGCAGAACGGCGACCGCTTCTACTACCTCGGCCGCACCCCGGGCATGAACCTGCGGGCGCAGCTCGAGGGCAACTCGTTCGCCGAGCTGGTTATGCGCAACACGACCGCGCACACGCTGAAGGCCGACGCGTTCGCGACGGCTGACTGCAAGTTCGAGCTCAAGAACCTCCCCGCATCCGACGAGCCGTTCACCACCAACATCCTCACCGACGACCCCGCGTCGGAATGCGACGAGAACAAGGTGCTCATCCGCATGGCCGACGGCACCATCCGGTACCGCATGACCAACACGGTCGACCCGTCGGGCATCAACGCCCAGAGCGTCTACAACGGCCGTGACGACAAGCCCGACAAGATCTTCGGAGGCGTCGACAACGACACGTTCCTCGGGAACGGCGGCAACGACATCATCGAGGGTAGCGACGGCGCCGACATCGCGCTCGGCGGCGAGGGCAACGACATCATCACCGACATCGCCGGTGACGACGTCCACAAGGGCGGCCCCGGCAACGACGCCATCGAAGCCGGTCCCGGCCTCGACATCATCATGGGTGGCGACGGCAAGGACTTCATGAACGGTGGCGCCAACATCAACGAGATCTTCGCCGGCAACGGCGACGACTTCGTCATCGTCGGCCAGGGCGAGGACCTCGGTCAGGGCGACGGCGGCGACGACTGGCTGGAGGGTGGCGACCAGCCGGACCTCCTCCAGGGCGACAGCGGCAGCCTGTTCTTCGACGACCACAACGCACCGGGCCATGACGTCTTCGTCGGCCAGGCCGGCGACGACGACTACGACATGGAAGGTGGCGACGACATCGCGGTCGCCGGACCCGGCATCGAGAAGACCGCCGGAGCCGCGGGCTTCGACTGGTCCATCGGCTTCTCCGACCCGCAGCCGCAGGACGCGGACCTCGAGCTCAAGATCCTGCCCGCGGACAACATCCTCGCGGTGGACGTCCGGGACAGGTTCAACGAGATCGAGGCGCTCTCGGGCGGGCCGCTCAACGACAGCCTCAAGGGCGACAGCATCGTCCCCGCCGACGCGGCGGCAGGTGCCGGCGTCGTCGGCTGCGACGTGCTCGACCAGGCGGGCGTCGACCGCATCAGCGGCCTCGACGACATCGTCCCGACCCTGAGCACCCCGTCGGGCCCGATCATCGCGGCCTCCCAGACCAACGCTTGCAACATCACCGGCAACGTCTGGGGCGACGGCAACATCCTCCTCGGTGGCGGCGGCAGCGACCTCCTCGAGGGGCGCGGCGCCAACGACATCCTCGACGGCGACCGGTACCTGAACGTCCGGCTGAGCGTCAGGCAGCCCGGCAACCCGGGGGTTGAGCTCGGCTCGACCGACCTCATGGAGAACAAGGCCGTCAGCGGGGACTTCGGTCCCGGCACCGCCGGCATGACCCTCCAGCAGGCGGTGTTCGCCGGCCTGGTCAACCCCGGCAACATCGTCATCGTCCGCGAGATCGTCACCGCACCGGCGAGCGTTCCGGCAGCGGTGGACACGGCGGTCTTCTCCGACGTCCGGGCCAACTACAACATCACAACTGTTGCCGGCGTCACCACCGTGGCGCACCTCGCGGGCACCGGCGCGGACGGCATCGACACCCTCCGCAACGTCGAGCGGCTGCAGTTCATCGACCAGACGATCACGGTTCCCGGCACCGCACCCGCAGTCAACACCCCGGCCTCGGGCACGCCGGCCATCACCGGTACCGCGCGGGCAGGGCTCGTGCTCAGCGCGACGAACGGCAACCTCGCCGACGTCGACGGCATCGCAACGGTCACCTTCGTGTGGCAGGCGTCGATCGCCGGTAACAACAACGTGTTTGCCAACATCGCAGGTGCCACCGGAGTGAACTTCACTCCCACCACCGCCCAGGTCGGCCGGCTCGTCCGAGTCGTGGCGACCGTGACCGACGTCTTCGGATCGGTCACACCTGGGCGCACCTCGGCGCCGGTGGGTCCGGTCGCCGCGGCGCCCGCACCCATCCCCCCGGTGGGGAACCGCGCCGCGCAGGGCACGCCCGTCATCATCGACGCGGTTACCGGGGTTGCCCTCGCGGGCCGTCCCCGGGTCAACGAGCAGCTCGGCGCCGACACCAGCCCGATCACCGACCAGGACGGACTCGTCGGCACGGTGTTCCGCTACCAGTGGCAGCAGAGCGCCAACGGCGTCAACTTCACCAACATCGCCGGCGCCACCGGCCGCGGGTTCGTCCCAACCGACACGCAGGTCGGACTCGTGCTCCGGGTGGTCGTCTCGTTCACCGACAACCGCGGGTTCAACGAGACGCGAACCTCCGCGGCGACCCTCGACGTGCGGCCCGCCCGCGGACGCGGCGGACGCCCGGCGGTGATCGTCCTCAGCGGCGTCTCGGTGCCACGGACGGTGACGGCCAGCACCATCGCCACATCCGGACTGTCGCTGTCCTTCACGGCCCCCGCCCGCACCACACTGGTCCGGGTCGCGGTGTTCCGCGTCGGAACGAAGAAGCCGCTGGTCACGCAGTACATCAAGGTCAAAAGCGGCAAGGTCAACACCAAGCTCCGCACAGCCGCAATGAAGCGGGCGCTGCGGATCAAGGGCCGCTACCGCCTCGAGTTCACCCCCGGCACCAGCCGGACGCAACTCGGCAAAACGACGGTGCGGATGGTGACCGTCCGTCGGTAAACGACATCACCTGATCCACCTCGACGTGCTGGCCCGCCTCGGCGGGCCAGCACACATTTTGGGGCCGTACGCGGAAACCCCCCGAAGGTCGTGCCCAGACCCCTCATTCGGGGGGCGCGCGGAGACGCATGTGACCGTATCGTCATTTTTAGCGTTTTCGGAGAAAGGACTCCCCGGTGTCACGGTCCCGCCGCATCCCCATCGCCTTGGCCTCGGCCTGCGCCTGCGCACTGTTCGGTGGCACGGCGCTCGGCGCGAACACGACGATCGCCGTCGGCAACAACAAGACGCTCAGCCCGAACAACGGGTCGGCGACGATCGGGCTCGGGGACACGATCACCTGGGCCTGGGTGGGTCCCGATACCGGCCATGCCATGGAGTCGGGCGCGGGTCAGACCGAGAGCTGGGATTCGGACCCGGGCATCGCGGATCCGAACCACAATATCGGCGACACGTTCGTGCATCAGTTCACGCACACCGGCGCCTTCAACTACCACTGCCGGATCCACCCGGACAAGATGTTCGGCGTCATCACGGTCACCGGCGCGACCGGTGTGCCGACGGCGTCGTTCACCATCACGCCCGCCTCGGGCGCGATCGTCGGCCAGACCGTGAGCTTCGACGGGTCGGCCTCGTCGGACCCCGACGGCGTGCTGATGAGCTATGAGTGGGACCTCGACGGCGACGGGTCGTTCGAGACGTCCGGGGCGACGCCGTCGCGTGCGTATGGTGCGGCCGGGACTGTCAGCGTGAAGCTCCGGGTGACCGACAACGCGGCGAACCGGAACACGGCGACGAAGACCCTCACGATCTCGGATCCGCCGCCGGTGATCCCCTCGGTCATCAACCCCTTCGTGCCGCCGGTGGTCGTGACGCCGCCGGCGCCCGCCGTGGCGAAGCTGGTGTTCACCGGCGCCGCGAAGCAGAAGGCCGCCGACAAGCGGGGCGTCACGGTGATGGCGACGTGCGACCTGGCGTGCATGGTGACTGCGACCGGGTCGATCAACCTGCCGGGCGGCAAGAAGGTGGTGCTCGTGAAGCTCACGAAGGCCCTGCCCGCCGGCGCACAGACGAAGGTGGTGCTGCTCGTGCCGAAGGCGTCGCGCGCGACCGTTCAGAAGCTGCTCGCCAAGGGCAAGGTCCTGACGGCGTCCCTGGTCCTGAAGACCGCCGACGGCTCCAAGCTCAGCAAGACCTTCAAGCTCATCCGCTAGCCGGTCCCGGGCCATGGGCGATCGCCACGGGCGGTGATCGATCCCGGGCGCTCAACGATCGGCGGCCGGGCCGTTCGACGTACGGGCGCGAGCAAGCGGCGATCGGTGGTCCCGGGCGTCAACGATTGTCAATCGGTCGATGAGTGGTCCCGGGTATTAACAATCGGCCGAAGCGCGAATGTTAATACCCGGGACCGAGTTGAGCGACGGTCACGGGACGTCACGCCGCTGCCGTGATCGGGCGGCAACCGCACGGCGAGCGGCCTCGGTGCAACGGTCGGTCACCACAGTGTCACCGCTTCCCCACAGCATGGACCGGCGGACTCCATCCGACCGATCTCGCGTTTCGGACCAGTCCGAGGGTACGCGGCGTGATCGTGGGGTCGGCGGGGGCGACCGCCGACCCCCCACGTTCGCACGTGGTGCCGAGCAAGCATGTGGCGGTTGCGCCCGGGACGATGGATCGGCCCAGAGGCGATCGTCCGCCCGGGACGTCAAACGCGACCGACCGGTTAGGTCCTCGAGATCCGTGACCGGGGTGCCGCCCTACGAGGGTCGGGTAGACGACGCAGTGGCACTCGGTCAACGCGATCAGCTTCTCGAGCGCGTCCTTCGCTCGCATTCGGAGTCGAGCGCGAACCGGGGCGAGAGCCTGGCCGGATCCCACCGAGCAGGTCACCCTCGCGCCGCCCGTCGCCGTGGGCCCGGAGCGTGACGAGCGCCTGTGACCGCCCGGGTGCGCGTCTTTGAGCGGACGCTGGATCTCCCGTCACGACGCCGCATACATCCGCCGACCATCCCCGTTCGCCGGGCGGCCGGTCAAGCGACGCGCCTGGCTGATACGTGCGCGTGTGAACCAACCTCGACGGTCGTGCGTAGTCCTTGGTGAATCACGAGGGCGCCGGCGCCTCGACACACCAACGAGAGGAACAACGTGCGAATCAACAGACGCAAGGCGCTCATCGTGGCGCCGACGCTGGCGTTGACAGCGGCGGTTGCGCTGATCCCGACGTTCGCAGGGGGCTCGAGCCATCGTGAAGCACCCGCGATCAGTCAGGACCCAACGGCCGACATCACCGATCTCTACGCCTTCACCAGCCCCGACCGTCCCGACACCGCCACGCTCGTGGCGAACTACATCCCGTTCGAGGAGCCGGCGGGCGGTCCGAACTTCTTCCACTTCTCCGACAACGCTCGGTACGCGATCAACATCGACAACACCGGTGATGGCGAGAAGGACATCACCTACCGCTTCCGCTTTTTCACCCGGACAGTCAACGAGAACAGCTTCCTTTACAACACCGGCCCGGTCACCTACGACACGGCCACGGGCTCGTACAAGAACCTGAACGTCGTTCAGACCTACGACGTCACCCGGGTGACCTACCGACCGAACGGCTCGGTGAAGTCCGTCAAGCTTCTCGGCCGCAAGCTCCTTTCCCCGCCGAACAACGTGGGACCCAAGTCCACCCCGAATTACGCGTCCGCGCTCGTTCCCCCGGCGATCCACAGCCTCAAAGGTGGCGTCAAGGTGTTCGCCGGTCAGCGTGACGACTCGTTCTTCGTCGACCTCGGAGCAACGTTCGATCTCGTCAACATCGACGCACCCGGCCGCCCGGGCATCGGCCTCGGCGACATGGGCGGTGGCGACGACGGGCTCACCGGCTACAACGTCCACACCATCGCCATCCAGGTCCCCAAGTCGGATCTGACGCGAAGCGGCAAGACGCCGACCGATGCGAACAGCACCTCCTCGGTCATTGGTGTCTACGGCTCCGCGGAGCGTCAGCGCCCGGCGAGGATCGGCAAGGGCAAGAGCGCCCGCCTGGGCCTGCAGTGGTCGCAGGTCTCCCGTCTCGGCAACCCCCTCATCAACGAGGTCATCATTCCGCTCGGCCGTAAGGACAAGTGGAACGTGACTAGTCCGGCAGATGACGGGCAGTTCGGTGGGCACTACGCCAAGCCCGAGCTCGCCGCGGCGATCAACCTGCTGTTCCCGGGGGCCGTCAACGCTCCAGAGACGAACCGCAAGGACCTCGTCACGATTCTGCTCAAGGGGCTTCCGCCCGGAAACCCGACCGGCCTCGTCAACCAGATCGGCAACGCGCCGAGGATCGCAGACCTCCTGCGACTCAACCTGGCGATCCCGCCGGCGGCCACCCCCAGCCGCCTCGGCGCGGTCGGTGGCGACGCTGCCGGATACCCCAACGGCCGGCGCCTCGCCGACGATGTCGTCGACATCTCCGAGAAGGCGGTCGGCGGTGCCCTCGCGCCCCTGTTCGGCCTGCCGGCTCCGACGGCGAACGCCGCGAAGCTCGGTGACGGCGTCGACACGAACGACCAGGCGTTCCTGTCGAGCTTCCCCTACGTCGCGACCCCGCTGTCGGGCTTCGACGTGAAGCACCCGCGGCCCGCCTTCTAGGCACCGCGTCACCCGTGTGGGGGCCGCCTCCCCGGCCCCCACACACAACCCTTCGAGATCACATGAAGCGCAGGCTCATCCCGATCATCTCCGTCGCGGCCGCGGCGATCGCCGCGTTTGCGATCGCCGCGGCCGTTCTCGACCGTGGGCGCGCCGCCCCGCCCCGGGTTCCGGTGACGGTGGCGACGAGCGCCGCGGGCCTCGTCAGCCAGGCGCAGGAGCGACTCCGGCAGGCGCCGGACGACGTTCGCGCCCTCGCGACCCTCGCGTCCGCGTCCCTGGAGCGCTTCCGCGAGACCGGCGACGCGAGCTGGTACGCGAAGACGCAGCAAGCGGCCGATCGCGCGCTCGTCCGCGACCCGAACGACGTCGAGGCGCTCGATGCCTCGGCGTCGCTCGCGAACAGCCGCCACCGGTTTGTCGAGGGCCTGCGGATCGCACGGCGGAGCATGGCGATCGGGCCGGATCGGTTCGCGCCGCTCGGGATCGCCGCCGACGCCCTGATCGAGCTGGGGCGCTACGGCGAGGGGTTCGCCCTTGTCGAGCGTCGCCTCGCGCTGCGTCCCGACGGCGCCTCGTACAGCCGCGCCTCCTACGCCGCCGAGCTTCGTGGCGACCGGGCGCTCGCGATCGAGCTGATGTCGCTCGCGGTCGACGCGACCCGGGCGGGCAGCGAATCGCGCGCCTGGACACGTGTCGAGCTCGGCAAGCTCCACCTCGGCTCGGGCGACATCGCGGCGGCCGAGCGCGAGATGCGCCAGGCATTGCGTGAGCGCCCGGACGACCCCCGCGTGCTCGCCGGTCTCGGCCAGGTGCTCATCGCCCGCGGGCGGCTCGACGAGGCGGCGGACCGGTATGGCCGGGCTGTCGAGTTGATGCCGCTGCCCGAGTACGCCGCGGCCCTCCACGAGATCGCTCAGGCTCGCGGGGACCGCCAGGGCGCCGCGGGCGACCTCGAGCTGCTCGACGGGGTGGAGCGGCTGCTCACCGCCAACGGCGCCCGGGTTGACCTGGAGCGGGCGCTGATCGACGCCGATCTGGGCCGCACCGGTCCGGAGGCGATCGCGCGAGCACGCGCTGCGCGCGCCCTGCAACCCGGGATCCTGGGCGACGACGCGCTCGGCTGGTCGCTCACCCGTGCCGGTCGATGCGCCGATGGCCTCAGCTACGCCCGGGCCAGCCTACGGCTCGGCACCCGCGACGCACGACTGCTCTTCCACGCCGGGGCAGCCGCACGCTGCGCTGGCGAACGCGCCGACGCGGCCCGCTACCTCGAGCAGGCCCTTGAGCTCAACCCTCATTTCTCGGTGCGCTGGGCGCCGGTCGCCAAGCGGATGCTCGCGGAGGTCACCGCATGAGGCGCTTCGTGATCGTCGCAACCGTGCTGTTGGGCCTCCTCATCCCGGCTCTCGCCGCGGCGCATCCGCTCGGAAACTTCACGAGCAACACCTACGTGAGGGTCGAGCCGTCCGGCGGCGAGGTATACGTGCGCTACGTCGTCGACCTTGCCGAGATCCCGACGCTGCGCGAGCGCAGCCGGGTCGACGCGGCGGGCGGGCTCGCCGCATACGCGATCGAGCAGGCTCGCGATCTCGCGGGACACCTCGACGTGCGCGCATCCGGCCGGCGACTCACACTCCTGCCGGCCTCGCAGGAGGCCGCCTACAACCGTGGCGCCGCGGGGCTCGACACGCTCCGGATCGCCGTGTGGTACCGCACTCAGGGGCCGGTGGCCGCGGGCCCCGTCGAGGTCCGCGACGGCAACTTCGCGGGCCGGCGCGGCTGGCACGAGCTCGTCGTGCGTGCGTCCGCAGGTGCGCGGGCCGACTCCGCAACGGTTCCCGCCGACGACGTGACCAACGAGCTTCGCACCTACCCCGCCGGCCTGACGTCGAGCCCGCTCGACGTGCGGGAGGCGCGGTTCACGCTCACGCTCGGCACCGGCCAAGGGAACGTCGACCTGAGCGGCTCCGGCGCCGCGAAGGCGGCCGACAACGGATTCCTCTCCGGCCTGGCAGAGCGCGACCTGTCGGTCGGCGTCGTCCTCGTTGCGCTTCTGCTCGCCATGGGCTGGGGGGCGCTGCACGCGCTCTCCCCGGGGCACGGCAAGTCCATGATCGCGGCGTACCTGGTGGGATCGCGCGGCACCGCCCGGCACGCGTTCATCCTCGGCGCATGCGTGACGGTCACGCACACCCTCAGCGTCATCGGGCTGGGGCTGCTCACGCTGTGGGCGTCGGAGCTGGTCCTCCCGGAGACCGTCTTCGCGTGGGTCAACCTCCTCGCCGCCATCCTGGTCGTCGGGATCGGCCTGTGGGTGGTGGGGCTGCGGGTTCGCGCCTGGCGTGCGCAACACGCAAGTTCCGTCGGGGCCCACCACACTCATGACCACGATCACCTCCACTCCGACGGTCACTCGCATGACCACCACCACGGTCACTCACACGACCACGCGGCTCACGAGCACCACCATCATGGCGAGGGCGCCCATGGCCACTCGCACGCACCGCCGGCCGACGTGTCGGTCCGTGCCCTCGCGGCGGCCGGGGTCTCCGCGGGCCTCCTGCCCTGCCCCTCGGCGATGGTGCTGATGCTCGGGGCGATCTCACTCGGGCGCGCCGCGTACGGCCTCGTCCTTGTTGTGGCGTTTTCGCTCGGGCTCGCGGTGGTGCTGTCGGGGATCGGCCTGCTGTTTCTCTATGCCCGCCGGTTCATGGATCGCCTTCCACTCGGCGGGCGGATCGCCAATGCGGTCCCCGTCGTCTCGGCGATCGTCATCGTCGGCCTTGGCCTGATGTTGACGGCCCGCGCCGTGCCCGCCCTGATGTAGCCGGTTCACGCTCCGCGCGACACCGCGCAGGCAGCCAACAAGACGCTGCAGCTCGAGCGTTTTCGGTCAGGCGATCGGAACCGGCGCGGCCGGGCGGGCGCGCCGCTCGATCCGCGCCGGATCGAAGCCGGCCGGCAGCTCCAGGTCGTGCTCCGCGAGCAGTCGGGCGCTCCCAAGGATCCGGCCGCAAGCGCCGTCGGCGACGATCCGGCCGGCCGACAAGATCACCGCCCGCTCGCACAGCTCGGCCGCGAACGGCAGATCGTGGGTCACCACGAGCATCGTCCGGTCGATCGTGGCCAGCACGTCCAGGAGCTCGCGCCGCGCTCGCGGGTCGAGGTTCGCCGACGGCTCGTCCAGCACGAGCAGCGCAGGATCCATCGCCAGCACCGTGGCGATCGCCACGCGCCGCCGCTCGCCCATCGACAGCTCGTGGGGCGCACGGTCGATCGCGTCGAGCATCCGCACCGACGCCAGCGCCCGCTCCGATCGCTCCCACGCCTCGTCGCGCGTGGCGCCGAGGTTCATGGGCCCGAAGGCCACGTCCTCCCGGACGGTCGGCATGAACAGCTGGTCGTCCGGATCCTGGAACACGAGGCCGACGCGTGCCCGCAGATCGCGGACCGTCTTGTCGGTGACCGTGAACCCGGCGACCTCGAGATGGCCGGACCCGCGAAGCAGCGCATTGAGGTGCAGCATGAACGTCGTCTTGCCGGCGCCGTTCGGCCCCAGGATGGCGACGCGCTCGCCGTGTCCGACCTGCAGCGTGAGCGCGTCGAGGGCGCGCCGGCCGTTGGGATAGTCGTACGTCAGGTCGCGGACGTCGACGATGCAGCTCATCGGGGCACCTCGACCATCACCCGGAGGCCGACGAGTCCAATCGCGATGGCGCTCAGGAACAGCGCATCCGCCCGACGGAACGCGAGCGTCGACATCGCCGGCATGGTGCCCGAGTAGCCGCGCGCCAGCATCGCGAGGTACACGCGCTCGCCGCGGCGGTAGCTGCGCAGGAACATCGCGCTCGCGACGCGTCCGACGGCGCCCGCCTGGAGCGCATGACGGGGACGGTATGCGCGCGCGACCAGCGCGGTGCGCATGCGCTGCAGCTCGTCGACGATCACGAAGAGGTAGCGGTACATGAAGGCCGCGATCAGGGTGAACAGCCGCGGCACGCGGAGCAGGTCGAGCGCACGCAGGACGTCGGGGAACCCAGTCGTCGCCCCGAGCAGCACTGCGCTGACGGTGCCGATCGTCGCCTTCGCCGCCACCGCGCCGAGCACCTCGAGCCCGGCCTCGCTGACGGTGAACGGCCCGACGCTCCAGCTCGCCCCGCCGTGACGGACGAACGGCACGAACGCGGCGACGAAGAGGATCAGCGGCAGCACCGCCCGCGCCCGCCGCCAGATGACCGCGGCGAGATGCGCGCCACCGCGGCGACGGCGACGAGCGTCGCCCCGCAGGCGGCGTAGACCGGCCAGCGCGCGAGGGGTGCGGAGACCGCGACGACGGTCACGGACAGCAGCCCGAGCAGCTTGGCGCGCGGGTCGAGCCGGTGGATCGGGCTGGTCGAGGAGCCGGCGAGCCCGATCGCCTCAGGCTGTGAGCCACACAGTCCGCTCATGCCGCCGGACGGCCCGCCGTCGCGGCGCGCCTGCGCACGAGGACGCCGATGCCGATCGCCAGCGCCGTCACGCCGAGGGTGCCGACGAACCCGGCGAGGCCGGTCGCGAGGCGCGGGTCGTCGATCCCGGGAAGGCGTAGCCGGGGATCGGCGACTTCTCCTGGATCCGGTGGGGCGTTTCCGTTGGAGGAACCTCTTCGATTCGGCGACCTTCTCCAGCCCGTCGGGCGACCTCGACGCGTAGGGGGACGCGCCGAATGCGAGTCCGACCGCGAGGGCGAGTGCGACGACGACGAAGAGCTTCACGGAGACGCGCTTCACGTCAGGCCTCCTCGGCGACGGGCACGTGGGGGACGCGCGGATGCGACTGCGCGAACCCGGGGACGGCGAGCAGGTCGGGGCGCGTGGCGAGCACCGCGCTCACGGCGCCGACGGTGACGACGGCCTCGCCGAGGCCGATCAGGGCGTGCACGCCGAGCATGGCCGGCAGGACGGTCGCCGAGCGGGACGGTGCCCGAGATCGCGAGCTCGAGCGAGGTCGCGGTGGCGCCGAGCATCACGGCGAGCCAGGCGCCCGCTCCGGCGGCGATCAGGAGCGTGCTGCGGCGACGCGGCAGCACGCGCAGCACCCCGCCGACAAGCAGCCCGACCAGCAGGGCACCGACGACGCCCATGTTCAGGACGTTGGCGCCGAGCGCGGTGACGCCGCCGTCGGCGAAGACGAAGGCCTGCGCGGAGATGACCACGGCCATCACGAGGCAGGCGAGCCAGGGCCCGAGCAGGATCGCCGCGAGGCCCGCGCCGAGGAAGTGGCCGCTCGTGCCGCCCGCGACGGGGAAGTTGAGCATCTGCGCGGCGAAGATGAACGCGGCGGTCACGCCGAGCAGCGGGACCCGCCGCTCGTCGATGCGACGAGCCAGCCCGGCGCAGCCCGTAGGCCACCGTCGCGACCGATGCGGCGCCCGTGACCGCGGCGACGTCGCCGCTCAGGAAGCCGTCAGGGATGTGCATGTTCGCTCCTCGTGGAGGCACCGATCGTCGAGCAGCGGGGGCATTGCCCGGCGATCGGGAAGTGGGTGAAGCTGGCCTCGAAGCCCGTCGCCTCTCGGATCGCGTCGCGCGCGGCGTCCAGCATGTGGGCGCCCACCTCGACAACTGATCTGCAGTCGTCGCATACCAGGAACTCTCGGTCGCGGTCGGTCGCGAGCGCGTACCGGCCGGGGCCGTGCCCGAGGTGGACGTGCCGCACGATGCCGAGCGCCTCGAGGGTCTCCAGGTTGCGGTAGACGGAGGTGAGATCCGACCCGGGAAGACGTTCGGCGATCGTAGTCGCCAGAACCTCGGCCGTGCGCGGCTCGTCTACGTCGAAGAGCGCGCTCAGGAGTTGGTGGCGGGCGGCGGACAGCCGATGCCCTCGCGCCCGGAGCGCCTCGACGGCGCCGTCAACCGAGTCGATGGGGAGCGGCGGCGCACCACGGTTCAGCGTCAACGGAAGACCTCGTCGGGCGAGTCGAGGGTGGATGCACACTCATTCGAACGACCCGCTGCTGCGGATCACTCGCAATAAGCGCGCGCGTCGCCCTCGGACCGGAGCACCCGGGAATTGCCGGGAATCGCCGAGTCCCAGCGGTAGGCTCACGCAACGGGCGTGTAGCTCAGCTGGTCAGAGCAAGGGACTCATAATCCCCGGGTCGCAGGTTCGAGTCCTGCCGCGCCCATTCCCCGTGATCCCCCTTCACGTAAGAGATCACGCTCCAACGGACAATCCCGCGACACCGGAAGTCCTGCTCGGGGGTCAACGCAGGGGTCAACAACTCGGGGGAAGGGGCACCATTTCCTCTTCGGCCGCTGTTCTGTTGCAGGGCGCGCCCATGCTCCCCGCCTCGACATACGCATCGTGGTCGAGCGGGGAAGCTTGAGCGGGCGAGCCCAGGCGGACCTGATGACGAACGGGGCAAACGAGACCCAGGACAACCTTGGGACCTCGTGTGGGAGACTCATCGGCCTCGCGCGTTCCACATCAGAAGGAGCAGTCGATGAACGGGACACCCGCGTGGACTCGTGGTGCTGGCCACCCGAATTAAAGAAGCTGCTCATGACGAACACACCCCACGAACCCGAGGACCGGAAGCCTCAGCAGCGGGTCCGGATCATCCTGCCGAGGGAGGTCTGCGCCACCCCAGAGGAGACGGCGAAGCTCCTCCACCGAGCGATCGTGGACGCGGTGGCGGAGGTGAGGCAGGAGCGTGCTGCGTCGGACTCGACGCAGCCGGGACACCCCTCGAGTTGAGGAGGCGGGTGGCGCTACGGCCTGATGTTGTGGTTCAGGTGGAAGATGTTGTGCGGGTCGTATCTGCGCTTCACGTCGACGAGCCGGTCGTAGTTCGGTCCGTACGCCGCTCGGATCGCGTCATCACCCTCGTCGTCGGCGAGGTAGTTGAGCCAGCGCCGCTTCTCGAAATGCTCCTCGAGCGCCGCGAAGGTCTCGCGGGTCCACGCGATGTTCACATCCGTGTCACCCGGGTCCATCCACACGGTCGGAAGGACGAGGTTCCAGCCCTCCTCCCTGTGCGGAACCGCGGTATCGGTGACACCGATTCGTGTCACGGCCCCGTGGAAGTGCTCGATCACGACCGCGCTCATCGGCGACGGCGTCACCGCAAAGCGTGAGACGACGGTGTCGATGAGCCCGTCGCTCAGGCCATGCGTGAAGCTGGAGCGCCAGTAGTTCAGGGAGCCCGTCGGGAAGCCGTCGTCGAGGATCGTGTTCATGACCGGGTACGGCATCGGGCCGACATCCACCATGATCGGCGAGCCGAAGTCCTTGAATGGGGCGAGATCGCGTTCCGCCTGATCGGCGTCCCCGACGTGGAAGACGAGGAACGCCGCGAGCTTCACGCCGGACCCGTCGGGCGCGTGCGCCAGCGCCGCGAACACCGAGAGCTCGTCGGGGCAGTCCACCACCGCGTCGCGGTAGAAGCGCAGAAGGTCCGCCGCCGCATCGATGGGGTGCGCGATCAAGCCGCCGGTCACCATCCCGAGCGGGTGCACGCGATACTCGAGCGACGCCGCGACCCCGAAGTTCCCGCCGCCGCCCCGCAGCGCCCACATGAGGTCCGGGTGCGACTCGTCGGAGACCGCCAGCACGGACCCGTCGGCGGTGACGAGCTCCACGCCGATGAGGTTGTCCGCCGCGAGCCCTTGCGTCGCCATCAGCCACCCGAGGCCGCCCCCGAGCGTCAGGCCGGCGATGCCCGTCGTCGAGATCGCCCCGCCAGTCACCGCGAGGCCGTGCAGCGCCGTTTCCCGGTTGAGCTCGCTCCAGACGCAGCCGCCCTGCGCGCGCGCGGTGCGCGCGGCCGGATCGACATGGATGCCCTTCATGAGCGACAGGTCGATCATGACGCCGCCGTCCGTCACCGCCCGCCCCGCAACGTTGTGCCCGCCGCCGCGGACGGAGATCTCCATGTCGCAGTCGCGGGCGAGCGCGATGGCATCGACGATGTCGGCGACGCCTCGACAGCGCGCGATCAGCGCCGGCCGCCGGTCGATCAGGCCGTTGTGGACTCGCCGATGCTCGTCGTACCCGGCGTCGCCCGGAACGACAACCTCTCCAGCCAATCCGGCGGCGAATTCCGCCAGCCGCTCACCGGTGATTGCGGTGACTGACATACCGGCCTCCTTCACGCATGGACGACGCGCCGCGGGCAAGCCGCAGTGCAGCCCGCAAGGTCGACTTTCCATCATCCCCGGCGACGCCGTCAAGACCCGCCGGGGGGTGGCCAGGAGCATGTGGCACCTTCGACGCGCCAGACGAGGTTCGAACCTGTGCCTCGGTTTCGTCGACCGAAAGGTCTCGCGCCCCGCTGTTCCGGAAGACCCTTGTGTGCGGCCCGCTCCACGACCCCGGATTGGGCAACAAACTGGGCAACACCGAAGGTCCAGAACCACGCCAACCACCGCGCATCCGATGACAGGTGTGATCCCAGTCACCAAGCCGGAAATCGCCGAACGGGCCGAAAGCGAGAGAAGCCCCGGAGGGAACTCTTAATCCCAAGGTCGAAGGTTCGATCTCTTCAGGGACGGGCGCTTGCCGCGGTCACGGCGGCGGCGAACTCCGCGACCGTCGCCTGGTCGTGCACCCGGACTCGGGGCTCGGCCTCAGGGCTCGTGGACGAGATCGACGCTGCGTACCTGGTGGTGTACGACAGGAGGTAGCCCGCGCGGCGCAGGTCGGCCTCGGAGGCACGGTCGAACGCCCCGGCCGGGTAGGCGAACCAGTACTCGGGGTGTCCCAGGTGGCGCTCGAGCGCCCGCTTGGAGCGGGTGATCTCATCCCAGCGGGCGGCGGCGCTCAGCGCCGGAAGCTCCACGTGGTCGACCGTGTGGGACGCGACGTCCATCCCGGCCCGGTCGAGCGCGACCATCTGGTCCCAGGTGAGGAAGGCCCTTGCGCCCGCACGGCCGGTGATGACGAAGAACGTCGCCGGCCATCCGTACCGGCGAAGCAGCGGCGCGATCGTGGTCGTGGCGTCGACGTAGCCGTCGTCGAAGGTCAGCACGATCGGACGCGGCGGCACGGGAGCGTCGAGCTCGAGCGCCCGGAACAACTGCGCCTGGCCGATCGGGTGGTAGTCGTGGGCGTGCAGCCATGCGAGCTCGGCGGCGAATGTCGCCGGGGCGACGGTCAGGTCGCGGGAGACGGCGTTCGTGGCGGTGGAAGGGGAGGCGATGCGGTGGAACATGAGGATGGGGACGTCGATCGACTGTCGAGCCGGCGTCGGCGGAAAGGCAAGTCGCGCGAAGTGGTGCGGCTCGGCTGCCGGTTCCGCTCCCCCGCGCCCGCCCCCCTCCGCGCCCGATGCCCGTGTCGTCGCCACGGCCGGCGTCGCGGCCGATGGGGTCGACCCGCCGGTGAGCACGACGGCGCCCCAGGCGATGAGGCCGGCGACCGTGACGAGGACGAGCAGCAGAGTCAGCGTCTGGCGATGACGGCGGCGGCGAGCCGTCGTGCGGCGGGCACGGCGGGGATCCATGGGCTGTCACGCTAGCCCGCTGGGGACAGTGAGACCGACCACTGCGAATAACCGACGTGCCAGCTGAACCACGTCCACCCCTTCGCGCACGCGGGCGTCGGCAGGGTAGCGCGTGGGGCTCCTGGCGAATCGGTGTCGCACGTACTCAACGGGTGTTGCGATCGACGCGAGACTGGCAACGAGGTGGGCAACACCCCCACCATTTCCTCTCTTCGTCGTGCCCGACTTCGGAACCCCCGATCCATGCTCCCGGCCTCGGGAGAGGAGACCGTGCGGGAGGGGGACCATTTCCACATCGCCCTCCTCATCTGTCGCAGTCGCGCCCATGCTCCACCCCCGACATGCAAAGTGAATGTCGTCCTGCCGGTCGGGTGGGACAATCGCTGACGAGGATCTGCTCATAACGAGCCCATCGCACGAACCCGAGGGGCAGGGGCCGCAGCAGCCGGTCTGCTTGCTGCCTCCCCGTCGGCGTACCGCTCGCCGATGGTTCCTGCGGCTTGGCTGGTGTATATCTGACCGGTCGTGTGCCCGCCTCCTGTCTCTCCACCCTCTCCTTGCGGGTCCGTCGGTGCGCTGCGGCCCGGCCGGCTCGACGAGGGCGATTCGGGGTGAGAGCGTGGCTGCTCGGGGCGCTTGTCGCCCTTGCCGTCGTGTGCGCAGGGAGCAGCGCGCTCGCCCGCCAATCACCTGCGACGTTGCTCGCCGCTTACCAGCCGGTAACCGTCTTCGACCCGTCCGAGCACTTCCGGCCCTCCTCGGTCGAGACGTTTATTGTCGATTCTGACCTCGAGGCGCTGGCTGGGTCGGCGACCTTCGCCGTGCAGGACCCCGCGCCCACTACTGGAACGCTACCGACCGCCAGCACGATGATCTGGCGCCTGAACCAGCGGACCTGCTCGCCCAACGCGCCAGTGGGCGGGCTTGCGTGTTACGCGGAGGCGTTCGCCGCCCACGGGGCCTCAGGGGTTGTCTACGGACGGGTCGTGCGCGTGGGCGAGAAGACGGTCCTCCAGTACTGGTACTTCTACTATGAGGACCTGCTCAGCTATCGCGACCCGCCCAGCGACTTCATCTGGCAGTCGCACGAAGGCGACTGGGAGGTCGTCACCGTAGTGCTCGACCATGGGCGCCGCCCAGTCGAGGTGGGCTACAGCCAGCATTGCAGGGGCCAGCGGCGTCTGTGGGGGTCGACCCCCCGTCTGGGGATCCATCACCCGGTCGTACACGTCGCGCTCGGTTCCCACGCGAACTACTTCACGGCGGGCACCCACCCGATCGCCGCGGCGTGCCTGCCTGCTCGGGCCGTGGCGCTCTTTCGGCAGGCCGGCCTGCCACTGCCGGCGGATTTCGTTACAGCCGGCCCTGTAGGGGGCCCGGCGAGCGCGCATGGGCAGATCACGAGAATCAAGCGGGTGAGCCGCGCCGCACCACGGTGGCTGGCGTTCCCCGGCCTCTGGGGGGAGCTGCAGTACCTCCACGCCCCCGGGGTTGGCACCTTCTCGTTCGGGGCCTCACCCAACGGACCTGCGTTCCACCCTCTCTGGCGCGACCCGCTCAAGGTGCTCGCGAGATGGCCGCTCGACCGCGGGGCGAGATGACGACTCCGCGCGTGGCGAGAGCGGCTGACGGTGCCGCCCATGACGAGCGGTAGCGGGGCCGTCGTTCACTCGGCCCCGGTCAAGAGGCAGGGCTGGCTGAATCTAGCGACCCCGTGGTTCGGGGCCGGGGGTCTGGAACGACCGAGGCGAACCGGCCGGTGATGTGACATACGTGCCTGCGCCGACGGTCGCGAGAAACGTCCGCGCGGCAAGTGCACGGCCTGTCCGACCAGTGATTGTCGCCACCCCGAACCCGAGGCTCTGCCCGCCGTCATGGCTGGGGAGATCGCCGCGTCAGCCCGCCGGTGATGTCCGACGACGGCCTCTTCGAGGGATGCCCGTGGGGGCGGTCACGGACGGCCCACGCAAGTTGCAGGTATGACAAGCCGGATGTAGCGTCGCCGCGCAACATACTGGCGGCCCCGGCGGGGCCGCTCCCTGCCTATCGTCCTAAGGAGGTCAGGTTGAATCTCCGCTCACGCCGCCGCCTGTATCGCGTGGCCGGGCTCGCGGCGGTCATCGCGGTAGGGGCCTCAGCCGGGTCCGCGCTTAGCGCGTCGGCGCCGGTGCCGGTCTCCGCCGGCGGCCTGCGGCCGTTGACGAACGTCAACCCGCTGGCCGACCCGCTCGGGTTCTTCCCGCGGATCGTGACGATCCACGTCGGGGATTCTGTCCGCTGGAGCATCAACGGCTTCCACACCGTGACGTTCCCCGGACCACTGAAGCCATACCCGTTCTTCGTTCCCGGCGCGAGCCTGCAGCCGGTCACGAACGACGCCGCCGGCAACCCGCTGTGGTGGGGCGGCAAGGCGCCAATCATGACGGTCAGCCCGCTTGCCATCCTGCAGCAGGGTGGCGGCAGGATGAGCTCGCCGACCCAGGTGCGCAGCTCAGGCCTGCTCCGTGTCTTCACGGCTCCTCCCAACACGCCGCCCGCTCCGTACACCATCCGGTTTACCAAGCCGGGGGTCTACCGGTACGACTGCGTCGTGCACCCGGGCATGCGCGGGGTGGTCGTGGTGGTGCCCAAGCACGCGCCGGCGCCGTCGCGTGCGCGGCTCATCCGGCTCGGGCAGGCCGAGTTCGCCCAGGTCGTCCGCCAGACCCGGCTGCTTGGCAAGATCAAGCCCGCCAAGCCGGGCCGTGTCTTCGTCGGGATCGGGACGCCGCAGGGCGCCAACATCACGGCGATGTTCCCGCCGAAGCTGACCGTGAAGGCGGGCACGACGGTGACGTTCGCGAACATGGCGGTCTCCGACCCCCACACCGTGACGTTCGGTCCTGCCGCCCTCCGCGCGCAGATCGAGAAGACGTTCATCACGCCGGGTAACCCCACGACCATCAACCCGCTCGGCTTCTTCTCGAGCGAGCCGCCCGGCAGCCCGGCGCCGGTGGTCTACAACGGGACGAACCATGGCGACGGCTACCTGAACTCTGGGATCCTTCTGCCCAGGGGGAGCGGGGCGGCGTCGCGGTTCAGCGTCACGTTCAGCACGCCGGGCACCTACAACTACGAGTGCGTCATCCACCCAAACATGGACGGGAAGATCGTCGTCACCTGACATGTGCCGCCCGGCCGGACCGGCACGAGCCGGTCCGGCCGTGGCGCGACGGCGGGCGCCTCGGGAAGAGCCCTCAAGCGGTGCCACCTCGGGTTCTCTCTTCTAGACGACCCAGTTCGTGCCCGCGGCGGCCAGGTCGATGGCGAAGGGTGAGAGCGCGAGATGAAGCTGCGATCTGCCCTCAATCGACGCCGACCCGAGGACGCTCCTGAGTTTCGAGAGCAGACGCTGAGCGCCGACTCCGGCCGGGATCGTCCCGTTCGGCCGCTTGGTTGACGAGGTCACGAACACCGAGCGCTACAAGTCAGCGCGCCGGGTGTTCTGGGTCGTGGACAACGGCTCAAGCCACTGCGGCCGCGCGTCCGTGCAAAGGATGGCCGACGTCTACCCCACAGCGCGGCTGATCCACCTGCCCGTGTACGCCTCGTGGCTGAACCAGATCGAGCTCTACTTCTCGATCGTTCAACGCAAAGCGCTGACCCCGAACGACTTCCCCCAACCTCCAGGCGCTGACCGACCGACTGACCACGTTCGCCGAGCACTCCCGGACGATCGCCCGCCCGTTCGACGGGACCTTCACCCGCAACGACCTCAACCAGGTCCTCGCGAAGATCGCCGACCGCGAGCCCGACCGCCGACTCGCGGCCTAACGATCAGAACTTCCGGACAGCTCTACTAGTCAGCCCACCAGTCGCGCTGGCCATCGACGTCTTCGCGCTGAGCCTCGCCGAGATTGGGCGCGCCGATGACGAGGATCTCGAGGCCCTCCGGCCCGGCCTCGTAGCCTCGCCACGTACCGGGCGGGACGCGCACCGCGTCCCATTCCTTGAGCTCGACGATCTCGTCGTCGACCTTCATCCGCCCGCTCCCGCGCAGGACCACGTACACCTCCTCTTGCTTCTTGTGCGTGTGGCCGTACGGAAAGCGATAGCCGGGCGGGACGCGCTGGTAGCTCAGGCCGGATTTCTCGAGCTCGAGCGCCTCGGTCGCCAAGCGGAACTCCAGGTCCGGCGCGCCGTCGAACCGAGAGCCGACGTCCTCCAGATCCTCCTTGAGGTTCCTGAGCGTGAACGGCACGGCGCGATCCTACCCAGTTCTCATCCGTACTTACGGACGGCTCTACTAGCGCCCGAGGCCGATCACACCGGGTCAACCGAACCCGCTCGGCACTCTTAATCCCAAGGTCGAAGGTTCGATCCCGTCACGGCCCATCGGCTTGTGCCCTGCACGTGCGCGTCCCCGCCGGGGTGGTCAACACCGGGTCAACACGACCACCGGAGATCGGGTGAGGTCAATGCCTGGTCGCTCACACGAAGTGCCTGCAAAGAAACGACACCGTGAGATAGCAGGAGACGCCGGGGGCGACTCATAATCCCCGGGTCGCAGGGTTCGAGTCCTGCCGCGCCCATCAATTTTGCCCTGCAAATGGGCATCTTATGATTCGTGACTGGTTCGGCATTTCGCCGTGTGGGCAACAAGGTGGGCAACACCCCCACCATTTCCTCTTCCTCGTGCCCGGTCTCGGAGACCCCGATCGTGCTCACAGCCTCGGGAGGGGGTCGAGATGCGAATCCCTCGATTTCGCCGCCCTCGCTTCACCCACGGCGTCAAAGAATGGTGCCCGGGACACCCCAATGCCGGGAATCGACGACGAAGGCGTGTGAGATGATTGTTCGCTGCGTGCCGGCGGACGCCGGGGAAGGGAGGTGCCGTGCAAGACGACATGGATACCCCTGGCGGGGAGGCAAAGGGCGCGTTCGCGACCGACCCCACTGGTCTTCCCGAGTGCGGCCGTTCGCAGGTGGTTCGGCTGTCGGAGGGTGATGAGTTTGAGTTGCGGATCGCGCCGGTGAGCAAGCGGTTGGGCGATGCGACGGTGCGGATGCTGGCCTACAACGGGTCGATTCCGGGTCCCACCCTGCAGGTAGCAGAGGGGTCTGAGGCGATCGTGAATGTCGTCAATGATGGTGATGTGGAGGCGACGGTGCACTGGCACGGGCTTCGCCTCGAGAATCGGTTCGACGGCACGCACGAGACCCAGGTGCCGATCCCCGTCGGCGGCAGCTATACCGCTCGCGTTGTCGTTCCCGATCCGGGGGTCTACTGGTACCACCCGCATATCCGCGAGGATTACGGCAAGGAGATGGGCCTGTACGGAAACGTGCTCGTCGTCCCCACAGATCCTGACTACTGGCCTGCGGCTCACCGTGAGGTGCTGCTGACCCTCGACGACATCCTTCTCGAAGACGGAATGGTCGCGCCGTTCAGCCAGTCCGAGACTACCTACGCTGCGATGGGTCGGTTCGGCAACGTGCTGCTGGTCGGCGGCGAGCCGGAGTTGTCGCTGGCCGCACGACACGGCGAGGTGGTGCGCTTCTATCTCACCAACACCGCCAACACCCGCGTGTTCAACGTCGCCCTCCCAGGGGCGCGGATGAAGCTCGTCGGAGGTGACAGCGGCCGTGTCGAGCATGAGGAGCTCATCGAGGAGATCGTGATCGCGCCCTCTGAGCGGGTGGTGGTCGACGTGCTGTTCGACCAGCCCGGCGACGTGACGCTCGAGCACCGCACACCGGACCGGACCTACCGATTGGCGTCGATCGCCGTGAGCGAGGAGCGGGCGGGTGCAGGGCCGGCAGACCAGTTCGGAGTGCTGCGCCATAACCCCGATTTCGCATCCGAGCGCCAGCAGATCGAAGCCAACCGGACGGCGGATCCGGACAAGACGCTTGCCTTCGTCGCCGAAATGGACATGGACACCCCCGCTGTCGGTGTCGGCGGGAGCGTGATCTATACCTGCCCGATGCATCCGGCGGTCACGAGTCCCGAGCCCGGCCGTTGCCCCGAGTGCGGCATGAAGCTCCTCGCGCAGGAGGCTCCCCCGCCGAGCTACGTCTGCCCGATGCACACGGACGTCGTCAGCGCCGAGCCGGGCAAGTGCCCGGAATGCGGCATGAAACTGCTGCCGGCGACACTCGTGGATCCCTCGGCAGACGTCCACCACCACGATCACGAGGCCGCTCACGAACACCATGACGAACCCCACGGGCATGGGAATGCCGGCGGGATCGAATGGGAAGACGACATGGTCGACATCAACCGCATGACCACTCCCGCGAACATGCGATGGAAGATCATCGACCGCTCAACAGGGGCGGAGAACCAGGACATCCAATGGCGGTTCACGGTCGGCGATCGCGTTGTGATCCGCCTCGTGAACGAGATGGACTCGGATCATCCGATGCACCACCCCTTCCACGTCCACGGGGCGGGCCGCTTCGTGATCCTGGCCCGCGACGGGGTCATTGAGCGGAACCTGATGTGGAAAGACACGGTGCTCGTACGAACCGGCGAGACGGTCGACATCCTTCTCGACATCACGAACGCCGGCCGGTGGATGGCCCACTGCCACATCGCCGAGCACCACGAGAGCGGAATGATGTTCAGCTTCGACGTCGACCCTCAGCCCACATAGGCGCGTAGACGGAAGCGGGCCGCGTGGAGAGTAGCGCCGTGCGCCACCGCAAGAAACGCAGGCCGGCAGGCGGCGAACACGAGTGCTGCCGGGACGTCGGCCTCAGAGGCCGAACACCATCGTTCGCCGAAGTGCGAGCCGGCGTCACTCGACTCGCGGTCCGCGCTGCCTTCGGCAGCGGCCAACCCAGCACGGGCAAAGCTATGACGCCGAGCCGATCAGATCCCTCCGACGTTTGTATTCGTCCTCGGTGATCTCACCCCGGGCCAGCCGACGGTCCAACTCCTCCCGCGCCGAGGGAGCGTCCCGCGGAGAGCTGTCGCGCCGGACGAGCGTGACGGCCGCCCAGATCGCCCCAGCGATTACCACAACCCACAGGGCCATCATTCCGATCATCCAGACGTAGTCCCACCCGCTCATGTCGTGCCAGTACCCCATCATGGCCCGCCTCCCAAGCGGTCGAAGCCGTTCACCTTCCATCGTCGTTGATGACTCACCTTGCGGCATCCGCGCCCGCGCGGAAGGGCCCATGGGGAGATACCGCACCGAAGCGCCGCAGCGGCGATGAATGAACCACTGCGGCATACCCCCGGACTGTATTTTCGAGTGATGAGCGAGCCCTCCGCATCAGCTCCTCAGTCGGTCGTCCTGCACGTCGGCGGGCTCCACTACGCGGGCGAGAAGGGGGTCGTCGAAGGGGTGTTGGGCCGACGCTCGGGTGTCGTCGGCGTGGAGGCGAATCCGGTCGCCCAGACGGCGACGGTGCAGTTCGATCCCGCGCGCACGTCGGTGGAGGAGTTGCGCGGCTGGGTCGAAGAATGCGGGTACCACTGCGCGGGCCAGTCAGTGCCCGGTCATGTGTGTGATCCCCTAGTCGACCCTGACCACGGTCCCCACGACGATGCCGCTGTGCGTCGTGCGGATAACGCGCACGGTCATGGTCATGGCGGTCATGCCGGGATGTCGATGGAGGCGATGGTGCGCGACATGCGCGACCGCTTCCTGGTCGCGCTGTTGTTCACCCTGCCAATCGTCGTCTGGTCAATGGTCGGCACGAGCCTTTTTGGTACTGAGGTTCCCACCCCGTTCGGCATCGACCGCGAGGTTTGGCAGCTGCTCCTGAGCCTTCCGGTGGTGCTGTGGGCGTCGTCGATCTTCTTCATCGGTGCGCTCGCCGCTCTGCGGGCCAAGACGCTCGACATGATGGTCCTCGTTGCAGTCGCCATCGGCACTGGGTGGGTTTACTCGGTCGCCGCGACATTCTGGATTGAAGGGGATGTCTTCTATGAGGCCGCGGCGATGCTCGCCACGTTTGTCCTCCTGGGGCACTGGTTCGAGATGCGGGCCCGGGGCGGCGCAAACGATGCGATCCGGACGCTGCTGGACCTCGCCCCTCCGAAAGCGGTCGTTGTGCGCGAGGGTGAGCCGGTCGAGGTCCCGACTGCGGCAGTGCGGTTAGGCGATCTTCTGCTGATCCGCCCGGGCGCGAAGGTCCCCGTGGACGCCATCGTCGAGGACGGCGAAAGCGAGGTGGACGAGTCCACGGTGACCGGCGAGAGCCTGCCCGTCCACAAGGGAGCAGGCGACCAACTCATCGGCGCGACCATCAACACGAACGGCACTTTGCGGGCCCACGCCAGCGCCGTCGGCTCGGACACAGCACTCGCCCAGATCGTCAAGCTCGTCCAGGAGGCGCAGAACTCCAAGCCACCTGGCCAGCGACTCGCCGACCGCGCAGCGTTCTGGCTCGTGCTCGTCGCCCTGCTCGGCGGACTGCTCACCTTCGCGGTCTGGTACTTCCTTGTGGGCCGGGACGTCCAGGACGCCCTGCTGTTCGCGATCACCGTCGTGGTGATCACCTGCCCCGACGCACTCGGCCTGGCGACGCCGACGGCCATCATGGTGGGGACTGGCCTCGGCGCGAAGCGCGGCATCCTCTTCAAACACGCCGTCGCCCTCGAACAGGCGTCCTCGCTCGACACCGTCGTGCTCGACAAGACCGGCACGCTCACCCGCGGGGAGCCCGAGGTCGTCGCAGTCGTCCTAGCTGCCGACAACGGGATCCGCGACCATGAGCTGCTGCGCCTGGTGGCGGCCGCCGAGCGCGAGAGCGAGCATCCCCTCGCTCAGGCGATCGTGAAGGCGGCGAGCGAGCGCGGCCTTCAGCTGCCTCCGGTGGAACGCTTCGAGGCGATCCCCGGCCACGGTGCGCTCGCGACCGTGGAGGGCCACCGTCTCATCATCGGAAATCGACGACTGCTCGACCGCGAGGGCATCACGGCCGACGGGCTGGCCGACCGCGCCGCCGAACTCGCCGGGGAGGGTCGCACGACGGTTCAGGTTGCCCTCGACGGCCAGCCGGCGGCGCTCATTGCCATCGCCGACGCGCCGCGCGAGACGGCGGCGCAGGCAATCGTTGCACTCACGAACCTCGGACTCAGACCCGTCATGCTCTCCGGCGACAGCCGCGCCACGGCCGAGCGGATTGCCGACGAGCTCGGCATCGAGGAGGTCATCGCCGAGGTTCTTCCAGCAGACAAGGCAGCCAAGGTCAGGGACCTCCAAGGTGAGGGTCGGAGGGTCGCGATGGTCGGCGACGGCGTCAACGACGCCCCCGCATTGGCCCAAGCGGATGTCGGCGTCGCGATCGGCGCTGGGACGGACGTCGCGATCGAGACTGCCGACGTGGTGCTGATGCGGTCCGATCCGCTCGACATCGCGACCGCGATCGCCATCGGGCGCGGCACCGTACGCAAGATGCGCCAGAACCTCACGTGGGCTGTCGGCTACAACAGCCTCGCCCTGCCGATCGCGGCCGGCGTCTTCGAGCCGCTCGGGTTCGTGCTGCGGCCCGAGATCGCGGCACTCTCGATGTCCGGGTCCAGCATCATCGTCGCCCTCAACGCCGTGGCGCTCAAACGCGTCCGGCTCCCCGGAGGGTCCCCCGAGTAGCCGACGGTGCGGAGGGGTGCCATTTCCTCGTCGGCGACTTCGGCAGGCAAGAGCCCGCCCTTGGCTCGTCTCCTCGGTGAGCAGCGTCCTCTCGAAGGACTCGGCAGGCACCATCACCGAGCGGCCACTGCCCAGGACACGGGCCTGGCCGCTGAGACCACCCCGGGGGTGGTCTCAGCGGCCGAACAGGGCTCTAGTCGGAGAGCTGCTGCTGAATCGCGGCGAGGTCGATCCAGGCGCTTTCCCGGCTGATCAGGCCGTCCCTGAAGTCGAAGATGTGCAGGAACCGCGAACGCACCGGTCGTCCGCGACCCTCAAGGCCAAAGGGGTGGCCACTTGCCGTTGCGTGCAATATCGACTCGTCGACGACATGGTCATCGCCGTACCAGCGTCGGACGGGCTCGAAGCGGTCGATCCGCAGCTCCGCGAGCAGAGCTCGATAGAAACCCTCGATCTGATCGCCGCCGTGGAACGGCTCACCGGGGCGTCCGACGACGTCGTGCTCGGCATCGGAAGCGAAGCCCTCCACGATCGCCTCCAGGTCGCCGGCTTCCTCGGCCCGGTAGTGGCCGTCCACGAGCGCGTCCATCTCCGCTCGACTCACCCGTGGGGTGATCGCCTGTTGGGCAGTCATATCTGCTCCCTTCTCGGGACTGGAGCGGTACCCATCCCGTCTGACGCAGTATCAAGTCCCTTATATAATGTCAGGAGCCTTACATCTTGTCAAGGACTTGATATCATGGGTCCGTGAGCACACCACAGATCGGAGAGCGGTACCGGGGAGTCGAGGGCCGCAGCGGCTACCTTCTGCGCCAGGCCTGGCACGCGTTTCGCGGCGCCATGGAGACAGCTTTACGTGCCCATGGATTGAATGGGGCCCAGTACGCCGTGCTCAGCGTGCTCGCGAGAGATCCCGGCAGGTCGGGCGCCGATCTTGCACGTGCATGCAACACCACGCCTCAGGCGATGAACGGTGTGCTCGTGACGCTCGAGCGTGACGGCTTGGTCGAGCGACACCCCCACCCGACGCACGGTCGCATCCTCCAGGTCACGCTGACGCGCGAAGGGGAGCGGCGACTCGAGACGGCCACCCCCGCTGTCCGAGAACTCGAAGACGCTATCGAAGAGGACCTTGCTCCGGATGAGATCGCTGCCGTCAAGGCGTGGCTCGTCGCGTCCGCCCAACGCCTGGAAGAGCTCTCCGGGTCGCGCCGCGCATAGACGTCCACTTTGGCCGGGGCGGTGCTGCTGTTCCGCGGCCCCGGGGCGCACCCGCCGCTGCGGGAAAAGCGCCGCCCATGCTCCCGTCCCCAACGTGCGACAGTGAAGGTATTACCCCCGTTGGCCACCCCGGTGATCAGGAGTACGTACTCATGACGAACCCAGCGCGGGAACTCGGGGAACAGCGGCCGGAGAAGCCGATCGACATCATCCAAACCCACACCAACCGCCGTGTATCCGATGGCAGGTGGGATCCCAGTCACCAAGCCCGAAAACACGGGACCGGCCGAAAGTGAACGAAGCCCCGGTGGGAACTCATAATCCCCGGTCGCAAGTTCGAGTCCTGCCCCGCCCATCGCAGTTTGGCCTGCATATGGGCACCTTCTGATTCTTGACTGGTTCGGCATTTCGCCGTTTGGGCAACAAGGTGGGCAGCACCCCCCACCATGTCCTCGTCCTCGTGCCCGAACTCAGACACCCAGATTCATGATCCCGGCTTCGGGAGAGGAGACGGTGTGGGAGGCCCGTCGCGTCGGCCGGGAGGCCGACCGGCCGTAGCGGCCGCGGGCACGCCGCTGCGGGGATCCCGCACGGCTGGACCGGCGACGGCCGGATGCCGCGCCGCGCGGCGAGTGCCACGCTCGATTCGCTGTGGAGGACCCAGACCCCGCCACCGGCAGCGCCACCCGTCCGGCGGGACCCGCCCCCCTGATCGCACTGCGGGAGGTCGCGCGCCGCTACGACCTGGGCGAGGTCACGGTCACAGCCCTCGAGGACGTCACCCTCGACGTCGACAACGGCGAGTTCATCGTCGTGCTCGGCCCGTCCGGCAGCGGGAAGACGACGCTGCTCAACCTCGTCGGCGCCCTCGACACCCCGACGGAGGGCCACATCGTGATCGACGGCAGCGACATCGCCGCCGCATCGCGCAGCGAACTGTTCCGGTTCCGCCGCCACACGGTGAGCTTCATCTTCCAGAGCTTCAACCTCTTCCCCGCGCTCACGGCGCTCGAGAACGTCGAGTTCGGCGCGGACGTCGCCGGCCGCGGCGACGCCCGCGACCGCGCCCGCGCCACGCTCGAGCGGGTCGGGTTGGCGGAGCGGGCCCGGCATTTCCCCCACGAGCTGTCGGGCGGCGAGCAGCAGCGCGTCGCGATCGCGCGCGCCCTCGCGACCGGCAACCCGATCCTGCTCGCGGACGAGCCCACCGGTGAGCTCGACTTCCACACTGGGGTGCAGATCCTCGAGCTGCTCCACGAGCAGACGCACACGATCGGGACCGCAGTGATCGTGGTGACCCACAACCGCGAGATCGCCCGCACGGCGGACCGCGTGATCGAGCTCTCCAGCGGACGCGTGGTGTCCGACGGACCGCCACAGGGAGGGCCCGCCAACATCGCGGAGCTGCGCTGGTGAGCGCCGCGCGCCTGCGTTTCTGGCTGCGCTGGTCGGGACGCGATCTGCGGCGGCGGTGGCTCGTCGTCGTTGCGATCTCCATGACGATCGCAATCGGCACCGGCGCCTACGCGGGGCTCTCGAGCATGTCGGAGTGGCGGCGGGCCTCGAACGACGCGAGCTACGAGAAGCTCGCCTTCCACGACCTTCGGGTCACGCTCAACCCGGGCAGCTCGCTGCCCTCCGGCGCCCTGCGGGCCGCGGTCGCGTCGATCCCGGCCCCGGGTCGGGTCGCCGCAGTGGAGGAACGGCTCGTCGCCCCCACGCAAGTCGATGCGTCGTCCCCCGGTCGCACGATCGCGACCCCCGGCCGGATCGTCGGCGTCGACGTCGGCGGTCGGGTGGCTGTCGACTCGCTGTTCGCGAAGCGCGGCCGCGTGTTGGGCCCCGCCGACGCGGCCCGGACCGTCGCGGTGCTGGACTACGGCTTCGCCCGCTCCAACCACCTCCCCGATTCGGGGACCGTCGTGCTGGCCGGAGGGCATCCGATCGACTACGTCGGGCAGGGGGTATCGCCCGAGTACTTCTACGTCACGTCCGAGGCAGCCACGCTCAGCGCCGAGGCCAACTTCGCCGTCGTCTACATGCCGCTCGCGACCGCCCAGGCCCTCACCGGCCAGCAGGGACGAATCAACGACGCGGTGCTGCGCCTGGCGCCGGGAGCCGACGCCGCCGCCGTCCGCCGCGACCTGCAGCGCGCCCTGGCGGCGCGCCTGCCGGACGTGGGGGCGTCAGTGCTGACCCGCCGCGACAACGATGGCTACCGGATCCTTTACGACGACATCTCCGGCGATCAGGAGATCTACAACATCTTCGCGCTCATCCTGCTCGGCGCCGGCACTTTCGCCGCGTTCAACCTCGCCAGCCGGATCATCGAGTCGCAGCGCCGGGAACTCGGCGTCGGGATGGCACTCGGGGTGCCGCCCCGGTCGCTGGCCATCCGCCCGCTGCTCTTGGGCGTCCAGATCGCCGTCCTCGGCGTCGTGCTGGGCATCCCGTTCGGCCTGTTTGTGGGCCGGAGCTTCCTCGCGGTCCTCAAGGAGGCCCTCCCGCTGC
This sequence comes from uncultured Thermoleophilia bacterium, assembly GCA_963777565.1. Taxonomy (GTDB): domain Bacteria; phylum Actinomycetota; class Thermoleophilia; order Miltoncostaeales; family Miltoncostaeaceae; genus CALMEC01. Next base: position 829,491 of record CAVZQZ010000009.1, read on the forward strand.
CGGTGTGGACGTCCCCGTTCCAGCCGGGAGTCTTCGCCCGCGGCGCCGTGCTCGGGATCGTGCTCCCGATCCTCGCCACCGCCTACCCGACCGTGCGGGCCATACGGATGCCCCCAGTCCAAGCGGTGCAGGCCGGGTTCCGCGCCGCCCGCGGCGCCGGGTTGGCCGGCCTCGCGACGCGCGTGCCGCTTCCCGGCAGGACCCTCGCCCGTATGCCGCTACGGAACCTCCTGCGCGCGCCGCGGCGCACGCTGCTCACCGTGCTCGGCATCGCGGCCGCGGTGACGACCGCCGTCGGCGTCACCGGGATGATCGACTCGTTTGTCGCGACGATCGACGAGAGCCGCTCGGCCCTGGTGGGCCCGAGCAGCGACCGGATGGCCGTCAACCTCGCCGGGTTCGTCCGACAGGACGCGCCGAGCGTCGCGCAGATCGCCGGTGACCCGCGGGTAGCGGCGGCGGAGCCTGCGGTGGTCGTCCCGGCGACCGTCGGGGCCGGCACGAAGCGAATCGACGTCGCGCTCGAGGTAATGGACGCGGGCAGCGCGCTCTTCCGCCCGGCGCTGTCGGCAGGCCACCTCTCGCCAGGCGGCGCGGGCATTCTCATCACGAAGAAGGCGGCGTCGGACCTCGGCGTGAGCGTCGGCGACCCCATCCTCCTGCGTCACCCGGTGCGGGTGGGCCCGACGGCGCTGCGGATGGCGGACTCGACGGTGCGGGTCGCGGGCCTCGTCCCGAACCCGCTGCGCGTCTACGCATACATGGACCGCTCACAGGCCGGGCTGCTCAACCTTGCCGGCCTCACCAACCGCGTGAACGTCGAGCCGAAGCCGGGAATGAGCATCGACGCGCTGAAGCGATCGCTCTTGCGGATCGACGTGGTGGCGTCGGCAGATCGCGTCGCCGCGGCGAGCGAGGCGCTGAACGAGGCGCTCAGCCAGTACAACGACATCCTCAGGATCGTGGAGCTCGTCGCCTTCGCGCTCGCGCTCCTGATCGCGTTCAACTCGGCCAGCATCGCGGCCGACGAGCGGGCGCGCGAGTACGCGACCATGTTCGCGTTCGGCGTGCCGATGCGGACGGTGCTTCGCAACGCGATGGCGGAAGGCGCCGTCGCGGGCGCGCTGGCCACGGTGGTCGGGGTCGCGGGCGGCCTCCTGGTGATCCGCTACATCGTGGAGGTCACGACGCCCCGGGTGATCCCCGACCTCGGGGCGATCGTGTCGATCAGCACAGAGACGATCCTGCTCGCCGCGCTGCTGGGGGTGGTCGCCGCGACGCTCGCTCCGCTGCTCACGATCCGGAAGCTCTCCCGCATGGACGTGCCGTCGACGCTTCGGGTGGTCGAGTAGCGCGGGCGTCGACTCGCGCGCGACGGCGTTTGCACGTCTGACAGACCTTCGGTTGTCCCGGCTTCGGTCATCCGAAGAGTCAAGCGGGCCGCAGTGTCGTCCGCTCACACCGGCGAGAGCGGAATGCCCGGAATCAGTGTGTCGTGTGTGCCAGACAAGCCAAGAATGGCTCGCGGCGTGCACACACCGGTGCACAAACAGCCGTTACAGGCGCAGGCTGGGCTGCGGGCGCCAGATGGACGGATCGTCGCCGCAGGGGTGGGTGCCCGATGATCTGGCCCGAAAGGGAGCCTGGACGCGGACAGGGGCGTCGTATGATCGGTGTGACGATGGCACGGTACGCGAGTTCCGCCCGGACCACGCTCGCCGAGCGCCGACCCGGCGCGCGAGAGGAGCCGGGCCGGCCGGCGCTGCCACTGCCGCCGGAGCACCCCCTCCTGGCGCTCCAGTGGGGGGCCGGGCGGTCAGCAGGATGCTGGACGCGGGCGCGGCGCTCCTTCGCCAGCCCGCCGACACGGTGGCGTAGACGGGCCCCAACGGCGAGCGCCCGCCGCCGGACGGCGCGAGGTCAGCGCGAGCGAGCTACGAGAGGTACTTCCTCGTGTCGATGGTGTGCTCCTCCATGAGCTTCTTGAACGTCTCCCGCATCTCCTCGGGGTCGTCCGGGAGGCCGCCGGCCGCGAGCACCTGCTCGGCGAGCCCGGTGGCGGCGGCGCCGAGTACGGAGACGTCGCAGTGGGGACCGTGGCGCTCGAGCACCACACAGCAACCGGACTCCACCCGCCACGGGCGTCGCCTCAGTCGGGTCAACAGGGGTCAACACGACCACGGAGATTGGGTGGGATCGACCTCCCCGCTCCCATGCCTGCATATCGGTCGCCTCCATGAAGATCGACTGAGACGCTGAGAGCGACTCATGAATCCCCGTGTCACAGGTTCGAGTCCTGCCGCGACCATCGAGCTGTTCCCTGCTCATGACCACCTCGTGCTTGAGGGTGGATGAGGCAAATCGCCGTTTGGGCAGCAGGTGGGCAACACCCCCACCATTCCCCCTTACTCGTGCCCGCCATCGGACAGCCCGATCCGTGCTCCCAGCCTCGGGAGAGGAGATGGTGCGGGAGGGGTGCACCAGCAGCCGAGAGGTACGGAGATCTGCGGAAGAGTGACCATGTCCAGTCCGCGCGGGTGGCCTGCCGAACGTGGATAGGACCCGGCTGGAGGGGAGGAGGATCGCATGCTCGTCTGGAACCACCAGGTAGAAGACGCGAGCACCACCAGGTCGTCGGCGCCCGTCTGCGCCTCCGGTGGAAAGGGACATCAGTCTGATCTCGTTTGGGGCTTGGCCAGGAGGATGTGCAGGCTGACGGCGAGCACCCACGTCGGGAAGAGCAATTCGACCCAGGCGAGGGAACCCGACGTCACCAGCAGGACGACCGCGATCGCGTACCCGGCGGCGGCCAACCAGCGAGGTCCGGTTGCGGTGCGGTGCAGGATCGTCGAGGTGGCGATCGTGAACACCGCCGCCATTCGCATGGAGTAGACGGTGAGCAGCTGGCTGGTCATGTGCCGGCCCGTCCTCCACGCGTCAGAGTTGACCAGGCTCGCGCCCTCCTCACCTGCGCTCTCGATCAGGCCTGCGGCGGCGGCCGCGGCGGCGAAGAGCATCGCGATGAACAGCAGGCCGCTTCCCAGGAATACCGTCGCGAAGAAGCGGTCCTCTGAGTCGCCGATGCGATCGCGCACGACGGCGATGAACCAGAGAAACGCGATCCCGGCGAAGGGCACCAGCCCGAGCGCCAGGAGCACCGCGCCTCGCCGTGAGCTATCCGACAGCAGTTGCCCGACGTCGCTCGGCTTGGTGGGCACCGCCCAGTGGATCAGCACCAGGGCGGTCGTGAACAGGACGGAGAAGGCGATACCTGCCAGCGCGGCAGAGCGGGGTGTCCGCAGGGACGGGCGTACAATCTCCCGCTCCGCCTTCTCAGCGGGTCCACTCGTCATGGGCTCGCGGGATCTCTCGGGCTCACTGGAGAACCACCCCTGGTGTGTAGACCTCGCTCGGCAGGATGATGCGGATCCGCTTCTGCGGCCCCTGTTCCTCGGGCTCCGTGCGATGTGTTCGTCATGAGCAGTTCTGTTCAGTGGGTGGCCGACTCCGCCGCGCCTGGGGCATTCTGTCGCACGTCGAGGACGGAACATGAGCACGGCCTTCAGCGAGCAAGGGGCCGAAGAGGGAATGGTTCCCTCTCCCGAGGGCTTCGGCCAGCAAACCCCGATGGGAGGCCGGACAAGACAAGTGTCCGACGTACCACCTGAATCACCTCCCCCGAGCGGGGAGATCTCCGCACGGCGACCTCGGTGCATCCATTGACACCGAAACCGGCAAGGGCTCTACTGGATGGGCAGACGAGAGACGGTCTCGTTGGCCGCGCTCACAGGCGCTTGATGAAAGGGCGGCAGCATGTCGCACATGGGAAAATCGCACATCATCATCATGTGGACGGTGGGGCCGAATGAAGTGACCGAGGGAGATCGCATCTTCGCGAGCCACGGCGAGTGGATGAAGGGGCATCCCCGCACGGGCGATGTGGCGCTACTGGACTACACCATCTCCAAGGGCCCGGAACTGTCGAACCCATTGGACCCGAACTCGGAGCCGACCGGCAAGACGATCTTCGTGCTCGATGAGTACTACGAGTCACCGGCCGGCATCGCCAGACACTGGCAGGACGCGACAGACAACTGGCAAGACCTGGGCGCCATCGTGGCGTGGAGCGCCAAGGGCACGGTGGCGACGTTGCATAACGGCACGGCTGTCCAGGCACTCTGGTAGGCGCCTGACTGGTACCCGCGCCGTCACTGAAGACCGCAGCCGGCGCGGGTGGCGCCGGCTGTGCCCGGCCCGCAAATGGCGAAGCGGCGCCACTCCCCTTCGCGTAGGGAGCCGTCGCCACGAGATCACGAGCCGCGGCGTCGTGGCCGACGGCAGCGGTGGCGCCGTCTGCCCCTCAGAAGTCGAGGCAGTCCGCGCGAGGGGCCGATTCTGGATGCGCATCCAGAGGACCAGGGCCAGCGCCAGTTTGAGCCCGAGGTCGAACACCAGCACCCAGGTCCAGTTGAACCAGTCGGAGATATCCGACTGGTAGAAGAACAGCGAAAGCAGCGTCCCGCCGATCGCAAGGAATCCGGCGACGACGAGGATGGCGATGTCCGGCCCTGGTGGCGCTCGCGCGCCGGGGCCCGCTGCGACACAGGCTCACGGTCCTCGACCCGGGCCTGCTCCCGCGCCGGATCCACGACGACATGGGTGATCGGCACGTCGAACCGCCCCCGGGCCTGGCTGACGACCCTCCTCCAGCCAGTTGCTGTGCTCGGGCGGGTGTGTCGCGATGATGACCCCGTCCGGCGAGTACGTGCGCATCGCGTCTGCGAGCGCCTGGAAGCTGTCAATGACAACGACGGGCGACCTCGCTGGTCGGGCGCGCAGCGAGGTGCGGAATCTCCGCTTGACGCTTCGGGCATTACCCGCACGGTGGGCGAAGTCACCTCCGGCAGGCTTCGACGCGTCGCCGGCCAGGTACCTCTGCGAGGAGCGAATCGGGAGGGCACCTGATCGGGGGTGTGGCGATCTGCGCACGACCCGCTTCAACCCGGTACACCGGGGGGGTCGTACGGGTATGGCGGGGAACGGTTGGCGCGGGCGTGGACGCGTCTGGGACTGTCCGGCTCGATCACGTTCGCAGCGCCTTGACGGGTGTCGGTTCTCTTCGAAGAATGGCCGTGCTGACGGCATGCGAGGAGGAGGGGACGACATGGCGCTCACCAAGCTCGAGGCGGCGTGGAACGGACGAAGCGGAGAATCGGTGGCCAAGGCCTACGCACCGGATGGCGTGCGCATCGAGTACGCCCTGCCCGGCGCCCGCCTGGAAGGCCGCGAAGCGATCGCAGCTCACACGCAGAACTACATCCACGCGGTGCCCGACTGCGTGCTTGAGACCGTCAACGAGACACGCGGCGACGACGGCACCGTCACACTGGAATGGATCTGGCGGGGTACTCACACCGGCGAGCTGCCCGACCTGCCAGCGCTGGGGGCCACGGTGGAACTGCACGGGGTGAGCGTCTGCGAGATGGATGGTGACCTCGTCAAGACCGAACGGGTCTATTGGGACGGCGCGACCCTTCTGGCCGGGGCGGGACTCTTGGGCTGAGCCCGGCCGTGAACCCGCTCCTCGCCGCTCCCGGGTGATGGTCGACATGTGTCGCCCACCATCGAGAATCAGCAGCCGCAGCGACCGACAACGCGACTTTCCCGACCCCCGACGAACTCTCGGGAGTGGGTAACAACCTGGGCAACGCTCGGGGTCGAAACCACATCAACGACCGCGCACCGAACGACAGGTGTGATCCCGGTCAGCAAGCGGGAACCCACAGCACCGGCCGGAAGGGAGAAGCCCCGAGCGGACCTCTGTCCCGAGGTGTCCTGGTTCGAGTCTCAGACGGCCGATGCCCCTGATCCCTCATCAAGTAAGGGACATGATCCTGGTGCAATCCCGCGACACCGGACGTCTCGCTCGGGCCAACGCAGGGGTCAACAACTGCCGCGCTCGACGCGTCGCCTCAGGTTTGCGAATTGGCGGGTTTGCATGACCCAGTGGGATGGCTCCAGGAGCATGACGCTCGCGGCGGGCTGCAGCCACCGCGGCCGCAGCGACCAATAGCCGCTGACCACAAGCCTGGTGCGGTCACCCGGCAGTCGTTCCAGAAGAAAGCCCCAAGTCGAGTCGGTGGAGAAACGAGGCCGCACTCCCGCTGGGTCGAACGGGCGGCCGCGCAGGTCGAGCGACATGCGCAGACACAGGAAGCGCTCCCGCTCGAGCGCCGCAACCTCCCACCATTCGCTCCCGTCGGGCGTCGCGGTGAAGCGGTCGCCGATGGCGATCTCCTGCCACTCAGGATGGATCCTCTCCGCGCTGCGGAGGCCGAAGTTGTCGAGCCGGTCCCAGCTGTACCAGCCGCCTCGATCGACGCCCATCTGCACGAGCCACGGCCAGACCTGCGAGGGCGGGGCGTCGATCGTCACGGCCATCGTCGCGCTGCGCTTGCCGCCCGGGATGAGATCGGCACCGGGGTACCGCCGCCGCACTTCCTCGTCGGTCGCCCCCCAGCGAAGCAGCCGTGGTCGCACGCATAACACGTAGCCGGCCACGAGACCGACAGCAGCGGCGAGCGCAACGCGAACGGTCGCCAGTCCGAGCACCGCGGGCCTCGCCCGTCCTGCCGCAACACGCTTCATCACATGAGCCCTCCCAAGACGAATGTCAAGGACTTGTCGGCCTTCCCCAGTCTGAAGCAAACGATGCGGGCGGCAGGGCGACGCGACACCGGCGTGCGGGCGCTCACGCTGCCCACGCGACTTGCTTCCATCATCGGTTTGCATGGTTGTCGTGTGGTTCGCCGATCTCGACCGGCACGTCGCGGGCGGACTACGAAGACGCTCGCCAACGCTTCTACACCCGAGCAATCCACCATCGACAAGCTCAAACGGGCCTGGACGTTGGAATCGAGCCAGCGCCCTGCGGGGTGTGGTTCGGCAAACCCTAGGGTCCCTTGGTGCGCGCCCGTCGGCGCACGACAGTCGTGCTCATGCCCGATCCGAACGGGCAGGCTCAGGACAACTTCTCGCGTCTGACGCGAGACCCCGCGTCGGACCGCGACTTAATGAAAGGACACTTCCGTGTCGCAGTACCCGATGGACGACGACATGTTGATCGGCGACGGAGGCAACCTGGCGGTGTACGAGCGGCCCGACGGGAGCCGCTACGCTCTCGACCGGGAGGGCCACGGCCACGAGCTCTGCTGGGGGGAGGGCGTCCTCGGCCCCGCCCGGTTCGACTCACGGGCCCTCTCCGATGGCAACTGGCCCGGCTCGCGCTCCCGGATCGCGGTGCTCGCGCGAACCTGACACCCGGACACGAGAGAAACGCAGTCACCCGCCATTCGAACGCTCACAAGAGGCGGTACGCCGTCCCGGGTCCTCGCACCGGCCCGGGACGGCGGCTGGTGGAAGTCGCGCGGCGGGCGGACACGCACCCGGGCCGGTGGCGCTCGCGTCGTTCCTCGATCAGCATTCGGAGCGGTTCGGGCGGGATCCGACCCGACACCAAGGCGAACGAACCGACCGACGGGGGGGAACGAGATGGCGTACGGGATTGTGCATCAGTTCGCAGATGGCACGAAGGAGCAGTACGAGGCGTCGATCGCGGCCGTGCATCCGAGCGACGGCGGCCTCCCGGAGGGTCAGCTGTTTCACGCGGCTGGCCCGTCGGCTGGCGGCTGGACGATCGTCGCGGTCCACGACTCGCAGGAAAGCTGGGAGCGGTTCCGCGACGGTGTCCTGATGCCACGGATGACACAAGGCATCGAAGGCGGTTTCACGAATCCGCCCCAGGAGACGACGTTCGAGGTGTACAACCAGGCGACGCCCTGAGGCCATGACCGGCGCGGCAGGGGCACCGCACGGGCGGGTGCTCCTGCCGCTCGCCACCGCTCCGCGCCCGCTCGACAGCTGATGCGAACGCGGTGCGAACGTCCCGTCGGCGCACCGATCGCACACCTCCGACTCCACCATTTTCCCTTCCTCGTGGCTCGTTGACGGAACCGTCCATGTTCACGCCGGTCCTTTAGACGGGTAGCCAGGGAATCGACGCGGGAGGGTTGAGGCGACGGTCTTGCCGCAGGTGGAATCGGGATGCCTCCCTGATGCCGCCGCGTCTCGATCCGTGAAGGATCGAGCGTGGATGAGACGCGACGAGGAACGCCGTCCTGTGCAGACCCGTCACTTCAGCGATCGACTGGTGGAACTGCACACCTCACCTCGAGAAATGGAGGATCAACAATGGCCGCCGAGCCACGCTCCGCCGCCACCCACGGCCCCCCGCCCGAACCGCGCGGAGAACGCCTCCGCCGCCATGGCCGCCGACACGCGCTCTACCTGCGTGCAGGGATCATCGTCGTGCTCCTCGCGGTGCTCATCGCGCTCATCGCCGCCAACACGCAGTCCACGGAGCTCAACTGGGTGATCGGTACCAGCCACGCCTCGCTGGTATGGATCGTCTTTACCACCGCCGTGCTCGGATGGCTCCTCGGCCTGGCCACCGGCGCCCTGTTTCGCCGGCGCACGCGCCGGCGGGTGGGGACGGCCCCCGATGCGCAGCGCGAGAAGAGCACGTCAGATGAGTCGCCGCGAGCGCCGCTCTAGGTAACCTCCGCCCGCTCGACGAACCTCCGGACGCCGCTGTCGTCCAGCGCGTGGCGTTCCGCCAGACGACGTGGCAGCGGGGCGGATCCGACGGGCAGCACAAACTCACGGCCCCGCGCTGCACACACCGTCGGCAGGCGCGGGACCCGAGGCGCCCGTCGTGGCGCCCCGGCCGCCGCCGGGGCGCCACGACGGGGGTCACGTTAGCCGGTGACGCCGGGGATGCGCACCGCCCCGAGGACGTCGAAGACCCGCACGTTCGCACGCGCCGTGACGGTGGCGGCGTTGCTCGCCGAGGCCGTCGCGACGTTCCTGATCGTCCCCACCGCCACGGCGCGGAAGGTGACCAGGAAGCGGGCGGTCTTGCCCGGATCCAGCTTGCTGACAGCGAAGCACACCAGGCCCTTCTTGATCGTGGCGCCCCTCGCGCTCACGAACACGGCCCGCGCGGGCACCCGGTCGCACACCTGGAGGTTCGTCGCCGTCGCGGTACCGGTGTTGCGGACCTGGATCCTGAACGTGACGATCTGCCCGAGCCGCACGACCCGCCGGCTCGGCCGCTTGGTGATGGCCAACGTCGGCGCGGTCGTGCCGATCACACTGGGCGGGGTGACCACCGGGGCCGTCACTGGGGGCGTGACGGGGGGGGTCACGGGGGGGGTCACGGGGGGCGTGACGGGGGGTGGCACCACCGGTGGCGGCACCACCGGCGGGGTGGTCGGCTTGCAGACGAGGTCTCCGGTCGGTTGTGTCGCCATCGCCTGAGCCGCGCTGAACAGCGCCACGGCGAGGGCGAGGAGGGCGATCAAGCGGAGACGGGAGCGTGGCTTCGAACCTCGCATGGGGAACCTCCGGAAATGAGTGGTACTCGGAGCGGTCCCGCCGCGCGAACGTGGCGACCCGGGGCGAGCAGGATTCAAGGATGACCCTAGCCGAACGGCTCGTGTTTCGACCGATAGCGACACACGCGGACGCGCGAAGGGTGCCCGGGAGGCCCTCGACATTCCCTCTCACGTCGACTTCACGGCTTCCGGCCGATCCAAGCTCGGGCGGGGTGGGCTCGACGCCACCGAGCGCTCGCCGCGGGCTGGAACCGTCTTTCGCTACAGGTGCGGGGCGGGTGGTCGTTCTGCGGCTCCGGCAGCAGCCAGGCCTGGACGCTCAGCCGGCCCGTCGTCCGCGCTTTCGCGCTGCGTGCCCACCGTTCGCGCGAGCCGACTCGTCGCCGAGCTCACGGAGGAGTCGCTCCACGGCTGCGGGCGATGGGGTCTCGGGCCGTAGTTCGGAGGGAAGCTCCTGCCCGGTGAGCCAGGCCTCCACCATCCGGACGTGCAACTCCCGCTCCCTGGCGAGCCAGCCGTGACCCAGTCCGGGCGCGAACCTGCGCGACCGCGTTCGGCATGAGGGAAGCCAGCGCCGCGTTGGACGGCCGAATCGCCCACTCCTTCTCCCCGGCGACGAGCAGGGTCGGAGACGGGGCGCTGATCTCGACGCGGGAGACGCCCGACTTGAATCCCTCCACGAACGCGCGCCGGAACGCCCGGCGTGACGAGCCGCGCAGGTCCGCCCTGCCCACCTCGTCCATCCCGATGATGCCGCTGAACAAGGCCGTCACGGGCCGGGTGTGGAGGAATGGCGACACGACCGTGACCCCGAGGAGAATCAGCCCACCGCCCCACCACGGCAGGACGCCGGCGCCGTCGATCACCGCCCGGTCGACGAGCCCCGGGTGGCGGTCCAGCAGGGTGTGGGCGATCCCGCCACCCCACGAGAGGCCGACGACGTGTGCCCGCCGCGCAGGGACGCCCGTCACGATGAGCTCGGCGACGAGGTCCGCCGTCACGGTGCGTGAGAGGCACGCAAGGTCGTTGCTGCGTCCGAAGCCCGGGAGGTCCGGGGCCAGGCACTGGAACCCGGCGAGCTTCGCCATGTGCTCGCGCCACATCCGGCCGCTCGCGCCGGCCCCGTGAAGGAACACGACGGCCGAAGAGCCCGCAGTGCCAGACTCGTGAACGTACATCCCCACGTCGCTCGCGCTCCCGGGCGTGTTTCGCGCACAACCTACGGCGTGTCCTGTCCCCGAGGATCGGCACGACCACCGATCCGTGACGCGGGTTTCCCGACGCTCCGCAACCCTCGGAGCGGGCAACGAACGGGGCAACACCCGAGAGTCGAAACCCACGCCACTCGCGACACACCGATGAAGCTGGGATCCGAGTCACCAAGCGGGAAATCACGGGCCGAACGAGAGGGAACGAAGCCCGAAAGGACTCAAGTTCGATGGTCGATGCAGCGATGGCGTTTGGCACCACGATGGGCAGCAAGAACCCAAGACTTCAGCCGGGGAGTTCCTCCTCGTGCCGGCAGTAGAGTCGCGTCGCCGCGACCACGTTCTTGGCGTCCTTGGGCGAGCCGTCCGTCGAGGCGAAGCACAGGCACGAGCCGACAGTGAACTCGACGAGATAATGCGTCGGTGGAACCTGCCCCCCGTCATTGGCCGATGAGATGCCGGGGATCTGCTGGACCGCACTTGCGGTGGGAACCCCAGGGATCGGCAGATTGCGCGAGTCAGAGATGCAGACCGCGAAGCATGGCTGTTGCAGGTCCTGGCCGTGCATCCAGTCGCGCGCCTGGAGCGCGCCGTCGGGAGACTTGAACTTGACGACCCCGACGGTTACTTCACCCTCGTCGGGCGGGACACCCTGCGTCAAACGCTCGCCCGCGGCCCCTCGAAACCCGCGTCGTTGAAGATCTTCACCCCGCTCGACGGTTGGGTGACCTCGGGAACCGGACGCCCTGGCCGACCAGGTTGACCGGATCACTCCAGTCAAACGTGCGCTGCTGGTAAAACCCCGGAAGCGAGGACGCCGGAAGCAGCCGCGGCATCAGCGGACGCGGCCGAGACGTCACCGTCCGAGCCGCCGCCGCCACACCCCGCGAGGCCAGCCGCCGCGAGCGGGACGGTGAGCCCCACCATTGTCGCCCCTCGACGACGGTTCGCACCACGCCGCTCCTGACATCGGAGGACTCGGGCAGGTGAAGAAGCGTACCCGGAGGCACTCGTGTCACCGTCGCCGACGGCGAAAGGGCGTCCCCGTCAACCGGAAGGTGGCGCACGTCGTGGGCAACAATCTGGAAAACACACACGGTCGAAACCCGCACCAACCGCCGCGCACCTGATGGCAGGTGGGATCCCTGTCACGAAGCCGGCAATCACCAGACCGGCCAAAGCGAGAAGAGCCCGGAGGCAACTGTTGATCCCCGGGTCGCAGGTTCGAGCCCTGGCGCGCCCATTGGCCTTTCCCTGAAGAAGCACTCCCGTGGAGGCCGGGTTCGAGCGGACGACGACCGGGAAGCGCACGCGCAGCGGGCCCGCGGTGGACGAGGCCCGATGCAGCGACGAACGGTCAGCCGGTCACGACCCGCGGTGCGCCAGTCACGCGCTGCCCGGTAGTGCTGACGCCGACCGCGATCACGGCGATCCCGAGGACGCCGGTCATCAGATCGCGGGCCCCGCCTGCCGCAGCAGGAATTCGAGGGTGGCGGAGTTGAACGCGTCGGCGTCCTCGTGCAGGCCCGCGTGGGAGAGGTGCTCGAAGACCACCACCTCGGTGTTCGGGATCGCGGAGGTGAGTGGCTCGGCGAACCGTCGTGACGTCACCTGATCGTGCGCCCCGAACGTGAGGAGCGTCGGGGCGGCGATGTCCTTCAGGACCGGGCCGGCGTCGTGGTCGAGCACCGCCTGCGACTGCGCCAGGAATGCCTCGAGGGGCTGAGCCGGGCGGCCGCGGACGAACTCCTCCAGGGCCTGCACGAACTCGGGTCGCTCCGCGTACATCTCGGGGGTGAAGCACCACGGGAAGATCCCGAGGATCACCGTATCGGCGACCGTCGGCAGCGCTCGCGCCAATGCCCGCCAGTTCTCGAGGCAGACGCGAAGGAACGCGTCCGTGGTTCCCCATGCGCTGTGGAGCGACAGCGAGCGGACCCGCCCGGGGTGTTGCGCCGCCAAGTGCATTCCCACGGCCGAGCCCAATGACACTCCGGCGACGTGCGCGGACTCCACTCCGATCGCTGTGAGGAACGCGGCGACCTGGTCGGCGTACCCCTCGGTCGAATACGGGCCCGCCGGCTTGTCGCTCTCGCCGGAGCCGGGCAGGTCGATCGAGATGCACGAGAAGTGCTTCGTGTACTCCGGCAGTTGGAACGCATAGCACGCGTGGTCCGCGGCCAGGTAGGGAATCAGGACCAGCGGCGGTCCCTCTCCCTGAACGTCGTAGTTGATCGTGAGGTTCTCCACCTGCACCTGCGGCATGACGCGCTCCCTCCACGAATTGCGGTGACGCAAGCCTCCCCCGTTCGGGCATCGCGGTCAACGGCAGAAAGCCGGGGGCGAGTCCGCGCCCGGTACTGAATCGCGCCTGCAGCAAACGGCTGGGGATCGTTACCTCACGGTCAGAGGACGGTCCTCGCCCCGAGTCGCCCCGGGCGAAAGGTAGGGTGCCGCGGATGGCGAAGACGTATCGCCCCCGCCCCCGGGAGGTCGAGCTGCACGCACTGGACGCAGCTCGGCTCGAGCCACTGATCGGCCGCGAGCGGATGGCGCGCGTCGAGGGGGCCACCGAGGCGGCCGAGGCGGCCCTCGCCGGCCGGACCATCGTCAAGGTGAACTCGACCGCAAACGGCGGCGGCGTCGCGGAGATGCTCTACACCCTCATCTCGTACAGCCGCGGCGCAGGCCTCGACACCCGCTGGCTCGTGATCCAGGGCGACCCGCGGTTCTTCAGTATCACGAAGCGGATTCACAACCGGCTCTACGGCAGCCCCGGCGACGGCGGCGAACTCGGCGAAGCCGAACGAAAGCACTATGAGGACGTGCTGAAGCACAACGCGGAGGGGGTCCTCGCGCTGGTGCGCCCGGGCGACATCGTCATGCTGCACGACCCCCAGCCCGCCGGTCTCACGCAGGCGGCGAAACGGGCCGGCGCACGCGTCATCTGGCGATGCCACGTCGGTCGAGACCAGCCGAACGAATGGACCGAGCAGGCATGGGCGTTCCTACGACCCTACGTCGGGGAGGCCGACGCGTTCGTGGTGTCCCGCCGGGACTTCGCCGCTCCATGGATGGATCCACAACGAGTCCATGTCATGGCACCCTCGCTCGATCCGTTCTCGGCGAAGAACGAGCCGATGTCGGGCCGTAATGTGCGACGCGTCTTGGGTTACGCGGGCCTGTTGACGGGCGACGGCACAATCCCCGCCGTTCCCTTCACACGTCGCGATGGCTCGGCCGGCTGGATCAACCGCCACACCGACCTCCTGCAGACGGGTTCCCCACCGCCGCCCGACGTGCCGCTGGTCGTCCAGGTCTCGCGCTGGGACCGGATCAAGGACATGCCGGGCGTCCTGAACGGGTTCGTCGAGCACGTTGACACCGACCTCGGCGCGCACCTCCTCCTGGTCGGGCCCGCTGTCACGGGGGTCGCAGACGACAGCGAAGCGTCCGATGCGCTTGACGAGTGCATGGCCGTATGGCGGGCACTGCCCCGCGCAGCCAGGGCGCGGACCCACCTCGCGTGCATCCCGATGGACGATCCGGACGAGAACGCGGCGATCGTCAACGCGATCCAGCGCCATGCCGCAGTCGTCGTCCAGAAGAGCCTCGCCGAGGGGTTCGGCCTTACGGTCGCCGAGGCGATGTGGAAAGGGCGACCCGTCGTCGCGAGCCGCGTCGGGGGAATTGCCGACCAGATCACGCACGGACGGCATGGCCTCCTGATCGACGATCCGCTCGATCTCGTGTCCTTCGGGCGGGCCGTGACACAGCTGCTGAGCGATCCCGAGGGTGCCGACCAACTCGGCCGCCGGGCGCGGGCTCGTGTGGTGCGCACCTTCCTCGGTGATCGCCACCTCCTGCAGTTCGGCGCGCTCCTGCAGCAGCTCAGCTGAGACGAACGACGCGGCCTGAGGTCGCCGCAGAGCGAGGGTTGAGGCTCACCAGCCTCAGCGCCCGCTGATGTACCGCTCCAGCTGTCCGATCATGAACTCCTTGTCTTCAATCAGCTGTTTCACGACGTCGCCGATGCTCACGATGCCCACCAATTCCTCGTTATCGAACACGGGCAAGTGTCGAGTGCGCTTCTCTGTCATCAACGCCATGCATTCTTCGCTCGTGGTATCCGGAGACACGTAGAGCACGTCCTCGACCATCATGTCTCCAACGACGCCGCCCAGGGCGATCTCCCCCGTGAGGGCAACGGCTCTCGCAAGATCCCGCTCTGCGAAGAGTCCGACCAACCGGCCGTCGCGGATCACCAGGAGAGACCCGACGTTGTTGTCCATCATTCTCTTGAGCGCTTCGCGCACCGGGAGCGAGGGGTCGGCCGAGAACGCGACACTGCCCTTCGTCCGCAAGATGCTCTTCACCGTGGTCATGACCGGATTCGCGTCGGATCAACGGTGGGAACTTGCTTCGTCGGGTTTATGACTGTCCTCACCGGTCCACCCAGGCGTACGGCGCGCTGGACAGCCGTGGTCTGGCACTCCCGACCGTCCGCCCCGCACCCATCGAAGCCGCACCGGAGACGCACTCGTCAACCGTCCGCAGGCGGCGCCCCGGCCGGAGCCGCCAAGGGAGCGCTCTTGGGCAAGACGCACCCGGAACCTCCTGCTTGTCGTCGAGCGGGGGTTGTGGCGCGGTTTGTGCGTCAGTTTCTCCGACGGTAGGCCCGTGGGGCACCGTCCAGAATCAGCACCGGCGCGGATCGGGGACGCGGGGTTTCTACGGAGCGCTGGCTACCGAGCGTCCGTGGGCGAATACCGGCGGGTTGTTCGCCGATTGATCCGTGGTCCCAGCCCGCGGCCCGGGAACGCTCAGCATCGAGGCACCCGGAGCGTGATCCGCCGCGACAGACCCGCCATGCTGTCGTCCCCCGGCAGCAGCCAAGACCTCACCGTTCACCGCCCGCGCGAAACGGGTTGCGATGAGCCGGCGCGGCCTCGTGCGGTTGCTCACCTCGGGAGTCCTGCAGCGACGCGAACCCTGGTCAACCCCTGCCGCTCACACGCATGAGCTCCAGAACCCGGGGGCCCCTACGGGCCGGTCGGGCCGTAGGGGATCGAAGCCTCTGACATGCTCTGCCGCGGATCGCGCAACTGAGCGAGGGACGACATGCGGCACATCCGGTGGGATTCGGTGTCGGGGACCCCGGTGCTCATCGCCCCCGGTCGTTCGATGCGTCCGCATGACGTTGCCGAACCCCTGCGATCGGACACCTGCCCGTTCTGCGAGGGCTCGGAGATGTTGACCCCCGCGGAAGTCCACGCCGACCGTCCGGGCGGTGGCGAGCCGGACGGCCCGGGCTGGCTGGTGAGGGCCTTCCCAAACCTCTACCCGAGCCTGCCGTCCGACATCGGGCGACACGAGGTCGTCGTGAACAGCCCGTCGCACCTCGGAAGCCTTGCGGAACTCACCCGGGAGCAGGCGGGACGCGCCGCGGCGGTGTGGATGAGCCGGCTGGACGCGATCGGACGGGACGCGCGGACGCAATGGCCGTTCTGGTTTCTGAATCAGGGCGCAGCCGCAGGCGCGAGCCTGTCACATAGCCACGCCCAGCTGATCGGCCTGCCGTTCGTCCCGCCAGCACTCGCGCGACGCGAGGCCGCCTTCGCCGCCTCAGCCTGCCCGATCTGCGAGCAGATCGGCTCGGCGGGAGAGCGCCTGATCGCAGATGTCCACGGCCTCGTCGTCTGGTGCCCCGACGCTCCGCCCATCCCGCGCCTCGTCCGCGTGGCCCCCGTGGCCCATCTGCCCGGGTGGGATGGATCGGTCGACCCGGAGGTCATCGGCGACGTCCTGCGGCTCGTGGTCGGGTGTATCGAGGGGGGCCTCGGCACGCGAGACGTCAACATCTGGCTCACGGCGCGGCGCCCTGCAGCGCACGCCGCCGTTCATTGGCATCTGGACGTGGCTCCCCGTATGGAGTCCCTCGCCGGGCTGGAGCTCGGCGCGGGCGTTATCGCGGTCCAGGAGACGCCGGAATCCGAGACGCCCCGGCTCCGGGATGCGTTCCGAGACGCGGTCCGGCTCGCGGGACGGGACGCCGATCGGGGGTCGCTCGACATCGATGCGTGGGCCGGGCAATGACTGCTCGGCGGCGACTCCTCGAGGTCGAGGTTCAGGCGCTCGACGCGGCCGGCTCGAGCCCCCGATCGGGCCGGATCGGATGAGACGGTTGAGGTGATTCTTTCGGAATCACGAAGCGGATCCACAACGGTCTCTACGACGCGGCCGGTGACGGCGGCCCGGTGGGCGAGGGGGAGCGGCGCCGCTACGAGGACGTGCTGCAACGGAACGCCGACGAGCTCCTCGCCGCTGTACGGCCCGGCGACGTCGTCCTCCACTGCGAGACCTCGCAGAGGTCGAGCACCCGGGGCGCAACGCGCGCGATCGCGCCGTCCGGGATCTCCTCGGAGACCGCCACCTAGGACGCGTCGTGGCGGTGGGAGCCCTGATCGCCGGCCGTCGTGGCGGTACCCGGCTTCTCGTCGGGAACCGGGTACTCCGCTCCACACCACTCGCAATGCGTCACGGGCTCGGTGAGTTCCCGTTCCTCGCCGCACTGCGGGCACCGCGCAGCCGGGGCGTGTTCCTTGTCAGCCATGGCGTTTCACCTTTGTCGTGTCGCTCGCGTTGTTGGTGTTGAACGAACGTACTCCCATGGCCGCGACCCGGTCGACGGTAGGAATTACCGATCGCCCCTCGGGAAGCCCCGCGCTCAATTGGTCCGCGCACCGCGGCGCCCAGGTCGGATTCGTGCGGCGAAACCCGCGCGCCCGGTGGGGGGCCCTGCGGATGTCCGCGACGAACCGACCGGCGACGATGGACTCATGGTGTTCACCGACAGACGCGACGCCGGGCGTCGGCTCGCGGAGCGCCTCGGGCGCTTTGCCGGGGAGCGCCCGGTCGTCGTCGCCCTCCCCCGGGGCGGTGTGCCGGTGGGCGTGGAGGTCGCCCGCGCGCTCGGCGCGCCGCTCGAACTGCTGACGGTTCGCAAGCTCGGAGCGCCGCAGGACCCCGAGTTCGCCATCGGCGCGGTCGCCGAGGACGGCACCGCCGTGGTGAACACGGCCGTCGCGCGCCACGTCGGCGTCACGGAGGCGGAGTTCCGGCGTATCCTCGAACGCGAGCGGCGCGAATTGCGGCGCCGGATGGAGCGGTTTCGCGATGGACGCCCGGCGCTGGACGTTCACGGCCGGACGGTGATCGTCGTGGACGACGGGCTCGCGACCGGCCTCAGCGATCTGGTGGCGGTACGCGCGCTCCGTGGGCGCGGGGCTGCGCGGATCGTGGTCGCCGCACCCGTGGGCTCGCGCGAGTCGATCGCGATGCTCGGCGCCGAAGCCGACGAGGTGGTCTGCGTGACGACCCCGCGTGAGCTCCTCGGCGTGGGTCGCTGGTACGACGACTTCTCACCGGTCTCCGACGAGGAGGTGCTCCGGCTGCTCGAGGAGGCGGGCGCACGCGTCCCCGCGCCGGCGGTTCCCGCCCGCCCAGCCTCGCCCGGTGTGACCTCCCGCGAGTTGACGTTCGAGATCGACGGCGTGACGCTGCCGGGGGACTTGACCCTGCCCGCCGGAGCGCGCGGTCTGGTGATCTTCGCCCACGGCAGCGGCAGCAGCCGGCTGAGCGTCCGGAACCGCGAGGTCGCGCGCACCCTCAACGATGCCGGGCTTGCGACCCTCCTCTTCGATCTGCTCTCGGAGCCCGAGAGTCACCTGCGCGACTTGGTCTTCGATGTCCCCCTCCTCGCGCGACGGCTGGAGGCCGTGATCCGGTGGGCGCTCGACGACCCCGCCACCCGTGAGCTTCCGGTCGGCCTCTTCGGGGCGTCGACCGGGGCGGGGGCCGCGCTCCAGGCTGCAGCCGAGATCGGGGGGCCCGTGCGTGCGGTGGTCTCACGCGGGGGCCGGCCGGACCTCGCAACCAAACACCTCGCCGCGGTCCAGGCCCCAACCCTCCTGATCGTCGGGAGTCGCGATCACGATGTGCTCGAACTCAACCGACGCGCCGCCGACGCGCTCGGCTGCGCCAAGCGCCTGGCGATCGTCGACGGCGCCGGTCACCTGTTCGAGGAGCCGGGCGCACTCGACGCGGTGGCACGGCTGGCGATCGAATGGTTCGACGCTCACCTCCAGGTGGCGAACGCCGCTCCGGATTCGGTGGAGGCCTGATCGTGACCACGGGCCACGCGAATCTGCGCGCAGACGGCGCCGCGATCGCGGCAATACGGTCCGGCGCCCTGCCATTGACCGGCGATCGGCACGACTACGACGCGTTGCTGGACCTGGTCGGAGGGGCCCGAGTCGTCATGCTCGGCGAGGCCAGCCACGGGACGCACGAGTTCTATCGTGAGCGAGCCCGCATCACGCAGCGCCTGATCCAGGATCTCGGGTTCTCCGCCGTCGCGATCGAGGGAGACTGGCCCGACGCCGCCCGGGTCAACCGCTACGTCCGCGGCCAGGGGAGCGATCGCGACGCCGAGGAGTCGCTCCGCGGCTTCCGTCGATTCCCGACGTGGATGTGGCGCAACGCCGACGTCCTCGACTTCGTCGGATGGCTTCGCGCGCATAACGACGGCATCGCGACCCCTGCGATGAAGGTCGGCGTCTACGGACTCGACCTCTACAGCCTGGGCGCGTCGATGGAGGCGGTCATCCGCTACCTCGAGCAGCACGACCCGGCGGCGGCGGAGCGTGCCCGACGGAGATACGAGTGCCTGCAGCCCTACGCGGGAGAGAGCGCCGCCTACGGGCAGGCCGTGCTGCTCGGGGTGAGTGAATCGTGCCGGCGCCATGTACTCCACGAGTTGGTGGAGCTTCGCCGCATGGCCGGGGAATGGTTGCAGCGTGACGGCGTGACCGCCGAGGACGAGTACTTCATCGCAGAGCAGAACGCATCGGTGGTGGCCGACGCCGAGGAGTACTACCGCACGATGCTCGGCGGAGCCGCCGCATCCTGGAACCTCCGCGACCGGCACATGGCCGACACGCTCGACCACATCATGGCCCACCTGGATCGCCACGGTGCGACGAGCCGCGTCGTCGTCTGGGAGCACAACTCGCACATCGGCGACGCCCGGTTCACCGAGATGGCGAGCCGAGGCGAGATCAACATCGGACAGCTCATGCGTGAGCGGCATGGTCGAGACGTCGTCCTCGTGGGCTTCACGACCTCGAGCGGCACCGTGACCGCCGCGTCGGAGTGGGGCGCGCCGGCCCAGCGCAAGCGGGTGCGACCGGCGCCGGACGGGAGTTGCGAGGCGCTGTTGCGCGCTACCGGCATTCCGGCGTTCCTGCTCTGCCCGCTCCGCTCCGGCCGACACGCGCGCGTTCTCGACGAGCCCCGCCTAGAGCGTGCGATCGGCGTGATCTACCGCCCGGAGACGGAACGCCAGAGCCACTGGTTCACCACGAACGTCGCGAAGCAGTTCGACGCCCTGGTTCACATCGACGTCAGCCACGCCGTCGAGCCGCTGGAGCGCTCCCGCCGATGGGAGGCCGCCGAGCCGCCCGAGACATATCCGACGGGGCTCTGATGCCAGGCCCGCCCGCGGTGCCCCGACCACGCCGAGAGACCGGTACGATCGCCCGATCATCCCGTCGTGCCGAGTTGTTCCGGGAGGGAGCGTGCGTCCCCGCCGCATCGTGATCTGCGGAGCCGGGATCGTCGGGACGGCGATCGCGGACAGGCTCGCCCTGCGTGGCGCGCAGCCGACGATCGTCGAGCGTGCTCGACCGGCGGCCGCCGCGTCCGGGAAGGCCGCCGGATTTCTCGCGCTCGACTGGAACGACTCAACGCCGATCGGCGCGCTGGCCCGTTTGAGCTTCGGCCTCCATCGTGAGCTCGCGGAGGAGCTCCCCGACGTCGGGTACCGGGATGTGGAGACGCTCCTCGTCGCGGGGATGGACGGCGGGCCGATCGAGGCGTATCGCCGGCATCCCAACCCGACCTGGCTCGACGGGAACGTCGCCGTCCATGCGGTGATCGGAACGACCGACTCCACGGCTCAGGTCGACCCCCTCCGCCTCACCCGAGCGCTCGCCGACCGGGCCGTCGCCAATGGCGCGACGCTGCTCGCCGGCACCGTGGAAGGCCTCGACCGTGACTCAGGTGGCGCTGTGCGGGGTGTCCTCGTCGACGGAGCCGTTCTGCCGGCCGATGTAGTGGTGCTCGCCCTCGGACCGTGGACACGCCAGGCCGCCACGTGGGTGCCCTTACCCGAGATCCACGGCCTGAAGGGCGCGAGCATCACGCTCGCGGCGGACGTTCCCGCACAGATGATCTTCTCCGACTTCCTCGCCCGCGACGGGCGCCGCCGAACACCCGAGATCTACCCGCGGCCCGACGGTGAGGTCTACGTCAACGGCTACCCCGAGCATGATCCGCTGCCCGACGACCCCGACGACGTCCACCCGAGCGAGGCAGGTTGCGCGGAACTGCACCGCATCGCGGGAGTCCACAGCTCGATCCTGGCCGCGGCAGCCGTCACGGGGCGCCGCGCCTGCTACCGCCCGGTGACCACCGACGGGACGCCGCTCATCGGCCCCGTTCCAACCGCCCCGGGCGTGTTCGTCGCCACCGGCCACGGCCCGTGGGGGATCCTGAACGCGCCGGGGACGGGGCTCCTCCTCGCCGAGATGATCCTCGACGGGAGCGCCAAGTCGATCGACGCGTCGCCGTTCGCGCCGTCACGCCTTCCGGCCACGCCGAGGTGACGCTCGCCGGCGGGACGAGAAGGATCGCCCCCGTGGTGATCGGCCTCCTCATCTTCGACGAAGACTGGGATCCCACCGGCCGGTGCTGAGGCGCGCCCGGCGTCAGGCGAAGTCCGCGAGGAGCCCCGCGAGACCGCAGGCCGCGACGACCACGACGACGTTCACTCGCAGCCGCCAGGTCGCGACGAACGCGCCGACGGCGAGCACCACCGCGAGCCGGTCCACGTCGCCAGCGCGAGGCCGGCGATCATGTCGTTCGTGGGGAGCCCGCCGAAGTGATGGACCGCCTGATCGGCGACGAACGACAGCACCGCAGAGGCACCACCCCGGAACGAAACGCTCCAGCATGATCCCCGCCAGACCGGCGGCGAGCAGGATCACCGGAAACGGCACGCCGAGCATCAGCCCCGCGAAGGCGGGCGCCACCGCAGCGGAAAGCCGGGTGCGGATGACCCGACCACCGACCCGCAGCACAGCGGCCGGGACGCTGCCACGGCGACGCCGAGACCTCGCACGATGCCCGCGACGGCCGCGACCGTTCCGTACTCCACATAGACGAACGCGAGCGCGCTGATGAGCACGGATCTCGGAAGCACGAACAGGCCGCCCGCCGCGATCGCGCGCCGAACACCGTGCAGCCGCCGGCCGACGAACGTCGCCAGCTGCTGCGCCTCGGGCCCCGGCAGCGCGAAGCAGAACGACAGCACATGGAGGAAACGCCGCTCGCTGACCCATCCGCGCCGCTCCACGAACTCGTGGTGCATGATCGCGATCTGCCCGGCGGGCCCTCCGAACGAGACGCACCCGAGCTTGAGCCAGAACCGCAAGGCCTGGCCGAGACTCGGTGGCGCAGCGGCTCCATTGGAGACCGCGGATCTGCTCCTGAGTGCTAACCCATGGGGAAGCATCGCAGGCGCATCCCACGTGACACGGCCGTCCACGAGATCCCAACATCCCCTCGACCACGGACCCGATGCGTCCGGCCGCGCGCCCGCTGACGTACCATCGCCTTGTGACGGAGACCGGCTGGCTGCGGCGACTCGGACCGTGGGTCGGCATCGGCACGAGCCCGGCCGCGCTCATGGTCGGCGGGGGCGTCGCGGAGGCCAACGAGCGATGGTGGCTCGCCGCCGCGATCGTTGTGGGCGTCGCCGCCCTCGCCGCGCTGGCCGCCGCCCAGGGCGTACTGGGTCAACTCCGTCATGCCAGGCTCGTCGACCTCGCCTCGCGCTCGCTCGGTCGGATGGGTGGCCGTCGCATCGCCTCGCCGGTGCTCGCGGTGATGATGGTCGGCTGGTTCGGCTTCAACACGAGCGTCGCCGGCGCGGGGCTCGGCCGGCTCGTGAACCTGCCCGAACGCGCCGGAATGGTCATCTTCGCGGCGATCATGCTCGCCGTCGCGTGGCACGGACTGAACGTGCTCTCGTGGACGGCGCTCGCGGCAGGGCTCGCTACGGTGCTTCTGGCGGCGGAGGGCGTCCACCTGGCGCTGTCAGACCGGACGGGCCCGCTCCTGGGCGACGGACACCCGGCGTCGTCGCTCGGCCAGCTTCCGGCCATCGCGATCATGGTCGGGTACGGGGCGGCCTTCGCGCTTCGCACGCCCGACTTCACCCATGATCTCGCGCGGCCACGTCAGGTCGTCTGGTGCGCGACGGTCGGCCTTGCGCTGCCGCTGATGGCGTTCGCCGCCGCGGGAGCGATCCTCGAGCTGACGACGGGCGCCTGGAACCTCGTCGACACGCTCGAGCGGCTCGGGAGCCCGACGGTCGCGTATGCGTTCGTGGCGCTTGGCTTCACAGGATCGGTGCTCACCAACCTCCACAGCGGCGCGATCTCAATCGAGGATGCGCTCCCGCGATGCTCGCACCGTGCGGGCCTGGTCGCCATCGCGATCGCGGGCACCGCCATCGCCACCCTGCACTTCGCCGATTGGATGATTCCCTACGTCACGGCGATGGCGCTCGCCGCGCCCTGCCTGATCGGCGTGCTCTGGCTCGACGAGGTCCGGGCCAGCCGGACGGTGCCGGGCTACCGCCGACTCGGGATCTGGGCGTGGGGCGCCGGGGTCGGGGTCGGCGTCGCGCTTCGCGCCGCGGACTCGCCCCTCGCGCTCCCCGCGGGGCTCGTGACCGCGGCGGGGATCGCAGCCGCACCGTGGCTCATGGAACGCCGGCGCCAGCCGCGCGGCCTGGCGCGCGACCGGACGTGACGCGTACCGCGCGGGTCGGCATCAGGGCGTGGCGCTGCTGCCGAGCTTGCTGAGGTCGATGACCTGGTCCGCCGGCGGTGGCGTAATCACCACGTCGGCATTCCACTCCTTCATGCGGAGGTTCCCCGTGTCGCTCCGGCCGGACAGCGCCTCGATGAGCAACGGGAACGGCTCGGCGTCGTCGGCGACATAGAGCGTTCCGCCGTTGTCCTTGTCGTCGTTACGCAACCCGACGGTCGGCTCTCCGTCGACGGACTTGCCGTCGACCCGGGAGATCGAACCGCTCGGGTCGAGCACGTTGGCGGTGAAGTCCTTGAGGCTGGTCAGCTGTGTGAAGCCGGTGAGCCGCGGATCCGTGAGCGGGCCCTTGATGTAGCGGCCGGCGACGAGCTTCGCCAGTTCCGCGCTGTTGCCTCCGAGCCCCGACGCCAGCGTCTTCTCGTCGGCCTTGAAGTAGACGTCGCCGCCGATGCGGACGATCTCGACCTTGCCGCCGCCGAGTTCGATGCTCCCGACGGCACCCGGTTGGTCGGTGAGCTTGAGGTCGAACGCCGTGTTGCCGCTCGACTGCACGATCTGCCCCACGACGTGCACCGACTTGGCGTTCGTCGCGGCGGCCTTCGCCTTGGCCAGGACCTGCTCCGCGCTCAGACCCGCAAGCGCTGACGTCGAGGCGGTCGACGTGGTCGTTGCCGTCGACGCCGTCGTGGTGGCCGAGGTCGACTCGGATCCGCCGCCGCAGCCACCGGCGAGGAACGCGGCCGCGAGTCCAGCGGTCGCGATCGCCACCCCGCGGCGGGCACGTGGCAGACGGCCGGCGACCGGCGACGGCGGGCGATGGGTACTCAGCATGGGGGGAAGCCTCCGGGGCGGGACGCGTTCGACGGCGCGCAAGTTTCGGAAGGTTAGCGGCCCGTCCCGCTGCGCCCGCCCCGATGAGGCCCGGTAGAACGGTGGGAGGACCTGGTGCCGGCCGGCCCAGCTACCCGTCACCGGCCGAGCACGATCAGGAATACTCCGGGTGCCGATCAACCCGATCCGAGGGAACCGACCGTGGGTGACTTCAACGAAGACGTCGACCTCGACACCTCACAGGTCGAGGACCTCCGCGGATCCGGCGGCCGAATGGGTGGCCGCGGTGGCCTCGCCATCGGCGGGGGCGGGCTCGTCGGGATCATCGGCGTCATCCTGGTGCTGCTCCTCGGCGGGAACCCCTTCGGTGGCGGGTCCGGCCTGGGACCGCTCGACAGCCTCAACGACCAGACCGCCGGCGGCGCCATCCAGCCCGGATCGGGCGGCGGCTCCGGGGCCCTGGCGGCGGAATGCCAGACGGGCGCCGACGCGAACACCAAGGAGGACTGCCGGATCGTCGGGTACATCAACAGCATCCAGCGCTACTGGAGAGACGAGTACAAGCGGCGCGGCGGCACGTACCAGCCTGCGCGCACGAGGTTCTTCACCGGGACGATCAACACGGGCTGTGGCGCGGCAAACGCGGCAGTCGGGCCCTTCTACTGCCCGATCGACCGCTACGTCTACATCGACCTCGGGTTCTTCGACGACCTGCGCGACAAGTTCGGGGCGAGCGGGGGGCCCTTCGCCGAGGCCTACGTGCTCGCGCACGAGTACGGCCACCACGTCCAGAACCTGGAGGGCATCCTCGACCAGATCGGCAACGACCGGCAGGGCCCGAAATCGCGGGCGGTGCGGGCGGAACTGCAAGCGGACTGCTTCGCGGGTGTTTGGGCGAGCAACGCCGTGAAGACCGGTTACCTCGCCAGACTCACGCAGCAGGCGATCGCCGACGGACTCGACGCCGCCGCGGCCGTCGGCGACGACCGCATCCAGGAGAACATCCAAGGCCGCGTGACGCCCGAGGCATGGACGCACGGCTCGTCGGCCCAGCGCCAGCAGTGGTTCACGACGGGGCTGCAATCCGGGAACCCGGACAGCTGCAACACGTTCAAGGGCGCGATCTGACCGTTCCGGTCGCCGGAGCTGCCGGGGAGCCGGAGGAAGTAGGCTCAACGGCATCGTGAGCTCACTCGAACGCCTCGCCCGTCGCGCCGGTCGCATCGCCCCGTTCGAGGTCATGGAGGTCCTCGCCCACGCCCAGCGCCTCCAGGCCGCGGGGCACGACGTCATCCACCTGGAGGTCGGGGAACCAGACTTCCCGACACCCGAACCGGTGGTTCGCGCCGCGACGCGCGCGCTTGCCGAAGAGCCCATGTTCTACACCCCCGCCCTCGGCCTCCCCCGGCTGCGCGAGGCGATCGCGCAGTTCTACGAGGAACGGTTCGACGTCTCAATCCCGGTCGATCGCATCGTGGTGACCGCGGGGTCGAGCGCCGCGCTCCTGCTGGCGCTCGGCCTCGTGCTGGACGTCGGGGACGAGGCGCTCATCGGCGATCCGGGCTATCCCTGCAACCGCCACTTCGTGAGCTTCGTCGACGGCGAGCCGGTGCTGGTCCCGACCGACGCCTCCACCGACTACCAGGTCACCGCCGAGCTGCTCGCCGACGCATGGACCGACCGGACGACCGCGGTCATCGCGGCCTCGCCGTCCAACCCGACCGGAACGCTCATCCCGCTCGACGAGTGGCGACGGATCGCCGAGCTCTGCCGGTTGCGCGGCGCCACCCTCGTCGCCGACGAGATCTACCAGGGGCTGGTGTACGGCCGCCGCCCGGAGACCGTGCTGTCGCTGACCGACGACGTGCTCATCGTCAACAGCTTCAGCAAGTACTTCCAGATGACCGGATGGCGTCTGGGCTGGCTGGTCGTGCCGGACGGCGCGGCCCGCGAGATCGAGAAGCTCGCGCAGAACCTCTTCATCTGCCCGTCCACTCCGGCTCAGCACGCCGCGCTCGCCGCATTCGAACCGCAGACCATCGACATCCTCGAGGCGCGCCGTCGTGAGCTGGAGCGGCGGCGCGACCTGCTGCTCGACGCGCTCCCGGGGATCGGCTTCAGCGTCCGCGCCGTCCCGGCCGGCGCATTCTACGTCTACTGCGACGTCGGCGAGATCACCGACGACAGCTTCGCCTTTGCCCGCCGCGTCATCGACGAGACCGCGGTCGCGATCACACCGGGGCGCGACTTCGGCGTGGCCGCGCCCGAGCGCCACCTGCGGATCGCCTACACCCAGACGCTCCCGCGGCTCGAAGAGGCGGTGACGCGGATCGGGCGGATGCTCGGCGTCGGATGAGCGCCCACGCCGATCACCGTCGCGACTGGGAGGCCCTCGGCGCGCTCGACCCGCTCTACGCCATCCTCGGCGCCGAGGAGGCCCGGCACGGCCGGTGGGACCTCGACGAGTTCTTCGCGACCGGAGAGCGCGACGTCGCTCGCCTGCTGGAGACCTGCCGGCGGCTCGGCCTCCCGCGCGAGCGTCGCGCCTCGCTCGAGCTCGGCTGCGGCGTCGGACGGCTCACGAGAGCGCTCGCGCCGCACTTCGATCGCTGCGTCGGCGTCGACATCTCGCAGGCCATGATCGACCGCGCGACGGCGATGAACGCCGAGGCCCTCAATTGCCAGTGGGTGCACAACACCGCAGGCGATCTCGCGATCCTCGGCGACGAGCGCTTCGACCTGGTGTTCTCCCATCTCGTGCTCCAGCACGTCCCGACCAAGGACGCCATCCTCGCGTACGTCGGGGAGCTCGCGCGGGTGCTCGCGCCGGGCGGACTGCTCGCGATCCAACTGCCGGCGTCGATGCCGCTGCGGCGACGCGTGCAGCCGCGGCGGCGCCTCTACGGCGCCCTGCGCGGTGCAGGACTTCCGGACGACCTCCTGTATCGGCGGCTGGGACTCAACCCGATCCGCATGAACTGGGTACCGCGGAACCGGGTGCTCGAGCGGCTCGCGTCGGACGGGGCCAGCGTGGTGGGCGTCGAGCACGGGTGGCTGGGAGATCGCATCACCGCCGCGGGCGAGGTCAACCTCACATACCTCGCAACGCGCCAGGACGCGGACCCCGGGTGACGACCATGGGCGCCAGGGAATCGGCTTGCGGCGTGACCGACGCCCTCGCCGCGCCATGAGGGCCATGCTGCTCGACCGGCCGGCGCCCGCATCCGCGGACCCCCTGCGCCTGGCGGAGGTCCCCAACCCTCAGCCGGCCTCAGGCGAGCTCGTGCTGGACGTCGCTGCCTGTGCCGTGTGCCGCACCGACCTGCAGATCGCCGAAGGCGACCTTGCCGCGCGGCGCTTGCCGATCATTCCGGGGCACCAGGTCGTGGGGCGCGTACGCGCGGTCGGCGGCGACGCACGGGGGTGGCGCGTCGGCGACCGGGCCGGGGCCGCCTGGCTGGGCGGCGCCTGCGGCCGTTGCGCCTTCTGCCGCTCCGGTCGCGAGAATCTCTGCGGGGAGGCCGTGTTCACGGGATGGGATCGCGACGGCGGGTTCGCCGAGCAGATCGCGGTTCGGGCCGACTTCGCGGTGCCGCTCCCGTCCGGGATCGCGGACATCGACGCCGCCCCGCTGATGTGCGGGGGCATCATCGGATACCGCTCGCTCAAGCTGTCCGGAGTCGCTCCCGGCGGCCGGCTGGGGCTGTTCGGGTTCGGGGCGTCGGCGCTGCTCGCGATCCAGGTGGCGAGGCACTGGGGCTGCGAGGTCTTCGTCTGGACGCGATCGCCGGCGGAGCGCGAGCGGGCGATGGCGCTCGGCGCGAGCTGGGTCGGCGGATTCGATGAGCAGGCGCCCGCACCGCTCGACGCCGCGGTGACCTTCGCGCCCGCCGGCGAGATCGTGGTGACCGCTCTTCGAGCACTCGACCGCGGAGCGACGGTCGCGATCAACGCGATCCATCTGGACCGGATGCCGGAGTTCGCATACGACCTGCTGTGGGGCGAGCGCGTCATCCGCAGCGTCGCAAACTTCACGCGCTCCGACGCGGAGGAGTTCCTGGACGTGGCCGTCGCGGCCGGGGTGCAGACCACGGTGGAGCGCCATCCGCTCGACGGCGCCAACACCGCCCTGGCACGTATCGCCGACGGTCGCGTCGATGGTGCGGCGGTGCTCGTGCCCTGATTCTCGCGATCCCGGTTGCCCTGCGGGACGGCGGATGCCAGAGTCGCACGGTGAACCTCGGCGACCAGGTCCCCGATTTCGCATTCGCCACGACCGACGGGAGGACCGTGCACCTGGCGGATTTCCGAGGCGAGGCGATGGTGCTCGTGTTCATGCGCCACCTCGGTTGAGTGGCTTGCAATGAGCACCTCGTGGAGGTCGCTGCGCAGAGTCCCAGCCTGCCGGGACGGATCTTCGGGGTGGCGTTCGCAGCGCCCGCATCGGTGGCGATCTTCGAGCGGACGCTCGATCTCGGGGTGCCGGTGCTCTGCGACCCGGATCGGGTGGCCTACGGGGTCTTCGGCTTCGGCAGGCGTTCCGGCTGGAGCGCGTTACTCCGGCCGACATACTGGGTGCGGCTCGCGACTGCGGTTGCGCGGGGCCGCCGCTTCGGGTTGCCAACGGAGGATCCCAGTCAGCTCGGCGGGGATGTCGTGCTCGACGCCGACCTGCGGCTGCGGTGGATCTTCCGGAGTCGATTCGCGGCCGATCGCCCCGGCGTCGACACCGTGCGCGCGGAGCTCCGCTGCGCGGCGGAGCTCCGGCCGGGGCGCCACGGGGGTGACGCGACGCCCCGGCCGACCGTCACGCGACCAGCTGACCGACGAGCTTCTTGATCGCCTTGACCAAGCCGTCCTTGAGCTTGTCGCCGACGTCGCCACCCCACTTGGAGGCCACGACGCCCACTCCGCCGACGAGCAGCGCGACCATCACCACGATCCCGACGTACTCAACGGTTCCCTGTCCGCGCTGCTCGGTCATCCGGTCCCAGAGCCGCATCGCGCGGGCAGTCGTCCAACCCATCATTCGGTAGCCCATGTCCCCTCCCTGATCGATTCGTTATCGGTTGAGCGGGCGGGTTCGATGCTGCGGCGTCGCGCCGTCACGGCGCCACACCGACCTGTGCCAAGTTGCGCACGCCTTGGTGCCATTCATCGAGACCGGCGTTCGGGATCGGGCGGCAGAGCCGACCGGCGGCGGGCCGCTCGGATGAGCGACCGCACGGCGAGTTGCTTCCCGCGCGTGATCGCGAGGTCGGCGCCCGCCTCACCGAGGTCGCGCATGAAGCGCCGGTACGCCTCCCGCGGCGGCAACTCGCGTAGCGCTCGAGCGTATGCCAGCGCGGCATCGAGGTGGGCACGGGTTACTCCGATCGGATCGCGCGCCAGCGCGGCAGCGGCACCGCCGCCACCCACGAGGGTGCCGACCGGATCGGCCAGGACGGCGTTTATCGTCGCGCGCACCCCGTCGCCGACGCCGAGGCCCAACGCCGCGACCCCGGTCCCCGTGATGTCGCCGCCCGTCTGCACGGCGCGGGCCACACCCCGGACGGCACGACGGAAGGGGCCGGGCGCTCGCACGTCGCTGCCGGAGCCAGGATCGGCGATGCGGTCGAGCCCCGACCAGGCGCGATCGACGACCGCCGCCGGCCCATCTCCCGAGGGATGTGACGTGGACGCGAGCCACACGCCCACGGCCGCGAGGCCCAGCGCGACCACGACCACCACGGCGAGGTACTCCACCGTCGCCTGGCCCGCTCGCCCTCGGAGTCGCGGTCGCATGCGGCGACGCTAGGCGCGGACGCGTCACAGCGCTGCGCTCGGACGTGCCAATACCGCACCGGCCATGCGCCGGCCGCCGACACGATTTGACGAGGCGGTATCCTCGGCGGGAACGACGGAGGAGTCCCGCGATGTCAATGATCGATACCCTCACTCGGCGGGCCGGAGGCCTTGCGGAGGACCTCCAGCACAGCGTGCGCCGAGCCCGGCTGGAAGGAGAGCGACGCGTGCTCCAGCGACAGCATCGTGCCACGCTGGAGGCACTCGGGAGCCGTGTCTACGAGCTCGTGCGCGCCGGTCATCTCCCAGATGGCGAGCTCGCGCCGGAGCTCGCGAGCGTCGAGAACAAGCTCATGGAAATCGATGCGAAGTCCGTCGAGATCGACGCGCTCAGGCGCGAGGGCGACGCGCCCTCCGACGCCGCCGACCCGCCTCGCTGATCAGGGGCCGGGCCACGCCCACAACACCGTCGGATGGGTTGCAGGAGCGCCGAGCGGGTGTATCCTCTTCAAAGCTCCGTTGATGTCAGGAGGGACGGGGAATGCGGGTCGAACCAGATCGCCAGGGGCACCACAGCTCAGAGGCGCCGGCCTGCCATCGATGCGGGGTACCGCTTCTCGCCGGCGCCACCTTCTGCCCCTATTGCGAGCGCTGGCTCGACGAGCCGGGGCCGGTGCGCCGCCGCGACACGGGAAGCCGCACGGGCGGACGCCTCGCAGTCATCACCGAACGGGCATTGCTCACCGCCGGGTTCGTATTCTTCGCGGCCGTCGCGATCATCTGCGTCGCCGCCGCGCTTCTGATCTAGCCGGGCTCGCCCCGCACGCATCGCCGGTCCGCCGACGGCGGACCGTTTCGTCGCTCCCCTCCATGGAGGTCATCAGGCTGTGACACGCATCCCGAACAACGAGCTCTACGAGATCGGCGACGAGGTCATCGGCCAGTTCCGCTGCGCGGTGTGCGACCTGCTCGTTGTGTCGCCGAAGGAGAACGACGGCGTGCTCGTCCTCCCCGCGTGCCCGCTGTGCAGCTCCGAGGAGTGGCGCCGGGTCGAGTAGATCCCGCCGGCCGTCGCACGAGCGGGAACCCTGACGCGGGGGCTCTGCGATACTGGCCGTGTTCGTGTCGTCACAAGGGAGGGACATGGCGAACAAGGCCGACTTCACCGAAGACGAATGGAAGGGGCTGCGAAAGGGCGTCACCGGCGCCGGGATGCTCGTCTCCGTCGGTCACCAGGACCTCAGCGACAGCTTCGGCGAGGCGAATGCGCTCGCGAAGCAGATGGTGTCGGAGCGCGGCAGCGAGAGCCAGCTCGTTCGTGACCTCGTCGCCGGCCACGGAACCGGGTTCGGCTTCTTCAACTCGCCGAAGGAGGTCGAGGCGGAGACGATGGCCGCGCTTCACGCGTCCGTCGCACTGCTCACCGAGAGGGCTCCGGACGAGCTGGATGCCTACCGTGGCCTGGTGCTCGACGTCGCCCAGGCCGTGGCCGAGGCGAAGGGCGGGGTCCAGGACGAGGAGAAGGCGGTCATCGAGCGGATCACCGCCGCGCTCGCAACGCCCTAGCACGTCCGGCGATCCTCTCGTCCCGCGCCCCGAGCTCCGACGGATTCAGCCTCAGGCCAGGCTCTCGAGGAACTCGTCGACCGGAATCGCCGTGAGGGTGTCGACGCGAGCGCTCCCGCGGGCGGCCATCTCGGCGGAGAGCTTCGCCACCGCCTCGTCGTCCGGTGCGCTCACGATGCTCAGCATGTCGTACGGTCCGAGCAACGCCCATTGCTGCAGAACGCGCACCCCGCCTGCCTCGAACTCGCGGTTGACCTCGAACACGCGCTCGGGCGTCGCCTGAAGCGTCTGAAGCCCCTGCGGGCTGAGCGTTGAGAGGAGGAGGTAGGTCGGCACGGCGCGTCTGGGGGGAGTCTACCGCGCGGTTTCGTCTAGACTGCGCCGCCGTCCCCACGAGAGGTGATCATGTCGCGCGACTCCGATCCCACGCCGAACGAGCTCCAGAAGGCGCTCTTCCTCTACGAGGCCACCGACCTCGAGGAATCGCTGATCGCGTGGGCACGCGAGCACTGGCCGATGGCCGCCCGCGGGATGCTCTACGCCAAGAAGGAGGCGCAGGAGACCGTCAGCGGCGTCCAGGGGGTCCGCGACGAGCAGGCGAAGCTCGCGCTCGAGATCTCCGCCCGGCTCGCGATCGCGGAGCGGGAACTCGTGATCCGCGCCATCGCCGCGGTGCTGCCGGAGTGGCTCGAGTCCCGCTACGGACTCACGCCCAAGGAATAGCCGGCCGCTACTCCTTGGGCTCGACGGCGTAGCCCGCGGCCTGCCAGCCGTCCCAGCCGCCCACGAGCACCCCCACACGGCTTCGCCCGTTGTCGAACGCCCACAGGGCGATCTTCATGCTGGTCGCCTCGCCCGACCGGTCGCAGTAGAAGATGAGTTCCTTACCCTCTGGGAGGCCGGCGATCTCCTTCTCGAACTCCATCGGGTCGATGCGCAGCGCGCCCTTGATCTTGGTGTCGGACTCGCGCCAGGTCAGTTCCCGGACGTCGACGGTCTGAACGGGATCAGCCATCTTGAATGCGGCAGCGAGGTCCACCGCCTGCCAGCGCGATACGTCGTCCCAGGCCATCCCGTCTCCTCATCGAGGTGCACGAACGCGCGGGAAGCTATCAGCCGTTTCGTGGCCGATCTCCTGCATGTGCACGCTCTCGTCCCCCGGTGAGGACGGCGAATCATCGGCTGTCGAACTTCGGCCGAACGGCCAATTGGCGCGGATCGGCGGCGAGCTACCTTGCGCCTACGTCGCGGTGAACGCGTACCGCCCCCCATCCAGTCGGAACGGAAGGAGTCGCAACTGCTCTTCCCGGGAACAGCCCTCCACGCGATCTTCGAAAGCGCGACAGCGCTCGAGCGGGCGGAGGCATCGGCACGGGTGCTCGCCGCGCGAGCAGCCGGACATGCCGGAGCCCCCCGCGCCTTCGCCGAGCTCGCGGCGATCGCTCCGGAGGGGTTGATCCCGACGCCTGGACGGGGGGCGGCTCACGTCGCCCGGCAAATCGAACGTGCCGCCGATGTCGCGTCCGAGGCGCGACCGCTGCTGGGCGACGAGATCGTCGACGCGGTCGAGTGGGCGGCGGGAATGACGCGCCGCATCGCGTCGACGTCCGACGCGCTGGATCCGGCCGGGGCAGCGCGCGCGGCACGGCGGGGTGTCGCCACGGTGCGCGGGCTGGTCGCCGGAACCGTGGACCGCGACGAGCGCTGGGAGGCCTTTCGGCTCGGCACCCACCTGCCGCGCGCGGCGTGGGTGAGCGCGCTGGTCCGTGCGGCGGCATCCGTCGCCCATCAGACGAACTCGCCGGAGGCGTGGCGGGTCGCGGCCGTCGTCACCGGGCTCGACCCGGAGCGTTCGGATGTCGCCGAACGACTCCTGTCCGACCGCACCGCGGTCGTCACAGCCGCTTTTGCGGTCTCGGAGGCCGAGGCCTCCCTCCTCGCGCTGCAGCGCCACCGCCAGGTGGGAATCGCAGCGCTTCCACTGGCCCGCGAGGCGCAGACACGCCTTCGCGAGGCCGCCCGACAGCTCGCCGACAAGCAGGGGATCGAGGAGGCCATGGACGGCCTGCTCGACGCGGTCGGCGCGCTCGCAGGGGCGATCGACCCCAGAGTCGCGGAGCCCGGGACCCCCCCCTTCCCCGGGCTCCGACGCCCTCTTCCACGGACCGGGACCCCGAGCCTGGCCTAGTGCTCCACGTGCGCGGTCCTGCCCCTCCTCACCGGCGAGGCGGCAGAATCATCCGATCGCCCCGTATTCCCCACTCCAACCCGCGCGCATCCGGG
Organism: uncultured Thermoleophilia bacterium; assembly: GCA_963777565.1. Taxonomy (GTDB): domain Bacteria; phylum Actinomycetota; class Thermoleophilia; order Miltoncostaeales; family Miltoncostaeaceae; genus CALMEC01. The sequence continues at coordinate 863,578 of CAVZQZ010000009.1, forward strand.
ACGCGATCCCCGCCGACGCGAGGGCCATCGGCGCGATCGTGGCTCGCGGGCTCGCCGAGAAGGTCACCCCGGCGTTCGGAGATCGGGCCGTGGATGCGGTGGCCGCCCTGGTCGTGCGCGACCTGTCACGCCCGACCGTCCGGTACTTCGTCGCGGAGACGGACGGAGAGGTGGTGGGAAGCGCTCGGCTCGCGCTCGGCCAGCAACGAAGCGAGGACGGCCTTCGAGTCGTCGCCCGGGCGATCGGATGGCCGCGCACCATCCGAGCCGCGATCGTGCTCGGGCTGCTGGTCCACGCTCGACTGGACGACGACGAGGGGTACGTCGAGGAGCTCGCAGTGCGCGAGGACCGCCGCCGCCGCGGGATCGGACGCGCGCTGCTCGACGCCTGCGAGGCCACCGCAGTCAGCGCGGGCAAACAACGCTCGACCCTCTGGGTCGCGGGCCACAACGAGGCGGCCGTCGAGCTCTACCGCGCCACGGGGTACCGCGTGGTCCGCAGGCGACGTACCGTCCGGGGGCGGCTGTTGTTCGGGGCGCCCGTCGTCCTGCTGATGGAGAAGCCCCTCCGCGACCCGTAGCCGCCGGCGACCTCTACAGTTCTCCGCATGCCGCCGAAGCTGCCCGGACCGTCCCGCCACGACCTGCTCATCTGGGGCGCCGGAATCGTGGTCGCCGCCGCCGCGACGCTCATCGCCTCCGCGGCGGGCGCGCGGCTGGGAGCGGCATTCACCGCCGGTGTGATCGCACTCGTCGCGATCGTCGTCGGCGCGCTCGCGCTGGAGGCCCGGGCCCGTTCGCGGCGCTGACCGCCGAGCGGGGCGTCAGCTCGGGGTGCCGATCAGCTCCGCCGCATTGCCCCTGGCCACCGGGATCTCGAGGCGAACCCTGCCGCCCGGCCCGGCTTCGACGACCAGCTGGCCGCCGATGCGGGTGGCCAGCGCCGCGGCGACGCCCAGGCCGAGGCCGGCTCCCGGAATCGACTCCGAGTGGCGGCCACGGAAGAACCGCTCGGCGGCGTGCGGAGCGTCCTCGGGGCTGAGGCCCGGGCCGGTGTCGGTGACCTCGATCAGCACTGCCCCTTCGGCCGCGCGGACCGACATCGCGACCGTCCCGCCACGGGGTGCGAACTTCGCCGCGTTGTCGACGAGCTCGGTCAGGACCTCCTCGACGAGCGCCGGGTCGGTCCGAACATCGGGAAGGTCCGGGGCGATGTCCAGCTCCACCCGCAGCGCGCGCTGCCGCAGCGCCGCGTCCCAATCGTGCGCGAGCCCCCACAGCAGGCCGGCGACGCCGAACGTCTCGCGCCGCGGCGGACGCAGCGCGGGGTCGTGCGATGTTCCCCGAAGCATCATGCGGACGACGCGGTCGAGGCGGTCGGTGGCGGCGAACAGCGCCCGCAGCGTGGGCGCGGAGCTTGCGGGCACCTGCTTGTAGAGCTCCTTGCCCCGGCTCTTGATCTCCTCGATGGGCGCGCGGAGCTGACGGATCGCCGACCCCTCGAGCTGACGGCGGAGGTTTGCAAGACGTTCCTGCTCGGTGCGCTCGGCGACGCTGACGAGCCGCCCACCCGGCACGGTCCACGCGTCGATCTCCATCGTGCGTCCGTCCTCGAGGTCGACGCGGGTGCCGACCGGCCCGACGGCGTCGAGCCCGTCCTGGATCGCCGTGTCGATCGCCCCCCGGTCGCTCGCCGGCAGCCCGTCCAGGGTCCGCTCGAGGGCGAGGTTGCGAAGGCGCCCGCCGGACGGGCCGCGACCTGCGACCCCCACCGGCAACGGCTCGATGGCAGCCGCAAGGAGCGCGAGCTCGCGATCCGCGATCTCGCCGAGATGCGCGAGCCGTTCGGCGCTTGTGCGAAGGGCGGTGCCGGCCCGCGCAAACTCACCTTCCTCCGGGACATCGACCGGCTGACGCCCTGCGGCGATCGCCTCCGCCGCCGACGTCAGCCGCGCGAGACGCCCGGACCGTCGACGCTCGCGGAGGTACACGTAGGCACCGGCGATCAACGCGAGCGCGAGAGCGGCGAGTCCGCCGATCAGGGCCGTCGAGGCCGCGACTCCCGTGGGGCCAGTCTCACGCCGGACCACGACGACCCGCTCGTTGGCGAGCGGTTCCCGCACCTCGATCGCACCGTCGAGCAGGCGACCCGACATGCCCGTGGTCGCGAGACGGCCCGTCCAGTCGGCAACCGGGCGATCCCAGATGCCGGTCTCGTTCCCGGTGGTGGCGACGTCCTGGCCGAATCTCCCGATGAGCCGCGCCGGGTCACCAACATCTGCAAGAAACGTCTGAATTTCGGCTGGTGTCGGCCGCGCGGGGAGGTCGGTCGAGCCGGCCGCCCGCCGGAGCTCGCCGGCTGCGCTGTCGGCGCTCGATCGGATGTTCAGCAGGGCCCCGAGGGCCCCGATCACCACCAACGCGACGAGGATCGCGACGCCCGCGAGCGAGGCCGCAAGAACGGGTGACCGAGGGCGTTCTCCCATGGAATTCCAGGTTCGCCTCGGTGAGGTTTTCTCCTTCTCATCTCGTATTCGTCCGGTATTGAGCATAAGATGCAAGCTTGCTCCAAACGGACATGAGGATGGTGCGACATGGCACGTGAGCAGCGCAGGCTGCCGAGCCTTGGCCGGGTTGAGCCAGGGCGCCGCTCGCTGACAGCGAGCGAGGCAGCTGCAATTATCGGGGTGAGCGTCGCAACGGTTCGCGGCTGGGCCGACCAGGGTCGGCTCCCGTCACACAGAACCGTCGGCGGACACCGTCGATTCGACATGGAAGAACTGCGAGGGTGGCTCGACGAGCACGGGGCTCCGGTCCCGCGTCGGTTCTCCCTCAACGCGGCCCGCGCAGAAATCCCGGCCTGCCCGGACCTCGCGCGTGAGCTCAACTCGCGAAGCGACGCGGTGATCGACCGAGTGCTCCGGGGCTACGACCCGGCGGTGCCGACGATCACGCAGATCCCGAGCGAGACCGAGCTCCGACGGGCGGCGACGCGGTTCGTGAGGGTGGTGACGGGAGCGCTCGAGTCGGGCAACCCGTCGGCGTTCGCCGGGCGGGCTGAGATCGCGGGATACCGCGGCGGCCTGCAGGGCGAGCGCGGTGGTGGCGTCATGGTCGAGCACACCAGGCTTGCCCTGGCCGTGCTGCAGGAGGCCGAGGACGCGATCGCCGAGGGGCAGGTGCACGACGAGCACGCGATGGCGTGCCTGTTGGCGGTGATCGACGGTGCCCAGGCCGCCGTCGCCCGCGGGTACGGCATCGCCTCGCAAGACGCCCTCTAGGCCTCAGTCTCACCCGCATGATCGCACCGGGGCCGCCCAATGGGCGGCGCCCCGCGGCTGCCTGCGATCGGGGGACGGTCGTGGGACACGGCGGATTGCGGGCGACGTCAGCCTGGTCGCCGGTGCCCAGCCGCCAATGCGGAATCCAGGCCCGCGATGAGCAGGTCGACGCCGGCGGCGAAGGCGCGCTCCGCGTCCGGCATCGCGAGGTCGGGCGCCGCCTCGGCGAGGTGCGGATACCGATCGGGTGGAACCTCCCCGAGGGGGCTTCCGAGCGGGCGCCCCCGTCGGCGTCCCGAGGCGTCGTCGGGCCCTGAACCGGTTCCCGGCTCGGTTGCGACGATCGCGAGCAGGAACCGAACGATCTGCTGGGAGCGAAGCGCGGCATCCTCAGGACTGAATCCCGCCGCGAAGGAGCCCGAGCATCGCGTTCGCGGTGCGCAGCGCGGCCGGAATGAAGAGCGGCCTGTCCGTGAAGATCGCCATCGCTGCGGGATGGGCGATCAGGAGCGCCCGGAACGAGCGTGCCGTGACGCGTAGCTCCTCCTGCCACTGGCCGCCTCGAACGTCGGGAAGCTCGAGCTCACCGCGGATCCCGTCCAAGAGCACCTCCTTGCTCTCGAGATGGCGGTAGATCGCCATCGGCGTGACACCGAGCCCCGCCGGGAGATGCCGGAGGCTGAGCGCGTCGAGTCCCTCCGCCTCGACGATCGCCAAAGCCGCCGCAAGCACCCTTTCCCGACGCAGCCCGACTCCCCGCCCTCCTTAACCCCGCCCACGGTCATGTCCTTCGGTAACGCGTCCAACTCGCGGGAGCTCGCCGGCTCGTTTGGGATCGCGATCATGGGCGCGATCCTCGTCGCGCAGCAGCGCGTCTCACTCGCTCACGGTGCCACCGCTGAGGCGGCATTCGTCGACGGCTACTCACTCGCGCTGCTCATCGCTGCGGGCGTGATGCACGTCGGGGCCGCGGTCGCGGCCTTGGCACTGAGCCCTGATCGGCCCGCTCCGGTTCGACCCCTGCTCGGCACATCTGGATGAGGGCACGCGAGCCACCCACTGTAGCCGTCCCCGGACTAGAAGAAGCCCCGTTGCCGGGGCTTCTTCCGTAGCAGGCCGTAAGCCGGATTCTGTCGTGGGCAACCATCTATCTGGGACGCCTGTTGCCAAACGCCTCGTGCGGCCGACCTGGGACTGGGCGAGCAACCCGTGGCGCCCCTGTTTGGCCTTGCACCGGGTGGGGTTTACCCAGCCGGCCTGTCACCAGACCGCTGGTGCGCTCTTACCGCACCTTTTCACCGTTGCCGCCGAGGTCGGCCCGGTGGCTGTGTCGTTTCTGTGGCACTTTCCCTGGGGTTTCCCCCGCTGGCCGTTAACCAGCACCCTGCTCTGCGGTGTCCGGACTTTCCTCGGACCGGTCGCCCGATCCGCGGTTGCCCAGCCTGCCGAGGTAGTCTAGTGCCGTACCGACCGCATGGGAATGAGCCGCCGGTCGTGCACCGCGAATGTCCGTCGCAAGGAGGCTCAGGGAACGCGGGAAGGCGTGCGCCTCAGGCGACCCAGGCCGGGGCGGGCTCCGCGCCCAGGAGGAGCTCGGATCCGCAGTCGATGCACCGCACCCCACCTGGCACGGCCTTCACCGCTCCGTCACAGACAAGGCACACGCCGGCGGCGGGCTCGGCGAGCATCTTGAGCACGGCGTCGTCGAGCGAGTGGCCGAGCGGCGGCTGGCCGTCGACGGTGAAGAGCGTGGGGATCTCCATCATGACGCCGGGCGGGGTCATAGCTTGCGCAGCACTCCCACCACCTTGCCGAGCACCTGTACCTCCGTGCTGATGATGGGCTCGAACGCGTCATTTTCGGGCTGAAGCCGTACGTGCCCGTCCTCGCGGAAGAACCGTTTGACGGTCGCCTCGTCGTCGATCAGCGCCACGACGATCTCACCGTTCCTGGCGGTGTCCTGCTGCTTCACCACGACGAGGTCTCCGTCGAGAATGCTGGCGTTCATCATCGATTCGCCCTTGACGCGCAGCACGAAGTCGCCCTCGAACGGCGTCTCGACCCAGTCCTCGACCTGCTCCTCCGCGAGGGTCGGCACGCCCGCGGCGACCGCGCCGACGAGCGGCAGCCCCCGGCGCGCCTCTCGGGCGTCCCTCCGATCGGACAGGAGCATCGCCCTGGGCTTCGTCGGGTCGCGCCGGATGTGCCCCGCCGCCTCCAGCTTTGCCAGATGCGCGTGCACGGTCGATGGCGAGGTGAGCCCCACCGCGAGGCCGATCTCACGCACCGTCGGTGGATACCCGTGTACCGAGCAGTGCTTCGAGATGAACGTCAAGATCTCGGACTGACGGTCGCTCAAGTCACCCATTGGCGTGCCTCCCGATCGCATGAGCCGAACATGTGTTCGTGAGCGTAGCAGGGGACCGTGGCCTCGCCAAATCGGGCCGGGGGCACCGGGCGGGTATACTGCGGCTCCCCTCATGCGCCTGTGGCGGAATTGGTAGACGCGCTAGGTTGAGGGCCTAGTGGCCTTTACGGGCCGTGGAGGTTCAAGTCCTCTCGGGCGCACTCGAAGACGCCTCGCTTCGGCGAGGCGCTCGCACCTGCCGGGCCGGCGGGTTGCTTGGGGGCGGCGAGTTCGGCGCTCCGTCCGCAGAACGTCGGCGGCGCGACTACCGGGGCGGGTAGTCGCGGTGCTCGACCGTGTCGACGATGCGTGAACGCGGCTCCCGCATGACGTCGACGCGGCCCCACAACCGTAGGAGCGCGGCCTGAGCGGCCTCTGCCTCGCCGACGGAGTCGAACTCGAGGTCGATCAGCACGTAGTTCGGGTCGTCGACCGACCGCATGACGCGATGGCTCCGGACGCCGGATCGCTCGCGCCCGATGGGGTCGCCGTCGAAGGCGCGCTTCCACGCCTCGTAGTCCGGGACCGGATGTTCGATTCGCAGGGTCGGCATGGTGTCCCCCGTGACCCGCGACGCGGGTCGGCTGGTAACGGGGCGAGCGTGGTTCACCGGCGCGGGGCTGTCAAGCGTCGGCGGCCTGGAGGCGCTGCCGGCTCAGAAGATCTTTTCGATCAGCTGCACGACCCAGGCGATGATGTAGACGTTCAGCAGCGCGAACAGGTAGATCACGATCGCGGCTGCGATGGTCGCGATCGCGGCGACGACCAGCTTGATCAGGTTCGTCCCGACGGTGCCGAACCGGCTGGTGGGTTTCAAAGCTCGCTGCATGCCCGGCAGACTAGCCATCGGCGCGGCTGTCCGAAAGGGGGGCGTCCGTCACCTTCCCGCCGGGCGACCCTCCCTGTCCGCGCCTCGCTAGATGAGCTTGTCGAGCATGAAGGTGGTGAGCGCGAACAGCAGCGCCGCGATGATCGTCGCGCGCGTGAGGTTCCGCTCGACGATCGCGGTGGACCCGCCGGTCGAACTCGATCCTGCGCCCATGCCGAAGGCGCCGGACAGGCCCGCGTCACGCCCAGAGTGCATGAGCACGAGGGCAATGACGATGACACAGAGGAGCGAGTGGATGATGATGACGAGCGTGGTCACGTCGGGGAGGGTAGCAACGCGGCCCTGACTCAGCCAACCGGGTCAGCGGCTGCCGTGGACGGGGGCTCCTCCTGCGGCCCGGCGGTCTGGCTGCCACCACCGGTCGGGCCGAGCCGGTTGACCGGCGAGACGACGCCGATGCGTCCGACCGGCGCGGGGATCAGCTGACCGATCGCGTGGCCCGCGACTCCCCGTGATCCGAGTGCGAGGAGCAGCTCGGACAGCCGCTCGTGCGGGCAAGTGAGGAGGAGCCCGCCGCTGGTCTGCGGGTCGAAGAGGAGGGTGCGCGCCTCAGGGACGATGGAGTCGTCGAAGTCGACCCACTGGCCGATGTGCTCGCGGTTGCGCTCCACCGCGCCGGGCGCATATCCGACAAGTTCCAGGACGCCGGGGATCGCCGGCACCCGGTCGACTCGGATGACGGCTCCCACACCGCTGGCCGCGACGAGCTCTCGCAGGTGGCCGAGCAGCCCGAAGCCGGTGACGTCGGTCGCGCAGCGTATTCCCACGGCCGTCGCCGCCTCCGAGGCGGCCGCGTTCGACTGGAGCATCTGCTGAACGGCGAGCACATGAACCGGTCCGGGCTCGGTGGCTTTGGCGGCGGCGACGGCGAGGCCGGTTCCGAGCGCCTTGGTGAGCACGAGCACGTCACCGGCGGCTCCGGCGGCGTTCGTCATGACCCGGTCGGGGTGGACGGTGCCGACCACCGCGAGGCCGTATTTCGGTTCCGGGTCGTCCACCGTGTGCCCGCCCAGGACGGGGCAGCCGGCGGCGGCGGCGGCCTCCGCGCCGCCGCGCATGATCTCGCCGAGGACGGCGAGGTCGCCGTCCTTTGGGAACGCGGTGACGGCGAGCGCGAAGGTCGGCCGCCCACCCATCGCGTAGATGTCGCTGAGGGCGTTGGTCGCGGCGATTGCCCCGAACGTCGCAGGGTCGTCGACGACGGGGGTGAAGAAGTCGACGGTGGCGGCGACGGCGGTCTCGGAGTCGAGGCGGTAGACCGCGGCGTCGTCCATCCGGTCGTGGCCGATGAGGATGTTCGGGTCGGCAGGGAGCCCCGGCATCGCGGCGAGCGCCTGCGTCAGGAGCCCCGGACCGAGCTTGCAGCCGCACCCCGCGCCGTGGGCCATCCGGGTCAACGGGATCGATTCGCTTGCCATTCCGTCGCCTCCTGTCGTCACCGGGGGGAGGTTACCCCGGTCGGAATCGCGGCTGCCGTGGAACCACCGTTCCAACGACTTCGTTAAGGCTCTGTTAACGGTGCCTGGCACCACAGGCCCCGATCGCATGCGGCCCGAATCGCGAGAACCCTTTCACCGGGCCAATTCGGGGCGTCCCGCGGAATTCGTGCCTGGCACCGGGCGGCCTGGCGGACACCTGCCGGGGCGGTGGCATGCTTCGGCGCAATGGACGGCCTGACGCTCCTCAACCCGCCGGGGTGCCCCGACTGCTTCGGGTGCGGTCCCGCCAACCCGCGCGGCCTGCAGCTTCGTATCTACCAGGACGGCACCGACGCAGTGGCGACGTTCGCCCCAGACGCCGAGCTCTCCGGCTACCCCGACCGCATGCACGGCGGCGTCGTGGGGCTCCTGGTCGACGAGATGCTCGTCTATGCTGGCGCGCCGCACGGACTGTGGGGCATGACCGCGAAGGTGCGCTACTGGGTCCGCAAGCCGATCCCCCTCGACGCCACCCTCACCCTCCGATCGCGCCTCGTGCAGCGCAGTGAGCGCGCGTTCCGCGCGACCGTCGCGATCCACCTCCCCGGCGACGTCCTCGCCGCGGAGGGGGAAGGGATGTGCGTGCTGAGGTGACCGCGCTCGGGTCGGTGCGACAGCCGCGACCCGCCTAGCGCTCCATCTCCTCCAGGGCTGCGCGCGGCCCGAAGGCCACCACCAGGTCGCCGACGGCGAGCACTGCGTCGCCCTTCGGCGGGGCGACCAGGTGCGGCTCGAGCTCGCGCTTGTGGGCGAGGATCGTCACGCCCTCGTGCGATGCGCATGCCCCGTCGACGGTCGTGCCGACGAGCGGCGATCCGGTCCTCACGACGATCTCGTCGAGCCGCAGCTCCGGGCCGACGGTGACCATCTCGATGAAGTCGACGAGGGACGGCCGGAGCGAGAGCGCCGCCATCCGGTTGCCGCTGAGCTTGTACGGGCTGATCACGTGGTCCGCGCCGGCCTTCTCCAGGGCCTGCAGCGACTGACGCCGCGACGCCCGCGCCACGATCGTGAGCCGCGGGTTCAGCGCGCGGGCGGTGAGCGTGATGTAGACGTTCACCTCGTCCGAGTCGACGGCGCAGACCAGTCCCTTCGCCGTATCGACGCCGACCTGCCGGAGAACCGACTCCTCACTCGGGTCCGCGATGAGGTGCGGAACGCCGTCCGCCTGGAGGCGGGACTCGAGGGTGGGGTCGGTGTCGACCACCATCACCGGGACGTTCTGACGCTGCAACTCCTCCACGACGGCGCGACCCACTCGGCCGTAGGCACACACGATGTAGTGGTCTGACAATCCGGCCACCTGCCGCCGCACCTTTCGTCGCCGCGTGATCTCCGACAGCTCGCCGTTGCCGATCATGTTCGCGAACACGCCGATCCCCGCGAACACCGCTCCGAGCCCGATGGCGAGCACCGAGATCGTAAACAGTTGGGTGCCGACCGTGTCGACCGGCTCCACCTCCCGGTAGCCGACCGTGGTCAGGGTGATCGCGGTCATGTAGAGCGCGTCGACCCAGGCCCAGCCGAAGATCAGGGCGTACCCCGCGGTGCCGTAGAGGATGACAAAGCCGAGGAGCGCGACGGGCAGCTTGAACCGCCCCAGGATCACCCAATCGTCTCGCCAGCGTCTCACGGGCGGATTGTCACTACCGCCGGGTGAAACTTCCAGTGAGGCCTTCGCCTCCCGTACCATCGTCGGTCTCGCCCCACGACCATCGAGAGCACCATGACTGACCGCCTTATCCGCCTCGGCCACAGCCCGGACCCCGACGACGCGTTCATGTTCTACGCGCTGGCCGCCGACAGGATCCCGTCGAACGGCTTCCGCTTCGAGCACCTGCTCCGCGACATCGAGACCCTCAACGAGTGGGCGATGAAGGGCGAGCTCGAGGTCACCGCGATCTCCGTGCACGCCTACGCGTACGTGGCGGACAAGTACCGGCTGCTCCCGCACGGCGCGTCCATGGGCGAGCAGTACGGGCCGATCGTGGTCGCGCGCGAGGCGATGGACCCCGCCGAGCTGCCCGGCAAGGTCATCGCGGTGCCGGGGCTCATGACGAGCGCGTTCCTGGAGCTTCAGCTCGCGATCGGCCGCATCGCCGAGCCACTCATCGTGCCGTTCGACGAGATCCTCGAGACCGTCGCTTCCGGCGTGGCGGATGCCGGCCTGGTGATCCACGAGGGCCAACTCACGTATCCGTCGCTCGGACTCGAGCTGGTGCTGGACCTCGGCGAGTGGTGGCACGAGCTGACCGGTGGCCTGCCGTTGCCGCTCGGCGCGAACGCGGTGCGGCGAGACCTCGACGAGGAGACCATGCGAGAGCTGTCGATCCTGCTGCACGACAGCATCAAGTACGGCCTGGAGCACCGCGAGGACGCGCTGGCCCACGCAGCGCGCTACGGGCGCGGGCTCGACGGCGACCTCACCGACCGCTTCGTGGGCATGTACGTCAACGACCGCACCCTCGACTACGGCGATGAGGGGCGTGCCGCGGTCGCCGAACTCCTGCGTCGTGCGGCCGAGGCGGGCTTCATCCCCCGCGCGGTGCCGGTCGACTTCGTCGACTGAATCGGGTCCCATGTCACACGCCCGCGACTGGGACGCCGAGATCGACCGGTGGACGGCGCTGTTCGCTGACGTCCAGGATCCCCCGGAGCCCTTCGCGACCGCCCTCGAGACCGGTTGGACGCTGGAGGCCCGCGCGGCGCTGGCGAGCGACGCGGAGGCGTACCTGCGGCGGCACGAGGCCTACGTCGCCGACCTGCGTGCGAACGGGATGGACCTCGTGCGCCTCGACGCGAAGCAGGGCGACTGCGACGTCTGCCGGCGGTACGTGGGCAAGGCCTTCTCGCTCGACGGCGCGACGCCGGAGCTGCCTCCTCCACCGCCGCTCCCCATCTGCCCGGCCTGCCGGCACACACTCAACCTGCTAACGCCGTTCTTCCTTCAGAGCATCGGCCTGGAGCTCGACGACCTGGCCGCCGAGTCCGAGCCCTACGTCGATCCCTTCGGCCTCGGTTAGATTAGGAGACGCGGACGGCCCGCGCCGCATCGGGCGGCACCTGCACCACCCGCCCGCCGGCGACCCGCACGCCGAGCGGGCCGCCGAAGGCACCGCGCCGCACGACCTCGACGGCGGTGTCGGGGACGAGGCCCTTGTCCGCCAGGTAGCGGAGCAACGCCGGGTCCTGGTCGCTCACCCGGTGGATCACCGCGCGAGCGCCCTCGGGGAGATCCGCCAGCACGCCCACCGGGATCGTGCCGACGTCGCCGCCCAGGGTGGGGATCGGGTCGCCGTGAGGGTCACGCTCCGGATGCCCGAGCTCCTCGGCGATGCGCGCCTCGAGCGCCTCCGACAGGTGATGCTCCAGGATCTCCGCCTCGTGATGCACCTCGTCCCACGGAACGCCCAGCTTCGTGACGAGATAGGTCTCGAGCAGCCGGTGGTGGCGGATGACCTCGAGCGCCGCGGCCCTGCCGTCGGCGCTGAGCTCCACCGACCCGCGGCGCCCCCCGGCGTCGACGAAGCCCAGCTGCAGGAGCTTCTTTAACATGCCGCTCGCGGACGCCGCCGTGACCCCGAGGGCGGCGGCGACCTCGGAGGTGGCCACCGACGAGCGACCGGTGTCCTCCTCGACGCGGTAGATCGCCTTGAGGTAGTCCTGGACCGCCGGACTCGGCCTGGCATGGTCGGGGCCCTCGCTCATCCCCGCGAGTCTAATCCCCGGCCGGAGAAGGCGGTCCTGTCGGAGCGCTCCGAGCCAGCGTTTGGTGACGCCCTCGCGCTGCCTTCACAAAGAACCCGAAAAACCCCCATCGCCTTCACCCGAGGCTAACAATCGAGTGGCAGGCTCCGCGCATGTCAACGACCGCCCCAGCCCCCACGCGGGCAACACGCACCCTCGACGGCCCGGCGCTTCGGCTCGCCGACTCACCGGACCGCCTCCCCCTCAAGCAGATGGAGCTGTTCGCCGGACTGCCCGAGCGCGACCTCGACATCCTCGAAGGGCGGCTGGGAATGATCCGGTGGCCACAGGGTGCTGAGACGCCCGCGGCGCTCGAGCGTGAGGACCACCTCTTCCTCGTCCGCGAGGGCCGTCTGGCGCTTTACGAGTGCCTCGACCCTGAGCACGAGGTGATGGTGGCGATCCTCGAGCCCGGCGCGATCTGGTCCACGCTCGGAGGGCTCGCGCCGCCCGGCCTCGCCGCGCTCGAGTCGTCCGCCATCTCACCACTCCCGGCGTTCGCCGTGGAGGCGCTCTGCACGCGGTACCCGCGGTTGGGGCGCAACCTCGCCGCCCTCCTGTCCGAACGCTGCCGCACCCTCGCCGAAACCATCGCGATGGTGAGCGAGATGCGCGTGGAGGACCGCCTTCGGGCCCGCCTGCATCAGCTGTCGGAGCGCTTCGGCACCACCGGCCGCGACGGCATCCGACTGCGGCTCGACCTGACACACGCCCAGTGGGCGTCGCTCGTGGGCGCGTCACGCGAAGCGGTCACCACCGCCTTCGGACGGCTCAAGGCCCAGGGCGACGTGATCCTCGACGGCCGCATGATCCTCATCCCGTGGGAGGTCGTGCACGCACGCCAGGCGTCCCACACCGGCGCGACCGCCGTCAGGTAGGTCTCAACGAACGAAGTGCCCGCGGGCAACGGACGGCCTGCCTCCCGAAGGCCGTCCGTCGCGCGCGGTCTCCCTCACCCCTGTGCTGCGGGCGCGGGCTTTGTGTCCTCGCGTTCAGCGGGGACGATCTTGGGGAGCGCGAGCAGCACCAGGGCCACTCCCGCCAGCACGCATGCGGCGGCGGAGAAGAGCCACGGGTGGGTCGGCGCACCCGACTTCTGGACGCTCAGCACGGTGACTCGCACGAGGAGCGCCCCGCCGGCGAAGATCAGCGCGAGCCCGGTGGGCCCGGCAATCGCGCGCCGGCGACGCTCCGGCCGTTCGGCCAGGCGGACCTCGTCGAGCGATTCTGCGTCGCGAACCGGCTGACATTGCGGCGGGGGCGTCATGCGAGGACCTCCGCCTGGGCGTCCAGCGACCCGGCGATCCCGAGCCGGCTGTCCCACGTCTCGAGGTCGCGGCGGCTGTGGATGCCGATCTTGCGGAGGATCGACTGGGCGTGGCTGCGGACGGTGTGCCACGAGACCCCGAGCTCCAGTGCGATCTCCTTGTAGGTGAGCTGCTGGCGCATGAGCCTGAGCACGACGCGCTCCTGCGAGGTGAGAAGCACGCTCCGCGGTCCGGTGCGCTCGACGAGCTCGCCGTAGGAGCTCGCCGTGGTGATGTCGAGACGCATGTCGATCGCCTCGGAGACGGCGTCCTCCACGGCCTCGCGCGTCGCGGTGACGAGCAGGCATCCCACGGCGCCGAGAGCGGCGGCCTGTGCCTCGTGCCCCGGACGGAACGGGCCGGGCTCGATGCAGAAGAGCATCGGGACCCGCTGCCCCCGCCGGCCGATCTCGAGGGCGAGCTCCATCCCGGTGGCGTCACCAAGGTTCCAGTCGACGATCAGGAGCCGGGGCGACCCCGGGTCGATCAGGGTGAGCGCCTGATGGGCCGTGTGGCACACCGCGATCTGCACGGGGAGCCCGCGCAGGAACGACCGCAATCCCTCCGCGAGGGCGGGGGATCTGCTGGCGATGAGTACCGGGACGTTCGTGTCTGACAAGCTCGCACCATCCTTGGGCACGGCGTGGCGCCCGTGGGTGGACATGGGGCGCCGCGTTCTGTTCGTTCATGACATCGGCATCTCGGCGGCGAACCATTACCCCGAACCCGCCGTCCGCCCGCCGGCCGATCGGCGACCAGAGATTCCTGAACGCGGTGACGTCAGGAGCCGGTTGACCCGGCCGTGCGGAGCGCGTCGAGCGACGTCGCCAGCGCCTTCGCGGCCGTCTTGGCGGCGGCCGGATCTCCCGCCAAGGCAGCTGCGCGAACCTGCTCCATCGCCGCGACGGCCGCGGCATACGCGGTCGCGTTCCCGGCCCGCTGCGCCTCGAGGCGGCGATCCGCCAACCGCTCGGCGCCGAGTCGCTGACCGACGAGGCGCGCGGCGGCGAGCGGAGGATCGAGCCGGGGTGCGACGGCCTTCAGCCGGGCCGGCGTCGCGGGGGTTCCCACCGTCGCCAGCTCGGCCGCGAACGAGCGGACCGCGTCGGCGCCCGCCGCCGTGTCCGCGAGGTAACGCTGCGCGTCCACCCGTGTCTCGTCCACAACTGTTGTGGTCGGGGCGGGCGTCGAGCCGCCGCAGCCGGCAAGCGCGCCGACGAGCACCGCGGCGGCGATGGTGACAATGCGGGAACCCACGCGCCCACCCTAACGTGGGTCGCGGGCAGCGTCAGCTATCCTCGTCGCCGTGATGGCCGACTCGGAGCTGCCGCTCGCGCTCTCCTACGACGACGTACTGCTCGTCCCGCAGCGCAGCCCCATCGCGTCCCGCGGCGACGTCGACACCACCGCCCGGTTCACCCGGTCGCTGTCGCTGGCGGCGCCCGTCGTGTCGGCCAACATGGACACGGTCACCGAGGCGCCGATGGCCATCGCGATGGCCCGAGCCGGCGGCATCGGCGTGATCCACCGGTTCCTCTCGATCGAGGAGCAGGTTCTGCAGGTCGCGCGCGTCAAACGGGCCGAGGCGCTCGTGATCGAGGACCCGTTCACGATCACGCCTGACCTCACCCTCGGCGAAGCCCTGAACCGCATGCGCTCCACCGGCGCCAGCGGGCTGGTCGTGATCGACGAGGATCGCCGCCCCGTCGGCATCCTCACGCGGCGGGACACGGTCCTGCGTGAGGACCCCTCGATCGCCGTGGCCCGGGTCATGACACCCGAGGATCGCCTGGTGGTCGCGCCGGTCGGGATCGACGCCGACGCGGCCGCGGTCATCCTGCGCGACGCCCGCATCGAGAAGCTCCCGCTCATCGATGCGGACGGGCGGCTCGCCGGGCTCATCACCCTCCGGGACCTTGTGCAGCGCAAGGAGCGTCCCGACGCCACCAAGGATGCGCGTGGACGGCTCGCGGTCGCCGCAGCGATCGGCGTTCGCGGCGATCATCTGGAGCGGGCCAAGGCGCTCGTCGATGCCGGCGCGGACGCGCTCGTGCTGGACATCGCGCACGGCCACATGGAGCTGGCCCTCGAGGCGATCGGCGAGGTCAGGGAGTGGGTCGGCGAGATCGACGTCATCGCCGGGAACGTCGCCACGGCCCAAGGCGCCGAGGACCTGATCGCCGCCGGCGCGGATGCGATCAAGGTCGGCGTGGGCCCCGGCTCGGTGTGCTCCACCCGGGTCGTCGCCGGTGTCGGCGTTCCCCAGTTCTCGGCCGTGGCGGAGTGCGCAGCGGCGTGTCGCGCCAGCGGCGTCCCGCTCATCGCCGACGGCGGCATCCGGGCCAGCGGCGACGTGGCGAAGGCCATCGGCGCCGGGGCCGACACGGTCATGGTCGGCAACCTCTTCGCGGGCACCGAGGAGAGCCCGGGCATGGTGGTCAACCGCAACGGCGCACGGGTAAAGGTCTTCCGCGGCATGGCGAGCGCCGGCGCGACCGCGGCCCGGCGGGCCGTCGACGGCGATGCCCGTGAGGCGCTCGCCCACGAGGACCAGACGGACTTCTCGCCGATCGTCCCCGAGGGCGTAGAGGCCGTGGTGCCGCTGCGCGGCGACGTCGCCTCGGTGGTCGCGGAACTCGTCGGCGGCCTGCGATCGGGCATGAGCTACTCGAACGCCGGCACCATCGGGGAGATGCAGCAGCGGGCGCGTTTCGTCCGCATCACGCCGGCGGGGCTCAAGGAGAGCCACCCGCACGACGTGTCCTTCTGATCAGCTCGTGAAGAGCCGCAGGTCGGGCTCGCGCAGCCCGCGGAGGGCCGCGAGGTCGACGGTGGCGGTCTCGATGCCGCGCGAGCGGGCGAGGGTCCTCGCCTGCGGCTTGATCGACTCCCCCACCAGGATGCCGCGACAGCCCTCCATACCGGGCTCCGCGCAGATGTACTCCAGGTAGCGGCAGAGCTGCTCCACCGCGTCGATCGTCCCGATGCGCTTGAGCTCGACCGCGACCCAGCCGGCGTCGTCAGCGCACAGGAGGTCCACCGGGCCGATCGGCGTCCCGAACTCCCGCCGGATCAGACGCAGCCCCGGCCCCAGCACCTCCGGCGTGGCCGCGAGGGCCTCCTGCAGGTCACGCTCAACGCCGTCCTTCTCCAGCCGGGCGGCCTCGCCCAGATCGTGCTCGGTGTCCGACACGACGTCCTCGATGCGGATCTCCAGGCGCTCCTGCCGAGCGCCCGACCCCTTCACGACGACGATCGCCCCGTCGAGCTCCTCGATGCGGGTGGGCGGGGTCATCCAGTTCTGCGGCTTGAACCCGCCTGCGTCGGAGTGAACCATGATCGAGCCGTCCGCCTTCAGCATGATCACGCGCAGCGCCATCGGCAGGACGGACGAGACCCGCCCGGCGTAGACGACCTCGCAGCGGGCGACGATCACGCGCAGAGGGACGGCCTCCGAAGCACCCCGCGATCCTACCTCCGCGCGTGACGGCAATCTGGTACACAGTGTCGATGGCGATCAACCCAGTGCACCGCATCCGGATCGAGTACTGCGTCCCCTGAGGGGCCGCTCCGAACGCCGCCGGTCTGGTGGCGCGGTTGCTACAGGGGTGGGGCGCGGTGCTGGAGTCGGTCGACGTGATCGCCGGGACCGGAGGCATCTTCGACGTCCACGTCGACGGCGAGCTCGTCTTCTGGAAGAAGATGCTCGGGCGCTACCCCGATCCCGACGACGTGCTGCCCCTCATCCGCGAGCGGATCGGGCCCGAGGTCATGCACAAGTAGGCCTTAGAGCACCAGTTCCACGTCGGCGGCCATGGTGCGCTCGTACTCGCCGCCCATGAGCGGGCTCGAGAGGATGAAGTCCGCGGTGGAGCGGTTGCAGGCGATCGGCACGTTGTAGACGACCGCGATCCGCAGCAGCGCCTTCACGTCGACGTCGTGCGGGTGCGGCTCGAGCGGGTCCCAGAAGAAGACGACGAAGTCGATCCGCCCCTCGGCGATGGCGGCGCCGATCTGCTGGTCGCCGCCGAGCGGCCCGCTCAGGTACCGATGCACCGGCAGGTCGAGAGCCGAGGCGATCGTCGCGCCGGTCGTGCCGGTGGCAAAGAGCTCGTGACGCCCGAGGGTGCCGCGGTTGAACCGCGCCCAGTCGAGCATGTCGTCCTTACGGTTGTCGTGTGCGATGAGCGCGATGCGCTTGCGGTTGGACATGCGTCGTGCGTCCATGGGCCTCCCTTGACTCCGCGTCCGACGGTAGCGCGTTTCCCTCGGATCAGGTCGGGCCGAGGGGCCATTGGCACCACATGGAAACCGGCCCACAGGCCGAATCCACGCGCATGTCGAACGACCGCGCCGACCGATGAGCCCGGAAGGTCCCGCCGGAACGGCGGTTCCGGCGTCGGGCCCGTAGCGCATGAGTAGACTCGCTGCCGGTCACGCGAAGGAGGCTCATGTCAAGCGCGCTCGCTCCCCCGCAGCTCTGCATCACCACGGTCCGCACGCTCGCGATCGACGCGGTCCAGCAGGCCAACAGCGGCCATCCCGGTGCGCCCATGGGACTCGCGCCGGTCGGCGTGGACGCTCTTCACCGCGACACCTGCGCCACGCGCCCGGCCGACCCGCAGTGGCCGGACCGCGACCGCTTCGTGCTGTCGGCCGGGCACGCGTCGATGCTGCTCTACGCGCTGCTGCACCTGACCGGCTACGACCTGCCGATCGACGAGCTCAAGCGCTTCCGCCAGCTCGGCGCCGCAGACCCCGGGCCACCCCGAGCGCGGCGACACGCCGGGGGTCGAGATCACGACCGGGCCGCTGGGCCAGGGCTTCGCCAACGCCGTCGGCTTCGCGCTGGCCGAGCGGATGCTCGGCCGCCCGCTTCAACCGCCCGGGCCACGAGATCGTCGACCACCGCACCTGGTTCATCTGCTCGGACGGCGACCTGATGGAGGGCATCTCGCACGAGGCGGCGTCGCTCGCCGGGTACCTCGGCCTCGAGAAGCTCGATCGGCGATCTACGACGACAACCACATCAGCCTCGACGGGCCGACCAGCCTGTCGCTTCGGCGAGGACGTGCCCGCCGCGCTTCGCCGCCTACGGCTGGCGGGTGCTGCGGATGGAGGACGGCAACGACCTGGACGCGATCGACGCGGCGCTGGCGCGAGGCGCGGAGCCCGACGGCCGGCCGACGCTGATCGCCTGCCGCACCCACATCGGCTACGGCTCGCCCGAACAAGCAGGACAGCTCGAGGCGCGCACGGCTCGCCGCTCGGCGCCGAGGAGGTCGCCGCTCACCAAGCAGGCGCTACGGCTGGCCCGAGGACGCCGCAGTTCCTCGTGCCCGACGAGGTCGCCGCGTGGGCGCGGCGAGATGGTCGGCGCGCGGCGCAGCGCTCGCGGCGCAGTGGGCGGCGCGCTTCGCCGCCTACGCGCGAGGCCCACCCCGAGCGAGGCCGCCGAGTTCGAGCGCGTCGCTCGCCGGCGGCTGCCCGACGGCTGGGATGCCGACGCTGCCCCGCTTCGCGCCCCGGCGAGTCAAGATCGCGACCCGCGCCGTCGGCCGGCGAAGGTCATCAACGCCTTCGCCGCCAGCCGTGCCCGAGCTCGTGCAGGGCGCGGCCGACCTCGTCGACGTCCACCGAGCACGACGCTCAAGGACGGCGGGCGTCGTCGACGCGCGGCGACTTCGCGGGCCGCAACATCTACTACGGCGTGCGCGAGCACGCGATGGGCGCCATCACCAACGGCCTCGCCGCCCACGGCGGCCTGCGCCCGGTCGCGTCGACGTTCTTCACGTTCTCGGACTACATGAAGAACACGATCCGCCTCGCGGCGCTGATGGAGCTGCCCGTCGATCTTCGTCTTCACCCACGACTCGGTCGCCCTCGGCGAGGACGGACCGACGCACCAGCCGATCGAGCACCTCGCCGGCGCTGCGGGCGATCCCGGACCTCGTGACCATCCGGCCCGGCCGACGCGAACGAGGCCGCCGCGGCCTGGCGCGTCGCCATCGAGCGCACCGACGGCCCGACCGCGCTCGTGCTGAGCCGCCAGGGCCTCCCGACGCTCGACGGACCCGCCGACGTGGAGCGCGGCGCCTACGTGCGTGGCCGACGGCGACGACTGCATCCTGATCGGGACCGGCTCCGAGGTGCTCACGTGCGCCGTCGCCGCCCGCGACATCCTGGCCGCCGAGGGATATCGGCGCGCGCGTGGTGAGCATGCCGTCCTTGGAGCTCTTCCGCGCGCAGGAGCGCCGCGTACCGCGAGCGAGGTGCTGCCGCCGCGGCCTGCCGCGCGGGTCGCCGTCGAGGCGGCGAGCCCGTTCGGCTGGGAGCGCTGGGCCGGACGGGCGATCGTCGCGATCGACCGCGTTCGGCGTGTCCGCGCCGGGACCGGAGCTCATGGAGCGCTTGGACTCACGCCCGCGGCCGTCGCCGACGCCGTACGCGTTCTGGAGCCGTGATGCTCGGATCGGCATCGGATTCGAGGCATCATCTCAGGCTCAACTCGAGGTGAGATTTGCGGCGTGAACGGTGGGCCGCGGTGAGCACCGGCATCCGGTGCATCCGGCTTCGAGCTGCAGCCAGCGCCTGACGCGGACGCCGCCCCCCGCGGCGATCGTCATCTTCGGCGCCACCGGCGATCTCACCAAGCGCAAGCTGGTGCCGGCGCTCTACAACCTGGCCGCACCAGCAGTCTGCTGCCACCTGAGACGTCGATCGTCGGCGTCGCGCGGACGCGAGCTGACCGACGACGAGTTCCGGGCCAACGATGCGGGCGGGCGTCGAGGCCCACAGCCGGGTCCCGGTGATCGACGAGGACGTCTGGGAGGGATTCGCGCGCCGCCTGCGCTACTGTCGCGGCGCCGCTTCGACGACCGAGGCCGCGTTCGCGCGCCTCGCCGACCTGCTGCGACAGTCGGACCGCGACGGCGGGCACCCGCGGCAACCGGCTCTTCTACCTCGCCACCGCTCCCGAGTTCTTCCCCGTCATCGCCGAGCAACCTGGGCGCGCGCCGGCCTGGCCGAGGAGGACGACGACCGGGCGCTTCGCCCGCCTCGTCGTCGAGAAGCCCTTCGGCACGGATCTCGCGATCGCGCGCGCGAGCTCAACGCCCGAGCTCGGACAGCCGTCTTCCGCGAGCGGCAGGTCTACCGGATCGACCACTACCTCGGGAAGGAGACGGTCCAGAACCTCCTCGTGTTCCGGTTCGGCAACGCGATCTTCGAGCCGATCTGGAACCGCCGCTACGTCGACCACGTGCAGATCACCGTGGCCGAGGACCTCGGCGTGGAGCGCGCGCGGCGGCTACTACGACCAGAGCGGCGCCCTGCGCGACATCGTCCAGAACCACCTGCTGCAGGTGCTCGTCGATCGTCGCCATGGAGCCGCCCGCCCGCTTCGAGAGCCGCGAGGTCCGCGACGAGAAGGTGAAGGTGCTGCGGGCCATCCCGCCCTTCGACGACCGAGCGTGCCGGAACACGTGGCGCGGTGCGCGCCCAGTACGCGGCCGGGCTGGGTCGGCGGCGAGCGCGTCCCCGGCGTACCGCGAGGAGACGGGCGTCGACCCGCGTCGACGACCGAGACGTTCGTCGCGATGCGGGTCGAGATCGACAACTGGCGCTGGGCGGGGACCCCGTTCTACCTGCGCACCGGCAAGCGCCTGCCGCGGCGCGCGACCGAGGTGGCGATCCAGTTCAAGCCGGCGCCGCACCTGCCGTTCGCATCCACCGCGGTGTCAGAGCTCGATCGCCGAACCTGCTGGCCCTGCGGATCCAGCCGGACGAGGGCGCCGTCACTGCGGTTCCTCGGCCAAGGTTCCCGGGCCCGCAGATCGACCTGCGCGCCGGTGAGCATGGACTTCGCCTACGGCACGTCGTTCCTGCGCGGCGTCGCCCGATGCCTACGAGCGGCTGCTGCTCGACGCCCTGCTCGGCGACGCGACGCTCTTCACCCGCTGGGACGAGGTGGAGCGGGCCTGGGAGATCATGGACCCGCTCGTCGAGCGCTGGCGCGACAACATCGACGGGCTGGCCCGCTACGACGCCGGGTCGTGGGGTCCGCCCGAGGCGGACGACCTGCTCGCCGGCGAGGGACGGGCGTGGCGGCGACTGTAGCCCTGGAGCCGAGGACGTGGTCCGGCGAGGGGGTACGGATCGCGGACGTCGCCCGCAAGCTCCGTGAGCTGAGAGCCGCCGACGGGGACGCGGTGCACTCCACCCTCACCAGCGTCATGAACCTGGTCGCCTGCGCTCCGTCGCTCGACGCCGCGAGCGAGATCGAGCAGGTGACCGACGGCCTGCGCGATCACCACCCGTCGCGCGCGGTGATCGTCATCCCTGCAGACGGCGGCGATCGCATCGACGCGAGGGTCGAGGTGATGAGCCACACCGACCGGCCGAGCGGGCTGACGCTGCAGGTCGAGCAGATCGTCCTGACCCTGCGGGGCGCCGTCGCCGCCCACGCCGGGAGTGCTGTGATCCCGCTGCTGCGGTCGGAGCTGCCGACGTTCCTCTGGTGGCCCGCCGCGCCGGAGCCGGCCTCGACGACTTTCGCCGAGCTTGCGCGCATCGCCGACCGGCTTGTCACCGAGACCGGCCGGGCGCTGCGCGGCACCGCCGCGCTCGAACGGATGGCGGGGATCGCCGAGTCGTCGAGCGCACCGGTCACCGATCTGGCCTGGGCCGTGATCACCCCGTGGCGGCAGCTCGTCGCCATGTCCCTACGCGGCGAGTCCCTACTCGCGCTTCGGGTCGCCTCCGCGACCGCGACGATCACCTGCCGGCGTGGCCAGACGCCGCTCGAGGCCCTCCTGCTGGGCGGCTGGCTGGGAGACGTCCTCGGCGAGCACCTCCAGGTCCGCTTCGACGAGGCCGACGGCGACCAGGACATCCTGGCGGTGGAGCTCTCGACCGGCGGTGCCTGCGTGCTGGAGATCACCCGAGGCGGCAGCTCGGGCACGGTCGCGCTGCGGACCACGCTGGGCGGTCCGCGATCGCTTCCGCTCCCGCCGCCCGACCGCCGCGAGCTCCTGGCCGGGGAGCTCGAGCTCCGGGGGCGCGACGCGGCGTTCGAGCGCGCGCTCGCCCGTGCGACAGTGTTCGCGGAGCACGCCGCGACGCAGTGACCGTCAGGCGGTGTGGGCGGCGGCGATGACCCGCATCGCCGCCTCGGGGTCGCCCACGAGATGTACATGACGCAGGTCGTGGTCGTCGATCACGAGCTCGCGTGCGAGCACGGGCACGAGCCGTTCCCAGCGAGCCCCCACGAGGATGAGCGGCGCGAGGGCATGGTCGCGCTGCTTGAGGTTCCACGCGAGGGCGACTTCGGCGAGCGTGCCGATGCCTCCGCCCACGGCGATGAGCGCGTCCGCGGCGACGAGCTCGGCGAGCCGTGCGAGCAGGTTGGGCGTGCGCCGCTCCTCCACCACCCACCGGTTGGGGGACGCGCGATCGATCCAGTCGGCGACGGTCACGCCGATCACGTGTCCACCGGCGTCGCCAGCGCCCCGCGACGCGGCCTCCATCGCGCCGTGGTATCCCCCGGTCATCACCGCCCAGCCCGACTCTGCGAGGAGCCTGCCCGTACGAGCGGCGACGACGTACTCGGCGTCTCCCTCCGTCACACGGGCACTGCCGAACACCGACGCGACCGGCATGCCGCCGGTCACTGAGCCGGAGTGGGAACGCCGCCGACGAGGCCCTTCGCCTGGTCGACGACCTGCTCGGCCTCGAGGTCGGCCCGATCGCGGTGCTCAACCGGCACCTCTGGACCGGGATCCTGACGAAGCCGCGGGGTGAGGCTCCGGCCCGTTCGCTCCGAGGCGGCCGCGAGCCAGGCGGCCGGGATCTCGTCGGGCAGGTCCGCGCCGACCATCTCGGCGAACAGGAGCGACCACGCCCGCGGGAGCACGTCGACGTTGTATCCGCCGCCCCCGAGGGCGACCCACTTGCCGCCCGCCGCGTCGAAGGCGAGGTCGTGGAGTGATTTCCACAGGCGCGGGAAGGCATCCATCGTCACCTGCAGGTGAGCGAGCGGATCGGCGTGATGGGGATCGACCCCGTTCTGGGTTACGAGGACGTCGGGCTTGAATGCCCGGACCGCCGGGGCGATGACCTCGTCGACCGCTCGCAGGTACGGCGTCGATCCGGCGAACGCCGGCAGCGGGATATTGAGCGATGTGCCCTCGCCGCCGCCGGTCCCGCGCTCGCCGAGGCCACCGGTGCCCGGGAACAGGAACCGGCCACTTTCGTGCACCGAGCACGTGAGCACGCGGGGGTCGTCGTAGAAGATCCACTGCGTGCCGTCACCGTGGTGCACGTCGACGTCGACGTAGGCGACGCGCTCGGCGCCGGCGTCGAGCAACGCGCGGATCGCGACCGCCGGGTCGTTGTAGATGCAGAAGCCCGCCGCGCGGTTCGCGAACGCGTGGTGCAGCCCCCCGCCCGGGCAGAAGACCTGGTCGACCGTGCCTCGCCACACGGCGAGCGCGGCGGTGACGGAGGCACCGCAGATCTCGGCTGCGGCCTCGTGCATTCCCGCGAACGCCGGGGTGTCGCCGCCGGCTCCGAGCCCCCAGTTCGTCGCCTCCCATGCGGCCGCAAGGATGGGATCGGCGCTGTAGCGTCGCACGGCCTCGACATAGGCGGGGGCGTGGACCTTCTCGATCGCTTCGTCGGTCGCGGGCTCCGGGTCGATCTCGACGACGCCCTCGCGGTCGAGCATGCCGTACGCACGGATGAGCTCCACCGCGAGCGACCGCGTCGCGGGCGACAGCGGGTGATCGTCGCCGAGGTCGTAGGCGCCGAGTGCGTCACGTCCGACGAAGCCGGTCCGCGTCACCTTCGAACCCTCAGGTGACAACGTTCCACGGCACGATGCGCCAGTCGGTCACCAGCTCGGCGCGGATGTAGGGATCGCGCTCCACGAACCGCCGGACCTCGCCTTCGTCGTCGCCCGCGAACACGATCGCCGCCCCGGAGACCGGATCGCCGAGCGCTCCACCGGCGACGACCTTCCCGTCCTGCTTGTACCCCTGCACGAGCGCGAGATGGTCGGGACGGTGGGGCGCGCGGCGCTCGACGATGTCCGCCACGTAGTCATAGAACAAGATGAGGTACCGCCCCGCGTCCATACACCCAGCATACGCCCGTCCGGCATGCTCCACCCGTGTCATCGGCCACCTCGAATCTCGGCCTGCGACGGCTCGATCGAGCCGTGCGTCCAGGGGCGCTGCTGGGCGCGCTCGCGGACCGTGAGCGCCCGGTCCTCGCGGCCTTCGCCGGACACGTGATCGTCGCGGCCGACCCCGGCGAGGTCGTCACCGGGCCGGGGGCGTGGGATGCGCTCGACATCCGCTGCGAGCCGCGGTCGCGAGGGCCGGAAGCGGCGGCGGGCAGCTGGATCGGTCTGCTCGCCTACGACCTCGGAGGCACGATCGAGCGGTTGCCCGTTCCGCATGCCGATCCCGGGGGTCCCCCGCTTGCCAGCGTCGGCCGCTACGACACCGTGGCGATCTTCGACCCCTACGGCGGCTGCACGCTGGCGAGCGTCGACGGCGAGCGGGCCCTCGACCGCCTCGCCGGCGCCGCCGAACGGGCGCACGGGGTCGCCCGGCCCGCCGCCGCCGCGGAGGGGGTCGAGGTCGTGACATCGCTCCATGCGGATGCATACCGCGCCGCGGTGGAGCGAGCACGGGAGCTCATCCGGGCGGGCGACTGCTACCAGGTGAACCTGGCGCAGCGACTCAGCGTGCCCTGGCCGGCGTCGCCGCTGGCGCTGGCGGAGCAGCTGTGGGAGGCGGCGGGGCCGTCGTCGCATCGCGCCTTTCTGGGGCTAGCCGAGGGGGCGGTGGTGTCGGCATCGCCCGAGCGGCTGGTGCGCGTCGCGGACGGGGTGGCCGACAGCGAGCCGATCAAGGGCACCGCGCCGCCCGGCGAGTGGGAGCGCCTCTCGGCAAGCCCGAAAGACCGTGCCGAGCACGTGATGATCGTCGACCTCGTGCGCAACGACCTCGGCCGGGTCGCCCGAGCCGGGGGGGTGTCCGTGCCGCGCCTCTTCGGCTATCTGAGCACGCCCTACGTGGAGCACATGGTCAGCGAGGTTCGCGCCGAGCTTCGCAGCGACGTCACCGCCGCCGAGGTGCTCCGCGCTGTCTTCCCGGGAGGCTCCGTGACCGGGACGCCCAAGGTGCGGGCGATGGAGGTGATCCGCGAGCTCGAGCCGGTGTCGCGCGGCCCCGCGTTCGGCAGCGTCGTGACCGTCGGGACCGACGGCGCGATCGAGGCGAGCGTGACCATCCGCACCGCATGGGTTGCGCACGACGAGGCGAGGTACTGGTGCGGCGGCGCGGTGGTGTGGGATTCGGACCCCGAGTCGGAGCGGCGGGAGGCATGGGCCAAGGCGACGCCATTCCTGCGGGCGGTGGCGGCGCGGTGAGCCGCGTGGTGTGGCTGGATCGCGGCTTCGTCGACCCCGGCGCCGCCGCGCTGTCGATCGACGACCCCGCCGTGCGCTACGGCGAGGGCCTGTTCGAGACGATGCGCGCGGACGGCACGATCCCCTTGCTCGCCCGCCATCTCCGCCGGCTCGAACGCTCGATCGCGTCGCTCGAACTGGCGCCGATGCCGGGGCTCGACGCCGTACGGGCCGCAGCCGAGGCCGTGGCGGCGGCGCTGCCGGCCGGCCCCGCCCGGATCCGGGTGACCGTGACGCCCCGCCCGACGCTTCTCGTCGAGGGCGAGCCGCTGGCACCGGACCACCCCGGGCGTCTCGCGGTGGCGGCGTTTCGCGGCCTGTGGCATCCGGGGCGTGCGATCGCGGAGCACAAGACGCTGTCGTTCATCGGCTGGCGCGACTCCCAGCGGCGCGCGGCCGCCGCCGGCGCGGACACCGCGCTCCTGCTGGACGCCGACGGCCGGCTCGGCGAGGCGAGCACCGCAAACGTGTTCTGCGTGATTGACGGGGAACTCGTGACGCCTCCCGTGCGGGGGATCCTGCCGGGCGTCATTCGTGAGCTGGTCCTGGAGCTCACGGCTGCGCGGGAGGAGCCGCTCGACGAGCCGATATGGCGGGCCGCCGACGAGATGTTCCTGACGAGCGGCGTGCGCGGGGTCGCCGGGGTCGAGACGTGCGACGGGAGGGTGATCGGAGACGGCGGCGAAGCCCTCACCACGGAGGTCGCGACCCTCGTCGCGGAGCGGCTCCGAGCGTTGGGCAACGGTCTCAAACACTAGGAGAGTTTGGAGTTTTGGTTGTCAGCGCATATGGTCCCATTAGCAGGGCAATCGGGAGAGCAGGGATGCGCAGTTTGAGACTCATGCTTGCGGTCTTCGCGCTGGCAGTTGCCGGCGTCGCGCCGGCCCATGCCCGGGAACTCATCGTGGGGGGAACGAGCGCACCGCCGGGCTCATGGCCGTCGATCGTGGCCCTTGTGCAACCGCTCCCCGCCACCCCGTCCGCAACACAGTTCTGCGGCGGGACCCTGATCGACGTCCAGGCCGTCCTCACAGCGGGGCACTGCGTCAACGACGGGGCAGGCGGAGTCATGAGCCCCGCGAGCTTGGACGTGCTCGTCGGCATCACCGACCTCGGCGCGCCGGCTGCCTCGTATCAGCGAATCCACGTCAGCTCGATCGAGCGGCATCCGAGCTTCGACGGCATAACCCTCGACAACGATGTGGCGATACTCCACCTCGCGGAGACGGCGAGTACTGGCCAGGTGATGGACCTCGCGGCGCCGACGGATGCAACCCGGTGGGAAGCCGGCGACGCCGCGCAGATCGCCGGTTGGGGGCTCGTGCTCCCGCCGAGCAATCCAGCCGCGACCGCACCAGACGCGCTGCAGCAAGCTGACGTCAAGATCGTCGCCGACGCGAGCTGCTCCTCGGCACAGTCGTACGGTCCGGTCATCTTCAATCCGTCGCTCATGGTGTGCGCGGGCCTGTTCGGTGTGGGTGGAGTCGACGCGTGCAACGGCGACAGCGGCGGCCCGCTCGTGGTGACCGGCCTGAACGGCACCAAAGTCCTGGTCGGCGCGACCAGCTTCACCGACTCTGCCCACCCGTGCGGCGATCCCAACTTTCCCGCCGTCTACTCCCGGCTCTCGGCGCTCCGATCGTTCGTTTACGCCGGACTGTCTCCGCCGGGTCAGCCGTCGCAGCCCTCCGCGGTCGCAACGTCGGGGGGAGCGAGCCTTTCGTGGAGCCCGCCCGCAGCTCCCGGAGGACGGGCGATCGCCGGGTACCGGATCACGACGCGCGTGAACGGAAATCCGGTGGGCACCGTCGATCGTCCCGCGAACCCGGCCTCGGCTGTGATCACCGGCCTGGCGTGCGCCACCACCTACACGTTCACGGTGACTGCGGCGAACGCCGTCGGGCTCGGTTCAGCGTCCGCCCCGTCCAACGCCCTCTCGATGGACATGAGTCCCCCGTCGAACACGGGGCTGCCCGTCGTCGGCGGGACGGCGGGCATCGGCAAGGTGCTCACGGCCAGCAGCGGCGGGTGGCTGAGCTGCTCCCCGACGTCCTACGCCTACCAGTGGCTCGCCGACCGCGGATCGGGGGTCTTCCAGCCGATCGCCGGGCAGAACGGGCCGCAGTATGTCGTCACTCCCTCCGACGCCGGCGCACGGCTGCGGGTGCGGGTGACCGCGACGAACGGCTTCGGCGCGACGCCGGCCGACGCCACCCCGACCGCGCCGGTTCCGCCGGTGCCGCTCAACCTCGCCGCGCCCGTGACCACCGGTTACGGGCGGGTCGGCAAGCCGCTCTCGGCGAGCGCAGGAACCTGGAACGTCACCGACGGGATCACCTACCAGTGGAGTCGCGAAACCGCGCCGGGCTCCGGTGTCTTCGTCCCGATCGCCGGAGCCACAGCAGCGACGTACATCCCCTCCGCGCCGGACGTCCGCTCCCGGCTGCGGGTCGTCGTGACCGTCACAAACGCCTCCGGCTCCGCGACGGCGACCTCGAACGCGGTCATGGCGCGTCCGCGCTTCCGCGTCGTGTCGACCACGTCTCCGAAAGTCGCGTTGACGTCGGTGGACCTCGCGACCGTCGCGCTCCGGCTGCAGGCGGAGCCACGGACACGGCTCGCGATCAGAATCGTCGACCCCGCCGGGGCGATCCGCACGCCGATCTCCAAGTCGAGCCGGATCGACGGGGCCGCCCCCCGCGTGGTGACGCGTCGCCTGACGGCGCGACTCGGAACGTCATCGATCCACCCGATCACGGTGGCCTTCCGGGGCCGGTCACGGGGGACCCTGCGGACGGTCCGGATCGTGATCGTCGCGACGAGCACCCTCGGCGAGCGCGCCGAGACGACGGTCAGGGCTCGCGTCCGCCTCTGACCTGCCCCCCGGGAGTCAGAGCCGCTGGATCTTGAGCGTGTAGTCGCCCCCGCCGGCGACCGCGTAGACCGTGACGAAATGCCGGCCCGATTCACGCGCGCGTACGACCACGGTCCGTATGCCGGGTGTGGACCGCTTCGCGCTGCCGAGGAGCTTCGCGTTGAACTGGCGGTCGGTCAGCACTGTCGGCGAGACCGACGGTGAGGACGGGCGGAACACGTAGAGGCCGAGGCGGCCCCTCGGCGCCACGATCGTGACCTTGAGCCGCTCGCCCTTGCGCAGCAGCACCGGGTAGGTGTCGATCGGGTCGTCGTTGAAGTCGGCGCGCGCCCGAAGCCGCTGCGGCGCCCGCGTGGCACGCAGGGTCTGGTTCTTCGGCAGCCACTTGACGTCGTCGTTCATCTCGCTGAGGTCGTCGACCGGTGCCGGTGCCTGCGAGGCCGCCATGGCGTTGACGATGCCCCACCCCTCGGTGCTGTTGCGTCCGATCGGGCCCCGACTGGAAGTGGACTGGAGGATTCGCGTCACCTGGTATGGCGTGATCCCGGGGTGCGAGGCGAACACGAGCGCGGCGACGCCGGCGACGTACGGGGCGGCCATCGACGTGCCCGACTTGAACCCATAGCCCGGGGCGAACTGGCCCTCCCCCACTGCGAGCGGGATCGTCGAGGCGATGTTGACCCCCGGCGCGAGCACGTCGACGGAGTAGTTGAAGTTCGAGAAGCGCGCGCGCCCGTAGGCCCTGGGACAGTCGATGAGCTCGACGATGCCGTCGCATTGCGCGCCCACGCCGATCACGTGATCGTACGCCGCCGGGTAGTTGAGCGGGTTGTCCTCGAGCCCCTCGTTGCCCACCGACGCCACGATGAGCGCGCCGTTCTTGAACGCCCAGTTGACCGTGTCCTGGAAGGCCTGGGAGTACCCGGGTCCGCCGGAGGAGATGTTGATGACCTTGGCGCCGTTGGTGACGGCCCAGCGAATACCGCGGATCATGGTCGCGTCGGTGCTACGCCCGAGCGCGTCGGCGATCTGGACCGGCATCACCTTCGAGACGCCCGGCACGGCCGGGCTGGGCGACGCGGGTGCAACGCCCACCACGCCGATGCCGTTCGCCGGAGCCGCCGCGATGCCGGCGACGTGTGTGCCGTGGCCGCGTTCGCCGATGTCCTCGGCGCTCCCCGTGTTGCGGATCGTGCTGCGCGGCGCCACGAGCAGACCCGGTTCGCGCCACTCCTCGTGAGTCGAGTCGACCCCGGAGTCCAGGATCGCGATGGTCGGCCGGTCGTAGGCCGCGAGACCCGGCGCCCACGTGCCGCGGTGCAGACTCCACTCCTGGTTCGGCGACGGCTGCGCATAGAACGGATCGGTCGGCTCGGGCAACGTGACCGGGGGAAGCGGAGCCGGCGGCTGGGGACGCGGCTCGGTGAGCACGTCGCTGGTGCGCACGCGCGACCACTCGGCCCGTACGACCCGATCGCGGGCCAGCACCCGCTCGCGAGCGATCTCGACATCGTGTGGGCGCAGCTCCCAGACGCCGATCTCCGGCACGGAGGGGCGAGCGACGCCGAGACTGGACAACCGGGCCTCACCGGTGGCGCGATCAGGACGGTCGGAGAACGTCACGAGCAGCACCCGGTCGGTGACCGGATGCGCGATCGCGTTCGTCGCCTTCGGCTGGGAGGACCGGGCGCCGAGCGCCGCGGCCGGCACGAGCGCCAGGAGCACGAAGATGGCGATGCCGTGGAGTGTCCGCGTCGTGACGCTACTCATACTTGTTGGTGATCGGCATGCGTCGGTCCTTCCCAAAGGCGCGTGGGGTGATCTTGATGCCGATCGGTCCCTGACGACGCTTGTATTCGGCTCGGTCGACCATCCGAATCACCGACCGAACGACTTCGCGGGAACCGCCGTCGGGCTCGAGCCCGTCCGAGTTCCGGTCATGCTCCACGTACGCCCTGAGTATAGGGTCGAGCACCTCGTACTCCGGCAGGGAGTCGGTATCGCGCTGGTCGGGGCGGAGCTCCGCCGAGGGAGCGCGTTCGATCGTATGGCGCGGGATCACGTCGGCGGTGGCGGTCGCGTTGCGCCACTCGGCGAGCCGATACACCATGGTCTTCGCCACGTCGCGGATCGGCGCGAAGCCGCCGACCATGTCCCCGTACAGCGTGCTGTAGCCCACGGCGATCTCGCTCTTGTTGCCCGTGGCGAGCACCATTCGGCCCAGCTTGTTCGAGAGCGCCATCAGCAGGGTCCCGCGGACCCGGGCCTGGATGTTCTCCTCGGCGATGTCGCGCGGCCTGCCGGCGAACGCTGCGGCCAGCGCGGCTTCGAACGCGCCGACGACCGGCGCGATCGGGATCACCTCGAGGCCGATGCCGAGGTTCCCCGCGAGCGCCTCGGCGTCGGCGAGGCTCTCCGGGCTGGAGAACGTGGACGGCATCGCGACGCCGGTGACCCGCTCCGCCCCGAGCGCGTCAACCGCCATCGCCGCGGTGAGCGCCGAGTCGATCCCTCCGGAGAGCCCGATGAGCACGCCGGGAAAGCCGTTCTTGTCGACGTAGTCGCGAATGCCCAGCACGAGCGCCCGCCACAGCTCCTCCTCGGGCCCTGCGCACGGCGTCACCGCGTTCACTATCGACGCAGCCGGGGAGGTGGCGGGCACGGTGGCTTCGATCCGGAGGGCCGGCGGCGTCTTGGCATCGGTGATGCGACGCACGAGCGGCTCCCGCAGGCGACGCCGGGCCGCGGCCCCCACCTCGATGTCGGCGAACGCGACCTCCTCGGTGAACTGGCCGCAGCGGGCGACGATCTCGCCGGACGTGTCGAACAGCGCGGAGCGCCCATCGAATACCAGCTCGTCCTGCCCCCCGACGAGGTTGCAGAAGGCGAGCGCCGCGGCGCAGTCGTCGGCACGTGTGGCGAGCATCCGCTCGCGCGCGGCGCCCTTGCCCTGGTGATATGGCGACGCCGACACGCAGCAGATCAGGTCGAGCCGCGCGACGGCGAGGTCGCCGGCGACGGGGGCCGAGTACCAGATGTCCTCGCAGATGACGATGCCCACGCGCGCCCCGTGGACGTCGATTACGAGTTGCTCGTCGCCTGCCTGGAAGTACCGCGCCTCGTCGAACACCCCGTAGTTCGGCAGGAACCGCTTGTGGTAGACGGCCTGGATGCGCCCATCCGCCAGGACCGCCGCCGCGTTGAAGCAGTCGTCCTTCCAGTCGACGAAACCGACGATCGCGACGCCCTCGGTGACGTCGCGGGCGAGATCCTCGACCGCCGCCCGGCTGGCCGCGGCGAACTCCGGGCGCAGGAGCAGATCCTCGGGCGGGTAGCCGCACACGGCGAGCTCGGGCACGAGCGTGATGTGCGCGCCGCCCGCCGCGGCACGGCGGATCGCGTCGCGGACCCGCGCCGTGTTGCCCGGGATGTCGCCGACCACCGTATTGAGCTGCGCGAGACCGACGCGCACGTGTAGCGACTCCCTCGTTCGGCACGAACCACACGGCCGGGCGGGGCAGCGCGCGGTAGGCTAATCAAGCCGTTGGTTTTCCACGATACGCCGAGTTCGCACGAACGAGAAGCTCCAGGCGGGCCGGCGACGAGAGGACATACGATGGGTTCGAACCTCCCTCCACAACGACTTCGTCCTGGCGGCGTGGCCGGCGGGAACGATCAGCGCCGCAACCTGTCACCGTCCCAGGGGGCCCAGGAGGCCGCCAAGCGCCTCGGCCTGACGTGCTTCCACGCAGGCCAGCAGGTCCCGGGAGTCGTGGGATGCGTCGCCTGCCAGTTCCAGATTCGCAACCGCGGCGTGCTGCCGGCGTGCCCGGACTGCGGTGAGCTCGTGTGGGCATGGCTCGACGAGGGCCCGCCGCCGGTGCTCGATGCGGCAAACGCCCCGGCGACGCCCCCGCCGGCCGAGGCAGCGCCGAAGGTCGAGGACGGCGTCGCCCTCGAGCCCACCGTCGTCGTCCAGGAGAACGTCTCGATCGAGCCGACCTGAGTCCGCGTGACGCGGGACAGCGTGCGGGTGACTCCCCAAATCGCCTTGGGGGACCATCTGGCGGTTTTGGTACTTACAAAGATGTAACAACGCGCCGATAAAGCACACACGGGGATCGCCGATGATCTCATTACCCCGGCAAACCCGTGGACTGGATCTCGTGCACCGACGTCTCTTCACCGCGCTCGTCCTGACGCTCACCCTGGCGCTCTCGACGGTCGCCCTCTCGAAGGTCACCGCGATGCGCGTGGGGAGCTTCGACGCCACCGGCACGGGCACCCTCGTCGCCCAGGGCAACCTCACGGCGTTCGGGAAGATGGAGGGCAGCATCGTCGTGCGCGATCGCGTCGGCGGCGCGCTGGTCAAGGTCAACGCCGTGACCCAGCGGCCCAAGCTGGTTCGGGTCGGATTCCGCATCGTGCGCGTCTACACAATCCGCAAGGCCAACGGCTCGTTCTACGTGCGCGGCAAGGATGCGCGCATCGAGCTGCGGGCACCCAAGGCGCAGCTGTCGGTCGCCATCATCGGGCGGGGCACCGTCTCTCGCCTGGACGGTGAGGGCACCTACACACTGAACACCGAGCCCACCGCCGATTGGCTCGACGCACCGCTGCCGATCCAGATCAAGCCGCAGCGGCCAGCTCCCGAGGAGCCGACGCGCACGACCTCCGAGATCGTGCGGCAGGCCACCCGCCGCTGACCGTCACGGCTACGGTTTCCGAGGTCCGGTCTAGACTTCGGTTCGTGACCCCGCAGACGCACGTCCTGATCATCGAGGACGAGCCCAACATCGCCTCGTTCGCGAAGATGTACCTCGAAGCGGCCGGCTACCGCGTCAGCGTCTCCCATCGTGGTGACGAGGGCCTGGCCACCGCCGAGCGCGAACGCCCGGCGCTGATCGTGCTCGACCTGATGCTGCCCGGCCTCGACGGCTACGAGGTCACCAAACGCCTGCGCACGACCAACCACGGCCACGGGCCCGCGATCGTGATGCTCACGGCGCGCGACGACGCAGTGGACAAGGTCGTGGGTCTCGAGCTTGGCGCGGACGACTACATCACGAAGCCGTTCAACCCCCGCGAGCTCGTCGCCCGCGTCCGGGCGGTGCTCCGCCGCGCCGACGGCGCGGCGGCGCCTGTCGAGCCGCCCCCCAGCGAGCCGGTGACTCACGAAATCGACGGGCTGCGCATCGAGATCGGCCCGCGCGAGGTGTTCATCGACGACAAGCAGGTGCAGCTCACGCCAAAGGAGTTCGACCTGTTGACCGCGCTGGTCGAGAACCGTGGCATCGTCCTCACCCGCGAGCAGCTGCTGGAGCGCGTATGGGGCTTCACGTTCCTCGGCGACAGCCGGACGATCGACGTACACGTGCGCCAGCTGCGACGCAAGTTGGGTGAGGCCTGCCCCATCCAGACCGTGTGGGGCACCGGTTACAAGGTGCCCGCCGCGAAGAGATGAGATTCCCGTGGCGTACCCTGCGGGGGCGTCTGGCGCTCGCCTCGATCGCCGGCCTCTTGGCGGCGTCGGTCGCGTTCGCGGTGCTCGGCGTCGAGCTCGTGCGGTCGCAGACCGTCGCCGACGAGAAGGCCGACCTCAAGTCGAAGGCCACCGCGATCGCCCGGCTCATGACCGAGGACGCGGACGAGGCCCTCCAGACCTCGGGTGGGTACAACCCGTCACCGGAGCGGATCCTCGCCTTGGAGGCCATCGCCGGGAAGGGGGCGACGCTCGTCTACCAGGGCGCGAACCTGAATCCCAGCGCGGCCGCGGGCGCCGGGGGACTCGAGCGGCTCGTGCTCGACCAGGTCGACTTCGACCGGCTGGAGGTCGACCGGGTTCAAGAGTTCGAGGCGGACGTGCCGGGATCCGGCGCCCACGCCATCGGCGCCGCCGCGGCGATCCAGATCTCCGGCGAGCCCGTCGGAGCGGCGGTACTCCTACGAGAACAGTCGGAGCTGGTGTCGGTATGGCGTCGGTTCGCCAACCGCGTGCTGATCGCCGCCCTGATCGGCCTCGCGTTCGCGATGCTGGTCGCGGTTGTGTTCACACGCCGGGCGATGCGGCCGCTCAAACGTCTCCAGACGGCCGCGGTCGACGTGGGCCGGGGCGACCTCGACACGCGCGTCGAGCCGAGCGGCATGGAAGAGATCGACGCGCTCGCGACGGCGTTCAACACCATGGTGCGCGAGATCCAGCACCGTGAGACCGTGACCCGGGACTTCCTGATGCGCGTGACGCACGACTTGCGCACGCCGCTCACGGCGATCCGCGGCCACACGCAGGCGCTCTCGGACGGCGTGGTGCCGCCGGAGGCGATACCGAGGTCGCTCAGCGCGATCGACGACGAGTCGATGCGGCTCGACGCGCTCGTGACCGATCTGCTCGACCTCGCGAAGCTCGAGGCCCGGCGGTTCAGGCTCGACCTCAGCGCCGTCGACAGCAACGAACTCGTGGACCGGGCGTTCCACGCGTTCACCGGCGAGGCCGCCCGCCGCGGGATGGTGTACGAGCGCAGCCTGCAGCCGCTTCCGAACCTCTACACCGACGAGAGCCGCGTTCGGCAGATCGTGGGCAACCTCATCGACAACGCGTTGCGGTGGACCCCCGATGGCGGGACCGTTCGCGTCGCCGCCCACCCCCGCACCGGCGGCGGGGCGGTGATCTCGGTGACCGACAGCGGGCCGGGCATCGCGCCGGACCGCCTCGACGAGATCTTCGAGCCGTTCCGGTCGGAGAACACGCCCGACGGCCAGCACGGCAGCGGCCTCGGCCTCGCGATCAGCCGCCAGCTCGCCCGCGCCCTCGGCGGCGACCTGCGGGTGGAGAGCCGCATCGGTGCCGGGAGCCGCTTCACGCTCGAGCTCCCCGAGGAGGCCCGCCAGCCGCTGATGGCCGGCTAACGCCGGGCAATCCCTCTCGGCCACTTTCTCGGAGCCGCCCCATCACCCGCCTCGGACGACCGACCGCCCGTGCCACTCAACGCGCCGGGGACGCCAGTTGGCGCACGGGGAACGAAATGTGGCGCGCGAGGCAGCCCCAATCATACGCCCACATGCAGGGTCTTTCGTCGTCCGCATGCGCGGAGTCGACCTCCTCAGAACGCGCCACTTGGCGTGCCGTGGGCGCCAATCGGCGTGCCGGGAACGCGAAGCGGCGCGCTACGACGACCAAAAATGTGGACGGACCCGCCAGGGAAAGCCCCCGACGGGTCCGCGGTAACGCAAGGTGGTGCCGGCGCAACAGCTAGGCGTGCGCCCCTTCTTCGTCGTGGGCGGCGAGGACGATCGGTCCGCGCTCACCCGTCCGGACACGGATGGCCTCCTCGACGTTGAAGATGAAGATCTTCCCGTCACCGGGCTCGCCGGTGTGGGCGTACTCCATCACGGTGTCGATTGTTCGGTCCACATCCGCGTCGTCGACGACGATCTCCAGCTTGAGCTTCGGACGGAGGAAGATGGTCGTCTTCGCCCCCCGGTAGCTCTCGGTGAAGCCCTTCTGACGCCCTGAGCCCTTGACCTCGCTGACGGTCATGGAGGGGAGCCCCATCGCGTCGAGCCGGTCGCGGATCTCGTCGAACGCCTCGTGGCGGATGAATGCTTCGATTTTCTTCAACACCCCTCCTTAGGACGCAGGTGCGGTCTGAGTGGACGGGCTGGCACCGCCGGCGAGTCCTGACGAGGCTGTGACGGGCGCCTCTTCCGGCTCCGCTCCTGGCACCTCGATGAACCGCTCGGGGTATCCGAACATTCCGTGCTCGGAGATGTCGAGACCTGCGAGCTCGTGCTTTTCGCTCACACGGAGGCCGACGGTGTACTTGATTGCCGCGAACACGATGAACGAGGCGGCGCCGGTGAAGGCGATCGTGGCACAGACACCGTAAAACTGCACCCACAGCTGGTCGGCACTACCGCCGATGAACAGGCCCTCGCTCTTGCCGAGCCCGACACCGACCGTACGATCAGCGGCCGCAAAGAGACCGACTGCCAGGGTCCCCCAGATACCGGCGATGCCGTGCACCGGGAGGCAGCCGATCGGGTCGTCGACCCGGATCTTGTCGATCAGGACCACCAGCGGCGGGACGATGAGACCGGCGACGAGGCCGATGACCACCGCGGCCCACGGGTCCACGAACGCACAGGGAGCGGTGATGGCGACGAGCGCGGCGATGGCGCCGTTGCCCATCTGGCTGACATCCAGCGTCTTGAACATGATCAGCGCGCTAATGGTGGCGCCGATGACGCCGGCGGCAGCCGCGAGGTTCGTGTTCACGGCGATGTCGGCGAAGTTCTGGCCAACCGCGTTCAGCGTGGAGCCGGGGTTGAACCCCATCCAGCCGACCCAGAGGATCAGCACGCCGAGGATGGCAAGCGGGATGGAATGCCCGGGAATGGGCACCGCCTTCTTGTTGCGGAACTTCCCGATGCGCGCACCCAGCAGGATCGTTCCAGCGGTCGCCGCAAGCGCACCTTGGAGGTGCACGATGGAGCTACCGGCGAAGTCGAGGAAGCCGTCCTGCGCCAGCCAGCCGCCGCCCCAGGTCCAGTGGGCGACGATCGGGTAGATCAGTCCGGTGAAGATGACGCCGAAGATGATGTACGCGATGAACTTCGTGCGGTCGAGCATCGCGCCGAACACGATCGCGAGGGAAACCGCGCAGAACACCACCTGGAAGAAGAACTGCGCCTGAAGCGGAGTGTCGCTGTAGGCGAGCGACGCGAACTGGTCCGGGAAGTTGCTGACGTCCATGAACCATCCGCCCGAGCCGGCGAAGCCGTTGCCCGTGGCGAAAGCAAGTGAGAAGCCAACCGCCCAGAACATCAGGAACGAGATGGCCAGGTTGATGACGATCTTTCCTGCGACGGCCCCCGCGTTCTTCATACGCGAAAGGCCAATTTCCAGCATCGCGAAGCCTGCCTGCATAAACAGCACGAGGATCGCTGCGACAACGACCCACATCTGGTTTGTGGCGGCCGCGACGTCGTTGACGGTTGCATCGGCCGCGAAGGCCGCCGTCGGGGATGCGAGCAGAGCGAGCAACGCCATGAAGGCGAAGCGGCGCATCCAGCGTGATCGCATGTTTTCTCCCTCGTCGTGACGGGGCCCCCACCGGGGGCCGGGACTCTCGGAGACTAGGTCCCGGAGATCGCCCGGCTCCTTGGCCCAAGGGAGAGAAAACGACCGGCGATCGTTACTCCTGTGGGATAATCCCCGTCGCACCGACCATCGCCGCACGGACTCGGGCGGGCAGGCGAATCGCGACTGTCGTGCCCTCGCCAACCTCGCTGTCGATCGTCACCGAGCCACGGTGCGCCTCGACCACGCTCCGCACGATCGCCAGGCCCAGCCCGGTGCCACGCCGCTCCCCGGCGCCGGCGCCGTAGAACCGCTCGAAGATGTGCGGGAGGTGCTCCGTGCGGATACCGGCCCCTGTGTCCTCGACGCGGACGACGACGCTGCCGTGCTCGCGCGTCGCCACGAGACGTATCGTGTCGGAGCGGATGGTGTGCTTGACGGCGTTCTCGAGGAGCGCGTCGAGCGCGATCTCGAGCTGGTCGCGGTCGGCCTCGACGATCGAGTCGTCGTCGTCGAGGACGACCTGCCAGTCGCGCTCCGCCGCCGCACGCCAGCGCTCCGCCACCCGGGTGAGCATGGACGCGGTGGACGTCGGCTCGAAACGCATGTACGAGTCGTGGTCGGCGGCCGCGAGCATCAGGATCCGGTCCGAGAGCTTCGAGAGGTTGCGGAGCTCCTGGATGACGACGTCGGCGTCGGCCGCGATCTGGGTCGTGGTCGCAGCAGCCTGGATGAGCTCGGCGTGGCCGTGGGCGACGGTGATCGGCGTGCGCAACGTGTGCGACGCGTCGCGGAGGAAGTCGCGCTCACGCTCCGCGGACGCCTGCAGGTCCTCGACGGCCCGCTGGCGCCGGCGCGCGTGCCACACCATGACCAGGAACATGCTCGCCATGAGCGGCACCTCTGTCAGCTCGATGTAGCTCACGTTGAGCCGCAGCTGGGCCACGGTGGTGGTGAGCATGACGGCGCTGAGCACCGCGAGCGTGGCCCCAGGGCCCCAGGTGCGGATGCCATAGAGCAGGGTCAGGCTGATCCAGATGAAGTGGAACGGCACGGTCGACTCCTGGGGCTCGGCCCACATCCAGACCAGATTCGCGGCTGCGAAGATCCCCCAGAGGATCTCGAGCCGGTAGTTGACCCACGCGGATCTAGCCTGCGCGGAAGCGGTACCCGACATTTCTCACCGTCTCGATCCAGTCGCTTCCGAGGCGCGCCCGCAGCCGGCGGATGCCCACGTCCACGACGTTGGTGCCGGGGTCGAACGCGAGACCCCAGACGTCGTTCAGAAGTTGTTCGCGAGTGCAGACCTCGCCGTTGCCCTGGATGAGCCGCTCGAGCAGCGCGAACTCGCGATCGGGCAGCTTGATCGGGCCGTCGCCGACGTCCACGACGTGCCGTGAACGGTCGAGTTCGATCCCGGCGCGGCGGACCACGGCGCCCGCGGCGGCCGAGCGCAGGCGCGCGCGGATGCGTGCGACGAGCTCCGCCAGCGCGAAGGGCTTGGTCACGTAGTCGGCCGCCCCGAGCTCGAGGCAGACGACCTTTGCAGGGATGTCGCTCCTCGCCGACAGCACCATGATCTCGGGCTGCCCCTGGTGCTCCTGGAGAACCCTGAGGACCCCCGTGCCGTCAAGCCCGGGCATCATCAGGTCGAGCAGCACCAGATCGTAGTCGGACCGCTCGAGGCGCACGAGCGCATCGTTTCCGTCGAGCGCGCCATCGACCTCGAAACCCTGGTCCGACAGCGCGCGCCTCAGGAACGCAACGATTCGTGGTTCGTCATCGACGACGAGGATTCGCGACATGTCTTGATGGTAAGGGCAATTGGTGGGCTTTCCATGCCACCCGACCGGTGAGGCGAGGGGCTTCCGAAGGTCAAGTCTTTTCTAGGTGACCCCTAGCCGAAGGTCGAGGGGAGGCCCCTACTCGAGGCATCGTGATCCCGCTTCCTGAGAGGCATCGGCAGGTCCGGCGCCGATGTTGAGCCCGTATGACACAGGGGTCATCGAAAATCGCGCGTCGGTTGACCTGCTCCTACCTTGGCCGACAGATCGGACTCCGTCGGAGAGGTTGAACGTGCACCTGCCATCGCTCGCACCATCACTCACCAGCCGCCTCGCGAGGCGACCCTTCATCGTTGGCCTCGTCATCCTGGCCGCGCTGCTCGCGACGAGCGTGCGCGCCCAGGCGGCCGGGACCGGCACGATGGACCTGTCCGTCGTCAGCGCCACCAATGCGGCGCAGCAGGTGACGACGTTCAAGTACATCGTCAACGTCGACAACACCGGCACGACCGCGATCAAGTCGCCCATCGGGACCGACTGCGCCGCGGACAACCCCTTCTACGTCGACCTCGGGTCGCCGAACCACTGCCCGTGGACGTCCATCGCGGGCGTGCCCGGGTCGAGCCCGGTCGCGACGCAGGGCGATCAGTCCGACTTCGCGGGCAACGCGACGCTGACGCTGCCCGCTGGTCGCTACCTCGTCTCGGTGCTCGCCGACGGGTACAAGCTCGACGGCGAGCACTTCACCGTCCCAGACGGCGGCAACGTCGACGTGACGGTGCAGATGCAGCCCCTCCCGGTCCCGGACTCCACGGTCCGAGCACTCGTGTTCGAGGACAACGCCCCGACGAACAGCGCCCCCGACGTCCCGGCCGAGCAGGGCCTCGCCGGGTTCGAGGGCCAGCTGACGGACTACATCGGCCAGATCATCACCGACGTCTACGGCAACCCGCTCTGCACGACCTACAAAGGCGAGAACGCCGACACGCACGAGATCCCCAACACTCCGGAGTTCCGCAACACGGACGGCACGCCGATCGTCGACACGGTCGGCGGCCACTGCTACACCGACTCCACCGGGATGCTCGCCATCCCGCACATGGGCACCAACCGCTACGCGTTGTCGGTGATCCCGCCGAACGGAACGGACTGGGTGCAGACCACGACCCTCGAGGGCAACCATGATTGGGACTCGTGGGTCATGGAGGGCAACACCGGTTACGACACCGAGTTCGTCCAGGCCGGCGAGCCCGTCCCGACGGCCGTCTTCGGCTTCGTCAAGCCGACTCCGCTGACCGGATCCGCGACCGGCGAGATCAAGGGCGTCGTCGACGCGATGAAGATCTACGTGCCGGCGATCGGTGGGATCCCGAACATCGGCCAGATCTGGGGCGGCCTGAACGGCGGCAAGATCGACAAGCCGATCGACCGCCCGTGGATCGCCCTGAGCGACCTGCAGAACGGCGACCAGGCCGTTTACGTCGGCCGCGGCAACGCGGACGGCACGTTCGACATCAAGAACGTCCCGGACGGCGATTACACGATCACGTGGTGGGACGACGCCCAGAACTACATCCTCGACCTGCAGCAGGTCACCGTCTCCGGCGGCCAGGTGGAGGAGCTGGGGATCCTCCCGCTGCAGGAGTGGTGGACCCAGTTCGAGGGCCACGTCTTCAACGACCTGAACAGCAACGGCAAGCGCGATCCAGGCGAGCCGGGCATCAAGGACATGGCCGTCACGATCAAGAAGCGCGAGAACTCGGTCATGGACCGCGGTGGCATCAGCGTCACGACCGCGGCGGACGGCTCCTACTCCATGGAGAACGTCTACCCGATGACCCAGTGGCTCGTGATGGAGGTCTACAACGACCGCTACTACACCACCGGCGTCACCTACCAGGCCGACAACCAGCCGGACGAGACGACCGTGCCCGGCAACGGCGTGGACGTGAGCATCCTCCCGATCATCGGCCTCGGCGGCCGGATCGACTGGGGTGTCAAGCCGTACCCGTCGACGAAGAACGGCGGCATCGTCGGCACCGTCAGCTACGACACGACCCGCAACGAGCTCGACCCGCGCTTCGCCGCGGTCGAGAACTGGCAGCCGGGCATCCCGGACCTGCCGGTCGACCTGTACGCGCCGGTGCCCTGCGGCACGACCCAGAGCACCCGGTGCGACACGACCCCGGCAGGCGACAGCTACGAGGTCAACGCCGACGGCGCGTACACGCACGGTCAGCTCCTCAACCAGTACATCACCGAGAACTGGCAGCGCCCCGGCGCCGCGAACGGTGACGGCAACTGCGTCCCGCGGGACGTGAACGGCGACCGGCTGGAGTTCACCACCGACCAGCTCGTCACGAAGAACGACACCGACTGCCTCGAGGGCCCGCTCATGGGCGTTCAGTTCCAGCATGGGTTCTCGACCGTCGACGGCAACTACGGATTCATGGACGGCTGCTTCGGTCCGGGCGGCTTCGACCCGGCACGCAACGACGGCAAGTGCGCCGACGGCACCGACCCCACCGCCCTGACACCCGACGACTACATCGTCGACGTCGAGAACAAGGCGGATGTCCGCGGCCGTCCGATCTATACGGTCACCAAGGAGGAGGACATCAACATCGGCAACGGCGACCAGACCGTGCCGCAGATCCCGCCGCCGGCGTGCGTCGGCGCGCTCCACACCGTCGACCTCGCTGGCGACCACGCCGACAACTACTCGGCGGTCGACCTGCCGAACGGCGTGCACGTCCCGGCGTCGACCCCGGTCGACAACCCGACCTTCGTCGACATCGGTGGCTCGCCGTATGAGGGAGGGCAGCGGCCGCTCTGCGACCAGAAGCTCGTCCACGTCAGCAACGGCCGTTCGGTTGCGCCCACGTTCAACATGTTCACCGACGTGCCGCTGCCCGGCCGCTTCTGGGGCCTGCTCGTCGACGACCTCAACTTCTCGACCGACAAGCGCTCGCTGCTGTACGGGGAGAAGTCGGGCGTCCCGTTCGCCCCGGTCGGCATCTACGACTACACGAACCGCCTCGTCCAGACGGTCGAGTCGGACTACAACGGCCTGTTCGATGTGCTCCTGCCGTCGACCAACCGCATTAACTGCCCGACCCCGTCCGGTGTCTGTGCGAACCTCTACCGGTTCGTCGGCAACGACCCGGGCGTACCCGGCAGGCTCAACGCCAACTACCGGCCCGAGTTCCGTACGATCGCCGCGGAGTTCGAGGCGTTCCCCGGCCTGCTCGTGCCGGCCGACCTCGCCCCGACTCAGGTGGGCGTCACCGTCCAGCTGCCCGGCGGCCAGACCAACTACGTCACCTGCAAGCTCGCCGACGACACGCCGCAGCTCATGGCGGTCAACCGTCCGTACGTGCGCCCGAGCGGTGACCGCACGTTCACCATCGACGGCCAGGGCTTCGGG
Source organism: uncultured Thermoleophilia bacterium (assembly GCA_963777565.1). Lineage (GTDB taxonomy): Bacteria > Actinomycetota > Thermoleophilia > Miltoncostaeales > Miltoncostaeaceae > CALMEC01. The sequence goes on from CAVZQZ010000009.1 coordinate 906,330, forward strand.
TCGCAGGGGCCGCGGTCGCTGGTAACGCTCAACAACACCACCGCCCTCACCGTGACCTCGTGGAACAACACCCACATCGAGGTGACGGTGCCGGCCACCACCACCCCTGGCGCCTACCAGCTCGGCATCACCTCGAACAACGGCCAGAAGGCGATCAACGCACTGACCTTCCACGTCCTCGGCACCGGCTACAACCCGCCGGTCCTCGAGGTCGGGCCCAACGTGTCCAACCCGGCGTTCCGACCAGCGAACACGCTCCCGGCAACCGCCGACCACGCGATCCAGAACGCGATCGACGCGGCGTCGCCGAACAGCCTGATCGTCGTCTACCCCGGCCTCGCGACCGCCGACAACCCCCGCCAGAACCCGCGGGGCGCGTACTACGAGAACCTCATCATCAACAAGCCCATCAAGCTCCAGGGGGTCGGCCCGGGCGGGATCCGGACCCAGTCCAACACAACGGTCCCCGGTTCGATCATCGACGGGAGCGCCTTCGGCGGCGACAGCCCGGTCGCGACCGATTGGCAGGCGAAGGTCGCCGGCCTCACTTGGGACGGCAACCAAAACGTCAACGACGGTGCCGTCATCACGATCTACGCCCGCAACACCGGCTCGTCGGCCTTCCCGACCTCGGCGACGCCGGCCGACAGCCAGATCCCCTCGATCGACGGGTTCGATCTGCGCGGCGGCGACCAGCAGGGCTTCCCCAACAACATCAACCAGATCGGCGGCGGCCCGACCGGCCTGCCGGCGGCCATCGTCACCCAGGGCGGCGCGATCTTCGCGAACGCCTACGCCCGCTCCCTGCACATCAGCAACAACATCGTCCAGAACAACGGCGGCGGCTACGGGACCATCCGCATCGGCACCCCTGACCTGACGCCCGCCAGCAACTTCAATCAGAACCTGGTCATCTCGCACAACCGGGTGATCAGCAACGGCGGGACCAACCTCGCCGGCGGCATCGGCATCTTCGCCGGCGCCGACAACTACGACGTCTCCTACAACGACATCTGCGGCAACTTCTCGGCCGAGTACGGCGGCGGCATCAGCGCCTACGGCTCGAGCCCGGGCGGGAAGATCCACGACAACCGCGTCTACTTCAACAAGTCGTACGACGAGGGCGGCGGCATCTTCATCGCCGGCCAGCTGCCCGCAAACCCGAACACCCTGTCGCCCGGCAGCGGTTCGGTGATCGTCGAGCGCAACCTCGTCCAGGACAACCTCGCAAACGACGACGGCGGCGGCATCCGATTCCTCATGGCCGGCAACTTCCCCATGACCGTCCGCAACAACATGATCGTCAACAACGTCTCCACCCACGAGGGCGGCGGCGTGGCCCTCGACGACACGCCGAACGTGCGGTTCGTCAACAACACGGTCATGAAGAACATCACGACCGCGACCGCCGTCACCAGCAACGGGCTGCCCGCCCCGGCCGGGCTCTCGACCACGGCGAACAGCAGCCTGCTGCAGGCGACCCTGCCGGCGGGCAGCCCCACCTACAGCAAGCCGGTGATGTTCAACAACATCTTCTCGGACAACCGGGCCGGCACCCGCGCGGGCGACACCGTCCACGGCATCGGCCTCACCGGCGATGCGAACCCCATCAAGTACTGGGACATGGGCGCCGCTGACGAGAACGCTGCGTCGCTCCTCTCGCCCACGAACTCGGTCCTTCAAACCGGCGGGACCCAGGGCATCAATGCCTCCCCCACCAACGTCATCACCACCGACCCCGGAGTGGTGTCGACCTTCGATACCTCGGTCGACATCGCCCCCTGGCGGACCAACCCCAACTTCGTCGGCGCGCTCCTCGTCGTCAACGACGTCCCGCCGACGCTCATGGGCAACTACCGCCTCAAGAACGACAGCTCGCCCGCCTACAACGCTGGGGCTGCGAGCAAGACCGTCGGCGCGCTGAGCGTCGCAGCGCCGGCAGACGACTTCGACACCCAGCCACGGCCTGGATTCGGCGCCTACGACATCGGCGCGGACGAGATCGTCGGCGACGTGACCGCGGACCTCTCGGTCACCAAGACCGACGGGGTGACCACCCCGGCCCTCGGAAGCACGATCACCTACTCGATCGTCGTCTCCAACGCCGGTCCCTTCAGCGCCACCGCAGCGCATGTCAACGACACGGTCCCCGGCGGCCTCGCCGGCGTGACCTGGAACTGCAACGCAACTGCGGGTTCGAGCTGCGGCCCGACCTCCGGGTCCGGCAGCATCGCCAGCAAGGCGGTGGACATCGCATCGGGCGGCTCGCTGACGTTCACGGTGACCGGGACGATCGTGTCCGCGGGCACCCTTGCGAACACGGCGACGGTCGCCGCGCCGATCGGCGTGGCCGACCCGAACCTCGCGAACAACAGCGCTACCGACACTGACACCGTGGCGGCACCCCCTCTGCCCGCCCTGGACCCGCCGCTCGACACGTTCAACCGAGCCAACGCGAACACGCTGGGCGGCAACTGGAGCCAGGGGATTCTGCTTGGTAACGCGGCGATCAGGGTCAACGGCAACCAGGCCTTTGCACTCCTTTCTGGTCAGGCCGTCTGGGCGCCAGCCGGATCGCCTCCGCCTGCCGACCAGGCTGCCGCGTTCGACATGGCCAATGCGACATCAACCCCGACGACCGTCCGCGACGCGGCGCTGATCCTCAAAGCGACCGGCGGGACGATATCCACGCCGACCATCTTCATCCGCGTGCTCTACAACAGCGCGGCAGGCAGGGTCGAGGTCGCGACGACAACCAACAGCGGGCTCGGCTACACCCTCCGTGGCTCGTTCCCGGTCACGTTCGCCGCAGGCGACCGGCTGACCGCCCGAGCCCTGCCCGACGGCTCGGTCCGGGTCTGGAAGAACACCGAGTTCATCGGGCTCGCCCTGACCCCGATGACGGGCGGAGGCCGAATCGGCATCCTCCTTTCCACCGGCGCCCGCATCGACAACTTCCGCGGCGCGGCGACCACCGGCCTGAGCCTGCCCCTCGGCGCCCGGGTCCTCCGGGCGGGGATGAACGGCCCCGACGTTCAGCAGCTGCAGCGCATCCTCAGCGCACGCGGGCTGTCGGTCGCGGTCAGCGGGACATTCGACGCGAAGACCACCGCCGCCGTCAAGGCCCTGCAGCGGAAGTTCAAGCTCCGGGCGACCGGCATCGTCGACGCGGCGCTCCTGAAGCACCTCGGCGTCAACCCGCTCCTCGGCATGCGGGCCCTGCGGCTCGGCATGCGGGGCTCGGACGTCCGGGAGCTGCAGCGCGTCCTCCGGGCGCGGCACCTCACGGTGACGGTCAACGGGACCTTCGACGTGAAGACCCGCAGGGCCGTCACCACCCTCCAGCGGCGTTTCAAGCTCCGCGCGAACGGAGTCGCGAATGCGGCGTTCCTCCACCACCTCGGCTACTGACCTGTTCCACCACGGCTCGAGAGGACTGACCAGGCAATGACGCACGAACCACGATCCGACCAGCTCAGCCGGCGGACATTCCTGAAATACGCGGGCGGGGCCATCCTCGTCGCGGCCGCGGCGGGTGGGGCAGGTCCACGACTCGTCCGTGACCTCGTCGGCCCGACATCGGCCGAGGCGGCCGGCCCGCTCACCCTCGAGCTGGCCGGCACGGACGGATGGATCTGGCTGCCGCCGACCCCGGAGATCAAGCCGTTCCACCCGGACGTCCTCGCACCGTTCGCCGTCGACGATGGCACGAACCAGCCCAAAGGGCAGCTGACTACCTACATCTTCGGATTCCGCAACGTCAGTGGCCTGAGCGAGACCGACAAGTTCGGCCAGAAGAACAAGGCACAGCACAGCGCTCCGCTCATCTGGGTCGACGAGTACGACGGCGTGCCCGAGAACACCCTGTTCATCAAGCTGACGAACCTCGGGCTCGCGCAGCGGCCCGACTTGTTCGACGCGCATACGCTCCACTGGCACGGGTTCAAGAACGCAATCCCGTATTACGACGGTGAGCCGTCGGGATCGGTGTCGGTCCCCGCCGGGCGCACGTTCGAGTACGCCTACCGGCCGCGTGACCCCGGTACGTACATGTACCACTGCCACGTCGAGGACGTCGAGCACGTGCAGATGGGCATGACCGGCATGGTCTTCGTCCGCCCGAAGCAGAACGGCAACACGGCCTACTTCGCGAGCGGCAAGTACGCCTACAACGACGGGGACGGCTCGACGGGCTACGACCGCGAGTACGCGATGTTCATGTCCGAGGTCTGGGCCGAGGCGCATTGGGCGGACGCGCACATCCAGCTTCCGGAGTGGAGCGACTACCGGGCCGACTTCGCCTTGCTGAACGGCCGCGTCTACCCGGACACGCTCCTGCCGAGCACCCACGTCAACCCCACGCTCGGCGGCGGTCCGGCGTACCTCGCGGGCGGCGACCTGGACTGGTTGTCCGACCGGCCGGAGCTCCGCTACCAGCCGCTCTCGTCGCTCGTCACCTGCAACTCCGGCGAGCGTGTGCTCCTGCGCTTCGCGAACCTCGGCTTCACCCAGCAGACAATGACCCTGAGCGGGCTTCGGGCCACGGTCGTCGGCAAGGACGCGACGCTCCTGCGCGGCCGGACCGGGGCGAACGCCTCGTACACCACCGACTCGATCACCCTCGGCGCCGGCGAGAGCGTCGACGCCATCTTCACCGCGCCGGCGTACACCGGAGCTCCGGGCACATACGCCACCTACATGCTCTACAACCGCGAATACCGGCGTTCCAACAACCTCGCCCCCGGCGGCTTCGGCGGGCAGGCCACCGAGATTCGCGTGTACCCCGCCAACAATCTGGGCCCCCAGACCTATCCGCACCAGGCGGTCTGACCGTGACCGGGAAAGCGATCAACATGAACAGCCTCAAGTCACTGCGACCCGGCCGCCGGGCCGCGTTCGCCGCGACGGCCGCCCTGGCCGGGTGCGTAGCCGCGGTCATGCCGTTCATGGCGAGCGGCAACGCCGGCTCCACCCACAAGGGCGGCGTCGTCTGCACCAAGAGCACGGCCACCGCCGGGAAGCCCGTCTTCGACCTCACGGCGAAGGACGGCCACATCCAGTTGCCGGACGGCAACACCGCCTACATGTGGGGATACTCGACCGGGTACGACCACAAGAGCGGCGAGGTGAAGCCGGGCGACGGGGGCGCCTTCCAGCACCCCGGTCCGGTCCTTTGCGTGACCGCCGGCGACACCGTCACCGTCGTGCTCCACAACAAGCTCAAGCACGACGACGTGTCGATCGTGTTCCCCGGGCAGAAGAACGTGAAGGCCGACGGCGCTCCGGTGCAGCCGCAGATGAACGGGTCGACCGTGACCTCGCTCGCGCAAACCGCGCAGAAGAGCGGCGGCACCGTCACCTACACCTTCACGGCGGACCGGCCGGGCACGTTCCTCTACGAGTCCGGCACCAACCCGCAGATCCAGGTGAAGATGGGCCTCTTCGGCGCGCTGATCGTGCGCCCCGCCGGCCACCCGGACCAGGTGTACGACCGGGGCGACTCCAAGTTCAACCCGGACAGCGAGTACATGGTCCTGCTCTCCGAGATCGATCCGTACCTCAACCAGCGGATGGAGCAGATCAAGACGAAGCTGGAGGCCAACCCGCCCCAGACGCCGCCCGCCCCGTTCAATCTGGCGAACTACCACCCGCGCTACTGGCTCCTCAACGGCCGCGGGTTCCCGGACTCGATCGCCGACAACTTCGCCGACTGGCTCCCGAACCAGCCGTACGGCGCCCTCGCGGAGATCAAGCCGAAGAGCGGGACGAACCCGGACCCGAGCGTCGACCGCTATCTCAGCGTCGGCTCGCAGGACTACCCGTTCCACCCCCACGGCAACAACGCGAAAGTGATCGGCCGCGACGGCTACCCGCTCGAGACCGCGGACGTACTGAAGAGCGACCTCTCCTTCGACAAGTTCTCGATCCCGGCGGGGCCCGGCCAGACCTGGGATGCGCTCTTCGACTGGACCGACCAGGAGCAGTACAACCCGGACACCAACCCCGTGCCCACGACCAACCCGCAACTGCAGAACCTGGTCATCGGCACCTTCTACGGCGGCACCCCGTACCTCGGCACCCGCGGGCCGCTGCCGCCCGGCTCGTCCACCCAGAACGAGTGCGGCGAGTACTACATCATCGCCCACAACCACGCCCTGTTCCAGATCACCTCCTGGGGCGTGAACATGACGGGCCCCATCACATACACGCGGGTCAACCCGCCCAACACCCCGTGCCCGTGAGGAGACGAGACATGACCTCGAGATCACATGCGAAGCTCACGTCTCGCGCCTCGCGGCGCGCAGGCCTCGGGCTGATCGTCCTCGCCGCGCTCGTGCCGGTCGGCACGGCCGGCGGGGCGGTCACCCTCGACCCCGGCTGCAGCACGACCGGCACGACGGTCCACTGTGACCTGTGGGCCAAGCCGGGCTCCTTCACCCCGCCCGGCGGCGGGGCGGCGATCCCGGTGATGGGCTACAGCACCAGCGCAGGAGGCCAGCCGATCATTCCGGGCCCGGCCATCGTCGCCGACCAGAACGACACCGTCGAGATCGTCCTCCACAACGACCTGACCGTGCCGACGGGAATGCTCTTCCAGGAGCAAGCCATTAGCGTCGACCGCGACGGCCTCGGGGTGGGCACAGCGACCAAGACCTACACGTTCACGGCGTCGAGCGCCGGCACATACCTGTACGAGGCGAGCCCGTTCGTCACCTCCGGCGGCCACGGCAGCCAGTACCAGACGGCGATGGGCATGTACGGCGCGCTCGTCGTCCACCCGACGGGCCAGGCGGGCCAGGCCTACGACGCGTCCTCGGCGTTCGACGCCGAGCACCTGGTCGTCGTCGGCGAAGTCGACAAGGACCTCAACACGCGTCCGGACCCGTCGACGTTCGACATGCGCAACTACTCCCCTGACTACTTCCTGATCAACGGCAAGGCCTCGCCGGACACCGACGCCCTCGCGGCAAACGCCGGCGACCGGGTGCTGCTGCGCTGGGTCAACGCCGGCGTCAAGGCGCACACCGCGTCGGTGCTCGGAGCGAACCAGCGACTCGTCGGCGAGGACGGCAACGCCCTCCCGAACCCCCGCAACCTCGTCGCCGAGACCCTCGGCGCGGGCCAGACCGAGGACGTCGTCGTCGCCCTCGATTCGAGCGCGTCCGGCAAGTACCCGGTGTACGACTCGGGTCTGTGGCTCAACAACAACTCCGCCGGCGGCATGGGCGGAGCGCTCACGTTCCTAGACGTCGCGAACACCTCGACGGACGACACCTTCGGGCCGGCGACGACCGGTGTGGCCGTCACCGGCCCGAACCTCTCGGCGACCGTCAGCGATTCGAGCCCCAACGGCGGGTCGGACGTCGACGCCGCGGAGTACTTCGTGGACACCGTCGGCGCGGACGGTAGTGGCCGCCCCGTCGACGCGTTCACCGCGGCGGTCACCGTGCAGGTTGCCGCCGACCTCACGGCCGGTCCCAACCCGATCACCGCCGGGCCGCACACGATCTACGTCCACGGCAAGGACTCGAAGGGGAACTGGGGCCCCGTCAGCTCCGCGTTCTTCACCCCGCCTGACACCTTCGGGCCGCTCACCAAGAGCCTCACGGTGACCCCGAACCCGACCAACGGCGGGAGGGCCATCGCCATCAACGCAACCGGCGACGAGACAACGACGGGTGGCTCCACGGTGACCCACGGCCGGGTCAGCATCGACGGCTCCGCGTACACCGATGTCTACCTCTCGAACACCCCCCTGCCCCTGACCACCACCCCCGACCCCGTCGCCGCGGTCGACACGGTCATCCCCGCGAACGTCGTCTCGGGCCTCAACCTCGCCGAGGGGACGCACACGGTGAGCGTCGAGAGCCGCGACGCCCTCGGCAACTGGGGCCCGCCGGCGACGGCCACCCTGTACGTCGACACCACCGGTCCCACGGGGAGCAACGTCTCGGTCACGCCGACGAACGGCTCGACCGGCGTCAACGCCTCGACCCCCGCGGTGCGCGTGAAGGGCACCTTCACCGACCCCAACCCCAACCTCTTCCCGGTGCACAGCACCATCGTTGCCGGCGAGGGCTTCCTCCCGGGCACCGCGCCGGCGAACGGCGCGGGCTTCCAACTCGTGCCGACGGACGGCACGTTCGGCGGCAACCCGGAGACGCTGCAGGCGGACATCCCGCTCATCAACGTCGCCGGCCTGGGCGACGGCCACTACCAGATCGCGATCCACGGCCGTGACTCATCGGGCAACTGGGGTCCGCTCAGCAACGCGGACCTCGTCATCGACCGGGTGGCTCCGACGGTGACCGCCCTCGCAATGGCGACGCCCGAGACGGTCACCCCGCTGGGCAACCCGCCGCGGACGAACAACACCGCCACGACCTTCAGCGGGGCCACCAACAACCGGACGTTCACGCTGACCGCCACCGGAACGGACGCGGCCACCAGCTTCGCACGGGGCGAGTGGTGGACCGGCACGGACCCAGGCGTCGGCAAGGGCACGCCCATGGCATTCGTCGACGCCGGCACGGTCCGGGCGACCGTCGACTTCGTCGCCCTGGGCTGGAGTCCCGGCAACCGGACCCTGAACGTGCGCGCACGCGACGCGGCCGGAAACTGGAGCGCCATCCGCTCGCTCACGATCAGCGTCGTCCTGCCGAACATCATCTTCCGGGACGGATTCGAAAGCGGTAACGCGTCGGCGTGGAGCAGCATCTCGAACGCCGGCAGGGTGAGCTTCATTCCCGCCGCGAACATGAACGGAACCGGCGCGGTCGGCATGGCCGTGAACGTCGGCGGCTCCACCGCCGGCGGAAACGGCGCCGGCTACGTCACCGACAACCTGCCGCTCGCGGAGCAGACCTACCGCGCCCGGTTCAACTTCAACCCCAACAACTCCATCCCGGGTGGTGGAAACACGGGAATCACGATCTTCCGCGGCTACTCGAATGACAACGGGAATGGTCAGCGGTTCACGGTCAGCTACCGCCGCAACACCTCGGGTGCGCGCGAGGTCCGCCTCCAGGTGAACCTGGCCGGCGGCGGCAACCCGACGGCGTCGTCCGACTGGGTCGCCATCCCGAACAGCGGGACGACGCGGATCGACATCTTCTGGCGCTCCGGAGCCGCGACGGGCAACGGAACGAGGGGGACCGCGACGTTGCTGGTCGATCCCCCTGGTCCGGCCAGCGGATTCAAGAACCTGGGCGACATCAACACCGGCACCCAGAACCGCATCGGCTCGGTCCGGCTCGGAGTGCAGGGCCTGGGCGGCGCGACCTCAAGTCGGTCGGGCAGCCTCTACCTCGACTCCTTCCTGTCAACTCGACGCACTCCACTTCCATGAGCGGCCTCGACCAGCCGGCGGTCCCAGTCCCGGAGCATCACGCTCCGGGCCCGATGGGACCGCAGCGGCGGACGCGATGGCTGCTGATCGTCGCCGCCGCCGCGGCGTCGGCGATGGGCGGGGCCCTGGCGTTCAGCGCGTTCGGGCCGTCCGCCAGGTCGGCGCAGCAGTCAGATGCATCGCACGCCCAGCATCACCAGCTCGAGGCTTCGACGCAGCCGATCTCTCAGCAAGAGCTTGCCAGCAAGTACGGCATCAAACTGACGCTCGTGGGCGTGACCGCTGCCGGCGGCCTCGTCGACCTGCGCTTCAAGATCACCGACGCGAAGAAGTCCCGCAAGCTCTTCAACGACCCGTCCGTAATGCCCGCGGTCGTCGCGGAGCCAACGGGGACCGTACTGCAACCACCGCATGGCGGGCATCACGCGCACGTGACACCGGCCGACGGCGCGAGCTACTTCGTGCTGATCGGCAACGCCGGCGGCGTCGTGCAGCGCGGGGTCCCGGTGAGCGTCGTGTTCAACACCGTCCGGGTCGAGCACATCCTGGCCGAGACGTAGGCCACCGCATGCGTCGCCCGCTCCCGTGCCTGGCCGCAGGCCTGCTCGCCCTGAGCGCGGGAGCGGCCGGCGCGAACGCGGTCGCACCCCCGCCGCTCGAGCCTGTGGTGGTCACGCTCAAGGCGCAGGCGAGCCTCGGGGGAATCACGGGAACCCGGTCGGCTCTCGTCGAGGAAGTGATCCACCGCCGCAAGGCCCAGGCGGACGCGGGGTACGCGCGGTTCAGCACCCGTCTCCGTGCCTGGCATGCGAGCGGGCGAGTGACGTCCGTCAAGCGACTGTGGGTGGTCAACGCATTCGCCGTCACCGCCACGTCCGACGTGGTCGCCGCGCTCGCTGCAGACCCCGCAGTCGCGCGGATCAGTCCTGATCGGGCGCCCATCGTCCCGGCCGAGAGCGGGCCGACGGAGTGGAATGTCTCCGCACTCGGCGCACCGTCGGTCTGGAACCTGGGGGACGCCGGAAAGGGCGTCGTCGTGGCCACGCTCGACAGCGGCGTCGACATCGACCACCCCGACCTCGCGACTCGGTGGCGAGGCGGGACCAACAGCTGGTTCGACCCGTACGGGCAGCACCCGACGATGCCGACGGACCTCACGGGCCACGGCACCGGCGTGATGGGCGTCATCGTCGGCGGAAGGGCCGGCGGCACCGCGATCGGCGTCGCGCCGGGAGCCAAGTGGATCGCCGCCCGCGTGTTCAACGACCAGGGCACGAGTACCGTCAGCGCAACCCACCTGGCGTTCCAGTGGCTGCTCGATCCCGACCACAACCCCGCGACCGCGGACGCGCCGCAGGTGGTCAACGCGTCATGGTCGTTTGCGTCGCCGGGCTGCAACCTCGAATTCGCGCCGGACATCCAGTCACTGCGGTCGGCCGGCATCCTCCCGGTCTTCGCCGCGGGCAACTTCGCGAGCGCCGACGCAAGTCCCGCGAACAACCCCGGTGCTCTGGCCGTGGGCTCGACAACGGCCACCGACGCGATCGCGACCGACTCGAGCCGTGGTCCGTCGGCGTGCGGAGAGGCCTCCACGACGTTTCCCGAGATCACCGCGCCGGGCGTGGGGATCCGCACGGCGGACCTCCTCGGCCAGTACTCCACCCAATCGGGGACGTCCCTCGCGGCGCCGCACGTCGCCGGGGCGCTTGCGCTCATGCTGAGCGCCCACCCCGGCATCACTGCCGTCGAGCAGGAGGCGGGGCTCGAGCAGACCGCCATCGATCTCGGAACGCCCGGCCCGGACGACACGTTCGGCCACGGCCGGCTGGACGCGCTGGCCGCGTACCGGTGGGCGACGGGTCCACTACCGGACTTGACGGGCCCGCTCGTGTCGGGCGCCGGCGCGTCACCCTCGCCGGTGGGCACGGGCCCGGTGGACCTCACCGCCACGGCGGTCGATGCCGCCGGTATTACGGCTGCGGCCGAGTGGTTCGAGGGCGCTGACCCGGGACCCGGGCACGGCAGCCCCATGATCGCGCTCGACGGCGCGTTCGACCAGGCCACGGAATCCCTCACCGCGACCATCGAGGCCTCCGCGCTCGCTCTCGGGACCCACACGATCAGCATCCGCGCGAGGGACGACTCCGGCAACTGGGGAGCACCGGGCACCGCGACGTTCATCGTCGATCATGCGGGCCCGGCGATCATCAACCTCGCCGTCACGCCGACCCCCACGGCCGGCGCCACCTCGGCGACCCTGACGGGCGTCGCCAACGACCCGGTGGGGCCGGTCGCGGGAATCGCCGCCGCTGAGTGGTTCATGGGCGGCGACCCGGGACTCGGCAATGCCGTCGCCATTCAGGCATCGGACGGCGCATTCGATCACCCGAGCGAGGCGATCACCGCATCGATCGACGTGGCCGGACTCGAGCCCGGTCTGTACACCATCTTCGTCCGTGCCCGCGACGTCGCCGGCAACTGGGGCCCGGCGGCGCCGTTCACGCTCACCATAACGTTCCCTGCACCGCCCGAGCCACGGACCGGCGGCGGCGGACCAACTCCTCCCCCCGCGACCGGCGGCACGCTCACCGGCTCGTCAGCCCCGCCACGTCCGCCAACGCTTGGCTCCCGGACGCTGCGCCTCGGTATGCGGGGCCCGGACGTCAGCCGGCTCCAGCGCATCCTCCACGGTCGCGGGTTGCCGGTCGCCGTCAACGGCACGTTCGGACCGAGGACCAGGAACGCCGTGCGGCTCATGCAGCGGCGCCTGCGCCTACGGACGACGGGCGTCGCCGACGCGCGCTTCCTGAGGCGCCTCGGCATCGCGAGTCACTCCGCAGCCGGTATGACCACCCAACGCTGATCCACCCACCACCCGAAGGAGCGCTTCCATGCCGTTCGACTTCTCCGTGACCCAGATGATCATCGTGCTCGTCGTCGCACTGCTCGTGTTCGGGCCGCGCCGGCTCCCCGACGTCGGGCGCGGCATCGGCCAGGGGCTTCGCGAGCTGCGCGGCTCGCTGCGCGACAGCGCCTCGACCGAGACCGACACCGATTAGCTCCCACCCCGACCGGTGGGCGCTTGCCGATCGCGTTCGGAGGTAGGTTGCGGACCCGTGGTCGCCGAGCCGTTCCCGCTCCACCCCGCACCACCTGCCCGGTGCGGATGAGCGAACCGGAGTAGTTCGACGCCGCGCGCCGCGGGTGTGGCGCAACGAACCCTAGGATGGCTGTCGGGTATCAGGACCTGCGCTGGATGCTCTTTCCGGAGAGACCAGCCCGCAGGAGGACCCCGTGTCGACCGACATCCGACCCGCCCCCAGGACCGAGTCCGCCCGTGCCGGCGCGATCGTCATGGCCGCCGCCGCGGGCGACGAGGGAGCGTGGCGGATGCTCGTGCAGCGGTACGAGCGGCTCGTCCGCAGCGAGGTCCACCGCGTCCAGCGCCTCTCCCGGGAGGACTACGAGGACGCGGTGGCGACCACATGGCTGCGACTCGTGGACCATATCTCCGAGCTCCACAACGCGGACGCCGTCGCGTCGTGGCTGCGGACTACGGCGTATCGGGAGGCGCTGCGAATCAGCCGGGCTCGCGCGCGGGCGGCCGAAGTCGGGCTGTCGTCCGTATCGCTGGGCGATGAGCCGGATCTGACCCGCAACATCATGCGCGGCCAGATTCGCCGGGCGATCGCGTCGGCGATGGGCGACCTCTCCCCAACGGGGCGGCGCCTGCTGACCGCGTTGCTGGAAGACCCTGACATGAGCTACCGAGAGCTCGAGGAGGACCACGGCATCGGGATCGGCAGCATCGGGCCGATCCGCGCCCGCGTGTTCCGTCGGGTTCGCACGAGCCTCGACGAGATCGGCGTCACGGACTCCCGGCTTGACTCCTGGGGAGCATGACACCCGCGCGGCGGGCGACGTCGCATGGAGTGGACGGGGTGGGCGGTGAACTGGTGGCACCGCCAGCCGACCGGCCCCCGCCGACCGGTGCCCGATCGGGCCGGGAGTTGGCGGCGCTCATGCGCGCCGACAGCGCTGCGGAGCGGGCACCCCTGGTCGCCGACACGGGGTGGGGCGGCGGGCATGAGACGGGCACCATGCGGGTCCTGGTGTTCCACGCGGAGGGCCTCGTCATCGTGCTCGAGGTCACCGAGCACGATGACGGTCTGCGGGTCCACGGCCTGGTGCGGCCGGTGCCGGCCGGGACCGCTCGGGTGTGGAGGCGACGGGGGCGCGCGCCCGCGGTGGCGTGCGACCGCCAGGGATGGTTCGAGCTGGCCCCGATCGAACGGGGTCCGGTGAGTCTCGCGCTCCAGGTCGCGGGTCCCCCACCGGCGCGAATCGTGACCGACTGGGTCGCGATCGACGCCAGCCCGGCCCGTCGCGGAGAGGTGTCGTGATTCGACACCAAGGGTCCCTGCCCAGCCCGGTGCCTCGCTGCGAGCGTGATGCTCGCCGACCGCACCAACCGAACGATTCGGGATCAGGAGTCACCATGCGCACCGACCTTGACACGTCATCCCCCAAATGGCCGGGCGACAACCCGGCCGACGACGGCTTCACCCAAATCGAGTTCCCTCCCAGCTACAGCGACTTCGCGAACGCACGCCGCCGCTTCCTCGACCTCATCTCCCTGGACGCCGCCCTGAACGGTGCAGCGCCCGGGCCGCCCGCGCAGGGCACCCGGGTCTCGAGGTTCACCGCCTGAGCGATCGCGGGACACGACGCCCACGTGGGCAGGGATCGGTGGTCCCCAGTCGCCGATCCCGCCCGGGCGAAGGCCCGCCAGGAGCATTGCGGCGACACCCCGTCTCACGCAGGCAGCCACGGCCGGGTGCCGAATGGTGGTGTGAGGAAAGGAGCCTGCTGTGACGGAAGTGGTCCAGATCCAGGGAGCGAACTCGACGGCGAAGATCCGAAACGTCGTCGCCGTCGCGATCCTGTCGTTCATCACGCTCGGCATCTACGTGATCTTCTGGTGGTACTACATCAACCGGGAGATGGCCGACTACGGTCGCGCGCTGGGCACCGCGGAGCTCGGCGACAACCCGGGCAAGTCGACGCTCGCGCTGTTCCCCGGCGCCCTGATCATCGTGCCGGCGCTCTGGACGACGGTCACCACGTTCAAGCGCGTTCAGGCGGCGCAGCGCCTGTCGGGGCAGGCTCCTCAGCTGAACGGCTGGCTCGGCCTGGTGATCTACGTCGTCATCTCGCCCGTCCTGTACGCCTATATGCAGAGCGGGCTCAACGCCGTGTGGCGCGCCCAGGCGACGGCTGGACCGCCGGCCACGGCGGCGTAGGATCTCCGTAATCGCATTCCCGGAATCGACGCTCGTCAGGTTCCGTAAGTAACGTCCCGCTCGCAGTCTTTCCACCGCCTCCCGAAGGAGCTCGAATGTTCGTTGCGCTGCTTGTTCGTCTGGCGATCACCGCCGTGGCGTTCGCGGTGGCGGAGGCGGTGCTGTCCGGGATGGAGGTGTCCGGCGGCTTCTGGACCTACCTGTGGATCGCTCTGATCTTCGGCGTCGTCAACGCGATCATCGGAACGATCCTGCACATCCTGGCGTTGCCGCTGACGATCCTCACGTTCGGGCTCTTCGCGATCCTCGTCAACGCGCTGCTGCTCGAGATCACCGACGCCCTCACGTCGAAGCTCACCATCGACGATTTCTTCTGGACCACGATCTGGGCGACGATCATCATCTCCGTCGTGTCGATCGTGATCGAGGCGGTCGTCGTGAGGGTCTTCGACCGGCCGCGCCGCACGGCCTGACCTGCCTCGGTCCTCTGCCGGCTCCGCCTCCCCGCGTGCCACAAGGCGCCGTCGGAGCGCAGCAGGTGTCGTCCTTGGTCGCGTTGTTCGTCACGACCCAATCCCGTCCAGGCCGGTGGTTGAGGAAGCCCCGGATGAGGAAGCTCCGGAGGTCGAGCCAAGCGCCGCAAACGGTCGGCGAAGCGTCGCCACCCCGTCCGGTCGGGCGGTCGACGTTGTCGACGTGTGGCCATTGGAGTTGATCGAGCGACGCATGGCCCGCTTGGCCCGCGGGCCGGTGTCGATGCGCAAGGCCGCGAGCATTATCGTCATGGCGACCGGCTTCGTGGTGGTCATCGCCGGCGTGTTGATGCGGGTGCTCGACCGCCGCGAGTACCAGAACATCTGGCGCGCGCTCTGGTGGGCGATGCAGACGGTGACAACGGTCGGCTACGGAGACGTGACCCCTCGACAACCTCGGGGCGAGTCATCGCGGTGGCGGTGATGCTCTGGGGTGTTGCTTCGTGGCGATCCTGGTCGCTTCGATCACGTCGGTCTTCGTGGCGCGCGCATCCAGTGAGCGTCGGTTCGATGCGGATCGGGCCGATGAGTTGGAACACTCGCGGATCGACGCGCGGTTCGACGATCTCGCCGCGCGTCTCGACCAGATCGAGCAGACGCTCTCCCGCCTCCCCGAACAGTAAGCGGGACGACGCTGCTCAAGAGGCCGGCCGTCGCGTGAATGCGCCCGGTCGCGATCGTCTCGATGAGCGCCGCGTGGTCGTGCCGCGCCTGGCAGGTGCGCGACGCGCAAGGGAGATCGCCGCGCCTGGTGGCAGGATGGCCCCGGGACAACAACACAGGGGGCTCGCCGTGACCCAAGTGATCGTCAAGGCGTTGATTTCAGGTGTCGTGATCGCCCTGGCAAGTGAGGCCGCCCGACGCTCCAGCTTCATCGGCGCGCTCATCGTCTCGTTGCCGCTCATCTCGATTCTCAGCGTCGCATGGCTCTACTGGGACACCCGCAACGCGACGAAGGTTCAGGATCTGTCGTGGTCCATCCTCTGGCTGATCGTCCCGTCGTTGGCGTTCTTCGTCGCGCTTCCCCTGCTGATCCGACTGGGCATCGGCGTGCCGCTCGCGATCGTCGCCGCGTGCGCGGTCACCGCGGTCGTCTACGCGGCCTATGTGCTGGGCGCACGCTGGCTCGGCTTCGATATCTGAAGCTGAGTTCGGGCCGCCGGGTAGACCGATCCAGGAGTGCCGCCTCCCGGTCCGCAGGCTCCCCAGCACGCAAGCAGGCTCGGGCATACGTATCGCCCGCGACCGCGCGCGAGAATCCGGCAGATGAGCGAGGAGTCGACGCCCCTTGTCCCTCGGACCGGTCACGGGCTCGGATCGCGGATCGTCGCGGCATGCGTGAAGATCGCTTTGCGCACTGCACCAGGCTCCTCATCAGCCCCCGTCCGACCGCATTGCTCCTGCGAAAGGCCTTCGCCCTCGGCGGGGCGGACGTCAGCCGCAGGCTGGTGCCGCACACCCCGACGGACGTCGTCGCCAGCGTTGACGAGCGCTACGGCGACCCCGACGAGCTTCCCGACGTCAACCGGCCGGCGGCATCGCGGCGCGCGCCGACGGTCGTGTGGGTCCACGGCGGCGGCTGGATCGGCGGGTCGAAGGAGAACTCGCGGGCTCCTTCAAGCTCATGCAAGTCGCGGCTACGCGGTCGTCGGACCGCGATACTCCCTGTCCCCGGAGTCGCGCTCTCCCACACCCGTTCGGCAGGTCACCGCGACCACCTCGGCGTCGATCTCACCGCCGGGCTCGACGCCCCTCGGCGTGCGCTCCGACAACGGCACCTACAGATTCAGCACCTTCGCAGGCAATCGCCTCCCGCGGTGACCCGCGGGGATTGGCTAGGCGGGAGCCCCCGTCGGCACGGCGCCGAGCTGCTGCATCATCGACATCACATCGAAGACACCCCAGTGCTCATGCGCCAGACCGTCGTCGCCGAAGCGCACGATGTCGATGCACTGCACATCGACGTTCTTGCCGGTTGCCGGCATGCCCATGAACGCGCCGTCGTTGGTCCCGGTGCACCTGACACGAGCGACGACCTTGTCCCCGCTCGTCAAGACATCTTCCGCGTCCATCCGCAGATTCGGGAACGCCGCGATGTACATCCGGAAGAACTCCTTGACCCCTTCTTTCGTCGGCGCAAAGCCGGGGGTCTCCTCGTGTTCGACGAGGTCGTCGGCCAGCTGCTCGCCGAACCCGTCGACATCGCCGGCGTTGATCAAGTCGTAGCAACGTCGTAGCGTGGCCGCGTGATCCATTGCGCTCCTCCTCCGGGTCGATTGAGGGCGTGGTTACCGTTTCACGGCCGGCACTGGCCGTCAAGAAGCCGGTCGTCATCGCCCGAACGCTCTGGGGCGCCTCGCTGCGACACGTGAACGCGGGCTCATCGAGCGCCCACCCGCGACTGGGGGTTTTCGCACGGACTCCCTGAGGGCGCACACCGATGCCCAGACCCGCGGCCGGGGACGAGGATTGTGCGAGTGCACGGTGCGTGCCTCACAGGAGGACGTTGGTGACAATCGCGATCTCGGTTCTGGTTGTGCTGGTGGTGGCTCTCGCCATCGCGTCGATCCGGATCTTCAAGCAGTACGAGCGCGGGGTGATCTTCCGCCTCGGGCGTCTGCGGGAGGGGCCACGCGGGCCCGGCCTGGTGCTGGTGATCCCGTTCATCGACCGCGTGCGCCGGGTGTCGTTGCGGATCGTGACCATGCCGATCCCCTCCCAGGAGATCATCACGCGCGACAACGTGAGCGTGGACATCTCGGCCGTTGCGTACTACCGGATCATCGACCCGGTCCGCTCGGTGATCGCGATCGAGGACGTCGCGGCCGCAATCCACGAGATCGCCCAGACCACGCTGCGCGCCGTCGTCGGTCAGCACATGCTCGACGAGACCCTCTCCGAGACCGAGCGCATCAACCGCAGCACCCGCGAGATCCTCGACGTTCAGACCGAGGAGTGGGGCGTCCTGGTGACGCTCGTCGAGGTCAAGGACATCCACCTGCCCGAGGGGATGAAGCGCGCCATGGCGCGCCAGGCCGAGGCCGAGCGCGAGAAGCGGGCCAAGATCATCGCGGCACAGGGGGAGGCCCTGGCGGCGGGCGAGCTGGGCCGGGCCTCGGACGTGATGCTGGCTCATCCGCTGGCCCTGCAACTGCGCAACCTGCAGACGCTGGTCGAGATCTCGGTGGACAAGAACTCGACGGTCATCTTCCCGGCGCCCCTGATGAGCGCGATCCAGGACATGGCGACCTTCCTCGCGCGCGAGCGGGGCGCCGTGATGGAGCAGCCGGCCGACTCCGAGTCACCGGTCGAGACCGCGCTGAGCCGCTGAGGAACCCCCGGGACGCTGGAGAGCCCGGTGGCGGAGACTGGTGAGGGTTGTCGAGCTTCGGCGCTGGCGACGGACGCAGAAGGAAGTGGTCCGTCAGCGGCCGACACGCCAGGCCACTTTGGGGAGACACGCCGAAGCTCTGACGGCGGGCCGTGCCGACGGTCACTGAATCGGCAGAACCACCTGGAAGCGGGTGTCGCCGGGCCGCGACTCGAGCCGGATCTCCCCGTGGTGGCGGAGCACGATCCGCTGTGCGATGTCAAGACCCAGCCCGGCGCCCTGCCCGACGGGCTTGATCGTGACGAACGCGTCGAAGATCCGGTCCTGTAGCTCCTCCGGGATCCCCGGTCCGTCGTCGCCGACCTCCACGACCACGCGATCCCCCTGGCGCGCCGTCCGCAACGTCAGGCGACCCCCGAGCTCGACCGCGTCGACCGCGTTGTCGATGAGGTTCGTCCACACCTGGTTCAGTTCCGACCCCGCCGCCTGAACCTGCGGCAGATCGGGGTCGAAGTCCCGCACGATGTCCACGCGCTTCTCGCGGAGCTTGTGGGCCAGCAGCGACAGTGTGCTCTCCAGGCCCGCGTGGATGTCGATCTGCTGGCTCGGCGCCTGGTCCACGAACGAGTAGCTCTTGACGGCGCCCACCAGGTCGGAGATCCGCCTGATCGCCTCCTCCAGCTCGGAGAGCAGAACCTTGGATGCCGTGCAGGCAGCCACGAACCGCAGGCTGGGCGCGAGATGCTCAGGGCCGACCCGGTCGGCGACCCGATCGACCCACTCCGGCCCGAGCCCCGCCTCCGTCAGCGCCGATGCGATCTCGAAGGACTCGTCCAGCCCACGCCGCTCGAGCGCGCTGACCAGCTCCTGCTCGCAGTCACTCGCCGCGAGGGGGTCGAGCCGCGCCCCGGACGCACCGGCGGTCGCCGCGGAGGCGAGCACGACGAGGGCGCCGAGCTGCTCGGCGGGCGCGCCGGCATCGACGACGTCGACGAACGCGGCCTGCCGCGCCTGCTCGTACTCGCTGAGGGTCGCGATGCCGCGGGCGGCGGCGGCCGCCGGGTTGTTCAACTCGTGTGCCAGGCCCGCGGCGAGCTTGCCCACCGCGAACAGCTTTTCGCGATCCCGCTCGACGCCCTTGTTCGCGGCGCCGATCGCCTCGACCGCCGGAAGGAACTCGCGCAGCAGCGCGGGGTACGCGAACGCGAGCGCCCGGAACTCCTCTCCGTCGAGCTCGAACACGACGGTCTCGACGGCGGCGCGGTTCGAGCCGCGGTACGGCGTGTCAGTAAGGCTCGCGCTCGCGCCGACGTAGCCACCTGGGCCGTGGACCATTATCAGCACCTGCTCGCCGGCGACCTCGCGGGTCGTCTCCAGCAGCCCCTCCAGCACCAGGTAGAACCCGACGGGCCGCTGGCCCTGGCTGTACAAGAGCTCCCCGGGGGCGAGGCGGCGCTCCCGCCCGGCGTCCGCGATCCGCCCCAGATCGTCGTCGGTGAGGCTCGCGAGGATCGGCACGTGCCGGAGGCTCTCCACGAGGCTCACGGCGCCGACACGGTGATCCCGCCGAGGTGCTGGTGGACGAACCGCACTGCCATGGACCCCTCCCCGACGGCCGACGAGAGGCGGTTGGTCGAATGGTCCCGCACGTCGCCGGCCACGAACACGCCCGGCAGGCTCGTCTCGAGCAGGCCCATTCGAGGAACTTATCAGCGTGCCCTGCTGCCCCCCAGCGGCAAGACGGCCTACACCGACGGGCCGCTTGTGGGACACCGCTCGACGGGGTGGTTGTCGGCGAGAGGCGGCATCGCTCGCTCCGCACATTGAAGTTCCCCCGCGTGGGACTCATGAAGGGTTCATCTCGGCTGACCGATGACCTCCGTGACAACATCCGCCAGGCGTTCATGGGGCGGCTGCGGGAGCTGTCCTCACCCGGCTACCACTCCGCCACCATCACCGTCTCGACGGACTGATTGGGACCTCCGTTGGACCTCGGGGACCTCGCGCAGACCTCCGACTTGCGGCCGCGAATGGTCGCTGGCGGGCGAGTCGGTGATTCCGCTCTGCAAGCGGGTGTCCGCTCTACCACCGAGGTGGAGGATGACGGGATCGAACCGACGTTCTCCGCCGTGCGAGGTGTCATTTCAGCCGCCGGCACGTATGCCGTAATCCCTGTGCTAGAGCGGCATCACGGGTCGCGGTGAGAGGCGCCAAATGGGCCGTGGGCCTCTATCGGACCTCCAACGCCTGGCGCTCACCCGGCACCTGTGGCGGGAGCCACCTCCCGACCTCTCCCCGCTACTTGCGTGGTTAGACAGGCGACAGGAGGCTTTGGGCGTGACGATCGCGACGCCCACGCTACGTGGCGCTCGGGGACGCGGTAATCCCCGGATGAGCGCAGCCACGGCTCCGAGCTCGCCGGCAGGACGGCGCACGAGCCGGGATTCGGGTCTACACTTGCGCCAGTTGAGCGAGCCATCAGCGAGCCCGACCCCACGCCCGGGCAAACCGCCCCACGCACATCGGCGCTGGCGTCTCGACGCCTCCGCATGCGGCGCGCCATGCAGCCTGGCCCGACGCGGAGAGGCAGGTGCACGGCATGTCGGAGCATGACCCGGGCACTCCCGCGCCCACGCCGCGCGCGCCCCTCGCGTCCCACCTCCCGATCATCAGCGCGGCGGAGCATGGTGCCCGTGGGAAGGCGGCACGCCGCGAGGTCCCCCGGTCGAGCCATGCGAGGTACGAGCCCGCCACCCGGAGGCCCGACCCCGTGGAGCTGCTTGAGCGCCAGGCAGAGACGCGCGTCCCTGAGCTCGTGCCGATCCGCTACGGCCGGATGCTGGCCTCGCCGTTCACGTTCTTCCGCGGGGCCGCGCTCATCATGGCGGCGGACCTCGCCGCCACGCCGCGGTCCGGGCTGCAGGCGCAGTGCTGTGGAGACGCGCATCTTTCGAACTTCGGGCTCTTCGCGTCGCCCGAACGGCGCTTGGTGTTCGACATCAACGACTTCGACGAGACGCTCCCCGGCCCGTGGGAGTGGGACGTAAAGCGTCTCGCCGTAAGCATGCTCGTCGCCACCCGCAACAACGGCTGCTCGACGAAGGAGCAGGAGCGGGTCGTTCTCTCAACCGTCGCCGAGTATCGCGCGCGTATGGAGACATTCGCGGCGATGCGCAGCCTCGACCTGTGGTACGTGCGCTTCGAGCTCGAGCCGCTGATGCAGCGGCTCTCCGGCCAGATCGGCCCGAAGATGCGCAAACGGCTCGAGCAGCGCGCCGCCAAGGCGATCACCCGCGACAGCCTGCAAGCGTTCTCGAAGCTGACACGCGAGGTGGACGGCCATGCGCGCATCGTCTCCGACCCGCCGTTGATCGTTCCGGCGGAGGAGTTCCTCGACCCCGTCGCGCGCGATCGGATTCAGGCCAACGCGGAGCACGTCTTGGCCGCGTACCGCGACACCCTGCAGCACGATCGGCGCGTCCTCATCGACCAGTACCACGTCGTGGACATTGCGCGGAAGGTGGTCGGGGTGGGCAGCGTGGGCACCCACGCATGGATCGCGCTGCTGATCGGCCGTGACGAGGAGGATCCGCTCGTCCTTCAGATCAAGGAGGCGCAGCCGTCGGTCCTCGAGGAGTTCGTCGGGCGCAGCGAGTACGCCAACGCCGGGGAGCGGGTCGTCGCCGGTCAGCGGATGATGCAGGCCATAGGCGACATCCTCCTCGGCTGGGTCCATGTCGAGCACGGGATGGACGGCGCCCCGCACGACTACTTCATCCGTCAGTTGCGCGACTGGAAGGGCTCGATCGACGTTGACGCGATGGACCCTCAGGCGCTCAGCGTGTACGGGGCCCTCTGCGCCGCGACGCTCGCACGAGCCCACGCACGCACCGGCGACCGCATCGCCATCGCCTCCTACCTCGGCCGAAGCGGCGCGTTCGACCGCGCGCTCCTCGCGTTCAGCGAGGCGTACGCGGAGCAGAACGCCCGTGACTATGCGGCGCTGGCGCGCGCGGCCGACACCGGCCGGATCATCGCGACGACAGGTATCTGAGCGACGGTCGGCGCGGCCGGTGGCGGGCGAGCGCGCGGTCGGGCCTCCTTGAATCCGCGATCCCGCTGCTGGAGCGGGAAACGGCTCTCCCGCCGAGATGGGAGGATGACGGGATCGAACCGACGACCTCCGCCTCGCAACGGCGGTTGCCTGACCGCCTTTGCAGGGACTTCGTGCAGAGCCCCCAGTTGGCGGCCACCGTGGGAGCGCCATCTCCGACAGCACGCCCAGCTGCTCCAGCGACTCGCCTGACGGCCGAGCCCGAACGTCCCCGGTGAGGTTGTCCGACGCGATTCGGCAAACTGAGCCCGACATCAGCCCGAGCCGAGCCGAGCCCTCCGGCCCGGGGGGAGACGGGCGATCACGATCGACGGAGGATCACGACGTGACGACATCCGACGGACCCACCGAACCGGTCGACTTCGGCGACGGCTCCGACTCCGACGCCACCCAGCCGACGCCGCTGCCCCCACGTCATCTGCAGGGGCCGCCGCCCGCGCCGTTCAGCATCGTCCACATCGAGCCGGCCCAGGGGTCGGACCACGCCCGCGCCGATGGCCCCGTCACCGTCCGGTTCTCCGGCCCGGTTTCCGAGTCGACCCTCACGCCGGACTCCTTCCAGCTGTACCGGCAGGGCACCGACATCCCGATCCCGGCGACCGTCCTCTACGACCCGCAGACGCAGACCGCGACGCTGCAGCCCGAGTCGAGCCTGGAGCGTGGCGCCGCGTACACGGCGGTGGTGCGCGGCGGGCTGAGCGGCGTTTGCGCCCTGTCCGGCCCGGTGCTGCCGAGCGACGTCGCGTGGAGCTTCACAACGGGGAAGGGCTCCAAGAGGGGGCTGATCATCGGCGTGATCATCGCGGTGCTCGTCCTCGCGGCGATCCTCGTCGCGGTGCTCGCGACCCGCGGTGGCGGTAGCAGCTCCCCGTCGGTCCAGCCGGAGAGCGTGGACTTCGGCGACCAGGCGATCGGGCAGCGAGGCGGCTCACGGAGCGTGCAGGTGACGAACTCGACGAACGACGCGATCGCGATACGCAGCGTCGGCTTCACCGGCGCGAACGCGAGCGACTTCGTCCTGGCCGGCGCGCGGACCTGCGTTGCGGGGGCGTCCGTCGCGAAGGACGACTCTTGCACCGTCGGCGTAAGCTTCGCGCCGGCCAAGCAGGGCAACCGCACGGCCACCCTCGCCATCGCCCTCAACGACGGCTCCAACCTGAACGTCGCGCTGTCCGGCAACGGTACGGGGCAGGCCACCGCGGTCGCCAGCACCAGCCAGCTGTCGTTCGGCTCGGTCACCGTCGGCGGCGCCGCGGCGACCCAGCAGGCGAGGATCACGAACACGGGCAACGCGCCGCTGCCGGTGCAGAAGGTGTCGGTGGGGGGCGCAAACGCCGGTGACTTCACCCTCGCGAAGGGGACGACCTGCGTGGCCGGGACCCCGGTGCCGGCGTCCGGGAACTGCGTGGTCGCGGTGTCCTTTGCCCCGGCCGCGACGGGCGACCGAAGCGCCACCCTGTCGGTCGCGTCTGGCGGCGACAACGCCACCACCCTCCAGATCGCGCTCTCGGGGATGGGGGTCGGCCAGGCGCAGGGCGCCCTGATCCCGTCGCAGGCCGACTTCGGCAGCGCCGACGTGGGCGCGACGAGCCCGCCGACGACGTTCACGCTGAACAGCTCCGGGACCGCCGACCTGCCGATCACGACGATCGCGATCCAGGGCGCGTCGCCGCGATCGTTCGAGGTCACCTCGGCGGGCTCCTGCAAGAGCGGCGGAAGCGTCGCGTCCGGCTCGAGCTGCACGGTGCAGGTCGTGTTCGCCCCGATCGCCGCCGGCGCCGTGACCGCGACGCTGTCGGTCGTGGCCGGCGGGGACGAGTTCTCCGCTCCGCTGTCCGGCACGGGGGTCGAACCGCCGGCGACGACCACGACGGCGCCGTGAGCCGCGGCTGAGGATCGTCCCTCGGATTGGCCCCGCCACCCCGCGGATCCGATGTCCCCGCGGCGGCGACTCCACGGCGTCGCCGGGGGCAATCTCGGGCAATCCGGCGGCCAGGCGCGATCGACGGCCAGAGGCGGCTCGCCAGCCCGGGCGCGAGCCGATCAGCTGAACGTCCGGCCCGCCCCGCCCACCGCCGTGATCGATCTCGCGAAGGGCGGGCCGCCCGGGGGATCGACGCGCCCCCGGAATCGCGCCTCGCCTGCCGCGCGGGCCTGGTGCGACATAATCCGGCCGTGACCGAGCCCTTCGACCAGGCGCAGATGTGGAACGAGCGGTACCGCGAACCCGGGTACCAGTTCGGCACGGAGCCGAGCCTGTTTATCGCTGCCCACGTCGGCCTTCTGACGTCTCGAAGCGAGGTCTTGTGCGTCGGCGACGGGGAGGGTCGCAACGGGGTATTCCTCGCGGAGCACGGGATGCGGGTGTCGTCGTTCGACGTATCCGAGGTGGCAGTCGCAAAGGCCGCCCGGCTCGCGGCCGATCGCGGCGTTTCGGTCGACCGTCACGTGATGTCGATCCACGACTGGGACTGGGTGCCGGATCGCTTCGACGCGGTCGTCGCGATCTTCATCCAGTTCCTGGGACCGGAGCCGCGCGCCGAGGCCTTCGCCCAGATGCTCCGAACGCTTCGTCCGGGCGGGCTCCTGATGCTGCACGGCTACACCCCCGAGCAGATCGCGCTCGATACGGGCGGCCCCCCCGTTGCCGAGAATATGTACACCCCGGAGCTCCTCGCAGAGGCGTTCGAGGGACAGGAGATCCTCGAGCTCGTTGCGTACGAAGCCGAGCTCGCGGAGGGCCCCAGGCACCACGGGCGCTCGGCGCTGATCGACTGCGTCGTCAGGAAACGCTGACCGTCGCCACCGGGTGGTGCGGATGCCGCAGCCGCCGCGCGCACCGGCGGTGAATGATGGGATCGCTGGCGAGTGGGCGCGGGGCGCCGCGCGCCCGCGGAGTCCCCGTTCGCGCGCAGCGCCGGGGCAGGGACCCGCACCATCCCCCCGAGGACGAGACGGGAGCGTGGCGGGCCAGCGCGGTGGAGGGTCCCCGGAGCCCGGAATCCCACTCCCCGAGCCGAAGAACGGCCCTGCCACCGAGGTGGAGGATGACGGGATCGAACCGACGCCTCCGCCTTGCAGAGGCCGCCGGGCTGACTCGTGAGAACCCGGCCGTAGGGCCGAAAGCCGTTTACTCGAGGGAGATGATGGGTCGCCCGGCCCAGCCGCTACACACCGAGAAGCGCTGGACCTGAACACAATGCGCCACGCGTGAATCCGGGAGGTCCCGTCTCCGTGAGCTCGCGCCGCACGTTGCGCTCGTGACAGACCGGCGGCTTCTGTGGTCGACGGCGAGGATCACCCTCCACTCCGAGGGCTCGCAGTGGATCTCGCGGCGGTCAGAGGAACATCCGACTCGGTCACGCCCCCAGACCGCGTCGGATGTTGTCGAGCGCCCCGTGAGAGCTCCCCCGGGCGCCGCCGTCGCCCGCGGGGGCGCTCGGGAGCATGAGGAAGTCCAGGCGGGTCAACGCAATGTCGACCTTCCGCCGGGTCATGTCGCCGACCTCCGGTGCGTCGACGAACCGGATTCCGTCCGGCGCCTCGACGATCAGGCCGTCCAGGATCTGCTCGCGCTCGTGGTACCGCACCTCGCGGACCGTGCCGACGGTCGCCCCGTCGCTCGTGACGACGGGGGTGCCGATCGGGAGCGCGGCGTAGCCCACCGGCTCGTCGAGATCGATCTCGTCCACCTGGTCACTCCTTCCTCGCAGGGACACGCTCCGTCGCCCGCCGAACAGGCCGAGGCCCGAGCGCCCAGACGGCGCCCGTGTACTGACAATACCGCGCCTCCCCGCATGGGCGGGTGCCGCGGGTGCCCCCCTCAGGCCCTCCTGCTGATGACGCTCGCCCTCGAACGGTCGACTGCGGGGGCTCGTCACCGTCCGCGACACGCCGCTGAACGGAGGCAGGGCCCATCGCCCATCCGCGGTCCACGGCAGGTTTCGGGTGCTGCGGGCCAGCCCGCTGCGAGGTCGAGACCCCTTCGCCGGTAAGGGTTCTCGCGAGTGGAGGATGACGGGATCGAACCGACGACCTCCGCCTTGCAAAGGCGGCGCTCTCCCAGCTGAGCTAATCCCCCGGAGAGATCAGAGGGTAGCATCGCGTCCGTGAGCACACAGCCGAGTGAGGACCCGTTCGAGGAGGTCGACCGCCTCCTCGACCAGCAGATGGTCAAGCACTTCGAGATGGCCCAGATGATCGGCGAGTACCGGGACATGCTCGCCGACATGCAGGAGCAGCGGCGCCCGAGCGAGGAGCTCGTGAGGCTCGCCCGCAGCCTCCCCGGTGCCAGGTACCACGTCGCCACCACGTACGTCCGCGAAAACTGGCTGGTGATCGAAGGCACCCTCAAGCGCCTCTTCCCCGCCGAGACGTAGCGGCGGACCAGCCAGCGGGTCAGTCCGCGAGCACGTCCTTGAGCGCGGCGGGGAGTTCCGTGAACCGGAACGCGTAGCCGGCATCCAGCGCGCGGCGCGGGACGACGTGCTGGCCCTCGAGGACGATCTGCGCGCCCTCGCCGAGCAGCAGTCGCATCGCAAAGGCCGGGGTCGGGGCGATCGCCGGACGGTTGATCGCGTGGCCCAGCGCCTTCGCGAACTCTCCCTGCCGCGCGATCCCGGGGGCGACGAGGTTCAGGGGCCCGGCGACCTCGGCGTCGTCGAGCGCGCGCAGGATCAATCCCACCGCGTCGTCGATGTGGATCCAGGGCAGCCACTGGCGTCCCCCGCCGATCGGCCCACCGAGCCCGATTTTGACTGGGGGGAGCATCTGCGCGAGCGCCCCGCCCTGGGCGTCCAGCACGATCCCCGTCCGCAGCAGGACCACCCGCACCCCGGCGCCCTCGGCCGCGTTTGCCGACGATTCCCACCGCTGGCACACCTCCGCCAGGAACCCCGATCCGGGTGAGGACGACTCGTCGACCTCCTCCTCGCGGTTGCCGTAGTACCCCACGGCGCTCGCGTTGACCAGCACGCGGGGTCCGTCCGCCCCGATCGCCGCGACGAGCCGGTCGGTCACGTCGATACGGCTTGCGACGATGTCGCGCTTGACGTCATCGTTCCACCGGCGGCCGATCGTCGATCCCGCCAGGTTGACGACCCCGTCGCAGCCGTCGAGCGCCCCGGGCGGCACGCCCCCCGCCGCAGGGTCCCACACCACGACGCGCGCTCCAGGCACCTCGCCGTCCCCACGCACCAGCGCCACGACCTCGTCGCCGCGACCAATCAGCGCCTCGACCACCTTGCGGCCCATGAGTCCCGTGGCCCCTACGATCGCCACCCGCATTTCGTGCCCCTCCGAGTTGGTTCCGCTGGATCATTCCCTGACGGCGGCGACTCAACCAGGGACAACCGACACAGCAGTCGCACTCCGATCCGGCGTGGCTACTCCGGGTCGGGCGCCGGGATCTCGCGCCGGTCGGCCTTTGCAAGGTCGATCAGCGTCATCGGGTCGATGCCCGGGGCCGCCGTCGCGCGGCCGATGGACATCGGTGCCTTCGCCTCGGTGCGCATGCGCAACCGCAACCGCGCGACGACCGGCTCGGCGTTCGGGCCGTCGGCGTCGGCGAGCAGGATCGTGAACGACTTCTTGCCGGTGCGCCACATCGCGTCGGTCTCGCGGATCATGTGCCGCACGACGTTCGCCAGGCGGGAGATGAGCTCCTCGGCCGAGTCCTGCTCGAGGTCGACCACGACGAGGGTCACGAACCGGCGGCCGCGCCGCGACGCGTCGAGCGCGTGGTCGAGCGACTTGAGGAACGCCTCGCGATTGACAGGCTCGACCGGCCCCGGGGTCGGGCCGAAGAGCGCCGAACGAGGGCGAAGATCCGTCTTCCTGCGGAGGGGGCCCTGCGTGGCCATTGATCCAGTCTGTCAGACGGGTCAGACGGCCGTCAACGTCCGGGCAGCCCTCGGGCGTCAGCCGTCCTGGGAGTCGGGCGGCTCGCCGTGGCCGTAGTGGCGCGACGCGTCGGGGTGGCGGGCCAGCACCTCGTCGATCGCCGCGGCCTCGTCGTCCGACAGCGGGCGGCCCGCGAGGGCGGCGTTCGCGCGTGCCTGCTCGGCGTCGCGCGCGCCGACGATCGCCGACGTGACCTCGGGCCGGCGGAGCACCCAGGCGACGGCGAGCTCGGCGACGCCACCGGGCCGCCCGGCCTCGTCGGCGATGCGTCTTCAGCTCCTCGACCACCGCGATGCGCTCCGGGAACGCGTCGTCGGCGAACAGCTCGCTCTCGGTACGCCAGTCGCCCGGGGCGAACGTGGTGTCGGCCGTCATCTTGCCGGTGAGCAGGCCGTGCGCGAGCGGCCCGTACGCCAGCACCCCGACGCCGTGCTCGGCGCACCACGGGAGCTCCGCCGCCTCGATCTCGCGGCGCATCAGGTGGTAGCCCACCTGGAAGCTGTCGAGCTGCGTGACCGCGCCGGCGCCGGCGAGGTCGTCGACGTCGTAGTTCGACACGCCGATCGCCCGGATCTTGCCGGCCCGCTTGAGCTCGAGCATCGCTCCCATCGTCTCCTCGGGCGGGATCCGCTTGACGGGCCAGTGCACCTGGTAGAGGTCGATCTCGTCGATCCCGAGCGCCTGGAGGTTGCGGTCGACGGCCGCGCGGATGTAGTCGCCGCTCGCCTCGCGCCAGATGCGGAACGTCGGCTCGGTGGTCCAGGCGACACCGCACTTGGTCGCGACGATCACGTCGTCGCGCCGTTCCGTGAGCACCTTGCCGACGATGCGCTCGGCGCGGTGCTGTCCGTAGATGTCGGCGGTGTCGATCCAGTTGATCCCCGCGTCGAGCGACGCGTGGCAGGCGGCGACCGAGTCATCGTCCTCGGCCCCGCCCCACCGTCCGCCGAACACCCAGGTGCCAAGGCCGATCACCGACAGCTCGAGGTCGGTGCCGCCCAGTCTGCGCCGCTCCACTACTTCGGGGTGATCGCGACCAGCAGGCCGCCGTCGTCGTCGTAGGCCGGGAAGAAGTCGGCGGTCGCCTCGCGATCGCCGGGCAGCCCGTTGGGGCGGAACGTGCAGTCGACGCCCATGACGCGCACGCCCCACTCGAGGCTTCGGTGCGCCGGGTCGTCCGACGCGAACTTGAGCGTGAGGCGCTCCGCGAGATCGTGCCCCAGGAGCTCCTTCTCCTGGAATCCCGTGACGGCGGTGGACGCGTGTCCGGCGGCCAGGATCTTCTGGTCGCCGTCGCAGACCACGAGCGCGGTCTTCGGGCTCGGGTAGTAGTCGTCGAGCAACTCGAACAGGAACCCGAAGCCACACGCCTCGCAGCCGCGTGGCTGATGGCCTTGGTGGCGATCGCCGGCTGAGCGGCGGCCGCATCCGGGGCAGATGAAGACCGGCATTACCTGATCATAGCCCGAGTTCGACGATGCTCGACGGCGGCAGTTTTTCGACATCTCACGCATCGTGCGTGATGCCTCGCGGAGGGGTCGGGCCGATACACACGGTGCATGACTTCGGGCACGGACAGCCCGAGGAAACGGCACGGAGGCCGCATTGCCGCGACCCTCGCCTTCATCTTCTCGACCTTCGCCTGCGCGTCGATCACCCCAGGGTCCGCGCGCGGTGCCGACGTCAGTGAGGCCCTGAAGGCGAGGCTCGCGGTGTCGGCGCAGGTCGAGGTCCCCGTCGTCGTCACCCTCGAGGCCCAGGTCGATCAGGCCGACTACGCGGGGCGACCCGCAGCGCTGGTCCGTGCGCTGCGCGCTACCGCGACCCGCACCCAGTCCGGGGTGACGGACGAGCTCGACGGCCCGGCCCGCCGGTTCTGGCTGGTCAACGCCGTCGCGACGAGTATCACGGCCGACGAGCTGCAGGCATTGGAGGACGACCCCGCCGTCGCGGCGATCGACCTCGACCCGCGCGTGACGGTCACATCGGTCGTCGGCTCCCCGAGCCACGGCGGGGGCAGCTGGGGAATCGGCGCGATCCGCGCGCCCGAGGCGTGGAGCCGCTACGGCCTCACCGGCGCGGGCGTGCGCGTCGGCAGCATCGACACCGGGGTCGACCCCTCCAATCCCGAGCTCGCAGGGGCGATCGCCGGCTGGCGCGACTTCGTCGCCGGCATCCCGACCCCCTACGACGACAACGGGCACGGCACTCACACGGTCGGCACCATGGTCGCCCGCAACGTCGCCGGCGCGCCGATCGGCGTGGCGCCCGGCGCCCAGGCCATCGTCGCGAAGGCGATCCGCGCCGACGGCACCGCCCAGGGCAGCGACCTGCTGGCCGCCGCGCAGTGGCTCACCGACCCGGACGGCGACCCCGCCACCGCCGACTTCCCCACCGTTATCAACAATTCCTGGACCGCCCCCGGCGCCGAGAACGAATGGTTCCGGCCGATGGTGCAGGCCTGGGTGGCCATGGGCATCGCCCCCGTCTTCGGAGCCGGCAACACCGCCGGATCGATCGGGAACCCCGCGAGCTACCCCGAGGCGATCGCGGTCGGGGCGCTCGAGCAGTCCGGCCAGGTGGCCGCCAGCTCGAGCCGCGGGCTGGTGAACTGGACGATCGACGGGACCCCCACGACGATCATGAAGCCAGACATCACCGCCCCGGGCGTGTTCATCACCTCCACGCTCGGCAGCGGGTACGGCCTGTACTCCGGCTCGTCGATGGCCGCGCCGCACGTTGCCGGCACCATCGCGCTGCTGCGTCAGGCCAGGCCGGATCTGACCCTCGCGCAGATGCGCGAGCTGCTTCGCGCCACGGCCGTCGACCGCGGCACCCCCGGGCCCGACCTGGACTACGGCGCCGGCGCGCTCGACGCGGCCGCCGCGGTGGCCGCCACCGGCGCACCGCAGATCGCCCCCGCGGTCGCCGCGACGCCGATCGCAACCGCGCGGGCCGCCAAGACGCGTGTGCGCGTCCTGCGCGTCGTGCGCCGCGGCAAGACGCTCATCGTGCACGGACGCATCACCGGCCCGGCGCGCCTGCGCGCCATCATGCGGCGCGGCGGCGCCGTGCAGCAGAGCCTCGGTCGCGCAACCAAGTCGGTTCGCGTCCGCGCCGGCCGCTTCGTCCTGAAGGTCCCCACCCGGGGCCTCGTCCGCGGCCGCTACGTGCTGGTCGTCACCGCGTCGGGCGCGTCGGGCGAACGGCTCGGCGCCACGAGCCGCGCGATCCGCCTCGCTGCCTGACGCGGCTCGTCACGGTGTGATCGGTGGGACCGCGCTCGCCCAGGGCAGTCGGCCCGGCGCGGGGTTGCCGGGGATCTCGTAGCGCCAGGACGGGACCCCCGTCGGCGAGCCGCGCCATGTGAGGATCGCGCGCGCGAGCTCAATCAGGTCGCCGGGGGCGTCGAGGGTCTTCGGGAACATCACCTCGCCGGCGAACGCGACCACCTGCCCAGCGCCGACCTGGCGGAGCATCGCCGCGGTGGAGCCGTCTGCGTTCGTCCCGATCACGCTGGCCCCGCCGGGGACGGCGGGGAAGGCCCCGCTGCGCCCCGGGGCGACCGGCACGGTCAGCGCCCTCGCCGGGAGCGACGGGGTGAGCGTCGCCGGCGCGAGCGTGATCGACGTCCCCGCAGCGGGGACCGCCGCCGGCCCCACGAGCGCCTCGCGGAGGTCCGCGAGCGACGAGCCGTCGGGTGCGCGGGTGAAGGCATCAGGGTCGGTCACGACGAGCGTGCCGCCGGCGCGCACCCAGGCGAGCAGCGCCTCGGCGAACGGGCGGTCGAGCGTCTCGCCGCGCGGGAGCCACACCGTGCGCGCCTGCGCGAGGCGGCCGGGCTCGGCGACCAGGCGCGTGTCGGCGTCGAACGAGAACGTCGACTGCGCCAGCTCCCCGAGCACCGAGTACGTGGTGTACAGCTCGTTCGCGAGGGTGCGCGGCCGTTCGGCGAGGATCGCACTGGGCTGCCCCTGGCCCTCGCTGGCGGTCGCGTAGACGACCACGTTCGCCGGGTCGA
Source organism: uncultured Thermoleophilia bacterium (assembly GCA_963777565.1). Lineage (GTDB taxonomy): Bacteria > Actinomycetota > Thermoleophilia > Miltoncostaeales > Miltoncostaeaceae > CALMEC01. The sequence goes on from CAVZQZ010000009.1 coordinate 938,882, forward strand.
CCGGCGGCGGTGGGAGCAGGATGCCGCGAAGGTTGCGTGCGATGTCGAGCATCGCCGCGTACACCTTCGGGCGGGTGAACCGCGGGCTGTTCTCCCCGTAGAGGCTCAGGTCGGTCGCCCCGGCGCGCAGGGCCTGCGTCGCCCACGTCCAGACGTCCTCCGGCGCCGGGTCGTAGCCCTGGTAGGGGAACGCCTGCACGATCGTGCGGATGCGCTTGCCGGTCAGGTCCGACATGAGCTTCGTCCCGAACCCGTGGTTGTAGCGCCCCCTGCCCGGGTTCTTCGCCTCGTCGAACGACACGTACGGGTCGAGTTCCACCACGTCCGCGACGCCGGCGAGCTTCGTGTAGTCCCACGGGATGAAGCCGTGGATGAACGCGTAGCTGTTGGGGCTCACCAGGCCCTGCGGGTCGAGGCGCCGGATGAGCGCCGCCTGCTCGCCGCGCAGGGCGAAGTAGCGCTCGCCGGTGTAGCGGTTGAAGGCGAGCCACTTGAGTCCCTCCGCCGGGTTCGTGGTGCGGGGAGCTGTGGCGCTCGGCGCGGGCTGCCCGTATCGGCGCTTGACCTGAGCCAGGAACGACTTTGCGAACGGGGTGGTGGCGAACCGGCCGAAGGGCGGATAGACCATCGGCTCGTCGACGCCCGTGTAGTAGTTGCGATACGGCAGGTCGCGATACTTCGGGACCAGGCGCTTGATCTCCCGCAGCGCGGTGGCCTGCCACCCCGGGCTCAGCAGGTTGTACCGACGCGCGGGGATCGTGAACTTGATGTTCCACGAGCGGTGGAGCTTGCGGTCCTTCGCGAGCTTCGCGACGCGCAGCTCGAGGTTGACGTCGAACTTGATCCCGGTCTGCCGGAACAACCGCAGGTAGTTGGCCCGGGTGAACCAGCCGATCGGCTCGCTCTTGCGGATCGGGAGATCGAACGGCAATGCCGCGGACCCGGAGATCCAGAGCCCGTTCTGGCCGGACGTCGTGAGGATCGAGTTGGCGAGCCCGGTCCACTGCGCCGGCGTGTACGGGTTCTTCCTCGGCCGCCAGCCCGGGATCTTCTGCTGGCGAAGCTCCTGCCCCCAGCTGAACACGGCCCCGGCGGGCCGGTCGGCCGCATCGGCCGCGGCGATCGGGAGCGTCGACGCCAGCGTGACGAGGGCGACGATGGAGAGCCGGGCGCGCATCATGCGGCGGGAATGATGTCGGGAGCCGACCGCCGAGGCAACGTCGCGCGTCAGGGCGCTCATCAGCCTCGCCCTGCGGAGGTCGATGAACAAGGCGCACGACCATCTCCCACGGTGAAGGCCACCGCTCTAGAGCTGGTCCTCGGAGGGCAGACGGCAGGAGCGGGCGGTGCCCGCGACTACCTCCAGACGACCGGCTCCAGGATGTACTTGTCAGAGCCCGTCCAGCGGACCTCTGTGATCGCTCCGCCGCCCCCGATCAGGAAAGCGAGACAGCTCTCGTAGCTGGCGCCGTTCGTGAACGGCGCCGGCGGCTTGGCGTCCTTGCAGCGCGGGAAATCGCCGATGAACGTCACGCTGCCCTGGCGCTGACCGCGGTCGTCGATGCCGTCGACGGCCAGATCGGGATCGTCGTCCGCGGGGAGCGCGTCCTCGGAGGTGCTCGCGATGCGCACCGTCACGTAGTAGGGCGTCGCCTGCTTCTGGTCGGCGTCGAGGTTGACGTTCTCGAAGTCGTCGATCGAGCCCTTTTCGATCTTGAGGACGGTCACGTCGAGCGGATACGTCTTCGTGCTCCCAGCCGTGGCGTTGAGCGGCTTACGATCGACGTGCGCGGTGTCGCCGATCTTCAGCGTCGCGCCGGGCGAGGTGGTTTCACTCGCACCGGTGCCCTGGTCGCCCGTCGGGGTTGTCGCGGTCACGCTCGGTGTCGTCGCCGGTGGCGCCTCCGTTGTCGTCGCGCCACCGCCCCCTCCACATGCGGACACGCCCAGCACGGCCGCCGCGGTGATGAGCATCGCAACGTACCTGCGAACGGTCACCAAGGTGCTCCCCTTCGTCGCCGGCCAGCGCGTCTTCGCCGTGCCGAGCTTGGCGCAGACTTTACTCTCGGCTGGTCGTGTTGTCCCGCCGGGTGCGCGGCCATCCTCCCGAGTGAAGATCAGGTCGTGGTCCTCGTTGGGCGCCCCCGGAACCGGTGTTTGCCTGGCTCGCCTGCCGCGGTGAACCCGAAGAGCGCCGAGGGGATCGGGTCAAGGGCGACATCGCGATGGCTGGCTCGGTCCTCGGGTCCGACCACGATCACATCCGTCTCAGATGAGCCCCTCGCGGACGGCCATCGCGACCGCCTGGGAGCGAGTGCGAACGTCGAGCTTGATCACCACGTCGTGGATGACGTTCTTGATGGTCCGCTCGCTGTAGCACAGGCGCTTCGCGACCTCACGGATCGGATGGCCGTCCGCGACGAGCCTGAGCACCTCCTGCTCCCGCTGCGAGAGTCGCGACAACGTGACGCCGCGGGGCTCGAGCACCTCGCGCGACACCCGGGTCAGGCCACGAAGGAGCGTTCCGAGGATCTCGGGCGCCATCACGCCGGCGCCGCTGGCGGCGGCGGTCACAGATGCGACGAGCACCGCGGGCGTGAGCGTCGCCTTGGACATGTACCCGATGGCCCCCGCCTGGACGCACGCGAGCACGTCGTGCTCCTCGCAGCGAGCCGAGCAGACCAGCACCTGGGTTCCGTTGGCCTCGCCGACCTGGCGGATGAACTGATGGGCGCCGGCCAGTCCGTCCGGATCGACGACGGCGACACCCGCGTCCGCGAGTTCCGCCTGCTGCCACGCCTCGGCCACGCTGCCGGCCTCGCCGACCCCGACGATCTCATTGGATCCCCGGAGGCATGCCGTAATCCCACGCCGGTAGATCGAGTGCGGGTCAAGCACGAACACGTTCATAAGCAGGGCGCACCCCCGAAGGTGCAAGCGTTCTCGCGACACTGTCGCGAACGAGGAGATACTATTTACTGGCTCGTCGTTTGGCGAGCCTGAGAATCATGGTTTGAGACTGACTTCGTGAGGTCCCGATGCCGCTCTTGGTCACGACGAACGCCACGATCCTGTGTGCGCATGGCGGCCGGGTGGTGCTGACGCCCAGGCAGACAACGGTGACGGCCGGCGGCGGACCCATCCTCCGTGAGACCGATCTCATGGGGGCGCCCATCGCCGGCTGCGCTCAACCGCCGAGTCCCGGCTCGAAGCCCTGCACCCTCGTGGTGTCCGTCATTCCCGGCACTGGTACGTCCCAGATGGCGTTCGTGGGGGGTTTGCCCGCACATACACAGACGCTGAGCGGCCTCACCGACGGCGTGCCTCCCGGCGCGATCACGGTCGTCGACCCCGGCCAGACGACCGTCCAGGGGTAGGCCAGGTTTCCATCCGGGCCGGTTCGCCAACGGGCGACCGCTGCCCTAGGATTGGCCGGACGGGGCACACGGACCCCTTCCGGACGGCACGGGGTGTCGGACATGCGGCAGGTGGCGCGCAGCGTCGGACGATTTGAGATCGAGCGTGAGATCGGTCGCGGTGGCATGGCGGTCGTGTACCTGGCGCGCCAGACCGACCTGGATCGGATGGTCGCGCTGAAGGAACTTCCCAGCTTCCACGCCGGGGACCCCGCCTTCGCGAATCGCTTCCTCCGCGAGTCGCGCATCGCCGGCTCCATGACACACCCAAACATCGTTACCGTCCACGACTACTTCGAGCACGACGGCACGCCGTTCATCGCGATGGAGTACATGGCGCGCGGCTCGTTGCGACCGTACGTCGGCAAGCTCACGGTGGCCCAGATCGCGGGGGTGCTCGAGGGGCTCCTCGCGGCCCTCGCCTACGCCCAGACCCGCGGTGTCGTCCACCGCGACCTCAAGCCTGAGAACCTGATGCTGAGCACCGAGGGCGCGATCAAGGTCGCCGACTTCGGCATCGCGAAGGCCGTCAACGAGGTGGCCACGAAGTACGCGACCGCGACGGGCACGACGGTCGGGACACCCGCGTACATGTCCCCCGAGCAGGCGATGGGAAAGCCGGTCGGGCCGCCCACCGATCTCTACGCCACCGGAATCATCGCCTACGAACTCCTCCTGGGCCGCACCCCCTTCCACGACATCGAGACACCCGTCGCGATCCTGCTGAAGCACGTCAGCGAACCGCCGCCGCCGTGCCGCTCGATCGACCCGAGCATCGACGCCGATCTCGCAGCCTGGGTGGAGCGGATGCTGGCCAAGACCCCCGAGGAGCGCCCCGCGGGCGCCGCCGAGGCCTGGGACGATCTCGAGGAGATCGTCATCGGCCTGCTTGGGCCGAGGTGGCGGCGCGATGCCCGGGTGCTCGGCGCGGACGCTTCCCAGATGGCCGACAAGCCGCTGACGCCGGCACCGTTCTTCGAGCCCGAGGGCTCCGGCGTGGTCGCCGCGACGATGCTGCCCGGAGGGCAGCCGGCGCCCACGCCGCTTCCCACCGTTTCCGCCGTATCGCCGCCCCCGGCCGCGGCAGCGGCGCCCATGACGCCCCCCGCCGAAGCGCCGCCGCAGGCGGAGCAACCCGACGACGGGTTCGCGACGTTCGCACGCGGCGCCCAGCCGGGCGCCGCCGCAGCCCCTCCCCCGGCACCGCCGACTGCCCCACCACCCACCGCTCCGGCGCCAGAGGGCTTCGAGACGTTCGTGCGATCGCCTGGCGACGCGGCGGCCGAGGGGCCGGCCCCCGCGCCCGCCGCGCCCCCGCCTCCGGCCGACCCGGTCGCCCAGCCCACCGACGGCTTCAAGACGTTCGTCCGTCCCGACGCCATGCCGCCCCCGCCGCCCGCGCCACCCCCGCCGCCCCCGCCACCGGTCGTCGAGGCCCCCCCACCGGAGCCGGAGCCGGAGCCGACCGTTGCGCCCGACGCGTTGGCCGAGACCGTCGCGCCGGAGACCCCACCGTCCCGAACGGCCGAGTTCGTCACCGCCCCGACCGGCGCCGTCCAGCCTCCACGCTCACGCAAGCGCGCGCTGGTCATCGGCGGCCTAGCCGCCGCCGTCGCCGCCGTCCTAGTGGTGGTGGTGATCAGCCTGACCGGAGGCGGCAGCAATGCGGCCGCGCCTGCGGCCGACACGCCGAGCACCCCCGACGTCATCCCCGAGCGCCGGGTCGACATGATCGGCGCCGGCACCGCGGTCATCGCCGCCGACCCGGCCGGCCATGTGACGCGACTCTCGAGCGAGTTGCGGCCGGTCGCCACGGCGACCGATCCCACCGGACCGGTTTCCGTCGCCCTCGCCGGCGGCCAGGCCGTCGTCGCCAACTCCGCAGGCCTCACCTTCTACCGTGCGAAGACGCTCGTGCCGGTCGGCGCGGTCGGGCTCGCCGGCGCCTCCCAGGTCGCCTCGGACGGCGTGCTGACCGCCGCGATCACCAACGCGCAGGGGGAAGCGCAAGTCTGCCTCGTCACGCTTGGCACGGCCGCACCGTGTTCCCCGCTCGCAGCGGCGCCCACAGGCCTCGGGGTCGCCGGCTCCGACATCGTGGTCGCCGACGGGCCCGGCGGGAGCATCCTGCCGTTCTCGTTCGCATCGGGCCTCCTTCAGGCGGGCACACCGATCTCCGTGGGCGCCAAGCCGCACGGCCGGATCGTCACGCACAACGGCCTCACTTACATTCCGATCGACCACGGCATTGCGATCGCGGACCTGTCGAAGGGCACGCTGGTCGGGACGATCAAGACCGCGACCACCCCGGCCGACATCGCAATCGCGCCCGGGACCGGACGGCTCTTCGCAGCGCTGCCGGGCAGTGGCGGCGTGGCGGTGGCTGACACGGCGGCGCCAGCCGAGCCGGTGAAGGCGGTGGCCACTGGATCGAAGCCGGCATCGGTCATCACCGAGCAGTCAGGCGGGGCGCTCGTGCTGAACGACGACGGCAGCGCGGTGCGCCTGGACCCCGCCGGGGCACTCGCCGGGCCGGCCGGCAGTATCCCGGCCGGCGCCCCCGTCACTGCGATCACAGCCGGAGCTCCGGTGTTCAAGGCGGAGGATCTCGTCGTGCGGGCCACCATTCCCCTCACCGGCGGCAAGCTCGACAAGGGCGGCTTCAAGGTCACCGACAAGGCCATCGCCGACGGCCGCGCGTCCTTCGAGCTCTGGCAGGGAGGGATCGCGAGCGCGGTCAAGACGAAGGCGGGCGGCGGGCTCACGATCACGGTCGTCACGAGTCCGGGTCGGCTCCAGTACCGTGTCACGGCCCCGGCGAAGCAGTTCGAGAAGATCGCGATCACCCAGCCGAATCCACGGACAGTCTCGATCGTCGCGACCAAGCCGGCGCCCAAGCCCAAGCCCCCGGCGCAAGGCGGCGGCGGTAGCAGCACCGGAGGCGGCACGGGTGGTGGCGGCGGCGGCGGCGGCGGTGGTGGTGGCGGCGGCAGCAGTCCCCCCGTGATCATCGGCGGGGGCGGCGCCGGCTAACGCCCTACTTCTTTCCGAATATCAGCGATCGGGCTTCGTCCAACCTCAGCTGATACCGGCCGCGGTACTGGGCCGCGGGCCGCTCGACGTCGGCGATCCAGTCCCCGAACTTCATCGGGTCGGTGCCGAACGACTTCATCCCCTCCGCCAGGCGGCGCTCCTTGAGGGCCACCGCGTGGTCGAGGAACCATTTGAGCTGAAGCTCGGCGTGCTCCGGGTAGCCGGCGTACTCGCCTCGATTCCAGATCCCCACCCGCATCTGGAAGAAGCCGACCGAGTCGGCGTCGCCGTAGTTGATGTTGCGCAACCCAGATTCCACCAGGCCGGCCATCACCGGGAGCTCGGGTGGGACCCCGGCCTTCTTCGCCTGTCTGGCCATCCACTGGGCGACCTCGGCCTTCGACGCCGAGTCGCCGGGGTAGGGATCAGTCGGGTCCGGCAGCCCCTTCGCGAACTCGGCCGCCGCCCCGGACGAGTGCTGGGCCGGGGGCACCTGCTGCTGGGACGGGTCGGGAGCCACCGGGGCGCCCGAGACCTGCTGCGGTGGTGTACCGGACGGCGTCGCGGGTGCGGGCGCCGGCGACTGTTGTCCCGCCGCCTGCACCTCTGATCCCCCGGCAGCGGCGACAGACGCAGGGTGGGAGCCGTCGGGGACGGCGCCGAACACGGCGCTGACCTGCCCATAGTTCTGCCCGGGGGGAGCCGCCGGCGCGGTCGGGGTCGCCGGCGGGGCGACGGGGGACGGTTGCGCGGCGGGAGCGGCGCCGAAGTCGACCTGGATCCGGTCCAGATTCGAAGGGTCGTTCGTGAACCCTGGGCCGTTGATGGGCCAGGGCGTCGACACCGCCGCGGGACGCACGCCGGCGTCCAGGCCGGCGATCGCTTGGGCCAGGTCGCGGGCGCCGACGTTCGCGGCGCTGACGGGCTGACCGTCCACCGAGGTGATCACGAGCTCCGTCGACTGGCCGTCGGCCACCACGCTCCCCACGCCGATCTGATGATTCGCGGTCAGTTGCGTCAGAAACCCGACGACCCTCGGATCGACATTGCCACCGGTCAGCTCGCCCTGGAGCGCATCCGGAACGACGAGCTTGCCGCTCCCGATGAGCTCCGGGATCTGCTGTGGTGAGGCGGCTCCCGGCGCGACCGGCACCGATCCTCCCCCGGCGGGCAGGCCCTCGGGTGGGATCGGCTGCGAGCCGCCCGGCGCGTACAGCTTCTGGAGATACGGGTACGGGTCTTCCATATTCGAGACGTTGTAGCCGCCCTTGAATGTCTTCCAGAGCTCGATGTGTGTGTGCTCCGGCCCGTCCCTCCACGCGCTGACCTTGGCGATCTCCTGGCCGGGGGTCACCTTGCTTCCCTCGCTCAGACTGCCCGGGGTGACGTGGCGGAACACCCAGACACGGCCCTCCGGGGTCTGCACCTTGACGGTCCCGCCGAAGATCTGGCCGGAGGTGCCCCTTGACGGGCGCACCTCGACGATCGTGCCGCCCTCGGGGGCGCGGATTGGCGCGTCCGCCTTGGCGAAGAGGTCGTAGGCGGCGTGGTAGCGGCCACCATCGCCCGGGGCCCCTTCGGCGTCGCGCATGTGGAACTCGGAGGTGTGGAGCTTGCCGCCCGCGTTGGTGTTGTCCATGAACTTCGGGTCGACCGGCGCGACCGACGGCCCTTGGGCCGGCGGCGTCACCGCCTCCACTGCGGCGGCGGCGCCCTGGGCGTTCGACCCCGCGCCTCCCCCGCTCGAAGGGGCGCCTTGCGCCTGCCCGGCCTGGGCCGCCGGGGCGGACACCGGTTGCGGACTCGGCGCCGGCTGGACCGGGTCGAAGCCGGGATGACCCACCCCCATCGCGCACGTCGTGCACAGCGGAGACCCCACCGGCGCCGGCGCGCCGCACTGCTCGCATGGCGAGTAGATCGGCGGGGCACTCGGGTCCTTCATCGCGCAGAGCGGGCACACCGCGCCTGGGGGCACGTTGTGGACCTCGACTCCGTCGGCCGCCTGTCCGAAGCCCGGCGGTTGTTGCTGGGTGGGGTCGACCTGGAACTGACCGGGGGCGACCTGCCCAGGCGGCATCTGAGTCGGGTCTATCAGGACCTGGCCCGCTGGAACCTGTCCCGGCGGCATCTGGGTCGGGTCGACCGGCATTTGACCCGGTGGGATCTGGGTGGGGTCGATCGGAACCGCACCGGGGATGGCGGGAGCCGCAACCGGGGGGGACCCCGGAATGGCCATTGCCATGGGGTCTGCGGGAGGCGGCGCCGGCACGGTGATCGGTAGCGGAGGGGCCGGCGCCTGGAGCATCTGGCCGCCGGCACCCGGTTGCGCGATCGCCTGCAGCCCGGGTCGGGTCAGCGCCTGATTGACGACGGCGGCCGCCTGGCCCTGCAAGACCCCCCCGCCGCCCCCGCCGCGGACGTAGTTCATCAGCTCAAAGGCGCCGACGCCCTCGGCCGCAGCGGCCATCATCACCCCCGCCAGGCTCGACCGCGACTCGCGCAGCTCGAGGGTCTGCAGGCCCGAGACCTGAACCGACAGCTCCTGCGCCAGGTCCTCCAGGCCGAACGACTGGCAGAGCCCCGCCGGGTCGGCACGGAAGTCCGCCCGGAACGCGGGGTCCGTCAGCAGCCGCTCGAGGAGCTCGGCGGCGCGGACGACGTCAGGCCCCGGTCCCGGCGGCACCGGTCATCTCCTTGCGTGTTCGGCGCCGCTCGGCCAGCGGCTTCCACAGTACGAGCACGACGGGCACGAACATCAGCAGGTAGAACGCACCGAGCACCGCCCAGACCACCTCCTTCGGCGCAATCGTGATGAGCCTCGCGTAGTAGATCTGAGACAGGATAATCACAAAGCCGATCGCAGCGAACATCCAGCAGAACGTCGCGAAACCGTAGATCGTCAGGCTCCGCGGTTCGGTGTCGGGCACCGGCTTCCCGGCGAGGCGCCGCATCAGGACTGCCCGGGCGCGCTTGCGCAGCCCCGGCTCGCGAAGCGCGTCGACGAGGATGTGGTAGCCGTCCCGGTCCAGCAGCGGGTTGAGGTTGAAGAACGCGCCGACGAAACCGGCGAGGGCCAGTTGGAAGAACACGTCCCGCAGCGTCCCGGCGCTCAGCGCTACCGCAATCAGGGCGAAGATGCCGCCCATGGAAAGGTCCGCGATCGGGCCGGCGGCGGCGATCGCGATCCGTCGGCGTCGCGGCTCGAACCACGCCTCGCTGGTGTCGACGAACGCGAACGGGAACACCGAGATCAGCTTGATCCCCGCTTTGTTGACCCGCCGGCCGAAGGAGGCCATCGTGAGCGCGTGCGCAAGCTCGTGCACGGCGACGACGAGGAAACGGCCGATCAGGAAGAAGAGCCCGCCGAGGCCCACCTTGTTGGCGACGACGAACGGCGTTCCGTAGCGACCGAACACCAGGTACCCGAACCCCACGATCCCCGCGACGATCAGCCCCGCGATCAGCATGAGCCCGGGCGGCGTGAACAACAGGAATCCGCCCCAGCGGTAGATCCGGTCGACGGCGTCGCCGATCCCGCGAAACGACCACTCGCGGGTCGCCGACAGTCGGCTGATCAGGCTCCCGCCCGATCGCGCCTCGGTCGCAGCGCCCTCCACCCCCTCAAGGAACCCGCGCTCGCCGAGATCGGCGAGCAGGCGAGCCAGGCGCGAGATGCCGGCGGGGCCCAGGCGCCGCTCCGCCTCGACCAGCAGGTCGGGAAGCGCCGAGGAGCCGTCGAGCAATTCGAAGAGCGCCGCCTCGTCGTCCCCCATACGCATGAACTGGTCGGTGCGGAGGTTGCGCAGCACCCAGCGCCGGTCCCCCTCGGCGGCATCCATGCGCTTGAGCGAGAACCCGGACCGCGCCCTCGGCCGGTAGCCGACGTTCGTGGCCGGCGCGTCGACGGCGGCCCTGCCGGCGGCCGATACGGTGACGGTCGCGCTGACCGGCACGACCAGGGTCCGCGCCGCGCCGTCGTTGTCGCGCGGCCGTTCCACGCGCAGCTCGACGTCGCCAAGCCGGAGCGTCGTGCCGTCCGAGAGGCCTCGCGGGCCGGTGAGGGCCACCCCGTTGAGGAGCGTCCCATGGCTCGAGCCGACGTCCTCGATCGTCGGCACCCCGCCGCCGGCGGCAACGACGCGGACATGACGGCGCGACACCGTGCGCTCCGCGATGCGAACCGTGTTCTCCTCGGCCCGGCCGATCGTGACGACGCCTGTCAGCGGAATCCGCGCGCCGTCGGGAAGCACCAGCTCCAGCGGCTCGGTTCCGCGGCCAGCGACCGGCGCACCGCACACGCCACAGAAGGCGTCACGCCGCGAGACCTGTCTGCGGCAGCGATCGCAGAGCATCGCGTCTCGTCGCTCCGGACCGTGCTAGCCCGCCGTCAGCGCCCAGACGGGATCGCTGGCGTTGACGAGTCCGGTGGTCAGGATGATCTGGTCGCCGGGCGCCCTGGGGTCGACCCGGGCAATCTGGCCCTTGCCGGTGCAGTCGGAGCTCCCGGTGCGCTGCGAGACGGCCAGCTCACCGCCGTCGGGCCGCCACGCCAGCTCGCACGCGGAGATGAGCGAGACCGCGGTGGCGGTCTGGCCGAGCTGGCCGCCCTGCACGGGGATCAGCCATACCTTGGGAGAGCCGCCCCAGTTCGCGCTGATCGCGAGCTGCGTGCCGTCGGGTGAGAACGCCGACGAGAAGACCCTGTCGCCGGGACGCTGCCCGTGCATCTGGTCGGTGGCGATTCCCTGCTTGACCCAGTCGGCCGGGTTGCCCGAGAATGGGACGTTCGACGTGAACAACGCGAGCTCGTCCTGGTTGTTGTCGTTGACCGTCGCGACGATCGAGCGCCCGTCTGGGCTCCAGGCGGGGCGACTGAGCTGCTGGGCCGGGTCGACGATGCACTGCACCGGCGGTTGCGGCCGGTCGAGCGTTATGAAGCACAGGTTCGTGTCGTTGGGTGCGCCCCCCCGGTTGGAGGAGAACGCGACGACCGGCTGTCCCTGCGTCGTTGGCGCGAACGCCGGTCGCCGGTCGTTGAAGCCGGCGCTGGTGATCGGCCGCGCGGTTCGCGGGTCGTTGACGTCCATCAGCCAGATCTGGCCACTGTTGGCGTCCGGTCCACGCCGGAATGCCAGCAGGCGACCGTTCCGAGCGAGGGTGGGTTGGTCCTCCACCTGTTCGCTCGCGGCGAGCGGGGTGGCGACGAGCTTTCCGCTCGACCTGGTGGCGCTCACGATGTCGCCGTCGAGGGAGAAGATGACGTTCGGGATGCCCGCGGAGACCGCCAGGGTCACACGGCCGCCCTTGGCGGCCTTCGACCCGCCCTCCGGAGCCTGCGCGATGATCTGTCCGGCCGGCACCTCGTCGCTGTACTGGGACCGGAGGACCGGAACCAGGCCCGCACCGACGAGTGCGGTTGCGGCCTCGGCCTGTTTCTTTCCGACGAGGCCGGGCACCACCAGCGAAGCAGCGCCAGCGCCACCACCACCCGCCCCTGCGCCGCCGCCCCCCGCGCTGGGGGCGCCGCCGCCCGCGCTCGGGGCACCGCCCTGACCGGTCGGGGCGCCCTGCCCGCCGGGCAGCACTCCCGGGGCCCCGGGAGTGCCCTGCCCGCCCACCGGCTGCGGCGCGGCGAACACGAGTTGGACTGCGCTCCCGGTCGGCGCGGACGTCCCGGCAGCCGGCACGGAGCTGTCCACGACGGCCGTGTTGGGGTCGGCCGGCGCCACCAGATCCGGTCCGCGCGTGAGGCTCGCCGCGGCCAATGCCGCCGCCGCCTGGGTGAGCGTCATGCCCTTCAGCTCGGGGACGGGCACCTTGCCGCTGCCCACGGCGACCTTCACCGCGACGGGGCTGCCGGCCTTCACCTTCGCGCCGGCAGGCGGTTCCTGCCCGAGGACCGCCCCCGCCTTGACCTGGTCGTTGACCTCCTCGGTCACGTTCCCGAGCACGAGTTTCGACTGCTGGAGGAGCCCCTCCAGCTCCAGTCGGTCCTTCGCCTTCGCGAGGTCCGGGACGGTGGCCTGCGCCTGCCGCATCGACAGCAGCAGGATGATGAGCGCGATCACCAGGGGGATCACGATCAGGAGCCACCACGGCAACCAGGGCTTTTGCCGGTACTGCCCGGCGACCGGCGGCCCCGCGGCCTCCGAGCCGACCGGCTGCACGGTCACCTGGAACGGGTGAAGCGTCGGCCGGCCGAACCACACCTGTTTCGGAGGGCTGACGCTGAGCAGCGCCTCCGCCCGATCGCCCGGCTCGAGGTGGAGCCCGCCGATCGCGGGGGGGAGCTTCTTTCCCCGCAGGAGCCGCTTCAGCGGACCGAGATCGCCGGAGGTCACCTGCTGCAGCGCGCGCTGCCCCAACAACCGGGGGTCGAGTCCGAAGTCGGCGCCCGCACCGACCCCGAGATACTGTGCCTGGCGCATCCCTTTCGCCGCGCTATCGAGCCCGTCACCGGCGCCCTTGCGAGCCGCTTGCGGCGCCTCGTGGAAGCTGAACTGGCAGGCGCTTTCCGGATCGACCGCCCCGAGCAGGACCTCCACGGCCGCGTTCGACCGGTTCGTCACGCCCACCGTGAAGTCGGCTCGCACGCGGCCGCTGCCGCGCTCCGGGTTGAGGTCCGCCTCGAGCTGCTGGAACGGCGCCACCTCGACGGTGACCTCGGTGACCGTCATCGTCTGGCCGTAGGCGCGCGAGTTCGCCTTGATCTGGATCTCCCACGCCCGGGCCTCCGCCTCGGCGGCGCGTGGCGGGTGGAACGTGATCTCGACCTCCTGCTCGTACGCCCCGCCCCCGGCGCCGTACGGGACCAGGTAGACGGTCGCCGGCGCGATGGTCCACCAGCTCTCCGGCATCCCGTCGACGAGCAGGTCGTAATTGTCCACGATGCCGCTCTGGTTGCGCACGAGGGCCACGATCGCGGTCCTGCCCCCCGGCTCGACCCTGGGGCTCACATCACCGCCGGCATACCCGTCGTCATCGGGCATCCGGAGCGCGACGAGCACCGCGTCGGGCGGTGCGGCGGGGGCCTGGTCCTGGGCGGCCGGCGCGGCGGGGGTCGGTGCGGCGGGGGCCGCGGCGCCCTCGTACGGACCCGGTACCGCGGCCTGAGGCGGGGCAACCCCGGCGACCGGTGTCGGTGCCGGTTGAGCGGGCGGCGCGGGAGTCTCGACCGCGGGCTGAAACCCCGTGGCTTCCCAGCGCAGGTACTCGCCGCACCCCGAGCAGAAGTCGACGTCCGCCGGGTTGTCCGTTCCGCATTTGTTACAGAGCGGCATTGGCCTCGCGCTCGCTGGAATGGCTTGGACGAGAAGAGGAGATCCCCCGCGCGCCAATCATACGAGCAGGCGCGCCAGATTCCTCATCTCGCGAGCCGGCCGGCGCTTCCCTACGTCGCCGGGGGCGACGGCGGCGCATCGTCCTTACCGCCCGCGGCCTGCCTGCGTCCGGTCTTGATCCTGAGCTTGTAGCTCACATGTACCGGCTTCATGTACTCGATCATCCGTGCCAGCACCGCCGGCTGGTCGATCGGCTCGTCGCAGTAGACGATGAACTGCGGCGGCGCCGGAGGGGGGAGCTCCGCCGGGTCGAGCGCGGACACCACCGCCCCCTGGTCCTCGACGCGCAGCGGGAGGTCGGGAAATGCAATCGCGAGCGCCTGCTCCAGCCCCTCCCTCGTCCCACGCCGGCGAGCGAGCTCCGGAGCCTTGCGGACGAACTTCCGCCGCTTGTCGTCGGGCCACGACTCCTCCAGGTCCACGCCGAGCCACGCGGCGAGGAGCTGCATCATCTCGCGGGAGGCGATGTCGGGGTCGAAGTGCGCGGGTAGGCAGTCGAGCAGACCGACGATGGGGTCGATGAGCGTCTCGAGCGCACCGACGAAGCGCATCCCGAAGTCGCCCTCCTGGTAGATCGACGGGAGCCCGAACGGAGCATCGCGCGCGCCGACGCCGCCTGCGGCCAGCCGTTCTCGTTGGGAGCTCGCTTGCTCATGCCCCCCCGCGATGACCGGAGCTCGCCGCGGCCGGCCGGTGGCGGCAGCCGTTCACAGCTCGCGGTGCTCGGCCTTGACGATGTGCCGGCCCGAGGCGATCAGCTCGTCCGGCTCGAGCGGCATGTGGCTGCCGGCTGGCTTCGGCTGCTGTTCGCCGGTCTCGAGGTCCGTCTCGTAGACGCGCAGGATCTTGACGAAGTCGACCCCGTCGACGGCGTGGACGACGCCGTAGAGCTCTCCCTGGTTGAGCGCGCGGCCGAAGCCCCATCCGGGTCCGATGCCCTCGAGGGCGCCGCCGACGATCGGGTTGAGGTAGGTGTAGAGCGCGTGGCTGACGTCCTCCTCGACCCGGCGCGGGTCGGCCGAGAGCGAGGCCTGGAGGTTCACGACGACGCTGACGCCCCGGTAGCGGGCCGGGAGGAGCTCGACGCGGGTGCCGACCAGCCGCCGCTCGTCGAGGTAGCCGGCCACCTCGCTCATGAGTTCCTGGTCGGGCAGGAGCTCGGCGTAGGAGAGCTGGCGGTCGGCCGGCTCGATGCGCGGCACGACGTGGATACGCGCGACGCCGACGCTTCCGGGCGGCTCGACGCAGATCGCGCGGGCGACCCGCGGCGAGGCCTCGCCGCAGAGGAACTCGAAGTCCTGCGCGGTGACCGCCCGGTAGCGGGTGCGGATCTCCATCGCGGCGCGCTGGCGCGCGCTCTCGAGCGTCTCGGGGTCGACGCCGCCGACCGCCGGCCGAGGGGTTGGTCACCGACGCGACGTACGGGATCGCGCTCTTCAGCACCGTGAGCGCGCCGGCGGCGACGTTGCCGCGCCGCCCGCCGCCGTGGCGGTAGGCGCTCAACCGCAGGCGTGGCGCCCTTCGGCGGCACCGCGCCGTACTGGCGGCACCCGCCGTCGCCGGTGCGGATCGCGGGGCCGAGCTCGAGCTCGCCCGCCGGCCAGGTCGAGGGTGAAGTGGCGGTCATCCGGCCCGCTCTCGGCGAACGACTCGCGCAGCTCCCACGGCTCCCAGGCGCCGGTCTCCGGATCGAGCACCTCGAGGTCTCGCCCGTCCTCGAGCGCCAGCACGGGGCCGTACGCGGAGGTCGAAGCTCTGGCCGGGCGTGCCGTCGCTCTCCCCGATGACCTCCTCCACGAGCGTCATGGAGTGCGCGACGGGGATGAGCGCGCCGAGCGGCGCGGCGGTGATCGAGTAGATCTCGGGCGGGTGGGAGAACGTCGCGGCCGCCGCGCCGGAGCGGGTCCGGTCGTCGAGCCGGCAGCGCAGCCAGTACCCGCGCTTGCCGCCCATGCTGACCTGCTCGTGTCCCGCCGGGAGCTGCAGCTCGACGATCGCCGATGCCGTAGTTGAAGCCGCCGGTGCGTGTCCAGGAGCACGTCGCACTCGGCCCACCCGCCCGGACCCTCCCGGACGAGATCTCCCAGCGCAGCGGCGGGTCCTCGGGGTCGACGCCCGCGCCGCGCGCCTGCGAGCAGTCGACGTCGAGCTGCATCAGCAGGCGCGACAGAGCGGATGCTCGAAGCCGAGGTAGAGCGCGTCGCCGACGACCGGCGGGCTCGCCGAACGGGAGCTGGTCGGGGCCCTTCGGCCGCGCGACGCCGTCGGCGACGCCGACGTCCTTGACCGCACGGCCGCGCTCGACGCCGTAGGTCGTGGGCCGCGCGTCCGGGATGGTGAAGTCCTCGACGCGTCTGGAAGACGATCGACTCGTCGCTCGGCGTGCGCAGCGTGCCGACCTCGGTGCCGCCGCCGGGATGAAGACCGGCTCGGTCGCCGGCGCCGCGAGGCGGAAGCGCAGCTCGGCGCGCGCCGCGGTGGGCGGCTCGAGGGTGATCCCGAGCAGCTCCATCAGCGCCACGTGCAGCTTGTCGGGGATCCGGTTGAGCCGGTAGATGACCATCTCGGTCATCCAGGCGAACAGCTCGATCAGCGTGATGCCGGGGTCGGAGACGTTGTGCTCGGTCCACTCCGGGCAGCTCTGGGCGATGCGGATCCGGGCCTCGTTGACGAGGTCCTGGAACGTCGCGGTCGTCGAGGGGGACCTCCGGCAGGCGCACTCAGGACTCCTCGGCCGGGATGACGTAGAAGGGGTAGACGAGGTTGCGCACGTCGTTGGTGGCGCGCAGCGCGTAGGCGATGTCGATCAGGAGCTCGCCGGAGCCGACCGCGGTCCGGTCGAAGCTCGACGCTCAGGACCTCGATGCGCGGCTCCCAGCGGTCCAGGGCGCTGCCGGATCTCGTGCTCCAGGCGGCCGAGCACGTAGGGCGTCGACCGTCTCGAAGACGTAGTCGTGGATGCCGCAGCCGAACTCCGGCCGCATCGGGCGCTCGCCGGGCGCGGTGCCGAGGATGAGGGCGATCGCCTCCTGGACGTCCTGGTCGTGCCCGACCAGCGCGAGGCCGCCGCGGGCGTCGACGCGAAGGGGGAACGCGACCCCGGATCCGATGATGTCGCTAGCCAAGTTGGATCTGGCTCCCTGAGACCTTGACCATTCCGCCCGCTTTCAGGTCGAAGGTTCCCCGACGCCTCGATCTTCACCGAGCCGCTTCCCTTGATCGTCACGTTCTGCCCCTCGATCTGGATCGTACCGTCCTTCTTGCAGGTCAATTTCGCGCTGCCGACTTCGAAGGTGAGCTCCTTCTCACCCTTCCAGGTGATCTCTTCCTTGACGTTCACGATCATCTTCTTCTCGCTGGTGAGGGCGAACGAGCCGTCGGTCTGCACCAGATCGCCGGGGGTGTCCTCCCCGTTCCAGACCGCGCCGAGCACGTACGGGCTTCCGCACGTCGTCGTGCTCGAACGACACGACCACCTCGTCGCCGACGCAGCGGAGTCATCAGCAGGCCCTTGTCCTTGCCTGCCCCCGGCGACACGACCTGGGCCCAGTAGCCCTCGACGTCCTCGCCGAGCTCCGGGAACTTCACCCGCACCCGCCCCATTGCCTGCGGGATCCTCGTTCTGGGTCACGATGCCGAGCACGACGGAGTTGCCCCAGCGCTTGGCCTGGGCGGGGGTGAGGAGATCGACGAGGCTGCGCTCGCTCTCGCCCGAGATGGGAAGCTGGGTCCGGTAGCCCGCGGGCGCCCGGAAGATGTGCGTCGTCGACGTGAGCGTGTAGGTGCCGCTGAAGCGCTTCCCGACGCCCTCGATCTTGACCGTTGCCGCCCGCACGGACGGCCGGGTTGCCCTTCGCAGACGCCCTCGGCCTCGACGTAGGCGTTGGCGACCCGGTTCGCGATGCTCTTGGCGAGGGCGTCCGCCTCCTCCTGACTCCCGACGGGGCGGTTCGCGACACGGGGTTGCGCCCCCGGAGAGGGCGCCGACAACGGCGTCGCGGGCCACTCCGATCGCCGAGGTGAGGTTCTCCGGCTTCGCGGTGGCCTCGATCGCGCGCTTCGCGGCATGGTCCCAGCTGCGGACGACCACGTCCTCGACCTGCTGAACGCCGGTGACACGCGGGCTGGAACGTCGATGAGCTCCTCGCCCCAGCGAAGCGTCGACCTCGCCGCCGCCGTCGGTGCCGCCACCGGCCTCGCGGAAGTGGAGCTCGTTCGCCGAGCACCACCACCTCGTTGCCGACGCGTTGCGCGAGGCGCCTCAGGAACTCCCAGTCGGTCTCGTTGTTCTGCTGGACGAACTCCATGGGCCCGCCGGTGTCGTCGATCTCGCCGATCTGCGATCCCCGCCCGCTGCGCGACCCGCTTGGCGATGTCGCCCACGGTCATGTTCTGGTACGTCTCGGTGTGGCGCGTCCGGTTGAGCTGGTGCGAGGGTCGTAGCCGCGCGCGACGATCGCGCCCCCGACGGGCCGAAGTCGGGCTCGACGGCGGTGATCTGACCCTTCAGGAGGCTCACAAGCCGGTTCCCGTCGGGCGCTCCGAACGAGATCTCGACCTGCTTGCCCACCTCGAGCGGCAGCGAGTCGACGTGCTTGAGGCCGGGGTCGGAGATGCGGATCACGAAGGTGTCCGGCAGCGTGGAGGTTGTCCTCGACGCGGACCTCGAGGAGCTTGGCGTCGACCTCCGGGTCGAGCGCCTGACCGTCGAGCTTCACCTCGATCCCGGCGATGGTCGCGGACGGGGGCATCAGCGGGTCACAGCTCAGTGAGGGTCGGGATGGAGAGGACGGCGCCACGCCGCAGCCGCATCGGGTCGTCGATGCCGTTGGCTTGCGCGATGCGTCCGCCACAGCGTCGCGTCGCCGTAGGCCGTGAAGGCGATGGACGGCAGGCTGTCGCCGTCGCGCACGACGTGGGAGTGGACGCCCGCCGATGCCGCGCGTGGTGGGGTTCGTGCCGGGCGCCTGACCTGGCTGCCGTGCGCCGCCCGCGGCGTTGCCTGGCCGCTCGTCGCGGACTGCACCTGGATCAGCGAGATCCGCGCCTGGGCCCGGATCGGGACGCCGTCCGGACGGAACATCGTGAACTGAATCGACAGGGAGTCGCAGACCGCGTTGAAGGTGGAGGTCATCGCCCCAGCCGGAACTCGATCATCGGTGGGCGCGCGGTGTTCGTGCCGGTCGCGTCGGACTTGGTTGCCTCCATCGCGGCGAAGAGCTTGTCGGTGATCGTGCGGACGTCACCGTTCTCCTCGTCCGACTCGTCGATCAGCAGGTCGAGCTGCAGCTTCTGCCCCTGACCCCCGCCGAATTGGGCCGTCGGGAGGCTCGCACCCGTGACCGGCTGGATCTGCCACTGGTTCGTCTTCTGGACGGTGTACTCCTTCGGGTTGAACAGGCAGCGGATCTCCTCGCCGTCCTCGATCTTGAGGCACTGCCTTCGTGAGGTCTCCGGTCGGGGGCATCTTCAGCCCCCTACGCGCTCTGGGCGCAGGCCGGTGTGGACGAACTCGAGCGTCTCCGTCGCGACGTTGCTCGAGCTGGCGTTCAGGTTCGGCCCGGTCCACTTGACGGGGAACGCGCCGTCGAACGCCCACCGTCGCACGGCCTTGCCGTTCGGGCCGAGCAGCTCGATGTACCCCTGCTTGCGGGCCGTCTTGGTCTGGCACTCACGGAACCAGTCGAGCAGCGCCGACTCGTGCGTGATGCCCCGCTTCAGCACGATGTTCGGGTACTTGGCCCGCCCGCGGAGCTTGTGGACATAGGTGTTCTGGCCGCCCTCCTGCCACTCGAACACCTCGTACTCGACGCTGAGACCCGTCACCTCGGTGAAGTAGCCGACGGTGACGCCCTCGATCTGCATCCTGAAGCTGAGCTCGCCAACCGGGTCCGGCGTCCGGCTCCCGGGGCTCGGGGAGCGCGACTGCCCGCCCCCGCCCGGCGGAGGCGCGCTCGGCCGGCTCGGCGTCGGCGCGTTGGGCGGCGCCGGGGCACTGGGAGCCGGGATGCTCGGGAGGGGGATGTCGATGTTGATGTCAACCATTCCGGTTCCTCACTTCAGTAGGTCGCCGAGGAGGTCGCCCATGCGCTCACGCTCCGCGAGGATGTCCCTCCGGAGCCGGTCGACAACCCCTTCGTAGATCTCCTCGATGTCCGTCCCGGCGCCGCCGGCCGGTTGCGCGGCCGAGGGAGCCCGTTCGTGCAGGTCGGTGTGCGTGGCGGTGGCACCGGGGAGGAATGGCTGCACGACGTCCGCCACCTGGGACGCGGCGCCGATGGCGTCGCCTAGGAACGAGCGCGCGATCGCCCCTCCAACCACTCCGGGCGGCGGCGGGAACATGACGGTCGCCGCGCCCGAGCCGTCGTCCCTGAGGTCCGCACCGTAGTCGGCCACATGGCGCATGAGGCCCGTGCCGGTCGTGCGCGACGCGGGCCGGCGGGGCGCGGGGACAGGTCCGGATTCCTCGCCCGCACGCACCAGGCGAAGCGGCGGGCGCGGCGGCGGGGCGGGATCGTCCTGGCCGGCTCGGCGCGCGATGCGCGCGGCGTGGCGTGGAGCAGCCGGGGCCGGCGCACGGGCGAGGCGCGCGCGGGGCGGGGCGGGCGGGGGTTGCTGCGCCGCGGGGGCGTCGGGCGGCGGGGCCGCGGGCGGCTCAGGGGCCGGCGCGCGCGCGATGGCGGGAGCGGCCGGCTCGGCGGCGACGGGGGCCGCCGGTCCCGGCGCCTGCGTGATCTCGGCCGGCGTCGAGGCCGCCAGCTCGCCGGGCGCGATCTCGACCCCTGCCGTCTCGGCAGGCTCGGGCCGTTGGGGCGGGCGACCCTCGCTCCGGCCGGCCCGCTCAGGGCTCGGCATCCGCGCCAGGCGCCAGCGTGTCGGCGCCGGCACGCCGGGAGCGCTCGGGGCGGATGGCTCGGAGGCCACGGGCGGCTCGGGATCGGCGGTCGGGGTCGACGGGCGCGCCGCGTCGGGCGCCCGGGCGAGTGGGGCCTCCACCGGCTGGCGCGAGAGGACTCGAGGAGCCGGGTCGGCGGACACGGCCGCCGGGGCGGTGGGCTCGTCGGCGGCGGGCGGGCGCTCGGCCGCAGGCGCGGCGGGCACCTCGACCTTGCTGGCGAGGGTCGGGGCTGGGGGCCGGGCTGCGCCGGAGTCCTCCGCGACGGTCACACGCTCGGGTTGGGTGACCGACACGGGGGCCCGGCCCGTGGCGGGACGCTCCTCGCCGATCGCCCGCTCGGGCGGGGACGCGGGCGGAGTGGGCGAGGCGGCGCCGTCGGGGCCGGGCATCCGCGCGACGGTTGGCCGAGCGGGCGTCGCCGGGGGGGGCGGCGGCAGCGGGGCCTCGTCGGGTCCGGCCGGTCGGGCCTCCGCCCCGGTGATCCTGCGAAGGAGTCGTCGGATCGGGCCGGGCGACGCGCCCGCCGCCTGGGCGGGCTCCAGCGCCGTCGCCGGCGACGCAGGGCCCGCCGCCGGGGTCGTCTCGCCGGGGGTCGGCGGGTCGGCGGCCCGCGCGGCCCGAGACACCCTCGCGACCGGGCGCGGCGGCGGTTCGGGCAGGCTCGTGCGCGCGACCTTTCGCAGCGCGACCGGCGCTCTGCCGGGCGTGACCGGCACCGATGCCGGCGGGACCGCTGCGGGCGGCTCTCCGGCGACCGGCGCGGGGGCGGGCGGCTCAGCCTCGGGGGCCGCGGCCCGCTCGGCGCCCCCGGGGAGCGCGGTTCGGGACAGCCGGTGGCGCGCGGGGATCTCTTCGACGACGCGCGCACGCTCGGCGCCGGGAGGGCGCGGCGGGCCCGCCGGGCCGGTCGCCGTGGGCCCAGCAGGCGCCTCCGCGAGCTCGCGCGCGAGGGCCGCGCCGCCGCCTGCGAACGGCACGCCCTGTGCCGGTCCGTCCCCGAAGATCCAGTCGAAGGCGAACTGGCTCATGTGGGCCGGCCGGCTCGACGCCGGCTCGGGGCCTCCCCCCGCCTGCCGGCGGGCCTCGGCCGGCCGGATCGTCCGCCCGACCGCGAGCCGGGTCGCTCTCGCGAGGGTCGCCGGCCGGTGCCTGGCGGCCATGGCGCGCGCCAGGCCGACACCGTTCTCGCGGTCGTGCGAGCCGCTTCGAGCGAGGAGGCGGTGTCCGAGGTGGCCGCTCACAGGTCTCATGAGGTCCCGCCCGGCATCGCCTTACTCCTCCCAGACCGGGGCGCTCGCGACAGCCATCGCCTCGGCCTCCTCCAGGAAGGCCCGTCGGTCGTGGTGTTCGAGGTCGAGGATGTCATCGAGGGGCCAGTGGAGGTGGTAGGCGAGACGGGCCGCCTCCCGCGAGAAGCTCTGCGGGAGACGGCCGCGTCATTCCCCCAGGCGACCGTCCTCGATCTCCGATGAGGTCGACCTCGAACGCGTGCTTGCACTCCGGACAGGTCACCTGGCCGACCGCCTCTCCGTTGGTGTTGAGCCGCTCGTAGAGGCGTCTGCAGGTGGTCGAAGTCCGTCGCGAAGAGTCCCTCGACGAGGTCGGGGGTGACGTCGGTGACCTCGCCGATGCGGGTCACCACCCGCGAGAGCAGGAGCACCGAGAGGTACGCCTCGTTCTGCGCGCACGTCCGGGTCGCGCAGCGGCTC
The DNA here is from genome assembly GCA_963777565.1 of uncultured Thermoleophilia bacterium. GTDB lineage: Bacteria > Actinomycetota > Thermoleophilia > Miltoncostaeales > Miltoncostaeaceae > CALMEC01. Next base: position 961,278 of record CAVZQZ010000009.1, read on the forward strand.
GATCTCGTCGCGCGCCGTGGCGAGGCGCATCGTGCCCGTCGCGGTGCAGCGTGCCCGCCGGCGTCGACGTACCCGCGTGGGAGCGTGAACGCGAACTCGGTCCGCATCGAGTCGGCTCGCCGTCGCCTACTCGCACTCGAGCCCCTCGTGGGCGATCTGGATCTCCTCCATCGCCACGTCGCGAGCTCTTGGGGTCGAGGCTCGCGCCGGTGTACTTGAGCGGGCAGCCCTGGATGAACTTCCAGCGGGCGATCGGCTGGCCGGTGTAGTCGAGCAGCTCGATGAAGCCGTCGGTGCGTGCGGCGTCCGGGCCCTCCTTGATGACCTGGTCACGCCACTTCCACAGCTCCTTGCTGCCGTCGACACCGCGCTTGAGCGTGATGTTCGACCACTTGATCGGTCCGACGACCTTCCGGATGACCGGTCTGCCGTTCGCGTCGATCGAGGTGCTCTCGATCACCGAGTTCTCGGAGTCGAGGCCCTGGCACTCGCGAAAGAGGCCAGCGGACTCCCGGCCGCCGATCGACAGCCGGAAATGTGATGCGGGACGTGGTTCCTTGGGCGGCATCTGTTAGCTCCTCCTGTCGGATCGGGCGGTTAGCCTGCGGTGACCTCGGCGGCGCCGCCGCCGGTGAACTGGCTGATACGGAAGATCACGAACTCGGCCGGCTTCACCGGCGAGACGCCGACTTCGATGATCACCTGGCCCGCCTCGATCACCTCCGGCGGGTTCGTCTCGGCGTCGCACTTCACGAAGAACGCCTCCTCCGGGGTGGCGCCGAATAGCGCCCCGTCGCGCCACGTGCGCATGAGGAAGTTGTCGGTCGAGATCCGCAGACGGGTCCACAGGCGGTCGTCGTTCGGCTCGAAGACGGCCCACTGGGTGCCCTCGATGATCGACTCGCCGATGTAGTTGAACAGCCGGCGGACGTTGACGTACCGCCACTCGGGATCGCTCGAGAGCGTCCGGGCACCCCAGACGCGGATGCCGCGGCCCGGGAATGCGCGGATGCAGTTGATGCCGACGCGGTTGAGGCCTCCCTGCTCCTCGTGCGTGACCTGGAAGCCCAGGCCGTTCGCGCCGAGCACCACTTCGTTGGCGGGCGCCTTGTGCACGCCGCGGCTGCCGTCGATCCTGGCCCAGATGCCCGCCACGTGGCCGCTGCGGGGGCACCATGATCGGCCGGCTGGTGATGCGGGTCCATCACCTCGACCCACGGGTAGTACAGCGTCGCGAACTTCGAGTCGTAGCCGGCGGTGCCCATGCGCCAGTCGAGGATGTCCTGCGGGATCATCCCGGGCGGGCCGTCGAGGATCGCCATCCGGTCGCCCATGTTCTCGCAGTGGGCGATCATCTTGCCCTGCAGGTCGCGGACCTTGACGTCGTCCCCGTTGGGACTGAGCGACCAGATGTCGGGCATGATGATCATCGTCACCTCGTCCACGGCTGCGAGGCTGCCCATGCCCTGCCGCTTGGCGACGTCACCCTCGAACTCCGCGGGGGTCGACCTCCTTCGAGCTCGCAACCGACGCGCCCAGCGTGAAGCTGCCGGTGGCGGGCACCCGCTGGGCGTCCGGGAGGGACGCGCCGGTCTCCTCGATCGCGATCAGCTTCGAGGCCGAGTTGACCTTGGTGGCGATGTGCGTGCGGCCCTTCTTCAGCGTCAGCCCCTCATGCTCCTCGCGCTCCGATCCCGCGGTGACGATGAGCTTGAAGGTCGGCTCTTCGGGCGGGGGCGGTGCCTCTTCGCCCTCCTCGCCTCCAGCGCCCGCGTCCTTCGACGGCTCCTGGATCACCTCGACGGACACCGGGCCGGCGACCCCCGGCAGCGCGATCGCGCGGTAGGCCTCGATGCCGGCATCGGTCGACGAGGGCAGCGCAGCGGTTGGGCGCGGAGCGTCGCCGTCGCCGGCGCCGACCCGGACCACCCAGCAGAGGCCGCCGCCGTTCTGGAAGAAGCCGTAGACGGCGTGAGCGAGGTACGCACCCTCCATGAAGGGGCCGTTGTCCGGGTTGGACGGGTCGCTGTAGGTGCGGGCGAACTCGGTCCAGTTGGAGATCCGCATCGGAGTGTTGACGGGGCCGCCGGGCGCGAGGCCCACGAACGCGGCAATCGAGGTTCCCACCCCCTCGATGGGCTTCGACTGCGCTGGGATCTCCTCGACGTAGACCCCTGGGGTCAGGTAAGTCGGCATCTCACTCTCCCTGTCGGGCTTGTGTGGCGTGCTTGAGCTCGTTTAGCAAGGCATCCGGAGTCACAATCGGGACCCGCCTCGATACGGGGCTTCCGGGGTCGAACACTTCCATCGCGGTTTCGTCCAGCGCCCAGAGGATCAGCGTGGCCGTGGGCGCCGCCGCGCGAACCCGGTCGCCCAGGCCCTGCGTCCCTCGATCTCCGAGCCTGAGCACCACCGCGTCCGGCTCGATGCGCTCCGCGAGCGCCACGATCTCCGGGGCGGCCGACTCCTGGACGACCTCGACGCCGTCGTCCGCCAGCATCCTGCTCATGCCGATCTGGGTCAGTGGCTCCAGGTCGCCGAGCAGGACGCAAGGACGCCGTGCCAGGTTCGAGGACACGGAGGTAATGCTCGCTCGCGCGCGGGTCTGCGGCCAGGGCTCCGATGAGCAGCGTTTCGGGCAGGGCGCGGTTCACTTTCGGTCAGCGCGCTTCCTGGCCGGAGCCTTCGGAGCCGGGCCGATCGCGATGTCGACGACGCCGCCGGGGACCGTGGCGGTCGCCTCGCCCTCTGTGCCGTCCGGCGCGCGGGCGAGAAAGTGATGCTCCCCCGTAGGGAGGCGATCCATCAAGAACCTTCCATTCCGGTCGCTGACGGCCCACGCCCCGACCCCTTCCAGCAGCACCCAGGCGTTGACGATCGGCTCACCCGATCCGGTCCGGACCGTTCCGCCGATGCGGTGCGTCTCGGTGAGGGTTGCGCGGGGCGCGTTCGGGTCGAGCACGCGGATGACCTGCGTTCGCACCTCGGGGCCGCGCTCGAACGACGTGCCAGGCTCGCACGAGAGCGTGACGCAGTAGTCGATGGACGCCTTGTACTGGCCGCCGACGGCGCTCCAGAACTCGGGTCCCCCCTCGGACCTCGGCTGGGCGACACGGCTGTAGAGCGGATAGCGGTCGAGCGGCTGCATCCCCAACGTGCCCGCCAGCACGTCCTCCGGGAGCTCCGGGTAGGCGTAGAGCACCGCGAGCGCCTGCGACAGGAGGCGATGCTCATCCTCGACCTCCCGTGTCCATGCCGTGAGCGCGTACGAGGTCTCCAGGCGGAGCGGCGGGCGAAGCTCCACCGGCAGGCCGTTCTCGGCGCGCGGCTCCCAGTCCATCGGCCTGTGGTCCTTCGATTCGCGCAGGTCGTACATGAACAGACTTACGGTCGGCACCGAGAGCGCCGCCGACCACTCCTTGCTCGGGGCCTCGAACGCGATGTCGACCCCGTCGAATCCGTGCACGGAGAGCTCGCGCCGCAGGAGCTGACGCAACGTCTCGTCCAGGTCGGCGAGCATCGTGTTGAGCGGGACCCGGATCGCAAGCATTTCAGGCGCTCTTCGGCGGCGGCGTCGGCATCGCGTCCTATGAGAACACCGCGCCTCGCTTCATGTACCTCCCGGGCCCGTCCATCGGGGCAGACAATCGGGCAGGGGCGGCTGCCCGTTCGGGTCAGGCCGGCAGCCGAGGCTCCTCGTCCGGCGGCAGGTCCCCGTCATACGTGGCGGAGGCCTCGACCTCCGGCCAGGTCGGGCTGTCGAGATTCGGGTTGGGAATCATTGCGTCGAAGTCCACCCAGATCCGCCGATCCTCGCGGCAGTCGAACGCCCGGCACGGAATCGGGCGGTGTTCGTACACCGTGCAGCGTCCGGTGCCGTGCTCGCTATGCACGCACCACCCGTCCTTACGCTTGGCAAGAGCGTAGGGCTGACCGGGGTCCCAATGCAGGATGCCCTCCGTGACGTCCTCGCCCGACAGGCCGATCTGGAGGCGGCAGCACGACGCTTTGCACGCGTGGACGCGGTTCTCGCAGTCGATCGGCGGCGAGCCCGCGTAGTCGTGCTTGCTCACCTCGAAGTCTTGGCGGATCACCGCCATGCCCCGCGTCAGGAACCGCCGCCGTACCGGCTCCCGGGCCCGCTCGGTCGCCGCGTCGAGCTCCTCACGGGTGACGACGCCGCTGCCGACAAGCAGTTCGACGAGCGCGTCGACGGTCTTCGCCGCCTCCTCCAGTTCGGTGGTGTTCGCGTTCGCCCGGTCGTGCGTGTAGATCAGGCCCCACAGGATCTCGGCCGTCGAGAGGCCCTCGTCGAATGTGCCCCGCGGCGGTTGCATCGGCGGCTCAGGCATCGCCGGGGTCTTTCAGGCAGTCCGGCCACTCCGGGTCGTGCAGCCGCGGGTTCGGGATCCGCGCCTCGAAGTCCAGCCAGATCCGCGTGTCGTCGCTGCAGTCGAAGGCGCGACACGGGATCGGCCGGTGCGCGTACACGGTGCAGCCGCAGGTCTCCTCGTCCATGTGGACGCAGTAGCCGTCCGGAGTCTTGGCGAGGGCGTAGGGGTGGAACGTGTGCCAGCGGAGGATTCCCTCCTCGACGTCCTCGATCGACAGGCCGACCTGCAGCCGGCAGCACGCGGCGCGACAGAGATGCACGCGCTTGTCGCAGTCGATCTGCGGGAGGTCGGCGAACTCGTGCTTCGAGACCTTGAACTGGCGGTGGATGATCACGTTGCCCTGCTCGACCATGCGGTCCCTGACCGCCGCCGCCGCGCGGGTCCGGGCCGCATCGACCTCGACGGCGTCGAGCACTCCGCGCTCGACCAGGAGGCCGACCAGGCCGACGAGGCGTGCGATGAGGTCCTCGAGCTCCACCGTGTTCGCGTTCTCCCGCTCGTGCGCGTAGACGAGGCCTGCCCGAACGCCGGCCTTTGCGGGACCGGCACGGGCGCCTCCGAGGGGGTCGTCGAGCCCTGGCATCAGAACAACGGCTCTTCCTCTTCGACCGCGAACGTGCCCGGGAGTCCCGAGACGTTCTCAGCGGGAGCTCCACCGGGTCGCCCGCCACCACCGGGCTGTCCCGGCCCTTGCGACTGCTGCAGGACTCGGAACAGGATGTCTTCGAAGCTCCCGGCCGACCCCTCGCCCGACGACCCGCCGATACCCCCGTCCGGGGTCGGCGGACTCATCGCCGGCCCACCGCCGTCCCCCCCCGCGGGGCCGCCGCCGGCCAGGCCGCCACCGCTCGTCGCGCCGGCGGCGCCGGGGATGCCGTTCCCGGTCGCCGACACACCCGAGGCCTCGGGCGCCGCCGTGACCGGTGCGGGCGCCGACGCCTGGGTGGGCGACGCCTCGCAGACGCGCGGGTCGTTGGTCGGCCCACAGAGCGGCCCCTGGACCTGCGCCGCCTCCTCGGCCTCGATTTGGCCCGCGATGCGGATGTCCGCCCGACGCTCGTTGGCGTTCTCCTTGTTGTCCGGATCCGGAGCGAGCAGTTCGCCGAACGCGAATACGTCGGGCTGCGCGCTCGACCCGAGGAAGTCCTGGATCATCTGCTTCACCCTGCGGGCCCGCTTCTCTGAGAGCTCCAAGTTGAACTCGTGGGAGCCGGTCGTGCTCGCCCGGCCAGCCACGATGACCTGATTCTGTCCGAACATGACTCGGCGCTTGACCGGCGTGGGCAGTTGGGTCAGCCATGTGTGCAGCTGCGACTGCGCGACGCCCTCGTTCTCGAAGATGTCCTTCGCAACCTTGAAGGGCTTGAGCGTCTGGCCACAGCAGACAGGCACCGGCGGCGGCGGCGCGGGCACCCGCAGGTCGAGGTCGAACATGTGCTGGAAGATGTGGGTCTCCGGGATCGTCTCGCCGTTCGGGCGGGTCGTGGAGATGCTGCTCTTGATCGCCGGCTGCTGGCTGACGTTGCCGCCGAGCGGGACGGGGTCCTTCGAGTGGTCGACTGGCAGCACCAGCTCGGCGGCCGTGCCGTGCGACTCCCCGCGGGGCGGCGGGCCGGTGAACCGCACCGAGCGGTCCGCCTCGACGAAGAACCCGAGTTCGAGCACGGACCGGGCTTTCCCGGTGTCCTTGAACACCTGGGGCTGCGGCGTGGGCGGCTTGGGGGCCGCGGGGCAGCCGAAGGCGCTTCGCAGCGCGTCCTCGACCAACTGCCGCAACCCGAGGAAGCACGCAAGGGAGAGTGCCTGTCCGGCCGGCGGAGGCACGGCGTTGGCCAGGAGGCAGAGCGCGGTAGTCCCCATCGTCGTCAGTGCCTGACAGATTCCGACCGCGCCGCCCTGCTGACCCGCTTGGCAGAGCTGGCGGACCTCAGGGGGCGTGTTCGGAGGCAGGAGGTTGCAGTTGACGCCGGGCGGCAGGACCGGGCCGCCGCCACCTCCTCCTCCCCCGCCGCCCCCGCCACCGCCGCCACCGCCGCTGGTCCGCGCCCAGGTCATGTCGACGAAGAACAGGAGCTTGCCGCTGGAGAGCGGCGCAACCTGGAACTCCTCGTGGAACGGGTTGGCGTCGAAGTTCTTGATCTGGTCGGGCTCGGTGCCGCTGCGGACGACGGCGCTGGGCGTGAACGCCACGTCCCAGCCCGGGATGGACTTGTCGGGGGTCGTCTTGCGCTGGAGCACGCGGCGGGAGAGCACCGGCGTGGGGGCGAGGGTCCGGGACGGCAGGTCGGGCGCGAGGGCGATCGTGAACGGGTCGTCGAGCCGCGCGATGGTGCGCCGTGCGACCTGCTCGGCCGCATGCTCATGTGCGTCGGCCGGGTCGCTCACGAGGACTCCGCTCGGGTGCCGCTGTCCTGCGGGAGCGGCACCCTCGGCTTGCTGGGCGACGTGGGCGATCTCGTGGGCGAGAAGCTGGAGGCCGCCTCGCGATCCGGGCGCGTAGCGGCCCGCCCGGAAGTAGATGTCCGAGCCGGTGGTGAAAGCCTCGGCGTCGACCGCACGAGCCAGCACATCCGACTTGCTGTCGGCGTGGATCCTGATCGCGCCGAGGTCGAGGCCCATCGCCGGCTCGAGCGTCGCCCGTGCAGACTCGTCCAGGGCAGCGCCGCGACCGAGGCTGGCGCGTATCTGCTCGTCGAGGTCGGCCCCCTGGCCGTGCTCGTGCCGGTTCTCGGCTTGCGGCACGCTGGATCCACAGGTCCCGCCGCAGGAGCAATGGCCGTCGCCGCACGCCCGCATGAGCAGGGGGTCAGGCTCGGGCACCGGCTCGACAGCAGCCTGGCTCGCGGCCGATCCGCACGCGCCCCCGCACGTGCAGCGCCCATCGCCGCACGAGCGCATCAGCAGGGGCTCGGGCTCAGGCTCCGGCTCGACCGCGGCATGGCTCGTGCCCCCACCGCACGCGCCCCCACACGTGCAGCGCCCTTCGCCGCACGAGCGCATCAGCAGCGGCCCGGGCTCAGGCTCCGGCTCGACCGCGGCATGGCTCGTGCCCCCACCGCACGCGCCCCCACACGTGCAGCGCCCTTCGGCGCAACGGTGAATCGAGATGGGCTCCGCGGGTTCGGCCACGAGAGGGTCTACCTCGTGCGCACGACGCGCCGCGCATTTCGAGCAAGCGCAGTTACCGCTGGCGCATCGCTGAACGGATTGACGGCTCGCAGAGATCATCCGCTGGACGAGGGCGTTGCCGCCCGCGCTCTGGAGCGCCCCGATGACCAGCGCGCGGCCGCCGCTGTCTGCTCGCGCGATGGTCGCCAACCCGGCGCCGTCGATCTGGCCGAGTCCCCACCCAGTGGATTCGGCACTCAATCGATCCGGGCGGGACCGGCGTGTGAGCGTCTCGACGGCGTCTCTGTGGCGCAACAGAAGCCTCCCGTGCCTCAGCGCCCGGCCCCGTCGTGTACAGCTCGTGCCTTTCCACGGATCAGTTCGTGGAAGCGCTCGAAGTCCGACTCGAGGGTGAGCCGTCCGAGCTTGCGCGTACTCGAGCGCGACGCCCTTGACGAGGTGCTCGCATCATGATCGTCCCGCCGTCCTCGGCCGCGAGGAACGCGGCGGCGAGGGACGCGTTGCGGATGCCTCCGCCGGAGAGCTTGAACTGCGACGCGAGGAACGCGGGCGTCGATGTCGGCCGCGAGCGGAGCCTTCTCGGGCAGGACCAGCCGCCAGATCCGCTCGCGGTCCTCTGGCTCGGGGAAGGGGAAGTCGATCGACGAAGTCGAGGCGGCGCAGGAACGCCTCGTCGATGTTGTGCCGGAAGTTCGTCGCGAGGATGACCGCGCCGGAGTACGACTCCATCTTCTGGAGGAGGTACGCGACCTCGATGTTGGCGTAGCGGTCGTGCGAGTCGCGCGACCTCCGAGCGCTTTCCGAACAGGGCGTCGGCCTCGTCGAAGAACAGGATCGCGTTGGAGCCCGACGGCCGCGTCGAAGATCCGGTCGAGGTTCTTCTCGGTCTCCCCGATGTACTTCGAGACGACGTCGCCAGGTCGATTCGGTAGAGGTCGAGGCCGAGGTCATGGGCGAGCACCTGGGCGGCCATCGTCTTGCCGGTGCCGGACTCGCCGGCGAAGAGCATCTTCAGCCCCTGATTCGTGCGACGGTGCGCTCGTAGCCCCACTCGGACAGTACGAGATCGCGGTGACGAAGGTACGACGAGATCGAGTGCAGGACCTCCGTCGGCCGCTCGGGCAGCACGAGCTGGTACCAATCGAAGGCGGGCTCGAGCCGGATGGCAAGCTCGCCGAGCCGCGTGCTCGACGCGCGCCGTGCGCCGAGGTCGAGGTGGCTCGGCGCGGGCCGTCGCGCCCTTCAACGGCGGCGGCGTTCCTGGCGACCTCCGCGGCGTCGGCGATCTGGCCCGATCGAGAGGCGGAACTTCGCGGCGACGTCGTCGACGTCGTCGGTGCCGGAGTGCGCGCGCCCAGGCCGCGCGGCGCTCCGCGTAGCCGGGCATCGGCACCTCCACGACCAGGGCGGTGCGATCGCCGAGCGCGACGGCGGCTTCGCGCCTCGCGGCGAGAGGAGGGCCCGCCGTCCTGCGTCCCCAGCGCCCGACGATCGAGCGCCGCTCAGCAGGCTCGAGGCTCTCGAGCCCGTCGAAGCAGCGATCCGGCATCCGTCCAGCGCCGCGACGAGCGCCGCCTCGCGGCACGAGATCGGCGTCACCGACGTCGGCGAGGTCGAAGACGAGCAGGGGGGTTCCGAGCGCGAGCGCGAGGATCGCACCGGGGCGTCGGGGCCCGACCACCAGGAGCGGCAGCTCCGTCTCGCACCGGATCAGCGCGCGGAGCTCCTCGACCACTCCGGCGCGTCCGGGATCGTGGCTCGGGAGCGATTGGCGTCGCATGCGCCCATCGCGGGAGGGTTCGTCGAGTTCCGCCCCGACGAGGAAGCGCCGCCAGGCGGTCGGCCACCTTGATCGCGCGGTCGGCGACCGGGGTCTGGTTGCGCTCGTCGATCAGCCGGATCGCGCCGCTCCGACGCAGCGCAGACGAGTGGCCGAAGCGGGCGAGCACCTCTCCGGCGTCGACACCGTCCGACGTCAGCAGGCGGGCGACGAGCCCCGGACTGGGGAGCTTGCGCGTGACATCGTCGTGGAGGTACGCGAACAGCCTGCCGTAGCGGGGGGAGAACTCCGGGGCCGCCGACAGCGCCAGCACGGCGGCGTCGAGCGCGTCGAGCCCGAGGAGCTCCGCGGCGCGGCGCAGGCGGGCATCGGGGTCGGGCGCGTCGGCCGTTCGGGCCATCGCGAGGGCCTGCTCGTCGGTGACGTACAGTCCCCGGAACGGGTCGATCGGGGTGGGGTCCGAGCTCGCGACCGCCTCGACTGCCAGGCGGATTCTCTCCGCGAGCGCCGCGAAGGTCGGGAAGCCTGTCTCAGGCGAGCTCATCGGCCGTCCGGTCGGCCTCCGTCTCCATGCTGTCGCCTGGTTGCGTCACCGTCAGAGGTCCGCTCGTCGGCGCGTCGCGCTGCTGCACGACGTGGGTCAGCTCGTGCGCCAGCAGGCGGTCCCCGCTGGAGGTCCCCGGTTGGTACTGGCCCTCCGCGAAGTAGAGGTCGCTGCCGGTTGTGAACGCGCGCGCCGAGACGGACCGCGCGAGCGTGTCGGCAGTGGAATCCGTATGCACTCGGACGTCGGACAGGCTGTCGCCGAGCGGCTGGGCGAAGCGCGACGTCACGCCGGAGTCGAGTGTGTGCCCGCCTCCGCGGGTGCGGGCAATCGTCGCCTCGACGTCGGGGTGGGCGCGACCGTCGGGCAGGATGCCGGCGCCGTCGCGCGCCAACGCGCTGAAGGCCCGGTTGCCGACGCTCGAGGCAAGCCGTTCGGCGGGTGACTGCTCGTCGCGCTCCGGCGCCTCGACCTCGTGGGACCGGGTGCGGTCGTGAAGCCGTTCATGACCGTGCTCGCCCATGGCTCCTCCCGTTCGACGTCGTCGAGGATACGCCCGCGCCCGGGGGTCTGCGACCCGTCGCCGGGGACGGCATGGCTGCCCAAACGGGCATGCGATGCGCCATATCCATTCTGGGTGTCGTGGCACCCAGCCCTTCCTGGTGTCCACATTTCAATTGCCTCCCGGGAGGGGGTCTGATCCCTATCCCGTGAGCGAGTGCAAGGAATGGACTGGAAGGATCGCGTGTAGTCGAGACACCGACGGGCCGCGGCGCGCCCTCTCGCCGTTCGAGGAGGCAGGTCGCCGAGCCTGCGACGGAGGCGCTGACCCTGCTCGCGGACCCCCGGGACTGGTCGTCTGGCCAACGTCGCGCTCGCGGCGGACGATAAGCCGCCTTCGTGGTCACCGAATTCGATGACATGGGGGGGCGGGCACGGCGAGCTCGAGATCGAGGCCGGGAGCACGGGCATCGTCCGGATCAGCTCGAGGAAGACACACGCGACTGCCTGAAAACACCGCTGCAGCCGGGAATCTCACCTGCGACCCCTGGCCGTCCCGTGTCTTGATCCTCGCCGACCACCGTGTGAGCATCTTGTCGATGGGGGCACGAGAGCGCGCCACGTCGGAGCCGGTCGTCCGCGGGCCCGGCGTCGCCCGTCAGCCGGACCTCCCCTCCGCCTCGATCCTGGACCTCCAGCGCCGCGTGGGCAACCGTGCGGCCACCGCGGCGCTCGTCGCGCGACGGACGGAGCCCGGCGAAGGCTCCTCGGGGAAGCAGGTCGACCACGGGCCCGCGCCCGAGCGGGAGATCGCCGACCCCGCCAGCGGCCGCTCGATGCGGCGACTGAGGGTGGCTGGGCTCCCAGACGCCTTCACCGACTGGGCGATCGTGCTCTTGCCCTCCACGCCCCCGCCGGCCGGCAAGCCGATCGACATTCTCCTCCACCTGCACGGCTTCGCCCCCGGGTACGAGGGCCTCGGCCACACCGAGGGCAAGCAGTCCAACACGGACGCCGACGACGTCGACCTGTACCGCATCGGCCCGCAAATGGCGGCCGCGGGGCGACCGATGATCGGGATCCTCCCTCAGGGCAGCGAGACGGCGGACTTCAACGCCAACGACCCCAAGAAGTCGAGCAAGCAGAACGCCCAGTCCAAGGGGTTCGACGCGGACGCCTACGTCTCGGCCGTCTTCGCCAGGCTCGCGGACATGGGCGTCTGGCGTGGCGGCGGCGCCCCTGTGCCGGGAAACGTCGTTCTCTCGGGCCACAGCGGCGCCGACATGCCGATCGCCCAGATGGTGAGCGGCGATCTCGCCCCTGCGAAGCTCTCTGCGCTCTTCCTGTTCGACACGATGTACCCCGGGGCGGGGTTCGAGAAGACGATCTGGTCCGCAATCGAGCGACGGCTGGACCAGGACCTGTTCGCGCTCAGCGCCATCGACGCGGCCAGCACGGGCGGCCAGGCCGTGACCGAGCGCAGGATGGTCCAGTGGGTGCAGGAGAACGGCTTCCGTGTCTACAACGTCCACGGCGGCTTCTACGGGCAGTCCTCGCAGCATCTGGTCGCCCAGCGCGACGCGTGGCTCAAGCGCAACAAGCACATGATCGGGCCCAAGGGCTCGCCGGTGTACCAGGCGATCGTGGCCAACCTCAAGGTCACCTCGGGGGGCGGCGGCCACTGGGGCATCATCGGCGCTGACGACCACCTGCGCACCGCGATCGAGATGCTCGACGACGTCCCCGACTTGGAGCCGACGCCGACGCCCAAGCCGCGCAGTGCCGGCCGGCGGGGAGTGGCGCGCCAGCCGACCCCGCCGCCCCAGCCGCCGCCCCGACGGACCCCCGCCCAGCAGGTCGAGGACGCCGCCGAGCGGGTGCGCGACGCGGCGCGGGCCGCGGCCGCCCCGCTTGTCGGCACGGCGGACGGCGACGACCTCGTGGGCATCCTCACCCAGCAGCTCATCTCACGCCGGCCCGATCCCAGCGGGGCGCTCCGCCGGAGGAACCCGACGCACCCCGCCCTGCCGCTCTACAGCGTGCTCTATGGCACCGCGGTGGCGGCCGATCTCGCGGTCATCGACGCCCAGTCCCCCAACCCGAAGGCCGCCGACGCCCGGCGCCGCGAGCTCTTCCTGGACGTCCTTGAGGGCCTCGTCACAGACGTGCGGGGGGGCACGGCGGTCGCGGCGCCGGCGGCGCCCCTCGACGAAGCGATCCAGATCGCGGGCGAGCGCGCGATGGTCCCGCACGTCCTGCCCTTCATCGAGCGAACCTGGGAGCACGTGCGGGTCGGCGTCATCACCGAGTTCGGCGGCCTCGTCGACGGCACCCGGATCGCCCTGGCCCGGGCCGACGCATACTTCGGCGCGCTCCAGCCCGCAAACTTTCGCAACGTCAGAAGGGACACCAGCGTGCACCCGGACCTCAACGCCGCCTTCGCGCGGGCCAACGCCGTGATCGACCGCCGGCTCGCGGACACGAGCATCCCCCAGCCGGAGCGCACCCGGATGGCAACCGAGATCAGCACCGTGCTCGGGCGTCACACCTGGAGCGCGAACCTCCGGGAGAACAGGAACGCGCCGCACCGACTGTCCGACCACAGCTTCGGCTTCGCGATCGACATCGACTCACCCCACAACCCCAACATCAGCGACCGCGGCGGCCTCGGACCGGTCGAGGACGTGACAGGCGACGACCCGACGGACGAGGTCACGGACAACCGCACCGTCGCCCAGGTCGAGACCACGGCGACGGAGCTGCGGGAGACAAGCGACGAGTACAAGGCGGCCATGGCCAGCGACGCGACGCTCGCGCCCGTGCTCCTTCGGCTCGCCAACGAGGGCCGGGCCCGAGTGAGGCCTCCCCTCCCGGCGCTCGCCGCCGGCGCGGGGGCCGCCCTGGTGGCGGCCGTGGTGCTCGCCAAGAAGGCCCCGCGGGCAGCGGCGCTCCGGGCGGCGCTCTGGCCGGAGGGCGCCGCCGCGCCAGCGCAAGCACCGACTGGGCGGGGAGGGCCGACCGCCCGCCCGCCCGCTGCCCCCGCCCCGCCCCCGGAGGTCGCTGCGGCCGAGCGGCGGATCGCGCGCATCGGGGACGCCTTCCGCACGTCGTTCGCCAACAGGGCGCCCATCACGCGGGTCGGGGCGAGGAGCGAGGGCACGCCCGGCACGGTCGCCGCACACGGCTTCATGAACCTGCCCTCGCTCCTGGTCGGCGCCCTCGCCGGGAGCGACGGCGGGAACCTCCGCTGGCTCGGGACCGCGAACCAGGACTTCATGCACTTCGAGCTCATGCCTCGCCCCCGGCTCTACACTGCGGGCGCCGTCGTCGATCCGGCCCCGCCGGACCCCACCCACGGGGCGGGGAGCTAGCACATCCACGAATGCAGCCGGACGGCGCTGCCCAGCCAACTGCCCGAGCTGCCTGCGTATTCAACGCGTTTCCTCTCGGTTGCCCGGCTCCTCGCACGACGGGCGTCAAAGCAAGCCAGCGGTCGGCGTCGGCTTGTGGCAGCATTCCGGCGATGATCCGAACCGCGGGCGTGAGCGGCGGGTCTGCGGGGCTCGCGAGGGGCCGGCGGCGGCTCACGCCGGCCGTCGAATCCCGCCTGCAACCCCCGCCGGATGTTCCGGGATTCCGTCCCGACGACGCGCTGGGGCTGCAGCGCGCGGCGGGCAACGCGGCGGTGGCACGGCTGCTCGCCCGCCACCCCGAGCGCGCGGCGGGTGGTGCGGAGGAACGGGAGGACGCCGGCGCCGGCAGCGCCGCGCCGGCAGTTCAGGACGGGATCAACATCTACTTCCGGCACGACTCGACGACGCTCCGTGAGGATGCGGAGGCCCGGGGCTCGCAGCTCATGGCGAGCGCCACCGCGGCCGCCAAGGCCCACCTCGGCCGCCATCCGGACGCGCGGGTCACCGTCAGCGGCTACGCGAGCGAGGAGGGATCGCCTTCGCACAACCAGGAGCTCTCAGAGCGCCGGGCGCACCGGGTCACCGACCTTCTGGCCCGCGCCGGCGTACCGACGCACCGTCTCGTCCCGGTCGGTCGCGGCGTGAGCCGGACCCAGCCCGGGCGGGCCTGGAACCGGCGGGTGTTGGTGGAGGTGCCCAACGACTCCTCGCCCCAGGAGCCGGACGACGGCACAACCCCGGCCCGGCCCCCCCGCAGCCGGGGATTCACGTGGAGGGAAGGCGGCATGGCGAGCCGGCTCGAGAGCCTGGCGCACGTGGCCGGCGGGGAGGGGGCGGATGGGAAGAGCTTCGCGGCCGCGGTGACGGACTTCCGGAAGGAGCTCGGGCGGCGCCTGATGGCGGTGAACGAGGGGGATCCGTTGCCCGCGGAGCTCGCCATCGTGATGCGCGCGCTGATGCTGTGGAGCAGAGACAGCGGGACCCAGTGGGGCGAGGGGATCTGGGACTCGCGTGACCTCACCCTCACCGCGGCCGACTACGCCACGGTGCCTGCCAGCCAGAACAAGTGCAACGCCTACGTCGCCGAGGTGCTGCACGGCGCCGTGGGCACCATTCACCGGGTCCACGCATCCGGCGAGCAGGCCGGGCGCTCGTTCCCCTACAGGGCACGGGAGTGGAGCAACCCGCTTCAGGGGATACCAAACTACCCCGTGGTGGCCGTCCCGCGGATCGGAGACGTCTGGGCGCTCGAGGGCCACGTCGGCGTCTACCTGGGCGAGTACGCCGGGCGGGGCCTCTACATCAGCGCCCGCGACGACGGCAAGGGCGTCTTCGCCCTCGACGCGGTCCAGCACGCGCACGGGATTCAGATCAAGTTCATGAAGCCGGGCGGGACCTTCCGGCGCTATACCCCCTAGCGCGCAGACGTCCATCGACCTGCGTTGCAGGACGACCCGCGCTGGGCAGGCAGTCGCCCTCTCCTTGAGCTGGAGGTGCATGAGGATACGGGCGAGCACCTGCGCGGCCATCGTCTTGCCGGTCCCGGGTTCCCCGGCGAACAGCACCTTCAGGCCCCGGTTTCTGGAACGGTGCGGTCGCATCCCCGCTCCGACAGCACGAGGTCGTGGTGGCGGAGGCACGATGAGATCGAGTGCAGGACCTCCGTCGGCCGTTCGGGCAGTCGGAGCTGGGACCACGTCGAAGGCCGGGTCCCTGGCAGCCCCGTCAGCGGGATGCGACGGAAGGCCAATCCGCCCGGCGGTACTGCGACCAGCGATTCCCCTTGTTTCTGGGGTCCTCCGCCGCGTCCTTCCAGCCTCCGACATCGCGCAGAAGGATCGCTGCGGACCGGCTGCCGGCCGAGCGCTGCAGGCCCAGCACGGCGTCGGCACTCGTGCACGCCCGCCGTGGCCCTCACCCTCCGATGCCCTCGTCGCCGGCCCGGTCGCTCCCGCAACCTCACCCGGTGAGTGTCGACGCGCCGGCGAGGCTCGCCCCGGCGGTCGGCGGGCAGGCCCGTCTGCCCGAAAGGTTGCACCCGCGGTCCGCTGGCGCGGCACGGGTCCGTGGGTACGATCTCGCTCGATCTCCCCGGAGGCCACGCTTGGCCGTTGCGGCATCCATCCGCGAGCACGTGCAGTCCGCCGAGTCCAGCCCGCGCCCGCCGGGTGCGCTCCCGGTGCCGGCGCTCCTACCGGCTGGCGTGGGGAACCGGGCGTTCGCGGGGATGATCGCCCGGCGCAACGCCGACGAAGAGGAGCTGGTCGTCTCCGGCGGGAGCGGTCTCGACGAACGCCTGCGCGCGCTGCTCGCGCTGGACGGCCGGTCCCCGGCGGAGAGAGAGCCCGCCGCGGGGGTCGCCGTACCCGGCGCTGCGGCGGGCCCCGACGGCGGGCTGCAACTCGGCGAGGACCGGCGCGCCGGCGAGACGGCGCCGGGTCCCGGGGCTCCCGGCGGGCTCGACGGCCTCGACGGTCCGATCGGCACGACGGTGGAGCAGGTGGTCACCCAAGCCGAATCGGCAGTCGAAGGCGTCGAGTCCGTCTTCTCGAAGGGACTCCCGTCGGGACTCTTGGACGTCGATGCCGGGAGGACCGAGGCATACGGCAACGATGCCGCCCAGGCCCGGGAGCCCCCAACCGGCCTCGGAGCGTTCCGCGCCGAGACTGCGGTCGCCGGTCCCGCGGGCTGCGGCTGCGAGGACTGCGCCGAGTGCACTGGGGGAACCGGTGGTGTAATCGCCCGCCGGGTGAAGGCGGGCGCGTTCACCCCCGTGCGCGGTCCGCCCCGCATCCAGCGCGGATTGCTGGACGACATCGGTGGGGCTGCGTCGTCTGCGGCCTCCGCGGTGGGCGGAGCCGCGTCCTCCGCAGCCTCTGCGGCTACCGGAGCCGCCTCTTCGGCAGCCTCCGCGGTTGGCGGAGCAGTCGGCTCTGCGGCGTCGGCCGTCGGCGATGCCGCGGCCTCGGTCCTCCCAAGTGGCCTGGTGGAGACGGTAAGCGGCCTAGCCGGAGCTGCGCGTGAGCGCATCAAGTCACTCACCGGCATGGAGGGGCAAGCCACCGAGGCACAGGGCCAGATCCAGCAGCAGGGCCAGCAGGCTCGGCAGGAGGCCGAGCGTCAGGTCGAGCGCGGCAAGGAGCAGAGCGGCCAGGCCGAGAGCCAGGCCCGCGAGACCGCGACCCACGTCGAGCAGCAGACCCAGGAGAAGCGCGGTCAGGCCGAGGGCGCGGCCGGCCGCATGAGCGGCATTGGCGGGCTGATTGGCCCGGCGCTCGACCCGGGTGGCGCCATCGTCGACATGCCGGTCGTCCGCGAGGTGAGCCAGCGCCTGGCCGGCGTTGCGCAGAGCCTGCCCGGTGAGGCCGCCCAGGCGGCCGGGGCCAGTGAACTCCCGGCAGCCGTGAAGGACGGACAGAAAGCCGGGCCGACCGAGAACTGGGACTGCACCGGCTCAGAGGTCATGAAGATGGTGAGCAATGTCGGCGAGTCCATGGGTCGCCAAGCCGAGTCGGTCGGCAAGCGCGTCCTGGGCGAAGAGGGCTACGCGCGGCTAATGGCATTCGGCGGACAGGTCTCCCAGGGCGTGCGCAACGCGGCTGCCGCCGTCAGGCGCACGGCCGGCGAGATCGCGGGACGGGTGCAGGCGTGGTGGCAGCGCACGACCGGCCCCATCGCCGAGCGTGCCCGGCAGGCGCGGGAACGTCTGGGTCAGGTCTGGAAGGGGATCACCGAGGGCGTGCGAGGCTGGGTCGACCGGCGGTGGGGCGAGCTCAGCCGCGACTGGGAGCGGATCAAGACGGCGGTCGTGCCGCGGCTCGAGGCGGCCGCGAAGAGCGTCAAGGAGTTCGTCGGCGGAACGGTCGAGCGTGCGCGCAACGCGGCCGGCCGCTTCTGGGACATGCTGCCGGGCCCTGTCAAGTCGATCGTGACCGGCGTCGGGGTTGCCGTCGTGGGCCCGGCGGCGCTGGTGGTGGAGGGCGCCCGCCGCCTCGGCCAGTACGTCAGCGACCACAAGGGCCAGATCCTCGGCGCGCTGCGAGCCGCGGGCGACCGTTTCATGCAGGACGTGGCCCGGGCGTGGAACGGGGCGAAGGAGGTGCTCTCCACCGCCTGGACCAAGGTGCGCGAGTGGGGAAGCCAGATCGCGTCGGCGATCCGGGAGAACGCCCGCGCCCTCTACGCCGCGGCGGACGAGGCCACCGGCGGCTGGCTCACCAAGATCCGCGACGCGGTCGGCGCAAAGGGCCCGAGCATCCGCGACGACGTCTGCGCCATCCTCGGTGAGGCGACCGGCCCGTGCATCCGAAGCGCCCTCCCGAAGCACGGCGACTTCCTGGAGGCGAGCCTCTCCGGCGACCTGACCGTCCCAATCGAGGGCGTACCCGTGAAGCTCGCCGCAGGGGCGAAGGTCAACATCGCCGGCGACACGGCGGGCGCGGCGCCCGGGGCGAACCGACCCACGGCGACCAGCTACACGGCGACGATCTCCGGGGAGGGGTCGCTTTCGATCTCCGCCGCGCTCTCGGGTGGTGGCGGAGGAGGCGGGGGTGGTCAGGGCGGGAGCAAGGTCGGTGTCAGCGTGGACCTCCCGCAGGGCGGCAAGGCGCCGCTGTGGGAGCGTCTCACCGGCGGCCCCGCGCCGGCGGCGCCGGCAACCGGCCAGCCTGCGGCCCCGCAGGGCACCCCCGGCCAGGCGGGCGCGCCGGCGCCGAGCGGCCAGCCGGCCGGCACCGGACCGAAGTCGCCACTCGCCTCCACCCAGGTCGGCCCGCCCGCGCAACCCGGCACGCCTGCCCAGCGGTCCGCCCCACCCGGACAGCAGCCGGGAGCCCCGGCGACGCCGTCCGGGGGGGAGGCTCCGTGGAGGGGTCGGTGGAGGCCGGGCTCAAGGGCTCCGCCGAGGCCGTCTACACCTTCACCGCCGACGCCAAGGACCAGGCCAGCTGCCGCGGGCTCGGCGGGCTGAGCACCCTGCTCGTCGCAGCCGGGGCGTCGGCGGCGACCTCGCAGCTGCCGCCGCCGTTCAGCCTCGGCGGTGGCTCGGGCGACCTGTCGATGAGCTCGTTCGCCGACCAGCTCACCTCGATGAAGATGACCTTCGCGCAGTTCGGCGGCCTCACCGTCGACCTCAAGCAGGAGGGCATCGGGAGCCTCAAGATCGCGGCGAGCGCCGAGCGCGGGGTGACGCTCGAGTCGGGCAAGGAGGACACCGGCGAGGCGTCGATCAGCGCCTCGATCTTCACCGCGCTGAGCGGCTCGCTCGGCGGCGAGCTCGGAGTCGGTCCGCTCTCGGGCATCGGCGGCAGCGTGGGCGGAGGCGGACGCCTCTTCGCCAGCCTCAAGTACATCCCCTCGAAGGACACCATCAAGACGATCGACGCCGGTGCGGCCATCACCGCGAGCGTCTCGCTGAACAACGTCCAGAGCCTCATCGGCGCGCTTCCCGGCCCGGTCGCGGCGGAGGCCAGGCAGGCCCTCGAGCCGTACCTGGGCGCACATGGGAATGCCAGCGTCGAGGGCAGCGCGACGTTCAAAGTCAGCAACCTCCAACAACTGGTCGTGGAGCTCGACGGCTACTTCGCGAACCCCGACGCCGTGACCCTGGACGGCGTCTACCAGCGCGTCTCCCGGCACCTGGCCAACAACAACGAGCTCAAGATCAAGGTCGAGTTGACCGCACGCACCCGACTCGTCGGGGTCTCGGTGAGCGCCTCGGAATCCGGGGGCGTCGGCGGAAGCGTTTCCGCGTCCCTCGACTCCGGCCAGAAGATCACGCTCGTCGACCGTACGTTCACCAACCTACGCCTCGCGGCATGACCTGCCGGGTTCGAGCGTCGGCGGGTACCGGCTCGCGAACGGCGTCCCTCCTTGACCCTCCCAGGACCCGCTGTGATCATCGTCCCGTGGCGGTGCTGGAGCGAGAGCGTGCGCGGCGGGGCAGCACACCGGCAGCCGCCGCTCTGAGCGGGGACCATGCGCCTCGGCTCGCCGGAGTGATCGGGCTGCAACGCACAATCGGCAACGCGGCGGTCGCGCGGCTGCTCGAATCCGAACGGACCGAGCGGGGAGCGCAGGCAGAGCGGCCTCCCTCCCGGCAACGGGCCACGTCCGCCGGTCTGCTGCGGAACGGGTCGAAGGGCGATGCCGTCAAGCGGGCGCAGGAGCAGCTCAACGATCTCGGAGCGTCTCCCCCGCTGAATCTGGACGGAGACTTCGGCAGCCGAACCGAAGTGGCGGTACGGACGTTCCAGGCAGCCCACAACCTCCGCTCCGACGGGATCATCGGAGAGTTCACCGCGACGATGCTCAGCAACGAGCATGCCCTGCACGGCGAGCGTGGCAGGACCGCGCCCTGCCACACACCGGAGGACCCGGGCCCGGACAGCGGGTTCGACGATGGGCCCGGAGGGGAGGGCCCGACGGTAACTGGCCCGAAGGATCGCGTCGGCGACGGTCCGGCGGGTAGCGAGAAAGTCATCGTCCGGCTCAGCGTCGAGACCGATCCGGACAAGAAGAAGTCCGACGACGCGGAGGCCGCGGCGTTCGGCGGCGTCCAGGAGAGCGCGCTGACAATCGCCGCCCTCGACGCGGTCCTGGCGAAGCACCCCAGCATCTCGACGCTGGGGCTGCTGTCGCACGGGACCCCCGAAGGGAAGATCTTCATCGGCAACCAGCTGGTGAGCTTGAGCGAGCTCGCCGCCCAGTTGAAGGCGCGATCCGGTGGCGCGATCGGAAGCATCGTGTTCCTGGGCTGCAGCGTCGGCAACGACAAGGCCGGACTGGGCGACATCAAGGCGAGGCTCGGAGCGAAGAACAGCGAGGGCGCGAGCTGCAACCTCAGGACGCTGTCAGCGCCACCTGTTCCGGACGGCAAGGGCAAGCCGCTGCTCTCGGTGGCCGAGATCCGCGCCGCCGGCTCGCCCGACCCTGCGGAGGCCATCCGCAAGAACGCCAAGGCCGCGCTCGGCAGCGCATCCCGGACGGGTTGCATCTTTGGGTTCTCCCCTGCGGAGTCGATCGACTCGGTCCCCGACGAGAAGATCTTCAAGGCCTACGACGAACACAAGGGCGTGCTCACGGCCAAGTTCACGACCACAGGCGAAACGTGTTACGAGAACCTGAAATACGACAAGCCCGACGACGTCTCCGGCTGCAAGCGCGTCCAGGCGTGAGCCGGAATGCGACGCCGGCCGTGATCATGAGGCACCGATGAGCAGCATGGCACGGCGTCGCAGGCGGACATCGCGGGCGCGGCCCGATCCGCCGTCGACTCAGCGGCTCGACACATCGGACCCGCGCGAGGCGATCGTGCGCCTCCAGCGAACGGCCGGCAACCGGGCCGTCGCCCGGCTCGTGCCCAAGGGCGCGACGGGCGAGCGCGACATCGACCCGCTGGGGCGGCCTCCCGGGGCAGGTCGCCGCCTGGAAGCCGAGGAGCGATCCCCGGCCGAGGCGCTCACCGGCCACGACCTCAGCGACGTGCGGATCCATACCGACGACGACGCCCAGCGGATCGTCCGCCTGCGGGGGGCGCGGGCGGTCGCGGTCGGCGGTGACATCGCCCTGGCCACCGGCGCGTACCAGCCCGGGACGGTCGACGGCGACCGGCTGATCCTCCACGAGCTCCTCCACGTCGGCCAGCAGGCCGACGCCCTCGACGACGGCACGACGCCCGGCGCGCCCGCCCCGCCGGAACAGGAGGCGACGAAGGTGGCGGCGGCGCCCGACCTCGCCCCGGACGGGATCCTGGAGAAAGCGGCGCCCGGGGTCCCCCAGCTGCAGGTCGAGCAGGAGAACCAGCTCGAATGGGATCGCATCACTCGCCTCTTTGAGAAGTCCGACGACCGGCCGGGACCGGTGCATCTCGCCGAAGGCCTGTTGGAGACCCTTCAGAAGGCCCACGACCTCCTCGGGAAGACCGAGACCCTGCCGAAGGAGACGGGGCCCAGGCAGCGGATACGGGACGGTCGCGCCGCGATGCAGCGCATCGCGAACGACGTCGCCGAGCTCGTCGGCGGGATCGAGCCGGATACGTTGCGTGAAATCGTCGCCGGGCTGGAGGAAGCGGTCGACGGGCTCCGCCGCCTCGAGCGGATGAAGGACCTCCGCCGCGACGGACGCGCAGCCGGGCAGTCGTTCGACCGGCTGTTCCAGGGTCTCGGCAAGGTTGGCGACCGTGTGCCGAGCGGCCGCTGGCAGGGCGAGCTCCGCCTGCTGGAGCGGCTGCGCGGCCTGTATCCGGAGCTCTTCGCGGCGCTCGGGAAAGGCGGTGGGCGCGGAGCGGCGAACGGCGCCGGCGCCGGCGGGGAGGCCGACGCATGATCGCCCCGCCCGGTGGGGTTAGACTTGCCGCGATCACGACCAGCCGGGACGACCATGGACCCTGATCTCTTCGAGGTCGCAAGCGGACGGGACGAGGGCACGCGGTTCGCCCTACGCGGTAGCGAGGCGCTGATCGGGCGCGATCCGTCCCTCGATATCGTGATCACGGACCCGCGGGTCTCGCGCAGGCATGCCCGGGTGTTCCTCGACGGCGGCCTCATCCTGATCGAGGACCTCGGCTCGACGGCCGGCACGGTCGTCAACGACGCGCACATCGCCCGGCCGACGCCGCTGCAACGCGCCGATCGCGTCCGCCTGGGCCTCACGGAGCTCGTCGTCGTCTGGGTCCCCGAGATCGCCGAGACGATCGTCACGCCCTCGGTCGGCCCGCCGCCGCAGCGGCCACCGGACGATCCCGCGGCCTCGGCCCCGCCGCCACCGGCGCCTCCGCCGGCCCCGCCGCCACCTGCGGCACCGGTCGTAGAGAGCCCCGTCGCCGAGCCGCCGGTCTCAGAGCTGCCCGTGGCGGAGGGGCCCGTCGCGGAGGCACCGCCGCCGCCGGCAGCGGCCCCGCCAGCGCCCGAAGCGCCACCCCCGCCCACCCCGGAGCCGGCCGCGGACGTCGATCCCGTCACCCCGGAACCGGCGGACGTGGATCTGCCCGCCGCGACGCCGATCGACGGGACCCCGCCGCAGGCGCCCTCGGAGCCGGAGCTCGCGGGGCAGGCCCCGTCTCCAGCTGAACCGGTCCCGGACTTCGACCCGTTCGCACCCGAGCTGGACGACGAGGAGGACGAGGCCTACGCGACGTTCACCAAGATCAAGGCGGTGACACCCGAACCCGTGCCCGTAGAGGTCGACGAGGACGCGGCCCTCGAGCCCGTCTCCGAGGCGCCGGAACCGGCTCCCGGGGCGCCCGAGCCGGCACCGTCCGAGCCCGAGCCCTATACGGCTTTCCAACCCGCCGTGTCCCCCGTGGAGCCTCCCGTGCCCGTCGTCGAGCCGGCAGCCGTGGCGCAACCGCCGCCGCCGCCAACTCCCGCGCCCCCCGCCCCGCCCCCTGTCGCGCCGGCCGCGGCGCAACCTGACGAGGCGCCCGCAGCACCCGCACCCGAGGCCGAGACGCCGGACCCCGAGGCCGCGGCCAAGCGGGAGCGCACCAAGGAGGCGGCGCAGGAACTCGCCGACGCGGCGCTCAACACCCAGTACAGCCGCATGCCGAGCTGGCTCGCCGGGTTCGTCCGGCTCTTCCGCAAGTAGTCACGGCCGCCGCGGCCGGCGCCGATCGACAGTGTCCACCCGGTGTGCGCGCCGACATTGACTTCCGCCCGCCGGGGAGGTTGGCTTGACCGCATGGCCACCTCGCGTCGATCGACGATCGCGCTCAGCGTCCTCACGGCTGCCGCATCGGCGATGCTGCTGGGGCTGATCCAGCCGTGGCCGGCAGCGGGAGCACACCCCGGTCAGAACGGCAAGATCGCCTTCTACACCAACCGCGACGGCAACGACGAGTTCTACGTCGTGGCGCCCGACGGGACCGGCCCGGCGAACGTCACCAATAGCCCCACCACGAGCGAGGGCGGGGGCATCGAGTGGTCGCCCGACGGACGGACCCTGCTGTTCTCATCGAATCGCGACGGCGACTACGAGATCTTCTCGATGCCCGCCGACGGGTCGGCTCCCCCCAAGCAGCTCACGTTCAACACCGCGTTCGACGGCTCTGCGAGCTTCTCGCCCGACGGCTCGGCGATCGCGTTCGTGTCCGAACGCGACGGCGACCCGGAGATCTTCACGATGCGCGCCGACGGCGCGCTGCCCTTCCAGCTCACCCAGAACACCGTTCTCGACTCCGATCCGTCCTGGTCGCCGGCGGGCGACCGCATCATCTTCGTGAGCGGCCGGACCGGGAACAACGAGATCTTCTCGTCGGACCTGTTCGGCAACCCCCCGACGAACCTGACCAACAATCCGGCGTTCGACGCCGATCCCGACTGGAGCCCCGACGGGAAGCAGATCGCGTTCGCGTCGGACCGAGACGGCGACTTCGAGATCGTCAAGATGGGCGCCAACGGCACCGGGCAGGTCCCTCTCACGGTCAACACGGCGTGGGACTCCTTCCCGGCATGGTCGCCCGACGGCACGAAGATCGCGTTCCAGTCGAACCGGGCGGGTGCGCCCGGGCCGTTCGACATCGCGACGATGAACGCCGACGGGAGCGGCCAGACGCTCATCACGATGACCGCCTCCGACGAGGAGGGAGCGGCCTGGCAACCCATCCCTCCCACTCCGGGCCCCGGGGGCCCCAGCGAGCCGTCGCACCCGCCGGTCAAGCTGCCGACCCTGCTGACCGGCCGGCTGGCCTTCAACTTCGCCTTCAACACCGGCGGGCTGGTGACCCTCAACCGCCTCAGCGTCTTCGACATGAGGCGCAACTCCAACGTCCAGGTGCGCTGCCGCCGCGGCTGCCCGGTCACCAAGCGCAAGATCGTCCCCGGCGCCGGCTGGAACCTGCGGCCCCTGTTCCTGCGCAAACGCATCACGATCCCGGTGGCGATCGAGGTGCGCATCACCAAACCCGGGCTGACCATCGGCCGGTACCTGCGACTCGACATCACCAAACGCAACCGCCGCGTACGCTCGCAGGTCACCGAGTGCCGCATCGCCTACCCCTCGCGCGCGATCACCAACTGCCGAAAGATCTGAGCGGAGCGGCTCGCGCCTGACCCGCTGCGGCTGCGGGAGGAGCCCACCCGTTGGTCTGGGACCTTACTGTTCACACGGCCAGTTGGCGCTCCGCCGAGCGGGTGACAGTATTGGCCGATCGCGCGGAACGTGACAGGCGCCGCGAGTCCCGGACGGGGGTCAGGATCGGTATGAGACGTCTCTCATTCGTCGGCGTCGCCGCTGTGGCAGGAGCCGCGATGCTCCTGCTGCCCGGCTGCCTGGTGATCAAGAGCCAGTTCGCGACGCAGTTGAACCAGATCGGAAAGGTCCAGATCACCACGACCTTCTGCATGTTCATGTCCGGGAGTGCGACGTGTCCGGACGGCGGCATCTCCGGCCAGAACGGCGGCGGCCGTACCGGTCAGGGGCTCGTCGGTTACCGGATCCCGATCGCGGCCGGCACGCCGGGGGCGATCCTCTCGACCGACACCACCATCGCGATGACCCGCAGCGACAGCTACACCGCCGAGTTGCAGCGGGTGTCCCCGGCGCCGGCCGGGCCAGAAGTGGGTCGGGTACATCTCGCAGGTCACGAGCCTCCCGGCCGACGCGAGAAGACCCTCGCGCCAGAGTTCACGCTGCAGAGGGGCGCGGACGGCAGCCCCTTCCCAGACCCCGTTCCTGTACCGAGTGGTCGTCGGCAACCGGGACGTGGCGGCTGACGCGCCGTCCACGAGACCGGTCGTGTGCGGGAACACCGTCAACGACCCGACTGTGCTTGACGTGGGGCCCCCTCATACACGATGTGCTTCAACTCGCCGTCGGCGGCTGACATCGCCACGAACCTCACCCGCACGACCCGCGATCTCGGGATCATCGCTCCGTCCGCTGCGGCCGTGGTCAAGCCGGGACAGACGGGGGTCCTCACGTTCCGGGCGAAGCAGTCCGGGACCTCGAGCGGTCCGACGTTCACCTTCACGGCCACCACGGCGCTGTCGGGTGCCACGGCCGCCCCGAACGTCATCAACTACTCACCCAACCCGAACCAGGACGCGACGGTGAGCGTCCTCGTGACCGTGCCGCCGAACCCGAAGCCGGGCACGTACGACGTCACGCTCACGGCGACCACGGGCACCGGCGCGACGCTGCAGACGAGGACCGGGATCGGCAAGCTCACCGTGCCGCCGGGCAGCACCGCGGCGAAGACGATCAACGCCCGCGTGCCGTACCGCGTGGCGGTCGGATCGCGCATCCGGGTGCTCAGCATGCGAGCGGTCGGCGCCCCGGCCGGCGCGAAGATCGCGGTGTCGTGCCGCAAGGGCAACTGCCGGCTCCCGCTGATCAACGGAACCCGCGTCCGGACGCGGGTCTCGCGGGGCAGGCCCGTCGACCTGGCGAGCATCTTCAGCCGGCAGGTCCTGCGACCTGGCGTGACGATCGAGGTCCGAATCACGAAGCCGGGGTATCTGGGACGGTTCTTCCGGCTCACGTTCAGCAGGACCAACGTCAAGACGCTCCAGTGCCAGATCACGCTCGCAGGGAGGACACGAAAGTGCGTGCAGGTATGAACACACCACCGCCTTTCCGGAGCCGGCGAGCGTCCCGGTCTCTTGCGGCCGTGCGTCGCGGCTGGCTCGCCCTGGTGGCGACCGGTGCATGCGCGGCATTCCTCGCAGTCGGTACCGACGGCGGAGAGGCGGCCCTTCCCGGCGCAAACGGGCTGATCGCGTATCAGTCGAATCGGAACGTCGACTGGGACATCCTGGTCCAGCCGGCCACGCCGGGGGCGCAGGCGACCGACCTGACCTCGAGCTCCGACCAAGGTAGGGACGATCAAGCACCCGCGTGGACCGGTGAGGGCAAGAAGATCCTCTTCAGCTCGACCCGGCCGATCTTCCCGATGAGCACCGACGAGAACGTGCTCATCATGGGTGTGGACGGCTCCCTGCCGACGCCGCTCACCGAGTCGACCGCGAACGAGACGCATCCTTCGACGTCCGTGGGCGGCTCGCAGATCGCCTTCCGCAGCACCCTCACTGGAGCTGAGGACATTTACGCGATGAACCGCGACGGATCCAACGAGCACGTGATCGCGACGGACCCGGCGGTCGACACCGACCCGAACATGTCTCCGGACGGGAAGCGGATCGCGTTCATGTCCCGGCGGGGCGGCGCGCCCAACGACTGGGACATCTTCGTGGTGTCGACGGACGGGGCAACGCTGGCCAACCTCACCGCCGGCTCGGACTTCGACGAGCTGGAGCCGGACTGGAGCCCTGACGGATCGAAGATCGTGTTCACGGGCAACAGGAACGGCGGCGACCTCGACATCTTCACGATGAACGCCGACGGCAGCAACGTGCGCCCGCTGCTCGACAACACCGCCTCGGAGAGCCGCCCGGCCTGGTCACCGGACGGCACCAAGATCGCATTCAACTCCAACATGGACGATCCCGCGAACAACGACATCTACGTGATGAACGCGGACGGCACCGGGAAGCCGACGCGCCTGACGACCAGTCCGGGCAGCGATCTCGCGCCCGCCTGGCAGCCGCTTTCCGTGGGAACGCCGCCCCCAACCGCAGCGCCGCCGCCGCCGCCCGCGTCGACTCGGGCGCTGCTGACCGGCCGGCTGGCCTTCAACTTCGCCTTCAACAGCCGCGGGCTGGTGACCCTCAACCGTCTGAGCGTGTTCGACATGAAGCGCCGTTCCAACGTCCTGGTGCGCTGCCTCCGAGGCTGCTCGGTCACCAAGCGCAAGGTCGTCTCCGGCGCGGGCTGGAACCTGCGGCCCCTGTTCCTGCGCAAGCGCATCACGATCCCCGTCAGCATCGAGGTGCGCATCACGAAACCCGGGCTGGTCATCGGCCGGTACCTGCGCTTCGACATCACCAAACGCAACCGGCGCGTGCGCTCGCAGGTCACCGAATGCCGCTTGGCCTACCCGACGCGCAAGGTCACTAACTGCCGCAAGATCTGACCGTGGACGCGGGACGGGCCCGCGCATGCTTCCCTCACTGCGGGCCGCGTTGACCCCCAGTGCGGCTCGCGGGATGATCGCGGCGTGCTGCGCATTCCACGTCCGCGGGCTGAGCGCTCGATCGGCACGCCCCACCGCCTACCTTCGCACCGGGAGATCGCACGCGACCCGGCCTGGGTGATCCTCGACCTCCAGCGCCACGCCGGAAACGCCGCGACGACTCGCCGGCTCAGCCTGGGACACGCCACGCTCCAGCGCTTCGACGAGCCCGAACACAAGGCGATCGGGGACCGGGCGATCCCCGGGGTGCGCTTCCGCCTCTCACCCCTGGTGGAGATGACTTACGGCGACCTGGTCGCAGCAGGCGACTACTTCCGGGACATCGACGAGATGGTCTCGCTCGCCGCCACGGCCGGCTCCGGGAAGGGAACGATCGGCGAGGTCTACTACACGCTGTTCGTGAAGATCCGCGGGGAGGACGAGAAGAAGTACATGGGCGAGTTCTACGACAAGTCGGCCAAGGAGGCGGTCGATGCCCGCTTCTACAGGCTGGCCTCCGGCAACATCAGCCACTTCCCGAACCCGCGGAGCGGCGACGTCGAGCTCGACCCCCGCACGAAGGCCAAGCGGCACACCGGGCCCGGCGAGCCGCTCGGGGAGGCCGCGACCTACCGCGATACCCACGTGCGCGCGATTCGTCGCGCGATCGAGCTTGCGGCGGCGAACAAGTCGCTCGGCGGCGCCCTTGCGATCAACGCATTCGGCGACCACTTTCTCACCGACGCGTTCTCCGCGGGGCACCTGCGTACACCGCGGATCACCGTCCATGACTGGTGGGATCGGAAGGTCCCCGACTTCTACCAGCGCTTCCAACGCTGGCTCGCCGACACGATGGCCGAGTGGATCGACCACACCGGCTCGCAGTTGCAGCAGGCGGCGCCGATGGGGACCAAGCGCAAGATCGCCCTCGATGACGTTCGGGCCGCGCTGAAGACCCTCCCGGAGATGGGCATGGGCGAC
Organism: uncultured Thermoleophilia bacterium; assembly: GCA_963777565.1. Lineage (GTDB taxonomy): Bacteria > Actinomycetota > Thermoleophilia > Miltoncostaeales > Miltoncostaeaceae > CALMEC01. The sequence continues at coordinate 990,028 of CAVZQZ010000009.1, forward strand.
GTCGTCGCCACCGCGGTTCACGACTACGACTCCGACCGCGGCGTGATCGTCCAGATCGGCGGCAAGCGCGTGCGCGTCGTCGGCGACGGAAAGCTCCTGCCCGGCAAGGACGCCCCTCCGGACGAGGTCAAGGCGGCGAAGACGACGATGGATCTGGCGGTCAAAGCCGTCCAGGCGAGCGCCGCGGATGTCGAGAAGGCCTACGAGCTCGGCAAGGCCGGGGTCGACCTCGACACGGTCGTCGCACGACTCACGAAGGACGGCAAGGGCCTGTTCGCATCGGAGCGCCTGGTGCCGACGCCGGTTCCCGACGCCGAGCTCACCAAGGACGACAAGACGCTCCACTGGTCGTTCGACACCGTCGAGGAGCTCTTCGACGACCCGCGGATGCGCCGGGCGATCACCATCTTCGCGAACCGCAAGGCGTCGATGTTCGACGCCGTCACGGACAACCCGGAGTTTGACAAGGTGGCCAAGCAGGGCCTGCAGGTGAAGGTCGCCAGCCGGATGTCCTCAACGGACCCGAACGTGGTCATCGGGCTGTTCAAGGAGATCCTGGCCCACCACCCCTGACCGCCGGACCTGCCAGGCGGCCGCTTGCCGCGTCAGGCCGTTGGCGCGTCGATGGTGTCGGCCCGGAGCCCCAGGCGGAGCGTTTCGAGCGGGATGACCTCGTCCGGGTGGATGTTCCCGAGGTTGACGTTCGGTCCGAACATCTTGATGAACCAGACCTGCTGCGCCTTCTGCGGCGCCTCGAACAGCAACCGCGTGGGGTCGATCGAGTGGACGATCTCGTCGACAAGGCCCGTCCGGATCTCACCGTCGGGCCGGTAGAGCCCCGCCGTGCCGCTCTCGCGTGCCTCGGTGATGACCTTCCACGCGCCGGCCTCGAGCTCGGTCTCGATCGCCTGGACCCACCGGTAGGGTGCAACGACCGCTGCGGTGTCCTTGGACCCCACCTCCGACAGCACGGTGAAGTCCTTGGCGAGCGAAGCGATGAGCTCGAGCTTCTCGTCGTGGTCGAGCACGATTGACCCGTCGGAGACCTCGACGTGGGTCAACCCGAGCTCGGTGACCCACCGGCGGTAGTCGTCGATGCGGCCCTGGCTGATCGCCACCTCCCATGAGCGTGCCGCCCAGCACCACGGGCACCCCGAGGTTCGCGTAGAGCGCGAGCTTGTCGCGCAGGTTTCGCGTGACGTACGAGGTGCCCCAGCCGAGCTTGACGATGTCGACGTAGTCGCCGCACGCGGCGAACAAGCCGTCGATCTCGGCGAGGCTCTCGCCTTTGTCGAGCACGTGCGTGAGCCCGATCTGACGGGGCTTCGCCGCACGCTCGGGCAGGGTGAGGAAGTCGGGAGATGGCTCATCGGGCCCGCTCCGCGGCCGGCCCTGCCGGCACGCCGGCCGTAGACGACCGTGTCGAGCAGGGAGTTGCCCATAAGGCGGTTGGTGCCGTGCACGCCGCCTGCGATCTCGCCCGCGGCGAACACGCCGGGGAGTGTGGTCTGCGCATTGGCGTCGATGACGAGGCCTCCGTTTCGGTAGTGCAGTACCGGGTACACCAGCACCCGCTCGCGGGTGATGTCGACGCCGGTCTTCAGGTAGCGGTTGTGGACGTAGGCGAGGCGGTCGGCGGTGAAGCCTGCGCCGTGCTCGCGGTCGATCGCGGCGGTGTCGAGCCACACGGCGTCCCGGCCGTTCGGGGCGCGCACCCCGCGGCCCGACGCGACCGCGTCGAGGATCCCCTGGGCCACCACGTCCCGCGGCGCCATCTCGTCGACGAACCGCTCGCCGGCGGCGTCGTGCAGGGTCGCGCCGTACGCGCGCGTGGTCTCGGGTAGGGCGTAGCCGGCGAGGGCGTCGGGCCATACCGATCCTGTGGGGTGCTGCTGCCAGGAGTCGAGGTGCACGCCGTCGGCGCCCAGGGCGAGCGCGAGGTTGAGCACTTCGGGCGTGGCGTCCGGGTGATTGGTGCTGCCGATCCCGCGCGCGGCGGCTTCGCCCGCCAACCCGCCGCCGGCCGCGAGCACGACCGAGGTCGCGCCGACCACGCGGCCCGGGCCGTTCCGCCCGCCCAGGGTTGCCCGCCACGCCGCGCCGTCCGGCTCGAGGGCGAACAGCGGGCTCGACTCGTGCACGACCGCGCCGCTCTCCCGCACTGCCCCCCGCAGGGCCTTCACCATGTCGGCGCCGGTGCGCTCGCCTGCCTGGAGCAGTCGCTCCCTGCTGGCGCCGCCGCAGCGGATCACCCGGTAGCCGTCGCCCTCGCGGGAGAACGCCGACGCCGAGGGAGGCGAGCCACTCGATGGCGTCGGGGCCGCCGCCCACGAGCGTCCGCACGAGCTCGGGATCGCGCGTCGCGATGCCCGGCCGCGAAGGTGTCCTCGAAGTGCGACTCGACGGTGTCGTCAGTGCCGACGGCCGCCTGGATGCCGCCCTGAGCCCGCCCGGTGTTGGAGGCGCCAAGCGCCGACTTGGTGGCGATCGCCACCGTCGCGCCCGCGTCGCGGGCCGCCAGCGCCGCGCTCATCCCGGCACCCCCCGAGCCCACCACCAGCACGTCGCACCGCTCATCCGCCGCCGTCGTCACCTGCCCCATGCTACTTGAATGACTGCGATCAGCTTCGCTTATGGGTTTGCGGCGAGTTCGGCGCGCGCGAACTCCAGGAACGCCGCGGTGAGCCGCGTCGGCGTGCGACCGCTCGCACGGACGGTGGAGAAGTCGCGGACGAGCTCGTGCCCCTCGATGGGGATCGCCGCGAGCAATCCGTCGACGACCTCGCGCCGCGACGGCCAGCCGGGAGATCACGGTCACGCCGAGGCCGGCGAGCACGGCGGCCTTGACCGACTGCTGCAGGCCGAGCTCCATCTCGATCCGCAGATCCTGCGGCTTGCAGGCCGGCGGAGCGCAACGCGGCTTCGAGCACCGCGCGCACCCCCGATCCGGTCTGTTGCATGAGCAGGGGTTCGGCCGCGAGCTCCTCGAGGGTGACGGCGGACCGCGCCGCGAGCGGGTGGGACGGCGGGGCGATGACCACCAGCTCGTCGCGCAGGAACGGCTCGAACTCGAGGCCGCGGTGCGGGCGAGCGGCGCCCACGATGCCGACCTCGAGCTCCCCCTCGAGGACGCGTTCGCAGATCGATTGGGTGTCCTGCACGACGAGGCTCACGCCGACCCCGGGATGGGTCGCGCGAAACGCCCCCAGGACCCGGGGCAGCAGCACCTCGCCGGGGCCGGTGGACGAGCCGATCACGAGCCTGCCGGCGATGCGCTCCCCCACCTCGCCCATCGCGCGCTCGAGGTCGCCCTCAAGCGCGATCATCCGGCGAGCGTGCACCTCGAGCACACGTCCCGCCTCGGTCAGCTCGACCCGGCGCCCGTTGCGGTCGAGCAGGCGCTGGTCGAGCCGCTCCTCGAGCGAGCGGATCTGCGCCGACACCGCGGGCTGCGAGATGCCGAGATCCTCCGCGGCGGCCGAAAACGACCCGCGGTCGACCACGGCGCAAAAGGTCACGAGGTGGCGGAGGTCCACGCGAGCCGATCCTACGGCCCGGCGACGACGGCGGCGCCGGCCGCGCCGAACTGGGCGTAGGCCGTGGCCATCACCAGCCCCGCGGGTTCGCTCGGGTCGATCTCCGAGCGAGCGCGGTCGAGGGCCGCTCCGACGCCGAGGCCGGCGGCCAGCCCGCGGTGCAGATCGCGCATCAGCGAGGTCGACTCGACGTCGGGCACCGGTACCGCGCTCGCCACGACACACCTCGTGCCGAGCATGAACAGCGCGCTCAGGAACCCGCGCAGCTCGTCGCCGGGAAGCGCCTGTGACGCCCCGGAGTCGCACGATGCCAGGACGACGATGTCGGGGGTGCGTCTCATCGACTCGAAATCGAGGACGGTAAGCGGACCGTCAGCCAGCTCGAGTCGCGAGAAGCTCGGGTTGTCGGCCCGGAAGGATCCGTGACAGGCGAGATGCGCCAGGACGGCACCGTCGAGGTCGCCGGCGACACGGGAAACCGTGGCCGACGGCGGTGACAGCACGATGGCCCCCGGGTACAGCGGGCCGATCGCCTCCGCCTCGTCGATCGCGCCCGCAAGGTCCGGCCCGGCGACGACGACGATCCGCCCTTCCGACGGTTGGCTGCCCGTCACCCGAGCCCAGACGGTGGCCGACGGAGCGACGCTCACCCGATGATCGGCCAGGGAGGGCAGCGCGTGCCACGGGACCGCGAACAGGGACGCCGTCGGAACGAACACCACCTCGTCGCCGAGTGATGCGACGAGCGGGCGCACGAGCTGGCGATCGAGTTGGTCGAGCGAGTGCCGGATCCCCGTCCTCGCCGCGTCGAGCGACGCCGGGGTCCGTGAGCGCATGACTCTCCGCAGACCGAACTGCAGCGCCTCGGCCTCCCGCATCGCCGCTTCGAGGCTCCCGAGGTCCCAGGCCTTTCGCCGCTCGGCGAGCGTGACCGCGACGATGCGCCCTTCGATCGACGCGAGCTCGACGAGCGATCGCCCGGAGATCGCCGACTCGATCTCCGCGACGGTCGCGACCCGGCCAGCCGCACCGGCGGCCGGGTCGAGGGTCCGCATCCGCCGCTCGATGCGCATCTCGAACCGTGCTTGCTCGGCTCGCAGCCGCGCGAGCTGCTCGGGGTCCTCTCCGCTCGGACTTTGCTCTCCCATCACTTCTCGCAGCCGACCGAACAGCTCGTCGAGCACCGTGTCGCGGGCGCGAGGTGGATCGGTGAGCAGCGAGGCGAGCCGCCCGCGCTCCATCCACTCGAGCACGCGGCCGGGCCGGCCGGCTCCGAGCGTCGACGCGAGACCCATCGAGGCCAGCTCGACTCCGTGACCGGACGCCAGGGCGCGTAGCTCGGTCGACGGGAGCGACGACCGGTACCGCGCGACCTCGTTCAGGCCGCGCCGGGCCGCCCGCCGGATGCCGTTCGGATCCCCAGCCTGACGCGCGAGGAGCGCCTCGGCGACGCATCCCTTGAGCCGAAGCAGCGAACCTCCCGCCCGGCTCCCGGCCAGGGCGAGCTCGTAGTGGTCTCGGGCCACGTCACGACGCCAGAGCGCATCGGCGAGCCGTCCGATCAGCAGGTGGGCGTCGACGGCCTCCAGGTGGGCGCCGTCGTGTTCGAGCACGACCGCCGCCCGCTCCGCACGGCGGAGGTCCCTCGCCGAGCACGTTCCCGACCGGACGCGTGCGCCGATGCCCGCGAGATCGGCCTGGGCGCGGTAGCCGAATCGGCGCTGGCGGTGAAAGAGCTCGGATGCGTTGGCGGCGGCCGACGCTGCCTCGTCGAATCGGCCGTCGTCGAGGCAGAGCCGAGCCTGGCGCAGGCGGGCCTCCGCGAGCAGCAGCACGAAGCCCGCCGACTCAAACCGGGAGACCGCGCGTTCCACGGTCAGGTCGGCCTCCGCGATGAGCCGGAGCGTCACCAAGCTGTCGATTCGCTCGAGGTAATGCTCGCCCAGCGGCCATCCGGCCTCGGTCAAAAGCTCCTCCGCCCGGTCGAATCCGGCGAGCGCCTCCCCGAGGCGTCCTCCGCGAACCGCCGCGGCGGCCCGCGTCTGGATGACCATCCCGAGGTTCAGCCTCCCGACCCGCTCGGCCACGGCCTCGGCGGCACTGAACGCGACCTCGGCCTCGCGGGCCCGTCCGAGGTGGCTGAGGGCTTCGCCAAGGTTGGTGAGCACCATGACCTGGGTCACCGGGTCCGTATCGGGACGTATCTGCGCCCGTGCCCGCTGCCCGACCTCCACCGCCCGGGCGTGGTAGCCGAACTTCATCTGGACGAGAGCCTCCTGCGCGTCCAGGTCGATCGTCGAGCCGCCCCCGAGCGCGACCCGGGCGGCGGCAAGGTCGCGCAATGCCATCCCGGAGCGACCCAGCTCGAGGGAGAGCGAGGCGCGGGAGATCAGGGCCTCGACCAGGCGCTCGTTGAGACCGTGGCGCCGTGCGACCCGGACCGCTCGGTTGAGCGTCCGGCCGGACTCGTCGTGCAGGTAGAGCACCCGCTCCGCCCACCCCTGGGCCCGAAGCGCGACGACGAGCGCCTCCTCGTCGCCGGGTTCGCACGCCGCGGCGACGGCGCGCGCGAGCGCGCGCCCCTCGGCCGGCTTGTCTCGCGCAGCACGCCAGGCATCCGCCGCGTGTATCAGGCGGTTATCGTCAACCTCTGAACTCATAGGCGCGGCGCGCACATGGCGACGCTAGCCAATTCACACGAGCTCACGATAGGGGGCAGCATGTCGGAGGAAATTCGACCTCGTTCAGCGGATGCGATCCGCGACGCACAACGTGAGGCGCTCGCGAACCCCGACGCCCAGCGCGCGTTTCGCGCTCGCATCCTGGAAGAGCACACCCGCGAGAGAGGACGGACCGACCCCGGCGCCGATCGCCCCCTGGCGATCGGCGAGATCGTCGACAGAGACCTTCCACTCTTCGTCGCCTGGGACCACATCCTCGTCCGCACTGAGGATGCGAAGAAGGCGAATAAAGAGCTGGGGCCCGACTTCGAATGCAGCCCGATCGGCTGCCTCTGCGGCGTCTCCCTGCCGGTCGTGCGGTTCAAGACGACGCAACCGATGGATCTCGAGACGCTCGAGAAAGCAGTGGTGAAGCTGCATCGAAAGCACATCAACGCCAGCTTCGAGCACGTATACCCCGACGGCGGCATCAAAGGTGGCCAAGGCCTCGCCGACCCCGTCGACGCGAAGCTGGCGCCCGCGCACAAGGCCCAGAACGCGAAGGCCGGCGAGGGTGTGATCGTCGCGGTCATCGACACGGGTATCGCCGAGGCCGCCGGGGCGAGGACCGACGAGTGGATCACGGACATCGCCAAGGAGACCAACAAAGTGGGGTACGACGTGCTCGACGAACCCGGCAGCCCCAAGGGACTGGACGCCGGAGCGGGCCACGGCACGTTCGTCGCCGGCGTGATCCGGCAGGTCGCACCGGCTGCCGACGTGCGCATCTACCGCGCGCTCGACTCGGACGGAGTGGGGTCGGAGGAGGGCATCGCCTGCGCCATCGTCCGAGCTTGGCGGGACGGGGCGACGATCATCAACCTGTCCCTCGGTCAGGAGAGCTACCGGGACCACCCTCCGGTCGCGCTGGCCGCCGCGCTCGAGCTCATCTCGGACGACGTCGTCGTCGTCGCGGCCGCCGGCAACCTCGGCGGTATCGCCCCGGATGATCCCGCCGCGACACGTCCCCACTGGCCCGCGGCGTTCAGGAGGGTCGTGGGTGTCGGCGGCCTCGACCCGAAGGGCAAGCCGGCGAAGTGGTCGAAGCGCGGAGCGTGGGTCGACTGCTCGACAGTCGGCGAGGACATCGTCAGCACGTTTGTGGACGGCCAGGCGGAGGTGACCAAGGAGAACCCGAACCCACCGACGTTCGTGGGGACCAATCCGTGGGCGACCTGGCTCGGCACGTCGTTCGCCGCGCCGCAGATCGCCGGACTGGTTGCGGCCACGACCGCCCCCGGCAAGTATTGGCGACGCATCCCACCGCGACCGGCGCTCGCCACGGTCCTCGCCAGGAGCTACTGGTACGAGTATGGGTTCGGAGCGCTGATCAAATCGCCCTTGTAGCCCGCCGCCGAATCGACAGCCCGGGGCGCACGGCTAGGATTCCCGTCGTGCGACCCGGACAGATCGCGACGCTGGTGGCAGCCGCGGCCGACGGCGACCAGGCCGCGTGGGACGCCATCGTGGCGCAGTTCGAAGGGCTCGTGTGGGCGACCGTCCGTTCCTACCGTCTCGCCGATGCCGAAGCGGCCGACGTCGCGCAGACGACGTGGCTCCGGCTCGTCGAGAACCTCGGCGGCATCCGCGACCCCGAGCGGCTCGGCGGCTGGCTCGCCACGACCGCCCGGCGCGAATGCCTGCGCTGCCTACGCACCGCCGGACGGTCTTTCCCGGTGGACGACGACACCGTCTTCGACCGCGCCGGCACCGAGCCGGCGCCCGAGCTCGACGCGGGGCTCCTTCGCGACGAGCGCGACACCGGGCTCTGGCGGGCATTCGCGCGTATCTCCGACCGCTGCCAGCGGCTGCTTCGCATCCTCACCGCGGACCCGCCGCCGAGCTACGAGGACGTGAGCGAAACCCTGGAGATGCCGATCGGCAGCATCGGTCCCACCCGCCAGCGCTGCCTCGACCGGCTCCGGTCCGAGCTCGCCGTCGAGGGGATCGTCACGTCATGAGGCATGTATCACCGGGCCGCGGCCCGGCTCTTCACAGCATGACCCGTCAACGAATTCACCCGGGGGCTCGCGACGCTCGCGGAGGGCTGCGATGATCCAAGGGATGGACGACGATCGCCTGCTCGAGGAGATCGGCCAGCTGTTGCGGCGGGCCGACCCGGTGCCGTCCGACGTGACGCTCGCGGCGCGCTCCGCGCTGGCGTGGCGGCGGATGGACGCAGAGCTCGCGGAGCTCCTCTACGACTCCGCCCTCGAGGCCGAGCCGCTCGCGGGAGTGCGTTCGACCGCCACCGGATGGCGCGTCCTCACCTTCGAAGGACCCGGCGTCACCATCGAGGTCGAGATCTCGCACGAGCGATCGAAGCGGACGCTCGTCGGCCAGATCATCCCCCCGTCCGCGGCGCACGTCGTCGTGCGGCTGCCCGGCACGGACCGCACGGTCGACGCCGACGAGCTCGGCCGCTTCATGGCGAGCGACCTGAAGGCAGGCCCCGTGAGCCTTCGCTGCGAGCTGGCCGGCGGCGGAGCGATCGAAACCGGCTGGGTCACGATCTGACCGCGCAGCCCGGTGAGCTGACGGCCGTGCCCGCGCACACGAGCCCCGCCGAGCGGCTGGCGGAAGTCCGCGCGCGCCTGCTGGCCGGCGAGCGCCTCGTGGGCCCGGTCGCGACGGCGTTCTACAACGCCGTGCACACGCTCGACCCCACCGCCACCGAAGACAGCATCGCGACGCTCCCGGGCAACAGCGGCGTGCATCTGTACGACAGCCTCATCGCCTGGGCGTCGCTCGTGCCCGGTGAGCGCGTGCTCGACCTGGGCTGTGGCTCCGGGGGCGCGAGCAGGGCGGCCGCCCGGGTGGTGGGCGAGAACGGCATGGTCGTCGGCGTCGACCAGTGCGCCCGCGTTCTCGAGGTAGCGCGCGAGCGCACACCGGACGACATGCCGATCGCGTTCGTGCGCGCCTCGGCGGAGCGGCTGTACGACATCCCGGACCGCAGCTTCGACTGCGTCGTCGCGAGCCTGATGCTCGAGGAGGTGCAGGACCTGCACGGGGCGCTCCGCGAGGTCTTCCGGGTGCTGCGACCGGGCGGCCGGTTCGTGGCGAGCGTGAGCGCGTTCGACCGGCTCCGCGCGGTCGACTCGGCGTTCGTCGCGGCGATGCTCGCGGTGATCGTCCGGCGCGTCCCGTCCGCCCTCGCCGGGCGGGCGACTCGGGCGAGCATGCCGCAGGATCCCGACGACATGCGCGCGTTCGCGGAGGCGAGCCTCCTGAAGCCGGAGGAGCGCGACGTCCAGCTGGCGGCGGTGATGGAGGACGCCGAGACCGCCTGGTCGATCCTCGGCCGCACGCACATCGCCTACCTGCTGGACGACGAGGGTCGGGAGGAGCTGCGCAAGGTCATCACCCGGCGCCTTCCCCACTCGCTGTACTTCCCGCTGCGCTTCGTGCGCTCGCGCCGCCCGGGGTAGCCACCGCCCGCACGGCCGCGACGTGACGGACGACGGCTGCGGGCGACAGGGATCCCGCCGGGAGCTCCACGACGAAGGCCTCCGCGCCGGGCACGCGCCACTCAATCCACTCCGCCACCGTCCCTGGCGGCGCCGCGAGGGGCAGAAACCGCAGGCCCACGAGCCGTGCGTACCGACGCGCCTCGGGCGACGCGTCCGGGTCGCGCACGTTGCGCTCCGGCTGATGGAACCAGATCGAGAGGTCGGGCTTGACCGTCCGGACGAGGTTGGCGACGGCGCGCGACTCCGGCTCCGACAGCGGTCGTGGACCCGAGTAGTAGCGGCTCGGACGCGCGAGCGGACGCCACCGCAACGGGAAGTTGCGGTTCAGGTCGACGCCGTGGGCGTTGCCCCGCGTGCCGGCACGGCGGCCATCGGGATTGACACTCGGCATCACCCAGAGCTGGACGCCCCGCGGCGGACGCTGCCGGATCAATCGCGCGACGACGGGGAACGCGGCACATTCGTCGCCGTGGATGCACCCCACGACCAGCACCCGCGCCTGCGCGGCCGGATCGCCCACGCGGTAGGCGAGGATCGGCCGACCTTGCACGGAGCGGCCGATGACCTGCGCCGGTACCGCCGCCGCCGGCGCCGCGATGGCGAACGCCGCGACGAACCCGAGGACACGGTGGCCTGCGGCGGCCACCGGAGGCCGCCTACTCTTTCGGGGCGTCCTCACAGGGGTTGCCCGGGTCCTTGATCGCCTCGAAGGCCTGCGTGGCCTTGTCGGTCAGGCTGCCGTCGCCCTGGACGATGTCCTTGAGCTCCGCGAGGTCGTCCTTGATCGCCGGGGCCCGCTCCTTCACTTCGTCAACGATCTCGTCGGAGTGATCCTCGACGAAGTCCTTCCCCATCTCGACGATCTTCGTGATTTCCATCGCTCCACCCTCTCGAGTCCGGATCTATCCCTGTGCCACCTGAAGGGCGGGGTTCTCAGCCGGCTCCGCGCACTCGACGGCGAGCCACTGCTCGCCGTAGGCGCGCATCGCATCGACGATCGGACCGATGTCCCGACCCTTCGGGGTGAGACGGTACTCGACTCGAGGGGGTGCTTCGGGGTAGACCTCGCGCGCGATGATGCCCTCTTCTTCCAGGACCCGCAGCCGTTGGGAGAGCGTCCTGGGACTGATCCCAGCGAGCGACCGCTCGAGCTGGGTGAAGCGGCACGGCCCGGCTGCGAGGTCGCGCAGGATCAGGAGCGTCCACTTCCCGGAGACGATCCGGGCGGTGGCCAGCACCGGGCAATCGGCGGCGGAAGCGTGGTCCGCAACGCAGTCAGCGTGCACGAGTTGTGATGCTACCGCGTGTTCCGCGCGTCGCGAAGCCGCCCGGAGCGACGCCCCTACGACTGCGTGATCGCCGAGGGCACGTCGACGGCGTCGCCGCGGCGGGCCTGACCCGCCTCGAGCATGAGCTTGAAGTCGTGCGGGCTCGACGCCGAGCGCATCGCCTCGTCGATCGTGATCCGCCCCGCCTTGACGTGGCCGAACAGCGACTGGTCGAAGGTCTGCATGCCGTAGTACTCGCCGTCGCGGATGACCTCGCTCAGGTTCCCCGTCATGTCGGGGTCGAGGATGAAGTCGCGGGCGCGGCCGGTCATGATCATGACCTCACAGGCCGGCACGCGGCCGTTGCCGTCGACAGTCCGCACGAGGCGCTGCGAGATGATGCCCTTGAGCGTTCCGGCGATCATCGCCCGCACCTGCTGCTGCTGGTGCAGCGGGAAGAAGCCGATCGCGCGGTTGATGGTCTCCGTCGCGTCGAGGGTGTGGAGCGTCGAGAACACCAGGTGGCCGGTCTCCGCCGCGTTCAGGGCGGTTTCCATGGTCACGAGGTCGCGGATCTCGCCGACGAGGATGATGTCGGGGTCCTGACGCATGACGCGGCGCATGGCGTCGGCGAACGAGCCGGTGTCGAGGCCCACCTCGCGCTGGTTGATGATCGACAGGCGGTCGGTGTGCAGGATCTCGATGGGGTCCTCGATCGTCACGACGTGCTTCTTCATGGAGCGGTTGATGTGGTCAACCATCGCGCCGAGCGTGGTGCTCTTGCCGGAGCCGGTGGTGCCGGTCACGAGAATGATTCCGCGCTCCTCCTCGGCAAGGGCCTTGATCGCGGGCGGGAGGTTGAGCTCGTGCAGCTCCGGCACCTTGAACGGCACAGCGCGCATGACGAGCGACGTCGATCCGCGCTGACGGAACGCGTTGACGCGGAACCGTCCGAGGCCGTCGAGTGCGTGCGAGAAGTCGGCGCCGCCGGTCTCGTCGAACTCCCGGAGCTTCTCTGGGAACTTGCCGAGCATCTCCTTCAGGAACCGCTCGGTGTCCTCCGGACGCAGCGCCGGCGCCTTCGGGATCCGCTCGAGCTTCCCGTGGATGCGAAGCGCGGGAGGCGCGGGCACTTTGAGGTGAATGTCGCTCGCCTCCATGTCGATGGCGTAGCGGAGGATTCGGCCGAGATCGATCATCGGTTCAGGCCCCTGAAAGTCGGGAGTGGCGTCATACGTGGACGACATCGGCACCGAGCGGCCGAAACCTGAGGTTTTTCCGTCGCGCAGATGATCCGCCGCGCGATGGGCCGTTCGTACCGGACTCCGGGGTCGGGGTACGGTTGAGGCGGGGGCGCGCGCCCGTCACCATTGGGGGCGATGGACGGCTCCGAATCGCAGCACGTCGTGTCACCCGCCGTCCCGGTCGGGTCGCCCGCGCGGTCGCAACGGGCCCTCGGCCGCAAGCAGCTTGCGATCGCGCTCGCGGTCTGGGCTGCGCTCGTGATCGCAGCTCTGGGCATCGCGAAGGCGCTCGACGACGAGCCGGTCCGAGCAACCGCCGAGTCGGTCGCCCCCGCGGGGCTGCCCCCGCTTCGCCTGTATCTCGACCGGTCGCTCCCGAAGGAGGTCACCGGCCTGACGACGCTCGCCGCCCAGGCCGACCGCCTGCAGGAGCTCGCGGTCGGCGGCAACGATCCGGCACGTTGGGTGGAACTCGGTACCGTTGCCCTCCGCGGCGCCGACCTCAACACCGCCCGCCTGGTGTTTGAGCGGGCCCTCACGCTCGACCGCGACCGGCTGGACGCCAAGGTGGGCCTTGCCATGGTCGACGGGGCGACCGGCCCGGACGGCCTGAAGCGCGCGGCGAAGACGCTCTCCAACCTCGAGAAGAGCAACCCCAACAGCCAGCTCGCGGTCTTCAACCTGGGAATGGTGGCCGCGTACCAAGGCGACCGGGACACCCTCGAACGCGCGTTCACCCGGGCGGCGGCACTGGGACCCAACACGCCGCTCGGTGCCCTCGCCCGACAACTCGTGGCGGCCGCGAGCAACGCCTCCGGCACTCCCTGATCGGTCCCACGACGCCGTTCCGGGGCGGCCGGAAACGTTTACTCCTCGCCCACTTCGCCTTAACCGAGGGTTAAGCCGGGATTGAGAGCATCGTCTCGCTGCAGGAGTCTAGCGATGGGTCGAGAACGCTCGAACGTCCCCTAAAGGCGCGTTCACTCAAGGCTCCGAGCGATCCGGTCGATGGAAGAGGGTCACCCCGGTGACCACTTGACTTTACAAAGTGAAGTGCCTAGTATCGAACGAGTGTTCGTTTTGCCGCGATCGTTGCGGCGCACACCGCATCAAGAACGAGGAAGTCGATGAAGCTGAAGGAACTGCTTGGGAACGTTGAGATCAAGGCACTGGTCGCGCGCGGCCAGGAGTTCGGGTTCGTGGCCATCGGCGAGCTGACGCAGACGCTCGAGACGGCCGACCTGGACGCCCCGTCGGTGTCTGACCTCGCTTCCGAGCTCGACGAGATGGGCATCGAGCTCATCGAGGACGACGAGGCCGAGCGCCGCGTCGCCGAGCTCGCCGAGGAGGCCGAGCGTCCGCGCAAGCTCAACCTGCGGACCGAGACCACCACGGACTCCCTCCAGCTGTTCCTTAAGGACGTCGGCAAGGTGCCGCTGCTCACCGCGCGGCAGGAAGTCGAGCTCGCGAAGAAGATCGAGGCCGGCGACCTCGAGGCGAAGCGGAAGATGGTCGAGGCCAACCTCCGGCTCGTCGTCTCGATCGCCAAGAACTACCGCAACCAGGGCCTCGGGTTCCTCGACCTGATCCAGGAGGGCACGATCGGCCTCGTCCGCGCGGCCGAGAAGTTCGACTACCGCAAGGGCTTCAAGTTCTCCACGTACGCGACCTGGTGGATCCGCCAGGCGGTCGCCCGCGCGATCGCCGACAAGGGGCGCACGATCCGCATGCCTGTCCACGTGGTTGAGAAGCTCAACAAGATCAACCGCGCGGAGCGCAAGCTCCTCAGCGAGCTCGGCCGCGAGCCGTCGATCGCCGAGGTGTCCGCCGTCACGGAGCTCCCGCTCCACGAGATCGAGTCGATCAAGCGCAGCGCGCAGACGCCGGTGTCGCTGGAGCGGCCGGTGGGCGACGACGAGGAGTCGGAGTTCGGGCAGTTCATCGCCGACGACAAGGCGCCCTCCCCCGAGGAGGCCACGGACTCGCTCCTGCGGTCCGAGGCGCTGCGTGATGTGCTCAACACACTGAGCTACCGGGAGCGGCGCGTCCTCGAGCTGCGCTACGGCCTGGGCGGCGAGCACCCCCGCACGCTCGACGAGGTGGGCCGCACGTTCAACGTCACTCGGGAGCGCATCCGCCAGATCGAGAACCAGTCGCTGCAGAAGCTGGCCGCGCTCGTCGAAGCCCAGGGCCTGCGCGACGTCGCGTAAGCGGCACTCCACACAACGCGTTTCGAGGGGCCCGCAAGCGCGGGCCCCTCGTCATTTCACGCTGGTGTGACGGCGCCGGATGCCCCTGCAGGGCGGATATTCTTGACTGCGCAAGCAGTTCTTGCGATACTGATGTCAACTCCCGCTACCACGAATGATTGGCAACACGATGAAGCTCAACGGCATCCACCACATCACCGCGATCACCGCCGACGCTCCCGGCAACGTCGCGTTCTACGCCGGCGTGCTCGGGCTGCGGCTCGTCAAGAAGACCGTCAACCAGGACGATCCCACCGTCTACCACCTCTTCTACGGCGACGAGCGTGGCACCCCCGGCCTCGACCTGACGTTCTTCGAGTACCCGCGAGCCCGCGGTGGCCACCCGGGCGCCGGGATGGTGCACCAGATCAACTGGCGCGTCGGCTCGGCCGACGCCCTCGACTTCTGGGCCGAGCGGCTCGGAGCCGCCGCGGTCGCCGTCGCACGCCGCGGGGAGACCCTGCGGTTCGCCGACCCCGAGGGGCTCGCCCACCTGCTCGTCGTCGACCACAGCGGGGACGCGCCGCTGCTGGCCGACCACCCGGAGGTGCCGGCCGAGGTCGCGCTGCGCGGCTTCGACGGGGTACGAGCCTTCGCGTTCGACCCCGACGCGAGCGCCGCGATGTTCGAAGAGGTCCTTGGATTCCAGCCTGACGGCGACCACTGGGAGTCACGCGGGGCGGACCGCGGCTCCACGTACCACCTCGACCGGGCACAAGCGGCCGGCCGGATGGGCGCGGGCGTCGTCCATCACGTCGCCTGGTCGTCGACGATGAACGACCACCCGGAGTGGCACCGGCGTGTCACCCAGGCCGGAGCGAACCTGAGTCCGATCATCGACCGCTTCTACTTCAAGTCGATCTACTTCCCCGAGCCGAGCGGCGTGCTATTCGAGATCGCAACCGACGGTCCGGGCTTTACCGCCGACGAGCCGCTCGAGACGCTCGGCGAGCGCTTGTCGCTGCCGCCGACGTTCGAGCCGCTGCGCGACCGGATCGAGGCCACCCTCACTCCCCTCCCCAACCCGCGACCCGTCACCAGCCGGTGACCCAGCCGGCGACACCCGACCTTGGCCTGGTCCACCGCTTCGTCCCCGGCGACGACGGTGGGCGGGCGCTGCTCCTGCTTCACGGCACCGGGGGCAACGAGGACGACCTCATCCCCCTGGGCAAGGCGCTGGCCCCCCGTGCGGCGCTCCTGTCGCCACGGGGGGCCGTGCTCGAACGCGGCATGCCGCGCTTCTTTCGCCGGCTCGCCGAAGGCGTGTTCGACCTCGACGACCTGGTGGCGCGGACGCACCAGCTGGCGGACTTCGTCGCGGCTGCGAGCGCCGCCTACCACCTGGCCCCGGGCAAGCTCATCGCCCTCGGGTTCTCAAACGGAGCGAACATCGCGGCGAGCACCCTGCTGGTTCGGCCCGAGGCGATCGCCGGCGCAGCGTTGCTTCGCCCGATGGTCCCGTTCGAGCCCGAGCCCCTCCCCGACCTGACCGGGGTCCCGGTGCTCATCGCCTCCGGCAGGACCGATCCGATGGTGTCCCGCGAGCAGTCCGAGCACCTCGCGTCGCTCCTTGCCGGTGCGGGCGCCGACGTGACGGTGCACTGGTCGCCCGGCGGGCACGGCCTCGACCAGGGCGACCTCGAGGCGCTCCACTCCTGGTTCGCTGCGCAGGGCGACCGGGTGTTGCCGGATACCGCGTCTCGGTAGGCTCCCCTCATGCCGCGGGCGGTGCACCTCACGCCCCTCACGCCCCTCGCCTTCCTGGGACGGGCGGCCGACGTCTTCGCCCATCACACCGCCGTGGTGCACGGCGCACGACGGGAGACCTACGCCGAGCTCGCTGCGCACTCCACGCGGCTGGCGCGCGCCTTCGAGGCGTCGGGCATCGGCCCCGGTGACCGTGTCGCCTACCTGTGCCCCAATATCCCCGAGCTGCTGGTCGCGCACTACGCCGTGCCCCTCGCGAACGCCGTGCTCGTCGCGATCAACACGCGCCTGGCGCCGCAGGAGGTCGCGACCATCCTCGACCACTCCGGCGCGCGCATGCTCGTGGTCGACACGGAGCTCACGCGCCTCGTGGCGCCGATCGCCGCCGGCGTGCCGACACTCGAGGAGATCGTCCTGGTCGACGACGCGGATGTGGCCACCCAGGTCCCAGGAACCGCGTACGCCGAACTGCTCGCCCGCGGGTCGGACGAGCCGATGTCATGGGAGGTCGACGACGAGGATGCCACGATCTCGATCAACTACACCTCCGGCACGACCGGGGCGCCGAAGGGCGTGATGTACACCCACCGCGGCGGCTACCTCAATGCCCTCGGCGAGAACGTCACCGCGGGGCACGACCACCGGACTGTGTACCTGTGGACCCTGCCCATGTTCCACTGCAACGGCTGGTGCCACCCGTGGGCGATTGCGGCGGTCGGCGGAACGCAGGTGATGCTGCGCGCGTTCCGACCGACCGAGGCGTGGCAGACCATCCGTGCCGAGGGGGTCACGCACCTGTGCGGCGCTCCGCCGGTGCTGAGCGGACTCGTCAACGACCCGTCCGCTGGGCCCCTCGAGCGGCCGCTCCACATCCTGACCGCGGCGGCGCCACCGAACCCGGTCGTGCTCGAGCGCATGGAGTCGCTCGGGGTCGACATCACACACGTCTACGGCCTCACGGAGACGTACGGTCCGTACACGGTGTGCCAGCCGCAGGTGGGATGGGAGGGTCGCCCGCCGGCCGAGCGGGCGACGCTGCTCTCGCGCCAGGGCGTTGCGATGGTGATGGCCGACCCGATCCGCGTGGTCGACGCGGACGACCATGACGTGCCGCGCGACGGCGCGACGCAGGGCGAGGTCGTGATGCGCGGCAACGACGTGATGAAAGGCTACTTCCGCGACCCGGTTGCCACCGCGACGGCGTTTCGCAACGGGTGGTTCCACTCCGGCGACATCGGCGTGTGGCATCCGGACGGCTACATCGAGCTGCGCGACCGCGCGAAGGACATCGTGATCTCCGGCGGTGAGAACATCTCGACGATCGAGGTCGAGCAGGCCATCATGCGCCACGCCGCGGTCCTCGAGGTCGCCGTGGTGGGCGTTCCGAGCGAGCAGTGGGGTGAGCGTCCGAAGGCGTTCGTCGTGTGCCGGGACGGCGCGACGGCGAGTGGCGAGGAGCTCCGCGTCCACGTCCGCGCGCTCCTCGCCGGCTACAAGTGCCCGGACGTGTTCGAGCTCGTCGACGAGCTCCCGAAGACCTCCACCGGCAAGATCCAGAAGTACGTGCTGCGCGAACGCGAGTGGGGTGGCAAGCAACGCCGTGTGAATTGAGCCCTCCGGCGGGCGCTGGTGCGAACCGGGCACCCGGTCCGCGGGTCGAATGGTCGTCCACGGCTAAAAGGCCGGAGCCGGCGTGAGCGTCAGATCGACCGGCCCGGTGGCGCAGTTCGCTCGGATCGGGAAGTAGATCGACGGGGGCGACGGCGGAGGCGTTCACGGTGACCGGCCACGAGGATCCCCCCTGCCTGCCCCGTGAGCCTCAAGGTCTAGCTGGGGAACCTTGGATCTGTGCTCCTGCTCGGGAATGTCGCGGCGAAGGCACCGCCGTTCAGTGGCGCAAGGTCGATCTGACCGCTGCGCAAGAGGGTCCCGACCCCGGAAGGGGTGCCGTCCGGGTTGGTGCAGGTCCCGGCGAAGTCGACGTAAAGCGAGACCGTGCTCTTGGTCGCGAACCCAACCGCGCCCGCCTCGCGTCCGTCCGGAAGGGTGACGGCACTCGCGACGTAGAGCTTGCCCAACGGTTCGAGGCTGTCGGCAATCCGGCGCAGTGTCGCGAGCGCGACCCGTTTCGGCTGTCCGGTAAGGAGCTCATGGACGCGTCCCTGCTCGACCCAGGCCAAGTAGAAGCCGGGCGACCCCCGTCGCGTAAAGAGCAACGCCGGGCGTCCCCGCACCCGCGTGGGTCGCACCGTGTACCCCCTGAGCTCCCGGCGAAGCACGCCGAGCGTCCGCACCCGTCCCCGCTGCAGGAAGACGATCGCGCGGAACACCATCGGGTTGTCGCGCTTGCGCCAAGCGAAGCGGAGGCTGTACTGGGCGACGCCCGCGGTCGAGCCACCAGTCGCATCGATGAACTCGTCGCTCCGGGCCGCGGGGAACCAGGTGACGACGAGCGGCGCGGGCGACGGCATCTTGCTCGCCATGCTCTGGTAGACGCTGAACGTGTCACTCGCATCGGCGGCGGGTGTCCCGATCAGCGCCAGCAACGCCAGGGACAGGAACGGACGTCGGATCGAAGCGTGAGCGCTTCGCATGGGCGCGAGCCTACTTCCGCTTCCGCCTGACCGCACGCCCGCAGCGGACGATCGCCTCGGCGGCGAGCGCTACGCTAGGCGCATGGCATGGGACGACGACGAGGAGTGGCCCGACCTCCCCGACGATCCGGAGTCGGTCGAGCGTCGCCGCAAGGCGATGCGCGAGGTCTCGGAGATGAAGCGTAGGGCGCTGCGGTGGGCGTACGCCGGCCTCGGTTTCCTGATCGCGCTGGTCCTCTACCTTGCCCTCCGGTAGCCGCCGGCTCGGGGTCGTCGCCGACCTGTGGCGGTTTCCGGTCAAGTCGTTCGGCGGGGAGCGGCTGCGACGAGCGTTCGTCGGCCCGTTCGGCCTGATCGGCGACCGTCGCTACGCGGTCGACGCGGGCGAGGGGCCGATCACCGCGCGCCGGACGCCCAAGCTGCTCGGGTTCCGAGCCGGCTATGGCGAGGGCGCGGCCGCCGAGCATGCCACCGTTACGCTCCCCGATGGCGAGGTCGCTCCGATTGGTGACGAGCGGCTGCTCGCCGCGCTGCGGGAGACGATCGGCGCGGACGTCGCGCTCATCGACAGCCCGATGGGCATCTTCGACGCCGCCGCCCTCCACGTGCTGGGAGAGCCGTCGATCGCCGCGCTCGGCGAGGCAGCGGGCATGGAGCTCGACCGTCGGCGCTTCCGCGCGAACGTTCTCGTCGATCCCGAAAGCGGCGAACCGTTCGCCGAGGATGCTTGGATCGGTGAGCGCTTGACAATCGGCGAGGCCATCATGGAGGTCGTCGTCAACACGGAGCGCTGCGCCGTGACGACCTTCGACCCCGACACCGGGGAGCGCCACCCAGACGTGCTCCGCGCCCTCGCGGCGACTCGGGAGAACCTCTTCGGCGTCTACGCCCGCGTAATGCGGCCAGGGTGGGTGGCGACGGGCGATCCGATCGACCGGATCGGTTGACCACCTGGTGGACCTGTGGCAGCATGGGTGGGCGTCGCGGGGTGGAGCAGTCTGGTAGCTCGTCGGGCTCATAACCCGAAGGTCGCAGGTTCGAATCCTGCCCCCGCTATTCATCGAAAGCCCCGCTCAGGCGGGGTTTTTGTTTGCCCGACGGCGGGCTACTCCGCCTGCTGAACGTCTTCCCGCACCGTCTCCCGCACCGTGTCGGTTGCGAGAAGCGCCTCCAGGGCCCCGGCGGCGATGTCCAACTGCTCGTCCGCGAGGAGGTGCGCGTACACCTGCGCAGTGATCTGCGGGTTGGCGTGTCCGAGCTGCCGGGAGACCACGATGAGTGGCACTCCGGCAGCGAGCATGATCGACCCCGCCGTGTGACGGAGTCCGTGAAGGGAGACGAGGGGACGCCCGTTCTGGTCAATGAGACCGCACCGGCGGAGGGAGCGCTCGACGAGTTGTGTCGGGGAGTCGGCGGCCATCGGACCGCCATCCTTGCCGGGCCACACATATCCGCCCGCGTCCGCGCCGCCTTCCACGACGGCCTTCTCGTACCACTCGGCAAGGAGGGCGGCGAACGTCGGGGAGATGGCGACGCGACGGGCGCGGCGTCCCTTCGTCGTCTTCTCGATGCGCACGGGAGACGCACCGTCGAGACGGGACGCCCTCTCCTCCCACACCGACCGGCGCACGTCGAGACGACGTTCGTTGAAGCGCACATCGGGCCATCGCAGGGCGATGATCTCCCCCCGGCGAAGACCCGCCTCTCCGGCCGCGCGGAGGAGCGTCTCGTGTCGAACGGACCGCGCCCCCTGCGTGAACAGCGTGCGCAGCTGTTGGGCGGTGAGGACCCGCTCGACGGCCTGACGCTCATGCGTGTCGGCCGTCGGGAGGCGTAGGCCCATCGCAGGGTTCGAGGGGATCCGCCCCCACGTCACCGCCGCCTGGAGGATGACGCGGAGCGCCTCGACGGTCTTGGTGACCATGCGCCGGCTCGTCGCCGCGCTTGTGAGGTCGGCAAGCCACACCTCAAGGCGCTCTCGGTTGATCTCGTCGGGGCGCAGGTGGCCGAGGGCCGGGTCGATCCGGAGGCGGAAGCTCTCGTCCACCGTGTAGACGGTGGCGGGGGCGAGGATGGGGGCACGGGTACGAAGGTAGTCGGCGGCGAGTTCCCGCAGCGTCCCCTGCCACGTCTCGGGGGCCGGGGTGGGGCGACCCTCCGACATGAGCCGCCGTCGCTCCGCCCGAGCTTCACCGACGCTGCCGACGACGGTCACCATCCGGGTGGTGCCCGGCGACGAGCCAGGCACCTTGACCTGGAACGGGCAGTCGCACCGCCGCTTCGGCTTCTGGTCCGTCGAGGACGGGCAGGCGAGCCGATGCGCCCGGTAGATGCCCGGCTCAACGGTCTCGCGCCAGCCACGCCTTATGTGCTTAGTGCCCTGCATCTGCTGCCTGCTGCAAATTTAAGCACGTTCGTTCTTCCACCACCCCGGCGGGAGCGGCTCCGACCGGACCCGATCGGTTGCCCGAGTTCCGCTTGCTCGACGAGCCCACCTGCTGATGCATCTTCGGGCGGTGGCACCTTCTCGATCCTGCGCTCCTTCTGCCACGCTTCCCATGTTTCAAGATCCGCTTCGCTCACCAGGAGACGACCGGCGACCTTGAATGCACCCGCGTCGTCCATCACGCGCCGTGCTGCACGCCGGTCCCGGAGTTGGTATCGAGCGAGCACGTCGGCGACCGTGAGGAAGTGAGCCATGGGCAGCGGTCAGCTCGGCTCTGGAAGGTCAGTTCGCCGCGCCGGGTCCGACTGCGCGACGGCTCGCGGCCCATCGTGGCGAAGCTGCGCGATGGCGGTCTCGAGGCGCTCGTTCCGGACGCCGTGCTCGGCCGCCGCATCCAGCGCGTCCGCAAGGACGGCGGCGTCGCGGGGTTGGACGTCGACGGTCAAGGGCGTCGCTGTCGCGAGGATCTCGATGATCTGGCGGGCGGCGGCGTCGACGTGTCGTTGATCTGGTGGTGGTTTACCGGCCGTACTCACCGTGACCCGGACACGCCAGGATCTGGTCCCCGCGGCACTTCGTTGTGGCCGTACGCCGTCGGGCGCTGATGGTGGCTGTGTTGGCGGTGCGGAAGAGGCGGATGATGCGGAGGAAGGGGTGCTGATCGGGGGCTTTCCCCGCATAATCAGCTTCTTCCGCGGTGTGGCGAACCATCGCTCGATGGGGCGGCCGGGCGTCGCTTCGGTGACGACGTGGGCGAGGCCTTCGCGTTCGAGGAGCGTGAGGGACGCCCCGATGGTTCCGGAGCTTCGGTGTCCGCCCAGGAGGCGGTTGATGTCGGTGCGGGTGAGCCCGCGGGGTGCCCGGCGGAGTGCCTCGAGGAGGTCGTCGGCGACGGGGTCGCCGAGTAGCTGTCCGAAGATGATCTCCGCCGAGCGCTCGATGTAGGTCCAGACGGCGAGCGCGGCGCGAAGGTGGTGCCCCTGGAGCCCCCACGAGGCCTCGAGGAGCGCGTAGATCAACGCGAACCGAAGCACCTGCGCTTCGGCGCGCGCGAGGATCGCGCCGAGCAGTCCGGGCCGCTCCCTGGTGAGATCGGGGTACGCGCGCTCCCACAGCTTCCGGAACCCATCGCTGCGGCGGATCTGGTCCGGGATGCGCTGCACGCGTTGGATCGACTGCGCCACCTCGCTCGCGACGTTCTTCGGCTCAGTCGTCGGGGTCGGGGTGGCCGCCGTGGCGAGCAGCTTCGAGCGGCGCACGAGGATGAAGTTCATCCTGTTGGCGAAGCCGTTGGCCATGTCGGTGCTGGCGAGGTGGCGGCGCAGTTCGGTCTGGGTGATGTGCCCGATGATCGAGATGTGGGCGCCGGTGGCGCGGGTGGGTGAGTTCTTCGTCATGGTCCGCAGGTCGCCGCTGTCCACGCCTGCCGGATGGTCGGGGAGAGGATGTTCCCTTCGCGGCCTGCGACCTTGAGTGCTTGGGCGAACTCCGGCTCGACGACCAGCAACCGCTTGTCGACGACGCCAGGGTCGGTCGTCGTCTGCTGGCCGCTCGCCGGGTCTTCGTGACCGGGTCACGCACCGCGTAGATCACGCCCTCGCCGCTTGAGAGGCCCGACGTGATGCACCCGTCCGCCCAGGCGGGGTCCACCTCGGCGAGCACCTGCTTGACGTTCGCCCATGCGGTGCCTTTGCGGCCCCGGCTCGTGTTCCCGACGAGCACGACGTTGGTGTTCGCGTAGTGCGGTTCGGCGCCGACGTTCACGTGCGCCCAGCGTCCCAACAGGTTCCCGACAGCGACGAGGAACTGCACCAGCAGCGCATGCGCGTCGGCCTCGGTGTGCGGCGCGACCGCCCGCACGAACTTCCCCGCCACGCCGATCAACGCCTCCAGCGACGCATCGGCCACGGCTCGTCCGCAACACCGGCTTCGAAGAAGCTGAGGAAGCGGAAGAAGGTCCGACTCCGTCGTCGGGCTCGGCGTCCAGCGGATCACGGACCTGCCGGATCGAGGCGCTCGAGTTCGTCGTGTTCGAGGGGCGGTCGCACCTCGCCTCGTTGTCCGCACGGAGCGCGGCGGCGATCGCCTCATCGGACAGGCCCCGCAACCGCAGCCCACGCCCGATCCGGAACGAGGTGTCGTCTCGCGACCCCGGTCGGGATCGTCGAGGCCCTCCTGCTCGGGCACGGGCTGGACCACGGAACCGGTGACGCGATCCAGTGCGGCGGCGGGCAGCGGCACCGCCTCCCGGCTGCAGCTCCATCTCGGCAGGCGTGACCTCCAGGCGTATGAGGCCCCGCTCCGGTGCGTGCTGGGAGGGGCGACGACGTCGCCGCCGTCTCGCGCGCACATCCACGCCCATCCCGATCTTCGACACGGAGTTCCCGAGGCGGTCGACCCCCTCCGGGTAGCGGAAGTAGTGGTGCACGCCGCCGCCCCGGGTCCGAACCGCGGCGCCGGCGGCAGGCCCATGCTCGGACTCGAGCCGCGCGAGCGTGTCGAGGCCGCCGTTCTCCTTGTCGACGTCGAGGACGACGACCCCGGATAGCCCTTCCGGTTCCAAGCCCGATGTTGGCGGTCGGGAACGTCGCCCACCAGGCGCGGATCGTGTCCGGGTCGTCCGACGCGTCCTTCACGCCGCGCGGCGCGAGGTGACCGACAGGGTGCTTGCCGGCGCTCGAGCACTCAGCCAACCCGCACGAACACCATCCGTTCCCGTCGACCGTTGCCGCGGCGGCATCCGCCATCCCTGTCGGGCGTCGGCCAGCGCCGCCTCCACCATCATCGGCTTGTTCTCGTACATCGCAACCCTCCTCTCGGCCCGCCACACGGCAGGTGTCATCACCGGGCAGCACCACGCACGGCGTTCGCCCGTCCGTTTGCGCCGGGGACCCCAGGACGTCGGTTCGGGGAGATCGCCCGGTCGGCGTTTCACCGAAACCGGCGGTCGCTCGGCTTCACCCCGTCAAACTCAGCTCTGCCACAGGCGCCCTACTGCGGCTTGTGATGTTTCACTTCAATCCAACATCAGCTTCAGAACGCTCATTCGCCAAGTCGATTCGAAAATACGCCGTAGATCATGAGCGCGGGCCCCACCGGTGAGACGAAGTGATTCTCCCGCCGGTGACGTTGTCGGATCGACCTTCAGGATCCGGCCAGTTGCCACGAGCGTGAGGCTCGCTCGCCTCCGATGCCCCTCTCGCACTTCGGGCTCCGGCAAGGCCATCACCTGTTCGGCCTCGTCCATGTCGACCAGCAGGCTCATCGGAACAGTCTGCAGACAGCAGCCGCCCGTGTCTCTACCACACCTTGCAGTTCGGACTTGAACGAAGTCCGCCGCTCGAGGTTGCTCCTCGACGGCCTCCGCGTCTTCGGGATGGACCTACCCCCGCACCGGATCCTCTTCGTGTCCCGCCCTCGCCGGAAGCGCCGGCCTCGCGCGGCCCCGTCGTCGTCGTCCCGCCGGACGAGCCGGCTCTCCGACGAGGCTCCATCCTCGCGGCCCACGAGAAACGCGAGGATGAAGTTCACCAACTCCTCGTCGGTCGCAGAGTGAGAGATCGTCTTTCGCGCCGATCTCCTTCGCGTCCCCCTGCTGCTCGATCTTCAACCACTCGACGGCGGGCTCGACGCGCACCTGGATCGGCTGCGTCGGGTGGAGCGCATCCCGGAACGCCGCGACGATCTCCTCGGCGTGTTCCTGCGCTTCCCTGGCCCGCTATCTCACTTGCCCGAGGAGTTCGGGGACGACCACCCATCCGCCCGTACTTCGCGCCGCCGAACTTCCCGGCGGCAACTCGTTCACGAGCCCTCTGAGAGGGGTCTGACGAGTACTCGCCCATGTCAACGACGGTAGCGCAGGAGCTGCTCGCCGGGGCGAAAGTAGTGAGAACCTCTCCATCTTGCGCCCGAGAGGGGATCCTGATCAGGGAGACCTAGAGGTTTCCCGGCACGGAATACAGATTGTCTTA
>CAVZQZ010000010.1:0-562277 GCA_963777565.1 uncultured Thermoleophilia bacterium
ACCTTCGCCGCGCTCACCGCGCGCCCGGCCCAGTCGTGCATCGCCTCGTATCTCGAGCGGTAGAACTCGTTCGAGCGTCAGCTCGATCAGCAGCCCGACGGACTCGACCGAGGCCGGCTCCGGGAGGCCGCGAAGAGCCCTCACGAGACGCGCGTGGGCCTGCTCGTATCGCCCGAGGAAGCGCTCCACCCCGGCGCACGCCGTCGCGACTGTCGCGCAGAGGGCGCTCGACCGCTCCGGGACGATCGCGACCGCCTCCAGGAGCGCCTCATGGCTTTCGGCGCACTGCCCGGCCCCCGCCAACGCTCCCGGCACGGTCGAGCAGGAGCTCCACGCGCTCCTCCACGGAGGCGGTCTGCGGGAGCAGCCCAGCGCCGCAGCGAACCCCCGCGCGGCGCTTTCGGCGCGAGCCGTGCCGCCGCGTCGCCGGCCTCGCGCAGGACCGCCACGCCGGCGAGGTCGCCTCGCCGCGCCGACCGCTCGACGTGGTGGGCGCGCGCCGCCGCCGTCGTTATGCCCTGCGCCGCAAGCGCCTCGGCGCACCGCTCGTCGGCGCCGAGTCGCCACCCGCCGGCAGTCGCCTTGGACACGGCGCGCCGGACGAGCGGGTGTCGGAAGCGGAAGCGTCGAGGTACGTCGGTGCTGCGAACGAGATCGAGCGTGCAGGAGCTCGTCGACCGCGTGCATGGCCGCGGCCTCGGACACGGCGGCCGCCGCGGCCGCCAGCTCCGGCTCGAAGGGATCGCCCGCCACCGCCGCTCCTTCGAGCACGACGCGTCCGCCGTCCGACAGCAACACGAGCTCTTCGCTGAGGGACGCCGCGACCGCCGGCGGGACCCCGAGCCCCACCAGTGCGATCTCGGGCGCGAGTGTCCCTCCACCTACGTGCTCGAGCGACCGGGCGAGCTGCTCCAGGTAGAACGGGTTGCCGTCGCTCTCCTGGTAGAGGACGGGCCGCGTCGGTGGCGTCGACCCTTTCGCCGAGAAGCTCCCGGGCCTCTCCGGCGGTGAGTGCGTCGAGCTCGATCCGGGTCAGCACCGCGTCACGATGCGCCCGCTCAAGCGCCGCCGCGAGTCGGTCCGGCATCTGGCGCGGGCGGAGCGCGAAAGCGCGGCGAGGACCGCGGTCGCCGGCGGCCGGCGCAAGAGTGCGCCGAGCAGCTCGACCGACGCCGAGTCGGCCCAGTGGAAGTCGTCCAGCACGAGGACGAGCGGCTCGTCTGCGGCGAGGTCGCTCAAGCAGCGCGCGTACCGCACGGTGGCTGCGGATAGCGCTCGTGCTGGAGCGCCACGGCTCGCCGGCCGCGAGCGCGACAGCGACGGCAACACGTGTGCGAGCTCTGCTTGCACGTCGTCGTCGAGCGTCGCGAGCCGGTCGGGCCGAGGCTCGCGACGTACTCGTCCAACGCGTGTCGACGAAGATCGAGAACGGCAGGTCGCACTCGAGCTCGGACGCCGACCCCGAGAGGACGAGGTGCCCGCGCGGCTCGGCACGAGCGGCGAGCTCGTCGAGCAGCCGGGTCTTCCCGATCCCCGGCTCGCCCACCAGCTCGATCGCACCGGGCGGGCCTCGCTCGAGCTCGTCGAGCAGCTGCTCGAGCGATTGAGTTCGTCCCCGCGCCCCACGAGAGGGTTCGCTGGTGCCTGGTCGCGTGCGACCCCGTGCGTGATCGCCCCCTCCTTGGCCGGTCAACGAGTGTCATCACAATCCAGGCGCGTGCGTCATCCGCGAAAGCACCGCTCGCGGTCAGCGGTTTGCTACTGATGTCACCCGGCTCCACGCTCGCCTGTCCAGTCGCTCGCTGGCGACAAATCAGGGTGGAGAGATCAGGGTGCGGGTTCAGGGTGACGCCCCACGCCGGCGCCGTGGGGGCAAGCTCAACCCATGTCCCGGTTACGCTGCTCCAGCACCACCACGAACCGCAGGAGTGTGGAGTCGTTGTTCGCCTCGTTTAAGGGACACGCCAGCCCATTCCGCCACCGTCCGACGCTTGCATCGTGCTCGCTCCGGCGGGCACGCGATTTGGTGGACGGTCGAATCCGACACCGAGGAGGAGGCGCTCCACGCTCCCGCCCCTAGTCGCCGAGCGCACGACCGTCGCGCAGGTCAGTGAGGTCGAGATTCCGTAACCGCGCGCCGAGCGACGCGAAAGGGAGCTCGAGCCGAGCGTGTCGGCGCCCCCGACAAGCCGCTCGGCCAGACAGTGCCATGTTCCTGCTTCGCGGCCATGGGTCGGGGTCGGCGCATCGAGAAATCAGGGTGCGAGATCAGGGTGTTCGCCCGATGTCGACGCAGCCGCACGACGAAGAAGCTCGACCCATGTCCCGTGTGGAAGGGGTGGTACCGTGAACGAGAGCCATGTTCCACCAGAGGCGCTAGCTGCTTGTGACACACCACGGCTTGAAGGAGTGCCGCCAGCCCCGGCGGCAGTGCCCCCGCCGCAGGTCGCGGCCGCCCGTCCCTCGGGCTGGACCGGGGGTCGCATCGCCGCGGTCGTGATCGGCGCGCTGCTGGTGCTGGTCTCGTTGGTCCTGCTCGGCGGCGGCGGAACTGGCCTCTGGGCCCATCTCACCCAGCGCGACGCGGGCTATGTCACGACCGGCGTCCACGAGTTCTCCGCCTCCGGATCAGCATTGGCGACCGAGCCGACCCATCTCGGATCGCCGGGGGTGGGCTGGCTGTACTCGCCGGGCCTGCTCGGCAAGGTTCGGATCCGGGTCACGCCCGTGAGCCCGGGCCAGGCGCTGTTCGTTGGGATCGGCCGCTCCACCGACGTCGATCGCTACTTCGCCGGCGTGAACCACACGGTCATTTCCGACTTCTTCGGCGCCAAGGTGCGGTACACCGGTGGGGGAAGGCCGCGATCCGCTCCCGAGACACAGCACTTCTGGGTCGCCTCCTCCACCGGCCTCGGGGCCCGGACGCTGGAGTGGGATCCCCACAGCGGGTCGTGGACCGTCGTGGTGATGAATGCCAACGCGCGACCCGGGATCGGCGTGCGGGCGGACTTGGGAGTCCGGATGCCGGCGGTGCTGTGGATTGCCATCGGCTTGCTGGTGGCAGGGGCGGTCTTCTTGGCCGGCGGGGGCCTCCTGATCGCTGGTGCGATCCGCGGCCGCCGTGCCGGCCGCGCGAGCGCGGATGTGAAGACAGGACTGGATCGACCGTCGATGCACCCGCCACCTCGCCCGGACAGCAGACCGCAACTCGTGATTACGAAAGGGAAGGACTCATGCAGAGCGTTAACTAGGCCGCATCTGCGTTCCTGGCCAATAAGCGAGTGGCGGTCACGGGAGTCTCCCGCACCCGAAGACGCACGGGAGCAACATCGTGTACCGGCGGCTGCGCGAGCGTGGATACGACGTCTTCGCGGTGAACCCGAACGCCCCGAGGTCGAGGGGGATCGGTCCTACCAGGATCTGAGATCGATCCCCGGCGGCGTCGAGGCGGTCGTGATCGGAACGCGGCCGGAGATCGCAGAGGACACGATGCACGAGTGCGCCGAGCTCGGCATCAAGCACGTCTGGATGCATCGCGGGGCCGGCGCAGGCAGCGTCTCCGCTGCCGCCACCGACTACGGCCGCGAGCACGGCATTACCGTGATCGACGGAGGCTGTCCCTTGATGTTTGGGCCGACCGCGGATCTTGGGCACAAGGTTCATGCGCCTCGTGTACGCCCGGCACGTGCCGAAGCAGGTGTGACCAGCGTGCCCGCGCCGCTGGGTGCGCGCAACGTGAAGCGAGAGGAGCAGACAGTGGCCAGCAACAGACAACTTCTGGAGCGTTACGTCGAGCTGTACAACGCAGGTGATCTCGACGGCGTGCATGGAGTCTGTACGCCGAGGACGCCGTGCAGCTGATGCCGATGGCACCTTCGACGGCCGCAGCGCAGATCCAGGACCGGCTCGCCCGAGGAGCTGACCGCATTCGCGGATGTCACCTATCGCGTGGCCAGCTTCGTCGAGCAGGGCGACGCGTTCGCAGACGAGTGGATCTTCGTCGGGACACACACCGGTCCGTTCCTGCTCCCGACGGCAGCCGAGCTGGCTGCCACTGGCAAGCGGGTGGAGGTGAGGGGCATGGAGCTGGTGAAGATGCACGACGGGAAGATCGTCGTCGACAACCTGTACTACGACAACTTGGCCGTCGTCGCTCAGTTCGGTCTCGTCCCGCAGGGCGCGACCGCGTGATGGACTCGCGATGGGCTGACCGGATCGAAAGCAGCTCGGTGGACCACAAGGCGGTCCGCGCGGGCTCACGCCCACCGGGGAACATCACCGCTGTACGCCCGCCCCCGGTGGGGGTCAACAAGGGTCAACACGACCACCGGAGATGGGGTGGAGCACCCACTACCCGGTCGCGCGCACGAAACGCCTGTAAAGGGGCGACACCTCGAGAGAACAGGGGACGCCGGGAGCGACTCTTCCAAGGTCGAAGGTTCGATCTCTTCACGGCCCATCGGCTTTGTGCCCTGCAGATGGCGCACTTTCGTTCGCGGGTTCATGCGGCATTTCGCCGTTTGGGCAACAAGGTGGGCGACACCCCCACCATTTTCTCTTCCGCGTGCTCGACATCGGACACACCGCCGGAACTAGGATGGCCCGGTGCCTGTTGCGCTGGTGAAGGGAGGCTCATCATGGCCAAGCTGATCTACTCGGCGATCACGTCGCTCGACGGCTACGTCGCGGACGAGGACGGCAACTTCGACTGGGCCGCGCCGGACGAGGAGGTGCACGCCTTCGTCAACGACCTCGAGCGGCCGGTCGGCACCTACCTCTACGGGCGCCGGATGTACGAGGTGATGGTCGTCTGGGAGACCGCCAGGCCTCGCCGACGCGCCGCCCGTCATCGCGGACTTCGCGGAGATCTGGCAGGCGGCCGACAAGGTCGTGTACTCCAGGACGCTGGAGACGGTGTCCAGCGCCAGGACGCGGATCGAGCGCGACTTCGACCCCGACGCGGTCCGGCAGCATGAAGGCGCGACGCGGAACGCGACCTCACCGTCGGCGGCCCCGACCTCGCCGCCCAGGCGCTCGGGGCCGGGCTGGTCGACGAGTGCCACCTGTTCGTCTGCGCCGGTCGTGGTCGGCGGCGGCAAGCGGGCGCTCCCCGACGGCGTCTCGCGTGGAGCTCGAGCTGCTGGACGAGCGCCGCTTCGGCAACGGCGTGGTCCACCTCCACTACCGCACCTGGCCGTGAGGGCACGGCGACGCTTCACGGACGTCTCGGACGTGGCCTTCGAACTTCGTAGCCCGGTGGAACTCCACGACATTAACGTCAACCCGGACGAGACCCCCTCGAGGAGGGTTTCCTTCGGGACGTGCGAAGGATCGGCCATTCCGGTACCGGGGATCTCGAGGTGCAGACGAAGGAACTCTTAACTTGCCAACTACGCGGCCTTGTACTCGATACCGCGTCAGGGTCCGTCCGGATTCCGCGTTGGCCGCGGCCGTGACTTGGCCGCGGGAGGATCCCGGACCGGGTCGCGACCGCCGCGATCAAGGTCGTCCGAGCGGGGCGAGCTGGTCGGGATGCAGGTTGAGCACGAGCAGGACGGCCGCCTCAGCGGTGGCGGGGATCGAAGTCCTCCCCGAGGGCACTTCGCTCGAGGACGACCCCGAGGACGGTCGTCCAGAACGCCCGGGCCTCCACCTCGGGAGTGGTGACGAGTGCCCACCCGCGACGGTCGAGGATCTGCTGCACGGCCCTCGTGCCTTCGCGGTGGAGTTGCTCGAAGGTGCGCTCGACGAGTGGGGCCAACTCGGGGCGCCGGCGCGCGAGCAACATCGCCTCGAGGAAGCTTGGAAGCGCGGGTGAGCCCGTCGCCGTCGAGACGATCGCCCGGACGTAGCTGGCCGGGGTGCGTGCGCGGGAGCCGGCACGCTCGACCTCGGCGGCCGCACGCATGACTCCGCGGCAGGCAGCCTCGACGAACAGGGCCTCCTTCGAGCCGAAGTAGTAAGTGACCTGGCTGGGGAAGGCGTCGGCGCGCTCGGCGATCTCGGCCACCGATACATCCCCAAACCGCGCTCGGCGAACAGGCTGCTGGCCGCGTCGAGCAGCTGCGACCGTCGCTGGCGGCCGGCGACGCGCGTGGCGCGGGCAGCGTGACGGGGTGAGGCGCCCTGATCGGGCGGCATCAGCCCACGCTCTGGAGTCGGGGACGGCATGTCCCGCACTCTAGCGAATATGCCCACTTGACAAACAATGTTTGTATGTTGTACAAACACGTCCGCAGCGCATCCACCACACCTCTCACGAAAGGCCAAAGACCGATGACAACCGAGCCCACGTCTACGACGTCCACCCCCACGACTTCATCATGCGCCGCCGCTGGAAGGCGCCCGGCCCGCCGCGCACGCCGCGGTGACTGGAGACGGTTGGCGGACGGGGCGTTTCCCGTCCTGTCCGCCGGCACTCTGCGCACCGAGGTGTGGCCACACTTTGCCCTCAGTCGCGCGATCTCACAGGCAGGTTTGCGATCTCAGACGCTCCCAGCAACGTCACGTCGAGAAGCCGTAATCCGGCTCAGGAAGCCAGAATCCACGCCATCAGCGGGATTTCGCTGGGTCTTCCCTCCCGGCCGTCGTCGAACTACGAAACCGAAGGTCACCGGTTCGCATCCTGACTGGCGCGTCGAAGTTTGCCCTGCATATGGTCACCTTCTGTTTCTTGACTGGTTCGGCATTTCGCCGTTTGGGCAACAAGGTCTGTGACACCCCCACCATTTCCCCGTCCTCGTGCCCGACTTCGGACACCCCGATCCCATGCTCCCGGC
The DNA here is from genome assembly GCA_963777565.1 of uncultured Thermoleophilia bacterium. GTDB lineage: Bacteria > Actinomycetota > Thermoleophilia > Miltoncostaeales > Miltoncostaeaceae > CALMEC01. The sequence continues at coordinate 6,780 of CAVZQZ010000010.1, forward strand.
CTTCCGGAACGGAGACGGTGCGGGAGGGGACCATTTCCTCTTCGGGGCTCAGCGATCAGTATCCTGCCGATGTTCGCCCGGTTCCCTCCGCGGGGACTGGCGCGTCGGAGAATCGGGAGCGCCCCGGATGGCCGGTGGTGGAGCCGCCCGCCGACCTCGGCGGCCGGTGGGGTTACTTCGCCAGCGGGTGGCTCCGCGCCGTCGCCGTCGCCCGCGGTGGGCGCGTCGTCGCCGGAATCTCCCCTCAACGAGGAAGGCGTCCCGACGGCGAGGGGCGCAGCCATGGAGGGGGATCATCTCGGGTGGCGTCGTTAGCAGTCGCCCCGGAGATGCGCGGCACGACGCGCTCAGCGAGCAGCGTGAGCTGGTGGATGTCATCTCCGAGCGGCCAAACGAACACTCGCTCGGCACCAGCGTCCGCGAAGGCGCTGAGCCGCTGCGCGCACACCTCCGCGGATCCATCGGGAGCGAGAGCGTCCGCAAGGACTCGACGTCTCGGCCGAGGAGCGGGGCGAGGACGTCGGCGAGCATCCGCTCGGTCTTGGCGCGGTCCTCGGTCACGTAGGTCCAGAGGGTGGCAATCGCGTTGGCGAACCGATCGGGGTCGCCGCCGCGCGCGCCCACGTGCTTCCGGACCTCCGCCCACGAAGCGGCGAAGCCCTCCGGCGTCGTGTTGTAGCCAGAGGCAAGCCAACCGTCGCCGAGTTCTGGCTGCGCGCCGCAGGCCGCGCGTGCCGCCCCAGCCTGCGAGCCAGATGGGCGGCCGGCCAGGCTGGCTGGGAGGCGGCTCGAGCGTCACCCCGGCGGTCGAATAGAAGCGGCCTACGAAGGGTTCGCGGTCCCGGCCGAGCAGCGCCCGAAGCGCTCTGACCGCCTCCTCGAACTGCACGAACCGCTGCTGGACCGGAACCCCGCCGACGACGTAGTCGCGCTCGGACGAGCCGGCTGACGCCCGCGACGAACCTGCCGCCCGAGAGCACGTCGAGGGCCGCGAACGCCTTGGCCGCCTGCGCCGGCCCGCGCACCGCGGGAAGGCAGACCGTCGTCGCCAGGCCAAGGTCGCCCGAGGCGTCGAGGATCGCGGCCAGCGCGGTGAGCCCATCGAGCCACGGCCGGCGGAAGACCAGGTGGTCGTTGGCGGACAGCCACCGGTACCCCAGCCGGGACGCCGCCGACGCATAGGCCCGAAGCTCGGCCAGGGAAGGAGGCCCTGCCGAGATCGGGATGAGCGGAAGATGTGCGCCGATCTGCATGGGCCGATCCCTGTGGCGTCGGTCTTCGGTTCGAGGAACGGGTTGCCGTCGAACGGCGGTGGCGACCGCGGGACCGCTCGAGCCCTGGAGGCGAGAGTTGGACGCCATTCCATCACACCACGAGCGGCCACACCATTACTCGGGGGGATCCCGATCCGGAGCCATCTCATCCCGAGGTCCTGGCTTCTCTTGACGGCCTACCGGCCTTGTCCCTGGAAGAAAGCACTTCTTGTTCGACGGTTGATGGCGGCACGCCCCGTTGTGACCTTGGACGGAACAGTCGTCCAGGAAACTCACGGCCCATCCACGAGGCCGGTCGGGACGGTTAGCGCTCATGAGGTCGACGGGGAGGGGAGGAGAACCCCCCCTGAACGAGAACGCCATGAATCATGTTCGGCGTCAAGTGGTCTGCTCTCCATCTGCGACGTGGGAAGATGCGGCCCTCGACGCGAGCAGGCCGGTGAGGGGATGACGGCGGTGGGCATCGCGATCGACGCGACGACGATTCTCGACACGTGGGCCCCCTGCGGCCTGTGCTGGGGGCAGCGACGGATCTTCGAGGACTGCAACGGCGAGGGGCTGGTTCCGCGTGTGTGCCCCGCCTGCCTCGGCGTGGGAGAGCGGCCCGTCCCGCGCAGCGGGCGCGACGAGGGACTCCAACAGGGCGACTGCGCGAAGGGTGGGGCTCACCCGCGGTGACGTTCGACGGGTCGTCGTCCAGGCAGCGCACGGCCCGTCCATAGGTCATTCGGAACCGTCAGCGTCGAGAGGTCGAGCGGGGAGGTTGCCGGAGCGAGTTCAGCGGATTGGGCAACAAGGTGGGCAACACCCCCACCATTGCCTCTTCCTCGCGCCCGATCTCGGACAGCCGCTCCACGCTCCTGGCCTCGGGGGAGGAGACGGTGCGGGAGGGCAGCCATTTCCTCGGCTCCCTTCGGCAGACAAGAGCGGCCCATGCTCCCGCCCTTCCGCGCGAGTACGGATGCCCCGCAGCCAAGCCCATGCGAGAGTGCCGCCATGCGCTGGCCTCTCGCCTCCGCGTGGGTGATCGCCGTGACATCGGCGACGGCGCTCGGCGGGGTTGCGGTGCTTTGGTCTCGGGCGCCCGACCCGCCGTCCGTGGGTCAGGCAATCGTCGAGGGCGGTACCGCTGTGGCCATGGTGGCGGCGGGGTTCCTGATAGCGCGGCGCCGGCCCCGAAACGCGGTTGGGGCGGTGCTCGCCCTCCTGGGGGCCGCCGCAGCGATCGACCTGGTGGCCGCGGTCTGGGCCGCGGCGGCCAGCGCCGGCGACGTCGGCGGAGCGGGCTGGGCCGGGTGGCGCTACTCCAGGGCACGTGGGTCCTCTTCTTCCTCGCCCTGGCCTGGCTCGCGCTCCTCTTTCCCGACGGCCGTCCGCCCTCGCCCCGCTGGCGTGCGCCGGTCGCGGTCGCGCCGGTGGCCGTCGTGCTCATCTTGGCTGGCGGCCTTCTCGCTCCGGGAGGCCTTCGACGCACCGTACGCCGCCGTTGCCCATCCGGTCGCGACCTTGCCGGCGCCGACCGCGGGCGCGCTTCGCTTGGTCGGCCTGTTGCTGCTCCTCGGGACGCTCGTGCTTGCCGCCGCCGCGATTGCGGTTCGCGCCCGCCGCGCCACGGGGGTGGAGCGCATGCAGATGAAGTGGCTCGCCGTCGCCGCCCCGCTCGTCCCGCTGGCCGTGGCCGCCGCCCTGATCGAGGCCGTGGTGACGGGTGACGTTGGCGTGGTCGGCGCGGTCGCGCTCTGGCTCTGCATCCTCGCCCTTCCGGCGGCGGTTTCGGTCGCCATGCTGCGACACGGCCTGTACGACGTCGACCGTCTCATCAGCCGCACGCTGGCCTGGGCGCTGCTGACGATCCTCCTCGCCGCCATGTTCGCCGCGGTGGCGCTGACTGTGGCGCTGGGCGTTGGTGGACGGTCGGCCGTCGGCACAGGCGTCGCGGCGTTAGCGATCGCTGCGGCGTTCGGGCCGCTGCGTCGGCGGCTGCAGCGCGCGCTCGACCGGAGGTTCGACCGCGATGCCTTCCACGCGGTCGCCTCCGTCGAGGCCTTCACGCGAGAGCTTCGGGATGGGCGCGCCGAGCCGGACGGGATCGAGGAGGTGCTCCGACGCGCCCTGGGCGATCCCGGTCTGCGGCTTTTCGTGTGGCTGCCCGACGGCGAGACGCACGTCGACATGGCTGGCGCATCACACCCGGCGCTCGAGGCTGGTGACGGGCGCTCACTGACGGTGGTAAGGCGCGGCGAGCAGGCGGTCGCGATGGTCCAGCACGACGCGCGCCTCGATGCGCGGCCGCGCCTGGTGGCCGACGTACTCCGGTCCGCGGCGCTCCCCTTGGAGATCGCTCGCCTCGGGGGCGAGGTGCGGCGCCGACTCGCCGAAGTCAGGGAGAGCCGCATCCGCATCGTCCGCGCCGGTTACGAGGAGCGCCGGCGCCTCGAGCGGGACCTCCACGACGGCGCGCAACAGGGCCTTGTGGCGCTCGGCATGAAGCTCCGTCGCCTGCAGCGTCGCCTCGCGGGCGCCGATCCCGACGCGGGCGCCGCGCTCGACGACGCGGTCGACCAGATCGGACACACGGTGACCGGGCTGCGCGAGATCGCACGTGGACTGCGCCCCGGGGCCCTCGACGGCGGCCTCCGCCCGGCGCTCGAGGAGCTCGCCCGCCGCACACCGATCGCGATGCGGGTGGACGCTCCGGTCGATCTGGTTTCCGACGACGTCCAGATCGCTGCCTACTACGTGGCGTGCGAAGCCGTGGCCAACGCCGTGAAGCACGCGGGCGCGAACCGTATCGTCGTACAGGCTCATCGCGAGGACGGCGGGCTGCGGGTCTCGGTCGCCGACGACGGCGTCGGGGGAGCGGTGAGCGTGGCCGGCGGCGGTCTCGCCGGGCTGGCCGACCGCGTCGCGGCACACGGGGGATCCCTGCAGCTTGAGAGCCCTCCTGGGGCCGGGACGCGAGTCGAGGTGGTTCTGCCCTGCGCATCTTAATCGGAGAGGACTCAGCGCTGTTCCGAGAAGGCCTCGCGCTCTTGCTGCGCGACGCCGGGCACGAGATCGTCGCCGCGGTCGGCGACGCCGACGCAGTGCTCGTCGCCGTCGAACGTGAGCGACCCGAACTCGCCGTCGTCGACGTGAGGATGCCGCCCGGCGGCGACGACGACGGGGCCCGTGCGGCCGCCGAGATCCGCCGCCGTCACCCCGAGATCGGGGTGATGCTGCTCTCGCAACACATCGAGACCCGCCATGTCCTCGACCTCGTCGCCGAAGGAGGCTTCGGCTACCTGCTGAAAGACCGGGTCCTCGACGTCGACGAGTTCCTCGACGCCCTCCGGCGAGTGGGTGCGGGAGGATCGGCGCTCGACCCCGAGGTCGTGGCCGGCCTCCTGGCGACTCAGCGTGAGGATCCCGTCGCCGCACTGACCCCTCGCGAGCGCGAGGTGCTCGCCCTCGTGGCCGAGGGGCGCACGAACGCGGGGATCGCTCGCGCCCTCTGGCTCACCGACCGGACCGTGGAAAGCCACGTGCGAAGTATTCTCAGCAAGCTCGACCTGCCGGACTCCGACGAGCACCACCGGCGCGTGCTGGCCGTGCTCGCCTACCTGCGCGCCGTCGGGAGGTAGCACCTCAGCGCCACCACGCAGGGCGGCCCAGCGGTGGCCCCGATGACGCGGGGTCGGGTCGTCCGCGACGCTGGGGCACACACCGACCTCGGAGGAACCATGACCACCACCGCTCGTAACGTCGACGTGGCCCCGCAGACCGCCCGTCCCCGGACCGCGCTCCTCTCGCTCCTCTTGGCGATCCTCGCCGTGCCCGGCGTCACCATGGCCTGGGACCTTCCCGCCGGCGGCGTGTGGATCGGCCTGCCGCTCGGGGCGGCCGCCATCGTGGTGGGCGGCCGCGCACGCCGCGACCCAGCCGCGAGCACCCGGGGCCGCCGCATCGCCGCCTCAGCGATGGGGCTGGCGGCGCTCTGCCTTCTCTCCATGGCGATCTACGTCATCGCCGCCGCATTCAGCTGAGGGCACTTCCGGGGGTTCGGCCGAGGGGCCGAACCCCCGGTCGGGGCTCGGAGACTCCTCGGCGGCCGAGGCCACAGGCATCGCCGCGATCCCCTTCCGAGTCAACACGACCCAAGATCGATGCGTCGTGCGGGGCGTCCCGGACGGTGCGGGAGGGATCCGTTCCCTCTTTCAACCCCTTCCTCATCGAGCCCGACGCTCATGCGGTCCGGGCTTTCGCGCGCATTGACCGGGTTCACCGAGTGTGAAGGTTGACTCGACTGGCCACCGGGTGGCCCGCCCACTCTGGCCGAAACAGATGCCACGGCGGGGACCGCCATCAGCTAAACCAATAGTCGTTATAGGTGAAGAAGTCCTCGTAGGATGGCCACAGACGATCGTTATCAATGGTCCGCGGCTGACAGAGACAGGCAACCAGGATCAAGAGCCCGACGAACGCGACCCCGATCACGATGATCAACGTGGGCCATGACCACGTCGTTGCACCGGGCAGGCAGAGGCGGAAGATGGCTTGTCGAGATGCATATGCGTGGTCGCCAGACCTCTCTGCCGTCAGTACGGTCCTGCCACCACCCGAGTTGGCCACCCCGCTGCTGACAAAGAAGTTGCCTCCTGACGACCACACCGCACGAACCCGAGGAACCGGGGCAACAGAAGCGGGTCCGCATCTTCGTGCCGAGGGAGGTCTGCACCACCCCGGAGGAGACGGCCGAGTTGCTCCACTCAGCGATCATGGAGGCTGCTATCCGGGCAACCGCTGTCCCACATTTGACCGCCGGTCCGGCCCGACCGATCAGATGTCCACCTGTGTGCCCACCTCGACCACCCGATCCGAGGGTACGCCCAGATAGGTCGATGCCCTGACCGACTGCTTGCTCATGGTTGCGAAGAGTCGCTTGCGCCAGAGGGCCATCCCCTGGGAGTCCACCGGGTTGAGCGTGACGTGCCCCAGGAAGTACGAGGCTCGCTCGGGGTCGATGTTCACCCCGGCGGCGGCTGCGAGGCGCAGGGCGGCGGGAACATCGGGCTGTTCCTGGAACCCGTAGGAGGCCACCACCCGGACGATGCCCTGTCCCAGCTCGCTGATTTCGAGCCGTTTGGCGTCGGGCACTGTGGGCACGTTCTTGACGGCGGAGGTGAACAAGACGACGTGTTCGTGCAGCACGTGGTGGTGCTCGATGTTCCGGTTGAGCGGCAGGGGGGTGCCGCCGTCGAGTGCCGTGAGGTATACGGCCGTGCCGGGGATGCGCCCGACCGGCATTCCCGGCCCTCCGCGCGCCTGCTGCGCGCGGAGGAGCTTCAGGAACCGGTCAAGGGGCATTTCGCGGTCGGCCAGCCGCCGCAACGCCAGTCCCCGGCCGCGCAACCAGGTCGAAAGAAGCGTGAAGATGGCGATGCCCATGATGATGGGGAACCACCCGCCGTGAATGATCTTGGTGGTGTTGGCCGCGAGGAAGGTGAGGTCCACGACAAGGAACGCCACTGCTCCTGCGACCACCATCCACAGTGGCTTGCGCCACAGGGTCCGGATCACGACGAAGGCGAGCAGGGTGTCGATGGCCAGGGTCGCGGTGACCGCGATGCCGTAGGCGGAGGCAAGGTTGGACGACGACCGGAACCCCACGACCAGGGCTGCGACGGCTCCGAAGAGCAGCCAGTTGATCGTCGGCACGTAGATCTGCCCCTCCGCAGAGCCCGACGTGTGTTCGATGGACATCCGGGGCAGGAACCCGAGTTGGATGGCCTGAGCCGTCACGGAGAAGGCCCCGGAGATCACCGCCTGCGATGCGATGATCGTGGCGACGGTGGCGAGGAAGACGAGGGGAAGCTGGGCCCAGTCCGGCGCAAGCCGGTAGAAGGGATTCTCGACCGCCGAGGAGTCGCTGATCACGAGCGCCCCCTGGCCCATGTAGTTCAGCAGCAGCGCCGGAAACGCAACGATCAGCCACGCCCGCGAGATCGCCGGCCGTCCGAAATGGCCCATGTCCGCATAGAGGGCCTCGGCGCCCGTCACCACCAGCACAACCGAGCCAAGCGCGAGGAACGCGATGCCCGGTTCGTCCACGAAGAACGCCACCGCATAGCTCGGCGACAGCGCACGCAGGATGCTCGGATGGCGGATGATCTCCGCCACCCCGAGCGCCGACAGCACGCCGAACCACACCAGCATGACCGGCCCGAATAGTCTCCCCACCGACCCCGGTGCCGAACCGCTGCACCACGAACACCCCCGTGAGGACCGCCAGGGCAATGGGCACCACCAGCTGCTCCACCGCCGGTGCCGCCACATTGAGACCCTCGACCGCGGACAGAACCGAGATGGCGGGCGTGATCATTCCGTCGCCGTAGAAGAGCGCTGCTCCGAAGATGCCGAGCAACACGAGCGTGCCGGTGAGCCGGGCCGGCGTCGGGGCTCGGCGTACCAACGCGACAAGGGCCATGATGCCGCCCTCGCCGCGGTTGTTGGCTCGCATCACCAGCGCGACGTACTTCAGGGTCACGATGATCATCAGCGACCAGAAGATGAGCGAGACGATGCCGTAGACGCGATCCGCGTTCGGCGTCAGTTCGTGCGCCCCGCCGAACGCCTCCTTCATCGCGTACAGCGGACTCGTGCCGATGTCGCCGAAGACGACACCGAGCGCAGCGATCGTCAATCCGGTCGTCGCGGTGGGACCGGCGATGGTGGACGGGTCATGGGGCATCAGGAATGTCCGGCGTCGCCCGTGCGGCGAGCGGATCGGCGCGTGACGCTACACCCCCTGGCGCACCGTGTTGGCGCGATGTCGGTCGCGCGTCCCGTCCTCATCGTCAGCAACGTGGGGCCGACGCATCCCTCGATCCGTATCCCCGATCCGTCGGCCAGGGTCGTTGTCGTCCCTACGGACATTAGAATGAGTCTTGATGAGCGACACCTGCGACCTGCTGTGCCTCGATCTTCCCCATGCTGAGGCACTGCGACGCGCCAGGCCGGCGGTGGCGGAACTCGCTGCGGCGGCCGCGGCGGCGAAGGCGCTCGGCGACCTGACCCGTCTGGCGGTGGCGGTCGCGCTGCGCGATGGCGGGGAGTTGTGTGTTTGTGACCTCTCGTGGGTGTGCGAGCGCTCCGACAAGCTCATCTCCCACCACGCCCGCGCGCTTCGGGCCGCCGGGCTTGTGCGCTCCCGCCGCGATGGGAAGATGGTGCTCTACAAGCTCACCCCGCACGGCGAGCGACTGCTGGAGGTGACCCTGGCCCCCGTCGTTGGGGCGCGCGAATGAACACCCCGACCGTGCCGCCACCGCTTCAGATCCCCGTGGTACGCGCCGGGCCGAAGCGCGACGCGGGGTGGATACGCGCCGCCCGTCAAGCGCGGTGGCTGGCATGGGCGAGCCTGGCGTGGATGACGTTGGAGGGCGTGCTGGGTGTGGTCGCCGGGGTCGAGGCGAACTCGATCAGCGTCCTGACCTGGGCTGCGTCCTCTGCGGTCGAAGGGCTGGCGTCGGTGATCGTGATCTGGCGTTTCACCGGTCACCGCACGATGTCCGATGACAGCGAGCGCCACGCGCAACGGTGGGTCGCGGCGAGCTTCTTTCTCCTCGCGCCGTACTTCATCTACGAAGCTGTCCACCGCCTGATCGAGGGCACCACGGCCGAAGCGACCGCGCTGGCCATCGCACTGACCGCATCCAGCGTTGTGCTGATGCCGCTGCTGGGGTGGGCGAAGCTGCGCCTCGGACGAAGGTTGGGCTCCGCCGCGACCGCCGGTGAGGGAGTACAGAACCTCCTGTGCGCTGCGCAGGCCCTCGTCGCCCTGGTCGCAGTGGTCGCCGCGGGTGCTGGTGTCACGTTCCTGGACCCGCTCGGCGCACTCGTGATCGCGGCGATCGCCGGGAAGGAAGGAGTCGACCTCTGGCGCGGCGAGGAATGTCGCTGCCACCTCGTCGTGCCCGAATCCGACGCCGCGCCCGGCGACCCGGCCGGCCGTGACGACTGCTGTCACGGGTAGGCGAACCCCTCGAAGTGGACAACAAACTGGGCAACACACAGGGCCCAAGAACCACACCAACCACCGCACATCCGATGACAGGCGTGATCCCAGTGACCAAGCGGGAAAGCGCGGGACCCGCCGAAAAGGAGAGAAGCCCCGGAGAGAACTTTTAGTCCCAAGGTCGAAGGTTCGATCTCTTCACGACCAATGACCCGCATCCCGCCCCATGCAGGAATCAGCCCGCAATTGAGAAGGCACGCAACACCGGAAGTTCTGCTCGGGGGTCAACGCAGGGGTCAAGAACTTAGAGCGGACGCGACCGTGCGCGGGATCGCCGTCCACATCGGCGCGTGCATCGCAGCGCGGCCAATCCGGACGAGGTGCTCGTGTCGAGCACGGTCAACGACACGGTCGCCGGCTCGGGCGTCGGCTTCGAAGAGCGCGGCGAGCGGAACTGGCAGGAGCCCAGGCATCTGGCGCTTATTCGCTGCCGCGGCGTGACTGGCCTCGGCGGGCGGCGCTTGCTCGCTCCAGCGCCGCCCGCACTTGCATCGCGGCGACGCCTACGCCGCGCGCTCCAGCGCCGGCGTCTCGGCGTGTGCACCATCGGCCGCCGCAGCCACCGGCGCGACGCGACGGCGGATCAGCACGGCGGCGAGAAGCGCACCGGCGGCTGCGAACGCGGCTCCGGCGAGCAGCGCGTCGCCGAAGCCCTCGGTCAGCGCCACCGCCGGGGCCAGCTTCGGGTGGGAGGCGAGGATCTCCTCGCTTCGCGACACCGCGATCGTGGAGAGAACCGCGACGCCGAGCGCACCGCCGATCTGCTGGGTGGTGTTCACCAGTCCGGAGGCGAGGCCGGAATCGCGTTCCTCGACTCCCTCGAGCGCGCCGATCGACATCGTCACGAAGGCCAGGCCGATTCCGATCCCGGACACGATCAGCGCCGGCAGGAGATCGCGGACGTACTCGCGTCGGCCGGCACGCGGGCGAGCAGCCAGACTCCGGCAGCGGCGACGGCGAGACCCGCGACGAGCGGCCCACGCGGTCCGATCCGGGTCACCAACCGAGCGCCGCCGACCGAGGTGACGAGCGCTGTCACCGACATCGCAAGCCAGGCGAAGCCGGCCTCGAGCGGCGAGTAGCCGAGGACCTGCTGCAGGTAGAGCGTGATGATGAAGAACATCCCGTAGACCGCCGCGCCGAAGAGAACCCCGGCGACGTTCGAGCCGAGCAGGGCGGAGAGCCGGAAGATCCGGAACGGCACCAGTGGCGCGGCAGAGCGGCGTTCGATCACGACGAACGCCGCGAGCAGGAGCGCCGAGGCGGCAGCGAGGCCGACGGTCTGCAGCGAGGTCCAGCCGGCCGCGCCGGCGTCGACGAGGGCGTACACGAGCAGTGAGAGGGCAGAGGTCACCGCGGCCGCCCCGGCCAGATCGAATCGGCGGGCCGCGCCGACCACCCGCGTCTCGTCCAGCAGGACAGGGCTGAGCGCGATCACGACCGCGCCGACGGGCACGTTGAGGAAGAAGATCCACTCCCAGCCGACGGTCTCGGTGAGTACGCCGCCGACGAGTAGGCCGATCGTCAAGCCCGAGGCCCCGACGGCGCCCCAGACGCCGAGCGCCTTGTTGCGCTCCGCGCCCTCACGGAAGGTCGTCATCAGGATCGAGAGGGCGGCGGGAGTCATCGCTGCCGCTCCGATTCCCTGGAGCGCCCGGGCGGCGATCAACAGCGCGGCGGAGGGAGCGAGCCCTCCGAGCAGCGACGCGAGTGCGAATACGGCGACCCCGGCGACGAAGACGCGACGCCTGCCGAGCAGGTCGGCTGTCCGTCCGCCGAGCAGCAACAGACCGCCGAAGGTCAGCGCGTAGGCGCTCGCCACCCATTGCAGGTTGTGCTGCGAGAACTCGAGGTCAGCCTGGATCGAGGGCAGGGCGACGTTCACGATCGCCACGTCCAGGATGACCATGAAGAAGGCAGAGCAGAGCAGCGCAAGACCAAACCAACGGCGCGAGCCGGTATTACGTAAGGGTTTCATCGAGGTGTTTCCTTTCCGGTCGAATGTGGTCTACCGGTGAGGAAACCGCCCGCTGGCCGCACTTCGACTGGCATCGGGTAAAGCGTGGGTAGGCCCGGGCCGCAAGAGGGTCGATAATGCGCCTGGAGGGCAGGATGGACTTTCGGATTCTCGGGCCGCTCGAGGCAACTGATGAGGCCGGGCCCGTCAAGCTGACGGGAGGCAAGCAGAAGGCCTTGCTGGCGCTGCTGCTGCTTCACGCCGACCGGGTCGTGCCGATGGATCGGCTCGTCGACGACCTCTGGGGCGACGATGTGCCGGAGAGCGCTCAGAAGATGGTGCAGATATTCGTGTCCCAACTGCGAAAGCAGCTACCGGACGGGCTGCTTTGCACGCGCGCACCCGGCTACCTCGTCGAGCTCGATGGACACTCTCTCGACCTTCGCCGCTTCGAGGAGCTCTACGCCGGGGGGCGCGAGGCGCTCGCGCGGGGTCGAGCCGGCGAGGCCGCCGCGGCGTACCGCGGAGCGCTCGAGCTCTGGCGCGGGCCGGCCCTTGCGGAGTTCGAGGAACCGTTCGCGCGGTTCGAGGAAGCCCGACTTGCCGAGCAGCACCTCACCTGCCTGGAGGAGTGCATCGAGGTGGAATTGACCCTCGGGCGCCACTTCGAGCTCGTCGCGGAGCTCGACGCGCTCGTACGCCGCCATCCGCTTCGCGAGCGCCTGCGCGGGCAGCTCATGCTGGCGCTGTACCGGTGCGGCCGGCACGCCGAGGCGCTCGACGTCTTTCAGACGTTCCGACGCATGCTCGACGACGAGCTTGGCATCAACCCGTCCCCGCGTCTCAAGGACCTCGAGCGTCGAATGCTGCAACAGGACGCGTCGCTCGACCACGTTTCCGAAGAGCAGGTCGGCCTCGTCGTGCACCGGCGCGCCCCTGTCCCTGGCGTTCTCCCTCAGCTCGTCCAGGCAGTTGCCGGTCGTGAGCGCGAGCTCACCCAACTCGAGCGGCTGTACGACGAGGCCGAGGGCGGTGCGAGGCGACTTGTCTTCATCACCGGCGAAGCGGGGATCGGCAAGACGACCGTCGTCGAGAACCTGGTGGCGCGAGCCGGGTCGTCGGTGCAGACGCTCGTCGCTCACGGCCAGTGCGTCGAGCACCGTGGCGCCGGGGAGCCGTATCTGCCCGTGCTGGAGGCGCTCGGCCGGCTCGCCCGTCAGCCGAGCGGCCAACAGCTCGTCCCGCTGCTTGCCCGGCAGGCACCGACCTGGCTCGCGCAGATGCCGTGGCTCCTCGCTGACGACGAGCTCGAGGCGGTGCAGCGCCGCCTGATCGGAGCCACGCACCTGCGGATGCTCCGGGAGATGCTCGAGACCCTCGAGGCGATCAGCCGCGAGCTCACACTTGTCCTCGTCCTCGAGGACCTGCACTGGAGCGATCCCTCGACCGTCGAACTCCTGGATGCGCTCGCCAGACGAAGGGAGCCGGCGCGTCTGCTCGTTGTCGGCACGTACCGGCGGGGCGATGCCGTCGCGCAGGAGCACCCCGTCCACCGTCTTGCGCGAGATCTGCGAGGACGTGACCTGTGCACGGAGATCGCAATGGGGCCGCTCAGCCGAAACGCCGTCGGCGACCATCTGACGGCACGGCACGGCTCGGCCGCGTCGCCCGAGGTGTCCGCCGTGCTCTGGGAGCGCACGGGCGGCAACCCGCTGTTCGTGACGACCCTGCTCGACTCGTGGCTCGAGCAGGGCCTACTGGACGAAGGCGAGCCCGATCTTGCCCGTCTTTCGAGTGACGTACCGGACACGGTCCGCCAGCTGATCGAGCAGACGCTCGAGCAACTCGACCCGGTCGACCGCGAGCTTCTCTCCGCCGCGAGCGCAGTCGGACAGGAGTTCTCGGCCGCTGCCGCCGCGGCCGCGACTGCGCTCTCCGAGACCGAGGTTGACGCGCGCTGCGACGCCCTCGCGCGCGCTGGGAGGTTCATCGAGCCGAGCGGCGAGGAGCAGTGGCCGGACGGGACGCTCGCAGCTCGGTACCGGTTCGCGCACGACCTGCACAGAGAGGTGCTCTACGGGCGACTCCCGGCCGGACAGCGCGCGCAGACGCACGGAAGAATCGGCAGGCGGCTCGAGGTCGCCTACCGAACCCGTCCGAGGGAGATCGGCGCAAAACTCACTGAGCATTTCGTGCAGGCGGGCGACGCCGGACGTGCCGTCGTATCGTCGCGCCTCGCGGCCGAGCAGGCGTTCGAGCGGCTCGCGCATCGCGAGGCCCTTGCCCATCTGACCACGGGCCTCGACATGCTCGAGCGGCTCACGGAAGGTCCCGATCGCTGGTCGGAGGAGCTCGCGCTGCAGTCGATGCTCGGACCCGCGCAGATCGCCACACGGGGCTGGTCGGCGCCGGAAGCCGAGACCGCTTTCCTTCGGGCACGCGAGCTGGCAGAACGGCTCGACCGCAACGATGACCTCGGCTCGGCGCTCTTCAGGCTCGGCACACTCTACGAGGTCCGCGGCGACTACGAGCGCTCGGACCCACTACTCGAACAGGCGCTCGCACTCTCCGGCCCGACAGCGAGCAACGGGCTCCTGACGGACTCACACGAACTGCTGGCCTGCAGCCTGTTTCACCAAGGCGTCTTCGACCATGCCCTCGAGCACGCCGAACAGGGCCTCGCCGCCTACGACGGGCAGTACTTCAATCCCGTCACGGCGGCATACGGCGACAACGCCGGAGCCGCGTGCCACAGCTGGGCCGCCCTCTCCCTCTGGTTCCTCGGATACCCCGATCTCGCTCGCGAACGCGCACGAGAGGCGGTTGCGCTGGCCGACGATCCCCGCCGTCGGTTCGGCTACGCAGCCGCGCTTGCTCAGGCCGCGATCGTCGAGCAATGTCGCCTCGACCTCCCGGCGACCCGTGCGAACGCACAGGCGGCGATGGAGGCGGCGACCCAGGACGGCTACCGGTACCGCCTCGCCATGGCGACGATCCTGCATGGGTGGGCACTGGCCGCCGAGGGGTCGTACGAGCAGGGAATCGCCGAGCTCGAGCAAGGCCTCGAGCTCTCCCGCGAGACCGGCGCCCACATGGACGATCCCTACTACTTCGCCCTGCTCGCCGACGCGTGCAAGCGCGCCGGACACATCGACGCGGCCTGGGCTGCCGTCGAAGCCGGTCTCGGCCACGCGCCACCTGGTCGCAGGTTCTTCTTCGAGAGCGAGCTCCACCGACTGGCCGGAGAGCTCCTCCTGCGCCTCGACAGACGCGACGAGGCCGAGGTGCGTATGCGCGAGGCGCTCGAGCTGGCGCGCGACCAGGGCTCGCCTGCTCTCGAGCTGCGCGCGGCACTGAGCCTCGCCGGCCACCTCCGCATCGAGGGGCGCGCTGACATGGTACGCGGGCTGATTACCGGCGTCTACTCCACGTTCACCGAGGGATTCGAAACGCGCGACCTCGTCGCGGCACGCGAGCTGCTGGAGCAGTTCGGGCCATGAGAACGGAGACGCGGCCGAGTCGATCGACGCGACATCTCGGCGCACTTCGACGCGCAAGGGACACCAACCCCGCATCGGCAACGTGCCCCGCCTCGATCATGGGACGACGAGAAGACGAGATCGTGGACGACGAGGGGCGGTCGACACTGGGTCATGGGTTGACCGACACCGATGCAAACCGCCGTGCAAACGAACGTCGCATCACGCGCCCGCACGGGACATCACGAACACCGATGACAACGGCTCTTGGGTGGGTTCAGGACGGACGCAACGACACTCGAACGCACGTGTTGGCATCCCGGTCAGCAGCCCCTAGTCCCAAGGTCGAAGGTTCGGTCCCTTCACGGCCCATCGGCTTGTGCCCTGGGAGTGGCGCACTCCCTTGTTCGACGGCTCATGCGGCATCTCGCCGTTTGGGCAACAAGGTGGGCAACACCCCCACCATTTCCTCGTCCTCGTGCCCGAGATCGGACGCCCCGGATCCATGCGCCCGGCATCGGGAGGGGAGGCGGTGGGGGAGGGCCACTTCCTCTCCACCCCGCGCCCCTGTTCGCCTGCATGTTCACTAGGGCTCGGAGCAGGTCGTTCGAGCGGACAGTCGAAGACTGTCGTTGGTGGGTTCGGCACGGCGGTCTTTCCGAACGTGGGACCGGGGTACCTCCCTGATGTTACGGCGTCTCACTGGGTGGAGGGTCCAGCGTGAATGAGATTCGACGCGACACAAAGGTAGGCATCGTGGTTCAACAGGGTCCTGGTGACGGCACGAGTGGTACGGCGGAGGGGCGCCGGCTCGGCGGAGGCGCGATCGCCTCGCTCATCGGAGTCGGGCTGCTGCTGGTGTTCATGATCCAGAACACCGAGGACGTCACGCTCGACTTCTTGTTCTGGAGCTTCACCTGGCCGATTTGGCTCTACACCCTCGTGGTGGCGGTGGTCGGGGCGTTGGTGTGGTTCGGATTGGGCGTGATTCGCCGTCATCGGCGCCGCGCGGCACGCCGCGCAGACCGACGTGACTGATGCCGGCCTCGACGACCTTGGGCAGTCATCAGCTCCGAGCGGCGTGTCGTGTCGCCTCGGCGGTCCGGTGGGATGATCGCCGCCGATGCGCAGTTCTCGTCAATCGTCCGCGCACCCGCGGAACGAGCGACGAGGCGGCGCAAGACCGAGAGGCATGAGTTCCCTGTGGAGTTGAATCCAAGCCGATGAGAGGGAGGGTCGACTCTCGGGGACTGTGTAATGTCGCCGTCATGGGGTGGCGTTCAGCACCCACGACTCCGTTCGGGAGGCGAGCGACCGAGTGTCTGCGCCGACCGCCCCCAGCTGCTCGTGCCGGAGAAGGTCGCCGGCGGCCGAGCAATCGCGATCCGATCCACGTGCATGATCCGGGAGCGGCAGGATGAGCGAGCCCGCATTCAAGACCGTCCGGTCGGCTGACGGGACGCCGATCGCATGCTGGCGGACCGGGAGCGGCTCGCCGCTCGTGCTCGTGCACGGCACCGCCGCGGACCATGCGCGCTGGGCCGGGTCCTCCCTTTGTTCGAGGCGCGGCATACCGTCGTGACCATCGACCGGCGCGGCCGCGGCGGAAGCGGCGACTCGGCCGAGTACGCGATCGAGCGCGAGTTCGAGGACCTGGCTGCGGTGGCCGATTGGACCGGGCCCGGGACCAGCGTGCTCGGACATTCCTACGGCGCCGAATGTGCGCTCGCGGCGGCACGGCTCACGGAGAACATCGTCCGGCTCATCCTGTACGAGCCGCCGGCGGGCATGGTCCTCGTGGAACCCGATCTGATCGGCCGGCTCGAAGATCTGCTGCGTGACGGAGAGCGCGACGCGCTCCTGCAGCTCTTCTTTGAGGAAGTCGCAGGGGTGTCACCCGAGCAGGTCGAGCGAATGCGCTCGCAGCCGTCCTGGGCCGCTCGGATCGGGGCAGCGCACACAATTCCACGGGAGCTGCGGGCCGTCCGCGACCGTCCGTTCGACGCCGAGGCCGCCCGCGAGCTTCACACCCGGACCCTCCTTCTCCAGGGAGGCGACAGCCTCCCCGGGTTCAAGGCCGCGATCGAGGTCGTGCACACGGCCCTTCCCAACAGCTCGGTCGTCGTCATGCCCGGCCATCGCCACACCGCGATGGACACCGGGACAGAGTTGTTCGCGCGCGAAGTGCTCAGCTTCCTCGACTCCTCATAGCATGGCCGCGCGCCCAGGCCGGTGACCCGGCCAACTTCGCGCAGGCGCTGTTGACCATCGCGGCCCAGGAGCAGCCGCCGCGCCGCTTCATCGCCGGCGCCGACGCGATCGCGCTGGCCGAGCAGAGGGTCGTCCAGCTTCAGCAGCAGATCGATGCCTTCCGCGAGCTGTCGACGTCTCTCGATTGCGACGACGTCCCGACGAGCGCGTGACACCATCGCCGTCGTCGGAGCAAGCCGCGGCCTCGGGCCAGCGTCGCGCGACGATTCGGCCGCGAGGGCTTCGACGGGGAGCGGCCCGGTCGGCTCCGGCAGGCTCGTTCGGCACAGGGCGGGGTCGGTCGGTCATGCGTCGATGGTCTCGTCCCTCGATTGGGCTCGTCTCCCGTGCGACATGACCGCCGAGGTGATGGCCGCGATCCGTCAGGCGGCCGCCGAGGCGCTGCTCGCGCAAGACCAAGAGGCTGAGCAAGGGCACCCGGGACCGACGCCCGTCCTGCCGTGGGTTAACGCTGCTGTCCGGTTGCGTGGTTTACCGCGGCCGATTTGGGAGGCCCCCCCGATTCCCCGTGCGGCTGCTCGGGGGACGCTCCCTCGCCACAAGCCCTGAGACGCATCCGTCGTAGGGATCGATCTTTGAAAGGACCGGTTCGAATGGAGCTCCATCCAAAGCGTCGTGTCGCCGCCTGGATCGGCGGCGTCGCCGCATGCATTCTTCTCATCGCCGCCGGGATCGCGTACATCGTGATCGGCGTCAACGGTCGTGACGAGGTGAAGAACAACGTCTCGCGCGAGCTGATCTTCGGGACGCCGGACATGACTCCGACGCTCATCAAGGCCGCGTTGGCGGAGGCTGGTCTCAAGGACGTGCAAGACATTCCGAGTTGCTCTGTGGCCGGGGAGCAGGTGACGAACGGCACCAAGGCCAAGTGCTTCGCCGGCTACATGCGCATGCACGCGCTCGAGTCGTCGGGCGGTTTGACCTACGCGCAGATGGGACGCTTCCAGCTCGCCAGCGACCCGAGCAGCCCGAAGGGCACCAGCGACGAGAAGCTGGCGGCGAAGGACGCGACAGGCAAGCCGATCGCAAACGGCCCACGCAACACCTGGGTCACCGAGACGGCTCTGTCGACCGGTCTGAACATGGCGTTTTTCGCCGAGCAGGTCTCGCTGTTCGCCATCGTGGTGGGCATCCTCGTGGTGGTGGTCGGCATCGGGCTCGGCGTCCTCACGATCTACGTCTTCGGCTGGGCGCCCTGGCGCCACGAGGCGGCTGAGGAGCCGCCGGCGGCGACCTAGTACGCGTTCGCCGCCTCCGCCCGGCCCGGCTACGGGGGCCGGGCGGACAGCGGCGGACCGTGAGAAACGGATTCGACGAGCCGTGGACGTCCGCCGGGCCTTGGTCCAAAGAGGTCACGTGATAGGACTCTGGGACTCAACCCAGGAGCTTGGGATCAGAGGCTCCCGATCGGGAACCCGGACTGTGAACGCTCAGGCGGGCGATCGCCTTAGGCCGACCCCCAGCTCGGCGCCGAGCTCGTCGACGCGAGCGCGATAGATCGGCGCTTCGAGCTCGCTCAGGAGGACACGGGCTGCGTCCAGCTCGACGCGCGCGGCGGCACCTTCACCGGTGGTGTGTTGGAGCCTCGCCAGGTCCATGTGCGTCACCGCGAGGTCGAAGCGGCACCCCATACGGCCGAAGCCGGCGCGCGCCTCATCGAGGCGGCCGCGCGCGGTCGCGAGGTCGTCGGTCGCCAGGGCGACGCGTCCGAGGGCCCTCTGCGCCACCGCGATGGCCCAGGGGTGACCGACCTGCTCACTGAGGACGAGGGCCCGGCGGGCGGTCACCGTGGCGGTGGCCGGGTCGCCCGACCAGAGCTGGGCCTCGCTCAGCCACCCGGTGAGCCACGCGGCCAGGCGGCCGTAGTGGAACTCCGTGGCCAGGTGAATGGAGGACTGGAGCAGGGAGACCGCCTGAGCGTGGTGGCCTTTCTCCCGGTAGCTGAAGCCGAGGCTGAACATGCTGAAGGCGCTGTTCAGCGGATCGGGCGAGCGCTCCAGGCTCTCGGTGCCCTCGGCGATCGCGCGCTCCCAGTTGCCGCGCGTCGCCTCGAACCAGGCGATGTTCCACCCGGCGTAGCTCTGGAGCCGAGGATCGTCCCGAAGGCGGCCGATCTCCTTCATGTGGGCGGCGTTGGCGATCGCCTCCTCGAAGTCGCCTGTGTGGACGAGGTTGAGCCCGATCAAGCCGTAGGCGTGACCGAGCCACCACCACTCGTCGGTGCGCTCGAGCGAGGCGGCGGCGGTGCGCCCGTGCTCGGCCCCCTCGGCGAACCGGCCGGTGAGGAAGGCCTCGCGGGCGAGCACGGAATGCGCCTTCCCGAAGGTGGCGACGTCGCCCGAGCGCGACGACTCGTGGATGGCCCGGGCGATGCTCGTCGCCACCCCGGCGCTGTCGCCGGCATGGGTGTGGGTGTGTCCCATCCACATGTGGAGACGCCCGGCCACGTCCGCGCTCTCGAGCCGCGTCGCGCGGGCCTCCACTGCGCGGAGCGCGTCGAGGCTCTCGTCGAACCGGCCCAGGAAGTAGAGCGAGTACACCAGGCGCAGGGTGAGCTCACAGGCCTGCCGGTCGCGGACGTCGGGTGGCAGGCCCTCGACATGGCGCAGCGCCTCTCGCAGCGCCTCGGCCGCCTCGGCGTGCGCGTACCCCTTCACCGCCGACTCGGCGAAGAGACCGAGGTACTCCACGGCCTTCTCCGCCCGCGCGGTCTGCGAGTAGTGGTGCGCCAGCCGGTCGTAGACCTCGCCCAGACGATCCGCGTAGAGCGCCTCGTAGGCCGCGCCCGCGGCCTCGTGCAGACGGGCCCTCCGACTCGAGAGCAGGCTCTGGTACGCGACGTCCTGGGTGAGTGCGTGCTTGAAGACGTAGACGGGCTCGCCCTGGCCGCCCCGGTCGTGGATGAACTCGAGGCGCCTCAGCTCGGCGAGGTGGGGCTCGAGGCCGCCGGGGCCGCTCCAGACGGCCTCCAGCAGCCGGAGCGGGAACTCGCGCCCCAGCACCGAGGCGGTCTGGAGCACCCGTCGCGGTTCCTCCGCCAGCCGGTCGACGCGCGCCCGCAGCACGTCGTGCACGCTGCCGGGCACCGGGTGCTGCGGGCCGGTGGGCGCGTGCTCGAGCACGGCCCGCCCCAGCTCCTCGAGGAAGAACGGGTTGCCATCCGCCTTGTCGACGATCGGCTCGAGCGCGGCGGAGTCCGCTCCACGCTCGCCGAGGACGGCGCGCAGCACCACCAGGCTCTCGGCGAGGGTCAGCCGCGGCAGAGCGAGCTGGGTCGCGTATGACGCCTGCATCCAGGGGGCCTGGTAGCCCGGGCGATAGGTGCAGACGAGGGCGAGCGGGGCGCCCTGGATGCTCTCCACGAGCCGGGCGAGGAACTCCTCGGACACCCGGTCGATCCAATGGAGATCCTCGACGACCAGTAGTAGGGGCCGGCGGCGGCTGCCGGTGAGGCACATCGTCAACAGGGTCTCGAAGGTGCGCTGCTTGACGGCCTCCGGGGTGAGGTCATCGGCCGCCCGCTCGTCGCGGAGGCCCAGCATCTGCAGCAGGAGCGGCGCGCGGGGCCCGGGGTCGATCCCCAGCTCCGCCAGGCCGAAGGCGATCTTCCCTTCGACCTCGGCGGGCGAGTCGCCGTCTGTGATGCCGCAGTTGGCGCGCACGATGTCGGTGAGCGGGATGTACGGGACGGCCGAGCCATATGAGAGGCAGCGCCCCTCCAGCACCGTGAGCCGCTCGGCGGCCAGCGAGCGGCGCAGCTCGACCACGATGCGCGACTTGCCCATGCCGGGCTCGGCGACGACACCCACGACCTGGCCGCGGCCGGAGGCGGCCTCGGTCACCAGCTCCTGAAGGGCGGTGAGCTGGCGCTCGCGTCCGACGAAACGCCCTCTGGGCGGCGACCCGAGGCCCTCCAGCGCCGAGCGTCGCGGCCCGAGTCCCAGCACGCGGTGCGCGACCACGGCCTCGGCCCGTCCGCGGATCGCCACGGGACCGACCCGCTCGCACCGGACGTACCCGACCACCTGCCGGGCGGTCGCGTCGCTGATGAGGATGGTCCCGGGCTCCGCGATCGACTCCAGGCGGGCCGCGACGTTGATCGTGTCCCCGATCGCCGTGTGGTCGCCTTCGGGGTCGTCGCCGAGGCAGCCGACCACCACCGACCCGCTGTTGAGCCCCATCCGCACCTCGACCGGATCGAGACCGGGCGGCGTGAGATCGCGCAGCAACCGTCGCCGCAGGGCGAGCGCCGCGAGGACCGCGCGTCGCGCGTGGTCCTCATGCGCGCTCGGCACCCCGATGAGCGCCATGAAGCCATCGCCCATGAAGCGGTCGATCGTGCCGCCGTAGTAACGGAGCTCCTCGAGCGCCAGATCGGAGTATCGGCTGAGGAGCGCGTGCATCGCCTCGGCGCCGATCCGCTCGGCGATCGACGTCGAGCCGACGATGTCGCAGAAGAGGACGGTGACCGGCTTGTGCTCGCCCTCCGACGCATCCGTGGCCGGTGTCCCCGCCTCGCGGGTGAGCGCGCCTCCGCAGTTGGCGCAGAAGCGCTTGCCCGCATCGGCCGGCTCACCGCACGCCGGACATCGGCGACCGAGCGCGGCCCCGCAGTCCGCGCAGAACCGCGAGGCAGCGTCGGCGTCGGCGCCGCAGCCGGAGCAGGTCACGCTCACGAGTCGCACGGTAGTCCCGGCCGCCGGGCGTGTCTATCGCTGGCGACGTCGTTCGCGGTCAGGAGCAGCCGGGCGGGCGGCACATGAGGGCGCCCGTGCCGAGACTCGCCGTCGTCCTGGGGTTGCTCGCCTCGTTCCGGAAGATGCGCCTCCCGGACCCCGCGCCATCGGCCGCGGTCGAGGGGATGGGCTTACGCGAGGCCGAACCCCTGAGCCGCCATCCGTGGTCGCCAGGAGACTGGCCCGGGGCTGGAGGACCATTTGCGTTGGTCCGCCAGCCCGGAATCTCCGTCGGCCGGTCCGTGGAGCAAGCGAAGAAGCTACGCGCACATCATCAGCCGAGCGCCTTGGCCTTGATCTGCTCGAACTCCGCCTGCGTGATCGCGCCGGAGTCGAGGAGACCCTTGGCGCGCTCGATCTCCGCCGCGCTCCCGCCGGCGACGCTCTGGATGTACGCATCCGTGTCGGCCTGCATCGCCTTCGCCTGCTGCATGTTGCGCTCGGCCATGTGGTCGCCCTGCGCGATGAGGTAGATCAGAACGCCGAGGAACGGTAGGACGATCACGAAGATCACCCAGAGGGCCTTCGAGCCGCCCCCGATGTCCTTCCGACGGAAGAGGTCGGAAAAGACCGTGATGAGAAGCCAGAACCAGATGACCCACGCGAAGATGATCAGCATGGTCCACACGATGTTGAGAAACGGATAGTCCGTATCCGCCGCAAACTGAGTGAACAGCGACATCACTCCTCCTTTGACTCGATGTCTTTCCTATGAGGTCCGAGCCCTCGAAGAGGCCGACGGTTCCGGTCACGGCCGACAACGGGGTGCGGGGGAACACTAGAGATCCGACAGCGAGGGATATAGCCCCGCTCCTCGACGGCCCGCCCCAGGGGTGGGACCTCAAGTCGACGCTCCCTGGGGCACAGCGCTCAGCCCCGAGCGAAGGACTGGAAGCGCGATCCTTGCCTCGGCGCGGATCAGGCGTCCGTCTCGGCGTCCTTTCTGATCTCGTCGACGTCGGCCGTGAGCTCCTTCGTGTGAATGTTCTCTGCGTGCTTCATCGCCGGCTCGATGTTCGACCCGACGCCGGAGACTGCCACCACGACGAGGCCGGCCTGCCCCTTGTCAAGCTCCTCTCCGAGTTCCTTGAGGTCATGGCGGCTCATCCCCGCCGCCGCGTGCCCGGCCACTGCGCCCAGCGCGGCACCGCCCGCTGTCGTGGCGGCCAGGAGGCCGCCGCCGATGGCGGCAGCCGGAAAGAGCGCGATCACGAGGCCCGTGGCCAGGCCAAGGGTCCCACCGCCGACACCGCCGACCCGGGTAGGCGTCTCGTGCTTCTTGACGATCTTGACCTTGCCATTCTCCTTGCGCTCGATGACCGCGGCATCGTAGGCATCGATCAGCCCGGCCTTGACGTGCAGGTCATGAACCGCCTGGTAGTCGGCCTTGGCGTCCTCGACGCTGTCGTAGACGCCCACGTAGGTCAGAAACATGTCAGCAGCCACAGCTCGTCCACCTCTTTCTGATATTCACACGTACGTGCAGGTCGCCGTGTCGTCACCGTCGGGGATTGCCTTGGCGACACTCTCCCGGGCCGCCCGGCCCCTTCCCACACTATCTGCGGAGCGCCGGGACGAGGTGCTCGCCGAGGAGGAGCAGGAGCGCCAACGACTCGCAGACGCGATCCGAGATGCCCTCGACGAGTGACACCCCGGCCCATTCCGAAACGCTGTGGCCAGGCAGCGCCTGATGGTCCCGATGCACCGCTTGGCGGTGCGGGAGACGGTGCGGGAGGGGGACCATCTCCTCTTCGGCGGCTTCGGCAGGCAAGCGCCCGCCCATGTTCCCGCCCTCGACGTGCGACAGTGAATGAGAGAAGCCCCGCAGGGAACTCCTTCGTCCCAAGCTCGAAGGTTCGATCCCTTCACGACCCACCGCCCGTGGTCCCGCCTCACGTGAAGGATCAGGCTCGTACTGAGAAACACGTGACACCGGAAGTCCTGCTCGGGGGGCCACGCAGGGGTCAACATAAGCCGGTCTGCGCCGAGCCACCGTGCCTCGGATACGGCACGGTGGCATGGGGTGAGGCTCTGCGATGACGGCGACCCCAAAGAGCCTGGCCCAACGAGCTGATCGAGCCGTCATATTGAACTAGAAGTGGATCTCCTCGACCCCTCCGGGATAGACAAACGAGTCGGCCGGCGAAAAGAAGGAAACGCCAACCATCACCTCGAGCGGGTCGGCGGGCCTCAACGCGTACACCGGGTGCGACGGGTCGAGGAACTCGATCGAACGCACCTCGAAGCCGTCAGCCATGTCGGCGATGTAGGGGAAGTTGCCGGCCATGAACCGGCCCTCCTTCTGCCGGACGTACGTGAGCATCCCCCGCGCCACCATGGCGATGCCACCGCCGATCGCCGCCTGCGTGCGGATTACCGGCGATCCATCCAGCGTCGTGGTGGCCGTCACCCGGCCGTCGTCGACCTCGACGGTGGTCTCGCCGGGCACGGCCGGCAGGTCGTACTCCCGCACCGTGTACTCGCGCATACGCGGAGAGGAGTTGAAGTAGAAAAGCATGTACCGAGCCGGCAGGACCCCCTCAGGGTCAGTCATGCCAGCGATGTCGAGACCCAGGTATGTGAGTGAATACGCCCCGAAGCCGGAGGTCTGCTCGTCCGAATCGACGACGTACTGGTTCATGTAGACGGGCCCAGCCATGGGCACGCCCTCGGGGAGGAGGGCCGCTGCGGCCTCCGAATCGGCGGGCGTCCAACTCGTGTAGAGCATTCGGCTGTTAACGACCATCTGCGGCGCGGCAAGTGGAATGTCGGCCACGGTGCCTCCTTTTCGGCCTCGGGAGTAGCTGTCGGCATGATAAAGCCCGGCGGCGGTAGGTGCGGCGATCGACGCACGGCGGAATCAGCCGAGAGAAGCTCGGCCGGAAGTCGGACCAGGGAGAGGTATGCGGCCTCGGGGATGCACCGCGGAAGGCTGCTGGAGAGCCGCCGACGCTCTCCAATGAACCGCCCGAAGTGGGCAACACAATGGGCAAACGCACAGGGCCCAAGCCACACCAACGACCACCCATCCGATGCCCATCTTCTCTTCGGCCTGGCTCGTTGAGGAAGCCGTTGCCCACGTTCCCGAGGCGACCGCCGGTCGTCGACAGCAATGCGGGTTATCCGCTGTTTCTGCGGATGTCCCAGCTCGGTGGGCCAGGGATGATCGAATCCGAGCTCGGGGGGAACGATCAATGGGTACCGCAGGGCAGTCGCCAATCATCGTCAAGCGTCACGACAACGGAATGGCGGTCACAGCGCGGGTACTTGGCATCGTTGGTGTCGTCTCTGGCTTTGTCCAGATCCTCGCGGTACCTGCCCTCCGTCTACCGAGAGGCAAAACTCGTGCCTGACGACAAGGTCATCGTCAGGTTTCGAGTGGACAAGCGGGTATGGCGTGCACTCAACGTCGCTGCGTCACGGAACGACCTCACGGTGAGCGACTACCTCGGGGTCGTCCTCGAACAGGCGGTCAGCAAGTCAGCTCCGCGTGAAGTCGTGAAGCCGAGAGCGCCGCATGCTGATCGATCACGCCGCTGACATGGGCGGGTCGGACCGGCAGTCCCACGGCCCCGTTGGTGCCGGGAGGTGCGTCGCGGGGCGTCGCGGAGACGAGGGGGATGGACGATGAACGTCGCGCTGTTCGGGGGCTTCGGGAAGACGCCGTTCGCGCCGGGATGGAGGCGGGAGACCGCGCTCGCGCTGCTGGGCGGCGGCGACCTGGATCTCGGCGCAGCGATGCCTGCCGACGACGCGCGGCTCACGGCGATCGCGGTCTTCGGAGGCATCGACGTACGTGTGCCTGCAGGGGCGCGGATCGCGATGAGCGGCCTGAGCCTCTTCGGCGGCCGTGAGGTCAAGGTGCCGCCGGGTGACGGCCCGACGATCCGGATACGTGCCTTCGCCATCTTCGGTGGCGTAACGATCCAACCCCCGGAGGCGTCGGCCGAGTGAGCCGCACCACTCGAATCGAGTACTCAGACCGTTCCCCCAGGGTTGTCGATCACGAAGCGCCAGGAGCCGTCTCCCTGACGGCGCAGCACGTCCGCGATCTCCGCCGCCGGCTTCACCGGCTCGCCGTCCGGCCCGGTTCCAGTGAATGACCAAACCCCAGTGACGAGAGCCAGATCACCAACCTGAGGAACCCTGGTCACGAGTGGCCAGTCCCACCGGCCTCGGCGGCCAGTGGGGGAGGACGCTGCGAACGGCGTCGTTCAGCCAGGATGGCCGCTACCGGCCGCGCGACGCGTACTGGATGATCGAGCGGTCGATGAGCCACTCGACGGGCGCGCGGTCGTCGCTGAGGACCGTCCCGCCGCTCAGCGAAGGCGCCAGCCGGCGCGCGACCGCTGAGGCGAGCGGGCGCAGAATCGCGGGCAGCGTGCTCGCCGCCCGCGCGAGTCGGGCAGGCGATGTGACGCCCCCGGCGATCAGCAGGGTGTTGGTTGGCGTGACCGGGTCGCGGGAAACGGCCGGGAACACGTCGCGCAGTGTCGCGCTGAGCGCGCGCTCGAGCGTCTGGGACCCTTCGGGGTGGCCGACATTGATGACGAGCGCTCCGTCAGGGGTGAGTTGGCTGCGAGCGAGCGCGAAGAACTCGCGGGTGGTGAGGTAGAAGGGCACGTAGGGTTGGCGGTAGGCGTCGATGAAGATCGCGTCATAGCGTCCGGTGGTTGAGCGCAGGAATGGCCGGGCGTCGGCGGTGATCAGCCGCAAGCGGGGGCCGTGCAGGTCGAAGTAGCGGCGGGCGATCTCGGTCAGGCGCCCGTCGAGTTCGACGGCGTCGATGCGGGTGGCGGGGAGGAAGTGGCCGTAGGCGCGGGCGGTGGTACCGCCGGCGTTGCCGAGGATGGCCAGCCGCCGCGGTGGCCGTCCGGCGACGGTGAGCGGTGCGACGAGAAAGTCGTCCCAGTAGTCGCCGGTCAGGTAGCGGCCCGGACGGTAGATCGAGTGCACCGCGAGGCCCTCGTTGAGCTCCAGGCGCCGCGTGCCGTACGAATCCTGCAGCACGCGGGCGTACTGGTAGGCGGTCTCGGTCTCGTAGATGACCTTGCCGTCCGCACTGTCGGTTCGGATCGCCCCCGGTGGCACGGCGAGCAGGGTGGCGACGACCAGCGGGGCGATCAACGCGAGGCGTCGCAGGGTTGGCGCCGCGACGAGCGTCAGTGCGAGCGCGAACACAAGGAAGGTGCGGTGCGTGCCGGCGAATGGGATCAGCACCAGCGCGGCGGCGAAAGTGCCGGCAAGCGAGCCGGCAGTCGACAGCGCATACAGGGCGCCGGTGACCGAGCCGGACTCCTCGACGCGGCGCAGGGCCAGGCGCACCGCGTAAGGGGACACTGCGCCCAACAGCAGGACGGGGCCGGCCACCAACACCATCACCGCCGCGAGCGATCCGATCGCCGCCCCCGCGGAGATCGAGTCGAGCGCACCGACGGCGGTGTCGAGGAACGGTCGCGCCGCATAGGGAATCGCTGCGAGCAGCACGCCGGCGATGAGCACCAGCCGGCACAGCCCGCGCAGCGACGGGTCGCGGTCGGCGAGCCGCCCTCCGAGCCAGTAGCCGACTGACAAGGCAAGAAGCACGGTGGCGATCGTGTTGGCCCACACGATCGTCGACGCACCGAAGTAGGGGGCGAGCAGACGCGCCGCGGCGATCTCGGTCCCCAGGCTCGCCGCGCCGACCACGAACACCACCAGGCGGAGCAGCCAGCCCGCGGGCGCGGCGATCACCCGCCGCTCGGCCCGGCCGGGGCCGTCCTGGGCCTGAGCTTCGGCAACGCTTGGTGGACGCTCCGTCACGGCCCGCTCAGTGGTTGGTGCCGGTGTGGCCGATGGCGTCCCTCCTGGATGGCACGTGGGGAGACTCCGGAGTGTCGGACCGACGCAGGAAACGAGTGTGCCCCCACCGTCGGAGCGTCCGAATCGGTGGAAGCCCGTCCGCTGATCCGTAGAAAGGTGCACGCGAGTGCCACGGGAGGCGATTCGGGCGCTCGCTGCTGGGCGAAGCCGAGGCCACAGAGCGGGGCCGGCCGAACGCTCGCAGGGTCAACATGACCACCTACGATCGGTTGATGAAGCCGGGGCGAGACACCGATCCCCGAACCGGGGCTCTGGGCGCCTGATGCAATGCCTCCAGGTGAACGGGACCCCTGTTGGCGAAAGGGCATCCACACCCGATCGATCCGCCCCCACGGGTCGTCAGACGACGTCTTGTAGACGCCACTCAGGGGGACACCGCAGACGACCGAGGCCGCGCGCGGGGGGGTCGTGGTGGAGTCAAGTCCGCTCGATGAGAACCGGATGAGATCGCCGTGCGGCCGCGCGGTTCCGGATCGCTTCGGGTGGATAGGCTCACGTGCACCATGGCCTAACGAGTACGCATCCAACTTCGGGAATGTAGTGAAGCACACCGTGCTCGGGGCGGCGATCGAGAACGAACAGCCCGCGCGCTACGTGGAGAGCCACGGCGGACGGCTCGACTATGAGCTCGCCGACCTGGTGCCAGGTCGCGGCGGCGTGTGGGACTTCCTCGAGGTCGCCGCCCAGAACGTCGCCTCGCCGGCACCGCGGATGAGCCCGGCATCCACCCTGGTTCCGTCGCCTTGGCAGACGCGCTGCTGCCGAAGGGCAGCGATGTGCTGGCCTTCGATCTTGTCGAGAGCAGCGCGATCAGCATGAGGGATGGGTTGGCAGCCCGAGGCCGGCCGGCGACAGTGACGGTCGGCGACGGACTCCAGGGCGTCGTCGATCTGGCCAGGCCGGGCGATCTCGTCCTTCTCGACCCGTTCCACGTAACCGACGCTGCAGGTGCCGGCCCCAGCTCCGTTGACGCGTTCGCCGTCCTGGCGGAGCGAAGCGTCGCGACCCTTCTTTGGTACGGGCTGTTCCAACCCGACGAGCCGCTGTCCTGGACGCAGGACGTCCGCGGACGCCTGGAGCGGGCACTTTGGCGGGTCGAGTTCTCCTGCGGTGATGCCGACGCAGGCCTCGCCGGTTGCGGAATGCTGGGCGCGAACCTTGCCGAGCGGACCGAGGCTGAACTGACACGGCTGGCGTCAGACCTCCGCCACGCACTCGAAACCAAGGTTGCCGGCCTTCGGTATGCGGTGGCTCCGTCGCATGACGAGGCCAACCCCATCTGGCATCCATTCGGCTCTCGCCACGCGAGCATTGGAGACGCTCGCTGACTCGCCGCCTGGTCGGCTCCTGCAGGTAAGACGCACGCCACCCCGCGCCTCGCCCGGGAGCGAGATCGAACCGACAACCCCCACGTGTCGAGCTGACCAGACCCCCTCCCACCACGTGCACGGTCGTCGAAATCGTCGCGGGTCTCGCTCCCCGGCGAAGTCGGTTCGGATCGACGATGAGCCATCCATGGAGCCGAGACGGGACGCAAACGGTCGCGCAAAACGAACGCCGCCGGACAGGACATCCGGATGCATCTACGGCACGGTCCGGGAGCTCGCAGTGCGTCACGTGCGCCTAGCCGCCGAGGCTCTTGCAGGAATCCGCGCTCTTGAATGCGGAGCCGAGCGAACCGCCGACTTCTTTGAGCGAGTTGACCGTCGACTGGGCCGTGCTCGCGAGGCTCTTCACCTGGGGTGCGAGCGGGGCCAGCGCCGACGCGACCGTCGCGGCCGACGCGTTGCTCGGTATTTCCGCCACGGCCGACTTGGCGGAGGTGACTGTGGTCGTAACGCTGGTCGAGAGCTGATCAAGCTGCTGCTGGGCTGCCTGGGCCTCCGAGGTCTCTGGGGGCGGGATGGCCTTGATCTCGGTCGCGAGCGTCTTCGTGGCGGACTCGACCTGCGCGATCTTCGTCTGCAGCGACGCCTTGGAGATCCCGCCGCTCAGGTCGGTCGCGATGCTCTTGACCTGCTGTTCCCAGCTGCCGATCGCGCTACAGACGCTGCTCGCGTACGCCTTGTTCGACTTCGTGTCGGAGCTCTCGCCGCAGCCGGCCGCCACGAGCGCCACGACGACGAGCAGCATCGCCGCCGCAGTGACTCCGATGCCGACGCCACGAGCGCGAGGCCACCCTGTTCGGTCATCAATCATCGTACGACCCCCTCTGAATCGTCCATCGGATGTCGGACTCGACCGCGTCCGGAATGGCATATTCGCACCTGAGTGCGTGCATGGAACGGTGGCCCGGGCATCCGGGCCGTAATCGACACGACGCCAGAGCCGCCGAGATCAAGAGCCACGCACGTGCCTGGGGCAGCGCATCAGGGCGGGCCGTTCCCGTGCGCTCGCGAGCCGGCTACGGGGATGCGCCCACAGCCAAAGGCCGCGTCTGCGACACAAGACCGCTGGAGCAGCTCAGATGCTGAACACGTATCTCCTGATGATCACCTTCAGGGTTTGGTTCCTCGAGATCGCTCTCTCAGGCTTTATGGGCGGCGCGGTCGATGTGCGCCCGGTGGCGGAGTGGTAATGATCCTTCGTCCGCGACGACGAGGAGGCGGGCATGCTCACAGCGGCCGAGGTGGGGAACCAGCTCGGGAAGGAGGAGTTCAAGGCGGTGGTGCCGGACCTGCGTGTCGGGCTGCTCAACGCCCAGTTCGACCTGAGGACTGCCGACTTCCCGGTCATCGTCTTTATCGCCGGTGACGACCGCCTGGCGGCGAACGACGTCATCAACCGGCTGCACGAGTGGATGGACAGCCGCTACATCGACACGAGCGTCTTCGGCGAGCCGCGCCCCGGCGAGGCAGGCCGGCCGCGTCTGTCGCGCCTCTGGCGGGCGATGCCGCCGCGCGGGCGCACCGCCATCTGGGCAGGAGGGCTGCTGCGTCAGGTCGACGCTCGCGTCGCCGGTGAGATCGATGACGCGGCCTTCGACCACTGGACACGGCACCTCGAGGCGCTTCAGGCCGAGTTGTTGGCCGACGGCGCGCTGGTGGTCAAGCTGTTCCTGCACACCCCGGCGGCCGAGCAGCGCGCCCGCCTCGACGCGCGACCACCACCGCGAAGGTGGCTGGCGCGTCGACGCCCGCGACTGGGCGATGCTCGAGACCATGTCCGAGGAGCGCCCGCTCGTCGAGCAGTTCTTGCGTCGCACATCGGCTCCTGGCGCTCCGTGGACAGTCGTCGAGGCAACCGACGAGCGCTTTCGCGACGTGACCGTTGCCCGGACGATCCTCGACGCGCTGACCGCCCGCCTCGCCCAAGCGCCGCCCGAAGGTCCCAGCGCCCCGGCCGACCTGTTCGCCCCGCGCGCCGACCAGCCGACGGTGCTCTCGCGGATCGACCTGTCGGCGCGCATGTCCCGCACGGACTACGTCAAGCGCCTCGACAAGCTGCAGGCGCGCCTGCACAGACTGGCGTTGGAGGCCCGCGAGGCCGGGCTGCCCACGGTCCTGGTCTTCGAGGGCTGGGACGCCGCCGGCAAAGGCGGCGTGATCCGCCGCTTGACCCGAGCGTTCGAGGTCGGCGACTACCGTGTGATCCCGGTCTCCGTGCCGAGCGCCGAGGAGCGCCTCTACCACTACTTGTGGCGCTTCTGGCGCGACCTCCCCGGCCCCGGTGAGCTCGTCGTGTTCGACCGCTCCTGGTACGGCCGCGTGTTGGTGGAGCGGGTCGAGGGCCTCGCGAGCGACGCCGAGTGGCAACGCGCCTATGACGAGATCAACGACTTCGAGGAACAGCTCGTGGAGGCGGGCTGCGTGCTCCAGAAGTTCTGGCTGCACATCTCGCGCGAGGAGCAGCTCGCGCGCTTTGCGGCCCGCGAACGGACGCCGTACAAGAAGTACAAGATCACCGACGCCGACTACCGCAACCGCGAACGCTGGGACGACTACTCGCGCGCCGTCGATCAGATGGTGCTGCGCACCTCGACGGAGGCGGCACCGTGGCAGCTGGTGAGCGCCGAGGACAAACAACACGCCCGCATCCAGGTACTCGAGGCGGTCGCCGCCGGGCTCAAGAGTGCCTTGCGCGGCTGAGGCGCGCCGAGGCCGAGGCGGGCCATTCGCCGGCGGCGGCAGTCGAGGCCGGGCTCGCTTCTTCCCCGCAGCGCTTGGGAGAGCGGTGACGCCGAATGCGCCTCGTGCCGAGGCCAACGGCTGCGCAGGTACCGACGAGGCCGGTGAGCAGAGCGGCGCGTGCTTTCGGCGGGAGTGGCGTGGTGCGCAGCGCGAGGGGCGCAAGCAGTGGCCGCATGACGCTGCCGATGATCATCAGGATGTTCGCGCCGGGGAAGCCGAGTTCGAGGTCGATCAGGGCTTGGCGCCCGCCGCGTGCAGGGCCACCGCGTCCGGCGACGATGGCGGCGAAGAGGTGCGGCCGGCGGTCGGTGCCCCGCCCGGCCGGAGTCCCCGCACCGTGGCGTGCCAGCAGGTCGTCAAGGGCGTATCGAAGCGCCGGAGCCTGACCCCAGGTTCCACAGAACGCGATGCTGCCGCGACTGTCGATCAGGTAGACGGCGGCGGCGAGCCCGCCGTATGCGCGCTGGACGGTGCAGGCGAGGTCATCGACCAGTACCGGCCACGGGATCTGCTCTTCGCGTTGGTAGCTGCGAGCGTCTTGAAGCTTCTGCTCGTTGGAGCGGTACGCTCCGTGTCGCTCACCGGGGTGTGCTTGGCGGACCAGGACCTCCACGAACCGGACCTGCTCGCCGTAGAGCCGATGAAGCTCTCGCATGATGTGGACGCCGCCGCGCGTGACCGGACAGGTGTAGCTGATGAAGTGCAGAAGCACCGGCTGCCCGCGAAGGTCGCTCAGCCGCATCCGCGTTCCGGTGGTGGTGGGCAACTCGAAGTCGGGTGCCTGGCGGCCGGGGGGCAGGCCGGTGCGGAGCAGTTCCGCGAGCATGTGCCGCATCCGGAAATGCCGGAAGTTGAAGCCGCCGCTTGGATCGAGTCGGTCGATGAGCCAAACCGCTCGCTCCTGCGCGCTGGCGGCGACGCACCGTCGTGGGGTGGCGGTGAGCCGGTCTGCGTCACGCATCGCGTGTGACTTGCTGCCGAGGAGGCGGTGGACGTTCTCCCTGCGAGGTGGGCGTTGGTTCCAGGAGCGCCAGGATGCGTTCAGTGTTCGCGCGGATCGCCGCGACGTTCGTGAATATCCACTTCGGGGGCGAGGTGTCAGGCATCGCGGCGATTCGCTCTGCGAAGTCGACCCTGCGGATCTTGGGCGCGAGCACTTTCGCGAGAAGCGCCGCGCCGGCAACCGTCGCACCGACGGCGATCGGCTTGTTCATCTGACTCTCCTTAGGTCATTGCGGCTTCGGCCGCGTCGCGGTCGGTTGCGAAGTCCGTGCCGAGGCGATAGGCGAGATCGAGGTAGCCGAGCCTGGTGGCGTGGTCGACTGCTCCGACGGCGTAGAGGTAGACGTGGTGGGCTTCCTTGACCCCCGCCATCTTGAGTCCCCAGTCGCAGAGGATCGCGTCGATCGCCGGTTGCCATCTTCCCCGTTCGTACTCTTCCTTCGTGAAGAAGGTCGGTGTGATGATCAATCCCTTCTGCTGCGTGAGGAGCGGCACCCGGCCGTCGAGATGCCCGTTCCAGCCGTCCCGGTCGAGCGTGTACGCGAAGCCGTACGCGAAGACCCGCTCGAACCACCCCTTGAGGATCGCCGGCAGACCCATCCAGTAGACGGGCGCGATGAAGATCAGGCCGTCGGCGCGGGCCACCTTCTCCTGCTGGCGTCTGACGTCCCTCGGCGTTCGCTTGCCCAGCGCCTCGACGATCTGGCGGTTCGACTTGTCGCGCACCCATCGCCTCGCGATCACCCGCCGGGCACGGCCCCCGGCGCGGGCCACCACGGCCGTCCTGAGGTCGGCATCCTCGATCAGATCGTCCGGGAGCGACTCGTGCATGAACTGGTTGTAGTCGCGGTTGCGGAACACCGGGTCGAACCCGATCGCATGCAGATCCACGACTTCGTGGCGATGCCCGCCGTCACGCAATCCTCGGGTGACCTGCCCCAACACTGCATGGCAGAAGGACTTCGGGTTGGGGTGTGCGATGACGACCAACACTCTCACTGGGCAGGACCTTTCAAGGGGAGGGCTCCTGATCGCGCACGTCGCGCGGCACGACGTCGCATCGGGCGGCGAGCCGGCCCGACCTTCTTGAAAACCAGCGTCCCCGGTTCGCTCCCGTCGGTCATCCGCAGAAAACCAGGGGCGGATCAGGGCCCACTACCGATCTGGTGAAGACGTTCCACCGGCTTGCGCAGGAGGACGCAGCCGGCGAGGGCATTCAACGTGACTGGCCGATCTGTCGGCAGTTACCGGCTCGGTTTCGCACCTGCCGCTCTGGTGCAGGTCAGGCCGCTGGCTTGGGACGTGCACTCGATCCCACCACGGCTCACACTGACTCCGTAGGGCAGCTCGGTCCTCGGCCGGTAGGAGTCGGGGGCCCGAACGCCGGCTTGGAGGAGCACCAGAACTCTGCGCGTCCTGTTGCCCTCAGAAAGACCGCAACAGATCACCAGAGGCATCGCCGCCCCCCGAACGCGACCGAGAACCCGGTGCGGCGATCCGAACACCCGCACACCCATGTTGCGGCGACGAATCGGGACCGGCGGTTATCCGGCCGACCAGTGACGCGGGTCGAGAAAGATGAGCCGCGCGTGGCCGCGCTTGATCCCGTGCGCGACGTCGCCGTCCGGCAGGCGCAGCTCGACTCGCCAACCGAGCCCCCGCACCCCCTCCTGCACCAGTTCGTCCACCCGCTCAACGACAGCGTCGACCCGTCCCATCCCGAGCACCACGAGTGGTTCCCGATCTCCCACGTCAATCCCCGGCGGCTGGCCGGGCTGATGCGGGACCCTTCTGATCTCAATCACCTTCCGGTCTCCGGGGCTGTCGTCGGATGTGATTGCCAAATGCGTGCCTCAAGTGACGCGCCAGATCGCGTAGGTGCATGGCCCGGAGTATCGAGGATCTGGCGTCCCCACACTGCGTGAACCGGCGGGTGGCGCTCCCGGCCGGGGATCTTGCGGAGCACTCATTCGGTGAGAGCCCAGGGGGTTCGGCTGACCGGCGGGCTGGCGCCGTCTTCATACCGAAAGCAGGCCTCACACGGTTTCGAACTGGCTCTCGGGCCGGGGCGTGCCGGTAGCCGGTCCCGTAGGTTCCCGCGGTGCGAATCACGATCTGCGGAGCGCGTGGCTCCATGGCAACTCCGGGCCCCGCAACCGTCCGCTACGGTGGCGAGACGTCGTGCGTGGCCATCGGGGGCGACAACGGCGGGCTCCCTACTTTGGTGCTCGACGGCGGCACGGGCCTCCGCCTGCTCACCCGCCTGCTCGGGGGAAAGCCGTTCCAGGGCGCGCTCGTCCTCTCACATCTGCACTGGGACCACACGCACGGGCTCCCCTTCTTCGGCGCCGGGGACCGACCGGAGGGACGCGTCCGCATGCTCATGCCGGCGCAGGCCCGGCCACCAGAGGAGGTTCTGGCGCAAGTGATGTCGCCGCCACACTTCCCGATCGGCCCCGAAGGACTCCAGGGCGACTGGACGTTCGAGGACTACGGCGAGGGCGCCCGCGTGGCCGGAGGCTTTGAGGTCACCGCCCGAGACGTGCCCCACGGAGGAGGCCGCACGATGGGTCTGCGGGTGAGCGACGGACGATCAAGCATGGCCTTCGTCCCCGATCACGCTCCGCATTTCGCGGGACCCGGCGAGGACGGCCTGGGCGAGCTCCATCCGGGCATCATCGAGCTGGCGCAGGACGTCGATCTGCTCGTGCACGACGCCCAGTACACGGCGGGCGAGCTCCCGTCCCGCCGGGCCCTCGGTCATGCCGCCATCGAGTACGCGGTACGCCTGGCCGAGCGGTGCGCGGCGAAGCACCTGCTGATGTTCCACCACGATCCGGGACGGAGCGACGACGAGATCGACGACATGCTCGAGCGGGCCCGTGCGAGCACCAGCATCCCGATCAACGCCGCCGTCGAGGGCGAGACGATCACCCTCTAGTGTCCTGAGTCAGAAGTTCGGTATCGGTTTCGGCGAGCGAGACCGAGGGAGGCCAGGACGCAGGGAGCCCCATGTGGGGGCGACTGAGGACACCGCGTGTCGCAACCGTCGATGCCGTCGAAACTGCATCGATACTCCTGACTCAAGGCACTCGGGATTGCCCGCGCAGCTCGTCGAGCGCCCGATCGATCCGCGCGACCGCGACGACGTTTCCCTTCGCGGAGTGATCGCGACGCCCGGCGGCGAGCGCCGTGCGGGCACCGGCAAGATCTCCGGAGAGCCGCAGCGCCTCCCCCAAGTCGTACTGGGCGTCACCTCGGGCCGTGACGTCGTCGGTGCCTTGGGCGATCGTCAACGCCTCGCGACACGCCGCGACGCCCTCGGCCGCCTCGCCACCGCGCACGAGCAGCTTGCCGTGAACCGACCGCCAGATGATCTGCGTTGCCAGGTCATCCTCGGCGGCCACTTCGCGGCTGAAGGTAACCGCCTCGGCCGCCTCGTCCAGGCGATCCTGGCGGTAGAGCGCCTCCGCGAGGAGCGCGGAAGTCGTCGAGATGTAATTACGGTCGCCCATGTACTCGAGCGTCGCGAGATCACGCCGAAGCTCCGCCTCGGCGCCGGCAGGGTCGTCCGCGAGCAGCGCGATCGGGCCGGCGTCGAGCGAGACGAGCGCCGCGTCGAGCATCCATCCGAACTCCTCCAGCTCCACGCGGCAGCGGCGGCATTCCTCACGCCCAGCGTCGATCTCGCCCCGCATCGCCTGTAGGTGGGCGAGTGCGCGGCGGGCCACCGCCGCCGACTGCCGATCGTCTGCGAGCTCGCCGATGATCCGCATGCAACGGCCGATGGCGTCCTCGACCGTGAGGGGCCCGCGGAGCGCGAGCTGCGCCAGCACGAGCTGCATGCGGTTGACGATGAGGCGGTTCCCGACCCGCCTCGAATGAGTCACGATCGCCTCTGCGGCCCGCTCGGCATCGGCATACCGGCATTCGGTGATCCGCACGTTGAGGAGCAGCCGCCACGCGATCGCAAGGCCCTCATCATTGCCCGTCGCCCTGAACCGCGCCACCGCGCGCTCACCGTTCCTGGCGACCTCCTCGCCGGTCGCACCCACCCCCATCGTGTACGCCAGACGCATCCGCTCGAGGCGCGCCATGGCCTGCAGCGGCCCGTCGACCGCATCCCACGCGCGATTCGCCGCCCGCTCCCACGTCGCATCGGCGTCGGCGAACCGACCCGTCTCCATCTCGGCAAGGCCGAGTGCAAGGAGGAGGCGAGCGGCACCAGCATGGTCCTCGGGGAGCGCCCCCGCCCCGCGGCGCAGCAGGCTCGCCGCCGCCGGCATGTCGCCGCGCTCGAGCGCCCGGCATCCGGCGGCCCCCAGCCGATCGGCGGCCCGCCTCCCCAGCTGGAGACCGTGGTCGTCCAGCGGCCCGAGGTCGGCACGATAGCGGTGGGCCTGCTCGAGATGGTGGCCCAGGATCTCGTCGAGCTCGACGGATCGCCCGTCGGTCGGAGCGTCCGCCTCCACCCACTCGACATACCGCTCGTGCAGGTCCGCCCGAACCCGCTTCAGCAGACCCTCATAGGCAACATCCCTGATCATCGGGTGGACGAAGCGATGATCGAAGGGGCCGTCCAGGTCCGCGATGGGCGCCACCATCTGGCGCTCGCCGAGACGCGTCAGCGCGATCGGGACCTCGCGTGCAAGCGGCGGCTCGACGAGCACACCGAGGGCGGCGCGGGAGAACTCTCCCCCGATCACGGACGCGGGCTCGAGCACCGCGCGGTCCTGCCCCGGCAGCTCGTCGACGCGCGCGGCAACAAGCGCCTCGATGGACGGCGGTATCGCGAGGTCGGCGGGATCGCCCAGCAGGCGCCAACGACCGCGATCGTGCGTCAGGCGGCCCGTGTCGATGAGCATCGACAGGAGCTGACGCACGAAGAGGGGATTCCCGGCCGCCGCCGTGACGACCCGGTCGCGCAGCGCCGCCGGCATGCCGCCGTCGCCCAGGACGTCGTCGATGATGCTTCCGGCTCCCGCCTCGTCCAGCGGTCGGAGATCGATGAGCTCGGCCGCGGCGTGCTCCGCCAATCCAGGGTGCCGCTCACGCAGCGTCGGCCGCCCGGTGACGACGAGCAGACGGGGCGCGTCGTCTCCCTCCGCCAGGTGGGCGATCAGGTCGCTCAGGGTGGGCTCGGCCCAGTGGACGTCGTCCAGCTGCACCACCACGGTGCTGCGCCGGCCGAGCAGCACGAACAGGCGCCGCACCGCCCAGAAGAGCTCAGACACCGGGAAGGCGGCATCCGAGAGACCCACCAGGGACGCGAGGCGTTCCGTCACGTCGCGCTCGTTGTCAACCAGCTGACCGAGCCGTCCTCGCGCCGCCTCGGCGGAGTCGTCGGCGGTGATGCCCGCGGCTTGATGCACGATCTCGATCACCGGCCAGAAGGTGAGACCCTCGCCGTAGGACGGGCACTGTCCCCGCAGGATGAGCGCACCGCCGCCGCTTGCAGTTCTCGCGAGCTCGTCGACAAGCCGGCTCT
Source organism: uncultured Thermoleophilia bacterium (assembly GCA_963777565.1). Taxonomy (GTDB): domain Bacteria; phylum Actinomycetota; class Thermoleophilia; order Miltoncostaeales; family Miltoncostaeaceae; genus CALMEC01. The sequence continues at coordinate 45,035 of CAVZQZ010000010.1, forward strand.
TTCCGACGCCCGCATCGCCAAGGACCATCGTCAGGCGGGTCACGCGCCGGCTGATCGCGTCGTCCAGGCAGGCGAGCAGCGCACCCAGCTCCGACTCGCGTCCGACCATCGGCGTGTCGAAGGCGGGCCGGACCGCCGTGATCGCGGCGTCGACCACGCGGTAGGCGGGCACGGGTTCGGCCTTCCCCTTGAGCACGAGGGGCTCCAGCGGTTCGAGGTGTGCACCGCCGCCGAGGAGCGCGGCGGTCTGCTCACCGATGACCACCTCGCCCGCGGCGGCCGTCTGCTCGAGGCGCGCGGCAACGTTGACCGCGTCGCCGGTCACGAGCCGCTGACGATCCGCGCCGTCACCGGCGACGAGGTTGCCGGTGTTCACTCCGATCCGCTGCTCGAGCGCGGGTGCGCCTTGGAGCTCCAGCCATCCGTTGACGCCGGCGAGGGCAAGGCGCATCTCGACTGCCGCCCGGACGGCACGGAGCGCATCGTCCTCACGGCGACGTTCGAGTCCGAAGACGGCCATGACGGCGTCGCCAATGTAGCGCTCGACCGTGCCACCGTGGCGCTCGAGGATCTCCCGCACGACCGAGAAGTACCGAGACACGGCATCCCGAAGGGCCTCCGGCGACGGCGGCGGCTCTTCCGATGCGACCCTCGCGTCGGCGAAGACGATCGTAACCGTGCGGCGGCTCTCGCGGCGAGCCGTGAACGCCGCGCCATCGACACCCGCCTGCGAACGCCCGCGCCCCCCGTCGCGCGCCGTGACCGCCTCCAACCGGTACGCCGCCATGGAGCCCGCGCCACCCACCAACGCGAGGTCGGGTTCACGCACGGCCACGATGCGTTCGTGCGCCGCCTCGTACGTCGGCCCCGCCAGCAGCACCTCGAGGGGCGGGGCCGCTTGCTCCATGCGGGTGGCGATCTCCATCGCCTCGCCGGTGATCACCCGGTCGCCCGCCGCCATCCCCACGAGTACAGCGCCGGTGCAAACCCCGGTGCGATTGACGAGCCGGACACCCCAGCGCCGCTCCAACTGATCATTGAGCGTGGCGAGGACTCCCCGAGTCTCCCCGGCCGCCTCGACGGCCGGACCCGCCCCCGCGTCCCCGTGCGGGTCTTCCAGCCCGAACACCGCGACGATGGCGTCGCCGATGACCTTCTCGATGCGCCCGCCGTGCGCCTCGAGTACGACCCGCATCTCGTCGAAGTACCGTCCGAGCACCTCCCTGAGCGTCTCGGGATCGAGCCGCTCCGCCAGCCCGGTCGACCCCATGAGATCGCTCACGACGACCGTGGCCCGCTGGAGTCCCGTCGCGGGCGAGACGTGACCCGGGGCGGCCCCGAGCCCCTCCGAGCTGCGGGTGCTCACCCTACCCGGGGGGGACGATCAGGCCATCGTGCCGGTCCCGATCGTCGCCGGACCGGCCCCCAGGGGGCCGGTCGACGGTATTCGGACTGATCGGCGCTCGCATGGTTTTTCAACGGTCCCTCGGACGGATGGGTGGCTGTCGCCTCGGGTGGCTATTCCATCACACCGACATCGGGCTCATCCGCGCAGCCATGGGTCCCCCTTGGGGGCGGAGATCGTCAGCACCACCGCTTTACCGGCCTTGCCGCGGTCGGCGACGCACGGTGCGACCCCCCCGACGCGACGACAGTCGGGGAGCAGCCCCAGGCGCGCCGTGGTCAGCGACTTGGTCGTGAAGGGCGGCGCGTCGGCCGGCACCTGGAAGCACACGTCGTACTGCGCGGCGCTCTTGATGGGGCTGGGAATCGTGTAGAGAACCGTCTTGTTCGGCCCGTCCGGGTTCGTGGTCAGAACGTCGAACAACAGCGCGTCCGTCGTCTCCACGTAGTCCTGGCAGTCGGGACTGGGGAGCCCCGGCGCGCCGATGCTCATGATGATCAGGTCGCCCGAGGAGGAGTCTGTCGTTACCGTGGCGTCGAACTTGCCGTTGGACGCGTTACCGGAGCACTGTCCACCCGTACACGGCTTGACGGTGTCGACGATGTCGAAGGGGTCGGAGATCGGCGGCGCCGTGGTGATGCCGTCACTCGTCGCCTTCAGTGTGTAGCCGACCGCGCTCTTCGTGATGTTCGGGCCGGTGGCGTCGTTCGGGAACCGTGCGATGCCGTCGAGTCCCGGACGAACGCTGACCGTGCCCCCCAGGCTGCCGAGGGCCGGGTTGGCCGCGAGGGCCAGCGTGACGTCATTCGGCCACCACGTGACCGGTGCACTCGGTTTCTGCGAACCGTCGAGCACCTTAACGAGCACCGACGCGCCACTGGTCAGGTACGGGACGGCGGTGATGTTGGAGGATCTTTGGGCACTCTTCGGCCCAGCCGCGAACTCGAGCTTGCAGAGCCCGGAGCCGTAGAGCAGGGGCATGGTGGTCGAGGGATTGAGCACGAAGTCATTGCCGGTGCCGTTGAAGTCGTTGGACTGCTTGACCTCGACCTTCCATGTGTAGCCGGCGGAATTGGGAACGCACGGGATCCGGGCGTCGACCGTTTTCGTCGTCGTGGCTCCGGGCGGAAGGTTCAGGTCGCGCAGCTTGATCACGCTCCCGCTGAGGAGGAGCGCATTGGTATCGCGGTCGACCCCAACGATGTCTTGCGGCACCGTGATGTTGGCCGAGCCGAGTGTCTGAGGGAACGCATCGTTCTTGATGCGGATCGTGACCGTGGCCTGCGAACCGGCCCAGGCATCAACGGCGTCGCCGGAGGGGGCGGCCGAATCGACGCTGATAGTGGCGGTGAAGTACTTCGGCGTGGTGTCGGCGGCGGTGGCGAGCCCGGCGATCAGGACGCCGCAGCCGGCGAGGGCTGCCAGGATGCCGCCCGACAGCTGCCAGCGGCGTCGGCGAGGGAGGCGTCTCATTCAAGCATCAGTCCTTCCATTACGGAGATCCTGCCTGACGCCGGGATGGCAGGTTTTCGAGAATCTTAGAGTCCAGAAACTCTAGGCACTTCCGCCTCCCAACTGGCCCTTGCAACATCAACCAAAATCGTTCGTGATTGTTGGCCACGAGGCCACATCACACGTCCCGCCGGCTGGATAGCGTCGACGGGTGCCGTGCGGCCTCCCGCCCCGGCGCACACCAGTCGGGGCGGACGAGGAGCGCAATTTGGCGATCGATGTCGAAAACCGCGCGGCCATGGGCACGGGACCACTGCATGACGCGATCACCGAGATCGTCCAGCAGATCGCGCCCCGCTCCGAAGGGACGATCGCCGACTACATCCCGGAGCTCGGGAAGGCTGACCGCGACTGGTTCGGTGTTGCCGTCGCGACCGTCGACGGAGCGGTCTACGAAGCGGGCGACTCGGGATTGCCCTTCACCATCCAGTCGATCTCCAAGCCCTTCGTCTACGGGCTGGCGCTCGAGGATCAAGGCCGAGAGGAGGTGCTCCGGCGGGTCGGCGTGGAGCCGACTGGCGACGCGTTCAACTCGATCGAGATCGACGAGGCGTCCCTGCGGCCGTACAACCCGATGGTCAACGCGGGGGCGATCGTCACCGCCGGAATGGTCCGTGGTAACGGGTCGTCGAGCCGGCACGAGCGGGCGATGAGCTTCCTGGCCTCCTTCGCGGGCCGCGATCTCGAACTCGATGCGAACGTCTTCCGGTCGGAGCAGGACACCGGCGACCGGAATCGCGCGATCGCCTATTTCATGCGGGCGCACGGGATGCTCGAGGACGTGGACGAGGTTCTCGACGTGTACTTCCGGCAGTGCTCGGTGCTGGTCACCTGCCGCGATCTCGCCGTGATGGCGGCGACCCTCGCCAACGGCGGCGTCAACCCGCTGACCGGCGCGCATGCCCTCGACGCGACGAACGTGGAGAACGTCCTCAGCGTGATGGCCACGTGCGGGATGTACGACTTCGCCGGTGAGTGGCTCTACACCGTCGGCCTGCCGGCGAAGAGCGGCGTCGCCGGCGGCGTCATCGCCGTGCTTCCCGGACAGCTCGGGATCGGAGTGTTCTCCCCACCCCTCGACGCGCGGGGCAACTCGGTGCGCGGCATCGCGGTGTGCCAGGAGCTCTCCCGGCGATTCCACCTGCATCAGTACCGACCGGGCTTGGTCTCGACGGACCCGGTCCGGCGCCGCTACGGCGGCGACGTCGTCCGCGCCCGCCGCACACGCAACCCGGACGAGTCGCGCGTCCTCGACCGCGAGGGCCATCGAATCGCCGTCTACGAGCTCCGCGGTCAACTCTCGTTCGGCGCCGCCGAGCGGCTCGTGCGGACCGTGATCGACGACTTCGACGCCGTCGATCACGTGGTGCTCGACTTCCGGCGGGTGACCGGCGTGGACGAGGTGTCGTCGACCCTGCTCGAGCAGCTCGCCACGCTCGCAGCCGGCCGCGACGTGCGCCTCATCGCGTCGCACCTGCAGGAGGGCCGCCTCGACGTCGAGGCGGCCATCGATACCGACGAGGCCCTCCAGCGATGCGAGGAGGACATCCTCGCCGAGCAGCTCGGCCCGCGTGACGGCGCCGCGTTTCCGCTTGCGGAACAGCCGCTGCTCACCGGGCTCAGCGCCGCGGAGATCGCCGACCTCGAGCTCGTGATGACGAAGCTCGACGCTCGCGCCGGGCGATGTGCTGTGCCGCGAGGGCGACCCCGCGGATGACATCTACTTCGTCTCATCCGGGGCCCTGCGAGCCGAGGTCGCCTCGACAGACGGGGGGCCGCCGAAACGGCTCCTGACGATGGGACCGGGCACCGCCCTCGGGGAGATCGCGCTGGTCGACGGAGGACCGCGCTCGGCCACGGTCGTCGCGGACGAGCCGTCGGCGGTCCACAGTCTTGCGTTCGCTGCGCTGGCCGAACTCGGTTCCCTTCACCCCGGGCTCGCCACGAATCTCTACCGGAACCTGGGTCGACTCCTCGCGTGGCGCCTGCGTCGCGCCACCGACCAGATTCGCGCCCTCGAACGCTGAGTGCAGCCGACGGGGTCTGGGGCACCGGTGATTCGATGACATCGGTCACGGGTGTCGCGCCTCGCCGTAACGAGGCATTCACACACGGCCGATACCATCAGCTCGATGGCGGTCGACGTCACCGTGCTCACGTACGCCGACGCGCTCGCGGCCGGATTCGTGTCGTTCGCGAGCCCCTGCGCGCTGGCGCTCGTGCCCGGCTACCTCTCGTTCGTGTCGGGGGCTTCGTACGACGACCTCACCGCGAGCGGCGGCACCGCGGCGCTGCGGGCCAGTTCGGTCACCCGCGCGACCAGTGCCTTCGTCGTCGGGTTCGCGGCCATGTTCACGCTCTGGGGCGCCGGCGCCGGCTACCTCGGCGACAGCCTGAACGGCGATCGCGACGTCATCAACCTCGTCAGCGGGCTCCTGCTGATCGCCATGGGCATCCTCATGATCTTCCTGCCGCGCCTCGGGTTTCTGCAGGGCGAGAAGCGGCTGTCGATCGCCAGGCGACCCACGACGCTCGCCGGGATCGCCGTCGCGGGCGCGGCCTTCGCAATCGCCTGGACGCCGTGTACCGGGCCGTTCCTGGGCCAGGTGCTCTCGCTCGCGGTGCCCACCGAATCGCCGCGAGTCGGCGCGTCGCTTCTGTTCGTCTACGCCCTCGGGCTCGGCATCCCGTTCCTGCTCGCCGGGCTGTTCCTCACGCAGACGATGTCGGTCTCGCGGAGGGTTCGCGACCACTGGCAGGTCATCAACCTCGTCGCTGGAATCGTCACGATCGGCCTCGGCATCCTCATCGCGACCGGGAGGTTCACCGTCATCACCCAGAAGATCAGCAGCTTCGGATTCGGCCTGTGAGGGTTCTCTCCGTCATCGGGAACCGCCCGCAGTTCGTCAAGGCGGCTCCGCTCGCGCGCGCGCTCCGCCACCACGTCGGCGAGGTGCTCGTCCACACCGGCCAGCACTACGACCCCGAGCTCGCCGACCTGTTCTTCGACGAGCTCGACATCCCCGCGCCCGACCACGCGCTCGAGATCGGACCCGGCACGCCGAGCGCGCAGCTCGCGCTCATCCTGCAACGGCTTGAGCCGCTCTTGGAGGGCGAGCGCCCGGACCTGGTGCTGGTCTACGGCGACACCACCACCACCCTCGGCGGCGCCCTCGCCGCCGCGAAGCGGGACATCCCCGTGGCTCACGTGGAGGCAGGGCTGCGGTCGTTCGTGCGGTCCATGCCGGAGGAGCAGAACCGCGTGGTTACCGACCATCTCTCGGAGCTCCTCTTCGTCCCGACGGACACCGCCGTCGCCAACCTCGCGCGCGAGGGCATCACGGCCGGCGTGCACAAGGTCGGCGACGTGATGTACGACGCGGCGTTGCTGTTCGCCCCGGTCGCTGCGCGCCGCGAGGGCGCCGCGGCGTTCGGCCTGACCGCGGGCGGGTACGTGCTCGCCACCGTCCACCGGGCCGCCGCCACGGACACGCCCGAGGCGCTCGCCGCACTCGTCAAGGTGCTCGACGCCATCGGCGAGCCGACCGTGTTCCCCGTCCATCCCCGCACGCGCCACAAGCTCGAGGAGGCCGGGCTGTGGAGCCGGCTCGAGTCGGTCCCGGGGCTGCACCTGGCCCCGCCGGTCGGGTACCTCGACTTCACCGCCCTCCTGGTCGGAGCCCGAGCGGTCGTAACCGACTCAGGCGGCGTCCAGAAGGAGGCGTACTTCCACGGCATCCCCTGCATCACCCTGCGCAACGAGACCGAATGGGTCGAGACGGTCGACGGCGGGTTCAACCGGCTCACGGGGATGGACGCGGCGAAGGTGGCCGCCGCGCTGGCCGACGGCACGACCCCCGCAGATCGGCCCGACTACTACGGCGACGGACACGCCTCCGCGAGGATCGCCGAGGTCATCCTGGCCTGGCATGAGGCACGCGCGTGACACCGCCGCCCGGTCAGGACCAGGCGTTCCCGATCTTGGGCGGGGCCGGCACCTCGTAGACCTCGATCCGGCCGAAGCCGGCGACGAGCGCCCGCGGTCCGATCTTGACGAACAGATCGGCGTCGCGCTCCCGCTCCGCCCGCTCCCAGCGCCGCGCCTCGACGAGGTCCGCGACGCCCAGTCCCACGGCCGCGCCCACGATCACCCCCGCGGTCACGCCGCCCCAGCCGGCCACCTGGTCGACCATCAGGATGACGATCGTCGAGAGGAAGACCGCACCCGACAGCCGGACGCGGCGATCGCGGCTATCGGCCCGGGTCTCGTACACCACCCGCGCCGATGGGAAGCGCGGGTCACGAAGCCCATCTCGGAGCCGGCGGGGAACGTTCAGAAGGCCGGTCACCGCCGCGAGGACGGCGGTCAGGAGCGCGAGCGCCCACGTGCGTCCCGGGTCGACGTCCTGGTCGAGGAGCCACTGGATGGCCCACCATGCGCCCGCCGCACCGCCCGCCGCGATCGCGAGCACCCCGCGCAGGCGCACCTCCTCGGCGACGCGCGCGATCCGCGGGAGCTCCGCCAGCAGCGCATCGGCCATATTGGTTACGATAGCGAGTCGTTGTCCTCCCCCCGTCACCCACAGGCCCGCAGATGACCGAAATCACGCCGCGCGTCGGCGTGATCGGCATGGGCTACGTCGGTTTGCCCCTCGCCACCACCCTCGCCGAGGCCGGAGTGGCCGTGATCGGCCTCGATGCCGTCCAGTCCAAGGTCGACATGCTCAACCGGGGCGAGTCCTACATCGAGGACGTCGCACCGGACCGGCTCGGGCAGCTCGTGAGCGACGGCTTGGTGCGGGCGACGACGTCGTGGGACGCGATGAAGTGGGTCGACACGGTCATTATCTGCCTCCCCACCCCGCTCGACGAGCATCGCGAGCCGGACCTGTCAGCCGTGCTGGGCGCCGCCGAGAGCCTGTCCCAGCGGCTGCGCCCCGGGCAGCTCGTTGTGCTCGAGAGCACGACCTACCCCGGCACGACGCGCGACGAGCTCACGCCGATCCTCGAACGGTCCGGCCTGGTCGCGGGCCGCGACTTCCACGTGGCCTTCTCACCGGAGCGGGTCGACCCGGGCCGCGTCGACTGGACGACGAGGAGCACGCCGAAGGTCATCGGCGGGCTCACGCCGGACTGCACACGGCGGGCGATGGACGTCTACGGAGTCGCCTGCGACAACCTCGTCGCGGTCTCGAGCCCCGAGGTCGCCGAGATGACGAAGCTGCTGGAGAACATCTTCCGCAGCGTCAACATCGCGCTCGTCAACGAGATGGCCATGCTCTGCGACCGGATGGGCATCGACGTATGGGAGGTCATCGACGCCGCCGCGACCAAGCCCTTCGGCTTCATGCCGTTCCGGCCCGGTCCGGGGCTCGGGGGGCACTGCATCCCGATCGACCCGTTCTACCTCACCTGGAAGGCACGCGAGTACGAGTTCCACACCGAGTTCATCGAGCTCGCCGGAAAGATCAACTCGCAGATGCCGGCCTTCTGCGTCGGGAAGCTCGCGCGCGCGTTGAACAGCCGGCGCAAGCCGATCAACGGCAGCCGGATCCTGGTGATCGGCGTCGCCTACAAGGCCGACGTCAACGACATGCGCGAGAGCCCGGCGCTCAAGGTGATCGACCTGCTCGTCGAGGAGGGGGCCCAGATTGCCTACCACGACCCGCACGTGCCGCTGCTCGCGAAACTCGGCCTGCGCAGCGTGCCGCTCGAAGCGGAGCTCCTGCGCGACCTCGACGCCGTCGCGGTCGTGACGGCGCACTCCGGTGTCGACTGGGAGCTCGTCGCCCGCGAGGCGCCGCTCGTCGTCGACTTTCGCAACGTCGTCCCGGACATCGACGGAAAGGTGTGGCGCCTGTGACACGCGACGCGGTCCGCCTCGGCGTGGTCGGCCTCAATTACTGGGGCCCCAACCTCGCCCGCAACTTCGACCGGCTGCCCGGCGCCGACCTGGCGTGGTGCTGCGACCTGGACGAGGCGGTCCTCGACCGCCACCGGGCGGCGTTCCCAGGCAGCGCGTTCACCACGAACCTCGACGACCTGCTCGGCGACGACACGCTCGACGCGGTCGTGATCGCCACGTCCGTCCCGACGCACGCCGCCCTCGCCACCCGCGTCCTGGACGCCGGCAAGCACGTCTTCGTGGAGAAGCCGCTCGCGCTCACCGCCGCCGACGCGCGCGCCGTGGCCGACCTCGCGGAGGAGCGCGGGCTCGTCGCCATGGTCGACCACCTGCTCGTCTACCACCCCGGCCTGCGCAAGGTGAAGGATCTCGTCGAGGCCGGGGCACTGGGCGACCGGACCTTCTACATGTACGGCAACCGCCAGAACCTCGGGATCGTCCGGCCCGACGAGAACGCCCTGTGGAGCCTGGGGTGCCACGACATCTCGGTCATGATCTGGCTCGCCGGTGAGCGGCCTGTCGAGGTGGCGGCATGGGGCGAGTCGTACCTGCAGCCCGGCGTCGAAGACGTGGTCTTCGGGCATCTGCGCTTCCCCTCCGGTGTCACCGGCCACCTGCATCTGTCCTGGCTCGACCCGCACAAGATGCGCAAGATGACGGTGATCGGCTCGGAGCGGATGGTGGTGTTCGACGACATGGAGACGGAGCGCAAGGTGACGATCTACGACAAGGGGCCTACGCCCCGCACCGCCGAGTACGGCGAGTACATCCAGGTGCGCTCCGGCGACATCCACATCCCCAAGATCGACGGGACGGAGCCGCTGCGGCTGGTCTGCGAGCACTTCGTCTCGTGCGTCGCGACCGGGGAGCGGCCGCTCTCCGACGCGGTCGCGGGGCTGACCGTCGTCGAGGTACTGGAGGCGATGGGAGAGTCGCTGGCCGACGCCGGCCGGCCGGTGGCGCTTGCGCAGGGGGCGGCATCGTGAGCCGCGAGAACCTGGTCACCGGGGACGGGGTCGTGATCGGCGACGACGTCGAGATCGGCGCGAACGTGGTGATCCATGCCGGCACCGTGATCGGCGATGGCTGCGTGATCCAGGACAACGTGGTGATCGGCAAGCAGCCCCGCCTCGGCAAGCGATCCACCGCGAAGCGCGACCCGCTTCCGCCGCTCACCATCGGGCCCGGCACGGCGATCTGCGCCGGGTCCGTGCTGTTCGCGGGATCCACGATCGGAAGCGAATGCGTGATCGGCGACCAGGTCGCGATCCGCGAGCGGGTCACCATCGGCGACGGAGTCGTCGTCGGACGCGGAAGCGTGGTCGAGAACGACACGTCGATCGGCGACCAGACCAAGATCCAGGCCAACTGCTACATCACGGCGTACTCGCTGCTCGAGGACCACGTCTTCATCGCGCCGTGCGTGGCGACCACCAACGACAACTTCATGGGCAGGACCGAGGCCCGGCATGGGCACATCAAGGGCCCGACCATCCGCCGCGGCGCCCGCGTCGGCGGAGCGTCGGTGATCCTGCCGGGCATCGAGATCGGCGCGGAGGCCTTCATCGCCGCGGGGGCGCTCGTGACGAAGGACGTGCCGGCCGGCAAGCTGGTCGCCGGACTACCCGCCCGCGTCTGGCGCGGACGTTCCCGCCGAGGAGCTCCTCGAGGCTCAGTAACACGCGTTGACATGCCGAAGGCTGTAGATGCCGAGGGGCCGCCGATCCACCAGCCCCGGGGCGACCACCGACAACCGGGCAACGAGGAGCAGCGCGCAATGACACATGGTCGATGGACCCTCGCGGCGATCGCCGCGGTCGCGGTGATCGGAGCGGTGCTCACCGGCTGCGGAGGTGGCGACCAGGAAGGCCGTCGCGGCAATGTCGAGGCGTTGCCGACGTCGTCGTGCCCCACGACGATCATGTACGAGGGCAAGGGCGACCCGACGTACCTCATCGCGTCGGACCTGCCGCTCCAGAATCCGCAGCTCCCCCAGGTCGCGCAGATGGGCAAGGCCATCGAGTTCGTCCTCAAGCAACGCGACTTCACCGCCGGCGACAAGCGCGTGGCCTACCAGGCGTGTGACGACTCGACCGCCCAGGCGGCCTCCTGGGATTCGGCGAGATGCAGCGCCAACGCGAATGCGTACGCGGCCAATGCGGCGGTCATCGGCATCATCGGCACCTACGACTCGGGCTGCGCCAAGCTCGTGCTGCCGGCGCTCAACGGGAAGAGCATCGCGATGGTGAGCCCCACGAACACCTACGTTGGCCTGACCCAAGGAGGTCCGGTCGCCCCGGGCGAGCCCGCAAAGTACTTTCCGTCGGGCCGGCGAACCTATGCCCGCGTCATCGCAGCCGACAACGTCCAGGGGCCGGCCCTCGCGAGCTTCGCGAAGAACGACCTGAAGCTCGGCACGGTCTTCGTCCTCGATGATGGACAGCGCTACGGCGCCGGAGTGGCGGACGGCTTTGTCTCCGCCGCCTCGAAGCTCCGCCTGACGATCGCCGGACGCCGGAAGTGGGTGCCCGCGGCAGCACGCTACGAGGGACTTGCGGACGCGATCAAGCGGAGCGGAGCGGACGGCGTCCTGATCGCCGGCATCGTCGACAACCACGGCGGCAAGCTGCTGCAGGATCTCCGCGCCGCGCTGGGCACCCGGATCGCGATCCTCGCGCCGGACGGGTTCAGTCCCGTCAAGTCGGTCGTGGACGACGCCGGCCGGTCGGCGGAGCGCCTGTATGTGAGCATCCCTGGCCCCCCGGCAGATCGACTCACCGGCAGGGGAGCGGCGTTCGTCAACGCGTTCGGCGCAACGGTCGGTGGCCCGGACAAGGTCGCGGCGGACGCGGTGTACGCCGCGCAGGCCACCGAGGTGCTGCTCGACGCGATCGAGGCGTCGGACGGGAGCCGAGCCTCGGTCGCGGAGAAGCTCTTCGCGACAGACGTGACCGACGGCTTGATGGGCGCGTTCGCGATCGACGCGAACGGCGATACGACGCGCGGCGCCGTGTCGATCGTTCAGGTTCAAAACGGAGCGCAGAACACGGTGACGATCGTGACTCCGGATCCGACCATCGTGCCGAAGGGCTGACCCGAGCCCCGGCGTTCGCCGTTTGGCCTACCGCGGCGGCTGCGTGACGAGTCGAAGCGTGGCCGGGTTCAGGACCCGGCGCCGCACCACGAACCACGTGTCGCGGAGGCCAAGCGCGCGCCGCACGTCGGCGCCGCTCATCTCCTTCGTGGCGCCGCTTCGGGTCGTGAGACGAAGGAGCTTGACCCGCGGTGATGCCCCGCGCGCCAGGATCTTGATGCTCAGCACCGGCTTGCGGGTGACGAGGAGCTTTGCGAGCTTCGCGTCCGTGAAGGTCTTCGGGTCCTTCCACAGGTGATGCGGCGACCTGGCGTCGAAGGCGTTGTCGTTGACGCTCACGAGGTACGGCTCCGGGGGGCTGCGAAAGACGTTCTCGACGTTTTCCGTCTTGCCGCCTGAGGTCGAGAAGAAGTAGGTGGTGACGATCTTGCCCTGGTACGTCGCGACCACGCCCGCGGTCGCCTGTACGGCGCGGCTCGTGCGCGGATCCTCCGCCGATGCTCCACCGTAGACCTGGCTGCGCTCGTCGGCGTACATGTCGAAACTGCCGCCGGAGCGCCTCGTCGCCATCGCGTAGGACCGGGCGGCGATGGCCTGGGCCTCGAGCGCCGCCGGGGCGGTGTCGCCCCACTTCGCCGGCATCTCCCGCGGCACCACGCCGGGGAGGTACGCCTCGAGGTCGATGTGATTCACGACCGACAGCCCACCGGTCTCGCGGGTGACACGAAGCGCGCCTCGGTAGCGCGTGCCTTTCAGCCGTATCGTCGCGCCGGGCGCGATGGGTGTGAAGCGAACGGCTCCGGTGGCGCGAAGGAGCTCGGCGCCGTTCGAGTCGCTTACGATGACCCCGTCCGGCCCGAGCGTCGCGACTCGGAGCTCGACGTTGGCCGGCAGCGGCCGCGCGACCTGGAGGGGGCTGCTCTCGACGATCGCCCCCCAGTCGCCGTCCGACGCGAGGGTCAGGCTCGGCGCGGAGGTGGCGAGCAGGACGCGGACCGGCGTGACCGGGAGCGCCGTGAGCGCCGTGCCTCGGTAGTAGTAGCCGATGATCCGCTGGGCGCTCCACCCGGCGAGCGCGGCGCCGTACGCGCCGTACTGCGACATTCCGATGCCGTGCCCGTAGCCGCGCCCCTCGAAGGTGAAGACGAAGCGCGGCGTGACCTTCTTCTTCTTCTTCGCGACCGCAGCAGGGGGCGCAGACGACGAGGCTCGGGCCGCCGGATCGGCTGGCAGCGTGAGCGCGAGCGCGGGGCCGCACAGCGCCGCCGCCACGACGAAGACGATGACTTGGGCCGCGAGACGCGGTCGGAGCCGCCCGCCGGGACGCTCGCCCGCCGTTGGGGTCGTGCCGGGCTTCATCATGAGGTGCAGGACTTTTTCAGCCTCGTCGGCGCCACGCAACCAGACCGGTTCGGTGCCCACCCGGCGAGTCCTCCACCGCGTCCCGGCAGTTCGGCCGGCCGGCGCCTCGCTTATCGCGAGCCGTACTGCGCCTGGTAATAGGCGAGGTACTCGCCGCTCTTGATCGACTCCCACCAGTCGCGGCGGTCGGCGTACCACGCCACCGTCTCCTGGAGGGCCTCGTCGAACGTGCGCTGCGGCTGCCAGCCCAGGGTGTGCAGCTTGGCGGTGTCGAGCGAGTACCGGCGGTCGTGGCCGGGCCGGTCGACGACGTGCCGGATGAGACCGGGATCCGCGCCGGTCAGCGCAAGGATGCGGCGGGTGATCTCGATGTTCGGCATCTCGTGTCCCCCGCCGACGTTGTACACCTCGCCGGCAACCCCGCGCTCCATCGCCGTCCAGATGCCCTCGCAGTGGTCGGTCACGAAGATCCAGTCCCGCACCTGCATCCCGTCGCCGTAGACCGGCAGCTCCAACCCGTCGAGCGCGTTCGTGACGAAGAGGGGGATGAGCTTCTCGGGGTACTGGCGCGGCCCGAAGGTGTTGCTGCCCCGTGTGATCACGGCGTCCACGCCGAACGTGTGGTGCCACGCGAGCACCTGCATGTCGCCACCGGCCTTGCTGGCCGAGTACGGGCTGGACGGGCGGACCGGGTCGGTCTCCCGGAACGACCCGGCGTCGATCGACCCGTACACCTCGTCGGTGGACACCTGCACGAAGCGCGACACCCCCGTCCGCTTGGCGACGGCGAGCAGCGTCGCGGTGCCCTGCACGTCGGTGCGGATGAACTCGGACGGGTCGAGGATGCTCCGGTCGACGTGGCTCTCGGCGGCGAAGTTCACCACGACGTCGCAGCCGTCCATCGCCTCGCCGGCGACGTCGGCGTCGGCGATGTCGCCATGCGCGAAGCGGTAGCCGGGGTCGTCGGCGACGTCCGCGACGTTCGCCGGGTTGCCCGCGTACGTGAGCTTGTCGAGGTTCACGACCTCGGCCCCACGCGCGAGGGCAAGACGGACGAACGAGGATCCGATGAACCCGCAGCCACCCGTGACCAAGATCTTCAACGGCTCTGCTCCCTGAGGTAGTCGGCCAGCGCTTCGCGCCAGTGTCGCAGACGCGGTGCTCCCGGTTTCGTGACCGCCAGGACCGCCCGCGCCGGACGCGGCGCGGGGCGTCCGATCTCGGCGGTTGTGATGCGGCGCACGCGGCAGCCGGCGCCGGTCTCGTCGAAGATCGCCTGTGCGAGATCGGCCCAGGTCGCCGACCCGCCCCCGGAGGTGTGGTACGTCCCCGGAGGGAGGTCGAGCAGCGCGACAAGCGCGGGCGCGAGGTCCCGGGTCCACGTCGGGGACCCCTCCTGGTCGTCCACGACCGCCACCTCGTCGCGTTCGTCGGCGAGACGGCGCATGGTGTCGACGAAGTTCCGGCCGTGGCGCCCGTAGAGCCATGCGGTCCGCGCGATGCGCGCGCCCTGCGGGTACTCGTCGATCACCGCGAGCTCTCCCGCGAGCTTCGTTCGACCATATGCGCCGAGCGGTCCGGGTGGATCGTCCTCCGCGTAACTCCGAGCGGCAGCCCCGTCGAAGACGTAGTCCGTCGATACGAACACCAGCGGCGCGTCCGCTCGCGCGGCGGCGCGCGCCACGTTGCGAGCCCCCTGGCCGTTCACCGCGAGCGCCTCGTCCTCGTGCTCCTCCGCGGCGTCGACGTCCGTCCACGCGGCGAGGTGGAAGATCGCCTCGGGGCGGGCGTCGCGCACGCACCGGTCGACGGCTTCCGGATCGGTGACGTCCACGTCGAGGTCCACAGCCGTCACCTCGTGACCGTCCGCCTCGAGTAGGGGAACGAGGTCCCGCCCGAGCATGCCGGCTGCTCCGGTCACCAGCACCCTCACGCGGCGAACATGAACGGGAGGTCCGCGGCGATGTCGGCCAGGAGCGGGGCGTCGCGGTCCCGTGCGGACACGATCCGGGGGATGTCCGGCCACGCGATGCCCACCCGGTTGTCGAATGGCGAGAACTCGCGCTCCAGGGCCGGGTCGTAGGGGTGCGAGCACTTGTACGTCACGTCGGCGACCTCGCTGACGACGCAGTACCCGTGGGCGAACCCGACAGGGACGTAGATCATCCGGTGCGCGACGTCGTCGAGCTCGAATGCCTCCCAGCGGCCGTACGTGGGCGAGCCCCGGCGGATGTCAACGCACACGTCGACGATCGCTCCGCGAACACACCGGACGAGCTTCGCCTGGCCGGGCGGGAGCGCGAAGTGCATTCCCCGCAGGACACCCCGGCCCGATCGTGCGTGGTTGTCCTGCCGCCACTCTTCGCGCACGCCGAGCTCCTCCAGGCGGTCCTCACGGTAACTCTCGAGGAAGAACCCGCGCGCGTCGCCGTGCACGACGGGCTCGATGAGCACGAGTCCCGGGAGCGTCGTGCCGATCTCCCGCATTTCCGCCCCAGCCACTAGCGCTCCCCTCCAGAAGTCTCGCGGATCACTAGAGCAGCCCGATCACCGACGAATCGCCGACGAGGAACCGGTAGGCCCGGGGCTTGGCGTCGCTGCGGACGATCGAGACGCCCCGGCCGATGAGGCTGCTCTCGACCCGCGCGTCGAGGTCGCGGATCTCGCTGTCCTCCAGGAGGATGCTGTGCTCGATCTCTGCGCGAGACACGACGCATCCGGCGGAGACGGCCGAGTACGGGCCGATGTAGGAATCCTCGATCAACGCGCCCGCGCCGATGATCGCCGGGCCGCGGACCGCGGAGCGCACGAGGCGCGCGCCCGCCTCGATCACCACGCGGCCCTCGACGGTGCTGTCGGAGTCGAGCTCCCCGTCGATGCGATGCGGGATCACGTCGAGGATGAGGCGGTTGGCCTCGAGCATGTCGGCGAGCTGGCCAGTGTCCTTCCACCATCCGCTCACCACGTGCGGGTCGACGCGCAGGCCGCGGTCGACGAGGTGCTGGATGGCGTCGGTGATCTCCAGCTCGCCTCGGGCGGACGGTTGAATCGCCTTCGCCGACGCGAAGATCGCCGGTGTGAACATGTAGACGCCCACCAGCGCGAGGTCGCTCTTCGGCTCCTTGGGCTTCTCGACGAGCCGCACGACCCGGCCCGCGTCGAGCTCGGCGACGCCGTAGTGCTCGGGGTTCGGGACGTGCTGCAGAAGGATCATCGCGTCGGGGGCCTGAGACCGGAACTCGTCCACGAGCGCGGTGATCCCGTCGCGCAGCAGGTTGTCGCCGAGGTACATCACGAACGACGAGTCGCCGAGGAACTCCTCGGCGGTCAGCACCGCGTGAGCAAGCCCGAGCGGGGCCGACTGCGGGATGATGGTGATCTCGAGGCCGAAGCGGGAACCGTCCCCGACCGCCGCCTCGATCTCGTCGCGGGTGTCGCCGACGATGATGCCCACCTCGCGGATGCCCGCGTCGCGCAGCGCCTCGAGCCCGTAGAAGAGCACCGGCTTGTTCGCGACGGGCACGAGCTGCTTCGCGCTTGTGTGCGTGATCGGACGAAGGCGCGTGCCCGCCCCGCCCGAGAGCACGAGTCCTTTGAGCTCCCCCATTCCGCGGGAGGGTAGCCAATTTGGGTCGGGAGGCGAGCAATCGGCCGCCGGGTCGACCGGCGCGGCCGGGGCGCCCGTCCCTATGATTCCCGGGTGACTCGCGACGAGTGGCTGCTCGAGCGCACCTTCACGGGCGCGAGCTTCGATCCCGACGCGCTGGCCGCCCGCCGTGCCGGGTCCGGCACGAGCGTGTCGGTCGTGGTCCCGGCGCTCGACGTGGCCGACACCGTCGGCGCGATCGTTGGGGCGATCCGCGACCGCTGGATCGGCCCGGGCGGGCTCGTCGACGAGGTGGTCGTGATCGACAGCGCCAGCTCCGATGGCACGGCCGAGGTCGCCATGCGAGCCGGGGCGCGCGTGGTGCAGGACGCGGAGGTCCTCCCCGACCTGGGCGCTCGCAGCGGCAAGGGCGAGGCGATGTGGAAGAGCCTCGCGGCGACCACCGGCGACGTCGTGGCCTGGATCGACGGCGACATCGAGGACTTCGACCCGGCGTTCGTGCCCGGCCTGCTGGCACCGCTCCTGCTCGATTCGGACATCGGGTACGTCAAGGCCTTCTATCGTCGCCCACTGGCCGGCGCCGCCGACGACGGCGGGCGGGTGACCGAGATCTGCGCGCGGCCGCTTATCAACCGCTTCGTCCCGGAGCTCGCCGGATTCGTGCAGCCGCTGTCCGGCGAGGCGGCAGGTCGGCGGTCACTCCTCGGGCAGTTACCCTTCTTCTGCGGCTATGCCGTGGAGCTCGGGTTGCTGATCGACATCCTCGAAACCGCCGGCCTCGAGGCGATGGCACAGGTCGACCTCGGCGAGCGCCGGCATCGCAACCAGCCGACACCAGCGCTCGGGCCGATGGCATACGAGATCACGAACGCCGTGCTCGCCCGGCGCGGCGCCGTCCCGCCGGCCGACGGATATGTCCGACCGGCTCGAGACGCGGCGGGCGGGCTCTCGCTGGAGCGCCGCGCTGTCTCGCTGGGCGAGCGCCCGCCGATGATCGAGGTTGCGCGCGGAGCGGCGACCGCATGAGGGTCTGCTACCTCGATCTCGACGAGACGCTGCTCGGCCGGGGGGGCGGCCTATTCCGCGACGGCGACGGGCTGTTCTCGTACGAGGCGGTCCACGCGCTCGAGGCGCTGCACGCCCACGGCGTTCCGGCCGTGCTGGTGAGCGGGCGCAGGCTCGCCGAGCTCAAGGCGATCGCGCGGATGCTCGGCGCCGATGGCGCGATCGGGGAGCTCGGCGCCTGCGACGCCGGGTACCCCACCGCGAACGGCCAGAACGTGCATGCCGCGATCGCTAAGACCGGCATCGTCGACACGTTGCTCGCGTGGGCGAACGGCCGCCTGGAGCCGTATCTGCCGTGGGCACTCGGACGTGAGGGCAGCCACTTGCTCGTCGGCCACGCCGGGCCCGACGCGATCGATCTCGTCCATACGCTCTCCCGGGGCACGCTCCGGCTGGTCGACAACGGCGCGGTGGGAACGGACGGGCGGCGCGCCTACCACCTGCTTCCGGCGGGCGCCGGCAAGGGTTCGGCCGTCGCGCGCGACATCGAGCGGCGCGGAGCGAGTGCCACCGCCTGCCTCGCAGTGGGCGACAGCCGCGCCGATCTCGAGCTTGCCACGGTGGTCGGGGTGCTCGCGATCGTCCGGAACGGCGCAGACGACGACCCGTCGCTCGAGTCGGACGCGGCGTGGGTGACCGCGAAGCGCCACGGGGCGGGCGTCCGCGAAGCCGTCGAGCGCTGGCTCGCCGCAGATCCCGCCCTCGACACGCTCAGGCACTAGTGCTCGCCGGCCGTGAGGCCGGCCGCAAGACCTCCGATGGCGGCGCCGATCGCCGCCAGGTCGGTCTCCGTCTCCGCAAGGGCCTCGGCCAGCGAACGCACCGAGCGGCCGATCGGGAACGCCGCGACCAGTCCGAGACGACGCACCATGCCGGGCAGGAGCGCGAGCTCGCCGCACACGCCCACGCACGGCACGCCCGCCTCCCCACAGGCGGCGGCGACTGCGGCGGGCGCCTTGCCGTGGAGGGTCTGCTCATCCAACCGGCCCTCGCCGGTGATGCACAGGCTCGCGTCCGCCAGCTGATCCCGCAGGCCGACCGCGTCGAGCACCAGCTCAGCACCGGGGATGATCGCCGCGCCGAGCAGCGCGGCCATGCCGCCCGCCGCACCCCCGGCCGCACCGGCGCCGGGGATGTTCTGCACGTCGACGCCCGTCGTGGTGGCGAGCACCCTCGCCAGACGCACGAGCCCGGCATCGAGCTCCGCGACCGTTGGGGCATCCGCACCCTTCTGCGGCGCGAAGACCTGCGCCGCTCCGTCCGGACCGTGGAACGGGTTCCGCACGTCGCAGGCGACGTCGACCCTGACGGCTGCCAGCCGGGGATCGAGTCGGGAGCGGTCGATCGTCGCGACCCGGCCGAGATCGCTCCCCCGCCCGTCGAGCTCGAGGCCGTCGGCGTCGAGGAGCCGCGCGCCGAGCGCGCGTGCGATGCCGAGCCCGCCGTCGTTGGTCGCGCTCCCGCCGACGGTCACGATGATGCGCGCCGGCTCGAAGTCCAGCGCGGCCCTGATGAGCTGCCCCGTGCCGTAGGTCGTCGCAGTCATGGGGTCGCGCTCGTCATCCCAGATGCGCTCGAAGCCGGAGGCCCGTGCGAGCTCCACGACGCAGGTGCCGCCCGGCAGCAGGCCGATCTCCGCCGAGACGGGACGGCCGAGCGGGTCGAGCACCTCGAACGCCCGGGTGCGGCCGGCGGCCGCGGCGACGAGGGCGTCGAGCGTCCCCTCGCCGCCGTCGGCAACCGGCACGAGCCGGGTCTCCACACCGGTGGCCGCGAGACGCAGCCCCGCCGCGATGGCACGGGCGGCGCCGGGCGCGGAGACCGCGCCCTTGAACGGCGCGGGCGCGACGACCACCGGGCCGAGCGACGAGCCCCAGCCGGTCATGGCCGCGTCGCGGAAGTCGGGCTCACCGGCGAGGCCATTCGATGCCCATGAACGTCAACACGTAATCCTCGTCGCCGCCCGCGAGGCGCGCCGCGTCCTCCCCGATCGGCACCACCGCAGGCGGATCGGGATCGGCGACCAGGTCGGCGACGGTGGCGGCGACGTCCTCGGCGGGGGTCTCATAGCCGGTACGCCATCGACCCATCGCCTCGCGGAAGCCAGCCAGGAGCGGAGCGTATGGACCCTCACCCCGCTCGATCGAGCCGGACAGCCGCGTGGCCTCGGAGAACTCGCTCGCGACGACACCCGGCTCGACGCGCGAGACCCGGATGCCGAACGGCCGGGTCTCCATCGAGAGCACCTCGGCGAACGCGTTGAGCGCCGCCTTGCTCGCGCGATAGGCGCCGAGGAGCGGGGTCGGCAGGCCCGCGCCGACCGTCGAGACGAAGACCACGGCGCCACGTCCCGCCTCGCGCATCGCCGGCAGCGCCGCCTGAACGACGGCCAGCGCGCCGAGCGCGTTCGTCTCGAGCACCGCCCTCACCTCGTCGAGGTCGACGTCCTCGATCGCACCCACCACCGCGTACCCGGCGTTCAGGACGACGGCGTCGAGTGGACCTGCGGCGAAGTTCTCCGCGGCGCGGACACCGTCGCGCACCTGAGCGGCGTCGGTCACGTCGAGCGCGACGAGGTGCACGCCGGGGCGATCGAGGCCGGCCTCGGCGGCGGCCGCCACGTCACGCACACCGGCAACAACGCGCCATCCACGGTCCGTGAGCGCGTCGACCGTCGCGCGGCCGATGCCCCGGCCCGCGCCGGTGACGAGCACGGATCTCAGAGCGTCACGTCGTGCCGGTCGTAGTGTCCTGCCGTGTCGAGGACCCGCCGAGCCTGGAGGATCAGGTCGGTGTCGCAGTCGGCATAGAGGATCTCCTCGCGGCCGAAAACCGGGCCGGCGAGGAGGCTGCCCCACGGGTCGACGATCACGCTGCCCCCGTTGAAGTGCACGTCCGGGCACCCGGCCAGCTCGTCATGCAGCGGAAAGTCGTCGGGGAAGTCGGCGGTCCGCAGGTACTGCACGGGCGACAGCACGAAAGCCCCGGCCTCGAACGCGAACGTCCGCATCGCCGCGACCCAGATGTCGCGGTCGTCCGCCGTCGGCGCGAGATAGAAGTCGACGCCCCCGAGGTGCAGGCGCCTACGCGCGGCTGGCATGAAGTTCTCCCAGCAGATCAGGCCGCCAAGGCGCCCGAATTCCGACTCGATCACGTCGAGGTCGTCGCCGGCGCCCTGCCCCCAGAACACCCGCTCGTGGGCCGTCGGGATCAGCTTGCGATGCCGCAGCGCGACCGAGCCATCGGGCGCGAGCCACAGCAACGTGTTCCATAGGCTCCCCGGCCGCGCCACCGCCCGCTCATTGATTCCGATCGCGACCCACGCCCTCGCGCGGCGCGCCGCGGCGCCGAGGCGCTCAGTCAGCGGACCGGGCACGTCCACCGCGTTCTCCCACAGGCGCCGGTGCAGTTC
The DNA here is from genome assembly GCA_963777565.1 of uncultured Thermoleophilia bacterium. GTDB lineage: Bacteria > Actinomycetota > Thermoleophilia > Miltoncostaeales > Miltoncostaeaceae > CALMEC01. The sequence goes on from CAVZQZ010000010.1 coordinate 66,397, forward strand.
GACCGCCTTCGGAGACACGATCAGCCCGTAGTGATGTCCCCAGCACGAGCGGGGCATGATCGGGACGAACCCCTCCGGCAGCGAGATCAGGCGGGCCCCACGGGCCCCGGCCTCGCCGATCAGCTCACATGCCTTCTGGACCGACGCCGGGCCGTCCAGCACAACCGGCGTCGCCTGCACCACCGCCACGCGAACGCTTGCCATGTCGGCAAGCTACCGCGTCGCGGGCTGCTCCTGTCGGACAGGCGCGGCGAGCGGCAGCCGGACGGTGAACACGGTCCCCACCAGCGGCGCGGAGCGCACCTCGATCGACCCGCCGTGGGCGTCGGCGAGCCCCCGGGCGATCGCGAGGCCGAGGCCGAGGCCCTGCCCCTCCCGCGACGGGTCGGCCTGGTAGAAGCGGTCGAAGACGAACTGCTGCGCGTCGACCGGGATGCCGGTGCCGGTGTCGCGGACGCTGACGGTGCCGTTTTGGCCGTCGGTGGACACGCCGAGGCTGATCTTCCCGCCGGACGGCGTGTGGCGGATCGCGTTGTCGAGCAGGATGAGCAGGATCTGCTCGACCCGAGCCGCGTCGGCGTCGACGGTGACCGGAGCGGCCGTCGGCGCCGCGACGAGCGAGATCCCCTCGCGTTCCGCGAGCAGGCGGCGGGACTCGGCGATCTCCGCGGCGAGCTCGCCGAGGTCGACGGGCTCACGCTCGAGTACCAGGGCGCCGGCGTCGAGCCGGGCGAGCTCCAGCTGCTCGGCGACGAGCCGCTCGAGGCGGGCGACCTCCTGCGACATGAGATGCAGGAACTCGGTCCGCCGCTCGGGCGCCATCTCCGAATCCTCGAGGAGCTCCATGAATCCCTTGACCGCCGTGAGCGGCGTCTTGAGCTCGTGCGACACATTGGCGATCAGGTCGCGCCTGGCCCGCGCGAGGCGCCGCTCTTCCGTGACGTCGCGCATCGTCAGCACGACGCCGGCGCCTCGGGCCAGCGGGGACACGTTGAGGAGCGCCTCGATCCCACCTGGGAGCGCGACCTCGACGGTGCCCTCCACGCCGCCGGAGAGCCCCGAGCGCACCGCGTCGCGCACCGGCTCAGGGAGCTCGTCGAGGTGGATCGACTCGGTGCCGCTGGGCAGGCCGAGGAGGCGCTCGGCCGCGGTGTTGGCGATCGTCACCTCGCCACGGTCGCCGACCGCGAGCACGCCCTCGGCGAGCGAGGCGACGAGCGCGCGCGCACGGTCGCGGTCGTTGAGGGTCTCCGCCACGAGCCCCTCGAGGCGCGCGGCCATCGAGTTGAGGCTCGCGCCGAGCGATGAGAGCTCCTGGGGAGCGGTCTCGTCGGCGCGCGCGGAGAGGTCGCCCTTCGCGAGCGTCTTCGCCGTTCCGGCGAGCGACTTGATGCGCAGGCCCAGCACCCGCGCGATCCCGAGCCCCAGGAGGGACGCGAGGATCAGCACGAGCGCGACCGCGATCAGCACCCGGCGGCGGAAGATCGCGATCTGCCCCTCCGCCCCACGGATCGGCGCCGCGGCCTCGATGACGGCAGGCACGCCATCCACCGACGCAGCATGCGCGGCCTGCAGCACCTGGCGCCCGCCGACGTTGACCGCCTGGTACCGGGCGGTTCCCCCGCCCTGCGCGATGTACTCGCCGGCCGCGGTGATCGAGTCCGCCGGGAGATAGCCGCGACCGGTGTCGGAGAAGGTCGTCTCGAACGGAGCTCCCAGCGTGAGGAGCCGGACATCCCCCCGGATCTCGAGCGCTAGGCTCTCGACCTCCGATTGGGCCGTCAGCGAGCCGAGGTTCTGCCGCTGGCGGAGCTGCTGGATGAGGTCGGCGCCGGCCCGGCGCGCCTCCTCGGTGCGGATGCTGCTCTCGAGGGTCGGGAGGACGACGAGCATGACAGCCAGGCTCGCGACGAGCCCCACCGCGACGAACGAGGCGACGAGCCACGCCTGGAGGCCGTACCGCCGGGGCCGCTCGTTCACCCGCCCGCGCCGTCCTCCCCGCCGAAGGCGTATCCCACCCCGCGGACGGTCCTGATGAGCGACGGGTTCGACGCGTCCCGCTCGATCTTCTGCCGCAGGTGCCGCACGTGGACGTCGACGCTGCGAAGGTCGCCGTAAAAGGTGCCGTTCCAGAGGTGATCCATCAGCTCCTGACGCGTGAAGACACGCCGCGGCGAGCGGGCGAGCTTCAGGAGGATCTCGAACTCGGAGAGCGTCAGGTTCAGCTCGTCGCCGTCGCGGGTGACGGCCCGCGCGACCGGGTCGATCTCGAGATCGCCGAACCGCAGGCTGTCCTCGTGCTCGCCGTCGAGCTTGCCCCGGCGCAAGTTCGCTTTGACGCGCGAGACGAGCTCACGGGGCGAGAACGGCTTCGTGACGTAGTCGTCGGCGCCGAGCTCGAGCCCGAGGACCTTGTCGAGCTCCTCTCCCCGGGCGGACAGCATGATGATCGGCACGCTCCGCTCCGCGCGGATCCGCTGGCACACCTCGAGGCCGTCCATGCCGGGCAGCATCACGTCGAGCACCACCAGGTCCACGGGATCCCGCTCCATAACGGTGAGCGCCTCGTCGCCGCGGCCGGCCGTGACCACCTCGAATCCCGCGTCCCTCAGGGCGTACTCGACGATGGTCCGGATCGACTGCTCGTCATCGACTACCAGTATCCGCTGCGCCATTCGACGAATTGTAGGCCCACCGGGACCGCGGCGCTCACCGGGGCCCCCGGAGCGGTGCGGCGCCGGACGACACCACCGCCAAGGCGAGGAGCACGAGCCCGGGAATCTGAGCGAGGTGGTACAGCGATGTGGGGTCGAGCCCGGTCGGCTCCACGAGCCCCGGCGGGGCGGCGCGGATCGCGGCGGCCGCCATCGACGCGACGATCGCGACCGCCACGGCCCGCGCCCGAGGGTGACCCCGCCGCAGCCCGATCCACCACAGGACGAGCACGGCGATCATCGTGATGCCCTCGCAAAGGAGGATCGCGCCGATGGACGCCCCCACCGTGACCGCGACGGCGACGTACGCGACGAGGCTCGCCGACCGGAGGATCCAGAACGAGGTGGCGTGGCCGGGGCCGAGCACCTCCTCGACGCTCGCCGCGAGCAGGTACGAGATCGCGATCACGACCAGAAACGTCACGATCGCCCAGCTCGCGCCGTCCCAACGATCGGACCGCGTGACGAACCCGTGGTGGATCGATCCGGCGAGCGCCGCGGCCGCGGTCCAGGCGAACATCCGCCACCAGTAGGGCGACAGGTCGGCGTGGCGACGCAGGTCGAGCGCGAGCCAGGCCGCGACTCCAGCGAGGAGCAGATCGGTGAGGGAGCTGGCGGGTTCGGAGAGCACTGTGGCGGTTCGGATCGCGTGTCGCTCACCACACCGTAACGCCGACGAGATGTGGACCATCGCGCGAACGTGCACGCAAACGGCTCGGCTACCCTGTGAGCCCGATGGGGACCCTTCCGCCGCTGACGCCAAGTCCCGAGCCGCCCGACCCTCCACGAACGCGAGGGAAGTGGCTCGCCACGGCCATCCTGCCCGCCGTCGTCGCTGCCGGTGTCGCGTTCGGGGTCGCACGGCTGGGCGACGACAGCTCGCCCACCCGAACAGTGACCGTCGTCGAGCGCGGCTCGACGACCACGACCGCGGCGGCGCCCAGGACGTCCGACCCCGCGCTCGCCACCGCGGACGGCGACGGCCTCAGCGTCCAGCAGATCGTGCGGGACGCGTCCCCGGGCGTCGTTCTGGTGAAGCACCGCGGCGGCCTCGGCTCCGGCTTCCTGATCGACGCGAAGGGACGGATCCTCACGAACGCCCACGTGGTCGAGAACGTCTCGAACGTCACGGTCACGTACGCCGACGGGACCACCCAGAGCGCGACCGTGCTCGCGAGCGACCCCGCGATCGACCTCGCTGTGCTCGACGTCTCCACGCCACCGCCGTCGGCCAAGCCGCTCCCACTCGGCGAGAGCCGCAACCTCGTCGTGGGCGACCCGGTCGTCGCGATCGGCAACCCGCTCGGACTTGAGCGCACCGCCACCACGGGCATCGTGTCCGCACTGAAGCGTCAGATCTGCTCGCCGGACGACTCGCCCATCCCCAACGTGATCCAGACCGACGCCGCAATCAACCAGGGCAACTCGGGAGGCCCGCTCCTCGACACCCGCGGCCGGGTGATCGGCATCAACTCGCAGATCGCGAGTCAAGGCGGCGGGTTCGAGGGGATCGGATTCGCCGTGCCGATGGACGCCGTCCGCCCGGTGGCCGACGCGATCATCGCGAACGGCACGGCGCAGCATGCCTGGATCGGCATCGTGGGCGAGGCGGTCACCCCCGACGTCGCGAAGTCGCTCGGCGCCGGCGACGCCCGGGGGGTCGCCCTCCGCAAGATCGACGAGCGAGGCCCGTCGAAGGCGGCCGGCCTGCGCGCGTCGTCGGCCCCTGACGACCAGCCGCCGAAGGGCGGCGACATCATCGTCGCGATCGCCGGTCAGCCAGTGCGGGACTTCGGCGACCTGAGCCAGGAGGTCAGCAGTCGTCGCGTGGGCGACACCGTCAACGTCACGGTCCTCCGCGACGGCAAGCGGGTGACCCTGAAGCTGACCCTCGCCGACCGTCCCGCAAACCTCGGCGGCACATGTCAGTGACCGGACTCGCAATCCGCCGCGCAGAGCCTCGCGACGCGGCGATCATCGGCGAGATCTACGACGAGGCCATCGCGGGCGGATCGGCGACGTTCGCCACCGGGCCGCACTCGGCCGAGGAGCGCCGCGGATGGCTTGCCGGCCGTGCGGCCACGGCCCCGGTGTTCGTCGCGGAGGACGCCGGTCATGTCATCGCGTGGTCCGCCCTCGCCCCGTTCTCACACCGGGCGTGGTACAGCGGGGTCGCGGAGTACACCGTGTACGTCATGAGCGCCGCCCGCGGACGGGGCGTGGGCCGCGCCCTCCTCGAGCACCTCGTCATCGAGGGACCGGCGTTCGGCTACTGGAAGCTCGTCGGAATGATCTTCCCCGAGAACGCCGCCGGGCTCGCCCTGGCCGCATCCGTCGGCTTCAGCACCGTGGGTCGCCTGACCGCCCACGGGCGGGTCGCGGACCAGTGGCGCGACGTGATGCTCCTCGAACGCCACCTCGAGGTGCCTCCTCACGGCTGACCGGGCGCGCACCGCCGCCGCCGGGTCGGCCGTGGTGGCGCTGGCGGCGACCCTCGGCGTCCTCGCCGGGTGCGCCTGGACCGGAGGTCCGTCGTCGTGCGCGGCTCCCACGGCCCCGCCGGTCACGCTGAGCGGCGACGACCGGCGCGACCCCGTCGTCGCGACCGACGGCGGCGCGGGCGCGGTCGCAGCATGGGAGAGCGGCACCGGCGGTCCGGTCGAGGCGAGCACCCGCTCGGGCCATACCTGGGCGGGCGCGGCGGCGATCTCACGCGGCGGCGGGCGTGACCCCTCGGTCGCGATGGGTCCCGGCGGTGAGGCCGTGGCCGTCTGGCAGTGGCAACCGGTCGGGGGGTCGCGGACGATCGAGATGTCGACGACCCGCGCGGATGGGACGTGGACGGCGCCGGCCATGCTGTCGGCGCCGGGGACCCCCGCCCGCGACCCGCAGGTCGGCGTGGACGGGGCCGGGCGCGCGACCGTGGTCTGGCGCCGCGATGCCGGCGACGATGACGCCGTGGTCGAGGCGGCCGAGCAGCGGCCGGACGGCACCTGGGAGATGCCGCATCCGATCTCGACGGAGGGCACCCGCGCCAGGCGCCCTCGTCTTGCCGTCGCGCCGAACGGCACGGCTGCGGTCGTGTGGGAGCAGCGCGTCGGCGGGGTGCACGGCGTCGCGGCCGCGATCAGGGACCCCGAGGGGACCTGGTCGGCGCCGACCGTCGTCTCGACCGGCGTGCGAGGCACCCAGGAGCCCGACGTCGCGGTCGGGCCGCTCGGCGCGGCGGTCGCGGTGTGGATCGGGCGCGACGGCGGGGGTATCGGGGTGTTCACGTCGAACCACGGCGAGGGCCCGGGGTGGTCGGCGCCGGTCGCGATCGGCAGGGGCGCGGACCGGCCACGTGAGCTCGCGCGCCCCGGGCGGGCCGACACCGCTGCGGACGTCACCGTCCTGCCCGACGGTCGCGCGGTCGCCGTGTGGACGCTCGTCCAGGACGGCGCGAACCGCCTCGGCGTGGCGATCCGGGACCCCGCGGGCCGGTGGGCGACGCCACCGTCCGAGCCCGGCGCCGGCGGCCCCGCCGGCGGCGCCCAGGTGGTGCCCGCAGCAGGCGGTGGGGCGATGCTCACGTGGGAGGAGCTCGACGGCGGGCTCATCAGAGCCCGCGCCCAGCTCGTCGCGACCGAAGCAGGAGCGGGATGCACAGACCTCTCCTCCGAGCTGGCGGAGACCGGGGGCGTCCGGTCCGCCGGGGGGAGTGCGCCGGTCGCCGTGTTCGTCGACCTCAACCGCGGTCGTGTGAAGGCGGCCGACCTGCCATGAGACGCGCGGTGGCAATCACGACGGCGGCGTGCATCGGCGTCTGGGCGCTTACGCGCTGGGTGATCTTCGACTACTTCCAGCTCGGCGACACCCGTGTCTACGAGCACGCGAGCCGGATGATCGACGCCGGAGCGGTGCCCTATCGCGACTTCGACATCGAGTACCCGCCGCTCTCCACCGGGCTCTTCTGGCTCGTCGGGCGGATCCCGGGCGACTACCAGCTCACGTTTTCGATGACGATGCTCGCGTGCCTCGTCGCGACGGCGCTCGCGGCGCTCGTCGCAGGCCGCCAGCTCGGGCTGTCCCCTGCCCGCCAGGCGCTCGCCGTCGGGGTGGTCGCCCTCACCCCTGTGCTGCTCGGCACCCTGGTCCAGACCCGGTACGACCTCGTGCTCTCCGCCCTGCTCGGATGGATGCTCGTCGCGGGCCTCTCGGACCGTTTTGGCTGGGCGTGGACGCTCCTGACGATCGCGGTCGCCATCAAGCTCGTACCGATCCTGCTCATGCCGGCGCTGATCCTGTGGCACGCCCACCGGCGCAACCGGCGCGGCGCTCTGACCGGGGCCGTGGGGCTGGCGGCCGGGGTGGCCCTCACGCTGGCACCGTTCTTCGCGATCGCGTCCCACTCCACGTGGCGCCTCTTCGCCTATCACCTCGACCGTCCCCTCCAGATCGAGTCCCTCGGCTCGTCGATCGTGCACGTGGCGGGGCTCCCCTTCCGGTCGCTGAACAGCTACGGCAGCGAGAACGTCGCGGGGAGCGTTCCAGATGCCCTCGCGACGCTCTCGACACTCCTGCTCGTCGCATGCCTCGTGGCGATCGTCGCGGTGCTCGCCCGTGGACTTCGGCGACGGTCGTCCGCCGCTGCCGAACTCTGGGTCGCCGCCACCGCGGCGACGATCGTCGCGGCGGTCACCCTCGGCAAGGTCGTCTCGCCCCAGTACCTGGTGTGGCTCCTGCCGGCGACGCTGCTCGTGGCCGCCAGTCGCGGGCGCGTCGCCGCGATCGTCCTGCCGGTTGCGATGGTTCTCACGCAGCTCATCTTTCCGCTCTTCTACGCCGACCTGGTCGAGCGCGGCGACCCGGTCCCGGTCGGGCTCCTGGTGGCGCGGAATGCGCTGCTCGTGGTGATGCTCTGGGCAGTATGGCCGCGGCGAGCCGTCCGTCGAGCGGCCGCGGACGACCAGTCACCCGAGCTGGGCGGCGACCCGCATGCGGCCGTGCGGCCTGCCTGACCGGCGGCCCGACCTGGGCGCGCGACCCGCGGCCGCCGTGGAGCGCGTCTGCCAAGATGTCGGCGTCGACTCCGGAAGGATTGGCAGATGGCGAAGAGCGCCGCCCCCGCGGCCACCAGCGGTCCTCCCGCCCGCCCGCAAGCCGAGCTCATGCGCGACATGCTCGAGCGGATGATCCTCATCCGGCGCTTCGAGGAGCGAGCCGCCGAGGAGTACATGAAGGGCAACATCGGCGGCTTCCTCCACCTGGCGATCGGCGAGGAGGCGGCCGTCGTCGGCACCATCGCCGCGCTGCGCCCCGACGATCCGATCACGAGCACCTACCGCGAGCACGGGCAGGCACTGGCGCGGGGCAGCGACCCGAACGCGGTGATGGCGGAGCTCTTCGGTCGTGCCACCGGAATCTGCGGGGGCCTGGGCGGATCGATGCACCTCATGGATCGCGAGCGGCACTTCTACGGCGGCTACGGCATCGTCGGGGGATCGATCCCCCTCGCCGTCGGACTCGCCTGGGCGATCCACTACCGCGCCGAGGACCGCGTCGCGCTCGCGATGTTCGGCGACGGGGCCGTCAACCAGGGCGTGCTCGCCGAGGTCATGAACATGGCGGAGCTCTGGGACCTCCCGGTCGTGTTCTTCGTGTTGAACAACCAGTACGGCATGGGCACGGCGGTCGAGCGCGCAAGCGCGGAGCCCGACCTCTTCAAGCGGGCCGGGGCGTTCAGCATGCCCGCTCGCCAGGTGGACGGCATGGACGTGCTCGCGGTCCACGAGGCGGTGCGCGAAGCCGCCCGGCTCGCGCGCGAGGAGCACCAGCCCTCGATGATCGAGGCGCGCGCCTACCGCTACCGCGGCCATTCGATGAGCGACCCGGACACGACCCGCGCAGCCGAGGAGAAGGAGCGCTGGCAAGCCCGTGACCCGCTGGTGACCTTCGAGCGCATCCTGCTGGGCGAGGGAGTAATGACCCGGGACGAGGTCGACGAAGTGCGTGAGCGGGTCGCCGGCGTCGTCGAGGAGGCCGTGGCCTTCGCCGATGCGAGCCCGCCGGTTGCGGAGGGCGAGCTGGCCAGGCACGTGTACGCGAACCCCTGGAACGACGACCCGCGCGGCAGCGCGCTGATGCCGTGAGCACCGCCTCCGCAGCCCCGCGCACTGCGGTGAGCTACCGCGAGGCGCTCACGCAGGCGATGCGGGAGGAGCTCCAGCGCGACCCCGACGTGTTCGTCATGGGCGAGGACGTCGGCCAGTTCGAGGGCGCATTCAAGGTCACCCGCGGTCTCCTGGCGGAGTTCGGAGCCGAGCGGATCGTCGACACCCCGATCAGCGAGGCCGGGTTCGCCGGCATCGGCATCGGCGCGGCGATGGCCGGGCTCCGGCCCGTCATCGAGATGATGACGGTGAACTTCTCGGTGCTCGCGCTCGACCAGATCGTCAACAACGCCGCCAAGCTCCGCTACATGTTCGGCGGACAGGTCGCGTGCCCGATCGTGATCCGCATGCCCGGTGGCGCCGGCCACCAGCTCGCCGCGCAGCACAGCCATTCGCTCGACGCCTGGTACACGCACGTCCCGGGGCTCAAGGTGGTCGCGCCGTCAACCCCCTATGACGCCAAGGGATTGCTCAAGACCGCGATCCGCGACGACGACCCGGTGATCTTCCTTGAGAGCGAGGGGCTCTATGCGAAGAAGGGGCCGGTCGGCGGCGCCGACGACCTCGTGCCTTTTGGCCGCGCGGCCATCCGCCGCAGCGGCAGGGACTGCACGGTGCTCGCCCACTCCCGCATGGTGTGGGTCGCGCTCGCCGCCGCGGAGGAACTCGCGAAGCAGGGCATCGAATGCGAGGTGATCGATCCGCGCACGTTCCGCCCGCTCGACGTCGAGACCCTGGCGACGAGCGTGCGCGCCACGTCGCGGTGCGTCATCGTCGACGAGGGCTGGCCCGAGTGCGGCATCGCGGCGAACCTTGCGACCCATGTCTACGAGGCCTGCTTCGACTGGCTCGACGCGCCGATCCGCCGGGTCAACTGCGCCGACGTGCCGATGCCCTACGCGAAGAACCTCGAGCAGGCGGCCCTGCCGAAGGCGGCAGACGTCACCGCGGCCGTCCACGCACTCGTCGGGGGTCGCTGATGGACTTCCTCATGCCAAAGCTGTCGGACACGATGGAGGAGGGCACCGTCCTCCAGTGGCTCAAGGACGACGGGGCCACGGTGACGAAAGGCGAGCCGATCGTCGAGATCGAGTCGGACAAGGCCAACATGATGGTGGAGGCGCCGGCGGACGGCGCCCTCCACATCGTCGCCCAGGTCGGCGACAGCCTGCCGATCGGCGTACCCATCGCAACCATCGGCGAGGGATCCGTGCCGCAAGCGCCGCCGCCCCCCCCGGCTGTGGAATCAGGTGACGGCGCGACGCCCGCGGCGGCCGACGCCGAGGCCGCGGACGACTCGACCGGAATCCCGACCGCCGACGACGGCACCGGCACGTCGATCGGCCTCGAGGTTCGCCCGCCGGAGGACTACCCCGCGGCGCACGACGACGAGCCGCATGCGACGGCGCCGGTCGAGGTGCCCCGCGCCTCGCCGCCCGCGGCCCCCGCGCCCGCCGGGGAATCCGGCGACCGGGTTCGCGCCTCGCCCCTGGCGCGGCGACTCGCCGAGGAGCTCGGCATCGACCTGGCCGGCATCCGCGGCACGGGCCCGGCCGGCCGGATCGTGCGGGAAGACGTCGAGGCGGCCGCGGCGGGTCGCCGTGTCACCCCGGCGGGCGACGACGGCGTCGCTCCCGCCCCGGCGGTGTCAGCCACTCCCTCAAGCGCGCCGGCAGCTGGCGCCGTGCCCGGAGAGCGCTTCCCGATGACCCGGCTGCAGCGCACCATTGCCCGGCGGATGGCGGAGTCGAAGCCCGGAGCCCCCCACTTCTACCTGGAGCGCGATCTCGACGTCACGGCCCTGATCGGCCTTCGCAAGGAGCTCGTTGCCGCGTCCCCCGAGGGGCAGGGACCGTCGGTCAACGACCTGATCGTCCGTGCGGTGGCGCTCGCGGTCGCCGAGCGTCCCGATGCGGTCCGGCGCTTCGACGGCGACGCGCTGGTGGCGCCCGCCGGGGTGCACGTCGGCGTCGCCGTCACGGTGGACGGGGGGCTCATGGTCCCGGTCGTGCGCGACGCCCACACCAAGCGCGTCGCCGAGCTTGCCGCCGAGATCCGCGACCTGGCCGGCCGTTGCCGCGACGGGACGATCACCCCTCCCGAGCTCGAGGGCTCCGTGATCACGGTGAGCAACCTCGGCATGTTCGGGATCGACCGATTCGCCGCCGTCATCAACCCCCCCGAGGCCGCCATCCTCGCGATCGGCCGAGCAAAGCCGGCGGCCGTCGTGGTCGACGGCGAGGTTCGCGTCCGCGACGTGATGACCGTGACCCTGTCCGTTGACCATCGCGTGCTCTACGGGGCCGAGGCCGCGACGTTCCTCGGCCGCATCGCCGAGTTGCTGGAGCACCCGGGCGCATTGGTGCTCTGACCGGCCGAATCCGCGGGTACAGGTCGCGATTCTGAACTTTTGGGGGGGTCGGACCACCGGCCCGTCGAGTACGATCGACGTGCGGTCTGGAATCGCTTTCCCGGTCGGCGTCGGCCGGGGTGCAAGGAGGCAGTGGCATGGATCGTCCCGGTCTGACCGAGGTCCACAACCCGGAGGCATACGAGGAGATCGGACGCACCTACGGCGCGACCCGCCGGGCCGATCCGCGCATCCTCCGGCGCATCGCGAAGGCCGTCGGCGGCGCCGCGTCCGTGGTGAACATCGGCGCGGGAACCGGCTCGTACGAGCCACCGAACCGCCGGGTCGTCGCCGTGGAGCCGAGCGAGACGATGATCGCGCAGCGCCGCCCAGGGGCGGCCCCGGCCGTGAAGGCCGTCGCTGAGAAGCTCCCCTTCAAGAACAGCGCGTACGCGGCCGCGATGGCGATCCTCACGATCCACCACTGGAGCGACCCGCTCGCCGGGCTCCGGGAGATGCGTCGCGTCGCGCGGCGCCGCGCCGTGGTTCTCACCCTCGACCCGGCGAAGATCGGCGACTTCTGGCTCTACCGGTACTTCCCGGACGCGGAGTGGCTCGACTCGGTGCGGTTCCCAGCGATCGACAAGGTCATGGTGGCACTCGGGGGTGACGCCCGCGTGGAGACCGTGCCGATCGCACACGACTGCCGCGACGGCTTCCTGGGCGCGTTCTGGCGGCGCCCGTCCGCCTACCTCGAGACCCGTGTTCGGCGCAACATCTCCACGCTCGCGGCGATCGGCGACGACGAGCTGCTCGACGGCCTGTCCCGGCTCTCCGCGGACATCCGATCGGGCGCGTGGGATCGCAACCACGCCTGGCTGCTCGACCTCGACGAGATCGACCTGGGCTACCGCCTGGTCGTGGCGGAGTACGAGGGGCACACCAGCCCGTAGCGCGACTAGCATCGGGGGTGATGGCGCTGCTCCTGACGTCCGCCCGGATCGCATACGACGAAGCGTGGGACCGCCAGCGCGAGCTGGCCGAGCGGCGCGCAGCGGGGACGATCCCAGACGTCGTCTGGCTGCTCGAGCATCCCCCCGTCTACACCTACGGCCGGCACGGCTCACGCGCAGATCTCTTCCTCGACGACGACACGCTCGTGCGGCTCGGCGCGACGTGCGTGCACTCGGACCGCGGCGGGCAGATGACGTGGCACGGACCCGGTCAGACCACGGGGTACGTCATCGCCGATGTCAGGGCACACGGTGGCGTCCGGAGGTTTGTGTCGGCCCTGGTCGGGGCGATGGCCGACGCCAGCGGCGTGCCGGATGCCGTGCCCGGCGACGACGCGATGGGGCTGTACGTCCACGGCCGCAAGCTCGGCAGCGTCGGCATCCGGGTGAGCGGCGGGATCTCGACGCACGGCCTCGCGCTGAACCGCGACCCGGATCTCGCGTGGTTCGCGCGGATGTCGGCGTGTGGGGCACCGGACGTCCCGGCGACGTCGATCGCGGCGGAAGGCGGCGACCCCGGCCGCCACCGTGTGGAGACCGCCCTCGCGGAGGCGCTCGCGGACAGGCTCGGGCTCGCGTCGATGGAAGCGGTCGCGGCAGCCTGACGGCCGACCGTCGGGCCCTGTCAGGCCAGCAGTCGCTCCCACGCGACGAGCGCCGCCGCCACGAGCGCGTCGTCATCGGGATCGAGTCCGGCTGCGCTCACCCATTCGGCCAGCGTCGGCCAGTCCACCTCGAACGGCTCGACGTCGGGATGCGCCTCCCGCAGCACCGTGGCGGCCCGCTCGGCGATCACCACAGGTTCACCGCCGCGGCCCCCGCGAGGATGAGGACCAGCGCCCCGTACCCGTAGTAGCCGAGCACCAGGATGAGGACGGCGAGGGCGACCAGCATGACGACCAGCACGCTCCAGAACGCCCGCGGCAGGCCACCCGCACCGAGCGCCCAGCCGCGTTCGGGCGGCGCGCCGCGGCGGCGGGGCTTCTCCGTCTCGATCGTCACCTGAATGAGCCTAGCGGCGGCCCTCGACGGAATCGGCATCGCGCGGTCGGCGCGAACCGAACCCGAGGGCGTCACGGGCTCCGGCGGTGGGGAGGTCGGTAGGCTCTCGCGACGTCGCGACACGGGAGAACGACGCTTGGCCGTCGAAGTTGGTCACGAGGCACCGGACTTCACCCTGAAGAACCCGGACAACGAGGACGTGACGCTCTCGTCCTTCCGCGGCGCCAAGAACGTGGTCGTGATGTTCTACCCGCTGGCCTTCAGCGGGGTGTGCACCCGCCAGTTCACGGAGCTCGGCGCCAACGAGCGACGTTACGGAGGCGCCGACGCGGTGGTCCTCGGGATCTCCGTCGACAGCCGCTTCGCGCAGGGGGCGTTCGCACGCTCGCTCGGGCTGGAGGCCACGACGCTGCTCGCCGACTTCGAGCCGAAGGGGGAGGTGGCGCGCCGCTACGGCGTCTACCTCGACGAGCGGGGCCACTCGACGCGTGCCTCCTTCGTGATCGACAAGGCGGGGATCGTGCGCCATGCTGAGGTCGTCCCAACACCCGAGACTCCCGACGAGGATGCCGTGCTCGCGGCCCTCGCGACCTGCAACCTGTGAGGAGATGAACGTGGCTGTCTGTGCCCACACCGTCTGCACCTGCGAGGCCGCGGAAGGGAGCGACTACTGCTCGGCGTTCTGCGAGACCTACGCCGACGCCCCCGAATGCCATTGCCACCACGGGGAGTGCGCCGCACCGCACCACCACTGACGTCGGCGAGGGCGCTCATGCGCGAGCGCCCGCCGAGCGATCTCAGGCGTCGGCGGGCTCGGGTGAGGTGGTGCTCATGCCCCGGAGAGCCAGCTGTCCGCACGCGGCGTCGATGTCGGCGCCGCGTGAGCGGCGCACGGACGGGATGACCCCGGCCTGCTCGAGCGCCGTGATGAACGACTCGCGACGGGTCGAGGAGCTCCCGCGGTGGGGCCCCTCGGTGGGGTTGTACTGGATGAGGTTCACATGGAAGCGGCCGTCGCGGACGAGCGTCGCGAGACGGCGCGCGTCGGCGGTGGAGTCGTTCACGCCGTCGAGCAGCAGGTACTCGATGAAGACCCGGCGGCCCGTGGTGTCGCAGTACCGGCGGCACGCGGCCAGCAGGTTGGCGATCGGCCACCGGTTGTTGATCGGCATCAGCTCCGAACGGGTGTCGTCGTCCGCCGCGTGAAGCGACACGGCCAAGCGAACCGGGAGCGGATGACGCGTCAGCTCGGCGATCCCCGGCACCCAGCCGGCCGTGGAGATCGCGACCTTGCGCGGTGACAGCCCCAGAGCGGCCGGGTCGCAGATGTGCCGGCAGGCCTCGAGCACTCCGGCGAGGTTCTGGAGGGGCTCGCCCATCCCCATGAAGACCACATTCGAGACGTGAGCGGCATCCCGCTCGGCCGCGGTGGCGGCGAGCGACACCTGGTCCACGATCTCCTCGTCCGTGAGATTGCGCCCCGCACCCAGCCGCGCCGTCGCGCAGAACCTGCACCCCAGCCCGCAACCCACCTGGCTCGACACGCACACCGTCCGGCGCCCGCGCGCATGCGCGATCGACACGGTCTCGATCAGTGCGCCGTCGCCCGCCCGGAGTGCCCACTTCACGGTCCCGTCGCGCGAGGCGGCGGTCGCCTCCGGCACCACGGCCCACAGATCGAGCGACTCGCCGGCGAGCTCGCGGAGCGCCCTCGGCCAGCTGGTCACGCCGTCCCAGTCCAACGCGCCGCGCCGCTTCGCTTCCGCCGCCTGCCGGGCCCGGTAGGCCGGTTCGCCGAGTTCCGACAGAAATGTCTCAAGTTGGCCGTTCACGGTCCCACCGACGGTAGCGCCTTTGGGCTCGCGACGAAGGTCGTCCACGACGGCTTCTCGACTCCGTCGAGCCGGATGAGGCCGGACGGGCGCTCCGGCGTGTCCTGGAGGCTGAACCAGACGCCGAGGCGTATCCGGGGGACCGCAGCCAGCCGGTCGAGCGCTTGCGTGAGGTAGGTCGCCTGATCGGCCTCGCTCAGTCCGCCGGGAGGCGTCGAGTAGCCGAACTGGGTCACCATGACCGGGACGCCGGGCGCGACGCGGTCGATGTCCTGGACGAGCCGCGGCAGGGTTGCGAACGACGGGACCGCCGCCGACGGCGCGTTGGGCGCGGTGCCCGGGGCGAGGTGAATCGCAGCCGCGTCCATCGGCGGGGCGTCCGCGACGAGCGCCTGGATGAAGTCGGTCACGGAGACTCCGCCCGCAGGGGGTGCGCTGGTCTCCACTGGCGCGAGGCTCAGTCCGACCACAAGCGACCGTGAGGAGACCGCCTTCACCTCGGTCCAGGCCCGGCGCAGCAGATCGGCGTATCGCGCGGGCGACGCGGCCGCGATCTGCGCACCGGCTCCCTCCCACTGCGGCATCAACGTGGGCGGGTTGTTTGGCTCGTTCCACGGCTCGAATAGCCGCACACGCGCGTGGGCGCCTCCGGAGTACCGCGTCGCGAAGGCCCGGACGAACGCCGAGTACGCCTCGCCGTCAGGACTCCACTCGGGGCCTTTGTCGTCGTTCGCCCAGCCTGGGGTTCGCGAAAACACCACGATCGGCTCGATTCCGCGTGCCGAGAGCCCGTCGATGATCGCGTCGTAGCGCGACCACGAGTAGGCGGGGTCGCTCGGATCGCGCGGCGCGGCGGGACGGTTCGCAGCGATCTCCACCCAATAGACGTCGACCCGCGTGAACCGGACCCCGCTTGCCGCGATCCGGTCGATGCGGCCCGCGATGAGCTCGGGCGAGACGATCGGCAGCTGATCGTCCTGCACGGAGACCGTGAGCGCTCGGGCCGGGAACGGGCTGCCGGTGGCGGCGGCCCCGCCATCGTCGCCGGGGCCGATCGCGACCAGGGCGATCATCACGCCGAGCGCAATGAGCGCGCCGATCCCCGTCAGGAGCGGGACGAGCCGTTTCACAGGAGCGCCTCCGCGATCCGGTGGAGCTCGTCCGGGATGTCCCCGCCCGGCTGGATCGCCAGCTCGGTCACGCCGTCACGCTCCATGTCCGCGATGCGCGCGGTGAGCTCCTCGGCGGTGCCGCAGAATCCGAACCGCCGCAGGTTGTCGGCGCTCACCACGGCGCGGTCCTGCGGCAGCTCCACCTCGGTGAGATGCCCGCGATGGAGCTCCTGGTGCCGCCGTTCCGCGGGCAGCGCGGCCCCGACGTCGCGAATGTAGGCCTCGGCCTGGGCCCGCAGCGGCGGGTCGAGCCCGTCGAGTCGCCACGGCTGCTCGCAGAACGCGTGGAAGGCAACGGCGACGACTGGTCCAACGGCGGCGGCGAGCCGCGGGCTGTCGAGCGGCTCACCCGGCTCGGCGACCGCCCCAACTGCGTGCACCACGAGCGGGAGCTCCGGGCCGACGCCCTCGCGCACGAGCCCCAGCCCACCGGGGTAGAAGACGCCGGTCATGGCCCCGTCGGCGAGCCGGCGCGCGAGCGCCTGCGCCCGCGGCCCGCGGCAGGAGACGTAGATCGGCACGTCGGCGCCGCCCTCGGCGCCGCGCACCGGCATCTGGCGCACGGGCCTGCCGCCCTCCACATGCGGAGTCTCGTCCCCGGTGAGGAGCGCACGAAGGTCCCTCACCTCGCGTTCGACGTCGGACAGCGGCACCGAGCCGAGGCCGAGGGTGAAGCGGCCGGTGAAGCCGGCCCCAACCGTCGCGACCACCCGGCCGGGCGCCAGGGCCGCCAGCGAACGCAACCCGGCGGCCGTTGCGACCGGGGTTCGCAGACGTGGCACCACGACGCCGATCCCGAGCCCGATCCGGCGCGTCCGGTCCGCCGCGCGGGCCAGGGTCACGAACGGATCGTGGTAAAGCAGCGGCGAGTCGTAGCACCATGCCCGCGCGAACCCGAGTCGCTCGGCCAGCGCGATGTGGTCCGGCGTGTCCCGGACCGGGGCGAAGAACACCGAGAGCTTCACGCGGCCTGGAC
This sequence comes from uncultured Thermoleophilia bacterium, assembly GCA_963777565.1. Lineage (GTDB taxonomy): Bacteria > Actinomycetota > Thermoleophilia > Miltoncostaeales > Miltoncostaeaceae > CALMEC01. The sequence goes on from CAVZQZ010000010.1 coordinate 83,608, forward strand.
TTCCACGCCGATGGGCGGTGGCTCCCTGTAGACGATGACCTCGCGGAAGTTGCGGCGGCCGACGACGAGCACGAACGACGCGATCAGCCCAGCGACCGCGGAGAACACCGCCATGGTCGCCGTCAGTCCGATCGCACGGGAGAGGTACCCGAGAGCCACGCTCGGCACCGTACCTGCGTAGCAGCACATGAAGAGCGCCGAGACGAGCTTTCCCCGTTCGTGCATCGGCACGACGCAGCTGCAGATCGTCGTGCCGCCCTGGAGGATCAGCCCGTTGGTGAAGCCGATCACGGCGGCGGCGAGGATCACTAGCGCGGCGGTCCCCGCGACCGACGCGCCGACCACGAGGAGCGACCCGATCGTGGACGCGACGACCCCGGTGATGACCGCGCGCCGCGGCTCCATCCGCCGGAATACGAGCGCGGTGAGGCCACCGGTCGCGAGGATGAGGAATCCGACGAGCCCGACGATCGCGAGGTTCCGCACGCCGAGCGTTTCAACCATGTAGAGCGGAACGAGCGACAGGAGCGTCGCGTCGAGGTAGCTCATGAGAAACCCGGCCGGCGCGATGAAGGTGGCGAAGGCCCGGAACTGTCCGGCGGGAACGCCGACCCTGACCTTGAGGCCCCGGCCGCTGCGGCGCTTGAGCGTCTCCGGAGCCGCCACGATCGCGAGGATCCCGACGACCATGAGCACAGCGTGCCACTGGAAGGGCCGGTGGATCGGGTCGGAGCCGTACTGGGCGAGGAGCCCGGCGAGTCCCGGGCCGAGGCCGAATCCGAGACGAAAGCCCACCCCGGCGAGCAGCGCGGCCGCCTCGCGCTTCTCGGGCCGGGCGCCGTCGACGACGAACGCCGCGCCGACGCCGAGGAACATGCCGATGGCGAGCCCCTGCAGGAAGCGCCCGGTGAACAGCATCGGCACCGAGGTGGTGAATGCGAAGAGGAGCGAGGCGGCGGTGATCGTCGCCATCGCGGGGAGGATGAGCCGCTTGCGTCCCAGCCAGTCGCTCAGGTTCCCGGCGAGCAGCATGGTCGGGACGACGGTGGCGGTGTACGTGGCGAACAGGAGGGTGATCGTCCCGGCGGAGAGGTTGAACTGGTCGCGGTAGAGCGGGAACAGCGGCGTGACGATGCTCGTGCCCATCGTGAAGACGACCATCCCGAGGAACGCCAGCCAGGATCCCCGGGTCATGTCCGCACCCCGGTGCCGAGACCGGCGATCCGCGGCAGGCGCACGGCAGCGAACGCGGCGACGGCGAGGAACCCGACCGCCGCGAACAGGGCGTTGCGGAAGCCGCTGGTCACCAACTCGCGCACGGCGGAGATGGCGCGCTCCGTGCTGCGCTCCCCGCCGGGGGGGATCGCCGTGTGCATGATCGCGCCCAGGACTGCGGTCCCGAGGGCCCCGCCGGTGTAGCGGCTGATGTTCGGCAGCGACGAGGCGACACCGAGCTGGTCCTTGGGAACCTCGCTGATGGCGCTGGTGGTGACCGGCGACGAGGCCATCGCGAGACCGATGCCGAACAGCACGATCCCGGGCGCGATCACCGCGTAGGACTCGGTCCCCGCCGCGAGCGCCACCTCGAGCGCGCCGATGGCGGAGATCACGTAGCCGGTCGTCGCCATCCAGGCGGGTCCGGTTCGAGCGAAGGCCCGCCCGGCCAGCGGCGCGACGACGATGAATGACAGGGCGATCGGCGAGATCGCGAGCCCGAGAGCGATCGGGCCGAACCCGAGCACCCGCGCCATGTAGAAGGGCAGGAGGATCAGGACGCCGAAGAGGGCGGCCGCGGACGCCCAGGCGGCGAGGTTCGACGCCCGCACCGATCGCAGTCGCAGCAGGGCGAGGTTGAGCAGCGGGTCCGCGACCCGGCGCTCGCGAAGGACGAACAGCCAGATGCCGATCGCGCCCACCGCGAGGCATCCGATCGTCGCCGGCGAGGCGAAGCCCGAGCCCTCGCCCCGTGAGACGCCGAGGAGAAGGCCCAGGAGGCCGATGCCGCCGAGGGCGGCTCCCGCGAGGTCGAACGAGCGCGGTCCGGCCCGCCCGCGCAGCTCCGGCAGCACGATGAGGGCCCCGACGAGGACGAACGCGCCGACGATGGGCGTGAACCAGAAGACGCTTCGCCAGCCGAAGACGGCGAGCAGGGCGCCTGCCGTGTTGAGCGCGAAGATCGGGGCGATGCTGATGACGGCGGAGAGGATTCCGAGGGCCTGGCCGCGTTCCCGCGGCGCGAACAGCTCGCCGATGTAGCTCACGGCGGTCGGCGCCATCGCGCACGCGCCGGCGGCCTGCACGACGCGGAAGGCGATGAGCGACGAGGCGCTCCACGCCGTGGCGCAGAGGATGGAGCCGACGATCAGGATGATGACGCCGGTCACGAAGACGCGTCGCCGGCCGTACAGGTCGCCGGCCCGGCCCGCGACGGGCAGGAGGGTCGCCTGGGTGACGAAGAAGGCGGTGACGACCCATGCGATGCCGGCGAGATCGACGCCGAGATCCTGTGCCATGGAGGGCATCGCGATGTTGACGATGCTGATGTTCATGACCGAGAGCCACATGCCGCTTGCCACGACGACGAGCGCGAACCAGCGCCGGCGCGGGTGCGTGGCGAGGCGGGCCCGCATCTCCCGGGCGTTGGTGGCGGCCTGCGCCATCACGCGAAGGAGTGTAGGGACGGTGCCAGGCACGGAGCCGGAACGCGGCTCGTGGTGCGGACGGCGCGGCGCGGTGCCAGGCACGCTTAACACGGCCTTAACACGGCGAAGGGCCGCGGGGGACATTTGGCCGGCGGCAGTGGTCGGGGCGCCCCCAGTACGCTCCCTTGTGGGATGAGCGTGAACCGCGGACAGGAAAAGCTCTGGCGCTACACGTCGCTCGTGCGGCTCTGGTCCTGGGCGCTCATCGGCGTGGGGGCCGCCATGCTCGTCGTGGGCGCAGCCGTCCAGGCGGGCTCGGAGCACGGACTGTCCGCCGAATGGGTGGGGGTCGCGCTCGGGGTGAGCGGCATCACCGGCGTGCTCTTCTACCCCCTGCTGCGGATGTGGCTCCGAAAGACCGCCCCGTCCGAGTACCTGCCGCGGGCGAAGCGGCTCGGCGGCCCCCGGCGACTCGAAGCCGGGCCGTCGGACTGGCGCCGCTGGGGGTTTGTGACCACGGCGTTCCTGTTCGTCGGCAGCGCCGCCATGCTGGCCTTCCTCGTCGGCGTGCTACGCGACAGCGGGCCCGACGGCATCGCCGAGGGCGTCGTCGTCGGTCTCGTCGGGGCGTGGGGGGTTGTCACGCTCGGCGACGCCCGGAGCATCGAACGCACCGAGCAGCAGGAGGGACGCCGGTACTTCGCGACGGGCAACCGGCCGACCGCCGCGGGCAACCGGCTGGTGTGGGTCCCCGCCGACGAGGCCTGACCGCAACGTCCCTCAGCGCCGGCACTGATCACGAACGGCGCCACCCACGCCGATGCTAGGATACCCCCATGGGTATGAAGCAGGCGTCCACGACGGAGGTCGAGAGTGGCTGAGCCACGCAAGGTCATCATCATCGGAAGCGGGCCGGCCGGTCTCACCGCCGCGATCTACGCGGCACGGGCGAACCTGGAGCCCCTCATGTTCGAGGGCTACGGCGCGGGGGGACAGCTCATGCTCACGACCGACGTCGAGAACTACCCGGGGTTCCCCCTCGGCGTGCAGGGCCCCGAGCTGATGACGGCGCTGCGTGACCAGGCCGAGCGCTTCGGCACAGAGATCGTCACCGCCGACGTGACGAGGGTCGACTTCTCGGAGCGGCCGTTCGGCGTGTGGATCGGCGACGAGGAGCACCGCGCAGAGGCGGTCATCGTCGCTACGGGCGCGTCGGCCCGCTGGCTCGGCCTCGAGAGCGAAGAGCGGCTCCGCGGCCACGGGGTGTCGTCATGCGCCACCTGCGACGGATTCTTCTTCAAGGACCAGTCAATGGTGGTGGTGGGTGGCGGTGACTCGGCGGCGGAGGAGGCCCTGTACCTCTCGCGCATCGGATCGCACGTGACGCTGATCCACCGTCGCGACGCATTGCGCGCGTCGAAGATCATGTCCGACCGGGTGCTCGCGAGCGACAAGATCAGCGTCCGCTGGAACGCGGAGGTCGCCGAGGTCGTCGGCGACGGCAGGGTCTCGGCGGTGCGGGTGCGCGACGTGGTGACCGGCGAGACGGAGGACATCCCGGCGTCGGCGATGTTCGTGGCGATCGGCCACACTCCCAACACCGAGCTCTTTGCCGGCCAGCTCGCCCTCGACGAGAACGGCTACGTCCTCGCTGACGGCACGCGCACGAGCGTCGAGGGCGTCTTCGTGGCGGGCGACGTGCAGGACCACGTGTACCGCCAGGCGATCACCGCCGCCGGCAGCGGGTGTATGGCCGCCATCGACGCGGAGCGCTGGCTCGAGGCGCACGCCCACCAGCCCGCCGGCGCCCACGCATAGCGAGCACTTCAACAGTCCAGACAACCAGGGAACGAAGGGAACCAGATGGCAGCCAACGTGGTCGAGATCACGACCGACAACTTCCAGGGAACCGTCCTCGAGAACGAGAAGCCGGTGCTGATCGACTTCTGGGCGGAGTGGTGCGGCCCATGCCGCATGATCGCCCCGGTCATCGAGGAGATCGCCTCCGCGCACGACGAGATCGTCGTCGGCAAGGTCGACATCGACGCGCACCCGGCGCTCGCGCAGCGCTACGGGATCATGGGCATTCCGTTCGTCGGCCTCTTCGAGAACGGCGTCCTGGCCAAGCAGGCAGTCGGCGCGATGCCGCGGGCGATGCTCGAGCAGAAGCTCGGGCTGGCGTAAGGACCGCGCGCGATGCCGACCTACGACCTCGTCTGCGACGGCTGCGAACACCAGTTCGAGGCGTTCCGTCAGGGGTTCCTGCGCGACGAGGATCGCGCCTGCCCGCAGTGCGGCGCGGGCGACGCGCGCCAGCTGTTCACCGGGTTCGTCACCGCCCGTCCCGCCCGCGCGGCCGCGGAGAGCGGCGGAGGTGGCTGTTGCGGCGGCGGGTGCGGGTGCGGCCACTGATGGCAACCCAGGCAGCACCGACCCGGGAGCAGCTCGTGGCGCGCCTGCGCCGCGCGGAGGGTCAGCTGCGCGGCGTCCAACGAATGCTGGAGGGCGACGCGGAGTGCCGGGAGGTCCTCACGCAGCTGGCCGCGGTCAAGGCCGCCGTCGACCAGGTGGGCCTCCTGCTCATCACCGAGCGACTCCGCTCATGCGTCGCAGCGGGAGAGCAGGGATGCGCCGATGACTTCGACCAGGCGGTCGCGACCTTCCTCCGCCACGCCACGCTGTCGCACTAGGAGCCGCCGCCGACGTTCACAGCACCTCGCGCAGCGCCGTGAGCGTCTCGATTCGCACGCACGGCACGTCCGGCACCTTCGCCTCGCGGTCGAGGAGCACGGCGCGCACACCCGCGTTGGCCGCCCCGACGCAGTCGCGCACGGGGTCGTCTCCGACGTGGAGGGCGTCCTCCGGCGCCACACCGAGCCGATCCAGCGCGCCGCAGAACACGGCCGCGTCGGGCTTGCGAGCACCGGCGACCGCACTCACACTGATCGCGGCGAACCGGGGCCCGAGGCCGACCTCGTCGAGAACCGCGGGGAGCGACGCGTCCCAGTTGCTGACGACGGCCAGCGCGCAACCGGCCGAGGCGAGCGCGTCGAGCGCGGGCCCGACGTCGTTGAAGACGCGATAGCGCAGTCCCGCCGCGAGCGCGGCCTCGGCCACCTCCACCGGCGGCTGCGCGGGCAGCGCGGTGGCGAACACCCCGGCGCACGCACGCCGCAGCAGACGGAGACTCTGGACGTCGCGTCCCCGGTCATGGTACGTCCGGTAGAAGCGGACCTCGGTCGCGAAGGCCGCTGCCACCTCCGGCTCCGACCACGCGTATCCCATCCCGGCGAGCGCCGATCGCAGTCGCCCGACCGGATCGTCCAGCGTGATCAGCGTGCCGTATGCGTCGAACAGGATCGCGTGGGGGGGGCGGCGGTCGCTCACGGCGGCGATCCTCGCATGCCGGGACCTCGTTCGACCCGTTCCCGGGGAGGGCGCGGACCCGCACCGCATGCGAGCCGGGAATATCGCGCCCGGCGCTATACTCCCGCCTGTTTGCTGGCATTTCCGGGAGGGTCAGGGTGCGCATCACGCGTCGCCGAGCGGTCGGCGCCATCGCTGCCGTGGGCGCGCTTGCGCTGCTGTGGACACCCTCGATCGTCGCACGCAGCTACACGACCTCCGCTCAGCCGATCAACTTCGTCGCGCGGCCGGACAAGGGATGGCGATTCCTCTATGACACCGTGCGGCTCTCGCGACACGCAAAGCTGGGCTCCGACGGTCCCGCGTTCGAGACGGCGCGACGCATCTGGCCCCGCGCCGAGGCGGTCGAGCTCGTCTACCTGGATCGTCCGGTGACCATCCCGGTCCCACCCGGCGGCCTGGCTCAGCGGCGGCCGCGCCCGGTGCGCCCGCGCACGCGCCTGAGCTGGTTCGTGTACGGCCGCATCGGGAACCGTCCCCGACAGGTCGTGGGGCTGCTCGATTTCCGTAGCGGCCGCGTGGTCTGGGACCTCCGGCGCGTGGCGGCGGGGCCACGATGAGCATGCGCGCCCGCAACCGCCGCAAGAAGCGCCACGACGTGCGGCGGGTCCTCCTGGCGTGCTTCGGCGGCCTGATCGGCGCCGCAACGCTCGTCGGCGCCCACTCGTTCACGCTCGTGCGTGACGAGCTCCGCGCCGACAAGTGCGACGCCATCAAGCTCGGCCTCAACACGAAGATCTACGACCGAGACCAGCATCTGCTCGCCACGATCGCCGCCGAGAACAACCGGGACGCCATCCCGCTCAGCCAGATGCCGCAGCATCTCCTCGACGCGACGGTGGCGATCGAGGACAAGAAGTTCTACAAGCACCACGGCATCGACTACGACCGCATCATCGGCGCCGCGATCCGTGACCTCGGCAGCGACAGCGCCCGCCAGGGCGGCTCGACCTTGACGATGCAGCTGATGAAGAACCTCTGCCACCCGAACCAGTCGCGGAGCCTGTCCATCAAGCTCACCGAGGCGTACCTCGCCAAGGATTTCGAGAAGCGCTACTCGAAGCAGGTCATCCTCCAGCGGTACCTCAACAGTGTCTTCTACGGCAACAACGCGCTCGGGGTCCAAGCGGCGTCGCTCACGTACTTCAACCACCCGGCCGCCAAGCTCACGCTCGCACAAGCGGCGCTCCTGGCCGGGCTCCCGCAGGCGCCATCGGCGTACAACCCGTTCCGCAACCCGAAGGACGCCACCGAACGGCGCAATCTCGTGCTGAGCGAGATGGCGAAGGACGGCTACATCACCGAGGCGGAGGCGGACACGGCGAGGGCCGCGCCCCTCGGGCTCAACCGGGGCAACGCCTTCCAGGTGAAGCGCGAGGGCTACTACGTCGACTACGCCACGGAGCGGCTCAAGCAGAGCCTCGGCTCCAGCAACGTCAAAGATGGCGGCTACCGGGTCTACACGGCAATCGACCCGAAGCTCCAGCAGACCGCCCGCTCGGTGATGCGACGCTTCCTCTCGCGGCGCTGGCCCTCTGACAGCCCGTCGGCCGCGCTCGTGATGATCGAGGCGAAGACGGGCCGGATACTCACGATGGCCTCGAGCGACGTCTACACCGCCAAGAGCCAGTTCAACCTGGCCGGGCCGACCGCGCTTCGGAACGCCGGATCGACGTTCAAGGTGTTCGTGCTGACCGCCGCCATCGACCATGGGGTGAGCCCCTCGACGCGGTACTTCAGCAAGTCGCCGATCCCGATCAACGGCAGCAAGTGCGCGGAGCCCGTGGGCTCTGCCACCTTCCGGACGTTTAGCGGCGGCGGCCGGGGGATGATGTCGCTGCCCGCGGCGACGACGGCCTCCGACAACAGCGTGTACATCCAGCTGACGTGCGACCTCGGCCCCGAGCTCGTCTACCAGGAAGCGAAGAAGATGGGGGTTACGTCGATGGTCCCCTCCGGGCCGACGGCGGATCGCAACAACCTGTCGCTCGGCCTCGGCGGCCTGACCAACGGCGTGAGCGTTCTGGACATGGCCCGCGCCTACGCGCCGCTCGCGAACGGCGGGTACCGCGTCGACCTCATGCCGGCGACGAAGCTGGTGCGGCGGGACGGCAAGAGCACGGTGTTCAAGCCGAAGCGCACGAAGATCTTCTCCGACGGCGTCGCCGCGGAGGTCACGAAGATCCTCCGCCAGAACGTGTTGGGCGGCACCGGCACCGCGGCGAACCTCCGCAACGTCCCCGTCGCCGGCAAGACCGGTACCACGAACGGGTTCTACGACGCATGGTTCGTCGGCTATACGCCCAAGTACGTGACGGCGGTGTGGATCGGCTACCCGGCCGCCGCGCGCTACACCGGCGAGACGGGGGGCAACTCGGCCGCGCGGATCTGGCACGACTTCATGGCGGTCGCGACCGCAGGCGAGTCCGGGGAGGCGTTCCTCACGCCAAAAGAGCCGGCCGTGTTCAAGTCGTTCTCGGCGTACTACACGAACCAGGCAGCGGCTCTCGCAGCGGCCGAGACGAAGAAGAAGGCCGACGAAGCAGCGAAGAAGAAGGCCGAAGAAGCGGCGAAGAAGAAGAAGGCGCAGGCACCGGCCGCGGGCGACCCCGGAGCGCCGACAACGCCCAACCCCGGTGACGGCGGCGTCGCCCCGGCGGCACCGCCGGCGGATCCCACCGTGCCGCCAACCACCCCGTAGCGCCCATGAACCGGCTCGCGCGATACGGGGAGCGCGTCGCCCGGCCCCTGGGCGCCGCGCTTGTCGCCGGCACCATCGCCTTCATCTTCGTCGTGTTCCTGCCGAAGGGCGAGGACGCGGCCGCGCACCTGTACCAGACCCAGGTGTGGCGGGATCAAGGCTGGCAGTTCTGGGACAACTTCTGGTACGCGGGTCGCTACAGCCAAATCAACTACAGCCTGGCCTACTACCCGCTCGCGGGCATTGCCGGCACGGCGGCGGTCGTGACGGCGTCGGTGGCGGTCGCCGCCGGGGCGTTCAGCCGCATCGTGCACCGTCGCTGGCCGGCCGTCGCCCTCTGGCCGTCGGTCGCGTTCGCCCTCCTGTCGCCCCTGCCGGTGCTGACCGGCACCTACCCATTCCTGCTGGGCCTCGCGCTCGGGCTCTGCGCCCTGGCCGCGCTCCAGGAGGGGCGTCGCAAGCTGGCAGTTGCCCTGGCCGTACTCACCGCGGTCGCGCACCTTCTCGCGCTGCTCCTGCTCGTGACGGCCCTCATCGGCGTGACCCTGGCGATCCCGCGCTGGTGGCAGCGCCGCACCATCCGGACGATGGCGCTCGCGTTCGCGCTAATCGTGGGCGGCGCCGCGCTCCTGTGGCGGGCGTTCAGCACGCCGGGTGGGCAGTACCCATTCGAGGTCATGGATTTCGTCGTGGTGCTCGCCTTCTGCACCGCCGGCGCGCTCCTCGCGCGCGGACGGCCCGACCTGCGGGTATTGCTGGGGGTGTTCGGCGTCTACGCGGCGCTTGCGGCGACCGCCTTCGTCGTGTCGTCGCCCCTGGGCGCCAATGTGGGCCGGCTGCTCTTGTTCATGGGGGCGCCGCTCCTGCTGGTCCCGCTCGCGGCGCGCGGGTTCAGACCCCGGGGGATCGCCGTGGCGCTCCTCGGCGGCGCGCTGCTCTGGCAGACGTTCCCGGCGGTCGCGGGGCTCCGCACCGCGACCGAGGTGCGTTCGTCGAATGAGGAGTTCTGGTACCCGGTCGAGGCGTTCCTGGCGAAGCACGGCGATCCGAACCACCGGGTCGAGGTCGTCGCGACCGACCACCACTGGGAGGCATTCTACCTCGCCCGCCGCGGCGTGCCGCTGACACGCGGCTGGTACCGGCAGGACGACTTTCCGGCCAACCAGGACCTCTACGGCGGGCTGACGGCGCGCAAGTACTACACCTGGCTCCGCCGGCTCGGCGTGCGGTACGTGTTCCTCCCCGACGACCGCCTCGACTACAGCGCCGAGGAAGAGGCATCCCTCCTGCGTGTGTCGCAGGTATTGCCGGAGGTCGCGCGCATCGGGGAGTGGACCGTCTACGAGGTGCCGAACGCCACGCCGATCGCGACCCCCGCGCGCGACATCCAGGTGCGGGAGATCTCCTCCGAGGAGATCACCTTGGAGGCGTCACGCGCCGGGAGCTACCGCCTGCGTATCCGCTACACGCCGTACTGGCAAGTGGTGCGCGGCGAGGCCTGCGTCGCGCCGCGAGAGCCGTGGGCGACCGAGCTGCGAGTCAAGACGCCGGGGATCGTGACCCTGCGGTTCGCGGTCGGCGTGGGGAAGGTCGTCGAGACGGTCCTGGGCCGGGACGCGAAGTGCGCCGACGACACGGCGGCCACCGCTACGGCGGCCCCTGCCGCGGCGCCCATGACGGCCCCCCGAGGCTCCAGTCGAGGTGGGGGTGGAAGTCGTTGACGAAGAGGGCCCAGAGCATCCAGGCGATGATCGACACGAAGCCGAAGAACGCGCTGGTGCGGTAGATCGTCAACGAGACGTTGCGTCCGACCTTGCGCCCCAGCCAGGGCCACAGCGGGTCGTTCGGGACGATCTCGCGCTCCCAGAAGGCGGTCGTGAGCACACGCCAACGCAGGAGCAGCCATCCCGCCCAGAACAGGTCCCACGCGCCGCCGAGCGACGTGTAGTAGGCGATCGCGTCCTTGCGCCGGCCGGCCTCACCCACGTACTGCCACACGCCGAGATGCGCGTGCCAGTCCGTCAACGGCCAGAAGAGCATGACCCCGACGGAGTCGAGGATGTCGGACAGGACGTGCGCGATCGCGCCGATGAGGAACGAGACGGCCCACATGCGCTGCTTCGACAGGGCCATGATGACCCCGGCGCCCACGAACGCGAAGAGCAGGGTGTGGGTGAACCCGACGCCCGGGAAGCCGCGGTGGAGCTGCACCGGGTCGTCGACGAGCTTGGCGTTGCCCGCGAAGTCCAGCCCGTAGACCGCCCACTTCGTGAACAGGTCGGGCGAGTACGACCCGAGAAGGCAAAAGGGGAGGCTGATCGCTGCGCCGAGCTTGGCGCGGATGAGGTACGGCTCGAGGTCGTGCGCCGCCCAGCTCAACGGAGACGGCGGAGCACTTTCGGCTGCAGTACCGTCACCAAGAAGACGTAGAGCGCCGCCTCCTGGAACCCGAGCAGGAACGTCGGAGGCGACATGACGCCCAGCCCGACGTAGATCGCGCCCGCGACGAGCCAGTAGACGACGCTCGCGACGTCGCGACGTCGCGGGGCGTTGGCCTCGTTGGGGGGGGTCGCGTCCGGCATCGGCGGGACTGTAGCGATCCGGCGACGATGCGGAGTACCGTGCACCCGCGATGAATGACCCGGGCAGCATCCGTGTGCTGACGTGGAATCTCTTCCACGGCCAGGACGGGGCCCGCCTGGGCCCGACGATCGCGTCGACGATCCTCGGATGCGGAGTGGACGACGGGTCGCGCCTGCACCTCAACCGCAAGTGGATCGACGAGATGGCGGGCCTCATCGCGTCGCGCCGGCCGACCGTCGCCGCGCTGCAGGAGGTGCCACCGCTGGCCGTGGACCGGCTCGCGTCGATCACCGGCATGCGGTCCGCGCATTCCCTCATGCCGCCGCTCATCGGATCCGTACGCGCGCGGGGACGTCTCGCCGCGGCCAATCCCGACCTGTGGCGGACGCACGAGGGCACCGCGAACGTGGTGCTCGTCGCTGCACCCTGGGAGATCGTGCCCGGAGGGGTCTGGACGGTCCGCCACAATCCTCCCCGGTTCGTCGCGCGGAACGCGGCGGCGCTGGGCCTGCACCCGCGCGAGTCGTTGCACTGGCTGCTCGAGCCGCGTCGCCTGGTAGCCGCCCGCGTGCGCCATCCGTCGGGGCGCACGCTGACGGTCGCGTCGCTGCACTGCCACAACTCGCTGGAGTGGGAGGTGATCGCCCGCGAGGTGCGTCGGGTCATCCCGCGCGTCCTTGAGCGCGTCCCGGCCGACGAGCCGGTGCTCGTCGCCGGCGACCTCAACGCCGCCGGCGTCGAGCATCCGGCGGTTCGCGCCCTCGTCGAGGCGGGCCTCGCGGAGGACACCACCGCGGACCTCGCCCTCGACCACATCTTCCACCGGGCCCTGCGGATCGCCGCGGCGCCGCGAGCCCTGGCGTCCGCGCTCCGCGAGGTCGCCGTGACCTGGCGGGGGCGGTCTCGCCGGGTCGTGCTGTCGGACCACGATCCTGTGGAGGGCGTCTATGCGTTGGTCGAGTCTGCGGGGTAGTCTGCGTCGGCATGTGCGTCCTCTGCTACACGCCGATATCGGCCTTCGGCGAGATCACGGTCATCGGCGGGCCCTTCGTCGCCGCCGCCGTGATCCGGATCCGCGAGCGGCTGGGGCTGGGCTCGCCGTCCGACGAGGCTCAGTCGGATCCCGACCGCAGCCACGCGAGCGACACGCTCGCGACACATGCGCCGGCGCCCGCGGCGATGAAGGCGAGCGGGCGGGCGGCAAGCGGGGCATCCGGCCCGCCCTCGACGCCGACCGGCACCCCGACCGCCGGGATGTCGATGGCGCACTTGAGGGCCCAGATCGTCGCGAAGGCCCCGGCGACCGCCGCGATGCCGGCGAGCCACCTGGCCTGACGGGCCGAGGGCTCCGGCGCGAGCAGGGCGAGCCCGAGCCCCGCCGCGAGGATCACGACACCGAGCGGGACGAGGCCCCAGAGCTCCCCCGCGGCGTCGACGCCGCTGACGGGGAGTTCGCGTCCGGGGACGTCGATCCGGTACCAGTGCAGGAACGGCGCCGCGCAGATGAATGCGCCGAGGGCGGCGAGCGCGATGCCGACGATCCTCGTCATCCGGCGGTGCCCACGTGGTGAAAGACCAGCACGCCGTCGCGGTCCGACAGCAGGCGGAAGTCGGGGCGGGCCCGCAAGCGTGCGACCGCAGCCGCATGGGCGATCGGATCGACGTCGTCGTCGACGTCGGGTTGCCGCAGATCGACCACGACGTACTCGGCATCCGCGATCGTCGGGAACGTCAGGATGCGCCGCCGGTCGGAGAGGTGCCCCGCGATGCGATTGCCGGCCGACACCACGGCGCCGTCCGGCACGAGGGCGACGGCGTCACGCAGGAGCGCCGTCCGGGCGGGGATGCCGTACTGCTCGGCGCGCACCTTCGACCCGCCGGGGACGTGCTGCCAGAACGGCAACGGCCCGAGTAGGCAGCCCGCGACGATCCCGGCGACCACCAGCGCAGCTGCCACCCGCGCGGGCGACGCCACGAGGCGGACCACCCAGCCTGGGTGGCGGCGGGCGCGCAGCGTCGCAAGGCCGCGGATCGCGGCGGCGATCAGGAACGGCGCAATCACGGCCGAGTAGTGGTACTCGATGTGGTGCTGCTCGGGACGGCTGGACAGCAGGTTGAGGACGAGATCCGGGAGGGCTCCCGCAGCGAGCAGCGGGGCGAACAGCGAGAGCGCCAGGAGCGGGAGCAGGAGTGCGAGGAGATACCGCCCCCCGTCCGCCGTCGCCCCCTGTCGGATCGCCTCCCACGGTTGGGTCACGACGGTGCGCAGCACGTCGCCGGTGTCGGAGCCGAGGTCGCCGTAGCGGTCGCTCACGAACGCGCTGGCATTCCCGCCGTTGTAGTGCGGGATGATCACCCACACCGCGATCGCCGTCCAGGCGAGCGATGCGGCCGCGAGGATCGCGCCGGCCCACCGCCGCCCCAGGCTGACCGCCATCCAGATCCCGAGGATCACCAGCGAGAGCCCGACCTGCTCCTTCGTCATGGCCGCAAGCGTCGCGGTCATCCCGAGGGTGACGTACCGTCCCTCGACCGCGGCCCAGATGCACCACAGGAGGAGCGGCGCGGCGAGGGTCACGGCGTGGAAGTCGAAGACGTTGGCCCACTGGATGGCCGGGAAGAGCAGGGTCACCGCGGCGAACGCCACCGCGAGCAGCTCGTCCTCGAGCCATCGGCGGGCGAGCAGGTACGCCGGGATCGCCGCCGACGAGACGACGATCGCCTGCACCACCAGGAGCATCGAGGGGCTCGGCCAGACCCACCACAGCGGCGCGAAGAGCCCCAGGATCGGATCGACGTGGGCGCCGAGGCGGGACATCTGCACGCCGGACGGGTCGGTGACGGTGAAGAGCTCTCCGTGCGCTGCGCTCCACACCGCCTGGGTCATGTTCCCGAGGTCGTAGCGCGCGGTGAAGAACCCACGGTGGCGCACCACGGAGAGCACAGCGAACGTGACCGCGTAGACCGTCGCGAGGCCGGCGACCACCATGAGCGGAGGGCGCACCGCGCGACGGCCGAGCCGGCTCACCTCCTGCGCCCCACCAGCACCGCGATGCCGACGAAGACGAGCTCGATGACGACCATCGCGAATCGCAACCCCACCGAGACGGCGATGGCGACCCCGCCCGGCAGGTTGCGCGACAGCGCGAGTGCGAAGATGCCGTCGCGAATCCCGATCCCGGACGGCAGCACGAACGCCAGGAACGAGATCACGAATGCCAGGAGGAACGCGAGGCCGACCTCGAGCGGGCCCCCGGCCTGGGCGCCGGCCGCCGACCGCACGAGCGCCCAGACGCCGATCACCAGCGGCAGCGTGCCGAGGGTGTACAGCAGAAGCAGCCGTATCACCTGCCGGCCGGAGAACAGCGTCTCGAGTGGTGGCCGTCCCAGCTTCCGCAGCGCCCATGTCGACATCCGCCTGAAAGGCACCGGGTGCAAGCAAGCGAGAACGACCGGCACGACCGCCAGGAGCCAGAGCAGCCTGCCCTCACCGGGGTTGCCGTAGGTGGCGAGGAAGGCCACAGCTCCGACGGTCGCGATGCCGAGGGCGAGTACCTGCTCGTAGGCCGTGGCGGCCAACGTCACGCGCCGGGGGACCCCTTCGTCGTGCGAGAGCACCGCCCGCCCGATGACCATCATGACGTTGCCCGGAACGTACCGGGCCAGAAGCGACCGAGCCCAGATCGAGAGCGCGAGCGCCGGCGGTGGATGGATCGGTGAGAGCCACTCGACGGACCGCCCGTATGCGAGCCCGTTAAAGGTGTAGTTGAGCAGTATCAGCACCGCGCCGAGCACGATCCACGCCGGATCGAGCTGCCAGTCGTACTGCGAGACGTGGCTCCACCCTCGGGCCAGCACGACGGCCAGCGCCGCGACCACGAGTACGACGACGATCGCGGTGATCCACCGCCTCCGGCTGCCCTTCTTCGCCGGTGGCACCGCGACGTCGGGCATTTCGGGATCGGCGAGGCTCACGCCGGGGAACTGTAGTGGCGCCCACCCCGGCGGACGCAGACGGTCGTCTGCGCGCGCCCCGCCTCATCGCACGCGGTGAACCTACGGGATCACGCCGCTGGCTCGCAGGAACCCCTGCGCCGCCGCAGCCGCGTCCTGCCCGTCGAGGTCGACGGCGCCCAGGAGCGTCCGCATGTTCTGGCTCGTGAGGAGTGCCGCCACGCGATCCAGCGTCGGTGCGAAGGTGGCGGGTGCCGAGGCGCGATACGCCTGGCTCACCACCGCGACCCCGTGCTGTGGGGTACCCGCCAGCCGCCGCGTCGTGTCGCGGAGCGCGACGAGCGCGAGGCGTCCCGCGCGTGGCTCGGCGCCGCTCGAGAGCACGCAATGGGCCCGTCGATGCGCGATGACGTCGAACCTGCCGGTGCCCGGAGACACGATGACCCGGCGGAATCTGACGCGAAGCGCCGCCAGACCGTCGGCCCGCACGACATGGGCGGGGTTCACCGCGTACGTGAGCCTCGGCGCCGCGGCGCCGAGCGAGAGCAGGCCGCCGAGCTTGTGCGCGCGAACCGCCGCGGTCGTGCAGGCGACCTGCGGCGCGTCGTCGTATTGGGCGACGGACTGGAGCGCTTGCGAGCGCGCGGCGAGCAGGGTCGTCAGCGTGCTCCGCAGGCGGGCGTCGTCGCGCTCTTTGGGTCGTGCGAGCACGCGTTCGAGCAGCGTGGCGCTCTCAGTCATGTACACGTCGGCGTTCCCCAGGCGGGTCGCAGCCTCGGCGGCGGCGGCGCTGGGAGCGCTCGAGCGGGTGACCGTGAATCCCTGCGCGGCGAGCGCTTGGGCGACCGCCTCGGCGGCGAGTCGGGTGGCGGACGTGCCACTGTCGGCGATCCTGACCTGCGTGCCCGCGCCGATCGCCGGTCCGGCGACGGTAAGCGCGAGCAGCGTTGTCAGGGCGGCGGCCCTACCTGATCTGAACGAGCGTTCCATAGGACGCGAATGCGTAGAGGGTGGGCGCCTCGGGATAGCCGATCCGGATGCATCCGTGGGACGCCCAGTAGGCGGGGACGTTGGGGTACTCGTGGAACGCGTAGCCGCCGCTGAAGTAGCTCGCGTACGGCAGCCATACGCTGAACGGGTTGGACCACGACATGCGTTCCTTGCGATAGATGTGGAACGTGCCGCGGGGGGTGCGGCCGCCCGCGCCGGTGGAGACGTGTATGGCCCGCTTCACCACGCCCCGCTCGATGAGGAGCGCGACGCCCTTGTACCGGTCGACCTCGATGCGCCGGCCGCCGCCGGCAGCCCGGGGACGTGGGATCCGCGCCACGTTCAGGCGTCGACGGGTGGCGAGGTTCGCATCGCCGGTCCGGGCGAGCCCCTCCCACGCCTGGAAGGCGAGCAGGGCCTGGGACGTGCGGTAGTCGAGCCGGCGGTTGACCATTCCGGTCGCGAGGTAGCGAAGCGCCACGAGCCGGCGCTGCACCGCCGCGATCCCGACGGGGACCGGGCCGATGACCTCGCGCTTCGCGATGGAGCCGAGCGTGATGAGGGCTCCCGGGTCCTCTCCGGGTCCCGGGATCGGTTCGGCGCCGAGGAGGATCCGCACGGCGCCGACGTCGGCGGCCTCGGTCACGGTGTGCATGATCTGTGCGAGGCGCATCTCGACGGCCTCGCCGGTGCCGCTGGCTGCGAAGCCCTCCGGCACCCGCAGGTACGCGACTCCGTTTGCGACCACGGCCTCCTTGAGGACGGTCCCTCGGGGGATGGCCGTGCGGATGCCGTCGCGCCGCTCGGTGGCATTCGGCCCGCGGAAGAGTGCGCGCACCGCGGCCTCGAGCCGGTTGGCGCCGGGCGCCACGGGTCGCTCGACGGTTTGGAGCCGGTCGTCGCGCGCGAAGAACACCTTGACTTGCGACGCCGCTGCCGCGGGGCCGGTGGTGATGCCCATAAGGACGGCGGCGACCATGCCCAGGATCAGGAGCCGGGCGTACCGCTTGAGCGGGAGCGTCACACCATGAACTTACATGGTCAAGGATCGGATTCCTTCTTGGGAACCGCGTCCGCCGCGACGTCCTAGTCGATCACCCGGTCGATCCTTGCGGCGACCTCGTCGACGTCGCGGCGCAGGTGATTTTGCTGGATCATCTCGCTCAGGAGCCCGATCGTGAACAGCTGCACGCCGACCACGATGAGCAGCACGCCGAGCAGCAGGAGCGGCCGGCCACCGATGGCGTGGCCCGCGATCTTGAGGGCGGCCATGTAGACGGAGATCGCGAATCCCACGATCGAGAAGGCGAGGCCCAGACCTCCGAAGAGGTGCATGGGCCGCCAGCGGAACCGGCCGATGAACATGATCGTGAGGAGGTCGAGAAACCCGCGCACGTACCGCTCGAGGCCGTACTTCGAGCGCCCGTAGCGGCGCGGACGGTGGTTGACGGCCATCTCGCGCACGCGGAACCCCTCCGCCGCCGCCATGACGGGGATGTAGCGGTAGAGGTCGCCCGACAGCGACAGCGACCGCACCACCTCCGCCCGGTATGCCTTGAGGCCGCAGTTGAGGTCGTGCAGCGCGAGGCCGGAGAGACGCGCGGTGACCCCGTTGAACACCTTGGACGCCGCCCGCTTCGTCCATCCGTCGCGCCGCTCGGCCTTCCAGCCGCTCACAAGGTCGGCGCCCTCCTCGAGCGCGTCGATCATCGCCGGCAGCTCCGTCGGGTCGTCCTGGAGATCGGCGTCCATCGTGATCACGGCGTCGCCGGACGCATGACGGAACCCCGCCATGAGCGCCGCGCCCTTGCCGAAGTTTCGTCGCAGCCGGACCACCCGCACCTCGGGCTCGGAGGCGGCGAGCTCTTCGAGCACCGCGAAGCTGCCGTCCTGGGAGCCGTCGTCGACGAAGATCACCTCCGCCGGCCGCCCGAGCGAGCGCACGACCGGGAGGAGCTCATCGGCGAGCGGCCGGAGCGATTCGTGCTCGTTGTACACGGGGACGACCACGGAGATCGAGGAGAGCGTCGGCATGTCCGCGCGATGCTATTGGTCTCTGGGAGGCCGGACGCCGGGCGGTATGGTCTTCGGATGCCCGGAGCTCGCGTGGTCCCGTACGACGAGGCGTTGGCCATCGTGCTCGCCGCGTGCCGGCCGCTGGGGACGGAGCGCGTTGCGCTGGCCGAGGCCGCCGGACGGGTCCTGGCCGTGGCACCGCGCGTCGCGACCCCCATCCCGCCCTTCCCGAACAGCGCGATGGACGGCTACGCGCTTCGGCTCGCGGACGTCCCGGACGTTGGGGGCCCGCTTCCCCTCGATCCGCCCGTGCCGGCCGGCACGGCGCCCGGACCCCTGCGCCCGGGGCACGCGGCGCCGATCGCGACCGGGGGGCCCGTGCCGGAGGGCGCCGACACCATCGTGCCGATCGAGGACGCCCCCCGCGCCGACGGCATGGTCCGTGTCCCGGGCGGGCTCGTCCTCGGGAGCTTCGTCCGCGCGGCCGGTAGCGACCTACCGGTCGGTGCGGCTCCGCTCATCCCCGGAACGCGGCTCGATCCCGCGGCGGGAGCGCTGCTCGCCGCCATCGGCGCGGTCGAGGTCGACGTCGTGCGCCGACCTCGCGTCATGCTGCTGTCGACGGGAGCCGAGCTCGTGCCACCCGCCGCCGTTCCGGGCCCCGCCCAGATCCGCGATTCGAACTCGACCGCGCTGACCTGGGCCCTCACCGCCGCCGGGGCGGAGATCGAGGCGCTCGGGATCGCCGACGACGACGTCGCGGACCTTCGCCCCCTGCTCGAGGCGGGCCTGTCCGCCGATCTGCTGGTCACGACGGCGGGCGTCTCGGTCGGCGAGCGCGACCTGGTCCGCGCCACCCTGGCGGACCTGGGCGTCGAGACGCACTTCTGGGGAGTCGACCTCAAACCGGGCAAGCCCGTGGCGTTCGGGACGCGCGACCGCACCCTGGTCATCGCGCTGCCCGGAAACCCCGCCTCCAGCCTCGTCTGCTCGACCCTGTTCGCCGAGCCCGCGGTTCGCGCGCTCGGCGGGATGCTCGACGTCGCGCCGGCGCGGGAGCCCGCCGTCGCGGGAGACGGCTGGCCGGGGGTGGAGTCACGGCTGCATGCCGTCCGCTGCGCGCTCGCGGTCGCGGCCGACCGCGTGGTCGCGACGCCGACCGGCGATCAGCGCTCCCATCGCATCGGGTCGATGGTGGGCGCCGACGCCCTCGCGCTCCTCGAGCCCGGCCGGGCGGTCGTGGCGGGCGACCTCGTGACGATCATCCGGCTCGACCGCGCCGCGCCTACTGGTCGCGCTTCTTCTTCTTCTTTTTCTTCTTCTTGACCGCCTCGGGCCATTCGGCCACGGGAGCCTGGGCGACAGGCTGCGGAGCGACCGCGACCGACGGTGGCGCGGCGTCGCCGGCGGCAACGGCGGCGAGCACCTGCGTGCGCCAGACCTCGACGAACTCGGGCGAGTCGGGATCGACGCCCAGAGCGCGAGCTGCACCGGGATGCGAGAGCGGGAACCAGCACATGGCCAGCGCGGTGAGTGCGACGCGATCGGCCTGCGGGCCGATTCCCGCGAAGGCCGTCCGCAGGGCCTCCGCATGCGGCTCGCCCTCGACGACGCCGGCCTCGCGGTCGAGGAGCCGCACCAGCGAGCGGCGGGAGGTGAGCAGCCCGAGGAAGGCATCGACGGTATCGGCGACCACGGCCGGTCCGGATCGCGCCCCTGCCGCGTCGCGAACGCGGAGCGTCTCCGCGAGCATGCGCAGCGTCGTCGCGGCGCGCTCGACCACGAGGCGGTAGAGCGCCTCCTTCGTCCCGAAGAAGTACCCGGGCGTGCCACGGGAGACGCCCGCGTCCGCGCCGATCTGGGCGAGCGTGACGGCCTCGAAGCCATGCTCGGCAAACAGGGCCTCCGCGGCATCGAGGATGGCGGCGCGCGACCGCGCCGCGTCGCGTTGCCTCGGCTGTTCCGCCATGCGCAGATCCTCCAACTCGCTTGCCCTTGGACAAGTTAGCGTCGAACGCGGACGGCACGCGGAGATCGGCCCGCGACGAGGCCCTTCCTCGCGCGAAACGCGACCAGCGCGCTGAGGGAAACCACGCACACCCCGACCATCACGCCCAGCACGGGCCCCACCAGGCCGCGAGCGCCGCTCACGGCCGTCTCACAGAGGTACCAGACCGCGAAGAACGGGTTGCGATCGATGTCGCTGGCCGTCAAGAGCACGATCGCGACCGGGACCGCGAGGGCCAGCACCGCCAGCGCGCCGATCTGCCACCGCCGTGGCGCGACGGTGGCCGTGAGCGCCGCGTAGGCGGCGGGCAGGATCAGCACCAGCGAGAACGGCGCGACCCACCACGCGATCAGGGTCAGGAGAGCCAGCCAGATGAGCGCGCCGGCCGCCTCGGCCGATGCGTTGGCGCCGGTCGCGACGACACGCGGTCGGATCCAGAGCCACGCCACCACCGAAACGAGGGCGAGCAGGACGATGCCGAGGAGGGCCTGCCCGTCGAGCGCGAGGTCGGCGATCTTCGGCGGGCGGCCGATGTCCGGCCCTCGGAAGATTCCCCACATGCTGAGCAGATGCGCCAGGAACAGCACGCCGAGCGGAACCACGAAGCGCCACGCGACGGCACGCAGGCCGGCCGAGACACGGATGCGGCCGCGGCGTACCCGCGCGGCGGCGTCGAGGGCCATGACGAGGAGCGGCAACGTCAGGAGAAGCAGCGCCAGACGGCCGACGGCGGGACGCAGGATCTTCCCCGCGTAGCCGAGCGCCGCGTCGGGAGCGTTGGCCCGTTCACGCGCGTCGAGCAGGTTGACGAGCCACAGCGCCGCGGTGCCCGCACCATCGACGCGCTCGCGCGTAATCGTGACCGGCCCCGAGGGAAGAGTCGACTCGTCGCGGTCGGCGAGGGTGACCGCCGGCACGCCGAGGTCAATCGCTGCCCGCTGCTCGCCGCGCGTCTCGGGGACGGCCAAGCGCAACAGCTGATTCCTCATCGACGGCACGCCCGTCGGCTCATAGCCGGCGTTTCGCACCGCCTGCTCCGCGAGCTGGCGAATCGACAAGGCCTGACGACCGGCCCCCATCGACCAGAGGTGGATGACGCGGCCGTCGCCCTCGCCGGGGGCGTCGAGCACGATCACCCCGGCGATCCGGCTGCGGTCCACCGACCGCAGGTACCAGCGCGTCCCGGCGTTGCCGATCGTCCCCCCGTCGACCGAGAGGAAGATGAGCGTGTGGCGATACGAGGAGCGGATCGCCGTCCGGGCCAGCTCCACGAGGATCGCGCTGCTCGTCGTCCCCGCCGACACCCCGGCCGGGGCGTCGCGTGGCGCGACGATCACGATGTTCCGTGCGGAGGTCGTCGGCGCGCTCGCCGGAAGCGTGAAGAAGACGTTCTTGAGCGGGGTTGTCTCGCCGCCGGCGCGAGCGACCATCGACTGTGTTGCGACCCGCTTCCCGCCGTCCGGCAGAACCCTGAACTCCCGCTCGATCCAGCTCGCCGCCGCATCGGCTCCCGGAGAGCCGGGGGTGCGCTCGGGGGCGACGCCGGCGAGCTCGTTCGCGGCGTCGGTCGCCTCCGAGGAGTTGAACGTGGCTACCTGATCGGTGCGGATCGGCTCCTCCGGCGGCTCGAGCGTCAGGAACGCGACGAGGAGCGCGACCACCGCGACGAGCCACGCCTGGAAGTAGAGCCGTCGGTTGATCATCAGCAGGGCCCGCGCACCGCGGGTCGGTGGTTCGTATCACACGGAATCCGAGAAGTCGCGGCGTCGCGAGCGTGCGGACCGCGCCGCGCTGCGCCGCCGACAGCCGGTCGCGCAACCGGCGAACGGTCCCTGGCCGACCGGTCGACTAGTCTCGACGTCGTAGCCCCCCGACGATCGGCGCCATGGACACCAGCCTCATACTCGTCTCGAATCGCGGGCCAGCGACGTTCGAACGGCGCGGCCGGCGGCCGCGGACCATGCGGCGCGGCGACGGAGGCCTCGTAAGCGCGCTCTCCGGACTGATCGAGCACACCCCGGCCGTCTGGGTGTCGGCGGCAATCAGTCCCGAGGACGCCGCGGTGGCCGAGGAGGCCGGCGGGGGCGCATTCCCGCTCGAGGGAGTCGGTGTCAGGACACGCGGGCGGTTCGTGGTGCTCGATCCCGAGACCTACCACGCGTACTACAACGTCGTCGCGAACCCGATGCTGTGGTTCATCCAGCACTACCTCTGGGACCTCTCGAACGCGCCGGATGTCCGCCGCGAGGAGCTGGACGCGTGGGAGTTCGGCTATGTGGCCGCGAACCACGCGTTCGCGGACACCGTCCTCGCGGAGCTGCGGGAGCACCCGAACTCGGTGGTGATGCTCCACGACTACCACCTCTACGTCGCCCCCAGCGTGATCCGCGCGGCCCGCCCCGAGACGTTCCTGCATTTCTTCGTGCACATCCCGTGGCCTCAGCCCGACGCGTGGCGGATCCTGCCGCCACACATCCGGGAGACCATCGTCCGCGGCCTCCTCGCGAACGACATCGTCGCGTTCCACACCCGCCGGTACGCGCGGAACTTCCTGCTCACCTGCGAGGAGCTGCTCGACATCACGGTCGACTACCGGCGCCGCATGGTCCGCTGGGACGGCCGCGAGGTCTGGGTGCGCTCGTACCCGATCTCGATCAACGCCCCCCTGTTCACGCAGATGGCGCGGGGTCCGGAGGTTGCCGTGGAGGAGGAGAGCGTGCTCCGCCGCCGGCGGAAGTACCTCGTCTGCCGAATCGACCGGACGGACCTCTCGAAGAACATCCTCCGTGGCTTCAAGGCCTTCGACCGCTTCCTGGACCAGCATCCGGAGTTCGCCGAGGACATTACCTTCCTCGCGATGCTGCAGCCGTCCCGGCAGGACGTCGACGAGTACGTGGAGTACATCCAGAAGATCCGCGACCTGGTGAGCCACATCAACACCAAGCATGGCAACACCGACTGGATGCCGATCGACCTGCGGTTCGAAAGCAACCTGCCGCGGGCAATCGCCATGTACAAGCACTACGACGCCCTGATGGTCAACCCGGTCTTCGACGGGATGAACCTGGTGGCGAAGGAGGCCCCGATCGTCAACGAGCGCAACGGCGTGCTCATCCTGTCGGAGAACACGGGCGCGCACGAAGAGGTGGGCTCGTTCGCGCTCGGGGTCAACCCCTTCGACATCGAGGCCCAAGCCGCCGCGCTCTACGAGGCCCTGACGATGGACGCGGGGGAACGGGCGAGCCGGGCCGACCAGATGCGCAGGATCGTCAACGAGAACGACGTCACCAAGTGGCTCGCGGCCCAGCAGGTCGACATCGAGCGGAAGCTCGAGCGCTCCCGAGAGGTTCGGGCGAGGGGGCCGCGGTGAGCGACCTCGCCGACCGCTCGCACCTCGACGAGCACGGCCACGCACGCATGGTCGGCGTGGGCCACAAGCCGCCGCAACGCCGGGTCGCCCGGGCCGAGGCTCGCGTACGCATGTCGCCCGTGGCGGCACGCTCGATCACCGACGGCTCGCTGCCGAAGGGCGACGCCGGGGCGGTCGCGCGGATCGCCGGGATCATGGGCGCCAAGCGGACAGCGGACCTGATCCCCCTGTGCCATCCCCTGCCTATCGAGCGCGCCGCGGTCGAGGTGGCGACCGATCCCGATGCGGGCCTCGTCACGATTCAGGCGACCGTCGAGACCTCCGCGAAGACGGGCGTCGAGATGGAGGCGCTCACGGCCGCCGCGGTCGCCGCCCTCGCAACGTACGACATGGTCAAGGGCGTCGACCGAGGGGTGACCATCGAGTCGATCCGACTGCTCGAGAAGACGAAACAGGATCTGCCATCGGACTGAGGGTCGCCATCGTCACCGTCTCCACACGTGCCGCCGGCGGCGTCTACGAGGATCGTTCGGGTGAGGTCCTGGCGGACGAGATCGCCGCCGCCGGGCACGACGTGATGCGCCGCGAAGTGGTCCCGGACGGGGTGGAGGCCCTCACGTCCCTGTTACGCGACATCGCGGACGCCGGCGACGTCGACGTGATCGTCACCAGCGGGGGCACCGGCCTCTCGCCGACCGATCGCACGCCTGAGGCCACCGTGGCCGCGTGCGATCGCCTCGCGCCCGGGATCGCCGAGGCCATCCGGGCCGCCTCCGTCGCCACGACCCCGCACGCGATGCTGTCGCGGGGCGCCGCGGGCGCGCGTGGCCGCACCCTCATCGTCAACCTGCCGGGATCGCCGGGTGGCGCCCGCGACGGCTGGGCCACCATCGCGCCGGTCGTCGAGCACGCCGCGTCCCAGCTCGGCGGGGGGGATCACCCGCGCCCCGTCTAAAGGACGTCTCACGAACGGCCGAAGCACACCTCTGCCCCGCCCCGCACGGCACCGCACCACACCGCACCACACCGAACGAGGAGTTCACACGATGCACCGCCGCATGGCCTTCCTGCTGACCCCATTCCTCCTGCTCAGCTTGATCGGCGCTGGATGTGGCGGCGGTGACAGCACCAACACCACCGCCGCGTCGACCATCGCGACCGCGTCGTCCGGATCCAGCGGCGATGTCGCGACGATCCTGGCGTCGATCAAACCCGTCGCCCAGCAGGGTCCCCAGAAGATCACCCTGAACCTCGCAGTCAAGCTCGACGGAACGCTCAAAGACCCGACCGTCGGAGCGCTCCTCGGGAACGGGCCGATCGCCCTCAACCTGAGCGGGCCGGTCGACGCGACCGGCAAGGCGGCCGACCTCGCCTTCGACGTCAAGGCCGGCAAGATCAACCTCGCCGGCGGCCTGCGGCTCGCGGGCGACAAGGCGTACCTCCAGCTCGCCGACAAGTGGTACGAGCTGCCCGCGGACTCGTTCACGACCACCACGAGCGGCTCCACGGGCCGCGTCGACGTCGCCAAGGCGCTCGAGGCGCTCGGCGACCCGAGCGCATTCATCAAGAACGGCACCGTCGTCGGCTCAGAGGTGATCGACGGCATCGACACCGACCACATCGCCGGCGACGTCGATACCGCGGAGCTGGTCAAGGCCATCGCCCGCGTCGCCGCGACCGTCGACACGAGCTCCAGCCCGATCGACGCGACGCAGATCACGGATGCGACCGCGAAGCTCGAGCAGTTCGTCAAGAACGCGAAGGTCGAGCTCTGGGTCGGCAAGGACGACAAGCAGGTGCACCGCTTCAAGGTGAACCTGGACGCGATCCTCGATGAGCAGACGAAGGCGTCGAGCGGTCTGAACGGCGTCAACCTCGATGTCGCCCTGACCTCGACGCCGACGGACTCGCCGAACGTCGAGACGCCGTCCGGAGCGCTGCCGGCGTCGCAGCTGCAGACGGACCTCGGCCCGATCATCCTGGCCGGGCTCGGCGGGGCGAGCACCACCCCGTAGCCACCTGTGGCGGACGTGGGCGGCGAGGGCCGCCCACGTCGCGCCGCGCAGACGCCGACCGGCCATCACCCTCCGGGTTGGCCCGTGGAGAACGACTCGGTTACCCTTGCCCGCGATGGCGGCCGGCACACGCATCGAGCTTTCCGCCATGGGCGCGGTGCGCCCCCCCGCGGCGACCGCGATCGCCGCAGCGCGCCGCCGCGAAGAGCAGGGGTTCGACGCCGTGTGGTGGGCCGACCACTTCCTGCACTGGTTCCCGCTGTCGATCTGGACGCCCGACCTCGTGCCGCAGGCCGCCGCCCAGGCGAGCCCGCACGTCTGGTTCGACCCGTTCCCGGTGATCGCGGCCGCGGCGGCGGCCACCACCGACGTGCGGCTCGGCGTCGGGGTCACCGACCTCGTGCGGCGCCATCCGGCCGTCGTCGCGCAGACCGCCTTGACCCTCGACCACCTCACCGGGGGGCGCTTCATCCTCGGGGTCGGGTCGGGCGAGCAGCTCAACCTCGACCCGATCGGGCTGGGCAACGCGCGGCCGCTGGGACGGCTCGCCGAGGGCCTGCGGGTCATCCGCGCGCTGTTCGACACCCCGGATCCCATCGACTTCGACGGCGAGTTCTTCACGTTGCGCGACATGGCGCTCGGCCTCCGCCCGCTCGGGGATCGCCCGCCGCCGATCTGGGTTGCCGCGCATCGCCCGCGCGGACTCGATCTGGTCGGCTCCACCGCCGACGGCTGGCTCCCGCTCGCCACCGATCCGGCGGCCTACGCCGCCATGCTCGCCCAGGTGCGCGACGCGTCGGCACGTGCCGGACGAGGGCGCGATGCCGTGACACCGGCGGTCTACGCCCGTGTCGTGCTCGCCGAACGGACCGAAGACGCGGCCGCCATCGTCGATGGGTCGCTCCTGATGCGGTTCATCGCGCTCACACGCCCGGCGGAGGCCTTTGCCGCGCGAGGGGTCGAGCACCCGCTCGGTGAGCACGCGTTCGGGCTGACCAGCTTCCTGCCGACGCGCTACGACCGGGCCGAGGCGCTTGCCCTCGCCGACCGCGTCCCCGTCGAGGTGGTGCGCGATACAGTGCTCCTCGGCACACCGGACGACGTCGCGGACTCGGTCGGCGCCTTCGTGGCGGCGGGAGCCCGGCACGTGCAGCTCACGAACATGACGCCGCTGGCAGCGCCCGAGCGCGCCGCCGCCAGCGAGGAACTGCTCGGCGAACTGGTCGCCAACCTGCAGAAGGGAGTCACCGCTTGCTGAGTACACGCGGCCGGAGGTTCGGCGATGAGGCGCCGAGCGAAAACCGAACGAGGCAAGGACGCAGCGTCCCCTGCATATCGCACATTCGGGGGACCGGGGACGCAGCCAGCGGACCGTTTGAAGCCGGCGATTCGCGTCGATACCTCCGGCCGCGTGCACTCGGTGCCAGGCGCATGCCCGCCATCGCCCTCGCGGGCCTCGTGGCGATCGCCGTCGCCGTCCCCGCGCTCGCCGCGCCGAGCGAGCGACGGGTCCGGGATTGGCCCCGCATGTCGATTGGATTCAGCGGGAACAACCTGGCGTACGCCGCGTCCACCGCCACCACGATCACCCTCGGGGGGCGCTACACGATCCACCGGACCGACACGTACCGCCTCCCGCTTGCGGGGGCGCGATTCACCGGTGCCCGCATCGACGGGATGGTGCTTCGCACCAGCGCCGGACGCACCACCGCCGGGCCGATCTTCGGTGACGACACCGGCCGGTACGGCATCATGGCGACCGGGCAGGGCTTTCCCCCGCAGGTCGTCTTCTGCTGCCTCGCCGACAAACGCGACCTGCCGGTCGAGGCGGATGGACGGGTCGGCGGATCCCTCGCCGTCGCGGCGACCCTGGACGGGCCCCTTCTTCGCTACGTGCTCCGCGACCCGGGCGGCGGGTACCGCCTCGTGAGCTATACCGTCTCGGAGGCGCCGGGGCAGCCGTTCGCGCAGCGGATCGCCCGGCCGCTCGACGCCCAGCCGACCGGCAGCCTGATCGCGATGGCTCCCGGAACCATCGCCTGGGTGGACCGTCGCAACCCGGCGTCGGTGCGCGTCGCGACGACCCCGGGCGGGGAGTTTGACGCGTTCGGCGGATTGACGATCCCCCAGGCCGGGAGGGTGCTTCGCCTCCACGTGACCCGCAGGATGGTCGTGACCCTCGTCCGCCGCGGCTCCGTCTTCCAGCTCATCCGGTTCGACGGGCCCGCCTGGACGCCGACCGTGGTCTGGAGCGGCGCGAAGGCCCCTGCGCTCACCGCCGCCGGCGACCGGACCGTCGCCCTCGTGAACGGCGGTGTCGTCCAGCAACAGGTTCCGGGTCGCGCCCGGCGGACCGTCCTACGCCTGCGTGGAGCCCCGGCGGCGATCGCGACTGACGGCCGCCGGATCGCGGTGCTCGAGCGGATCAGCGCGCGAAGCCGCGGACGCGTGGTCCGTCAGAGCGCCATGGTCGTGGTTCCCGTCGTGGGACCGCCGATCGCGTACACGACGGGGAGGCCGTTGCCGTGAGACGTCTGATCACCTCACTCGCGCTCGCCCTCGTCGCGGCCGCGCCCGCGTTCGCCGCGCCCGTCGTGGCCATCCAAGACGACCAGATCTCGAACGACCCGACTCCCGAGACCATCGCGTACCGGGTGGCCCAGCTCGCGTCGACCGGCGCCAAGTGGACCCGGGTGGACATCGACTGGAGCTACGTCGCCCCGACCCGGCCGGCCAACCCCGACGATCCCGACGACCCCGCCTACGACTGGTCACGGTACGACACGATGCTGAGCGCGCTGCGCGACAGGGGCGTCGGCGTCATGATCACCCTTCTCGGGACACCGCCATGGGCGTCGACGACCGGAAAGTGGAACGCGGCCCCCCGGCCCGCGGACGGGGGAGCATTCGCAGGCGTGGTCGCCAAGCGCTACAGCGGATCGTGGCCGAAGAGGGGCGGCGGACTGCTTCCGGCCGTCCGCAGCCTCAGCCCTCGCAACGAGCCGAACATCGACCTGATGACCTCGCCCCAGTGCCGGCGCCTCGCGAACGGGCGCTGGGTGCCCGCGTCCCCGCAGGCATATGCGGCGCTGCTCCGCGCGGCCTACCCGAAGATCAAGTCCGCCAACCCGAAGGTGATCGTGGTCGCCGGCGAGACGGCCGCCGGAGACAACGGGGGCTGCCGCAACGCGAGCACGACGATCGGGACCTTCGACTTCGTCAAGCTCCTCCACAAGGCGCTCGGCGGGGGCCGCAAGATGCCGTTCGACGCGTGGGCTCAGCACATGCACCCGGTCGGGCCGCCCGACCGCGCCGCGTTCTTCCCGTCGTGGCGGACGATGCCGCAACTCACCGCGCTCGTGAACACGATGCACCCCAAGGGCAGGATGCCGATCATCATCAGCGAAACCAGCTACGCGACGACGTACACCGCCTACCACCGCTACTTCGTCTCCGAGGCACAGCAGGCGGCGTACATCGACCTGACCTACAAGCTCGCCGGGCGCCAACCCCAGGTCGAGGTCGTGGTCTACTTCAACCTGCAGGACCACCGCGCCTGGAGCGCGGGCCTGTTCCGCGACGACTGGACCGCCAAGCCGTCGCTCCAGGTGTTCCGCCGGCGCGCCACCGCGACACCCCTCTCGGCAAAGTGGGCGAGCCTCCCGTGAGCGAACGACTCGAGCACGTCCAGCGGTACTACGACCGCCTCGCGCCACGACTCGTCGCGGTCGAGGGGCGCAACTGGCATCTCCAGAGCCGGATCTCACTGGTGCTCGACACGATCGACCGGTACGCCCGTCGGGGAGGGCGGGTCCTCGACATCGGCTGCGGAACGGGGTTCCTGCTCGAGCGGCTCGCCGAGCGCGGCTTCTCCGGCATCGGCATCGACCTGTCCCCGGAGTCGATCGAGATCACCCAGGGGCGGCTCGCGGAGCTTGGCGTCGCCGACCGTCTGAGCGCCGAGGTCGGGAGCGCCTATGAGCCACCGGAGGGCCCCTTCGATGTCGTCACCATCACCGACGTCCTCGAGCACCTGGAGGACCCCAGGGCATGTCTCGCCGCCGCCCGGGCCCGCCTGGCGCCCGGGGGCATCGTGGTCGTCTCCACGCCGAATCGCCACAGCCTCCACGGCGCCCGACGCTGGCTCTCCGAGCGGATCCCCGCGATCAAGGTGGATCTCGCCCCGATCGACAACTGGCAGACGTGGGGCGACCTCGAGGCGCACGGGGCGGCGGCGGGCCTGGAGCCGGTGAGTCGCCGCGGGATCTTCTTCAGGCCGGGTGGACGAATCGGGTCGCAGATCGGGCGCATCTACCGCCTCCGCGCTGCGCGCACGGCCGAGTTCGCGCTCTCGCGGACCCCGATCGGGCGGTTCGGCTTCTACATCTGCCTCGGGTACCGCGCACGCTGACCGACGACTGCGGATCGTGAGCACATCCCGAATACGACCTCTCGTCGGGGTCGGCATGCTCGTGTTGTTCATCGTCGGGCTCGGCGTGTTCCTGGCGCCGTTCGCGTTCCCCACGCCCCCGCCGATCGTGACGGGCTTCCAGTCGACCCGGAACTTCAGCCCCAACGCCGACGGCTCGCGGGAGATCGCCCGGATCGCCGTCCGGCTCAACGAGGCGAGCGTCGTCACCGTGGAGATTCAGGATCGATCCGGCAAGCGCTGGAGGCGGCTCATCGACGCACAGCGGCCCAAGGAGATGGTGCGCCTCGCCTGGGACGGGACGGACGACGCGGGCAACCCCGTGCCTGACGGCCGCTACGTCGTCAGCCTCAGAGCCCGTGCCGGCAAGAAGCGCTGGAACGCGAGCAAGGGGCTCGTGGTCGACCGGATCGCGCCGCCACTGGGCAACCTCGAAGTCCAGTCGGCGGCGCTCGCCGGCCCGGGCGACGGCGAGTGCCGCGTCGCGGCGACCGCGCTCGACCGGGGCGAGCTGTCCATCGAGGCGTCGCCATCCGCCGGCGCGGCCCCCGTTGCGCGCTTCGGCCCGAAGAACGTCGGCGCAGGAGAGACCGCGCTGTGGAACTGGGATGGAAAGCGCGCCGACGGAGGCCCGACCCCACCGGGCCTCTACACGATCCGCGCGACCCTCAGGGACGTCCCGAGGAACCGTTCCGAGCAATCCGTCACGTGCTGGGTCGGCCACCTCGTCGGGACCGCGATTCCCCCGCGGCCGACCCTCGGCGCCCGGGTGGGAATTCGCCTGCAGGACACCGCCGGCACCGCAATCCGGCCCTCGACCCGGGTCAGCGTGACCATTGCCAGGCGCGTGGGTGATCCGGGCAGCTCGACACGGGTCGTCGGGCGGCGCGTCGGTGCCCGTGTCAGTGGTCCGCTGGGCAGGGTGCGGATCCCCCTGCCGCGACGGATCCCGCCGGCGCGTCTCTGGCTGGTCGTCACCACCGACGGGAGCCGGGCCCTGATCCCGCTGCGTCCATGACGACGGTCGAATCGTTCCAGGCCCTCGCCGCGGTGGGGGCGGCCGCGGGCATCGTCGGCATGCTGCTCCCAGGGTTGCGGGGGCGCGACGCCTCGGGCCGGCGAGCCGGTGCGCTCGCCATGACCGTGGCGGCATGGCTGCTCCTCGTAGGAAGCCTGGTATCCCGTGACGACCTTCACACGCTCTCGGACCACCTCCACGGCCCCGTCCGGATCACCGCGGCGACCGTCGCCGGGGTCGTCGCGATCCTGATCTCTCTGCTCGTCGTCCGCATCGTCCTCCGGCGACCCGTTGTGTGGCTCGTGCTGCTCGCGGTCGCGATGCCCATCCGGGTCCCCATCTCGTTCGGTGGCGCCAGGGACGGAAACCTGCTGCTGCCGCTCTACTGGGTGGTCGCAATCGGGCTCGTCGCGCTCGCCTGGGGTGCCGCGCGGGGGCGTCTCGACCCGCTGCTCGACCGATCCACGCCCTTGGATATCCCGATCGCCGCGTTCACGGCCTTCTCGCTGACCTCGATCCTATGGAGCGCCGACATCGAGGAGGCGACGGTCAAGGCCGTGTTCTTCTACATCCCGTTCGTGCTGCTCTACCGCGTACTGGTGGAGTGGTGGCCGCTGGTGGACAACCCCCTCCGCGCCGTGGCGGTGCCAACGATCGCACTGGCGACCGGAACGGCCATCCTCGCCCTCGGCCAGTACGCGACCCGGACGATCTGGTGGAACGACACCCTGAAGCAGGGCAACGTCTACAACCGGTTCTTCCGGGCGAACGGGATCTTCTTCGACCCGAACATCCTGGGCCGCTACCTCATGATCGCCCTGCTGGCGGTCGTGGCATACGCCGTCGTCGCTCAGCGACCCCGGGACCTCACCATCCTCGGGGTCGTCGCGGCCGTGCTCGCCGCGGGACTCGTCGTGACCTTCTCCCGCTCCAGCGCGCTCGGCCTGATGGTCGGGCTCGCGCTGCTTGCGCTCCGCGCCTTCGGCTGGCGCCGGACGCTGCTCGTGGGCGCCGCCGTGCTCATCGTGATCGGCGGCCCGGCCGTCGCCCTCAACAGCAACGTCCGGGACAAGGTCACGTCGGTCCAGCGATTGGCCGGGGCCGGGGAGGGGCGGTTCCGCCTCGTGGAGGGCGGGATCGACCTCTGGAAGACCGAGCCGGTCGCCGGCGTCGGATTGGGCGCCTTCTCCGAGCGGTACCAAGACACGCTGCCGCGGCGGCAGCAGCTTCGCACTCGGGTCGTCATCTCGCACACGGCGCCGGTCACCGTGCTCGCTGAGGTCGGCGCGATCGGGTTCGCGCTGTTCGTCGTGCTCTTCGGAGCGCTGGGGGTCGTGCTCTGGCGGTCCTCCCGCAAAGGTGAGCCCGAGGGGTGGGAGGAGTGGACCGTGCTCGCGATGATCACCGGGATCTTCGTGCACAGCCTGCTCTACTCGGCGCTCCTCGAGGACCCGTATCTCTGGGCCCTTGCCGCGGTGGGCGTCGCGATCGGGTCGCGGCGGGCCGTCGAGGCCCCCGACACGAACCGCACGCTGCCGGTCGTTGCCCCAGTCGGCGTGGGATAGCGGGGTGCTCGTGCTGCCCACCGCGCCGCTTCGGATCATGTGCCTGTCGAACATGTACCCGGGCCCGGGGGATCCGGACTACGGCGCGTTCGTGGAGTCGATGTGCGACGCGCTCGAGCGGGCGGGACACGAGGTCGAGCGCGTCGTCATTGCGAGCAGGGCCCACGGACCGCTCCAGACGCCGGCCAAGTACGCGGGACTGACCCGTCGCGCGCTCGCCCGAACCCGCGCGGTCGACGTGATCTACGCCCACTACCTCTTCCCGACGGGCGCCGTCGCGGCGGCGTGCGGTCGGCTCATGGGTCGACCGTGGGTGGTCACCGCGCACGGCCGTGACGTGCGCAACCTCCAGAACCCGCGCATCCGCCGGCTGACCGAGGCGGCGCTCACTGGGGCCTCGTCGGTGATCTGCGTGAGCCGCTACCTCGCTGGGGAGCTGCGATCGTCCGGTGTCGCGCTGCCACCGGTGCACATCGCGAACATGGGCGTCGACCTCCGACGGTTCCGGCCCGCCAGCCGGGGAGACGCGCGGGCACGCCTGGGGCTCGGCGGCGGACCGATGGTGCTCGCCGTGGGTGGTCTGAACGAGCGCAAGAACCCACTCCGGCTTCTCCAGGCCTTTCACCTGATTCGCGATGCCCACCCGGACGCGACGCTCGCATTCGTCGGCGGCGGACCGCTCGCCGGCTCGCTTCGCAGCGGTGCCACCCGACTCGGCCTCGCCAGTGCGGTCGTCATGCCGGGCGCGGTGGCGAACGCGGCGGTGGCGGATTGGATGGCAGCGGCCGACGTGCTCGCGATCCCGAGCCTCGTCGAGCCGCTCGGCGTCGTCGCGCTCGAGGCGATGGCGAGTGGACGTCCGGTCGCGGCAACCCGAATCGGTGGCACCGCCGAAGTGGTTGGGCGGGCGGGGACGCTGGTGGATCCACTGGATCCACGCTCCATCGCGTCAGGTGTGCTCGCGCTCCTCGCCGACCCGCCGTCCGTCGAGACCTGTCTGACGGCGGCCGCCGCGCAGAGCGTGGACCGCCAGGCCCGGCGTGTCGGCGAGGTCCTCGCCGCCGCCGCCGGGCGCGTCACCTGACCGAGCGGCGCCGTCAGACGACGGCGCCGCGCGCGTCCGTGAGCCGCAGGCGACCCTCGGTGAAGAGCCGCTGCAGGGCGTCGACGGTCTCGGGGGCGAACTGCCCGCCCGAACATCGCTCGACCTCGGCGAGGGCCTCGAGCGGATCGCGCGGGGTGCCGTACACCCGCACGCTCGTCATCGCGTCCCACGCGTCCGCGACCGCCAGGATGCGCGCGCCGGGCGTGATCTCGTCCCCATCTAGCCGGTCGGGGTACCCCCCGCCGTCCCAGTGCTCGTGGTGGCCCCGAACCCAGGCGACCTGCTCGCGGGTCAGGACGTCGGACACGATCTCGGCGCCCAGCGCCGCATGCATCTCGACGAGCCTGCGCTCGTCGGGCGTGAGGAGGTCCGGCTTGAACAGCAACGCGTCCGGGACGCCGATCTTGCCCACGTCGTGCAGCAAGGCCGCCTCTTCGAGGAGCATCAGCCGCTCCTGGCTCCATCCGAGGTTGGACCCGAGGCGCACCGCCACCGCCGCGACCCGCTCGGCGTGACGAGCGGTGGAGGGGTCCTTCGCGTCGACCGCTCGCGCGAGCGCCCGCAGCGCGGTCACGCCCTGGCTGCGCGCGAGGCGCTCCGCACGTTCCGCCGCCGAGAGCTCCTGCACGACCTCCGGCGAGTAGCGCAACGTGACGTTGCGGCCGTTCGCCTTGGCCCAGTAGAGCGCCCCGTCCGCGAGACGGAGCATCGCCGGGGCGTCGGGCGCCTGGGTGAGGTCGGCGACCCCCGCCGATGCCGTCACGTACCCCACGCCACCCGCGAACGGGCTGGCCGCCACTGCGCGTCGCGCCCGTTCGGCGGCCCGCCACGCGTTGATGCCGTCGCTGCCCGGAAGGATCCATGCGAACTCCTCGCCGCCCACGCGCGCGACGAGCTCACCGAAGCGGGCCTCGCCCGCGAGTCGTCGCGCCGCCTCGGCGAGCACGTCGTCCCCGACTTGGTGGCCGAACGCGTCGTTGACGTCCTTGAAGCGGTCGAGGTCGAACACCACCAGGGCGAGCTCGCCGTCCTCGGCGCGGGCGCGGGCCACCTCGGCCTCGAGCCGCTCGTGGAAGCTGCGGTGGTTCGCCAGGCCGGTCAGGGGGTCCGTCGCGGCCTGGCTCGCGAGCCGTGCACGCGCGTCGGCGTTCGCGACGGTCAGGCCGACGAGCTCGGCGAAGCGCGCGAGCCGATCCTCGGCGCCGACGGGGAGCCCCTGCTCGCGGATGGTGAGCGCGACGACCGCGCCCCAGCGAATCGCGCCGACCTGCACCGGCGCCGCGACCCCGCCCCGGAAGCCGTGCCCCACGAGGAGCCCCGCCGTCTTCTCGTCGATCGTCCTGAGGTCGTCGACACGCGCCGGGCGCCCGGTCCGGTGCACGCGGGCGAGCGGGGCGCCGCCGTCGAGCGGAATCCGGGCCGGTGGCCGCTCGGCGGACGACTCCGGTGCGACCCAGACCCCGACGTCGACGGCGCGCTCGCCGATCGCGTCGAAGCGGCTCACGACCCCCACCTCGACGCCGAGCAGGAGCGCCACCTCCTTCGCGACCAG
The DNA here is from genome assembly GCA_963777565.1 of uncultured Thermoleophilia bacterium. Lineage (GTDB taxonomy): Bacteria > Actinomycetota > Thermoleophilia > Miltoncostaeales > Miltoncostaeaceae > CALMEC01. The sequence continues at coordinate 118,982 of CAVZQZ010000010.1, forward strand.
GTCGAACACCTCGCCAGGCTCGGCACCGCTGGCGACCACAGTCGCCACGCGGCGGAGCACCTCCTGCTCCACCGCCAGCTCCCGTACCTCCGTCTCGGCGCGCCGCCGGTCGCTCACGTCCTTGAGGACGTGGACATGCCCGCCCGCCGCATGGCCGGAGGCCAGCAGCGACGAGGTGAGGATCACCGATCGCAGCTCGCCGGAGGCGTCGGTGAGCTCGAGGTCGACCTCGCCCTCGAAGCCTCCTGGGAGGAACTCGGCCCAGGGCGGCTGCGCGCCGACGAGCTGGGCGGCCGGGGCGCCGGTCACCGCGGACAGCTGCTCGTTGACGTCGACGATCACCCCGTCGCGATCGAGCACGGCGAGGCCGTCCTGCACCGATCCGATGACGGCCGCGGTGGCGTCGCGCTCCGCGGCGATCTCGGCGACGGCGGCGCGGCGCGCGCGGTCGATCGCGAGCCACAGCACGATCCCCACGACCACCAGCACCGCCACCAGCAGCCCGAGGAGCGTGACGAGTCGCGCGACCATCCGGTCGTCCGACCGGACCTGGGCGTCGATGCCGCCGTCGATCTGGCTGAGCCACCCCGTCATGCCTGCCTCGAAGCGCTCCGCCGCCACGTCCGTCCGCGCGATGAGCGCCCCTTCCCGGGTGGACCCCGGCGCGACCCCGCCGGCCTCGGCCTTCGTGAGGGCCGACTCCAGATCCTTCGCGTTCGCGGTGACCGCCGCGATGGCGGCTTGCTCGTTCGGCTGCGCGCGGCGGACCGAGACGAGCGCCTGCAGCTTCCCGTTCGCCGCGGTGAGCTGCTGCCGGGCCTCCGCCTGGAGCTCCGGGTTGCCGGTCGCCAGCCCGCGCCAGAACGTCATGTGTGCCACGCGGACGTCGTCGCGCAGGGCCACGAGGCTGTCGCGTGCCGCGTTCACGCGGTCCTGACCGCTGCCGGTGGAGAGCACGTTGCGACCCATGACGATCGAGGTCGCGACGATGGCGATCGCGACGGCGATCACGGTGGCGAACTGGAGCCGCTGGAGCAGGCGGATCCGGTCGGATCCGGGACCCCTGGTCGGGGGGACGTCGGCGCTCACGGCACCTGCCTGGGCGGGCGGCGGGCGGGCTCACGAGGGGCGTGCTCGGGCCGTTCGGACATCCGACAAACATATCCAAGGTTCGTGGTCTTCGGAACGGGCCCGGGGCGGCTCCGGGGTCGCCCGCTGCTACCCTCCGGGCCCGATGCCCGATCGCGCCCTGCCATGGCCGGCGTTGGCCGCCCTCGCAGTCGGCGCCGTGGTCGCGGGGACGCTGGCCGTCGTGCAGCCGCTCCTCGGGCTCGCGCTCGCCGTCGTCGCCCTCGCCGTGACCCTCCTCGCCCGGACGCGCCTCTCCCGCCTCGGTCGGCTCGGGATCGCCGCCGCCGCCGTGGCCGCCATCCTCGGGCCGAACCTGGCGCTCCCACAGGCACCGCAGGTGTTCGGCTTCCGGGTGCTCATCGTGCTCATCGGCCTCGGGCTGGTCGCGTATGTGCTGATCGACGGCCGGCTGGTCATCCCGCGCGGGCTGCCGCGCCCGGCCGGGCTGCTGATCGCGCTGACCGCGTGGTCGCTCCTCTCGGTGACGTGGGCGGAGGACCCCGTCGCCGCCCTTCGCTGGACTGGTCTCCTCGCGATGATGGCCGGCCTGTCGATCGGGATCGCCCTGGCGTGCCGCGACCGGCGCATCGCGATCCGGCTGGTCCTCGCCTTGGGGGTGACGTTCGCCTTCGCGACCGCCGTGGCGATCGCCGAGCTGCGCTTCGGGATCCGCCTTCCCACCTCCGCCCTGCTCGGGCGATCGCGTGACACCGCCTTCGCCGCGACGAGCCTCTTCGGCAACCAGAACAACTTCGCGACCTACCTCACGCTCACGCTCCCGTACTTCCTGTGCCTGCCGGTGATCTTCCGCGACGCCAGGCTGATCGTGCTCGGCACGGTGGGAGCGCTCGTCACGCTCGCCGCCCTGCTGTTCACCGGGAGCCGCTCGAACCTCATTGCCGCGTTCCTCGTCATCGTCGGGCTCATCGTGGTGCTCGCCACGGACCGCCGGCGCAGCGGACGCGCGGTCGCCGGCGTCGCCGTCGCCGCGCTCTGCGCACTCCTCGTCCTTCCGTCACTCGGCGGGGGCGGCCTGCTGCCGCTTCCCCAGGACGCGGTCACGAAGCTGAATATCGGCCTGCTGTTCGAGCAGCGAACGCAGCAGCTCGGGTCGGGCGCCGTGCGCTCCTCGGTGCTCGACGAAGGCCTCGGGCTCGTCCGCGAGTCCCAGGGGGTCGGCATCGGCGCCGGCAACGCCGAGACGCAGATCCGGTCCCTCCAGAACTTCACCGGAGTGGAGAACCTCCACAACTGGTGGCTGGAGCTCTTGGTGAACCTTGGCGTCGTCGGGCTCGCGCTCTATGTGGCGTTGTACCTGACGCTGATACGGGGGCAGTTCCGCGCGGCGCGACACTCCAGCGATCCCTTCATCCAGTGGCTCGGGCTGTCGGGAGGACTCGCCCTCGTGGGATTCGTCGTCGGATCGCTGGGCCCGTCGTCAGTGATCGCGTTCGCGCCGATGTGGATCACGCTCGGGCTCGGCATGCTGACAATCGTGCTCGCACGGCGGACGACGTGAGGATCCTGGTGCTGTCGCACCTGTACCCGAGCCCGGCCGACCCGACGGCCGGGACGTTCGTGCACGAGCAGGTCGGGGCGCTCATCGAGCTCGGTCACGACGTGCGGGTGGTGTCGCCGAAGGGCTTCGCGCCCCCGTTCCTCAAGCGGTGGGAGCGCTTTCGGGACATCCCCGGGGTCGACCGGGTGGACGGCGTGCCCGTCCTCTACCCGCGGAAGGTGACCCTGCCGGGCGGACGCCTCGGCCATTGGAACGCCGAGTCGATGCGCCTCGCGATCGCCGGTCCGCTCATCCGCATCCACCGGCGCTGGCCGTTCGACGTGATCCATGCGCACATGCTCGTGCCGGACGGCTGGGCGGCGGTGCGTGTCGCCGGGCGCTTGGGCGTGCCGGTGCTCGCCACCGCGCACCGCGCCGACGTGCTCGACGTCCCCGCACGCGGCGGCAGCCAGCGAACCCAGGTCGAGGAGGTGGTCGCCTGGGTCGACCAGATCGTCGCGGTGAGCCACGCGATGCGCGGCGCATGCGAGGCGCTCGCGACCCCGAAACGGCCGGTCGCCGTCGTGCCGAACGGGGCCGACACGCGCGTGTTCTTCCCGCGCGACCGCGCGGAGACCCGGCGGCGGCTCGGGCTGCCGCTCGACGAGCGCATCGTCGCCTTCGTGGGCGTGCTCACCCCGCGCAAGGGGATCGACACGCTCGTCGAGGCCATGGGCGTCCTCGCCCGCGATCCGATGGGCGCGCCGCTCCTGACCGTCGCCGGAATCGGCGAGCTCCGCGGCTCCCTCGAGGCGCGGGCGCGAGAGCTCGGGATCGCCGACCGGATCCGGCTCGTCGGTAAGGTGCCGCACGACGACGTGGCGCTGTGGATGGCCGCAGGCGACGTCTTCTGCCTGCCGAGCCTCAGCGAGGGACTCCCCACGGTCGTGTGCGAGGCGATGGCATGCGGCCGCGCGGTGGTCGCGACCGCCGTCGACGGCACCCCCGAGATCGTCGACGACGGTGCCACCGGGCTGCTCGTCCCGCCGCGCGACGCCGATGCGCTCGCTGGGGCGCTACGCAGGCTCCTCGGCGACGACGAGCTTCGCGCGCGCCTCGAGGCGGAAGCGCTGGCCCGGGCGACCTCGACGTACACGTGGGCCGCCAACGCCCGCGCGCATGTCCGTCTCTACGAGGCCCTCACCCGATGAGCGGCGCGGCCCGCGAGGTCGCGCTCGTGTCCACGGGCGATGCGGCCTTGGGCGCCCGACTTCGCGCGGCCACGTGGCGCGGTGCGATCCCCACCGTCGTCGTGGCGCCGGGCGACCGGCATGCCGAGCGTCTCGCGGTCGCCGCGGGAGCGGAGATCGGCTCGGTCTGGCCGGACCTGTCGCGGCTCGTCGTCGTGGTGGACCGTCCTCTGACGGCATCCGACTCCGCACGGCTCGCCGGCCACACGGTCATCGCGCCGGCCGGCGTCGCGTTCGATCCCCCTCCCGATACTCCTGTCATCCGCCTCGTGGACGCCGCCGCGGACCCGCTCCCCGGGGAGGGCATCGCGATCGGCGACTGGGACGACGCAGCCCTCGACGGACTCCTGGCGCGGGGGTGGCGTCTGCGCTCCGCAGGTGAGCATCCACCGCCGCCCCCAGTCCGGCTCGACGGGCTCAGGGTCCTGCACCTCACGAGCGTGCACCGACCGGACGACGGACGCATCTTCCACAAGGAGGTCATGGCCCTGCGGGAGACGGGCGCCGACGCCACCGTCCTCGGCCTCGCGGAGCGGCCCACACGGGCGCGGCGGATCGTCGCCGGCTGGCGACTGGTCGCCGAGGCCCGGCGGCGCCGGCCCGACATCGTGCACATCCACGATCCGGAGCTCCTCCCCGCGGCATGGATGCTCCGCCTGGCCACCGGCCGTCCCGTGATCTACGACGCCCACGAGTACCTCGGCCAGACGACCCGCGCCAAGCCGTGGATCCCGTCACGCCTGCGGCGCCCGACCGCCGTCGCGGTCGAACGGGTGGAGCGAACGCTCGCCCGACGCGTCGACGCCGTCGTCGCCGTCACGGAGGACATGGCCATCGGGTTCGCCGAGGCGGGCGTCCGCGCGGTGAGCGTGGCGAACTACGCGCCGCGGTCACGCTTTCCGGAGACCGGTCCGCCCGAGGGACCCGTCGTGCTCTACGTCGGCGCGCTGGACGCCTCACGAGGGCTCCACCTGATGCTCGAGGCGTTCCCGATGGTGGACGTGCCGGGCGGGCGCCTGCTGCTCGCCGGCCCGGGCACGCCCCCGCCCCTGCCGCCCCGGGTGGAGCACCTCGGACCCGTTGCGTATGACGACGTGCCGGCGCTCCTCTCGCGGGCGGCGGTCGTCTGGATTCCGCTGCGGCGCACCCCGAACAACGATCGCGGACGCCTCACGAAGGTGATGGAGGCCATGGCGTCGGGGCGCCCGCTCGTCGCGAGCGATCTGACCCGCACCGCGGCGATCGTCGGCCAGGCCGGCTGCGGCCTGATCGTGCCGCATGACGACCCGGCCGCCCACGCCGCCGCGATCACCGAGCTCCTGCGCGACCCGGCCCGCGCCGCCCGCCTCGGGGCCGCGGGTCGCGCCGCCTTCCTCGAGCACATGACCTTCGAGGGTGAGGCCGCGAAGCTCGTCGCGCTCTACGGCGAGCTCGCGGGGCGAGCATGAGGGTCCTCTACATCTCCCAGTACTTCGTGCGCGGCGACCAGCCCGGCGGAGTCCGTCACTGGCATCACGCGCGGGCGCTCGCCGAACGCGGGCACGAGGTGCATGTGGTCACCTCCTTCGTCCAGCACAAGGAGCGGCAGGTGCCGGACGAGTACCGCGGACGGCGGATCGTCCGCACGACGGAGGATGGCCTGGTCGTGTGGAGGACCTACGCGACCCCGGGATATGGCCGCGACCTGCGCTCGCGGCTCGCGAACTACCTGAGCTTCGCGCTCTGGGCGCTTGTGACCGGCCTGCGGGTGCCGCGCCCCGCCGTGGTCGTCGCCTCGTCGCCGTCGCTTCCCGCCGCCGCCGGAGCCGCGGTGGTGGCATTCGTGAAGCGGGCGCCGCTCGTGCTCGAGGTGCGGGATCTTTGGCCGGATTCGGCCGTCGCCATGGGACTGATCCGGCGGGGCAGCGCCCTGGACCGGGTCGCGAAGGCGTTCGAGTGGTTCTGCTACCGCCGCGCGGCGCACGTGATCGCGCTGACCGAGGGGATCCGCGACGGGGTCGTGGCGAAAGGCGTCCCGCCGGCTCGGGTGACGCTGATCACGAACGGCGTCGACCTGATGGACCACGCTCCCGCGGCCGCGGACGTGCCCGTGCCCGACGACGCCTTCGTCGCGATGTACGTCGGCGCGCACGGCACCTACAGCTCGCTGGGAACGGTGCTCGACGCCGCCGACCGCCTCCGCTCCGACTCCTCGGTGCGCTTCGTGCTCGTCGGGGGCGGCGACCAGAAAGCGGCTTTGCAGTCCGACGCCGAGCGCCGCGGGCTCGACAACGTGGTGTTCGTCGACCCGGTGCCGAAGCGCGACGTGCCCGCCTGGCTGGCCCGTGCAGACGTCTGCCTGCTCCCATACCAGGACCGGCCGCTGTTCGCGGGGGCCCTCCCCAACAAGACCTTCGACTACATGGGAGCCGGCAAGCCCGTCATCGCCGCGGTCCCGCCTGGCGAGCTCTCACGGCTCATCGAACGCTCGGGATGCGGGTTCGCGATCCCTCCCGAGGACCCCGACGCGATGGCTGAGACCATCCGGAGCCTCGCCGCCGACCGCGCCCTGGCGGCCCGGTTGGGAGCCGCCGGGGCTGGGTTCGTGTGCACCCACTACGACCGGCGTGTCCTCGCCGAACGGTTCGTCGGTGTCGTCGAGGGTTGTCACAGGTCGGCCGGCGTGGACCGTGACGCAGTCGGGGCATCCCGACGGTAGCGCGCCGCCCGGACGGCGCGGGCCATCACGCCGCGGAAGGTAGGATCCCCGGTCGTGACCGGCTTCCCCCGCGACCCCGCGTGACCACCCCACCCGCCGTCGGCGGGCGGGCGAAGCGGGCCATGGATCTCGCCATCGCCGTGCCCGCATTCATCCTGCTCCTGCCGGTGATGATCGCGATCGGCATCTGGGTGCGCCGTGATTCGGCGGGTCCGGCGATCTTCCGCCAGGAGCGCGTCGGGCTTCATGGGCGCGCGTTCCGGCTCCTGAAGTTCCGCACGATGGTCGTGGGGGCCCAGTCGATGGGCGCCGGCCTCGCGGTCGACGCCGACGACCCCCGCATCACCCGGGCCGGACACCTCCTGCGGCGACTCTCGCTCGACGAGCTCCCCCAGCTGTGGAACGTCGTTCGGGGCGACATGAGCATCGTGGGTCCCCGCCCCACGGTTGCCGCGCAGGTGGCGCGGTACACGCCGGAGCAGCGGCGCAGACTGGACGCGCGGCCCGGCATCACGGGACTCGCGCAGGTGCGGGGCCGGGCGGCGATCCCGTGGTCCGAGCGGATCGCGATCGACATCGAGTACGTCGACGGCTGGAGCATTCCGCGCGACCTGGCGATCCTGCTTCGCACCGCCGTCGTCGTCGCTCGCCGTGACGACACGTACCGGGGTGAGTCAGGCGGGTTCGACCTGCCGGCCCGCGACGGGGAGGAAGCGCCGTCGCCGAGGTAAGCGTCCTGCTGACCTGCGCCGGACAGCGGGTCGACATCGTCCGTGCCTTCCGCAAGGCCCTCCGAGACGGTCCCCACACCGGCCGGGTCCTGGTGAGCGACGCCGGCGAGGTCTCGCCGACGCGCTTCGAGGCCGACGGCCTCGTCGATCTGCCGATGGTCGACGACCCCCGCTACGGGGAGGCGGTCGTGGACGCCTGCCGCGCCGAGCGCATCGGCGCCGTGCTGCCCCTCACCGACCTGGACCCCGTGAAGCTGGCCGAGGCGGCCCCCGCGCTCGCCAAGAGCGGCACGGCGGTCTTCGTCCCCGAGCCGGCCATCGCCCTCGGCTGCCAGGACAAGTGGGAGTGCCATCGCATGCTGCAGGCCGCCGGCCTCCCCTCCCCGCCGACCTGGCTGCCGGGGGAGATCGACCGCGCGGACCTGCCATATCCGGTGCTCCTCAAGCCGCGCCTCGGGTTCGCGGCACGCCACATCTACCGCGCCGCGGACCCGGACGAGCTCGCCTTCTTCGAACGGTACTCGCCGCTCGAATCGGTGTACCAGCAGGCGCTCGACGGCACCGAGTTCTCGATCGACTGCCTCGGCGACCTCGGCGGGCGGGCCCTGGGAGCGATCCCGCGGGCGATGCTGCAGGCCAAGGGCGGCGAGCAGGTCAAGGGCGAGACGCTCGACGATCCCGAGCTGACCGAGCTCGCCGTCCGCACCGTCGAGGCCCTCGCGCTGCGCGGACCGTCGACCGTCCAGTGCTTCCGCAAGGACGGCGTCATCCAGGGCATCACCGACATCAACACGCGCTTCGGCGGCGCGTTCCCCCTGCCGCTCGCGGCAGGGGGCGCCTACCCGGAGCTCATCGTTCGGATGGCCGCCGGCGAGCAGCCCGAATCGCGGGTCGGGCGTCACCGCCCGGGCGTCGTCATGACCCGTTTTCTCGACGAGCTCATCCTCGAACGGGCACCCGGCGAGCTTCGGGTCGTCCCGGACGGACGGTAGGTTCCTGCCGGTGGAACGGGAGATCACGCTCAGGGACTACGGCCGCGTGCTGTGGTCCGGCCGTTGGGTGCTGCTCATCGCCGCGGTCGCCGCGGCGCTGATCGGCCTTCTCACCAGCCTCGTCCGAGAAACGACGTACTCCGCTTCGAGCATCGTCTACCTCGGACTCGCGACGACGGCGAAGACCGGCGTACCGGTGCCCACGCCCCTGACGACCCAGGTCACCGCCCAAAAGGTGCTGAAGGCCGACAAGTTTCTGCAGGCCGCTGCGGACGCCGCCGGCGTACCGGTGGAACGAGTGCGCGACGGCGTGAACTTCAGCGTCGACCGGATCCCTGGAGCGGCCGGTGGCACGCAGCCCACCGTTGCGACCATCCACTACGAGGACAGCGACCGCGCGACCGCGATCGCCGTCACGAATGCGTACGCCGACGTGGTCTACTCGTTCGTCCAGGACAGCTACAACGGTGTGCTCGACTCGTACCAGAAGCTCGTCGACGACGGTCGCGCCCGAGTCGATGCAATCCAGGCCGAGTTGGACCGCCTTCGGCGCAAGGGCTCCGGGGCCCCGGACACAGTCCTCTCCTCGCTCACGCAGGAACTCTCGGTCGTCCAGCTGGACGTCGATGACAACACGCTCTCGTTGGTGAAGACCAAGCAGATCGAACAGCCGTACATCATCTCCAAGGCCACCTCCGCGTCGTCGTCGGCGCGACCCGGGCAGCGGCTGCGAAGCGTCGTCTTCGGCGCGATCCTGGGGCTCATCCTGGGCGCCATCATCGTGTTCATCTGGAAGGGAAGCCCCGCGGGGCGGGCGGATGACGCGTAGCGGCGGCCGGATCGCCGCGCTGGGCGTGGCGGGCATCCTGGCCGTGTTCGGCGTGGCCGGCTGCGGCGGGGGCGCCGACTCGGCGACGGTCTCGAGCACCGGGCAGCCGCCCTCGACGGGACTCAAGATCACCGTCGTCGACGGCGACACGCGCGCCCCGATCCCGGGGGCGTCCGTCGCGGCGCTGGGCGGGGACGGCACCCAGGTGGGACCTGCGGCGACGACCGATGCCGACGGCCACGCGACGCTCCCGTCGAACACCGCCGTCGCGTACGCGACGATCCCGACGCACTCGCCGGACTCCCGCACAATCCTCCCGGGGCGCAACGAGGCCACCATCCCCCTCTACCAGCCGCAGTTGCAAAGCCCCGAGTACGGAGGCGGGCCCACCCGCACGCGGTACGTCCCGGCGGTCGACGTGCCGCCGCCGTCAGGTCCCCCCGCATGGCAGTACCGCGGGAAGGCGCTCCTCGAGTTCCCGCCGGCCGTGGCGCGGGGCAACGTCGTGCTGACCACCAACCGGGGCCGCATCATCGTCTTCAACGCCCGCACAGGCGGGGTGAAGTGGCAGAAGAAGCACAGCGAGTCGAACTACATTGCCTCCTCGCCGGCGATCCTCCCGGACGAGCGCCGGGTGATCGTGTCGGGCATGGACGGCAGGCTCGTCGCATACGAACTTGTCAACGGCCGCGTCGCCTGGGAGTACTCGACCGGCAGCAGCCCGATCGAGTCGTCTCCCCTCGTCGTCGGCCAGACCGTCTACGTGGGTGCGTGGAACGGCCGCCTGTATGCGGTCGCAACCGGCACCGGGCGTCCCCGCTGGTCGTTTCCGGCGGCGGACGACATCAAGGGCAGCGCGGCGCAGGCGGGCGACCTGATCGTGTTCGGTGACTACTCCGGCACCGTCTACGGGGTCCGCGCGAGCGACGGCACCGAGGTGTGGAGGCGGAAGCTCGGCAAGCGCTTCTACGGCGGGCCGGCCGTGCAAGGCGACGTCGCGGTGATCGGCGACGTGGGAGGCGCGGTCGTCGCGTTCCGCACGTCGAACGGAAAGCAACTGTGGCGCCACAGCACCGGCGGCGCCTTCGTCTACTCGAGCCCGGCGATCGCGAACGGCACCGTGTTCATCGGCTCCTATAGCGGCAAGCTCGAGGCACTCAACTTGGCGAACGGCAAGGTGCGCTGGGCATTCGACGCGGGTGGTCGGATCTCCGGCTCCGCGACGGTCGTCGGCGACACCGTCTACACGTCCGTGCTCGCACGACGAGGCGAGCCCGACCGCACCTACGGCCTGGACGTCGCCACCGGCGAGAAGCGCTGGACCGGGAACGACGGCCGCTACTCGCCCGCGGTCGGCGCGGGTCGCACGTTGTACATCGTGGGGCGCACGACGCTCTATGCCTACCCCGCGCCATAGTCTCCGCGTCGCACTGATCGCGCTCGCAGCGCTCGCCGTAGCCGCTGCGGTCGGCGCCTACCTCGCATTCCGCGGCGGCGGAAGCGTCGAGGGCAGCGCCGAGGGGTTCGTGACCACGGCCACGACCCCTCCGGCGGCCGGGGCGAACGCGTCATGGCCCGAATACGGGTTCGACCCAGAGCGCACCCGCGCGAATCCCGCGCTGACCCTGAAGCCACCGTTCGTCGAGCGGTGGCGCTTCGCCGCGAACTCCTTGCTCGAGTTCCCGCCGGTCGTCGCCGACGGCCGGGCGGTGATCGGCACGAACGACGGGCGCGCGATCGCGATCGACGCCCGGGCCGGAACGCCGATCTGGCAGACGAAGCTCGCCGGCCAGATGGCCTCCTCGCCCGCCATCGCCGGCGACGAGGCCCTATTCACCACCACTCGGGGGGAGCTCGTCGCCCTCGGCCTCGCGGACGGCGCCCGACGCTGGAGCCGGAAGATCGGCACGAGCAGCGAGTCCTCGCCGCTGGTCGTCGACGGGGCGGCGTACGTGGGGACGCTCGACGGCGCGGTGCTGCGGATCGAGACCACGTCGGGCCGGGTGGTGTGGACCGCGCGGGCGGCGGGCGACGTCAAGTCGAGCCTCGCGCTCGCCGGCTCGAACGTCGTGGTCGGCGACTACGCCGGCAAGATCACGGCCTTCGCCCGCTCGGACGGGCGGGTCGTATGGCAGACGACGAGCCCGGGCCCGCGCTTCCGGGGGCCGGGTCGCTTCTACGCCGGGCCGGCGGTCGCCTACGGCCGGGTGTTCCTGGGCAACGTCAACGGCAGGATCCTCGCGCTGCAGGCCGACACCGGCCGCGTCGCGTGGGTGCGCCTGGTCGACGACTTCGTGTACTCGAGCGCCGCGCTCGCGGACCAGACCGTGTTCGTCGGCAGCTACGACCATCGGCTGCACGCCCTGGACGCCGTCACCGGCAAGCCCCGCTGGGCGTTCGACGCGGGTGAGCGGATCTCCGGATCCGCGTCGGTGATCGGGCGGCTGGTCTACGTCTCGACGCTCGCGACGGGCGGCCGGAAGGGCACGACGTTCGCCCTCGACGTCGCATCGGGCAAGCAGGTGTGGTCGTTTCCCGACGGCCGCTACAGCCCCGCCGTCGGGATCGACGGGATGCTGATCCTGTCGGGGCGTCAGGTGCTCTACGGGCTGGCGCCCGCATGAGCACGGGACAGATCGCGCGCGCGGCCGCGGTCGTCGCGCTCTTCGGCGTGCTGTCGCGCCTGCTCGGTTTCCTGCGGGAGGCGGTGCTCTCGCGGGCGTTCGGCACGTCCGGCGTCGGTGGGGCCCAGGCGGACGCGTTCGTCAACTCCCTGTTCATCGTCAACACCGTCGCGGCCCTCCTGCTGTACGCGCTCGTCACCATCGTGATCCCCGGGTTCGAGCAGGAGCGCAGAGCGCACGGCGAGGAGTCCGCCTGGCGCCTCCTTTGGAGCATCGGCGCGTGGGTCACCGTCGCGCTGATCGCCCTCGGGACGTTCGTGGCGATCTGGCCGCAGGTGCCGACCGCGCTCTTCGACATGGGCGAGCCGCGGGCCGCCATCATGGAGCGGCTCCTGCGCATCATGGCCTCGGGGCTCGCGCTGCAGGGGATCTCGGCGCTGCTCACGGCCGTGCTGCAGTCCCAGCGGCGCTATCTCGGCCCCGCCGCCGTCGGCGTAGCATTCAACCTGGGCATCATCCTCGGCCTGGCCATCGGCGGGCGCAGCGTCGAGGCCGCCGCCTGGGGCGTGGTCGCGGGAGCCGCCGCACAGATCGTCCTCCAGCTCCCGCAGCTGGTGATGGTGCTGCGCCGGGCCCCGGGGCGGCCGGTGTTGCACCATCCCCGCCTGCGACGCACCGCAGTCCTCGCGCTCCCGGTCCTCGCCGCGTCGATCCTGCAGCAGATCAACGGGTACACCGACAAGCTGTTCGCGAGCTCACTCGAGTTCGGCCGCAACGCGGCCCTGAACTATGCGAACGCCGCCGGTTCGGCTCCGCGCACCGTCCTCCTCATCCCATTGCTCACCCCGTTTTTCCCGGTGATCTCGCGGATGTTCGCCGAGAACCGCGAAGCGGAGGGAATCACGGCGTTCGACCGCGCGGCCGGGGTCCTGGGGCTGGTCTCGATCCCGATGGCGATCTTCCTGATGGTCTACCCCACCGAGGTGGCACGGATCCTGTTCGGCGGCTCGAAGTGCGACGCCGGCTGCGTCAACGACATCGCAGGGCCGCTGCGGTTCTACGCGCTGTCGGTGTGGCCCGCGTTCATCGGATACCTGCTGAACCGCAGCCTGTCCGCGGCGAACCGTGCGCACGACATCATGCTCGCGACGATCGCCACCGTCGTCGTGACGATCGCGCTCGACCTCATATTGATCGGGCCGATGGAGCAGTCGGGCCTCGCGCTGGCCACCGCCCTCGGGATCTTCGTCAACACCGTCCTGACCGGCTGGATGCTGGGGCGGCGCCTCCCCGACCTCTCGTTGCGGCGCGCGATGGACCGCCAGGGACGGTTGCTGGCCTGCGGTGCGATCGGCGCGGCGGTCGCGTTCGCCTGCAACCCGGTGGTCCCGAGCGACAACCGCTCCGCGGCGGCGACCGCCGCCGCGATCGGGGTCAAGGCACTCCTGGGCGGGTCTGCGTACGCCGTCGCCGCTCGCTTCATCGCCCGTCCCGAGCTCAACGAGGGCCTGCGGGCGATCCGTTCGATCACCGGCCGCAGGCGCGCCGCGTGAGACTCAGGGCGTCGTGGCTCGCCCTTGCCGGGATCCTCGTCGTCGCAGCGGCCGTCCGGATCTGGGCCTTCACGGGCCCGTCCTTCTCGTTCGGGTCGGACGAGTCACGGTTCATCGCGCTCGCGCAGAACCTCGCCAACGGGTACTTCCCCTCGGGCGATGCGGAGTGGTTCGGCTCGCGGATCGTGCTGCTCTGGCCGGTCGCCGCCCTGTTCCGGCTCCTCAGCGCCGGGGACATCGTCGCGACGATCTGGCCCTTCGCCGGCTCGCTCGTGGCCGTCGTCGCGGCATACCTGGTGGGCCGGGAGATCGCGGGCTCCCGAGTCGGGCTCGTGGCCGCCTCGGCCGTCGCGCTCGCACCGCTCGAGGCATTGGCCGGCACGCACCTTCGACCCGACGCGATCATGCCCGGTCTCCTTGGGCTCGCCGTCTGGTGCGCCCTTCGCGCCCCCACGCGGGGGTGGCGGTGGGCGCTCGGCGCGGGCCTCTTCCTGGGGCTCGCGTGGTCGGTGCGGGAGAGCGCGCTGATCCTCGCGCCGGTGCTGGTCCTCGCGGGCTGGGGAGCCGGGCGGCGCGCCCTCGCAGCCGGCGCCGTCGGAGCCGCCATCGTGCCCGCCGCGGCGATCGTGATCTACGCGGTCGGCGCCGGCGAGCCGCTGCGCCCGCTCGTCGCCGCGGGAACCGAGGGAGAGTGGCGAAACCCCGTCGAGGCCTTCAGCGTCGATGGCTCGTACGTCGCCGCCGTCGCGCGCGCCGCGTTCGACCCGCGCGCCAGCCTCTTCCTGCTGGGACCGCTGGTCCTCATCGCGCTCGCGGTGCTGCTGTACCGTCGAGACCGCCGCGCCGCGTTCCCGGCCATCTGGCTGGCCTGGACGAGCCTCTACCTGGAGTTCGGGACACTGGTCAACCTCGCGAAGCCCCTGCGCTACCTGACGCTCTGCGCCGTGCCCGCGGCGGTGCTGATCGCGCTCGCGGTCGACGGTCGGTTCGCGTTCCTCGCGCCCGTTGGATTCGCCGCGATCGCCGTGAGCGCCTTGTGGTCGTTGCCGGCCCGCGATCTGCGCCATGACAACGTGACCCTGGTCGCGAACGTCATCGACCGGCTGCGGGAGCTGCCGTCCGCGCCGACGCTCGCCGAGGACTATGTCTGGTGGGCGAAGATCACGACCTACACGGCGACGAAACGTCTCACGATCCCGCTCGCGGCCGACCCGGAGCTGGCGTCGGCGGGCGTCATCGAGCAGCGCCGCCGCCTCGAGCCGCTGCCGGAGCCCAACGACTACCGGGAGGGATACATCGTGACGGGGCCGATCAACGTGAGCGCCGGCTGGCCATCGAACTGGGGCCGGCTTCGCTCGCGGATGGCGCGCGAGATCCCGCGTGCGGAGCTCGTCCCGGTCTCCCGGATCGATCGCGCCGTGATCTGGCGGTGGCCGCGGTGACCGGCGTGGTGATCCCCGCACGCAACGAGGAGCGCAGCGTCGGCGAGGTGGTGCGGGCCACCCGCGCCGCCCTGCCCGGGACCGCCGTGGTGGTGGTCGACGACGCGTCCGACGACGCGACCGCGGCGGCGGCGACCGACGCGGGAGCCAGGGTCATCACCCTCGAGCGCCGTGTCGGCTACGCCCAGGCGCTTCAACTCGGCTATCAGGAGGTCCTGGATGGCGGCGCGGGCGAGGTCGTGCAGCTCGACGCGGATGGCCAGCACGCCCCACACGATGCGCGGGCGCTGCTCGCCGGCCTCGACCGGTTCGACCTCGTCGTGGGGAGCCGGTTCCTCGGTCCGACCTACCGGATGCCGGCGGGCCGCCGCGCCGGGATCACCGCCTGCCGCCTCATGGCCCGCCTGGGGGGGCTGGATCTGACCGACCCCACCTCGGGATTCCGCGCGATGCGGCGCCCGGTGGCGGAGGCCATCGCACGCGACGGATTCCCCGACGGGCTCACGGAGTCGAGCTTCCTCGTGCGCCTGCATCGCGAGGGTATGAGCATCGGCGAGATCCCGGTGCGGATGAATCCGCCGGTGAACGGCTCGATGCACGACGGGGTGGCCGGTGTGAAGCACTTCCTTCGCATCTCACGCGCGACGATGGCGATCGCCCTCAAACGCGTCCCCAGGTAGAGTCCCGCGCGATGTCGACCTGCCTGATCACCGGCGGCGCCGGGTTCCTCGGATCGCACCTCTGCGATCGGCTCCTCGCGGACGGCCACCGGGTCATCTGCGTCGACAACCTCGACACCGGTTCGCTCGAGAACATCGAGCACATCCGGGACCCCCGCTTCGAGTTCGTCCAGCACGACATGGTCGGACACCTCGAGTACCCGGGTACGATCGACGAGATCTACCACCTCGCGTCTCCCGCGAGCCCCATCGACTACCTGCGGCTGCCGCTCCACACGCTCAAGGTCGGCTCATACGGCACGCACAACGCGCTGGGCCTCGCCAAGCGCCACCGGGCACGTTTCCTCCTCGCCTCGACGAGCGAGGTCTACGGCGACCCTCAGGTGCACCCGCAGCCGGAGAGCTACTGGGGGCATGTGAACCCCATCGGTCCTCGCGGGGTGTACGACGAGGCCAAGCGGTACGCCGAGGCCCTCACGATGGCGTATCACCGCCAGCAGGGCGTCGACACCAAGATCGTCCGGATCTTCAACACCTACGGGCCGAGGATGCGGCCCCACGACGGCCGCGCGATCCCGACGTTCCTCCGCCAGGCGCTGTCCAACAAGCCGATCACGGTGTTCGGCGAGGGGGCCCAGACCCGGTCGTTCTGCTTCGTGTCCGACCTCGTCGACGGATTGATCCGGCTGATCAGGAGCGACTACCACCACCCCGTGAATATCGGGAACCCCGTGGAGTTCACGATCCTGGAACTGGCGGAGGCGATCCTCCGCATGACGGGCAGCCGCTCCGAGATCGTCTACGAGGCCCTCCCGCAGGACGACCCCGCGATCCGCCAGCCGGACGTCACCCTCGCGACCGCGCTGCTCGGGTGGGCGCCGACCATCGACCTGGAACAGGGGCTTCGCATCACCATCGACGCGCTCACCGCCGACATGAGCCGTCCGACGGGGCACGCGGGCACGACTATCGCGTGAGCGACGGCGCCCGCGCGGTCGTCGCGCACGCGCACGGGTTGGTCAAGCGGTACGGGACGGTGACCGCGGTCGACGGCATCGACTTCGATATCTCCCGGCAGGAGTGCTTTGGGTTCCTGGGGCCGAACGGCGCCGGCAAGACGACAACAATGCGGATCCTGTCGTGCCTGGCCCACCGCGACGCCGGGGACCTCACCGTGCTCGGCATGGATCCCGCGGTCCACCCGCGGCTGGTCAAACGTCGGATGGGCGTGGTCGCGCAGGAGACCAACCTGGACCTGGAGCTCACCGTCCGCGAGAACTTGCTGGTGTACGCACGGTACTTCGACATTCCCCGGGCGGACGCGATCCGGCGCACCGACGAGCTCCTGACCTTCGTGCAGCTCAACGACCGGGCCGGTGACGCCGTCGACCGCCTCTCCGGCGGCATGAAGCGCCGCCTGCAGATCGCGCGGGCCCTGATCAACGATCCCGAGCTCGTCCTGCTCGACGAGCCGACGACCGGTCTCGACCCCCAGGCCCGCCACCTCGTCTGGGAGCGCCTCCGGGCCCTTCGCGAGCGCGGGGTGACGCTGGTGCTGACCACGCATTACATGGACGAGGCGGAGCAGCTCTGCGACCGCCTCGTCGTGATGGACCGGGGTCAAATCGCGCGGGAGGGACCGCCGTCCGAGCTCATCGCGCGCGAGGTCGGCCGCGAGGTCCTCGAGGTGCGGGTCACCCCCGATCAGGCCGCCGAGCTGCTCGCCCGCCTCGGGGCCAGGGTGCGCGGCCATCAGTCACGTGGCGAGGTCCTCAACCTCTTCACGGACGACGCCGAAGCACTTTTCGTCGACGCGCGCGCGACCGGCGTCCCGCTCGACCTGCAGATGGTCCGCCGCGCGACGCTCGAGGACGTGTTCCTCGCGGTGACCGGCCACCTGCTACGCGAGGACGCGATCTAGCCCGGCTCCGCCGCGTCGCGCTCGTCCGCCCAGAGGTCGCGCCGCCAGGGCGCCGGCTGGCCGAACATCTTCGCGAGCCAGATCCCGAGGGCGTACAGCACGATCTGGGGGATCATGAGCAGGATCATGCTCGTCGGGTCGCCGCCGGGGAGCAGGGCGGCGAGCACGGCGATGGCCACGATCGCAAGTCGCCACTGCCGCCGGTAGAGCTCGGCGCTCGCCAGGCCGACTCGGGCAAACGCGAGCATCGCGATCGGCACCTCGAACATGATCCCGGTGCCGAGGAGCAGCGAGGTGACGAAGCCGTAGTACTCGCCGGCGCGCAGGTCGTTCGTGAAGAGATCGCCGCCGAAGCTGAGGAGGAACTTCAGCGCGACCGGCAGGACGACGAAGAATCCGAACGCCGCACCGGCGAGGAACAGGCCCGAGATCCCGGCCACGATGAGCAGCATCCGGCGGCGTGGCTGCTCGGCCACCGCGGGCATGACGTATGCGTAGAGTTGGTAGAGGCAGACCGGCAGCGCGACGAGCAGGGCGACCCAGAACGAGACCTTGAGGACCGTGAAGAAGCCCTCGGTGGGCGACAGCGTCACCAGCACGCGATCGTCGCCGGGCAGCGGCCGGGCCAGGAACTCGAAGATGGGCTGGTGAAACGCGTAGGCGACGCAGAATGCGACGACCAGCGCCGCCGCGGAGATGATGATGCGGTGGCGCAGTTCGTCGAGGTGCTCGACGACCGTGAGCTCCTCGTCGCGCCCGACGCGCCGGACGCCGAATCGTCCGCCGAGGCGGGCCATGGCTAGGTTGGGTCGGCCGGACGCGGGACGGGGGCCTCCGGAACGCTCGCGCCGCTCACGACCACGCCGTCGAGGAGGTCGTCCTCGTCCATCTCGGTGGTGGATGCGGCGGGGGTCGGTCGGGGAGGTTCAGGCGTGGTGCGAGCGGTCTCAGCGGGCGGGTCGCGCAGCTCGTCGGACAGGGACGAGACCTGGCCTTTCAGCTCGCGCAGGCCCTTTCCGAGTTGCCGTCCGAGCTCGGGCAGGCGCTTCGGCCCGAACACGACGAGCGCGATGACGAGCACGATGATGATCTGGACGGCGGAGAGATCGAACATTTTCTTGCGGTGTGATCTGGCGGGATCGTCCCGATACAGGGTAGCTCAGAGTGGGACAACCACAAGTTTCGCGCCAGTCGGGGCGGTGGTGTTCTCGCGCGGTTCACGGGTGAGCGCGAGCGCGGAGGCGCCGTCGAGGTCCGCCGTGGCGACCACGACCTCGCCGCCCGCCGTCCTGGCGGCGAAGCCCTCCGACCGTGCCACGCCGTTACGCACGGTCCACAGCTCATAGCCTTCATCGGCGGCGGGCGCGGGGAGGCCGGTGATCCGCATCACCGCCGTCCCGTCGTCGGCGATGCTGAGGCGACCCTGGGCGGCGGGCGCGTCGGCGGTGCCGACAAGGGCGATCGTCTCGGTGCCGCCGCGGTCGCGATGCAGGGTGAGGTTCCACACCAGGAGCCCGGCGGCGAGCACCGCGAGGGCGCCGGCGATCGCCGGCCACCGGCCGATTCCACGCCTGGGACCGGGCGCGCTCACCGGGGCGCCGTGCGCGACGTCGTCGCGGATCGCGGCCATCACCTTGCGCTTCAGCGCCGGCGGCGGGTCCACCTGCGGGACGTCGAGCGCGAGGGTGCCCGCCGCAGCGCGGAGCCCGTCGAGCTCGGCCCGGCACTCATCGCAGGTGGCCGCATGACGCTCGACCATCGCCTCCTCGGCATCGGTCGCGGCGCCGAGCGCGACGGCGCCGATCAGCTCGCGGATCTCGTCGTGCCCGGTCACACGCGTGCCAATCCGGGGTCGATGTTCCGGCGCACCCGGTCGAGGCCGAGGCGCATGCGGCTCTTCACGGTGCCAAGGGGCAGCGAGAGCATTGCGGCGATCTCGTGGTGCGTGTAGCCGCCGTAGTAGGCGAGCCGCAGGACCTCGAGCTGGTCACCGGGGACGTCCGCGAGGGCGGTGCGGATCTCCGTGGCCTCGACGCGCGCGAGGGCGACGTCCGCAGCATCGGGAGCCGCGGCCTCGATCATCGCCACTTGCTCGAGCGCCTCCTGGCGGCGCCGGCTCGCGGATGTCTGGCGCAGCCGGTCGACGGCGCGGTGGTGCAGGATCGAAAGGATCCAGGTGCGAACGCTGCCCTTGGCCTGCGAATAGCCCGCCGCCCCGTTCCAGACCGCCAAGAACGCCTCCTGTACGAGATCCTCCGCCGCCTCACGCTCGCCGAGGAGGCGGAACGCGAGTGACCATGCAACCTTGCCGTGCCGGTCGTACAGCACTTCGAACGACCGCTCGTCGCCCCGCGCGACCTGTACGACGAGGTCCTCGTCCGCGAGACGCGCGCGATCCTCTCCGCTCCGGCGACCGACCATCCTGCCGATTCTCTACGATGCATCACGCCGATTGGATCACAGGTCCGTCGACCGCTGCGTGCGGCGACGCCCCAACCGTCCCCGATTCGGCCGGCGACGTGCGCCGCTCGTGGAGACGGACCGACGGCCCCGCGGCGACATCGCCGGGACTTCCAACAACGGAGCATCGAGATGTCGAACCCCGACGTAAGCGACCCCGCCCAGGACGCCCTCATCCGCCAGATGCGCGACCAGATCGTCGACAACGACCTCAAGCTGATGCTGGCCGTCAACAAACGCCTCGAGCTGGTCGCGGCGCTGCGCCGCTACAAGGAGTCGCAAGGCCTCGAGTTCGTCGATCACTCGCGGGAGGAGTGGATGCACCGCTACCTGCAGGGCGCCAACCGTGGTCCCCTGTCCCGGGACGGGCTGACCGAGATCTACGGCCACCTGCTCGAGCTCACGAAGCGCGAGACGGCACGCTCGGACGGGTAGCCCCGGCGGTCCGCTCAGCTCTCGCCTGCGAAGTCCTCCGGCGTGACGTTCTCGAGAAACTCCTTGAACTGGGCGACGACGTCCTCGGTTTCAACAGGCTGGTCCGGGAACTCGATGCCGCTGTCCTCGATGACCTGGTCGGCGGCGAAGATCGGGGCGTTGGCGCGCACGGCGAGCGCGATCGCGTCGGAGGGGCGGGAGTCGACGTCGATTTCGGACGTCTCCGCCTTGAGCGTGATGAGCGCGTAGAAGGTGTTGTCGCGCAGCTCCGTCACTGTGATCTTGGCGACGTGGGCGTTCAACTCCCCCATGATCTGCGTGACCAGGTCGTGGGTCATCGGCCGCGGCGTGTCGGTGCCCTGCAGCTTCATGAGGATCGCCGCCGCCTCGGCATGGCCGATCCAGATCGGCAGGAACTTGTTGCCGGCGACGGTCTTCAGCAACACGATGGGCTGCTTGCCCACCATGTCGAAGCTGACCCCGTAGATGACCATTTCCTGCATGGCCGAAACGCGCTCCTCGACGATCCGTGGGTGGGCAGGCGTCAGGTCATTATAGGAACCGGTGGGCAGTTGTCCGGTGGGGATGTTCGGTGCTACCGTTCCGGCCCGCTTCGGGGCGATTAGCTCAGGTGGTTAGAGCGCATCCCTGATAAGGATGAGGTCCGTGGTTCGAGTCCACGATCGCCCATGTGCGGCCGCTCCGAGCTCGGGGCGACCGCGAGCCATCACCGCGTGAGTGCCTGGGTACGCAGGTAGTCGTCCAACGGATCCTCGCCGCCAGCGACGCCGAACCCGGACTGCTTCGCGCCGCCGAACGGCGCGGCCACCGAAGAGATGCGCCCCCGGTTGATGGCGACCATTCCGACCTCCAGTGCCGCACCGAGCCGGCATGCCCGGTCGACGTCGCCGGAATACAAGTATGCCCCGAGGCCTTGGGGGCACGCGTTGATCTCCTCGACCACGGCCGCCTCACAGCTGAACGGAGAGACCACGGCGATGGGCCCGAAGATCTCTTCGCGCGCAAGTCGGGCATCACCGGGGATGTCCTGGACCACGACCGGAGCGAAGAAGTGCCCCGTTCCGGGCAGCGCTCCGCCGTCGAGGACGACGTCGCATCCGCGTCGCTTCGCGTCCTCGACGAGCTCGACGAGCCGACGGCGTTGTGGGTCGCCGATCATGGGTCCGAGATCGACACCACACGACACGCCCCGCCCGATCGTGAGCGCGCCGAGCCGATCGGCGAGGCGGCGCGTGAATTCGTCAGCGAACTTCTGATGCACGTAGAAGCGGTTGGCGGCGGTGCACGCCTGGCCGCCGTTCCGCATCTTTGCCGCGACCGCCCCGTCCACCGCGGCCTCGAGGTCCGCATCGTCGAGGACGAGGAACGGCGCCTGCCCGCCGAGCTCGACGCCCACTCGAAGGATCTGACCGGCGGCCGCGGAGATGAGATGGCGTCCGACCCCGGTCGACCCGGTGAAGGTCAGACGCCGCAATCGGCCATCGCGGAGGAGAGGATCGGTGACGCCGTCCGCGCTCGAGACGACGAGGTTGAGCACGCCGGCCGGCAATCCCTCGTCGACCAGGATCGCCGCGAGCGCCATCGCGGTGAGCGGGGTGAGCGACGATGGCCTCAGCACGACAGTGCAACCTGCTGCGAGCGCGGCTGCGACGCCTCGCGCCGGCACCGCCAGGGGGAAGTTCCACGGCGTGACGATGAGGCACGGCCCGACTGGGCGGCGTTCCACGACAATGCAGCTGGATCCATCCGGGGACCGTCGTACCGTTCCACTCACCCGGAGCGCCTCTTCGGCGCACCACTCGAGATATTCGGCGGCGAAGGCGACCTCCTCGCGCGACTCCGCCAGGGGTTTCCCCATCTCGAGCGTGATCAGCATGGCGACTCGGTCGACGTCGCGCATCAGGGAGTCCGCTGACCGGCGGAGGACCTGGGCTCGCTCGTTCGGGGCGCTGGCGGCCCACGCGGGCATCGAAGCGGCGGCGGCGGCGAGGGCTTCGAGGGCATCGCGTTCATCGGCGTCCGCGATCTCGCAAAGGGGGTGACCGGTGGACGGGTCGCGTACGGTCAAGGTCCGCTCGCCACGCGCCTCTCGCAATTCCCCACCGATCAGGAGCCCGCGGGGACACGATGCGACGGCTGCCCATTCTGAGAGCGGCGCGCCCAGCTCGGCATCGTGCGGCAAACGGGTCGGCGCTCGATCGGCCGCGCGCGCGGTCATCGCAGGTCCTCCTCCAACGGCTCGTCGTTCCCGGATCGGGCGAACTCGACGGTGATCCGGACGTCACCGGCGTCGACCAAGCCAAACGCCTCGGCGTCGGCGCCCAGTCCGGCGCGGACCAGGTCGGCGAGGTCGCGCTGTCCCGGAGCGAAATACCCGATGATCATGCGGCGCTCCTCGACGATGATGCTGAGATGGCCTTCCACCACGATCGGATCCACCCTGCGCTCCTTTGATTGACATCGGGGCTCGACTGCCGCGGTCTCGATCTCGCGCAGCAGCCTGTCGGCGGCCAGGCCGTCGAGGAACTGGTTGCGATGCCCGTGGAATGCCTGGAAGTCGAGGGGCCATTCGGATGAGTGCTCGTTCATGACCCCAACGGTAGGCGCACCGTCCTCCTGGGGGATCGGCAGTCCTTGCTATTTCGCTCCGGGCGGGACTATGTATCTTCGCGAGCGGTAGCGATGATGCCGCGCTCCGTGGCGATCCGAACGGCGGCAGCACGGTTGCTGGCACCGAGCTTGCGATAGATGTTCGCGACATGGCGAATCGCCGTTGACTCGCTGATCACGAGCCGCTCGGCGATACCCCGGTTCGTGAGGCCCTCGGCGAGGGTGGCAAGCACCTCGACCTCGCGTCGGGTCAGGCCACCGGCGCCCCCCCGGCGGCGAGGCAGGGGCTCGCCGAGTTCGCGAAGGCGCTCCTCCAGGTAGCGGCACCACGCCGGCGACCCGAGCTTCGCGAACCGCTCGTGGCCAAGGCGCAGCAGCGACACCGCGGCGATCCGAGCGGACGGGCGGGCCGCCAGGACGAGCCCCGCGCACACGGGCATGCGGGCGGCCAGATAGCGGTGGCCGACCGCGTCCACGGCGTCGCTCGCCACGCGCACACCTTCTGCCACATCCGCGTCCGGGAGGTCGCCGACCAGCGCCACCGCCTCGGCGTAGTCGGCCCAGGAACTGTCGAACATCGTCCGGAGCTCGGATGCGACCCGCTGGGCGTCGGGGGCGGCGCCGATGGCGGCGAGCACGTCCACCACGCACAGCACGCCATCGATCTCGAGGTCCGCGATCCGTAACGGCGGGGAGTCCGAAGCGGGCCTGAGCCCGCGCGCCGCGGCGGCGATGTCGCCTGCGAGGAAGTCCAGGCCGGCGAGCATCGCCCCGCTGTTGGACAGATGGAGAGGGCTCCCGATCTCCTCGGCGATCGCGGCGGCAGCCCGATGCGCGGCCCGCGCGGCGCTCAGATCCCCGAGCCCCTCGAGACGGGTCGCCCGGGCACTGCGTGCGAGCATGCGGGTCCACGCGGCCCGATCGGCGCCACCGGAGACAAGCGCCTCGGCTTCGTCGAGAGTCCGCTCCGCCCCGGTCCAATCTCCGCCGAACGCCATGGCGTACCCCTGAAGGGCCAGGTACCACCCTTCGAGCCCGCGTAGCCCGTGCCGCCGAACGAGTTCCGCCGCCCGGCCGAAGTGGTGCACGCACTCGCCGAGCGGCACGGCGAAGAAGTTGCCGCCGAGGATATGGTGTGCCCGTGCGGCACCCAGGTCGTCGCCATGCTCCACCGCGATGCGGGCGGCATCCAGCAGCCTCGCCCGGCCGGCATCCACGTTGAATTTCAGCATGTCGACCATGCCACGGGTCGTGAGCAGGCTCACGCGCACCCTCGCCTGGTCGGGGGTCCCGGCCCCCGTCAGCAGCCGCAGCCCCTCGTCGGCGATCTCGGCCGCCGCGACGAGGTCGCCCTGCAGCGCGACCCCCCGCGACTGCGCTGCGAGCGCCTGGGGGATTGCACCGTCTTGGCCGCTGGCCCGAAGCTCGACAAGCGCCTGCTCCCAGTCGACCAGTGCCCGGATTCGCTCGCCGCACTCGAACCGGGCGTCGGCGAGCAGCACCAGCGCGCTGGCTGCGGCGGCATCGTCGCCCTCCCTCAGCATGGCGTTCCTGGCCTGCTCGAGAAGCTCCACCGCACGCTCGTCCCCGCGCGAGACACGCGCACGAAGTCGCCCGCACTCGAGCAGCAGCTCGGCCCCGAGCCGGTGGCCGTCCTCCTCGCTCCAGCGGGCGAGGGCCAGCTCCAGGTGGCCGATTGCGTCCTCCACCGCGCCGGCCTCCTCCTCCTGGCGCGCGGCGGCCTGGCAGTAGGTCACGATCCTGCGCCGATCGCCGGCGGCGATCGCGTGGCGCGCAAGCTCGGCGGGGGGGACGTCGAGCCCCTCCGCCGCCATTCGCTCGGCCGCGCGGATGACGGCCGCGTGGCGCCGTATGCGCTCGGCGACAAGGCGCTCTTGAACAAGCGCCTCGTGCACGAGCGCATGGCGAAACGTGAACCGGTTGCCCAGCCGGTCGGACGGGTCTTCGACCACGAGCCCGGCCTCGACACATGCGGAGAGTGCGTCGAGCGCCGCGTCCGCGGTGATCTCCGCAGCGGCCGCGACCAGCCGTACGTCGAACTGCTCGCCGATGACCGCACACCATCGCAGGACGTCACCCACCCGGGGATCGAGACGGCTCGAGCGGACCCGGATCGACTCGGCCAGGGTCCAGGGGACGGCGACGGACTCATCGCTCTGACGCGAACCCGTCGCCGGATCGATCCAGCCGGACTCGACGACCGCCCGTGCGAGCTCCTCAAGGGCGAACGGGTTGCCGCCCGAGAGGCGAATGAGCTCGGCCTCGACGTCCGGCTGGGGTCGCCGCCCGAGTAGCTCCGCGAGCATCTGCGCGCACTCCTCAGGATGCAGCGGCAAGAGGAGGACCTCACGGACGCGGAGTCGGCTGAGCTCCGATCGCAGCCGTTCGAGGGGCGCGGCCCCCGCCTTGTCGTCCGGGCGAAATGTCACGACCAGACCGACACCAGACGGGAGGGCTCGAGCCACCATTGCCGTGAACGTCAGGCTGCTCGGGTCGGCCCAGTGCAGATCCTCGAGCACCAGGAGGAGCGGTCGATCGCGTCCGAGTGCGCCGAGGTACCGGATGGTCGCTTCGAACACCGCCCCCGAGTCGGCCGCTGGCCTCGATGCGGCCCCGCCCAGCTCGGGAAGCAGCATCTCCGGGAGTCCGCGTGCAATCCGATCGTCGCCGGTCGGGGCCAATCCCTCTCGGAGGGCGTTGCGGACCGCGTCCCGGAGCACGCCGAGCGGTTCGGGAAGCCCAAGGTGGGTGCCGCCGCCGATCACGGCCCACCCGCACTCGCGTGCCGAGGAGGTTGCCCAGCGTGCGAGCCTGGTTTTTCCGATCCCCGCCTCGCCCGCAAGGGATATCGCGGCCGGGTTTGTGCGCCCCGAGAGCATCCCGTGGAGCGCGTCGAGCTCCATCGCCCGGCCGAAGATCGAGCGCGCGAGGAGTGGCGGACGGTCCGGCGTCGCCATGCCGCGAGCATGCCGGATCCGCACTGAGTGCGCGGCGGCCAGGCCGCGCGAGACCGACAATTAGAGGTTTTCGTTGATTATTTCGCCGGTTTTATGAGAAGAGGCGCCCGCTATTCGACTTCGCGGAACTCGCTGAAGAAGTGCGCAGCCGACCGCCGCTCGGCGTACTCGGTCGCGATCGCCTCCGCCAGCATGCGCAGCTCGGCGACATCGTCATCGGCCACGCCGTCGAGCATCTGGCGCATCGTGATCGTCGATCGATCCTCGGACATCTCGCCCTCCCGTGCAAACGACTCCGTCGTCTCCAGAGAGCGGCGGGGGTACCCCCTGATACGTCAGCCCAGGCGATCGAGCGCGGCGCGCAACGCCTCGTCGTCGGCAAAGCGGAGCTCCACGACCAGCTCGCCCCTCGCGCGGCCCCTCACCCGTACGGGTGCCTCGAACAGTCCATACAGGACGTCGATCGCCCGGTCGGCGAGCGGCGATGCTGCGAGTTCGTCGCGCCCGCGAGAAGGAGCCGTCGCGGCGCCCCGTGCCGCCGCCTCCGTCTGACGAACCGAGAGCCCCTCCGCGACGACCCGCTCCGCAAGCTCACGGCGAGCGCGCGCCCCGTCCGCCATCAAGACCGCCCGCGCATGACCCTCCGCCAGCCGGCCGTCCTGCACCATCTCCTGGACGGTGTCGGGGAGCTCCAGCAGCCGCAGGAGGTTGGTGATCGCGGGACGGCTGCGCCCGAGGGTCGTCGCGACCTGCTGGTGCGTCTGGCCGAAGTCCTCCACGAGCGCCGCCACGGCATACGCGAGCTCCACCGGGTTGAGATCCTCCCGAACGACGTTCTCGACCAATGCCAGCTCGAGTCGTTCGCGCTCGTCGGCCTCGCGCAGGAGCGCCGGGATGCGCTGCATTCCGGCCCGACGGGCGGCCTGCCATCGCCGCTCTCCCGCGATGAGCTCGTATCCCCCTTCCGCGAGCGGGCGCACAACCACCGGTTGCACGAGGCCCGTCGCGCGGATCGACTCGGCAAGGGCATCCAGCGCCGGCTCGTCGAAGCGGCGTCGCGGCTGGGACGGGTTTCGCCTGATCGCCGCGACGTCGACCTCGAGCATGCCGCCGGCGGCCGCGACGCCCATGGGCGCAGGACCGCCCAACAGCGCCGCGAGCCCGCGGCCGAGTCGTTGGGAGGGTTCAGTCACGATCGGCAACCTCCTTGGCGGCCGCCGCA
This sequence comes from uncultured Thermoleophilia bacterium, assembly GCA_963777565.1. Classification (GTDB taxonomy): domain Bacteria; phylum Actinomycetota; class Thermoleophilia; order Miltoncostaeales; family Miltoncostaeaceae; genus CALMEC01. The sequence continues at coordinate 146,057 of CAVZQZ010000010.1, forward strand.
TATGCGGCCGCACCGGTGGACGAGGGGTCGTAGCGGGTCACGGGCTCGCCGTGCGACGGCGCCTCGGCGAGACGGACGTTCCGCGGGATCACCGTTCGGAAGGCGAGCTCGCCAAAGTGCCGCCGCACCTCGGCGATGACCTCCCCGCTCACGCGCGTACGCGGGTCGTGCATGGTCATGAGCATCCCCGCGACCCGCAGTTCGGGGTTCAGGCTCGCCTGCACCGCGGTGACGGTCTCGAGCAGGCGGGTGAGGCCCTCGAGGGCATAGAACTCGCACTGCACCGGCACGATCAGTCGCTGCGCGGCGACGAGCGCGTTGATCGTCAGCAGGTCGAGCGACGGGGGGCAATCGAGAAAGACGAACCGATACCGGCCAGCGACGGGCGCAAGCGCCCGCGCCAGCAGGCGTTCACGGTCGGCACGGGCGGGCAGCTCGACCGCGGCCCCGGCCAGATCCGGTGCGCAGGGCGCGATGTCGAGGCCCTCGACGCGGGTCGGGATGATCGCGTCGACCAGATCCCGCCCGTCGAGCAGGATCTCGGCCATCGTCGGCTCGGGCCGCACGACGCCGAGCCCGCTCGTGGCATTGGCCTGGGGGTCGATGTCGACGAGCAGCGTGCGATGCCCGTGGTCGGCGAGGCAGGCCGCGAGGTTGACCGAGGTGGTCGTCTTGCCGACGCCACCCTTCTGATTGACGACCGCGTAGATCATCCCAAGGGGCGCTTCGCGGCGCGGCCGGGGCGGCGAGGGAAGCGGTTCGGGGCGGGCGCGACCTTCCTGAACTCGTGAAGGTGGCGTTCGGCCCCCGCGACGGGGTGGACCGCCGTCACCGGGCCCGGAGCGAACCCCAGCTGATCGCATGCGCGCGCGGCCGAGGCTTCGTCCTCGGGACTGCGAGCCGCGCGCCAGACCACGAGGGTCCCGCCGGGCGCCACGAGCGGAGCGGCGAGCTCGAGCGTGGTCGGCAGGGATCCGAGCGCCCGAGCGGTGGCCACCGACCATCGCTCCCGTTCGTCGCGCGCAAGCGTTTCCGTGCGTTCCCCCACGATGCGTACGTTAGGCAAATCCGCCGCCGCCCGTGCCAGCCAGCCAGCCTTTCGACGCTCGCTCTCGACCAGCGTGACCGCACATTCCGGACACGCGATCGCCAGCGGGATCCCGGGGAAGCCCCCGCCGCTGCCGAGATCGACGATGGCGTCGGCGCCGCGGACGACGTCGAGCACCAGTCCGCTGACGCTGTCGGCGAGGTGCCGGTCGAGGCCGGCCTCGTGAACGTCGATTGCGGTGAGGTTCTGCGGCTCGAGGGACATGCGGTCCAGCAGCGCGACGAGGCGCCCCGCTGCGTCGGGCGTGATCGGCACGCCGATCGTGGCGCAGAGGTCGACGAGCCGCGTCGCGGGACCGGTCACGCCGGCAGCCCGGTCGGCCGTCGCGGGCGCGAATGTTTGACGTGAAACATCGGGGCGAGCCCGCCCGGCTCCGCGAGGAGGGGCTTAGTCAGCGAGGTCGGCGGGCAGCACGACGATCCGGCGGTGCGGCTCGTCGCCTTCGCTCCGGGTGACGATGTCCGTTCGATCCGCAAGCGCCATGTGCACGATGCGCCGGTCGTGCGGGGTCATCGGATCGAGCTCGATCTCCTCGCGGTGCTCGACTGCCTCGCTCGCGGCGTGCTCCGCGAGACGCTCGAGCTGGCGCTGCCGGCGCTCCCGGTAGCCGTCGGCGTCGACGCTCACCTTGCGCGGCTCGCCGCCGCTCGCCCGCAGCGCCGTCTGGTGCGCGAGGTACTGGAGCGCGTCGATCACCGCCCCGTCGCGCCCGACCAGCGCATCCGTGCCCTCGCCCTCCACCACGACGGCGAGGGCCCCGTCGCCGTTCTCCGTCACCCGGACGTCGCCGGCGAGGCCCATTCCCGACAGGATCGCCGTGAACATCCGCTCGAGGGCTGCGCTCGCGTCGCTCATCGCTTCTTCGGAGGCCTCCGCCGCTGGCTTTGGGCGCCGCCCTTGGGGCGCGGTTTCTTCTGCGTCGTTCCGGTTGAGCCGTTGCCCTCCGCCCGTGTGGCCGCCTCGGTGGACGTCGTCGCGGACCGCGTCTGCGCCTGCGCCGGCTTCGCCGCCTTGGCGGGCTTCGGGGGCTCGATCGGCTCGTCCAACGCCAGCGGCGTGGTGACGAGATTCAGCGGGCCGAGCCGCCGCTTGAGCACCACCTGCTGACCGCAGGTCCAGAGGTTGGTGGTCATCCAGTAGAGGACCAGCCCCGCCGGGACGTTCGGGTAGAAGAACAGGCCCGCGACGATGAACAGCGGCATGATCCGGAAGAGCTTGCGCTGCCACTCGCTCGTCTGCGGCTGCGTGGCCATCGAGACTTCGCTCGCCAGGAGTTGGGAGAGGCCGTAGATCGCGGCGAGCACGACCGCGACCCACCCGAGATCCCGGAACTGCTCCGAGATGTCGGGGATGATCCCCATGAACCCGAGGTCGCCTGTGGTCTGCTCCTGCGAGAAGTTCCGCAGCACGAAGTAGAGGGCGATGAATACGGGGATCTGGACCACCATCGGGAGGCACGACCCGAAGGGGTTGACCTTGTGCTCCTGGAAGAGGCGCATCATCTCTTCCTGCTGCTTGCGCTTGTCGCCCTTGTACTTGGCCTGCACCTGCTTGACCAACGGCGCGATCTCCTGCATCCGCCGTCCGGACCGGTACTGGCTGATGAAGAGCGGGAGGATGAGTATGCGCACGCAGATCGTGAGCACCACGATCGCCCACCCGTATGTCAGGTTGGCCTGCTCGTTCAGGAACGTCAGGAAATCGTCGAGCGGCTGCTCGAGAAAGCCGAATGGGTTCACCGGCGAAACACCCGTTGATCGACCGGGTAGTCAACCCCGCCGTGCGAGGCCGGGTTGCACCGGAGGAGGCGCCAACCCGCCAGCACGAGCCCGCGCGCCACCCCGAACTCCCGGATGGCGAGGACGGCGTACTCGGAGCAGCTCGGCACGTACTTGCACCGCGGGCGCAGGAGCGGCGAGACGAGCCGCTGATACACGCGGATGGGGGCGGTCGCGATGGCCCGGATCACGCGGCCCGGGCTCCTTCGCCAGTGAGCTTGCGGGCCAACTCCGCGAGGCGTTCGCCGAGGGCTGCGCTTCCATGCTCCTCGAGGTACTCGAACGAACCGGCGCGCGCGATGACCACGAAGTCGGTCCCGCCGGGCATGTCGCCCGAGATCTCGGCGAAGCGCTCCTTCAGCACGCGCTTCAGCCGGTTGCGCTCAACCGCGCCCCCGACGCGGCGCGAGACCGAGACGCCCAGCCGGGCTGGGTGGCCGGTCGGCGCGTCGTCTCGACGGAACGCGTAGAGCACGAGGTGCCGGCCCGCGGCGGACCGTCCGCGCCGGTAGACGGCGTCGAAGTCCCCGGACCGGGTGAGCCGCGCGCGCCGCGCGCGGGGTGTCAGTTCGGCGCCGTCCACGCCCTAATGCTCCGTCCAAGGGGCCGCGTGAGGCTTCGGCGAGCGAACACCGAGCGGGGCAAGGGCGCAATGAGCGTGCATTTCGGGAATCTGTGCGCGAATGAGGACACCGCCCCGCGACGGTTTGCAGCCGCCGAATTCCATGAGGCTCCTGGGACGGAGCATCAGCCTACGCCGACAGCCGGGCGCGGCCCTTTGCCCGCCGGCGGCGGAGGATGGCCTGGCCTGCGCGCGTGCTCATACGCTTGCGGAACCCGTGTGTCTTCTTCCGCTTCCGCGTATTCGGCTGGTATGTCCTCTTCACGAGGCCTCGTCTTCGGTCGTGGGCAGGCTGATGGCACGAGCCGCAAGGGCCCGGCGCCGCGGCCGTCGAGTGTACCAGAGCGCCGCCCGCGGCCACGCCCAGGAGGGCGCTCTCCCGGACCGGGCGTCAACACCCGCGACGGCCCGCCGACTCGGCCCGCGACGACTCACGTCCACAACTGTGGAAAGTCTTGTGGACAACGTGATTTCCCTGCTCATTGCGATTTATCGCGACCAAACCTCACTCTTTTGAGACGACCTCGCGCAAATTTTGCCGCACCCACGTGACTTTCCTCTCCACAGGCCGTCGCCCCCCTTTCAGGCGGGCCGGGGGCGTTGTACGATCGCCCACCTCTCGCCCCGAATGTCCAGCGCACCCACCCTCATCGCACCCCTCAACACCCGGCCCTCGCCGCCGCGGCGCGAGCCCCGTGCGCGCTTCGCCCGGTGGTCGTCGCCGGAGGAGCCACCCAGTGTCGAGGAGATCGCCGCTGACGACGCCGGCCTGGTCGAGCGCCTCTTCACGCTCGCGGCGGCTACGTCGCTCATCCCGCCGCTCGCGGTGCGCGAAGCCGTGGAGAACCTCGTCCACGCCGAGTTTCGCGGCGCGTGCGTCACGGTCGACCGCGGAGGCGCGCGCCTTCGGGTGTCCGACTGCGGTCCCGGCATCGCCGACAAGGCGCGCGCGGTCGAGCCCGGGTACTCCACCGCGTGCGACCGCGTCCGCGCCATCGCCCGCGGCGTCGGGTCGGGGCTCCCGATCATCGCAGCGACCATGGAGGCGCACGGCGGGACCATGGACCTCGACGACAACCTGCGGGGGGGCACGGTCCTGACGCTGAGCCTGCCGCACGGGGTCGCCCCGGCCGCGCCGCCGGAGCCGTCGGAGCAGGCACGCCGCATCATGGCGCTCCTTGTCGAGATGGCGCCGGCGGAACCGCAGGCCATCGCGGCGGAGCTCGCGATCCCGGTCGGGGTGTGCGGCCGCGAGCTCGTCATGCTCGAGCACCGGGGGCTGGTCGGGCGGGCGGCGGATGGCGCGAGGTCGCTGACCGCGCAGGGCGCCAACCTGGTTGCCACGCTCTTTTGAGCCGGGTCGGCGCACCCAACGCCGCTCCCGAGGAGCAGGTCCAGGCGGTTTGGGAGCAGGTCCTCGGCTGCCTGCAGGCGACGCTCAACGGGGCCACCTACAGCCTCGCCTTCTCGAACACGCGCGCCATCCGCCTGGAGGGTGACCGCATCGTGCTCGCCGTCGAAACCGAGTTCGCTCGCAGCTGGGTCGCGCAGCGCTACCAGGCGGTGCTCAAGGACGCGCTCTTTGAGGTTCTCGGTACCGATATCGCGGTCGAGGTCGTCGTGTCGCCCGTCGACCCGGAGCACCCCGTCGCCGAGCCGCCGGCGGTCGCAGATCGCGCCGCCCAGTTCCCAGACCCGGCGGTCGGGCGCGTCCACGGGCGGCTGCAGGAGCGGTTCACCTTCGAGCACTTCGTGACCGGGCAGTCGAACCGGTTCGCCCACGCGGCCGCGCTCGCGGTCGCCGAGCAGCCCGCCCAGTCGTACAACCCGTTCTTCCTCTACGGTGGGGTGGGACTGGGAAAGACCCACCTGCTGCAGGCGATCGGCCACTTCGTGGTGCGCAACCACCCCGCGCTCACGGTGCGCTACGTGTCCGTGGAGACATTCACGAACGACTTCATCAACGCGCTCGGCGAGGGCGGCATCCAGTCGTTCAAGGAGCGCTACCGCGGGGTCGACATCCTGCTCATCGACGACATCCAGATGCTCGAGGGCAAGGACCAGACGCAGGAGGAGTTCTTCCATACGTTCAACGACCTCCACGACGGCGGCAAGCAGATCGTGATCTCGTCGGACCGCCCGCCGAAGGCCATCGCCACCCTCGAGGCGCGCCTGCGCTCACGGTTCGAGATGGGGCTCATCACCGACGTCCAGCCCCCCGACCTCGAGACGCGCATCGCGATCCTTCGGAAGCGGGTGCAGGCCGACCGCTACGAGATCCACGATCCCGAGGTGCTCTCCTTCGTCGCCGCGCGTCTCCAGGACAACGTGCGCGAGCTGGAGGGCGCGCTCACCCGGGTTGTGGCCCAGGCCTCCCATGCGAAGGTGCCGGTCACCGTCGACCTCGCCCGCGAGGTCCTGCGCGCGTACTTCCCCTCCGACGGCGCCTCCATCAGCGTCGAGGCGATCCAGGAGGAGGTCTGCCGCTACTACGGCCTGTCGCTGGCGGAGCTCGTCGGCGACAAGCGCGACAAGCGCGTGGTCGTACCGCGGCAGGTGGCCATGTACCTGTCCCGCGAGCTCACCGAGAGCTCGCTCCCCGCCCTCGGGCGGGCGTTCGGCGGTCGCGACCACACGACCGTCATGTACGCGGTGAACAAGGTCGGCAAGCAGATGTCCGACGAGGGCGAGATCTTCGCGGCGGTCCAAAGCCTCACCCACCGCCTCAAGAACCACCTCTAGCCGGCGGCCTCAGCCGGGCACGGCGGGGCACGCGCCGTCGTCCACACGCCACCGGGGACGGCGCTGCTCATCTTCCCCCCATGACACCACCCGGACGGGCGTCGGCGTCACGCTGTCGTCGAGCATCCGGGAACCGGCCGGTTCTCCCCGCCCCGCCCCCACCGCGACCCCATGGATCTTCCGGCCCGACGCAGGGAGAACACGTGTCATGAACACCGCTCACACGCCCGATCACCACCACGACCAATCCTTTTCATTTTCGTTTCATCACCTGGGCCACACCGTGTCGCGCCCATCCACAGCGCGGGACCGGCCGTCCGTTCGAGACGGTAGTCTTCTTGAGATGCGCCTCACGTCGCAGCGCGACGAGCTTGCCTCCAAGCTCGCACTGGTCTCCCGCGCCGCCTCCTCCAAGAGCACCATCCCGGTGCTGGGGCAGGTGCGCCTCGACGCGAGCGCCGGCCAGGTGGAGCTCGCGGCAACCGACATGGAGCTGTCGCTGCGGGTGCCGGTCGACGCGGCGATCGAGGACGCGGGCGCCGTGGTGCTGCCGCGTCTGTCAGCGGACATCGTGCGCACGATGGCCGACGGCCCGGTCACGCTCGAGCATCGTGTCAACGAGGGCGTCGTCGGCGTGACCGGCGGGCAATCGTCGTTCTCGCTGAACTGCCTCCAGGCGGCCGACTTCCCCGACCTCCCGGCCGATGAGGGATCGGGACTCATCATTCCCGTCGAGCCGTTCGTCGTGACGGCCGACCGCGTCGCCCGGGCGGCGTCGCGCGACGACACCCGCCCGGTCCTCACCGGCGTGCTCGTGCGCGTCGGACCGGACGGCATCACGCATGGTCGCGACCGACTCGTACCGCCTCTCGGTGCTGCAGACGCCGCTGGAGTCGCCACCGGCCGACACGCGGGAGGCGATCGTTCCGGCGCGCGCCCTCCAGGAGGTCGGCCGCCTCGCCGCCGCGATGAAGGCCGACCGAGATCGAGTTGGTCCTCACCGAGGCGCAGGCGCTCTTCCGCATCGGCGGGGCCCGCCTCACGAGCCGTCTCATCGACGGGCAGTTCCCGGACTACCGGCAGCTGGTCCCGGATCGATTCGAGCACGAGGTGGCGTTCGACCGTGGCGAGTTCGTCGCCGTGCTGTCGCGCATCGGCGTCCTCGCTCAGCGCAGCACGCCGATCCGGCTCGCGTTCGATCAGGGCCAGGTCACGGTCTCGGCGATGAGCGACCAGTTGGGCGAGGGCCATGAGTCACTCCCTGTCGCGTTCTCCGGCGAGGCCCTCGAGATCGGCTTCAACGTCGAGTTCCTGCGCGACGGCGTCGACAGCGTCACCGGCGACGAGGTTCGACTCGGGCTCATCAGCCCGCTGCGGCCCGGGCTGCTCCAGGGGGGCGACGACGGGTACCGCTACCTCCTCATGCCCATCCGGCTCAACGTCTGACCGCAGCACGGAGGCGCGCCCGGCGTGGGCGATCCGGCGGCTCGAGATCGCCGACGTGCGGTCCTGGGACCGCGTCACGCTTGAGGTCGACCCCGGGCTGGTCGTGGTCAGCGGCCCGAACGGGGCCGGAAAGACGTCGCTGGTCGAGGCGATCACGCTCGCGACCGTCGGGGTGTCGCCTCGCACGTCGCGCGAGGCCGAGATCGTGCGCCCCGGCGCCGAGGCGCTGCACATCGTCGCCGACCTCGATGGACCGGTTGGGAGCCAGGTCGGGAGATCGGATTCGAGCCGGGCCGCGGCAGGCGGCTGCGCCGTGACGGGGACCCGGTCCGGTCGCTCGGGTCGTGGCGGCGCCCGGCGCGGTGCTGGTGTTCCTCCCCGACGAGCTGCGAGCCGTCAAGGGACCGCCCGCCGCCCGCCGCCGCGCGCTGGACCGGGTGCTCGAAGGCGCCGACCCGGGGTTCAGCGAGACCTGTCGGGCTATCTCGCCGCAGTTGCCCAGCGCAACGCGCTCCTGCGGCGGGTGCGGGCCGGTGCCGCCGCGCCCGGCGGCCTCATGCCGTGGGACCGAACCTGCGTTGAGCTCGGCGCGAGGGTCATGCGGGCGCGCGCGGCGGCGTCGCCACGCTGACGACGCCGTTCGCCGACTGGCTGCAATCGCTCGGGGGCGGGGCGGGTGGCCGACTGGCGCTCGAGCACTCTCCGGCGTCGCTCGACGGTATCGCGCCGGATGGGATCGAGGACGCGCTCGAAGCGCCTGCTCGCGCGCACCCGCGAGCGCGACGTGCAGGCCGCCCAGACCCTCTCCGGTCCCCATCGCGACGACCTGTGGATCGGTGTCGGAGATCACGACCTGCGGCGGATGGGCAGCCAGGGCGAGCAGCGCACCGCGGCGCTGGCGTTGCTGCTGGCGTGCCGCGATCATCTTGCCGTGCGCTCCGCCACCCCGATCCTGCTGCTGGACGACGTGCTGAGCGAGCTCGATCCGGCCCGCCGCCGCCTCCTGCTCGCTGCGCTGGCCGGCCGTGGGCAGTCGTGGGTCACCAGTGCCGACCCCGACGCCGCCGCGCTCGCCGAGGGCGCGGGAGCGGCTCACCACCTGCACGTCGAGGCCGGGCATGTCCGGTAGCGCGCGACGGCGACGCTACCGGCGAGAGCCGGTCGCGGTCGGCGACCGCCTCGGTCGATACCGGCCGGGCTCGGCGGCGCCGGGCTCGGAGCTCGCCCGACTCCAGGCGGCGTGGCAGGAGGTGGCTGGCCGCCAGGCGGCCGCCAACTCCGTGGTCGTCCGGCGAAGCCGCGCAGGCGTCGTCAACGTCGCCTGCGCGTCCGCGGGCTGGGCGCAGGAGCTCGACGCGCGTCGCGAGCTGCTGCGCGACCGGCTCGCGCGGGAGGTCCCGGACACCTCGGTCACGGCCATTCGCTTCGTCGTCGGCGACCACGTGATCCCGGCCCCGCTCCCCGGTCGTGCGCGGCCCGCCATCCGCCCGAGCGCGGAGGAGATGCAGGCCGCGCGGGCAGCCGTCGCGGACGTCTCCGATCCGGCCCTGCGGGACCTGCTCGAGCGGGCGGCCGCGGGCCAGATGGCCGTTGCTCGCGCGAAACGAAAATCCCTGCAAAGAGGGAAAAACACCGGGCGTGCCGGCCGGACGGGAGTGATACCCTCCACGTCACTACGAAAGTCCCGGAGAACTTGGCAGAACACACCCCCGACGCACGGGCCCGAGGCGCGCTACGACGCCGAGGACATCACCGTCCTCGAGGGCCTCGAGGCGGTTCGCCGCCGCCCGGGCATGTACATCGGCTCCACCGGGCCGAGGGGCCTCCACCACCTCGTCTACGAGGTGGTCGACAACAGCGTCGACGAGGCGATGGCCGGCTACTGCGACCGCGTCGAGGTCACCCTCCACCCGGACGGGTCGTGCACGGTCACCGACAACGGGCGCGGCATCCCCGTGTCGGCGATGGCCGACCAGGGCGGCAAGAGCGCGCTCGAGGTCGTGCTGACCGTCCTCCACGCCGGCGGCAAGTTCGGCGGCGAGGGCTACAAGGTCTCCGGCGGGCTCCACGGCGTCGGCAGTCAGCGTGGTCAACGCGCTCTCGGAGTCGCTGATCGCGGAGGTGCGCCGCGACGGCGGTACCTTCGCGCCAGCGCTACGCGACGGCGGCGAGCCGCAGGGCGCCATCGAGCAGTCGGCGACGCCGACCGAACACGGGCACCACGATCTCGTTCATGCCGGACCCGGACATCTTCGAGGAGCCGGACTTCGACTTCGAGACGCTGGCGCAGCGCCTGCGCGAGACGGCGTTCCTCACCCGGGGCCTGACGTGCGGCTGGTCGACCGCCGCGGCGAGGGCCGCGAGGTGAGTTCCACTACGAGGGCGGCATCCGCGACTTCGTGCGCCACCTCAACGAGAAGGGCCGCGACCCCGTCCACCGCGACGTCGTCTACCTCGAGGCCGACGGCCCGGAGGGCGGCGCTCGAGGTCGCGCTCCAGTGGACGGCGGCCTACAGCGAGGCCGTCTACACGCTTCGCGAACAACATCAACACTCACGAGGGCGGCACGCCACCTCACCGGCTTCCGCACGGCGCTCACGCGCACGCTCAACGACTACGCGCGCGCCAAGGGGCTGCTCAAGGAGAAGGACGACAACCTCGAGGGCCCCGACACCCGCGAGGGCCTCACCGCGATCATCTCCGTGAAGCTGCGCGAGCCGCAGTTCGAGGGCCAGACCAAGACCAAGCTCGGCAACTCCGAGATCACGGGCTTCGTCAACCCGCGCGTCAACGAGCGGCTGGCCGAGTACCTCGAGGAGCACCCCACCGAGGCGCCGCGCGATCTGCGGGAAGGCGATCAACGCCGCTCAGGCGCGACTGGCCGCCCGCAAGGCGCGCGACCTCGCCCGCCGCAAGGGGGCGATGGACACGACGGCCTGCCCGGGAAGCTCGCCGACTGCTCCGACCGCGACCCCGCCAACACCGAGATCTTCCTCGTCGAGGGCGACTCGGCCGGCGGCTCGGCCATCTGGCCCGCCAGTCGAGCTTCCAGGCGATCCTGCCGCTGCGCGGCAAGATCATCAACGTCGAGAAGGCCCGGATCGACAAGGTCCTCTCCAACACCGAGATCCAGGCGATGATCACGCGCGATGGGCACCGGCATCGACGAGGACTTCGACCTCGCCAAGGCCCGGTACCACAAGCTGATCATCATGACCGACGCCGACGTGGACGGCGCCCACATCCGCACGCTCATCCTCACGTTCCTCTTCCGGCACATGCCGCAGCTCATCGAGGCCGGCTACGTCTACATCGCGTGCCCGCCGCTCTACAAGGTCAAGCAGGGCAACCAGGAGCAGTACATCGAGAAGGAGACCGAGCTCGAGGACTGGCTGCTCGAGCGCAACCTCGGCGACCTGCAGGTCCTCTCGAACGGCAACGGCGGCGCCCACGGCGCTGACCAAGGCCCGCTACCAGCGCTACCAGCGCGCCCTGCGGGAGCACGACGCCTGGACGGCCGACCTGCGCGGCATCTACGGCGGCGGGCTCGATCGACTTCCTCCAGGAGCAACGGCCTGGTCGAGATCGAGCCCGCCGACCTCGAGGCGCTCGCAACCGCCGTCGCCGGCGCCGGCTCGTCCACGGCGACGCTCACGGTCGAGGGAGTCGACGAGGACCGCCAGATCGTCTACGCCAAGTCCGTCCAGAGCTCGCACCGGTGAGGCCCGTACGGTCGGCGATCCCCTTCGCGATCTACGCAACCCGCGAGCTGCCGGCCTCCGCGGCGCGCGCGCCCAGCTGCGCGAGCAGGTGGGGCACGCCGCCGTTCCGTCGTCCGCCGCGGCGCGCAGTCGCGCGACGCCGCGACCTACGACGCGCTGCGGACGACGGTGCTCGATCTCTGCCGCGAGGGCGTCCAGCTTAGCCGCTTCAAGGGCCTCGGCGAGATGAACAGCGAGCAGCTCTGGGAGACGACGATGGACCCGGAGCGGCGCATCCTGCAGCGCGTGATGATGGAGGACGAGGCGGTCGTCGACGAGCTCTTCGCGAGCTGATGGGCGACAAGGTCGAGCCCCGGCGCGCCTTCATCGAGGACAACGCCCGGAAAGTCGCGAATCTTGATGTTTAGACGTGGCAGCAACTTGCCATCGATCAAGTTGATGCGGGGAAGATCCAGCCCCCGACAGCAATTGGCCCTGGCCGTCCGCCCGGGCCATCGGCCGCCTCGGCCGCTATTCGCCGCATTCAGCACGGCTCTTGGGCAGCCTATGAGCCGCCCGTTTGGCGGCTCGAATGCTGACTGCGGCTGGATTTCGCCCCTGCTGGCGGCTCCAGTAATGGCCATCGATCGCCACGGCCGCATCGAGCCGCGCGAGCTCGAGCGGGAGATGAGCTCGTCCTACCTCGACTACGCGATGAGCGTGATCGTGGGCCGGGCGCTGCCCGACGTGCGCGACGGGCTCAAGCCCGTGCACCGCCGCGTGCTGTTCGCGATGCACGACGATGGGGCTCCAGCCCGACCGCCCGTACGTCAAGAGCGCGAACATCGTCGGCGAGCGTGATGGGCGAGTTCCACCCCCACGGCGACGCCGCGATCTACGACACGCTCGTGCGCCTGGCGCAGGACTTCGCCTCGCGCTACCCGCTGGTCGACGGCCAGGGCAACTTCGGCTCGAACGAGTTCCCGCCGCCGCCATGCGCTACACCGAGGCGCGCCTCTCGCGCATCGCCACCGAGATGCTGCGCGACATCGACGAGGACACGGTCGACGACGTCGCCGACCTACGACGACCGCCGCACCGAGCCCATCGTGCTGCCGGCGCGCTTCCCGAACCTCCTCGTCAACGGCTCCGTCGGGCATCGCCGTCGGCATGGCGACGAACATCCCGCCGCACAACCTCGGCGAGATCGATCGACGCCGTCGTCGCCCTGATCGACGATCCCGGACATCGAGGTCGAGGGCCTGATGCGCCACGTCAAGGCGCCGGACTTCCCGACCGGCGGCATCATCGTCGGCCGCGCCGGCGTGGTCGACGCCTACCGCACCGGCCGCGGCCGGGTGGTCGTGCGCGGCCGCGCCCACAACGAGCCGCTCAAGCACGGCACGCAACGCGATCGTCTTCACCGAGCTGCCGTACCAGGTCAACAAGGCCGAGCTCATCCGCAAGATCGCCGACCTCGCGAACGACAAGGTCATCCCGGAGATCGCCGACCTGCGCGACGAGAGCGGCCGCGACGGGCTGCGCGTGGTGATCGAGCTGCGCCGCGACGCCGTGCCGCTGGTCGCGCTCAACAAGCTCTACAAGCACACCGCCGCGCAGAGCGACGTTCGGCGTCAACGCCGATCGCCCTCGTCGACGGCGTGCCGCGCACGCTCGGCCTCAAGGACCTGCATCAGGCACTACCTCGACCACCAGAAGGAGGTCGTCACCCGCCGGTCGCGGTACCGGCTCGACCGGGCCGAGGCGCGCGCCCACATTCTCGAGGGGCTCCTCAAGGCGCTCGGACAACCTCGACGAGGTCATCGCGCTCATCCGGCGGCGCGCCGACCCCGAGGAGGCCCGAACCGGCCTCATGACGCGCTTCGACCTCACCGAGGTCCAGGCGCGCGCGATCCTCGACCTGCGCCTGCAGCGCCTCACCCAGCTCGAGGCCGGCAAGATCCAGGCCGAGTACGACGAGCTGCAGGCGCGCATCGCCGAGCTGCGGGCGATCCTCGGCGACGAGGCGCGCGTCTACGCGCTGATCCGCGACGAGCTCCTCGAGATCCGGGCGCGCTACGCGCGACGAGCGGCGCACCGAGATCGTCGCCGCGGCGAGGGCGACATCGACCTCGAGGACCTGATCGCCGAGGAGGAGATGGTCATCTCCATCTCGCGACGGCGGCTACGTCAAGCGCCTGCCCGGTCTCCACCTACCGGGCGCAGGGGCGCGGCGGCAAGGGGCTGCGCGGGGTGACGGCTCAAGGACGAGGACTACATCGAGCACCTCTTCATCGCCTCGACGCACCACTACCTGCTCTTCTTCACCAACAAGGGCAAGGTGTACCGCCAGAAGGTCCACGAGCTGCCCCAGGGCGTCGCGCGACTCGCGCGGCCGCCACATCGCGAACGTGCTCGCGCTGCAGCAGGACGAGGAGGTCCGCGCGGTCTTCGCCACGCGCGACTACGGCGAGGGCAAGTACCTCGTCCTGGCGACCCGCGACGGCATGGTCAAGAAGACCGAGATGCGCAGCTACGACACGATCCTGCGCGAGGCGCGGCCTCATCGCGATCCGCCTCAACGACGGCGACGAGCTGGTCGGGCGTGCAGCTCACCGACGGCGACGACGACCTCCTGATCGTCTCCGCGCGCGGCCAGGCGGCGCGCTTCGACGAGAGCCAGGTGCCGCCCGATGGGCCGCGACACCCGCGGCGTGCAGGGCGATGAACCTCGAAGCCCGGGCGACCGCGTGCTCTCGCTCTGCGTCGCGCGCGACGACGAGGAGACCTGCTCGTCGTGACGGGCAACGGCTACGGCAAGCGCACGCCGATGGCCGACTACCCGCGCAAGGGCCGGCCCACGCAAGGGCGTCCGCACGATCAAGGTCACCGACCGCAAGGGCGAGCTGATCACCGCCCGCCCGGTGCGCGAGGGCCAGGAGCTCCTGCTGATCTCGATGCTCGGCCAGGTCATCCGCATCAAGGTCGCGTCGATCAGGCGTCAGGGCCGCTCGACGGAGGGCGTGCGCCTCATGGTCCTCGGCGACGACGACCAGGTCTCGGGGATCGCGCCCGTCGAGGAGGGATCTGGTCCCGACGACTTCGACGGGGACATCGGCGACGCGGATGGGGCTGGTGACGCGCCCCCCGACGCCGACCCTGGCGAGCCGGACGAACCGCCCGCCGCCTGACCCCGCCCGGTCCCGGCCGGGCCTGCGATCGGGCGACGTACACTTGGTGCGATGACACACCGGTCCGGAGTCGCGGTCGCAGGCGCGGCGTTCCTCGCGCTGACGCCCGTGGCGCGTGCGGTCTCGACCATCACCGCCCCGGATCCCGTCCTCGGTGCCGCCGGCGGCGGCAGCTCCGGCTTCGGCGGCGGCGGCGGCGGAGGGTTTGGCGGCGGCGGCGGCGGTGGCGGCGGCGGCGGTGGCTTCGGTGGCGGGGGTGGGGGCGGCCCCATCGTCATCACCAGCGACCCCCGCGCGGTGCTCGTCGGACTCCTGCTCATCGTGGCCTTCTTCGTGACGGTATGGATGCTCGGGAAGGTCGCGCAGCGGGGGCAGATGCGTGCCGCGACGTGGAGCCGCCAGTACGCGGAGTGGCGCGACAAGTCGACGTCCGGCAAGCGCAAGCGGCGGGCGAAGGAGGTGCCACCCGCGGCGCGAGCCGCGGCGGAGGACGACAGCTACTTCAGCCCGGAGCAGGTCGTGCAGTCCGCCGACCGCCTGTTCCGCGACATCCAGGTGGCGTGGGACGCGAACGACCAGGACGCCCTGCGTCGCATGGTGGCCCCCGACCTCATGCTCGAGTGGTCGCGGCGCCTCGACGACTTCGCCACCAAGGGCTGGCACAATCGTGTCGCGGTCAAACAGCTCAACGTCGAGTACGTTGGCCTGACCAACCGCGAGGACGATACGCGGGACCTGATGGTCGTACGGGTCTCCGCATTCATGGACGACTACGTGGTCGATCGTCGCGGACGCGAGATCTCGCACAGCGGCAACCCGTCACGCGAGGCGTACCTGCGGGAGTACTGGACGCTCGGCGTCCGGGACGGACACTGGATGCTGCTGTCGATCGAGCAGGACGTGGAGGGAGAGCACAACCTCACCGACCCGCTGGTGGCGCGCCCGGACGAGGACGTCGCGTCGATCCGGGACGAGGTCGTCGTCGAGCGCGGCGTGGAGGACCGGGCGCCGCTGGGCACCCGCCTCGGGGAGCTTGTGGACGTGGACTTCTCCGACGACGCCCTCATGGCCGCGCGGGATCTCGCCCTGGTCGACGGGCGCGTCGACCCGGACGTCATCGAGGTGTCGGTGCGCCGCGCGATCTCTGCCTGGGCCGAGGCGGTGGACGGCGACGACGGCGCGCTGCTCGACATCGCCCCGCCGAAGATCGCGGAGGAACTCCTGCGGCCCAACGGCCCGAAGACGCGGCTGGTGATCCGCGGCCCGAAGATGCAGACGGCGACGGTCTCCAAGCTGGAGCCGACCGAGCCGATCCGGGTGGCCGTCGACGCCCGCGTCAGGGGGGTGCGCTACATCGAGGACCGCGACACGGTGGCGGTCGTCTCCGGCGACAAGGACCGCGAGGTCGCGTTCACGGAACGCTTCATCCTGCAGCTCACCGATGACGAGGACACGCCGTGGACCCTCGTGGCGGCCGGCGAGATCGCGGCCTAGACGGGTCTACTCGTAGACGACGACGTCCGGCTGCGGCTCCAGGTCGAGCACCTCGAACGGCGTCATCATGCGGCTGCCGTTTCGCGTGTCCTCCTCGTAGAAGAGCTTGAAGCCGGTGAACACGAACCCGGGGCGGTCCGGGTCGGTGGTGAGGTCGGCGTACTTGCCCATCTTGGCCTCGGGGGTGCCGAAGCCGTCCACGTTGAAGACGATCGCGAGGTTCGGGCGCTGAACCAGGCCCTTGCGGTTTTCGATCATGCTCTCGGTGAACTCGTGGACGAGCAGGAGCTTCTGCGGGAGATTGTTGTCCTTCACGATCTGGTCGAGGTACGCCGACACCTCGTTGACCTTCGCGGCAGTCGTGGAGCCGATCACCTTCCCGGGGATCTCACCCGCCCGCATGCTCCACTCGGGGTCGATGGCCAGCGAGACATCGGGATTCTTGAGCCACTGCGTGTAGTGACGCACCTCGTCCATGAAGTCGGCGCGGCCGGGCTGGATGTCCAAGATCAGGATCGCCCGCTCCTGGCGTGCCGCGTCGAGGTACTTCTGGATCACGTCATCCGAGACCCGCGACCGGAACATGCCGTCGCCGCCGGGCACCGGGTGGACGATCGTCGCGATCAACTCGAAGGCAGGCAGGACCCTGCGTTCGAGCGACTCGTAGTCGAGCGCCGTGTCGCTCAACCGCTCCGCGACGGCGAGCGGGCTCCCGGAGCCGAGGACCCCGAGGCGATCCCCGCCCGGAGCCCCGTAGAAGGCCACGACCTTGAACCCCGGCAGGATCGTCGTGCCACCGCGCGGGAGCTCGCTCGGCGCAGCGGATCGCGATTCGGCCTTGCCGCGCTTGCCGGGACCGAGGAGTGAGGTGGTGCTGACCGCGACGAGCGCCGCGACCCCGCCAACGACGACGAGGGCCGCGAGGCGCCGCCTTCGGATCTGTCGACGCCGGGCGCGCCGCCGCTCGACTCGTTCATCGCGTTGGAATTCCACGGGCCGGGAATCATCACACGCGGACGGGCAAAATCCAATGTTCTTCCAGCGGAAACGCGGGTTGCCGACCGGCCCATGGGGCCGGCGCTATGAGGCTTTGCGCTTGCGCGTCCTTGCAGGCGCGGGCTTGGCCTCCTCCTCTTGGGCTCCCCCCTCCTCGGTCTCCTTCCCGCCGTCGACCTTGCGGAGCTTGGCGTCCTCGATCGAGAGCTGCTCCTTGGTCGACCGCTTGCGCGCGGGCTTTGCGGCTGCCTTCTCGGCGCCGTCGCCGCCGCTTGAAGCGAGGCTCGCCTTGAGCGCCGCCATGAGGTCCACGACCGGCGCGGGCTCGCCCACGTCCTCCGGGATGACGGGAGTCTGGCCGTCGGCCTTGGCCTCGAGGAACTCGAGCAGCGCCCGGCGGGTCTCGTTGCGGTACTTCGTCGCGTCGAAGTCGCGGGTGAGGCTGTCGATCAACTGGTCGGCGATCGCGAGCTCCTCGTCCTTCACTTCGATTCCCTGGACCCGGTCCTGGATCTCGTGGTGCTCGTCGACGCGGATGTCCTCCGGGTAGTAGAGGGTCTCGATCACCATTGCGCCGTCCATGACGCGAAGCAGCACCAAATGCTCCTTCGTCGAGAGGACGAACCGGCCGATTGCGCCCCGTCCGGACCGCTCCATCGCCCGCATGAGCAGGGCGTATGGGCGCTCTGCGCGCTCCTGCGGCTCCACCCAGTAGGCCCGTTCGAAGTAGACGGGGTCGATGTCGGCGAGGTCGACGAACTCGAGGATCTCGATCGTCTTCTCCTGCTGTGCCGAGAACCGGGCGAGCTCGTCGTCCTCGACGGTCACGAACTGCCCCTTCGCGATCTCGTACCCCTTGATCATCTCGTCGGGACCGATCTCCACGTCGCGAATCGGATCCCAGCGCTTCTGCTTGACGGGGACCATGCTCTCCCGCGACAGGTTTCGAAAGCTCACCTCCCGGCGCTGCTGGGCAATCCCGATCCCCACAGGGATCGTCACGAGTCCGAAGCTGATGAAGCCCTTCCAGATCGCGCGCACCGCGTGTCTCCTCGTCGTCTCCTCAGGTCAGCTCACGGTCCATCCGGATGTGGGGGATTCCCGCCTCCATGAACACGTCACCATGGGAAATGTACCCCTGCCGCTCGTAAAATCCCTGCACCGGCGTCTGCGCCGCGAGCGAAACCCGCCGGGCGCCGCCGGCGCGCGCCTCGCGATGCGCGAGGTCCATGAGCTGCCGTCCGATGCCGTCGGCGCGGCGATCTGCCCGGACGGCCATCCGCCCGAGGCGCCAGGAGTCGCCGCCGGTGAGGATGCGGCAGGTGCCCACCACGTCCCCACCGTCGAGCGCGACGAGGTGGAGAGCCGTCGTGTCCAGCCCGTCCTGTTCCAAGTCGATCGGGACGCCCTGCTCGACGCAGAAGACCTCCTGGCGGAGGGCCAGGAGCGCCGAGAGGTCGTCGGTGCGGCCGACTCTGACCTCGACGCTCATCCGTCAGGCGGCTCCGGCGGCGGCACGGGGCGCAGCGGCTGGGCTGCCGGGGGCTTCTCGTGCTGCTTGATGAACGGCGTGAAGAGATCGATGGGGAGCGGGATGATCACCATCGTGGTTCGCTCCGAGGACGAGATCTCGTTCATCGTCTGCAGGTAGCGCAGCTGGAGCGCGGCCGGCTCCTCGGCGATCACCGTCGCCGCCTGGGTGAGCTTCTCGGAGGCCTGCAGCTCGCCCTCTGCGGCGATGACCTTGGCCCGCCGCTCCCGCTCGGCCTCGGCCTGCCGCGCGATTGCGCGCTGCATCGTCTGCGGGAGCTCCACGTCCTTCACCTCCACCACCGAGACCTTGACTCCCCACGGGGCGGTCTGGGTGTCGATGATCGCCTGGAGGCGCTCGTTGATCTGGTCGCGCTCCGAGAGGAGATGGTCCAGGTCGACCGTTCCGAGCACGCTCCGGAGGGTCGTCTGGGCGATCTGGGAGGTCGCGACGAGGTAGTTCTCGACCTGCACGATCGCCTTTTCCGCCTCCACGACTCGGAAGTACGCAACGGCGTTCACCTTGACCGTCACGTTGTCGCGCGTGATCACCTCCTGCGGTGGGACGTTCAGCGTGACCGTCCGCAGGTCGACCGTGACGGCCTTGTCGATGAACGGGATGAGCAGGTAGAGGCCGGGTCCCTTGAGCCCGAGGAGGCGCCCGAGCCGGAAGACCACGCCGCGCTCGTACTCCCGCGCGACCTTGATCGACGCGAAGAGGAACATCACGACGATCGCGAGGACGATCAGGATGGCGAGAGCGGCGCCCGTCATTGCATGAGCTCCTTCGGTTCGTGGCGGTGGCGTCCGCCGATCACGGACATCCTCCCACCCGGGTCGGCGGGCGTGGAGGGTCTGCGGCGCATCGACACCTGGGCGACCCGGTCACGACGGCCGCGGCTCGTCCGCGGGCTCGACGCTCAGCACGAGGTCCGACATGCCGGTCACCCGAACTGCGCGTCCCGGTTCGATGCGCCGTCCGTCTGCGGTGCGGGCCGCCCAGAGCTCCCCGTCGACGAAGACGTGCCCCGTATCGCCCACGAGGGCGGTGCGAACCTCCCCGACATGACCGACCATCGCCCTCGCCCCAGTGGTGGCGGGAGCCCGTCGTGCGCGCCACGCCGCCCGCGCAACGAGCGTGAAGGCCACACCCAGCACGATCGATGCGACGATCAGTCCGGGCCGGGAGACGACGGGCCCCTCCGCGTCGTCGAAGAGGATGAGGCCGCCGATCACGAGCGACACGATTCCGCCCACGGCGAGGGCGCCGAAGCCGGCGACGACCGCCTCGAGCCCGAACAGCAGGAACGCCAGGAAGATGAAGGCGAGGCCGGCCCAGTTGAACGGCACGATTGCGAAGCCGGCGAACGACAGGAGGAGCATCACCGCGCCCGCCACGCCCGGCACGATCGCGCCCGGGTGGAAGATCTCGAAGCCGATGGCCGCGATCCCGAGCCCGAACATGATCGCGAGGAGGTTCGGGTCGATCAGGATCTGCATGAGCCGCAGGTACCAGGGCATCTCGTCGATCTCGACTGGCGCGCCCGTGGTCGCGAGCGTCCGCCCGCCGACTTGCCGACCGTCCAGTTGGCGGAGCAGGTCGGAGCGGGTTGGCGCGATCGATTCCGCGACATTTGCGTCGACCGCTTCCTGGGCGGTCAGGTTGAGCTGTTCGGTGACCATCGATCGGTAGGCGTTCGCGTTGCGACCATGCTTGTCAGCGAGCGCTGCGATCTGCGCGGCGGCGTCGTTCGTGATCTTCTTGTCGAGATCGCCGCCGGATCCGCTGACAGGCGTGGCCGATCCGATGTTCGTGCCCGGCGCCATCGCCAGATAGTCGGACGACGCCGAGATGTACGCTCCGGCGGACCCCGCTCGCGACCCGCTCGGGCCGATCCACACGACAACGGGGATGTCCACGGCCTCGATCGTCTTGACGATGTCGCGCATCGAGGCCACCAGCCCTCCGGGCGTGTCCATCTCGATCAGGAACATCTGCGCGTCGCTCCCGTCAGCCGATCGAAGGCGTCGGGTCACGAACTGGGCGCTGGCGGGATCGATTCCACCCTCGAGCACCACGCCGCGGATCGGCGGCGGCGTGGAGGCCGCGGTTGCCGAGATCGCGACCGCCGCGGCCGCTGCAAGCGCGATCAGCGCGATCGTCAGCAGACGGCGAGGATTCATTCGAATACCTACAAAACGGTAGCACCGGCGTGCCAGCATCGCGGTATGGAGCGCATGCGGGTTCAGCGGCTGGCGGACGGGCTCTGGCGATGGACGGCGCCGCACCCGGAATGGCGGGAGGGGGCGCGTTGGGACCGCACGGTGGGGTCGGTGTATTGCGAGACGCCCGACGCCGTCGTGCTGATCGACCCGCTCATTCCCGGCGACGGCGCCGACAGGGAGCGATTCTGGGCTGCGCTGGACCAAGACGTCGAGCGCCTCCGCGTGCCGGTGGTCGTCCTGCTGACGTGCCGGTGGCACGCCCGTGGCGCCGAGGCCGTTCACCGACGATACGACGCCGTGGTCTGGGCGCCGCCGAAGGCCGTCGAGGGGCTCGAGGGTATGCAGGGCGCGCTCGTCCTGGCCGACGGGTTCCGCCCGGTGTCCGGCGTGGAGGCCCACCTGACGGGGCTTCCGTCGCCGAGCGGCGACGAGGCGGTCTTCTGGCTGTCCGAGCACCGGGCGCTCGTGCCCGGCGACGTCCTGCTCGGCGACAGCGCCGGCGGCGTCCGTGTGGCCCCGCCGGAGTGGTATTCGGACTCCCCGGCCGAGGGTCGCTGGTACCGCGAGGAGCTCGTGCCGGTGCTGAGCCGGCTTGCGACGTGCGACCCGTTGATGCTCCTGGTCTCCCACGGAGAGCCCGTGCTGGATGGTGCGCCCGCGGCGCTCCGCGCGGCGTTCGCCACGCCGTGACGCACCGGGGCGTGGCGATGAAGCCGACCGGCGCGTAGGATCGCCGAAGTTTTTTCGCCGAGGAGCAGGGCAAAATGGAACATGACCCCCTCTGGAGTCCCGTCGCTGCGCCGCAGGCGCTCGCGGACCCCCTGCCGCCGCACCATCTGACCCGCGGGGTCGTGATCTCCGGGGGCACGGCGGGGATCGGGCTGGCGGTCGCGCGCCGCCTCGTGGCCGAGGGCGCCCGCGTGTGGATCATGGGCCGGGGCACCGACAGCGTTGCCCGGGCGCTGGACGAGGTGGGTGCCGTCGGCGGGTGCGCGTGCGACGTCACGCAGGAGGTCGAGGTCGAGGGGGCGCTCGCCGACGCCCATGCCCGGCTGGGCTCGATCGACGGCGCGTTCGTCAGCGCATCCGTCCCGGGTGAGCAGCGCGACGTCGTCGCGATGTCCGTCGAGGACTTCCGGCGCGTGCTCGATGTGAACCTGACGGGGGCCTTCCTCGTCGCCCGGGGTGCGGCCCGGGCGATGTCGGCGGGCGGCTCGATCGTCTTCAACGGGAGCGTCAACGGCTTCGCCGCCGAGCCGGGGCGCGCCGCTCATTCCGCATCGAAGGCCGGGGTGATCCTCCTCGCCAAGACGATGGCCCTCGACCTCGCGCCGAGGGGGATCGCCGTCACCGCGATCTGCCCGGGGGACATCCGCACCCGCTCCACGGAGGAGCGGCTCGCCGATCCGCTCATCGCCGCGGAGCACCTGGCGCGCATCCCCGCCGGCCGGCTCGGCGAGCCGGAGGAGGCTGCCGCGCTCGTGAGCTTCCTCCTCCGGCCGGATGCGGCGTACCTCACCGGCGCGGTGATCCCGGTCGACGGCGGCCGCAGCGCCGGATAGCGCCTGCGGTCGACTGTCGCCGGCGGTGTACTAGGATACCCCGGTTTGAGCGTTCCGGCGCCAACGGACATCCTTCCGCACCGCCCTCCCTTCCTGCTCGTCGACGAGGTGGTGCAACTCGAGCCGGGCGAGTCGGCCCGCGCGCGCTGGACCGTGCCCGTCGACGCGCCGTTCTTCGCCGGCCATTTCCCGGGGCATCCCGTCACCCCCGGGGTTCTGATCGTGGAGTCGCTCGCGCAGACCGGGGCGCTGGCGGTCCTGTCCGAGGAGGCGAACCGCGGCAAGATCGCGCTCTTCGCCGGGATCGACAAGGCGAGGTTCAAGCGGCAGGTGCTCCCGGGAGACACGGTGGAGCTCGAGATGATCCTCACCCGCCGTCGCGGCCCGATCGGAGAGGGAGAGGGCGTCGCGACCGTCGACGGCGAGGTCGCATGCCAGGCTGTCCTACGATTCGCCGTCATCGAGGGGGAGTCATGATCGCCGTTCGCAACGGCAAGTCCCAACGGGCGCGACTCGTCGCGGTCGGCTCATACGTGCCAGAAGGGCGGCTCACCAACGCCGACCTCGAGCGCATGGTCGATACCACCGACGAGTGGATCGTGTCGCGCACGGGGATTCGCGAGCGGCGGATCGCCGCGCCGGACGAGTCGACGGCCGACCTGGCGGTGCTCGCCGCCGAGGACATCCTCGCTAACGCCGGCCTCGACGCGGCCGACATCGACGTCTTGATCATCCCGACCGCTACCCCCGAGTACCTGTTCCCGTCGACCGCCGCGGTCGTGCAGGACCGGATCGGCGCGACGAAGGCGGCGGCGTTCGACCTACTGGCCGCGTGCAGCGGGTTCGTCTACGGATTGGCCCAGGCTTGCGCGCTGGTGGAGAGCGGACTCGCCCGCAACGTCCTCGTGGTCGGCTCCGAGACGCTCACTCGGATCGCGGACTTCTCGGACCGCTCGACGTGCGTCCTGTTCGGCGACGCCGCAGCCGGTGCCCTGGTGACCGCCGGCAACGACGAGACGACCACCGGCTTCCTCGGCTTCGAGCTCGGCACGGACGGCAGGGGACGGGAAGGACCTCCTCCTCCCGGTCGGCGGGTCGCGCAATCCGTCCAACCGGCCGTTCGAGCCGAGGGATGCGTTCCTGCAGATGAATGGCCGCGAGGTGTTCAAGTTCGCGACCCGTGTCATGACCGACTCCACCACGCGGCTCCTCGAGGCGCTCGAGCTCAGCCCCGATGCGATCGACCTGTTCGTTCCGCATCAGGCCAACACGCGAATCATCGACCACGCGGTGGAGCGGATCGGCATCGACCCGGCGAAAGTCATCGTGAACCTCGACCGCTACGGGAACACCTCCTCGGCGTCCGTGCCGCTCGCGCTCGCCGAGGCGCGCGACCTGGGGCGGCTCAAGTCCGGCGATCTTTTACTCCTCATCGCGTTCGGCGGCGGCCTGACGTGGGGATCCACGGTGGTCCGCTACGAGCCGGTGGTGGCCGCGTGATCGCCCTCATGTTCCCGGGTCAGGGCGCCCAGGAGGTGGGCATGGGCCGGGCGCTCGCCGAGGCGTTCCCATCGGCGCGCGCCGCATTCGACGAGGCGAACGACGCGCTGGGCTATGACATCGCCTCGATCTGCTTCACCGGACCCGCGGAGGCCCTCGTGCCGACCGACGTCTGCCAGCCCGCGATCCTCGCGACCTCGGTCGCGGCGTGGCGCGTCGCGACGGAGCACGGGCTCACGGGCGACCTCGTCATGGGTCATTCGCTGGGCGAGTACTCGGCCCTCGTCGCCGCCGGCGCGATCGACTACACGCAGGCGCTCCGGCTCGTCGCCGAGCGCGCCGCCGCGATGCACGCCGCGGGGCGTGAGCGTCCCGGGACCATGGCGGCGCTTCTCGGGCAGTCCGACGCCGACGCCGCGGCACTGTGCGCGGAGGCCGGCGAGGTGTGGCCCGCGAACTTCAACTGCCCGGGCCAGGTCGTCGCCTCGGGGAGCATCGACGGGATCGAGCGGCTGCTCGCCATCGCTGCCGCCCGTGGCGTGAAGGCGGCGCGCCTGCAGGTGGGCGGCGCGTTCCACTCGCCGCTCATGGCGCCGGCGGCGGAGCGACTGGAACCGGCGCTCGCCGCCTGGCACCCCACCGAGCCCGTGCCGTCGTTCCTGTCAACGACGACGGTCGCCGTCGAGCCGCGCGGAGCGGCTCCGCGAGGTGCTCCTCGCGCAGCTCCTCGCCCCGGTCCGGTTCGGCCATGCGGTGGAGCACGCGCTCGAGATGGGTGTCACCCGCTTCGTCGAGCTCGGCCCCGGAAGGGTCCTGCACCGGGCTCGTCCGCCGCGTCCGCCGCGATACGGAGACCGTCCAGGTCGGGTCTCCCCGACGACATCGCCACGCTCGCGGTCGCGTGATGGGCGTCGCCCTGGTCACCGGCGCGAGTCGCGGGATCGGCGCCGCCTGCGCCGTCGCCCTGGCGCGAGACGGGTACGACGTCGCGGTCGGCTACGTCCGTGACGCCGATGGAGCCGCCCGGACCGCCGCCGCGGTGGAGGCGCTCGGCCGCCGGGCGTGGACCCGGCAGGTCGACGTCGCGGACGAGGAGTCGGCCGTCGCCTTCGTGGCCGACGCCGAGGAGGCGCTCGGCGATCTCGAGGCCGTCGTCCTGAACGCCGGCATCACCCGCGACGGGCTGGCGCTGCGGATGAGCGCCGAGGACTGGGGCGCGGTGCTCCGCACGAACCTCGACGGGGCCTTCTTCACCGCGCGCGCCGCGATGCGGGGAATGCTCAAGCGCCGGGCGGGCTCGATCGTCGCCGTCTCGTCGGTGGTGGGACTCGGCGGGAACGCGGGCCAGGCCAACTATGCGGCCGCCAAGGCCGGGATGATCGGAATGGCGAAGTCGCTCGCCAAGGAGTGCGGTGGCCGCGGCGTGCGGGTCAACGCGGTCGCGCCGGGTTACATCGATACCGACATGACGGCGGAACTCGGCGAGGAGCAGCGCCAGCGGCTGCTCGACGCCACGCCGCTCGCCCGTCTCGGCACGCCCGACGATGTCGCGGGGGCCGTCGCGTTCCTGTGCTCGCCGGCGGCCGCGTACATCACCGGAGTCGTGCTGCCCATCGACGGCGGCCTGAGCAGCTAGAGGAGCTTCGTGGCGACCGGCAAACGACGGGTTGTGGTGACGGGGATCGGTCTCGTGACCTCAATCGGCACCGGAAGGAAGGCCGTCTGGGACGCCGTGACGACCGGGCGCTCGGGCGCGGGCCCGATCACGCTGTTCGACCCGTCTCAACACGTGACGAAGTTCGCCTGCGAGGCCGACGGCTTCGACCCGGCCGCGTTCATGGATGCCAAGTCGGCTCGCCGCATGGACCGGTTCGCGCAGTTCGCCGTTGCCGCGGGCACGATGGCCGTGGAGGATGCGCGCCTCCCGATTCAGGGTGAGAACGACCGCATCGGCACGATCGTCGCGAGCGGCGTCGGCGGCCTCCAGACGTTCGAAGATCAGGTGGCGGTCCTGCTCGACCGGGGGCCGACCCGGGTGTCGCCGCTCTTCATCCCGATGATGATCGCCAACATGGCCGCGGCGCAGCTCTCGATGACCCTTGGGCTGCGCGGGCCGCTGTCCTGTCCGGTCACCGCCTGCGCATCCGGCAACCATGCGCTGGGCGACGCGCTCGAGGTGATTCGCCGCAACCACGCGGACGTGATGCTCGCAGGCGGAGCCGAGGCGGCGGTTACGTCGATGTCGATCGCGGCGTTCAACTCGATGAAGGCGCTGTCGACTCGGAACGACGATCCGCAGACGGCCAGCCGCCCCTTCGACACCGGTCGGGACGGGTTCGTGATGGGCGAGGCCGGCGCGGTGCTGGTGCTGGAGGAGCTCAGCCACGCGCAGGCCCGCGGCGCCGACATCTGGTGCGAGCTCGTGGGCTACGGGATGAGCGGCGACGCCCACCACCTCACCGAGCCCGACCCCACCGGGCATGCGCCCGCCATGGCGATGCGGACGGCCATGTCCGACGGCGGGATCGCGCCGGAGCAGGTCGACTACATCAACGTGCACGGCACCTCGACTCCGGTCGGCGACCCCTCCGAAATCCGGGTCATCCAGAGGGCCCTGGGCGCGGAGGTCGCCGCGGGGGTCAAGGTGAGCTCCACGAAGTCGATGCACGGGCACTGCCTCGGCGCGACGGGCGGTGTCGAGGCCGCGATCTCGGCGATGGCGATCAGGGCCGGCGTGATCCCGCCGACGATCAACCTGCACGATCTCGACCCGGCATGCGCCGGCGTTGACCACGTGGCGAATGTTCCGCGCGAGGCGAGCGTGGGCGTGGCGCTTTCGAACGGCTTCGGATTCGGCGGTCACAACGCCACGATCGCCATGGCCCGCTTCGAGGGGTGACGGCTCCCGCGCTTCCCGGCGGATGGCGGGCTCTGCGCTTCCGCCTGGCCGACAAGGTGTACGGGCCCGGCACGCGCACCTCGCCGTGGACCTGGATCGGTGACGAACGGATCGCCATCGGCAGCCTCCCGACGCCGGCGAGCCTGCCCGTGCTCGCCAACCACGAGGGCGTGACTCACGTGGTGAACTGCCGCGCCCGGGCGCAAGCGGCGTTCAGCGGTGACCTCGACGTCGAACAGGCGATGTTCGGGCCGGAGCACGTGGCCCACGCGCCGATGTGGGATCACGGCCGCCGGCAGTCGCCGGAGGCGTGGGCCGAGGCGGCGGAGTTCGCGGCGGAGGCGCTCGAGGACCCGGACGCGAAGGTGCTGATCCACTGCCAGCGGGGTCGGCGTCGCTCGGTGCTCGTGGCCTACGCGACGCTGCGGTTGCGGGGCCACGATCCCGAGACGGCGGCGCGGCTGCTCCTGGCGCACCGAAGCGAGGCGCACCTCGTACCCGCCTACCGGGCGAGCGTCGAGGAGTGGCTTCGCACTCGGACGACGCCGGCCCCCGCGTGATGTCACCGCGCGAGACCAGCGTTGATGCCGGGCCGCGCGAGTGAGAGTCTGGGCGTGCGGGATCCCGTTCGAGGCGCCCGGTCTCGGACCGAGCAAAGGAGGCACACGATGAGACGATTCGTGGTCATGGCGGCAGCGACGCTCGCCGTCCCGGTCGTCGCCGCTGCTCAACCGACCCGCTACCAGGTCGATGCGCAGCTCGATCCCGGTGAGCGGGTCGCGCTCACGATTGGCAAGGTCCCGAAGGGTGAGTTCCGGTTCTCGCTGCGAGCCTCGAGCGACGGCGAGAAGCGCTTCGGCCTCACGCAGCAACGCGGCGTCGCGCCGAGGTTCGCCGTGCTGAGCTATCCGAGCACGTTCGCCACCGGTGCCTGTCAGGGTGCGGCCGGATCGGTCTTCTGCGGCGGCATCTCAACACCGGCGCCGATCGCCGGCAGCACGTACACGTTCCGACTCAAGAACAAGGGCAACCGGCCGCTCAGCATCACCCTCACGATCGTCTGGCGCAGGATCCTAAGCGCCGGGTGAGCCCGCGCCGTGCTCCGGGCGCGACGGCCGCGGCGACGCTGGCGCACCCGACGAGGGCGAAACGCCGAGGCCTCGCCACCCTGGCGGTCGGCGCCTTCCTCCTGGGAGCGGGCGTCCCGGCCGCGACCGGTGACCGCAGGCTGGAGTCCGCGGGCGCGGTGGGGGCGGAGACTCCCACGCCGACCCTGCTCCCGCGCGGCGGTCGCAGCGTCCTCCCCGAGCACCGGGTCGTTGCCCACTACGGCGCGCCCCAGGCGGAGGCACTCGGGATTCTGGGGATCGGCACGCCGGCCGCCGCCGCCGCGCGCCTCGAGCGCCAGGCCCGCCTGTACACGGGGCCCGGCCGCCGGCCGGTGCTGCCCGCCATGGAGCTCATCGCGGTGATCGTCAACGCCGGTCCCGGACATGACGGCGCATTCCGAACGCGGCAGCGCCGCGCGGTGATCCTGCGCTATCTCCGGGCGGCGCGGAAGGCGCGCGCGCTGCTCGTCCTCGATGTGCAACCCGGGCGCTCGGACTTCCTCACCGAGGCCCGGGCGCTTGCCGAGTTCCTCTCCGAGCCGGATGTCGGCCTCGCCCTCGACCCCGAGTGGCGGATGGCGCCGGGGCAGATTCCCGGCCGGGTGATCGGGTCGGTCGACGCGGCGGAGGTCAACGAGGTCACCTCCTGGCTCGCCGGCCTCGTCGCGCGACGCAACCTGCCGGACAAGCTCGTGATCGTCCACCAGTTCACGGACGGGATGATCCGCCGCCGCGGTGGCCTTCGGCACCGCACGGGGATCGACATGGTCCTGAACGCCGACGGCTTCGGCACCGCGTCCGCCAAGGTGAACACCTACCGCCGCGTCACGCGCGACCGGCGGGGCCTGCACGCAGGGTTCAAGCTCTTCTTCGTCGAGGACACCGGCCTCATGAGCCCCGTGCAGGTGCTCGGCCTCCGCCCCCCGCCCGAGCTCGTGATCTACGAATAGCAGCGGGGGGAGGGCGGGCCCTCCCCCCGGACCCCTCTCCCGGGGTGCTGTGCGCTTCGGATGCTCGTCGCGGGCCGGCGAAGCCGGCCCTCGGCTCACCGGATTGGTGGTGCCTGCGAGCCGCCCGGAGCGCTCGCGCCCCGCCGTCGCCTTCGCGGGGCTGGCGTTCCACCTCCCGCGGTGGGTGTCGCAGCCGTTGAACCCGCCGTACTGCTCAGGGCAGCGGGGGATCTTCGAGGGCCGCTCGGGCCGCGACGGCGTTGTCGGAGGAACCGGTGATTCGGGGCGGAAGAACGTGGTCATGCTCTCATCGCGCAACATTCGCGACGCCCGAAGCGGACTCGCGCACCGCGCGGGTGCCATAATCGATCGGGTGTCGAACAAGCACATCCAGGTCACCGTCGATCGGCTGAAGCGGATCGCCCATATCCCGGAGAAGGGCCGGAAGCCCGCCGAGGCAGGTACGTGCCCCCGCTGCGAGAGCCATTACCGGTCCGAGGAGATGGAGCGCAACGCCCGTGTCTGCACGGCGTGCGGGTACCACTTCCCGATCACCGCCAGAGACCGACTCGACCATCTCGCCGACGGCGCCGAGTGGCGCGAGCTGTGGACCGAGCTTCGCGCGTCCGACCCGTTGCAGTTCGTCGACCTCGAACCGTACCCACAGCGGGCCCGCAAGGCCGAAGCCTCGACCGGACTCGGCGAGGCTGTCGTCGTCGCGGAGCTCGAGATCGGGGGCCACGGCTGCGTCGCCGCTGTCATGGACTTCGCGTTCATGGGCGGCAGCATGGGCTCGGTCGTCGGCGAGAAGATCGCGCGTGCGTGCGACCGGGCCATCGAGCTGGGCGTCCCGCTCGTGACGGTCACGGCGTCTGGTGGCGCACGCATGCAGGAGGGCGTCCTCGCGCTTATGCAGATGGCGAAGACCGTCGTGGCCTTCGAGGACATGAACGACGCCCGCCTGCCGGTGATCGTGGTGCTCGCCCATCCCACTACCGGGGGCGTGTGGGCGTCGTTCGCGGCGCTCGGCGACGTCACATACGCCGAGCCGGGCGCGCTCATTGCCTTTTCCGGCCCGCGCGTGATCGAGCAGACCACCCGGGAGAAGCTGCCGCCCGACTTCGGGCTCGCGGAGAGCCAGCTGCACAACGGCCAGATCGACGACGTGGTGGACCGCCGGGAGATGCCCGAGCGCATCGGCCGGGTGCTCCGGATCATGCACCGGCAAGGCCTCGAGGCGAGCTCCGCGTTCCCGTTCCAGTGGGCACAGGCCGGCGGCGACGCGGTCGGCAAGGTTGCCCACGGCGTCGCTCAGGGCGTTGCCCACGCGCTTCCGAAGTTCCCGAAGCGGATCGCAGACCGCATGGGCCGGAGCGACGGCGGCGAGAACGGGAGTGGAGGATGAAGGGCCGTTCCGCCGGCGGGCGGTTCGTCCGCCGGATCGCCGACAAGATCCAAGGAGCCCCTGAGGAGACTTCCTCGAGCTGGGATGCGATACAGCTCGCACGCCACCAGGACCGGCCCTACCCGCTTGACTACATCACGCGTCTTTGCCCGGATTTCGAGGAGCTCCGCGGCGACCGGGCCTTTGGCGACGACCCCGCCATCGTGTGCGGGGTCGGACGGTACAACGGCGAGCCGGTGGCTTTCATCGGCGAGCAGAAGGGTCGCGACACTCAGGAGCGCACATACCGGAACTTCGGGATGCCGAGCCCGGAGGGGTACCGCAAGGCGATGCGGGTCATGGCGCTGGCCGAGAAGCTCGACGTCCCGCTGGTCACCCTCATTGACACGCCGGGCGCGTTCCCCGGAGCTGGCGCGGAGCAGCGCGGCCAGGGCGGCGCGATCGCGCGGAGCATCGCGGCGATGGTCCGGATCCCGGTGCCGACGGTCGCGGTGATCGTGGGCGAGGGCTCGTCCGGCGGCGCGCTCGCGATCGGCGTCGCCGATCGCGTGCTGATCCTCGCCAACGGCACCTACTCGGTGATCTCGCCCGAGGGTGGGGCCGCGATCCTCTGGCGCGACGCTGCGAAGGCGCGCCTCGCAGCCGGGGCGTTCAAGCCCACGGCGGCGACCTGCTACCGCTTCGGCATCGTCGACGCCGTGGTGCCGGAGCCCAAGGGCGGTGCCCACAAGGACCACGACGAGGCGGCACGGCTGCTCGACCAATACCTGCAGCGCCAGTTCAAAGACCTGCGGATGCTCGCGCCCGCCGACCGCCTGCGTCAGCGGCGTGAGCGGTTCCGCCGACTCGGCGCGCATCGCGAGTTTGCGATCGGGGATCCCGCGGCCGTTGCGTCGGGCCGGATCGAGCTCGCCACCGGGGGAGCGCAGGAGTCGCCGAAACCGCTGAGCGTGGACCCCTCGGCGAACGGCGGCTGAACCGCCTCAGGCCGTCTGCGCCCGTCCCATCTCAGGATCGGGTATGGGAGGCGCCCCGTGGAGGAGGGCCGCCCACCGCGCCCTAGCGGTGGAGCAGTTCGCGGCGCGTTCGGCTGAGGCGAACGGCGTCGCGGAGCAGGTCGCGGTTCGTCGCGACCGGTTCGGCATGATCGCCGAGGACCTCAGCGAGCTCGCGGTGCCATTTGCGCAGCCGGTCGCCCGGTGCGCGATCGGGATCGACACGGGTCAGGTCGAGCGCCATCGCGGTGAGGGCCTTCAACTCGACCGTTGGGTCCGGACGTGACATGGGAGGG
This sequence comes from uncultured Thermoleophilia bacterium, assembly GCA_963777565.1. GTDB lineage: Bacteria > Actinomycetota > Thermoleophilia > Miltoncostaeales > Miltoncostaeaceae > CALMEC01. The sequence goes on from CAVZQZ010000010.1 coordinate 177,607, forward strand.
CTCCTTCGGGTCCGAATGGGAGGGTGCGGACGCCGGATGTATCGGCCCGGGGGATCACAACCTTGAGCGCCGCATGCGCCGGCGACCGGCGGCAGCGGGGGATTCCGGGACTGCCGCCGGCGGGCTCAGCACCCGCAACCGCGGCCCGGGAGTGATGCGAACCCGCGTGTGCCAGCCCAACGGCTCGCCGTCTGCCTGCACCGCCACAGGGCGGGCGGACTGGACGTTGATCTCCTCGGCGGCCCAGCCATCCACGATCGTCGCCCGGCCGAGGTGGCGACCGGCCCTGAGCCCGCCGCCGACCGCGCGCGCGACGGAACCGAGCCTGGCCGATCGAAGTCCCATCCAGCGCAGCCGGTCGCCGAAGTCGGCACCCGGCACCAGGTCGAGCGGCCGGGGGCCCAGGAACGCGTAGGGGGCTCCGCAGGCGGCGATCAGCGAGGTGAGCGCCACCGGTGGCGCATGATCGACGGCCGCGACGAGCGCGGCGGGATGCCGCGCCGCCTTGACCGCGGCGGCGACCGTCGCTGCACCGAACCCGAAGTGCCGGAGGCGTCGCTTGAGCCACGGCCGCGCCTCGACGATCTGCACGGCGTCGGCGTCGAGTCCGACGCCGACGTTGACACAGAACACCTGGTCGATCGTCCCGGCCTCCACACGGCCGATTCGAACGTCGCGCCATGCCGGCGCATCGAGCGCGGGACGAAGCAGGGGAATCGCGGCCGATGCGGGGTGCGCCCATCCCAGGGCGCGCGCGAAGACGTTCGTGCTGCCGCCCGCGAGGGGCACGAGGGCGACGTCGGTGCCGGCGAGCGCCGCCGCCACCTCGTTCACCGTGCCGTCGCCGCCGAGCACGGCGATCACCGTCGCGCCCCGCTCGATGGCGGCGGTCGCGAGGGCGCGAGCATGCCCCGCGTGCTCCGTCGACGCCACCTCGGCCGGATCCAGCGGGCCGAGCGCGTCGATCGCCATCTCGATGAGCGCCGGCCGCACCCGCGTGGCACGCGGGTTCACGACCAGGGCGATGCGTTCAGTCATCCGTAAGCTCGAGCCGTGCCAGGAACCCGGCGATCAGGAGGTCGACCGCCGCGGCGTGCTCCTTCATCACCCAGTGACCGACGTCGGGGACGACCACGAGGATCGCCTGCTGCAACCCCTCCGCGAGCCGCTCCGCGAGGCTCGGCGGGGTCAACCCGTCTCGCTCTCCGGCAACGATCAGGACCGGGACGCGCACCTCGCCGAGCCGGTCGGTGATGTCGAACCCGCGGCACGCGGTGTAGTCGGCGACGAGCGTCTCCTGCCCGACCTCCTGGATGAGGGCAGCCTCCGCCGCGATCGTCTCGTCGTCCGGCTGCCACCATCCTTTCCGCAGGATCCGCTCGCATTCGGCCGCGAAGTCCGACCGTGCGAGCTCGAACGCCGCATCGGGAACGAAGAGCTGGGGACCGCTCGCGATGACGATGACACCGGAGACGAGGCCCGGGTGATCCACGGCGAGCTGCAAGGCGATCGCGCCCCCCATCGAGTGCCCCACCAGGACGTTCGGCCCCGGGATCTCGCGGATCGCCCGGGCCGTCCACTCCGCGTGGGCGGCGACGCTTTGGTAGGCCGTTCCCGCCGGGTGCCCGGGGAGGGCGAGCACGACGCAGCCCTCGAAGCGCGGCTCCTGCTCGTGCCACGTGGCGGTCCCGCCGCCGGCGCCGTGGATGAAGATGGGTCGCGGGGCCACGCGCGGGATCCTAGTGCTCCGGTAGTCCTGGGCGGGGCAGTGCCGGCACCGGGCGGGGTGGGGAGGTCTGGTATCCTCGACCGCCCGTGAAACCCCTGCTCATCGCCTGCGATTTCGACGGAACGATCACCGCAGCGCGACACCCTCCACGTGATCGTCGAGGCGTTCGGGGTGCGCAGGGATGTGGGCGGCGCATCGAGCCGCGGCTGCGCAGCCGGCGAGATCACGCGTCGAGCAGGCGATGCAGAAGGAGTTCGCGGCGGTGCGGGCGACGCCGGCCCAGGTTCGCGACGTGGTCCGTGAGCGCGCACCGGTGCGCGCCGGCTTCCTCGAGTTCGCCCGCTGGTGCGATGACGCCGGGCACCGTCTGATCGTCTTCTCGAACGGGTTTCGCTCGGTCATCGAGCCGGTACTGGACGACGTCGGCCTCGCGCACCTCGAGGTGGTGTCGCACGACGCGGCGTTCTCAGGCGACGGCTGCCGGCTGATCTGGTCGGAGCGCGGCGCACGGTGCACGCTCTGCGGACGTCCCTGCAAGCGTCAGACCGCTGCGGGAGCGGCTGGGACGGTGAGGAGCTCGTGTACCTGGGCGACGGGATCTCCGATCGGTGCGTCGCGTTGCTCGGCCGACGTGTCTTCGCTCGGGACGGCCTGGCCGAGCGACCTCGCCGGCGAGGGGGTCGCCTTCGAGCCGTTCGACGACTTCGACGAGGTGCGGGCGCTGCTCGACCGACGGGTCACGGTCGCGTCGTGAGCTGGAGTGCCGTGCCGACGCCGCCCGATTGGGGCGACATGGAGGAGCCGTGCTCGCGGTGGCGCGTCGAGCGCGATCTTCGAGCGCAGCCTGGAGCTCCGCGCGGGCGCCGACCCGTACGTCTTCTACGAGGGCCCGCCCACGGCCAACGGCCGGCCCGGCTCGCACCACGTCCTGTCGCGGACGTTCAAGGACATCTTCCCCCGGTTCCAGACCATGCGCGGGCGGTTCGTCGCGCGCAGGGCGGGTGGGACTGCCACGGGCTGCCCGTGGAGCTCGAGGTGGAGAAGCGAACTCGGCATCTCGGGCAAGCCGGAGATCGAGGCCTACGGCATCGCGAGCCTTCAACGCGCTGTGCCGAGAGTCGGTTCTGGGCTACCTCGACGAGTGGGAGCGGCTCACCGAGCGAATCGGCTTCTGGATCGACACGGAGTCGCGCCTACCGGACGATGGATCCCGACTACATCGAGAGCGTGTGGTGGAGCCTCGAAGACGCTGTGGGATCGCGGCATGATCTACGAGGCGACAAGGTCGTGCCGTACTGCCCGCGCTGCGGAACCGCGCTCTCGAGCCACGAGGTCGCCCTCGGATACCGGGATGTCGACGACCCGTCCGTCTACGTGCGGTTCCCGCTCGACGGCGCCGACGGCACGTCGCTCCTCGTGTGGACCACGACGCCGTGGACGCTGCCCTCCAACCAGGCCGCGGCGGTGCATCCCGACGTGACCTACGCCGAGGTGCGCGTGGGCGACGAGCGCCTCGTGGTGGCCGAGCCGCTCGTGGCGCGGGTATTCGGGGACGGGGCGGCACCGGAGCGCACCTTCCCCGGCGCCGAGCTCGTCGGCCGGCGCCTACGTGCCGCCGTTCCCATTCGTCGCGGGCGCCCATCGCGTCGTCGCGGCGCCCTTCGTGACCACCGACGACGGCACCGGCATCGTCCACATCGCGCCGGCCTTCGGTGAGGACGACATGCAGGTCGCCCGGCGACAACGACCTGCCCACGACCAACCCGGTGGACCGCCGACGGACGCTTCACCGATGCCGTCGGCCCGTTCGCCGGGCGGGCGGTGAAGGAGGCCGATCCCGACCTCGATCGACCGACCTTGACCGGCGAGGGCTGCTGCTTCCGCTCCGAGACCTACCATCACGCGTACCCGCACTGCTGGCGGTGCGGCACGCCGCTCCTCTACTACGCCAAGCCCTCGTGGTACATCCGCACGACGGCCGTGCGCGACCGATGCTGGAGATCAACGCGGGGATCAACTGGTATCCGGAGCACGTTCGCGACGGCCGGTTCGGCAAGTGGCTCGAGGGCAACGTCGACTGGGCGATCTCGCGCGACCGCTACTGGGGCACGCCACTGCCGTTGTGGCGCTGCGAGCGACTGCGTCCGAGGTCACCGCGGTCGGGTCGTTCGCGGAGCTGCCGCGAACGGGCGGTCAACCCGCCGGGCGAGGCCTTCGATCCGCACCGGCCGTACGGTTGACGAGGTGACCGTGCGGCTGCCCGTGCGGCGGGCATGCGCAGCGCGTGGCCGAGGTCATCGACGTCTGGTACGACAGCGGCGCGATGCCCTTCGCGCAGGACCACTATCCGTTCGCGGGGGACGACGTGCTCGAGGGGCGCTTCCCGGCCGACTTCATCTGCGAGGCGCACGACCAGACCCGGGGCTGGTTCTACTCGCTGCTGCCGAGGCGACGCTGCTGTTCGACGAGTCGGCCTACCGCAACGTGGTGTGCCTCGGGCTCATCCTCGACGCCGACGGGCCAGAAGATGAGCAAGATCGAAGGGCAACGTGATCGAGCCCTGGGACGGTTCTCGACCGCTACGGCGCCGACGCCGTTCCGGTGGTATCTGCTGACCGCCCAGAGCGCCGGGGACTCGTTCCGGTTCAGCATGGACGCGATCCAGGAGAGCATGCGACGCTTCCTGCTCACCCTCTGGAACACCTACGCGTTCCTGGTGACCTACGCCTCGCTTCCCGACGGCTGGACCCCCGGCTCCGCAGAGGACGCCGCAGACGTGCCGACCATCGATCGGTGGGTGCTCGTCCGGCTCGACGAGACGGTCGCAGAGGTCACCGCGGCGCCTCGAGGACTACGACGCCACGGCCGGGGGCCGTGCCATCGCGGCCTTCGTCGACGAGTTGTCCAACTGGTACGTGCGTACCGGGCGACGGCGATTCTGGGCGCTCCGGACGACACCGCCGACCGCGGCGTCGGCGTTCGCGACGCTCCACGAGTGCCTGGTCACCACGGCGAAGCTCATCGCGCCGTTCTGCCCCTTCGTCGCCGAGGCGATGTACGCGAACCTCGTCGCGGCCCACGACCCTGGTGCGCATCCCGAGCGTGCACCTCGTCGACTGGCCCGTGTCCGGGGGGCGGGAGGACCGCGGTCTGGTCGAGGCGATGTCGCAGGTGCGCGACGCCGTCTCGCTCGGCCGGGCGGCGCGGAAGGACGCGAAGATCCGGGTACGCCAGCCCCTTGCGGAGGTGGTCGTCGCGTGTGCGCCCGCGACCGCCGCGGCGATGGCCAAGCCGCCGCGCTGGTCGCCGACGAGCTCAACGTGCAAGCACGTGCGCTTCGTCACCGACCCCGCCGAGTTGGTGCAGGTCGTCGTCAAGCCCAACTACCGCACGCTCGGCCCGCGCTTCGGCAAGGCGCATGCCGAGGGTGGCGGAGGCGTTCGCCCTGCTCGACGCCGCAGCGGTCGTGCGGGCGCTCGACGCCGGCGAGCCGCTCGTCATCACGATCGACGGTGGCGAGGAGGCCATCGACCCCGCCGACGTGCTGCGCGAGGTCCGTCCCACCGAGCGGTACGCCGTCGCCCAGGACGGGTCGCTGGCGGTTGGGCTCTCGACCGACCTCACGGCGGATCTTCGCCGTGAGGGCATGGCCCGGGAGGTCGTGCACGCGGTCCAGAATGCGCGGAAGGCAGCCGGCCTCCGGGTGGAGGAGCGAATCCGGCTCCACCTCGACGGCTCGGGCGTGCTGCGCGAGGCGATCGACTTGCACCGGGAGCAGATCGCCGCTGAGACCCTGGCCGTCGAGGTGACGGTCGGCCACGGGGCGCCGTTCGCTGGAGTCCACCACGAGGAACACGTACTCGACGGTGAGCCGCTCGCCGTACGTCTCGGCCCGGCCTGATCGGATGGCGCGGCGGGCTCCGACAGCATCGGCACCGTCCGCCGGGATGAAACGCGTCGTTCCTCGAGCCTCGCCGCCGTCCTTGCGACGGCGCTCCTCCTGTCCGTGCGTGCTGGTTGTGCTGCCCCCGAGAAGGGATACGCGTCGGACAATCCTCAGGCCGGGATCGAGGCGACCGACACGCTCGTCTTCGTGGTGGACATCGTTCGCGGCCGACGCCGCCGGCTCGCGCCCTTAGGCTCCGCCGCCGCCCCAGGTCGCCTGGCGCCGGCTGTTGAGGAGGTCGTCATCGGCCCGCAGCCGCGACCACACCCGGTCGGGGTCGAGGTTGAGCGCTGTGATGAGCTCATCTAGGCGGAGGACCTCTCGCGGGTCGTCGATCCGCACGCCGACGATCTCCCCGTCAGCCAGGACGATCTCGACGGAATCGAAGCCCGTCACGGCCTCGGTCGACATGGTCGCGAACGGCTGGCAGTAGCCGATGCTGAAGTAGATCGCCATTCAATCGCCATCCAGGTGTGGTTCGATCAGCGCGCGGAGCTTATCCGCTTTGGGGACGCCCACGACCCGGGCCGCGGGCTCACCGTCGACGAACAGCAAGAGCGTCGGAAGCGACAGCACCTCGTACCGGGCGGTGATCCTCGGCGCCTCGTCGGCGTTGAGCGTCCCGACCGCGAGGCGCTCCCCGAAGGATGCAGCGAGATCCTCCACGATCGGGGTCACCCGGCGGCACGGGATGCACCACGGCGCCCAGCAGTCGACCAGGACCGGCGTCGACGCCCCGAGCACCACCTCGTCCCAATTGTCCTCGGTCAGCTCGAGCAGGCCGCTCACGCGCGGAGTTGGACCGGCATCCCCACCGACACCTCGTCGTAGAGCTTCTCGACGTCCTTGATGTGCATGCGGATGCATCCGTGGCTCGCCCGCGTGCCGATGGAGCTGGCCGCGTAGGTGCCGTGAATACCGACGAATGGCGCGGAGGTGCCCATCCAGCGAGTGCCGAGTGGGTTACCGGGCCCCGGCGGGATCGGCCCAAGGCCCTTGGCCCAGGAACTGCCCGGGGGCGGGGTCCACGTGGGGTCACGTTGCTTGTTGACGATGCGGTACGTCCCGGTGGGCGTCGGGTAGGCGGGTTGACCTACCGCAACCCGATACGTCATCACGACCTTGCCGTCGCGGATGAGCTGCAGCCGGAACTTGCCGAGCGTTACCACGATCTTCCCGACGAAGGCCGTCCTCGTGTTGGGCCCGAAGAGGCCCGTCTGCTTGATCTTGTGAACGCGCTGGTAGTTCTTGACGCTGCGCACGGTCAGGTCGTCGTACACGCCAGTGACCTTCGTCCGCTTGAAGCCGCGGTCGACGAGCTGGCGCTGAAGCTCCTTGACGTCCGCTCCGCGTGCCCCCTTGACGAGGTCACGGGAGCCGAACTCCTCGGTGCTGTCCACCGTGAGGGTCATCCCCTTCTGTGACCGGTTGCCCGCCGGATCGCGGACGAACACCTTGACGTCGTTGCGACCCTGCGGGAGGCGCCCGACCGACAGCGCGAACTGCCGTCCCGTGAACGTGACGCCGGCGACGGGATCGCCGTTCTGGTCGACGCCGCTGGCGCCGTGCTGTGCGACGATCTCCCGGCCGTTCACGGTCGCTCCGACGATGGCCCGTGCGAGCGTCTCACCGGAGACCTTTCCGTAGAAGACCGGCGCGTCCGTCTCGGTGAGCTTGGTTGCCGTCTTGGCGAGCTGGAGTGCCGGCGCCGTCGTGTCGACGACGAGCCGGCGGCGCGTGACGGCCGCATTGCCGGCGGGGTCGGTCGCCGAGACGCGCAGCGCCACAGGGCCTTCGGGCATGTTGGCGGCGACCTTCCATCCGCCCTTGGGACCGGACCTGGCCGTGGCGGCCCCACCTTTCCAGGCGACCCGCACGGTTGTGTTGGGCTCGCTGGTGCCGTTCAGCACGACACGCTTGGAGTTGACCTCGGAGCCCGGGGCGGGCGACTTCACCGTGAGCGGCGGGATTTTCGTGTCGACGGTGAACGTCCAGGTGCGGCGCACGGACCGCGAGAAGACGTTGCGCGTCGCGAACTTCACGTCGACGGTGTGCTCGCCGTCTGCGAGGTGGCCGGCCGGGACCACGATGCGACCGTCCTCGGTGCGGGCGGCCTTGCCCGTGCGGTCCTTGCCGTCGATCAGGACCTCGAGGTCCCGCATCCCGTCGACGTTCGTCGCATCGAGGGCGACGAGCGGGTGTGAGGTTGCGACCGCGCTGTCCGGGGCGGGCACCTGCGCGGCGACTTCGACCCGGTTGGCGTACTGCACGCCGGCAAAGGCGCTGCCGGACGCCACCGCGAGCGCGCCCGCGCCGACAGCCACCCAGCCACCCCGTGTCACGCCAGAAACCGCCACCGCTCGTTCCGCTCTCTCTCGGCCGTCCACCTGGACGCAGGGCCGGATTGTAGTCCGCCACGCCGACGCCCACCAAGACCATCGCGGCCCGGCCGCGATGCGCAAAGTACCCTTCGAATGTGAGCGCGAAACCCCTGCCCACGAATGCCGAAATCGCCGACCGACTCGATCTGATCGGCGATCTGCTCGAGATCGGCGGTGAGCAGTCCCGCCACCGGATTCTCGCCTACCGGCGGGGCGCAGCGCGGGTCCGCGGCGCCGACGAGTCCGTTGCCGCCCTCGCCGTGGCCGGCCGCGCGGTCGACCTGCCGGACATTGGCACAACCCTGCAGGACAAGATCGTCGAGCTCGTGGACACCGGTGAGATCAGCGCGTTGTCGCGGCTGCGCGAGCGGGTTCCCGAGGGGCTCGCCGCGGTCGCGCGGCTCCAGGGCATCGGACCGAAGCGCGCGCGGGCCCTCTTCGAGGAGCTGGGGGTGCGTGACCTCGAAGAGCTCCGGGCGGTCGTCGCCGAGGGGCGCATCGGCGGGGTCGCGGGCATCGGCCCGAAGCTTGTCTCGCAGGTCACCGACCAGCTCGCCGCACTCAATGCGGGCGACGGTCCCGCGGAGCGCATCTCGGTCGGCCGGGCGCTGCCAGTGGCGGAGGCCCTCGTGCGGGATCTGCGCGCGGTGGTCGGCGTCCGGAGGGTCGAGATCGCCGGGGGGTTGCGGCGCGGTGCGGAGACCGTGCATGACGTGGACTTCGCGGCGGCGACGGATGAGCCCGGCGCGCTGATGGACGCCCTCGCTGCGCATCCGATGGTCACGGAGGTGCGCTCGCGCGGTGCGGCCGGGATGGCGGTCATGACCCAATCCGGCATCCGCGTGGAGCTGCGGATCGGTCCGGTGGCGGCGTTCGGCAACCTCCTCCAGCATCTCACGGGCTCCAAGGCCCACAACATCAGACTCCGGGAGCTGGCTGTCAAGCAAGCCTTGTCGTTGTCGGAGCACGGCGTGACCCTGACGGACGGATCGGTGCGCACGCACGCCGACGAAGCAGGCGTGTACGCCATGCTCGGGCTGCCGGTCATCCCACCGGAGCTTCGCGAGGACACCGGGGAGCTCGAGGTCGCCGCCGCCGGACTCCTCCCGCGGCTGGTCGAGGTCGACGACCTCGTCGGCGACCTGCACACTCACTCCACCTGGAGCGACGGGCGCGACACGATCGAGGCGATGGTTGGGGCCGCCAGGGGGCTGGGCTTGCGCTACCTGGCCATCAGCGACCACTCCAAGAGCCTGGCCATGGCCCGCGGGCTCGACGAGGACCGCGTGCACGCCCAATGGGAGGCGATCGACGCCGTCAACCGGAGCTTCGACGACATCGAGGTGCTCAAGGCGTGCGAGGTCGATGTGCTCGCCGACGGAACGCTCGACTACGGCGACGATTTGCTCGAGGGCTTCGACTGGGTCACGGCGAGCCTGCACAGCGGGTTCTCGCAGTCGGCAGCCCAGCTGACCCGCCGTGTGCTGGCGGCGATCGAGCATCCGCTCGTCGACGCGATCGGCCACCCCACGGGGCGGATGTTCGGTCGCCGGGAGGGTTACGAGCTGGATCTGGACGCCGTCGTCGCCCACGCCGCCGCGACCGGCACGTTTCTGGAGGTCAACAGCCAGCCGCGACGACTCGACCTTCGGGCCGAGCACGCACGACGGGCGCTGGCCGGCGGCGCCCGCCTCGTGATCGGCACCGACGCCCATTCGACCGGAGAGCTCGAATACCGGCGCTACGGCGTGATGACGGCTCGTCGCGCCGGCGCGACCGCGGCGCAGGTGGCGAACACCCTGAGCCTCGAAGAGCTGCGCGCGGCTCGCCCGCGGGCAGCGGGCAGGCCGTCGTGATCGGCGCGACTGCCGGTCCTGCAGGTCTCTTGACGATCGGACGAGCGACGGCCTCGCCGGATGCGGCGCTAGCCGGGGTCTCCAGCCACCACGGCCAGGAGCGCTCCCACGCCCGCCACGGACGGCACGAGCGCGTCGGCCTCCTGCAGCACGACCGTCGGGCTCTCGTCGCTTTCGACGCCCACTCCGACGCCGGTGGTCAACCGGCCCTCTGCGACGAGGTCGCGGAGTGTGCGCCAGACCTCGACGTCGGTACGGTCGTCCCCGACCGAGAGCACATGGCGCACCTCGGGGCATGCCTCGAGGATCGCCCTGGCCGCCGTCCCCTTGGTGATCGCCGCGGAGGGGTGGATCTCGAGCGACATCCGTCCCGGCGCCGCGACGAGTCCGGAGTCGCGTGCGGCCGGGGCGATGGTTCCGTCGAGCACCGCGATCGCGCGGGCCGGGTCAGGCGCGGTGCGGTAGTGGAACGTCAGAGTCGCGCCCTTGTCCTCCAGCCACACTCCGTCGGCGGCGAGATCGCGGGGCGCCCAGCGCAGGGCGAACTCCCGAAGCGCAGCGCGATGCCCGGCTGCGTCGGGGCTCGGCAGGCGCCGACCGTCCGGAAGGCGAATCTCAAGACCGTGATTGCCGGAGTACGCGACGCCGTCCAGGCCCACGATCCCGCGAAGGCTGTCGAGCGCGCGACCGCTAATGAACGCCAGCAGGGCGTGGCGCGCGGCGACGAGCGGCAGCAGGCGGCGCAAATCCCCTGGAATGCGCACATCTTCCGGATGTTCGACGATCGGCGCGATGGTGCCGTCGAGATCGAGCAGGATCGCGCTCGCGCCCGGGTCGGCGAGGAGCGGCTCGATGAGGCGCCGCGTCGTCTCGGGAATCGCCATGACCGCTGACGCTAACAGCGCGGCGGGGGGTCCCGAGCTCACCCGGCTCATCCTGGTGGGCCTCACGGCCGGCCTCTTCGCCACCCTGTTCGGGGTGGGAGGCGGCATCGTCATGGTCCCGATGCTTGTGCTGCTGCTCGGATTCGATCCGAAGGTCGCGACCGCCACCTCCCTCGCCGCGATCATCGTCACGGCGAGCGTGGGGGTGCTGAGCCACGGGCTTCTCGGAAACGTTGCCTGGGGATATGCGGTCCTCATCGGGCTGCCCGCAGTGGTCGGCCTGCTCGGCGGGCTGTGGATCAAGGACCGGATTTCGTCTCTGGAGCTCACGTATGCGTTCGCCGCGCTGCTGTTCGCGGTCGCGGTTTGGCTTGCTGTCAAACCAGTCGAAGGGGAGGGGGTCGAAGTGGCGCTCGATCCCGTTCGGGGAGCTGCTGTCGCTGTCCTCGGCCTCGTCGCCGGCAGCCTGGCGGGGCTGTTCGGCGTCGGCGGCGGGATCCTCTTCGTGCCGGCCTTGACCCTCGTTGTGGGCGTGCCGCAACTTCGCGCCGAGGGTGCCTCGCTCCTCGCCATCATTCCGGTCGCGGTCCTGGGCTCGTATCGTCAGCATCAGGCCGGCACCGTCCGGTGGCGAGCCGCGCTCACGATGGGCGCCGCATCGGTGGTCACCGCCGTCGCCGGCGCGTTCCTTGCGGACGCCACCCCACCACGCGTGCTGCGGATGCTCTTCGCGCTGCTCCTGGTCGCCACCGCGGTGCAGCTGGTGGTACGCGCCCGGCCGCGTCAGGCACCGGCCGACCGCTGACACCCCCCGGCGGGGGCCGGCGGGGAAGAAACGCAGAAAACCTCTGCCGGCGGCGATCCGCGCCCGTCCTGCGATCCCTGTGGCGGTGTGGCTCCCCGGCGGCACGAAGACGCGTCCAAGTCTCGAGCGTCTCCGACCCGGCGTTCAAGGTCGTCACGACGCTGGGCGTTCCGACGATGATCGACATCGCGAAGATCTCGGTGGAGCAGGAGGTCGCTGCCGCGGAGTCGCTCACCGCCACCGGCGCGCTTGCGCGTCGAGGAGATCTCCAGGAACGAGTCGTTCGCGGCCACGAACGACCCTGCGAGCATCCAGGTGGCGCCTCCACCGGCCGACACCGCGACACTCGACCTCGTCAGGCGGGCGACGACCGGTGGACGGCCGGGCGCCTTACCGGTGGCATCCCCGACACGGGTGTGTACGAGGCGGGTCTCGGGCGCTTGCAGCGGGCGCTTGCCGCCGCGCAGCACGGCAACCGTCCGGTTGCGCGCGCCGAGGTCGACGCGTTCATCGACGACGTGGTGCGCGCGATCCCCCAACAGGTCACGCCCGGCGTCGCCGCGGAGGTGCTGGCGCTTGCGGGCGCGGCGTCCGATCGTCTGTCACGGGAGTGATTACCGGACTTTGGGCTGGTCGCCTGCGGTTTCGTCGATGAACTGACGAAGGAGCCGGCGGCCCGTCGTGGGGTCGGGGTGCAGCATGGCCAGGACCGGCGTCGGGTTCAGGAAGACAGGCGGGTGGGTGAGGCCCAATGCGGCGCGGTAGCTGCTCCACGGCCATTCGTGCGGTGCGTTCACGAGTCCGGCGCGGCTCGGGTTGCGACTGATGTATCGGACCGTGGCGAGGAGGTGTCCGTCCGTCTCGATGAGCGCGGCGTGGTAGCGGCTGCCAAAGAGGTGGTTCTTCCGCCGGTGGTTCCGGTTGAACAGCCTGGCGTACTGCCCGACGAGCTGGCACATCCCGGCTGGGAGGTTCGCGGCGGGCGTGGTCACCGCGAGGTGGAAGTGGTTGCTCATCAGGCAGTAGGCGTGGCAGGTCCAAGTGTGGCGTTCGCAGATACGCGCCAGGGTGGTGAGGAAGCCGTGCCGGTCCGCGTCGGTGAGGTAGATCGTCTGGTGGTCGTTTCCGCGCGCCGTGACGTGGTAGCTGGCGCCTTCGCCCACGGGCCGAGGTGGCCTTCCCATCGAGTCTCCTGTTCGTTGTCCTCGAGAAAAGGCTCCGGCCCACCGTTTCGGCCCCCCGAACTCCGTTAAGGCTTTGTTAAGCGTGCCTGGCACCAAGCAGATGACGCGCTTCCGACCACGGCGCTTTTGCTCCGGGGTGCATGGCACGTCCTGGATCGGCGTCATCCTGGACCGGGCCTGCGACGCGTCGGGAATGGGAGAATCGCCGCCGATCGACGGCACCCAGGGAGTGGCAGCCGGAACCATGGACATCGCGCTGACCCTCGTCACCCTCGTCGCCGTCGTGACCGCCGTCGGCGCGGCCTCCCGGCACTACGGACGTTCGGCGCCGCTCCTGCTCACCGCCGTCGGCGTCGTCGCGTCCTACCTGCCGTTCGTGGGCAACGTCGAGCTCAGCCCCGACCTCGTCCTCGTCGGGCTCCTCCCGCCCCTGCTCTACGCGGCAGCGATCAGAACCTCCCTCGTCGACTTTCGCAGGAACCTCAGGCCGATCGGCCTGCTCTCGGTCGGGCTGGTCGTCTTCACGGCCGTCGGGGTCGGCCTACTCGTCTGGCGGATCCTCCCGGTGCCGGTCGCAGCCGCCCTCGCCCTCGGCGCCGTCGTCGCCCCGCCCGACGCCGTCGCTGCGACCGCGGTGGCCCGTCGCATCGGGATGCCCAGACGGATCGTCACGATCCTCGAGGGCGAGAGCCTCGTCAACGACGCCACCGCCCTCGTCATTCTGCGAAGCGCCATCGCGGCCATCGGCGGCACGGTGACGGCGCTGGAAGTGGGCGGGGACTTCGTCATCTCCGTCATCGGAGCGCTCGCCGTCGGAGCCGCGGTCGCCGCATCGATCCTCTGGCTGCGCCGGCACGTGGACGACACCCTGACGGACGTCTCGCTCTCGCTGCTGGCCCCGTTCGTCGCCTACCTCGCCGCCGAAGAGATTCACGCGTCGGGAGTCCTGGCCGTCGTCGTGACCGGTCTCACACTCGGCCACTGGGCCCCCGTGGCCCAGACCGCGTCGTCGCGGCTTCTCGAGCGCGCCAACTGGGGCACAATCCAGTTCATCCTCGAGAACAGCGTCTTCTTGTTGATCGGACTACAAGTCCGGTCGATCCTCGACGCACTCGACAGCAGCACACTCTCAACCGGCCGGATTGCCGGCGCATGCATCGGTGTCCTCGCCGCGGTCATCGTGCTGCGCATCGTCTGGGTGTTCCCGGCGACGTACCTCACGCGCCTTGTGCCACGCGTCGCCCGCCGTGACCCCGCCCCGCCGTGGCAGTACCCCGCCGTGCTCGCGTGGGCCGGGATGCGCGGAGTCGTCACCCTCGCCGCGGTCTTCGCGCTGCCCGACGACACGCCCCACCGGGAGGTGCTCGTGCTCATTGCCCTGGTCGTCGTGGCCGGCACCCTGCTCATCAACGGAGCGACGCTCCCGTGGGTCGTGCGCCGCCTCGGGGTCGTCGGCCCGAGCTTCGCCGACGACGCGCTGCAGGAGGCGGAGACCTACCAGCGGGCCGCATCGGCCGGCCTCGCGCGGCTCGACGAGATCGTCGCGCCCGAGGATCCGCCCGAGGTGGTCGAGCAACTGCGTCAACGCACCCTCGACCGCGCTCACGCGGTCTGGGAACGCCTCGGGCGCTCGGACGAGACGCCGAGCCAGAGCTATGCGCGTCTGCGGGCGGCGATGCTGGACGCCGAGCGGGAGGAGGTCCTGCGCATCCGGGCGACGGGTCGCGTGCCCCACGAGGTGCTCCAGCGGGTGCTCAACATACTCGACGTCGAGGAGACGCTCCTCGGGCGCGCACTCGATCAGGACGGCGATGAGGGCGCTCCCGCCCGCCCGTCGCGGTTGCGCGGCGTCGCCGCGTGCGAGCACCTCGCCGCCGCCCCGTTTGAACTGCCGTCGGTCCGAGCCCGCGAAGCCTGTGAGGGCTGCCTCGTGGAGGGCACGACGTGGGTCCACCTACGAATGTGTCTGACGTGCGGTTATGTCGGGTGCTGTGACTCGTCGGTGCCTCGGCACGCGGACCGTCACCACCACGACACGGGTCATCCGGTCATGCGGAGCGTCGAGCCGGGTGAGGCCTGGCGCTGGTGCTACGTCGACGAGATCCTGGGTTGAGCGTGGGCCGGCGCTGATGCCGGCCCGCGTGGTCAGCGAATGATGGTCCGTGCCGCGTCGTGGCACAGGTCGATCAGTACCCCGGCTCCGAGGGTGAAGGCCACAATCAGCGCGGCGCATGCGATCGCGACGGCGCCCACCGCAGAGGGGAGCCTGAGCCGCTTCTCGCCCTCCGGCGCCTCGCTCAGCCAGGCCACGCCGAGCACCCGCAGGTAGTAGCCGAGACTCACCATGCTCCCGATCGCGCCGACGATCGCCAGCCAGGTCAGGTCGGCGTCGACCGCCGCGCCGAACAAGAGGAACTTGCCGATGAACCCCGACAGCGGCGGGATGCCCGCGAGGGAGAGCATCGACAGGGTCAGCACCACGCCGAGTACCGGACGCTGCGCGTCCGTAGCCCCCGCAGCGCCGCGATGTTGTCGCCCTCCGGGACCTCGCGCTCGCGGACCATGACGACGGCGAAGGCCGCCATCGTCATCACCAGATACGCGAACAGGTAGTAGAGGACGGCCTCCGCTCCGATGACGGTCCCGGCCGCAACGCCGATCAGCAGGTAACCGGCCTGTGCGACGCTCGAGTAGGCGAGCAGGCGCTTGAGGTTGTCCTGGAGGAGCGCGGCGACGTTGCCGACCACGATGGTCACGGCCGCGAGGGCGGCGATCACGATCTGCCAGTCGTCGCGAGGTCGTGCAGCGACTCCGAGAACATCCGCAGGAACGCCGCGAACGCCGCCGCTTTGGTCGCGGTCGCCATGAAGGCGGTGATGGGAGTTGGAGCGCCCTCGTAGACGTCGGGCGTCCACATGTGGAACGGCACGGCCGACGCCTTGAAGCCGAGCCCGACGACGATCAGCGCCATCGCGGCGATGACGAGCGGGCTCGCCGGCGAAGGCCGGTGTCGGCAAGCCGTCCCGCGATCGCGGTCGAGCACGGTCGTCCCGGTGGCGCCGAAGAGCAGGGCGAGCCCGTACAGCAGGAGCGACGCGCCGACGGCGCCGATGATCAGGTACTTGAGGCCGCTCTCGAGCGACCGCTCGCGCCAGATCTCGATGGCGCACAGCACGTAGAGGGCGACCGAGAGCAGCTCGATGCCGAGGAAGAGCACGATCGTCGTTCCCGACGCCGGCCACCAGCATCATGCCCGCGGTCGACAGGAGGATGAGGCCGGCGTACTCGCCGCGCTTGTCGGTCGCGGACGGCTCGCGCCATGCCAGCACGAGGGTCAGCGAGCGCAGCTCCGAGGAAGATCGAAGTTGAGCAGCAGGCTGAAGCGGTCGGAGACGAAGTCCCCCGCCGAACGCCTCTCGCGCGGTCGCCCCACAGGCACGCGGCAGACGATCCCACGCCGCCACGATGCCCGCCCACACCGGTGAGGGTGGGAAGCCACCGCGCGAGCCGTCGATCCGGAATGAGGCCCACGATCAGGGCGAGGATGTCCCGCCGCCCGACACGATCAGGAACGGTGCGGTGGCGGCGACGTTCACGGGTCGCCGGACTCCGTGCCGGCACGGTGCCGGCGGGTTGGCGCGACGAGCCGCCCGGATCTGGTCGGCTCGGACGGTCCGCGGCACCTGGGCGGGCGCGACGGTCGCTCGAGACTGGCGGTCGTCGCACCGACGATCGCCTTCGGCCAGAGGGCGATGAGGAGCATCGCCGCGACGAGCGGCAGCAGGTACAGCGAGGTCGCCGGCCGCGCAGCTCCGCCCGCGCGGCCATCCCTCGTGGCGGTCCGTTCATGCGTGCGACTGGTAGAGCCGCAGCATGTAGACCGCTGCGTAGACGATACCGATGCAGGCGAGCACTGCGAGCCAGCGGTGCTGGCGGAAGACGCCGGTCAGGATGAAGAACTCGCCGACGAAGGCGTTGGAGCCGGGGATCGCGAGCGACGCCATCGCGACGATCAGGAAGACGCCCGCGAGCCGCGGGGCGCCGGCGGCCAGCCCGCCGATGTCGTCGATCGCGGTCGTCGCGGCGCGGCGCGGTTGACGATGCCGACGATGGCGAACGCCGCCGCGACGACGATGCCGTGGTTGACCATCTGCAGCACGGCGCCCTGCGACGGCCTGGCAGGTCGAACGCCACGATGCCGAGCACGATGAAGCCGAGGTGCGCGAGGCTCGAGTAGGCCACCAGCAGGCGCATCGTCGGGCGCGCGCCACGCCAGCAGCGACCCGTAGACGATCCCGATCACGGCCAGCACGCCGATCGGGATCGCGAAGCGGTCGGCGCCCTCGGGGAACATCGGCACGCCGATGCGCAGGAGGCCGTAGACGCCGGCCTTGCTCATCACGGCGGCCAGCAGCCCGGTGACCAGGATCGGCGCGGCCGCGGTAGGCGCCCGGGCAGCCAGCCGTGGAACGGGCCACAGCGGGCAGCTTGATGACGAAGGCGAGCGCGAAGCCCGAGGAACAGCCAGGTCGCTCTGCGGTCGTCCGTGAAGCTGACGCCCGCCAGGTCGCTGGATCGTCGAACGTGAACTGCCCGGTGATGTCCCGGGCGACGAAGGCGGTGGCCAGGATCGCGACCAGCATCAGGAGGCTGCCGACCATCGTGTAGATCACGAACGGTCGTCGTCGCCCGGCCGCGGTCCCTCGCCGCCCCACATCCCGATGAGGAAGTAGAACGGGATGAGCATGGCCTCCCAGAAGACGTAGAAGAGCACCAGGTCGCCGGCGGCGAAGAGGCCGAGCAGGCCGCACTCGGCGAGGAGCAGCATCGCCAGGAAGGCGCGGGGGCGCTCCGGGCGGCGCGCCAGCAGGCCGCGAGCGATGGCGAGCAGGAAGAGGCCCGCCGTCAGCAGCGAGCAGCCACAGCGAGATGCCGTCCACGCCGACGTCCCACGACAGGCCGACCTCCTCGGCCCAGCCGACGTGGTCGACGAACTGCAGGCCGCCGGACTGGCGGTCGAAGAGCCCGACAGGATCGCCGACGAGCACCGAGGGTGCCGCCGCGAGCGACGAGCGCGAGGATCCGCGCCTGCACGGCGCCGTCGGGCGCCGTCGGGCACGGCGAGCATGGAGAGCGCACCGAGCAGCGGCAGCAGGACGATGGCGGAGATCCAGGGCACGGCTAGCGCACCACCAGGATGAAGATGACGCCGACGATCGACGACGCCGGCGATCATCGCGAAGGCGTAGGCGCGCACCAGGCCGGTCTGCGCGGCGCGCAGGCCGCGGCCGCGTCGACCACCGCGCGCGGTCACGCCCTCGATCGAGCCCTGCACGCCGTACGCGCTCGACGACGTCGCGCAGGCACGTCGCCGAGGTCGCGGCCGGGCTGGACCACGGCCTCCTCGTAGACCTCGTCGAAGCGGTACTGGTCGTGCGAGCAGCGCGCGGGTCGCGGGCATGGCCGCGCCGGCGCAGGCGCGGCGCCGCCGGGTCGGCCGCGAAGACCCACCAGGCGAGCGCGATCCCGGACGAGGGCGAGCGACGAGCGCTGACGATGATCGTGGCGATCCACCTCGCGCGGCGTGGGACCTCGAGCGTCCGGCGCAGGCGCGGCGAGCGACGGGCTCGAGCCAGTCGTTGATCAGGTGCCAGCCGCCGGGCACCTGCAGCCAGCCGCCGACGGTGGCCAGCACGGCCAGGATCGCCGACCGGGATACGCCATCGCCCAGCCGGCGTCGGGTGGCGGGTGCGTCGTAGCCGCCCTCGGGCTCCGGGCCCGAGAAGGCCCGGAAGAGCAGGCGGAACATGTAGAAGGCCGTCAGCCCGGCGCCGAGCATGCCGACGACGCCGAGCACGATGCCGAGGGTGCCCGGCGTCGAGGGCCGTGGCGAGGATCGTCGTCCTTGCTGAAGAAGCCCGAGAAGGGCGGGACGCCGGCGATGGACAGGCAGCCGATGCAGCGACGCGCGACGTACGCGAACGCGCAGGTACCTGCCGCAGGCCGCCCATCCGGTCGAGGCTCTGCTCGCCCGCCGAGCGCGTGGATGACGATGCCGACGCGCGAGGAAGAGCAGCGCCTTGAAGAAGGCGTGGGTCAGGAAGTGGAACATCGAGCCGCGCGTACGCGCCCAGGCCCGCGGCCATGATCATGTAGCCGATCTGGCTGACGGTGCTCCAGGCGAGCACCCGCTTGATGTCCACCTGCACGATCGCGATCGTGGCCGCCATCAGCAGGGTGACGCGCCCGACGACGGCGACGATGTCGCCGGCGTACGGGGGCCAGCTCGTAGAGCACGTTGCGAGCGCACGACCATGTAGACGCCGGCCGTCACCATGGTCGCCGCGTGGATGAGGGCGCTGACCGGGGTGGGGCCCTCCATCGCGTCCGGCAGCCAGGTGTGCAGCGGCACCTGCGCGCTCTTGGCGGCGGCGCCGACGAACAGCAGCAGGGCGATCGCGATCGCCGACGCCGCTGCCGCTGCCGAGCTCGTCGGGCGCGGTGGCGAACACCTGCCGGTAGTCGAGCGTGCCGAGCTCGCGCACCAGCAGGAACGCCGCGATGCACCATCCCGACGTCGCCGATGACGTTGACCACGAAGGCCTTCTTGGCGGCGGCGACGGCCGACGGGCGGTCGTAGTAGTAGCCGATCAGCAGGTACGAGGCGAGGCCCACGAACGCCCACCCGACGATCAGGAAGAGGAAGTTGGCGGCCTCGACCAGCAGCAGCATCGAGAAGACGAAGAAGTTCATCTCCGCGAAGAAGCGCCGGTAGTCGCGGTCCTCGTGGTCCATGTACTCGGTCGAGTAGAGGACGATCAGCGACCCGACTCCGGTGATGACGAGCATCATCATGACCGAGAGCGGGTCGATCTGGATCGCGAGGTCGACCCGCAGGCCGCCGATGCGATCCACTCCAGAGGGTCGGTGACCTCGCAGGCGGTCCTCCGGGCTCGCGCCGAGCATCGCGACGAAGATCGACCACGGTGAGCGACGAACGCGACGCCGGCGATCGGCCGACGGCCGACCACGCGGGTGACGGCGGCGGTCGGGCTCGCCGCGGCCACAGCGACAGGACGAGGCACCCGAGCAGGGGCAGCCCGAGGACGATCCAGGCGAGAACGCGAGATCAGCTGGCTCGTCCTAGCCCTTCAGGAGTCGACATCTGGTCGACGTCGAGCGCGAGGCGCTGGCGGAAGACGGCGACCACGAGGCCGAGGCCGATCACGACCTCGGTGGCGGCCACGACCATCACGACGAGGGCGAAGATCTGGCCGTCGGTGTCGTTCCAGTAGCGGCTGAAGCCGACCAGGGCGACGTTGCGCCGAGTTCAGCAGCAGCTCGACGGCGAGCAGCAGCAGCAGCGGGTTGCGCCGCGTCATGCACGCCGAGCAGGCCGAGCAGGAAGAGTGACCGCCGGACAGCGCCGAGGTAGAAGCGCGAGCGGGCACGCCCTCGGGGTT
This sequence comes from uncultured Thermoleophilia bacterium, assembly GCA_963777565.1. Lineage (GTDB taxonomy): Bacteria > Actinomycetota > Thermoleophilia > Miltoncostaeales > Miltoncostaeaceae > CALMEC01. The sequence goes on from CAVZQZ010000010.1 coordinate 197,855, forward strand.
CATCGGCCGCCCTCCGCGCGCACGGCGCGCTTCGCCAGCAGCACGGCGCCCACGGCGGCGACCAGCAGCGCGAGCGAGGTCGCCTCGAACGGCACGATGAAGTGGTCGATGAAGGAACGCGTTGCCGATCGCCTCGGGGCTGCCGATGTCGTCGACCGGACGCGGGGTCGTCGCGCGATGCCCGGCAGCTTGGTGGTGAGCAGCACCACGACGGCCTGGCCGCCGATCGCGATGCACCGCGATCCAGGCGAACACCTGGTAGCGGCCGAGGCGGTCGCCGATCTCGCGACCGGGCCGCTCGCCGAGGTAGGCGATCACGAAGAGGAAGAGCACCACGATCGCGCCGGCGTAGACGATCACCTGGATCGACCGCGACGAACGGCGCCGACAGCAGCACGAAGAGCACCGCGATCGAGAGCAGCGTGCCGATGAGCGCGACCGTCGGCGCGGAATGGGCTCTTGACAGCGTGACCACGAGGATCGCCGCAGGCGATGGGCCGCCGCGGACGCCATGCGCGAAGACGATCTGCTCACCCACAGGCGGTCAGCCCGTCGGACCTCGGTGCGCACGGGCACCGGCTTGGGGTGCGGCGCGAGGAGCATGTCCTTGGTGTAGAGCAGGTCGCGCGCGGGTGCACTCGGACATCTCGTACTCGTTCTCGAGCGTGATCGCGTCGAACGGGCACGCCATCTCGCAGTAGCCGCAGAAGATGCAGCGGGCCATGTTGATCTCGTAGATGCGCGCGTAGCGCTCGCCGGACGACACGCGGTGCTCGGGCGTGTTCTCCTCGGCCACCACGCGGATGCAGTCGGCCGGGCAGGCGGCGACGCACAGCGAGCAGCCGACGCACTTCTCGAGGCCGTTCTCGTGGCGTCCACAGGCGGTGGCGACCGCGGAAGCGCGGGAAGACGGGCGTCTTGCGCTCCGGGTAGCCGATCGTCTCCGGCTTGCGCAGCATCTGCCGGAAGGTGACGGCGAAGCCCTTGAGTGAGTCGTCGAGTCCCATCAGTGATCCCTAGTTCGCGAATCCGAGGGCGACGACGATGGCCGTCACCAGGAGGTTCAGGGTGGCGAGCGGCAGGAGGATCTTCCAGCCGAGCTTCATCAGGCGGTCGTACCGCAGGCGCGGCAGCGTGGCCCGCAGCCAGATGAACAGGAAGAGCAGGGCGGCGATCTTGATGGCCAGCCAGAGCGAGCCCGGGCAGGCACGGACCGGCGAAGCCGCCCAGGAAGAGCGTCGCCCCGAGCGCCGAGATGATGATCATGTTCACGTACTCGGCCAGGAAGAACATCGCGAACTTCAGGCCGCCGTACTCGGTGTGGTAGCCGGCGACGAGCTCCGACTCGGCCTCGGGCAGGTCGAACGGCGGCGCGGTTGGTCTCGGCGACCGCCGGCGATCAGGAAGATCAGGAAGCCGACCGGCTGGAAGACGATGTACCAGACGGTGTCCTGCTGGGCGTGGACGATGTCCACCAGCGAGAGGCTCTGGGCCATCATGATCACGCCGATCGACCGACAGCCCCATCGCGACCTCGTACGAGACGAGCTGGGCCGCGGTGCGCGCGGCGCCGAGCAGGCTGTACTTGTTGCCGCTGGCCCAGCCGCCCAGGATCAGGCCGTAGAAGCCGAGCCCGCGACAGGGCGAACAGGAACAGCACGCCGATGTTGAGGTCGGCGCCGACGAAGTTGACGTGGTGGCCGAGGCCACGTCGGGCTCGCCGAACGGGATGACCGCGATCGCCGCGACGGCCGCGAACACCGAGATCATCGGGGCGATCTGGAAGAGGAAGCGGTTGGCCCCCGCGCGGGACGAAGTCCTCCTTGAAGATCAGCTTCACCACGTCGGCGAGCGGGCTGCAGGTAGCCGAGCGGGCCGGCCCGGTTGGGGCCGTAGCGCGCCTGGAAGCGGCCGATGAGCTTGCGCTCCCACAGCAGCGTGTACGCGAAGCGCGGTGATCGACCACGAAGACGACCAGGATCAGGGCCTTGATCAGACGATCGTGAGAAGGGCTTCGTCCATCAGCGTCCCACCGCCTCGACGGCTCGACGCGCACCGGGCCGCGGTCGGCGGGCAGAAGCGCGCTCGACGCCCGCGCCGGGCGGCGCCGGTCGCCGACGAAGGCGGCCCCCTCGGGCAGGCCGTCGTCGATGCGCACCGTCGAGCTCGCACGTCGCCGTGGGGCGAGCGCAGGCGCGCACGCTGGCGCCGCCCCGACCCGCGTGCGCGCGGCCTCGCCCGGGCGCGAGGACGACGCGCGCCCCGGTCCGGACGGCGTCGAGGGCGTCGGAGCGGCACGTGAGCGGCGTCGCCGAAGATCTCGGTGGTGGTCACGAGGAGCAGCCCGTCGCCCTCGGGCTCGCGGGGCCGGGGCGCCGCGGCCGGGACCGGAGCCTCGGGAACGTGGATCACCCGCCCGAGCACGCCGAGCGACGTCGTGGTCGAGCCCGGCGAGCGCCGGGCGCCGCCTCCGCGGCGGCGGCGAAGGCCTGGGCCGGCGGTGCGGTACGGCGGCGGCCGCCGAGGCGGTGGCTCAGCGCGATCAGGATCTCCCAGCCGGGGGCGGCGCCCTCGGGGCCGCGCCGCGCCCGGACGCAGCCGCTGGGCGCGGCCGTTCATGAGCGACACGTAGCACGCCCTCGCTCTCGTAGTGGGTGAGCGGCCGGCAGGACGACGTCGGCGCGGTCGGTCAGCGGCGGGCGGTGGCTGGCGATCGCGATGCGCGCGCGCACCCGCCCGAGGGCCCAGCCCCAGTCGCGAGGCGCCGCGGCCGGCGAGCGGGTCGGCGTGGACCGTCAGGAGGGTGTCGATCCGCCGCGCCTCGATGGCGCTCGAGCAGGTCGAGCGCCGGGATGCCGAGGGCGCGCAGGCCGGCGCCGTTGACGTCGGCGCCGAGCTCGATCTGGCGGGCTCCGGCGCGCCGTGACGAGGCGAGCGAGCGCGCCGGCCGCGTCGGGCTCGGCGGCCAGGTCGGCCTCGTCCCACAGCACGATCGGGTTCTTCGCCTCCGGCAGGGCCTTGGCGACGGTGCCGAGGCCGATCACGAGCTGACCGGGTCGGCGTGCGCACGGCGTCGTTCGCGCGCGCCGAGAGCTCCGTGCGTGCGCGGTCCCACGACGACGATCGCGGCTCGCCGTCGCGGCGCGCCTTGCGCACGCGCAGCTCGACGACCGGCTGCTGGTGGGCGGCGTCGCCGCCCACGACGACCACGAGGTCGGCGGCGTCGAGGTCGCCGAGCTGCGCGCCGGGCAGCCCGCGGAGCGGGCGCTCGAGCGCCGTCGCCGGGGATGCCGAGCCGGCCGGTCGCGCGCCGCCGGGGAGCGCCCCGCGGCGAGCTCCTGGGCGAGGAAGCCCTCCTCGACCGTCGCGGTCGGCCCGACGAGGATCCCGACGCGGCCGGCCGCGCGCGAGGACGAGCGCCGGCGGCGTCGACTGCCGTCGTCGAGGCTCACCTCGCGCTCCACCCCGCCGCTCGCGGATGATCGGCGGGTGATGCGGCTCGTCGGGCCAGGTCGGCCGGCGTACGCGAAGCGGCCCTGGTCGCAGAGCCAGCCCTCCTCGACGGCGTAGTTCGGCTCCGGGCGGCCGGTGACGCGCGCGATCTGCCCGTCGCGCTGCGTGAGCTCGATGTTGCAGCCGACCGAGCAGCGGCCGCACACCGACGGGGTGTTCTGATGTCCCACGGGCCGCGCGACGAAGCGGTACGGGATGCTGGTGAGCGCGCCGACCGGGCAGAGGTCGATGATGTTGCCGGTGAAGCGGCCCTCGTAGTGGTCGCCGGTGAACGTGCGCGATCTCGGTGCCGGCGCCGCGCTCCTCCATGATGAGCTGCGCTGTCCTCGGCGACGTCCTGGCTGAAGCGCACGCAGCGGTAGCAGGTGATGCAGCGCTCGCGGTCGAGCGCGATCGAGCGACGAGAGGTCGAGCGGCTTCGGGAAGTGGCGCTTGGGCTCGACGAAGCGCGTGCGCGCCGGGACCGAACGTGAAGGTCCGGTCCTGGAGCGGGCACTCGCCGCCCTTGTCGCACACCGGGCAGTCGAGCGGGTGGTTCTCGAGCAGGAACTCCAGCACGCCGTCCTGGCCGTCGATCGCCGCGTCGGAGTTGGTGCGCACGACCATGTCCGGCTGCGACCGGCGTGCTGCAGGCGGTCTGCAGGCCGCGCATGCCCTCCACCTCGACCAGGCACATGCGGCACGCGCCGATCGGCGGCGCCGAGGCGCGGCTCGTAGCAGAAGATCGGGGATCTCGATGCCGTGGCGCGCGGCCGCGTCGACGAGCATCGTGCCGGCGGGCGCCGTCGACCCGGCGGCCGTTGAGCTCGAACTTGACCGCCGGTCGGCGTGGTGACCGGGCGTCAGTCAGCCACCGACGGCACCTCCATCATCGGCTCGGGGCGCGGGGAGCCACCCTCCTCGATGACGCGGACGAAGTCGTCGCGGAAGCGGCTGATGGCGCTCACGATCGGCGCGACGCCGCTGTCGGCGAGCGCGCAGAGGCGTCTTGCCGACGATGCGGCCGGACGAGCGACTCGAGCAGCTCGAGGTCCTCCATTCGCCCCTCGCCGTCGACGATCCGCTGAAGGATCCGCTCCAGCCAGAGCGGTGCCCTCGCGGCAGGGCGTGCACTTGCCGCAGCGACTCGTGGCGGTAGAAGTGCGCGAGCCGCAGGGATGGCCCGGACGATGCAGCCCGAGTCGTCCATCACGATGCACCCGCCGGAGCCGAGGAGCGTGCCCGCCGCCTGCGAGCGACTCGTAGTCGAGCGGCGTGTCGAGGCGCCTCGGCGCCGAGCACGTGGCACGCTGGACCCGCCGACCCAGCCGCCTTGAACTCGCCGGCCGGGCCGGAGGCCGCCGGCGATGTCGTACGATCAGCTCGCGCAGCGTGGTGTCGGCGAGCACGATCTCGTAGTTGCCCGGGCGCAGCACGTGGCCCGGAGACGGAGAAGATCTTGGTGCCGGTGCTCTTCTCGGTGCCGATCGCGGCGTACCAGTCGGCGCCCGTGCTCGATGATCGGCGGGCAGCGCGGCGAGGGTCTCGACGTTGTTGATGAGCGTCGGCGAGCCGTACAGGCCGGCGACGGCCGGGAACGGCGGCTTGAGCCGCGGCTGGCCGCGCTTGCCCTCGAGGCTCTCGAGCAAGCGCGGTCTCCTCGCCGCAGATGTAGGCGCCGGCGCCGCGGTAGACGGTGATGTCGAAGGCGAACGTCGGAGCCGCACGACCCGGTCGCCGAGGTACCCCGCGGCCCGGGCCTGGGCGATCGCCCGGTCGAGCACCCGCGCCTGGTGCTCGTACTCGCCCCGGATGTAGATGTAGCCGCGCGGTGCGACCCGATCGGCGTACGCCGGCGATGGCGATCCCCTCCAGCAGCTGGAACGGGTTGCTCGTCCATGATCTCCCGGTCCTTGAAGGTGCCCGGCTCGCTCTCGTCGGCGTTGCAGACGACGTAGGCGGGCGAGCGGCGAGTTCTTCGGGAGGAAGCTGGCCTTGCGACCCATCGGGAAGCCCGCGCCGCCCCGTCCGCGCAGGCCCGGAGCGCAGGAACTGGTAGAGCGACCTCGTCGCGGTCCAGCGTCGGCAAGCGCGCCTTCGCAGGGCGGCGTAGCCGCCGGCGGCCTCGTAGTCGGCGAGCTCCGTGAGGTCGGCGTCCCGGCCTCGCGCTGGCGGTAGACGATGTTGCATCACGGGCATCGCGCGCTCCCCGTCATCGCCAGAGCTCGCTCGGGGCGGGGGCGTCGCGCAGCTCGTCGACGAGGCGGTCGGCGTCGTCGAGCGTCAGCGGGCCGACCGTGTCTCCTCGGCGTCCACCTGGACGCACGGCGCCCGGTCGCAGTAGCCCCAGGCACTGGGCCTCCTGCACGGTGATGGCGCCGTCCTCGGTGGTGCCGCCGTGGTGCGGGTCGAGGCCCTCGCGGTCGCACAGGTGCTCCATGCAGCTCGTCGGAGCCGCGGAGCATGCACGAGAGGGTCACGCACACCGACACCACCCGCGCGGCCCGACCGGCCGCAGGTAGAGGCGGTCGTAGAAGGACGCGACGCTCTCGACGTAGGCCGGCGAGAACCCGGTGGCCTCCGCGACGGCCGCGAGGTCCTCCTCGGTGAGGTGGCCCTTCTCCGTCTGGGCGAACTTGAGCGCGGGAAGCATCAGCGACCGCGCCTCGGCGAACTCGTGCCGGATCGGGTCGATGTGCGCGCGTATCTGGCCGCGGTCACCTGCGCCCACCTCCAATGCGCGACGGCTCCGTCCACGTGCGCTCCGTGTGCGCACGCGTCCTGCTGAGGGTCAGGACGCGCGCTGCGCGCCGCGATTCGAACCGCGAACCATGCGGCCCGGCGGTCGGGACGCGCGTCGCGAGCAGCGATGCGCGTCCCTATCCAGGTGCCTGCCCTGCTGGGGAGCCGGCCGTGAGGCCGACAACAACACCGGTGCGGAATCGACGAATCGACTGGCAGAACGGTCACAAACCGCGAGAGATTCCTCACCGGTCGACTCCGCCCATGACGTTGTCGAGGGAGCCGATCATCGCGATCAGGTCGGCGAGGTAGGCGCCCTTCGCCATGGGCCGCAGCGCCTGCAGGTTGACGAAGCAGGGGTCGCGCATGTGGCAGCGGCGCGGCTTCGGGCGAGCCGTCGGACACCACGTAGCAGCCGAGCTCGCCGCGCGGGCTCTCGACCGCGGCGTACGCCTCGCCCTCGGGCACCGTGAAGCCCTCGGTGACGAGCTTGAAGTGGTGGATGAGCGCCTCCATCGAGGTCGCGAGCTCGCTCGCGCGGCGGCAGCACGACCTTGCGGTCGTCGGCGATGTGGCTGCCCTCGGGCATCCCGTCGAGCGCCTGCTCGATGATCCGCACCGACTCGCGCATCTCGCGCAACGCGCACGGTGTAGCGGTCGTAGGCGTCGCCCGTCGCCGCCGAGCGGCACCTGCGAAGTCGAAGTGCTCGTAGCCGGAGTACGGCGTCGGCCTTGCGCAGGTCGAGGTCCGACGCCGGCGGCGCGCAGCGCCGGCCCGGTGACGCCGAGGTCCGATGAGCTGGTCGGCGGGCAGCACGCCGACGCCCTTGGTGCGGTCGAGCCAGATCGGGTTGCTGGACAGCAGGTCCTCGTACTCGTCGATGCGCGCCGGCATCTCGTCCGACGAACTCGCGCAGCGCGCGCTCGAAGCCCGGGGGCATGTCGTCGGCGCAGCCGCCCACCTGGAAGTAGCGGGTGTTCATGCGCTCGCCGGCGATCATCTCGCCCAGGTCGAGGGCCTTCTCGCGCTCGCGGTAGGTGTAGAAGAACACCGTGATCGCGCCGAGCTCCAGGCCGCTGGTGCCGAGCCACACCAGGTGGCTGGTGATGCGGTTGAGCTCGCACATGATCACGCGCAGGTACTGCGGCGCGCGTCGGGGATCTCCAGGTCCGAGCAGCCGCTCCACCGCCATGCGTGTAGGCGTGGATGTTGAAGTACGACGCCAGGTAGTCCATGCGCGTCACGAGCGTGATCGCCTGCCAGTACGTCTTGTTCTCGCACTGCTTCTCGATGCCGGTGTGCAGGTAGCCGATCACCGGGTGGAGGTCGCGGATCACCTCGCCGTCGAGCTCGGTGATGAGGCGCAGCACGCCGTGGGTGGAGGGGTGCTGGGGGCCGAGGTTGATGACCATCGGCTCGCGCGAGCCCGGCGTCGCTCGGCGGCGGCCTCGCACGCGTGCGCGCAGCGCCTCCTGCGGGGTGAAGGCCTCGACGCCGGCGATCGCCCGCTCGGTCTCGGTGAGCTGCGCGGCCCTCGCGGCGGGCGGCCTCGAGCGCCTCGCGCGCCTCGTCGGCGACCGGGAAGCCCGCCGATGCCGGGCTCGGCGTTGCTGCTCGCACGTCTAGACGGCATCGCGTGAACTGGCACCTCCTCGCCGCCGAGCGGGTAGTCGCGCCGCAGCGGGTGCCCCTCCCAGTCGAGCGGGCATCAGGATGCGCGCGAGGTCGGGGTGGTCGCGGAACCGCACGCCCGAACATGTCGTAGACCTCGCGCTCGTGCCAGTTGGCCGTCGCCCAGACGCTCGTGACCGAGTCGATCCGGCACTGCGGGTTCTCCGCGCCCGCCCAGACGCGCAGCCGCAGCCGCGCGCCGCTGCTCGAGCGAGAAGAGGTGGTAGGCCACCCGGAAGCGCCCGGGGTCGCTCGGGGAAGTCGGCGCACGTCACGTCCGACAGCAGGCGCGAACGAGAGCGGCGGGCGCGGCGAGCGAAGCGGGCCGACCTCGAGCAGGCGCTCGGGCGCGACCTCGAGCGTGAGCTCGCCGCGCGCCGGTCGTATCTCGTCGACCACGGCGCCGGGGCACGGCGGCGTCGATCGTCGTGCGGACCTCGCTCAGGCCGCGCGCGTCCCCTGACGCGGCGCTCGCGCAGGTCGGCGCGAGCTCGGCAGGCCCTTCGCGCCGATCTTCTGCTGCAGCACGCAGGATGCCCTCGATCAGCCCCTCGGGCCGGGGCGGGCAGCCCGGCACGTAGACGTCGACCGGCACGATCTTGTCCACGCCCTGCACCAGCGCGTAGTTGTTGAACACGCCGCCGGTCGACGCGCACGCGCCCATCGAGATGACCCACTTGGGCTCGAGCATCTGGTCGTAGATGCGGCGCAGCACCGGCGCCATCTTCTGGGCGACGCGGCCCGGACACGATCATGCAGGTCGGCCTGGCGCGGCGAGGCGCGGAACACCTCGGCGCCGAAGCGCGCGATGTCGTAGCGCGGCGTGACCGTGTGCATCATCTCGATCGCGCAGCAGGCCAGGCCGAAGGTGGCCGGCCAGATCGAGCTCGAGCTGCGCCCACGCGATGGCCTTGTCGACGCGTGGTGGTCAGGAGGCCCTTCTCGAAGTCGTCGCTCCTCCGCGTCGCGCGAGGTCGCAGTCGATCGGACGGGTCGGTGCGCGGCGCGCGCTCGATCGGGGCTGCCGGGCGGCGGGATCAGCGCCATTCGAGCGCCCCCTTCTGCCAGATGTAGCCGAGGGCCTCGACCGACGCGTGAACGACGAAGACGACGAGCACGACCACGGCGGCGACGCCGTCGTCGCGCAGCACGACGGCGATCGGGTAGAGGAACGCCAGCTCGATGTCGAAGACGATGAACAGCATCGCCGTGAGGTAGAAGTCGATCGAGAACCGCTGCCGGACCGGCGTCGGTCGGCAGGATGCCGCTCTCGTACGGCAGCTCCTTGACGGCGTTCGGCTTGCGCCGGCCCACGAGCCGCGAGAGCAGCAGGATGGAGCCACCGGCCACGAGGCCGATCGCGAAGAAGACGAGAACGGGCAGATAGTCACGCAGGTTCACGCGTGATGCTCCTGGCGAGTGAGCTCGAGTCGGGCCGTGCCCCGCGGAGCGGGGGCCGGTCCCGGCGCCTGACTTTGTAACACGCTAGCACCGGCCATGGACGGCCGCATCATCGTACGGATCATCACTATTAAAAGGGGTTCAGCGCCCTGTCACCGGGACACGGCGTGCGCGGTATGTCACAAAGTCCCCGTCACGCGAAGTACGTGTCGTCGTGCGAGTAGGCCGGGGCGCAGCAGCACAGCAACCGAAGCTCGCCGTCGCCGATGGCGGTGATCTGGTGCCAGGCGCCGGGCGGGATGAGGATCGCGTCGCCGGGGCGGACCGTCGCGACGTCCCCGTCGAGCTCCATCCGCCCCTCTCCGGCGGTGATGAAGTAGATCTCCTCGGCGATGCGGTGGTAGTGCCGCTCGGTCGACCCGCCGGCGGGGAGGGTGGCCTCCGCGAGGCTCTGGTGACGGGCGGGGATCGTCGCCGGACCGAGCAGCTCTCGGATGATGCTGCCGTCACGCGTGACGAAGGGCTCGGCGGCATCGAGGGCGCTGATCTGCATCGGGGTCGCACACTACTCCCGCGTCCGGAAGGGGTCGGGCGGAACGGGTGGGTCCCGATGGCCGGGGCGGACGGGTACGCGGCGTGCGAACCTTCCGGGTCGAATGGACCGCCTCGAGTACTTCGCGCAGCTGGTGGCCGACGAGCCGGCGGAGCCACGCGCCCGCTACGGGTACGCCAACGAGCTGCTACCGCGCCGAGCGCTGGGAGGAGGCGGTGGTGGAGCTTCGGGCGTACCTCGACCTCGCCGACGACGAGGGCAACGCCTGGGGGCGGCTCGCCGAGGCGCTGCGCCGTCTCGGGCGGGTCGACGAGGCCGCCGACGCCTACCTCACCGGCATCGACCAGTCGCGCAGCGCTACGGCCACACCGGCATGGCCGACGATTTCCGAGGCCGCGATCGAGGCGCTGTGACGACCGCTGCGCCGGTCGCACCGTGGCGGAGGGCGAACGCCGGGTTCTCGCCGCGCGGCGCGTTCCGCATGTGGCAGCGCAACGCGACGTCGGGCGCAAGACGATCCTCACCACCCTCGGCCCGCGCTTCGTCGAGGCCATCGCCTACCTGCGCGATCATGGGCCTGGGTCTCGGCACCTACCTGACGACGGTCAACGGCGTCGACTACGTCGACTTCATCGCGCCGGGCGTGGCGGCGGCGACGCGTGATGTTCGGGGCGATCATCGAGACGACCTACAACGCCTTCGTGCGCATCCACGTCCGCCGGGTGTACGAGGCGGTGGTCACCACGCCGCTGTCGGTGGCCGACGTGGTGGTGGGCGAGTACCTGTGGGCGACGACCCGCGCGGTGATCTACGGGCTGCGTGTTCCTGGTCGTCATGGCGGCCTTCGGCCTCGTGCACTCCTGGTGGGCGCTGCTCGTGCCGCTCGTGTTCATCGCGGGGCGCGCTGACGCTTCGCGGTGCTCGGGATGGCCTACACGTCGATCGTCGACGAACATCGAGCACTTCAACATCCTCTTCACCGGGCCTGCTGACGCCGATGTTCCTGTTCGGCGGGGTCTTCTTCCCGTTCGACGAGCTGCCCGACCTGGGCCCAGGTGATCGGCTGGTGCCTGCCGCTGTCGCACCTGGTGGCGGCGACGCGCGACCTCACCCTGGGCGAGGTCGGCCGGGCGACCCTGCTGCACGTGCTTTTCCTCGTCGCGCTCACCGCCGCGCTCTTCTGGTTCCCGATCCGGCGCCTCGGTCGTATCCTCATCAGGTAGGCCGCTCGGGCCGAGCGCCGACCGGCTCGGCCGAGATGTCGGCGCCTGCGCGCTACGCCGCGGCGAGGTGAGGCGGGCGACGCCCGATGGCCTCGGCGGCGGCGCGCACGGCGGCGGCCACGTTCGGGCACGAGATCGGCGTTGAAGATCGACGGGACCACGTTGGCTCCGACGCCACCGCTCCTCGGCGCCCGTCTCGGCGATGGCGCGTGCCGCTGCGATCATCATGCCTGGTTGATCTCGGTCGCGCGGCAGTCGAGCGCGCCGCGCCAGATGCCCGGCGACGCGAGCGCCGGAGTTGATCTGGTTGGGCACGTCCGGTCGGCCCGTCGCGTAGACACGGACGCGACCGTGGCGGCCTCCGTCGGGGCGATCTCGGGGCTCGGGCATCGCGAGGGCGAGCACGACCGGGTCGCGCGGCCATCGCCCGCACGTCGTCGGCGTCGAGCAGGCCGGGGACCGACAGGCCGATGAATGCGTCGGCGCCCCGAGGAGCGCCCGCGCGTCGCCGTCACGCCGGTCGGGGTTGGTGTGCTCCGCGATCCAGGCGAGCTCCGGCTCGTCGTCGGCGCGGCCGGCGTGGACGGCGCCCTTCGCTGTCGCAGGCGATCACCTGGCCGACGCCCGCCGCCACCAGCAGGCGCGCGGTCGCGCCGCCGCCCGGCCCGAGGCCGGCGATGACGACGGTGGCGTCCGCCAGCTCCTTCCCGGCGACCCCAGGCCGTTGATCAGCGCCGCGAGGAGCGGCCGCCGAGGTGCCCTGCTGGTCGTCGTGGAAGACGGGGATGTCGAGACGCTCGTCCAGCAGGTCGCTGCACCTCGAAGCAGCGCGGCGCCGCGATGTCGCTGAGGTGGATCCCCGCGAACACCGACGAGATCAGTGCCGACGACCTCGGCGATCTCGGCCGGGTCGCGCAGGTCCACGGGCAGCGGGAACGCGTCGATCCCGGCCAGCTCGCGCAGGAACGCGCACTTGGCCTCGAGCGACGGGAGCGACGGCCTCGGGGCCGAGGTCGCCCTGGCCCACGACGGAGCTGCCGTCGCTGACGACCATCACGCTGTTGCCCTGATCGTGTAGTCCCAGGCCTGCTCGAAGTCGTGGTGGATCGCCATGCACACGCGCGCGACGCCCGGGGTGTAGGCCATCGACAGGTCGTCGCGGCTCGTCGAGGGCCGCGCGGTTCTGCATCGCCATCTTGCCGCCGGCGTGGGAGAGGAACACGCGGTCGCTCGTCGACTCTGCACCGTCGACGCCGTCGAGGGCGTCGAGGGCGGCGACGATCGCCTCGCCGTGGGCCGCGTCGCGGACGTACACGGTGATGTCGCGCGTGACCGCCGACCTTGGTGGACCGCACGATGTCGACGCCGCCGACCTCGGCTCCCGCTTCGCCGATCGCGGCCATCACGCGGCCGAAGCATGCCGATCTGGGCGGGGATCTGCGTGCGGATGGTCAGGCTGGTGCTGGGCGACTGTGACATCGACGTCTCTCGGTTGTGTGTGGGCGACCTGGGACGCGCAACCCGGGACGGGAGCGGCCCAGGACACTAGCGCTTGGGGGCGCGTTTCGGGACCCGGCCGGCGAGTTCCGCTACGGCATCTCGCTGCGGCGGGTGCGGCGGTAGATCGCGGACCCGATGCCGCCGGCGGCGAGCAGCGCCGCCCCGATCGCGCTGGCGACGAACCACGTGGGCAGATCGCCGACCGGCGGCGTGGACGACGGGCCGCTGGTCTCCGCGGGCGTCTGGATCCCGAGGACGTCCTGGTCGATCTTCTCGTTGACGACGACGAGGAACGAGCCGACGCGGGCCGGATCGAGTCGCTGCATGAGCAGCGGTGCGTTGCGGAGATCGCCAATGGAGTAGTGGCCCTGGATGAAGCCGTCGACATTCCAGTCGGCGATCACCTCCTGTGGCGAGGCGACCGCGACCGGGCTGAGCCCGAGGGTCGCCGTCAGCACGCAGAGGCAGGCGATGCACCACTTGGGCGATTTGGGGCGACGCATTGACAAGAGCGTAGTTTTTCGCGCTGACCGGCGGCAAGCGCGCTCACAGAACCTTCAAGAGCGGTGGTAGGGTCGCGGCCCGTGCGCGCCCTGGTCACCGGCATCTCCGGCTTCGCCGGGCACCACCTCGCCGCCGAGCTTCTCGGCGCGGGCCACGAGGTGCATGGCGTGATCGTCAGCGACGCCGAGCCGGTGCCGCCGGGCGTCGCCTCGGCGCACGTGGCCGACATCACGGACCCGGCGGCGGTGGCCGCGGCGTTCGCGGCGGTCGGTCCCGAGCTGGTGTTCCACCTGGCCGGCGCGTCGTCGGTGGGGCAGTCGTTCGCCGACCCGATGGGCACCTGGCGAGTGAACCTCGACGGCACGCTCGCCGTGCTCGAGGCCATGCGCGCCTCGGCCACCAGGGCGCCCGGTGCGTGGTCGTCACGAGCGGCGAGGTCTACGGGCGCGTCCCCGAGGCATCGCTGCCGGTCGGGCCCGACACGCCGATGTTCCCCCGACTCCCCGTACGGCGCCTCGAAGGCCGCCGCCGACATCGCCGCGCTGCAGTACCACGCTCGGGTACGGCCTGCAGGTGCTGCGCGTGCGGGCGTTCAACCACGTCGGGCCGGGTCAGGACGCGCGCTTCGTGCGTACCCAACGTCGCCCGCCAGATCGCGCTGGGCCGAGCGTGACGGGCGCGAGCACATCGAGATGCACGTCGGCAACGTCGACACGCGGCGCGACTTCAGCGACGTGCGCGACATGGTGCGCGCCTACCGGCTCGTCGCGGAGCGCGGCGACCCCGACGTCGTCGTACGTCGCCTGCTCGGGCCGGTCGGTCGCGGTGCGCGAGCTCGTCGAGGGTCTCGCCGCGCTGGCGCGCGCGCGAGACGACCGTCGCGAGCGACGCGACCCTGCGGCGCGACGGGGAGCAGCCCGACCTCTATGGTTCCCCGGACCGCCTGACGGCCGACACCGGGTGGGTCCCCGAGATCCCGCTGGACGACTACGCTCGGCGACACGCTCGACTGGTGGCGCGCGCGCGTCGCCAAGGAGGACTGACGCTGCCATGCCCCGCGCGCTCATCACCGGCATCACCGGCCAGGACGGCTCGTACCTCGCGGAGCTCCTGCTCGACAAGGGCTACGAGGTCTGGGGCATGGTGCGGCGCGCGTCGACCGAGTCCTACGAGCGCATCGAGCACATCCGCGACCGGCTCAACTTCGTCCAGGCCGACCTGCTCGACCAGCCGTCGCTCACCGAGGCTCTGGTGCAGGCCGCAGCCCGACGAGGTCTACAACCTCGCGGCGCAGTCGTTCGTGCCGACGTCGTGGACGCAGCCGGTGCTGACCGCCGAGTTCACGGCCGTCGGCGTGACGCGGCTGCTCGAGGCGATCCGCCAGGTCAACCCGCGGATCCGCTTCTACCAGGCGATCGTCGAGCGAGATGTTCGGCAAGGTGCGCGAGACGCCCCAGACCGAGCTGACCCCGTTCTACCCGCGCAGCCCGTACGGCGTGGCGAAGGTGCTACGGCCACTACATCACGGTGAACTACCGCGAGAGCTACGACATGTTCGCCTGCTCGGGGATCCTCTTCAACCACGAGTCGCCGCGGCGCGGCCTGGAGTTCGTGACCCGCAAGGTCACCGACGGCGTGGCGCGCATCAAGCTCGGCCTCGCCGACGACCTGACGCTCGGCAACCTCGACGCGCGGCGCGACTGGGGCTTCGCCGGCGACTACGTCGACGCCATGTGGCGGATGCTGCAGCAGGACGAGCCCGACGACTACGTCGTGGCGACCGGCGCGACGCACACCGTGGAGGAGCTGGTCGAGCTCGCGTTCGCCCACGCCGGCCTCGAGTGGCGGGACCACGTGCGGACCGACCCGGCGTTGATCCGCCCCGCCGAGGTCGACCTGCTGGTGGGCGACGCCGGCAAGGCGCGCGACGGCTGGGCTGGGAGCCGACGGTCGACTTCGAGGGCCTCGTGCGGATGATGGTGGACGCAGACCTGGCCAGACTCGAATAAGTCCGAGGGCAACTCGATGTCTGCGCGGGAGCGGGCAAGCCGCTCGAACAGCGTCCGAATCTTGGTCGTCATCCCCGCATTCAATGAAGAGGCTTCGGTCGCCGCGGTCATCAGCGAGATCCGCGAGTCCCTTCCGGGCGCAACGCCCCTTGTGATCGATGACGGGTCCCGTGATCGGACCGCGGACGTCGCACTTGCGAACGGAGCGCGGGTCATTCGCCTCCCGTTCAACCTCGGGATCGGCGGAGCCGTGGGAACCGGATATCGCGTGGCAGCCGCCGAAGGGTTCGACGTCGTACTCCAGCTGGACGGTGATGGTCAGCATCCGGCCGAGGCCGGTCTCTCCCTGGTGAACGAGCTCCTGAACTCGGACGCGAACTACGTGGTTGGCTCGCGGTTCGCTCCTGGTGGGCGATACACGGCGTCCCCGGCCCGGCTTCGTGGCATCCGGGTCCTAGCCAGGATCGTCTCCCTGCTGATCCATCAGCCCGTCACCGACACGACGTCAGGGCTTCGCGCGGCGGACAGGCAGGCGATCGCCCTGTTCGCCGACCATTATCCGCACGACTATCCCGAGGTGGAGGCGATGGTCCTCGCGCGACGTGCGGGTCTGCGGATTCACGAGGTCCCGGTCGAAATGCGTCCGCGAGTGACGGGCCGCTCATCCATTACGCCGCTGAGGTCGCTGTACTACATGATCAAAGTGATACTGGCCATCCTCGTTCAGCGAATGGAACGCCCACCCGTGCTCAAGGCACGATCGCGCTCGTAGGACTGACCGCCGCCGTTCCACTCCACCCGGGGTGGGTCGGCAAGTGCGAAGTCTTCCGTCTCCCGCGTGAGGTTCGGACTGTAGTAGGCGTCTTTCTCGAGGATCGCCCTCCAGCGCCAGAGCATGTAGTTGCGTTCCCGGTGAAAGCGCGCCTGCTTCTCGGGCGTGTCGTCGTACCCCCGGGTCTTCGACTCATGATGCGTCAGCACGGCGTGCGGCGTCCACACGTTGCGCATGCCGGCCTCGATGACCCGAAGGCACAGATCCACGTCATTGAACGCGATCGCCAGCTGTGATGTGTTCAGTCCGCCCAGCTGGCGATACAGTTCCGTCCGGATCATCAGGCACGCACCGGTGTTGCCACCAACCTCATGGACGACGTGCAGTCGGGAGAAGTACCCCCCGCTCGAGCCCTCGATGCCCTTGTGCGAATGTCCCGCGACCCCGCCGATGCCAAGGACGATGCCACCGTGTTGCAGGGTGCCGTCGGGATAGAGGAGCTTGGCCCCGACGGTGCCCACGTCCGGCTGGACGGCCCACATCGCCATTTCGTCCAGCCACTGCGGCGTGACCACTTCGGTGTCGTTGTTGAGGAGAAGAAGCAACGACCCGTCGGCGTGTTCCGCCGCGACGTTGTTCATCGCGGAGTAGTTGAACGGACCGTCGTACCGCAGGACGCGGCAAGCACCGCGTGCGATGAGCTCGTCCTGGTACGCCAGCGCGCGCGGGTCGTCTGATGCGTTGTCGACGAGGATCAGCTGATACGGACCGTACGTCGTCCGGGTCGTGATACTCGTGATGCACTGCTTCAGCAGCTCATAGGAATTCTTCGTGGGAATCACGATCGACACGAGTGGACGCTGCTCGGGGAGTGAGAGGCGGATGCGGTTATAGGCGGCGCTCTCGGAGGTCGTCACCTCCGCGCCGGGACCGGTCCGGTCGAGGTGATCCTGGACGGCCCGGCGGCCTGCGTCCGCGGCGTAATCCTTCTCGTCTCCTGCCAGCGCGGTTGAGCCGGAAACCGCTCGCCAGTGGTACAGGACCCGAGGGATGTGGCGAATTCGAGGCGCCGTGGTGAGCTCGACGCACCGAAGAAGAAGGTCGTAGTCCTGAGCACCCTCGTACCCGGCGCGGAAGCGACCCGCCGCCTCGACGAGGCTGCGGCGCATCACGCCGAGGTGCGAGATGTAGTTCTGACCGAGCAGGAGGGCCGGTGAGAAGTCCGGCTTGAAATGCGGGTCGTATCGATGGCCCTGCGCGTCGATCTTGTCCTCGTCGGAGTAGACGATGTCGGTGTCCGGATGAGCTTGGATCTCGCGGGCGACGAGATGCAACGCGTCCGGGGTCAGCAGGTCGTCGTGGTCGAGAAAGGCGACGAAGTCGCCGGTCACATGTTCGAGCGCGGTGTTGCTCGCCGCACTGATGTGTCCGTTGGTCTCGCGTCGCGTAATGCGGATCCTCGGGTCGTCGCGATACTCCTCCAGCACCGCGGCCACGCCGGGGTCGGTCGACGCGTCGTCCGCGATCGAGAGCTCCCATCGCGGGTAGAGCTGCTCACGCACCGAGTCGATCGCCTGGCGGAGGAGCGCCGGCGGCGGGTTGTAAACCGGCATGACCACCGAGATCAGCGGTCCATCGAGTGTCGCCGCGTCGGCGGCGAGCCGCGTCAGGCGGTCCGCATCGAGGTCGCCGTATCTGATCGTCCACTCCGGGTACGACACGGCAGGGTGGGTCGACCCATGTACCGTAGTTCGGGCGCGGCGGACCAGCTGCATTCCCGAGCGCAGGGGGGCGGTGATCCGCCACGACATCGAGAGGATGAGCTCCTGTAACGCCTCCTGAACCTCGGCGAGCTGCCGCTTGTGCGCTGCCAAGTCGCCGTGGAGCTCCGCGAGGTCCTGCTGCAGCGATGCAGTGCTCCTTACGAAGGCCTCGCGCTCGGCAGTCGCCTGGGTCCTTTCGGCGGCGAGAACCGCTGCCAGCTCATGTGCGGAGGGCACGCCCTCCGCGCCCGCGATCCTCCGCTCGGCGACGTGATGGGTTCGTTCGCCGAGACGGCGCAGGAGCCGGGCCAGCGCCTCCCAGTCCGCGTCTGGGAGGTCGAAGAGCAGCTGCGCTTGGTCGGGCACCGCCGATCCGACGGCGAGGACCCCTAGGCCGTGCCCGAACAGGAACTCCCTCGAGGGGTATCGGCGGCTGACCTCCTCCCAGAATCGCCATACCCCGAAGTCGCCCTGACGCTCGTTGATGTCATGGAAGAGCACGATGCCCTTGCTGCTCAGCTTCGATCGCCACGTTGCAAATCCCGTGCCACCGCCTCGTAGGTGTGGCATCCATCGATGTGAAGGAGGTCGACCGTGCCGTCCTCGAAGCGCGCCACAGCCTCGTCGAACGTGGACTGGATGAGCTGCGAGAAGTGGCCGTACAACGGATCGTGGTAGCCCCGTAGCTCGTTGAGCACATCATTGCCGTAGAACCCCGCTTGGGAGTCACCCTCCCAGCTGTCGATGCCGTAACAGCGCGTGCTCAAACCGAGGACGTCGACCGCCTGACACCATCCGCAATAGGAGTCCCCTCGATGAACGCCGAGCTCTACCACGACATCCGGCGTTTGTGCCGACATCAGAAGGAACGCAAACGGCAGGTGCATCTGCCACGCGGAGTTCTCGGTCAGGCGCCGAGGCGTCTCGAAGAGGATGCCCCGCCGCAGCAGGTCGAGGCCGTCGAGGGAAGGGTGTCCATCGCGGTCTTCCGCGTCGTTTCGCGGCTGATCGGGATCGGAGCTCACGGGGCTGAGGGGGCCTCCTGCGTCGCGTCCGTGTACTCAGGCTGGGCGGACTCGACGCTCCAGTCGCCCCGAAACGCGACCGGTCCGACGCCCCGACCGTCCGGGAAGACCGTCAGCTCGATCACGCGCTCGATTGTTTGCAGAACCTCTCCGGCGGCGGTGCTGAGCGTTACATCGATGGAGAAGCGTCCATCCAGCAGCGGAAACTGGTGTATTGAAAACGTTGCGGTGTGAAGGCCGTGGTCATACGACCGGGACGCAAGGTCGGCGCGGCTGTCCACTCCGCCGACGACGGCGCCGTCGACCGTCCGCAGGACGAGCGAGATGACGATGGGCGCTGTCGTGGCCGTTTCGTAGCCGATTTCGAACTCGACGGGTGAACCGCTGACGATCCGGTCGGTCGTCATCTGGTCGCCGTCTCGGCAGCGGAACGCGACGATCCTGGCGAGATACCACTCCACGCTCCTGTTGATACGGACCGCGTCCGTTGTCTCATCAGACTCGCTCTGATGGTAGGCCCGCAGGACATCGGTCGGCCGCCCGTCCGCCTGGATCGCGCCCCCGGAGAGCCAGATCGCCCGATCGCACACCCGTTCCACGGCTGCTGCGGCGTGGCTCACGAAGACGATCGTGACGCCGGACCGCTGGAACTCGGCGATCCGGGAGAGGCACTTGTTCTGGAAGCTGATGTCGCCCACGGCGAGGATCTCGTCCAGCAGGAGGATGTCCGGCTCCAGTTCCGAGGCGACCGCGAACCCGAGGCGGGCGTACATCCCGCTCGAGTACGCTCGAACGGGAACGTCGATGAAGTTCCGAAGCTCGGCGAACTCGATGATCCGCTCCATGCGCCGATCGATCTCGCTGCGGCTGACGCCGTGGATCGACGCGTTGAGAATCGCGTTCTCGCGCCCGGTGAAGTCGGGATGGAAGCCTGCGCCAAGCTCAAGCAGGGACACGACCCTGCCCGTCGTGCTCACCGTCCCGGCGTTCGGCGGCAGGATCCCGGCGATCAGCTTGAGTAGCGTGCTCTTGCCGGCGCCGTTTGGCCCGATGACACCGAGCGATGTCCCCGGCGCCACCTCCAGGTCGACGTCGTTCAACGCCATCAGCGTCCGGGCTGTTACCCGGCGCCGCCGCACGAGCGTCTCCTTCAGCGTGAGGTTACGTTCGACCAGGAGGCGGTATGAGCGCGTAACGCCGCGCAGTTTGATCGAGCCCTTGCCAGGATGGCTCATAGCTCGACCGCGATGTCACGTTGCAAGCGCCGAAAAACATGCGCACCCATGCCGAGGATGAGGCCACCGACGATAAAGATGTAGACCAGGTTCACGGCCGACGGTGCGCGTCCCCAGTACAATACGTCCTGGAGGGAGATCACGAACGGCGCCGCGATGTTCCCGTATTCGAGTAGGTAACGGAGCCACGGCCGCTCGCTCAGCTGCGGGAGCATGTCGAGGTTGTAGATGATCGGCGTCAGGAAGAACCACGGGACGAGAAGTGCCGCGACGATGTGCTCGATGTCCCGGAAGAAGACGTTCAGGACGGAGATCGCGAGGCTGATGCCGATGACGAGCATCGCGACGGCGACGAGCACGAGCGGCAACAAGAGGACGTAGACCGGATTGCCCTCCGACAGGACGAAGGCAAACGGCAAGATGATCGCGATCATGACGAGCATGGTGATCGTTGCGGACGCGAGCGAGGAGAGGGGAAGCACCGCTCGCTGAAAGGGCACCTTCGTGATGAGTGCCGCGTTCGAGACGAGGCTGGTGGCACCCGAGATGAACGCCGCCCCGAAGAGTGCCCAGAATGCGAGCCCCACGAGCAGGTACAGCCAGTAGTGCGGGGTGTCGGCGACCTGCCAGAGGACGGAGAACACGACCGTGTAGGTCACCATGGTTACGAGCGGCACGATGAGGGTCCAAACAAGCCCCAGGATCGAACCCTTGTATCGCCCACGTACCTCGCGCCGCGCGAGATTTGCCAGTAATTGCCAATTCGGCCGCTCGAGCAGCTGCATCACGGGCATCGTACCGTACCCCCGGTGACCGCGATCGGCGCGCCGGTCCCGTATCCTCCACCGTGAGCGGTCAGCCATCGGGTCGCGCTCGCCGCGCGCGAGGGGCGATGTCGCGCATCGCGCAAGCTGAGCGCAGCACAGTCCTCGGGTCGGACGGGCGCCGGCCGGAACGGCCGGAGGAGGCCGCTGGGTGTGACGTTTTCGCGGTGGAGAGGGCTTGTGACGGTCGCTAGAGAGCGGCCGTTCCACACGTGGTGCATCGCCGTCGTCCTCGGATATCTCATCCTCGTCGGCTGCGGAATCACAACCTCGTCAGCAGGCATCCAGCCCCTCCAGGACGATGGGACCGGGGGAGCCCGTGGACTGATCTTCGGGGGGCCGGACGCCATACGCTCCGACGAGTTCCTCCGCGTGACGCCATGGCGGATCGGTGTCATCGCGACGGGAGACGACTCGTTCGCCACGCCGTTGTCTTACCCTGACCCGCCGCTTGTCACCAACGCCCCGGGTGGCCTTATGACGTCCGTGTTGTTCCCGGACACCTCTCTCGTGCTGCAGGGATTGGGGCAAGTGGCAGCGTCGGCGGCCTTCGCCGCCGTCTGGTGGCTGCCGGTGCTGCTGGTCGCCCTCCTGCTTCCGCTCTGGTTCCGGCGACTCGGGGTTGGCATCCATATCGGCGGACCGGTGACCGTCCTCGTCGTCCTCTCACCTGTCGTGCTGTGGTGGACGTGGGGACCATTGGTGGGCCTCGGCTGGGCCCTGGTCACAGCGGAGGGCGCTGCGGCGGGCGTCAGGCGAATGGTCAACCGCTCGTGGCTCCTGGGCGCAGCCTTCCTTCTCGTTGCAGCATTCGGCCTGGCGCGCCTGGCGCTGTCGTATCAGCCGTGGGCGATACCCCTCGGACTGACGGTGCTCGTGCCGACGCTCTTCCACCTCCTCCAGCCGCGGGAGGGACGCCTGTTCAGGGCGCTGGCCTGCGGCGGGACGGTCGTGGTCGGCGGAGCCCTCTTGGGCGCGTTTCTGCTCGAACACCGAACCGGCGTCTCCGTCCTCTCGTCCACCGTCTATCCGGGCTCACGGCGCTACACCGGCTCGCTCACGAGCCTTCAGGCCCTCTTCGACGCCCCTCACCTGCAGATCCTGAACGGGCACCCACCGATCGTCGGGACGAACGCGTCCGAGCTTACGTCCGGGTTCACGGTGCTCGGAGCGGCCGCGCTGGTACTCGCTGCTGCGGTCCGCTGGGACCGGCTTCGAGGCGTCCGGCTCCCGATTGCGGCCTCGCTCGGGGTGCTGCTGTTCCTGACGGCCTGGTGCACGTTTGACTGGCCGTTGAAGGCGGCGCGACTGTTCCCCGTGAACCTCGTCAGTCCGGGCAGGCTGGTCCAGGTCCTCGGCATCTCCGCGACGATCACCTTTGGCCTGGTGCTGGATGCCTGGCGCCGAGCACCGGCGACGCGCAGCCGGCGTACCATCATCGTGGTCGCCGCGTTGTCCTTCATCCTGACGGCCGCCGGGGGGAGCCAGGTTCGGCAGGTCTTCATCCCGTCGCTGACCCCGACTCGTATCCTGCTCGCTTCCTTGGTCACGGCCGTCGCCATCGCCGTCGC
This sequence comes from uncultured Thermoleophilia bacterium, assembly GCA_963777565.1. GTDB lineage: Bacteria > Actinomycetota > Thermoleophilia > Miltoncostaeales > Miltoncostaeaceae > CALMEC01. The sequence goes on from CAVZQZ010000010.1 coordinate 220,141, forward strand.
CGTCGCGAAGCCGTCCAGGTCATGGTCGCTCGTTCCGCTCGCCGCGCTCGCCTGCGCGATCGGGGTGGGCGTCAATCCGTTGCAGGTGGGGTTCGGCGATCTGCGTGACGGTGCGGCTGCGGGCGAGATCCGCGCCGTGACAGCCGACCTCCGTGCCGGCGAGCGCTGGGCAAGCGATGATCTCTACGTCGACGCGCTCCTGATGTCCAACGCCGCGCCGTCGCTGAGCGGGCAGCAGTGGATGGGCCCGGACGAGCGGGCATGGGCGATCCTCGACCCTCGCGGTCAGTACCGCGAGCTGTGGAACCGCGGTGCCGCGTACGTGCATTTCGGTTGGCTCCCGGCGGGCACACCGCTCAGGGTCGAGCTCCCGAGCGCGGACGTCATCTGGGTGCAGGCCGATCCCTGCGACGCCAGGCTCAGACGGCTGGGCCTCGCCCGGGTTGTGACGCCAGGGCGGTTGGATGGAAGCTGCTTGACGCTCGAGCGCAGCATCATGTTGGGGGGGCAACCGAGAGCGATCTACCGAGTCGCGACCTCGACGGACTCCGCGAGAGTCACGACGCGCTCCCGGCAGTGACTGTCGGCGCGCTCCTCGAGCGGCGCCGGGCGATCGCCGCGGCCAAGGCGTCCTCAAACCCGCTGACGATGCGGTCGAGATCGAAGGTCTGCTCGATGAACGCGCGTTGCAGCTGCGCCCGGCGAGTCCGCTCCGGCTCATCCTGAATGAGGTCCATCGCTCGCCCGGCCACGTCCTCCGGACGATCGACGAGGAGCACGCCGGCCGACTCGCCGATGACCCCCCGCAGCCCGTCGAGGGACGTTGACACTGTGGCGACGCCCGATGCCATGTACTGCAGCACCTTGTGTGGCAGGGCGCAGTCGGTCGTGAGGTGCTTTTCGAACGGATTTACCGCGACATGGCCCAACCGGATATGTGCTGGCAACGCGTCGTAGGGGACACGCCCCGTCATCACCACCTGGTTCTGGATGCCGAGGTCGTCCCTCAATCGCCGCAGACGCTCAGCCGCCTCGCCGTCGCCGACGAGGACGATCTTCATCCGGCGGTCCTCGCGGAGCGTCGGTGCGGAGGACGCCAGGAGGCCCTCGAGACCCGCAAAGCGGTAGAGCGTGCCCATGAAGAGCACGATCCGGTCATCGTCATGGAGCCCGTAGCGCCGCTGCAGCTCCGTGTCGGCCGGACCCGGCGTGAGGTGCGTCGTATCCACGGGAGGGAGGTCGACTCTCGTCTTCTCCGGGTCCGCTCCATGACGCACGCAGTACGCGGCCAGTGCAGGGTTGTTCGCCGAGACCACGTCGGCATTGCGGTAGACGTAGCCCTCCGCCCGTCGGATGAGGTGCGTGAGCCGGGTCTGACGCAGGGAGTGCGACACGTCGAGCGCCCGGAAGAGGCACGGGACGCCGTACCGGCCGGCGAGGGCGACCGTCTGCCAGCCGGTCGTCGGGACCGAGTACACGACCACGACATCGAAGCGACCGTGGGCGAGGAGCCGGCGGATCGTCGGCACGTTCGCGACGGCGGCAAGGTAGCGCTCGAGCGGAGCGCCGCCCATGGTCGGCGGGGTGACGACCGAGACGCGGCCGTCGGGATACGCACGTCCGGAGCGCGTCGCGACGCGTGTCCTCAGCGACGGTCGCGTGCGGACGGACGCGGGGGACCGGTCACGCTCGGGGAAGTGCAGGAAGCTGACCTCGTGGCCCCGAAGCGAGAGCAGCTCCGGGAACTCGTGCATCTCGAACAGGACCTTGGTGAGGTAGTTGACCTCGTGAACGAAGAGGATCCGCACGCGCCCGGAGCCTTTCACACTTCGCCGGAGCACGACCGGCCCCCGCACGAACGCCGGCAGCGAGGGTCCAGGGGCCGCTCCGGGCGGCCTTGATCCACGTGGGCCCGTCCAGAGGCCATGGAGCCGTCGGTTAGGATCGCCTCCGATGAGCATGCGTATCGGCGTCACAGGCGGCGGCGGGTTTCTGGGGTGGCACGTCTTCTGCCATTCCCTCACCCGTGACGACGTCGAGGTGTACCGCATCCCCCGCGACGCACTTGCCTCCGCCGAGCAGCTCGCACCGCACCTGGCCGGATGCTCCTCGTTGCTCCACCTCGCGGGGGTGAACCGCGCCCCCGACGAGGAGGTTCGGCGGGAGAACCTCAGGCTGGCGGACGTCGTCGCCGGGGCGGTGGCACGGAGCCCGGAGCTGCGGGGCATGGTCTTCGCGAACTCCGTCCAGGCAGAGGGTTCGAGCGTCTACGGAGCGGCGAAGCGGGACGCCGCGGAGATCCTCGCGCAGGCCGCGAACGGGCGCGGTGCCGCCTTCGCCGACGTGCTCTTGCCGAACCTCTTCGGGGAGCACGGCCGGCCCTTCTACAACTCGTTCGTCGCCACCTTCTGTCACCAGTTCGCGGTGGGAGAAGAGCCGCGTGTCAACGGCGCGGGCGAGTTGCCGCTACTTCACGCGCAGGAGGCTGCGCGCGTCCTGGCCGACGCAGCGGTCCAGGGGCGCAGTGGTCGCCTTCGCCCCCCGGCCGGCTGGTCCGCGTGCAGGACGTCGCGGACCTCCTCGCGCGTCAATCCGACTGCTATGCCAGTGGCGTCATCCCTCCCCTCAACGACGCGTTCGAGACGAGCCTGTTCAACCAACTCCGGTCGTACGCACGACGGGTGAGCCCCTTTGCGACCGGCCCGACGCGGTTCGACCTCGGCGACCCCCTCATACGGCACAGCGATGCGCGCGGCGACCTCGTCGAGACCGTCCGAAGCCGATCAGGGGAGGGGCAGGTCTTCGTGTCCACGACCCGGCCGGGCATCACCCGGGGCAACCACTTCCATACCCGCAAGGTTGAGCGCTTCGTTGTCCTCTCGGGTCAAGCGGTGATCGGCTTGCGCCGCCTGGGCTTCGACGAGGCCGCTGGACATCGCCGTGAGCGGAGACGCACCAGCAATCGTCGATCAGCCGACGCTGTGGGCGCACAACATCACCAACGTGGGCGACACGGAGCTGCTGACGCTGTTCTGGGTCAACGAGATCTTCGATCCGTCGGATTCCGACACCTACCCCGCAGCCGGTGACGCGATAGCCCGGGTCATGACCGTCGTCGGCACCCGGCCCGAGATCATCCGCCTGGCCGCGCGTGATGCGCCGCCTCGACTCGCACCCCGGGCATCGAGCACGTGCTGGTCCACACCGGCCAGAACTGGGACCACCAGCTCAACGGGGTCTTCTTCGAGGAGCTGGGCCTGCGCCTGCCCGACCACGTGCTCGACGTGGACGTCACCTCGCTGGGCGCGACCCTCGGCGACATCCTGCGCAAGACCGAGGCGGTGCTGGCCGCGGAGCGGCCCGACGCGTTCCTCGTGCTCGGCGACACCAACAGCGCGCTGTCGCTGATCATGGCCAAGCGCATGCGGATCCCGACCTACCACATGGAGGCCGGCAACCGCTGCTTCGATGCCAACGTCCCCGAGGAGACCAACCGCCGCCTCGTCGACCACACCGCCGACTTCAACCTCGCCTACACCGAGCACGCCCGCCGCAACCTGCTGGCCGAGGGGCTGCACCCGCGGCGGATCCTCGTGACCGGCTCGCCGATGCGCGAGGTGCTCGGGCAGTACCGCGAGCGCGATCGACGGCTCCGGACGCGCTGGACGCGCTGGGCGCTGACCGCCGGGGAGTACTTCCTGGTCTCGGCGCACCGCGAGGAGAACGTCGACCGCCCCGAGCGGCTGGCGCTGCTGCTCGACTCGCTGAACGCGGTGGCCGAGCGAGTGGGGCTGGCCGGTGCTGGTCTCCACCCACCCGCGCACCCGCAAGCGGCTCGAGGCGCGCCGCTGAGCCCGGCCGGCGACTCGACGGCATCCGCTTCCACGAGCCGTTCGGGTTCCTGGACTACAACCGGCTGCAGACTCAGGCGCGGCGTGCGTGCTGTCGGACTCCGGCACGATCAGCGAGGAGTCCACGATCCTCGGCTTCCCGGCCGTGACCCTGCGCGACTCGATCGAGCGCCCCGAGGCCCTGGACACCGGCGCGATCACCATGACCGACCTCGACCCGCGACCGTCGTGCTCGGCGTCCGGTTCGCGATGGCCGCGGCGGCGCCGCCGACGGGGCCGTGCCCGGCCGACTACGCGGTGACCAACACCCGCGAGCGGGTGGTCAACTTCATCCTCTCCACCGTTCACGGCGTCGCCGCGTGGGAGGGCCTCCGCCGCTGACCCGCGGTCTGACGCCCGTCCGGTCTCGGTCTTAGCCCCCCGTCGTGCCCCGCGTCCTGGTTAACCTGCTGTTCATCACCGGGACCAAGGGTGGCGGAGAGACCTACATCCGTGAGCTCTATCGCGCACTTGGAGCGATGGACACCGAGTTCGAGTTCGTCGGCTATGCGAGTCGGGAGCTCATGTCGCTCGACCACTCGTGGTTCCCCGGCGAGGTCGTCGACTCCCGCATCAGCGGCGAGAACCGCTTCACGTGGGCGTTTGGAGAGTGCTTCGGCGTCGCCCGTGCCGCACGTCGCCTGAAAGTGGACCTGATCCACGGGCCGACGTTGTTCGGGCCGCCCCGGTCACACGTTCCCGCAGTCGTGAGCATCCACGACCTTCTGTACTTCTCGAACCCCGAGATGATGACGAACCCGCTCTATACCGAGCCCGTGAAGTGGATGGAGAAGCGCGGGGCGAGGAATGCGAGCCGCATCATCACGATCAGCGCGGTGAGCGCGTCGGCCATCCAGCACTACCTCGGCGTGCCGGAGGGCAAGATCGACCTGATCCCGCTGGCGGGCACCCCCCCGAGAACTGGCGCCGCGCAGATCGGCGGCAGGGAGCTCGATCTCTTCCTCGCGATCGGGACGCGCCGACCACACCGGAATCACGCCGTAATCGTCGAGGCGCTCCGCTGGATCGATCCGGCCGGCGGCCGAGAGTGGTCATCACCGGCGGTCACGATCATGATCCCCTCGTCCCGCTCGTCGACAAGCACGGGCTCCAGGACTGGGTGGACCTCAGGTCCTGGGTCTCTCAAGAGGAACTGGACTCGCTGTACGCGCGCGCAACGGCCTTCATCGACGCGGCCTTTGCCGCGGGGTTCGGGCTTCCCGCGCTCGAGGCGATGCTCGCTGGCCTGCCCGTGCTTCTGGCCGATACCCCCATCTTCCGCGAGGTCGCGGGAGACGCGGTGCGCTACTTCGATCCCCATGACGCCCAGGCGTTCGCGAGGCTCATGACGGAGGTGACCGCTGATCCGGTCGCGCTCGATCGCATGGCGGTTGCAGGGCTTGCTCATGCACGGCGGTTCTCCTGGGAGAAGGTTGCGGAGCAAACGCTGGCCACCTTCCGCCGCGCCCTCTCCGGGCGCTGACCGAACGGCCGGCCGGGCCGGACGAGCGGGCCCCAACCTGGCCGGGCCATTTCGCACCCGCCATTCGGTAGGGTGCGCCAGTTCGCCACTCGACCACGAGGCCGCATGCTGAAGCCGTTTGATGGACGGCGCATACTCATCACGGGGGGAACCGGTTCGCTCGGTCAGACCCTCGCCAGACGAATCCTGAGCGGCGCGCATGGTGAGCCCGAGCGGGTCGTCGTATTGCAGCCGGGATGAGGCGAAGCAGCACGAGATGCGCATGGACTACATGCATCTGCGGGTCGCGACCGACGAGATCATCTACGAGAACTTCAAGCGGACGCTCGAGTTCGTGATCGGCGACGTGCGTGACCTCGAGGCCCTGCGGTCCGTGTGCCGCGGCATCGACCTGGTGTTCAACGCCGCCGCCCTGAAACAGGTTCCATCGTGCGAGTACTTCCCGTTCGAGGCGGTCCAGACGAACATCGTGGGGGCGGAGAACCTGGTCCGCGTCCTGCGGCCGGACAGGAGTTCGGTCCAGCGTGTCGTCGGCATCTCGACGGACAAGGCCTGCAAGCCGGTCAACGTGATGGGGATGACCAAGGCGCTGCAGGAGCGGATCTTCATCGCTGCGAACATCGACCGGCAGGAGACGGATTTCGTCTGCGCGCGGTACGGGAACGTGCTGGCGTCGCGCGGGTCGGTCATCCCGCTCTTTCACGACCAGATCGCGCGCCGCGGACCGGTGACGATCACCGACGCGCAGATGACGCGTTTCCTGCTGAGCCTCGAGGACGCTGTCGACACGATCGTGGCCGCCTGCGCAGAGGCGCACCCGGGCGAGATCTTCGTGCCACGCGCCGCGGCCGCCAGGATGACCGACGTCGCCGAGGTGCTCATCGGCGACCGTCCGGTCGAGACCCGGATCGTCGGGATCAGGCCCGGAGAGAAGCTTCATGAGTCGTTGATCTCGGACGAGGAAGCCCAGCGCACCGTGCAGCGCGGTGACTACTACTCGATCAGGCCGATGCTCTCCGAGATCGCGGACGAGCAGCCGGCATCACCGGCCCTCGACGGTGAGTTTGAGTTCGGACCGGTTCGTCGTCGCCAAGGACCAGGTACACGACTTGCTGGCGCGTAATGGTCTGCTCGTCGAGCAGGTTTTGGACCGCAGAGCGAGCGAACTTCACGCATAGCCTGGGCTCCGGAGCAACCGATTGCGAGGTCGAGAATGGGGCTGACGAGGCACCTGTCGGCGTTGAGCGGCATGACGCCGGTGCTCGTCGGGCTCGTCCTGTGGAACGCGGGCAACTACGTGTACTTCGTCCTCGCGGGGCGCGCCACGGGACCGACGGGGTACGCAACGTTGGCCGCGCTCCTGGCGATCGGCCTGCTGATCCAGATTCCCGCGGGCGCAATCCAAGTAGGGTTCTCCCGCCGTGTCGCCGCCCTGCCACGGCAATCGCCCGACTCCGCGTGGCTTCTGCGCCGCGTCGCCGCGCACGGAGCGGTATGGGGAACGGTCGTGGCGCTGATTTCTCGCCGGAGCGGTGACCTGGCTCGTGGCGCCGTCGTTCCCCGATGCCGCAGTCGCGTGGATGGCCGTCTCCCTGGCTCTGATTCCGCTGCAGGCGGTCGCGGTCGGGATGCTGCAGGGCGAGCAGCGTTTCGCGGCCGTGGCAACGACCCTGGCCATGCTCGGGGTTCCCCGTCCACTCCTTCTGCTGGCATGTCTTCCGTTCATGGCCGCCGTCACCGCCGCCATGGCCGGGAGCGCTCTCACGATAGTAGTCGCCGCTGCGGTTGGCCTCCTCCTGGCATTCCCACGCGGGGTTCCGACGGCGGACCCTCCGCCGCGCGAGCTCTGGCGGGCGTTCCTTCGCACCTTCGGCGTGCTGGCGGTCGGCCTCGCCGGCATCGGATTCCTGCTGAACCTCGACGTGCTCGTCGCGCGCGCGTCGCTCGATGCGCACACAGCCGGGCTCTTCGGCGCCGTCGCCGTCATTGCAAAGGCGACGGTCATCATCCCCCAGGCGGTCGCCCTGGTGCTCCTTCCCCGCGTCAGCGCCAGTCATGAGAAGCGGGAGCACACCGGCAACCTGCTTGTCCTCGGCCTGGCCGTGACCGTGGTCACCAGCGCGGTGGGCGTGGTGATCACCCTGCTGGCCGGGCGGCCGATCGTGGAGCTCGTCTTTGGCACCGAGTTCGCCGACGGCGCCGACTACCTGCCTGCCCTGATCGCGACGACAGGTCTCACCGGGCTCGTGCTGGTGTTGATGAACCATCAGGTGGCACGAGGGATCGATCGCTACAACGTGGTGGTCGCCATCATGGCCGTCGTTGAAGGCGGCCTCTTCGCGGCATTCCACGGGTCGGTGTCCCAGCTGCTGATAGTCGAGTTTATCGTCGGCGGTTTCGCAGTGGCCATTTACGAGGCGCTCTTCTTCCGCTCGGACGGGGGGATCTGCCGCGCTGTGCGAACGACGGTGAGCCGGCTGCGGTCCCCGTTGTCGTGACGGGGCGGCCGTCAGAATCCCGTGGCGTCGAGTTTGCTGCCATCTGTGACATCAGGAAGGGTTGATCAAGTGGAGTCCAACCACCCGTGCCGGGTCTGCCATACCGCGACTGAGCCCTTCGACCGGGGCCAGGTGCTCGGCCGGGTCGAGGTCATCTATCACCGGTGCCCGGCCTGCGGGTTGGTGATGGCGCTGGATCCAACCTGGCTCGATGAGGCCTACAGCTCGCCGATCGCGAAGCTCGACATCGGACTCCTCGATCGCTGCCAGATCCTGAGCAACGTCACCGCGAGCGTGCTGCGTGCCGAGCGGCTCCGGGGCGGGCAGTTCCTGGACTGGGCCGGTGGCTACGGCACGCTCACCCGGATGATGCGGGACCGCGGCTACGACTTCAGCCACACCGACCCCATCGCGGCCAACATCTTCGCCGAGGGCCACGATGACCCCGACTTTTCGGGGGGGCGCTTCGACCTGGTGACCGCCTTCGAGGTGCTCGAGCACCTCACGGATCCCGTGGACTCGCTCAGGACCGTCGCGGACGTGACCGACCGGCTCCTGGTGACCACGCAGGTGTTGCCGGAGCCGCCGCCGCGTCCGGGGGAGTGGTGGTACTACACCCCGGAGTCCGGCCAGCACATCACCTTCTACACCCATGCCTCCCTGCAGCGTCTCGCCCGCGAGCTTGGCTTCGACGGGGCGGTCACCAGCGACCTTGTGCACTACTTCTACCGCGGACGTACGAGGGTGTCGACGAAGGCACTGGTTCGCCGGCCGGCGATCGCCTACGGCGTGGGCCATCTCGCCGCGGTTGCGGACCGCCGGCACTCGTTGCTGCAGTCCGACTTGACCCGCATCACCGGCTGAGGCTGGCCCGGGGGGTGGTCGCTCAGCGCCGCCCGCTCGACGAGTCGCCGGGATGCGAACGCGAGCAGCCAGACGGTCGTGTGGCCGTCGCAATCACGAGTTCAGGGACTCGCGTCGGGTCCGGCGACCTGAACGATGGTCTGCTGCGCGGAAACGCTCGGATGGAGATGCCGTGCGACGCGTCGCCGAACCGAGGTCGGGACACGGCCCACCGTAGACCGACACGAACGTCCACCAACGACACGCACGGGAGTCGACGGTGGGGGCGGCCAACGGCAGTAGGTCGAGCGCCACCGGCCAGGTGAGCGCGATTCGGTCGCGTCAGCGGTACGCCGCGGCGTCGACCGCCAAGGCCGTAGGGACGTACATCGAGCCGATCGCGTCGGAGGTTTTCGGCATCGAGACAGCGGCCCCCCAGGTGGGCCCGAGCACCGCCCCGGCGGTCACCCACGCGCGCTTGGCGGGCCGCCCTACGATCTTCGACCGTTCCCGGAACGCTGGAGGAAGGTCTCAGGTCGCTCGGGTACGATACTCCTGCCCTGGCAACTGCACCCACGGAGGATCTCTGACTCGCCTCGTTCTCATCGGCTTGATCTGCGCGGTCGCTTTGATCGTGGTGGTTCTGTTCCTGATCCGAACGCGCCGGCTGCAGGAACGGCATGCCCTGATATGGCTGGCGGGGGCGCTGGTGATCGTGATCCTCGGGGTATCGAGCGGCGCGCTCGCAGGTCTTGCGAGCGTCCTTGGAATCGCCTATCCGCCGTCGGCGCTGTTCTTGGTCGTCGTCGCGTTCTTGGCCTTCGCTCTGCTCGAGGCCACGATCGCGGTCTCAAGACTGACGCAGCGTGTGCGGAGCCTTGCCCAGCGGCTTGCGATGCTCGACGAAGAAGTCCGGCGATTGCGTGCAGTGGTCGTCCCAGACACGGATGATGAGCGAGGAGAGTTGGCTCGCATACCGGCTGGCCTGGCGCTGGACCAGCCGCCCGGCGACGGTCGAGACGCGGCGACTGACTGAAGGCCTCGGCCTGCGATCGCCCTCGGCTTCGACCAACGCCCGTCTCGAAGGGATGAACAGCACCGCCTCGCTCATCAGCCACCGCGCCCGCGGCTTTCGCCGCCTCGACTCCCTGCTCGCGATGATCACCCTCGTCTGCGGGCGAGTACCGGTTCAACGATCCACGTTTAGTACCCGAAGCGCTCAAATTCAGGGTCGTGTTTCCCGCTAGCGACGGAGTTGGGCCGCCACGGTCAGCAGCGTCCCGGCGGCGTCGCACACCGCCCCTGACAGCGACCCCCGCAGCCCCGGGCGGTGGATGCGATCGACGCTGGGCCCGGTATCGGCCGGGCCCACGCGCGGTGGGTCTCGGGTGACGGCGGGGATCCGCCGCCGAGGTGGATGACCGTGGCGGCGGGCGTGACGTACACGCCAGCCGGCGCGGCGACGCGGAGGCAAAGGTCGATGTCCTCGCCGTACATGAAGAAGCGCTCGTCGAACCCGCCGACGTCCGTCGAGCACCGCCGTCGGGCGAGGATCACGGATCCGCTCAGCGACACCACATCCGTCGGCTCGTCGCAGGGCGCCACGGAGGCGGTACTCACCCAGCCGCTGCCAACGCGACAACGCGGTCCAGGCGCGTCAGGGCGCCGGCGATGCCGAGGATCGTGGGGAACCCGCGCCGGCAGTTCGGGTCAACACGCCCCCGCCCGTCGACCACCCGCGGGGCCGGGATGCCGACTGCCGGCTCGGCGGCCAGGGCGTCGAGCAAGGCGCGGATCCCGGCGGCATCGATCCGCGTGTCGGGGTTGAGGACGCAGCACCGCGTCGGCGCGCGGCGCGCCGGATGCCGCGGTTGTTCGCGCGGGCGAAGCCGAGGTTCTCCGGGAGGTCCTCGACGTCGACCCAGGGGTAGCGCGGCTCGGATCTCGTCGGTGGTGCCGTCGGCCGGAGGCGTTGTCGACGACGATCACCTCCATGCGCGATCGCGGCCCGTGCGGCGTCGAGGTCCGCGAGGCAGTCCAGCACCAGGTCCCGGCACCGGTACGTCACGATGACCACGCGAGAGCTCGACCGGCGTCACTCGCCGCGCAGGCCGCTCGCACAGCCGCAGGTAGGAGTCGGCGCAGGCGTCCCAGCGAAGCGCGTCGGCGGCGCGCGCGCGGCCGCCGCGGCGCCCGAGCTCGCGCGCCGCGGTCGCGGGTCGTCGATCAGCGCGCCGAGCGCCTCGGCCAGCGCGGGCGCGCCGCCGGCGAGGGCGAAGCGTCGCGGCGGCGTCGCCCACCACCTCGAGGTTGGGGGCGTGGTCGCTCACCAGGAGCGCCGCCCCGGCGGCCATGCCCTCCACGATCACCGGGTGGGTGCCGCCGACCTCGGTGGGCACGCACATCACGCCGCAGCGGTGCACCAGCTCGCGGTAGCCGTCGCCGAAGACGTAGCCCGGGGAACCGACGTCCGGGCCGGCGGCGGCCTGCAGGTCGGCGATGTAGCGCTCCGCGTACGGGGCGTCGCCGACCACCACCAGCGGCCAGTCGGCGTCGAGCCGGCGGTGGGCCTCCACCAGCAGGTGGGCGTTGTTCTCGGGCACCAGCCGGCCGACGAACAGGACGAAGCGGCCCGGCTCGACGCCCAGGCGCTCGGCACCACCCCGCGTCGCCCGGGTCGGGCAGCTCGGCGCCGTAGGGGATCGCAGGGGATGCGCCGGCCGTAGCGGCGCTCGTAGGCGTCGGCCACGGCCTCGCGAGTCGGTCACCGCGATCGTCGCCGCGCGCGGGGCGAGGCGCTCGGCCATCCGCAGGTAGGCCCGCGCCGGGCCGGACCACTTCGCCCGCTCCGAGTCCAGCCCGTCGATCTGGAGGATCGACGGGATGCCCGCCAGGCGCGCGAGCGGCACCACCGGGGCGTTGCCGGCGATGAAGTAGAGCGCCACGTCGGGCCGCGCCCGCGTCGCCAGGTGGCGCGGTGCAGACGAGCGTGTGGACCAGGGTGTCGAGGTGCTTGCTGCGGATCGTCGGCAGGTGCACCAGGCGCGCGCCGGCGTGGCGTGTCGCGCCGCTCGGTCATGTGGGGCCGGCAGTACACCGTCACCTCGTGGCCGCGGGCGGTGAAGCGCTCGGCGAGGTGCTCCACGGCGGTCTCGAAGCCGCTGTAGGCGGCGGGGATGCCGCGCGTGCCGAGCATCGCGATCCTCACGCCGCCACTCCGCGACGCGGCCCACGCCGCCCGGCCCATGTCGCGCGGCGTGTAACGCGCCGCGCGCGGAGGCCCGGCCGCGCGCAGGCGGGCCGCCGCCGCCGGCTCGAGCGCCGCGCGAAGGCCCTCGGCGATCGCCGCCGGGGTGGGCTCCACCAGCACCGCCGCGTCGCCCGCCACCTCCGGGATCGCGCCGCGGTCGCTCGCCACGACGGGGCATCCGCAGGCCATCGCCTCGACCACCGGCAGGCCGAAGCCCTCGTACAGCGACGGGTAGCGGTCACCGCGGCCGCCGGTAGAGGTCGGCGAGGTCGTCGTCGCCGAGCGGTCCGAGCCACCGCCCGCCCGACGACTCGATGATCTGCGGCCGCGGTGGCCGGCGCGGCCGACCAGCGGCGAGCTCGAGGTGCGGGTCGCCGAGCAGGGCGACGGCCTCCGCGAGGGCCGCGAGGTTCTTGCGGGGATGAACGTCGCCGACGTAGAGGCAATAGCGGTCGAGCGCGAACTGCCGCCACACCCTGGTCGAGGCGTGGGTCCTCGGCACGAACGCGGGCGCCGGCACGTTCGACACGACGCTGATGCGATCGGGGTCGACGCCGAGCGTCGCGACGAGGTCGGCCTTCGACGTCTCCGACACCGTGATCACCCGAGCGGCGTTGCGCACCGATCGGGGCACCATGGCCCCCAGAAGCGCTCGTACGCGCGGCGAGAACCACTCCGGATGCAGGTGAAACGTCATGTCGTGCACGACGACGAGGAGCGGGCATGGCGCGCGGAGGGGCGTGACGTAGCTGAAGATCCCGGCGGCAGCTTGCTCGTGGGCAAGTGCCCCCGCGGCGCCCCATCCCAGGCGCGCGAAGTTGCTGGCGGGGACGTCCACCAGCCGTGCCGCGCCGTCGAGGATCGGGCCCGCCGCGGTGTGGGCCACCAGCGCGAGGACCTCGTCATCGCTTGCGGCGGTCTGCGCGAGCGCGTGCGTGAGGAGGGCGTGGAAGCGGGCGTTGCCCGCGTCGCCGGCCTCCGGCTGGCCGACCATGTGGCAGTCGACCGCGACCCTCACCGCACCAGCTCCCGGTAGACCTCGAGCGTCTCGCGGGCGACGCGCTCCCAGCCGAACCGGGCGGCCCGATCAGTCGACCGCACCCCGCGTGCGGCCAGTGCGGAACGGTCGGCGAGTGCGTCCGTCACGGCCCGGCCGATGCCCGCCGGGCTCGCATCGTCCATGTAAAGGGCGGCATCGCCGCCGACCTCGGGCAGCGAGGAGTTCCGCGCGATGAGCACCGGGCAGCCGTGCGCCATCGCCTCGAGCACGGGGAGGCCGAACCCCTCATACGACGACGGGTACACGAGGAGCGTCGCGGTGCGATAGAGGTCCGCGAGCGTCGTGTCGTCCACGCGGCCCAGCATCTCGCATTCCGGGCCCGCCAGCCCACGCACGCGGAGCTCGTCGCTGCCACCGGCGCCGACGATCACGAGCCGGCACGGGGGCGGCTCCGCCGGGGCCGCGTGGAAGTACGCGCGATGCCCCGCGATCAGCTCCGGGATGCGCTTGCGGGGCTCGAACTCGCCGACCGCGAGGATGAACGGCTCTCGCGGCCGGGGCGCCGCGGTGTCCGGGTCCACCCCGTTCGGGATCGTGCGGAGCTTCGCCACCGGCACGCCGTAGAGCTCGGCGAGGTCGCGACCGGTCGCATCCGACACGGTGATGACCCGCTGCGCACGTCGCACGCTGCGGCGAGTGAAGAGGCGGGCGTACCGGCGGAAGAACGCCGGGAAGGTCTCCGGCACCCGCTCCCACGCGAGGTCGTGCACCGTCACCGCGGTCGGCGCGGGCGACCACCAGGGCGCCCAGTTGAACGGCGCGTGGATGGCCGCCGCGCCCAGCACTCGGGCACGGACGGGCACCGCGATGTGCGTCCACGCCAGGTCGAGCAGGAGGTTGCCGAGCGTCGTGAGCCGGTTGCGCCGCGGCAAGCCCGGAGGGCCGTCGAGGAACCGCACCTCCAGGTCGGCGGGGTCGATCCGGCCGATCGCCCCGCGCAGTCCGTTGACGTGAATCGCCGCGCCGGTCGTCCGCCGCCGCGCGATGCGGGCGTCGACCACCACTCGTGGCCGTCCGAGGTCAGCCACGCGCGAGGGCCGTCTGCCAGGCGTGGACGGTGAGCCGGGCGGTGCGCTCCCAGGTGAAGCCCGCGGCGTGGGAGCGGCCGCGCTCGGCGATCACGCCCCGCTGGTCCGGGTGGCTCGCGAGGTGCTCGATCGCGTGCGCCCAGCCGTCGGGGTCGTCGGGATGCAAGTAGGTCGCCGCGTCGCCGCCGGTTTCGCGCAGCGCGGGGATGTCGGCGGCGAGGACCGGCGTGCCGGCGGCGAGCGCCTCGACGACGGGGAGCCCGAAGCCCTCCATTCGCGATGGGACGAGGCATGCCAGCGCGTCGCGGCGGAGCGCGGCGAGGTGCGCCGCCGGCACGTGGCCGAGCCAGTCGATGCGGCCGGCGGCCCCCACGGCCGTGGCGTACTCCTGCAGGCGGCGCAGGCGCCTGGCGCTCCAACTTCCGCCCATCACCAGCCGGATTCCCTCGGGCGCCCGGGCGATGGCGTCGATCGCGAGGCGCGGGTTCTTGTGCGGCTCGATGCTGCTCGCAAACAGCACGTACGGGCCGGCGGGTGTCGCGCCGACGGGTGTCGGCGCGGAGGGCACCCCGAGCGGCGTGACCGTCACGCGGTCAGGGGCGATGCCGAGGTCGGCGGTCAGCGCGTCCGCCGTCGCTTGGGAGATCGCTGCCAAGTGGGTCGCGCGCCGCAGGCGATGGGTGTAGCGGCGGTAGGCGGCGCGCTGCGCGGGGTTGGGCGACGGGTGGTGGAGTGGGATCAGGTCGTAGCAGGTGGCCACGGTGGGAATGCGCCGCCCGTCCGGGGTGAGCTCCGGCTGGGTGGCGTGGACGAGTCGGGGCGCGGCACGGCGCAGCTGCGCCTCGAGTCGCAGCGCCGGCCATGGATCGGGCAGATGGTGCGTGGGCCATCGCGGCCAGCGCACGTCGCGCGTCGCGAAGCCCGGCGGCGGCGGCTGGCCGGTGATCGTGAGGAGCGTCGGGCGCTCCACCGGCGGGAGAACATGGGTGAGCGCTGCGACGAGCTCGCGCGTCACCGCGCCGATGCCACGCCCGGCATGGCCACGGGCGAGGGGAGTTGCGTCGAAAAGGACCGGTCCCGGCATCGGGCGCGAACGATAGCCGCGGCGATGTCACCTCCCCGCGATGGGCGCACCAGCGGGTCGTGTCGCGACATCGGCAAGCACGCCAAACTGAACTTTCGCACAGTAGGTTTTTATAGGTAAACCTGGCACCGTTCCGGCTGTGACGGGTGGGGCACGATGACGTACTGCACGTCGGGATTCACGTCGGATCCGGACAGTCGGTTTCTTCAGGTGTGTGTGAAGAAACTCGGTATTTCGCGCCGAGGGACTTCGACATGAGGAGACCTGTGATGGACCGACTCTCAGGCATTCGGCACGTCATCGGACTGTGCACGCTGATCACGCTGCTCGTCGGGTCGTCCTCCGCCGTGGCGGGACCCGTGTTCGCCGAGCCGGCCGGGTGGAACCAGCCCCTGACCGCGACCCCCGGCGGGTGGTGGACCAGCGGCGACGGCGGCGTGACGATCACCGGGAAGGCCAACGGCGACTATCCCGCGCTCGCGTATTTGCAGAGCGCGTACTGCAATCCGTACGGGCCCGGGACGCAGCTGGTGGGGGCCTCCATGACGCGCGTTCGATGGCACACCAACGCGAACGACATGCACGCCTACATGCGATTCGTGGCGCCGAACGGGAACGACCTCGGGATCGGCGGTGGCCTCACAAGCCTGCTCTCGACACGGCGCTATCTCTACAACTACTCCCCCGAGCTGGTGAACCTCGAGCTTCAGAAGAATGCGCTGACGGCGGACACCTACACGTTCGCCGGCGGCCAGTGCGTGTTCGGCGGCGTGGTGTTCAACGGCGCCGGCTCAGACGGCGTCATCGACACCCCGGCCTTCACGCCCCTGATGACCAACCGGCTCGACACGGTCCAGGTGGAGGACCTGCAGGGCCCGGCGGTGTCGGGCGCGTCGACCTGGTCGCAGTGGATCACCGGCAACGAGGCCCCGATCGAGTGGGACGCGTCGGACAATGCGTACCGCCGCGGCTCCACGGGGGCGCGCGTCGGCGGCGCGGGACAGGTCGACATCGGCGATGCCCCGAATGGGCACCACGGCGTGTGGGTTCCGGTCGGCGGCCTTCCCGACGGGCCGCACTCGGTCTGCGGCTACCGCAACGCGCCTGCCTGGGGCGAAGCGCAGACCTGCGCGACCTTCAAGCTCGATCGCACCGACCCGGCGCCCCCGGTCATCAGCCTCACGCCCGACATGGACGGCGCGTGGGGACACGCGCCCGTCACCGTTGAAACGGGCCCGACCGCCGACGGCAACGGCTCCGGCTGGGACCGCAACCAGTTCAGCACCGACGGCGGCGCGTGGACGGATTCACCGCCCAGCTTCACGCTCACCGCCGACGGCGACCACACCGTCGTCGCCCGTGCGGTCGACAAGGCCGGCCGTGCGAGCGCACCGTCGGCGCCACGGTCGATCCGGATCGATACGACCCCTCCGGTGATCAGCGGCGCCGGCGTCGGCGCCGCGACGGGCGTGCTGTCGTGGGCGATGTCCGACGGAGTCGGATTCGGCGCCTGTCCGACCGTCGTGGCGGTCGCCGGTCCCGGCACCGGTGGCGCCCTGGCGACCGTCTTCGACCAGGCGACCGGCACGCTCCCCACGGCCGCGGCGACGGTCCAGCTCCCGGTCGGCGCGATGCCGAACGGCGACTACCGGGCGACCCTCAGGATCTGCGACCTCGCGGGCAACACCGCCCAGGTCGCGGTGCCCTTCACATGGACCGGGAACCCGGACGGCGGCCTCTCCGGGGCGGCGGCACGGTTCGTCGCGGTGCGCCTCCAATCGCCGGGCTCCAAGCGTTCGCGCTCCCTCTTCGGCGTCACGGTGCCCGTGGTCCGTCGCGCCTACAACGCGAAGTTCACGCTGCGAGGCCACCTTCAGCGTCCCGACGGATCGCCGCTCTCGGGCGCTCCGATCGAGATGCGCGACGCGTCCGGCCGGTACGCGGCGGGCGCGCGCACCGATGCCAAGGGCAACTTCGCCATCACGGCCCGCGCCACGATCGGCGGCGCGTGGACGCTCAACCCCGTCGGTTCGTCGATCCGTCAGCCGGTCGCATGGCTCGAGGTCCGGCCGGTCCTGCGCGCCGGCGTGAGGATGATCCAGGGGAACCGCGTGCTGGTGGCCGCCGGCAGGTTCGCGCCCGCCGTCGGAGCGGGTGGCAAGGCGATCCAGCTGCAGTGGTTCGACGCCACGACCCGCCGTTGGCGCCCGGCGCTGGACGGTCGCATCCGGCCGGACGGGACATTCCGGCTGGCCTACGCGTTCAGGCGGGCCGGTCGCTACAGCGTTCCGGTGCGCGTCGCCGTCGGCACCGATTCGGGCTGGCCGTATCTCGCCGTCAACTCCCCACCCGTCACAGTGAGGGTCGGATAGGGGGCTTGCGCCCGAGCGGGCCGCGCCGGCAAGGCGCGGCCCGCTCGGGGCGGCTCCCACCGAACGCCGCCCGTGCCGCCGCGCAGCACCCTCCGGCACGCGCGTCCCCGCCGAAGGACGACGGCGGAGCCGATCCCTCCCTCCGTCCGGCGGGCGCTCGCCGGTGAGCGGAGCGCCCCGGCGCAGTTCACGCTCATCGTCGACCATCTGCGCCCCGAGCTCACACGGGTCGCGCAGATAGCCGGCGTCGGGGCGGCCGCGGACGACGTCGTGTCGGACGTCATCGCGCGCCACCTCGTGCGGGTCACGGTCGACCCACGGGCCACGTTCGCAACGCCCGACGCCTATCAGCACCTCCGCGCCAGCCTGTTGGTGTCGGTGAGGAACGCCGCCCGCAACTGGCTGCGCGACAATCGCCGCACCATCGCCGTGGACGGCGAGGTGCTGCTGGATCTCATCGGCGCGTCCGAGTCGACCTCCCCGCTCGAGGAGATCCTGTTCGACGACGAGGATGCCCGCGCCCTTCAGGAGGCGGTTGCGCGGCTCGCGCCGGCGGAGGCGCGTGTCGCACAACTCATCGGCGTCGAGGAGTACTCGGCGCGGGAGGCGGCGCGGATTCTGGGCGTGCCCAAGTCGACGGTGCAGGACGCGTGGAGCCGGGCGCAGCGGTCCCTCCGGTTGAGCGTCGACCGGTACCTCGAGGGCGGCTACTGCAGGGAGAGCTCGCCCTACCTCGCGTTGCTGGACGCCCAGCGGCGGGCGGAGCGTGATGGTTTGGCCGACCGACCGCTCGACGACGCGATCGGGCCGGAGCGGGCCGGCGCGATCGCGCGTCACGTGTACGGCGCCGAAGCGGGGTCCGAGGGATGTCGCGCGTGCCGCCTTGCTCGCGCGCGGGAACGGGCGGCGCTGCGGTCGTTCCTGCCTCCGCTGCTCATCGTCCCTCCGCCCGGCCGGCTGGATTCCGTGCGAGACGCACTGGTCGGGCTCTGGGATGCGGCCGTCGGCGCGCTTGGCCGCTTCGTCGACGACGCGACCGGGGTGCTGGTGGGAGCGGGTGGCGGAGCGGCCGGCCTCGGGGGCAGCAAGGCCGCTGCCCTCCTGACGTCTGCGACCCTCGCCGTCGGTGCCTCGAGCGTGGCGCCGCGGCTCGCCACGGAGCACACCTCGCCGCGGCCGGAACAGGTGCTCGTCGCCCGGCCGGCCCCGGCCCCCGCGCCGACCACCGCGGTGAGGCCGAAACGGACGTCCGCTCCGGCGTTGCGCGCGACGCCGACGCCGGCCACCCGGCCGGCGGCACGCCGCGTCGCCGTGCTGCCGCGACTCTCGAGCGGGGGAGGAAGCGCGGTCAGGGAGTTCACGCCCGGCCCCTGACGCGGGGCCTGTCAGGGTCCGAATTCGAGCGCCGCGGACACGCCGGCAGCGGGCGGGCGGGACCCGGATGCCGAGCGCGTGATTCGTGCGGTGGAGGTCACCGCCCTGGCTGGAGCGGACGTCGTGACCCGGGGAGTCGCGCGACCCGGAAGCCGCGCACGCGCCGACGGCGCGGCGCCTGAGCGGGCTGCGGCTGGGGTCTTCGTCACGGTGGCCACCTGTGCCCGCGTCGTCACGTTGGGTGGCGTCACGACGGAGGCCCGGATCGCAGGCGGCGTCTGGAGCGGGCGGTCCGATCGGACCGCGTCGACCATCACCGGTGCTCCGATCGCTCCCGCTGCGGCCGCCGCGATCGCGCCCGCTCCCGCTTTCGTCTGGGCCAGGGCCGGAAGGTCCATCATCACCTGCATCGCCTGCGTGGTGCGGACGCTCGCCGAGCTCGCCACGCGCTCCCACCAGGCCAGGACGAAGCTCGGATCCGGCGTCCTGTGCTGGAGGATCTCGCCCCCGGTCAGCGCCACCGGGACCATGGAGCCGAGCGCGCGGACCTGATCGCGGCGGCCTCGGTAGCGCAGGCGGCAGGCGTGACAATGATGAAGGTGGCGCGACAGCGCGCGGCGCTCGCGCCTGGTCGCGCGGTCGTCCATCGTCATGTCGATGAGCTCGCCGGCGCGCTCACACTCCGCGCCGGCCGCCATCCTGATCTCCCACGCGTGGAGTCGCGACCTCGCCTCGGTAATCGAGCGATGAATCTTGCGCTCCGAGTAGCCGGTGATCGCAGCGATCTCCGGTCGCGAGAGCCCGGCGCTGCGAAGCATCAGACAGGTCCGTTGCGGGTGTGTGAGCCCGCACATCGCGTCGTGGATCGCCCGGTATCGCTCTCGCCACTCCATCACCGCGTCCGGCTCGCTGGCCGCGCGATCGCGTGCCACGCTCGCCTCGAGGTCGCGATCCGGCATCGGGAGTTCCCGCCGCCGCGCGTCGGCGATCGCCATGGCCTCGTTCTTGATCACGACGTGGAGCCACGACGAGAAGCCGGCCGCATCGATCACCGGCGCGCGGGTGAGCGCGATCTCCATCGATCGCTGGTAGGCGTCCTCGGCGTCCTCGATCGACCGGGTGAAGCGGGCGGCGTAGCGGATGAGCCCGGGCGCCCCCGCCAGGGCGGCGCACACCGCTTGGCGCCGCTCCTCGGCGCTCGGTTCGATGGTCTGATCCGCGAGCATTCCTTCAGAAATCTCCTCTTCCGTGAACCTACGGCAGGGGATGATGTCGCTGAACTCCCCGATGGTTCAGTTCTCGGTAATTGACCCGATAGTAAGAGAAGGATTCACGGGAGTGTTTTGGCCCCCTCCGGGCCCCGGTCGGCGATGAAGGTGTTCGCAATTAGCGAGAATCTTTCAGGATCGACGCACATCGGTACGCTCTCGACGCGATGGGGACCCCGCACCGTCACACCGAGACCCACCGGATCGTCATGGCCGAGGTCGACGTCGCGCAGATCCACTTCGTGACGTTCTACCGGTGGATCGACCGCTCGCTGAGCGAGTGGCTCGCCGAGGTGGGCTACCCGTTCACGCGACTCCTGGAGGAGGGGCCGGGAATGCCGATCGTCGACACGCGCCTTGCGATCCGGCGCCGGGTGATGCTCGACGACACGGTGACGATCACGTCGAGCGTCGGGAGCATCGGCACGACGTCCTTCCGAAGCCGCCACGTCTTCACCCGCGACGGCGAGGTGGTCGCGGAGGGTGAGCTGGTGCACGTCTGCGTCGACCGCGTCACGCGCGAGACGGTGCCGGTGCCCGCGTGGCTGCGCGACGTCGCCACCGACGACCCCGCGTAACGCCCGGCGCACAATTGCTCGGATGCCGGCACCCCTCGGTGTCGCGCCGTCACGGGGCGGGGAGTGACCATCGGCCGAAACGCCGAGAGGAGAGGTCCGATGGTCGAACCGAGGATGTACGCCTGGCTGGTGCCCGATCGTCTCGCGGTCGCCGAGCGGCCGGGTGGCGGAGGACGCTCGCACCGCATCGAACGGCGAACGGCCGAGCTCGACTGGTGGAGCGCGCACGGGGTCACGTCGATCGTCTCCGGCATGCGCACCCGGCATGGGTTGCTCGAGGCGGCGCTTGCGGGGTTCCGCGTGTGCTGGCACCCGTTGATCGAGCCGGACCAGTCGGCGCGCGAGGTCCCCGCGCTCGTCGATCGCGCGCGCGCCGAGATGGACCGGGGCGAAGGCGCCGTGCTCGTCCACGTCGACCGGCCCGGGGAGTGGCTCGCCGGAGTCGACGCGGCGCTTCGGCTCGCGCTCGGGCTCGCGCGCACCCGTGGCGACGCCCTCGCCCAGGCGGCGGGGGACGGATTGCCGGTCGGCGATCTCTCGCGTGCGCTGACCGCGGCGACGCCCCGGCGGCGAGCGGCGGCGGCCGCGGCATGACCCCCGGCGAAGTCGGGATTGCAGGGCGCCGCTGGTAGGGTCGTTGCCGCAATGGTCTCGACCCGCCTCCGAACCACCGTCCTCGCGTGCGTCGGCGCAATCGCCGCGCTCGCCGCCGCCGCCGGGTTTGCCGCCGCGGCCGGTCCGTCGATCACCTCGCTCTCCGCGGGCCGCTCGCCCGTCGCGGGGATCCAGGACGACCGCATCGTCGTCGACGCGAACCCCGACGCCCGGGTGCGTCTGCTCGCCGATGCCGGCGCGGCCCTGATCCGCGTCGACCTGAGGTGGGACCTCATCGCGGGCTCCCGTCCGGCGGATCCCACGAACCCGGCCGATCCGGCCTACCGCTGGGGTCAGTACGACGCGATCGTCGCGGCCGCGCGCAAGTACGGCGTCGAGGTGCTCTTCGCCGTCTACGGAACCCCCGCCTGGGCGCAGGACACGACGGTGCCGTTCGACTCGCGGTACGAGAACTGGTCGATCCGGCCCCTCCTCCCCGGAGACTTCGGCGCGTTCGGCGAGGCGGCGGCGCGGCGCTACGGGCCGCTCGGCGTCAAGAAGTGGGAGGCGTGGAACGAGGCCAACATCGCCCTGTTCCTGCGGCCTCAGTACACCCGGTCCGGCAACAAGTGGGTGCCGGCGTCCCCGGCGATCTACAGCGATCTCCTCAGGGCCTTCTATGCCGGCGTCAAGCGCGCCGACCCCCAGGCGACCGTCGCCGGCGCCGTCACCGCCCCCGCGGGCGACCGGTGTCCGAGCTGCCCGCTCGACGCCGCCCCCGTCCGGGTGACGCCCGACGATTTCATCACGGCGCTCAACGCCAAGGCTTTGCGCCCGCCCATGGACGTGGTGAGCCACCACCCCTACCCGTTCCGGGCGCCGGCCGACACGACTCCGCCGCGCCGCACCTACGTCGACTTCTACAACCTGACCGTGCTCACGAAGGCGATCGACAGGACCTACCTCAAGGGCAAGCGCTTGTGGCTGACCGAGTACGGCTTCGGGACCCGAAAGGTGCTCCAGTATCCCTACGCGTTCGGCACCGCCAACCAGGGGCCGTTCATCGCCGATGCCTATCGCCGCGCGAAGGCCAACGCCAGGGTCGGCCTGCTCGTCTACTACCTGCTGCAGGACCACCCGCAGTGGGCGTCCGGCGTGCTCACCCAGGCCGGCACCCGGAAGCCTGGCTACCAGGCGATCGGCCTGCCGTTCGTGGCGACCACGCGTGGCGCCGTGCGCCGCGGCACGGCGGTTACCCTGGTCGGACAGGCACGGGTGGCGCCGGGAGCGACCCGCGTGAACATCCAGCGGAAGGCCGGTGGCTCGTGGGTCACGATCAAGACGGTTCGCACGTCGGCGGACGGGAGCTTCAAGGTCCGCCTCCGCCCGAGCGCCAAGGTCGTGCTGCGCGCGCGCTGGAGCGGAGTGAGCCGCACGGGCGCGGCCGGCACGCGCACGAGCCCGGCCGTCACGCTCACGGTGCGCTGATGCGGGCGCGCGGAGCCTGTACGGCGGACTACGGCGGGACGACGTGCCGCCGGGCGCGGCGCTTTCGGGGCCTGCGACGATCGAATCCCACGGCCCGCGGGGGAGCGCCCCGATGGAATGTGGTCGAGATGCACGGGGTGGGCGGCTAATGGGAATCGTCCCGCGGCGGGAGCACGTCCGGCGGGACGCCCGCTTCAAGCCGATCGCGGGATTGCCGATCGCCCGCACCTGGGTGCGCCGCAGCCTGTCGGTCGCGATGCTCGTCGCGATCGACCTCACGGCCCTCGTGCTCGGGATCATGGTGGCGCTCGCCGGCAAGCTCGTGCTCCGGGGCGAGCCCGTGGACTTCGGGGCGATCTGGATCGAGGAGCGCCGGATCCTCCCGCTCGCCTCGGTGGTGCTCGTGCTGGTCTTCGCCCGCGCCCGGCTCTACCACGGCCGGGAACGGCGTGGCCATGCGGCCCGCGTCATCGGGAGCACGGCGATCGCCACGCTGATCGTCGCCGCCCTCGTCATCGCCGCCGGCAACGACTTCACCACCTACTACGTCTTCTACGCGTCGTTCGTCGCGGTCGCGGCGCTCTCGGTCGCCCTCCGCGCCAGCCACGCAAGCCTCACCGCCCTGTACTTCGACGTGATGAAGGTCGAGCGCCGCGCGCTGCTCGTCGGCCCTCCCGCGCTCACGACGGACATCGCCGCCAGCCTGCAACGGACGCAAAGCGGCCGGAGCCTGCCCTACCGGGTCGTGGGTCGTTACGAGTTCTTCGACACGGGGCCCAACGGCGACCACAAGCCATCCGCCGCGCTGCGAGACGCACTGCGTGGCGGTGAGGTCGACGAGGTGATCATCGCCGGCGCGATGGGGGCCGACGCCCCGGCGCTCGAGCTCCTGGAGGAGTGCCGCACCCGTGGCATCCCCGTCCGCCTCGCGCCGACGGCGACGGAGCTCCTGTCGCACACGCTCCGCGCCGTGCCGGCACCGGGGCTCCCCCTCTTCGACCTGCACCCGCCGGTGCTGTCAGGCGCGGCGTTCCTCACCAAGCGCGCGTTCGACATGGTCGTCTCGGTCCTGATCCTCCTGGTCACCTGGCCGATCCTGCTCGCGGCCGCGATCGCCATCAAGCTCGAAGACCGCGGGCCGGTGCTCTTCCGCAGCCGGCGCGTCGGCGTAAAGGAGACCCCGTTCGACTGCCTCAAGCTCCGCACGATGACCGTGGACGCGCAGGCGCAGCAGCAGGCGCTGGAGGCCCAGAACGAGGCCGATGGCGCGTTGTTCAAGATGCGCGCCGACCCGCGCGTGACCCGGGTAGGGAAGTTCCTCCGCCGGTTCTCCATCGACGAGCTGCCGCAGCTGTTCAACGTCATCCGTGGCGAGATGTCGCTTGTCGGCCCGCGGCCGCTCCCGGAGCGCGACTTCGCGCTCCTCGACGCCGTCCACAAGAAGCGCTACCTCGTGCTACCAGGGATGACCGGGCTGTGGCAGGTGAGCGGCCGGTCGGAGATCGGGTTCGACGAGCTGGTGCGCCTCGACTTCTCGTACATCGAGTCGTGGTCGATCTGGCTCGACATCGAGATCCTCCTGCGCACCATCCCGACGGTGATCTTCAAGCGCGGCGCATGGTGAGCGAAACGACTTTGCGCCGCAAGTGAACGTCTAGCGCAGCCAGCGCGTCAGCGACTTGAGGGAGCCGAGCTGCTCACCTATCCGCTTGCGCCGTCCCAGGGCCACCGCCTCGCGCAGCACGCTCTCGATCTCCCGGCCGGCCCGGTCCCACGAGTAGGTCGCTGCGTGCGCCCGTCCCTCCGACGACATCCGGGCCGCCTCGTCTCGTGAGCCGAGCACCTCGCGAAGGTGCGTCGCGAGCGCCGACTCATCCCCCGCGGGGAACAGCCGTCCCGCCCGCCCGATGACCTCCGGCAGGGCGCCCGCCCGGGCTGCCAGCACCGGGGTGCCGGCGGCCATCGCCTCCAGCACGGGCAGGCCGAACCCCTCGCCGGTTCCGGCCAGCACCACCACGCTCGCCGCGCGGTAGACGGCGGGGAGGTCGACGTCGTCGACGAAGCCCGCCAGATGGAGGCGATCGGCCATCCCGATCATCCTCGCCATCGACCGCAGGCTCTCCTCCTCCGGGCCGGACCCCGCCAGCACCAGCCGCGGCGCCACCGACGCCGGGAGCGACGCCACCGCCCGCACCAGGGTCGGAAGGTCCTTCCGTGCCTGGAGGCTTCCGACATGGAGGATGCTTCCGGGGATCACCCCGTAGCGCTCGCGTGCGCGCGACACCGCATCGAGGCCGGGGTCGGTCAGGAATCGCTCCTCCAGCCCGCCCGGCACGACACGGATGCGGTCCTCGTCGATGCCGAGGCGCCGGCGGATCGCGCCCGCCGAGTGCTCCGAGGTGGTGACGATCCGCGCGGCCCGCGAAAGCGAGACCGCGTTCGAGTACGCGAACCGCGTCGCCGCGGCACCCTCCGGCGCGGGCACGAGCGTGCGGTCCCACTCGGCGACGTCGTAGAGCACCAGGACCATCGGGCACGGCGCCACCAGCGGCAGGCCGCGGTTCGCCGGCGACAGCAGTACGTCCGCCTCGAGCTTCGAGAGCAGGGCCGGGATCGCCATCTGCTCCCGCGTGACCTCGCGCCCGCCGCCGAGCTGGTACACCTCGAGCGAGAGCTCGACCGGGAGCTCCTTGTGGGCGAACGGCAGCACGGTCAGCCAGTCTCGCCGTGCCAGCGCCTCGGTCACGCCCGTGGCGAAGCGGGAGATGCCGCCGCGGTCGCCGTCGGCGACGCGACGCAGGTCCACGGCGATGCGAAGCGGAGTGCTCACCCGCCCCGCCCGATCACGCGTATGTCGTCCCGCGATCCCATCGCCCCCAAGCCTATGAGGCGCCGCGCGCCTTCGCTCGCCACCGGGGTCACGGCTCGCCGACCACCTCGGGGCGCTCCGACTCCCGTGGCTCCGACGCGCCCACGACCGGATCCGCGGCCAGGGTGTCACCCAGGCGAGCGCGGAGCACCGTGGCCACGAGGTCGCGCGCGGTGTCCTCGAGGGCCGCGGCGACGCCGACCCGCGCGTGAACCGCAACAAGGCCGTCCCCGAGTTCGCGGCGGCTCACCGTCTCCGGGGCGGATGCGACACCGGCCTCGGCGCCTGCGAGATCGCCGAGTCGCTGGAGCGCCGACTCGGCCGCGTCCGGGTCACGGGTGATCAGGGTCACGGAGATCACGGACCTGGCGGACGGGAGGCGCCGAACCGCGCTGATCTGCCCGTTCGGCACGAAGCAGCGGGCGCCGTTCGCCTCGCGGACGATCGTGGTGCGAATCCCCACCTCCTCGACCACGCCGGTGTGCCCCGACGGCGCCAGTTCCACGAGATCGCCCACCCCGTATTGGTCCTCGAACACGATGAAGAAGCCGGCGATCACATCGGCCAGCAGGCGCTGGCTCGCGAAGCCGATCACGATTGCCACGAAGGCCGTGCCGCCCAACGCGCCGATGCCGCCTCCGCCGGCGAGGATGATCACGATCACGATGACCGCCGAGACCAGAACGACGTATCGCAGTACGGTGGACAGCAACGCCGCGGCTGTCTGGCGTTGCCGCCACTTGGCGCTCTCCGTTCCCGCGGGCATCCGGGAGATGAGTCGCGGGATGAGCGCACCGAGGAGTGCGAGGACGAGTGCAGCGCACGCGACCGTGATCGCGATCAGCACCAGCTTCTCCGGCCAGCCCTCCAGGCCGAATGTCGACGCGGGCACAGGGATCACCCGGTGAGTCTAGTGAGCCGAATTCCGGCGAGAGCTTGTCAGCTGACAAGCCAGCCGCAGGGGCCGCTAGAGGACCGGCAGGTACCGCGTCAGCTCGTACGGGGTGATCTGGACCCGGTACTCGTCCCACTCGGCCCGCTTGATGTCCACGAACCGGCTGTGGATGTGCTCGCCGAATGCGCGCAGGAGCAGCTCGCTCTCGGCGCCGAGCTCGATCGCCTCGCCGAGCGACTCGGGCAGCGACTCGATGCCCGCGCGCAGGCGCTCGTCGTGGGAGAGGTCGTAGAGGTTGGTGTCCATCGGCGGCGGCAGCTCGTACCCCTTCTCGATGCCGTCGAGTCCGGCGTGCAGCAGCGCCGCGAACGTGAGGTACGGGTTGCAGGCCGGGTCGGGGCAGCGGATCTCGGCGCGCGTCGCGCGCTCCTTGCCCGGGTGGTAGACCGGGACGCGGATGAGCGCCGAGCGGTTGCGCCGGCTCCAGGCGGTGTACACCGGCGCCTCGTAGCCCGGCACCAGCCGCTTGTAGGAGTTGACCCACTGGGCGAACACGCACGACATCTCCCGCGCGTGGCGGAGCAGTCCGGCGATGAAGCTCTTGGCGATCGGCGAGAGGAAGAACTCGTCGTCCGCGTCGAAGAACGCGTTCTCCTCGCCGCGGAACAGGCTCTGGTGCGTGTGCATCCCGCTGCCGTTCTCGCCGTTCAGCGGCTTGGGCATGAACGTCGCGTACCACCCGTGCTTGTGGGCGACCTCCTTCACCACCGTGCGGTAGGTCATGACGTTGTCCGCCATCCGCAGCGCGTCCGTGAACCGCATGTCGATCTCGTGTTGCGACGGCCCCACCTCGTGGTGCGAGTACTCAACCTCGATACCCATCGACTCGAGGGCGATCACCGTGTCGCGCCGGACGTCGCTGGCCGCGTCGAGGGTGGTGAGATCGAAGTACCCCCCGCGGTCGAGCGTCTCGGTGCCGTCGGGGCTCTTGAAGTAGAAGAACTCGAGCTCCGGACCGAGGTAGAAGTGCTCGAACCCCAGCGTCTCCGCCCGCTCGAGTGCCCGGCGCAGGACGTAGCGGGGGTCGCCCTCGTAGGCCGCGCCTCCCGGCACCTGGATGTCGCAGAACATGCGGCCGACGGCCTGCTCCTGCGGGCGGTACGGCAGCACCGCGAACGTCGAGGGGTCGGGCATCGCGATCATGTCGGACTCTTCGATCGCGTTGAACCCGGTGATCGACGAGCCGTCGAAGCCCATTCCGTGGTCGAGCGCGGCGTCGAGCTGCTCCCGGGTGATCGCGAAGCTCTTGAGCTGACCGAGGATGTCGGTGAACCAGAGGCGGATGAACTTGACGTCGCGCTCCTCGACGTGTGCCAGCACCTCTTGCCTCGTCACTGGGGTGTCCTTTCCGGGCCCGTCAAACGTCCCTCGAAGCTATCAGCGGCGCCCGTGCCGATTCCTGTGCGCGTGTCGAACCGGTTGCGTCCCGGGTTGGCCATACGGCGAAAACCCGGGGCGCCCGCTTGACCGGACGACCATCGGTCCCCATGCTTGAGAGGTGCCGACCGATACCGCCGAGTCCATCGCCGTGGCGGCGGGCTCACCCACGCTCGCCGATCTTCTCGCCCTTCCGCAACTCGCCGGGGCGCGAGTCGTGCCGCGCGACGCCGCCCTCGACCGCCCGGTCCAGTCGGTCGTGCCCTTCGATCCGGCGTCGCCGCCGGAGCCGGACGCGCTGGTGCTCGCGGCGGACGGGGTCGACGACCCGCCCCCGGGGACGGCCGCGGTCGTCACCCGCTCCGCACCCAAGGACATCCCGGACGTGCCCGTGATCGTGCTCGCCCGGGGAACACCATGGGGTCCCGTCGTGGCCGCCCTGGCGGAAGCCGTCGGCGCCGGCGTGCGCTCCGCCGCCGACGCCGCCCGGGCAGCGCTTCGCGCGCCCCTGCTCGCCGGCGAGGGGTACGCGGCGCTCGCCGCGACCGGAGCATCGATCCTCGCCGCCCCGGTGGCGATCCTCGACGCCTACCTCGACGTCGTCGGCGCGGCGGGAACGGACACGGCGAAGGACGGAGCCCTGGAGGAGGCGACGGAGGGGATGCGCGCGGGCGACCCGTCGCAGGCGCTCGAGGCGTTCCTCGCGGCCGACTCGCCCGGCATGATGCGCCGCCCGGTGCCGGGCCCCTCGGGCCCCGTTGGAGCAGTGGTCGCGTGGATGACCGGGGATCCGACGTCCATGCGCCGGGCGGAGCTCAGCGAGATCGTCGAGGCCTGCGCGCTGGAGCACGCCCGTGACGAGGCCCGGGTCGAGACCGAGTCGCGCCTGCGCGGGGAACTCGTGGAGGAGCTCATCGCGGGCGAGGTCGTGAGCCGCGACTCCATCGTGCGCCGCGCCCGGCTGCTCGGCGCCGACCTGACAAATGGCGCCGTGGCGATGATCGGCACGCTGCAGGACCCGCAGGGCGCGGGCCGCACCGGCGCCGACGGGCTGGTGGAGCGGCGCTTCCTCACGCAAGTGCGCGCCGTGCTCGACCTCCATTGGCCGCGCGCGCTGGTCGACTGGAACAAGGGCCGGCTGCTCGTGCTGCTTCCCACCCCTCCCGAGGAGGCCGGTGAGGAGGGCGGCGTCGACGAGCGGGCGCACACCCTCGCCCGGCGGCTCCTGGCGGCGACTCGCGAGATGGCGCCGGGGCTGGCGGTGACGCTGGCGCTGTCGCGGCACACCGCGGAGCCGGAGCGGCTCGGTGCGGCGCTCGACGAGGCAGAGCTCGCCCTGTCGATCGGCGAGCGCCTCGGTCGCCACGGCGACGTCGTGACCTTCGAGGAGACCGGCACCTACAAGCTGCTGTTCCAGATCTTCGCCGACCGGCCCGAGGAGCTCTCGTCGTTCTACGAGCAGACCCTCGAGGCGCTGGTGCGCTACGACGAGCAGTACCAGACCGAGCTGGTCGGGACGCTCGCGACGTACCTCGAGCTCGACGGGAACCTCGCCGCGACCGCCGGCAAGCTCTACACCCACCGGCATACGGTGCGCTACCGGCTCGACCGCATCGCCGAGCTGTGCGGCCTCGACGTCGGCAAGAGCGACGACCGGGAGAAGCTCTCCCTCGGCCTCAAGGCGATGCGCCTCCTCGGGCGGACGGTCCGCACCGGGCCAGTGGAGCGCCCCAGCCGCGGCCGGGGCTAGCGGCCGGCCGGCCGGCCGAGGAGTTCGGCGACCGCTCCGGCGCGCGTGTGACAACATCCGCTCCCATGCGCCAGATCGTCGGATTCCACGCAACCCAGTTCGACTGCCAGCCGGTGGTCGACTTCGAGATCCCCGAGGGTGAGGAGCCGCCGGAGCCGGGAGCCGAGCCCGCGGCGATGCTGACCTTCACGGGAGGCGGCAACATCGTGCTGCAGGTGCCGATCAGCGTGGCCGACGCCGAGGGCATGATGGGCGCCTTCACACAGGCGGAGCCGATGCGCCAGTCGCTCCCGCCCGAGGCGCTCAACTGGCAGCCCGAGAACGCCGGCCTGCCCGAGGCGGTCTTCTGGGTCCTGACCCCGCAGCTCGTCGGGATGTCGGTCACGCCGCCCCACGAGCTGCCCGACGGCCTCGTCCCGAACTGGACCATCGCGTTCCAGGACGTCGACGAGAGCCAGGTGCAGGTCGCCGTCAGCGACGCGATGTGCGTGCAGATCGTGCGGGCGCTGGCGCAGGTCGCCCACGGGGAGCTCGCGCCTTCCGACGTGGCCGACGACTCCGACGCGTAGGACACGGACGCCGAACACCCCGAGCCTGGCCCGCCGTGACTGCTGCACGCGGTCGCGCTGATTGAACCCGGAATCCGGCGGGTGCTGACTCCAGGTACCCCCGATCCGGGGTCCACTCGTCGGAGTCCAGGACGTCGGCGTTCTGGCGACGATGTACTTGACTTGCGAAGCATCGTTCCGTACGCTCACTTTACTTTGGAAAGCAACGCAGCCGACGGAGGCCCTTCGTGAGCGACATCACCGGAACCTGGACGAGCGATCCCGTCCACTCGTCCCTCGATTTCACCGCCCGGCACAACATCGTGTCGGTGTTCCGCGGACAGGTGGGCGACTTCAGCGCCACGCTGAGCGCGAACGGCGCCGGCCCGGAGCTGACCGGGGCGGCGAAGGTCGAGAGCATCGTCACCAAGGACGACAATCTGACCGCTCATCTGCGGTCACCCGAGTTCTTCGATCTGGAGCGCCACCCCGAGGTGCACATCCGCTCGACGTCCTTTGCACGCTCAGGCGACGAGGTGACCGTCGACGTGGACCTCGAGATGCGCGGCGTGACGAAGCCCGTACGGCTCACCGGAACGATCGCAGGCCCCGTCGAGGACCCCTACGGCGGTCACCGGGTCGGCCTCGACCTCGAGGGCACGGTCGACCGGACGGCGTTCGGCATGAACTGGAACGCCCCGATGCCCGGCGGGGGCTTGATGCTGAGCAAGGACGTCACGCTGGTCGCCCACCTCGAGCTGGTCAAGGGCTGAGTCATGCGGATCCTCGGAATCAGCGGGAGCCTCCGGGCCCAATCGCACAACACGGCGCTGCTCCGCGCGATCGAATCGCGCGTCGGCCCGGACGTGGACTTCGAGATCTTCGAGGGCCTGCGTGAGCTGCCGCCATACGACGCCGACGACGACCGGGAGCCCGCGCATCCGGCCGTCGCGCATCTGCGCGACGCGGTCGGCGAAGCCGACGCCGTGCTCTTCGCGACGCCGGAGTACAACGCCTCGATCCCCGGTGTCCTGAAGAACGCCGTCGACTGGGCCTCGCGCCCATTCCCCGACAGCTCCCTCAAGGGGACGCCGGTGGGGGTGATCGGCGCGACGTCCGGGGGGTTCGGCGCGGTCTGGGCGCAGGCCGAGCTGCGGAAGGTCCTCGGGACCGCGGGGGCCCGCGTGTTGGAGGACGGCGTGGCGGTCCCGAGGGTCCACGAGCGGGTTGCGCCCGACGGGTCGATCGTCGGCGACGACCTGCTCGCGAAGCTGGACGGGGTCGTCGCCGCATTGGTGAAGGAGGCCGAGCGGTCGGCCTCCTTCACGTATTCGGGCTAACCACCCGCTCGAGCGTGCGTCGCCTCCTACGCGGCGGCGGCGTGCTGCACGAGCGTTCCGGCGACCCACTGCACGCCGGAGACGAGCTCCTCGGGCCGTTCGATCGCCAGGTCGTGCCCGGCGCCCGCGACCTCGAGGAATCGCGCGGCCGGAAGCGACTGGGCCAGCTCACGCTGCGTGCCGGGCGGATAGGCCCGATCCCCGTCGCCGGCCAGCACCAGCACCGGCGGCTCGATCTGGACGAGCGCGCCGCGCAGGTCGGGCCGCGTGCCCATGGCCTCGGCGGCGAGGGCCACGCCCTCGGCGCCGCCGCGCTCGCGCAACATCCGCGCCATCCGCGCCCAGCGCTCCTGGCCCTCGATGTCCTCGCCGCGGGCCCCCGCGCCGCTCACGACGAGCGCGGCGACCAGGCCGGGGTGGCCGAGGGCGAGCGCCAGCCCCGTCGCCGCGCCGAGCCCGACGCCGACCACGATCGCCTCGCCGCCTTCGGCGGCGATCAGCCGCGAGACGTCGGACGCGAAGTCGTCGATGCTCCACGGCCCGTCGGGTGTGGGCGACTCGCCGTGCCCGCGGAGGTCCGGTGCCAGCACGCGAAACCGCTTGGTGAGCGGCTTGAGCGCCCGCAGCATCACGTCCCCGGACCGCCCAAGGTCGTGCAATGCGACCACGAGGGGGCCGCGACCACGCTCGATGTGTGAGAGTGAGATAGCGGGAGGGAGGGAAGGCATTGCGACTCCTGTTGCGAACCAGTGTGATACTGCTTTACTGGTAACAACGATACGCGTTCGGAGGGGGGGAGGTCAAACCCGATGGGAGGTTTCGTCTGGCTCGGTGGCCGTCCCGCCCTCGATCTGTGCAACACGGTGAGCGGGGCCGACGACCTGCTGTGCGAACCGGGTGACATCGGGCGGTGGCTCCTCGAGGCGGGGTATGGCCCGCCCGATCGCGAGGCGGGTCCGCGCGACCTCGAGCGCGTCCGCGCGCTCCGTGGGGCGCTCCGTGACGCGTTCGTCCGGCGGGACCCCGAGACCGTCGCCGACGTCGTCGCGGACTGGTTGCAGGAGACCCCGGGCCGACTGGCCGTCGATCGCACGAGCCTCCGGCCGAACTTCTGCCCCGAGGTGTCCACGTGCCGTTGCCTGCTGGTGCCGGTGCTCCTCGACGCGCTCGACCTCGCCCGGGACGACATTTCGCGCGTCCGTGAGTGCGCCGCCGAGACCTGCACCTACGTCTACCTCGACACCAGCCGCAACGGCAGCCGGCGGTGGTGCTCCATGGAGCGCTGCGGCTCGCGTGCGAAGGCCCACACCTACTACGCCCGCCGGCGGGCGGCCGGGAGCTCCGGGCAGCACCCCGGAATGTGATCATCCCCGTGCGCGCGCGTCATGTCGGGCGCTCCGCTTCGACGCGGGCGAGCGTCTGGGCCACCAGCCCGGCGAACTCCGCCGGGCGCTCCAGCGCTGAGAGGTGACCGGCGCCGTCGATCTCGGCGAGCGTCGCACCGGCGACGCCGTCGGCGAGCGCCTGCGCGGCCTCCCGTGGCGTCACGGCATCCGCCGATCCGACGATCACGGTCGTGGGGACGCCGATCGCGTCGACGTCGCCGGTCCGGTCGGGACGATCCCGCAGCGCCTCGAGCGCCAGGCACACGGCCTCCGGATCCTGCCGGTGCGCGATCGCCTGGGCGCGGTCCCACGCGTCGGGACCCGCGTCGGGGCCGAGCAGCCGCGGCAGCAGGCCGGCGAGGTAGGCGTCGAGCCCGTCGATGCGGACGGTGTCGATCGCCTGATCCCGGGCCGCGCGGACGGCCGCATCGTCACCCTCCGCGCGCGTGTTCGCCAGCACCAGCCCGGCGACGGCATCGGGGTGATCGTGCGCCAGCGCGAGCGCGACGTATCCGCCCAGCGAGAGGCCGACGACCGTGGCCGGACCACGCCCCTCCCTCCGGATGAGGTCGGCGACGTCGCCTGCGAACGCCACGACCGTCGGTGCGTCGACCGGTGGGGCGGCGCCGAAGCCCGGAAATTCCGGGGTGAGGACGGTCACGTCCGCCGCCAGCTCCCGCCACATCGGCCCCCAGAAACTTGCGTCCATCGGAAACGGGTGGAGCAACACGAGAATGTGCGCTTCGCCGGACACCTGGCAAGCTTACGGAGATGGCCACCACCGCTCCGCTCTCGTCCGATCATGTGCGCGACGCCGCCGGCTTCGGCGGCCTCGTTCCGAGCGACGCCGTCGCCCGGGGCGGCGAGACGCTGGTGCTCGCGCTCAGCGTGGAGCACCACACCGACGGGGCCGTCATCCCGCTGCTGGTGCTCAGCGACGTGCCCGGGCTCATCGAGTGGGATCCCGGCATGGGCCTGACCGTGCGGGACGAGCGCGGCGACCGGTACACCGGCGAGGTGTTGAACGCCGCGTCGGGGCTGGGGCAGTTGAACGCCACCGTGTGGGTGGAGCCGTCGCTGCCGCCGGACGCCCGGCGGCTCGAGTTGGTCGTCGACGGGCTCGCGCGCATCAACCCCGCCCGGGGCGGCGGTGCGGGCGTCACGCGGCCGATGGGTGGCGGGCCGTGGAGCCTGCTCATCGATCTGGTCCCGGAGCGGACGGTCGTCGACCCGCCGCCGGAGCCCATCGACCAGTGGCTTCCGCAGCACAGCGGGTCCGTCCCTCCCCGCGCGCACGGTGCGTTCGTAGACCTCGTTCCGGTGGGGCAGGCGCGGCTCGCCGAGGGAGCGGCGGTGTGCGTGCTCGCCGTCGAGCGCTATTGGGACCGTGCCGTGGCGAGCCTCGTCGCGCTGGGCCCTCCCGGCGACGCGAGCGATGCACCGGCCATCGGCCGTGCCGGGATCGAGGTGTGGGACGACCGGGGCAACCGCTACGCCGCGACGTCGGTGCAGGGCGCGGCCAGGGCCACCTGGAGCGAGGTGGCCGCGGAGATCGTGCCCGCGATCGACGTCGACGCCCGTGCCCTCGCGATCCGGGTGTCGGATGTGCCGCGGGGGACGGGAACCGGTCGTGCACGCGCCATCCCCGGACCGTTCACGTTCGGCATTCGCCTGCCCGCGTGAGCCAACCCTGGCCGCCCGGCGCGGCATGGGTGGTGCTCCCCACCTACCAGGAGGCCGAGAACGTCGTCGCGATGATCGACGCGCTGCTCGCGGTGTTCGACGACGCCGCACTCGACGGGCGGGTGCTCGTGGTCGACGACTCCTCGCCCGACGGGACCGCCGACCTGGCCGACGGGGCAGCTTCGCGCGACCCGCGAGTGGCCGTGCTCCGGCGCGATCGCAAGGAGGGCATCGGGCCTGCGTACATCGCAGGGTTCGCCCACGCGCTCGCGCACGGCGCGGAGCTGGTGCTCGAGATGGATGCCGACTTCTCGCACGATCCCCGGGACGTCCCGCGGCTCGTCGCGGCGGCGCGCGACGCCGACCTGGTGCTCGGGTCGCGCTACACCGACGGGGGCGGCGTGGCGCGCTGGGGGCTCGTGAGGCGGCTCATCAGCCGCGGCGGGTGCTGGTACGCCCGCCGGGTCCTCGGCGTGCGCGTGCGGGACCTCACCGGCGGGTTCAAGTGCTTCCGCCGGATCGTGCTGGAGACCGTCCCGCTCGACGAGGTCGCCGCCGCCGGCTACGTCTTCCAGGTCGAGGTCACGTACCGGACGCTGCTCGCCGGGTTCCGGGTCGTCGAGGTGCCGATCACGTTCACCGACCGCGTGCGCGGCGAGTCCAAGATGCACGGTTCGATCGTGCGCGAGGCGGCGACCCGTGTGCCCCGGCTCCGGCGCCTGGGGCGCCCGCCCGGCTAACGCGCAGCCGCTACCAGCTCGGCTGGCAGCGCGGTGGATCCTTCGACAGATCGCGCGCGGGATCGAGATCCTCGAGGTGGGAGATCGCGGCCGCCCGCACCGGCCCGTCGCCGATCGCGGCGAGGCATTCCCACGCGAAGGGGTTCTCGGGCTGACGATCGGTCGCCCGGCGGGCATCGCGAACCGCCGCCACCCGATCGCCGAGCTGGGCGCGACCCTTCGCCGTGATCAGCAGTGAGTCGATCGCAAGCGGGTTGAGGCCGGTCGCGCGATCGGCCTTCGCGACGGCGACCGCGGGCGAGGCGTCGCTCAGGTAGGCGTCGTTCGTGCGGCTCGCGGCGACGGCGACGACCGCGGCGCTCACGATCGCGCCCACGGCGACGATGGTCGCCGCCGCAATCCGCGCGGCGCCGGTGGCGCGCGTGGCGGCAACGCGGGGTCCACCCATCCCGAGGACGATGCCGGCCGCTGCCATGGCCGGGATGCTCGCCGCCGGGATCGTCCACGGGAAGTCGAGCTGGGCCTGGATCAGGAACGCGACGACCAGGCAGAGCGCCGGGGCCGCGGCCCGCCCCGCCCGACGGGCCGCCCAGACCACGCATCCCACGAGCGCGATCCCGAGCAGCAGTCCCACCGCGCCGAGCTCGGTCAGGAGCTCGAGCGGGAGCTGATGGGGCTGGCGCACCTTCAGCGTCTCGATCGCCTCACTGCGCTCGAGGATGTGCGTGAGGGGGAAGCTGCCGGCGCCGTGGCCCCACACGGGCGCGTCGGCGAACCCGCGCGCCGCCTCGGCCCACCAGTCGAGCCGGTGGTTGCTGTCGACACTGACCGTCCGGCCGGCGCCCGCCGACGCATCGCGTCCGGAGATCGCCGCGATCACGCCGCCGGCGACGACGATCACGGCCGCGCCGATCAACAGGATCCGGCCGGCCAGCCGGTGCTCGAGGCCGTGCGCGACGCGACGGGCCGCGGGGCGAAGGAGGTCACGGGCGACCACGGCGATCACGGCGCCCAGCACGACGAGCACGCCGAGGATGATGCCCGCGCCTCGACGCGCCGCGGGCTCCGGCAGGGCCGGCTCGGTGGTGAGGGGGCCCGCGGTGAGCCCGTAGATCACGGCGGGCAGGCTGCCCAGGATTGCCGCTCCGAGCGTGGCGAGAACCCGGTCGCGGGCCGGGAACATCCACAGCGCGACGGCCACCGCGCCGACGAGCGCGAGGATGCCGCTGCGCGAGCCGGTCAGCGCGACGACGAGCAAGGCGCCCATCGTGATCACCGTCCCGGCGTCGCGCCACCTGCGCGTGGAGGCGAGCAGAACCGCACCCGGTACGGCGAACACCGCGATGAGGGCCAGGCCATTCGCGTGACCGATGGGCGCCGACAGGCGGGAGGTGTCGTCGATCGGCGCGAGGAGGTCGGGCACTACCCGGCTCCCGAGCGCCCAGACGAGCACCGGGACGGCGGCGAGCGCGACACCGACGCCGAAGCGGCGCGCCGGGTCGACCATGCGCGTCGCGACGGCCGTCCCGGTGACCAGTGCGGCCACGGCCACGGCGGTCCGGTGCGTCGACAGCCAGGCCAGATCCGGCGCGGTGGCCCACGCGATCGACACCGCCGACCACGTCACGAGCGCCGCCCCGGCGGCGACACCCCACCGGGCCGGGTCCGGCCACCCGCGGTCGCGTCCCCACCACAGCGCCGCGACCGCGATCGCCGGCCACAGGATCACCGCGAGCGTCAGCCCGCCCGCGCCGCGGTCGGGCGGCAGCTTGCCGAGGTCGATCCCACCGCCCCAAATCGCGATCGCCGACCACGCTCCCAGGGCCACGACGCCAAGCCCGATGCCGACCCCGGTGTCTTGAGGGGTGAACCGGACATCGGTACCATCCGCGCCGCTCCCGCGTTTGCGGTGGGCCTCATCGGTCACCTGGTGGTCGCTCTGCCCCGTCGTCTCGCCGCTCTCCTCATCGCGCTCATCGCGACCGTGTCCCTGGCGGGCACGGCGTACGGAAGCCCGAAGGACGTTATCAACGACTTCCTCGATGACGGGGCCATCGGCGTGTGCCACACGCGCGCCGACTACGACGCCGCCCGTCGCGAGGGGGTGGTCAGCGCCTACGGCGACCTCGGCGACGCGATCGACACCGCGCTCGAGAACCCCGACCTGGTCGGGACAGCCGAGAAGCCGTGTGCGGCGGCGGTCGTCTCCGACGGCGGCTCAGGGGTCGGCACGGCGCTGCTCGTCGGCATCCCGGTCGGGCTCTGCGCGATCGCGCTGGCCATGCTCTACCGCGGTCGCCGCCGCGCCGGCGTCGACGGCGACGAGCATGGCGAGTCCCCCTCGTGATCCTCCGACGGTTCATGAAAGACGTCGTGTTGCCGGTGGCAGTCGCCATCGCGCTGGCGTTCCTCATCCAGGCGGCCGTCGCGAAGCCCTACGAGATCCCCACGCCATCCATGGTCCCCACCATCAAGGAGGGGGACCGCGTCATCGCGAACCGGGTCATCTACAAGTTCCGCGACATCGAGCGCGGTGACATCATCGTGTTCGAGCCCACGCTCAAGGCCCGTCGCACCTGCGACCCCGCGTCGGCCGAGACCGACACCACCCCCTTCGTCAAGCGGGTGATCGGCCTGCCCGGGGAGCACGTGGAGGTCGTCGCGGGCACCAACGACGTGATCGTCGACGGGGTGCCGTTCGACGTGCCGGCGGCGGCCACGAACCCGGGTCAGGGGCCCGGCGGGTCGCTGCCCAGCAAGAGCTTCGACGTGCCGGCCGACAAGCTCTTCGTCTTGGGCGACAACCGGCCCGACTCATGCGACTCGCACCAGTGGGAAGACCCGTTCGTGCCGATCGACAACGTCATCGGGCAGGCGGAGGTCACCTACTGGCCGCTGGCGCACATCAAGTTCCTGAGGTAGTCCCGCGGCGGCCTCGACGGGCCCGATCGCAGAACTTCGCGAGATGCGGCCAGGAACTTCGCGGCGGGGGGTTGCAACTGGCGTCACGACGAGGGAGGATGCTCGCCCGACGCGCTGAATGTAGCGTACGACACCTTCCCCCGACCCCAGGGATAGCGTTCCGCCGCCTGTGATCTGTCCGTTCTGTGAACATGCCGAGCACCGTGTGGTCGAATCGCGCGTCGCCGACGCGAAGGACGCGATTCGCCGCAGGCGCGAGTGCGGATCGTGCGGACGACGGTTCACCACCTACGAGCGCTTCGAGGAGATGCCGCTCGTGGTGATCAAGTCCTCGGGGGAGCGCGAGCCGTTCGACCGACAGAAGCTCCTGTCGGGCCTCCAGCGCGCATGTCACAAGCGGCAGGTCTCGACGCAGCTGCTCGAGATGGCCGTGCGCGACATCGAGTCCGAGCTTCGCAACCGCCTCCGCCAGGAGGCGTCCAGCCAGCTCATCGGCGAGCTGACGCTGCGACGGCTCAAGGGGATCGACCAGGTCGCCTACGTGCGGTTCGCCTCGGTCTACCGGCAGTTCTCCGACATCGAGGAGTTCGAGGAGGAGCTCGCCCGCCTCGAGCGCGAGCCGCCGCTTCCGCGAGGGCAGGCCTCGCTTGACGAACAGATGTTCGATACGCTGGACAGTCCCACCACCACCATTGCGCCCGCCCGCCGTCGCCTTCGGGCGCTCTCCGGCGGACTCGCGACCCAGACTTCCGCACCACCCGATCAGGAGGGCACCAACTGATGGCCACCCAGCTCGCCGCCTCGCAGGCATCCGGCGACGCCCGCGCGCGTCTCGCGTTGCGCCGGCACTTCACCACTCCCGGCGTGCATCCGTACGACGAGGTCGAGTGGGAGCGGCGGTCCGCAGGTATCCAGGCCGAGGGTGGTCAGGCGGTGTTCGAGCAGGACAACATCGACGTCCCGAAGGAATGGTCGCAGCTGGCGACCAATGTCGTCGCGTCGAAGTACTTCCGGGGCCAGCTCGGCTCGCCGCGCCGCGAGGCGAGCATCCGTCAGCTCATCGACCGGGTCGTCCTCACGCTGCGCCAGTGGGGCGACGAGGAGGGCTACTTCGCCGATCCGACCGAGGGCGACACGTTCGAGGCGGAGCTGACGCACCTGCTCGTCCAGCAGAAGATGGCGTTCAACTCCCCGGTGTGGTTCAACATGGGAACCCGCGAGAACCCGCAGAGCTCCGCCTGCTTCATCCTCTCCGTCGACGACACGATGGACTCGATCTTGAGCTGGATCGGCAAGGAGGGGATCATCTTCAAGGGCGGCTCCGGGTCGGGCATCAACCTGTCCAAGATCCGCTCGTCGCGTGAGCCGCTCTCCGGTGGCGGCACCGCGTCCGGCCCGATCAGCTTCATGCGCGGCGCCGACTCCTGCGCGGGGGCGATCAAGTCCGGCGGCACCACCCGCCGCGCCGCGAAGATGGTGATCCTCAACGTCGACCACCCGGACATCGCCGAGTTCATCGAGTGCAAGGCCACCGAGGAGAAGAAGGCCTGGGCGCTCGGCGAGATGGGCTACGACATGGGCCTCAACGGCGAGGCGTGGCAGTCAATCCAGTTCCAGAACGCGAACAACTCCGTCCGCGTCACCGACGAGTTCATGCTCGCGGTCGAGGCCGGCAAGGACTGGCACACGACGTCGGTCACCACGGGCGAGGTCATGGACACGATGCCGGCTCGCGACCTCATGCGCAGCATCGCGGAGGCCGCGTGGGTCTGCGGCGACCCGGGCATGCAGTACGACTCCACGATCAACCGCTGGCACACCTGCCCGAACAGCGGGCGCATCAACGGCTCCAACCCGTGCAGCGAGTACATGCACCTCGACGACTCGGCCTGCAACCTCGCGTCGCTCAACCTCATGAAGTTCGTCGACGACGGCGGCGGGTTCCTCGTCGAGGACTTCCAGCAGGCGGTCGACGTGACGATCACCGCGATGGACATCATCGTGTCGCGGTCCGGGTACCCGACCGAGGCGATCGCGTCGAACGCACGGGCGTTCCGCCAGCTCGGCCTCGGCTACGCCAACCTCGGCGCGCTGCTGATGTCGCACGGCCTCCCGTACGACTCCGACACCGGACGCTCCTACGCTGCGGCGGTCACCGCCCTCATGACCGGGCGGGCGTACGAGATGTCGACGCGGCTGTCGGAGCGGATGGGCGCGTTCGACGGCTACGCCGTCAACGCGGCGCCGATGCAGGGCGTCATGCGCATGCACCAGCGGGCCGTCGAGGACATCCAGGGCAACCTGGTGCCCGACCAGTCGCTGCTCGAGGCGGCACGGGACGCCTGGCGCAACGTCGTCGAGCGCGGTCCGGTCCACGGCATCCGCAACGCGCAGGCAAGCGTGCTCGCCCCCACCGGAACGATCGGCTTCATGATGGACTGCGACACCACCGGCGTGGAGCCCGACATCGCCCTGGTCAAGTACAAGAAGCTCGTCGGCGGGGGAGTCATCAAGCTCGTCAACAACACCGTGCCGCGGGCGCTTCGGACCCTCGGGTACACCGAGGATCAGATCGACACGATCATCCGGTACGTCGACGAGCACGAGACCATCGAGGGCGCGCCCGAGCTGCGCGACCAGGACCTTGCGGTGTTCGACTGCGCGTTCACGCCGCTCAAGGGCACCCGCTCGATCTCGGCCAGCGGCCACATCCGCATGATGGGCGCGGTACAGCCGTTCATCTCCGGCGCGATCTCGAAGACCGTCAACATGCCGACCGAGGCGACGCCCGAGGAGATCGCCGGGGCGTACCAGCTGGCCTGGAAGGAGGGCGTCAAGGCCCTCGCGATCTACCGCGACGGCTCGAAGCGCACCCAGCCGCTGTCGACCGGCAAGGCGCTCCCGGAGCCGACACAGGCCGCGCGTCCGGTGCGTCGCCGCCTTCCCGACGAGCGGGAGGCGATCACGCATCACTTCTCGATCGCCGATCACGACGGGTACATCACCGTTGGCAAGTACGAGGACGGCAGCCCCGGCGAGGTCTTCATGAAGATGGCCAAGCAGGGGTCGACGGTCGCGGGCCTTATGGACTCCCTCGCGATCTGCATGTCGCTCGCGCTCCAGCACGGCGTGCCGCTGCAGGTGATGGCCGACAAGCTCAGCCACATGCGCTTCGAGCCGTCCGGGTTCACCGGCAACCCGGAGATCCCGATGGCGAAATCCATCGTCGACTACCTCGTCCGCTGG
Source organism: uncultured Thermoleophilia bacterium (assembly GCA_963777565.1). GTDB lineage: Bacteria > Actinomycetota > Thermoleophilia > Miltoncostaeales > Miltoncostaeaceae > CALMEC01. The sequence goes on from CAVZQZ010000010.1 coordinate 261,766, forward strand.
CTCGGCGCGAAGTTCCTCTCGGAGGACGAGAAGCGGCAGGTGGGGATCATCACCGAGCAGCTGCGCGCCGAGGCGAAGGCGATCGCGGAGGCCGAGAACACGCTCGATGACGACGCCCCCACCGGCAAGGTGATCGAGCTTCCGTCGGCGCAGACCGCCACGCCCGTGGCGCCGGCCAACCCGCCCGGCCAGACTGAGCTCCCGCTCTCGCCCGCCCAGGGCGGCGCCTACACGTTCCGCATGCAGACCGACGGCGCGATCTGCGCGAGCTGCGGCTGGACGATGATCCGCTCCGGCAGTTGCTACAAGTGCGAGAACTGCGGATCAACCTCCGGCTGCTCCTAGTGCCCTGACGGAATCGCGGGCGGGCCGCGGTTGCCGCCGCGCCCGCACGTGGTTCTCGCGGAACCTCAAGTCGCCCCTGCGGACGGCCGATTCTGAGGGACGATGCTGTCCGCGGAACATCTCCTCGACCGTGGTCGCCTGCTGCTCGGCGCGCTCCTGGTCATCCCACTCGGGGCCATGCTCCCCGGCATCGGCCGTCCGGATCACGACGCCTCCCCGTGGCTCGTCGCGTCGGTCACGGCGAACCCGATCACCGTAACTGCGCCGACCGCGCAGGACGTGCTCGCCGAGCTCACCAGCCCGTCCGTGACGGGGAAGGCCAGCCAAGGCGCGACGACCTCGAGGTCCACGCCACCTGCCGCCGCGGCCACCACCGGCAGCGCTCCGGCGGCCCCGGCCGCCGGGGACACCGCCGTCCAGGCGACGAGCGAGGTCGGCAGCGAGAGCACGGACCCGGCCCAGCCGTCGACCGTCGAGATCCCCGGCACCGCTCCCAATGCCGCGCTGGCGGCGCAGCTGCGCCAATCCCAGTCGCGGTTCGCGCCGCCGGCGGCGGCCCCGGCGGCATCGCCGACGGATGGCCCGATGCCGTTCGCGGCCCCAGCGGTCGCGTCCTACCCGACACCCCCGACCGCCACCCACGTGTTCCCGGTGGTCGGCGGGGCGACATTCTCGAACGACTGGGGCGGCCCGCGCCCAGGAGGCCGGCACCACCAGGGGATCGACTTGTTCGCGACGACCGGCACTCCGGTCGTGGCGATCAGCGACGGGACCCTGTTCAAGGTGGGCTGGAACACCGTCGGCGGCTGGCGCTTCTGGCTACGCGACCGGTGGGGCAACGAGTTCTACCACGCACATCTCTCGGCCTTCGCGCCCGCCGCGAAGGAGGGCGCCGTGGTCAAGGCGGGGACGGTCATCGGCTTCGTCGGCAACACCGGCGACGCGAAGACGACGCCGCCGCACCTGCACTTCGAGATCCACCCCGGTGGCGGCGACCCGATCCCGCCGTTCTCGTACGTCTCCGCCTGGCCCCGCGTGTAGCCTCGAATCGGGAGCGGCCACCCGGCGGACGGCGGCAGCTCGACGACACTGGGGGCAACCGTGGCGGGCGGACAACCGTGGGACGGGCTCGCGCGCATCGCGCTCGCGCCCCTCCCGACGCCGCTGGTCCGCGCGGAGCGGTTCGGCGCCGCGATCGGGGCGGAGGTGTGGATCAAGCGCGACGACATCGGCTCGATCGGGCTCGCCGGGAACAAGGTCCGCAAGCTCGAGTTCGTCGCCGCCGATGCGATGGTACGGGGCGCGGACACCCTGGTGACCGCCGGCGCCGCACAGTCGAACCACGCGCGCGCCACCGCCTGCGCGGCCGCCGCGCTTGGCATGAGATGTGTGCTCGTGCTCGGCGGCGACCGGCCGCAGCGCTCCGGGGGGAACCTCCTGCTCGACGAATGCTTCGGGGCCGAGGTGCGATTCGTGGGGAGCGACGACTGGGGCGACATCAATCGCGCGCTCGCCGAGGCCGTCGCCGCGACACGCGATGCAGGCAGCGCCCCGTACCTCATCCCGCTCGGCTGCTCCTCGCCGCTCGGCGCGGTCGGCTTCGTGGCGGCATATTGGGAGCTCGTCGAGCAGCTCGACGCCGAGGGGGTGACCGCCGCCGAGGTGTGGCACGCATCCACCTCCGGTGGCACGCAGGCCGGCCTGACCCTCGGCAGGCGACTGTTGGGGCGCGGCCCGGCAGTGCGCGGGGTCTCGGCCGGCGTGGTCTGGCGCGATCCCGCCACCGCGCTTGCCCGCCATGCCCGCGACGCGGCGACGATCCTCGGACGGGCGGTCGAGATCACCCCCGCCGACATCGCGCTCGACACGGCATGGGTCGGCGCCGGGTACGGCGAGCCCACGCCGGCGGGTCTGGAGGCGATCCGCCTGCTCGCCCGAACCGAGGGCATCCTGTGCGACCCGGTCTACAGCGGCAAGGGCCTGGCCGGGCTCGTGGGAGCGGCGCGTGCCGGTCGGCTCGGAGGGCCGGTGGTGTTCTGGCACACCGGCGGTGTGCCGGTCCTGTTCGACGGGCGGTACTCCACGGCATTGGGTGACGCGCCCGTCACCTGAGCGGCCGGAACGGGTGAAGCGAGGTTCGTGCATTGCGCCGAGATCTCCTGCGGCTCCTAGACGATCGTCTAGGGGAAAACCGCGAAAATCCCCTCCGTCTGCGGGTGGGAAGCCTGTTCTTTCGCCCGTGTTACCGGCGTGTCATCTGGGGCCAGACTCCCGGACATGGCACGGATTGCTCGAGACGCCGCAACATCGCATGATCGCCGCGGGCGCCGACCCCGACGTGTCGCGGTGCTCCTTGCGGCCCTCGCCGCCGGGCTGACCGGCGCGGGGATCGCCGTCGCCGTCGACCCGACTGCTGTGCCCGGCCTGCCGGGTATCACCGCGCCTGCGGGCCTCGTGCGCGACACGAACGGCGACCTCTGGGTCGCCGACTCGGGCGGCGGCGTCTGCCGCTTGAAAGAGCCTCCGTTCGCCGCGTTGAACGGGATGGTCTGCCCGCCGAAAGTCCTGCAGGGCCCCGAAATCGCCCGGGCAGATGGCGTTCGACCCGGCGACCGGCTTCTTCTTCGTCGGAGACCGTGCGTCTCTCGGCGGCGCCGTCTGGCGACTCCACCTCAACCAGGCGGTCAACCCGGCGGTGATCGACTCGGCCGCCATGATGCTCGCGCTGCCGGCGGAGCGGGTGCAGGGCATGGCGTACAACGCCGCGACCGGAGACCTGCACTACAGCCTCAAGGACTCCCCGGTGATCTGGCGCATCGCGAACGCCGCGACCTGCGCCGGCCCGTGCGTCGCCACCGTGGTGGGCACTTCCGTGGCGAAGGGCGTGCTGTCCATGGCGCACGACGCCGCCGGGCGGCTCTACCTCGCCGACACCCCCGGCGTCACTCGTATCGACACGCCCGGCGTCGGTGACACCCAGGCGCGCCTCATCCCCGGCTTCGACAAGGGCAGCTACGACGCGCTCGCGTTCGACCCCGCCGCGGACGGCGCCGGGCGGATCTACGCCGGCACGAACAACGCGGCGGGACCGGACTGGATTGACGTGCTTCGGGTCAGTGACGACGCCGTCGTCTCGCGGTACTCCGAGGGCTTCGCCGCGGTCACGGCGATCGGCATCGACACCCGCAAGCCCGGCGAGCGCGCGATCGACGTGGCCGACGACCACAGCGCCAAGCAGTTCGGCGAGGACACCGTCGGCGCGGGCCGCCGGCTCAGCGTCCCGTTTGAGCTGTTCGACCGGCCGGTCATCCACACCGCGCCCAGGTTCCTCGGCAACGCGTCCGGCGTGACCTTCGCGTTCTCCGCGCCTTCCGCGACGACGTTCTGGTGCTCGCTCGACGGCGCGCCCGCCGAGGCCTGCGGGAGCGGCGCCAACTCCGACGTCAGCTACCAGAACCTCGCGGACGGCACCCACCTCTTCCAGGTGCAGGGCGACAACCCCGCGAACGGCGGGCGCACCAAGTACCGGTTCGAGATCGACACCGTCGCCCCGGTCACCACCATGGGCGACATCGTGGTCAACGGCACCGGCGCCCAGGCCTTCTTCACGGCGAACGACGTCAGCGCCGACTTCAGCTGCAGCCTCGACGGCGGCGCGCCCGCGCCGTGTGAGAGCCCCGCCCGGTATACAAACCTGGCTGTCGGGGACCACACCGTGTCGGTGCGCGCCGCGGACTTCCTCGGCAACCTCGGACCCGCCGTCAGCGGGACCATCCGGATCCCCCCCGTCGTGGGGCCGCTCGCCGCATGGCAGCCCGGCTTGGTGACCGCGACGCTGCGCGGGCGCACGCTCAGGGTCGTCTTCGACGCGCCGCCGCTCGCGAACTATGTGCGGTTCACGATGAGGCGAGGGGCCGCCACGGTGCGCACCGCGCCGGTTCGGGTGCATGCCGCCAAGCGGAACGTCGTCCAGATCGTCCTGTCCCGTCCGGTGGCGCTGCGCCTGCAGGGCAAGAAGAAGTTCAGCATGACGATCGACGCCGGCGTCACTTCCAAGCGCTTCGCCTGGGCGGGTCAGGGCTCGCTCAAGGTCGTTGCCGCGCTGAAGGCAGCTCCCAAGCGATGACGACGCGCAGCGAGCCGCTTCGCGGTGGCGATCACCGCATGCTCATCCTGATCCTGGCGGTCGGGGTGCAGGTCGCGTTGCTTGGCGCCTACCTCGGCGGGCGGTTGGTGTTCGGCGGATCCTCGTCGTCGGGGGCCCACACGCACGTGGCCTCGTCGACACCGGGTGCCGACGGCTCGTACGGAATCGCCTCCGACGTCCGCACCAGTTTCGGGTCGGTCGTCGTGGGCACCGCCCAGTCCCTCCCCGGGCTCACGCGCCAGGCGCTCGCGGGCGCCAATCACGGCATCGGCGGCTACGTGCCGCCCGACAAGGTGCAGGTGCAGGTCACGGTCGAGATCACGAATCGCCTCCGGACGCCGATCCCATACTCACCGAGCCAGTTCACGCTCGTCTCCGGCTCGGCGAAGCCGATCGCGGTGACCGGGTCCAGCATCAAGCCCGCCACGCTCCTGCCCGACGCCGCCGTCGAGGCGACGCTGATCTTCGTGGCGCCGCGCAAGGGGCAGAAGCTCAAGCTCGCCTTCCAGGACCGCGGGCGCTCCACGCCGTTCCTCATCGACCTCGGGCGTGTCGACACCGCCCCCAAGGGCACCGACGCCCACAGTCACCCCTAGGACACCGACATGACCGACCACCTCATTCGCGCGCTCTGCCGCCAGCCGGTCACCCGGCTCGTACGGCCCATCGCCGCGTTCCTGCTGGCCGTGGCGCTCGCGTACGGAGGTGGACTCTGGTTGACGGCCGTCCATCGCTCCAGCGGCGTCGTCGAGCCCGGCCAGCCCGGGTTCGTCTCGACGTGGCTGCGCGACGCCACGCTCGCACTCCCGCTCGTGATGACGGCCGTGTGGATCGGCCTCCTCGTGACCCGGAGGGTGCTCCAGCGGGCGCGGTCCGAGCCCTCCCTCTCCCTCGGCGTCACCCTCGTGGCGGTCGTCGTCGGCGGACTCACCGCCGCTGTGACCTCCGTACTCGGGCCGCTGCACCACGTGTTCTTCGCGACCGGGCACGCCGGCCACGACCTGCCGTTCGCGGTGCACATGCTCCGCGACGCCGTCGTGGCATTCCCCGTCGACCTCCTCGTCGCCGGATCGGTCGCCGCCGGGCTTGCGCGGCGCCGGCCGTGGGAGGCGCCGCAGGTGCGCACCTGGCGCGCGCCCGCGACGCCCGTCGCCCGCATCGTCGCCCAGTGCGTGCTGGCCGTGGCCGTGCTCGCACCCGTGGGACTGCTCGCGAAGGTCGGCACCGAGCGGGCCATCGCCGGCGCGGGGCCCGGCACCCCGTGCCCAGCCGGCGCCCCGGTGAAGAGCTTCGACGTTCGGGCCCTGGACGTCGACATCCCGCTGAACCGCTTCGGCGACCACGACCCGGAGGGCAAGATGTACGCGCTCTCCTCGATGGAGCCGGCGATCCGTGCGCAGGAAGCTTCGCGCCACGTCAGCATCGGCCTTCGCGACGACCCGATCCAGCCGCTCGTCATCCGCGCGAACCTCGGTGACTGCGTCGAGATCTCCTTCCAGAACAAGGCGAGCGGCGAGATCGGCATCCACATCGACGGCCTGGCCTTCGACGCCGCGTCGTCCGGGGACGCGATCGGGAACAACGACCCCTCGTCGGTCGCCACGAACGGCACGACGCAGTACCGCTACTACGTGCCGAAGGACCCCGAGCTCGAGGGCGCGCACTACATTCGCCCGGGGCCGGGCAACCGCGACTTCGTGTCGCACGGGCTGTTCGGCGTGCTCACGGTGGAGCCCGAGGGCAGCGTCTACCTGAGCCCCGACACCGGGCAGCCGCTCGACTCCGGCTGGGGGTGGGAGGCGACGATCGTGCCCGGCAACGGCAAGGCGTTCCGTGAGAGCAACCTCCTGCACCACGAGATCGGCAACGAGAAGTACCGGATCCCCACGACCTCCGCTGACGTCGCCACCGAGCCGGGCCAGACGACCAAGACGCTTCCGGTGAAGGACCCGGTCACGACCTCGTACCGCCCGGGCTCCCGGGCCTTGAACTACCGCAGCGAGCCGTTCATGCATCGGCTCGAGCTCGACAGCCTCGATCGTCTCAAGGCCTTCTCCTACAACTCGTACACGATGGGCGACCCGTCGACGCCGATGACCCGCGGGTACCTGGGCGACCCGACGAAGATCCGCCTCGTGCACGCCGGCTCGGAGCTCTTCCACGTCTACCACCTCCACGGCGGTGGCGACCGCTGGCGCGCGAACCCGCACGCCGACCACACCTACAACTACGCCGACACCGGCCTCAACAAGAAGCCCGTCGAGCTGTCCGCCTCACAGCGCCTCGACTCCCAGTCGATCGGCCCCGGCGAGTCCTACAACCTCGAGATCGAGGGCGGCGCCGGCGGCGTGCAGCAGAGCGCAGGCGACTTTCTCTACCACTGCCACATCGCCGAGCACTACGTGTCGGGAATGTGGAGCGTCTGGCGCGTCTACGACACCCGCCAGCCCGACTTCGCGCCCCTGCCGGATCGTGCCCCGCCGCCCGACCCCGTCGACTCGAGCGGGCTGATCGGCCGGACGATGCCGGACGGCACCACCATCACCGCGGACAACCTCGCGCAGTGGGTCGAGCCGCAGCTGCCCCCGCAAGGCGTGCCGCAGAAGGCCGCCGGCGACCCCATCTCCCTCGACGGGGCCGTGTGGGACTGGCAGCGCGGCGCCGCGGCGAACGCCAACGTCTACTACGGGGCTCCCGAGGACCGCACCGGCGACCTCGGCCCGACCTCGCCGTACCAGGTGACCCAGCCGGGCGTTCCGGCCTTCCCGAACCTCCTCACCGACGCGGACGGGTCGTTCCGCGCCTTCCCTGGCCATCCGGGTCTGCTCGCGGTGGACGCGGGGCACGAGCTCAGCGCCGACGGGCGGCCGAGGATCCTCTTCAACCCGACCAACGGGCGACCGGCGTACCCGCTCTTGCGCCCGCAGATCGGTCAGCGACCCCCGTACAGCCCGAACGGGCACAGCGGAGCCCCGTGGCTCGGTGAGCAGGGCGACAAGACCTCGGCTGCCGCCGGTCAGCCCGACCCGTGGGCGAAGCGCAAGGACGGCCTGTGCCCGCAGGGGTCCAGCGGACGCACCTTCAACATCGTCTCGATCCAGAAGCCCATCAAGGTCACCAAGGCCGGCGCGACGGACGAGTTCGGGAAGCTCTTCGTGCTCGCGAAGAACAAGGACAAGGTCCGAAACGGGCAACTGCCGTCGGAGCCGCTGGCCATCCGCGCGAACGTCGGCGATTGCGTCAACCTGACCGTCACGTCCGAGCAGACGCAGAACGATCCGGGCCAGCCGTTCCCGATGACGAACCTGCACATCCACCACGTCCAGTTCGACCCCAACGGGTCCGACGGCGCGACCGCCGGCATGGTCTACGGTCAGGCCGTGCGTCCATACCGCGTCGACGACGCGCGGATCGTGTCGGCGACGGCACCCGGAGACGACACGATCACCGTCACGCCGACCGCGACCCTGCCGTCGCTCGCGAAGTACCGCGTCGGCATCTGGATCGGCATCGGCCTCGGCACCGAGCAGATCGAGATTCGCAAGATCATCGGCGTCACGCCGTCCGGAGCGAACCGTGTCCTCACCCTCGGCGAGCCGCTCGAGAACGCGCACGCCGCCGACGAATGGGCGGGCACCGAGTTCGTCAAGGAGGCGTGGTTCCCGGACGTCGTGCTCGACAACATCTTCTGGCACGACCACGTCGACGGCATCCACAACTGGGGGCACGGCCTCGTCGGGCAGCTCATCATCGAGCCCAAGGGATCGACCTACCACGACCCGGTCACCGGATCCGAGGTGGACTCGGGGACCCTCGTCGACATCCATACGACCAACCCGCTCGCTCCCGGCCTCGTGAACGGCAGCTTCCGCGAGTTCGTGCTCTGGAGCATCGATCAGAACCCGACGACCGACAGCACGCTCAACCTCAGGGCGGAGCCGCTTTCAGATCGGCGGGTGGTCGACCCCGATCCGTCACTCCTCTACAGCTCCTACCGCCACGGCGATCCGTTCACCCCGATTCCACGGGCGTACGTCGGGGACCCGTTCGTGATCCGCACCATCAACGTGAGCTCCGGCGTCGACACGCTCCACATCGACGGCAACCGGACGTTCGCCGAGAACCGGTACGAGCACAACGGCAAGGTCTCGTCGAGCCCGCTGTCGGCCCTCGTCTATGGCATCTCGGAGCGCTACACGCTCGCGTTCGAGGGCGGCGCCGGCGGTCCGCAGAAGCGGGCGGGCGACTTCCTCTACACCAACGGCATCGGACGCCGCGTCGAGCAGGGAGCGTGGGGTCTCATCCGGGTCCTGCCGCAGCAGGTCGGCGACCTCCAGCCGCTGCCGGGCACGAACCCGCCGCCCGGCCCGTACGACGCCCCGCAGCAGACCGGCGGCCGTCCTCCCGCGGCGACGGCCATCGGCGAGCCCTGTCCGGCCGACGCGACCACGCGGTACTTCTCGGTCAGCGCGGTGGACGTTCCCGGCGGGGTCGTCGGACGCCAGCTCGCGTACGTCCCGAGCGACGACGCCGCGGCGGTCAAGGCCGGCACCAAGAAGCCCGAGCCGCTCGCGCTCCACGTCGCCGCCGGCGAGTGCGTGAACGTTCGGTTCACCAACGAGCGCGCGACCGCTCGGGCCTCCTTCCACGTCGACAAGCTCCTGCGCGACACCTCGTCGTCCGGGATCAACATCGGCTTCAACCCCGAGCAGACGGTCGTGCCGGGTGCCTCCCGCCGCTACAAGTTCTACGCGGACGAGGCGCAGGTTGGGAGCGCGGTCGTCAGCGACTACGGCGACGACGACTCAGGCGTGCGCGGCCTCTACGGGGCGGTCATCGTGGCCCCCCAGGGCGCCACGTTCACGGACCCGGTCACGGGCGCGCCGAAGGACGTCGGTGTGCAGGTCGACGTGCAGGTTCCGGGGAGCAAGGGGTACCGCGACTTCGCGGTCTTCTTCTCCGACAACGAGCCGGAGATCGGCTCGAACGTGATGCCCTACCCCGACGCGGTGAAGACGCCGACGTTCCTGAACTACGCCTCGGCCGGGGGTCGCAACCTCGACGCCCGCCAGTTCAGCTCGCTCGTCCATGGCGACCCCGAGACGACGCTGCTGCAGGCGTACACCGGCGACCCGATTCGCGTGCACGTCATCGGCGCCCCGGGCGGCGAGCAGGTGCAGGTCTTCAACCTGGGTGGGCACACGTGGGCGTGGGACGGCGGCATCGATCGCGCTGAACAGCTCGCCAACCAGAGCTTCGGGCCGCTGTCCTCAATTGACGCGCATGTGCGCGAAGGCGCCGGACCTCCCGGCGACTACTTCTACGGCAACATCCGCCGGCCGTTCACCGACGCCGGGCAGTGGGGCCTCCTGCGGGTCTACCCGACCGGCGCCGGCCCGATCCGCGAGCTCCTGGACGGCTCGGCACACCCGGCCCCGGTCGCGCCGCCGGCTCCGCGCGGCGCGCTGAAGAAGCTCGTCCTCAAGAAGAGCTTCTCCAAGAAGGAGATCGCCAAGAGCGGTCTCTCCTTCCGGCTGAGCGGCCCCGCCGACACGCGCGTCCTTCGCGTCAAGCTCTACCGGATCGGGAGCAAGAAGCCGGTGCTCGCCGGAGCGTCGATCATCGAGGTGCCGAGCCCGTCCAAGATGGGCAGGCTCTCCGCGAAGGCCCGCGCATCGCGCAGCACGCTCGCCGTGTCCGGAGCCGGTGCGATGCGGGCGGTGTGGAAGCCGTCAGCGGCTCTGCTCAAGGCAATCCGGTCCGGTCGTTACCGGCTGGACGTCCAGGGTGGACCGAGCCGGACGACCATCGCCGCGCAAACCCTGAGGGGCACGACGAAGGTGACCGCCCCTCCCGTGAAGCGCCGGTAGGACCTCGCTTCATCACGGCTTCGGGGGAACCTCCCCCCGAAGCCGTGCCAAGGTCGTCGCCGCCGAAACGCGACGACGGGGTGGGCGGCATCGTCCGAGGGGGACGCCGCCCACATCCGCTTGCCGTGCGCTACGCCACCGACGGTCCGGCAGCGGCGACCTGCGGGCTGACGTCGCCGGCGAACACCGCGAAGTGCGCGCTGAACTCCCCGGCGAGCTTCACCGCCGTGGCGTCGTACTTCGCCGGGTCGGCCCAGGTGGACCGCGGGTCGAGGAGCTGAGAGTCGACGCCGGGCACGGCGAGCGGCACCTCGAAGCCGAACGTGGGGTCCGTGCGCGTGGGCGCCGCGTCGAGCTCGCCGCTGATCGCCGCGCGCACCAGCACGCGGGTGGCGGCGATCGGCATGCGGCGGCCCACTCCGTAGGAGCCGCCGGTCCAGCCGGTGTTCACGAGCCAGGTCGACACCTGGTGCTCCTCGATGAGCTCTCCCAGCATGTGCGCGTACACGGCGGGACGCTGCGGCAGGAACGGCGCGCCGAAGCACGCGCTGAACGTGGTCTGGGGCTCCGTGACCCCAACCTCGGTGCCCGCGACCTTCGCGGTGTAGCCCGCGAGGAAGTGGTACATCGCCTGCGCGTGGGTGAGCTTGGCGATGGGCGGCAGCACCCCGAAGGCATCCGCGGTGAGCATGACGATCGCGCTCGGGTGGCCCGCTCGCTTCGGCGGGTAGGCGTTCTCAATCGACGCGAGCGGATACGCCCCCCGCGTGTTCTCCGTAATCGAGCTGTCGTCGAGGTCGAGTCGCCGGCTGACGGGGTCCATCACCACGTTCTCGATCACGGTGCCGAACATTTGGGTGGTGCGGTAGATCTCCGGCTCGGCCTCCGCGGAGAGGCCGATCACCTTGGCGTAGCAGCCGCCTTCGATGTTGAACACTCCGTCGTCGCCCCAACCGTGCTCGTCGTCGCCGATGAGCGGGCGGGTCGCGTCGGTCGAGAGCGTCGTCTTGCCGGTGCCCGAGAGCCCGAAGAACACCGCGACCCTGCCGTCCTCGCTGACGTTTGCCGAGCAGTGCATCGAGAGCACGCTGTTCAGCGGGAGGCGGTCGTTCATCAGGGTGAAGATCGACTTCTTGATCTCACCGGCGTACTGCGTGCCGCCGATGATCACCTCCTGGTCGGTCGGGTGGAGCACCACGAAGTTCGCGGCGCGCGTGCCGTCCCGCTCCGGCTTTGCCTGGAAGCTCGGCGCGTGCAGCACGACGGCCTCCGGCGCGTGCTTCGCGAACTCGTCGTCCTCCGGCACGATGAACAAGGTCCGCGCGAACAGCGCATGCCAGGCGCTCTCGGTCACGACCCGCAGGGCAAGGCGGTGGCGGGGATGCGCACCGGCGAACGCGTCGACGACGAAGAGGTCCCGGCTGCTCAGGTACTCGAGGAGTCGCGCGCGCAGCGCGGCGTAGTCGTCCGGATCGAAGGGCTGGTTGACCGCGCCCCACCAGATGCGCTCTTCGCTTCCCGGCTCGCGCACGACGAACTTGTCCTTCGGCGCGCGACCCGTGTGCGCCCCGGTGGAGACGACGAGGGGACCGCCCTCGGCCACGGCTCCCTCACCGCGCTCGAGCGCGTGCTCGTAGAGTTCCGGTGTGGTTGCGTTCCACACCACGCCGCCCGTCGTGGTGAGGCCATGCGCGTCCAGTCCGATCGGTCCGCGGCGTCCCGTCTCCTTGCTCATCCAGTGTCCCCCGTCGCAGTTCGCGTTGCAGACACGAAAACTACCGACCTGAGCGGGTAACGTCCGGCTCGTGCGCCGCGAGATCCTCGCCGCCCTGGGCATTCAGCTCCCTGTTCTACCGACGATTGTCCTTGGTGGGCTCCCCGGCGACCCGGAGTGGGCTCCCCGGCTCGAACGGCTCGGTCTGGACGTCGTCGCGAGCGGGGCGGGCGAGGACAGCCCCCAGACGTTCGCCGCGGCTGCCGCCGCAGTGCCTCATCGTCCGGTCAAGGCGATTGGCGCCGTCGCGGGTGCGCGCATCGTCGAGTGCGACGGCGCGACACCCGCCGGCACGTACCGGCTTCACCTCGACGAGGTCGCGATCGGGGTTGACGCCGGCGGACCACTGGACGGCAACGACGTGGCCGGGCGCGTCCTCGAGGTCGTCAAGGACGACCCGTCGGCGTGGTGGGTCGCCGCGAGCGAGCTCGGCGAGCTCCGCGACGAGGACGTCGAGGCACGACTGGCCGCCCTGGTCGAGGGCGTGCGCCATGTGCGGCTCTACCTCGCCAAGCAGCAGTTCGACTGAGCACGGCTCAGCCGTGGTCAGGCCGGAACCAAGTCTCCCGGCTCGTATGCGAGGTTCGGGCCGAGCCACCGCTCCGCCTCCGATACGGCGATGCCCTTGCGGGCGGCATAGTCGGCCACCTGGTCGGCGTTGATCGGCCCGACCGCGAAGTACCGGGCGGCCGGGTGGGCCAGGTAGATCCCGCTCACCGACGCCGCCGGCAGCATCGCGAAGCTGTCGGTGAGCGAGATCCCCTGCTCGTCGGCGCCGAGCAGGTCGAACAGCCGCTGCTTCTCCGTGTGGTCGGGACAGGCCGGGTAGCCGAACGCGGGACGGATTCCGCGGTAGCGCTCCGCGACGAGGTCGTCGGCGGAGAGGGCCTCATCGGCGCCGTATCCCCACTCGCGCCGCACGCGCTGATGGAGCATCTCGGCGAAGGCCTCGGCGAGGCGGTCGGCGATCGCCCGCACCATGATCGCGGAGTAGTCGTCGTGCTCGCGCTCGAACCGCTCGACGACATCGGCGGCGCCGAGCCCGGCGGTGACCGCGAACATCCCGACGTGGTCGCCGAGCCCGGTCGACCTCGGCGCGACGAAGTCGGCGAGGCACAGGCTCGGCTTGCCGTCCGGCTTCTCGCGCTGCTGGCGAAGCATCGGGAACCGCGTGAGCTCGCGGGTGCGCGCGTCGTCGGCGAACACGACGATGTCGTCGCCGTCGGCGTTCGCCGGCCAGAACCCGTAGACGCCGCGGGCCTGGAGCAGTCGCTCGGCCGTGATGCGCTCCAGCAGCTCGTTGGCGTTCGCGAACAGCTCCCGGGCCGCCGGCCCGTACTTCGGGTGGTCGAGCACCCCCGGGAACCGACCTCGCAATTCCCAGGCGTGGAAGAAGAACGTCCAGTCGATGAACGGCACGATGTCGGTCAACGGGACGTCGTCGAGCCGGCGACGGCCGGTGAACTCCGGAGTGGAGACGTCCTCGGCGCTCCAGGCGATGGGCGTGCGCCGAGCTCGCGCGTCGGCCAGGTCGAGCATCGGGCGCGCGGATTTGCCGGCGTGGACTTCACGGAGGGCGTCCTGCTCCACCCGCAGCTCCTCCGCGAACGCCTCGCGGGCATCGCGATCGACCACGCGCGAGATCACGTCGACGGCGCGCGACGCGTCGAGGACGTGCGCGACCAGCGCCGAGTACTCGGGCGCGATCCGCACGGCGGTGTGCTGCTTGCTGGTGGTCGCGCCGCCGATCAGCAGCGGGAGCTGCATGTTGCGCCGTTCCATCTCGCGAGCGACGTGCACCATCTCGTCGAGCGACGGCGTGATGAGGCCGGAGAGCCCCACGACGTCGGCGTCCTCGTCGACGGCCGCCTGGAGGATCGTGTCGGCCGGGACCATCACACCCAGGTCGACCACCTCGTAGCCGTTGCAGCCCAGCACCACACCGACGATGTTCTTGCCGATGTCGTGGACGTCGCCCTTGACGGTGGCGATCACCATCTTCCCCTGCGACGTCGCCCCGGTGCGCTCGCGCTCCTCGGCCATATGCGGCTCGAGCAGCGCCACCGCCCGCTTCATCACCCGCGCGCTCTTCACGACCTGCGGGAGGAACATCTGCCCGTCGCCGAACCGCTCCCCGACGATCCGCATGCCGTCCATGAGCGGGCCCTCGATCACGGCCAGCGGGGTGGGGTAGCGAAGCCGAGCCTCCTCGGTGTCGGCCTCGATGTGGTCCACGATCCCGTGAACGAGCGCATGGGACAGGCGCTCCTCGACGGTCCCCTCCCGCCACGCGGCGTTCACGACCTGGCGCTCCGCGCCGCCTCCCGCGACCGTCTCCGCGAAGGCGATGAGCCGCTCGGTGGCGTCCTCCCGGCGGTTGTGGATGACGTCCTCCACCCGCTTGAGCAGGTCGGGCGGGATGTCCTGGTAGACACCGAGCTGGCCGGCGTTGACGATGCCCATGTCGAGCCCGGCGTCGATCGCGTGGTAGAGGAACGCGGTGTGCATCGCCTCGCGCACGGCGTCGTTGCCACGGAACGCGAACGAGAGGTTGCTGATGCCGCCGCTGACGCGCACGCCGGGGCAGCGCTCCTTGATGAGCCGGGTGGCCTCGATGAAGCTGCGCGCGTAGTCGTTGTGCTCATCGAGGCCCGTGGCGACGGCGAGCACGTTCGGGTCGATGATGATGTCCTGCGGCGGCATGCACGCGACGTCCACGAGCAGCCGGTACGCCCGCTCGGCGATCGCGACCCGCCGCTCGACGGTGTCGGCCTGGCCGGTCTCGTCGAAGCACATCACCACGCACCCGGCGCCGTAGCGGCGGAGGAGACGTGCCTTGTCGAGGAAGTCGGCCTCGCCCTCCTTGAGGCTGATCGAGTTGACGATCGACTTGCCCTGCACGCACTTGAGGCCGGCTTCGATGACCGACCAGCGGCTCGAGTCGATCATGACCGGCACCGCCGCGATCTCCGGCTCCGTCGCGACCATGTTGAGGAACGTGGTCATCGCCTGCTCGGAGTCGAGCATCCCCTCGTCCATGTTGACGTCGATGATGTTCGCGCCGTTGCGGACCTGGTCGGCGGCGACCTCGAGCGCGGTCGTGAAGTCGCCGTCGATGATCAGCTTGGCGAACCGGCGCGAGCCGGTGACATTGGTGCGCTCTCCGATCATGGTGAAGCTCGAGCCCGGGAAGATGGCGAACGGCTCCAGGCCGGCAAAGCGGGTGAGACCGTCCGGTTGCGGGATGCGCCGCGGGGGGACCCCCTCCACCGCGTGTGCGACCGCCCGGATGTGATCCGGCGTGGTTCCGCAGCATCCGCCCACGATGTTGAAGAGTCCCGAGCGCGCGAAGTCTCCGAGCTCGGTCGACGTCTCCCCGGGCTTCTGGTCGTAGCCGCCGAAGGCGTTCGGCAGGCCCGCGTTCGGGTAGCAGCTCACGTACGTCGGCGCGATCTCGGCGAGCTCCTCGAGGAACGGCCGCATCTCCGCCGCGCCAAGCGCGCAGTTGATCCCGACCGCGAACGGCTCGGCGTGCTCGACGGATGCCCAGAACGCCGGCACCGTCTGACCCGACAGGGTCCGGCCGCTGCGGTCGGTGATGGTGACCGAGATCACGATGGGCAGGTCGACGCCGAGTTCCGCGAACGTCTCCTGCACCGCGACGATCGCCGCCTTCGCGTTGAGGGTGTCGAAGATCGTCTCGATGAGGATGATGTCGACGCCGCCGTCGATGAGCGCACGGGCCTGCTCGGCATACGCGTCGCGGACCTCGTCGAACGTGACGGCCCGCTTGGACGGGTCGTCGACGTCGGGGGAGATCGACAGGGTGCGGTTGAGCGGTCCGAGCGAGCCGGCGACGAAGCGGGGACGCGACGGGTCCTTCGCCGTCCACCGGTCCGCAGACGCGCGTGCGACCCGTGCCGCCGCCAGGTTCATCTCCCGCACGTATGCCTGGGTGCCGTAGTCGGCCTGTGCGACCGCCGTCGCAGTGAACGTGTTGGTCGTCGCGACATCGGCGCCGGCGGCGAAGTACTCGTCGTGGATCGCCTCGATCACGTCGGGGCGGGTGAGGCTGAGCAGGTCCATGTCGCCCTGCAACGGCGACGGGTGATCGCGCAGGAGATCGCCGCGGAAGTCGTCCTCGGCGAGGTCGTGCCGCTGGATCATCGTCCCGATCGCGCCATCGAGGATCAGGATGCGTCCCGCCACGATGGCTTCGAGTGCGGTGCGTGCGCTCATCCGGTCAAGGGTACCGGACCCCGCAACGATGCGGCTGCGGCGACCGGTCAGCCGAGGCGTGCGACGGGCGGGGCGGCGACGAGCGCGGCCGACCCGGCGCCCGCCACCCGGCCGTCGATCGTGCGCTCCCGGTGGCTCCCGCTCAGGCCGATCGCCAGCAGCCCGGCGAGCCCCAGGTACACGACCGCGATCGCGGCACGCTGGCGTGGTGAGACGTCGTGGTAGGCGGTGTCGTCCTGACCGCGTCGCTTCCAGCGCTTCCAGAGCTCCCAGGCACCGAGGGCGGCCACGAGCAGCAGGATCGGGTTCGGGAAGATCGCGAAGAGCACGACGACGCCGCCGAGCCCGAACGCCCAGAACAGGGGATGGAACACGGCCGTCGCCCAGCCGCCGTCGAGCGGCATGACGGGGATGAGGTTGAATAGGTTGAGCAGGAAGCCGGTGAAGGCGAGCGCAACGAGCAGGTCCGAGCCCGTCGCGACGCCGACTGCCCACGTCGCCGCTGCGGCAGCGCTGCCGACGAGCGGTCCGGCGAGCCCCAGCCAGGCGGCCCTGCCGGCGTCCTTCGACTGCTGCTTCAGCAGCATCACCGCGCCGAGGAAGGGGACGAAGTAGACGCCGCCGGTCGCGAGTCCCTGCCGTCGCGCCTCGAGGACGTGACCGAGCTCGTGGAGGAGGAGCAAGACGATGAACCCCGCCGCGAACTTCCATCCCCAGAACAGGGCGTAGCCGGCGACCGAGACCAGCATGGATCCCGAGGTCACGAGGAACTTGAGCTTGACCAGGGCGAGAAGCGCCGTCTTGAACTTGAGGAGGAACGCGCCGAGCACGGCGAGCGGCGCCATGAGCCTGCGGGCGCGACTGCGCAACCCGCTCTCGGGTTGGATGGGCGCGTAGTCGCGCGCCACCACGTCGGGCGCGTCCCCGGCGGGATTGACCTGCGCCGGTGGATACGGGTTGCGTTCCATGTCTCCACCGAGGGTAGCGCCTCCGCGCCACGCCTCGAGGGGGTCAGGACGCGGGTGGTTCCCCGGTGACCTCGGTGGCGATCCGCAGGAGGCGGTTGGTGAGCTCGCCGCGTGAGACGACCCGGTCGGCGCCCGCGTCGCGCGCGGCCTGGATCAGCTCCGCGCGGGTGTGCGCGCAGAAGCCGACGACCGGGATGCCGGCGGTGCGCTCGTCCGTCTTGAGCTCCGTCACGAGCGCAGCGCCGTCGATGCCCAGGCCGTCCAGCTCGACCAGCACCGCGGCCGGGCGGATCTCCTCGAGCGCGCGCTCGAGGCGCGCGCGGGTGGCGGCCCCCCGGACGGAGAACCCACCGGCCTCGAGCCCCCCGACCAGCTGCTGGCGCATGAGCAGGTCCGGGACCATCACGACGATGGGCGAGGCGTCCGATTGCACAGCTGGCATCCTACGGCGATGAGCTCGATGCCGGACGTCGAGATCCGCGAGGTGCGGACGGATGACGACGTCGCGACCTGGCTGGACGTCCACAACCGCACGTCGCCGTGCCGCCCGGAGGGGGAGCGAAGCCTCCGGCACCTGTGGAACGTCGCGTCCGAGTGGCGAGCCGTCGTCGCGTGGCGCGACGGGCACCCCGTCGGTGTCGCGCACGTCGAGGTGGAGATGTGGTCACCCGAGTCCCGCCATGCCGAGGCGACCATTCTCGTGCCGCGCGAGGAGCGCAGGACCGGGGTGGGCAGCGCCCTCTACCGGGCGGTGTCGCGCTGGGCCACCGAGCACGACCGCGAGGGCCTCGACATCTGGTTCGATGTCGCCGATCCGGACGCCGTGTCGTTCTGGGCGAACCGTGCTTTCGAGGAGGTGGGGCGGGAGCGCGTCTCGTACCTGGACCTGCGCGAGGAGCCGCGCCCTGTCATCGCGCCGCCCAACGGGGTGACGCTCGTGACGCTCGGCGAGCGTGACGACCTGGAGGAGGGCATGTACCGGGTTGGGGCCGAAGGGATTGCGGACATCCCGGCGGTGGAGCGGTACGACGCTGGCGACTTCGCCCGGTGGCGGAGCGCCGAGCTGGGGCGACCCGGCGTGATGCCCGACTGCTCGGTCGTCGCGCTCGCCGACGAGCGGGTGGTGGGCTTCGCGATCTTGGTTCGCTTCGAGGCCAAGCCCGAGATGGCCGAGCACGAGATGACGGCCGTCGCCCGCGCCTGGCGAGGCCGGGGCCTCGCCGGCGCGATGAAGTCCCGGCAGGTCGGGCTCGCTCGGGCTGCCGGGTTCATGCTGCTCGAGGCGTCGAACGAGGCGCGCAACGCGGCGATGCTCGCCGTGAACGACCGGCTCGGTTACCGGCCGCAGACGGCCTATGTGCTGGTCCGCGGCGCCTTCGCCCCGGACGCGTGAGGCAGGGTTAACCGGGTTCCATCACCACCCGGCCGGTGCGGCTGTCCCACCAGGTCTTGGCGGCCGTCGCGCCGAGGATGATCAGCCCCCCGGCGATCGAGAGCGCGCCCACGGTCTCGCCGTGGATCAGCCAGGACCAGATGGGGTTCAGCACCGGCTCGACATACAGGAGGAGCGAGACCTCGAGCGCCCGCAGGTACGGGATGGCCTTCGTGATGAACACGTACGCGAGCCCGATCTGCACGATCCCGAGGTAGAGGATCAGGAGCCAGTCCTTGCGGACGGCATCGGAGGCCGGCCCGATCGCCCACGGGAGGCAGACGACGAACGCGATCAGGTTCCCGGCGACGGTGGCCGCCGCCGCCGAGTCGGTCCCCTCGCGCTTGCCCAGCCAGCGGAGGCCCATGACGGTGCCCGCCCAGCCGATGCCCGACACGACCGCGAGGACGTTGCCAAGCAGCGGTTGCGGCGCGGTCTTGACGGGCTCGGGGGCGTCGATGAAGAACAGCGCGAGCCCGGCTCCGAGGACCGCCATGTAGATGACGTCGAGCCGGTTGACCCGCTCGCGCAGCAGGAACGGCGCGCTCAGGGCGATCCACAGTGGTGCGCTCGACTGCAGAAAGATCGTGTTCGCGGAGGTCGTGAGCTTGTTGGCCGCGACGAACAGGATGAGCGTGACGGCGAACGTCGCCCCCACCAGGAGCGTCCGCCACGACCAGTTGTGGCGCGAGCGGGGCAGAAACAGCGCGATCGCGATGGCGGCGACTCCCGAGCGCATGCAGGCAGTCGCGAGCCCCCCGGAGAGGCCGTCGAAGCTGGTCGCCTTGATCGCCGCGCCGCCCGTCGAGAAGAGCACTGCCGCAGCCACGATCTGGAGTCGGGCGACGTTCACCCGGCAAACGATGTCAAACTGGCCCCCCGATGGTTCCACTGATCCCGCTGGAGCACTTCTTCGACGACCCCGAGCGCGCGGCCGCGCGCGTCTCGCCGGACGGCCGGCGGCTCGCCTGGCTCGCGCCCGGCGGCGGAGCGCTCAACGTGTGGGTCGCGCTGGTGGACGGTGGCGACCCGGTGCAGGTCACGCGCGATCGCGACCGCGGCGTCCGCTCGTACGTGTGGTCGCGTGACGGCGCGCGCATCCTCTACCTGCAGGACACCGGCGGCGACGAGAACTACCACCTGTTCGCCGCAGACCTGGACGATCCGGACACGCCCGACCGCGACCTGACGCCGTTCGACGGGGTCAAGGTCGGCGTCGTCGACGTGCCCCGCGACGATCCGCGGCACATCCTGATCTCCACCAACCGGCGGGACCGCGGCCTGTTCGACGTGGAGCGGCTCGACCTCGACACCGGCGACGTCGAGCGGATCGCGGAGAACCCCGGCGACATCATGTCGTGGTGCACCGACCGCGAGGGTCGGTTGCGCGCCGCCTATGCCCAGACGCCGACGGGCGACTGGCGGGTGCTCGTGCGCGACGACGAGCACGAGCCGTTCCGGCTGCTCGCCGAGTTCGCGAACGAGGACTCCGGGGCGCCGTACGCGTTCAGCGCCGACGGGCGCGAGCTGTACGTCGGCAGCGCGCGCGACAGCGACCTGGTGCGACTCGTCGCGCTCGACGTGGCGACCGGCGGGGAACGGCTGGTCGATGCCGACGACGAGGCCGATCTCGGCGCCCCGATCATCTCCGACCGGACCGGCGCCCTGCTCGGCGCGGTCTACCGTCGGGACCGCATCGTGATGCACGCGTTCGACGAGACGTTCGCTCGGGACTGGGAGCGCGTCCGGCAGATCCATCCCGGCGACCCGATGATCGGGAGCTCCGACGACGACGAAACCCTCTGGACGGTCGCGTTCGACGACGACCGGGACCCCGGCGCGACGTTTCTGTTCGACCGCAGGTCCGGCGAGTCGCGCCTGCTCTTCCGGTCCCGGCCGTGGCTCGACCCGGCGACGCTCGCCGAGCGCCGGCCCGTGCGCATCGCGTCACGCGACGGGCTGAGCCTCTCTTCATACCTGACGCTCCCGGTGGATGTCCCCGCGCGCGATCTGCCGATGGTGCTGGTGGTCCACGGCGGGCCGTGGGCGCGCGACAGCTGGGGGTGGGACCCGCAATCTCAGTTCCTCGCGAACCGCGGCTACGCGGTGCTGCAGGTCAACTACCGCGGTTCGACAGGGTTCGGCAAGTCGTTCATGCACGCGGCGGAGCGGGAGTTCGCCGGCAAGATGCACGACGACCTCGTCGACGCCGTCCATTGGGCGATCGCGGAGGGCATCGCCGACCCGGACCGCGTGGCGATCTACGGCGGCAGCTACGGGGGCTACGCGGCACTGGTCGGCGCGACCTTCACCCCGGAGGTGTTCGCCGCGGCGATCAGCGTCGTGGGGCCCTCGAACCTCGTGACGCTCGTGCGGAGCTTCCCGCCCTACTGGCGCCCGCTGCTCGCCGGCACATGGTTCCGGTTCGTCGGCGACCCCGACGACCCCGAGGACATCGCCGATCTGGAGGCCCGCTCGCCCATCAACCGGGTCGACGCGATCCGGGCGCCGCTCATGGTGATTCAGGGTGCCAACGATCCGCGGGTGAAGAAGCACGAGTCGGACCAGATCGTCGAGGCACTCGAGGCGCGCGGCGTGCCCGTCGAGTACATCGTGAAGGAGGACGAGGGACACGGCTTCGTGAAGCCGGAGAACCGCAAGGACGTCTACCGGGCGGTCGAGCGCTTCCTTGCCCGCCACATCGGCGGGCGCGCCGGCGACGCGTCGGTCTCGCCGGGAGCGGGCTCGCCGGCACCGGCCTAGCCGGGAGGGCGTGCGCCGTCATCTTCGGCCGGGCCCCCACTGCGGCGGGCTCGCGACCGGACGCCGTGCGCGCCGCCGAACGCGTCGAAGATCAGGCGGGCGAGCAGTGCGACGACCAGTCGTTCCACGTGCCGAACCACTCGAGGTTCGGCATGCCCTTGATCAATCAGACGAGGCTTGCCATGCCGCCTCCCCGCGTGGCCCGTCCGTCCGGACCGGGACCGGCGTGCAGGCGTATTCCTCCACGAGCGACCAGGGCGCGCCGCCCACGGAGCACTCGTTGCGCCAGCTCATGACGTCGGCGTCGCCGATGTCCCACACCAGGCGCACCCGGACGTACGGCGTGCCGATGCTCTCGAACGTGAGGCGGTCGCCGTCGATCCAGCCGCGCATCACCTCGGCGTGGCCGTAGTTGTCCGCGACGGTGGCGCGATACTCGCGGGCCGCCGGATCCCAGCCGGCAACCCAGTGCAGCTGCCACCGCAGGACGAAGGTGCCGTCGAGGAGGTGCTGGTCCTGCTCGTAGGTGCCAACGATCCAGCGCCCCTCCTGGATCCATTCGTGGGTCCCGCTCCCGGTGGCCGTCATCGCCGGCGTCCCGGGACCCATGCCGTTCTCGGCGATGGTCCCGGTCCAGGTGACGTCGCGGTGAAAGCGGGCGAGGGCGTCCATCTCCCGCCCGGGGATGATCGGCTTGGGGACCCGGTCGACCGGCTCGCGTGCGTCCATCGGCGCCTCCTCGATCTGGGACGTCGCGGGCGAGCATCACCCGCCGGCGTGGTGGCGCGCATCCGCGGATTCGGCCGTCCGGGTCGCGGATTTCCCGAGGGGTCCCGGTCAGGCGAGGAGCGCCCGGTCGACGACATGACTCGTCCCGGAGGGGTCCTTGCGGATACGGATCTCCGCGCCGAGCCGTTCGGCGATGCCGGGGAGGTGGGTGATCACCACGACGAGCCGGCCGTCGTCGGCCATGCGCTCGACTCCCTCGATCGCGACCTCCAGCGATTCGCCGTCGAGTGACGAGAAGCCCTCGTCCAGGAAGAGGCAGTCGAGCCGGCCGGAGGACCCGCTCGCGATGTCGGCGAGGGCGAGCGCCAATGCGAGGCTGGCGAGGAACCGCTCACCTCCCGAGAGCGTCGCCGCACCACGTGTGCGCCGCCCGCGCCGATGGTCGACGACGGCCAGCGGGTCCGGGTCGGCACCCGCGAAGCCGAAGGCGCCGCGGGAGAGGTTCTGCAGGCGTGAGGATGCGCCCGATGCCAGGCGCTCGTGGAAGCGCGCCAGGAGGTGACGGGGGAAGCGGTTGGCCTGGAGGTCGACGGAAAGCTGGGCGTAGAGGTCGGCCTCGGCCGTCGCGGTGGCTGCGTCGCGGACGAGCCGCCGTGCCCGCGACGCGTGGTCCTCCACCGCCGCGAGCTCGGAACGGGCCCTGGCGAGCATGCGAGCCGACTCCGCGAGGCGCGCCGTCACGTCGGCGGGACCCTCGACACCGAGTTGCGCCCCGCGCCCGGCGACCATCTCGGCGAGGGAGCTGGCCTCGGCCCGCGCCCGCTCGGCCCGTTGCTCGCTCTCGCGCAGGGCGAGCGAGGCTCGGCTCACGAGCCCATCGGCTCGAGACGGGAGCTCGGCCGCCTCGACGTCCGGTGGGATCGGGTCGAGGCCGAGTCGGGTGGCGAGCACGGTGAGCGACTGGCGCACGCGTCCGAGATCCTCACGCTCCAACCGTGCGACGGCGCGGTCGGCCTCGGCGGCGAGCGCGGCGAGCCGGCTCGCCGCTTCGCCCGAGACGGCGACCGCGGACTCCGCCGCCTCCAGCTTGGTGACGGCACGCTCGAGGGCAGCCAGCGGATCGTCGTTCTCCCCATGGCGTCCCAATCGGCCGGCGAGCTCGTCGAGCTCGGCGCGGTCCCGGTCCAGCTGACGGCGTGCCTCGGTAAGCGCTCCGGCAGTGCGCTCCACCTCGCCGGCAAGTGCGAGCGCCTCCTCCTGACGTGCGGTGGCGTCGGCAGCCGCTCGCTCCGCGTCGGCCCCCTGGCCCGCGGCGTCGCTGGCGGGATCGCCGCCCTGCGCGATGACCAGCCGTTCGGCAACGGCACGTCGGCGCACCGTCTCATCGCGCGCCTGGACGGCCAAGCGGGCCTGAGTGTCCGACTCGGCGAGCTCACGGGTCGCCTGCTCGGCGCGGGATGCGAGTACGCGCACGCCGTGCTCGATGTCCTGCAGGTCGTCGGGTGTGTGGTGCCCGGCGTCGTGGACGACCTGACCGCACACCGGGCATGGAGCGCCCGGGACGATCGTGGCGCGAAGCGTGGCAGCCAGTTGCGCACGTCGCAGTTCGTCCAGCGCCGCGTCGGCGACCACGGCCTCGTCGGTGGCCTGGCGCGCGAACGCCTGCGCCTCCTCGCGCCGCGCCTCCGCGGCTCCGACGACCAGCTCCGCGGCCTTGGCGTCGGCCCGGGCGGTGATCAGCTCGCCGAAGCGCTCGGCGAGGAGGGCGAGCGCATCCCGGTGCTGCGCGGCCGCCGCGGCGGCCGCGCGGCGTTCCTCGAGGCGGTCACGGCCCTCCGCGAGTGCGACCTCGTGACGCGTGATCGCGTCCTTCTCGGCGGGCAAGCCCTCCCGGATTCGTGCCCCGCGCTCGGCGAGGCCCCGCAGCGCCGCGAGCTCGGCCGCCGTGCCACCATGGTCGTCGCGCAACCGATCGCGCAGGACGATCGCCTCGCGCATGGCGCCCTGTGCGGCGTCGCTGTCGGCGCGGGCGGTCTGCGCCGCGTGGCGAGCGGCCCCGTAGCGCTCGACCAGTTCCCGCCGCTCGTCCGGCGGAGCCAGATCGCCGAGCACGGCACCGATGAGCGCGGCGGCCGAGGCCGCCTCGCGCTCGCGCTCCCGTGCGAGCCCTGCCGCATCCGCGAGTGGCCGAAGGGCACGCAACGCGGCGTGGCGAGCCGACGCCGCGCGGGCGCTGACGGCGGCCGCGTTGCGCACGGTGGGACGGTGATCGGGCAGCAGATCGCGCTCGCGGGCGAGCACCGACACCTCGCGCTCGGCCGCCTCCTTTCGCGCGATCGCGACGACGCGCACCGCCTCGAGCGATGCGATGTCGAACAGCTCGCGCAGGATCACGTCCCGATCTCTTGGCGACGCCTGCAGGAACTGGGCGAAGCGGCCCTGCGCCAGCAGCACGGCGCTCGTGAACGCCGGGAACGCCATTCCCACCAACTCGACGAGCCGCGCGTTGACCGCACCGGCGCCGGTGACGTGGTCGATGATCTCGTCGCCGTCGCCCGCGAGCTCCTCGAGCAGATGGGTCGGCTCCGGCGCCCCCGTGCCGAGGCGCCGGGTGACGCGCCACGTGCGGCCGGCCGCCTCGAAGGTGAGCCGCACCTCGCCATGCGACGCGCCCAGCGTGAGGAGCTCACGCGACGACGACTGTTCCGGGGTGCGGCCGTAGAGGGCAAACGCGATCGCATCGAGCAGCGAGGTCTTGCCCGCCCCCGTGTCGCCCGAGATCACGACCAGGGCGTAGGGGCGGAAGTCGATCGTCTCGGACGCGTAGGAGCGGAACGCGGTGAGGTTGAGCTCCAGTGGGCGCATCAGCCAACGCCGTCCTCTGCGGCGGCGAGCGCCGCTCGGAAGGCGCGAACCAGGCGATCTTCGCGGCCACGGCCGGTGAGCGCGAGCCACTCGGCGTAGGCGTGGGCGAGGTCCCCGGCCCCGGCCGCGCGGTCCCCGCCGCGCTCGTCCTCGCTCGCCCGCGGTGTGAGAGCCTCGACCCGCAGAGCCTCCGGGATGCGCTCACGGACCTCGCGCACGAGATCGAGCCGGACCTCGTCGACGACGACCTCGCAGAAGAACCAGGCGTCCGGGTGCCGCGCGGCGAGCGCGGGGAGCTCGTCGAGCCGGCCGCGCAGCCGCACGAGTCGGCGACCGGTGATCGGGAACTCGGTCGCCTTCACCCCGTCCGGGCCGATGTCGATGATCGCGACGGACGGCGCGGCACCTTCGCCGGTGAAGTCCAGCGCCATCGGGCTGCCGGCGTAGCGGCCGACGCCGGTGAATCCCGGGAGGGGCTGCGGGCGGTGAAGATGACCGAGCGCCACATAGTCGACGTCCCTCGGCAGCGACCCGCCGTCGATCGCATAGGTGCCCCCGAGCGTCAGCTCCCGTTCGCCACCGCCGGCGAGGCCGTGGCTCACCATGAGGTGACCCAGCAGGACCGCGACCCCCTCCTGCTCGCGCCGGCGATCGCGCAGCTCGGCGGCCAGCGCGTCCAGGCGGCGGCGAACGAGTTGCGCGTAGTCGCCCCGCGAGCGCGCACGGTCGGTGCCGGGCTCTGCGGCGATGTCCGCGGGCTCCGGCCACGGCAGGCAGCCCACCCAGAGGCGTCCCGCGGCGGTGTCGACACCGACGACGCCGTCGGCGCTGGCGACGAGGATCCGCGGCGCGAGATACGGCGCGAGCTGCGCCCAGAAGGCGGGGTCTTCGTGGTTGCCGGTGACCGCGACGACGGGTGCGACCGATGCGAGCTCTTCGAGCGCGCCCAGGCAGACGGCCAGGCCGGGCGGATCGACGAGCCGCCGATCGAAGTTGTCGCCGGCGACGAGCACCGCATCGACCTGCGTCGTGCGCGCCACCCGCGCGACCTCGGCGAGGGCTCGCCTGGCGTCGTCGAGGCGGTCCATTCCGTAGAGGCGCTTGCCGATGTGCCAATCGCCGGTATGGAGCAGCCGCATCAGCCCGCCCCGCCCTCGACGCGGTCACAAGGATTCGCGATACGGCATGCAGGAGGATTGTCCGGAGCGTCGAAATCCCCGGCCAGCAAGGGAGCCGTGGGCGCGTTGGGGCGAGCAATCGCGCCCGCGCCCCTTGCCCGAACAACCGCGAGCATCGTCGTGGTCAGGACGCCCTTCGCCGGCCCGGCGTCACGCCAGTGCCTCGGCGACCGTTGCGTTCACGATCTCGCCGTCCCGGACGTTGACCCCGGGGCGAAGCGACGGGTGCCGCTCCACCGCTGCGTGGATGCCCTCGTTCGCCAGCGTCATGACGTAGGGAAGGGTCGCGTTGCAGAGTGCCTGGGTCGAGGTGACAGGCACCGCCCCGGGCATGTTCGCCACGCAGTAGTGGATCACCCCGTCGACCTCGTAGGTCGGGTTCGAGTGGGTCGTCGGTCGCGTCGTCTCGACGCATCCGCCCTGGTCGACGGCGACGTCGACGATGACCGCCCCCGCCCGCATCGTGCCGAGCATCTCTCGGGTGATGAGTCGCGGCGCCTTCGCGCCCGGCACGAGCACGGCGCCCACGACGAGGTCGGCGTGGCGGATGTGCTCGGCGATCGCGAGCCGCGTGGAGTAGATGAACGTGACCCGCCCGGCGAGCGCCAGCTCCAGCTCACGCAGCCGGGTGAGGTTGACGTCGAGCACGGTGACATGCGCCTGCATGCCCACCGCGACCATCGCCGCGTTGATCCCCACGATGCCGCCGCCGAGCACGACGACGTTGCCGGGGGCGACCCCGGCCACCCCGCCGAGCAGCACCCCCCGTCCGCCGTGCGGCTTCTCGAGATGCTTGGCCCCGGCCTGAACCGAGAGCCGTCCGGCGATCTCGCTCATCGGCGCGAGGAGCGGAAGCCGGCCCTCTGCGTCTTCGACGGTCTCGTAGGCGATTGCGAGGGTCCCGGCGGCGCGCAGGGCGTCGGCCACTCCCGGGTTCGCCGCCAGATGCAGGTACGTGAAGAGCGTGCTGTCGTCGCGAAGGAAAGCGAACTCCTCGGGCTGCGGCTCCTTGACCTTGAGCACGAGTTCGGCGCCCCAGGCCGAACCCGTGTCGCCGATCGTGGCGCTGACCGTCCGGTAGGCGTCGTCGGCAAACCCCGCGCCGTCGCCCGCCCCGGTCTCGATCACCACATCGTGGCCCGCGTCGACCAGCGCGTCGGCCCCGGCGGGTGTGAGCGCCACGCGGTATTCGTCGACCTTCACCTCGCGCGGCACTCCGACTCGCATCCTCACCACCCTCCGGTCGACAGCGCCTCGAGTCTACTGCGGTTCTCCGGCCGCCCTCAGGGCAGCAGGGGCTGGCGGCGGATCCGGATGGCGCCGAGGGCAGCGGCGCTCAGCGTCGCCATCGCGCCGACCGCGAGGATGACGCCCCGGCGGCGCGACGGCACGCGAAGCGCGTACGGGGCGTCCTGCAGCGCGGTTGCCCGCGCGAGCTCGAAGCGGACCAGCGGGATGGCCGGCTCGGCGTCGTGTAGCAGCGCCAGGCTCGTCGCGGCCGGCGCGTAGTCGCGGCGCCAGAACGCGCTCATCGCGGCGCGGAACTCGCCCGTGGCCGCGTTCTCCGCCGGAGTGGCCCCGTCTTGGGCCAGGAGCCTCCGCACCGATTCCGCGCGCGAGATCACCGGTGCCGTCTTCGAACGCAGGCGCAGCACCACGCCGTGGGCCTGCCCCGCGGAGTCGACGACCGGCGCGCCCGAATCGCCGCGCAGGACCTCCCCCTCGAAGCCGCCGAACCCGTCGTAGTCGGTGTCGGCGATCACCCGCGGACCGTCGAGGGTACCGGCCCGGACCGCGGGGATCGCCGGCGGCTGACCGCCGAAGCCGATCACGGCGGCCGGAGTGCCGCGGGTGAGCGTGTCGCTGAGCGCGAGCGTGGGCGCGTCGGTGTCGGGGATCCTCAAGAGCGCCAGGTCGGTGACGGCGTTGCTCAGCTCGGCGACCTGGGGTGTGATGCTCGGCGGCGACGCCGCCTCGGGATCGCCGGCCGCGTGAGCAGGGACGAGGGTGAGGGTCCGGGGGCGGGTGGCCACGATCCGGACCTTCGCGGGATCCGAGGGGATCGCCAGGCCGGTAGCGGCCACCACCTCCTTGAGCATCTCTCGGCGAGTCGGGCTCACGACGTGGCGGGCGGTGACGACCCGGCCGGGCGCCACGCCGAACGCGGTTCCGCCGATGGAGATCGTCCGGCCGACCCGGATGCGCCGCCCCGCGACGACGATCGCGTCGACGCGTTGATCCATGACCAGGTCGTACACCGCGGGCATGGCGACGAACGCACCGCGCTCGAGCGCCGTCGCCGCCCGGTCGTCGGCGGCGGCTGCCGCCGCGTGCGTCGCCGCGGCGCCGGCCAGCATGGTGGCGGCCAGCAGGGTGGCCCGACCGGTTACACGCATTGACGACAACGGTAGCGGCCTGCGCCCTCGCTGGTCCGGGGGCAGGTGCACCGACCCTGGCGCCGCCTGAGCTCCGCCAGCGCGGCGACCGGGCCGCCTGACCATGCCGGGCGCGAGCGGGAGAAGTCCTCGACCGCAGCCGACAGCGCCTCCTCAGCGTCCGCCCACCTCCCGCGCCAAAGGTGTACGGCGCCGTACTCCGCCCTGCAGAACGCGAGCATGTACCGGCTCCCATAGCGGTCCGCGAACGCGGCGATCCGGTCGCACCACTCGTATGCCCGGTCGTAATCGAGCACCGCGGTACACGCGCTGACGAGGAGGCAGCAGGCCCAGGCGCTGGAGATCGGGATCGTCGCCTCGCCTTCCAGGGCCGCCGCCGTGGCCTCGTCGAGGCAGCGCATGCCTTCCTGAACCTCTGCGCACGCCACGAGCGCGGCCCCCTCCAGAGCGAGGTCGAGCATCTCGAGGTCCGCGACCTCGAACCGCCGGCCGAGATCCGCCGCGAAGCCGGCGCGCTCCCGAGCCCCGGCGCCGTCCCCGCGCGCGTGGGCGACGTAGCCCTCGTGGAAGGCAAGCCAGCCGTGGTCCGGGCCAGGCTCGAGCGAGTCGAGGAGCCGATGCGCGCCGCAGCCAGCGTTCGCGATGACCGCGGCACCGTGGAAGTCGAGGTAGTCGGCCGCCAGCCACGTGGCCATTCGAGCGGCGCTGGCCGCGTCGCCACGCCTCTTGTAAAGGCGGTATGCGCGGTCCCGCGCGGCGAACACCGCCTCCGCATCGTCCAGCCACCACGACGACCAGCTCAGCCCCTCGAAGGCCTCGGGTTCCTCCTCATCGGCGAGCGCCCGCTCGAAGAACGACCGGGCGGTGCCCCACCGTCCGTGCGCGAGCTCGACCCAGCCGGCATGAAGCCGATGCGAAGGGAATCGCGTCGAGGTGTCCTCCACCAGCCCACATTCGTGCGCCTCGCCCGAGTCCCGGCGCGGCCGAGGTCAGCTAGTGGCGGAAGTGGCGGCGGCCGGTGACGACCATCGCCACGCCCGCGGCGTCGCACGCGGCGAACACCTCGTCGTCGCGGATCGAGCCGCCGGGCTGGATGATGCGCGGTCACGCCGGCCGTCGACCGCGGCCTCGCGGGCCGTCGGCGAAGGGGAAGAACGCGTCGCTGGCCGAGCACCGAGCCGCGTCGACCGGCGACCTGGGCCTTCTCCAGCGACGAGCCGCACCGAGTCGACACGGCTCATCTGCCCGGCGCCGATGCCGACCGTCGCGAGGTCGCGCGCGAGCACGATGGCGTTGCTCTTGACGTGCTTCGCGACCCGCCACGCGAACAGCAGGTCGCCCCACTCGCGCCTCGCGTCGGCGGGCGCTTCGGTGACCACCGTCATGTGCTCGCGGTCCTCGGACTCGGCGTCGCGGTCCTGCACCAGCAGGCCGCCGGAGACCCGCCGCAGGTCGCGCTCGCCGGGTGTGCGCCGGCGCCGCTCGCGGTTCTCGAGCATGATGCGGATGTTCGGCTTGCGGGTGAGCGCCTCGAGCGCAGTCGGCGTCGTAGCCGGGCGCCAGCAGCACCTCGACGAACGTCGACGCCAGCATCTCGCCGAGCTCCGGGTCCACCGGCGCGGTTGACCACGATCACGCCGCCGTAGGCCGACACCGGGTCGCAGTCGCGGGCCCGCGTCGTAGGCCGTGCCGACGTCGCCGGCCACGGCCACGCCGCACGGGTTGTTGTGCTTGACGATCACGCACGCCGGCAGCTCGAACTCGGCGCAGCAGCGCCACGCGCGGCGTCGAGGTCGAGGAGGTTGTTGAACGACAGCGCCTTGCCGTGGAGCTGCTCGACCCGCGCGAGCAGGTGCGTGCGCGCGCCGCGCTCGGCGTAGTACGCGCCCGCTGGTGGGGGTTCTCGCCGTAGCTCAGGTCGAGCTGCTTCTCGAAGCCGAGCATCAGGAAGTCGGGGAAGTCGCCCTCGCCGCTCGGCGAACCAGTCGGCGATCGCGGCGTCGTAGCGGGCGGTGCGCTGGAACGCGGCGCCCGCGAGGCGCCGCCGCAGGGCGTGGCGACGAGCTCGCCGTCGCCGGCGGCCAGCTCGTCGAGCACCTCGTCGTACTGGTCCGGCGAGGTGACGACGCCCACGCGCGCGTGGTTCTTCGCCGCCGCGCGGATCAGCGCCGGCCCGCCGATGTCGATCTGCTCGATCAGCTCGTCGTCGCCGACGCCGCGCCGCGGCGACGGTCTCCTCGAAGGGGTAGAGGTTGACGACGACCAGGTCGATCGGCTCGATGCCCGGCTCGCGCCATCTCGCTCGGCGTCGCCGTCGTGGCCGGCGCGGCCGAGGATGCCGCCGTGGATCTTGCGGGTGCAGCGTCTTGACCCGCCCGCCGAGGATCTCCGGGTGCCCGGTGACCTCGTCGACCGGCACGACCTCGATGCCCCAGCCGACCGCAGCGCGTCGGCGGTGCCGCCGGTGGAGATGATCGTCACGCCGAGCTCGGCGAGGCCCCTGGGCGAAGTCCTCGAGCCCGGTCTTGTCGGAGACCGACACGAGCGCGCGCGAGACCCTCACTCGACCCTCCCCGGAGACGATCTGGACCCTGCGCCGGTCCACCGGGTCGCGGCGCACCCGCCCGGCGGCGAACAGCGCGACCGCCTCGGGCACGAGCCGGTGCTCGACCTCGCGGATCCGCGCCGTGAGCGCCTCCGCGATCGTCACCGTACATCACCGGCACCGGCTCCTGCAGGATCGGCGGACCGCCGTCCACGACCTCCTCGGCGAAGTGCACGGTGACCCCCGTGTAGCGCACGCCCCAGGCCAGGGCCTGCTCGATCGCGTGCATCCCGGGAACGCCGGCAGCAGCGACGGGTGCAGGTTGATGACCCGGTCGGGGAAGCGGTCGAGGAAGACGCCGCGTCAGGATGCTCATCCACCCGGCCAGCACCACCAGGCCCGGGCGTCGGCGGCGTCCACCACGTCGGCGAGCTCGCGTCGCGCGCCTCGCGCTCGCGGCCGTCCAGGGCGACGACCTCGGTGCGGGATGCCCGCGCGTCCTCGGCGCGCTCCAGCGGCCGGGACGTCCGTCGCGACGAGCTGACCACCAGCACGATCTCGATCGGCGCCGGCCGGTGCGTGGACCGTGTCGATCAGGCTCTGGAGGTTGGACCCGCTGCCCGACACGAGCACCACGACGCGGAGGAGCGCTCAGCCACGGCGCACGCCCGGCGCCCCGGCTCGACGCGCCCCACGTCACGCGCGCCGTCGATCAGCGCGACCGCGCTGGCCGCGTCGGCCTCGGGCACCACGAGGCACATCCCGAGGCCCATGTTGAAGGTGCGCCAGGCCTCGTCCTCGGCCACCCGCCCGGTCGCGAGGATCGCGGCGATCGCCGGGCCCGCGCTCCCACGCGTCGGGGTCGATCGCCGGCGCCGCAGGCCCTCCGGGCAGCGCCCGCGGGAGGTTCTCGGGGAGCCCGCCGCCGGTGATGTGGGCCGCCGCGTGCACGTCCACGCCGGCCGCCGCGCAGCAGCGGCCAGGTCGCGCACGTAGAGCCGGGTCGGCGCCAGCAGGAGGTCGGGGTCGGGCGCGAGCGCGCCGCCGTCGACGAGGGCCCGGACGAGCGAGAAGCCGTTGGAGTGGATGCCGGACGACGGGATCCCGACGATGCGCGTCGCCCTCGACGACCCGGTGGGCCCCGAGCATCTCGTCGCGCTCGACCACGCCGCAGGCGAACCCGGCCAGGTCGAAGTGGCCGGCGCGTACGAGCCCGGGCATCTCGGCGGTCTCGCCGCCGAGCGAGCGCGCAGCCGACCGACCGCGCAGGCGGCGGCGATGACCGCCGACGATGCGGCCGCCTCGTCCGGGTCGAGGCGGCCCACGGCGAGGTAGTCGAGGAAGACCAGCGGGGTCGCGCCGGTGCAGGCGAGGTCGTTGACGCACATGGCGACGAGGTCCTGCCCGAGCCCGTCGAGCCGGCCGAGCTCCTGCGCGAGCAGCGAGCTTGGTGCCGACGCCGTCGGTGCAGGTCGACGATCATCGGCTCGCGCATGCCCGGCGGGATCGGGTGGGCCGCGGCGAAGCCGGTCTGCCCGCCGGCGACCAGCGACGCGATCGTCGTCGGTGTGGCGGCGCGCGGCGTCGAGGTCGACCCCGGCGTCGCGGTAGGAGATCTCCGCGGTCACACCGATGCCCGTGCCGCCTCCGTCGCGCGAGCCTGCGCCGTCCGGGTTTCGGCTCGTCTCGAAGCGCAGCTTCACGGCCTCGCCGGGGACCGGGATGGGGTACTCGCCGGTGAAGCAGGCCCGGCAGTAGCGCGCCGGCGGGCTGGCCGAGGGCGCGCTGCAGGCCGCTCCAGCGAGAGGTAGGCGAGCGAGGTCGGCGCCGGTCAGCTGCCGCGATCTCCTCGACGGTGCGGCTGGCCGCGACCAGCTCGTGCGCGGTCGGCCATGTCGATGCCGTAGAAGCACGGCCACAGGATCGGCGGGCTCGAGATGCGCATGTGCACCTCGGCGGCGCCGGCGTCGAGCAGCATCGCCACGATCTGGCGGGTGGTGTTGCCGCGCACGATCGAGTCGTCGACCACCACCAGGCGCTTGCCGCCGATCACCGCGCGGCAGCGGGTTGAACTTCAGGCGGATGCCGTGCTGGCGCAGCGTCTGGTCGGGCTGGATGAAGCTGCGGCCGACGTAGCGGTTGCGCACGACCGCCTCGGCGTAGGGGATGCCCGACGCGTCGGCGAAGCCGATCGCCGCCGGCGTGCCGCTGTCGGGCAGGCCCACCACCAGGTCGGCCTCGGCGGGGCTCTCGCGGCGAGCTCGGTGCCCATCGCCCGGCGCGCCTCCCACACGGTCTGGCCGTCCATCTGGCTGTCGGGGCGGGCGAAGTAGATGTGCTCGAACACGCACAGCCGCGCGCCCGCCGACGGGCATCGCCTGCACGGCTCTCGATGCCGTCGGCCGGTGATCCGCACGGCCTCGCCCGGGCGCACGTCGCGCACGAAGCTGCGCGCCGATCTGGTCGAGCGCGCAGGTCTCCGAGGCGACGCACCAGCCGTCGTCGTCGCAGCCGCCCGATCACCAGCGGGCGCACGCCGTGCGGGTCGCGGAACGCGACCAGCTCGCTGCGCGCTCATCGCGACCACCGAGTACGCGCCCACCAGGCGCGGCATCACCGCGGCGACCGCGTCGAGCAGGGGCTGCCCTCCTCGGCCGCGAGCATCGCGGCGATGATCTCCGAGTCGGTGCTGGCGCGCAGGTCCGACGCCGTCCGCCTCCATCCCGGCGCGCAGCGTCGCCGGTGTTGGTGAGGTTGCCGTTGTGGCCGAGGGCGACGATGCCCTCGCCGCGCGTGTGGGTGACCGGCTGGGCGTTGTCCCACTTGTTCGCGCCGGTCGTGGAGTAGCGCACGTGGCCGATGGCCGTCGCCGCCGGTCAGGCTCGCGCAGCGACGGCTCGTCGAAGACGCTCGCGCACCAGGCCGAGGTCGCGCTGAACGGTGACGCTGGCCGTCGTCGCGCGACGGCGATGCCCGCGCTCTCCTGGCCGCGGTGCTGCAGCGCGTGGAGGGCGTAGAAGGCGAGCCGCGACACGTCGCGCCCGGGTGCGACGACGCCGAAGACCCCGCACTCCTCCTTGGGGCGGTCGATCGCCAGGTCGTCGCTCACGCCAGCGCCTCCGGCAGGCCGCGCTCGTAGGTCGCGGCCGGCGTCCGCCATCGCCAGGGAGACCTCGCGTCGCCGGCGATGCGCACGGCGATCGGGTCGCCGCCGACGGTGCCGATGCGGCGGTGAGCGCGCGACCGGTGCCTCGCCAGCAGCGCGAAGGCGCGTCCTCGTCGGCCGGAGCGCAGGTCACGAGCATCCGCCCGCCGCCCTCGCCGAACAGCACCTCGTCGTGACGCGCCGGCGTCCGGGAGCTCCACCGCCGCGCCGATGCCGCCCGCGATCGCGCGACTCGGCGAGCGCCACGGCGAGGCCGCCGCCGGAGACGTCGTGGGCGCTCACGCAGGAGGCCCTCCGTCCGCCGCATCGGCCAGGAACCAGCTCGATGGCCGCGACCTCGCGCTCGACGTCGATGTCGGGCCGGGCGGCCCTCCGCGCGGCCCGGCGTACTCGCTGCCGCGTCGCAGGACGCCGTCGTCCCCGACGAGCAGGACGACGTCGCCCTCGCTGCCGAAGGCGTGCCCGACGCTGCGTGTCCGCGTCGCTCCAGCAGGCCCATCATCCCCACCACCGGCGTCGGGTAGGATCGAGCCGCGTCGCGCTCTCATTGTAGAGGGAGACGTTGCCCGACACGACCGGCACCTCGAGGGCCGGCAGCGCGTCGGACATCCCGGCGATGGCCTCGGCCAGCCGCCAGCCCGTGGAGCCCTTCTCCGGGTTGGGGAAGTTGAGGCAGTCGGTGGCCGCGACCGGGCGGGCGCCCGACGCAGGCCAGGTTGCGCGCGGCCTCGCAGCACCGACGCCGCGGCCGCCGTCGCGCGGGTCGAGCTCGCAGTGGCGCTCGGCGCAGTCGGTGGTGAGCGCGATCGCCCGGTCCGAGCCGGGCAGGCGCACCACGGCCGCGTCGCCGCCCGGGCGGCGGATCGTGTTGGCGCCCACCAGGTGGTCGTAGCGCTCGTAGATCCAGCGCTTGCTGGCGACGTTCGGGCGGGCGAGCAGCGTCGCGCCACGCCGCCGGCCAGGTCGTCGGGCTCGGGCACGCGTCGCGAGGTCGAGCGGCGCCGGCGCGGGCGGCCGGGGTGCGCGGCACCTCGTACACGGGCGCGTCGTCGGCGAGCAGGCGGGCGGGCAGGTCGACGACCACCTCGCCGCCGGCGCGCGCCACCAGGTTCTCGCCCTCGGTGACCGTCGCCGATGGCGGTGGCGTCGAGGTCCCAGCGCCGGCAGACGGCGATCACCTCGTCGAGGCGCTGCCGGCTCGCACGACGGCCAGCATCCGCTCCTGGCTCTCGGACACCAGGATCTCGGCGGGCGCCAGCGCCTCGCGCAGCGGCACCAGGTCGAGGTCGATGTCGCAGGCCCACGCCGCCCTTGGCGGCCATCTCGCTGGCGGCGCTGGTGAGGCCGGCGGCGCCCAGGTCCTGCAGGGCCACGAAGCAGCCCCGGCGCGCCGAGCTCGAGGCAGCAGTCCATCAGCTTGCGCTCGGTGAACGGGTCGCTCACCTGCACCGACGGGCGCTTGTCCTCGTCCTCGTCCAGCTCGGCCGACGCCAGCACGCTGGCGCCGCCGATGCCGTCGCGGCCGGTGCGGTTGCCGATCAGCACCAGGCGCGTTGCCGGGGCCCGGGGCGGCGGCGCGCAGCATGCCGTCGTCGGGACCAGCACGCCGACGCACATGGCGTTGACCAGGCACGACTCCTCGTAGCGGTCGTCGAAGCGCCACCTCGCCGCCGACCGTGGGCACGCCGATGCAGTTGCCGTAGTGGCCGATGCCGGCGACCGCGCGGCGTGAACAGGTGGCGGCTGCGCGCGCTGGTCAGCTCGCCGAAGCGCAGCGAGTCGAGCAGCGCGATCGGCCGGGCGCCCATCGCGATGATGTCGCGCACGATGCCGCCCACGCCGGTGGCCGCGCCCTCGAAGGGCTCGACGGCGCGACGGGTGGTTGTGGCTCTCGATCTTCAGCGCCACCGCGATGCCGTCGCCCACGTCCACCACGCCGGCGTTCTCGCCGGGGCCCTGCAGCACGCGCGGCGCCGGTGGTGGGGAAGCCCCGCAGCAGCGGCTCGGCTGTGCTTGTAGGAGCAGTGCTCGCTCCACATCAGGCTGAACATGACGAGCTCGGGGTCGGTGGGCTCGCGGCCCAGCAGCTCGCGGGATGCGGGCGGCCTCGTCGTCGGTCAGGCCGAGCTGGCGGTGGCGGGGGAGCTCGGTGGTGCTCACGCGCGACCGCGAGCAGGCCGGCCAGCACGCAGCGCGCCCGTCGGTCGATCCGAGCAGCGGGTCGCAGGCCTCCTCGGGGTGCGGCATCAGGCCCATCACGTTGCCGTCGCGCGTTGGCGACGCCGGCGACCGCGGTCGGTCGAGCCGAGCAGGTTCCTCGCGGTAGCGCAGCACCACGCGCGCCGCCGCCGGGTCGCCGTACCAGGCGCCCTCGTTGTTCTTGATCGGGATCGAGATGATCGCGCCCGCGCGGGCAGGCCCGACGGTCCACGGCGTGCCGGCGTCGGCCACCTCGAGCTCCATCTGGCGGCAGACGAACGAGAGCGTGCGCGTTGCGCCGCAGCGCCCCGGGCAGGAGGCCCGCCTCGCAGAGCACCTGGAAGCCGTTGCAGATGCCCACCACCCGGCCGCCGGCCTCGGCGTGCCGGCGCACCGCGGCCATGATCGGCGCGCGGCTGGCGATGGCGCCGCAGCGCAGGTGGTCGCCGTACGAGAAGCCGCCGGGCAGCAGCACGGCGGTCGGTGCCGGCGGGCAGCTCGGCGTCGGCGTGCCAGGCCTCGCACGGTGCGCGCCGCCGAGGCCCTCGACCGCGCGCGCGCGGCGCTGTCGTGGTCGAGCGAGCCGGGGAAGCGGACGACGCGACCGTCGGGCTCACCCGGCGACCTCCACCGCGTAGTCCTCGATCAGCGGCGTTGGCGAGCAGCTGCTCGCACATCGCGCGCGGCCTGGCCGGCCGGGTCGTCGCCGTCGATCTCCAGCTCGATGCGCTTGCCGATGCGCACCTCGCCCACGCCGTCGAAGCCGAGCTGCGCGCAGGGCGCCGGCGACGGCCTGCCCCTGGGGGTCGAGGACGCCCTGCTTGGGCATCACGGTCACGATCACGCGGCTCATGTGGGCACTCCTGGATCCAGCCGGAGATGTCGCGGCCGTGATGCGCTCGGTGCGCCTCGATGTAGCGGGCCCGGGTGCCCTCGACGACCTCGGCGGGCAGCTCGGGCGGCGGCGAGGCGTGGTCCCAGCCGATCTCGTCGAGCCAGTCGCGCAGGTACTGCTTGTCGAACGACGGGCGGGCTCGTGCCCCGGCGCCCAGCGGTCGGCGGGCCACAGGCGCGACGAGTCGGGCGTCACGGCCTCGTCGCCCAGCACCAGCCGCCCGGCGTGGTCGGTGCCCAGCTCGAACTTGGTGTCGGCCAGGATGATCCCGGCGCGCGCGCAGCGCTCGGCGGCGCGCGCGGTAGAGGGCGAGCGTGATCCGCTCGGCCTCGGCCAGCACGTCCGGCGCCCACCATCTCGGCGGCCTCGTCGCGGGTGATGTTCACGTCGTGGCCCTCGGTGCGCCTTGGTCGCCGGCGTGAAGATCGGCTCGGGCAGCCGGTCGGCCTGGCGCAGGCCCGGCGGCAGGCGGTGGCCGCAGACCGCGCCGGTCTCGCGGTAGTCGCGCCAGCCGCGAGCCGGCCAGGTAGCCGCGCGCGACGCACTCGATCGGCAGCATCTCCAGCCGCCGCACCAGCATCGTGCGCCCCGCGAGGTCGGGGTCGCGGACTCGGACGGCACGTCTGCCAGCCGGGCGAGATCAGGTGGTTCGGCACGATCCCCTGCGTCTCGGCGAACCAGAACGCCGAGAGTCCTGTGAGGATGCGGCCCTTGTCGGGGATCGGCGTCGGCATGATCCAGTCGTACGCGGAGATGCGGTCGCTCGCGACGATCAGCAGTCGGTCGTCGTCAAGGTCGTGGACATCGCGGACCTTGCCCTGGACGACGAGCTGCACCATCGGATTCTAACCGGCGGGGTGGGGGCCCATGCCCTCCCCCGCGGGGTTCGCTCAACGCTCGTTGCGGAGTTCGGGTCGATCGGCCCACGGGCTCATGCCGAACGCCCGCGCGGTCGATGCATGAGACATGGACACGCCCGCGTTGCGGTACCGCCCCGACGTCACCCCGGCCGACGGTGCGATGGAGTCCCTCGAGCGCCTGTTGGGGGAGCACTGGGGTCGCGCGATGTGGGTCGACGCCTGCCGCCGTGCCGGCGTCTCCGCCCGGTCGACGCCCACGCCCGACGAGCTTCGCCGCGTCGCTCGCGAGCTCGCCGAGGTACCCGGTCCGGCATCGATGATCGGTCGCGCGCTCAGCGGTCAGGTGACCGTCTACGAGGCGCTCGCACGGACTCAGGTGGCGTAGACCCGGTTGCCGCCGTCAGCGAGGGTCAATCGCTGAGCAGCCTGTAGTACCGGCCCTCGAAGGGCGCGGGGTCCGGCACCCGGGGCGGCTCGTGGTCGGTGGCGATCGCGACGTGATGCTCCACCGCGAGGTGGGCGAGCGTGGCGACGAAATGCTCCGGCGTCGGGCCCACCGGCAGGCGCTGCGCGACCCGCTCGAAGAGCGCCGCCTCGCGCACGGGCTCGCCGGCATCGCGGAGCGCGGCGACGATCGCGTCGCGCAACCCCACGTCCTGTCCGCCGTCGGCCGCGGCCGGCGGCGACGCCCCCTCGGGCTCGGTGGTGAGCAGGGGGGCGACCCGGTCTCCGAGGCGATCGATCACCTCGCCGGCATGGCGCGTGTACCAGGACGGGTCGAGCAGCGCCTCCAGCTCGTCGGGCGCGATGACGCGCCGTCACCTCGGCGTCGGCGGCCAGCAGGTCGCCCAGCGGCCGGTCCTCGTCCCAGGCGCGCATCGCGTTGCGCTGCACGAGGGCGTAGGCCTCCTCGCGGGTGAGGCCGCGCTCGACCAGCCCGAGCAGCACCCGCTGCGAGAAGACGAGGCCGTGCGAGGACTCGAGCACCGCCAGCATCCGCTCCGGGCGCACCACCAGCCCCTCCACCAGGCGGCGGCGCGCGCGCGAGCATGTAGTCGAGGGCGAGGAAGGCGTCGGGCAGGATGATCCGCTCCACCGAGGAGTGGGAGATGTCGCGCTCGTGCCACAGCGCCACGTCCTCGAGCGCCGCCACGGCGTGGCCGCGCACCACGCGGGCCAGGCCGCGAGATGCGCTCGGCCGTGATCGGGTTGCGCTTGTGGGGCATCGCCGAGCTGCCCTTCTGGCCCGCCGTGAAGGCCTCCTCGGCCTCGCGCAGCTCGGTGCGCTGCAGGTGGCGCAGCTCGGTGGCCAGCCGGTCGAGGGAGCTGGCGGCGACGGCCATCGTGCCACGACCAGCTGGGCGTGGCGGTCGCGGGCGACCACCTGGGTCGCCGACCGGCTCGCCGCCGATGCCGAGCTCGGCCAGCACCTCGCGCCTCGAGGTCGCGGGTCGAGCATCGCGTAGGTGCCGACCGCGCCCGAGAGCTTGCCCACCGAGGCCCCGCGCGATCGCCTCGGCCAGGCGCTCCTCGTTGCGGCGGCTCTCCAGGGCGTGGCCGGCCAGCTTGAGGCCGAAGGTCGTGGGCTCGGCGTGGATGCCGTGCGTGCGCCCGACGCAGAGGGTGTCCGCGTGGCGCAGCGGCCAGCGTCGCGCAGCGTCGCGGTGAGCGCCGCCTGCTCGGCCAGCAGCAGCTCGCCCGAGCGCTGCGATCGCCAGCGCCGAGCCCGGTGTCGAGGACGTCGGACGAGGTCATGCCGTAGTGGACCCAGCGCGAGGCCGGGCCCGATGTGCTCGTTGACGTCGGTGAGGAACGCGACCACGTCGTGGTTGGTCGTCCTCTCCAGCTCCTGGGTGCGCTCGACCGTGAAGCGCGGCCTTGCGCCTCGATCTCGGCCAGGTCCTCGGCCGGGATCGACGCCCCTGGCGGCCCAGGCGCGGCACACGGCCAGCTCCACCTCGAGCCAGCGCTCGAGCTTGGCCTCCTCGGTCCAGAGCGCGGCCATCGCCGGCCGCGAGTAGCGCGGGATCACGTGCGCCTCCATGCCCGCGGCGATGTCGCCGCGCATCTGGCGGCCGTCGAACGCGCATCAGCTCGGCCGCCGCGTAGGCGCGCGCGCGCGCGTCGGCGACGCTGTCGCCGCGGGCGCTCACGGCCAGCACGCGCCCGCCGGCGGTGACGATCGTGCCGTCCCGCCCCGGCGCGGTGCCGGCGTGGTAGCACCTCCGCCCCGCGTGGCGGCCGCCTCCTCGAGG
Source organism: uncultured Thermoleophilia bacterium (assembly GCA_963777565.1). Taxonomy (GTDB): domain Bacteria; phylum Actinomycetota; class Thermoleophilia; order Miltoncostaeales; family Miltoncostaeaceae; genus CALMEC01. Next base: position 302,392 of record CAVZQZ010000010.1, read on the forward strand.
CCCGTCGATCACGTCGCCCGCGCGCGGCGTGCCCGGGTAGCCGTGCGGCGGCCAGCACCACGGCCACGGCGGCCCCGTCGTTGACCGCGCACCGGCCCGTCGGCTCGAGCGCGCCGTCGGCGGCCGCGGTCAGCAGCGCCAGCGCGTCGTCCTCGAGGCGGGGCAGCAGCGCCTGGGTCTCGGGGTCGCCGAAGCGGGTGTTGAACTCGAGCACCCGCGGGCCGTCGGGGGTCATCATCAGCCCGGCGTAGAGGACGCCCGGTGAACGGGCGTGCCGCGGCGCGCCATCTCGGCGACGACCGGCCGGTGGACGCGTGTCGATCAGCTCGTCGGCGAGCGCGTCCGGGATGTCGGGCACCGGTGAGACCGAGCCCATCCCGCCGGTGTTGGGCCCGGTGTTGCCCTCGCCGATCGGCTTGTAGTCGCGGGCGGCCGGAAAGCGGGCGACCGCGCGGCCGTCGGTGATCGCGAGCAGCGACACCTCGGGCCCGGTCATGCCCTCCTCGACGACCACGACCCGGCCGGCCTCGCCGAAGGCGCGCGTCGCACCAGGCAGGTCTGCGAGCGCCTCGCGCGCGTCGTCCTCGGTGGCCGACGACCATGCACGCCCTTGCCCGCGGCCAGGCCGTCGGCCTTGACCGCCACCGGCAGCCCCAGCTCGGCCACCGCGGCCATGCCGGCCTCGACGTCGGTCACGGTGATCGCGCGCGCGCGGTCGGCACGCCCGCCGGCGGCCATGACCTCCTTGGCGAAGGCCTTGCTGCCCTCCAGGCGCGCCGCGGCGGCCGACGGGCCGAAGGCGCGGATGCCCGGCGGCGCGCAGGCGCGTCGCAGAGCCCGGCGACCAGCGGCGCCTCGGGGCCGACCACCACGAGGTCCGCGGCAATCGTCCGGGCGAGGTCGATCAGCCCCTCGCCATCGGTGACGGCGATCGGGCGGACGGTCGCGTCCCGGGCGATGCCGGCGTTCCCGGGCGCGCAGACCACGCTGTGGCCACCACGGCGTGCGGCGAGCACGAGCGCATGCTCGCGCCCGCCTCCGCCGACGATCAGAACGGTACGGCCCACGTGGGGGGAACCCTACCGGCGCGGCCTGGACGGTGCCTGCCGCCGCCCAGGCCGCCCGATTACCGCGCCGGCTGCTCCCGGCCGGGGTTCGGACGCGGGGTGGGCTGCGTGGTCACCGCCGCGGCGCGGGCCGGTTTCGCGCTGCTCGCCAATGCCCGCCAGGTCGTCGCGGCTGCCACGGCAGCGACGGCGGCGATGTACACGGTTCGGGCCCAGGGCAGGGAGGTGTCGGTGCCCGCCGTGATGCCGTGCACGGTCGCGAGCGCGAAGGTCAGGTAGCTCACCCAGTGCAGGCGACGCCACATGCGCCCGCCGATCACCCGCCGGAGCGGGAACGACACGATCAGGAGCACGGCAAGCTCGGCCGCCACCACGCCGAGGGCCGTCCACAGCGGCCGGTACGGCGACGTGCCGGGCACCACGAGGTCGAGGATGCTGATGTCGACTGCGTGGTCCACCACCAGCGCCAGCCCGTGCACGCCGATCGCGGCGAGCCCGAGGAACGACAGGGTGCGGTGGATCTCCATCGCCGTTGCGCCGCGCACGCGCCTGCCGAACGGGCGCGCCTTGAGAAGGAGGCCGGCAAGCACGGAGGCCGTGATGAGCCCGTAGGCCAGGAAGCCCGACGCTCGGGCCACGAGCCAGATGGTCGGCGTGTTCATGCGAGCCCCCGCGTCGCGAGCGTCCGACCGTCGTCGGTCACCACCACGGCCGGGATGCCGAGCGATTCGGCCTCGGCGACCGCGCGTTCGGGCGCGCCGGTGAGGAAGAGGGCGGTCGCGAGCACCTCGGCGCACACCGCCGAGCCGGCGAACGTCGTGACACGCAGGATGTCACCGTCGGCGGGCAGGCCCGTTGACGGCTCGATGATGTGGTGGAGCTGCCGCCCGTCGCGGCGCCATGTCCGGCGGTCGCGGCCCGAGGTCGCGACGCCGCCGGCTTCCACACCGACCACGAGGGCTTCGGGCGTTGCGGGAACCTCGACCGCCCAGTGGCCCACGCGCGGGGTGCCCCGGGTTGCGATATCGCCGCCCGCGTTCACCAGGCACGGCCCGGCCGATGCAAGGCGGTCGCACGCGACCTCGGCCGCGTACCCCTTCGCGATGCCACCGAGGTCGATGCTCACGCCGGGACCGAGCCGGATGGTCCCCCGATCCAGGTCGACATCGACCCGGCCACCGCAACTCACCACCGGCTCGGCGGTGGGGGCGGGCCCGTCGGGTGGGAGCTGGTCGAAGGAGCGGTCGTAGCCGGCGCCCACGACGGCGGCGTGCACCGTCGGATCGAACCGGCCGTCGGTCTCCGCGCGGGCATCGACCGCGAGCCGGGTCAGCGCCAGCAGATCGTCGCTGGCGTCGACGTGTCCCGTGCGGTTGAGCTCGCACAGCTCCGAGTCGGGACGAAACCGTGAGAGGCGAGCCTCGAGCCGCGCCACGTCGTCGATCGCGGCGTCGATCATGGCGGCGAGCTCGGCGCTTGCCTCGGCGTCGACGATGAAGGTGAAGGTGGTGCCCATGGCCTGGACGCTGCGGCTCACCATCACGACGTGCTCGTCTGGGTGACGGCGGGTGCGCTGACGACCCGTACGACCGCTGCGGCCCGCCGGACGGCATCGGCGCGGCGCCCGGCGACGATCCGGCGCACCTCCGCAGCCCGACGGCGAAGCTCGGCGGCGCGGGCGTCGAGCGCGGCAATGCGCGGATCGGCCGCCGCGACGCTCGTGTGCGTGACCTTCTTTTGCGGCAAGGGATCGCGAGACGTCGCCGCCCACGCCGCCGAGAACCCGAGCAGGCTCAGCGCCACGGCATATCCACGCACTGTCGTCTTAGTCATCGCCCGACCCATGGTCGTCGCCGCGCTCGAAGCCGCCGTGATCGTCGTTCTCGTCGTGCCTGGCGCCGGAGGCGACGCTGACCGACCGGTACGTGGACTGGGCGGCGGGCGTACTCGTCGACGCCGAGTCGGCGAGCTGGCGGTCGAGTGACGCCTCGAGCGCGTCGAGCGATGCGGTGCGCTGGGCGATGACCTGCGAGCCGACGGTCTTTGTGGTGCCGGTCGCGGGCGCGGCGGAGCCGCCGGAGCTTGAGATCGCGACGCCGCCCACCGTGACCGCGCCGGCGACGATCGCGGCGATCGCGGTCATGTGGAGCTTGTTCATCGGGTTCCTCCTGAGGCTGCGGGGATGACGCGCTCCACGCTATGAGGCCCCGATCCAGATGCGCGCAAGCCGCAGGCAACGCTTTCGCTAAGTCTGGTTAAGGCTCCATTGCATCGGGGCGGCAGGAGGGACGGCTATCCTCCATTCGTGGGGACGAACCGCATCTCACGCGAGGATCGCGAGGCGCGCAGGGTGATGCTGCAGGACGCGCTCACGCGGCTTGGGGAGAGCGACGACGCCGACCGCGCGGCGTTCGACGTCGTGCGCGCCCTCGACGCGTACCTGGACGCGCATCCCGCCGCGAGTCCGCCACCGCCGGTATCGCGGGAGCAGCCGGTGACCGACTACGAGCGGCGGGAGCTCAGCCAGGTCCGCTGGGCCACCATGATCATCCTCGGGTGCGCGCTCACGGCGACGATCGTCGTGGCGATCGCCCTCTCGGGCGGCTGGCCGGCCGGGGTCGCGATCGCGGCAATCTGGGCTGTGGCGCTGCTCATCCTGACCACGGCGAGCTGACTCGGCTCCGGCCGTGCCGGGCCGTTCAGTCGTCCTCGGACTTCCCTCCGGACTTGCCGCTGCCCTTGCCGCTCTGGCCCCTGCGCCCACCGTGGTCGTCCGTCGATCCGCCGCCGATCGTGGTGGGGGTGGCCGTCGATCCGCCCGACGTGGTCGTGGTGCGCACCGGGGTCGAGGACGTGGTGGTCGTGGTCGTCGTCCGCGCGGGGGTCGTGCCGGTCTGCGTGCCCGTCGTGGTCGTCGTGACCGGTGCCTTGGTGCTGAGTCGTCCGACCGGGTCGTTTCGATTGGTCGCATAGCCCAAGAGGGCAACGTTGGTGGCGATGGTGATTCCGGCGGCGAGCGCGAGGACGACGCCGGCGCGGATCAGCCGGAACCTGAGCCGGCGCTGCGCCCCACTCACGCGTGCTTCCCGTTGCTCGATCCGATCACCTCATCGCCTCCTCCGGCGCCCGCCTCCGCGGGGTGGCCATGACACCCGGAATGGTAGGCGCAACGCGGTGCGACCGGGGCCCGTGAATCGCCGGGGTTCACAAGAAAAGTGCAAGGAAACGGCAAAGACGCTTCACCGCGTCCAGACGATCGGTCACCATGCCCGCATGAAAGTGCTGATTGTCGAGGACGAGGACGCGATCGCGGCGCCTCTGATCGAGGGGCTCGGCCGGGAGGGGTACGAGGTGGAGCGGGTCGCCACCGGGCAGGCCGCACTCGATGCCGACGGCGCCGACGTGATCCTGCTCGACCTGCGGCTGCCCGACATGGACGGTTACGACGTGTGCCGGGCGATTCGCGCTCGAAGCGACGTGCCGATCATCATGGTCACCGCCCGGGGCGAGGAGAGCGACCGTGTGATCGGGCTCGAGCTCGGGGCAGACGACTACGTCGTCAAGCCGTTCGGGGTTCGCGAGCTCATCGCGCGCATCCGGGCGGTCACACGGCGCGCGTCCGGAGGCGGGCGGGCCGACGCGGAGGTTGAGCCCCTGCGCAGCGGCAGCCTGGAGGTGGACGTGCGAGCCCGGCGCGTGAGCGTCGACGGACGTGAGGTCACGCTCACCGCCAAGGAGTTCGAGCTGCTCGCGGTTCTCGCCGCCGACCCCGGCGCGGTCGTCACGCGCAAGCAGCTCCTCGAAGAGGTGTGGGAGACCAGCTGGTACGGGTCCACCAAGACGATCGACGTCCACGTGGCCTCGCTGCGGCGCAAGCTCGGCGAGTCGGGATTGGTGGAGACCGTTCGGGGCGTGGGCTTCCGCCTTCGGGATCCTTAGTGAGAGCACCTAGGTGAGGCGTCGGCTCCTCGCGAGCTACCTGACGCTCGCGGCGATCGTCCTGCTGGCCTTGGAGATCCCCCTCGGGATCTCCTTCGCGCGAAACGAGCGACGCGACCTCACGACCAAGGTCGAGCGCGACGCGGTCGCGCTCGCGTCGCTCTCCGAAGACGCCCTGGAGCGCGGCACCTCGGTCGCGTCGGTTCAGCAGACGGCGGCCAGATACACGCTGGACACCGGCGGCAGGGTCGTGATCGTGAACGCCGCGGGCGACGCGGTGGCCGACACGTCCGAGCCGGGCGCCGAGTCGCGGTCGTTCGCGTCGCGGCCGGAGTTTGCCCAGGCGCTGCACGACGGGCGCATCGCGACCGGCACCCGCCACTCCGAGACACTCGGGGGCGACATCCTCTTTGTTGCGGTCCCCGTCGCGTCCGGCGGAACCATCCACGGCGCAGTTCGGATCACCTACCCGACCTCCGAGGTCGACGCCAGGGTGCGCCGCTCGTGGGCCATCCTGGCGGGGATCGCGGTCACGGTGCTGGGGGTCGCCGCATTCGTGGGGTGGCGCTTCGCGCGCGCGACGGCCGAACCCCTGGCGCGGGTGGAGCGGGCGGCGGGTGCCGCGGGCGAGGGCGACCTCACGGTGCGCGCGCCGGTCGACGGGCCGCCGGAGGTGCGCTCGCTCGCGAGCCGGTTCAACCAGATGGTCGAGCGGATCTCAGAGCTCGTGCGCTCGCAGGAGGACTTCGTCGCCGACGCGTCACATCAGCTCAGGACGCCTTTGGCGGCGCTGCGGCTGCGACTCGAGAACCTGGAGCAGCACGTCGACGCCTCCGGACAGGAGAACCTCGAAGGGGCGATCGCCGAGCTCGACCGCCTCGGCCGGCTCGTCACCGGCCTGCTGGTGCTCGCCCGGAGCGATTCCGGCGCGGCCAACCAGGAGCCAGTCGACGTGACCGATCTCGTGCACGAGCGCGTCGAGCTGTGGGCACCGCTCGTGGAGGAGCAGGGCGTGCGGGTGGTCGCCGCGACCGAGGGGCCGACCGTGGTGCAGGCTACCCCCGGCCGGCTGGAGCAGGTGCTCGACAACCTCATCGAGAACGCGCTCGCGGTCTCGCCACAGGGCGGCACGATCACCGTCTCACTCATGCGCACAGCGACCGGTCACGAGCTCCACGTGAGCGACGAGGGCCCCGGCCTCGGCCCCGAGGAGCGTGCGCGGGCGTTCGACCGCTTCTGGCGGTCGGAGCGGGCGACGACGCAGGGCACAGGCCTGGGGCTCGCCATCGTCCAGCGACTCGTGGAATCGGACGGCGGGTCGATCGAGCTGCGCACCGCACCGGGCGGCGGGCTCGATGCGACCGTGACCCTCCCGCGCGGCCCGGCGGGGGATCAGCCGCATGAGCGCAGGGCCTGATCCAGGTCGGCCTGCAGGTCCTCCACATCTTCGAGTCCGACCGAGAGCCGGATCACCCCGTCGTCGATGCCGGCGGCCTCACGCTCCGACGGGGTGAGTCGCCGGTGGGTCGTCGTGGCGGGGTGGGTGATGAGCGACTTCGCGTCGCCGAGGTTGTTCGAGATGTCGATCAGCCGCAGGGCGTCGACCACCGCGAACGCGTCGCGCTTGCCGGTGTCCTTCGGCCCCGCGAGCGCGAACGTCACCACCGTCCCCCCCGCTGACATCTGGCGCAGCGCGAGCTCGTGCTGCGGGTGGCTCGCCAGGTAGGGGTAGCGCACCGCGGCGATCGCGGGATGGCCCTCGAGCCAGGTCGCGAGTCGCAGCGCCGACCGGCACTGGTGCTCGAGGCGCAGACGCAGCGTCTCGAGGCTCTTCAGCAGCACCCACGCGTTGAACGGGCTGATCGACGGGCCCGTGTGGCGCATCAGGGGCTCGACCTGGTTGCGGATGTAGCTCGTAGGACCCAGGATCGCGCCGCCGAGCACGCGCCCCTGCCCGTCGATGTGCTTCGTCGCCGAGTACACGACCACGTCCGCGCCGAATTCGAGGGGCTTCTGCAGAAGCGGCGTGGCGAACACGTTGTCGACGATCACCACTGCGCCGGCCTCGTGGGCCAGGCGGCAGACCTCGGCGATGTCGATCAGGTCCTGCATCGGGTTCGACGGCGACTCGAAGAACACCGCCTGCGCGGGCTCGGCGAGCGCGGCGCGCCACTGGTCGAGGTCGTGGCCGTCGACGAACGTAGTGCTCACGCCCCAGCGCGGCAGCAGGTCGTTCAGGATGATGTAGCAGGAGCCGAAGAGCGCCCGCGACGCCACGACGCGGTCGCCCGCGTCTACCAGTGCGAGGAGCGAGTTGAACACGGCGGCCATCCCGCTGGCTGTGGCGAAGCAGTCGTCGGCGCCCTCGATCAGTCGCAGCCGCTCCTCGAAGGCCGTGACCGTGGGGTTGCCGTACCTGCTGTAGACGTAGTGGTCGACCTCGCCGGCGAACGCGTCCTCGGCTTCCTGGGCCGACGTGTACACGTAGCCCTGGGTCAGGAAGAGCCCCTCCGAAGTCTCCGCGAACTCGCTTCGCTTCGTCCCGCCGCGCACGGCGAGGGTGTCGGGACGCCAATCCGGCTGCGGCGTCTCCGCCTCGCTCACCGCCGGAACCCCGCCGTCGAATCGAGCACGATGGCCTGGGCCACGATGATCCGCGTTCCGTCGAACGTCACCGCCGGGGCGCCGTGCAGGGTGTAGCCGTCATCGAGCGCGGCGCTCACGCGTTCGCAGAACGCACGATCGTCCGGGCCGGTCAGCACCCGGTAGCGCAGCTTCGCGGTTGGCTCGTCAGTCATGTCTCGTGTCCTTTCATCCGAGTGGGGTGCCGTCACGGCGAGCGACGCGACCTCGGCTCCGAAGCCTCGCAGACCCGCCGCCGAATCGGCAGGGTCGCGCCCGGGCGGTTCGTCCCTCGCGCCGAGGACCGTCGCGCCGCTCCTACTCGGACGGCAGCTCCCGCGGACGCAGCGCGACATGCTGCAGCGATCCCTCGCGCAACAGGGAGACGGTGATTTCCACGTCGATCGCCTCCGCCGTCATCAGCCGCTGCAGGTCGTCGACGCCGCCGATCGGGGTGTCGCCCAGCGCGACGATGAGATCCTCGGCCCGGATGCCGGCGTGGGCGGCGGGGCCGTCGGCGACGACCTCGACCACCTCGAGGCCGTGCGAGCGACCAAGCTCCGCGGCCAGGCGTGGTGGGAGCGGCCGCGTGCCGCCTGCGATGCCCACGTAGGCACGCCGCACGCGGCCGTCGCGCATCAACGTCGCCAGGATGCCCCGCGTCGTTGAGTCGATCGGCACCGCCAACCCCAGCCCGACGCCCGCGACGGCGGTGTTGACGCCGATGACCCGCCCGCGCCCGTCGGCGAGCGCGCCGCCGGAGTTGCCGGGGTTCAGCGCGGCGTCGGTCTGGATCACGTTCTCGACGATCCTGGCGTGGCGGCCCGCCCGGAGGGGGAACGCCCGTCCCAGTGCGCTCACCACGCCGGCGGTGACCGAGCCGCCAAAGCCCAGCGGGTTGCCGATCGCGACGACGAGCTGCCCGACCTGAAGCTCACCCGCGTCGCCGAGCGTCGCGTGGGGCAGGTGCGGGACCTCGGCCCGCAGGACCGCAAGGTCCGAGAGCGGATCCGCGCCGATGACCCGGGCGGTCGTCTCGGTCCCGTCGGCGAACGCCGCGGTCACGGGTCCGTCGGCGCCGTCGACGACATGCGCGGACGTCAGCAGGTATCCGTCCGGCGTGATCACGACGCCGCTGCCGCTGCCGGCCTGGCGACGTCCGCGGACGCTTCGCGAGACCCGCAGGTTTGCGACCGCGGGCCCCACGAGCTTGGCCACGCGCGTGATCACCTGCGAATAGGCGTCGAGCGCCTCCCCGTCTGTTGGTCCCGTGGGCGCGCCTGACGGTCCTCCATCCGGTTGGAGCGGTGCGTCGATCAGGACGATGTCCCCCATCGCTCGACGGTAGCACCGGCGAACTTTGTGCCGCCTCGGGGCGCTTTGTATGGTCGGCCCCGTGCGACAGCGGGAACTGGGATCGGGTGGGCCGACCGTCGGAGCCGTCGGATTCGGGGCGATGTCGCTCTCCGGCGTCTACGGCGAGGCCGACGATGCGGAGTCGATCGCCACCCTGCATGCGGCGCTGGACCTCGGGGTCACGCTGATCGACACGGCCGACGTCTACGGCGCGGGCCACAACGAGGGCCTCGTGGGCCGCGCACTCCGGGGGCGACGCGACGAGGCGGTGCTGTGTACCAAGTTCGGGTTCGTCGATCCGTACGGCGGCGAGCCCCGCGTCAACGGCAGCCCCGAGCATGCCCGCCGCTCGATCGACGAGAGCCTCGCCCGGCTCGGCGCGGACCACGTCGACCTCTGGTACCTCCATCGGATCGACCCGCGCGTACCGATCGAGGAGACCGTCGGCGCGATGGCCGAGCAGGTCGAGCTCGGCAAGGTCCGTCACCTCGGCCTATCAGAGGCATCCGCCGCCACGATCCGTCGCGCCCACGCCGTCCATCCCGTCGCAGCGGTGCAGAGCGAGTACGCCCTTTGGACGCGCGACGTCGAGGCCGAGGTGCTTCCCACGCTCGCCGAGCTCGGCATCGCCCTGGTGGCCTTCAGCCCGCTGGGACGCGGCCTGCTCGCCGGTGGCCTCACGCCGGACACGTCGTTCGGGGACACCGACCTGCGCCGGGTCATCCCGCGGTTCGAGGGCGAGCGACTCGAGCGCAACCTCGACCTCGCGGTCCGGCTGCGTCAGATCGCGACGGTCCGCGGCGCTGAGCCGGCCCAGATCGCGCTGGCATGGCTCCTCGCCAAGCACGAGCGCATCATCCCGATCCCCGGCACCCGCCGGCGCGCCCACCTCGAGGCGAACGCCGCAGCCGCCGAGATCGACCTCACGGACGTCGAGATCGCGCTGCTCGACGAAATCGGCCACCCCGCGACCGTGGTTGGCGATCGCTACCCAGCCGAGTACATGCGGCTGGTCGACGGCTGAGGGCGTCGCGCCGGCGGGAGGACGGATGGCCCGGGCGAAGGGGCCCGAGGCCACTGATCTGACGGGCGCGGCCCTGGCATCGTCCGCGGCCCGCGATCACCCCGAGTGAACGAGGAAGTCACCCGATGTCTCTCTACGAGTTCCTGCTGTTCGTGCACATCCTCATGGCGGTCACCTGGGTCGGCGGCGACATCGCGCTCCAGGTGCTGGCGATCCGCGCGACAAGCGCGAAGGACCCGGCGCGCACGGCCTCGCTCACCGCCGACATCGAGTGGATGGGCCTTCGGGTGTTCATGCCCGCGTCCATCCTGCTGCTCATCTTCGGAATCTGGACGACGTCAGAGGGCAACTGGGACTTCGGCCAGGCGTGGATCTCGATCGGGTTCGGGGCGTTCCTCTTCTCGTTCTTTCTGGGGATGGCGTTCCTGGGCCCCGAGTCGGGGCGCATCAAGCAGCTCATGCGGGAGCGCTCCTACGAGGACCCCGAGGTGCAGCGCCGGATCGGGCGGATCATGCTGTTCTCGCGGATCGAGCTGTTCGTCCTGCTCGTGGCGATCTGGGCGATGGTGGCCAAGCCCGGCCTGTAGCCCGCCGCACGATGCGACAGGGCCGATCCGGCCCGTTGTGATGTCATGGGCGGTCGCTCTCGGGACGCCCCCTCGGGCCCCTCGTGCTCACACGGGCGTGTCGGGCACGACGCCGCTCACCGCGAGCAGTGAGGGCTGTACGACGAGCGTGGAGTCCTCCTCACCGATTGCGGCGAGCTCCGCGGCCAGCTCGCCGACCTCCTCCGCGGTCCCGACCCCGGCCGCGATCGCGCCGGGTGCGGCCTCGAGAAAGGTGTACTCCCAGAGGCGCTTGTGTTCCCCAGTGGAAAAGCTCGGCTGGTGGACGGACACGCTCAACCCGGTGAGCCCGAGTGCACGGAACATCCCGAACAGCCTCCGCCCCACGTCGTAGTCCACGCCGAGCATTTCGCCCACCTGCGCGCCGAGCGCGACGAAACGCGGGTAGGCGCGGGTCGGCGGATCGGTGAACAGGCTGCTGAGCAACATGTCCTGCACCACCAGGACGCCGCCGGGCCGCACGAGGCCCGCCATCTGCGCAAGCGCGTCGGCGGGTCGCTGAAGATGGCACAGAAGAAATCGGCAGAACGCCAGATCGAACGCCCCTCGGGGCAAGCCGGGCTCGTAGGCGCTCCCTTCGATGAACGAGATGTTGTCGAGCCCGTTTCTCGCCGCCCGCTCTCGACCGTACGCGAGCTGGTCGGCGCTGACGTCGAGGGCGGTGACGTGGCCGGTCGGTCCGATGCGCTCGCCGAACCAGCACGACACCTGCCCGGTGCCGCACCCGATGTCGGCGACATGCCAACCCTCGGTCAGCCCCCGCTCCTCGCAGGCCGCCCGCGAGGAAGCGCCGTATACCTCGTCGAGCAGCTCCAGGCGAGCGGCACCCCGGTCACCCGTGGCCAGCACGTAGTCGTCGCCAACCGAAACTCGTTCGCTTCCCGTCATCGCGCTCTCCCTGATTGGTGGGACCAAGGACGCTGGGTGAGCGTACGCGTTCTCCGAGGCGCCGGATGGGATGAGCCGCAGCCGTGCCGGTCCCGTGGCGAAGCCCGGCGCGGACCCGGGCGCCTCGCCGGGGAGGGCACCCGCGTCGCTCGACGTCCCGCCGAGTGGGGCCGCGGCAGATCCCGCTCGGCGTGAAGCCAACCGTCAGATGCCGACGAAGTCGATCACCTGGTGGCGTCCCTGGCCGGTGCCGATGAGGGTTATCGGGACGCCGAGGGCGTCGGCGATCAGCGTCGACGTAGTTGCGGGCACGCGGGGGGAGGTCCTCCAGCTCGGTGCAGGTGGTGATGTCTTCGTCCCAGCCGGGGATCTCCTCGTAGACCGGCCGGCACCCATGGAAGATCGTCTGGTTGTCGGGCAGCTCGCCCAGCCGCTCTTCATCCGGTCTCGTAGGCCACGCAGACCTTGAGCGTGTCGAGCCCGGACAGCACGTCGAGCTTGGTGAGCGCGATCTCGGTGATGCCGGACAGGCGCACCGCGTACCGCAGCGCGACCAGGTCGAGCCAGCCGCAGCGGCGCTGACGGCCGGTGGTGGTGCCGTACTCGTTGCCCTGCTCGAGCATGTGGCGTCCGGCGTCGTCGTCGAGCTCGGTGGGGAACGGCCCCTCGCCGACGCGTGTGACGTAGGCCTTGGCGACGCCGAGCACCCCGTCGATGCGGGTCGGGCCGACGCCCGCGCCGGTGCAGGCCGCCCCCGCGATGGGGTTGGAGGACGTCACGAACGGGTAGGTGCCGTGGTCGACGTCGAGCATGGTGCCCTGGGCGCCCTCGAAGAGCACGCGCTTGCCGGCGTCGAGGGCCCGGTTGACGAGCAGGCTCGTGTCGGCGATGAACGGCCGCAGGCGCTCAGCGTGGCGCAGGACCTCTTCGGCCACCGCGCCCGGGTCGAGCGGCGCCATCTCGTAGAGCTTCTGCAGCATCTCGTTCTTCTGTCTCGAGCGCGATCTCGAGCTTGCGCACCAGGATGCCGGGGTCGAGCAGGTCCTGCGCGCGGATCCCGACCCGGGCCGCCTTGTCCTGGTAGCAGGGTCCGATGCCGCGGCGGGTGGTGCCGATCGAGAACCGCCCGAGCCGCATCTCCGCCGCCCCGTCGAGCAGCACGTGGTACGGCATGATCAGGTGCGCTGCACTCGAGACACGAAGGCCGTCGACCGAGATCCCGCGCTCCTCGAGGGCGTCGAGCTCGCTGCACAGCACCCCCGGGTCGACCACGGTGCCGTTGCCGATGATGCAGAGCTTGCCCGGGTAGAGGATGCCCGAAGGGCATGAGATGCAGCTTGAACGTCTCCCCGTCGCGCACGATGGTGTGGCCCTGCGTTGTTGCCGCCCTGGAACCGCACCACCACGTCGCTGCGCTCGGCGAGCAGGTCGACGACCTTGCCCTTGCCCTCGTCGCCCCACTGGGCGCCGACGATCACGGTCGCGGACATCGAGTGGACCTCTCCTAGCTCTCGGGCGCCAGGTTGTCGAACTTCGCGTACCGGTCCATGGAACGTCAGCTTGACGCGGCCGGTGGGACCGTGGCGGTTCTTCGCGATGTCGAGCGCTCGGCGATGCCCTTCTCCTCGCTGTCCTTGTTGTAGTAGTCGTCGCGGTAGATCATCAGGACGAGGTCGGCGTCCTGCTCGATGGCTCCCGACTCGCGCAGGTCGGACAGGAGCGGGTGCTTGTCGGTGCGGGCGTCCGGGCGCACGGTTGAGCTGCGAGACGCAGATGATCGGCACGTCGAGGTCGCGCGCCAGCAGCTTGAGCGCCCGCGAGATGGCGGAGATCTCCTGCACGCGGTTCTCGTCGCGCCGCCCGCGTCCCGGGGCGCCTTCCATGAGCTGGATGTAGTCGACGATCACGAGGTCGAGCCCGAACCGGCTCTTGAGGCGCCGCGCCTTGGTGCGCATCTCGCGACGGTGACGCCCTTCCGAGTCGTCGATGAACAACGTTCGACTTGGCGAGCCGGTCGGCGGCCTGGCCGATGCGCGACCAGTCGTCCGTGCGAGAGGCGCCCGGTGCGCAGGCGGCTGCCGTCGACCATCGCGGTGGACGAGAGCATGCGGCCGCACGATCTCGTCGGCCGACATCTCGATGCTGAAGATGGCGACGGTCTTGCCGTCGTCGAGAGCGGCGTTTGCGGCCATACCGAGCGCCAGGGCCGTCTTGCCCATGCTCGGGCGGGCGGCGACGACCACGAGGTTCGCGGGGCGGAGCCCGCCCGTCATCTTGTCGAGGTCGAGGAAGCCTGTCGCCAAGCCCGGTGATCTCCACGCCCCGCTCGGACGCGGCGACGAGCCGCTCGACTCCGGCGTGCACGAGGTCCTGCGCGCTCACGAAGTCGCCGCGCGTCGCCTTCTGCGAGAGCCCGTAGACGAGGTCCTCGGCTCGCTGGACCATGTCGTCGGTCTCACCCTCGCGGCCCGCGACGATCCCCTCGATCTCCTGGCTGACCAGGAGGAGCCGCCGCTGGGTGGCGGCGTTGTGGACGATCTCGCCGTAGGTGCGGTAGCTCGCGGCGATGTAGGCCGTCTCGACGACGTCGAGGATCGCCTCCTTGCCGCCGGCGTTGTCGAGGGTGCCCGACTTGGTGAGCTGCTCGATGACGGTGATCGGCTCGATCGGCTCGCCCGCGTGGAACAGATCCTGCATCGCCCGGAAGATCAGGCGGTGCCCCTCACGGTAGAAGTCGTCGGCGCTGACGATGCCGAGCGCCTCGGCGAAGTTGCCCGACGCATCCATCAAGCGCGCCGAGCAGCATCTGCTCGGCTTCGAGGTTCTGGGGTGGTGGGACGCGCTCGGCCATTCCCGTCCCGCGAGCGCGCTCCGGGGCGCGGGCTGCGCTCAGGACTCGCCGTCGAGCAGCGGGCTGACGATCGTCTTGACCTGGGCGACGACGCCTGCCACCACCTCGACCGGGATCACGTAGGTGCCGGTCTGGCGGATCGGCGGGTCGATCGTGATGTCGTGGCGGTCGATTTCGCATCTGCCGCGCCTCACGGATCGCATCGGCGACGTCCTGCGCCGTGATCGAGCCGAACAGGCGCCCGTCGCCGCCGGCCTTGGACTTGAGGGTGAGAATCGTGCGGTTGAGGAGGTCCGCGATCTGGTGGGCCTCCGCCGCCCGCTTCGCCGCGGTCGCCTTCTCGGCCTCGATGCGCCGCTGCGCCTCGGCGATGCGAGACGGCGGTCGCGAGCTCAGCCAGCTTGCGCGGCAGCAGGTAGTTGCGGAGGTAGCCGCGGGTGACGTTGACGACGGCTCCCGGCTTTCCGAGCCCTTCGACTTCCTTCAGCAGGATCGCTTGCATGTCTGGCTGTGTCTCCTCGGGCCTAGAACGGGATGTCGTCGTCGGCGCCGCCGGCCGCGGGCGCCGCCATGTCGCTCGTGTCGACGGGCAGATCGCTGCCCGCCGGTGCCGACCAGCCGCCGCCTCCCCCCTCGCCGCCGCTGTCGCCGCGCGAGTCGAGGAAGAAGACGTCGTTCGCGACGATCTCGGTTGACTGGCGCTTGCCGCCGTCCTGCGCCGTCCATTCGCGCCACGAGAGGCGGCCGTCGACGCCGATGCGCCGACCCTTGGCGAGGTAGTTGCTCGCGGTCTCCGCCTGGCGGCCGAAGACGACGACGTCGAAGAAGTTGGACTTGTCGCCCCACTGGCCGTTCTCGTCGCGCGAGCGGCTCGACACGGCGAGGCGCATCGAGCACACGGCGTCGCCGCCGGCGGTGTGCCGGAGCTCGGGGTCGCGCGTGAGTCGCCCGACCAGGGTCACACGGTTCAGATCTGCTGCCACTGCTCGCTCCTTCGGTGCTATCGGGACCGGCGGCGCTGCGGACGCTGCGGGCGCGGGAACGGCGATTCGCCGTCCGGCCGGTCGTCGGCCGGGGGCTGGGCGCCCTTCTCCCGCTGGATCTCGGCCTGCGCGCGGCTGAGCCGGATGGTCTGCGAGCGCAGGACGACGTCTTTGTTGATCGACAAGACGCGCTCGATCTCGCTGAGCGCGGACCCCGGCGCGTCGCACGTGAGCACCATGTAGCGGCCGGTTGCCTGCCCCCCCATGGGGAAGGCGATCCGGCGCTCGCCCCAGTCGTCGAGTTGGACGACGGCGCCGTCGCCTCCGACCACCAGCCGGCGGACGCGTTCCACGATGTCGTCGTGGCGTTCGCCGCCGACCTCGGGGTTCAGGATGAGCATGATTTCGTACGGGTTGATCCCAGCCTCCAAAGCTGTTCGTCGACGATCGAGGCGGGTCGCCTCAACGCGCGCAGACGCCAAATTCCGGCGTGAGCAGGCGCGACAATATACCAGCGAAACGTCCCACGTTGCGCACGTTCGTTGCGATTCTGACGCCACTTTGCGCCATCTGTCGGGCATCGGGTCTACGATGGCGGCGACCGTCTGAGGAGGAAGTCATGGGAGCCATCGGTCGTTTTCTCATCGCGACCGCCGCAGGAGCAGGTCTCGGAGCCGGAGCGGCCCTCGCCCGCCGGCGCCGGCTCGCCGCCCAGGCCGTGCAGCCGTCCGGACCGGCCCCGTGGCAGGAGCCCGAGTCCGAGCCTGCCGCACAGGCTGTCGTGCCCGCCCCGCAGGCGCCGCCGGCCCCGACGGCGGACGCGCAGACCCACGTGGCGGACCTCGAGGCCGCACGCGCACGCCTTCGTCAGCGAGCGGCGGAGCTGCGCGCCGAGATGGAGGACTCGCCGTCGCACGGTTGACCCGTTTGCGACTGGCCTCGGCCGTCGGCGTCGCCATTTGCATCGCCCTCGCCGGTCCGGCGCTCGGGGTGCGGTTCGCGGTCAAGGGTGACTGGGGGAGCGGCACGCTCAGCCAGGCCTCCGTCACCACGCGCATGTGCCAGGAGTACCAGAAGGCCAGGTTCGCGTTCGTGCTGACGACCGGCGACAACTTCTACCCCAGCGGCACGGCCAGCCCGGCAACCTTCAACACGCCCGAGCGGTGCCTCATCGACTTGGGTGTCCGCTATCGGGCGGCGTGGGGCAATCACGACCTCGGCGGACGGTCGACCGCGACGACGCTCGGGAGCCCGTCGCGCTGGTACACGTTCCTCGCCGGGCCCGCGCGCCTGGTGGTGCTCGACGCCAACCAGCCCGACAACCCCACGCAGCTCGCGTTCCTGCGCCGGGTGCTGGCCGCGGAGAAGGCCCGGCCGGTCATCGTGGCCTACCACCAGCCCACCCGCACCGCCGGGCTCCACGAGCCGCAGCTGGTACAGCAGCGCGTGTGGGAGCCGCTGTTCGTGAAGTACAAGGTGCGGCTCGTGCTGCAGGGGCACAACCACCAGTACGAGCGCATCCAGTACAAGACGGTCACCTACGTCACCACCGGCGGCGGCGGCGCGAACCTCTACCCGTGCACGCGCAAGGCGGCCGGCCTGGTCGTCTGCAAACCCGTATACCACTTCCTGCAGGTCGAGGTCACGCCGACCAAGATCGGGGTCCGCGCGATCGCCGCCACTGGGGCGATCGTCGACCGGTTCCGGATCAACCTCACGCAGCCGACGGGCTGAGCGGCGGCTCGTCGCGCGACGCGACGGTGAGGTCGTCGAGCGGGGCGTCGGCGATCCCGGCCGGGTAGGGCGACGCGACGACATGGCGGGCAACGCGCCGCCACCGTTCGTCGGCGAGGTACGCCGTGTGCTGGCCGGGCCCCAGGCAGCGCTCTTGCCCGAGCGGCTGCGGCGTGACCTGGCGCGGGTCGAAGCTGGCGGTCGGGACGATCCCGCGGCCGATGAAGTCCCCCGCGCGAAAGACGTTGAGCCAGCGGCCGATCGAGGTCGGACCCGTCGGCGCGCCGACCCACGAGGTGAACTGACACGGGAACCGGCGCTCGTAGGTCTGCGCGGCCGGACAGCCGTAGCTCAGGAACGTGATCGGTGCCGCCGGGAGCTCGGCGGGAGGCACCGGGGGGACCGGCGGCGAGCGGTGCGCGTCGCCGACCAGGGTGGCGAGGGTCAGTGCGGTGCCCTGGCTGTGGCCCATGATCACCACGTGGTCGACGCCCTCGCCGGCGATCCACCGCAGCACCGCGCGAAAGCGGGCGACCATCTGCACACGGGGCGGGACGATCGCCGGGTTTGCGACCCGCAGGTAGGTCGCGATGTCGTAGGTCATGTCGAGCACCCGTCCGAGGCCGGTCAGAAAGCCGCCGCCGAACCGTCCGGCGGCGCCGACGTTTTGCAATCCGACGCCGGCGAGGGCGAGCACGGCGATGAAGTAAGCGAGAGGCACGGCGATACCGGCGAGCGCGTCGCCGATGTCGCGCACGACCTCGACGTCGACATTCCAGATCACCGCCGCGGCCACGGTCACCAGCGCCACGATGGGGGCGTACACCCAGGCGTAGGTCCCGTCGCCGCCGGCGCGGCCCAGCCCGCGGGTGAAGGCGGCGCCCTGGTCGAGTGACACGTCGACCGCGCTGGCGTAGCGGTTGCGGCGGCGAAACGACGCGACGTAGCGCCGGAAGAACCAACCGAGGACGAGCAGCGCGACGCCGGTGAGCGCGAGGGCGAGCCCGAGCGGCTGCACG
The DNA here is from genome assembly GCA_963777565.1 of uncultured Thermoleophilia bacterium. Taxonomy (GTDB): domain Bacteria; phylum Actinomycetota; class Thermoleophilia; order Miltoncostaeales; family Miltoncostaeaceae; genus CALMEC01. Next base: position 320,501 of record CAVZQZ010000010.1, read on the forward strand.
GTGTGCTCCACCACGCCGTAGCCCCAGTCGGCGGTGGAACGCGTCTGGCAATCACCAGTGACGACGGGATTGAGGATGGTGTCGCCAGGGCAGAGGAGCACCGTGTCCGTGGGCCACTGCTTCGCGTGCTCGGGGTAGAGGCGCCACAGGGCGGCGAACACCAGGAACATCGCCGACGACGCCAATGCGTACATCACCGGCCCGAGCATGATTGCGAGCATCACACTGGCGCTCAGGCGCCGGCGCTCGTCGCGCGCCGGACCCCCCCGGAACCGCATCCGGCACGCGAGCACCACGCTGGCCAGGCACAGCAGCAGCATCACCAGCCACGCGAAGCGGAACGCACCCAGGGCGACCGCGGTGAGGGCGTTCGCGGCCTTCACGCCCGCATCGCCGTCGCGCGGGTCGTTGAACACGGCGAGGAGCGCCGCGCCCAGCGTGACCGCCGCGACGGCGGCGCGGATCGCGAAACGGACCCGTCGGCGCGCTGATCTGGTCGCCTCGACGTCGGCGCTGGCGGGGGCGCCGGCCGCGTCGGTCGCAACGGCTGCGGCCACGGTGACGATCAGGAGCATCGCGGTGAGCTGCACCGTGAAGTCCCGGTGCCGTTCGTCGAGGCCCAGCCAGAGCGCCGAGCCGACCAGCGCGGCGACCAGTCCGATGAGCGTCCACATGGCCCACTGGTTTCGGCGCGGCGTCGCCGTGGTGGAGTAGGCCCAGGGCTCGCCGGTGCGGTCGAAGGTCCATCCCCCCCGGTAGATCCGGTCGGCGATCCACCACGCGGCGCCGATCCCCCCGGCGGCGATGACGGCGAACAGCACCCAGCTGGTGATGCCCTCCGCCTGGGTCAGGAGCTCCAGGTTGACGATCACGGCCAGGGTGGCGAGGGCGACGATGAGCGGGGTGATGGCATACGCCAGCCAGTACGACCCGGCGTTGAGCGTCCAGCGCAGCCAGCGCCGGGTGCGCGCCCCAGCCGGGTCTTCGGTGTCGGGGAAGCCGCGGACCGCTTCGAGCCCGATCGTCGAGACCTGGAGGGTGATCGCGAACAGCAGGTAGAAGAGCCGCTGCACGGGCCCCTGGGCGCGGGAGAGGTCTGCCCAGTACATCTCGTGCACCCGCACCGTCGGCGCTCCGTCGTGCCCGGCGACCTCGGCGACGGGTACCTGGAACGGCTCGCGCAGGTTCGGGGCGCCGACGCCGGTGCCGAGTTCACCCGGCTCCGGGCTGTTGTCGCCGGTGTCGGCGGTCGCGACGAGGGTGGTCTCGCCGAGCGTTGCGATGTCCCACCGTCCGTCGGGGTCGTCACGCAGGGCGGCGACCACGCCGTCGCGTCCGCTGCCGAACTTGTCGTCGCCGACGCCTGACACGACGATCACGGCGACCGTGCCGCCACCGTCGCCGGGCGTGGGCGTCTGTTCGGGCATGCGTGCGTGCCTTCCTGGTCGACGCGGGACGTCGCGCCGATCATAGGCGCGGCGGCTAACCTCCGCGAGCCTGGAGCGGCCGGGGCCTGGTGGCCCGACTCGTCTTCAAAACGAGCGGGGAGGGGTTCACCCCCGCCCGGTAGGTTCGATTCCTACGCCGCTCCGTCAGGCCCCCGTAACCATGCGTTTTCCCTGCAAACGGGCCTCCAGGCACGGCAGGCGATGCAGGGACTTTCGCGACGGTGCGTGCACGGGTGCGTGCACGGATCTTTACCGACGATGACGGGGAGCCATGACGATTGCCCGTCGATGGGCGTGACTCTTCGCACGAGGACCCGTTGGCCCAGCGACTCTTTCGTTCTCAAGTGGTCCAGGGAGGGTCTCCCTCGGATCGAACGAAGCGACCTTCCGGACCCCTCACACCGTCTCGGCCGGGGTCGGGAGAGTGCGCCGCGGCGGTCGGCTGAGTGTACGCTTGCCTGCCGGGCCGGTCGCCGCGGCCCACTGCACAGGCAGGAGGCGCGATGCCCACAGTGATGGCCTACCACGACGTGAAGGACAAAGACCATTGGCTGGCTTCGCCGAAGCGTGAGGAGTTCTTCGGCCCGCTCGGTGTCTCCAACATCAGAACGTTCGTCGACCCGCAGAACCCGAAGCGCGTGGGCCTGGTGATGGATGTGCCCGACATGGATGCCGTGATGGCTGCGATGGACACCGAGGCGGCCCGTGACGCGATGGCCTACGACGGGGTCCTCCCCGAGACGCTCGTAATCCTCATCGAGGCGTAACCCCAGTTCCACCCGGCCGACGGCGCGGCGGTGAGGTTCGTCCTTGAGCCCGCCCGGCAGAGACACCAGCTTACCCTGCCGACGCCCAGAACGGCCCCAGGAGGCCCTCGCGGGCGGGCGCAGGCCCCAGGAGGGCAGCGAGGTCACCGCGGGACGCATAACGAGATGTTGACGAAGCCGCCTTCGGTCGTGGGAGTCATCCACCCCGGCGGGCGACCGTCGACACACGACGGGTAATACACCGTGGAGCAGTCCACCGGCCCTGACGGGGAAATCTTCCCGTCAAGGGTGGGTCGCGGGGCGCATTGGACAAGATCCGACGACGACGGCTCGTCGCGACCCCCTGCGAGCCAGCCCCCAGCGAACCCGGCGGCCATGACGATCACCCCCAAGACGATGACAAGGATGATGCGGCGCACGGTGCCCCTGATGGGCTTCACTTGGCTTACAGGGCGGACGGTACACCCGCGGCCCAGGCTGCGACCGCACAGATCGCCAATTTCAGCTGCCTGCGGAGGGCGCCCGGCACACCAGCGCCGATGATCGGCAACATCCTCGCCCGCTGCTCGCCTCCGGCCGGGCGCCGCCGCCACGAGCCTGGCCCGGCAACGAGGACGAGGGGGCGGGGCTAGTCGACGCCTACCTCATCCGTGCCGACACGGCCGCCCGCCTCGCGCGGATCGACAGCCCAATCCGGCCGCAGTAGCGTGGCATCACGATGACGGTTCCGAAGTCCGCTCGAGACCGTAGAGCCATTTTTGACGCGGCGCTCGCGGAGTATCAGGCCGATCGCTGGTGGATCAAGAAGAGGACCGATCTTCAGGCGACGATTAACAAGCGCGAGCGGCGCCCAACTCGCTGGGACCAGCTCGTCGGTCACGACGGCGAGTTCGCGCCACCGTACGAGGGTGCCGTGGTGCTCACGCACGTCCGGGTCGTCACGGTCGACGACCACGGCGCCATTGCCGTGCGGAAGGCCAAAGGGCGCCGCTCGACCTGACTGGCCCACCGACTGGCCCGCCCAGGAGGGCCTTGGAGCGCCCGTGAGGGGTCGCCCTTAACCCGGACATTCCGCGGCCGTGCGTGCACCGGTGCATGCACGGCCGGCGAAAAAGCCCGATTAGCAGGGCTGTTCGATTCTACGCCGCTCCGTGAGAACCCGGCCGCTACGGGATCTCCCTGCAAATTGGCGTGCAGCGGCGGCACCTGTTGCAGGGATCTCTGCACGGATGCATGTCGATATGCGTGCTCGCCGATCTGGGCCGCTCCGCGCCTGCCCCGAGGGTCTACCGCTCGTCGGGGTCGCTGCCCGCCCGGGGCTGCCGGGAACGGGCCGCGGCGGCGGGCGCGTGCTGCCTCGCCAGGTCGAGCGCGACCGCCAGGATCAGCGTCCACGTCCAGGCGTTGACCGGGTCCGCGCGCAGCGGCTTGGACCCGTCGATGATGCTCGTGATTGCCCAGACGATGAACCAGACGAGCGTCATGCCCCACCTCGCTGTCGGCGCGTTTCGCGCGATGGTCCGCGAGGGGACCGGGCCGGTCAACCGGGGCGTCCCCGATGGGGGCCGTGGGAAAACCCGAAGGCCGGTTCCGCGGGTCACCCCGGGGAGGCGCGCGGACGCCTCGCCGAAGGCTTGGCGACCGCGTCTGCCGGTCCCCCTGCCTCGCTGCAGATGCGGATGGTCGGGTACATCAGGCCCCCGTGGAGTGGAGTCACGCAAGGAGAACGAGCCGATCCGCATACCCTGCCGCCCGCTCCCGGCCCGCCGAGCCCACTCAGTAGATGACGGCAGGCGGTTCAGCGTCCGCCCCGATGCCTTGCGACGCGATTCGAGCCAGCCTCGATTCCGAGGGAGGTGCGTAATGAACCCGACGATCGAGGAGCAGACGCACTCGAGCGGGGCGAGACTGGTCGAGCCGGTCACCGAGGACGAAGGGTTGCGGCAGGAGGCGATCTCCAGCCTGAAGCGGAAGCGCCGCTTCTTCGAGGACATGGTCGCCTACGTCGCGGTCAACGGAGTCCTTTGGCTCATCTGGGCGTTGACCGACCGCTCGGTCGACGGCGGAATGCCGTGGCCCGCCTGGGTCTCCGTCATCTGGGGCTTCTTCCTGGCCTTGGACGCGTGGAAGGCATTCGGCTCCTGGCCTCGCAGCCTGCACCGACCGATCACCGAGACGGACGTCGCCCGTGAGATGGAGCGGCGGCGGAAGCGGGCTTAGTGGGCTGGCCGTGGCACTACGGGGCGCGTTAATACGGTGTCCCTCGGCGCCCGGGCTACGGCGCCGATCGCCTGAACGGGCCCAACCCTAGGGCTTGATGATGCGGTGCACCGGGAACTCGTCAACATCCAGCGGATGCCGCAAGCCGCGATTACCGAGTTCCTGGAGAGCGGGTTGAAGCCTGCTGGCCACGAAGCGGTCGAAGGCTCGATATGACTCCCAGAAATCGAGCACACCCCAGCCCCCATAGATCGGGCCGGCGGCGTGGAAGATCAGACCCTCGGGTGGATTCCCGTCGAACCCCATGTGGGCGTGGAGCGTCTCGTACTGGTCCTGGTTGCCACCGCTGAAGTGCAGTCGAATACCGACTGGCATGGCTTGGTCCCCTCATCGCGAATGTGGAAGGCAAGCCTCACGCCTCTGGCCGATCGGCGAATCGGGAGCGCCCCCGATCGCGGGTGTGGCGATCTACGCACCGATCCTGGGCCTGGCTTGGGGTGTCGCCGTGGCACTACGGGGCGCGCGTTGACGCAGAATCGCGGGTGTGTTGTGGCGAACGGACGAGCGGCTACGTGCCGTCGCCGCCCCCATGCAGGGCGCCGACGTGATCGCCACTGAACACCAATACGAGCGCGGTCATCGCGAGCACACCCAGCAAGATCCCAACCCGGTCGGTGCGTCTCCCCGGCTCGCCCCGCTGCCGCAGAGCAACGATGCCGGCTGCGATCGCTGCCAGGGCGACGATCGTTCCAGCCATCAAGGTGATCCATGCCCAACCCTTCTCGGACAACCACGCGGAGATATCGCAGGTGGTGCCGAAGTCGGTAAACGCCCACCACCAGAACGTGATGAACGAAGCCAGCCCACCGATACGACCGTCGACCGGGGCGGAGCCCTCGCGCGACGCGAGCGGCGGCGGCGCAGATGGGGGCGCCGAAGGCGTTGCGTCCGAGTCTTTCTCGTGGCGACAGGCGGTTCCATCGGGCACATCGCGTCTCCGTTCCGGGTGCGTGTCTCAGACAATCTTCTGAGCCGTCCCAACGCCCGTTTGCGGGTGCGGGAGGCGCATTGCATACTGGTGCGCGATGCGCCGCCTCGCGCTCACCACTGGATCCGCGCTCGTCGCCGGGCTCCTCACGTGGCTCGCGTCACCGGCTGAGGCGGCCGCGTCCGCCAAGGCGACGTGGCGCCCCTTCGCCCCGATCCGCCAGGGGGTGGACGTCGCGGGGCCGCGCCGTGACGGGGGCCTTATCGTCGCGGCCGGGGGGCGGCTCTCGCTGCTCCCCTCGGGCGGCAACCTGCCGCGGCCGCTCGCGCGCGGGCCGGAGGGCTACTCCACCTCCCCCTCCACGGAGCCGTACATCGCCGTCGCGCCACAGCGCCGGCTCCCGCGCGCCGGATGCTCGTGGCGACGGGACGACATCTATGCCCTCGAGGCCGTTGGCGCGCTCGGCATCATCCGCGTCGGCCCCGCAGGCCGGGCGAGGCGCTTCGCGAACCTGCCCGCCGCGGCCGGCCTGCCCAACGGCATCACCTTCGACCGCATCGGCACGTTCGGCCATCGCCTCCTGGTCACGCAGTCGAACGGCGTGGCAACGACCGTCCACGCGGTCGACTGCCGTGGCCGCGTGAGCACGCTCACCCGCGCGGCGCCGCACGTGGAAGGGGGGATCGAGGTCGCCCCGCGGGGCTTCGGGCGCTTCGGCGGACAGTTGATCGCGCCGGACGAGCTGAGCGGCAGGGTGTGGGCGATCGACGCCGGTGGCCGCAGCCGGCTGGTCGTCCACCCCAGCCTCGCAAGTGGTGGCGACATCGGGGTGGAGAGCGTCGGCTTCGTCCCGCGCGGCTTCGAGCGCGGGTACGCCCTGCTCGCCGACCGGGGCGTACCCGGGAACGCCCATCCCGGCTCGGACACCATCCTCCGGGTCGGCGGCGGCGCGCTGCGACGCGCCGGCGTTCGCAGCGGCGATCTGCTGATCGCCACCGAGGGCGGGGCGCTGACGGTCGCCGTGCGCTGCGGCGGGCAAAGGTGCACCGTGAAGCGGGTGGCCGACGGCCCGTCGGTGGCCCATGCGGAGGGCCACATCGCATTCGACATCCCGCCGCGATAGCCGCACGCTTCTCTCGGGGACGGCGGTGACCACGCGGCCTTCACGCTTGGTGCCTGCCAAAGTGCACTCCCTTGCTGAGAACTCTGGTGCGTAGTTCCCCGTACGCGGGATCCGAGCGCCATCCGATGCTCATCCGGCGTTTCGGCGGGACGATCACCCGGACTCCAAAGGAGGTGGGTGACCATGACGCAGCCGGAGACGGTCACCAAACAGGACGACTCGCAGCCTTCAGCGCCTGTCGCCGCCGCAGATGATGAGCGTGCGCTGCGCGAGTTGGCGATCAAGCAGGCGGAGCGCTTGAGGACCTTCAAGCTCCACGTGATCGCGTACGTGGTCGGGATCGTCGTTCTCGGGGGCGTGTGGGTCCTGACCCAGTACTTCCACCACCACACCTGGCCGCACCGGTTCTCCGACTCCGACCCCATGCCCCCGGGGACATGGAGCACTTGGTACTTCTACGCCGTCGGGATCTGGACGATCATCCTCGCCGTCCATGGCTTCAAGACCTTCGCGCACCGCCCGCCGTCAGCGGCTGAGATCGAGCGCGAGCTCGAGCGGCTGAGGGGACGTATGTGAGGCGAGCTGGAGGTGCTCGGCCGACCGGTCGCGCGCGACCGTCAACGAGTGGCCTGGTCGAACAGGTAGCGGCTTGTCGCCGCGAAGGCATCCGGGTCCTCGTTCCAGGAGCGGGGGGTGGCCACGCTGTCGCTGCGAATCAGGTCCCACCGTTCCACCGACAACCTGCGGCGCGCCCACCTCCACACGGAATGAAGCTCCTCGGTCTCGGTGAAGAACGCCTCCGGCGACTCCGCCCGGAAGACGTGTTCGGCCTCGTCGATCGTCACCCGTCCGGCGCCCGCCCGAGTCAGCAGCGACTCGATCGCTGGGCACGGTGTCGCCACCAAAAGCCCGTTGACGAGCGGCATTGCGCATCGTCCCACCCCGGGTGACGCCGGCGATGATGAGGCCCCGAGGAACCCCCCGAGATCCTCGTCGGCGCGCCGTCCACGGCCGGTGTCGTGAGACGGTCCCTGGGGATTCGGCCCGGCCCGCGGCCGGCGGGGAGATGTGCCGAGACCGCGGCCCGGTGCCCCGTTCCCGCTCCGCGGGGTGTGGCCGCGAAAGTCGCGACATCATCCGACTCCCGCCGATCCGTATCGTTCTGCACCGTGAGTCGCCGTCTGGAAAACGCGGATTGCGTGAATGAGACCGCAGTGGTCACGACCGGCGAGTACGCCGAGCTCGGCAACCTGAAGGACGGCTGGCGGCAGCTCAGCGCCAACGTCGGCGGACCGGTGGAGCAGTTCGAATGGGCCGAGGCCTGCGCCGCGACGCTGTCGCACGAGGGCCTGCGGATCACGACTGTCGCCCGCGACGGGCGCCTGGTGGCGGTCGGCCCCTTCGCGGTCAAGCGCATCCGAGGCGTGCGCCGGCGGATCATGCTCGGAGTCGACGTGCACCGCGAGCCGATGAACCTCCTGGCCCTCGGCGCGGACGCCGTCGACGAGCTGGCGCGCATGCTGGCGCGCGCCCGGCTTCCGCTGGAGCTCGGCCACCTGCCGGCCGATTCGCCGGCGCTCCCGGCGCTCATGCGGGCCTTTCGCGGACGCCGCGTGGTCGTCACCCGCACGCTGCCGAGCTCCCCCTACATCGTCCTCGACGGTACCTGGGAGGAGCCGGAGCGCCACCTGAACGCCGGCCGCCGCTCCGACTTCCGCCGCGCGCGCCACCGGGCCGAGCAGCTCGGCGACGTCCGCGCGGAGGTTCTGGTCCCGGAACCGGATAAGCTCGACGAGCTCCTGACCGAGGCCTTCAGGATCGAGGCGAGTTCGTGGAAGCTCGGGGCGGGAACGGCGGTCCTCTGCCGACCCGAGGAGGAGGCCTGCATCCGGAGGTACGCGGAGGCGGCGGCGCGCGAGGGCACCCTCCGCCTCTGCTTCCTGCGCATCGGAGACCGCCGGGTCGCCATGCAGATCGCGGTGGTCGTCAGGGGAGGATTCTGGCTGCTGAAGATCGGCTACGACGCGAGGTTTGCCCGCTGCTCGCCGGGAGTCCTCCTCGTGCGCGAAACGCTCGCGCATGCGGCTCGCGCGGGTCTCTCGACATTCGAGTTCCTCGGGCGCAACGAACCGTGGATCTCGCGGTGGACGTGCACCGAGCGCAGGATGGTGGCGTTGCACGCCTATCCCATCTCCCCGCGTGGCGGCTTGGCGCTCGCGGCCGACGCCTCGTTCGCCGCCGCCAAGTGGGCGCGGGGGCGCGGCGCCGAGCTGGTGCCGCAGGCCCGCGGCGCGGTCAAGCGCCGTGCCAGGCCGATCGTCGGGCGGATCGCCGGCCGCTACATCGCCGGGGAGCGTCTCGACGACGCGCTCCGTGTCGCCGATGGTCTCGTCGCACAGCACGGCGCGGCGATCGGCTTCTGGAACGACGCGTCCGACACCCCACGGGAGGTTGCAGCCCGGTACCTGGATGCGCTGGCCGCGCTCGGGGCGCGCGGCTGGGACGAGTACTTGTCGATCAAGCTCCCGGCGCTCGACTTCTCCGAAAGCCTCCTCGGCGAGGTTGTGGAGCGGGCGCACGCGCTTGGGGTCCGCGTGCACCTGGATTCCATGGCGCTCGACACGGTCGATCCCACGCGCGCGGTGGTCGAGAAGCTCCTGGGCACCTTTCCCGAGGCACCGATTGGGGTGACGATTCCCGGTCGTTGGGAGCGCAGCTTGGGGGACGCCGACTGGGCGTGTGGCCGCTGTCTCCCGGTTCGCGTCGTCAAGGGCGAATGGCCGGATCCCGCCACGCCGAGTCGGGACCTGCGGGCCGGTTACCTCGATGTGATCGACGCGCTCTGCGGGCGTGCCGCCCGCGTGGCCGTCGCCACGCACGACACCTGGCTCGCCGCCGAGGCGTTCCAGCGGCTCCGGAGCGCGGGCACACATTGCGACCTCGAGCTGCTCTTCGGCCTGCCGATGCGTCAGTCGGTCGCCCAGGCGCGGCGGCTCGGAGTCGCCGTCCGTGTGTACGTGCCTTATGGGCACGGATACGTGCCATATGCCTTGTCACGGCTGCGGAAGCGACCTCGGATGGCCCTGTGGCTCGCACGGGACCTCACGGCCTCCGTCCTGCATCGCGACGGGCGCTGAGGTCGGCCGCCCCCGATCGCTGGGCCGCGCTGGCGCTGGCGGCGGCATCTCGCCAGGTCGACTCGTGGTCCTGAGTGTGCGACTCACCTCCGGTGCCTGGGCACCGGAGGCGAACGCTCGGCCGGTCGCGGTGCGCCCCGTCAACGAGTGGCCTGAACCAGCAGATAGCGGCTTGTCGCCGCGAAGACGTTCGGATCCTCGTTCCAGGCGCGGAGGGCGGCCAGGCTGTCGCTGCGAACCAGGTCCCACCGTTCCGCAGACAACATGCGGCGCGCCCACCTCCACACAGGATGCAGTTCCTCGGTCTCGGTGAGCCACGCTTCCGGCGACTCAGCCCGGAAGACGTGTGCCGCCTCGTCGATCGTCACCCATCCTGAGCCCTCCTGAATCAGAAGCGACTCGATCCATCGGGCGTCGTCCCAGCGGTTCACCGGCTCCTCGGGCTTCGGAAGGGCATCCCACAGCACCTCCGCGACGGCGTTGATCCCCCCGTTCCGACACCAGGAGGTCAGCGCAACGACGCCTCCCGGCCGCGGCGACCGGGTCATCTGCCGCGCGGCTTGCGCGGCATCGGCGGCGAAGATCACGCCGAACACGCTCATGACGATGTCGAACTCGGCGGCGACCGGCAGCTCCTCGGCATCTCCTCGAAGGAACTCGACGTCCAGTCCGTCCTCCTCCGCCCGACGTCGTGCCAACGCCAGGAGCCCGGCGGCAGGGTCCACGCCTGTGACGGCCGCGCCCGCGCGCGCCGCCGCGAGCGCGGCATTGCCCGTGCCGCATCCCACGTCCAGCACCCGTTGGCCGGCGGCGATGCCGAGTCGCCGCACGACCGCATTCGCGATCGGCTCGAGTTGGGTCGCGGTGCGGCCGTAATCCCCGTCTGACCAGTCGATCAGCATCGGAGCGAGTATCGCATCGCCCAACCGTCCGACGGCACCGCCGTCCCGCGCCTACGGACCAAACGCCGCGCGTCAGGCGGCGGCCGCGAAATGGGCGTCGAGGGCGTTGCGGAGGGCCGACCGGCCGCGGTGGAGAAGGGTGTGATGGTCGGCGGGGGAGACGCCGAGGGCGTCGCAGACCTCCCGCGACGACCAGCCGTTCACATCGCGCAGCGTCACCATCACGCGCTGAGCGGGCGGAAGCGTGGCGATCGCGGTCCGCAACACGCCGTCGACGTCGCTGTCGCCGAGGCGTTCTCGGTCCCAGGCCACCGGGGCCTCCACCCAGTGGCCGGCGAACGAGGCACGGTCCGCCGGCAGGAAACGGTCCGGGGCGACCACGGGTTCGCGATCGCCGACCGATGCGAACGGCAGCGCACCTCGTGTCGGCGTGGCGCCGTCCACCAGGATGCGAAGGACCCAGGCGCGGAGGGTGGACTGCTGCCCGTCGAACTCGCCGAGACCGCGGAGCACGCCGATCCAGGCGTCATGGACGGCGGCCTCGGCTGCCGCGCGGGTCGGGGTGATCGACTCGGCCAGGCGCAACATCACCGGCTGGCACTCGTCCACCAGGGCGGCGAACGCCTCCTCGTCCCCCGCACGCAACGAGGCCAGCACCTGCTCGTCGGTGCGGGGCGACGACGGTCGGTTCAACGTGGCGGTGCTCATCGGTGCCTCCTGGCGTGATGGTCGCCGCCAAGCTATGACCCCACTCCGTCGCGGGCATCGGCAGAAATGCCGAACCGGGCATGCCGAGATGCGTCAGGTGGCGGTGACGAGACCGTGCTCGACGGCGAACCGCGTCGCCGCTGCCCGGCTCCCGACGCCGAGCTTGCGGTAGATCGTGCGCAAGTGCGCGTGCACCGTCCGCTCGCTCACCACGAGTTCCCGGGCGACGTCCGCGTTCGTCAACCCGTCGGCGACGAGGCGCAGGACCCGGAGCTCCGCGAGCGTCAGCCCGGCGTCCGTCCCCGCCTCGCCCTCCGCCGCCTCGCGTCCCGCGAGTGCGCGCGCCTCTTCCAGGGTGAGCGCCGCACCGGCGTCGAACGCACGCTGGAACGCCTGCGCGCCGAGTGCCTCGCGGGCAGCGGCCATGCCGACGTCCTGCGCGCCCTGCACCAGTGCGGAGTGGTTCGCTCCGAGCGTAATTCGCAGCGACGTCGCCCCGCCGAACAGCCTGGCAGCCCGGTCCGGCCGCCCTTCGGCTGCGGCCGCGATCGCCAGGCCGCCGATACAGGCGCATTGGATGAGCTTGTGGCCGAGCTCGCCGACGATGCGCAGGCATTCCGCGAAGCTCGCGCGCGCGGCGCGAAAGTCCCCGGTTGCGTTCCCGGTGTAGCCGAGGCCGAGGCGGCAGCGCGCGACGCCCCAGCGGTCCTGCAGGCGGGCGAGCGCGGCGAGCGCCGACTCGAGCAGCCGTCGCGCCTCGTCGAGCTCACCGTCGGCCAGCGCCAGCCACCCCAGGATCTGGCCGGCGCTCGCGGCGTCGTATGCGAGCCCGAGCGCCTCCGTCTCGGCCAGGCTCTCGCGCAGGAGCGGCCGGGCGGCCGCCAGGTCGCCGTGGTACCAGAGCAGCGTCGCGAGGCCGACGCGCAGGGTCGCGAGCATTTGCGCGTCGCCCAGCTCCTCGGCCAGCATCATCGCCTCTGCGTACATGTCGCGGGCCGCCTCGGGATCGTGGTGGCGCCCGACGGTGGTGGCCAGGCCGGAGAGGGCGTTGGCCTCGGCCTCCCGGTCGCCGATCGCGTGAGCCAGAGCGAGGCTCTCGCGGAACCGTGCGGCGGCGAGCTCGTAGTCGTTCTGGAAGTGCGCCAGCATCCCGGCGCCCCAGAGCGCACGCGCCCGCGGGCCGGCCGGCGCGTTCGCGGCGTCGAGCGCCAGGACGGCGTCGAGCCATCCGCGGCCTTCCGTCAGGTGGCCGCGCACCAGCCAGAACCGGGCGAGCGCGGCACCCATCCGGAGCGCGCGCGGCGCGTCGCTGGTCTCGACGCACCACCGGAGAGCCGCGCGGAGGTTGTCATGCTCGGCCTCGACCCGATCGAGGGCGCCGACATCGGCATCGAATCGCAGCGCAGGGGCGGCATCCTCGGCCATGGCGAGGAACAGGTCGGCATGGGCAGCCCGCACCGCCGGCGCTTCGCCACTCTGTTGGAGGTGCTCGGACGCGAACGCCCGGATCGTCTGGAGCATCACGAGGCGGGCATCGCCGTCGGCGCCCTCCCGGCGGCGGAGCAGACTGTGGTCGACCAGGGCGATCAGGTTGCCAAGCACGCCGTCGGAAAGGCTGCCCAGCCCCCCGATCGCCTCGGCCGCCGGCGGCGAGCATCCTCCCGCGAAGACCGCGAGGCGCGCGAACACCCGCTGCTCGCTCGGACTGAGCAGGCTGTGACTCCACTCCAGGGTGTGCCGCAGCGTCTGTTGGCGGGTCGGGAGGTCGCGGGCGCCGCCCACGAGCAGGTCGAGCGGGCTCGCGAGCCGCTCCAGCATCTGCTCGGGCGAGAGCAGCTTCAGTCGCGCGGCCGCGAGCTGCAGGGCGAGGGGCACGCCGTCGAGGCGGGAGCAGATCCCCGCGACGGCGGCGGCGTTGTCCGGAGTGAGGCGGAAATCCGGCGACACCATGTTCGCGCGCTCGAGGAACAGGGCCACCGCCGGGAAGCGGGCGAGCTCATCCGGCGGCGGCAGGCGGTCGAGGGCGGGCAGCGCGAGCGGATCGACCATGTACTCGCACTCGCCGGTCAGGCGGAGCGAGGTGCGGCTGGTTACGAGGATCGACAGCGACGGGCAACGGTCGAGGAGCTCCGCGACCAGGGTGGCGGCGTCCATGACGTGCTCGAAGTTGTCGAGCACGAGCAGCATCTCGAGCCCGCCGAGCTCAGCGCGGACGGCGTCGACGAGCGGACGATCGCCCTCCTCGCGAATGCCGAGCGCGCGACCGATCGCCGAGACGACGTGGTCGGGATCGTGCAGGGGCGCGAGCGGAACGAACACCGCGCCATCCGGAAACGCGTTCGCGGCGCCATCCGCGAGCACGCGGGCCAGCCCGGTCTTTCCGACGCCGCCGACTCCGGTGAGGGTGACCAGGCGGACGTCGGGCGACCGAAGCAACTCGCCGACCGTGGCGATGTCGGTCGCTCGGCCCACCAGCGTGACCCCGGCCGCCACGCGCGCCGTCGCGCCGATCGATGGTTGCATGTCGCTACCCGCGTTCCGCCGGGCCGTACGTCCGCGCACGACGCGCGTGCGCGTGCCACGCTCGCCGTGCACCGCGTGCGCCCTTGCCGCCACCAGCCGTCACGCCGCCAGGGTACCCCACCCCGCCTGGCCCGAACAGCGACTCACGGGCGTCGGGAGCGGTCCGGGGGTAGCGCCAGAATGCCGGCACGATGCCGTCGCGCGCCCGCCACGACCCGCTCGCGCGACGCGCCTCGGGTGTCCTCCTGCATGTCGCGTCACTGCCCGGGGGGCGACTGGGCCAGGAGGCCTACCGCTTCGTCGATTGGCTCGTCGCGGCCGGGCAGACCTGGTGGCAGATCCTCCCGCTCGGGCCGCCCAACCGCCTGCGCTCGCCGTACGAGGCCCGGTCGGCCTTCGCGGCGTGGCCCGGCCTGCTCGCCGAGCCGCACGCACCGGTCAGCGTCGACGAGATCGAGGCGTTCGTCGTGCGGCACGGGTCGTGGATCGGCGACTGGGCGGCCTATGCCGGCCCCGGCGCGATCGCGAACCAGGTGCGGTTCGACCGGGAGTGGGGGGCGCTGCGCCGCTACGCCAACGACAGCGGCGTGCGGATCCTCGGCGACATGCCCCTCTATGTGGCGATGGACGGCGCCGACGCGCGGCTGCGCCCCAACCTGTTCGTCACCCGGGAGGTCGGCGGCTGCCCGCCGGACTACTACAGCGACGATGGCCAGCTGTGGGGGAGCCCCCTCTACAACTGGCCCGCGATGCGCGCCGAGGGGTTTCGCTGGTGGACCGAGCGGGTGCGCCGCACGCTGGAGCTCGTCGATGCCGTGCGGATCGACCACTTCCGCGGGCTCGTCGCCTACTGGGCGATACCCGGGCGCGCCCGCAGCGCCCGGTCGGGCAAGTGGCGCCGCGCCCCGGGCCATGAGCTGCTGACCACGGTCCGCGCCGCCCTCGGACATGTGCCCTTGGTCGCCGAGGATCTCGGCGTCATCACCCCGGCCGTCCATCGGCTGCGTCGCGAGTTCGCGCTGCCGGGCATGGCGGTGCTGCAATTCGAGCTCATGGGTGGCGCCGCCCAGGACGGCAAGCTCTGGCACGACGAGGACCGCGTGATCTACGTCGGCACGCACGACAACGCGACCGCCGCCGAGTGGCTCGCGGGGGCGACCCGGGACGAGCGCCGGCACCTGGGACGATCGCTCGCGGCCGCGGGCATCGACGAGGCGTCGTCGCCCTGGGCGCTGGTGCGGCTCGCCCACGCCGCCCCGTCGCGCATCGCCATCGTCTCGGCGCAGGACCTCCTCGGCCTCGGGCGGTCGGCACGCATGAACACCCCCTCGCGCCGCCAAGGCAACTGGCGCTGGCAGCTCCCGCCCGGGGCGCTCAGCGACGACCTGGCTGAGCGACTGCGCCAGGTCACCGCCGACGCGCGCCGCACGTAGTGCTCCACTTGAGTGGGAGCACTAGTCGACCGCGTGAACACCGTAGGTGCGCAGATGGCGCGCCCGCAGCGTTTCCAACGAGTCGAGCCGGGTCGCCTCGTCTCCGGTGATGCCGGGCTCCAGCGGAACGTCGGGCGGGCCCAGAACTTCGGTGAGCCACGCGTCGATTGCCGACGCCGGTCCGCCGCCCTGGCGGATGGCGAGCACCGCGCCGTCGCGGAGCACCACCATCGCCGGCACCGACGCCCGGCTCACATGGATCCCTCGGGGCCACAGCAGCCGTTCGCGCGCGGCCCAGTCCTCCGGTGTCGCGAGCGTGGCGAGGCCAACCCACAGGTCGGTGCGGCTGCGGCCGATCGCCGCGAGCGTCGCGTCGAGCAACTCGCACGACGGGCACGATGGCATTCCCAGCGCGACGAGCGCGGTGCCGGCCGCGTCGGCTGCCGCCAGACCCTCCTCGAGGGAGTAAATGTGGACGGTAGATTCCACCAGGTGAGCGAGCCTATCGCGAGCGACCGCGAACGAGCGATCGCGCTCCTGTACGAATGGGTGCAGGGCGAGGGGCTGCGGCGCCATGCCCTCGCGGTCGAGGCCGCCATGCGCGCATACGCCGCCGAACTCGGCGAGGACCCCGACGCATGGGGATGCGTCGGCCTGCTTCACGACTTCGACTGGGAGCGCCACCCCACGCTGGGGCAGCATCCGCAGGACGGCGAGCCGGTGCTGGCTGCGCTCGGATACCCGGACTGGTTCCGGCGGGCGATCCTGAGCCACGCCGAGCACCTCCACCTGCCGCGCGAGACCCCGCTCGAACACCACCTCTACGCCTGCGACGAGCTGTCGGGCTTCGTGCACGCCTGCGCGCTGGTGCGCCCCCAGGGCCTCGAGGGCCTGGAGCCCAGGTCGGTGAGGAAGAAGCTCAAGCAGCCGAGCTTCGCCGCCGGGGTCAACCGCGACGACGTCGTGCGCGGCGCCGACGAGATCGGGCGCGACCTCGACGAGCACATCCGGTTCGTGGTCGCCGCGCTGCAGCCCATCGCCGGGTCGCTCGGCATCGCGGAAGGGGCCGGCGAGACCGCGTAGAAGACGTCCCGGTCGGGATGTCCAGCATTCGATCAGCGCGCGGCGCCGCGAAACGGCGGCCGACGACCATCGCCAGGATTGCGCTGGCCGCGATCCTCTGTGGAGTCTTCGCCGGGTCCGCCCTGGGCGTGCGCGACTACACCAAGCGGTTTCCCGCGACGGGTGACCTGAACACCGCCGGCGACATCGCCATCGTCGGGAACACGCTCATGACCTGTCCCACCGCCGACGGCCGCTGCGCGGGCGCGCAGGCGGGCGGGAATCTGAACGACAACACGTTCAACATGACGTACGTCGACGTGGACGCCGACGCCACGACGTTCGACTCGAGCAGCGCCGTCCTGACCCTCCCCGCCGGGGGCGAGGTTCGCTTCGCCGGGCTCTACTGGGGTGCCGACACCTCCAACGGCGGAGCCGCCGGTGGCGCCGCTCCGGCGCCGGTCCCGCCGACCGCCGCCGCACCGAATGCCGCGCTGCGCGGCCAGGTCGCGTTCCGCACGCCGGCGTCGAGCGCCTACACCGCGATCACGGCGACGCAGATCGACACCAACGACGCGGCCCTCGGTGGCCAGACCGGCACCCGCTACCAGGGGTTCGCCGACGCGACCTCCCTCGTGCAGGCGGGCGGCACAGGCACCTACACGGTGGCGAACGTGCAGGCCGGCACCGGTGCGGACCGCTACGCGGGCTGGTCGCTCGTGGTCGTCCGCACCGACCCCACGGCCGATCTGCGCAACCTCACCGTCTTCGACGGGTACCAGTCGGTCAGCGGGAGCCTGAGCCCGAGCGCGACGATCAGCGGGTTCCTCACGCCCGTCACCGGCGCGGTGAGCGCCGCCCTCGGCGTCGTGAGCTACGAGGGTGATCTCGAGCTCACCGGCGACCAGGTGCAGATGCAGTCCGGCGCACTCACCACGTCGCTCGCCGACGCGGCGAACCCGGTCAACAACGTGTTCAACAGCACGATCAGCGCATTCGGTGTGCCCGTCGGCGCGAAGACGCCGAACCACGCGAACCAGCTCGGTTTTGACATCGACCTGCTCGACGCCAGCACCGCCATCCCGAACGCCGCCACCTCGGCGACGTTCACGTTCAGCTCCACCGGCGACGTCTACTTTCCCGGGCCGGTTACGACCAGCGTCAAGCTGCAGGCGCCGCGTGTGCAGCCCAGCCTCGTGAAGAGCGTCGCCGACGACAACGGCGGGCAGCCCGAACCCGGCGACGTCCTGACCTACACGATCCCCGTTGCCAACACCGGCCTCGACCCCGCCGCCGGGCTCGTCCTCACCGACGCGATTCCCGCAGGAACGCAGTATGTGGCCGGCAGTCTCGAGATCATGACCGGGCCCAACGCGGGCGCCAAAACCGACGCGCCCGGTGACGACCAGGCGGAGTTCGACGCGGCCGGCAACCGGGTGGTGTTCCGCCTCGGCCCCGGTGCCAACGCGACGAACGGTGGGACGCTGCCGACATCGGGCCCGGACTCGGTGACCGGTGTGCGGTTCAAGGTGCGGATCTCGGCGACGGCAGCCAACGGGTCGTCGATCACGAACCGGGCGTCGACGGCCTATACGGCGTTGACGTCCGGGCAGCCATACACGTCGCCCTCAAACCTCGTCACCACGATCATTGCCGCGGCGCCGCGCCTCATCGTCGAGAAGTCCGACGCGGTCGCCACCGACACTGCGCCGTCCGGTCCCTCCGCCGGCGACACCATCGGCTACACGCTCACCGTCCGCAACGCCGGCACCGCCGCCGCGACCGGCCTCCGACTGAGCGACACGCTCGACGCAAACGTGGCGGTGATCCCGGGCTCGCTCATCACCACTCAGGGCACGGTGATCGATGGGAGTTCCGCCGGCGATCGAACGGTGGTGGTCGACCTCGGAACGCTGGGAGTCGGCGCCACGGCCACGGCGCGGTTCCGCGTCCGAGTGCGCGACCCGCTGCCGCTCGGAGTCGCGTCGATCGCGAACCAGGCCGTCGTGGGCGGATCGAACACCGGCGCCGTCAGCTCGGACGATCCCGCGACGGCCCCTGTCGGCGACGCGACGGTCACGCGGCTCGGCCGATTCGTCGTTTCCACGACCGGACCGGGCAGCGTCCGCGCCGGTACGAGCACCAGCATGAAGGTCGGCGTGCGCAACGGCTGCGCCGTCACCGCGCGCAACGTGCGCGTCACGATTACGCTGCCCCCGTCCGCGTCGCTCGTGCGCCGGCCCCCCGGCAGCAGCTTCGTCAACGGCCGGCTTGTCGTGCGCCTCTCGCGTCTGGCCGCGGGGACGTCGCGCACGATCACCCTCCCGCTCATCGTGGTGCGCACGGCCTCCGGCACCGCGCGGCTTCGCGTGCTGGTGCAAGGCACCGGCTGCACGTCGACGACCGCGGTGCGGCGGGTGACCTACCTGCGCACCGCGGTGACCGTGCGGACGCCCGTCACCGGTTGACGGTCGGGCCCTGCTCCTCCTTCGCGAGCCCGGCCTCCCTTCGCGCCGACTCCTTCTCGTGCTGGATGTGCTTGCGCTCCCGCACCGCCACGATCCCGCCGACCATCAGCGCGATGCCGAGTGCGATGAGCAGGCCGATCCAGGGCCGGCTCTCGAAGGACTTGCCGAAGATGTAGCCGAGCGCGGCCGCCTGGGTTGACCACAGGAGCGCACCGAGCGAGTCGAAGATGATGAAGCGCTTGTAGGCCATCTGCCCCGCGCCGCACGACAGGTTGATCGCCAGGCGGATGCCCGGAAGGAACCGTCCGACGAAGACCAGGGCGGGGCCGCGTCGAGCGACCATCCGCTCCGCCGCAAGCACGCGATCGTGGCCCGCCAGCCGCGAGAAGAAGCGGCGGATCGGCACCCCGCCGGCTCGGCCGAGCCAGTATGCCGCGGAGTCGCCGATCACGGCTCCGATCGCTCCGGCCAGGATCACCCCGAGCAGGCTCAGGTTGCCGGTCGCGGCGAGCGTCCCGCCCGTCACGACGACCGTCTCGCCCGGGAACAGCGGGAACACGCCGTCGCCCGCGACGATCCCGGCGATCGCCAGATATCCGTGATCGGTGGCCCAGTCGACGAGCCGGTCGAAGAATCCCACCCCGGATCCCGCGGCCGCGACCGCCGCGAACTTCAGCATTTGGGGTCGTTGGTCGACACTGGAATCATGATGCCAGCTATGTCATCGCGAACCGCACCCCGCACGGCATGGATGCTGGCGTTGGCCATCATGGCCGCGGTGACGCTCCTGGTGCTGCCCGACGGCGCGCGCGCGACCGAGATCACCGGCCCGACCGACAAGTTGTCGTGGAGCGCCCGGGTGCTCGCGCCGACGGCGGTCCGCACGAAGCCCGACGGCAAGTCGAAGGCGATCGGAGTGCTGCAGCCGGTCGCGCCGCTCGGCGGCGGGCCGACGATCCTGCTCGTGCTCGAGCGCCGCGTCGTCAACGACGAGGAATGGGTGCGGTTGCTCTTGCCGCGCCGGCCCAACGGCAGCTCGGGCTGGGTCGTGTCCGACGTGCTGCGCTTCCGTGAGAACCCCATGCGCATCGTGATCGACCAGAGCGAGCGGCGCACATACGTCTACCGCAAGGGCCTTCTCGCGCTGCTCGTGCGAAACGCGATCGGGAAGCCGGAGACGCCGACGCCGATCGGCAAGTTCGCCATCGCGGAAAAGGTGCTGACCTCGCCGAACGGGTTCCTCGGGCCGGTCGTGCTCGTGACGACGGGCTTCTCGGAGACCCTCAACGAGTATGCCGGCGGCAACGGCCGGTTCGCCATGCACGGCACCAGCCTGCCGCAGCTCATCGGCACGCGTGCCAGTCACGGCTGCATCCGCCACAGCAACGAGAGCATCCTGCGCATCTCCCGGCTCGTGGCGCCCGGCACCCCCATCACGATTCGGGCGTAGTACGACGTTGGCCCGGGGGCAGCGGAGGCCAGAAGTAGCATCACTCGCGATGCGTCGAGTCTTGATCCTGGCCGCCTTCGCCGTGGCCTGCCTGATGGCACCCGCCGCGCACGCCGCGGTCAGCGTCGCCGACCTGCAGGCGAGCGACGTCGTGTTCGACACCGGGGTCACCCGGTCCGCCGAGGATCGCGCCCGGCTGCAAAGCGCTGCGGACGAGCTCCGCGCGAAGACGTTTCCCACGAAGTTCGTCGTCGTGGCGACGGGACCGAAGAACTTGGACAAGCTCGCCTTCGACCTGCGCGCCGGACTTGCCAAGAAGATCGGCGTCGACAACATCGACGCGGTCCTGGTGCTCGGAAACCGGCAGCTCGGGATCAACGCCGACGTCTTCCAGAGCGAACGCGATCAGGCGTTCGAGGCCGAGATCGACACACTGAGGTCTGACGACATCACGGGAACCATCAACGTGGCGAAGCGGTTGCAGGCCTTCGACCAGGCCGGCGCGTTGCCCGGCGACAAGCCCGCCAAGTCGGACGGAGGGTTTCCGATCTGGGCGATCATCCTGATCGTGCTGGGCGGCCTCGCCGTCGTGGGGGTGTTCCTGGTTCGCCGCGCCGTGCGCCGCAACGCCGATGGTGCTCCTGACGCGGACGCGATCGGGGACGGGTCCGGGGAATCGGGCGGTTCACCCGGCACGGCCGAGCACTAGCCTGCCGGTTGCCCGGTGTCGGTGCGCGCGGCCGCGCTGATCCCGCCGGCCGGGCACGCGGCCCGGCCCGGCAGGTTCAGCCGCATCAGGATCCGACGACCGCTGTCGCCTCGATCTCGACGAGCATCTCTGGAAACGCGAGGGTCTGGACCCCGAGCAGGCTGCTCGCGGGGCGGCAACCGGCCCGGTCCAGCCGATCGGTGATCGCGTCCCAAGCGGCGAAGAGCCCCGGCACGTCGGTGGTGAAGTAACCCAGGCGCACGACATCGCCGAGTCCGGCGGCCGCCGCGGCGAGGACGGTCTCGAGGTTGTCGAGCGCCTGCTCGACCTGGCGTCGCATGTTGCCCGGGTGCACCGGCCGGCCCTCGCCGTCGATCGACCCCTGCCCCGCGCAGAAGATCGTCCGTCCGGATCCGGTGACCTCGACCGCCTGGGCGTACCCGAAGCCGTCCTGCCACGTCCACGGGTTGACGGTGCGTCGCGCCGCTGCCGAAGACTGCGGGGCGGGAAGTGTCGTCGCGGCGCTCATCGGTCATCCTCCGCGACGCCGGGGGCGAGCACCATTCCGTGCCGGCCGCACCCCTCGATGACCCGCTGGATCATGTCGTCGCTCACCGAGGCTTCGAAGGCGCCGGGCGTCGTGACGTCGATGCCAAACTCCTCGAAGAAGCTCTCGAAGCCCATTGGGTTGAACCCAGTGATCGTCCGCACCTCGTCGTCGCCCTCATTGCGGAACGTGTGGATCACGCCGCGGGGCACCTCGACGTACTCGCCGGGGCCGAGGGACGTCCACTCGCCGTCCTTCATCACGCCGAAGCGCCCGGCGGTGACGAAGAAGAATTCGGCGCAGTCCTCGTGGTAGTGCGGGGGCGGACCCGGCACCCCAACGGGAGTGACCACCTCGAGGGCGACCACCCGGCCGCCGACCGGGATCGGCGTCACGCGGTGGCCGATGACCCAGAGGCTCCTCAGCTGCGTCGCGGGCTCGGTCAACGTGTCGATCATCGCACAGCCTTTCATGAGACTTTGTCTTATAACGATACTGTGTATCATGAAGACCGTGATGTCAAGCAAGAGGCCCAAGACCACCGAACGACTGGCACAGAAGCTCCGGACGCGGGCCGCCCTGCTCCAGGCGGCGCGCGACCTGCTCGCCAAAGGCGAGACTCCGACCGTGAGCGAGGTCGCCGATGCGGCGACCGTCTCGCGGGCCACCGCGTACCGCTACTTCCCGACGCAGGACGCGCTGCTGCTCGAGGTGCCGCTCGATCAGGACGCGCCGACCGTGCGGTCCCTCTTCGGCCCGGACGCGCCGACCGACCCGGAGGATCGCGCGGCGCTCGTGCAGAACGCGCTGTACGACCTGAGCCGCACGCACGAGGCCGAGTTCCGGATCTTCCTGCACCAGTCGCTCACGCGCGGCGGCCGAGAGCAGACGACCGGGGAGCCCTTCCGCGGCGCGCGCCGGGCGGCCCTGCTCGCCGAGGCGCTCGCGCCGCTGGCCGACGAGCTCCCGGCAGCGGAGATCGAGCGCCTGCAGACAGCCGTGTCGGTCCTCGTCGGCTTCGAATCGATGATCGTCCTCCGGGACGTCCTGCGCCTCGACCACGACGCGGCGCGCGAGGCCGGGGAGTGGGCGGTCCGCACCATGGTGCGTGCTGCACGCGCGGGCGGCGACAGGCGGGCCCGTCCCGCGAAGCGCACTAGGTCCTCCGGACCCCCCAGATGACGACCGCCGCGCCGAGCGTGAGCCGACGCACCCGCAGCTCGTCGATACCGGCGGCGCGGTGCATGTCGACGACCTCGGCCATCGGGTGCGCGCGCCAGAATTCCGGGATGCTCTTGCGCAGGAACGACATCGCCGAGCCCCATCCCGGGGACATCATCCGCCCGGCGATCGGCAGGGCCACTCCGGTGTAGGCGTGCCATCCCATCCTCGCGAAGAAGCCGGGTGGCACCCCGAACTCGAGGCTCGCGATGACCCCGCCCGTGCGGACGACCCGTGCGATCTCGCGAAGGGTCGCCCCGGGGTCGGCGACGTAGCGCAGCAGATAGGTGAAGGTGGCGGCGTCGAACGACGCATCGGGGAACGGCAGCCGCTCGGCCTCGCCCGCCAGGAGCGTGATGCGATCGCCCAGGCCTGCCTCGTCGACGTTGCGCCGCCCTTGGGCGAGCATGTCGGTGCTCTGGTCGATGCCGGTGATCCGGCAGCCGGTGCGCTGCGCCAGCTCGATCGCGACCGCGCCGGTGCCGGTCGCGATGTCGAGCACGTGCGCGTCGGGGCCGACCGGCACCCGCTCTACGAGGAAACGCCGCCAGGCCGGGTCTTGGCCCAGGGACAGCAACGAGCCGCCGCGGAGATAGTCGTCGGCGATCCCCGCGAACAGCGCGAGGGTCTCGTCCTTGTCCGGCGCGGTCAGTAGAGCGCCTGCGACAGCCGCCGGCGGAACCGGACGGTGAGGGGGTGCTGGTCGCCGAGGTCGCCGAAGATCCCGACCATCGCCGCGCGGACGGTGTCGCGAA
The DNA here is from genome assembly GCA_963777565.1 of uncultured Thermoleophilia bacterium. Classification (GTDB taxonomy): domain Bacteria; phylum Actinomycetota; class Thermoleophilia; order Miltoncostaeales; family Miltoncostaeaceae; genus CALMEC01. The sequence continues at coordinate 343,962 of CAVZQZ010000010.1, forward strand.
GCTCGCCGTCGGATCCGCGGACGGCGTCGAGCAGGTGGGTGAGGGCGGCCTCGGGGTCGCCGCGGTCGAGCGCCGCGAGGCCGGCGGCGACGTCGGGAGCATCGACATCGGCGAGCCGGGCCCGCGCGAGGAGCCCCTGTGCGGCGAGGTCGTGGGAGGCCGGCTCGAGCACCTCGATGGCCTCGTCGCGCCGGCCGTCGTCGAGGAGGATCCTCCCGAGGGCTACGCGTGCCGGGGTGTGGCCCGCGTCGCGAACGATCGCCTCGCGGAGCGACGCCTCGTCGCCGAGCGCCACGAGCTTCTCGACGGCCGACGGGATGACCCGGTTGAAGAACGCCTCGATCGACGCGGCGGGCTGGAGCCCGACGAACTCCGCGACCACGCCGCCGTCGCGAAACCCCTTGACCGCCGGGATGCTCATGATCTCGTACTGGCGTGCCAGGCCGGGGTTCGCGTCGATGTCCACCTTGGCGAGCACGACCTCGTCGGCCCGCCGGTCGGCGATGTCCTCGATGATCGGCGCCAGCTGGCGGCACGGACCGCACCACGCCGCCCAGAAGTCGACCACCACGGGGATCTCGCGGGAGCGCTCGATGACCTCGGTCTGAAACGTGGCTTCGGTGACGTCCACCGGATCCCATCCCTTCGCTCGCGGGTGGCTCGCTCAACCCAACGGTAGCGAAACCCGGGCGCCTTCCGTCTACCCCCCGCCCAGCACGACGACGAGCTGGACGGTCGACGGCGCCGACAGGGCGAGCGGAGTGCCGGCGATCGGCGTCACCGTGTCGACCTGCATGTCCTTCGCGAGCTGGTCGGCGGCGAGCTTCGCCGTCTCCCGGTAGTAGATGACCGTCGGCCCCGTCTGCGCCGGGGTGTTGCCGGTGGTGACGGTGGTGTAGCCCAGACCCTTGAGCTGTGTTGCGGTGGTGGCGGCCAAGCCGGCTCTGGTGGTGCCGTTGAGGACGGCGACGGCGACGGTGCTCCGCGCGGGTGCGCGCTCGGCCTGCGTCTCGACGGTCGTCGTCCGCGGCGTGGGCTCCTGCACGGTCACGTCGACGCTGGCGTCGGGGAGGCTGACGTTGTCGCCGCCCACGCTTGCGAGGCTCCACCCCCCCACGAACCCGAGGATCAAACACGACACGGCGAGGACGACAGGACGAATCCAACTCGAACCGGACACGGAGCGCACACTAACGATCGGTGATGATGCTCCCTCGTCGCACTGCTGGTAGTATCGAGTTCTCGCGCCGATCGGGGCGCCCGCCCGGCAGGTCCCGTTCTCCAACGGCCCAGGCGGCCTCGGAGCACCGACAACCGAGAGCGCAGCACTCGGGACCGCAGTACGTCGACGGGCATCACTCGCTGCACCAGCGCGCGATCTTTGTTGTGAGCGCATGACCGAACCGACAACCGTCGCGGCCAACTCGCGAGCAGACGCACTCAGGGCGGCCCTCGCCGACCCCGCTGCCGCCTGGCCGGGAGTCACGCTGCGCGAGCACCAGCTCGAGGCGCTCGACGAGCTCGCGACACACCTGCACATGGGCGCGAGTCGCACCTGGATCCACGCGCCGACGGGATCGGGCAAGACGATCACCTTCTGCGCCCTCGCGGCGGCCCTCGACGTGCCGACGCTCGTCCTCGTGCCCCGCCGCAATCTCGCCGACCAGACCGCCGCCGCGCTCGTTCGCCACTTCCCCGGCGTCGCCTACAACCTCGACGGGCCGCAGGCCGCCGGTCGCCACGGCGTGACCATCGCGACCTACCAGGCGAGCCTTCGCCACCAGGACACGATGGAATGGGACCGCATCGGCCTGGTCATCTGCGACGAGGCGCACACCACCCTCGGCGCGCAGACCCGGCGCCTGCTCGACCGGGCGAATAACGCGACGCTCGCCGGCTTCACCGCGACGCCCGCCACGACCACCGGCCATGTGGAGCAGGTGTTCGGACCGGTGGCCGCGACCCTCGACCGGCTCGAGGCGATCAAGCGTGGCATCCTCGCTCCGCTTCGCAGCCTCCGCGTCGAGCGGGCCGTCGACCTCTCCGACGTCGTGCGGGTGCGCGGCGACTTCGACCAGGCGAGCCTCGGGCGCGCGCTGGACCGGGCGCTGTGGCACCAGGCCTGCGCCGACGTCTGGGCAGAGCACTTCGGCCCGCTGGGCCTGGCGGGGGTGGCGTATACCGCGACGGTCGCCCAGGCCCACGCCCTCGCCGAGGAGATGCAGGCGCGCGACGTGAAGGCGGCCGCGGTGTCGGGTCAGACGCCCGCTCGTGACCTCAAGCGCGTGCTCGATCGGTTCGGCCGCGGCGAGATCGACGTGCTCTGCAACGCGGACCTGCTCACGGAGGGCTGGGACGAGACGCGCGCCGCGGTCGTGATGCACCTGGCGCCCACGACCTCCGAGCGCGTGTTCGTGCAGCGGCTCGGGCGCGTCATGCGCCCCGCCGAGGGCAAGGAAGCCGTGTCGGTCGAGTTCCTGCCCGCCGGCGACCCGATGGGCGTGCAGACCAGCCACGACCTCTACGGCATGGGGTGGTACAAGCCGCTCGGGCGGGTCGCGGGACCGCCGGACTCGGCCGAGTCGGGCAAGCTCGCGGCCGCTGCGAAGCTCCTGGCCGAGCGTGACGGCGGCGGCGCGAAGCTCGTCAACCCCTCCGCCTCGCCCGAGAACATCGCGGCGGGGCTCGCCGACGGTGGCTGGCGCGGCGCGGATCCCGGAATGCTTCCACGCGGGGCCCTCGAGGATTGGGTCGCCGCTGCGGCCGCCGACATCACCGTGCAGGAGCTCGTGGACCGGCTCACGGCGGGAGTCGGTGAGCAGGCCGCCCTCGCATGGTGGGCGCTCACCGGGGTGGTGGCGCGCAAGGCGGCCGACGGGGCCGACCAGACCATCTGGCGGGCCTGGGCGACGAGCGTCCTTGTGCAGCCAGAGCTGCGAAACGGGCTCCCGCAGGATGCGCCCCGCAGCATCCTGGACCGGCTCAGGATGACCTCACGTGAGCGGCTGCGGGCGCTGTGGTGGCACGGCGACCAGGCCGGCAAGTGGGAACGGCTCGCGTCGCTGGAACAGCTCGCGCGATCGGGGGAGCGCCGCCGCCGTTGGTCGGCGCTCGACGAGGCCTCGCCCTGGGCCCCCGGCTGGGCCTGGGACGTATCGCGGTCGCTCGCGGAGCTCCGGCCGGGGCGCAACCAGGAGCTCCACCGCATCGCCGCATGGGAGGCGCGCCACATCATCGGGAACGGGGGCGAGCTGGCGCTCATCGCGACATGGCTGCGCGCAGCGGGCGAGCCACCTCCGGCGCCCCAGGAGCCCGCCGACCCGCCGACGCTCCGGCTCGGGCAGGCGGCGCGACTGCTCCTGATGCTCGGGCCTGGCGACGTACCCTCGCGCCCCGAGTACATGCGCATGTGCGCCCGGGGGGCGGCGGCGTGCGGCGGCTGGGCCGGCATGCGGTGGTACCTCGACAGCATCGACTGGTCGGCGCCCGACGCCGTGCGCTCGCTGCGGGCGGCCGTCGGCGCAACCGCTCAACGGGCGCTGTCGAGCGCGAAAGCCTGGAACGCCCAGCGCGCCCGCTCCCCCCGGTTGCCGGAGGCATCGGTCGTCGGCATCGGCGGCGGCGAGGACGGCGACGGCCGCACACCGCGGCGGCGCCGGCGGCGCCGGCGTCTGCAGACCGCGGCGGTCGACGAGGTGCCCGTCTCTCCAAACGGCGATCAGCCGGACGGCGAAGCGGCGACGCCCGATGCGACCGGCGACCAGCAGGCACAGCCGGCGCGCAAGCGCCGCCGGCGCCGGCGCCGCCGCAAGCCCGCGGGCGACGGCGCGGCCGTGAGCCCGAACGGGGCCGTGGACTCGGACGCGGCGGACCAGAACGGCGACTCAGGCGAACGCGAGCCCCTCACCCCGTCGGTCGCCACGTCCCCGGACGAGTAGAACCCGTTACATCCCCAGGCGGTCGCGCATCGCGCCGAGCGCCCGCTCGACGTCGGGCTCGTCGAGGTCGTGCACCTCGGCGTTCTCGACCCGGGTGACGGGGCCGTCGAGCGGGTCCGCGCCGGTGGCGGCGTTCAGCATGAAGCGGATCGGCACGTCGTGCAGCACCGCCAGCACGCGTTCGACGTCCTCCTCGCCGAGCATCCGCTCAAAGCCGCGCATGTAGCGGTAGAGGGCGTCGATCCGGCTCTCGCCCTCGCCGGGCGGCGGCTCGTCCGGCGGGTGGGTTCGCCGCCACGCCCGGTAGGTGTCGATCGGGCCGCTCTCGAAGACCCCGAGGCGCACGTCGTCGAACTCCGGGTACTCGACAACGGGGATATCGCGGCCGTCGAGGATCAAAGCGAGCGACTGGCCCGTGCGCTGGAACCGCGTGCGGATCGCGAGGTCGAAGTCGCGCCCCGCGAGCAACGCGCGCAGCGCGAGGCACTGGGAACGCCCGACCTCGTCCAGCTCGACCGGCACCTGCGGATCGCCGTTCACCAGGCCCTGGTCGTTGTAGGTCGTGCGGCCGTGCCGCACCAGCGTGAAGGTACGTGCGTTTCCCACAAAACCAGCCTATCCTTGGAGGGGTGGACGATCGCGACGACGGAGCGGACGGGGTCGCCGACGCGGCGTGGGCTCGTGTCCGCGGGCTCGCCGAGAAGGTCACTCGACTCGAGGCGGCGGTCGCCGAGATGGTCGACCCTGACCCGGACACCTTGGCGCGCCTGGACCGGGCGCGCATCAAGGCTGCCCGGGCGGCCGAGCGAGCCGCCCTCGCCGACGCCCTCGCGGACGACCTCGACGACATCCGCGCCCGCCGTGGCCACCGGACGCCGTTCCCGCCTTAAGGCGGGGCTAACCCTCTTCCAATCCCGTTCCCAGGAAAGCGCGGTACAACCTCACCTGTGAATCAAGAACTCCCCCCGCTCCCCCCACGGCCGAACCGCGGCGACGGCGAGCTCCCACCGATCGCTCCGCGACCGTCCAATCGCGACGGGCTGCCGCGCATCGAGCAGGTGCCGCCTCCACTGCCGAAGCGCGAGCTGCGGCCCGATCCGTCCACCGGGCGCACCGAGCAGCTTCCGACGATCCCGCGCGAGCCCCGGCGCTCGCGCCGCACCGCCCTGCTGGCATCGGGCGTGTTGCTGACCGCCGGGGTGGCCGGCGCGGTGTCGGCCCACGTGTTCGCCCCGGGGACCAAGACCGCGACCGCGCCGGCCGTCACACAGCCGGTGTCGACATCCGCGACCGGCACCGAGCTCGCGCTCGAGAGCGCGGTGCAGCGCACCGCCCCGTCGGTGGTCGAGGTCAAGACTGACGTCGGCCAGGGCAGCGGCGTGATCGTGCAGCCGCAGGGCCTCATCATCACCAACGCCCACGTCGTCGGGTCGGCCACCAAGGTCGAGGTGATCAACTCCTCAGGCACCAGCATGTCCGCCGAGGTCCTCACCAGCGACGAGTTCCAGGACCTCGCCGTCCTGCGCCCCGCCGGCAACCCCGGCCCCGGTGTCGAGATCGTCGAGGACTCCGTGGGGCCGCCGAACATCGGCAGCTCCGTGTTCGCGATCGGCAGCCCCTTCGGCCTCCAGAACACCGTGACGGCCGGCGTCGTCAGCGCGTTCCGCGGCGAGCAGGGCCGCCCGCTCATCCAGTTCGACGCGCCGGTCAATCCCGGCAACTCTGGAGGTGGCCTCTTCGATCTCGAGGGTCGCCTCATCGGGATCCCCACCGCAATCCGCAGCCCCATCAGCGGCAACGTGGGCATCGCGTTCGCAGTTCCGTCCTCCCGCGTCCGCGCGATCCTCGCGCAAGTGAGCTAGCCCGGCAGCCGGGCCGAAAGGATCTCGATGTTGGAACCGACCGCAGTCCCGTCACCCGACCAGGCTCCGCGTGAGCGACTGGAGGCGGTGCTCTACGAGCTGAAGCGCGTGATCGTCGGGCAGGACCGCCTGCTCGACCGGATGATCGTCGCGCTCCTCTCCCGCGGCCACGTGCTGCTCGAGGGCGTGCCCGGGCTCGCGAAGACCCTGACGCTGGAGACCGTGTCGCGGGTCGCAGGCGGCCGCTTTTCGCGCATCCAGTTCACGCCGGACCTGGTCCCGTCGGACGTGGTCGGTGGTCAGGTGCTCGACCGTACCGGCGGCTTCACGACGCGACTCGGCCCGGTGTTCGCGAACTTCGTGCTGGCCGACGAGGTCAACCGCGCGCCCGCGAAGGTGCAGTCGGCGCTCCTCGAGGTCATGGCCGAGGGCCACGCGTCGATCGCCGGCGAGACCCACCCCGTGCCGTCGCCCTTCTTCGTGCTGGCCACCCAGAACCCGGTGGAGAGCGAAGGCGTGTACGCGCTCCCGGAGGCGCAGCTCGACCGGTTCGCGATGAAGCTCATCGTCGACTACCCGGACCAGCAGGACGAGGAGGAGATCGTCCGCCGCATGGCGTCCGAGCCTCCCTCCCCGCGGCAGCTGATGTCACCCGAGGAGATCAACGCGCTCCAGGAGACGACCGACGCCGTGTTCGTCGACCACCGCGTGCGCTCCTATGCGGTGCGGCTCGTCACCGCCACCCGCAACCCCGCCGCGGAGAACCTCGCGCATCTGGCGCCGTACCTCGACCTGGGCGGCTCGCCGCGCGCCTCGCTGTCGCTCATCCGCGGCGCGAAGGCGCTCGCCGTGATGCGCGCCCGCAACTACGCCCTTCCGGAGGACGTCCACTCGCTGTTCCTCGACTGCCTGCGCCACCGGGTCATCCTCAGCTACGAGGCGCTCGCGGCGGACGTCAAGCCCGACCAGGTGCTCGACGCGATCCTCGACGCCATCCCCCAGCCGCAGGTGGAACTTGGAACCGGTCGCGCTGTCGCCTGACGCGCTGCTCCGCCGGGTCGAGCTGCGCGTCGCGCGCCGGCTCGACGGGCTGCTGCAGGGTGAGCGTCGTGGCCGCCGTCCCGGACCGGGGAGCGAGCATTCGCTCACGCGCGCCTACGAGCCGGGCGACGATGTCCGCTGGCTCGACTGGCCGCTCTCGGCCCGCGTCGGCGAGCCGATGGTGCGCGTGCCCGAGCTCGAGCCGGTGCTGACGGCGTGGGCGCTCGTCGACACGTCGCCTTCGATGGCCTTCGGAACCGTACGCACCACCAAGCGCGACCTCGCCCGGGAGGTGCTGGGCGGCCTCGGCGTCGTGCTCCGGCGCCGTGGGGACCGGCTTGGCGTTGCCGTGAGCGGCGGCGCCGGCCTCGATGTCGTCGGCGCGCCCCGCGGCGACCGCCGCGGCCTCATCTCGTCGCTGGCGGCGTACGACGCCTACCAGCCGACCCACGACGGGTCGCGCACGGACCTGGCTGCGGCGATCACCTCGCTCGGACGCGTGCTCAAGCATCGCGGCCTCGTCGCGATCCTCTCCGATTTCCCGATGTCGGACGGCCTCGAGCAGGCCCTCGGCGTGCTCGGGCGGCGACAGGAACTCTTGCTCGTCGAGCTCCGTGACCCGCGCGAGCGCGACCTGCCCCAGGTCGGCCCCCTCACGCTCCGCGACGTGGAGACCGGACGGACCGTCCTGGTCGACACCGCCGACCCGCGCTTCCAGGAGCGGTTTCGTGCCGTATCCGGCGAGGCCGACCGGCGGCGCGAAGCGATGTTCCGCCGGGTGGGCGGCCGCCACCTGGTCGCCAGCACCGACACCGACTGGGTGTTCCCGCTGGCGCGTGCGTTGATGCGGCCCGTCCCTGCGCGGCGGATCGCATGAGCTTCGACTGGCCCCTCGCGCTCCTCTCGCTCCTCGCCCTCCCCGCAGCGGCGCTGGCGTACGTGGCGTATCGCAGACGGGTGGCGCGGCGTGCCGTGCCGTTCCCGGACGTCGACCTGCTGGTCGCGGCGGCCCGGCGCGGGAGGTTGCGCCAGTACATCCCGATCGGGCTCGCCGCGCTTTCGCTCGCCGGGTTCCTGTTCGCGCTCGCGCGGCCGCAGGTGTCGCGGGCGGTGCCGAAGGAACAGGCCACGATCATGCTCGCGATCGACACCTCGGGGTCCATGTCGGCGGACGACGTCTCGCCGTACCGGCTGCGCGCCGCCCAGGACGCCGCGAAGAAGTTTGCGGAGAAGGTGCCGCGTCAGTACAAGATCGGGCTCGTCAGCTTCTCCGGGGTTGCGACGAGCCTGGTGACCCCCACAACCGACCGGGCCGCGCTCGATGCCGCGATCGAGACGCTCAGGCCCGACGGGGCCACCGCGATCGGCGAGGCCATCTTCAGCTCGCTCGACGCCATCCGCACCACCCAGCCCGGCATCACGAAGCTGCGCTCCGCGCGCATCCTGTTGCTGTCAGACGGTGAGAACACAACCGGCCGCTCCACCGACCAGGCCGCCCGGGCCGCGGTCGAGGCCGACGTTCCCGTCGCGACCGTCGCGCTGGGCACCCCCGACGGCATCCTCCCCAACGGCCGCCCGGTGCCGCCGAACCCGCAGGCGTTGCGCGCGCTCGCCGAGTCGACCGGCGCGACCTCCTACGAGAGCCGCAACACCGAGTCGCTGTCCGCCGTCTACGAGAAGCTCGGCAGCGTCATCGGCACGGAGCAGGTCCTCGACGAGGTCACCGCCTGGCCCGCAGGGATCGCCGCCCTCTTGCTCATGCTCGCCGGCGTCGCCGCCTGGCGATTCGGAGCGAGGCTCCCGTGAGCTGGCAAAGCCCGAACTGGCTGTGGGCGCTCCTGCTCCTGCCCGTCCTCGGCGCGGCGCTCGTCGCGTGGGGACGAGAGCGCAAGCGGGCGGCCGCCACGTACGCCGATCCGCGGCTCATCGACCTCACGCCGCCGCGACGCGTGCGAACGCTGAGGGTCGTCGCGGCGATACTGGCGCTGCTCGCGGCCGGCTGCGGCATCGTCGCCATGGCCCGCCCGTCGCGCGCCGCCGACAGCAAGGAGAACCGCAGCACGATCATGCTCGCCGTCGACACGTCGAAGTCGATGCAGAAGACGGATCTGACCCCGGATCGGCTCTCCGCCGGGGTCGACGCGGCTCGTCGCTTCCTGAGCGTCGCGCCCAAGGACGCGGCCATCGGGCTTGTGACGTTCTCGAACGGCGCCGTGGTGCGCGTGTCGCCCGTCACCGACCGCGGTGAGGTCAGCCGCGCGCTCAACAACCTCCCGATCGCGGAGGGCACGGCTATCGGCGACGCCGTCGTCGCGTCGCTGAGCGCGATCCAGGGCTCGGGTGCGCTCGCCCAGGTCCCTGCCAGCGCGGAGACGTCGCCGGCGCGGATCCTGCTCCTCACCGACGGCGCCAACTCCGCAGGCTCGTCCCCGCTCGACGCCGCAGCGCGCGCCGCCGAGCTCCGTGTGCCCGTCTACACGATGCTCCTCGGCAACGACCCCGGCCGGCCCGACCAGCTCAGCCCCTCGGAGACCCTCTCGGCGCTCGCGAACCAGACGGGTGGAGTCTTCACGCAGTCGACCTCGACCCAGGATCTGCGGCGGGTCTTCGAGGACATCGGCGTGGCCCTGGCGTCGGTGCAGCGCCCCGAGGAGCTCACCGTCTGGGTGGTGCTCATCGCGATCGCGCTGCTGCTTGCCGCAGCCGGTGCGCTGGCCGCATCGGAGCTTCGCCCACACTCCGCGGCGGTGCGCACGGCATAGCGCCGGGCGTCGGCGCGGGCCATCTCGGGCACTAAGCTCGTGCGCGTGGCCGTCAGCAACCAGCCGTACTGGCAGTCCGGTCGCGTCGCTCCCAGGGCCCCGCTCAGCGGCGATGTCGCGGCAGAGGTCGCGATCGTCGGCGGCGGCATCGGCGGGCTCGCGACGGCATGGCACCTGGCCGACCGCGGGATCCGGTCGACGATCGTCGAGGCGCGCACGGTCGCATCGGGCGCCAGCGGCCGAAACGGCGGCTTCCTCATCGCCGGCGCCGCGCCGATGTACAACGACGCCCGCAGGCTGTTCGGCGACGACCTCGCCCGGCGCATCTACGCGGCGACCCTCGCCGGCCAGCGGGAGGTGTACGAGGTGGCGGACGACATCGGCGCAGGTGCCTGCTTCCGACGGGTCGGACTGCTGAGACTCGCGGTCGACGCCGAGGAGGCCCGCCATGTGCGCGAGCACCAGCGCGCGCTCGCGGAGCACGGCTTCGCCGGGCGGCTGGTCGAGGAGTCCGAGCTGCCGGAGCCGCTGCGGCGGCCCGGCCGGGCTGGCCTGGTGACCGACCACGACGCGTCCCTGAACCCTGTCGGATGGCTGCGCGCGCTCGCCGGCGCCCTCGAACGGCGGGGAGTCTCGATCATGGAGGAGACCTCCGTGACCGCTCACCTCGACACGCGCCGGCTGGTCGGCCCCGCCGGCACCGTGCGCTGCGACACGCTGGTCGTCGCCGCGGACGGCGCGCTCGGCACGCTGATCCCTGGGCTTGCGGACGTCGTGCGGCCCCGTCGGCTGCACATGATCGCCACGGCCCCGCTCGGCACTGCGCACGTCGCCCGTCCGGTCTACGCCAGGTACGGGTACGAGTACCACCAGCAGCTGCCGGGCGGGCGGATCGTGCTCGGGGGGTTCTCCGATCTCGACGGCGCGGCCTCGTACACCGTCCGTGACGAGGCGAACGTGGCCGTGTTCGCGCGCCTCGCCCGCTACCTCGCCGACGACCTCGGCGTCACGGCCTCCATCACGCATCGGTGGATCGGCACGGTCGGCTACACGGCGGACCAGCGCCCGGTGGTCGGGCAGGCGCCAGGTCACGACCATGTCGTCGCGCTGGGGGGCTACTGCGGGACGGGCAACCTCTGCGCGTGGGTCGGCGGCCGGATCGTCGCGGAAGTCATCGCGGGGGGTTCGAGCGTCGACGCGGACCTGTTCGACCCAACCCGGCTGTCGCAGCCGGGCCCTGCCAGCGGACGCTGACGATCACCGCCGAGGTGACGATGAGCACGCCGCCGATGAGCTGAAGCGCCGCCAGCCGCTCGTCGAGCACGAGGACGGCCAGCACGGTGGCGACGAGCGGCTCGAACGTCGACAGGGTCGACGCCGTCGACGGTCCCACGCGTTCGGTGCCCGCGGCGAGCGTCGTCACCGCGATGACCGTCGAGAAGAGCGCCAACGCGCCGATCAGCGCCCACCCGCGGCCGGTGGTCTCGATGGGGAGCTCTCCGCGTGCCGCCGCCGCCACTGTGAACGAGATCGCGCAGCCGGTACACACGCTCGCCGACAGGGCGGCGGGGTGCACGCGCCCGACGACGGCGTGCGAGAGGAGCATGTACACGGCGAAGGCCACGGCGCACCCGAATGCGAGGAGCACGCCGACGCCGTCGACCTGGCCCACGCCGGCGCCGGTTGCCACCAGGGCCGTGCCGCCCAGCGCGACCGGCAGCGCCGCCACCTGCCCGATCGACAGTCGCTCCCGACCGAACGCGACCGCGCCCACGGCGACGAGCACCGGCGCGACGTAGACGAGGAGCACGGCCAGCGCCGCATCCAATCGCGTCAGCGACCAGAAGAAGAAGCCGGTCTGTGCGGCGTACACCACCATGCCGAGCCCAATGCCCGTGGCGGCGCCGCGTCGCGTCGGGCGCACCTCGGGGCCGAGCGACAGCACGAGCGCCCACAGCACGATCGCGGCGATCCCGAAGCGCGCCGCGAGGAGCTCGGTCACGCCGAGATCCTCGTCGTACGCGAGCTTGCCGAAGATTCCCGTCGCGCCGTAGCTGCAGGCCGACACCACGCACAGGGCGATGCCGATCGTTCGGTGGCTCACCCGGGGCGTGGCTGCGGTTCGACTGGCACGTCCCGACGCTACCGGTCCGAGTCGCGGGCGGGCTGCCTCAGCAGGCGTCAGGCGGCGCGGGCGATCCCAGGCGGATACCCTGTGCCCTCGTGCACTGGAGACCAGCATCGGTCGGCAAGAGGTCCCGGTGACGCCCGGGGTGCCGCGGCGCGTGCCGTTGCCGCTCGGGTCACGCGAAGGCGTCGACCCGAAGCTGGTCGCCGCCATCGACCGGCTCGGGCAGGCGCTTCGCGTCCAGATGGGGCATGTGGCCCGGGCGCACGGCCTCACCTCCACGCAGCTGCAGCTCCTGCTGCGCCTCCGGGTCGACCCTCCCGAGCGGCGGCGGGTGGGTGCGCTGGCCGCCGAGCTCGACGTGACGCTCCCGACGGTCTCTGACTCGATCACCACGCTCGAGCGAAAGGGCCTGGTCGAGCGGGTGCCCGACCCGAGCGACGGGCGCGGCGTGCGGATCGTCCTCACCGACCGCGGTCATGGTGTCGCCGAGGCCGCCGACGCGTGGCAGGCGCGGGCCCAGCGACTCCTGGGTGCCGTGTCGGAGAGCGACAAGGAGCGGGCCCTGGGCTTTCTCGTCGGCCTCCTCGCCGAGCTGCACAGGGAAGGCCTGGTGAGCATCGCCCGGATGTGCGTCACGTGCCGGTTTTTCCGGGAGGGCGGCGGCTCCGACGGCGACGACCGGTGCGCGCTTCTCGACCTGGATCTCGGTCCGGGCGATATCCGGGTGGACTGCCCGGACCATGAAGGAATCGCAGTGTAAACTGTATGTTCTGCGACAAAACCGTCAAATAGTTACATTACTGGCGGTGTGAGATGGCCGTTCGGCATCTTGCGCGCACGCAGGTGCTCATGCCGCTCGTCGTCGTCGAGACGGCCGCACTTCTGTTCGCGGCGCGCACCATCTGGGAGCTTCGCCGCCGGTTCGAGCGGCGAGACCGTGAGTTCGCCGCCGCCGCCCGCCTCGCGCTCGTCGACAGCCTGACCGGTCTTCGCAACCGGCGGGCGTTCGACGAGGAGCTCGCCCAGGCGCTCGTCGCGCGGTCGCGTGGCGCGATCGAGCCACGGGTCGCCCTCGCGATGGTCGACCTGCGCGGGCTCAAGGAGATCAACGACACCATCGGCCACCAGGCCGGCGACGCCCGCCTCGTGACGCTGGCGGAGACGCTACGGGCCGGCGTGCGCGGCGGCGACTCGGTGTACCGCCTGGGCGGCGACGAGTTCATGCTCATCCTGCCGGGTCAGGGGGCGCGGGAGGCGCGCCGGCTCGTCGGGCGGTTGACGGCGTCGCTCGCCGAGCACGACCTGCACGTGTGCGCCGGCATTGCCGAGGCGTCCACCACGCTCGATCCCGACGTCCTCATCGGTCGCGCCGACCGGGCCCTCGTCGCCGCCAAGCGAGGACCGGATGCGGTGGTGGTGTGGCAGCCTGGACTCGGTGCGCCCCGCGTGTCGGAACCCGGCCGCAACAGCGACGAGGGCATGCCGTTGGCCGGCCGCGACCACGAGGACCCGCCGAGCTGAGCTCCGGCATCGGCGGAGGCCGGCTCGGATGTACGAGGGCCCGGCGCGTCCGCATGAAGTCGCACCGGGCCCTCTCTCCGCCAGCGGCGTCGCGCCTGCCGGCTGATTGATGAAATACCCGAGCCGAGGCGGATCGAAACATCGACCGCCGCCGCTTCGGTCAGCGGTCGCGGCCGCGCTTTCGACGAAGGCGACGCCGCGGTGGCGGCGCCGCCTCCGGGCCCGCGGGCTCGGTGCCCGCGGACTGCTCGTCGGCAGGCACCGGGAACCGCCCGGGGTCGGGCCCCGGGTTGCGCGGGCCATGGGTGTCGATCAGCCGCGTCTCGTGCCCGTAGAGCTGCTGATCGTCGCGTTCCAACGGTGGTGGGCGTCGTCGCATCGCTGCCGCCTTCCGGTTAGTCCCGGCTTCGGGCTGCCGCCTGGCGCTCGGTCGTGGCACCCGCGGTGGCGAGCCGGCCGTCCGATGACTCGAGGTGCGCCCGCACGAACCAGTGGAACTGCTCGAGCTGGGCGGCCTGCCCGATGACCATGTCCTGGCTGACGAGGTCGAGCTCCTCGAGATCCTCGATCGCCGCGCGATGGCTCTCGATGACCCCGGTGTACACGAGGTCGAGGGCGCCGAGGTGCTCGAGCGTGGACGCGCGCATGAGGCTGTAGTCGTCCCAGTCGCGCGCCTTCACGAGCGCCCCTGGCAGGCCGTTCGGTGACGCCCCGAGCGTCGCAATTCGCTCGGCGGTCTCGTCGATCATCGCCTGCACCGCGTCGACCTGCGGATCGAGCATCGTGTGCACGCCGATGAACGTCGGGCCCACGACGTTCCAGTGGATGTGCTTGAGGGTCAACGACAGGTCGACCAGGGCGACGAGGCGCCCCTGAAGGAGCCGCGCCGTCGCCGCGCCGTCGCCGGTGTCGAGGCCGGGGATCGTGAAGGCGAGGTCTGCGGTCTTGCGTCGCGTTCGTTGGGTCGTAGCCATGGTGATGCCATCCAATCTGTGGGGTGGTGTTGACATGGAACGGCGTCCATGTGGGTCCGAGCCGTCGGGGCAGGGACCCACATGGAGGGGGGCTTACGCCGTCCGGCCGTGGCTGCGATTCGAGATCGCACCCCACGCCAGAAGGAGGACCACTGCGCCGATGATCGCGGCGACCCAAGTGCTGAGGTCGAAGAACTCGTCGATGGGGTCGCCGAAGCCGAGCGCCTGGGCGATGAACCCCGCGACGATCGCCCCCGCGATGCCGACGAGCGTCGTGGCGATCACCCCACCCGGCTGCGAACCGGGGAGGATCGCCTTCGCGATGACGCCGGCGATGATGCCGAGCAGTATCCAACCGATGATGCCCATTGCGCAGTTCCTTTCACGTGCGTCCGATGACTGCGCAGGAGATTCCCTGGGACGCGGCCGCGCAAACATCACCTCCTGTCTCGCGACCCTCGCCGGATGGGCTGTCCAGTCGGTCGGCGGTTCCGAGCCCGACCACTAGTGCGGGCGTTGGTGATCCACATCCACATCAGGACGACGATGGCGCCGCCCAGCGCCGTCGCGAGGCCGAAAACCTGACCGGGCAAGTTTCGATCGTCTCCGATCGGGAATGATCCCGCTGAGTGAACGCGGGCGCGCGCGTGACGCGCGGCTGCCCGCCTATCAAGACGGAGGCTGATATGAGAGGCCCGAAGCTGCTCGACCACAATGCGCGCCGACTCGCCATGCTGGGGCTCGCGGTGAAGACGCTCACACCCGTCGTCCGCGCCGCGCTCCGCGACCGCAAGGTCCGCAGCGCGCTTGACGACACCTACGGATCCGGCCGGCGCGTGATCCGCGAGGTCCGCGGATCCGAACCCAAGGACGTCGCGGCCCGCGTCGCGCGCGACGAGGACTTGCAGGCCGAGCTCGCCGCGATGGTGCGCTCCGCCGCCCGTGCGTTCGACGAGGGCGTCGCCACCACCAAGCGTCGCGGCCGACGCCGGTTCGTCTGGGTCGTCGCGATGGCCGGCGGCGCCCTCGCGCTTATCGGGATCCGGAATCGCTCGTGTGTCGGCCAATCGACAACGGACGGCGCCAACGGCAGTCTGAACCAGGGGATGACCGACGCCGACATCGTCGGCCGTGCGACCGCCGCGCCGGGGGCTCATGGCCTGGCGGAGCATTGACCACGGAGTCACGCCTTGGTGACGACCGCGACGGTGAGTTCCATCTCGCCGTCCACGAGGTGGACGGCGGGACGGTGCTCGTCCTTGCGGGCGATCTGGATCTCGCGAGCGCACCGAGGCTTTCCCATGCGGTCGAACGGCTGACCGACGCGCCCGGCCCGGTGGTGCTCGACCTGCGCGATGTCGAGTTCGTCGATTCGAGCGGGGTCAGCGCGTTGCTCGACGTTGAGCGGGTCGTCGAGGAGAGGCGTCGCCGGCTCGCCTTGCTGCAACCGGCGGGGGCGGTGACCCGCCTGCTCGACCTCGTCGAGCTGCGCGCGCGCTTCCACGAACTCGAGCACCTCGACGCGGACGTGCTCGGCGAGCTGACGCGACCTTCGGGGTGAGCTCCCGCCGGCCGGGGAGGCCGACGTGCGGAGAGTCAGGCGACGTGCCCGACGGACACGCACATGTAGGCGCCCGAGCCGCGGTCGCGATCGATCCACGCCCGGTCCGCCAACGCGCCGACGATCGATCCGGTCTCGGGCGAGGCGTCGTCGTCCAGCATCCGCTCGCCCTCGCCGTCGGCGAGGGGGCCGATGGCGATCTCGAGCCCCTGCTCGCGGCGGCTGAGAATTGCGGAGATGGGATCGGCGGCGATGCCGCCGAGGATCGTGTCGACGATCAGCGTGGCGTCCTGGATGCGCTCGATCGACAGATCCGCCTGGGCGCCGATCGCGCCGATCATCCGACGGAGCACCGCGTCGCCGACGCGGCCGGCGGCAACCCGCACGATTACGTCCCCGCCGGTCATCGGTTCCCCTCCGCTGTCGGGGTGAGCGCGAACGTCATGTGGACCTCGGTCGACGCGTCGGCCACGGTGCGAACGCGAAGCTCATTGCACAGCGCGCTCATGAGGGGCAACCCGAGCCCCAGTCCGGCGCGGTGCAGGCGAGCCGACGGGGCGATACCCGTCCCCCGGTCGGCCACCACCACCACGACATCCAGGTCCGACCGCTCCACGCGCACCGAGACCGGGCCCGTGAGCCCGGACGGGTACGCATGCGTGACGGCGTTCGCGCAGCCCTCACCGGTCGCGACCGTGATGTCCTCGAGCAGCTTCGGGCTCCACCGCTCCGCGTCGGCGACGCCGTTGAGCGCCCGTCGTGCAAGCGTCACGCTTTCCGGCTGCGCCGGCAGCGTCAACTCCATGACGGTCTCGCGACATGGAGCATCTCGGGCGGATCGGTGCAATGTGCGTCCTCACTCGGAGGTCGGGGCAGTACGGCGAAACGCGACAACACCCGTTATACGGTACCGAGCCGCGCCGGCGGAGCATTCGCCTGTAAAGCGTGTGTACCCGCAGCGCGTCGGCCGAAACGCACACGATCCGGAGAGGGTTCGACCGGGCCCTGGTGGGGCGGCCACTTTGCTCGGGCGGCGGTAGGCTCGACCGATGATGCCCCGCATCAGCAGGCGGCTCCTGGTGGTCGGCCTCCTCGTGGTGGCGCTGCTGTGCGGGCTCGGGGTCCTCGTCTCGCTGCGCAGCGCGGCGACCGAGAAGGACCAGATCCGCACACGGATCCGGTCGCTGGCGGCGTCGGCCGCGGCCACGACGGAGCGATACGTCACGGGGAAGATCGACATCCTCTCGACGATCGCCGGGCTGCAACCGTTCCGGCAAGGGGACGTGGCCGGCATGTCGGCGACCCTCGGGCAGATCGACGCGGAAAGCCGGGGCTTCAGCCAGGCGATGGGCTGGATCGACCGCACGGGTCACGTCCGCGTGCCCCGCGCCGCCGCCACCGTCGACCTCGGCGACCGGTCGTACGTCCGGGCGGTGCTGGCCACCGGGCGGCCCTATGTCAGCGAGGCGATCGTCGGTCGCATCCGTTCCGCGGCAGTGATCGTCTTTGCGGTGCCCACGCGTGATGCGGCCGGCGACGTCAACGGGGTCCTGACCGGCGTCACGAGGCTCGCCGATCTCAACCTTCTGGCTCCCAGTCTCGAGGTCACCGGCGCCGATGTCCGGCTGGTCGATCGAGACGGAAACCTCCTGATCGGGCAACCGGGATCGGCCCGCCCGACACCCGTCAGCCCTCGCAGCCCGTACCGGGAGATGCGCGAGACGCGGTCAGGCCTCGTGGAGGGAGCCGTTGGGCTCACGGGCGTACCTGATCGGATCATCGGGTACGCGACGGCTCCAACCGCTGACTGGCTCGTCGGACTCGCGGAGCCGCGGGCCCGTGCATTCGCCAGTGCGGATGGCAACCGTCGCAACGAGCTGATCGCCATCGCCGTCGTGGGGGGCCTCGTCGCCGCGGGGCTCCTCCTCGCCGCACGATGGATCGCGGTCAGCCAGGCCGAGGAGGAACGGCGCCGTCGCATGAGGAATCGTCTCCGCGAGACGGCTGCGGCCCTGCTCACGGCGGTTGATGTCGAGTCGGTCGGGAGTGTACTGGCGGCAGCCGCTCGGGACGAGCTCGATGCGAGCTGGGCCGTCGTCCTCGCACGCGAGGCCGAGCAAACCGCAGTGATTGCCGCGGCTGGAGACCCGCCGGATGAGGCCCCCACGCTCGCTCTTCCGGGAGGCGATCGCTCGAGCGTCGCCGTCGCAGAGCATCGGGTCGGAGAACGATCGGAGGGTTCCGACTCGAATACGCCCGCCACCCTCGTCCGGATCGACGTCGGCGGAAAGGGGACCGTGCTGCTCGTTGGCTTCGACCGCCGCCGGGAGCTCGACGTAATCGACCAGCGGTGTCTGAGCGGTCTCGCCGACGATGGGGCGCTGGCGCTCGAACGCGCGGTGTTGACCGCTCGCGAGCTCGCCGCTCGGGAACGCGCGGATCTGCTCGCGAGGGTGGGCAGCGAGCTCGACATGACGGATGGGTCGGACGCGCGTGTCCGCCGGCTTGTGCGGCTGCTGGTTCCGGACTTCGCCGATGTCGCGGTGATCGGCCGAGTGAGCGACGACCCCGCTGTCATCGAACTGGGGGCGATCGCGTACGGGGATCCGGGCGCCGATGAACGTCTCAGTAGCCGTTGGGAGGGGATGCGCCTCCCGCGTGCCAAGCCGAGCGACGCGCACCGGCTCCTCGTGGACGGCAAGCCCCAGCTCCTCGATGACGCCACCGCCCGCGTCACGTTCGCCGACCTCGTCGGAGCCGATCTCGAGGACGCACCCCTCGTGGGCCCACTTCGTTCGGTCATTCGCGTCCCGCTGCTCGCGGGGAATCGGATCGTCGCCGGACTGATGCTCGCCCAGGGGAGCTCTGAGCGACGCTTCGACGAGGACGACCTCGCCCTGGCGACGGAGATCGCCGGCCGCGCGAGCGTGTCGATCGAGCGCGCCCGGCTGTACGAGCTCGAGCACGGCATCGCCTTCCAGCTCCAGCAGAGCATGCTCGGCGTTCGGGCGACGTCGTTCGGTGACCAGGTCGGCGTGACGGCGCGATACCTCCCGGCCGAGCGGGAGCTTCAGGTCGGCGGGGACTGGCATGACGCGTTCGCGCTCCCGGATGGTCAGGTGGGTCTGGTCGTCGGTGACGTCGTCGGCCACGGGCTCACGGCGGCGGCGGCGATGGGGCAGCTGCGAAGCGCGCTTCGCGCGCTCGCCGCGGGCGAGCCCGATCCCGCGGAGGTCATTCGACGTCTCGAGGCCTTCGCGCTCGACACCGAGGGCGCCCGGCTCGCGACGGTCGCGTACGCGATCCTGGACCCCGTCACCGGCCTCCTTCGCTACTGCGTGGCCGGACACCCGCCGCCACTGCTGCTCAGCCCGGACGGCGCTGGCACGTTCCTCTGGGACGGACGGTCCGGGCCGCTTGGCGTCGCCGGTGCCACCGAACGCATTGGGGCCAGCACCACGCTGGAGGCCGGCTCGACCGTGTTGCTGTATTCGGACGGGCTCTTCGAGCGGCGCGGCGAGCTGCTCGACGTCTCGCTCGGGCGGTTGCGGACCGAGGCGATCGCCCATCGGGACGGGCCCCCTGACGCGCTCGCCGACGGGGTGCTGGCCGGGATGCTGGGCGACGCCCGGAAGCGAGACGACGTCGCGCTGCTGGTGGCGTCGTTGCAGCATGTGGGGCGCCGGCTCTTCCGGCGGATTCCGGCGAACCCCGGCGAGCTCGCCCGGCTCAGGCACGAGGCCCGCGACTGGCTGACGTCGACCGGCGTCGACCCCGCCAGGACCGAGGATGCCGTGCTCGCGCTCGGGGAGGCGGCCGCCAACGCCGTCGAGCACGCCTACCCCGACGGCGAGGACGGGGAGATCGAAGTGGAGCTCACACGGGACGACGACGCGGGAGTCTGTATGGTCGTTCGCGACTTCGGTCGCTGGCGCTCTCCCGCGGCGCCCGGCCGCCGGGGGCGGGGCATCTGGATCATGCGGCGCCTCGCCCAAGATGTCTCGACGACGACGGATGGCGGAGGTACCACGGTAACGATCCGAATGACTCTCCCCGTCAGGCGCGGAGCGCCATCGTGAGCGCCCCGCTGGCCGAGGTCGTCTTGGAAGCGGAGCGTGATCTCACCGTCGTCGCTGTACGGGGGGAGGTGGACCTGTCCAACGTCGGGGAGATCGGCGAGGCGATCCGCATGCACGTGCCCCCGTCGCTGGAGGTGCTGCTCGACCTGAGCGGCATCGAGTATCTCGACTCCGCGGCGATTGCGATGCTGGACGGCCTGCGCCAGGCGGGAATCACGGCGCACCTGGTCGCGCCGCCGGACTGCGCGGCGGCCCGCCTGCTCACGATGGTCGAGCTCGGGTTCCCAACCTACGACACCCGAACGAGTGCGGCAGCCGGATTGCACGCGCGTCGCTCCGCCCCGGCCGAGTAGCGCGAGGAGCGCCCGCTCCCGTCAGACGCTGTGTTCCATTACGGCTGGGATGTCGGACGCCGGCCACACGAGATCGAAGATGCGCGCGGCCGCGCCCGCGAGCGGTCGTCGTATCTCGAGGTCGATTCCGGCCACCGCGAGACCCTGGCCGATGCGATGGATCCACGCGCGAGCGGCGCCGTCCAGATACTCCAGCGGCTCGAGATCGAGGATGAGCGTGCGCGGACGCGCCTGCGCGAGCGCGTCCATTGCCACCCGCTCCACCCGATCCACGTTCGCGATGTCCACCTCACCCTCCACCCGCACGACCAGCGTGCTGTCCTGCACGGATACGTCGACGCACGCGTACGGCCAAACCCCGACCCGTCGCCGGCCATCTCCCGACTCTTCCACGCCAACCTCCCGACCCACTCGCCCGCCGTTGCCGATCGCGATTGGCGATCAGTCGGCCTGGCGGGGTTTCGGGCAGGCAAGACAAGCCTACCGCACCTTGGGCGCCTCGCGACTGGTCGGGCGGCAGTGGATCCGCTCCCGATCGGCGCAGCCGTGGAAGAATGGCGCCGTGACCGACCCGCCCACCACGGAACAGCTTCGCGTGCTGATCGCCAACGAGCGTCAGGACCGGCTCGACGCGGTCTCCGAGATCGTCACGGCGGCCGGGCACGAGGTCATCGCACGCCTCGTGAGCATCGACCGGGCGGCGGCGGCCACCCGGGAGGTCGATCCCGACCTGGCGATCGTCGCGACCGGCCCCAACACCGAGCACGCGCTGGAGCTCATCGGCGAGATCGTCGAGGAGGCGAGCTGCCCCGTGATCGTGGTGCTGGAGGAGAGCGATCCCGAGTTCGTGGCCGAGGCGGCGCGGCTCGGCATCTTCGGCCACGTCACCGACGCCGACGCCGCGGAGCTCCAGAGCGCGATCGAGATCGGCTTCCGCAGGTACGAGGAGATGCGCGGCATCCGCGGCGCGTTCTTCCGTCGTGCGCTCATCGAGCGCGCGAAGGGCGTGCTGATCGAGCGCCACGGCGTCGACGAGCGCGAGGCGTTCGAGATGCTCCGCGACGAGGCGCGCCGCAACCGCGTGCGGATGGCGGCAGTCGCCGACGCGGTCTTGCATTCGACGCCCACTGCTGAGTCGGCCGCGGCGACGTCATGAGCAGGGCGCCCGGGATCAGGATCGACGTCACCTCGGTGGAGGGGGCCACCGTGGTCACGGTGGACGGCGAGCTCGACATGGCGACCGCAGACCACCTGGTCGCCGCGGCCGCGGAGCTCCCCGCCGGCCATGAGCCGCTGGTGCTGGATCTGAGCAGCGTCTCCTTTCTCGATTCCAGCGGGATACGCGCGCTGCTCGAGGTGTCCGACCATGCCGCCGACCGTGGACGCCCGACGGGGCTGCTTCACCCCTCCGCGGCGGTCACCCGCCTGCTCGACCTCGTCGACCTGCGTTCCCGGTTCGTGGAGATCGCCGACGTGGAGCCGGAGACGCTGGCGCAGCTTCGGAGCTGAGCGAACTCAGCCGGGCGCCTGGGCACGATCGCCGCGCTCCCGGAGCGCCGCGATGGCGGCACCACGATCGTCGACGGAGACGAAGTGCTCGTCGAGGCGGGTGAGCTCGAGGAGCCTCGGGATGGCCGGCCCTGGGCACACCAGCACGACCGTCCGCTTTCCTCCGGCGGTCTGGCAGAGGGCGACCAGGGCACCCAGGCCCGACGAGTCGACGAGTTCGACCTTGCCCATGTCGACGATCACGGCGCCGTCGTCCCGCACGGGCTCGGCTGCGCGACGAAACGCCTCGACGGTGTAAATGTCGAGTTCGCCGGTGAGTGCGAGCACCGGGAGGTGGTCGACCCGCTCCTGCCTGATTACGAGACTCACGCAGGGTCACTACCCGCTGAGCGGTACCGCGAAACCCGGCGCGGGTCCGTGCGCTACCCGGCGGGAGGGGCCGGCGCCTCGACCGGGAGCGAGAACGTCATGGTGACCTCCGTGGCGCCGTCCGTGCCGCTCCTGACCTGCACCTCGTCGCTCAACGCGGCCATCAGGGGGAGACCGAGTCCGAGACCGGCGCCCTTGCTGATCTTCGGGGTGATGCCACGACCCTCGTCGGCGACGCTGACCGTCAACGTGGTGCCGTCGACCCAGGCGCGAAGGAGGATGGGACCGCTGTCGCCATCGTCCGGGTACGCGTGGGCGACGACGTTGGAACACGCCTCGCTGACCGCGATCTTCAGGTCGGCCACAAACGCGGCGTCCCACACGAGCGCGTCCGCCAGCCCACTGATGGCCTGGCGGGCCACGGTGACGCTCTCCGGGACCGCCGGCAGCGTGACCTCGAGATCAGCGGCTCCGGTGGGCATCAGCGCCCGTCGAGCGGGAGCCGGCCGGCAAGTGCATGTGGTTGACGTCGGTGGCTCATGTCCGAACCTGGCATCGAGAGGGTGGACGTGGCGACGCCGCAGAGCCGCGGCGGACTCGCGAGAGTCTGCCACGTCTCGCGGTGCCGGTCGACGATGACGCAGGTCGGGAGGGGCGCGCTCAGAGGAAGATGATGAGGAGGATGATCAGGATGATGATTGCGGTTCCGAGTCCGATGTACATGTGAGGCTCCTTGCGTTGTTCGGGATGGGGATGCCCCAGGCCCGAGCCCTTCAAACATCGTGAGGCGCGGCTCAAGGTGTGGGTCCCGCGAGATCGGGTAAGGGTCGGATGCACCAGAGCGAACGGAGAGCCCCAATGGAGCGCCGCCTGGACCCACCCGTGACCGACCACCCGCCCACGGAGACGCGTGACGAGACCGTTGAGCGTGTGATGGGCGACGCGCCTCAGTCGACGAGGGTCGCCGCAGACCCCAGCTCCCGCCGCCGAGTCGGGTCCAGCATGTCGACGACGGCCATCGGCGTCGCGCTCGCCGCCGCGATCATGGTGTTTGTGATCGTGCTGCTCGCGTCGGGCGGGACGGGGCTCGCGCTCGGGCTCGGTGGTGCCGCGGGCCTCGGGGCGGGCATCATCGCCGCACTCGTGGTGGCCGAGAGCGAGGACGGCAGGATCGAGCGCGAGGTCGACGACGACGGCACGCCCCGTGCGCGGGACGTTTGACCCAGCCCCCCGGTGGAAACCCCGCCGACCGGCCGACCGGCTGGGGTTTGAGGTAACCGCACCCGGGGTACTGACCCCGGGTGCGTATGGTGTCCAACATCCACCTGCCGTCGCCGACACCCGCCTGATGAATGCGACCCTCGAACGACCGACCTCCCGCCGGATGACACCCCCGAAACGACCGCTCGACGAGTCGGAGCGCGAGCGCCTCATCCTCGACCACATGCCGCTGGTCAAGGCGCTCGCACGCCGATATGCCAATCGCGGCGAGCCGCTCGACGACCTCGTCCAGGTTGGAACGATCGGGCTCATCAAGGCGATCGATCGCTTCGATCCCGCGCGCGGGAACTCACTGGCCAGCTTCGCCGCGCCGACGATACTCGGCGAGATCCGCCGGCACTTTCGGGACCGGACCTGGATGGTGCACGTCCCGCGCGGGGTGCAGGACGCGCACGGAGTCGTCAACCGCACCATCGACTTCCTCACGTCCGCGCTCGGCCGCAGCCCGTCAGTCCGCGAGGTCGCCGAGGAGTCCGGGCTCACCGAGGAGGAGGTGCTGGACGCGATGGCCGCCGCGGTCGCGTACCAGCCGCTGTCGCTCTCGCGCCCGGGCGGGCCTGACGAGGACGACGACCCGATCGACGTCGCCGTCGAGGACGAGGGCTTCGAATGGGCCGAGGGTCGGGCCGCGGTCGGCAACCGGCTCGCGGAGCTGCCGGAACGGGAGCGGACGATCATCGTGCTGCGGTTCAAGGAGGGGCTGACCCAATCCCAGATCGCCGAGCGCGTGGGCATCTCGCAGATGCACGTGTCGCGCCTGCTCGCCAAAGCGCTCGAGGCGTTGAGGACGAGCGTTGGTGCGTGACCCGTCGACGGGGACGGTGGGGGAGGAGCCGAGCCGGCTCGATCGCGAGTTGATCGAACTGCTCAACGAGCTGCGCGTCGCCCTGCCGGGCGTCCAGGTGCTGTTTGCGTTCCTGCTGACCGTCCCGTTCAGTCAGCGCTTCGCGCAGACGACCGAATTCCAGCGCGACGTGTACTTTGCTGCGTTGATGTCCGCAGCCGTCGCCACGGCGCTCCTCATCACGCCGTCCGCCTTCCATCGCATCCGCTTCCGCCAGCGCGACAAGGCGTACCTGCTGCGGGTCGCGAACCGGTTCGCGATCGCGGGTCTGGCAGGGCTCGCGGTGGCGATCGCCGCCGCCGTCCTGCTGGTGAGCGACTTCCTCTTCAGCAACTCGGTGTCCCGCGCGTCCACGGCGGTCGTGGCCGGGCTGCTTGCCTGGCTGTGGTTCGCGATGCCGACCGTTCGCCGCGTCACCGATACCGCGGACGAACGGCGATGACGGGGGCCGGTCAATCCCCGGTACCGCTTCCCCCCGGACCCGGCGCGCCGTTGGCGACGCCGCTGCGGTACGTGGCGATCGGCGACTCGGTCGCCCAGGGGTTCCGGCCGCTTCCGCCGCTTCCCCGCGGGCGCGACGGCTGCGGCTTTCGAATCGCGGGCATCCCGCTGTGGTGGTTCGACCACCCCGATCGTGCGTACCCCGCGCTCCTCGTCGACGAGCTGGCACGGCGAGGCATCCCGGTCAGGCTCGGGACGCTCGCCACCTGCTCGGGGCTCAGTACCGACCATCTGTGGGCGAACGACGCGCCAACGCCGCGGCTTCGCGCGGTGGCGAGCACCCCGGCCGACCTCGTCACGATGACCGTCGGAGCGAACGACGTGCTGCCGCTCTGGTATCGCTATCTGCTGGCAACGGTCCCGCTTCGCCTGCTGGGGCCGCTCACGCCCGAGCGCGCCGTCGATGCCCTCGCACGTCGGCTCGCTCCGCCGCGACGGCAGGTCGCCGAGGCCGAGCGCGGCCTCGAGCGGCGTCTTCGTTGCATCGTCGCCTGGCTTTCGCAGCGCATGCCGGACGCCAGGATCGTGCTCACAACCTACTTCTCTGACGGCACGGCCCTCACCCAGGAGCGTTTCACGGAGTCGATCGCCGCGAGGATCGCCGCCGCGGCCACCGACACCCCCATGGCGAGCATCGTCGATCTGGGTCCGGTGCTCGATCGCGCCCGCGCCAACGGCGGTCCCAGGCCGATCGCGATCGACGCCCTGCATCCGACGCCCCACGGCCATCGGCTCATCGCCGCTGCCATCGCGACCGAGGTGGCGCGACGCGCCACCGGAGGGTCAGGCGCCGGCGGCCTCGGCGAGCGCGACGAGCCGCTCGAGCGACTCGGTGGACTCGACGGCAACGGCCGGAAGCCGGCTGGCCTCGTGGTCGGGGACGTCGATGCGGATGCACACCGCGCAGCCGGTCTCCGCCGGTTCGAGCGACCACTCGTGGACGATGTCGGACAGCATGCAGGAGATCACGACGCGTGACTCCTCGGTGCGCGTGACCACCTGGGTGGGGTAGGGGAAGTCCGGCCAGGCCGACATGTACCGGGTCACGGTCTCGGACGACTGCTCCACCCGGTCCATCCCGGCCCACCATTCCGGGAACCGGGCGGGATCGAGAGCGCCATGGCATTCCCTTTCTGGCGGCGTGGGCCGCCTGTGGTCGTTCGAGGCCATTCAAACCCTCCCCTCCCGTGGTGGTCAAAGCCGCCGGGTGTCGCAGCTCTTCGCCGATTTGCTGTCGTTCGGTGTGACGAACGGGTTAGCATGACCAGGTGGCCAACCCGACCCCGCTGCTGGACACGATTCACAGGCCCGACGATCTGCGCCGGCTGCCCGAGCGTTCGCTGAGGCAACTCGCCGACGAGCTGCGCGCCGAGACGATCGACGCGGTGTCGGTCACCGGGGGGCACCTGGGCGCCGGGCTCGGGGTGGTCGAGCTCACCGTGGCGCTGCACTACGTCTTCGACACGCCCGACGATCGGCTGGTCTGGGACGTCGGCCATCAGACGTACCCGCACAAGATCCTGACGGGGCGGCGCGACCGCATTCGCACGCTTCGCAGCGGCGGGGGGCTTTCGGGGTTCGCGAAGCGCAGCGAGAGCGAGTACGACGCGTTCGGCGCCGGGCATTCGTCGACGTCGATCTCCGCGGGCCTGGGCATGGCGGTCGCCCGGGACCTCACCGGCTCGTCACGGAACGTGGTGTGCGTCATCGGCGACGGCGCCATGTCGGCCGGCATGGCGTACGAGGCGATGAACAACGCCGGCGGCCGCAACGAGCGGCTCGTGGTCGTCCTGAACGACAACGATATGTCGATCGCCCCGCCTGTCGGCTCGATGTCGGCGTATCTGGCGCGGCTCGTCTCGGGTGACACGTACCGCAACCTCCGCGAGGCGGCGAAGCACATGGCGGAGCGCCTGCCGCGGTCGTTCTACGACAAGGCGCAGCGGGCCGAGGAGTTCGCCCGCGGCTTCTGGACCGGCGGTACCCTCTTCGAGGAACTCGGCTTCTACTACGTCGGGCCGGTCAACGGGCACAACCTCGACCACCTCGTGCCGGTGCTCCGAAACGCCCGCGACGCCCAGGACGGCCCGATCCTCGTGCATGTCGTGACCCATAAGGGCCGGGGCTACGCGCCAGCGGAGGCTGCGGAGGACAAGTACCACGGCGTCGCGAAGTTCGACGTGGAGACCGGTGCCCAGATCAAGGCATCGTCCACGTCGCCGTCGTACACGCGGGTCTTCGCCGACGCGCTCGTCGCCGAGGCCCGCGCGGACGACCGCGTCGTCGCGATCACGGCGGCGATGCCGGCGGGCACCGGGTTGGACGTCTTCGGTCGCGAGTTCCCCGACCGCACGTTCGACGTCGGCATCGCCGAGCAGCACGCGGTGACGTTCGCGGCGGGTCTCGCGGCGGACGGGATGCGGCCGTTCTGCGCGATCTACTCCACGTTCCTGCAGCGAGCGTTCGACCAGATCGTTCACGACGTCGCGATTCAGAAGCTGCCGGTGCGCTTCGCGATCGACCGCGCCGGGCTCGTGGGTGCCGACGGCGCGACGCACGCGGGGTCGTTCGACGTGACGTTCCTGGGGTGCCTCCCGGGGTTCGTGATCATGGCGCCCGCCGACGAGGCCGAGCTCATGCACATGGTGGCGACGGCGGCCGCGCACGACGACGGGCCGAGCGCGGTGCGCTACCCCCGCGGCGACGGAGTCGGCGTCGATCGCCCAGAGCGTGGCACGCCGCTCCCGATCGGCCGCGGCCGCGTGATCAGGGAGGGCACCCGGGTTGCCCTGCTCTCGCTCGGCACGCGACTCGGCGAATGCCTGGTCGCCGCCGATATGCTCGAGGCGGAGGGCGTCTCGACGACGGTCGCGGACGCGCGCTTCGCGAAGCCGCTCGACCTCGAGCTGCTCCAGGCGCTCGCCGCGGAGCACGAGTGCCTGGTCACGGTCGAGGAGGGTGCCGTCGGCGGCTTCGGCAGTCACGTGCTGCAGGCCCTCGCGACGGGCGGTCACCTGGGCAACGGACTGCGCGTCCGGGCGATGACGCTCCCCGACCGGTTCATCGAACAGGACAAGCCGGAGCGCATGCTCACCGAGGCCGGCCTCGACGCCGCCGGCATCGTCGCCGCCGTGTTCGCCACCCTCGACCGCGAGGGCATCGAGCAGATCAGACGCGCGTAGCGCCCCACCACCTGCTACTCAGCCGATCGCGACCATCCGGTCGATCGCGAGGCGCGCCTTGTCCGCGACGCCCTCCGGGACGTTCACCTCGTAGCGCCACTCGCGGAGGGAGTCGCGGAGCTTCTCGAGGGTGATCATCTTCATGTACTTGCAGATGGCACGCTCCGACACGGTCTCG
This sequence comes from uncultured Thermoleophilia bacterium, assembly GCA_963777565.1. GTDB lineage: Bacteria > Actinomycetota > Thermoleophilia > Miltoncostaeales > Miltoncostaeaceae > CALMEC01. Next base: position 372,048 of record CAVZQZ010000010.1, read on the forward strand.
AACCGCTTGCCGGGCACGTCCTTCTCGAGACGGTGGATGATCCCGTTCTCGGTCGCGACCAGGAAGCGCTCGGCCGGTGACTGCCGCGCGAAGTCGACCATGCCCTCCGTCGAGAGGATGTGGGTCTTGTTGTCGGCGAACGCCATGCACTTGCTGGCGCACCCGCACTCGGGGTGGACGAGCAACTCCGCGTCCGGTGCGTTCGCCCGGGCCTGCGCGATGTCCTCCGGGTGGATGTCGGCGTGCACGTGGCACTCGCCGAGCCACTTCGTGAGGCGGCGGCCCGTGACGCGCTCCAGCCAGATGCCGAGGAACTGGTCGGGGAGGAACAGGATCTCCCGGTCCTCGGGGATCGCGTCGATCACCGCGCGCGCGTTGCCGCTCGTGCAGCAGTAGTCGCTCTCGGCCTTCACCTCGGCCGTGGTGTTGACGTAGCTCACGACGACCGCGCCGGGATGGTCTTGCTTCCACGCGCGGAGCTGGTCGGCGTCGATCGACGCGGCCAGCGAGCAGCCCGCGTCGAGATCGGGGATGAGCACCGTCTTGTCGGGCGCGAGGATCACCGCGGTCTCGGCCATGAAGTGCACGCCGCAGAAGACGATCGCCTCGGCGTCCGTCGCCGCCGCCTGGCGCGACAGGCCGAGCGAGTCACCCACGAAGTCGGCGACGTCCTGCACCTCCGGTACCTGGTAGTTGTGCGCCAGGATGACCGCGTCGCGCTCGCGGGCGAGGGCACGTACCTCGTCCTGGATCGTCGTAATGAGCTGCGTGGTCACGTGACCTCCAATGAGACGTCGAACCAGCTCGCGGAATGGGTGATCGCGCCGACGGAGATCACGTCGACGCCGGTGAGCGCGACCTCGCGGACGTTGGCGAGCGTGATGCCGCCCGAGGCCTCGACCTCGGCGCGACCGGCGACGACGCCGACCGCTTCGCGCATCAGGTCCGGCGGCATGTTGTCGAGCATGATCCGCTCCGCCCCGCCGGCGACGGCGTCGCGAAGCTGCGTGAGATCCTCGACCTCGACCGTGATCGGCAGGTCGGGGTGGGCCGCCCGGGCGAGCGCGAGCGCGGGCAGCACGCCTCCGGCGATGCGCAGGTGGTTGTCTTTGATGAGGAACGCGTCGTACAGGCCCATGCGGTGGTTCACGCCTCCCCCGCAGGCCACCGCGTACTTTTCCAGCGCGCGCAGACCGGGCATCGTCTTGCGGGTGTCGAGGATGCCGACGCCCGTGCCTGCGACGGCGTCGACGTAGGCGCGCGTCGAAGTGGCGACACCGCTGAGACGTCCGAGAAGGTTGAGCGCGATGCGCTCCCCGGCCAGCACGGCCCGGGCCGGGCCCTCGATCCGCGCCAGCTCGACCGGCGGTGCGTCCACGGCGGTCCCGTCGGCGACGAACGGCGTGACCGCGACCTCGGGGTCGATCGCACGGTAGACGTGCTCGACAAGGCCCAGGCCCGCGACGACGCCAGCCTGTGTTGCCAGGACCGTCGCGGCGCAGCGCTCGTCGGCTGGGATGATCGCCTCCCCGGTGACGTCCCCCGTGCCGAGGTCCTCTGCGACGGCGAGCGCCACGATCGCGTCGAGTCCGGTGAGGGTCAGTTCCATCGTTCCAGCACCGGGTCCTCATTGCGTCGCTGGACGATGTGGCCGGCGAGATGCTCGTCCTCGAACGGGTGGTCGGCGCGGAAGTGCACGCCGCGGCTTTCCTCGCGCTTGAGCGTCGATTGCGCGATGAGCCGCACGAGGGTGTGCGGCGCCTCCAGGAGCTGCTCGAGCCCGGCCCCGTCGCGGACGAGTCCGGCGTCGCGCCAGAGGGCCTCGCGCAACTCGGGGTCGGGACGCGGCTCCATCGTCGGCGGTTCGGGGGCCCGGCGGGGGGTCGCGGGAACGGTCTCGGTCCCCGCGGCGATCGCGGCGCGCCGGCCGAACACGAGGCATTCGAGGAGCGAGTTGGAGGCGAGCCGGTTGGCGCCGTGGATGCCCGTGCACGCGCATTCGCCCGCCGCGTAGAGGCGCGCGAGGTCGGTCCGTCCATCGAGGTCGGTCACGATCCCGCCGATGAAGTAGTGGGCTGCCGGGGCGACGGGGACCGGCACGAGCGCGGGGTCGTAGCCCGACTCTTCGATCGAGTTCATCAGGCCGGCGAACCGGTCGCGGTCGATCTTGCGCAGGTCGAGCAGCGCGGTGCCGTGGTCGTTGATCGCGCGGGCCACCACGTCGCGCGGCGCGAGCTCGTCGATGAAGCGCTCGCCGTGCTCGTCGAGCAGAACCGCCCCCGCGCCCCGCAAAGCTTCGGTCAGGAGCAGCGAGGTGCCGGCCAGCGCGGTGGGGTGGAACTGCGTGAACTCCATGTCGGCGACGGCGGCGCCCGCCTTGTACGCGGCGGCGATCCCGCCGCCCACGGCGCTCGGCGCGTTGGTCGTGCGCGACCACAGCCCGGCCGCGCCGCCGGTCGCGAGGATCGTGGCCCGGCCGGCCACCGGTCCGGTGTCGGTGAGGACGCCGAAGCACTCGCCGCCGCCCGTCCACAGGCCGCGCACGCGCAACCCCTGGGAGATCGTGATGCGCGGGTCGGCGATCGCGCGCGCGGCGAGGGCGCGAGCCACGTGCGCACCCGTGGCGGCTCCGCCGGCGTGGACGATCCGGTTGCGGGAATGACCGCCTTCGAGCCCGAAGTCGTCCTCGAAGTCGACCCCCAGGTCGAGGAGGTCGCGGATGCGGGCGGGAGCATCGTTGACCAGCATGTGAACGGCGCTCGGGCGGCAGATCCCCCGGCCGGCCGCATGCGTGTCTCGCTCGTGCAAGGAGGGGTGGTCGTCGTCGCCCATCGCGGCGGCGATGCCGCCCTGAGCGCGGGAGCTGTTCGTGTGGTCGACGGGCCCCGCGGTGATGAGGTGGACGTCGGCGTCGGCGGCGGCGACGATGGCCGCCTGCAGGCCGGCGATGCCCGATCCGACGACGATGACGGGGGCGTCCGCCTTGCGCCGACGCCCCGGGATCGCTAGTTTGCGACTAAGAGTCGAAAACATGGTGCGAAGTGTAGCAGACGCAGCCTTTCCGGCGGCGAACCAGGTCAGCCTCGCGGTGGTGTTCCAGGTGCGCGACGGCCGGCTCCAGGTGCTCCTGTGGCGCCGTGAACGCGACCCGTTCCGAGGCGCGTTCGCGCTGCCGGGCGGCTATCTCTCGCCGGGGGAGAGCCTTGAGGAGTCGATCACCCGCCACCTGGCGTCGAAGGTCGACGTGCGGGAGGTCGCGCACATGGAGCAGCTCGGCACCTGGAGCGACCCCCACCGGCACCCCTCCGAATGGCAGGTGGTCACCGCGTACCTCGGCCTGGTCGCCGCCGACCTCGACCCCGCGCTGCCGGCCGACACGTCGTGGTGGCCGGTCGACGCGCTGCCGGACCTCGCGTTCGACCACGGGGCCATCATCCTGACGGCGCGCGAGCGTCTGCGCGCGAAGCTCTCCTACACGAACATCGGCTTTGCCCTCGCGCCGCCGACGTTCACGATCTCGGAGCTCCGCGACATCTACGTCGCCGCGCTGGGGCACCCCGTTTCGGCGACCAACCTGCAACGCGTCCTGGTGCGCCGGGGCGAGTTGGTGCCCACGGGCGAACGGCGCGCCCCGGGCGCGGTGGGTGGCCGTCCGGCGGCCGAATTCACCTTCCGGGTCCGCGCGCTCGAGGTGACCGACCAGTTCGCGGTGCTGCGGCCACCGCGAGCGGGAACGTCCGGTTGACGGGTGAGACGGCCCGTCAGCCGAGCAGCTCGAAGGTGACGCTCACGGTCACCTCGAGCTCCTGAGCTTGAGGTGCCAGGGGCGGCGCATCCGCCTGGGCCGCCATCGCCTGCGCCCGCGGCGCGTACCCCGTCCAGCCGGTCGGCGCGTCGTGAGCCGAATCGTCGATCCGGACGGCCGCGCCCACCGAGCGGCCGGCGGCGGCAGCCATGCGCTCCGCCGTGGCTCGGGACGCGACCACGGCGTCCGCGAGCAGCTCGTCGCGTATCGCCGAGCGTTCCGCGATCTCGAACGTCGGGCCATCCAGGCGGATCGCTCCGGCATCGAGCGCGAGCTGGCCGAGCTCCGCGGCGACCTGCAGGCTGCCCCGGATCGTCACCGCCGCCCCGGCGAGGTAGCCGATCCGCCGCTTGCCGCGCTCGTCCCACTCGGGGTGGACGAAGATGCCACCCGCCGACACCTCGGCACCGTCGGGCGCCTGGCCGGCGACCGCCGTCGTGAGCTCCGACAGCTTTGCCGAACACGCGGCGAACGCCTCGCGCTGCGTCTCGCCACGACCCTCGACCGTGGCGCTCCAGGTCGCGATGTCGGGCACCACACGCCGAGTCGCGCGGCCGGTCACCGTGATGCCGGGTGGCCGCGGCATGCGGGTCACGCGAGCTCCGGCAGGTCGACGACGAAGTACACGTCGTCAACCGAGCACCAGCACCAGTCCTCGCCCGGCTCGATGGAGCGTTCGAGCGGGTGCTCCGCCTCGCGCGCGTGGCGGCTCGCGTGCCGGTTCGGGGACGAGTCGCAGCAGCCGACCTTGCCGCAGGTCAGGCAGACGCGCAGGTGTACCCACACGCCGCCGATCGCGAGGCAGTCCTCGCAGCCGGGCACGCCGGCGCGGGTCGGCACGGCGTCGACGGCGATCATGTCGAGGTGTGTGCACTCGCTCATGGGGCGGTGAGGTCCGGGTCGCACCACGGGTTGCGTCCGCTCGCGAACAGGTCGTTGCGCGCCCGGGTGCATTCGCCCACCTGGATGCACAGGCGCTTGTCCCAGTGCATTGCGACGGCCGTTCCGGGGTAGCGGAAGATCGACTTCTCGCTCATGGCGCTCCTTTGGCTCGTCGGCGAGGCGGGCGAGTCAACGACGCCGAGACTAGCGGGCTCGAAAATGGTGCGACCCCCCATCCGTTGGGCCGCCTGTCGAACGCCCCGCACGGCAACACTCGCCGGAGGGCCACACCGCGCAAGCCGCGTGCGCTCTATCGTCGGAATCGGGTGGCAACGCGCGTTCCCGCAACGAGAGGAGGCCCCCGTGGGCGAAGCGATGTACGACCCGTTGGACACCGTTCAGTGGATGCTGGCCGGCGTCCGGGCCGAGGTGCTGGCTCACGTGATCCCGATGGACAACGGCAAGACCAAGAAGAAGACGAAGGCGCAGCGCGAGGCCGACCGCCTGCGTTACGAGACCCTGTGCGAGGTGCTCTGGAACGTGTCCGGGCGGCAGGAGCCGCTCGACGAGTTCGCGGGCCGCATGCTCGAAGCCGCGTAGCCTGCGCTCGGCTCTCTCGAGCGGGTGACGCGGCGCGGGTTCGGAGGCTTCGCGTCCCCGTAAGCTCAGCCGATGGCTGAGCTCGGCGGCACTGCCGCGATCGCGGGGGCTCGTGGCTGTGCGGCCTCGAGATCGCCCGCGTTCTCGCTGGGAGTGACGCGGGCGATCCGCCCGCGACCTGCGCCCGGATGGGTGGCGACGCCGGACCGCCGAGCCGCGTCAGTGGTGGGCGTGGGCTACGGCGTGACCCTTGCCGCGGGCGATGAGGTATCGGTTGACAGGCAGCGTCACCACAAAGGCGACGGCCAGGGCGATCGCAAGGCTCCACCAGAACAGCGGGTCGCCGAGGCCGGCGTCCAGCGCCCCGGGAATCGCGAGCACCAAGGTGTTGTCGACGAGCTCCATGACGGCGATTGAGAGGGTGTCGGCGGCGAGCGCGGTTCCCGCGACCGTCCGCAGGTCGAAGCCGGTCCGAAGCAGCGGCAGTGCGGTCAGGCCGTAGCCGAACACGAACGCGAGGCCGATCGCGAGGGCGATCGTCGCGGCGTTGCTCCAGCCCAAGGCCGTACCGATCGCGAGACCCGCGATCTCGCCGATTGCGCACCCGGTGAGGCAGTGCGCGGTCGCGAACATCGCCATCCTGGTGAGACTCGGTCCGGTCGTGGTGTGAGTGCCGCGGGCATGAGTGGCCATCGTCGGCTCCCTCGATACTAGGTAGGAGTATGAGCCCGAAACATAGATACTCCCCATGGGTATGTCAAGTGATCGACCAAGAGGGTGCTCGCATACTCGGTGGGAGTACGTTAGGATCGGCGCATGATGCAAGCACGCCCAGAGAGGCAGGGCAGTTACGCGCCGACGAAGGACCGCCTCGGCAAGCGCGTCGCTCGCATCGAGGGGCAGGTGCGGGGGATCGGCCGGATGATCGACGAGGAGCGCTACTGCATCGACGTGCTGCAGCAGATCAGCGCGGCGCGTGCCGCGCTGGACAAGGTGGCGCTCGAGCTCGTCGACGACCACGTCCGCCACTGCGTGATCGACGCGGACTCCGGTGAACGCGAGGCGATGACGCAGGAGCTCATGACGGCGATCGGTCGCCTGGTGGGCGGTCGCTGATGGATCAGCGCGTGTCGCTCATCACCCTCGGCGTCGCCGACGTCGACGCGGCGAGGGCCTTCTACGAGCAGCTCGGCTGGCGATGCGACCTCCCACTCGACGACGTGGCCTTCTTCCAGGCCGGCGGGCTGGTGTTCTCGCTGTGGGGACGCGATCGGCTCGCGGCCGACAGTGAGGTCACCGACGGCGGTGGCTGGGGCGGCGTGACCCTCGCCCACAACGTGGCCACCCGTGAGGAGGTCGCCCGGGTCATCGACGAGGCCCGCGCCGCCGGTGCGGTGATCGGACGCGAGCCGGGCGACACGTTCTATGGCGGCTACTCCGGGATCTTCATCGACCCCGACGGGCACCCGTGGGAGGTGGCCCACAATCCGGGCTTTCCGCTGAACGCGGACGGCACCATCTCGCTGCCGACCCCCGGCGGGTAGCGCCGGTCCATCAGACGCTTGGCAAGACGGTCCGCGGCGCCGTTAGCCACCGGTGGGCGCGCAGGTCGATCGATTGGGCGCCGGCTCCCGACTTCAGCAGCACGAGCATCGCCAGCAGCAATGCCGGGGCGAGGCCCAGGTGCACCGGGCCGCCGTCGATTCGTCCCGCGGTCGCGATCGCGCCGAGCATGTTCCCGGCGAGTGCGAAGGCGACCGGCCGGGTGAGGAACCCGGCGACGAGCATGAGCCCGCCGGCGAGCTCGAGGACGCCGACGAGGTAGGTCGTGACCTCCGGAAACGGGATGCCATACCGGTCGAAGGCGTTCGACTCGGCGTCGTAGCGGGTGAACTTGCCGACCGAGAACGCCACGAAGATCACGCCGGCCGCGACGCGCAGCGTCAGCGCCGCGATCGACGGTCGCGTGGCCAGGAGCGATGCGAACGTATGGCGCGTCACGGTTCGTCCAATCGACGGGGCCTGAAGGGTAGGTCGCCCGCCGTACGAATCCGTTACATGCCGCGGGCTACCGCTCGGGCTTGCGCGCCACTGCGTAGAGCTTGGTGAACGTGTACTCGAAGCCGTGCGGACCCGACACCGCATGGATGCCGGCGGCCACCCGCTCCATGAGCTCGGCGACCTCCTCCTCGGTGAGGATGGCGCTCGAGATGTGGCTCGCGACGACCCGCATCCGCTCGAGGTACGCCTCGGCGGACGTCCGGCGCAGGCGGCGCTCCATCCACACGTCGACGGGCTCGAGCCCGGCGCCGGCGAGGTACTGCTCCATCTCGTCGATGTCGCGCTGGACCGCGTCGAACGCGGCATCCCACTCCTTGGGCGCCGGGGGGTCGAGCCGGGCGAGAACCTCCCGGAACTCGTGCTCGCCGTCGCGGCCGGAGCAGAGGATCCCGATCGTGCCTCCGGGCTTCAGCGTCCGCGCCATCGCGATCATCGCGCCCGGCTTGTCGGGGAACCAGTGCATGGCCATCGACGAGATCACCGCGTCGTAGCTCTCCTCCGCCAGGCCCATCGACATCACGTCCGCGGTGCGAAGCTCGATCTCGGTCCCGTCTCCGAGCTCGGCGACCTTGTCGTTGAAGACGGCGAGCATCCCCTCCGCCGGGTCGACGCCGGTGACGTGCTCGATCTCGGGAAACCGGTCCAGCATGGCGAGCGCCGCCCAACCGGTACCGCATCCGACGTCAAGCACCCGCCGGTAGTCGCCGTCGGGCAGCGACATCACGAGCCTGCGTGCTCCGGCGATGTTGTGGCGGACGACGGCGTCGTAGTCCTTCGCGGTGTTGGTGAAGTTCTCTGCCGCGCCGTCGGTCGCGTCGCGCTGGATGGTTTCGCTCATGGCTCCTGGTCCGTTCGGATTTCGACCTCGGAGGATGACAGACCGTCCAGCGGCGCCGAAGCGCATCCGGCGTGGGTCCACAGGTCTCGCGCTTCGATGGGCGCGCTACTCGGGCGGAGTGAGCCGGGCGAGCCCGAACGGACTGCCCTCCGAGTCCCGGCAGACGGCCCACCGCTCGCCCGGATGGACCACCTCGCCGCCGAGCGCCGTGACGCGCTCGAGAGCCGCGGGGAGATCCGCGACGCCGAAGTATGGGAGCGAGAACCGGTCGCCGGGACCGGCGCCGCGCGGGTGCAGCCCGAGCGCCGCGTCGCCCAGCTGCGCCTGCCAGCCCTGCCCCTGATCGGGGGTGCGGTCGCCGAGCGCGACGCCGAGCAAGCCGCCCCAGAACGCCCTGGCGCGCTGCGGGTCGTCTGCCGGGAACTCGATGAGGGTCGTCACGGTGCGGCGGGGCCTTTCGTCGCGGGTCGCGCCCGGTCGCCCGGGTGCGCTTCCCGGCGATCAAATCAGGAGCGGTTCCGGGGTGCAAACCGGCGGGGCCGGCGGCAGCTCGCCGTCACGCGGGGTGCACGCGGGGATCCGCGAACCACAGGTGACCGTCGCGGAGGCGAAGCCCGTCGACCCGGGTGCCGTCGGGAAGCCGAACCCTGACCCGCCATGCGAAGCCGGGGATGCCGTGGTAGCTCATCTCCTCAACGGACTCGACGAGCGCGACCTGTCGCCCGGCGCCGATCAGCTCGACGTCGAGCAGCTCGTTCGGCTGCGGTGCCGCCCGTGCCCCGCCGGCGGACGGCACCGGTGCGGGCGGGAGGAGATCGATGTCCAAGATTCCCCTCATACAAGCTCATTCGTATGATGAGCGGACTTGGATTTGTGGTCTCAGATCCACTTCGCCTGCGCCATCGCCGCGCGTGCGACGGCGGTGGGGTCCGCCTCATCGGTACGCAGCACGACATCCCCGATTCCCGCTGCCTCGGCGGCCGCCTTGAACGCGTGCGCCTCGAGGAGGTGCTCGGTGAGCTGGGCGCCGCGGTCGCGGGCGCGGAGGCGATCCTCGATCGCTGGCGGCGCGGCGGTCAGCCGGACCACCGTGAGCCGACTCGCTCCAAGCGCGACGCGGATCGCCTCGACCTCACCGGGATCGCAGATCGCGCGCGCCACCGCGATACGCCGGATACCGGCCGACCGAAAGGTGGCCGCCACATGCCGCAGGTTCTCGCCCAACACACCGGTCACCGTCGCGCCGGACCCCTCCGCAGGTCGGATCCACGCGAGCCAGTCGAGGTCGACGAGGGCGTAGGGCTCCTGGGCCGCGTCGAGGATCTCGCCGATCTCGGTGAGCACCGTCGTCTTGCCGACGCCGACGGTGCCGGTGAGGAGGATCGCGTCGGCGGCACCCACGCCTGGACGATACCCGGTGGCATGCACCGGCCCGCCGATCAGATCCCGGCGAGCCCTCCCTGCCGGGCGTGCAGGCACGGGCCGCACTCGGATCCGGGGTTGTACCGGTTGAGCCGGGTGGAGCAGGTGATGCAGAACCGCGGCCTCGTGCTCGTGCGAACCGTCTCGGGCTGCGGACAGTCGCAGAACCTCGGGCGGGGAGCGGTGCGCGAGCGGTGAAGCTCGGCGATCACCCCGCACGACTGGCAGACGATCTCGATGCGCTCCGCATTCCTGCGGGTCATTCGCGGCACTCCATGGAGGAAGTATCGACCGCCACGGACATTTCTCCAGAGTAGCCACCCGATCGGCATGCCGCCCCGTGCGCCACGCATCCGCGGAGCGCGGCGGTGCCGACGTGGCCGCGACGTAGAGTGCGCCTCGGTTCGGGCACGGAGCGAAGCAATGGATACGCCACAGCCGGCAAACGGCAACCATGGGCACAGGACGACCGGGGGCATCGACCCGGCGGATCTCGAGGCCTGCCTGCGGGTGCTGGCCGAGCTCGAGGCCCTGCCTGTCGAGCATCCCGATGCCGTCGCCGTGCGGCGAGCCACGGCCGGCATCTACAAGAGCGTCAGGCTGCGCCGGCGCCAGGAACGACGAGACGCGATCGTCGCCAACGACGAGGCGGTGACGGCTGGGACCGCGACCGGTGCGCCGGGACGCATCGACGATGAGACGAACGGCGTGCCGCTCGTGTCGAGCGCGGACGGGGCCACGGCCGGCACGCTGCTGCGGGCCCGCTCCTGCTACGTCTGCAAGGTCCGGTACCACGAGGTCGACGCGTTCCACCACCAGCTCTGCCCGGCGTGTGCCGCCGTCAACCACGCCCGCCGCAACGCCCGCACCGACCTCACCGGACGGCGCGCGCTCCTCACCGGCGGGCGCGCGAAGATCGGCATGTACATCGCGCTGCGCCTGCTCCGCGACGGCGCGCACACGACGATCACGACGCGCTTCCCCAACGACGCGGCCCGACGGTTCGCCGCGATGCCCGACAGCGCAGACTGGCTGTACCGGCTTCGCATCGTCGGGATCGACCTGCGAAACCCCGCCCAGGTCGTCGCGCTCGCCGACGACGTCGCCGCCCGGGGCCCACTCGACATCCTCATCAACAACGCGGCGCAGACGGTGCGCCGATCCGCCGCCGCCTACGCCCCGCTCGTCGCCGCCGAGTCGGCGCCGCTCCCGGCCGGCCCCCTGCCCGAGCTCGTCACGTTCGGGCCGGCCCTCGAGGCGGCGCCGGCCGTGCAGCATGGGGGGTCCGGCCACTGGTCGCCGACGCCCCATGCCGTCTCGGCCCTCGCGCTCACCGCCGGATCGGCTTCCATGGAGCGCATCGCGGCGAATCGGGCGATCGACGCCGGCGGTCTCGTGCCCGACCTCAGCCCGGTCAACAGCTGGGTGCAGGTCGTCGACGAGGTCGACCCGATGGAGCTCCTCGAGGTGCAGCTCTGCAACACCACCGCGCCGTTCATCCTGGTGAGCCGCCTGCGCGCGGCGATGGCCGCGTCACGCGTGCGCCGCAAGTACATCGTGAACGTCTCCGCCATGGAGGGGCAGTTCAGCCGTGGCTACAAGGGCCCGGGGCACCCCCACACGAACATGGCGAAGGCGGCGCTCAACATGCTCACCCGCACCAGCGCAAAGGAACTCCTGACGGACGGCATCCTCATGACCAGCGTCGACACGGGGTGGATCACCGACGAGCGGCCGCATCCCACGCGCAAGCGGCTGGCCGAGAGCGGCTTCCACGCCCCGCTCGACCTCGTCGACGGCGCCGCTCGCGTCTACGACCCGATCGTCCGGGGCGAGGCCGGCGAAGACCTGTACGGCTGCTTCCTCAAGGACTACGCGCCGGCGCCCTGGTGAGGGGCCCGCCGACGGCCTGGGTCAGCCGGGTTCCGTGGTCGGCTCGGCCCCGGTGGTGACGTCGAGGTCGCGCAGCAGCCCGTCGGCGATTCCGTAGATCCAGCCTCGCACCCAGAGCTCCTGTCCGCGGCGCCACGCGTCCCGGACGATCGTCGTCTCGCAGACGTTCGTGACCTGCTCGATCACGTTGAGCTCGGCCAGGCGATCCTGGCGAGCCGATTCATCGAGCGCGTCGAGTTCGTCCCGGTGCTTGTCGGCCACGTCGACGACGTGACGCAGCCAGTTGTCGACGAGCCCGAACCGGACGCCCGAGATGGCCGCGCCGATGCCGCCGCACCCGTAGTGGCCGCAGACGATGACGTGCTTGACCTCGAGGACGTCGACGGCGTACTGCAAGACCGAGAGGCAGTTGAGATCGGTGTGGACCACGATGTTGCCGACGTTGCGGTGCACGAAGATCTCACCGGGCGGCAGGCCGACGATCTCGTTGGCCGGTACGCGACTGTCGGAGCACCCGATCCAGAGCCACTGTGGTCGCTGTCCGTGGGCGAGCTTCTCGAAGAACGACGCGTCGTCCTCGACCATCCGCCTGGCCCACGCACGGTTCTGCTCGAACAGCGTGTCGGAGGAGTCCACGGGCGAAGCATAGTTCGCGTGTGGCGCGATCGCCTCGCTTCGGCGGCAGAGGGATCGCTCGCAACCGGCCGCGGCGTCCGTTCTGACGCCGGACGCGACACCGGCCAATATGATGGTCATGGGCCCCGGCGGATATCGCTTCGGCGACTACTGCAAGCTCGGGCTGCCGAAGTTGATCCTGTTCTTCGTCGTGGCGGTCTTCGTCGTCCCCGTGATCTGGTCCTTCTGAACGTGTCGATCTGCCGCGCGGTGTTCGCCGTGGCCGCGCTCCTCGCGCTGGTCGTGTCGCCCACGATCGCCCTGGGCGCCACGGCCGACGAGAACGCGCTCGCCCAGAAGTACGCTCCGGTCGTACGACTCGTGGAGCAGACCGAGGAATGCGGTCGCGGCGAGTCGTACACACCGCTCGACGTGAACCTGCTCTTCGGCGAGCCGACCGTCGGCCTCTCAGGGCCATGGAGCCGTCAGATCGTCACGGTCGCTCCGACCGCCGAGGACATCGCGGGCCTCTACCGATACCACCTCGACTTCCCCGGCGATGCCACCAACCCCGGATGCGACTTCGAGCAATGGGAGCGGCGCCTCACGGCCGGGCGGAACGCGGCCGTGTACGCGCACGTGGCGACCGAGGCCAAGTACCCGGGCAAGCTCGCGCTGCAGTACTGGTTCTTCTATGTCTACAACGACTGGAACAACCTGCACGAGGGCGACTGGGAGATGATCCAGCTCACCTTCGACGCCGACAGCGCCGCCCAGGCCCTGACGCAGACGCCCACGGACGTCGGCTACAGCCAGCATTCGGGCGGGGAGGCCACCGAATGGGAGAACCGCGACACGCTCAAGATCGTCGACGGCACCCACCCGGTCGTCCATCCCGCCGCAGGCTCGCACGCGAACTTCTTCGGCGAGGCCCTCTACCTGGGAAGCTCGACGACCGAGGGTGTCGGGTGCGACGACACCCGCGGGGCGGGCCCGGACCTCACGCCCACGGTGTTCACGATCCCGAGCGACAAGGCCGAGGCCGCCGCCAAGTTCCCGTGGATCACGTTCGAGGGGCGCTGGGGCGAGCTTCAGCCGGCGTTCTTCAACGGCCCCACCGGGCCGAACATGAAGGACTCGTGGACCGAGCCGATCAGCTGGTCGCAGGATCTGCGCCGCCGGAGCATCGCACTTCCCTCCGCGGGGGTGTTCGGCACGCGTACGACGGACTTCTTCTGCGCAGCCATCGGCGGCGGGTCGCGGGCGCTGCAGCGGTTCCTTCACGCGCCGCTGCAGGTCGGCATCGTCATCGCCGTGATCGTCCTTCTCCTGCTCTACCTCCTGCGCCGCACGACTTGGCGACCCGCCGCGCCGCTCGAGCTCGCGCGCCGGCGCGCCTGGGGGCAGATCCTCGCGGCCGCCGCGCGCATGTACTTCCGCAAGGCGCCGCTGTTCATCGGCATCGGCCTGCTCCTCATCCCGATTGCGTTCCTGCTCGCGCTTCTGGGGGCGGGCGTCTTCCACGCGTCGAGCTTCTTGGGCGTGTCGACCGAGGCCGGCAGCGGCGGATTCTTCGTCGGCCTGCTCCTGGTGTTCGCCACCCTGCTGACGCTGCTCGGCGTCGGGCTCGTGCAGGCGGCGACCGCCGAGGCGCTCCTGCGGATCGACAAGGGGGAGGCCGTCGATCCGACGAGGGCTTACAAGCTGGCGCTGCGCAACATCCGCCCGCTGGTCATCGCCCTGCTCATCGCGATCGTGCTGGTCACGGTGCTCGCGAGCACGTTCATCCTCATCCCGATCGCCATCTGGTTCGCGATCCGCTGGGCCTTGATCGTGCCGGTGATCGTGGTCGAGGACCGCTCCGCGGGGAGGGCGCTGCGACGGTCCGGCCTGCTGGTGCGGGGGAACTGGCTCAAGGTCGGCTCCCTCATCATCCTCGGCGGCGCCATCGCCCTCTCGATCGGTCCGCTGCTCGGGCTGTTCCTCATCCTCCTCACGAGCGCCCCGTTCTGGCTGGTCAACGTGATCGGCGGCATCGTGAACGCCGTGCTGGTTCCCTACCTCGCGCTCGTCACCGCCTACGTGTACTTCGATGCGCGAGCCCGGGCGGAGCTCGAGCCCGACCGCAACACCGACGTCCTGCCCGCCGAGTTCGAGCTCACCGCGCGGCCCCGCCCGTAGGGGCAGGACCGATCAGGATCAGTCTGCCGGCGAGATCGAGGCGGGCGGGGTGGCCGTCGGGCGCGGCTCGGGGTACCGGCGTCTGAAGATCCAGTACGCCGCGGCTCCCGCGGGGATCGGAAGCCAGAACGACACGAGCCGGTAGGCCAGCGTGGCGACGACCGCCGCGCCGCCGCCGGCCCCGGCCAGCGCGAGCGTGCCGGTGAGGCCCGCTTCGACGAGCCCGAGCCCGCCGGGTGTGATCGAGATCATTCCGAGGAGCGACGCCGCAGCGAAGGCCAGCAGCACCAGCGACGGGTTCGGCTTGGCTCCGACGGCGCGAAGGCATGCGACCAGCGCAGCGAAGTCGAAGAGCCAGCGTCCCGTCGCTGCGAGCAGCGCCTGCCACCATCGCTCGCCGAGGACGATGCGGATGCTGTCGCGCTCGTGAAGGAGCTTCGGGCCGAGCCCCTCGAGATGCCGGTGGCGGCGGAAGGTCCGGTTTGCGATGCGCTCGACGATCCGCCCGACCTCCAGGAGCGGCCGCTCCCAGATGTAGACGACCACCGCGGCGGCGACCATGAGCACGAAGACCCCCCCACCGAGATAGGCGGTCTGCGCGAGCCCGCGGTCGACGGGCGTCCCGCCGAAGATCGACGGCAGGCTCAGGACCGGGAGCGCCAGCAGCAGCCCAAAGTTGAGGAGCGTGGTCGCAGTGAGCCCGGACGCGACAGATCGGGCGGGGACCCCGGCGCGCACGAGCATCCGGTACTGCAACGCGGCCGCGGGCGCGGCGCCCCCCGGCACGATCCGGCCAAAGGCGTTGCCGGCGAGCTGGGAGCACGCGACGGTGAACCAGCTTCGGGCGCGCAGGGCGATGCGCTGGAGCTCCCAGATGGAGACGAAGCAGGCGGCCTCGAACAGCAGGGCTGCGACGATCCATTCGGGGCGGAGGTCGAACAGCTCGCGCCACGAGGTGAAGACGTCGAGCAGGCTCGGCATCAGCAGGTACAGCGACACGGCGCTGATGATCAGGAAGAGACCCCGTCCCACGAGCTTCCGTGTCACCCGCCCCTGGTCGGCTGCGGGTTCGATCGCCTTCGGGGTCTCGGACGTCACGGCGCCAGCGGATCCGCGCGTCCGTGGCCCGGTGCCATGGGGTCGTCGGGATGCGAGTACCACCACACCACCGCGTTCAGCTCTGCGGCCCACACCACGAGACGGCCGAGGAGATAGAGGTAGAAGAGCGCCGTCGCGGCAATGCCCAGGGCGCCGTAGAGCTCGGACGAGCTTGCGAGGCGGTCGGCGAGGAAGAGGGCGGTCGCCATGTTGAGCACCTGGAATCCCACGGTCAGCAGCACCGCGCCGGGAACGAAGGCGGTCAACGGGACATCGCCTGACGGGAGGCCGGCGGACACCCACACCCACAGGCCGACGAACGCGGCGGTGATCGCGATCGTGATGAGGAAGCCCATGAGCAGGCCGAACTCGGCGCGGACGCGGCCGACCGCGACGAGGAACACGACTGCAGCCCCGGTGACTGCGACGACGGCACCGGTTCCGCGCACGATGTTGGAAGGTGGGACCGTGGTTCGCCAGGCGGCGGCGTGGACGAGCCGTAGGGCACGGAACAGGCCCCGGCTGGTCCAGGCCACGAGGAAGATCCCGGTCAGCAGGAGCCACCACCGGCCGCTCTGCGCCTGCTCGGCCGCGTCGGCGACGGTGTTCGAGACCGCATGGGTGAGGCCGACGTCCTCCGCGGCGGATTCCACGTTCTCGCCGGAACTGGCTCCGAAGCCGAGGCCGCCGGCCACGAGGACCGCGAGCCCGAGTACGAAGAAGAAGAGCCGGTAGGCGAGGCCACCGCCGAGCACACCCCCCGCGATCCGGATGTCGTGCTCGATCATGCGGAAGCCGATCTCGACGGGCGGGTGATCCGGTCGCATCGACTCGAGCTGGCCGTGACGCTCTTCCGTCCAGTCGCGGGCCCGTATGGCGCCGGCGCGCAACCGCTCACGGGTCGAGGCCGTGGTGGGTGGCGGGTCCTGGTCCTCCCGCTTGGGCGGTGATGGCGTCTGTGTCATCGCAAGGCCGGCAGCGCATTGCCGGAGCGCGCAAACAGTAACGGCTGGCTCCCCTCCGAATGCCCGGGACGCTCGCCCCTGCAACGCCCGTTCGATGGTCCCGGGCATTAACAATCGCCGATTGATTGTTGGGTGGTCCCGGGCGTTAACAATCCGTCTCCGGTCGATTGTTAATGCCCGGGACCACCCAACAAAGCATGGGGCGATGCGACGCCCGGGACCGTGTTCGATCGTCAGATGCGGCTGCGGATCGCCGCGGCGGCGGAGTCGCCGCCGCCGACTGTCGCGCGCTTCCTCGGAGGAGCCTTCGGCGCAGCGCGACGGACCGTGCCCACGCGCGCGATGACCTTTGCCAGCGCTGCAACGGCCCGGTTCGTCGAGGCCTCGTGGAGCCGGCTGTAGCCGATGAGCAGGCCCGCGGCGTCGTTCTCCTCGCTCCTGGCGAACCGCGACAGGCACTCCACCCGGATTCCGTCCGCGAGCGCCCCAGTCACGATGGCCTGGTCGTCGGCGCCATCGGGGAGCTGCAGGACGACGTGAAGCCCTGCGGCGATGCCGGTGACGGGGTAGTCGGGCAGGTGGGTGGTGAGGGCAGCTACGAGCCGATCGCGCCGCTCGTGGTAGATCGCGCGCACGCGACGGACATGGCGGTCGTAGTCACCCGACTCGATGAGGAACCGCAGAGCAAGCTGATCCAGTGCGGGTGAGAACACGTCGAGCAGCAGCTTCATATCGGCGGCGTCGTCCGCCAGGTCCTCCGGCACCACGAGCCAGCCCAAGCGGAGCGCCGGAGCGAGCGTCTTCGACACCGTCCCGAGGTACGCGACCCGGGCGGGATCAAGCCCCTGCAAGGCGCGCACCGGCTCACGATCGTACCGGAACTCGGCGTCGTAGTCGTCTTCCATCACGAGCCCCGCCTGCTCCCGCGCCCACGTCAGCACCGCGCGACGCCGCGGACCGCTCAGCACCGCGCCGCTCGGGAACTGGTGCGCGGGAGTGAGGATGAGGGCGTCGGCATCGAGCTCCCCCCCGATGTCGATCCCGTCGTGGTCGACGCGGCGCCCCACCGGCTCGAGGCCGGCGGCAAGGATCTGCGTGTACTGGAGCTCCATCGACGGGTCCTCCACGCCCACCCGCCGTGCGCCACGGGCGGCGAGCATCCGCAGCAGCAGGTCGACGCCCTGCGCCGTGCCCTGAACCACGATGATCTGTGCCGGATCGGCCACCACGCCCCGCGTGCGGCCGAGGTGGTCGGCCAGGGTCGCGCGAAGCGCGGCCTCCCCGCGGGGGTCGCCGTAGTCCAGCGTGCTCACCGGCAACTGCCGCGTCGCATGCTTGAGGGCCGCCAACCATTGCCCGAGGGGGAAGAGCGTGACGTCGGGTCGCGTGGCGACCATGTCGTAGCGCGGTGGGCGCCCGGCGGCGGGCTTGGCGTGCGCCACGGTGTGCGCCGGCGCCGTCGACACGCTGGCCACGATCGGCGCGCTGCGGGCGCTCATCTCGATGAACCCCTGGGCCTCGAGCTGCGCGTAGACGTCGCTCGCGACCCCGCGCGACACCCCCACCTGCTCGGCGAGGCGGCGCGACGACGGCAACCGGACCCCGGCTCGCAATGCCCCCTCACGGATCGCGTCCCGGATCGCGCGCTCGAGCGCGGCCCGCAGCGTCTCGCCGGGGCGACGATCGAGGCGCAACCAACTGGCCTCATCGGCAGGTGCTCTCGTGGCTCTTTCCATCATGCCAGTGATGGGCGACACTACCACCGCAAGGCATCCGGGGCATCACGGCTCGGCTCTTGCGCCCGAATAGGGAATCCGGATAGGGAGGCCGCCCGATGTGGAAGGATCGCGGCCGCCCGAGACTCCTCATCGTCGTTCACGTTCGATGAGGACTGCCAATGACGACAGCAGTGAAGATGAGCACACCGATCACCGAAGGAGGGGTCATGAATCACCCCGTCATCGCCCAGGCCCTCGCAACCGAGCTGGTCCGTGACCGCCACGACCGCGCCACGGCCGATCGGCGCGCCCGCGGCATCCGACGCGCCCGCCCGGTGCGCGAGTCGCACCACATCGTCATCCGCGAGGCCCGCCCGGCCGACGCGGGCGCCCTCACGCGACTTGTCCAGTTGGACGACGCCCAGACGTCCGACGGCCGCATGATCGTCGCGATCGTCGACGGGAAGATGGTCGCCGCGGCGGGGTTCAACGGGCTCGTGATCGCCGACCCGTTCACGCCGACCGAAGCCATCGTGAAGCTGCTCGAAATGCGGACCCGCCAGGTCAAGGAGGCAGAAGCGCGCGCCCGCCGAACCCCGCGGCACGAGTGGTCGGAGCCCTGCTGGCCGGACTGTCCGGCCGACCCGAGTGGGGCGGTCGCCTAACCGCAGTCCCCCCCGCCGTGGAGGCGTCACGCCCCACGGCGGGAGCGTCCGTTCAGCGAGGTACGGACCGTGCCACTTCTGGAGTCCGCCACGGGGCGTCTGACACGTGGCTGATCAGGGCGATGCGGCGGCCCCCCCGACGAGGTGCCGATCGAAGAAGTCCGCGACCCGTCGTTCGTATTCCTGCGGCTGTGTGGCGAGCCCGCCGGTGTGGCTCGCGCCGGGGATCTTCCAGTACTCCTTCGGGGACCCGGCGAGGCGGTAGTAGAGCGCGCTCAGCTGCTCGCCGCCCTGGCCGTGCTCGGCCTCGATCAGGAAGACGGGACGTGGGGCGATACGGTTGACGAGCCGGTCGAGTGGCGTCGGCGGATGTTCGGGCGACAGGACGCTGATGGCCCCGAACATCACCGCCAGCTGCGGCAGCGTGAGCGCATGGGAGAGCCCGCTTTGCCGCCGGGCTTCGTGCAGCGTGCGGTAGCCCGCGCCCTCGGAGACGATCGCCGCGAGGCGACGATCGGTTGCGGCGACCTGCAACAGGAGTTCGCCTCCCACGGAGAGTCCGAGACCGCCAATCGCACCGGCGCGCACCTCGGGCCGCCCCGCGATGTAGTCGAGGCCGGCCTCGACGTCGGCTCCGGACCCCCAGCCGAACGCGTTGTCGCTCCCCTGGCTGTCAGCGTTGCCGCGCATGTCGAGCATCAGGACTCCGTACCCGTGTCGCACGAGCATCCGGGCGTGGTCGGTGGCTTCCCGACCGGGGAACGCGAGCACCGCGGCGCCGTTCTCCGAGGGCACGTACTGACCCTGCAGCGTGAGCCCGTCGTCGGTTCGCAGTGCCACGCGTTCGGCGGGAGCGCCGATGTCCGGCCATGTCCCGGGTTCGCGAGGTCCGTTCGTGGTGATGATCGCGACGATGAGCGGGAACACGAGGTAGTACGTCACCACAGCGGCTGCGACCAGAATGCCCGCACGCCGCGCCAGCCGCCGGCCGCGCGGGCCGTCGCGCCGCCGGCTGCGCCAGAGCATGACCACGCCGACGGTGAAGGCAACGACGCCTGCGAGGAGCGTCAGGAGACCCATCACGTCGCCGCCACGCATCCCGCCACGCTGAGTGACCTCCACCGCGTGCAGCGCGCCCAGCGTCGAGGCGAAGGCTCCGAGAAGGATCCCAAGCACCGCCTTCCCGCCGGGGCGGAGGCCGCCGTACACGAGGGCACCCGCGGCGAGCAGGCCGAGCATGGCGGCTGCCCCCGGAAGGTGATCGGCGATCGACGTTCCGGACTCCCGATGCAGAACCGCAGCGTCGAGCACGTACAGCGCGGTGACGAGGGCTGCCGCGCCGAGCAGGCGACCCGCGGCGGATCCCTCGGACGCCCAGCGCGATGGCGGCCTCATGTCGATCACGCTGTGCGTCCCAGTGATCCGATTCCCACGCTCACCGCCGGCTCGGCACGTGCCGGAATCCACCGTGAATCCTTCTACACCGGTGAGACAGTGTCGAGCGAGTCCGCCGAAGCGGGATCGCGTTGTCATCGCTCACGTCGCCTGGGAGACTCCCGCCCGTGCCGCCGCCAGGTGCAGTGATCCGAGGCTTCTCGCAGTCGCAGGCGTGGCTATATCGCCGCAGCCGCGGCCGGTGTTGAGGGCGATTCCGCGGGCGTGACCTTCTGCTGCTGACCACCACCGGTCGCCGATCCGGGCGCAAGCGCACCACGCCGCTGGTCTTCGTCGAGCACGAGGTTCATTCGTGGTGGTCGGCAGCAATGCCGGACGGTCGCATGATCCCGGCTGGGTGCACAACCTCCGGGCACGGCCTGAGGCCGAGGTGATGCGCGGGGCCAACTGGACCCGGTGCACCGCACGATTCGCATCGGGGTTTGAGGCGGCGGACCTCTGGGAACGCCTCGTGACCCACTCGCCCGGGTTCGCCGGCTACCGGCAGGACACGGACCGGCCGTTCCCGATCGCCGTGCTCACGCCCGCTTCCTGACCGACGCAACCCGAGTTTCGTGGCGAACGTGTGTTCGCTAGCATCGTGCAATGGGCGAGGACCCGTCGATCCTCCACGCCGACCTCGACGCGTTCTACGCCTCGGTCGAGCAGCTCCTCGACCCGTCGCTTCGGGGCCGGCCCGTGGCGGTCGGCGGCGGCGTGGTGCTGGCGGCGTCGTACGAGGCCAAGCGATTCGGCGTGTCGGGTGGGATGTCCGGCCGGCAGGCCCGGCAGCGATGCCCCGACCTGGTGTTCGTGAAGGGACACTTCAGGGAGTACCAGCGGCTGAGCGAGCAGGTCATGGCGATCCTCGGCGACTTCACTCCGGCGGTGCAGCGGATCTCGATCGACGAGGCCTTCCTCGACGTCGCGGGCTCGCGGCGCCTGTTCGGCCCGCCGGGGACGATCGCCGCGGCGATCCGGTCGCGGGTGCGCGACGAGGTTGGCCTGCCGATCTCCGTGGGCGCGGCCCGCACCAAGCACCTGGCGAAGATCGCCTCGCAGGTCGCCAAGCCCAACGGGCTGGTGCTGGTCCCCCCCGACCGGGAGCGCGAGTTTCTCGATCCCCTCCCGGTGCGGCTGGTGTGGGGGGTCGGGCCGGCCACGGAGCGTCGCCTCGCCGAGCGAGGCATCACCACCGTCGGGCAGCTGGCGCGCTCGTCACCCGATACGCTCGCGCGCCTGCTGGGTGGCGGTCAGGGGGCGAAGCTGCGGGCCCTCGCCCGCAACGACGACTTCCGCGCGGTGCGTCCCGGTGGGCGGGTCAAGTCGGTCGGCGCGCAATCCGCGTTTCCCCGCGCGGCGCCGACCCCCGACCTCGTGCAGGAGGTGCTCGGCCATCTCGCCGACCGCGTCGCCGGGCGCCTGCGGGCACGCGACCGGGCGGGCCGGACGGTGACGGTGCGCGTGCGATTCGCCGATATGCGCAGCGTCACCCGCTCGTCGACGGTGGCCGACCCGGTCGCGTCGACGCTCACGCTGCGCGAGGTCGCCGAGTCGTTGGTGGCGCAGGCCCTGGCCGAGAATCCCGCCGAGCGCACCTTCACGCTGCTCGCGATCTCGGTCTCCGGCCTGGTGGACGAACCGGCGGTGCAGCTCGAACTTCCCGTGGCCGGCGACGACCCCCACCGCCCCGGCTCGCCGACCGGTGCGGCACGGCTGGCGGTCGACCACTCCGTCGACTCGGTCCGCAAGCGCTTCGGCCGCTCGGCGGTGGGGTACGCGGCGGTGGCGCTCTCAAAGCGCGCGCTCGTGCCCGACGAGTTCCGGGAGCTCGCCGAGCACGAGGACTGACCGGGAATCGGGGCGGGGGGTATGGGGCCGCCGCCCGGTGGCACCGTCCCTACATGGCCGGGGTGGGGGCGGCCGGGTCGGTCTGCCAGAGGCCGAAGTCGTTGCCGTGGGGGTCGGTGCAGGTGGAGAACCATCCCATGTTCGGCACGGGCATCGGGTCGCTCGAGCTGCCTCCCAGCTCCTTGACCCGCGCGACACCGGCGGTGATGTCGTCGACGTCGAAGTACGGGCGGCAGCCGTGCTTGCCGGGCTCCATCCCCGTGACCGCCACGCCGGACTGCTCGCTGAGCTGGGCCATGTGGTACTCCGACCCCGGGGGGAACGCCTGGAACTGCCACCCGAAGAGCGCGCCCCAGAACACGCGGCTCGCCTCGGTGTCGTCGGCGGGGATCTCCAGGTGGACGAATTGACCGGGCACGATGCCCTCCTCTCGTGGTGTCGCCGGACTCGGCGTGTCTCGCTCCGGCGACAGCCTACGACGCGCGTCGGATCGGGGCACATCGGCTCCTGCATCCCGGATGACGGGATCCGTTGACCGGAGCGGTTTCGAGGTGGAAGGATCGGCACGACCGGTGAGGTTGGTGCGCGAAAGGAGGCCGGCGTGGCCGTGTGCGTGATCCAGGACTGGGTCGAGGAGGAGACCGAGCGTTCGACGACCGTCTATGACGCGGTGACCGCCCGACTCGCGGCGGAGCAGGCGGCTCCGCCGGAGGGCTTCATCGTCCACGCGGCCGGGTACACGGGGAAGGGGTTCCGCATCATCGAGATCTGGGAGACACGCGAGCAGTTCGACCGGTTCATCGATGAGCGCGTCATGCCGCTCGTGGCGGAGTTCGGAGGCGCGGATGCGCGGCCACCGGAGATCACCGCGTACGAGCTGCACGGTCTCGCGACCCGCGACGGGGTGATGTAGGGCCGCGATCAACGCGACAACTGAAGTGGAGGTCGTTATGGCTGAGTTCGAGGTGAGGAACCACGACAAGGCGGATGAGGTGCGTCCGTTCGTGGACAAGGGGCATGTGGACATCGTGAAGCTTGCCGGCGGGACGGTCGGCCGCGGCACGTTCGAGCCGGGCTGGCGCTGGTCGGAGCACGTCAAGCCGATCGCCGGCACCGAGAGCTGCCAGGCGCCGCACATGGGTTATTGCATCTCGGGCCGGATGGTCGTCAAGATGGACGACGGGACCGAGAAGGAGATCGGCCCGGGCGACGTGATCGTCATACCCCCGGGCCACGACGCCTGGGTCGTCGGCGACGAGCCGTGCGTCCAGGTGGACTTCACGGGGATGGAGACGTACGCCAAGAAGGCATAGCGCGAGTGACCGCCACCCTGGCGGTCCACGGTTCGCCGTTCACCTCCGGGTGCCTGGCACCTCGAGGTGAGCGGCGCCGATCAGGACGGCGGCCGAACGGGCTCAGGTTCGACGCCACCGAGACCGATGCCGCCGGTGTGGTTCGTGCGCGAGGGAGTAGCTGATTTGCGTAGCGTCGAGGCGAACGTCGGGAACGGCTGGAGCGCAGTGGGCGGCGCAATGAGCGGCGGACGTCTCTCGTGCTGGGTGCGTTCTGCGGTGGGGGGGCGGCCGTGCTCACCGGCGTGCTCGTCGGCCTCGCGGGCTGGGTCGTGACGCATGACGGCGAGCTCGATCTCGCATGGTGGCCGGTTGCGGCGGCGCTGGCCGCCGGCGCGGTGGGCATCGCCTTCCCCGCTCGAGCGTGGAAGTGGGCCTTCGTCGTGTGCGCGGGCATGGTCGGCGGCGCGTTCGTGGCGATGGTCCCGGGCTGGGTCGACGATTCGACCTTCAACAATCTCTGGCCGATGGCGCTCACCCTGATGTTCGGCATCAGCGTGCTCCCGGCGCTGGCGGGCGCGTGCTCGGGCGCCCTGGTGCGCCGTACGGTGGAGCGCCTTCGGTAGCTGCCGACGGCTGCGTGGTCCGCCCCCGGGCGGGTCGTAGCAGTCGTGCTGCTCGATCCGGGCGATCCGTCCGTCGGCGAAACGGTAGTGCGCGACACACCAGGCGCTCAGTCGGGTGCCCTGCGACCGCGGTCCGGCGTCGATCGCGAGCTCCCCGGTCCAGCGCATGCGCGTCACCACGGTGTCGCCGTCGGCGAGATGATCGCGCACCTCGTAGGACTGCCAGACCAGGAGCTGCCGACCCGCCGCGATCCCAGCGCGCATGGCAGCCGCATCGCGCTCGCCACCCTTCGGGTTGACGAGGTTTGGGACGCTCGACAAAGCGCACATCCGGTGTCAGCAGCGCGTCGAGTTCCACGTCGGTGGGCCATCGCCGGTCAAAGGCCGCGAGAAACCGCTCGACAGGGCGACGTTCTGGGAAGCCGCATCGTCCGCCATGGCGAAAACGTATCTCTCGTGCCGTTCGTCGTGCTGACGCCGGTCGGTAGGCATACGCCACCCGGCTTGTCATCATCACGTCGTGGACCAGGGGACTTCGGTCGCGATCATGGACGGCCAGCGCGCGCTCGAGGCCGGTGACTGGGCGGGGGCTCGGGACGCGTTCCTGGCCGTGCTCGACCGCGACGGCGACGTCCCGGAGGCGCTCGACGGCTACGGTCACGCGCTCTGGTTTCTCGGTGAGCTCGACGCCGGCGTGGAGTACCGCCAGCGCGCGTGCATCGCATACGGCGAGCATGGGGAGTGCGACAGCGCCGCTCGCCTTGCCGCCTGGGTGTCGCACCAGTACCTCGTCTCCGGCCGCGCGTCCCAGTCGAACGGTTGGCTCGCCCGCGCCGAGCGGGCCCTCGAGGGCCGCAGCGATTGCTGCGGCGCCGGCTGGGTTGCGGTCGAGCGCGCCCGGCGCGCGGGTCCGCAGGACCGCCTGGAGCAGGCGCGGGTCGGGCTGGAACTCGGCCGGGCGTGCGGTGACGGCGACCTCGAGGTCTTCGCGCTGAGCCTCATCGGGGGCGCCGAGATCGCGATCGGCCAGTTCGACGAAGGCATGCTGAAGCTCGAGGAGGCGATGGCCGCGGCCACGGCCGGTCGCATCCGCAACCCCCACACGCTTGGCGAGGCGTATTGCAACCTCATCACCGCCTGCGCCGACGCCGGCGACTGGGAGCGCGCGCAGGAGTGGTGCGAGGTGGTGTACGACTTCGCCAGCCGCCAGGCCATCGTTCCGCTCTACGGCGCATGCCGGACGATCCATGCCGACGTCCTCGTGGCATCCGGGCGTTGGCCGGAGGCGGAGGCGGCCCTGTCGGACGCCCTGGACGTGCACGCCCGGAATTACCCGACGATGGGCGACCCCACGGTGGCCACCCTCGCCCTGCTTCGCATCCGCCAGGGCCGGCTCGCAGAGGCCGGGCAGCTGCTCGCGGGTCGCGACGAGAACCCGTCCGCTCTGCTGGCGCTCGCGAAGCTGCGACTCGCGGAGGGGGAGCCCCACGTGGCCGCCGCGCTGTTGGAGCGGGGCCTCGCGAACACACGTGGCGACGTGTTGGCCTCGTCGCGGCTGCTCGCGCCCCTGGTGGACGCCCACCTGTCCGCCGGCGACTCCGAACGGGCTGGAGGGGCCGCCGCGATGCTGTGTGAGCTCGCCGCCGCATCGGGCCGGATGCCCGTCGAGGCGAGCGCCCAGCTGGCCTCCGCGCGCGTGGCGCTCGCCCAGGGAGACGCGGCGGTGGCACACGAGCACGCGCGACTGGCGCTCGACGCATTCGGGCGCCTCGGCATGCCCCACGAAGCGGCCGAGGCGCGACTCGAGCTCGCCCGCTCCCTTGCCGCCGACCTGCCGGCGCTGGCGATCGAGGAGGCTCGCGCCGCGCGCGACGTGTTCAGGGAGCTCGGGGCGGCCCGCGCTCAGGACGGCGCCGCAGCGCTCCTGCGCGAGCTCGGCGCCGGGTCGGGTGCCGGCGCCCGTGGCGACGCGGAGTTGACGGACCGCGAGCAGCAGGTCCTCGCCCTTCTGGCGCAGGGCATGACCAACGCCGAGATCGGCAAGGCGCTCTTCATCTCCGAGAAGACGGCGGGTCACCACGTGAGCCGGATCCTCGCCAAGCTCGGGGTGAGCAACCGGGCGGCGGCCGCGGCTCAGGCATCCCGCTTTGCGGTCCTGAGACCCGAATAGGGAATCCGGATAGGGAGCCTGCCCGATGTGGGCGGGTCCCTGCCGCCCGAGACTCCTCCTCGTCATTTCCGTTCGACGAGGAGGATCCGATGACGACAGCAGTTGAGACATTGAAGGCCGGTCACCGCGCCACGTGGGCGGCCGGGGATTACGCGGCAGTGGCCGAGATGATCGACGTCGTCGCGCCCGAGCAGCTCGTGGCCCGCGCCGGTGTGACGGCGGGACAGGACGTGCTCGATGTCGCGACGGGCACCGGCAACATCGCGCTACGCGCCGCGGCCGCAGGCGCACGGGTCGTCGGTTCCGACCTCACGCCGGAGCTGTTCGGGCCGGCCCGCCAGCGTGAGGCGGAGTGGAACGTCGAGATCGACTGGGTGGAGGGCGACGCGGAGGCGCTGCCGTTCGACGACGAGTCGTTCGACGTCGTGCTCTCCGCGTTTGGCGTGCAGTTCGCGCCGCGGCACCAGGTCGTGGCCGACGAGCTCGTGCGGGTCTGCCGCCCCGGCGGCACCATCGCCGTGTGCGGCTGGACGCCGCAGGGCACGATCGGCGAGCTGTTCTCGATCCTCGGCCGCTACATGCCGCCGGCACCGTCGTTCGCGACGCCGCCCCCGAAGTGGGGCGACGAACAGCACGTGCGCACCCTGTTCACGACCACTGGCGCCGACGTGGAGCTGGAGTTCGAGCGCCACACCACGCCGTTCGACTTCGACTCGGCGGAGCACTGGGTGGGCTTCATGGAGACGTGCTACGGCCCGCTGCTGAAGGCGCGGGAACGGCTCACGACCGAGGGCACCTGGGACGAGTGCCGCGGATCCATCGTCGCGATGATGAATCGGCGAAACGAGGCGACCGACGGCCGCCTGCTCGTGCCCTCCGAGTACCTCGTCGCCGTCGCGCACAAGCGCTGAGCCACGGCCCCGATCCTTCGCAACTCCCGGCGCCGCGTCCGCTTGATGGGGACGCGGCGCCTGCATTTCATCGGGTCATGCGCCCCGGGTCACGCCGAGTGTCGCCTCGGCTGCGGCCGGGCCTTCCGCGTGGACGGCCTGCTCGAGGTTGCCGTAGCTCAGTACGCCGACCAGCTTGCTCTTCGACATGACCGGGAGGCGGCGCACCTCATGCTCGGCCATGACGTGGGCGGCCTCGTCGACCGTCGCACCGGCGTCGATGGTCCAGACCGACGTGCTCATCACGCGGTCGATGGGCTCGTTGCGCACGTCGGTCCGGGCGCCGTCGGCCAGGCAGCGGATCACGATGTCGCGGTCGGTCACCACCCCGACGAGCCGGCCCGCGTCGGTGATGGGGATGAAGCCGCAGTCGTCGTCTTTCATCATGTGTGCGACGGAGGACACCGTGTCGGTGGGCGTCGCCGTGCAGATGGTCTTCGCCATCGCTTCGTGGACAAACATTGCTCACTGCTCCTTCGGAAGTTGTGCTTCTGGGTTGAGGGCGGTCCGGCTGCCGGCGGCGATGGCATCGCCCTCGTTGCGAGGCTCGATGAGGCCGTAGTGCCCGTCGTAGCGGCGGTAGACGATGGAACCCCGGTTGCGCTCCACGTCGACGAAGAAGACGAACGGATCTTCGCTGAGATCCAGCCGCTCGATTGCCGTCGCGGTCGTCATGCGCGGCGCCGGAGTGTGGTCGACCGTGATCCAGTCGACGGACGGCTGGAAGCGATCCGCCGGTTCACCGGCGACGATCAGTCCGTGGGTGTCGCCCGGCCGCCGGTAGACCACGCACTCGACTCCGGTCGCCGAATCGCTAAAGAGGAGGAAGTCATGGTGGAGGAGCTCCATCTCGACCACGGCCTCCTCGGGGGTCATCGGGCCGATGCCGAAGGTTGCGCGACGCATGATCCGCCGATCCTCCGACGGGCGCGGAAAGAAGCGTGGCCGCTCCGTGTGGAGATAGCCGTGACGCCACTCACCCGGCGCCGGACGGCCGGTGTCGTGATGGCGTGCCTCCCATCGCTCGGCCAGCACCTCGAGCCCCCGGCGCAGACGTGCCTCGACCTCGTCGGCCGCCTGCGTCATGGTCGGCGCCGCGACATGCGCCCGCAATCGCTTTCCCGAGACATCCAGGCTCGCTTTCACGATCGACGCCCGCTCGAGCGCGGCATCCGGCTCCTGGAGCAGCTCCAGCCGTGCGAAGAGCACCGGCCGGTGCGCGAGGCGCGCCACCCGCGCGATGCGTTGTTCGGCGTACTCGCGCGCTCCAGGTGCGACGACGCCGCGGATCGTGGTATGGATGTCGAAGTCGTTGATGGTCTGCTCCCGGGATGACGACCGTGCCGCCATCCTCGCGCCGCTCCGCGTGAGGTGCCATCGGCGGGTCCACCCATGGTTGCTTCGGGAAAGCCGCCCCGGCGGCGCACGAGTCTCGTCGGCGGCTCCCGCGAATGGGGAGAACCACGGACTGTATGACCGGTGACTCCCTCATGCTCGAGGCGCTCGTCGGAGAGATGCTGAGTGTGCCCGCCGGGTCTGAGTCGGCGGACCGGAGGCACGAACACCGTCCCCGTCGCCATTGTGGAGCCTCCTTGGAGGCCCTCAGGCGGAGCAGTAGGCCCCGCTGGGCGGGGAGCGGGAATCGAGCCGGCCGGCCACCACCGGACCCGGCGGCGCCAGTTCGTCCACGCTGGATCGGAAGTGACACGTGAGTGCCTCGCTCGCCACCCAGACAAACGTGCTCCAGGCAGTTGCCGCCCTTCACAGCGACGCCGGCGTCCTCTCCGTCTATGTCGACTCGCGTCCCGAGCGGAAGATGCACGGGCGCCCGGGCTGGGAGCTCTCGTTGCGCGCCGGACTTGCCGAGGCATCGACCGAGTTCGCGACCCACCATCCCGACATTGCCGCCAGGATCCGGGCCCACATCGCCTCATTGGAGCCGGCGGTCGGAGAGCTGATCGACCCGAACGGGCCGGGTCGCGGACGGGTGCTCTTCAGCGCGGTCGACGGTGAGACGGTGGGGCCCTTGTGGACGCAGCGATCGCTTGCGGATCGCGTTGTCGTGGACGAGTTGCCGTACCTCGCCCCGCTGATCGGGGCAATCGATAGCGCACGTCCCTGCGGTGTCGCCGTCGTGTCGGCGAACCGGCTCCGGGTCGTCGAGATCCGCGGCGACGAGGCCGAGGACGTCGCGATGTTCGCGTTCGACGATGGCTCATCGGAGTGGCGCGAGTTCCGCGGGCCCGCGGGGGGATCCCGCGGCACGTACGAGTCGGCGTCCCAGGAGGATCTCTTCGAGCAGCGACGAGAGCGGCACCGCGAACGCTGGCTCGCAGGGATGGGGGTTCGCCTCACGGAGCTCTGCGAAGCCCGCGGGTGGGAAGACACCGTGGTGCTCGCCGATCCGAAGACTGCCAAGGGCCTCGTCGAGCACGCACCGTCGGTCCACGCGGTCGCGACCCGCCATGGGACGCAGTGGGGCACGGCGAACGCGATCGCGGACCAGGCGCGCGCCGACCTCGCCGGGCTTCGCCAGCGGGCGCGGGCTGACCTCGTCCGACAGGCCACCGGCGCCGCGCTGTCGGGCTCCCGCGGCGCCGTCGGGTGGGACGACGTCGCGACCGTCCTCGACGAGGGCCGCGTGCAGCGGCTCCTGATCGATCCCTCCCTGGCCTCGACGTCGCGTCCATCCGACTCGGTGGCGGCGAGCATCGACGACCTCCTGCTGAGGGCCGTGAGCACGGATGCCGAGGTCGTGCCGGTCGATGGTGGCGCCGCTCGGATGCTCGCCCCCCACGGAGGCGTCGCCGCGATCCTTCGCTGGTAAGAAGGGGCCATCCGGTGGCGCGCCACGCCGGCTTGGCGTCCCCCGGGTGGTCGGGCGTAGCATCGGGGCGATGGCGGTGATCCGGCTCAGCGGACAGCTGCAGGCAATGGCCGGCGGCCCCGTTCACACGGTCGACGGGGCGACGGTTCGAGACGCGCTGCTGGCGCTCGAAGCGCGGAATCCGGCGATCGGTGGCTGGATCCTGGACGAGCGGCGGATGATCCGCCGGCACATCAACGTCTTCGTCGACGGGGAGCGGGGCTGCGAGGACACGCCGCTCCGGCACGAGGCGCAGATCCATGTGGTGCCTGCGATCACGGGAGGATGAGGTGACGGAGATCCTGGTCGGAACGAAGAAGGGATTGTTCGTCCTGGAGGGCGACGGCGGAGCGGATTTCGGGTCGCCTCTCGATCGTTTTCCGGAGAGCCGGTCGAGTTCGCGATGTTCGATCCGCGCACCGGACGGACGTTTGCCGGTGCCGGGTCGCCGTTCTACGGGCCCAAGCTCTGGTGGACCGACGACCCGACCGGGGAGTGGCGCCAGGCGACCGGCCTGCACTTGCCGGAGGGCGGCGATGCCGCACTGGAGCGGATCTGGGTGGTCGTCCCGGGCGAGGAGGATGGCCTGCTGTACGCGGGTGGGGATCCCGGGGTGCTGTTCGAGAGCCGGGACGGCGGCGAATCGTGGACGCTGAACGAGGGACTGTGGCAGCACCCGACCCGTGAGAGCTGGCATCCGGGCGGCGGGGGGCTGTGCCTGCACACGATCGTGCCCTGGCCGGGCGATCCGGCCCGCCTGTCGGTGGGGATCTCCGCGGTGGGCGTCATCCACACCGAAGACGGCGGGACGACTTGGCGTCACGCGAATACGGGGATCGTGCCGAGGTACATGCCCGAGGATCAGCGCGATGTCGAGCATCAGCACTGCGTGCATTGCTTCCGCCGCTCACCGGTTCGGCCGGAGCGGCTGTTCATGCAGTTCCACGGCGGGGTGTACCGGTCGGACGACGCCGGTGAGTCGTGGCTGGAGGTCGCTGGTGAGGGGTTGCCGTCCGATTTCGGGTTCCCGATCGCGGTCGACCCGGCGGACCCGGACAGCGCATTCCTCATCCCGCTGACCGCGGACGTGGACAGGGTGACGCCCGGTGGCCAGGTGGCCGTGTACGAGACGCGCGACGCAGGGGGAACCTGGACACCTCGTTCGGACGGCCTGCCGGGGAGCCACGCCTACCTGACCGTGTTGCGGGAGGCGTTCGACGGCTGCGGCGACGGCTCGAGCCTGGAGCTCTACTTCGGCGCGACATCGGGCGACGTGTTCGGCTCCCAGGACGCGGGCCTGACCTGGTTCACCGCCGCGACCCGCCTGCCCCCGGTGTACTCCATCCGCATCGGGCGCCACTGAGCACGTCGATTCCCCCGAGTCGCTGAGGACGGCCTCAGCCGGCTGGGGCCTGGCCGTCGTCCCCTCGCGGGTCGAGCGACAGAAGCAGTTCGCGCAGGAGCGCCGCAAGCTCGTTGCGCCGCTTCGCGGGAAGGCCGGCGAGCAGGCGCTCTTCGTTGCGAAGGTGGGCTTCGACCGCGACCTCGACCAGCCCCCGTCCCTCGTCCGACAGCGCGATCAGCCTCCCGCGACGATCGCTTGGATCGGGTTCACGATGGATCCATCCGCGCGCCTCGAGACGGTCGAGGCGCTTCGTCATGCCCCCCGTGGTGACCATTGTCGAGCGGCTGAGCTCCCCCGGGGTGAGCCGGTAGGGCGCGCCAGAGCGGCGCAGGGTCGCGAGGACGTCGAAGTCGCCGCCGGTGAGCCCGTGCTGCGCGAAGACCTGATCGAGCTCGCGCTGGGCGAGGACGGAGATCCGGGTGATCCGTCCGATGACGCCCATGGGGGACGGGTCGAGATCGGGGCGCTCGTCGCGCCACTGCGCCGTGATCGCGTCCACCGCGTCCTTCGAACTCGCCATGGCCGGGAATATAGCTCGCCAGGAAGCCACTTAACAGGAAGCTTGCGAGGAAGTAGCTTCGGCGCAAGATAGGCGTTCGCGCGATGATCAACCGACGAGACGCACTGCAATCCCGATGAGGCCAAGGGAGGGAACAATGAGCACGCCCACATCCACCGCAACCGCCGGCCGCCTGTTTCACCGACCCGCCGCGACGGGTCCCGCGTTCTGGGGTCCCGGCGACCACTACACGTTCCTCGTCACCGGCAAGGAGTCGGGTGGCGCGTACTTCGCGATGGAGGCGCTGGTGCCGCCGGGTGGTGGCCCGCCGCCGCACATCCACCGCCGCGAGGACGAGACCTTCTACCTGATCGAGGGGAGCGTCGAGTTCGTCCTCGGTGAGGACACGATCACGGCCGGTCCCGGCGACTTCGTCAACGTTCCGCGCGGCACCGTGCACTGCTTCCGAAACACGGGCGCGGAGACGGCGCGCATGGTGCTCACGTTCACCCCGGCGGGCATGGAGCACTTCTTCGAGGAGACGCTCGATCCGGCGCCCAACGTCGCGGACGAGGTTCCCCAGAACATCGACGAGGTGGCAGCACGATACGTCGAAGCGGCACCGAGGCACGGGCTCGAGTTCGTCTGACGGGTGGGTACGGGTGAGGCCGACCTCGTTCGGTCTCACCCGGATCTTCGCGTACCCCGGCGGGTGCGTCCCGAAGCACTGGGCGATGTCGTCGAGCCTCATCTTGAGGAGGCACATGATGCGTATCATGCCTCACGGCAAGCGGGCGCCCCGGTGTCTGGCAGGATCGAGGCGTGTCGGTCGAAACCGCGATCGTGGTGGCCGTCGTCCTGATCTGGGGGGTGAGCGGGGGGGTCCACGACGCCGGGACGCTCACGGCGAGCGGGATCGCCTCGCGTGCGCTCAGCCCGCGCCGCGCGATCCTGATCGTCAGCGTGTTCGGCTTTGCGGGCCCGCTCCTGGCAGGCACCGCGGTCGCGGAGACGGTCGGGTCGTTCGTCGACCTCGGCGGGCTCCCGCCCGACTCGGCGCTGCGCACGATCGCGGCGGGCCTCGTCGCGGCGATCGGCTGGAACGTCCTGACCTGGCGCGCCGGGATCCCGGCGTCATCGACTCATGGTCTGGTGGGCGGCCTCGTCGGTGCCACACTCGCCGTGGGCGGGACGGGCGACGTCAACTGGGGCTTCGCGGCGCTCGCCGACGGCGACGTCGAGGGGGTCGCCAAGGTGGTCGTCGCACTGCTCGTCTCGCCGTTGATCGGCCTGGGGCTCGGCGCGCTGGTGCAGCGCTCCGCGGCGACGGCGCTCCGCGGTGCGGACGTGCGATGGAACCGGCGCCTGCGCGCGGTGCAGCTCCCGACGGTGGCCGCCCTGTCGTTCGCCCACGGCGTGAACGAGGCGCAGAAGAGCATGGGGGTCATCGCCCTCGCCCTGCTGGTCGGTGGCACCACCGACCACCTCGAGGTTCCGTTCTGGGCCGTGCTGGTTGGCGCCGCCACGATCCCCGCCGGAGCGATAGTCGGGGGATGGAGGATTGTGCGGACGCTCGGCTTCGGGGTCTATCGCCTCCGGCCGCTGCACGCCACCGCCGCCCAGTTCACCGCCACCGCGGTGGTGGGGGCCACGTCGGCGTGGGGCGGGCCGGTCTCCACGAGCCAGGTCACCAGCTCGGCGATTCTCGGCGTCGGCGCGGCCGAGCATCCGCGAGCGGTGCGCTGGGAGACGGGAAAGGCCATGCTTGTGGCATGGCTCCTCACAATGCCGTGCACCGCCCTCCTCGCCGCCGCCCTCGTCGCCGTCCTGCGGGCGGTGGGGGCCATCGAGTGAGGGGCTGCGCATGAGCTCCCGCCTGCAGCGGGCGATTGCCTCGCTCACCGGCAGGATCGCGCCGAAGGTGCCCGACTTCCACGGCATGCTGCAGGCGCAGTGCGATGTGGCGATGGACGCGCTGGATGCCCTCGTGGCATTCACCCGGGACGGGGACGCGGTGCATGGGGAGGCGGTGCGGACCCTGGAGAAAGAGGGCGACCTGCGCCGCATTCGGACGCTCGAGACGCTTGCGCGTTCCTTCGCGACGCCGATCGACCGCGGGTCGATCTACCTCGCCGCGACGGCGATCGACGACATTCTGAACTACGCCAAGACGACGGTCCGTGAGATCGAGGTGCTCGAAGTTCCGCCCGACCATTGGATGCGGGAGCTCGCGGACCAGCTGGCGGCCGGCGGTGCGTCGCTGCGCGACGGCTTCACCCGCCTGCGGGACGATCCCGATGGGGCGCGGGCCGCCGCGCTCGCCGTGCACAAGTCCGAACGCAACGCCGAGAAGGTCTTCCGTGCGGCGGTGGCCGATGCTTTCGCTCCGGAGCCGTACATCGCGATGCTGCGCGCCGAGGGCCCCGACGGCGTCGCCCCCGCCTTGGAGCGCCTGCTGCTCGCGCTTCGGCGTCGCGAGGTGTACCGCCATTTGTCGAACGCCGCCGACCGGCTCGACGTCGCAGGGCGAGCGCTCTTCGACATCGTTATGGCCGGGGACTGATCGCCGGGCGGCCCTGTGCCGTCCGACGATCTCGCCGCGCGAACCTGGGAGCTATCGTTCGGTCCGTCGTGAATGCCCCGGTTTCATCGGGCGGCCAGTCGCCCGGACCACCGCCTGCCAAGGACATGGCGTGGGTGCCGGGCGGGACGTTCACGATGGGGTCGAACGACTTCTACCCGGAGGAGGCCCCGGCCCATCGCGCGTCCGTCGACGGGTTCTGGATGGACGACCATCCCGTGACCGTCGCGGAGTTCCGGCGGTTCGTGAAGGACACGGGCCATGTGACGCTCGCCGAGCAGGCTCCGGACGCCGCCGACTATCCGGACGCCGACCCCGGGATGCTCGTCCCCGGGTCACTGGTCTTTCGCGAGACCCGCGGCCCGGTGGACCTGAACGACTACCGGAACTGGTGGCAATGGGCCCCGGGGGCATCCTGGCGTCACCCCGATGGACCGGGGAGCACCGTGCACGGCCGCGAGCGGCACCCCGTCACGCACGTGGCCTTCGCCGACGCCGACGCCTACGCGTCGTGGATGGGGAAGGAACTCCCCTCCGAGGCGGAGTGGGAGTTCGCGGCGCGGGGCGGCCTGGAGGGAAAAGCCTTCGTCTGGGGAGACGAGTTCGCACCCAAGGGCAGGATGATGGCGAACACCTGGCAGGGCGAGTTCCCATGGCAGAACCTCCTGACCGACCGGTACGCGAGGACGTCGCCGGTGGGGTCCTTTCCACCGAACGGCTACGGGCTGTTCGACATGGCGGGCAACGTCTGGGAATGGACGTCCGACTTCTTCGTGCCACGGCACGCGGACGAGGCGGAGCACCCGTGCTGCGCTCCGCACAACCCGCGAGTGGCGTCGCCGGAGCAGAGCTACGACGTGGGGCAGCCGGGGGAGCAATTCCCGCGGCGGGTCATCAAGGGCGGCTCCCATCTCTGCGCCCCCAATTACTGCCTCCGGTACCGCCCGGCGGCGCGGCAAGCTGAGACCATCGAGACGTCCACCGGGCACATCGGCTTCCGGTGCATCATCCGGGCACCGCCCGGGGCCAGGTAGCCCGGGCGCCGCCGGGCGGAGCCAGCCTCCTCCGTCGCCAGGTCGGGGTAAGCCGGCCTTCCAGACGCCCACCCAGGTGGCAACAACAGCCCTGCGCATCTCGACCGACACGTTCCTCGCATGGCCCGCTTGGCTCCGTGATGGACGAATGACACCGGCGTGGGGTCGAGACGCCAACTCGACCCCACGTCACAGGAACCGCCCAGGTTGTTCACAGGTGCGGTTGCCAGTCTCAGGTTCGGACTCACCGAACAGGAGATGACATGGCCTCCCGCCACACCAATCTCGCTCTGCGCAGTCTCAATCGGTGGTTGACGGCCACCCTGGTGGCGGCATCGCTCGCGGTCGGCGGCGTCGGGATCCACCTGGCGCAGAACCACGGGAACGCCAGCGTGGCTGCCACCCCCGCGACGGCCAGCATCGCGACGACAACCGCTACGACCTCGGCCTCCGACGACGACACGGCCATCCTCGACGACTCAACGGGAGCGACTACGAGCAGCTCCGGCACCACGAGCTCGTTCTCGACGGTCACGCCGGTCGCGTCGAGCACCCAGTCCGCCGTGACCGCGACAACGGCGTCGTGATGCGCGCGCTCACCCACACGTGGTCGGCGATCGGGACGGTCAACACCGTCCTCGTCACAGAGCCGGCGGCCATCGGGCCGGCTGCGCGGATCGCCGAGCGGTACGTCGCGCGACTCGACGCCGCCGCTTCGCGATTCCGCCCCGACTCGGAGCTCAGCCGGATCATGGCACGGGCCCGCGCCGACGCGATCACTGTCACGGTTTCACCCGTCCTCGGCGACTGCATCGGCGCCGCGCTCCACGCCGCTCGCCTCACCGACGGGATCGTCGACCCGACCGTCGGCGGCGCGGTCGCCGCGGCCGGGTACGACGCCGACCTCACCGAGGTCCAGTCACGCGGCGACGCGGCGGTGGCCGTGCCGGACACATCGCCCCGAACCGACTGGCGGAAGGTCGACTACCGCGCGCGCGAGCACCGCCTCACGATGCCGCGCGGCAGCCGGATCGACCTGGGCGCCATCGCCAAGGCCGCCGCCGCGGATGCGATCGCCGCCGAGCTGCAGGATCTTCTGCCGGGGGGATTCCTCGTCAACCTCGGCGGCGACATCACCACGAGCGGTATCGAGCCGGAAGGTGGCTGGCCGATCGCGGTCGCCGATCATCTTGGTCACACCCTTCAGGTCGTCGCCGGGCATGGGCAGGCGTTGGCCACCTCGTCCACGCAGAAGCGCACGTGGACGCAGGGTGGCCGGCGCCGCCACCACATCATCGATCCGCGCACCGGCGAGCCGGCGGACGTCACCTGGGCGCAGGTCACCTGCGCCGCCGCGACGGCGGTTGAGGCGAACGCGGCGTCCACCGCGGCGATCGTCCTCGGATCCGCCGCCCCGGCATGGCTCGAGGAGCGGGGCATCCCCGCCCGCCTCGACCACGTGTCGGGTCGCGTGGCGACGACGCCCGGCTGGCCGAGCCCCGAGGCGGTGGCGGCATGAACAACGAGTTCCTCTGGTACGTCTCACGCGCGACGGGGATTGTCAGCATCGTCCTGCTCACCGTCGTCTTCGTGCTCGGCCTCGTCACAGCTGCCACCCGCCGCCCCCGGGGCGACTCGTCGACGGTGGTCATGGGCCTGCACAGGGCACTGTCACTCGGCATGAGCGTCTTCCTGCTCGCGCACATCGGCACCGCGATCGCCGAGACGTACGTCGACATCGGCTGGGTGTCGGCAGTGGTGCCGTTCTCGTCCGGGTACTCCCCCGTGCTGGTGGGCCTCGGGACCCTCGCGTTCGACGTGTTGATCGCCGTCGTCGTCACCTCGGCGCTTCGCCACCGGTTGCGTGAGCGCACCTGGCGACGCGTCCACCTCCTGTCCTACGCGCTGTGGCCGCTGGCCATCATCCACGGCATCGGGCTCGGCACGGCCAACGAGCCGCTCCTCCGCGGGGCGACCCTGGTCTGCGGCGCCATCGGGTTGGGCGCGATCGTCTGGCGGCGCCTCACGACCGACCGACACGAGGATCGCCGCAAGCAGATCGCGGCCCAGGAGTGGTCATGAGGCTCATCGACCTCCTCGAGCAGGCGGGACTGACTGGTCGCGGCGGCGCCGCGTTCAAGACCGCGATCAAGGTGCACGCCACCCACGTCAACGGCGCACGACTCATCGTCAACGCGTGCGACGGCGAGATCGGAGCGGCCAAGGACGCGCACGTGGTCGCGCACCACCTCGACGAGCTCGTCCGCGGGGCCACGCTCGTCTCGCGCAAGGGCGCGCGCTACGCGGCCCATCGCGGTTCGGCGACCGCACATGCGCTCCACGCCGCCGGGCTCGACGTGCTCGAGGTGCCCGACCGGTACGTCTCGTCCGAGGAGAGCTCTCTCGTGTCAGCCGCGGCTGGGGCACCGGCACGACCCCTCACGAAGCGGGTGCCGATCGCATTCGGCGCCGCGCTGCCTGACGGCACCGCGCTCCCGGCGACCGTCGTGCTGAATGCCGAGACGGTGTGGCGGATCGCGCAGATCGACGCGTTCGGCGTCGACTGGTTCCGCTCGTTCGGCACCGCGCTGGAGCCCGGACCCCGGCTCGTGAGCGTCAACGGCGCGGTCCGCTCGCCGAGCGTGGTCGCCGCCGCGGCGGGGATGCCCCTCACCGCCATCCTCGACGCCGCGGGCGGACCGGCCGGCACGCTTGGCGCGGTCGGTGTCTCAGGTCTCAGCGGCGGATGGCTCACCGTCGGCGAGGCCGCGTCGGTGCGGTGGGCGAATCAGGATCTGCGGCCGTTCGGCCTCTCCACCGGTGCCAGTGTGCTGCACGTCGTCGGCGTGGACCAATGCCCGCTTACGACCATCCGCTCGTGGTTGACCTACGCGGCGGGCGAGTCGGCCGGCCAGTGTGGCCCGTGCATGTTCGGCGTGCCGGCAACGGTCGCGGAGTTGGTCGCGATCATCGACGGTCGCGCCGGCCGAACGAGCGAGGTCCGCTTGCGCGAGCGCCTTCCGTTGCTCTCCGGCCGCGGCGCCTGCCACTTCCCCGACGGCATCGGCACCTTTATCCGCTCGGCGCTCCGCGCGTTCCCGGAGCACCTCGCCGACCACGCCCGCGGCACCTGTTCAGCGGGGACCTGCGGCGCCGTCCACCGCCCAACCCGAACGCAACGGAGATCTCATGCCACAGCGGCAAGATGACCACGTCCACGCGCCACGACTGAAGGTCGACCGTCTCGCCTGCACCGGGAAGGGGATCTGCGCGAGCCTCCTTCCGGAGGCGATCGACGTCGATGAGTGGGGCTACCCGATCCTCGACGAGGCGCGGGTCGACCCGGAGATGGGCGACATCGCGATCAGCCTTTGCCCCGCCCGGGCCTTGTACTGGGCGACCGCTCCGACCCCCGCCGCCACTGCCGCATCCTGAATGGCCGCCGCCAGGCGCAAGGGCCACTCGGCCTTCGGAAGGGAATGACGCGGTCGGCCTTCGAGGCGAGGCTTGGTGAACGGCGCGGCGAACTGCGTAGTTCTGGGCAGGTGTGATCGGCGGCGTCCCTGATGCCTGGGCTTTGGGTGCGGCGAGACGATCATCGTGGTCTGCGTCCTGATGCGTCGAACGTGGACTGCATGGCTTAGGCGAAGGAGGGAGGGGACATGCCGGAGATCCACGAGGCGGCATCGGCGTTTCTCGCGAAACGACGCGTGGCCGTGACGGGCGTGTCTCGGAACGCGAAGGGCCACGGCAGCAACATTGTGTTTCAGCGACTGCGGGACCGCGGCTACGACGTCTTCGCGGTCAATCCGAACGCCGAGGAGGTCGAGGGGGCACGCTGCTATCCCGACCTGCGTTCGATTCCGGGGGGCCTCGACGCGGTCGTGATCGCAACCCGACCGGAACATGCCGAGGCGACGATGCGGGAGTGCGCCGAGCTCGGGATCAAGCATGTTTGGATGCACCGCGCCTTCGGCGGCGGCAGCGTCTCCGCCGAGGCGGCTGCCTACGGCCGGGCGCAGGGAATCGAGGTGATCGACGGGGGCTGCCCGTTGATGTTCGACCCGACGGCCGACTTTGGGCACAAGCTGATGCGCCTCATGTGCACGCTCAACGGAAATGTCCCCAGGCGGGTCTGAGGGACGCTCTGCGTTTGGCTGACGCGCCTGATCGATGACACGGTGCGACACCGTGTCGAAGTGCGAATAGAGTTCACGAGGACAGAGTCATGGACTTCCGCATCCTCGGACCGCTTGAGGTGACCTGCGACGGCGCGGGGATGAGCGTCATCCGGACGCTGGCCCGAGCGCCTCGCGACGTCGCGGCATCCGCGGCGCAAGGACCAACATCAGGGCGACGACCGTGCCGAGCGCACCAAGCGCGGCGCAGGCCCAGAAGCCGAGCTGGATGCCGCCTGCGAGGGCCGCGACGGGATCCGCGCCCGAGGCCGCCAATCGCTCGCTGCGACCGGCCGAGATCGCACCGACCGCGGCGAGCCCGAGTGCGCCGCCCATCCACTGCGAGGTGTTGAGCAGGCCGGAGACGACTCCGGCATCCTCCCGCGCCACGCCTTCGAGCGCCGCCGCCGAGATCGCCAGGAAGAGACAGGGGATCGCGCAGCCGAGGAGCAGCAGACCGGGCAGCAGGTTCGGCAGATACGACCCGTCGGGCGGCGCGACGGCGAAGCTGGCCAGCCCCCCCGTCATACCGACCATCCCCATCGCGATCAGTGGACGGACGCCGATCGCTCCGGCGAGTCGCGCCCCGGCGCCGGCCCAGGCGACGGAGGTGCCGCGCACCGCGAGCAAGCCCGCTCCCGCTTCGATCGCGGTGAGACCGAGCACCCGCTGCATGTAGGTGGCGAGCAGGAGGAACGCCGCGAGCATCATCGCGCCGTGGATGAACCCGGCGACGTTCGCGGCGACCATCGCGCGCGAGCGACGTGCCACCCGCGGGACGAGCGGGTCGGCAACTCGCGTCTCGTGGGCTGCGAAGGCGGCCAGCAGGATCGTCGCCGTCAAGAGGCAAGCGGAGGTCGATCGCGCGGACCAGCCCGCCTCTTCCACCCGGGAGAGCCCTGCAACGAGGAGTGCGAGCCCGCCGGTTACGAGCATGGCGCCGAATGGAT
Source organism: uncultured Thermoleophilia bacterium (assembly GCA_963777565.1). GTDB lineage: Bacteria > Actinomycetota > Thermoleophilia > Miltoncostaeales > Miltoncostaeaceae > CALMEC01. The sequence continues at coordinate 412,627 of CAVZQZ010000010.1, forward strand.
CGAAACCGGTCTTGCGCACCGGCTCGTCGGGTGGCAGGACCCGTCGACCGGCGGCAAGGGCGAGCGCGGTGGCGGGCACGTTGACGAGGAAGATCCAGCGCCAGTCGAGCAGCTCGACGATCAACCCGCCGAGGAAGACTCCCGAGGCCGCGGCGAGCGCCCCGACCGAGCCCCAGACGGCGAGTGCGGCATTGCGCGCCGGGCCCTCGTCGAACGTCCGCGCGAGGACCGCCGTCGCGGTCGGTGAGATCAGGGCCGCACCGAGCCCCTGCATGGCTCGCGCCGCGACCAGCGCGTCGCCGCTCCAGGCGGCGGCGCACATGAGCGAGGACCCGCCGAAGATGGCGACTCCCCAGAGGAAGATTCGTCGGTGTCCTCGAAGGTCGCCGAGACGGCCCCCGAGTAGCAGTGAGCCACCGAAGACCACCGCGTAAGCCGTGAGGACCCAGTGGCGCCGACCGTCGGAGAGGCCGAGATCCGCCTGGATCGAGGGAACGGCGACGGTGACCGCCGTGATGTCGAGAACCACGAGAAACTGGGCGATCGAGATCGCCGCGAGCGCCATCCGTCGTCCTCGGATGGCCGTGCTTCGCTTGTTGTCATGGAGTCGCATCGTCGTCCTCCGGCTCGTTGTCAGAGCCCCATGGAAACGGGATGCGCCAAACGGTCGGCTGCCGTGCGGTAAACGCCAGTGGCCCGACCTGCCAACAGGGCTCCGCGAGCCGGCTTCGGCGGCGAAGCGTGAGGACCACCGCAACGGTCCGGGCGGCGGCCGCCGCACCGACGGCGTCGACGAGGATCAGGGGGATGTCGTCCGTCACGACGCCGTACAACAGGCATGTGAGGTAGCCGCACAGCGACAGCCCCAGGAACGCGAACGACACGTCTCGCGCGCTGCCGGCGCGGCGGAGGCGCTCCGCCTGCAGGAGGAGCGCCAGCGCGCCGACGAGTCCGAGTGCCGTGGCAAGTATGCCGAGGTGGGGTTCCATTGGTGAGGCGTCCGGCCCTGGTGACGTCACAGGGGCGCCTGGCGTCGTTCCGTTCCTCCCTCGGCCCTCAGGCCAGGCTCGGCTCGAGGCCGAGCGCCACCCTGGCGATGAACTCGTATGCGCGGTTCGCGCCCAGCGGGTGCATGAAGGCCCCGGCGCGCACGTCGCGATATGCGCGCGAGAGCGGGTGGCTCGACATGTAGCCGGCGCCGCCGGTCAGCGCGAGCGCGCGGTCGACGACGCGAACGGCAGCCTCGTTGATGAACGTCTTGGCGGATTGGATCTCGGCGAACAGCGCGGCCATCGCGTCGGTGGTGGCGACGGCGTCGGGCGCGTCGTAGTAGTCGTCGATGAGCGCGCCGGCCCGGCTGAACATGGCGCGCATGGCCGACAGCTCGATGGCGCTCTCCGCTGCAAGCATCTGATTGCGCGCCGAGCCGCTCGCCACGCCGTTGCGGCGGGCCAGGCCTTCGGCGGCGACGCGATATGCGGACTCTGCGATTCCGAGCGACGCGGCGGCGTGGAAGGCGCCGGCGGAGAGGTTACGCTCGAGGAACTCCATTGTGAGCCTCCCCGCTGGGAAGCCGCCGCGCAGCGCCGGCAGGGGAAGGCGAACCTCGTCGAAGGTCACCGAGTGGCTTCCCGACGCCCGCATTCCAAGGGCGTTCCAGTCGTCGTGCACGATCACCCCGGCGGTCTCCGCCGGGATCTGCGCGTAGCCGTAGCGCTCCGAGCCGTCCTCGTCCTCGAACGTGACGGCGGTGTAGAGGAGCGTCGCCGCGGGCGACATCGTGCAGAAGATCTTCCTGCCGTTGATCGTCCAGCCGTCGCCGGTACGGTGCGCGCTCGTCCCCGGCCGGGTGAGGTCCTGTCCGGCCTCGCTGACGGCCGCCGCCATGACGACACCCTCGCGGGAGACCTTCTCGAGCGACGCGGCGAATGCCTGGCTCCGCCGGTCGTCACCCGCGGCCACGGCCGCCCGGTAGCGGTGCGCCATGCTGATCACCGGAATGAGGTGCATGTTGACCCCGATGGTCACCGACGGGTCGCCTCGGGCGATCCGGCTCGACGCGACGAGGATGTCGTGGATCGAGTCGACTCCCATCCCTCCAAGCTCGCGCGGGACGGGGGCGGCGAGGTAGCCGGCTTCCCGGAGCGCGGCGAGGTTCTCGTGGGGGTAGCTTCCCTCCCGATCGTGGTCCGCCGCTCGCGTCGCGAAGTCGGCGGCCATGCGTTCGGCGAGGGCGACGAGCTCGCGACCGGCTGTGGTTGTGGCGGCGATCTCGAAGTTCATTGCGGGGTCCTCTCAATTGGGATGCTGCTCACGACGGCCAGCGTGGGCCTGAGCCGCATCCATCGCGCGACGGAGCGGATCGCGAGCGGCCGCGGTCGCCGGGCGCCGTCCGTATGAATGGCGCGCCGCGCGGCGGAAATCCGCAGCTTGCGCTGGAGATCCGCTTCGACGGTTCGGATGGTGAGGGTGTTCATGTACATGGTCTCTCCTTGGCGTTCGACGAGATCAGGCGGGGCCGAGCGCGGGCGCTCGCCCCGCCTCGCGTGGTCAGGCCGTGACGACGTCGACCTCCACGGGCACGCCGTTCGTCACGATGTCGTAGACGGCAGAGCGCAGCCGAGCTCGCTCGACGACCTCGCGGAGCTTCTCCGGGGGCGCGTCGCCCTTGACGTGGAAGGTCACCCGGATCCGCTCGTAGCCGTTTCGGTGGTCCGGTGAGAGGCCGAGGGCCCCCTGGAGGTCGATGTCGCCCTCCAGCGACGAGGTCACCTCGGTGAGTCGCACCCCGCGTGCGGCGGCGACGTAGACGAGCGATGTGGTCAGGCACGCGGCAAGCGCGTGCAGGACGAACTCGGCCGGGTTCGGCCCGGTGTCGGTGCCGAGGAGCACGCCGGGCTCACCGGCGTCGAGAACGAACGGCGTTTCGCGGCTCGTGTCCTCCCCGCCGGCGCCGTGGAAGTCCTTGATGATGCTCCGGTTGTGGGAGCCCCCGAGCCAGGTGTTCGTGGCGCGGAACTGGAACGCGGCGATCTCCGGTTGCGCCGAGATCGCGTCGAGGGTGGCGAAGAGCGTCTGCGTGTCGACGCCGTTCCTGACGGTTTCCAATGTCTGGGTCACTGTCGTTTCTCCGTGTCGTCCGGCCCCCGATGCGGACCGGTGTGAGTGGGTCGCGACAGAGCTAAGAGCCACCGGGCTAACGGCTGGCAGGCCGGCGGTAAACGCCCAGTAGCCCGAATGCATTGCAACGCGTCCTCGCGTGATCGAACGCAGGACGACGGCTGCCTCGGTCGCCACGTGGACTGCCGAGTGGAGAACTCCCGACGCGCGGCGTCGAGCCGAGCGAGTCGTCGTCGTGGCTCAGCGAGGGGTTGCACCGGCGCGGCCTCGCCGTGCGCCAAGGCGAGCGGGGGAGCCCCGCCGTGGGCTGACCGGGCGGGGCGCTCCCGGTCAGCCAGTTCTCCCTCCGGCCGCTCTGCGGGTGTCGGCGGCGACTACGCCGGGAACGGCAGCGGAGCCGGGAGCACGCCGTCAGATGCGGCCCATGAAGCGAACAGTTCGTCGCTGATCTTCGTGCGCGGGCCGTCCAGGATTTCGATCGGGACGCCGTAGTCGGCGAGCTCGAGCGCCGTGGTCAGATAATCGAGGTTGTCGCGTGCGCGCGGGGAGGGCAGGAGGACGATCCGGCTGGGGGAGCCGTGAGAGGCCCGCCACCCGGCGTCACCTTCCACGACGGAGCCCCACAGCTCGACCAATCCGATCGCGACGGTCTGGTCCGCCTGCGAGGGAAGCGATGTGTAGTACGCGGCGTCCTCCAATCGTCGGGCGCCGTAGATGCCGCAGCGGCAGCCGCGCCAAGGCGCCGGATGGGGAACCGGGGTGTGCTGACAGCCCGCGACGAGCGCCTCGCCGACCGGCCAGTGGTCCGATCTCGTCATGCTCCGTAGGCGGCTGCCCTGGGGGGTCGTTTCGACGCCCCAGGCGCGCCACGCGACGACCGGCTCGAGGTAGTCGGGTGCCTGCACGCTCATGCCGGCACCTCGATGGGCTGCTCGACGGGCACCGCCGGGGTGGTGGCCGGAGTCTCGACGGGTGTGGTCCGAAGCGGCTCGATTGTGTAGGTGCGGATCTCTCGTCCGATGTCCATGTCCTCTCCTGACTGGCGGGTGGTCCACGGCGGCGTGTGCGGCCGGACTGGGTACGCCAGGAGCAAAGACCCACCGGGCTAACCGTCGGCAGGCCGCCGGTAAACGTCCGGTAGCCGAGCCGAACTCGCGACGCCGGCCGTGAACCGATCCCGCCGGCCGCTGCGTCATTCCACCCGAGCGAAGCAGGGTGGGGCGGCGCAGCCGACGACGCCTCTCTGAGAGCGAGCGCTCACACGAAGTCGCAGCGATGGGCTCAAGACGAAGCCGACACCGGACCCACACCTTCGTCGAAGCGCGAAAGGCGTCGCCTCAGGTGCCGCTGTCGGGACCTTCCGCTGGTGACCCCCGAGGCAGACGCTCAGCCAACAGGGTCAGGCGAGCACCGTGCGGCCCACAAGAGCGAGGAGACCCGATGCCCACCGTGATCGCCCACCACGACGTGAAGGACACTGCGCATTGGCTTGCCTCGCCGAAGCGTGAGGAGTTCTTCGGACCGCTTGGCGTCACCAACATCCGGACGTTCGTCGACCCCCAGAACCCTGCCCGGGCGGCGGTGCTCATGGACGTTCCCGACATGGACGCCGTCATGGCCGCGATGCAGACAGAAGCGGCCGCAGAAGCGATGGAATATGACGGCGTGCTCGCCGGCACTCTGGTGATCCTCGTCGAGGCATAGGCCTCGACTCGTCTGCCGCGTCCGCCCAGGCTCTGCGGCCTCGGGGTTCGTTCCCCGTGCCGAGCGGGAGCTCGGTCGGGCGCGAGGTGCGCGGCTATCGGCGGCCGACCCGCGGTCCGTCGCAGTCCGGGCCGCGATGATGGCGATGGTCGTGTCCACCGGGCTGCGGCCGGCCGTGCTCATGGTCGCTGTGGCCCTCACCGGCTTCGGGGTCGTCGACCTCGGGGACCGAGGCGGGCGGCGTCTCGATGACCGGCGGCGGAGTTGAAGGTACAGGCGACTGTGGCGGTGGACCTGCCGCGACGGGGAGAGGGGCGGCGGGCGCGGCCGGCGGCGACGGCGACGTCGGCGGCGATGGTGCGCGCGGGGCCGGCGGCGATGGTGCGCGCGGGGCCGGCGGCGATGGTGCGCGCGGGGCCGGCGGCGATGGGTTGGGCTTGGATCGACGGATGGCCCGGGCCGGTGCGGGCGATGTGCTGCGGTTTGGAACCGCGCGAGATACCAGCAGGCGTCGTACGGTCCCGCCGGGGGCGATCGCCACGGGCGCCGCTTGAACTCTCGCCGGGGCGATGACGGGAGGTTGCGCGGCGCGTGCGGCGCTCGGCGGTGGCGTCGGCCGGACAGCGGTCCCCTTGGGCGCCTCGGGACTCCGTTGCAGAACGGTCGTGATACCGACCGCGAAGACGGCGAGCACCGCCACTGAAGCGGCGACCGCGATGCTCAGGGGGTAACGTCGCCATCCCGTCTTCCCGATCCCACCGCTCGTGGATGCGTTGGGCGTGGCGGGGTCCTGCGTCCGAGCAGGCTCACCGGTCGCCGCGGTCTTGGCCGATGTGCGGGAGCCGGGCCGCCCCGCCTTCTTCTCGTGCCAGAGGGCCACGAGACGACGCTACCAACCGCATCGGACCTACCTTTGTCGGAGCGGTTTGGTCAAGCCGACGCAGGTTGGCGTCGGATAACCAATTGGCGCGAGTGTGAGCATTGCGGCGAGCGGCTCCCTCGCGTTCGTGGGGATTGCAGAGCGTTCACGTCGGGTCCCTGGCACTTCGAGGTGAACCGTGTTCACCTCTACCCCGTGTCACCTTCCTCAACGCGGGTGGGGCGCCTGGTCGTGGGTGGCGTCCGGTGCACCGTGGCGGAATGGCACGAACCGATCGTCGATGACCCAGAGACCCGCGACGGCCATGGCCGAGCCGACGATCGAGATGGCGAGGACGGCGGGACCCGGTACCGACAGCGCGAAGAAGCCGCGCATCGCGTCGGACGCCAGCGTGAGTCCGTAGAGGGCGAGGAGTCCGGCGACCAGCCCCAGCACCCAGGCGCTTCGCCGGAGGCCCTGCGCCTCCAGCGCGACGATGAGGTAGAGGCCCACCAGGATGAGCACCGTCGTCGCGACCGTACGCGCATCGACCAGCGACATCCCGGCGACGTTCAACGCGAAGAGGTAGCTCGCCAGGACCCCGAGACCCGCGGCGACCCCCGCCGGGAGCGCAAACCGCCCGACCTCCCGGAGGAAGCCGTCGGTTCGCCACGCCCCTGAACTCGGCGCGAGCGCCAGGAAGAAGGCTGGGATCCCAATCGTGATGGCCGATGCCAAAGTCAGGTGCCGGGGGAGGAATGGGTAGCTCGTCGGCGTCAATCCGACCGTGAGGATCAGGAACGCGGCAAGCGCCGACTTCGTGACGAACAGCTTCGTCACGCGCTGCAGGTTGCGCAGGATCTTGCGCCCCTCCTCGACCATCGCCGGCACGGGGGCGAAGCCGTCTCGTACGAGCACGAGGTCCGCGACCGCGCGAGCCATCTGAGACCCGCTCCCCTGTGCAATGCCCAGGCGCGCGGCCTTGAGCGCGGGAACGTCGTTTACTCCATCGCCGACCATCGCGACGAACCGTCCTCCGTCGGCGAGGGCCTCGACGATGCGACGCTTCCCCTCCGGCGAAACTCTCCCGACGACCCCTCCGTGGGCGAGCAGGGTGCGGAGCTCGCTCGGATCGGTCGGAAGGCGCTCGCCGTCGAGCGGGCCGGCCCCCACCTCGATCCCGGCGTCGCGGGCGATCGCGGCGACCGTCGGTGGCGCGTCGCCCGAGAGGACGCACAGCTGGACGCCCTGCTCGGCCAGGTACGCGACCGTCTCACGCGTGTCCGCGCGCAAGGACTCCGCGAGCACCACGAGCCCGAGCAGACGAAGACCACCCGGAAGCGTGGGGTCGGCGATGTCGAGCGGCTCGTGGGACACCGCGAACGCCAGCACGCGACGGCCGTCGCCGGCCTCCGTCTCCACGAGGGCGGCCAACTCGCCCAGTTCGAAATGCTCCGGCGCGCCGAGCACGTACGTGGTCGCTCCGAGCCGGAGGGCGCTCCAGCGCCGGCTCGAGGAGAACGGGACCTCGGCGGTCGGGGCCTCGGCGGCCCACCCGGGGTTCGCGTCGCCGATGGCCCGGAGGGTGGCGTTCGGGTTGGGCGAACTGGCGGCATAACGCCCGAGGGCGCCTCCCAGCTCGACATCCTCGACGCCCCGCCCCGGGTGGCGACCGACCATGCGCAGCGTCGCGGTGGTCAACGTGCCGGTCTTGTCGATGCAGATCACCTCGGCGGAAGCGAGTGCCTCGATCGCAGACAGCTGCTGGGCGAGCGCCCCCGCCCGGGCGAGCCGCAGCGCCGCCGCAGCGTAGGTAAGGCTCACGAGCAGGATCAGCCCCTCGGGCACGAGGGTCACGACGGCCGCAGTCGACTGCTGAACTGCCCCGCGCAGCGAGATGTCCTGCCGGGCGAGCGCCCAGCCGAAGATCACCGCGAGCGGCACCATCACGCCGACCAGCACGAAGAGCAGGCGGTTGATCGACTGCTCGAGCGGGGAACGAGGATGGCGAAACTCCCGGGCCTCGCCGGCGATCCGCTGCGCGTAGCTGTCCTGGCCGACCGCCTCGACCTCGTAGGCGCCGGCCCCGTCGACGCAGAACGACCCGGACCGCACGGACTCGGGTGATGCCCGTCGCACGGTTCTCGCTTCGCCGGTGAGGATCGACTCGTCGAGGCCGACGCCGCCGTCGGTCACGAGCCGCCCGTCGGCGACGACTTGATCGCCAGGCCCCAGCCGCACGAGGTCGCCCGGGACGAGCTCCTCCACCGGAACCGGGCGCTCCCGACCGTCGCGCACGACGCGTGCGACGGGAGCCACGAGCGCAGCCAGTCGGTCAAGCGCATGCTTCGACCGCACCTCCTGCGCGATCCCGATTGCAGTGTTGGCAATCAGGATCACGAGGAACAATGCGTCGCGCCAGAAGCCGGCGGCGAGAGTCACGAGGCCGAAGACGAGCAGGATCAGGTTGAAGACCGTCAGGACGTTGGCCCGCACGATCGTCCCGTAGGAGCGGCTTGACGCCTGCGGTACGACCGGGCCGCGCGCGGCACGGCGTCGCGCGGCTTCCGCCTCGGTCAGGCCGACCTGCGTTCGCGTCGCCGTCTCCATCCGCGGGTCACCCTCCCCAGGGGTTGGCGCTCCCCGGATCAGGGTATCCCCTGTTGACGCCGCGAGCGCTGAGATGCGCGCAGTCCGTCTCCGCCGATCCGGCTTCCAACAAGCGCGGTCGTCCCGGTCGCTCGCGCTGCGCGCGCGGAAACCGGCTGCGCGCCGTAGGATCCGCGTCGTGCGGGAGATCGCCCCGGGCCTGTGGCATTGGACGGCACGCCATGAGCACATCCACATGGATGTCAGCTCCTATTACCTGCGGAGCGAGCGGGTGCTCATCGATGCGATGGTCCCGGCGGAGGGACTGGAGTGGTTCGACGAGCACGGGGCGCCGGAGCATGTGCTTCTGACCAACCGCCACCACGACCGCCACGCGTGGCGACTACGCGAAGCCTTCGGCTGCGTGGTGCACTGCATCCGCAACGGGCTGCACGAGCTCGAGGGACGCGGCCCCGTCGAGGCGTTCGATTTCGGTGACGAACTGCCCGGCGGGGCCATCGCCTTCGAGGTCGATGCGATCTGTCCGGACGAGACCGCACTCCACATTCCGGCCCGTGGCGCGCTGTCCTGCGGGGACGGTGTCGTGCGCTGGTCCGGCCAAAGCGAACTCGCATTCGTCCCCGACCAGTTCATGGACGCTCCCGAGCAGACGAAGGCGGGTCTGCGCGATGCCTACCGCCGTCTACTGGACCTCGACTTCGACCTCCTGCTGCTCGCGCACGGCGACCCCGTCGTCGGCAGTGGCAAGGACGCCCTGCGCGCGTTCACGGGATGACGGATCCCAGCCGCTTGCCATAGGGCGTCGTGCCCATCCTGGACGATGGCGCCCGAAGGGCTCGTGGCCACCGAGGTTGTCACCAACCCTCGGCGCGGCCGGGTGTTTCGGTGCTACCGGCCACCCGGATGCACTCGAGCGGAATCAGCCCGAGGGACCCCGCATCCGTGGCCATCCCAACCGAAGGCGACGCGGGGTCTCGCACCCCGGACCCATCACTCGGAGTGAGGTGGCATGCAGGTACCACCCCGCTTCGGTCCTGCGCCGGTCCTACGGCTCAAGCGCTCGACTCATTCGGGTGTCTCGGCGCGACCCCGGCGGTCGACGCGCGCTCCACAGAAAAGTTCATGTCTAACCACCCAAAAGTCTAGGCAAAGACTCCCCATTCGGGGGGTGTCCATCCGATATCTCTGGGGAGCAAAGTGGAGAGCGCACCCCCCGTCCTCCCACCGTGCGAACGCGGGGGTGCCCATCCAACCTTCCGGAGGGCAACGTTGCTCAGGCACTCCCCCGCTCGTGAGAGGACTTCTCCTTCTTGCCAAGGGGATGGCGCCCACAGGGCCACGAGGCCGGCGAGAACACGATTGGACGAGCCCCGGACCAGAGACGCGGCGCCGAGTCCCGGGATCTGTCCGCACGAGAGCGCAGCGAACACGAGAGGCTCGCCAACAGGCAGATCTCGGCGACTTCGGGCCGGACGCCGTCGCCGACGCCCCACGATCGCCCGCGCTGCACACCGGCAGGACGCTGAAGCGCCCACCACCGAATGGGGGGAGAAGTGACCACCGACGGCAGCATCCCGGCTGATCAGAAACCGCTCGAAGCTATCCGGCGAGCGTGCCGGATGATTCTCGTGGAAGCTGGACTCACCACCGTCCAGGCCGACCGAATCCACACGCACATTCAAGACATTCTCGTGATGGCAGCCGAGCAGGAGCGGGAGGTGGTTTCCGCCCCGTCCTTGGTCGAGTTCGAGCAACTCGTAGGTGCGGCCCCTCCCACGGTGATCGCTCCGCCGCGTCCGAAGCTCACGATAATCCTTCCCACGCGAAACGACGTGGAGAACGTCGCGCCGCTGCTTGAGCGGCTCGGCGACGCGCTCCAGGTCCGTTCAATCGAGCTCGTATTCGTGGAGGACAGCAACGACCGCGCGGCGGAGGAGGCCGGCTTCACATACGAGGGGATCGGCAGAGCGTGATCCAGGCCCTCGTCGCGGCGGGGGCGGGGAAGGGCGCAGCGGTTCATCCGCTGATCGATTCACGGTCCGGTCTCGCTTTCGCTCGTGTTCGTCATGGCGATCGTCCTCGTGATCCTCTCGTTCTTCCTGCTCTTCCTGCTCGACCGGCTCGAGGAGGGGCATGGCCGTGCTTCTCCCCGCCGCTCGGGAGGGTGCGGGTCAGGTCAAAGTCGTGGCGCTCCCAACGGATCTCCGCTCCCCGCGCCGGCACGGGCGTGATCTCCAGGCTAAGGAGCCTGCGGTCACCTCGTCCGACGCGTGTTGAAACGCTGGGCGCGGCCACGCATACCGTCGGCGGGTCACCGAATGGCGCGAGCGCGAGCGGCTCGGTCGTCCTCTCCGGACTCACCACCGCCGAGGAGGCAACGAGTTTTCGGGCGTGGCTCGTCGAGGCTGCCGAGGAGGCGGCCAACGCGGCCAAAGAGGGTGGCTTCTTCGGCATCGGCGCGACCCTCATCAGCGAGCGTGAGGAGGCAATGGTGGCGCAGCTCCGGGAGGTCCTGGGCGTCGAGTCGGACTGAGGGCCCGGCTCTCGCCGGCGCATCGCCTTGGCCCGCGGCGTTGGGGCTTGTGACGGTCGTACCGGACGTACTGCCGCCTGAGCCGCAGCCTCGTCACGCCGACGCGGGGAGTCGAACCCCGGGTCCCGTGTCAAGATCATCTGGGTGCCCTATCGGCGTAGGGCGACTCGGGAAACAGTGACGCCCCCGCGAGGCCGGCCGGTATAGGCTCCCGACCGAGCAGGCTCGCGAGACGAGGAGAACCACCATGGCCGATGCGATCCGCAAGATTCTGGCTGCGAGCTTCGAGACACCCGAGGGGGGGTCACGGGGCGCAGGGGCCGTGGGGGGCGCGTTCCCGGACAAGGTCGGCAACGCCGCCGTCCTTCACGTGAAGCCGGACGGGACCGTGAAGTTCGTCGAATCGAAGGACTGGGGCGCGGGCCGAGGCGCCCTGCTCGGCGGGGTAATCGGGATCATCGGCGGTCCGATCGGGATGCTCGCCGGCGGCGGCATCGGGGCGCTCGCATCCAAGCTCCGGGACTCGGGCTTCAAGAATGATCAGCTCGAGCAGCTCGGCAAATCTCTGGGCACGAACGGCTCCGCGGCCGTGATCGAGATCGCGGCCGACGTGGTCCCGACGGCGGAGACGCTCCTTCGGACGCTCGGCGCGAAGGAGATCGTCACCGAGGAGATCGACATGACCGTCGCGAATCTCTTCGGCAAGGAGGAGGCACCGACGCCTGAGCCCGAGCCGGCAGCCACTCCGGCGAGCACGCCCGGCCCGTAGCACCGCCAGCGATCCGCAGATTGCAGCCGCGGTTGGCGTCGCCGTCGCCGCCGAGGAATGGAGAATGACGATGCGCCCGCCGACGCTGTGGTGATCCTCGTCGAGGCATGAGGCCTCCCGTGCGCGAGGCTCAGAAGTACGCCGAGAGGCGTAGGTGATCGCGCTTTGATCGACCGGCGCGGACCGGGGTGCCACAGGCTGACGTGGTGGGGGAGCCTGTGGTTTTGCCTCCTCCCCCTTCGGAGTTTCTTCGGATGCGCCAAGCTCGACCCCAGGAGATGATCCGCACATCGCTGGGCCCACGGGAACGGCTGAGGGGCTGGATCGGTCCGCTGGCGTGGACAGAGCGATTCGCAACACCAACCATGGAGGGGACTATGGGCCTTCTCGACTCGATCATGGCCAAGATTCCGGGTCTCGCCGGGGGACAGCTCAACTCCGTCATCGAGGGCTTCAAGGACGACCCGAGCAAGCTGACAGGACTCCTGAACGACCTCCACCTGGGCGGTCTCGGCGACCAGGTGAAGTCCTGGATCGGCACGGGAGAGAACCAGGCGGTCAGCGCCGACCAGATCAAGCAGGCGCTGCCGCAGGAGAAGCTTGAGCAGATCGCGACGAACCAGGGCGTAACGACGGACGAGGCCGCCGATGGCATCTCGAAGGTGCTCCCGGACCTCGTCAACGAGATCACGCCGGACGGCGTCGTCCCCAGTGGCGATGTGATCAAAGAACGCCTCGGTGCGCTCGCCGGCAGCTAACGACCGTCTGGATCGAGAAAGGGGCTGGGGCTGGTTGGCCCCTTCTCGAAGCCGCTACGGCAAGACCGGCCTGCGGCCTCAAGAGGAAGTCGGACGCCGGGTGGCGCCTCCTGGCCGGCGCGTGACAGGCGGATCGCGAGCCGGCAGGCTCAGGGTTCGTGCGAACGATCGGCCGCGGGCTGAGGTCGTCTCGGTCGTTATGTCGTAACTGCCCGCGCGAAGGACCAGGGCGGCGCGGAACGGGATCAGGGCTGTCGGTCAGGCACCTCACTCGGCCTCACGCCCGCCGAGATCTTCGTGATCGGCGTCGCCACACGCGGACCGCTGACACCACGACCGCGATCAGGAGCGCAACGGCGAGCACCGGCAGCACGAGCGCCAAGACGGTCAGCACAGCCGACAGCACGTCCTCCCCGGCCGAGACGAGAGCGTTTCCAGTCCCCGCCGTCCCGGCGGTCACAGCGGGGCGCACGGTTGCGCGCAGGCCGTGGAGGCCGCCGGCGAGCGCCGCGCCTCCGAGTAGCGACACCACCATAGGCAGATCCGAGCCGACCCCCGCCTGTCCCGCGAAGAGGAGCGCGCCGGCCACCGGGTGCAGGGCGACGCCGATCACGTGGAGGAGGTGGTCGATCCCCGGAATCTTGTCGCCGACGAGGTCGATCACGAGCGCACTGCCCGTGATGACGAGCACCCAGATCGATCCCAGCCTGTCGTACGGAGCAGCGAGGTCGATGACACCGGCCCGGGCGAGCAGCCCGCATGCAAGGAGAGGGATCCAGGCGTTCAGCCCCGCAGCGCCGGAGAGGCCGATGGCCGCGAGGATGCTCCCGGCGGCACTGCCGACGTCCGTGACCGCGGATCATGGGCGGCGCCTCGGACGGTCCGTCACGGCAGCCCGGCGACAGTCCGGGCGCGCCATCCGCGCGGGTCGCTGTCCGCAATCCGCCCGGCGGGTGAGCGGGGCGGTGCCTCGCCGAGCCGCCGACGCCTGCTGATTCCTGGACCACCTCTGGACCACGCCCCGAAGCTTCGCTGGCCGATGATCGACCCTTGGAGGTCTCGATCGGAGCCCGGCCGTCTACTGGCCGATACGAACCTGCTGCTCGACCCGGAAGCCAGCAAGGGGCCGGGTGCTGGTCACGCTCGCCTGGCACGTGGAGCCCGGGCAGGTCGCAGGCTTTCTCGAAGCTCGCCGCGCAGATCAGGCTGGACGACGCGGAACCAATTACACGCCAGCGTGTCGACAGGCGGTGCTTCGTGTTCGGATTCAGCGCAGCTACACGCTCGAGCAGGCGGGAGCGGCGCTCCAAGCCTTCGTCGCGACGGACACGCAGGGCAAGCTCGCCTTGACGATCGCGTAGCAGCTTCGGATTACTGCACGCGGTCGATCGCCGGCTCGGGATGCTCGCCGAGGTACTCCACCCATGCGCTCTTGACGCACGGGTAGTGCTTGGACGCCTCGACTAGGTCCATGAAGCTGGCGATCGTCATCTGGAAGCGTCGCCCGAGCTCCTCGTCGGCGATTTGCCCGTCGTCGTCCAGGGCGAGGTGGGCGCGCGCGAGCGAGAACATGCGGGATAGATGCGAGCGCCGAGATGCTCGAAGGGGACGCGCAGAGCCCAGACGCCCCGGTTGCCGCCGACCATCGGCGGCGACGCCGAGAGCAGCAGGGCGTGTCGCTCGTGGACGGGTTGTGGATGGAAGCGCGAGACCCAGTCGACGGCGTTCTTGAGCACACCCGGCATCGAGGCGTTGTACTCGGGGGAGCAGATCACGAATGCATCGGAGGCCTCCAGCCGCCGTCGCAGCTCGTCGGCGCCGGCCGGGAATCCTTGGTCGCGCTGGACGTCGGCGTTGTAGGAGGGGCAGTCGAACTCGGCCATCAAGCCGAAATCGACCGTCCCTCCGTTGCGATCGATCGCGCCAGCGGCCAGCTCGGCAAGCCGTGTGTTCAGCGAGCCCTCCTGCAGCGAGGCGGAGAACACAAGGAAGGAAACAGGCTCGCGTGCTTGCCCGTCGATCGTGGCGATCTCTCCCGAAACCGGCATCGGTCGAGCCTACGCCGGAGCCGACGCCGCTGGGAAGGGCAGCAAGCGCGGGGTGGAGCTCGGCCGGAAACGTAACGCTATTGAGCCGCGTTCCAGTGGCTTTCTCGCACTACTCGCTGAGCCCGATCTGCTTCAGGAGGGTGACGAGGTCGTACATCAGGTTTTCTTCGACGATCTGCCCGTCGTCCCATTTCGCGATCGTGTAGAAGTCGACCTCGAACGACTTGCCCGTCGGCGGGATCTCGCTGCCGTCGGGGGCCTTCATCGGACCACTCATCGTGCCGCGAAAGCGGGCGATCGAGGCCGTCCAGTCGCCGTCGGCGAGGAACACCTTGTACGGCCGGTTGTCGAGCTTCTGGTCGGGGAAAGTCTTCCAGAAGGCGATCGACTCGGCGGTGTGGTCCTCGATCCCGCGCGTGGGCTCCGGCTGCCCGGGCCAGCGTACGATCACGTCCGGCTTGTGCCGCTGCCGGAAAACGTCGACGTCCTGCGCGTTCCAGGCGTCGTCGAGCGTCTGCATCAGTTCTTTGTTTCGTTCTTCGGTCGTCGTCGCCATCGCGATTCCTCCTGTCGTTGGCTCGCGTTGCCTAGCTCAGCTGCGAGATCATGTCGTTTCCGCTCCCGGTCGGCTCTGGCACCTGCCGGAGCACGTCCCAGTGCTCGACGATCTTCCCCGTGTCGTCGTCGAAGCGGAAGATGTCGACGCCCGCGATGTTTACTCGCCCGCCTGCCCCAGCAGGGTCGCCCTCGACCGGATTGGCGATCGCTGCACGGCGCTGATCGTCGGGTTGCTCGAGGAGGGCACGCGCCGCTTCGGCGAGATCCGCGACGCGGTGGGGATCAGCCCGAAGGTCCTCACCCAGACGCTGCGCGCCCTCGAACATGACGGGCTCATCACGCGCAGCGCCTACTCGGAGATCCCGCCCAGGGTCGAGTACGAGTTGACCCCGCTCGGGCTCACGCTCCGCGAGCCGCTAGCGGCGATCCGCGACTGGGCAGAAGCCCACGTCCACGAAATCATCGCCGCCCGCGAGCGGCGCGACTGCGACCACGACGACGAGAGGAGAGAGACATCTCGCTCCAGGAACCGCGGAACCTCGGCTTCGGCAGCGCGGTCAAGCTCCACCCGTAAGCGAAGTCGGTGGCGCTCCCTCACGCAGACGCCGGGTTTAGGCGGTGGCGGCCAAGTGCCGTCGCTTTCAGCGACTCGCTTCAGCGAGGCCCGGTCGCCTGATGGACCGCATGATCGCGGTCCAGTCGTAGTCAATCGTCCTCCGCGCTGGGGCCAGACTCGGTCTCGTCGCGCCGCTCCTGCTGGTCGGTGCGCCGGCCCCCGTCGGCGTTCGCTGAACAACCAGCGCGTTGGGCGACGTCTCATTCAACAGAGTCGTGATCGTCGCCGCGGTGGCGCTGGCCGCGCCGCTCGCGCTCGCTCCGCCTGCCGGCGATCGTGCTCGAGATCGCGCTCGGGATCGTGATCGGACCTCAGATGCTGGGCTGGGTCTCGATCGACACTCCGATCCAGGTGCTGAGCTTGCTCGGCCTCGCCTTCCTCCTCCTTCTCGCCGGCCTCGAGGTCGAGTACGAGCGCTTTCGCGGCCGCTTGCTCCGCCTAGCGCAACCATTCCCGGCCTGCGTGCGCATCTGGACGGCTGCCCAGCCTGCCGCGAGGAGCACGAGAGCCTGTACGCGCTCGTCAGCTGCGAGCAGGCCCTCTAACGCCGGCTTCGGCGACTGGACGTCGACTTCGTCTCCTCGCGGAAAGGTCGGCCACTGCGCGATGGCTCGTTTGCGGTGTGATCGGTTTCTGGCATCGTCGACGACCGCCAAGCGAGCACGAAAAACCCTGCCTAAACGGGGTTCTCGTGAAGCCGACGCGGGGACTCGAACCCCGGACCCCATCATTACGAGGAAGCGGCAGGCTTCGCAGTTCTTCGCGTCTGTTGCGACACGATGCCGGCATCCATGAGGGTTCAGAGGTCCGGGGCGCCTGAGCTCTTTCGGCCGTTGTTGGGCTTTGCGTTGCCGCCGCGTTGCCAGATGACCGGTCTCCCTTCGCGGTGCCCTCGTTTCATCGGTGATCACGGATGACCTCGAACGGATCCATTATCGGTGTTCGCGGCGGCCCGGCGTCAGCAGCGAGCCTCGAGGACGATGTTGAACGGGGTTTCGTGGGCGATCCGGACGCTACCGAAGCCCGCCTCGGTGAGGACGGCGGTGAGACGGGCGGGCCCGGCCTGGGCGCCGAGCGCGAGGCCGACGTCCTCTGACCGGGAGTGGGGGCAGCAGAGCATCGTCGAGCCGGTGTAGTAAAGGCGCCCGATGGCGCCGAGGTTGTCGGTGACGGCGTCTCCGGCGTACGGCTCGACCACCATCAGCGTCCCGTCGGGGGCGAGCGCCTGAAGCGCGTGCCGGGCGGCGCCGACGGGGTCGCCGAGGTCGTGGAGGGTGTCGAAGAAGCAGATCAGGTCGTATCCGTCACCGGCGTAGGACTTCGCGTCGGCGCGCTGGAAGTCGACCCGGTCGATGACGCCGGCGGCCTCAGCCTCGGCTCGCGCTGCCTCGACCGAGGCGTCGTGCGTGTCGAAGCCGATGAAGCGGGCTCGCTCGAACGCCTGCGCCATGAGCACGGTCGAGTGCCCGTGGCCGGAGCCGACGTCGGCCACGCGCGCTCCGCGGTCCAGCTTCGCGACGACGCCGTCGAGCGCCGGAAGCCACTCGGGCACGAGCGACGCGCGGTAGGCGTTGCGGTACACGGCGGCGATGCCGCAGTAGAGCCGTCCGTCGTGCTCGCCCCAGGGGATCCCGCCGCCGGTGCGGAACGCGGCGAGCGTCCGCTCCTGGTCGAACCACATCGACGCCGGGATCTCGAACGTGGACGCGAGGAAGACCGGGCTGTCCTCGTCGACGAGCACCGGTTCGTGCTCGGCTGGGAGCTCGTAGGTCGCCGACTCCTCGTGGTAGGCGAGATACCCGGCCGCGACCTGCGAGTTCAGCCACTCGCGAACGTAGCGCTCCTCGCATCTGGTCCTGCTCGCGAGCTCCCGGGAGCTCAGCGGGCCCCGGCCCGCGAGCGCGCGGTACAGGCCGAGCCTGTGGCCGGTGCTGATCGCCACACCACCGTAGCAGGCGGCCAGATCGGCCAACGCCTGCCCGACGAACTCCTCGGTTGTCCTCTCTTGAACTGGCATTTCGACCTCCGAATATCCTGGTTGCGACTGACCAGGTCAGGGTCGCGGTTGCGACTCGCGAGCGGGAGGGTGAGACTGCCCGGAACAGGTTCGAACGTGCCAGGAGACACTCGATCGATACGCCGCGAGCCCCTCCGGGTCTCACTGCTTGTGCTCCCCGATGCGGGGGTCGGCAGCCTCACCGGCATGTTCGACGCGCTGTCGTCCTTCCCGCTGCTCGGCACCTTCGACGACGCTGTGCCGTCCGAGCCGCCGTTCGCCGTCGAGCTCGTCGCGGCGACCGGCGATCCCCAGCCGACGGCGAGCGGGATCGCCCTGCCGGTGCACCGGTCGATCGCCGATCCAGGCCGCACCGACATCGCGATCGTCCCCTCCCTGCTCGTTGCCAACGGAACCTGGCTGCCGGGTCGCTACCCCGACCTGGTCGGCTGGCTGCAGCGCGTGCACGTGGAGGGATCGCTCCTGTGCTCCGCATGTTCCGGTGTGCTCCTTATCGCCGAGACCGGCCTCCTGTCGGGCCGCACCGTGACGATGCACCCCGCGTACGCACCCACGTTCAGGGACAACTTCCCCGACGTCGGCCTGCAGCTCGACGAGGTGCTCGTCGCGACCGGCGAGCGCCAGGAGCTCGTGATGGCCGGCGCCTCCGCCTCCTGGCACGACCTCGTCCTCTACCTCGTCGCGCGCCACGTCGGCCCGACGGCGGCGCAGGCGCTTGCCAAGTTTCTCCTGCTGCAGTGGCACACCGACGGCCAGGCACCGTACGTCCCCTTCAACGCACCGGACGACCACGGCGACGGGATCGTCGCGGCTGCGCAGGCGTGGCTGCGAACGCACTATGCCGTCGCGGCGCCGGTGACCGAGCTGGTCGCGCGCTCCGATCTGCCTGAGCGGACGTTCAAGCGTCGCTTCACCACGGCGACCGGGTACTCGCCCATCGCCTACGTCCAGCATGTCCGCGTCGAAGAGGCCAAGCGCCGGCTGGAGCGAACCGCCGAGCCGGTCGACGAGATCAGCTACGCGGTCGGCTACGAAGATCCCGCCTCGTTCCGTCGCCTCTTCAAGCGCATCACCGGAATCACCCCGGGCGCCTACCGCCGCAAACTCCAGCTCCCCGGATTCGCGCGACCCGGCCACGCAGGACGCGAGTCGACGGCGCACAAGAATCCGGCGCGGCGACCGTCGCGACCGGACGTCGCGGGCCGGTAACGGGCGCGCGCTCTCGGTGCTCACATACGCGACGCGCTCGATGCCAAGAGCGGACGTTCCTGTTCGGCGCTCTCTCCTCTGGATCGACAAAGGAATCTCATCGTCCGGTCTCCTCGGATTGCTCGACCAGGAAGACCCCGAGATCCCGTATCAGGACGGGAAGCCGACGCGGGGACTCGAACCCCGGACCCCATCACTACGAGCAAGCGGCGGGACTTGCGATCGCTTGCGTCTGTTGCCCGCGATGCCGGCGGTCAGCGGGTTCACAGGGCAATGTGCGCCTGAGGTCGTGCGGTTGTTGTTGGGCCTTGTGTTGCCACCGGGTTGCCACCGCGGCCTCGGCTGTGGGCTAACCTGGCCGCCGTTCAGAGCGAAGCAAATGCTCCCTTGCCCGAGGGATGACAGCCTCAGCGGCTCTCCCTGGCGCCCGCCTCTCATCGTTCCTGTCCGCGGTTCCGGCCGGTCTTGCGACTGGTGGAAGGTAGTGTGTTGCCCACCGGAGCCTGTCGCCTGTTCGGCCTCCGCGGGCTACGAGCCGGTTTCTCCCACGGGCTCGACCACGGTGTGCTCCGGTGGGCCCTGAAGGCCGGCCGAGGCCATGATCTCACGAGATTGCGGGTCCGCAAGGAACCGCTCGTAGCCCTCCTTCGACCAATCGAACAGGACCAAGACCTCGTCCTGCTCCTCCTGGTTCCGGAGCACCTTGGCTCCGGTCGAGCCGTACTTGCGCCGGTGCTCGGCGCCCCGAGTCGTGAACACCGACCAGAACTGATCGAAATCGCCGATTTTCACCCTTGCCAGGATCACCGCGGCCTCCTCGCGTATTGGTTCCGGGTGGTCCTCCCACTTTAGGGCGATCCGGGCCGGCGTGCCAGCCGGGGCCTACCTCGGACTACGGTGAACCGGTAGGGCGGCGCATACCCCACGACAGAGCAAGCGGCGGGACTTGCGATCGCTTGCGTCTGTTGCCCGCGATGCCTTCGACCTCGGCGGCCCCGACGCTCACACCGACCTCGTTGGTCGGCCTTCCCGGGCTACCTGTTAGGGGTGCAGCGAACCCCGTCAAGTTCGTGAAGACCGAGACGATGCTCCCCGAATCGGCCGAGGTCGAATTGACGCCTCAGGGGAACCGACGTGTGAACCTCGACGGTTGGTCGCTGGTCGTCTACGGAGACGGGCGTGCGCGACTGCAGGCTCCTGACTCTGAGTCGAAGCTCATCGTCGAGTCCGCTTTTCCTGGCCCCAAGGGCGGCAACGTCACGGTTCGTCTCGTCGACTTCTGAGGAGGCGGCGCAGGCAGATGTGCTCAAGAGCACCGCGCCGTGTTGCCACCTTCGTTGCCACCCCGACGAATCCGAGCACTCGGGAGCAGCCACGCCAACAACAAGCCCAGCTGCTGCGGGGGTCCTTGTGAAGCCGACGCGGGGACTCGAACCCCGGACCCATCATCACGAGCAAGCGGCAGCCTCAAGGCGGCCGGGACTGCCCGGGTGAGGTCGTCGCAGACGAACGCCACGGCGAGCCGCGAGACGCCGACGCGCTCCGTCTCAGCCGGGGTCTACGCTCGCGAGAGCGGCCTCCAGGGCCGCGGCGAGCGCCTCGAGGGCCGGTGCGCGCGCGACGCCGCGACCATGCAGGGTCGAGGTGTGACGACGCCCGCCGAGCTCGGCGGTCCACTCCTCGCTCGACCCGTGGATGACCGGAACGTCGGGGCGGACCTCTGCGGGGACATCGAAGAAACCGCTGCCCGCGATCGCCTTTCGCAGATCCTCGAGGGCCTCGGCCGAGAGCCGGCGCTCCTTGCGCCAGACGGGGGCGGCGACCCGGCCAAACGACCACTCACCGCCCTCCAGTCTCGCGTCGACGGTCGTGTAGCTCCAGACACACCCGTCGCCCGTGATGCGATCGGCGTCCAGGTCCCTGCCGGTGAGGACGCGTCGCTCGAGAAGGAGCGGCTCGGGCGCGTCAGGCAATCGCGGTCCCGCCGTTCGGCCCGCCGGAGGGCGGCCCCGGCACCGGGTAGTCGCCTGCCGCGCTCGGCGGTTTCACGGGCCGCTTCGGGCCGATCGCCCAATCGGTGATCCCGCTCACCTGCTTCAGCGCGTCGAGGAACGTGACGTAGTGCTGCTCGCGGACCTCCGCCCCCTCGGACATGATGCTGTCGGACGTGGCGTGCTGGATGCCGCTGTACCCCGCCGCCTCGGCGATCTTCGTATGCTCGGTCGGCTTGCCGGCCGCGTAGGCGCCCGGACCGGTGTACTCGTCGTCCAGGCCGAACATGTGGCCCGACTCGTGGGCGACCACGGTCTGGCGCCGCCCGGTACCGACGGTGATGTGCGCGCGGTCGCCAGCCGTTCCCTCGACGAGGGTCGCGCGCGCGGGGTCGAAGCCCGCCGCCTTCAACTGCGTGCCGATCGCCCCGAAGCGTGCGGTGCGCTGTGCGGTGTCCTTCCCCTGCACCATGACGGTGATGTTCGCGCCCGGGACCGTCGCGCCTGGCGCGGCGTTCGGCATGTCCTTGGCCAGCGCCGTCACCACCGCCGCCGAGTTGGGGGTCAGGCGCTCCTTGCCTCTCTGGAACGCGAGATCGCGCTCGAGGAGCTGGTCCCGCCGCTCGACCACATCCTCGGAGGTGACGTTCATGACGTTGCCGAACGTCCCGCCGCCCGAGCCGGCCGGGCGGCTGACGTCGGCCGCACCCCCGATGAAGCCCTTTGGGACCTTCCGTGCATTGACCACCATGTGCTGGGTCGCCGCCTTCCCGGACGCGTCCGCGACCTTGTTGACCGTTACCTTGACGTCCGTCTCGACCCCCAGGTCCTCCCAGTACTGCCTGGTGCAGTGCATCGGGTGCTTCTTCCGCCACGCCGACTCCACCGAGCTCTTCAACTTGTCGAGGAACTCCTGCTCGTCGCCCCCGTCGGGGCCTCCCTGGCTCGACCACTTCCACTTGTTGACCTCCGCGGCGCGCTTGGCGCGCGGCAGGCGGTTGATGATGCGCGCCGCCGCCTGCGTCTGGGCGGAGGTCTCGCGCGCGACGGCCCTGCCGCCGACGAGGTCCATGCCTGGCAGCATTGCGACGGCGCCCTTCAGGTGGACCTGAAGCTCCTCCTTGGCCGGGTCGTACTCGACCTCGAAGCCGCCGTAGTAGTTCGCGGGGTTCCCGGATGACGGGTTGTACTCGATCGGGCCCTTCTTGCCCGTCTTGATCCACT
Source organism: uncultured Thermoleophilia bacterium (assembly GCA_963777565.1). Classification (GTDB taxonomy): domain Bacteria; phylum Actinomycetota; class Thermoleophilia; order Miltoncostaeales; family Miltoncostaeaceae; genus CALMEC01. The sequence continues at coordinate 434,643 of CAVZQZ010000010.1, forward strand.
CGTCGCGCTCCTTGCGGGCCTTCTCGTAGCCCTCCATGAGCGGGTTGACCAGCGTGGTGGGCTGGCGGGCCAGAAGGCGCGCCAGTGCCGCGTTCCCGACGCCCCCCAGGGCCGCCACGCCGCCGGGCGCGACGGGGAGCCAGTCCCGGATGGCCGTCGTCGTGATGGCAGACGACAGCGAGGTCGCGCCCTGGTCCGGCGTCGCGGCCGGGGTGGGCGCCGCGACGACGGGGCGGGTCCGAGTGGTCGCCTCAGTGTGCTCTCGCACGAGCGCATCTTGGCCCCGGCGGCCAACGGCCGCAAGGGGCAGGGCCCACCTTTGCCGGATCGCTACCGGCGAGAACAGGGGGCTCCCAACCGAAGCCGACGCGGGGACTCGAACCCCGGACCCCATCATTACGAGTGATGTGCTCTACCAGCTGAGCTACGTCGGCGGGGCGGCCCCGGGGGGCCGCGGTCGCCAAGGATAGCGCCCGCGGCCCGCCGTCACGAAGCTCAGCCAGTCACCCGCGGCCGCGGGGTCTGGACCCCTGCGATGCGCACCACCCGGGTGCAGGCCTGGTCGAGCACCCGGGGGGCGTTGCCGCCCACGGCGCGGGCCGTGTTACACAGATTCCGGGCCTTGCTCGTGTCGGTCCGAAGCCACAGGCCCACCGTCACCGACTTGCCCGGGGCGATGTCGCCGATGTGCCAGCGCAGGAAGCCATGCCGCAAGGTCGCGCCCTTCGGCCGCCGGATCGCCGACGTGCCGGCGGGGAGGCGGTCGGAGATCCACACGTCCTGCGCGACCGCGTTGCCGACGTTCTTCACCGTGATGCGGAACGGGATCGGGCGGCGGGCGACCCCGGCTCGGCGGGACCACTTCGAGATGGTGATCCGCGTGGGACCCGACGGCCCTCCGCTCTCACCCGTTACCCCGGGCGGCGGAGTCGTGGGCGTCGTGGGGCCGGGACCGGGCGGCGGCACGCACTGCGGGCCCGTCACCGTCGTCGAGGTCGACGACGTGTTGTTGCCCGTCGAGGTCTCGCCCGGGAGCGGAGCCAGCGAGGCGGTGTTGGTGATCACGCCGCACACATCCGCAGGACGCGACAGCACCACGCCGCCTGGCAGGCGGTACTCCCACACCTCGCCCGGGTCCAACACGTCGTCCGTATCCCCGGAGACCACCGCGAAGAACTCGAGCTCACCCGGGGTGAGCGACGGATCGGTCACGTGGATGTCGCTGCGCGCCACCGGCAGGTCGCCGACATTCCCCACGCTCACCGAGAAGACGATGGTCGTGCCCGGTGCCACGGTCGCCGGCGCGGTCTTCTGGATCGCGAGGTCGCAATTCGCCGGCGGCGGCTTGGGCGGCGGGATCGACGGGTAGCCAAGCGGCGAGACGTACCCCGGCCCCGGCGGGACCGCCGTCACCTCGACACACGCGGTCGGCTCCGGTGGCTGCACCAGCACGCCGCCTCCGCCTCCCGCCATGGCGGGAGCAGCGAACGCGAGGGAGAGCAAAAGGCTTGACAGGAGCGCGAGGCGCCGTGGGCGGCGTCGCACGGTGGGGGGCGGGAGCATGTCGAGGGACCTCCGTGGAGCGGGGCTCCAAAGCTGTGGCTCCAACTGCGCCAAACATCAAGACATGGTTGAAAGCCTGCGGACGATGCGCAGGAACCTACGTCCCCACGGACCCAAGATTCATCACTCCCCGATGAGCTTTCTGACTCTGCTCCGCGCAAATACCGAACAATGTTTACTAGCTGGCCAGCCAGCAGTTTGTTCAGCCTGGGCGTTGGTTATCGGGTCAGCCCGTCAGGGGCCTCGCAGAGGGCCTTGAGACGCTCGAGGCCGTCACGCTGGGAGGCGCCGAGGCGCTCCTCGGTGTCGATCGACTCATCGAGGAAGGTCGCCCGGGTGTGCCACACGATCGTGCTGCCGTCGGCATGCGGAAGCACCTGGAAACTCGCCAGATGTGAGCGAAGCGGCGGGCCTGCGACGACCGTGTACGAGTAGCGGCGCTCCGAGTCGTCGCGATCGAGGAGGCGCTCCACCAACTCCACGCCGTCGGCGCTTCGCATCGTGCGGATGTCGCCCTCCACGTCGCATGTCACGTACTTCGGGTACCAGCGCGGGACCGAGCTCACGTCGCCGACCACGGCCCAGGCCGCGTCGGGGGACGCGCCGACGTCGATCGTGAGCTCGTACTCGTTCGCCATTGCGCCGTTCCCCTCGTTCTCGTGTGGTCAGCCTCGCCCATGGCCCTCGGTGAAGTCGATCCGCGGACCCCCGGGGACGATACGCCGGGGGTTCAGCGACGGGTGCGTCATGTAGTAGTGGCGGCGGATATGGTCGAAGTTCACCGTCTCGGCCACGCCGGGCCACTGGTACAGCTCGCGCGTGAAGCCCCAGAGGTTCGGCATGTCGACGATGCGGTTTCGGTTGCACTTGAAGTGCCCCACGTACACCGGGTCGAACCGAAGGAGCGTGGTGAACAGGCGCCAGTCGGCCTCCGTGGTCCGTTCGCCGACCAGGTACCGCTGACGCGACAGGCGGTCCTCGAGCCAGTCGAGCGACTCGAAGAGCTCCACGAACGCGCGGTCGTACGCACGCTGGGAGCCGGCGAAGCCGCAGCGGTACACTCCGTTGTTGACGGTGGGGTACACCCGCGCGTTGACCGCGTCGATCTCGTCGCGAAGCTCGGCCGGGTAGTAGTCGTGCTTCGCGTCGGTGAACGCGTCGAACGCCGACCCGAGCATCCGGATGATCTCCGACGACTCGTTGTTGACGATCTGCCGGGTTTCCTTGTCCCACAGCACCGGCACAGTCACATTGCCGTCGTACTGCGGGTCGGTGGCGAAATACGCCTCGGACAGGAACGCGAACCCGTTGATCGGGTCGGGCCCGGCGCCCGGCATGTCGCGGAACGCCCAGCTGCGCGCGTCGCGAATGGGGTCGACGACCGTGAGCGAGACGACATCCTCGAGCCGCTTGAGCTTGCGAAAGATGACGGTGCGGTGCGCCCACGGGCACGCGAGCGACACATAGAGGTGGTACCGGCCGGACTCAGCGGGGAACTCCGACGAGCCGTCGGCGGTGACCCACCGGCGAAACACGCTGTCGCGCCGGATGAACGCCCCGTCGGCGTCGGTGAGCGCCGTGTAGCCGGCGGCGGTCGTGGGGGAGTCGGTGGATGCCATCCGGGGAGGGTAGCCAGTCGGGATGCGAGTGCGCCGTTGGATCCGTCGGGGCCCGGCGTCGGCCGCAGCCGGTACCGTGGACCGGTGCATCACGCGCCCACCGATCCGACCGTCCCGGCGCTCCTCTGCCAGGACGTGCGCAAGGCGTTCGCCGGTGGAGTGCAGGCGCTGGACGGCGTCGACCTCGTGGTGCCCAACGGCGGCTTCGTCGGGCTGCTCGGCCCGAACGGCGCGGGGAAGACCACGCTCATCCGCAGCGTCGTGGGTCTGGTGATTCCGGACGGCGGGCGGATGGAGGTGCTCGGCCGGTCCATGCGCGGTCCCCAGGCGCCCGCAGCAAGGCAGCTCGTGGGGTACGCACCCCAGGAGATCGCCCTCGACCGCTTCGTGCGCGTGCGCGACCTGCTGTCGCTGCACGGGCGCTACTTCGGCATGCGCCGCGCGGATGCCGACGAGCGCGCCGACGAGCTGCTCGAGGTGTTCGACCTCACCGACAAAGCCGCCACCCTGCCCAGTCGCCTCTCGGGCGGCATGCGCCGACGCCTCATGCTGGCCCGGGCCCTCGTTCACCACCCGGCGCTGGTGATCCTCGACGAGCCCACCGCCGGGGTGGACGTGGAGCTGCGCGACGAGCTGTGGGAGTACATCCGCAAGCTCCACGCCGGCGGCACCACCATCCTGCTCACCACCCACTACCTCGAAGAGGCCGAGGAGCTCTGCGACGTGGTCGCGTTCATCCGCGCCGGGCGCATCGTCGCCGAGGGCACGCCGGAGGAGCTCCTCTCGCGCTTCGTGGCGGCGCGCCTGGAGGACGTCTATCGCCAGGTGGTCCGCGCATGATCGACGCCGGCCTGCCCAGCGCGCAGTGGCGCGGCGCGGCCGCGCTCGCCCAGCGCGAGGTCACCCGGGTGCTACGCCTGTGGAGCCAGACGATCGCGCCGAACGTGCTCTCCGCCGTGCTCTTCATCGCGATCTTCGGGATCGCGCTTGGCGGACGCATCCGCAAGATCGACGGGGTCGACTACGACTCGTTCATCGTGCCCGGCCTGATCCTGATGGGCATCGGCACCTCCGCCTACTCCAACACCGCCTCGTCCCTCTACCAGGCCCGGTTCGACGGGTTCATCGACGACCCGGTGAGCGGCCCCATGCGCGCTCGGCATCTGCTGTGCGCGTACCTTGCGGGCGGCGTCGTGCGCGGCCTTGCGATCGGCGCCCTGACCCTGGTCGCGGCGGTGTTCTTGGTGGACCTGCCCGCGGTCAACCCCACGGCGGCGATCGTGGTGTTCCTGTGCGCGTCGGTCGCGTTCAGCGCCCTCGGCGTGGGCGTCGGGCTCATCGCGAAGACCTGGGATCAGCAGTCGTACGTCGGCAACCTCATACTGACGCCGCTGGTCTTCCTGGGCGGGGTGTTCTATTCGGTCAACCTGCTCGGACAGCCCTGGCGCGGGCTCACGAAGGCCGATCCCATCCTCTACATGGTCACCGCCAGCCGGCACGGGATGCTCGGCACGTCGGAGATCAACCTCTGGATCTCGATCACCGTCACCGTCGCGCTGACGGCGGCCATGGTCGCCTGGGCCGGGTGGCTCGTCTCCCGCGGCACAGGCCTGCGCACCTGACCGCCTCGTCCCGCCGCGGCGGCGGGACGGGACGATCGAATCACTCCGCCGGAGCGAGCCAGGCCGAGGTGATCTCGGCGACGTGCCGGTGGTCGGTGCCGCAGCAGCCGCCCAGCACGCACAGGGCGGGAAGCCGGCTGCCGAGCGCCCGGTACTCCGCACCGAGCTCGGACGGGTTGCCCTCGTCGAGCTCCTCGGCCTCGTCGAGCTCCGCATGGCTCTTGCGGGACGAGTTCGCCCGCAGGCCCCGAATGCGGCTCACCCATTCCGCGCCCTCCTCGATGATGTCCTCGAAATGGGACGGGTGTGCGCAGTTGATCATGTAGTAGTCGGGCCCGCCGTCGGTCTCGTCGTCCACCTCGGCGATGGCCTCGCCGAGCGGCTGCCCGCTGGGGAGCCTGCCGTCGGTCTCGACGGTGAACGAGATCGCCACCGGGATGCCGGCCGCGCGGGCGGCCCGGGTCACGCCGATGGCCTCGCCGGCGTAGGTCATGGTGATCGCGCACACCATGTCGGCGCCCGCTTCGCGGAGCACGCGGATCTGTCCGGAATGGTAGGCCTGCGCTTCGTTGGGGCTCATCATCTCGCCGGCCACGTACCCGTCGCCGCGCGGGCCGATGCAGCCGCTGACAACGATGCTCGGGACCGAGCCCTCGAAGTCCTCGCGCACCGACTGCAGCAGCTCGATGGCCTTGCGGTTGAGCCCGTCCAGCTCCTCGTCGCTGTACCCGAGGAGCTGTGCCCAGTCGGGATTGGCGCGCCAGGTCGGACTCTCCAGCACGAGCCCCACGCCATGCGCGCGGGCGATCTTCGCGTACTCGTCGAAGTACCTCCGCAGGGCGGCGGTGCCCTCGTCGCTTCGCAGCAGGTCGATCGCGGCGAAGTGCGGCAGGTCGAACCCGTGATGGAAGATCAGGTCGGTCTCGAGGCCGCCGTCGGTGATCATGAGCTCACCGTCGAGCTGCGGCAGGCGGTGGCGATGCTTCGCCATCGACTCCTCCTTCCAGATATCTGCAGTGGTGCTCATCTCGGTCTCCGTTCGCTATCGTTCCAGACCAGTTGGTCTGGTTTGTACCAGACCGTTCAGTCTGGTTCAAGGGAGCGAGCGGAGATGCCCAAAGACGGTACCCCAACACGAACGCGCATCCTCGACAGCGCCGAACGGCTCGTGATGGAGCGCGGCTTCGCGGCGACATCGGTCGACGAGGTCATCGCGGAATCGTCGAGCTCCAAGGGCGCCTTCTTCCATCACTTCCCCACCAAGAACGACCTCGGCCGGGCGCTCGTGGCGCGCTACGCGGCCGCCGACATCGAGCACCTCGAGACCTTCATGGCTATGGCCGAGGTCGAGACCGACGACCCCGCCGGGCAGGTCGTCGAGTTCGTGCGGCGGTTCGAGGAGGCGGCCGACGAAATCGTGGCCGAGCAGCCGACCTGCCTCTACGTGTCGTTTATCTACGACCGCCAGCTCAGCCAGGACGGCACCACCGAGATGATCATCGACGCCATCGTCGCCTGGCGCGACTTGCTCCGCGCCAAGCTGCAGTCCGCCGCCGACCGGCATCCCCTCCGGCGAGACGTCGACCTGGAGGATCTCGCCAACCACGTATTCGTCACGTTCGAGGGCGCGTTCATCATCGCGCGCTCGCTGCGCGACCCGTCGCAGATGCGCCGTCAGCTCCGCGTGCTGCGCCGATCCCTCGAGGCGCTCTTCGACCTTCCCGTGCCCGCGCGCAGCGGTCGGGGCGCGCGAGGGGGCCGCGCGGCATAGCCTCTACAGCGTCCGTGCGAGCCAGGAGGCCCCGATGATCATCCGGAGTCCCTACCCCGACCTCGACATCCCGACCGTACCGCTCGCCGAGTACGTCTTCGAGAACGACAAGCGCCACGCCGACCGCCCGGCGCTCATCGACGGGGCCACCGGCGAGATCACAAGCCACCGCGCGCTCCGGCAGCGCGTGGATGCGGTCGCCGCCGGCCTCGCCGAGCGGGGCATCGGCCACGGCGACGTGGTCGGCATCTACAGCCCCAACCTGCCCGACTACGCCGTCGCGTTCCTCGCCGTCGCACGGGCGGGGGCCGTCAACACCACCGCCAACGGGCTCTACGGCGTGGAGGAGCTCACCTTCCAGCTGCGCGACGCCGGCGCCCGCATGCTCGTGACGCACCCCGCGCTGGCCGATCGCGCCCTCCCGGCCGCGGCAGCCGCCGGTATCGGCGCCGTCGTCGCGTTCGGCGAGGTCGAGGGGGCCGAGTCGTTCGCGTCGCTGCTCGGCGGCGGCCCGGTGCCCGCCCCGCCAATCGATCCCGCCGCCGATACCGTGTCGCTGCCGTACTCGTCCGGCACCACCGGCATGCCGAAGGGCGTGCGCTTGACGCACCGCAACCTCGTCGCGAACGTCCGTCAGCTCGAGCCGATCCTCGAGTTGGGCCCCGACGACGTCGTCATGGGCGTCCTGCCGTTCTTCCACATCTACGGGCAGACCGTGGTGATGGCCGCCGGACTTCGCGCCGGCGCCGCAATCATCACGATGCCCCGCTTCGACCTGCAGCAGTACCTCGCGCTCATCCAAGAGCACCGCGCGACGCGGCTCTTCGTCGCGCCCCCGCTCGTCGTGGCGTTCGCGAAGCACCCGCTCGTCGACGGCTACGACCTGTCCAGCCTGCGGCACGTCATGTCGGGGGCGGCGCCGCTCGACGCCGAGCTCGCCGGAGAGGCCGGCAGGCGCATCGGCTGCCGCATCGTCCAGGGGTACGGGATGACCGAGGCCAGCCCCGTCCTCACGTGCGTCAGCGCATTCGGCGAAGACCGACCCGGAACGGTCGGGCCGCTGGTGGGATCGACGGAGGGGCGGATCGTCGATCCGGAGACCGGTCTCGACGTGGAGAGCGGTCAGCCCGGCGAGCTCTGGGCTCGCGGGCCGCAGGTCATGCCCGGGTACCTCGGGAACGACGAGGCGACGAGCGCGACCATCGTGGACGGCGGGTGGCTCCGCACAGGCGACATCGCGACGGCGGATACCGACGGATGGATCACCATCGCCGACCGGCTCAAGGAGCTCATCAAGGTCAAGGGTTACCCGGTCGCCCCCGCGGAGCTCGAGGCGCTCCTTCTCACCCATACCGCGATCGCCGACGCATGCGTGATCCCCATCCCGGACGAGGAGGCCGGCGAGCGACCCAAGGCGTTCGTCGTGCTGCGCGGCGACGCGGAGCCGGCGGAGGTGATCGTCTGGATGAGCGAGCGCTGCGCTCCACACAAGCGCCTTGTCGCCGTCGAGATCGTCGACGAGGTGCCGAAGTCTCCGTCGGGCAAGATCCTGCGACGGCTCCTCGTGGAGCGGGAGCGAAGCCAGACGGCTGGGTAGGAACCGGGCGTGCGACCGCGCTCGCCGTGCGAGCCGTGATTGCAACGAGTCATCGTTCCGCTCCCCTCACGCGACCTGACGCGTGGGCGTCTGCAGCATGGAGCAGAGCTTGAACGCGATGTCGTAGCCCATCTCGCTGTCGCCCCCGGCGAAGACGATCACACGCTCCTGCCGGCGGGACAGCGCCGCCATGTCGGCCGCGGGCCGGTTGGTGATGAGCACCACGGGGCCGGGCTCGTCGCGGAGCTCGTCCTGGATCTGTGCCCAGTCGTCGGCCAGGGATCCGCGGCCGTCGACAACCGTGATCGCGTCGACGACGGCTCCGTCACGCATCTGGGACGAGTCGACCACGTGGTGGCCGAGCCGCTCGATCGTCTGGACGAGTGCCGTCCGGTCCCGACCCCTCGGGGTGACGATTCGTATCTCGCAATTGTGCATTTTCGATCGCTCCTCAAAGCTGGAAGTTGCGCGAGACCGCGCGCGAACGCGCGGCGGATTGGACCGGGGCGCACTGGCCCCGGTGGCGCAACTAGCCAGGCTTGAGAGCGACCGCCCGGTAGGACTGGGGCCCGCGACGCCGGGGATCGGCGATCGGGCGTGTGGCAAACAGGAAGGCGACCAGGCCCAGCACCGGAATGAGCAGCGCGAGCTGCGCCAGCGGCGGAGCCGTGCGGTCGGGACCGTCCACCGGGGCGAACGGGAGCATGCCGATGATGGCGAGCAGGGCGCGGGTACCGAGATTGAGGTCTGAGCTGCCGCCCAGACTGCCCGTGGACCGCCAGACGAATTCGTTCCACACAGGTCTCGCCCGTGTGGCGGTGACCTCCTCGCGTGGCCGCGGCGCGGCGGCGCTCACCTCCGCGGGTATCGCCGGAAGCAGCCCTGCGACGAGGGCGGCGGGTCTGGATACCTCCTGGCGGTGCGCGACGAGGGCACCGGGCGGCGCGTCGCCCATGGGCGGCGGCGGGGCCGGCGTTGCGGCGCTCGCTACATCGACATCGGGGACGGTGCGAGCCACGGTCGGGGCGGGTGGCACGTCCGCGGTGCTCTTCACCTGTGTCGCGGGGTTGGCAGTTGCGGCGTTGACCTGTGCCAGGAGCGCTGGGCTCAACTGGTCGGGGGAGGGCGACGCGGCAGTCGTCGTGGTCGCCGCCGCCGCAGGCGTCGTCCCCGCAGCCGGGCCGGTCGTCGTCGTCGTCGCGGGCGCCGGTGTGGGATTGGCGGCGATGGGCGTCGTGGTCGGAGTCGGAGCCGGCGTGGGATCAGCAGCCGGTGTGGGCGTCGCGTCGAGTGGCGTGACCGGCGGGGCGGGCGCAGGGGCCGGATCGACCGAAGGCGGATCGACCGGGGCGGGGTCGAGGGTCGGGGTGGCGGTGGTGTCCGTGACGGCCGGCACGTCCATGCCCTGGTCGAGGGCAGTTGCGCTCGTCGTGGCGGCCATCACCGTGGTCGCGGCGAAGAGAAACGCGGCGGCGGCGAGGAGGGTCGCGCCGAGGCGAATGGGCGTGCGTCGACGACTCGACCCGTCGCCTTTCGCTTTCCCTCGCACCGACGCGATCATCGTCCTCCTTCGCGGTCATCACCCAATGACGCGATTGTCAGAACCTACCGCACAAGACACGCAAAAGGTACAGGGCGCGGTGCGAATCTCGAAGTGTGATTCAAGCCGGATCTCAGTGGGCTCGCGGGGCTGCGAGGCGACCACCCGTGACAAACAAGCCTCAAGTACTCATCGAGGCTTATGATCCCACTCTCGGAGCGGGTTTTCGTCGGAATCTCGTGGTGACGACGGCCCCGTCTACCACGGAAGGCGGCCGTGTCCCACGAGTGCGGGGGACTCTCCGCGACGGGCGGCGGCAATGCGCGCGAGCAAACCCTCAACTGCAAGGTCGAGGGTTGGGTTGAGCTCCATCTCAGCACGGGTGAGCTGGATCTCGTCGAGGGCCCTCGCGAGGAAGCCAACGCGCGATGGCACCCCGACCGTGCGCAGGGTCTCGATGCGGTCCTGATGGCGCACCGCGGCCTCCGCGCCGACGGCCACCGCGAGCGCGTCGGCGACCAGCCCGGCGGCCCCGTCGAGCACATGCGACCACCCATCGGTGAGGGCGCGCCGGCGCTCGCGGCGCTCCTGATCGTCCACCCGCTTGAGCGCGGTTCGCTCCCCGCGCTTGCCGGCCAGGGCGGCCGCCTCGTCCCGCAAATCCTTCAGTGCCTGGGACGGGTGGTTGGCGGCGGTGCCCTCCATGCGGCTCTGGATGTCGCGGACGAGTTGCGGAGCCGACACCTGCCCCTGCAGGGCGTGCTCGGCGAGCTCAACCCCGATGAGCCGCATCGAACGCTCGAACGCGCCTGACGAGATCGCGAAGGGGCCGTCGGCTCGCGCGAGCCCCGCGGCCTGCGCCTCCCCGAGCCCCGCGTCGACAAGCCGGACCGCGACCTGGCGCCAGCCGGGCGAGCGGAACGGGACCGGGAGGCAGCGCGACCGAATCGTCGGCAGCAGGTCCGCGAGGCGGTCGGTCACGAGGATCACGTGGGAGCGCGGCGCGGGCTCCTCGAGCTGCTTGAGAATGCGCGGCGCGCCTTCCTGCTCGCGGAGCCGCTCGGCGCCGTCGATGATGAGCACGCGGCGCTTGCCCACGGCGGGCCGTGCCGCGAGGTCGGCGAGCGCCGGTTCGAGGTCGGCCTCCAGCCGGATCGACGCTCCCGTGGCCGCGACCACCGTGAGGTCGAGGGACTCGTGGTCCGGGTCGTGCGGGGTGTCCGGGTCGATGAGCGCCCACGCCACAGCCCGGGCCGCCTGCCGCTTGCCGGTGCCCGGCGGGCCGAAGAAGAGCAGCTGCTGCGGCGGGTTGGGGCGGCCCACCGCCGCGCGCAGGATCCGCTCGGCGAGGGGCTGGTCGGGGATGTCAATCACGCGAGCGCCTTCACGAGCGCCACGACGCGGGCGTGCACCTCGTCGACCGAGCCGTCGCCGCCTACGATTGCGATGCGGTCGGGGAACCGTGCGGCGAGCTCCCGGTACCCCGCCGCCACCGCCTCCTGCAGGGCGACGCCCTCCGACTCGATGCGGTCGTCGGGCCCCGTGTCGCGATCGGCCGCGACCCGTACCGGCACGTCGAGCACCACGGCGAGGTCGGGCAGGCTGCCCTCAACTCCCGGGCGGTTGATCTCCCACACCTCGTCGACGCCGAGCCCGCGGGCGGCGCCCTGGTACGCGAGGGACGAGTCGACGAACCGGTCGGTCACCACCCACCGGCCGGCGTCGAGCGCCGGGCGGACGACCTCCGCCACCAGCTGGGCCCGGGCCGCGGCGAACAGCAGCGCCTCCGCGACGGGCGCCATCGAGCCGTCCGCCAGCACCAGGTTCCGCACGCCCTCACCAAGGGCCGTGCCCCCGGGCTCCCGCGTTAGGACCACGTCGTGCCCGTGCGCGCGCAGGTACTCGGCGAGCAGCGCCGCCTGGGTCGACTTGCCGGAGCCGTCAACCCCCTCGAGCGCGACGAACCGCGCCGTCACAGCGGGTTCGCCCACACCAGGATGACGATCACGACCACGATGATGCCCACCGCGATGAGCACGCCCACGGGCCGCGCCCAGCGTGGCGCCGTCGGCGGGTCGAGCTGCTCCTCCGCGTCGCGGCGGAGCCGCCCCAGGATCTCCGGGGGGCTACGGCGGGGCTCAGGCGCCAACCCGAACCTCCACGCGCGTCGGGCAGCCGGTCGCGTCCGGGCAGCGCGGCTCGTCCCGACGTCCGCGGATCACGGGCAGGATCAGCGGCGCGTCGCACGCGTCGCATGTCGCCCCGGGAATCGCGAGTGCCTCCACCTGCCGGGGCAGCCGGTAGGTGAGCCCGCACCCCATGCAGCGGATCTGGTCGCGCGCGCCGCCCATCCACTCGTCGCACTCCGGGCAACGGCCCATGAGTCGGCCCGACGCGAGTCCGTCCAGGCCGGCCGGGGAGGCGAGGCCCGTCACGAGCCCGCGAGTGCGCACCAGCGCCTGGGGGCGTGGAAGCGTGCCGCGCGCGACGGCGTCGATCCATGCGTCGACGGTGGCGCACGTGGCCGGGTCGAGCAGCGCCGGGTCGACGGCGTCGACCACCATCTCGCCGGCCGGCGACCGCCAGGCCGGCTCGTCGACGAGGTACCCCCGCTCGGCCAGCCGGCGGAGCGAACGATCGGTGGCGCCCTCGCGCCGGAGCACTTCCCGAGAGGTGGGCCCGCGGCCGGCGATGCCGAGGGCGGCGAGATCCTGGCGGCGAAGCTCCGGGTCGATCGCGGCGAGGTGGGCGGCGAACACGGCGTCGGCTTCGAGCGCTGCGGCGCGGCCGTGGGCGGCGAGGTCGTCGACGTGGCCGACCGGCCCGAACGGCGATCCCGTGCGCGTCGCTCGCATCAGGAGGGGGCGGCCCTCGCACGCGACGTCCCGGGCCTGCACCGCAAGCAGCGGGTCGTCTCCCGCCAGGAGCAGCGTGTCAGCCGAGCGGGCAAGCAGGCGCAGCGCGTTGGCCGGGGCGCGCCGAGCGGGCGTCCATTCGGGTGGGTCGCCCTTCGGCGTGAACAGCAATCCGCCGAGGCCGATGACCACCGTGGCGTCGCCCTCGACGTCGGCGTCGTACACCGGAACCCGGTACACCGAACGTCCACGCGCCTTGCCCTTGGCGATCCGATCCGCCATGGTGCGGGCCGCCGTGGAGTTGTCCGTCACGATCAGCCGCACGTTCCCTGCAGTTCCTCCGGTCGAGGCCGCGAGGATAACAACATGAGCGCGCGCCCAGTCATCGTCACGGGCGGCGCCGGGTTCATCGGCTCCAACCTTGCCGACGCCCTCCTGGCGGACGGCACCCCGGTGCACGTGGTCGACGACCTCTCGCACGGTCACGAGCGGCAGGTGCCGCCCGAGGCCGAGTTCCACAAGCTCGACATCCGCGACTCCGGGGCGTTGCACGCGCTCGCGGAGAGAGTGCGCCCGTCGGCGATCTACCACCTCGCCGCGCAGGCCGACGTGCGCCGCGCGATCGAGGAGCCGTCGTTCGACGCTGACGTCAACATCATCGGCACGATCTCGGTGCTGGAGGCTGCCCGGGTCGCCGGCTCGCGGGTGGTGTTCGCCAGCACCGGCGGCGCCGCCTACGGCGAGTACGAGAGCCTCCCGGTGCCGTCGCCCGAGACCGCCGAGACCCGCCCGCTGTCCCACTACGGCATGAGCAAGATGGCCGGCGAGGGCTACATCCACCTGTACGGGCGGCTCTACGGGATCGACGGGGTGTGCCTGCGGTTCGGCAACGTGTACGGGCCGCGCCAGGATCCCCACGGCGAGGCCGGCGTCGTCGCGATCTTCTGCGGCAAGCTCCTCGACGGCCAGCCGCCGCGGGTGTTCGGCGACGGCCTGCAGACGCGCGACTACGTCTACGTCGGCGACGTCGCCCACGCCTTCCTGCTCGCCGCGGCGGGGCCGGCGGGCGAGACGGTCAACATCGGCGCGGGCGCCGAGGTGTCGGTACTCGACCTGATCGAGGGGCTCGGCGGTGAGCTCGCACCCGAGTTCGCGCCTGCGCGACCGGGCGAACTCCAGCGCAGTTGCCTCGACCCGTCGAAGGCGGAGCGGGTGCTCGGATGGCGCGCGCAGATGCCCCTCGCCGAGGGGCTGCGGCTCACCTTGGCGTCGGTCGCCGCGTCCCGGGAGCACCCGGAGGCTCGCCCGCCGGGCGCCTTCGGTTAGGTGGCGCCTTCCCGAGCTTCGGTGGGCGCACCTCGCGACCCTCGACGATCGCGCGGGGGATGTCGTCGACCATCCAGCGGACCTCGTCGGCGGTGGTCCTCAGGATGTCGGCGGCGGCGTCGAGTCCGGCGGTGAGGCCGGGTGGACGCCACGTCGGTGAGTGCATGTCGCTGGCGATGACGTGAGCGAACCCGGAGCGCAGCAGTTGCGTCGCCGCGCGCAGTGGCCGCGGCCCGTTCTCGCCGGAGATGCTCCCGGCGGTGAGCTGAAGCAGCGCGCCGCGACCGACGATCTCCCGCATGCGGTCGGGCGACGCCTGCACGGCTTGGGCGCGCTCCGGGTGGGCGATGACGGCCCCGAAGCCGCGCACCTCGAGGGCGGTCAGGAGGGCGGGAAGCTCGAGTGGCCACCCCTGGAACGGCATCTCGATCAGGAGCCATCGCCCGCCGCCGCCGAGCGACGCGGCGCGGAGCTCGTCCTCGTCCATCAGGCCAGCCTGCTCGATCGTAATCTCAAGCCCCGGCACAAGGCGCACGTCGATCCCGGCCGCGTCGATCGCCGGCTGCAGCCCGGCGATGCCCTCCGCCACCCGCTCGGGGGTTGTCGGCGTGTTGCGAGAACGGTGCGGCGTGCACGCGATCACCCGCACCCCGTCGGCGGCGGCGAGGCGGGCCATCTCGACGGAGTCCTCGTCGCGCGACGGCCCGTCGTCGACCCGGGGCAGGGTGTGCGAATGAAGGTCGATCACAACGACACAGGCTGTCACTCCCACCCGCGCCGTGCCCGGGCCCGCTCCCTGGTCACGCGCCCGCGCGCCCGCTAGGATCTCGACTTCTTCGGGGCTATAGCTCAGCTGGGAGAGCGCCTGGATCGCACCCAGGAGGTCAGCGGTTCGAATCCGCTTAGCTCCATTGGTTCCTGTCTACAGGGAGGACATGAGTAGGAAGCGGTGGGTCTGAACCGCGGGCGTTGATGACCACTGTTCCTTGCCGCTCCTATCCGGTCGAGTTCGAGGGTGCCGGACGCAACACGAAGTCGCAGGTGCGAACGCCGTCCTACTCCGGAGGCGGGAGCCGACTCAGAGAACACATGTTCGTGCTTTCGCGGGGAATCGCGCTACCGTGGAGACATGACGGACACCGCGGATTTCTCACTCGCCGTCGTCGGCCATGTGTGCGACGGCCCCGCCGCCCTTCGTGCGCGGCTCGTCGAGCGGGGGCTCGACATCACGACTATCGCCCGCCTCGTGCGGTGCAACCCGGTCACGCTGGCGCGTTCGACGAAGACCGGGGCGTCTCCACGCGGGGTCCTCGTCGGGCTCGCCACCCTTGTCACGGTGCTCGATCGACTGGAGGTTCGGGGCGTCGACATTCGCGATCTCGGGCGGTCGGATGGCCCCGATGCCGACACTGCCCTCGCGATCGCCTCGGTGGCGCAGGAGAGCCCGCTCGCCGCGCGGATGATCGACCGGCTGCGGGAGTCGTCGGGCGCTGAGAGGACCCCAGCCCAGCTCACGTTCGACGCGCTGCACCCTCGGGCGGCCTGAGCCGGCCGGGCTTTCGGGGGAAGCGAGGTCGCCCCGTCCAGCGTGCGCACGGCGGAGTCACGAGGGGACGGCTGATTGGTTGTCCAGTCTAGGTCGACTCGCCGAGTTCGCGGAGCAGCTGGCCGAGTTGGGCGAAGCGTTTCGGTCCGAGCCGTTGCGTCCAGTCCCGTTCGACTTCGCTGACTGCGTCGCGCATGGTCCGACCCGCGCGTACGCCACGCGGCGTGAGGGCGATGCGCTTGGAGCGCGGGTCGCGTGGATCTGCTTGGCGCTCGAGGTAGCCGAGACGTTCCAGCTGGCCGAGCAGGTAGTTGAGCGCCTGCTTGCTGATGCGCAGCCGGGCGGCGAGCTCGGAGGGCCTCGCGCCCTGGGGCCCGGGGTAGAGGAAGACGTTGAGGTGGGCGGCGTCGAGGTCGTCGAAGCCGTGCTCGCGCAGCCGTTCGAGCATCCGCCGTCTCACGGCTTCCCAGGGCGCGCGCAGGAGCGCGCCGATCAGGGGAGGCCCGAATGGCTCCGCATCGACTGGAGTAAAGGTACTTGACTTATTCTCAGCTGGCATCTAGAGTCAAGACACTTTACCATCTCTGCACGAGGAGCAGATACCATGCTGACAAGCACAGGCGACGAGATCAGGATCGGGCAGGTGGCGATCCGATTCCTGCTCGAGGGCGAGGCGTCGGGAGGCTCCGTCGCGGTCTTCGAGTTCGACGTCCCAGCCGGAGCCAGAGTGCCGGCCGCGCACAGCCACGACGGATACGAGGAGACGCTCTACGGGCTCGAGGGCGTCCTGACCTGGACGCTCGACGGACGACAGATCGACGTCGGCCCGGGCGACGTGCTCTGCATCCCCCGCGGAGTCATCCACCGCTTCGACAACGAGCGGGCCGACGACGCGAAGATGCTCGCGATCGTCAGCCCGGGCATCCTCGGCCCCGACTACTTCCGCGAATGCGCCGCCGTCGTCGAGGCCGCAGCCGGCGGCCCGCCCGATCTCGCCGCGCTCGCCGAAGTGATGCGACGCCACGGCCTCACCCCAGCACCCTAACCCCGGTCGGCGAAGTCCCGAGCCGCACGGGACACGCCCGCAACGACCGAAGACGCCGGGATGCCGACGATCGGAGAGGGGCGACTGGGAATGATCGTTCCCGCCGCCCCGGTGGCCTGGTTTACGCGCCGACGCCGTGTGCGATAGTGGATGCTCGCGTGCTCGTGGAGCGCCTTCTCTCCGTCATGAGTGCCCGGGTGCAGGTCAACGAGCTCGTTTCGGACTGGTGAACGGCTCGTCGCCGGAGCCGGGGGCGACTTATACTCGCCCGCACGTCAGTCGACGCTTGGGAGATCTGATGACCGCGACCACCGCTCCCGACACCATCGTCCTGATCCACGGGCTCTGGATGACCCCGCGCAGCTGGGAGCACTGGGTTCCGCACTACGAGGCGAAGGGGTATCGCGTCCTGACGCCGACGTACCCGGGCTTCGAGGTGGAGGTCGAGGCGCTCCGCGAGAACGCCGAGCCGATCGCGACCGCGACGGTGCCGGCGACGGTCGCGCAGATCGCCGGGGTGATCAACGAGCTCGACCGCCCGCCCATCCTCATGGGCCACTCGTTCGGTGGGACGCTCACGCAGCTCCTCCTCGACCGCGGGCTCGGCGCGTGCGGCGTGGTCATCGACTCGGCGCCCACCGAGGGCGTGCGCGTCACCCCGCCGTCGCAGATCAAGTCGCTCTTCCCGATCCTCAAGCACCCGGCCAACCGCCACAAAGCCGTCGGCTTCACGCCCGAGGAGTTCCACTACGCCTTCGCGAACACGCTCAGCCCGGAGGACTCCGCGAAAGTCTACGAGCGCTACCACATCCCCGCACCCGGCAACTGGGTCTGGGCTTACGGCCTGATCGCCAACTTCAAGCCCGGTCACCAGGAGACCTGGGTGAACTACAAGAACGAGTTCCGCGCACCGCTCCTGTTCATCGCGGGGGGCGACGACAACATCATGCCGCCGAAGGTGAACAAGTCGAACGCGAAGCACTACAAGGGAAACACCGTGACCGACTACCACGAAATTCCCGGCCGTTCGCACTGGACGTGCGGCGAGCCCGGTTGGGAGGAGGTCGCCGACTACGCGCTCGAGTGGGCCGTGGCGAACGCGCGCTGAGACGACGCACACGCCCCCAGCCGCCTCGTCAGGTTCGGCCAGGTGTTCGATAAAAACTATTGAAACTTTCAGGGCTTTCCTGCAGGGTGCGGGGACAGCACGGCCAGGGGGAAGCGTTGAAGTTTCACGTAATCGCAGTCGCGGCGGTACTCGGTCTCACGGCGGTGACCGCCGTGGCGGTGACCGGTGACCGCGACCCGGCGTTCTCCGGCGACGGGCGCGTCATCTCGCCCGTTAGCGGCGACGACCACGCTTGGGACATGGTCGCCCACCGAGGCAAGCTCGTGGTGGTCGGTTCGTCGATCGGGCGCGTCGGCGGCGGCACCGATGCGGCCCTGCTGCGCTACAACGCAAACGGCGCGCTCGACCGCACGTTCGGCGGCGGGGACGGCGTCGTCACGACGCACCTTCGGTCATTCGACCGCGCGCTGGCCGTCGCGATGCAAGGCGACAAGATCCTCGTCGCCGGAGCGACCGACAACTCCTCAACTGGCTCGCTCCTTCTGATGCGATACCGGCCGAACGGCGCGCTCGACAAGTCCTTCTCCGGTGACGGGAAGGTGACCCTCAAGGTCGGCAGCATCGGTGAAGCCACGGCGGTCGCTCTCCAGGGCGACAAGATTCTCGTCGCCGGCTGGGGGAAGCGGGGCGACATCGCCGACGTCGTCCTGGCCCGCTACACGATCGGCGGAGCGCTCGACAATACGTTCGGGCAGGGCGGCACGGTCGTGATCGACTACGGCGACAACGATCACGTTGAGGGTCTCGCGGTGCAGGGCGAGCGCATCGTCGTCGGCGGGCACACCCTGCTCGGCGGCGATCTCGACTTCTTCGCGATGCGCTTCGACGCGAACGGCAACCGCGACACCTCGTTCTCCGGCGACGGGGTCGCCACGATCAGCACCCACCAGTACGACGTGGCACGGGCCCTGGCGGTGCAGCCCGACGGGGGGATCATCGTTGGGGGATTCGGCCACCTCGGCAGCACTGCGAAGACCGAGTCGGTGCTGGTGCGCTTCGCCACGGACGGTCAGCCCGACCCCTCCTTCGGCGGGAGCGGCGTGGTGGTGACACCATCTCTTTCACGGACCGAGGACGTGCTGCTGCACGCCGACGGGCGGATCGTCACGGTCGGCCGTGCGTTCCGCGGCGGCCGGCTCGACATGGCGGTCGCGCGGTACACCGTCGCGGGTGGGCTCGATCCGTCATTGTCGGGGGACGGGAAGGCGTTCGTCAACTTCGGTCGCGAGGACTCCGGTGTCGCCGGGGCGATCCTCGCTTCGGGAAAGCTCGCGATCGCCGGGGAGGTCATCCCCCACGACGCATCGTTCGGCTCGAGATTCGCGGCGGCGCGGATCCTCCTCGGCGCCCCGTAATGGGGCATCCTGTACACGCGGGCTGCCCCGCAGGAATTGCCGCGCACCCCGGTATTGCATTTTGGGGCGGGGTGCGGAAGCCTGGCACCGCGGGACGGATCGACGTCCGTTTGCGGGACGGATTGACTCCCGTTGAGTCCGTCGGGTCGGCACTCACGCCGGCCGAGAAAAAGGAGTCCCGATGAGCTTACGCAAGCTTGTTCTCGCTCTCGCCACGCTCGGCGTCGCCGCGATCGCCCCAATCGCGGCGGGCAACGCGGCGAACATCACCACCATCAGAGCGGTGACGACGTTTCCTCCGACGGTGAAGATCAACCGCTACATCCAGGACGGCCTGCGATGGAACCGGGACGTCTACACCGTGCGCCGAGGGGGCACGCTGCACATCGTCAACCGCGCCGCCGACTCGGGCCCCCACACCTTCACCGTGGTGCTCCCGAAGAACGAACCGCGCACCGGCTTGCAGATCGTCAGGTGCCCCATCTGCGCGAAGCTCGGCGCGGCGCACGGCGCGGATCCGAACAGCGACGCGCCGCCGAAGTTCCCGTTCCTCGAGAACGGAGTCGGTCAGGCAACGCCGCCGCTCGTTGACCGACCAGGTGACTCGGGGATCACGGGCGAGGGGAAGGTCGGCGAGTACATCAACCTCAAGGTGACGGCACGGCGCGGCGCGAAGCTGCACTTCATGTGCCTGATTCACCCATGGATGCAGGCCGAGGTCGACGTTACTTGAGGCCCGCCCCACGCGGTCAGCGCAACGCGAGGACGCTTGCGGCAGCTTGCGTCCTCGCGCTGTGCGGGATCAGCGGGAGCGCGACGGGGCCCGCGTACGCCCGCGAGCAGGGAGTGACGATCGACTACTGGATCGCCGCCGTGCCCGTCTCGTGGAATATCGTTCCGAATGGCCGGGACGCGATCATGGGAACGCTGTTCTCACCGGCGGACTCGGTGCTGGGGACCGTCGTGTATCGCCGGTTCAGTCCCCACTGGCGAAAGCCGCTGCAGAACGCGCCGCTGCCCAGCGCCGACGGCCTCGCGATCCCGGGTCCGTTGATCCAGGCGCGGGTCGGGGACCGGCTGCGCATCCACTTCAAGAACATGGACACCCTGCGCAACGCGCCGCACTCGATGCATTTCCACGGTGTGCACTATCGCCCGAGCTCGGACGGCGCGTACGTGCCCGGCTTCTCGGGACGTGATGGGAATGTGAAGCCGGGCCAGAGCTACGTGTACCGGCTCACCGCCGGCGAGGACTCTGTTGGGGTCTGGCCCTACCACGACCATTCACCCTCGATGACCGACTCGATCGGCGGCGGCATGTACGGCATGCTCTCGATACTCGGACGTCATGAACGGGCTCCCGACCGCGAGTTCGAGGTGGTCTTCTCGCCGATCGGCAATGGCTTCATGGCGATCGACGGGCGCGCGTTCGTCGGCAACACCCCGGTCTTCCACGCGAAGGTCGGTGAGCTCGTGCAGTGGGACGTCATGGCGATGGGGTCGGATTTCCACACGTTCCACGTTCATGGGCACCGCTGGATCGCGCCCGGTGGGGTGCCACGCGACACGCAGGCGATCGGCCCGGCCGAGTCCTACCGCATCCGGTGGCGCGAGAAGGCCCCGGGCACCTGGCTGTACCACTGCCACGTTGAGGACCACATGATGCGCGGCATGATCGGGATCTATCGGGTGGCGCGGTGAACGTCCGAGGGCTCAGGTCCCTGGCCGTGGCCCTCGCGTTGGTGCCGGCGGGCGTCGCGGAGGCGACGCAGCAGGAGGTGAGCGTCCAGTTCTCCGCGTACGCCCCGTCCCAGCTCGACGTTCTGCCGGGCGAGACCGTGCAGTGGACGAACGTGAGCCAGCGCACCCATACGGTGACCTCCGACACAGGGTTGTTCGACTCCGGCGAGCTCTCCGGGGGACGCTCGCTTCACGTTCCCGTTCAGCTCGGTCGGGGTGTATGCCTATCACTGCACGATTCATCCGAGCATCCGCGGCGAGGTCGACGTACGACGCGTGATCCTCGGGCCGTTGCCCACGGCTGCGCTGCCGGTCGGCTCTCGCGTCGAGTTCACCGGCCGGACCGCCGACCCGACCCAGCCCGTGTACCTCCAGCGGAGCGCCGACGGATCCGCCTTCTCGGCGATCTCCAGCGCCGCCCCGGCGCCCGACGGAACGTGGCGGCTGACGGTCGACGCCGCAGCGACGGGCTACTACCGCGCAGCAGCCGGCGCCGACGTCAGCGAGACCCGACGACTGCTTGTCGCCAGCCGCCGCGTGCACATTCGCAAGACGCGGAAGGGTGTGCGCGTCACCGTCACACCGAGCGCCCCGTACTCCCGGATTCTCGTCGAGGTGTACCTCCGGGAGCGGTTCGGCTGGTGGCCCGTGGTGAGCACTCGCGTCGACTACGTCTCGGAGGCCGACGTCCGCGTCCGCCGCCCTGCCAAGGTGAGGGCCGTGCTCGTCGACACGGACGGCTGGACGCCGCTCGCGACAAGCCCAACCGTGGTGCTCGCGAAGCAGTAGCCGACATCCGTCGCGGACGGACACCCCGCGCTTTTCGGGGCCGCTCCGAGCGTCCCGTCAGGCGCCGCCGGTTGCGCGCCAGCACCTTCACGGCTCGTCGCTCGTTCATGGCCGCATAGCCGCCCGCACCTCCGCGAGTGAGATGGTGAGGTCCATCACCGCCGACGGGTCGAGGCGGCCGGCGAGGATGTCGGCCATCAAGTCGGGACGTACCTGCGCACCGGCGCTTCGTCCACCCGTCAGCCGGACGTTGCCGATGTGGACGTCGCGAAGGCCGATCGGATCGACCGGCGAGCCGACGTGGCCGACGGTGCCGTCCGGGCACGCGCAGCCGATCGCCGTCGCAGAGGCCTCGTCGGTCCCACACACCCGACGACGTGCGCGGCGCCCCCGCTCGTGAGTCCCTGCTTCTTCGGGCCGGCTGAGATCGAGTAAGGTCGGCCAGAAATGACCCCACCTTCGGTGCGCGCCCTCATCCTGGCGGTCGACGACGATCCGGCCGTCGGCCGCGCGATCGAGCGCGACCTGCGGCACCGGTACGGCTCGCGCCACCGCGTCCTGCTGGCGGACTCCGGCGAGGCGGGGCTCGGGCATCGTCGAGCAGATCGTCCGGCGCGGCGAGCCGGTGGCGCTGCTGGTCGCCGACCAGCGCATGCCGGGGATGAGCGGGGTCGAGTTCCTGGCCCAGGCGCTCTGCAGGTGGCCCCGCAGGCCAAGCGCGTGCTGCTGACGGCCTACGCCGACACCGAGGCCGCGATCCGGGCGATCAACGAGGTCCGGCTCGACCACTACCTGATGAAGCCCTGGAGCCCGCCGGAGGAGCGGCTGTACCCGGTGCTCGACGACCTGCTCGAGGACTGGGAGGCCGACTCGGCCGCGCGGCTCGCCGAGCCGGGCCTGCGGCTCGATCGGGCACCGGTTCTCGGCCGAGGCGCACGCCACGCGCGACTTCCTGGCCCGCAACGGCGTCCCCTACCGCTGGCTCGACGTCGCCGATCCCGAGGCGCGCACGCTGATGGCCGCCGCCCACGGCGGACGAGGCCGAGCTGCCCGGTGCTCGTCTTCGAGGACGGCGAGGCGCTGGTGCGGCCCTCCCAGGGCGAGCTCGCGGCGCGGATCGGCCTGCGCACCGAGGCGGAGCTGCCCTTCTACGACCTCGTCATCCTCGGTGGCGGGCCGGCCGGCCTGGCGGCGGCGGTCTACGGCGCCTCCGAGGGCCTGCGCACGCTGCTCGTGGAGCGCCACGCGACGGGCGGGCAGGCCGGGCCAGAGCTCGCGCATCGAGAACTACCTGGGCTTCCCGTCGGGCCTCAGCGGCGCCGACCTGGCGCGGCGCGCGACGGCCCAGGCCCGCCGCCTCGGCGCCGAGATGCTCACCGCCCGCGAGGTCGTCGGCATCCGCGAGAACGGCCCGTCGCGGGTGGTCACGCTCGACGGCGGCGAGGAGATCGGCTGCCCACAGCGTGCTCGTCGCGACGGGCGTGCACTACGCCCGGCTCGACGCCCCCGGGGTCGAGGCGCTCACCGGCTCGGGCGTCTACTACGGCGCCGCGCCCGGCCGAGGCCGCCGCGGTCGAGGGCGAGGACGTGGTCGTGGTGGGCGCGGCGAACTCGGCCGGCCAGGCGGTGGTCGACCTCGCCGACGCGGGCGCGCCGGGTGACGGTGCTGTGCCGCGCCGACGGCCTCGAGAAGAGCATGTCCCACTACCTCGTCGAGCGGATCCGCTCGCTGCCGAACGTCGAGGTCCGCACCGCGCGCGGTGGTCACGGCGGCGTCCGGCGACGGACAGCCTCGAGGAGCTGACGATCGCCGTCGCGGGCGCGCGAGGAGCGGCTGGCCGGCGACGGCGGCGTTCGTCTTCATCGGCGCGCGGCCGCAGACCGACTGGCTCGGCGACACGGTGGCGCGCGACGCCGGCCGGGTTCATCGTCTCCGGGCGCGGCGCTGCGCGCGGATCGAGGGGCGGCACCGCTGGCGGCTGGAGCGCGACCCCTTCCCGCTCGAGACGAGCCTGCCCGGCGTGTTCGTGGCCGGCGACGTGCGCGACCAGTCGATCAAGCGCGTGGCCTCGGCGGTGGGCGAGGGCTCGATGGCGGTGCAGCTGGTGCACCAGTACCTCGGCGGCGCTCACGGCGGCGTGCGCGATGACCGCCGAGCGCCTGCGCGACGTCCCGGTCCTCGCGCGCCCTCGGCGACGAGGAGCTCGCGCGGCTCGCCGAGGCGCGGGCGCGAGCGCCGCCTCGCCCCGGGCGACGTTCCTCTTCCGCCAGGGCGAGCGCGCGATCGCCTTCCACATCGTGCTCGAGGGGCAGCTGGAGACCACGCGGGAGGTGGCCGGCGAGCAGGTCCTGATGCTGAGCCACGGCCCGGGCGGCTACCTGGGCGCGATGGCGCTGCTCACCGACACCCCCTACCGCGGGACGCACCACCGCGCTGGCCGAGACGCGTCGTGTTCGAGCTGGACGGCGACGAGCTGCGGCGGCTGGCGTTCACCCACCCCGCCGCTGCTGCGCGAGTTCCTCCCGGCGATCGAGTCGGTGAGCGGCGCGGTCAAGGGGCTCGAGCGCGACCGCGAGAAGCTGCTCGCGGTGGGCAAGCTCGCCGCGGGGCTGGCGCACGAGCTCAACAACCCCGCCGCCGCCGCCGCGCGCGGCGTCGCGACGCTGCGCGAGTACGAGCGCCGCGCCAGGAGGCCTTCGCCGAGATCGCCGGCAGCCGGCGCGCCGGCGGAGCGGCTCGGCCGCGCTCGCCTCGCTCGGCGCCGGCGGCGACCGAGCGGACGGTCGCCGGCCGAGCGGCTCGACCCCCTCGCGCGCGAGCGACCGCGAGCAGGAGCTCGTCGGGGCGCTCGAGCAGCGCGGCGTTGACGGACGCCTACGCCGATCGCGTCCACGCTGACCGAGGCGCGGCTCGGACGACGGCGTGGGTCGACCGCGTCGCGGCGGGCGTCGGCGAGGAGGCCTGGCCGCCGGCCTGCGCTTCGTGGCGGCGTGCGCCGGCACGCGCGTCTGCTCGCCGAGCTGGAGGAGGCGACCACGCGCATCGCCGACCTCGTCGGCGCCGTCAGGAGCTACTCGTACCTCGACCAGGCGCCGCGCCAGACGCGTCGACATCCACGAGGGGCTCGAGAGCACGCTCTCGCTGCTGGGCCACAAGCTGCGCGAGAAGCGGATCGACGATCGTCCGCGACTTCGACCCCGAGCTGCCGGGCGTCGAGGCGTCGGGCTCCGAGCTCAACCAGGTGTGGACGAACCTGATCGACAACGCGGTCGACGCCCTCGGCGCCGGCGGGCGGCTCACCCTGCGCACCCGCACGCCAGGGCGAGCGCGTCTGCGTCGAGATCGGCGACGACGGGCCGGGGATCCCCGCGGACCTGCAGGCCCGCATCTTCGACGCCTTCTTCACCACCAAGCCGGTCGGCCAGGGCACCGGCCTCGGGCTCGACATCGCCCAGCGCATCGTGGTCCGCCACCACGGCGAGCTGCGCCTCGAGTCGCAGCCCGGCGACACCCGCTTCCAGGTGCTGCTGCCCCTCCGCTGACCCGGGTCGCCGAGCTCAGTCTCCGGCCGGCGAGACGACGGCGTCCGTCGCGCCGGCGCGAGGCATTCCGCGGATCACCTCGTAGACGCCGACGCCGGCGAGGGCGCCCGCCATCGGGCCGACGAGGTAGAGCCACAGATCGGTCCAGTCGCCGCCGACCACGGCCGGAGCCAATGACCGTGCGGGGTTCATCGAGGCGCCCGTGATCGGGCCGACCACAAGCGCCTCCAGCGCGATCGTCGCGCCGACAGCCAGGGCCGCGAGTGAGCCGACCGCGCGCGTGTCGGTCGCGACGGCCAGGATCACCACCACCAGCACCGTGGTCATGCCCGCCTCGAGCGCGAGGGCGCCCAGCCGACCGACGTGGTTCGGGTGGGTCGCGCCGAGTCCTTGCCCGGTGCCGAACAGGCCGCGAAGCGACAGCGATGCCAGCAGGGCGCCCGCCACCTGGGCGGCCCAGTAGGGCGCCACCTCCCGCAGCGGGAAATGCCGGCCGGTCGCGAATCCGGCGGTGACGGCGGGATTGAGATGGGCGCCGGAGAGGTGCCCCACCGCGAAGATCATGATCGCGACCACCAGGCCGAACGCCGCCGCCACGCCACCGTGGCCGATCACGCCTCCGGCAACGCCGTCGATCACGATCGCTCCGGTGCCGGCGAACACCAGGCAGTACGTGCCGAGCGCCTCCGCGGCGAGGCGGCGAGCCAGGTCAGGTCGCCCGAGCACTACTCCGCGGTCACCAGCTTGGCGGCGAACTCCTGCGGCAGTCCGGCCGCCTCGACCTCGCGCGCGACGGCGTCCGCGTCGTAGGGCACCCGCTCGATCGACGCGACCACCCGGTCGCCGTCGAGTTCGAGCACGGCGAAGGCCGCGCGCGCGTCGCCGTCCTTGGGCTTGCCGACCGATCCGCAGTTGACGAAGAGCACGCCGCCGTACTCGCGAATCCACGGCTTGTGGGTGTGCCCGAAGACCAGTACGTCGCAGTCGGCCGACGCCGCCAGGCGTTCGTAGAGGGAGGCCGGCTTGTCCTCGAACAGGTACTCGTTGACCTTGCGGGGCGAGCCGTGAACCAGCCGTACGCGCCGGTCGCCCATCGCGAAGCGAAGGTCGAACGGCAGCGTGCCCATGAACGCCTTCGATGCCGCGTTGGTGCGCCGGAGCGTCCATTCGACGGAGCGCTGGCCGAGCTCCCGGTCGTGCGGAGTGATGTACGCGCACCCGCAGTCGTCGAGATCGCGGGCGATCGCGAAGTCGTAGTTGCCGTAGATCGTGGGGATCGCGCGCTGCTCGATGAGCTCGCACACCTCGTTGGGATGCGGGCCGTAGCCCACGAGGTCGCCGCCGCAATAGACCGCGTCGACGCCGATTGCGTCGATGGCCGCGAGCGCCGCCTGGAGGGCGGGCAGGTTGGCGTGGATGTCGGTGATGACCGCAACGCGCACGGCACAAAGCGTAATCATTGACGGATGTCAGTTCAATTGATAGAAGTAGATTGATGAGCATCGATCTGGAGCTGACGCCGAAGCGCAAGCGCCCCGCCGGCGAGCCCTGCTGCGAGCCGGTCGTCTATCCCGACGTCCAGCGTCGCGAGGCGGAGCGGCTGGCAAGGGTCGCGAAGGCGCTCGGCGACCCGATCCGCCTGCAGCTGGTCGACGTGCTGCGCAAGCACGCCGGCAAGGTGTGCGTCTGCGAGCTCACCCCGCTGTTCGACGTCGGCCAACCCACGGTCTCGCACCACCTCAAAGTGCTGCGCGACGCCGGGATCGTCGACTGCGAGCGGCCGGGATTGTGGGCCTACTACTACGTCCTGCCGGGCGCCCTCGAGGAGTTCACCCAATGGCTGAATCCGTGACGCAACCCCGCGACACCTCCGACGCCGACTGTTGCGGCAGCGGTTGCTGCGCGCCGGATGTGGCGGTCGCGGTCGCAGCGCCCGACGACATCCACGCGCAGGTGCAAGCTCGGTACGCCGAGGCGGCGCGCTCTGCGGCCGGTGGCCGTGACTGCGGCTGCGATCCGGACTGCTGCACCCACGAGGCGTCCGACTCGTTCGGCGCCGTCCTCTACGACGACGACCACCGCGAGGAGCTGCCCGACGAGGCGGTCCTCGCGAGTCTCGGGTGTGGGAACCCGACCGCGGTGGCAGATCTCCGCGAGGGCGAGGTGGTGCTCGACCTGGGCTCCGGCGGCGGCATCGACGTGCTGCTCTCGGCCCGGCGCGTCGGCCCGAGCGGCAAGGCGTACGGGCTGGACATGACCGAGGAGATGCTCGCGCTTGCGCGGGCGAACGCAGTGAAGGCCGGGGCGACCAACGTCGAGTTCCTTCGCGGCCAGATCGAGAACATCCCCCTGCCCGCCGGGACCGTGGACGTCGTCATCTCCAACTGCGTGGTCAACCTGTCGCCCGACAAACACGCGGTGCTGAGGGAGACGCATCGCGTCCTCGTGCCCGGCGGCCGCATCGGGATCTCCGACGTCGTGGCCGAGGATCACCTCACCGAGGCCGACCGCCGGGAGCGGGGCACGTGGGTCGGCTGCATCGCCGGAGCGCTGTCGCGCGCCGACTACCTTCGCCTGCTCGCGGAGGCCGGATTCACCGACAGTTCGGTGGAGTTCACCCACGAGGTGGCGCCCGGTCTCCACGGCGCAATCGTCCGGGCATCGAAACCGCAGACCTCGGCCTGACCATCTGTCGAGAACCGGGCGGGCCGACGGCGGGCGCTGTCCGCCGTTCGGGCCCATCCGACGCCGGTCGGCCTGGCCGCACACACGAAGACGCTCAGACGGTCGAAGCGCACACTGGATCGCACGGCGCCCGGTTTGGGCGCCCCCTCCGCGGGAAGTCCTTCTCATGCATTGGCGACCATGACCCCAACGACGCTCCGCATCGCGACCGCCCGGCTCGCGAGCCTGCGCCCCGCGACCGCGGTCGAATGACCACGCAGCTCCGCCATGACGACACGGTGGTCGATGGAGCCGCCGCCGGGATCGACGTCAACTTCGGTGCGACGGTCCAGATCGCGTTCTCGGAGCCCGGGCGGGCACTCCTCAAATTCCTCCCGTCATCGAGCGCAAGCCAGGAGCTCCTGACCGAGGACCTCGTCGTCACCGGCGCCTCGCATCGGCTCGAGCTCGTCGGCGAGGATCGCGTCGTGGTGATCGACGCCGCGGCGGCGCTCGAGGTGACGATGGCCTACTCCGGCGTAAGCCGCGTTCACCGTGCGAACCACGTGCCGCGGGTGGTGCCCGACGCCCACCTCACGCGCCTCGATCACGGTGCCTGGCTCATCCCGAGCCGCTACTGCCCGTCGGACCGCCTGACGCCCACAGCCGAGGTGCTCTTGCCGGAGCGTCAGGACCCACGGCTCCTGGAGCGCTGCCGGGAGTGGGTGGAGGCCAACCTGACGTACGTTCCGGGATCCAGTGACGCCATGACGTCGGCCGACGAGACGCTGCTGAGCCGGGAGGGGATCTGCCGCGACTTCGCCCATCTCATGATCGCGCTGTTGCGAGGCCTGGGCGTCCCCGCGCGCTTCGTGGCGGTCTACGGACCGGGCGTCGACCCGCCCGACTTCCACGCCGTCGTCGAAGCCCACGACGGCGAGCGCTGGCAGCTGCTCGACCCGACGGGCATGACCACCTCCCCCGCCGAGCTGGTTGTGATCGCCCGGGGGCGCGACGCGGGCGACGTGCCCTGGTGCCAGATCCAGGGCGGTCAGGCGGAGGTCGCGGCGCCCCTGGTGTCGGCCGCAGTGGCTCCCCGCACGAACTGATCTCGGTGCTCAGCGCGGCAGGGCTTTGATGGTGATGAGGTGGTTCACGATCACCGTCGGGCCACCCACCACGATGCGCCGCACCTGCGTCGAGCGCCGACACGGAACCGCGTACCGCCTGCCGGCGATCGTGAAGCGCACCACCTTGCCGCGACACGCGTAGATCCGCCGAACGGTCCGTCGGGCCTTCTCGGCCGGCTTCGCCACGACGGGTGGCGCCACCAGGGGGGCGACGGCGGGCGCAGGAGGCGGGGGCGGGGGAGGGGGGACATCGGTAAGCGGGCGGCACGATTCGAGCCACGCGTCGAGCGCGAGGCGCTTCTTGATCGTGCTGAAGCCGAGCGCGTTCGCCCTTGGACAGAACGTGGCGGACTGGCCCGAGTACTCGGCGCTGAACACCGCCTTGCCGGCGGCGACGAAACGGGACAGTCCGTCGCACTCGTCGAACGCGAAGCACTCCTCGTTGACGGCGAAGTCGAAGGATGGCTCAAGATCGGCGACCTGGTCGACGTCGTTCTTGAGCGCGGCGGACAGGCCGAGCCCGTGCGCGGTCGCCGCGATCATGCGGTTGTACGCGAGCTGGTCGGCGGCGGTGAGCGCGAACCCCGTCTTGTTGGCGTATCCGTCGACGTTGTCCGGCTCGACCGCGTCGAAGCCCTTGTCGCGGCACATCGTCATTCGAGCCGCCATGACCGGGCCGAGCAGGTCGAGGCGGCGGATGTCGAGCCACCGCTCGCCCGGCCACCCGTTGGCGGCGCCCAGCACCTCGGCCGGGAAGCTCGCTGCGTCCGGGCGCCAGTCCTCGAAGCTGCCGGCCGAGAAGTAGCACACCGTCCTGCGTCCGCCCGCTTTGAGCGTCGCGACGGTGGAAGCCGCGGTGTCGAAGCCGTCCACCTCGAAGACCTGTGCCGAGACCGACTGATCGATCGACCCGGTCAGCTGCCATTGCCAGGTGGTGCCAGGCGCGGGCGTCCAGTAGGCCGCTGCGTGTCCGGCGGTTGCGAGTGTCAGCAGCGCCACCAGGATCGCGAGCCGCCGTGTCGCCCCTGTCGCCATGTCGCCGCCCCTCGCTCGTCCGTTGCGATTGCTCGGGCCCGTCGATCGGGCCCCGCCTCGCCGATGACGTGAGCGGACGACGTGTCAGAACTGCGTGGGTGCCGGCAACCGCGCCGGGGGTGAGAGCGGGTTCGTGCGCGTCATCCGTCGCGCTTGGGGCGAGGTGTGCCCTCCATATCGGCGCTGAGGCCCGCGGCTTGAGCCGCGGGCCTCAGCGCGCGCGAGCGGTCAGGTCGCGGTCGTAGGCTGCGGGAACTCCCGCAGCGTCTGGCGCCGCAGGAGTTCGGTACCGGCGAGCAGCCCGACGGCCAGCACCAGCACGCCCAGGTATGTTCGGGTGCCAGCGCCCGGGCCGAAGAGCAGCAGCAGGAGCATCACGAGCACGACCGCCCCGAACAGGATCCAGGGCTGCGTGCTGAAGACGGGGGCGAGGGCCCGGCGCGCGCCGACCGCCCGTCGACCCGGTCCCGATATCCAGACCCCGATCAGGATGAAGATCCCGTAGACCAAGAGGCCGATCGCGATATCGCGCAACAACTGGGTGCCGACGTACCAGGTGGCGTCGGCGGCTGGGCGTAACGAGTCGGAGCTGACGAGGGAGTCGACCACGTACTTACCTCCCAGGCGCCGCACGAGCCCGAGAATCACCGCGATCAGCACCAAGCTCCACGCCCCGGCTGTGATGATGCGACGCCGCCGCCCGTCGCCCAGCCAGATCGCCACCGCGAACAGCGCCAAGGCGACGAGCGAGAGGACGACGCTCAGCACCCTGATGTCCCGCACGACGGTCCTTGCTCCCTCCAGCTGGTCGGCTCGTAGCACCACGATGCGCCCCGACTCCAGCGGCAGCCGCCCGGGGGGCAGGCCCACCTGCGCCCGCAGTTGATCGAGCAGCGCCCGCACGTCGAGCACCACGTCCCCCCCGTAGGCGGTCAGCAAGGGGGTGTCCTTCTCGTCGATCATCGCAATGAGGGCCGAATGCGCGCGCCGGTTGGCGCGCTCCCACACGTCCTGCACGGTCGGCGAGGCGAGCAGGGCCTCGGCCTGGTTCACGGCCGCTCCGCGCAGGGCGGCCGCGGCCGCGGCGGCGATCGGGTCGAGCTGGCTCGGCAGTGCCTGCTGCAGCGTCTGCGACGCGTCGACCTTGTTGGAGAGCTCCTCGACCAGGTAGTTCGCGAGCGCCGACCGCACGGCCGGCTCTTCGAGGAGCTGGCCGCTGACATCCACCCATGAGTCCGTGTTGAGCGCCTGCCGCTTCACCCAGATCGTGAGCGAGCTGACCAAGACAACGAGGGCTGCGAGCACGAGGGCCACCCAGGCGGCGATCGGCCGCCACTCATGCCGGGCACCCGCCTCCGGTTCGGGACTTCGCTTCGTCGCGTCGTCGCTCACGTCAGGTGCCTCCTCGTGCGTCTTGTCCGAGGGGTCCGACGCCTCATTTGCAATCGATGCGTCGAACTCGCGGGAACACTACTTCGTCGGTACTGCCGTGTGCGAGCGGCGAAGCACTGATGCGCGTTGCGGATGGTTGTGCCGATCCGTCGGGCGAGGACGGATCCGCAACACCTGGGAATGATGCCGCGGGGTCGTGGGATGAGACGGTCGCGTGTTCGGTTACGGCGCTCGATCCGTGCCGGCGACCGAGCCCGGCGTACCATGAGGCTGCACCGTCACGCGTCCGGGAGGGGCCGAAAATGTCCATACGCGCGGTCGAACAGGTCAGCAACTCCTTGCCGACGATCGAGGGCGCCGGCGTGAAGCTGCGGCGGGCCTTCGGCTTCGGGGACCCCGAGACCTTCGATCCCTTCCTGCTGCTCGACGACTTCCGCAACGAACGCCCGGAGGACTACCTCGCGGGGTTCCCGTGGCATCCGCACCGTGGCATCGAAACGATCACCTACGTCCTCTCCGGCACGGTGGAGCACGGTGACAGCCTCGGCAACCGCGGCTCGCTCGCCGCGGGTGACGTGCAGTGGATGACCGCCGGGCGGGGCATCATCCACCAGGAGATGCCGCAGGGCGCGCCGGACGGGCGCATGCACGGCTTCCAGCTCTGGGCGAACCTGCCGTCGTCGCTCAAGATGACCGCGCCGCGTTACCAGGACGTCGGCTCGGGCGACATCCCGACCGTCACCGACGACGACGGCACCGACGTGCGCGTCGTGTGCGGCTCGTTCTGGGGGCAGACCGGACCGGTCGACGGCATCGCCGCCGAACCGATCTACCTCGACGTCCAGGTGCCGCCCGGGCTCACCAAGCGCCTGCCCATCGAGACCACCCGGCACGCGTTCGCCTACATCTTCGAAGGGTCCGGACGCTTCGCCGCGGCGTCTGAGCCCAGGCCGGTCCGCATCGACCACGTCGAATCCGACCAGGCCGCGCCCGCGGCCGCGGGCGAGGTGGGCGATCGCACTCTCGTGGTGTTCGGCCGGGGCGACGAGGTGGTGGTCCGCGCGGGCGAGCACGGCATGCGGTTCCTGCTGGTGTCGGGCAAGCCGATCCAGGAGCCAGTCGCATGGGCGGGTCCGATCGTCATGAACACGCGGGAGGAGCTCGAGGACGCGTTCACCCAGCTCAAGGACGGCACGTTCCTGGGCGGCTGAGCCCCGCAACGTCATTCGCCTGTGACGCCGCCGCCGCGGCCGACCACGCGTGAGCCACAGCGTGGATGACGCGGCGACCCCGCGCAAGCGCCGTCGCGTCTCCGGGCGCACCCAGCGGCTCGTCGCGATCGTGGTCGTGGCCCTGCTGATCGCGGCCGTGCTCGTGCAGCGAAGCTGCGGCGGGCGGGACCGGTTCACCGTCGACGCCTATCGCGGCCTGGGCGCGTGGGTCGACGTCTTCGACTACGTCCCGGCGATCGGCGGGGAGCGGACCCCGGTCGGCCCGGACGACGTCGATGCGATGGCGGCGCAGGGGGTGCGCACGCTGTACATCCAGGCCGCGTTCGACTCGCCGCGGCTGGCCGACGGCGCCGTGCCCGCTGGCCTGCTTGCCCCCATCCTTCGCCGGGCGCACGACCACGGAATGCGGGTTGTGGGGTGGTACGCGCCGCGATTCGTCGACCCGGCCGCCGACCTGCGCCGCCTGGTCGCGATCACCCGGCTCAGCGTCGACGACGAACGGTTCGACGGGCTGGCGGTCGACATCGAGGATCGCTCGCTCACCGACGTCGCGGAACGCAATCGCCGGCTCGTCGAACTCTCACGCGAGCTGCGGGCGGCGGTCGACACCGACGCGGTGATCGGCGCGATCGTGCTGTCCCCGGTGCTGCTCGAGACCGTCAACCCGCGCTTCTGGCCGGCGTTCCCATGGGCGGAGCTCGCGCCGGACTACCAGGTGTGGCTGCCGATGGTCTACTGGACCGATCGCCTGCGGGCCTCCGGACTGCGCGAGCCGCGCCGCTACGTCGCGACGACGGTCGCAAGGACCCGGGAGCTCCTCGCCCAGCCTGCCGCGGCCATCCACCCGATTGGGGGGATCGCCGATGCGCTGACCGAGGGCGAGCTCGATGTGTTCGCGTCGACGCTTCCCGACGTGGCGGCAATCGGCGGGTCGGTCTACGACTACCGGACAATGCCAACCGGCGGCTGGGGCGTCCTGCGAGACCGGGTCCCCCACTAACCCGCGTCACCACCGTCCCGAATGTTAACGTTCCGTTAAGCGTGCCTGGCACCGGCGCGGCAGAGCCCTCCGGCTGTGATGGGGGTTCTCGCCGTGGTGCCTGGCACCGGGTTGGAGCGCTGATCCGCCGGATCCCGGCCGGACGTTGCGTTCGGGCGGGGTGCGCGGCGGCGAACTCCGGAGTTCGGCGGGCTGGGACTACTCCCGGGTCTGGCCCCACTGCTCGTCGTGCACGAGCGACTTCCAGGGTCGGAAGTTGCGCTGCAGGGCCGGCGCCAGTCCCTCCGGCCACGCCGCGGGGAACCCGAGCGGCGAGACGATCGCGGGGTCGACGTTCACGGGCAGTCCGAGGATGGTCCGAAGGCGGTCCTTCTCGAACCGCTGGAACGCGGTCGTCGGCACCGTGCCGAGACCCTCGCTGCGCGCCACGAGCATGAGGTTCTCGAACGCGAACGCGAGCGAGATCAGGTCGTCGTCATGGCCACCGGCCTGCATCTCGGGCGGGTAGTTGTCGCGCGGCACGAGGAGCCCCACGATCCAGACTGGGGCGATCCGGTAGGTCGAGAGCACCTGCTCGGCGTAGTCACGGCCCCACTGCCGGTGCTCCTCGTCCGAGACCCCCTCCTTGCGGGGGCGCATGATGGAGAAGTACCGCGCACCTCCGGCGATCACCAGCTCGGCGACCTCGCGGCGGCGCTGCTCGTCGCGGACCACGAGCAGGCTCCACGCCTGCGATCCGCTGCCGGTCGGCGCGCGAAGCGCGAGTCGAAGCAGACGATCGAGTGCCTCGTCGGGAACCGGCCGGTCGGTGTACGTCCTAACCGCCCGTCGCCGACGGATTGTCTCCGCAACGTCCATCTCCATCCCCCCTCGTACTGATCGAATTCGCGGCATCGTACGGGAGGCACGCGGCGCCGTCAGACGAGATGGAGGTCGGGCCCGCTGCGCTCGATGATGCGCCGCGGAGCGGGCGCCGCGCGCAGATCGATCTCCACGTCGACCTCGCCCGCTCCGCGCACCACCCCCATCCGCACGCACCCGGCCGGGGCCGCCCCGGCAAGATCGCAGGTCGCCGACCGACGCGACCGGCCCGCCGTCGGCGCGCATCACGACGTCGCCCACGCGGACGCCCGCCGCAGCCGCCGAGCCGTCCTCGGCGCAACCGCGAACCAGCAAGCCGATGACGTCGGGGAGGCCCACCGCGCGTCGCATCGCGATCGCGACATTGCGCCGCCCAAATGACGCACGGCCCGCCGGAGAGCGGGCCGTGCGGGTACGCGCCCCCCGGGCGCGCGGACGGTCTTCGGCGCGGACCCTCTAGGAGGCCTGGCCAGGGTCGTTGTCGTCGCGGGGGTCGGTGCCGCCCTTGGCCGGGTTGCCGCGCAGGCGCGGCTCCGCCGGCGGGGTCGCCTCCTCGTCACCCGGCTCGGCCTCTG
The DNA here is from genome assembly GCA_963777565.1 of uncultured Thermoleophilia bacterium. Taxonomy (GTDB): domain Bacteria; phylum Actinomycetota; class Thermoleophilia; order Miltoncostaeales; family Miltoncostaeaceae; genus CALMEC01. The sequence goes on from CAVZQZ010000010.1 coordinate 469,572, forward strand.
CGCCGTTGACGATGACCTTGCGTTCGCAACTCGGGTGGACGATGTCCTCGGCACGGGCGATCGCGACGTCCCAGCCCGGGCCGCAGATCAGAAAGTCCGGCGTGCCGTCCGCCGCACGGGCGATCAGCACGTCGTTGCCGTAGCCGCCGAACAGCATGTCGGCGCCGACGCCGGCGTACAGTGTGTCGTGGCCACGACCACCGTAGACGCGGTCGTCGCCGGAGCCGCCGAGGACGATGTCGTTGCCCCAGTCGCCGGAGACTACGTCGTCGCCTTGCTGGCCGAACAGCACGTCGAGCGCATCGCCGCCATGGATCACGTCGTTGCCCTCACCGCCGGCGACACGGTCGGCGCCGCGCGCCCCATTCAACACATCGTTGCCGAGGCCGCCACGGATGCGGTCGTTGCCCCGTAGGCCGTTGACGTAGTCGCCGCCGCCTCCCGCGAGGATGAGGTCGGCGCGGTTCGTCCCGAACAGCAGATCAGCGTTTTCGGTCCCGTTGATGTTCGCGGCCATCGCGACCGGCACTCCGATCGTCAGTACCGCGGCTCCTGCGGCGAGTTTCGCTCTCAGCTTCATGTGTGTGCTCCTCGTCCGATGACACAGGTGGCTGGCGGATGGAAGCCTCCACCGAGGTCATGAGCGGATTACGCAAACGATGTTCGGAAGCTGTAAGAGGTTCGGTGCCGACCTGTAAGGCCGCCACCGCAGAATCGGCGTGCTGAACGCCTCGGGGATTCCGGAAAACCAGTTGATTTACAGGCAGTTCGTGAGGTGTGGGGGCGCCTTGCCGCCTGCCGGTCGGGTCAGATGCGGTTGGCGACGCTCACGAGGTCGGCGTAGGTCACCGGGCCGACGGTGTGCCCGCGGAGGCGCCCCTGGGCGTCGACGTAGTACGTCGCGGGCAGGTTGCTGACCTTGAGCATGTCGACGCCCACCTTGCCGCCCGGGTCGAAGATCGACGGGTGGGTCCAGCCCGCATCGGCGCTGAACGTACGGGCGCTTCGTCGCACGTCATTCATGTTGAGGCCGATCATGACCACGTCCGAGCGCTCCTGCGTGAAGCGCTTGAGCTCTGGCGCCTCCTGGCGGCACGGCCCGCACCACGACGCCCACACGTTGATGAAGACGGGCTTGCCGCGAAACTCCGCCAGCGTCAGCCGCTTGCTCGTGAGGAGCTCCGGGCCGGCAACGGCCGGAGCGGGGGCGGTGCCGGTGAGCGACGGCCCCTCGGAGACGAGCGTCGGGGTGCCGCTCCCCTCACGCGTGAGGCCGACGATGAGGGCGCAGGCCACGACCGCGGCCGCCACGCAGCCCGCCACGATCTTCCAATGCCGTCTCAGCGGGCTCACGTCGGTCACCGAAACGGTGAATAGCACACGCCGGGATCACATCCCGAGGTCGACCGTTCCGGCGGCGTGCGACCTCACGAGCTCGAGCAACGGTTCTCCGTAGCGGTCGGCCTTCGCCGCGCCGATGCCGGGAATGGCGAGGAGCGCCGCCGTCGTATCCGGACGTGTTACGGCGATGGTCCGGAGCGTCGCGTCGTGGAACACGACGTACGGCGGTACCTGCTGCTCGTCCGCGAGCCGCCGGCGCAGCGCCCGCAGGGCGTCGAAGAGCGGCTCCGCTCCGCCAGGGAGCTCGACCGCGGCGGCCCGCTTCGCAGTGGAGCCCCGCCGGGTCGTCGGTCGTAGGCGACGCAGCTCCAGGCGGCGCTCGCCCCGCAGCACCACGCGGGCGGACTCGGTCGGGGAGAGCCCGCCGTGGCCGTCGGGATGGGGCCGCAGCAGGTTCATGGCGACCAGCTGGCGGATAACACCGCGCCACGCGTGCTCGTCGAGCTCCTCGCCGACGCCGAACGTCGGCAGCTCGTCATGGCCGTGCTGCGCGACCTTCGGCGTGTGGCGGCCCAAGAGAACGTCGACGATGTGCATCGCGCCGAAGCGCCCGCCGGTCCGCACGACCGCCGACAGGGCTTTCTGCGCCGCCACGGTTCCGTCCCACGTCTCCGGTGGTTCGGCGCACACGTCGCAGTTGCCGCACCCTCCCTCGCGGTGCTCGCCAAAGTAGGCGAGCAGGAGCTGGCGGCGGCATTGCGCGGTCTCGCAGTAGCCGAGCATCGCGTCGAGCTTGCGCGACTCGACCAGTCGCACGTTCGCCGGTGCGTCGGACCGCTCGATGAGGCGCCGCACGAGCATGAGATCCGCCAGGCCGTAGGTCATCCACGCCTCGGCCGGCTCGCCGTCGCGCCCCGCCCGCCCGGTTTCCTGGTAGTAGCCCTCCAGGCTCTTCGGGAGGTCGAGGTGGGCGACGAACCTCACGTCGGGCTTGTCGATGCCCATCCCGAAGGCGATCGTCGCGACCACGACCACCCCGTCTTCGCGGAGGAACCGTTCCTGGTTGGCGGCGCGCACCGACCCGTCGAGCCCGGCGTGGTACGGCACGGCGTCCACGCCTTGACCGGTCAGCCACTCGGCGAGCTCGTCCACCCGCCGCCGCGACAAGCAGTAGACGATGCCCGCCTCGCCTTCGTGGTCGGCGAGGAACCGCAGCAGCTGCTTGCGTTCGGAGTCCTTCTCCACCACCGAGTAGCGGATGTTCGGACGGTCGAAGCTCGCCACGAACTCCGGCGCGCCGCCGAGCGCGAGGCGTTCTCGGATCTCGTTGCGGGTGAGCTCGTCGGCGGTGGCCGTGAGCGCGACGCGTGGGATGCCCGGGTAGCGCTCAGCGAGCACCGCGAGCTGCAGGTACTCGGGGCGGAAGTCGTGCCCCCATTGCGATACGCAGTGGGCCTCGTCGATGGCGAACAATGCGATTCCACCGGCGTCGCGCAGCTCGTCGAGCCGACCCAGGAACGCTTCCGTGAGGAGTCGCTCCGGGGCGACATAGAGCAGGTCGAGCTCACCCCGGCTGAGCCGGGCGAGCACCTCCCGGGCGGCGTCCTGCGAGAGGCTGGAGTTGAGCACCGCCGCCCGCACGCCGAGCTGGGTCAGCGCCGCGACCTGGTCGTGCATCAGGGCGATCAGCGGTGAGACGACCAGGCCGACGCCGTCGCGGAGAATCGCTGGGATCTGGAAGCACACCGACTTTCCGCCGCCGGTCGGCATGAGCACGATTGCGTCGTCGCCCGCCATCACCCGCTCGACGATCGCCTCCTGCGCCCCCCGGAAGGCGGGATACCCGAACACGGTGCGCAGGCACTCGGCGGGCGTCGTGGCGGTGGGGCGAGTGGCCATCGGTCCCGGCGGGTTGTATCACGGACGAACGTCCGTTATGCGCATGGGTGCGTGCCACCCGGGGGGTGGGTGTCGCGTAGACTCCCGCGCGCCACGAACTCCGCGTTCCCGAGAGGTCAGATGGACATCGTTCCTGCCGATTATCCGCCCCGTTTTCGCGCGTCCGACTATGTCGTGCGGCCGACCGCCGGCGAGGACGAGCGCATCGACGTCGGCGTGCTGTTCGTCGGGGGCGGCCCGGCCGGTCTGGCCGGCGCGGTTCGGCTCGGCCAGCTGCTCGCCGAGGACCCGGCGGTCGCGGAATCGCTCGGCGAGGTGCCGATCGCGGTCGTCGAGAAGGGCAAGGGGCCGGGCTCCCACCTGATGTCCGGCGCCGTTATGCGCCCGGGCCCGTTCCGGTCGCTGTTCCCGGACGTGGCGAAGGAGGACCTCCCGATCTACAGCGAGGTCACCGGCGAGGCCATGTACTTCATGACCAAGAGCGCGGCGTTCCGGCTCCCGATGCCGCCGCCGCAGATGAAGAACCACGGCAACTGGGTCGTGTCGATCAGCCAGCTCGGGCGTTGGATGGCGGAGCAGGCCGAGGCGCTCGGCGCGTACATGCTCCCCGAGACCGACGCCCAGAAGATCATCGTCGACGATGGCCGCGTGATGGGTGTCGTGACCGGTGACAAGGGCCGCGGCAAGGAGGGGGAGGAGCTCGCCACGTTCGAGCCCGGCATGGAGCTCCACGCGCAGGTCACCGCCGTGTGCGAGGGCACCCAGGGCCACCTCGCCGGCGTGATGCGCAAGCATTTCGAGCTGGACGCCGCGCCGCAGACCTACGAGCTCGGCGTCAAGGAGGTCTGGGAGGTCACCAAGCCCCTCGACAAAGTCATCCACACCGCCGGCTGGCCGTTGCGGTTGGGATCGAAGTACCGCGAGTACGGCGGGTCGTGGATCTACCCCATGGGCGAGGACAAGGTCTCGATCGGTTTCGTGACGGGCCTCGATTACGCCGACGCGAGCCTCTCGGTGCACGACCTGCTGCAGCAGTTCAAGTCGCACAAGCTCGTGCGCGGCATCCTCGAGGGTGGCCGGCGCATCGCCTGGGGCGCGAAGACGATCCCGGGCGGCGGCTTCAACGCGCTGCCGACCCGCCTCCATGTTCCCGGCGCGCTCCTCTGCGGCGACTCCGCCGGGTTCGTGAACATGTCGGCGCTCAAAGGCGTCCACTACGCGATCCAGTCGGGCATCCTCGCCGCCGAGGCGATCTACGACTCGCTGAAGGCCGGCGCGGCCACGTCCACCACCGGCCTCTGGGGCTACGACAAGAAGATCCGCGACAGCTTCATCTGGCAGGACCTCTGGCGCGAGCGCAACGTCCGCCCGGCGTTCCAGCAGGGGTTCGTCTACGGCGCGCTCATCGGCGGCATGGTCACCGGCACGCGCGGCAAGCTGCCCAAGCACATCCCGCACTCGGCCGACGCCAAGGCGCCCGTGTTCATCGGCGACCGCGAGAAGGAGTACCCGAAGCCCGACGGCCAGTACTTCTTCGACAAGCTCTCCAGCGTTTTCGTGAGCGGCAACAAGACTCGTGACGACCAGCCGAGCCACATCCGCGTGCAGCAGCACGTCCCGCGGGAACTCGCGGTGATGTGGGAGGCCATGTGCCCCGCAAAGGTGTACGAGGTCGAGGAGAACGGCGGCGGCGAAATGGTCGACGTCAAGGTCAACGCCTCGAACTGCGTTCAATGCGGGGCGATCACCGCGAAGGGCGGCCAGCTCACCCCGCCCGAGGGCGGGTCCGGACCGGAGTACACGCTGACCTGAGCACTCGGGCTGTCGATCCCGCTGCCCAGGCGCTGCTGGGCTGGATGCAGCGGAACGGCCCCCGTCTGCATGCGCTGCTCGACGAGGAGGCGGCCGGCAGCGACGACCACTCGCCGGCCGGCGAGGCCGCGATCCGCGCGCACCTGCGGCTCGTTGCCGAGGCGCTCGCGGCGACGGCCGGGCCCGCCACGCGATCTGGATTCGAGGATCTCGCCGGGTCGATGCCCGCGCGGCTCGACGCCTCGCGCGACGAGCTCGACGCCGAGCTCGAGCTCCTGGCGGACGCCGCCGCGCACGAGCTCGATCTCCAGTTCGGCGCGGCCCAGGCGAGCAACGACCCGTCGGTGCGGGAGGTCACGCAGCGTCGCCTGCGTGTGCAGGTCTGGACCCGGGTGTTCCTGCGACGCGTCGGCGAGGCGGCCGGCGACGGCGCGTTCGCCGGCGCCGCCCTCGAATGGATGGCCGCGCGCCAGGACGATCTGGCGAACCTGATCTTCGCGATGGACCGGCGCGCGAAGGAGGGCGAGATCGCGCGACGCGGCCCCGAGGCCGTCGACGACCCCGACGTCGTCAACCGGATCGGTCAAGCGGCAATGCTGCAGGCACACATGCGGTTCCTGGTGGAGGCGATCGCCGCGACGCTCACCACGCGACGAGCCTGAAGGCCAGCCCAGCAGTCTGTAAGTGTTTTGTGACCGGGCATAAGCGGGGCCACCGGGCCGCGTTACATAGGTAAACCGTCTCGCGGAGAGCCTTCCCGCATGGTCTCTCGAGGCTTCCGTTCAAGGAGAAGAACGAGATGCGAAGACTTCTTGCCGTGGCTGTGATCGCCGCCTTCGCGGCCGTACCGTTCGCGACCGCTGAACGTCCAGCCGCCCCCGGAAAATCCGGCGTGACGACCCAACCATCTTCGTCGCCGAAGAAGGGCGCGAAGCCCTGCAAGAAGCCGCCGAAGCACGGGGTGAAGTTCATCATCCGCGGCGTCGTCGCCTTCCCGCCCGACGGCACCGGGACCATGTTGGTCGACATCACCAGTGTGAACTCCCACGCCAAGAAGGCGCTTCAAGGGCCGAGCGCCCGCGGCGGCGGCGCGTACGACGCGAAGCTTGTGCCCGTCCTGATCGACAAGTGCACGTTCATCACCGGAACCGGCAAGCATCCGCACAAGCGCTCGTGGAAGACGCTGACGTCCGGGGATCGGGTGGTGATCGGCTGGCAGGCGAAGCGCGGCACCGCCTACCTCGCTCTCGGCCCGGCCCAGCGCGTCGTCGACCGGGGACAGCCGCACTCCTAGTCTTCACGGAGCAACGGCGCCGACGCCCGGGTCCGATGGTCCGGGGGTCGGCGCCCGCCAATCGGATGGCCCGTCGCGCCGACGGGCCGCCGCTCAGGCCGTGCGGCGCACGACGGCGAGCGCGGCGTCGTCGCCGAGCGGCCCGCCGGCGAACCGTCGGGCCGCCGCGTAGACCTCCTGCGCGATCGTGACCGCCGGCTGGGTCACCACCCGCAGGATCGTCTTGCGGAGGCGCTCCTCGCCGAACGGCTCATCGCCGCGCATCGCGTCGAGGATGCCATCGGTGGTGAGCACCAGCAGCGCCCCGGGCGGGAACGGGGTCGTGTGCGTGCGGTACGGACCCTCCATCACGAAGCCGAGCGGGGGATCGGGATCCTCGAGCGCGGTGACCGACCCGTCGGCGCCGACCAGCAGCGGCGGCGGGTGTCCCGCGCTCGTCCATTCGAGCGCGTCGGCGTTGCGGTCGATGACCGCGAGGAACGCCGTGACGAAAGCGGCCTCGCCGAGTCGTCCCGTCACGAGTCGGCTGAGCTCGTCGAGCAGCCGGCCCGGATCCTGCTCGTGCGCGGCGAGACCTTCCACCAGATAGCGCACCATCCCGGTCGTGCCGGCTGCCTGCACCCCCTTGCCCGCGACGTCGCCGACCATCACCGCCACCCGGCCGTTCGGGAGCACCCACACGTCGTAGAGGTCGCCGCCGACCATGGCGCCGGCCGCCGCGCGGTAGAGGGTGGCCATCTCCAGACCGTCAACCTCGGGCGGCTCCTCCGCGAGCAGCGCGTCCTGCAGCGTCTCGGCGATCTGCCGCTCCTGCTCGAATTGCAACGCGTTCTGGAGGGCCGCCGCCGCGTGGCGGCACAACTCGCGCAGCACCCGCAGGTCGCGCTCGGCGAACGCGTCCGGCTCCGGGCTGTTGACGGTCAGCACGCCGTAGACGCGGTCGGCGAGCTCGATCGGGACGGCCATGAATGAGCGGATCTCGGCCGGCTCGATGATGGGCAGGTCGAGGCCGGGATCGTCGTAGGTGTCGGTGCAGAGGTAGGCGCGGCGGGTGTCGACGACCCGTGCGAGCACCCCCTCGCCGCGCCGCCGGCGCATGCCGCGCAGCGTCTCCCTGGTGAAGCCGGCCGCCGCGGCCACAGCGAGGTCCCCTCGACGACGCACCGTGAGCAGCGCGACCTTCTCCGCTCCCACGAGCGCGACCGCCTGCTGGACCAGTTGGTCGTGGATGTCGGCACGCGTCAGCGCCGACGCCAGCATGTGGGCCGCCCGCGCGATCGCGATCTCCTCTTGCGCGCGCCGCTCCTCCCGCTCGAGCAGGGCGGCGTTCTCCTCCGCGAGCGCCCGCGCCTCGAGCAGGGCACGGTGGCGGACGGTGATGTCGGACAGGATCACCACGCGGCCGAGGAGCGTGCCAGACGAGTCGCGCACCGGTGCGCTGAATCGCTCCAGGACCAGGCCGTCGATCGTCTCCAGCTGGTCGCGCAGCGTCGAATCGGGGCGCTCCCGCAACCGCATGGCGATCGCCTCGTAGGCGTCGGGGTCGCGGAACCGGGGCTTGATGTGCTCGCGGAGCATCCGCTCGGCCGGCTGGCCCACGAGGATGTCCGGCGACACCCGAAGGAGCTCCCCGTAGGCGCGGTTGACCACGCTGATCATGCCGTCGGTGTCGATCACGATCACGCCGTTGCGGGTGGTCGCGAGCACCGCCTCGAGGACCTGCCGTGTTCGGCGGTTGCGGTCGCGCAGGAGGGCGTTCTGGACCGCAAGCGAGATCTGGGGCGCGAGCGCCTCGAGGGCCAGTCGCTCCGTCTCGCCGATAGGTGCGCGTCCGGTGAGGTTCACGAGGGCGAGCGCCCCGAGGTGCGGGTTGCTCGGTGTTCGCAACGGCATGGCCACCGCGCTCGCGCCCGCCAGGACGTTTCGCGCGTCGCGCAGGGGGACCCCTGCATCCTCGATCTCCGCGAGGCGCGCAAGCACGGCAGGCTCGGCCATCACGTCGGGCCAGATCACTGTGCGGCCGCCGGCGAGCCCGGTGAGGCCCAGGTCGGCGGTCTCGGGTCGCAGGGCGCTGAGGGCGGGGCCGTAGATGCGGGCGATCTCGGGGTCGCCGGCGCTGTGGGCGCGCCCTACGCGCTTGCGGTCCTCCTCCGCGGCCCGCACCAGCACGAGATCCACGGCGAACGCCTCGCGGAGCCGGTCGGCGATGAGCAGGAGGCTCTGATCGAGCGATGCGGGCGGCTCCAGCCCGGCGAGCAGCTCGAACGGTGCGCCCTGACGCCCGGTCGGGAGGTCGGTGACCCGGCGCGACAGTTCCGTCACGGCGCGTCCCCCGAGACCCGGTGCACGTCGATCATCGCGACGTAATGCTCTGCGCTTCGCCGGATGTCGGCCCGCTGGGCGTCGGTGGTCTCCCGTACGACGCGAGCAGGGGTGCCAAGCACGAGCGAGCCGGGAGGAACGATCGTGCCCTCCGGCAGCACCGCGCCGGCGCCCACGATCGACCCGTTGCCCACGACCGAGCCGTTGAGGATGATCGCTCCAATCCCGACGAGGACCTCGTCCTCCACGGTGCATCCGTGTACGCACGCGAGGTGGCCGATCGTGACGGCGCGGCCGATGGTGCAGGGGCTTCCGGCATCGGCGTGCAGCACCGCCCCGTCCTGCACGTTGGTGGCCGCTCCCACGCTGATCGCGTCGGTGTCGCCCCGGATCGTGGCGTTGGGCCAAACCGAGACGTCGCGGCCGAGTGAGACCCGCCCGATCACGCAGGCGGCGGCGTGAACGTACGCGCCCGGCCCGATGTCCGGCGAGTGGTCGCTGAGCGAGACGATCAGGCCGTCAACGATAGCCGCTCCCAGTCGCGACGGGGCGGTGGCGGCAGGGTTGACTCGGCAATCACAGGGAATACGATGGCCGCACACTTCGAGGGGGGGCCGGGACAGATGTCTAGAATTCGCGTCGGAATTGTCATCGCGCTCGTCGCCGCCTTCGCGGCCGTCATCGCCGGCTGCGGCGGCGGGGGTTCGTCCTCGACGTCGACCCCTGCGACGACCCAGGCGACGACCACGGCGGCAACGACGACCGCGGCGACGACGACCGCGGCGACGACCACCGCGGCCACCACCACCGCGGCGACGACCACCGCGGCGACGACCACGGCGGCGGCGACGGGCGATGTGGCGGCGGGGAAGGTCTTCTTCGTGGGCACCTGCCAGGGCTGCCACCTGGCCGCCGGCACCCAGGCCGGCGTCGGTCCGGTGCTCGCTGGCGGCGGTCGCTCCGAGGAACGGATTCGCAACCAGGTCGTCAACGGCGGCGCCGCGATGCCGGCCGGCCTCGCGACCGGTGCCGACCTCGACAATGTAGTCGCATATGTCCTGAGCATCCAGTAGTCCTTGTCCCAGCATTCCACCGTCGCGGATGGATAGGATCGACCCCATCTATCCGTCCGCGTCGGAGGTACGTGCATGCGCAGGGTGAGATTCGGTATCGCGATCGCCCTCCTGGGAACGCTGTTCGGGCTGCTCGCGGGTTGCGGCGGGTCCGACCCCAACGCGGCGAATACACCCGCCAACGCCCCGACGATCACCAACGGCCAGCCACCCACGGAGACGGGCGCCACCACTGGCGGCGGCGAGGGTGACGCGACTGCCGGCAAGACGACGTTCGAGGCCACCTGCCAGGGCTGCCACGTCGCGGGCGGGACGCAGGCGGGCGCCGGGCCGCTGCTCGCCGACCGCGGCCTCGCCGAGGACGCAATCCGCAAGCAGATCACGAACCCCGTCGGCGTCATGCCTGCAAACCTTGTGAGTGGCGCGGACCTCGACAACGTCGTCGCGTTCGTGTTGGGCCTGCAGGGTGGCGCGTCGGGTGGCGCGACCACCACCGGCGGAGCGACCACGACCGCCGCCACGACGACCGCCGCGACCACAACGAGCGGCGGGGGCGGAGGCGGCGACGACACCGCGGCGATCGCCGCCGGCAAGACCTTCTTCGAGGGCACCTGCCAGGGTTGCCACATGGCCGACGGCACGCAGGCCGGCGTTGGCCCGGTGCTCGCCGGAAAGGGCCTCACGAAGGACCGGATCGAGACCCAGATCAAGAACGGCGGCGGCGCGATGCCGCCCGGCCTCGCGACCGGGACCGACCTCGAGAACGTCACGAAGTTTGTCCTGAGCATTCAATAACTGACGAGTTGGGTTCCCGGGGCGGTGCTATAGCATCGCCCCATGGGCCTCACCGTCAACAGCCAGACGCGCGACGAAATGGTCGTGCTATCGCTCGAGGGCGAACTCGACATCTACACCGTCGGGGCGTTCCGTCAGGAGTCCGACAAGATCGATCCGGCGGCGGCGCAGGTCGTGGTCGATCTCACAGACGTCAGCCTGCTCGACTCGTCGGGGCTCGGCGCCCTCGTGAGCCTGCTCAACCGCGCACGGGCGGCCGGCGGCCTGCTCGGCATCGTCTGCCCCCAGCGACACCTGCGACGCGTGTTCGAGATCACCGGGCTGCGGAGGGCGTTCGTGTTCGGCGACGACCTCGAAGGTGTCCGCGAGGCGCTCGCCGAGGCGGCAACCTCCGCCGCCTGAGAGGCACCCCCTGCTCGATCTCCGGTTGATACGGGCCGAGCCCGACCGTGTGCGCGCGGCCCTCGCCCGGCGCGGCGCGGCCGACGGCCTCGACCGCCTCATCGAGCTCGACGAGGAGAGCCGCCGCCGGCGCACCGAGGTCGAGGCGATCCGCGCCGAGCGCACCGTCGCGTCCAAGGCGATCGGCGAGGCGAAGCGCGCCGGGATCGACTCCGCTGCCGCCGAGGCCCAGGCACGCGAGCTGGGCGACCGCCTCGCCGCCGAGGAGGTCGAGCTGCGCGAGCTCGAGAACCGCCGCGACGCCGACCTGCTGCTCCTGCCGAACCTCGGTGAGGACGCCGCCCCCAACGGCGGCGAGGCCGACGCGGTGGAGTTGCGGACCGTTGGAACGCCGCCGCGGTTCCCCTTCGCCGTACGGGACCACGTGGATCTGGGCACCGCTGCCGGCGTGATCGACCTCGAGCGTGCCGCCCGCACCTCGGGCGCCCGGTTCGTCTACCTGCTCGGGCCGCTCGTGCGGCTGCAGCTCGCGCTCGTGTCGTTCGCGATCGACCTGCTCGAAGCGACCGGTTTCACCCCGGTCATCCCGCCGGTGCTCGTGCGGGAAGAGGCCATGTACGGCACCGGGTTCTTCCCGACCGACCGCGCCTCGATCTACCAGACCGCCGACGACGATCTGTACCTCGTCGGCACGTCGGAGGTTCCTTTGGCGGCCCTCCACCAGGACGAGATCTTCGAGGGTGAGGCCCTTCCGCTGCGCTATGTCGGCATGTCGTCGTGCTTCCGCCGCGAGGCGGGCGCCGCGGGCAAGGACACCCGCGGCATGTTCCGCGTGCACCAGTTCGACAAGGTGGAGATGTTCTCGTTCTGCCACCCGGACCGCTCCCGACAGGAGCACCAGCTCATCCTGTCGCTGCAAGAGCGGATCCTGCAGGCGCTCGACCTGCCCTACCGTGTCGTCGACATCGCCGTCGGCGACCTCGGCGCATCGGCGGCGCGAAAGTTCGACTGCGAGGCGTGGATGCCGGGGCAAGAGCGCTACCGGGAGGTGACCTCCGCGTCGAACTGCACCGACTATCAGGCGCGGCGGCTGCGGACCCGATTCCGAGCCGGCAAGGCGACCGAACCGGTGCACACGCTCAACGGCACCGCGATGGCCCTCGGCCGAACCATGATCGCGATCCTCGAGAACCACCAGCGAGAGGACGGCTCCGTCGCGATCCCGATGCCGCTGTTGCAGTACGGGGCTCCGACAGAGATCACGCCCAGGTAGGACCGGTGATGCCCCGGGTCGCGGTCGTCGGTCACGTCGAGTGGGTGACCCACGCGCGGGGGGCGATGCCCGACGTGGGTCAGATCGCACACCTCGTCGACGCGTTCGACGAGCCGGCGGGTGGGGGAGCGGTCACCGCATCGCAGGTCGCGCGGCTCGGGGCGGACTGCCGCTTCTACACAGCGCTCAGCGCCGACTACTACGGCGAGGCGAGCCGGAAGGTACTCGCTGCGGCGGGCGTGACCGTGATCGCGGCCCCGCGGGAGCAGCCGCAGACCAGGGCATTGACTGTGGTCGGCCCGTCGGGCGAGCGGACGATCCTGGTGACGGGCGAGCGCCTCTCGCCGCGCATCGACGAGCCGCTTCCGTGGGACGATCTGGCGCGGTGCGACGGGGCGTTCTTCACCGGCGACGACCCGCGGACCCTCGAGGCGGCGCGGTCGGCCCGGCATCTGGTTGTCACCGCCCGTCGGTTGGCGTCGCTTGTCGCGAGCGGCGTGCAGGCCGATGTGGTGGTCGCCAGCGCGACCGATCCCGACGAGGCCTTCGAACCCGCCTCCCTGCCCGTGGCGCCTCGGGCCCTGGTGTTCACGGAAGGCGGCCGCGGCGGGCGCATCGTGGTGGGGGACCGGGAGCGGCGGTTTGCTCCCCAGACGCCGCCGGGCCCGGCGGTCGACACCTACGGCGCGGGCGACAGCTTCGCGGCCGGCTTGACCGTCGGCCTGGCCCAGGGTCTGGCACTCGACGAGGCCGTCGCCCTCGGCGCCCGGTGCGGCGCGGCCGTCCTGACCGTCCGCGGCGGTGGGGTGTCGAGCGGTTGACCTGACGCTCACCGATGGGCGACGACGGTGCGGGCATACTCACCTGGTCCAACGGAGCCACCGGAGGCCGCGATGAGCGAGTTCGACGCATTGAAAGCCGCGCTGGGTGTGCCGCTTGCCGATGCCGTGTTCAGCCGCCGGTCCCGCCGCGTGGGTCTGGGCATGCAGATCCCCGACGGTCCCCTGGCCTACGTCTCGCCGCACGAACCGGTGGGCCTGTCGGAGCTGGAGGAGGCATTTCTGGTGTGGGTCGGCACCGGTGTCACCGGCCTGGCGCTCGCCGATCTTCCGACCGACGGCATCGCGTGGATGCATGGCTTCTCCGGCCGGTCGTGGCCGTGCTCGTGCAACTCCCACTCCACCGAGCTCTTCTTCACCAACGACTCCGGGCTCCACCTCGTTCGCCTCGGCGAGGACACTCCGGACGACGTCGCGGTCTTCGCCGGGCGGACCGAGGATGAGGTCATCGACGGATTGGTCTCCCGCTTCCGCGCGGCGACGACCACGCTCTCGTCGGGCAGAGCCGATCTCCCGCGCGGCGAGCCGGGGCTCTTCGCGTTCAACGCGTGGAACGTCAATCAGCCGGGCACGACGCTGTTCGTGCCGGTCACCAATACGACGATCGAGTACATGACGCTGCTTTTCATCTACTTCGACGAGCTCAACCGGTTCAGCGTCGTCGACGAGCTGTCCGGCGGCCGCACGTGCGGTCTCGACCGCTGGGTGGAGTCGGGGCGACTCGGCGCGGTCGAGCTCTCGCTCATGGATCTGGAGCTCCGCGTCCTGACGAGCCTCAACGTCGAGGGCGCCTTCATCTGCCAGAACATGAACCTCGCGGCGCAGGCCCTCGGGCTGGGCGGATGGGCGTTCACCGGGTTCCTGCCGCACCACGTGCTGGGCGCCGATCCCGCCCACCGCGGGCTGGGCTTCCGGTTCGTGACCCCGGAGCACTCGCCGCGCCACGCCGTCAAGCCGGTGCCGGTCGGCCGGGACGGGGTGCTCGAGGCGCTCTGTCCGCCGTACGTCGCCGACATGGGCGAGGCGGTCGACCGATACCTGGAGACATGGTCGGCGGCGTCGGGTCGCGCATCCGCGTTCGACCGTGCCGACGAGGTCATGCGGGCCCGCCCGATGCCGACCCCCGGGACGGTCGAGATCGTCAAGGCGTTCTGCACGTACGTGCTCGGGACGTACGGGCGCTTTCCGGCGTTCATCGACCCGATGTTCGTGCGGCTCGTCTTCCAGGCCCACCACCTGGATGTCGACTTCTACGACCGCAACTACCGTGGCGACGCGCTTACCGACCACCACCGCGAGCACCTGGCTCGCTGGCATCCCGGCGAGGGCGTCAGCTCCTGACGGCTCCCAGCGCGTGGTCGAGGTCGCGCCACAAGTCGTCCACGTGCTCAAGCCCGACGCTCATCCGAATGAGCGTTTCGGGCGTGCCGGCCGCGCGCTCGGAAGGGTACTGAGCCCGGCGCTCGACCATCGTCTCGACGCCCCCGAGACTCGTCGCGGCGACGATCAGCGAGACGCCCGCGCAGACGGCGTCGGCGTCGGCAGCGTCGCCGTGGGTCTCGAACGAGACCATCGTGCCGCCGCCGCTCATCTGCCGGCGAGCCAGGTCGCGAAACGGGTCGACGCGCGACCCGGGGTAGCGGACCCTGGCGATCGCGGGGTGGTCGATGAGCCGCTCCGCCAGCTTCGCGGCGGTGGCCTGAGCCCGCTCGACGCGCACCGGCAGCGTCCGCAGTCCACGGAGCGCGAGGAACGCCTCCAGCGCGCCCGGCGTCGCGCCCGACGAGTACCGACGCCGGCGCAGCCGATACACCCACGCCGGGTCGGCGGTGATCGCGACGCCCAGCAGCAAGTCGGAGTGTCCGCCGATGTGCTTGGTCGCGGAGTACATGACGAGGTCGGCGCCCAGGACGAGCGGCGACTGCAGCAGCGGCGTTGCGAACGTGTTGTCGACGGCGAACATCGCGCCGGCGGCGTGAGCCACCGCCGCCACGGCGGGGATGTCGACGACGTCCAGCATCGGATTGGTCGGCGACTCGGCCCACACGAGGGTCGCTCCCTCCGCCACGTCGGCGAGCGACGGGGGGGTGAGCGCGTCGACGGTCCGCAGCTCGATCTCGCCGCGGTTGTGGCGTTCGCGAAGCTGCTCGGTGACGCCCCAGTAGGGCGCGCGTTGGGCGACCACCACCGCTCCGACCGGGAGCTCGTCGAAGACCGCGCCGGTCGTGGCGAGACCTGAGGAGAAGGCCACCGCGGTGCCGCCCTCCAGCGCGCCGAGCGCCGCCTCGAACGCGAGCCAGCCGGGGTTGCCGTCGCGTCCGTAGACCAGCTCGCCGTTGGCGTGGTACGTCGATGCCGGGACGATCGGGGCGTTGAGCGGTCCGCCGCCCACGCGCTCCGGGCGGCCCGCGATCACGGCCAGGGTGTCAGCATGAAGATCCACGAGGGCACGCTACCGGTCGCCTCGCGACTGCGGCCGGTAACGCCCGCCCGCCTTGCTGGACTGATGCCGTGGCGGCGCGAAGGATCGTCGCCTACGCTGAACGAACCACGAGCGAGGAGCGCACGTTGACCGACCGGCCCATCCCCACAGACGACGAGCTGCGCGAGCGGCTCACGCCCGAGCAGTACGCGGTCACCCGGCAGGCGGCGACCGAGCGGGCGTTCACCGGCGCCTACTGGGACAGCCACGACGAGGGCATGTACCGCTGCGTCGTGTGTGACGAGCCCCTCTTCTCGAGCGACACCAAGTTCGATTCCGGCACCGGCTGGCCGAGCTTCTTCGAGCCGGACGGGGACGGGAAGGTCGCGGAGCATTCCGACACCAGCTACGGGATGGTGCGCACAGAGGTCACGTGCGCCCGTTGCGGTTCGCACCTTGGCCACGTCTTCCCGGACGGTCCCAACCCGACCGGGCTGCGCTACTGCATCAACTCCGCGGCCCTCGACTTCGCGAAGGACGACGAGACCGGGTAGCCGCCGTCGTTAGGCTGAGGCGCGATGACGAGCGAGCATCCCGGCGGCCCGGACGAACCTCACGCCGAGAGCGTCTCGGGCCGTCTGAACTGGCTCCGCGCCGGTGTGCTCGGGGCGAACGACGGCATCGTCTCGACGGCGGGCCTGGTCGCCGGTGTCGCCGGCGCGACCTCCGATCGTGGAACGCTCCTCGCGGCGGGCGTCGCCGGGATGCTCGCCGGCTCGCTGTCGATGGCGGTTGGCGAGTACGTCTCGGTGAGCACCCAGCGCGACACCGAGCGCGCCCTCATCGCGAAGGAGCGGCAGGAGCTCCGCGACGACCCGGCGGCGGAGCTCCGGGAGCTCAGCGGTCTCTATGAGCGCAAGGGGTTGTCACCTGAGCTCTCCCGCCAGGTCGCCGGCGCGCTCACTCGCCACGACGCCCTGGGCGCGCACCTCGAAGTCGAGCTCGGGATCGACCCGCAGGACCTGACGAGCCCGTGGCAGGCGAGCCTCGCGTCGTTCGTCGCGTTCATGAGCGGCGCCCTGGTCCCGCTCATCGCAATCCTCGCGACCCCGAGCGCGATCCGCCTCCCCGTCACGCTCGCCGCGGTCCTGCTCGGCATGGCATTGACCGGCTCGGTCAGCGCTCGGCTCGGTGGCGCTGCCCAGCGGCCCGCGGTGCTGCGCAACGTCGTGGGCGGCGCGTGCGTCATGGGCATCACCTACGCGGTGGGTCTCCTCATCGGCGCGTCGGGCGCCGTGTAGGTCCCGCGCGACCCGCCCGGGGTGCATTGACGGCCCGATGCGGGGTGGGGTATACGACGGGTACAAGACACGCCCGGGGGTGAAGCCATGGAGCCAGTCGTCGAACACGCCGAGGTCGAGGCGTTCGCGGGTCGAGCCCTGGGTGACATCGCGGGGATGATGACGACGCTCTTCTGCGTCGTCGGCGACCGGCTCGGACTCTTTGCGGCGCTGGCCGAGGCCGGCAGCGCATCCAGCGAGCAGCTCGCGGAGCGGGCGGGCGTGGACGAGCGTTACGTACGCGAGTGGCTCCGCGGTCTCGCAGCGGCCGGCTACCTGGCGCACGACCGCGAGCAGGGCACCTTCTCGATCCCTCCGGCGCACGTGCCGGTGCTCGCCGAGGAGGGCGGCCCGATGTTCTTCGGCGGTGTCTACCAGGAGACCGGGGGCGCCCTCCCCGTGCTCGGCAAGGTCATCGACGCGTTCCGCACCGGTGGTGGTGTGGGCCAGTCCGAGTACGGCCCGGACTTCTGGGCGGGGCTCGAGCGCTTCACGGGCGCCTGGTTCGACCATCTGCTCCTGCCGGTGTGGCTGCCGGCCATGCCGGTCGTCGCGGCCAGCCTCGAGGACGGGGCGCTCGTCGCCGACGTCGGGTGCGGGGCGGGGCGGGCGCTGATCCGCATGGCGGAGGCCTACCCGAACTCCCGGTTCGTCGGGTTCGACGCATTCGAGGTCCAGCTCGAGCGTGCCCGCGCGAACGCGGCGGCGGCCGGGGTTGGCGACCGCGTGAGCTTCGAGGTGCTCGACGCATCCCGTGGCCTGCCCGACCGCTACGACGTCGTCACCACGTTCGACGTGGTCCACGACGCGGTCGACCCCGTCGGCCTGCTCAAGTCCATCAGGGAGGGCCTGGCCGACGACGGTACCTACGTGCTGCTCGAGATCAACTCCGCCGACGACCCGGCCGACAACGTCGGACCGCTCGCGGCGACGTTCTACGGCTTCAGCCTCTTCTACTGCATGACCACATCGCTCGCCCACAACGGCGCGGGGCTCGGCACGTGCGGCATGCCCGAGGCCACGGTGCGCGCGTACGCCGCCGACGCGGGCTTCGGCGAGGTGCACCGGGTGCCGATCGACAACCCGTTCAACGTGATCTACGAGCTGCGCCGCTGACCGCCGGGAGGTGGAACGGAGGGGGAGGGATTTGAACCCTCGAGGGGCGTGAACCCCTGACGGTTTTCAAAACCGCAGGGCTCATTTGCGCGAGGCCCGGCGCTTGGCTTCTTCGCTGCAACATGTTCTGCTCCTGCGCGAGACGCGAGGGAGCCAGACACGCGGGGAGCAACGGGGCCAGACACGCGAAGAGCAACGGGGCCAGACACGCGAAGAGCAACGGGGCCAGACACGCGAAGAGCAACGGGGCCAGACACGCGAAGAGCAGGGCGGGGGTCCTGGCGGTCGGGGCGGTGTCGAGCGAGCAGCTTGTAGATGGTCTGGCCGTGCCGGCGTCCCGCGCCCGTCAGCGTTGGGAACGAACAAAGGTTCAGCACGTCGGCCACCTGGTAGTTGCCCATCCCAGTCCGGCGGAAATGGACGATCGCTTCGAGGGCGGCCTGTTTGCGCTGTTTACGTTCCTCACGTGAGGTCATGGCCGGACCCCAGTGCATCCGACTCGAAGAGGCCCGTTTGGTACGCGAGCACAACTGCCTGTACGCGGTCGCGGAGCTTGAGCTTCTGAAGAATGTGAGTGACGTGAGTCTTAACCGTGGCCTCGCCGATGTAGAGCTCGTTAGCGATCTCCGCGTTCGAGAGGCCGCTGACCATCAAACGAAAGACGTCTCGTTCACGCTCACTGAGCTCCTCGAATTCAGTCGGAGGATCCGGATGTGGTGTGCGGACGAACTTCTTGATCACGCGTGTCGTGACTGCCGGTGAGAGGAGCGCCTCGCCACTTGCGACCGTACGGATCGCGGCGATCAGCTGTTCGGGTGAGTCGTCCTTGAGGACGAACCCGCTCGCGCCCGCTCTCAACGCCTTGAAGACGTATTCGTCAAGGTCGAACGTCGTAAGAATCAGAATCCGCGCGGCGCTGTTGGCGGCCAGGATGCGTTCGGTCGCCTGCAGACCGTCCAGCTCGGGCATGCGGATGTCCATCAGGACGACGGAGGGATTGAACTGGGCGGCTTTCTGAACGGCCTCGAGCCCGTTGCTCGCCTCGGCGACCACTTCGATGTCCTCCTCGCGTCCGAGCAGTACGCGAAAGCCGGCCCGAACCATCGACTGGTCGTCAGCGACGAGGACACTAATCGTCATCGTTTGTCCTCGGCGAGCGGGAGGCGTGTGATGAGGACGAAGCCGCCGTCGACGGCTGTTCCCGCGGTCATCTTGCCGCCGTAGAGCATGACGCGCTCGCGGATGCCGATGAGCCCGTGACCGAGACCGCCGTTGGTCGCGCTGCCCTGGCCGTTGTCACGTACCTCGATCTCGAGCTCGTCCGGCCGATAGCGGACAGTCACGTCTGCGTCGCTGGCATGCGCGTGCTTGAGAGCATTCGTCAGGCCTTCTTGAACGATGCGGTAAGCAGAGAGGTCGATCCCCCTGGGAAGCGGGAAAGGCGTCCCGTCGACATGTAACTCGACAGGCAGACCAGCGCGGCTGACTTCGTCGAGCAACGAATCGAGGCCGTCGAGGCCAGGCTGGGGCGAGAGTTCAGCTTCGTCCCCTTCGCGGCGCATGGCAGCGAGCAGACGGCGCATCTCGGCAAGCGCAGTCCGACCGGCCCGCTCGACGCCTCTGAGTAGATCGTGGTCCTCCGATGCAGGAAGGAGGTTGTGCCTGACGGTGCCGACCTGGAGCACCATGACGCTGACAGCGTGGGCGACGATGTCGTGAAGTTCGCGGGCGATTCGCACACGCTCCTCCGCCACCGCGATGCGTGCTGTGGCCTCGCGTTCGCGCTCGGCGTGCACGGCGCGTTCTTCCGCCGCTTCGGCCTGCTCGGCACGCTCACGGAGCGCGTAGCCCGCGACCCAGGCGACCACGAACCGAAGGGGGATGAAGACGAAGTCGCCGACTGTCTGTGGACCGGGGATGTTGTAGACGACGACCACGATTCCGACGAGCACGATGATCAGCCCCGCGCCTGCCTTCAGCGGATTCCGCAGGTTCCCGAGCAAGAACGCGCTTGCCAACCCGACCACGCCGAGGCTGCCGATGAACGCAAGCAGCAGTCCGTCGCCGAACGAGATCGCCGCGGCCAGGAGCCAATAGGCAGCCGGGGCGGCGAACGGAAAGCGCCGACGTGCCAAGAGCGGCAGTAGGAGAACGGCCACCGTAGGTATGGCGATCCAGAGCGTTGTGGTAGGTGCGCCCGGCGCGTCGCGTCCGACGACGAGCTCGAGCATGCCCGCGATCGCCAGGAACGCGATCAGCAGCTCGAACCAGTATTCGCGCGTTACGTATCGGATCCGGCTCACGTGCTGAACGTACCGCACGCTCTCACGAGGCGCCTCCGACGGGAGTCGGAGTCGGAATCATCATGTAGGCGGAGTTCGATTCCGGCCTTCCGCCGAGGCGCTTTGCCCAACCGCGTCCTAGCGTCGAAGCACCGAAATCGACTACCAAAGGAGGCGCAAAATGAGCGTCACATATCCACTCACAGCCACTGCCCGCTCTGACGCCGCTGTCTCGAGCGTCGAGATTCCGCAGCTGCGGATCCGCGGGATCTTCGCCGTCTGGGCGGCCGCCGCGCTCCCGATGGCAGTGCTCGCCTGGCTCGTCGCGCCCGTGCTCGCCGACCGGTTCGCCGGCGATGGCCACGTGCCGATGGCGAAGGCGCTGATCGTGTCCCTCACGATCGGTATGGTCTGGCAGTTCGTCCTCGTCGCGACCCTCGTCGGCCGCGAGCAGCGGACCCTCCGCTGGTCGACGGTGCGCCAAGCCCTCTGGCTCCGCTCTCCGCGGAGCCCGCGGAGCGGACGGGTCGGCGGTCGAGTGTGGCTGGTCGTGATCCCGCTGATCGTCGCGTTCACGGCGGTGCAGGAAGTAGTCGCAATCGTGGCGGCGCCCGAGAACCGGGACTTCGCAACGTTCCTCGAGTCGGGCGCCGGCAAAGCGTTCCTGGACGGGGCCTTCGGCTGGTACGGCCTTATCCTCGTGATGTTCCTGTTCAACACCGCGCTCGGCGAGGAGCTCCTGTTTCGTGGGTACCTCCTTCCGCGCATGAACGGCGCCTTCGGCCGCCGCGACTGGGTCGCCAACGGCCTCCTCTTCGCCGGCTACCACCTGCACGTGCCGTGGGCGATCCCGGGGACGCTCCTCGAGATGTTCACCACCGCGTACCCGACGAAGCGGTATCGGAGCGCTTGGATCGGGATCGCGGTGCACAGCGCCCAGACCGTGTTCCTTGGGATCCTCATCCTCACGCTCGTCGTCTGAGACACCGCACTCCTTGACCAGTCCAAGTCCTGTGGGCGCTCATCCCGCAGGACTTGGCGCGGCCGGCGCCCGGAGTCCTCGACAGAATCGCTTCTGCCCGGAGATGTATCCCCCGATCACTGACCCAGCTCCCGGCTCGACGACGGGTCTCTCGGCCGGGAGTGTCGGTTGGCGGGCTACTCCCTTCGCGACGCCGGGAGTGTCACCTCGGGGCCTGGTCCCAGGATGTTTCCAGGATCCTCGATCAGGCGCAGGCACGCCGTCGGTGAGGTCCAGTCCTCCTCCATGAAGCGGCTCAGGGCTGCGGACCAGCCGTCCGCCGCGATCACGGGTGCGACCGATTCAAGGAACTGTGTCAGTAGCCAGGTCGCGTCGATGTCATCTGCGGACTCTGACGGCGGAGCGTCAGGCGGTTAGCGTCGGGTCATCGAGCGGGGACGGGGTGGCTACTCCGACGATGTCCTCTGCTCCGGGGAGCAAGTTCAGGGCCAGAACTTTCACGCCTGATCTTCTAGTCAAGCAGGAACGTAGGCCAACCTGATCACGTCCTCGCCAATCCGATCATTAGCCATAAGGCGGAGCGGCGGCCGGGGTCCGGCGAAATATGGCTTGCCGTGACCAAGCACGACGGGGTGCAGGTAGATTCGATACTCATCGATCAGGCCAAGTTCGGAGAGGCTCTGCGCCAAGTCCGGGCCAGCAACTTCGATCTCCCCGTCGCGCTCGGCCTTCAGCTCGCGGATCGCGCCCTCAAGATCATCCTCAACAAGCCTGGCGTTGGGGCCGACCGACTTCAACGAGCGTGAGACGACCCATTTCGGTTGGTTCCGCCACGCCGCCGCGAAGGCGTGTTCCTCTGCATCCCATTCAGGATGATCGTCATCCCAGTAACGCATGACCTCATACATTTGGCGACCGTAGACACTGCCCGCCTGCCCCTGAGCCTCCTCGATGAAGTGGCGGAAGAGCGTAGGGCTTGGCGCAAACGCCATATGGTCGACGTAGCCGTCCAGGGACTGGTTCATTCCGAACACGAGCTTAGCCATACCACTTCCTTTCCTCACGCGGCACATCCGCGCGGTTCTGATTGCGTTTTGGAATCGGTTGTCTGCTAGCTAGCAGAGGTGTTTCCTTCTCCGAGCCCGGCACGGGGGCCGAGCGCCTGACGGCCCGTGTGGGCGGGGCGGCACGGGGGCCGAGCGCCTGGCGGCCCGTGTGGGCGGCGGTCACGGGGCCGAAGGGCCAGAGCCCAGGCGTGAGGGCCGGAGGCGACGTGGGGCGAGTCTGGGGCGCGTCCGAGCCCATGCGGCCGGGGGCAGCCGGGCACGGGGGCCGAGCGGCGACCGGTGAGTGTCCAGGGGGTACGGGTTCCGGTGGTGAAACCGGGGAGTGTCAGGGACCTCCGCCTGCGGAGTGGGACGAGGTATGTGTCGGGCACCTTGCACTTCGGAGTGACCAGGGGATTCTTCCCTTGAGACTTGGGTGAGGGATCGGGCTTCTGACTTCATCGTCTTTTTGACTTGGGGAGGTGGCTCAGAGCAGGACTAAAGGGCCTCCCCTCAGACCCGGACCTGGCCGCCCGGATCAGTTTCCCACCACGTAGGGTCAAACGGTTTTGTCCGGCCCGACACCCGGTGCCCCGGACAATTGGCGATTAGCCCCCCTCTAACGGATCAGGTGCCGATGGGGCGAGAATCTTTTCGTGGAGCGGAGGGGGAGGGATTCGAACCCTCGAAGGGCCTTGCGACCCTTGACGGTTTTCAAGACCGTTGCATTCGACCGCTCTGCCACCCCTCCGGGTTCAACCGCCGACGCCCCGGCGTCGATACGGCTGATGGAACGGTACGATAGTCCTCCGCACGGAGAGGTGGCTGAGAGGCTGAAAGCGCCCGCCTGCTAAGTGGGTATCCGGGGGTCACCTGGATCGAGGGTTCGAATCCCTCCCTCTCCGCTTCACCCGGCCGGCGACGGCCGCTTCACCCGCGGCACACCCGATGAGCGACGTCACCGCCGACACCCCACGCTGCGCCTTCCATCCGGCGGTTCCGACGCTGCTGTCATGCACGCGGTGCGACCGGCCCGCCTGCCCGGACTGCCTGGTGCAGGCCCCGGTGGGAACCCACTGTGTGGCATGCCTTCGCGAGCAGAACGTCGGGGCGCCGGTTCGCGAGCTCACCGCCCACCAGCGGAGCCTGCGCCGGCCAGGGTGGATGTTCTGGACGATCACCGCGTTCTTCGCCGCGATGTGCGTGCTGGTCGCGACGATGGAGTTCCCGTCGCCGTTCGCGCCGGTCGCGAACGACCTGAAGATCACATCGTTCCTGATGGTCCTGAGCGGCTGGGTGGTCTCGCTGTGCCTCCACGAGTGGGCGCACGCGTTCGTCGCATACCGCAGCGGTGACCACTCCGTACTGACCCGCGGCTACCTCACCCTCGACCCGCGCAAGTACGCCGACCCGATCTTCTCGGTGGTGATCCCCATCGCGTTCCTGCTCCTCGGGGGCATCGGGCTGCCCGGCGGGGCGGTGTGGATCGACCACGGCAACATCCGGTCGCGCCACCGGCGGTCGCTGGTGTCGCTCGCCGGCCCTGTGGTGAACATCGTGTTCGGAATCGTCTGCATCGGCATCGTCGCCTCCGGCGCCGTCGACGGGTCGGCGACGTTCAAGGTCGCGCTCGCGTATCTGGGGTGGCTCGAGTTCGCCACGGCGGCGCTCAACCTGCTGCCGGTGCCGGGCCTCGACGGGTACGGCATCATCGAGCCGTACCTGCCGTACGGGATCCGTGCGGTGATCAACCCGATCGCGAACTACGCGATCATCCTCCTGCTGGTGCTCATGATCTCGACGGGCTTCGGCGCGTTCCTGTTCGGCATCGCCGACTCGGCGCTGGAGGCGATGGGCGTCGACCCGCTGTTCGCCGAGGTCGGGCGGTTTATCGGCAACGTCCGGGTGACCTGAGCCGGAGGGCTGCGACTAGCGCTTGCGGGAGCGCGCGAGCGCCGCGGACGTGGCGGTCTGCGCGGCGAGGACGATGGCGCCGAGCATGAAGTACGCGGCGATCGCGTTCCAGCCGGCTGCCTGCGAGATCGTGCCACTCAGGGCGAACCCCGCGGCGATCCACGCTGCGCGGTGGCGCTGCTCCGGCCGCTCGAGAGGAATCCGTCGGGTGCGTTCAGCCCGGGGCGTTTGACTTCCGCGCCGCCAGCGACGAAGGGGGATCGCCACCAGGGCCGCGAGGGCCGATCCGAACGCAATCCCGACGACTACTGCGAGTACTGCTTCCACGCTCTCTCTCCAAAGGGTGTGGTGCCCCCAATGTCGGCACGATCCCAGTCGAGCATTAGCCACAGGAGGGACGGTGTGTGAAGGGAGCGTGAAGACGGGGTCTGGTAACCTCGGCCGGTTGCGCCAGTAGCTCAGTCGGATAGAGCGTCGGTCTACGAAACCGAAGGTCACAGGTTCGAATCCTGTCTGGCGCGTGAGACGAAAAGGCCCGCTCAGGCGGGCTTTTTCGTTTGCCCTCAGTGTCCCGCAACCGGGACAGAGCGAGCTCTGTGCCCTCAACTGTGCCCTCAGCACGATCGTAGCGGCGGCCTCCGCCCCTCCGGACGGGAGGACCGAAGTCGAGGCGTGACGAGCTGACCGGGCTCGCACTAGACGGCGGGGAACATGGGCGCGCCCCTCGAGGGCGAAGGGGCCGGAGCGGAAACGGTCCCCTCTCCCGACGACCGAATGGTCGCTACTCGTTCACGGCGCGCTCGCGTTCGGTGTCGATCGCGTCGAGGGCCTTGGCGAGCCCGTCGAGGCTGTCGGGCATGAGGTGCCCATAAGTGTCGAACGTGAGTTGGATCGAGCCGTGGCCGACCATCTTCTGCAGCTGCTTCGGGTTGGCGCCCGCCTCGATCAACAGCGAGACTGCGCTGTGTCGCAGTGAGTGCATCGACAGGTGTCGAAGCCCGGCCTTGCGCAGCGTGCGCGCCCACGCACGGTAGACGTTGTCCGGGTTGATCGGCGTGCCCGCCCGCGACGCGAACACGAGATCGTGCTCGTTCGGTGGGGCGGCCAGCTTGTGGCGGCGAAGCTCAGCGCCGAGCGATGGTGCGAGCGCAACCGCGCGCCGGCCCGCTCTCGATTTGGGTTCCCCGAAGCCGTACCGGCCGAACGAGCGGCGGATGTGGATCCGTCCGGCGTCCAACTCCACGTCGCTCCACTTGAGCCCGAGCAGCTCGCCCCGTCGCAGGCCGGTGAAGGCATAGACGCGAAACAGCGTCGCCCAGGGGGCTCCTCTCTCGGCTTGACGCATTCCGATATGGGCATATGATGGCTGCCATGGCACGAGCAGCGACGACGTCGGACGTCTTCAACGCGATCGCCGAGCCGCAGCGCCGGGAGATCCTGGTGCTGCTGCGGGCGGGTGAGCGGCCGGTGACCGAGTTGGCCCGGGAGTTGGGGATGACCCAGCCGCGCGCGTCCAAACACCTGCGGGTGCTCCGGGAGGTCGGGTTGGTGCGGGACCGCAAGGCAGGCAAGCAGCGCCTGTACGGCCTTGACGCCCGCGGGCTGCGACCGGTCCACGAGTGGACCGGTGGGTTCGAGCGGTTCTGGAACGGAAGCTTCGACCGGCTGGACGCGTACGTGCAGGACCTCAAGCAGGCAAGGCAGGAGGAGTAGCTGATGAGCCAGACGGGACGAGGAGGGCCGGCGCAGTCCGCGACGGCCGACCGCGAGATCGTCATCTCCCGGGTCATCGACGCCCCACGGGAGCTGGTGTTCGAGGCGTTTACCGAGGTGCGGCACCTGTCGCGGTGGTGGGGGCCGGAGGGGTTCACCACCACCACGCGGTCCTTCGAGTTCCGCGTCGGCGGGGCGTGGGACTTCGTGATGCACGGACCGGACAGGACGGACTACCAGGAGTGGATCTCCTGGACCGAGATCGCCCCGCCGGAGCGGATCGCGCTGCTGCACGGTGAGTCCCGCGGCGACCCGAACGCCTTCGAGTCGGTCCTGACGTTCGCGCCCGACGGTGTGGCGACCCGGGTCGAGATGCGCACGGTGTTCCCCACCAAGGAGCTGCGCGACGAGGCGGTCGAGAAGTACCACGCGATCGAGGGCGGCCAGCAGACCCTGAGCAACCTGGCTGCCTACGTCACCGAGATCGTTCGGAAGGGAGTTGAGGGCTGATGGCCGGGAAGGTGTTCTTCAGCGTGTCGATGTCGCTGGACGGCTACATCGCGCCCGAGTCCGTGCCCGTTGAGGACCTCTTCGCGCCCGAGAAGCAGGACGACCCGGACGTGCAGCGCTGGATGGCGCAGTGGATGGAACTGCAGCAGTGGATCTTCCCGCAGCGGTTCTTCCGGGAGAACCTGAAGCTCGGCGAGGGCGGCGAGGAAGGGCGCGACAACGACATCGCGCGGGAGACGTTCGAGCGCACCGGCGCGAGCGTGATGGGCAAGCGCATGTTCGACGCCGGCGAGCAGGCGTGGCCGGAGGAGGCGCCGTTCCACACGCCGGTCTTCGTCGTGACGCACGAGAAGCGTGACCCGTGGGAGCGGCCCGGCGGCACGACCTTCCACTTCGTCAACGACGGCATCGAGGGCGCGCTCGACCAGGCCCGCGAGGCCGCCGGCGACCGGGACGTCCGCATCGCGGGCGGCGGCGCGACGATCCTGGAGTACGTGAACGCCGGCCTGATCGACGAGTTCTCGATCGCGCTCTCACCCGTGCTGTTCGGCTCCGGGATCCGCCTGTTCGAGGGCGTGGACGCGGGCCGAGTGGCCCTGGAGCCGGTCCGCGCGGAGCCCTCCCCGAGGGTGACGCACCTGACCTACGCCGTGCGCCCACGGTAGGCTCAGTCGATCTTGTCGATGTCGGCCGGCAGGCCGCTCGGGCCCCACACGTAGCGGCGAAGGCCGTGGCCGGACCAGTCCCAGCCGGCGGCCTTCAGAAGCTCCTCGACCGAGCGGCGGTCGAGGTACTCCGAACCGAGACCTTGGGCGCGGTTGTTGCCGTCGAGCCACACGGTCAGCGCATAGGAGCCGAGGACCTCTAGCTTGAGCAGCTTCCTGAGCGGCCAGTCGCGAACGCGATGCGGGCCGCCTAGCGAGCGCTGGAGCTCGTTCAGCCGGTCGCGCGCGTTCCTCACGGCTGGGTCGATTGGGTAGAGGGTCGCGGCCTCGGGAGCGCTCTCGAGGCGCCATTGGTCGAAGGGCGCGGCGCGATGCATCGGATCCAGGGCGCCCTCCACACGGTAGCGGTACTCGATCCACCAGTCGCCGTGCTTCCAGCCGGCCCAATCCTCGGACGGCGAGGACCCCGAGCGGAGGAAGAGTTCCCGCTCGGTGAGCGCGGCGATGCGAGGGCTGTTGACCGACGCAATAGGCCCCTCGTCCACGAAGTCCGGCTTCAGAAGGCGCTCGATGAGCGCCCGGTACGTCTGGCGCCCGCCCCAGCGATCGGCCGTCGCCTTGCCGTGGACCTCGTCCACGACCTTGGGCACGCGGGCCTTCAGCGCCTTCTCCAGCGCGTCGCTCTCGCCGCGGGCGACCTTGTGGAAGTCCTCCTGGGAGTTGATGCCAGCGATCGAGCCGACGGTTCCCGTCGCGATGCCCTCGATGCTGATGAGGAACGCCATCTCGCCTGTGGTGAACGCCGCCGCGGCCCAGATCAGGTTGCCGAGCACGCCCAGCGCCAAGGCGTGCCAGCTGCTGACCTGCGAGTTCCTCTCGAAGTCCGCGAGCCCCTGGTTGAGCGCGCCCCAGACCTGCTCGATCCACACCGTCGCCTGCTGCTCGAGCATCGGCTGGGTCGGGATGACCTCGTCGCCCTCCGCGACGATGTTGAACTCCTCGGCCTCCTCCATCACCGGATCGCCGGCCCGCATGAATGCACGGTGCGTGCCGACCGCGGTGAACGTAATCTCCCACTCGAACCGCCGGTCGGTCTTCCATCCCTGCTTCACGTCCATGCCGTCGCCGGTGGTTCTGAGCTCGAGCCCCCCGGACCCGCCCTCCTTCGCCGGACCGGAGAACGTGACCGAGAGCACGGCGGTGTCGCCCTTGACGAGCTTGATCGCCGCGCCCGGCGCCATGTCCAGCGTGTGGCCCTTCCCGGCCGGTCCGCGCAGGATCTGGGTTCCGAAGCTCTCCACCTCGATGTGGGGCGCCGGCTTCGGCCTGCCGGCCTCGCCCCTGCCGCGCGTCGCTGGGCGCGATCGCTGGCGGACCCCGTCGCGCTGCACCATCGCGTTGACCGCGCGGTTCCCGGCGGTCCGTTGGAGGTCGAGAATCGCCGGGACCACCGTGCCCTCCATCGAGTCCTGGGCGTCGGGCGGCGGCTTTCGCTCGGATGCCTTGGGCTTCGGCTCGATCTCCTTGGGCGCGCGCATCTGGGCTCGGCGCTCCACGCGACGGGGTAGGCGGACAGCTTACTCCACCCTGCTGCTCTCTCGGCGGAATGTCACATCCGGCACAAGTGAAAAGCCTTCTCCATGCAGGGAGAAGGCGGATGGGCCGTGAAGGGATCAAAGCGCTAAGGTCCCCCACCCATGATCCAGCGCGAGTCTCACGGCGAGATCTCGATCCTGCGCCTCGCGCACGGCAAGGCCAGCGCGCTCGACCTCGAGTTCCTGGAGGCGCTGGTGACGGAGCTCGCGGGCGAGGCGCGCTCGAGCACGCGTGCCCTGGTGCTCACGGGGAGGGGCTCGATCTTCAGCGCAGGCGTCGATCTCCTGCGCGTGCTCGCGGAGGGAGCTCGGTACGTGGAGCGCTTGCTGCCCGCGCTCGACCTGGCGCTCGAGCGGCTGTTCACGCTCGACAAGCCCGTGGTCGCCGCCGTCAACGGACACGCGCTCGCGGGCGGCGCGATCCTCGCTGCGGCGTGCGACCGGCGCATCCTCGCGCGGGGTCGCGCGACCTTCGGCGCGCCCGAGCTCAAGGTCGGCGTCCCGTTCCCGCCGCTGCCGCTCGAGCTCTACCGCCGCATCTGCCCGCCCGGCCGCGCGAGCGAGCTCGCGCTCGGCGGGCGCGTCGTCGGAACGGACGAGGCGCTCGCGCTCGGCCTGGTCGACGAGCTGGTCGAGCCCGGCGCGCTGCTCGAGCGCGCGCTCGAGATCGCACGCGAGCTCGCCGCCATGCCGCCGAGCGCCTTCGCGCTGACCAAGCGCATGCTCCACGCTCCCTCGCTCGAGCACGCCGCGCGCCAACAGCAGGAGCTCGGAGGCGCGCTGCTCGACGCCTGGCGCTCGGACGAGGTGCGCGAGGCCATGCGCGGTTACGTCGAGCGCACGCTCAAGAAGTAGCGCCCGGCCTCCGGATGGTCCCCCTCCCGCACCGTCTTCTCTCCCGAGGTCGGGAGCATGGATGGGGGGTCCGAGATCGGGCGCGAGGAAGAGGAAATGGGTGCCCTCACGGTCTCCGTGCATCTCACGATGTCGTGTGCTGATGCGGGAAGACGGGTGGTGCGCGAATCGCGGGACTTCACCGCATCTACGTTGTTCGTGTTGACGCCCTGTTGACCTTGGCGGGGATCGATGGCCGCCAAGAGCCTAGGGGGGACCACTCGCAAGCGATGCGCTGATGCGCCCCATGATCCGGGTGAGGTCGGCGAGATCGCGGTCGTTGAGTGCATCGCCGAATCTTTGCTGCAGGAGTTCGTGGTGGCTGCGGCGCGCTTTCTTGATCCGCGCGCGGCCCCGTTGCGTGATCGCCGCAAACGTCGAGCGGGCGTCGTGCGGATCGGGCTCGCGCCGGATCAGCCCCGACGCTTCCATGCGGTCGAGCAGCTTCGACAGCCCGGATGGTGAGAGCACAATCGACGAGGCAAGCTCGCTCAGCCCCAGCCGTCCGCCGGCTGAGTCCAGTTGGGCGAGCACGTCGTATCGGGCGATGGTGAGGCCGTGGTCGCGGCGCATCTGCGACTCCAGTTGATCCCAGAGGCGTGCGTGCGTGCGCAAGAGCGCCAACCAGGCGTCCATCCACCGGTCGTAGTCGTCCGTCGCCATGGCCGAAGGATACGTCGGACCGATTGACATGCCAAATAAGCGGTGGTATAGGTTGGCATGACAAGCATTCTGTTTCACTCGCGGCGGGGAGGCATCGATGCAGGGCGCGAACCGGGTATCGGCGGTGATCTGCTCCACAGATCTCGCACGGAGCCAAGCGTTCTACGAGAACAAGGTCGGGCTGCATCTTTCACCGAAGACGGTCACGAATCATCTGCTGTTCGAATGCGGCGACGGCACGACGCTGCTCGTCTACGGTCGTCCGGCGCCGAACAAGGCGGACCACACTCAGGTGCGCTTCTGGTCGGAGGACCTCGAGGCCGACGTGGAGGCGTTGGCGGCACGGGGCGTGGCGTTCGAGGAGTACGACTTCCCCGCCCTGAAGACCGTCGGCGGCATCGCCACCACGGCGGGCCTCGGTAGGTCGGCGTGGTTCAGGGACCCTGACGGCAACACCCTCGCCCTCTTCCAACCGGAGTAGATCGACCGACTGGGTCGGGGGGGCAGGATAATGCGGACCGGCTTCTGCGGACCGTGTCCCTCGGGTTCGTGCGACGTGTTCGTCATGAGCAGCTTCGATCAGCGGGCTCGCCCAGCTAGGGCGGTGGCACGACGTTCACTGTTGCACGTCGAGTGCGGGAGCATGGGCGGGCTGTCTCTCGCCAAGACCCAGGAAAGGAAATGGCCCCTCCCACACCGTCTCCTCTCCCGGGGGCGGGAGCATGGATCGGGGTGTCCGAAGTCGGGGACGCCCAAGAGGAAGCCTACGCGCAAGCACGCGCATCTGGCCTGCCCGCCGCGGGCAGGGGGCACGGGGGCCGCGAAGACGCCGAAGAGGATGCCCGGAACCTCCCGACTGACCGGCGTCGACGGCTCAGACCGACCGCGCTACCCTCGGCGGTGGACGGGCCGCGACGGCGACTCGGACGAGGGGAGTACGAGCATGGACCGCAACGAGATGCTTCACCTGTTCGAAGCGCACCGCGAAGCGGAGGCCGTGCGCGACATCGACGCCGTCCTCCAGACCTTCGTCGCGGATTGCTTCCTCGAGACGGTGCCTCTCGGGCTCCGAAGCGACGGCAGGGACGCGGTCCGAGCAGCGTACGAGCAGCAGTACTTCACCGCGTTCCCGGATCTGGCTGCGGAGGACGAAGCCATGGCCTTCGGCGACGACGTCATGGCGGTCTGGGGGACCCTGCG
Source organism: uncultured Thermoleophilia bacterium (assembly GCA_963777565.1). Lineage (GTDB taxonomy): Bacteria > Actinomycetota > Thermoleophilia > Miltoncostaeales > Miltoncostaeaceae > CALMEC01. Next base: position 500,964 of record CAVZQZ010000010.1, read on the forward strand.
GGGAACCAGCCGTGGGGACTGGCTCGGGATCCCACCGGGCGGCGGCACCTTCGCTGTGCCCTTCGCCAACATCGTCCCGTTCAGTACCGGGCTGATGGCCGGCGAGCGGATCTACTTCGACCTGGCCACGCTGTGCGAGCAAGCCCAGCTTCCTCTGGAGGCGGTGCGGGCGGCTGCGGCCGCACGTCGGGCGGGGAAACGCCGCTAGGGGTTACACCGACGTGGGGACGGTCAGCCGCCGCAGGTCCGCGCGGGCTCCCGGGCCGGGGATGCGCCGCCCCTGCCGCCGCGCCCGCGGTCGACAAACCTCCCTCGGCAGGATGATGCGGACCCACTTCTGCGGCCGCTGCTCCCTCGGGTTCCTTTGGTGTGTTCGTCATGCGCGACTTCTCGTCAGCGGGCTCGCCCACCTCGGCCGGTGGTACGGCATTCACTGTTGCATGTCGGGGGCGGGAGCATGGGCGGGCCTTCGACGGGGATGGGCGCCGAAGAGGAAATGGTCCCCCTCCCGCACCGTCTCCCGCACCGTCTGGGACGCTCCCACACCACCCCGAGATGGCCTAAGACGCGCATCGTGTCGTGCGCCGAGTCGGGCACAATGCATGAGAATGCCCACAAACACTCGGTTTACGGGATGGTGTGGAACCGCATGCACGGGCGGCCTATCGGTCTACGAAACCGAACGTCACAGGTTCGAATCCTGTCTGGCGCGTCGAAGTCTTCCCTGGAAAAGGCAAATACTGCTTCGCCGGTCAATGCGGTGATCGGGCGTTTGGGCAACAAGGTGGGCAACATCCCACCATTGCTCATCGTGGGCTTGGGGTCCCTTGGGCTCCTTCGCATGTGCGCTGGGCCTCGGGTAAGAGGTTGCCCTGGGAAGAAGGAATGCGTGTCATTCGCGTGATCGAGGGGCTCGCGCACCGACTCCCGATCGGATGCGACCGATGCGCCTGTCCGCCGCGGACCGTCTCGTGGACGTATGCCGGTTTGACGACCGGCTACCCGCGGCTCTCGTAGTCGGCGTACCAGGCCCGCTGCCCACCCGGCGGTACGTACGCTGACTCCAGCGTGTGGGCCAGATCGAGCGCGGCGTGGACCTCATCCATCCGCAGCAGCTGCTGGGTCTTCACCCGCCCGATCAGCCCCGACGCGATCGCCACCGCCGAGAGCGTCGCAGCGATCGGCGACTCGTCAACCTCGTAGACGACGACGCCGTCCCACTCGCCGAACATCCAGTAGAAGACCTCCATCCTGCCGCCGACCTGCTCGATCAGCTTCCGCGCCGCGACAGCCCTGTTCTCGGGCGTGTCGATCATCCGCTCCCACGCCTCGCTCGTGTAGCTGAAGAACGTCATGTACGTCGGCATGTCCTCACCTCCCTCACCCTGGTTGCGCTGATGTGCCGAGCAAGCGTCGAGGGTCTGGTCCCTCGGCGAATCAGGAGCGCACCGGATGACGCGTTGGGGGATCTACGCACGACCAAGGTCGGGTTTCGCAACAAGGTGGGCAACACCCCCCACCGTTTCCCCTTCCTCGTCCCCGACTTCGGACACCCGATCCATGCTCCCGGCCTCGGGAACGACTCGAGGTTCGAGTCCGCCGGCTTCACCGCCTTCGCCGCACCCGCGTTGAAGGCCGTCGCTTTCTCCCTCAATGATCGGCGATTGCAGAGGCGGACTGCTCGTAGACGGGCGACGCTGCGAAGGGCGCATCCGACCGAAGCGGACGCGAAGGAGGTTTCTCGTCACACTCAACCACCGTGCTTGTATCCATGGACTTGGCCCGGGAAATGAAGGAGAGGATGTTGATGGACGATCAACGCGCGCAACGCTTCGCCGAGCAGTGGTATGCGGCGTGGAACTCACGCGACCTCGCCGCGATCCTCGAGCACTACGCTGATGACGTCGAGATGGCGTCGCCGCTCGTTTCCACGCTGACCGGGCGCGACGGAGGCAGAATCGTTGGGAAGGACGCGCTGCGCGCCTACTTCACCGCCGGGCTCGAGAAGTATCCCGCCCTCCACTTCGAACCGATCGAACTGTTCGTCGGCGTCGCAGTCTCGTGCTCCACTATCGGACCGGCGGCGGCCTCGCGGCAGAGGTCGTCTTCCTCGACAGCGAGGAGAGGATCACCCGGTACTTCGCGCATTACGCCCGCTCATAGCGCCGCCGGACATCTCTCGCGCGGAGGGGGAGGGTAGGGCGCGACCGAGCGGTGCTGACCGCTGATCAGGTTCGCCGACTATCTCAAGACGAACGATCGGGTGCGTGTCGAATCAGCCTTGCGTCATGCGAGAAGCTCGAATAGAACCACCGGTGCTCAATACGCCTCCGGGTCAAGCTTGAGGGCCTCGTTGAAGCGGTTGATCATGTTGTAGAGCGCCGCGAGCATCGTGATCTCGACGATCTGGGATTCGTTGAAGTGCTCGCCGAGCGCCGCGTAGACGCCATCGGAGATGTTTCCGGGTCGCAGCGTCAGTTCTTCCGCGTAGGCCAGCGCCGCCCGCTCGCCGTCGCCGATCTCGGCGGTGGCGGGGTCGCGCATCTCGGCGATCTCGGGAGGCGTGAACCCCATCTTCGCGCTGATCTGCTCGTGCGCATGGGTGCAGTACGCCGAGCGGTTCAGCATCGACACGCGCAGGATGATCCGTTCCTTGAGCTTCGCGTCGACCTCGTCGGGTTGTTGCACCGACGCGACGAAGGGCCCCATCGTGGCCAGCATCGCCGGCTTGTGGGCGAGCGCCTTGTAGATGTTCGTGACCTTCCCCCGCTTTGCGATCATCCGCCCGAAGGCCTCCTGAACGATCGGGTCATCGGTCGCGGTCTCCTCGATGTATGTGACTCGTGCCACGGTCGATCCTCCCTTGCGTGCGTTGCGGTCTCGATCGAGCGTCGTGCCGGTTGAGCGTCGCTGGTCAGGCCCGTCGACGAATCGGGAGCACACCGGATGGGGGGGTGTGGCGATCTACGCACGACCCGTGTTCGGGCTCTGTCGATCATGGCGTGGCCCGTGTATTCAGTTGGCGCCGCCGGGATCAGCGGCGCGGTGCCCGCAGCGTGATTGAGCCCCTGTTGATCCCGACTGAGGCGACGAGGTCCTCGTGGCGGGTGGCAGCAGGCCCCTGGAGTCAGCCGAGGCAACGCTGTAATCCAGGTCGCTCAGGTGGTGCTCGAGTGGCATGTCGACTCGTTTCGGGGGGTCTCACGTGGCGTCGCGACCCGCAGGCGGGAGCACGGCCCTCCCCGCCCCAGTGATGGTCTCCCCAGCCGTGGGCGCGCCGAGCTCACTGGCAAGCCGCTCCGCCCGCTCTCGGTACTTGGGAGCCGGCAGGCGGTTGAAGATGGCGAGGGCCTCGGCAAGGTGCGCCCCGGCCTCGGCCGGTCGTCCCTGCAGGCGAGCGTGCTCGGCAAGGTCCAGCCGGGTAACTGCCACGTCGAACCACGCCTTGATCGAGGCGAAGGTCTCGAGTCCCTGGCGGAGATGGGCTTCAGCCTCTCGGGCGTCGTCGGCGGCGTGCGCGATCCGCCCGAGGGCTCGTTGGGCGACGCCTGTCGCCCAGTCGCCCCTGGTTTCGACGCTGATGACCAAGGCCTCGCGGGCGAGCTCCCGCGCCCTGTCGACGTCGCCACTCCGGAGGTAGGCCTCGCTCAACCACCCCTGGTACCAGCCCACCAGCCGTGGGTACGCGTACTCGTGCATGGACGCGATCGCCCGCTCGAGGTGGGTAATCGCCCGGACGGAGTCCCCGTGCTCTCGGTAGGCAAAGCCCAGCCAGCCGGTCGCGAAGGCGGTGTTGAGCGGGTCCGGGGAGAGCTCCAGGCTCCGCACGCATTCATTGATACCGGCTTCCGCGTCGCCTCGAGTCGCGAGGTAAAAGCCGGCGGTCCAGGCGGCATAGCTCTGAAGCCGAGGATCGCCGATTGCCTCACCGATCGCGCGGCCGCGCGCCACGGCATCCAGGGCAAGGTCGAACTCCCCCATGAAGAACAAGTTGAACCCGATCCAGAACTGAGACTGGCCGAGCCACCATCGCTCTCCGGCCCGCTCCAGGAGGGCCGCGGCTTCCCGCCCGTGCGCGACGCCCTCATCGAACCGACCCGTCCAGACCCCTTCGCGGGCGAGCACGTAGTGCGCTTTGGCGATCGTCCCTTCGTCGCCGCACCGCTGCCCCTCCTCGATTGCGCGTCTCGCGCTCGAGTCCGCGCCCTCGTAGTCGCCCAGGTGGCTGTAGGTGTGCCCCAGCCAGAAGTGGTACGGCCCGCTGATCCGACAGTCGCCCAACGTCTCCATGCGGGCCTTCTGGTCGACGAGCAGGTCGCGGCTCTCCTCCATTCGCCCGAGGAAGTAGAGGGAGTTCACCAGCCGAATACTGAACTCGAGGATCCGGCGGTCACGCTCACCGGCGGGCAGCCGCTCGGCGTGGCGTAGGGCCTCGCCGAGGGTTGCGCTCGCCTCAGCGTGCGAGTGGCGCTCGAAGGTCGTCTCGGCGAACCGGCTCAGGTACTCGACCGCCTTCTCCGCCTGCTCTGTCTTGGAGTAGTGGTAGGCCAGGCGGTCATAGGCCTCCTCAAGCCGGTCCGCGTGAAACCGCTCCAGGGCCTGGGCCGCCGCTTCGTGCAGGGCCTGTCGGCGGGCGATCAGCATGCTGTCGTATGCCACGTCCTGGGTGAGGGCGTGCTTGAAGACGTAGACCGGTTCGCTCGTGCCCGGCCGCTCGTGAAGAAACTCCTGTCGTTTGAGGTCCAGGAGGTGCGGCTCCAGCGTGCCCGGGCCGTCCCAGATCGCCGCGAGGAGTCGCACGGAGAACTCCCTCCCCAAGACCGAGGCGGTCTGGAGCACACGCCTCGGCTCCTCCGCCAGGCGATCAATGCGGGCCATCAGCACGCCCTGGATCGTCTCGGGCACGGCTCCCTCCGACCCCAAGTCGGCGTGCTCAATTACCGCGCGGGAGAGTTCCTCCAGGAAGAACGGGTTGCCCTCGGCCCGGTCGAGGATGATTCGCATGACCGAGTCCGCCGCGGTTTCGCTGCCGAGCACCGACCGCACCACGCTCGAGGCGTCGGCATCGGAGAGCTGGCGCAAGGAGAGCTGCGTTGAGTACGAGACGTCGATCCACGGCGGCCGGTAGCCGGGGCGGTAGGTGCAGAGGAGCAGGATCGGGGCGCCGGACAGGCTCTCGACCAGCGAGGCAAACAACTCCTCGGAGGTGGAGTCGATCCAGTGGAGGTCCTCGACGTTGAAGATGATCGGCCGCTTCCTGCTGCCGTTCAGGGCCAGCTGGCGGACGATCTCGAAGACCTGCCCCTTGATCGCCTCAGGGCTCAAACCCGCCAACGCACCCGTGCCCTCGCGCACGCCCAAAAGGTGCAGGAGGTAAGGAGTCCCCTCATCGCCGTCCATCCCGACCTCCTCGAGACCGAAGCGAGCCTTCTCGGCCACCTCGTCGGCAGCGTCGGTCGGCGCGATACCGCAGTTCGCCCGGATGATGTCGAGCACCGGCAGATAGGGGACGGAGGCCCCGAAGGAGAGGCAGCGGCCCTCCAGGTAGGTCACCCGCTCCCCGGCCAGACTGCGTCGGAACTCGTACACCAGGCGCGACTTGCCCATCCCAGGCTCGGCGACCAGCCCGACCACCTGGCCCTGGCCGTCACAAGCCTGTGCCAGCAGCTCGGCCAGGGCGCCCAGCTGGCGTTCCCGGCCGACGAACTGGCTGAGCGCCCGCGGCCCCAGGCCCTCGAGCGGCGAGCGGCGCGGCCCGACGCCGAGCACCCGGTAGGTCGAGACCGGCTCACCCTTGCCCTTGATCTGGAGAGGGCCAACCGCCTCGACGCGCACGTAGCCGGTCACCAGCCGGGCGGTCGATTCGCTGATCAGGATCTCGCCCGGCTGGGCCAGGCTCTCCAGGCGGGCGGCCACGTTGGTCGTGTCGCCGATGGCGGTGAAGTCAGCTTCCCGGTCGTCGCCGAGACTCCCGACCACCACCATGCCGGTGTTCAGCCCGATCCGGGCCTGGAGCGGCGCGTCGAGGCCCTGCAACTCGGGCAGGTCCTCCCCGAGCAGCCTCTGCACCCCGAGCGCCGCGAGCACGGCTCGCCGTGCGTGGTCCTCGTGGGTTTGGGGCACCCCGATCAGGGCCATGAACCCGTCGCCGAGGAACTTGTTGATCGTGCCGCCGTAGCGGTGCACCTCGCCCAACGCCAGCTCGAAGAACCGGTTGAGCAGCGCGTGCATCGCCTCGGGGCCCAAGCGCTCGGCCAGCCCGGTGGAGTTCACGATGTCGCAGAAGATCACGGTGACCCGTTTGCGCTCGCTCTCCGGGGCGTCCCGGTCGGCGGTTGCGGCCGGCCGCTCGAGAAGCTGGGTCCCGCACTCGCCGCAGAACCTCGTACCCGGTTGCACCTCCGCCCCGCAGCGCGGACAGGAGCGCACGAACGGCGCGCCGCACTCCTCACAGAACCGCACCTCGTCGCGGTTCTCGGTCTCGCAGCTGCTGCAGCGCATGCTCGACTTCCCCGAACCCGTTCAGCGGGCAGCGAGCGCCGAGTAGCCCGGTCCGTTGGGGCCGCCGCGACGTGCCCCCGGGCGGCAACGCGTCGCCCCGGGCGCAGGCGCGATGCGGCGTCTCACGCGTCCCTCCTCAGGTCGCCTGGCGTGAACGGACTCACAATAGTACGCCTCCGCACTTTCGGTGATCGGCGAATGACGTGACGATGAGGGCTCGGTGCAGGACACCCAAGTCGAGTTGTGGGGCTCGTGTGGCGGGTTTCACGTCGTCGGGTTGGAACGGTGGCGGTGGGGGGTAACCGGGGACCGGGACCCAGGGAGTCCTCCCTCTTCTGCCCCCGGAGGGAGCGCGATACAGTCGTGCAGGTCAGTGTCTCGGAGACGCATTCGCCCGGAAGCTGCTCGGCCCTCGCGCGCCTGCGCGGCGAGCCGTCACGACCTGTCGCTGGCGGACGAGTTGGTGCGCCTGCAGCCGCTCGTCGGCAACACCGCAGTAACCGCCCTCATCTCGCGGGCGCGGCTGCAGCGAGACAGCGAGCCGTCGGGAGAGGCTGTTCCCGCCGACGCCCGCGACGAGCCGAGGTCGGGGTCGACCTTCACCATGGAGATGTCGGGCATCGGGTCGTTCGAGTTGCTCTCCTTGCAGATTCCCGGCGCAGCGGCCGGTCGGGGTGAGCGGACGCGGCCCAAGGAGACGGAGAAGGAGAAGCAGAAGCCCGTGGGGCCGAAGGAGATCCACGTAACGAGGCAGCAAGACCGGTTCAGCTCGGAGATCGCTCGACGCGCGGCAGGCGGTCGGAAGATCGACACGGTGACGGTCGTCGCGAAGCAGGGCGAGAAGGTGGTGTTCACGCTCACTCTCACGAACGTGTTCATCTCCAGCTTCCAGGTCGGCGGGGGAGGGGATTCCCCGACCGAGACGGTGACACTGGACGCCGAATCGAGTGAGATCGAGTTCGCCGAAGCTGCGCCGTGATAGCGAGGGCTCTCGCGGCCGGCCGATGGGCAAGAATCCTCATCGGTCCGGCGACGTCGAGTCGGCCCCGCCACGGCTTCCTTCTTGCGCGCGTCCGTTCCGCTACCGCGTCCATGATGGCCCGGTGGAGGAGCTTGGTCGTCTCCGCGGGGGTGTTGCACCTCCCTCGGCAGGACGATGCGGACCAGTTTCGGCGGCCGCGCTTCCTCGGGTTCGTGCGTTGGGGTCGTCATGAGCAGCTCTTGGCAGCGGGGTGACCCACTGGCCGGCACGGTATTCACTGTCGCACGTCGGGGGCGGGAGCATGGGCGGGCCTTCGCCGGGGAAGGGAGCCGAGGAGGACATGGTCCCCTCTCCCGCACCGTCTCCCGCACCGTCCGGGACGCTCCCGCACCATCCCGAGATGTCCTAAGACGCGCATCGCGTCGTGCGCCGAGACGGGCACAATGCATGAGAATGCCCACAAACACTCGGTTTTCGGGATGGTGTGGAACCGCATGGAGGGGCGGCCTATCGGCCTACGAAACCGAAGGTCACAGGTTCGAATCCTGTCTGGCGCGTCGAAGTTTTCCCTGCATATGGTCACCTTCTGATTCTTGACTGGTTCGGCATTTCGCCGTTTGGGCAACATGGTGGGCAACACCCCCACCATCTTCCGCTTCTTCGCGCCCGTCGGACAACCTCGGTCCATGCTCCCGGCCCTCTCGGGTGAGGAGACGGCGTACGCGATCACGCAGGACGGGCTACGCGTTCCTGACGTCGCGGAGATCTCCACACGCGCAAGCTGTGCCCCCAAGCACGGTCCGGCGGACGCCCGGCTCTTCCTCCCGAGCGACTGGCTCGACAAGCAGCCTGTGCAGGCGAGCCTGGCCCCAGGTCAATAGGCACCCGGTTCTGCTCGGCCTCGCGCGGCTTTGCCAGACGACCGCAAGCGCCTGCCGAATCTGGTCGCGGTGCTTCGTCGAGATCGGCGATGCCGTCCGGCGTGGTCGACGAGCGAAACGGGCTGGCGCCGATGCCGGCGCCGTGACCTGAACCGCGAAGGCACCCCGCTGTTGGCTGCTCGCGCGGATGGGCGCGCATGCGGGCGGGAATAATGTTGCCGAGCGGGAGTCTTGGGAAGAAGCCACATGTCTGACGAACCGAGGATCACGGAGGCGGATCTCGCCGACATCGCCGCCCTGGCGGACGGCAGCATGCCGGCCGACCGACGGGAGGACGTGCGAGAGCGGATCGCGACGTCCCCGGAGTTGACCGCGGAACTGGCGCGCCAGACGCGGGCGACCGAGCTCGTCGCGCATGCCCAGCGTCAGGTCAGCGCCCCGGCCGGGCTTCGGGCGCGGGTCGGTGCCGAGCGCACCCGTCGCCGGCCGCTCGTCTCGCCTCGGAGGCTGGGGTTCGCGACGGGCGGCATCGCGGTCGCCGTCGCCGCGGTGATCCTCGCGCTCTTCGTGATTCCGTCAGGGGTGACCGGCGGGACGCTCCTGGCCGAAGCGGCCGCGACCCACGCTCGCGCCTCCGAGCGGCCGGCGCCGCCACCCCGAAACGCGGCGCTGCTCGACCTGGAGCGCTTCGGGGTGATGTTCCCAAACTGGACCGGGGAGTTCGAGTGGACGGCGGTCGGCGCCCGCGATGACCGGGTGCGCGGACGCGACGTCGCCACGGTCACGTACCGAAAGGGGGACGCGACCCTCGGCTACAGCGTGATCTCGGGGGACCGCGTCGACGCGCCCGGCTCGGCGCGCGCCCTCATACGCGACGGCGTGCCGCTCCGGGTCTTCCGCGATGGTGACCGCACGATCGTCGTCTTCGACCGCGGGAGCCGCACGTGCGTCGTGTCGGGCGTCGGCGTTCCGGAGGACACGCTCACGAAGCTGGCAGCCTGGAAGGGCTCGGGCGCGCTTCGCTTCTGACACGCAGGGTCGCTCCCGGAGGATCTTCGCCGTCTCAGCCCACCGTGTCGGCGACACGCCCCCGGGCGCGTGAAAGACGGCTCATCACCGTGCCGATCTTCACGCCGAGCACCCGCGCCGCCTCCTGGTAGGAGAGGCCCGCGACGTCCACCAGCACGATCGTCTCGCGGTAGTCGTCCGGGAGCGCGGCGATCGCCGAATAGACCTCCCTCGCCGCGAGCGCCTTCACCGGATCGGGGGAGGCGGTGTCCGCCACGAGGTCGCCGTCATCCGGCAGCGGGGTCGCCTGGATCCGGCGCGACGCATCCCTCCGCCGGGTCAGGAACGTGTTGCGGAGCGAGCGCAGCAGGTAGCCGAGGTCGTCGTCGTTGCGCAGCCAGCGTGGACGCGCGAGCACGCGCACGTAGGTCTCCTGCACCAGGTCGTCGGCATCGTGCGGATTGCCCGTCAGGGCGTACGCCGCCCGGTAGAGGCGGTCAAGGTGATCGCCGGCGCTGTCCGGATCGAGCTCGGGACTCACGGCACCTGCCCCTCCTCGAGTCTCGATCGAAGCCTACTGAGCATGACCGGCCGCCGCCGATCGGGCCCGCCCGGGGAATAAGCCGCCGGGGATGGCGTCTCCCTCAACAGAGCAACCACTCCAGAGAGGAAATGAGCATGACAAGCACGTTCCGTTCACCAACCCGCCGGCGCTTCATCGCAGGGGTGCTCGCGGCCGGCGCCGTCCTTGCGACCGGGGCCGTCATGGCGGCCGACCGGGCGGACGCCGCCTCCGCGGCCGTCCAGGGCTCCACCCTCGTCGTCAGCGGCGACAACCTCGCCGACCGGATCGCGCTGCGGCTCGAGGCCGGCGTGCCGACGAACCTCCAGGTCGACCTCAACGACGACGGCACCGCCGACGCGACGTTCGATCGCGCCACCTTCGACCGGATCCTCGTCAGCACCCGCCGCGGTGATGACACCGTGCGGATCGACGACGTCAACGGCGTGTTCACGGACACCGAACTCACGACGATCGACGGTGGTCGCGGCGATGACACACTGGCGGGCGGCCGCGGGAACGAGGTCCTTCGCGGCGGCGCCGGCAACGACACACTCGACGGCAATCAGGGCGCTGATGTCGCCCTCATGGGCAGTGGCGACGACACGTTCGTCTGGGACCCCGGCGACGGCAGCGACGTGATCGAGGGCCAGTCCGGCCACGACACCATGGACTTCCGCGGCTCGGGCGCGGACGAGAACTTCGACGTCTCCCCGAACGGCCCGCGCCTGCGTTTCTTCCGCAACGTCGGCAACATCACGATGGACGCCGACGGCGTCGAGCGCGTCCAGCTCGAGGCCCTCGGCGGAACGGACACCGTCACGATCAACGACCTGCGCGGCACCGACGTGAAGCGCGTGAACGTCGACCTGGCCGGCGCGCTCGGCGGGACGACCGGCGACACGCAGGCCGACTCGGTGATCATGAACGCGACCCGCGGCGACGATCACGTGGCAATCCACCCCAAGGGCGGGCGGGCCGTCGTGTACGGCCTCACCCCGACGGTCGCGATCTCGAACGCCGAAGCGCTGACCGACACGCTAACGCTGAACGCCCTCGGCGGGGAGGACACCATCCGTCTCGGCAACGGCCTCAGCGGGATCATCCGGACCATCGTCAACGCCTGAACGGGCCACGGCGGCGGCTGGCCAATGCCAGTCGCCGCCGCGCCACGGGTTCAAGCTGCCAAACCGCCAACGCGCAGGACGTCAGGGTTGATCGGGGAGCGACCCGCGAGCCTCGGCGGGCTCGGCTGATCGCGGCTGTGGCGTGCGACTACGCCAAGATCGCGACGGCGTCGCCGACGAGCTTGACCCCGAAGATTACGAAGATCGTTGCGAGCACCGCCGCGTTGTTTCGGAGCATCCAGTCCCGCACCGGCGGCATCGCCGTCTCCGCACGCTCGCCCATCGCGAAGTACGCCACCACCGGGACGACCGCCCCGGCGCTCGCAAGGAGCACGAACACGACGAGCGTCGCAACGTGCTCGGCGAAGGTCGCGGAGGAGGCGCTGATCGTCGCCGTCGCGGCGAGAAGGAACGCGAGGTTCTTCGGGTTGGCGGAGAGCCCGGCGGCGAGCGCGAAGGACCGTGGCGGAGTCGCGCTTTCGAAGGCCCGCATCCACCGCGGCAGCTGCGGTTCGTCGCCCGGCCCCGGGCGTTCACGCCACTTCCGCGCCGCCGCGCCCAGCAACGCGGCGCCGAGCACCAGCTTTACGACACCGGACAGCGTCGACTCCGACCCCCCCGACCCGGCCGCTTCGGTCGCGTCGGACAGTCCAAGCATGAGCCCGCCGATGACGAGCAGGCCGCCCATCCATCCTGCGGCGAAGGCGACGCCGCTTCTCCGCGCGTTCGGTGACAGCAGCACCAGGATCACCGCGGCGATCGGGAACGGGCTGAGCGCGATGCCCGCCGCGAACGGCAGCGTGCCGCCAAGGGCGTCACCCATGCGGGCAATCCGGTCGCCCGACGGCCCCGTCCAAATCGCCGCCCGCGACCGCTAGCCGATGGACCAGCCGAGCGCCCAGAGCATCAGCGTTCCGGCGACGATCCACGCGCCCCTCGCGAACCCCTCGCGGCGGAGGGCTCGAGTGATGCGCTCCACCGGATCGTCCATGCGGCCAGCATACGCCCTGCCCCCGCCGCCGACGGCGACCGCGCCCGCGTCGCAGCTTCGCCCCCCTCGCCGTCGTAGCCAGCGTACCGGGGCCTGCCAACGCCGGGCCAGAAGGGCTCGCCGCCGCGACGCCCCACCCATGACGGCGCCCGCGAGCACTCACACGGCCAACAACACGGACTTCGGTCGAGTGCGCTCCGATCCATGCTCCCGCCCTCGGGAACGGAGACGGTGCGGGAGGGGGACCATCTTCCTCCCCGGGGCTTCGGCGAGCAACCGCCCGCCCATGTCCCCGCCGCCGACATGCAACAGCGACGAATCCGAGTCCGCCCGAGTGGGCTAACCGCTGACGAGAAGCTGCCCATGACGAACCCCACGCACGAACCCGAGGAGCAGGGGCCCGGGAAGCCGGTCCGCATCATCCTGCCGAGGGAGGTCTGCACGACCCCAGAGGAGACCGCCAAGCTGCTTCACCGGGCGATCATCGACACCTTGGCGGATCTTTCGGTTGGCGTGTTCCCCCTCGCGTGCGATGCTCGCGGCACGACGGATGCCCCGCGCGGTCTGACAACGAGGGGGGAAGCGCATGCCTTCGTGCCAACCATTCCACACGTCGGAGCCGGAGACTCCTGCCGTGTATCACAACAACTCCGCTTGCTCGGATGGGAAGAAGGTCAAGCCCGAGCATCGGCGGATCGGCCTCGGCGTCGATCGCCGTCAATGTGAGGTCTGTGCGGATCTGAACCGCCAGGAGGCCCGCTAAGAGGCCAGCGGATTGGGAAGGGGGTCCGTTCCTCGCTGCTACGCCAGACCGTGAGCCCTCTGGCCGTGTCGCCGGAGGAGGAGGACGGCGGGAGCCGGTGGGGGTGACCGCAGACACCCGACCACCCTCGCGCGGCACTGCAGTCCCTTCACTCGCCGACTACCCGCGATACTCCCGATTGAGGTACGGTCGGTCGGAAATGTCCCGCGATCGTGAGCTTGCACCGGGCCATCGTTCCGAAGACACGTCGGCTCGCCCCGGTCGTCGCGCAAACAACCCCGTCCTCGCGCTTCAGCAGGCGGTCGGCAACCGGGCGGTCGGTCAGATGCTGGCCCGCAAGTCGTCGAAGAACCCGGCCCCGACCGTCAAGATCGGCAAACTGGCGATCGAGGTCGCCGGCGGCAGCATCGCCGCCTGGGCCGCCGGCGAGGTTCCCGAAGCGCTGGAGGTCACCTCTCAGAAGGGGCGACACTCCGCCGAGCTCGAGCGCTTGTCCAAGGAGCGCACCCGGATCAAGTCGCTCACGCTCACGGTCGCGGCGGCGAACAAGTCCGGGCAGGAGCTCGACATGGGATCGCTCGCGATCGAGTTCACCAACGCCCGCATCAACGGATACGACGTCGACGGCAAGACGGAGTCGTGGCAGGTAGGCGACTTCGACGGCGTGCACCGGACCAAGACCACGCACAAGGTGTCGTAGCGAGCGCGGCGACTACGGCCCGAAACGACTCGACAAGCAAGAGGACTCGATATGCCCGGATCGGCTCATGGCGGTCAACCGTGCGGTTCGGGTCAGAGGTTCATCATCTGCCCGCTCACGCGTTGCGAACGGGACGCCTGCGAGCTGCCGCTGGGGGCAGCCCTCGGGCATGGATGGGTACAAAGTATCGGTACAAAGTCGCTCTGCGCCGCTCAACCACGCGGTTCCCATCAGAAGAGCTGGTTCTCGCCTTCGAAGACTTCGCTGATCACTCGTCGTTGAAGACGTTGCGGTTGCAGTCGGCGAGGATCCCGCCGGCTGAGGGTGCGGGAGCCGTCGGGTGACCCGATGAGGTGATCGGATACGACTCACGCTCCAGTCCATTCATGGGCCGATGAAGGAACTGGCGTGAAGGGCCCGAGGGCAAGCCAGAGCGCTCGTGTTCAAGCTGTTCTTGGGCGCATGGGATCTCCGGTCCCTTCATATCGGGATGACGAAGGGACCGCACAACGGGCGACTTTGGTGGCGGCCGACCGAGCGAAATGGAATCGGACGCAGGGTGCTGGTGCGTCACGGAGAGGGTGCGGTGTCCGCCCGTGGCGCGGCGACCGACCGAGGCACCGACGGCCCAAAGCTTGCCGACATTGCAGGGCGAGCAACGGATCCTTGTCAGCGGGTTAGCCCACACGGGCGCGCACGGCATCGACTGTCGCACGTCGAGGGCGGGGACATGGGCGGGCTCTTGCCTGTCGAAGCCTTCCGAAGCGCAGCTCGTGTTTGCCGGATGGGAAAGCAGGCCGTTCTCGAAGGGTATGACGCCGTTGTAGCCGGGATAGCCCGTCGCCAACTCGGTGATCGCCGCCATCCCGTTTGCGTGGTGGTTGCGCCCGGTGAGGATGCACGCGCGACTTGGAGAGCACAGCGCCGTGGTGTGCAGGTTGACGTAGCGCACACCGTGGGCGGCCAGGGCATCGAAGTTCGGCGTCTCGATCGGGCTGCCGTAGCAGCCCAGCTGACCGAATCCCGTGTCGTCGAGGTCAATAGAAACCCTTTTAGGGGGCGGGATCGCGGGGGTCTCGTCTTTACACCGTCATCGGATGGCGCTCGTTACTCTTCGTCCACCTCGGGCGGCCTGGCGGACGAGACCGTCGACTTCCGCCTTGACGTCGTATGCGAGCAGGTGGCCCGTTCGACGAGGTACGTGCCTTGGATCGGTTGACGCCTTGCGCCTGGGGTAGAAGAATCGAGGCCTTCGACTTGGAGGTGGTGCTCGATGGCCTGGAACCTGAAGGGCAATTACGTCGAGACGTGCTCATGCGAGCTCATGTGTCCCTGCAACCTCTCCTTCGACCACGGCGCCACCTACGACTTCTGTCGTGTAACCCTCGTCTTCGATATTCGCGAGGGCGAGATCGAAGGCACGGACATCGGCGGGCTCAAGGTGGCAGCCATCGCGGACTCGCCCAAGGTGATGACCGACGGGAACTGGCGGCTCGGGGTGTTCATCGACGAGCAGGCGACGGACGAGCAGGCTGAGAAACTCGTGCAGGTCTTCAGCGGACAGCTCGGGGGGCCGATGGGGGCGATAGCCCCGCTCGTGGGCGAGATGCTCGGCGTCGAGCGGGCACAGATCGAGGTGCACGACGACGGGCTGCGTCACAGCGTCCGTGTCGGCGACGCGATCGACTTCGAGATCGAGGACATTGTGCCCTTCGGTGTCGAGACGGGCGAGCCGGTCCGGTTTAGCGGGATGTTCCATCCCGTGGCGTCCGATCTCACGATGGCGGAGGCGAGGCGCTCTCGAATCAATGCCTTCGGCATCGAGTACGAGGGCAAGTCGGGTCTTTCGAAGTCCGCATTCTCGTGGGCCGCTTGAACTCTTGAGCACTCACGCGCAGGAGGGCGCTCCTGGCGGGCCGGGTCTCGGCCCAGCGTTTGCAGCCGCACGCGCCCGGCTCGGGCTCATTGCTCTGCTCTTCGCCCTCGCCGGTATCGGCTGGTGGTGGACGATCGACCAGATGCGAAGCATGGACAACGGACCGTGGACGGGCCTCGGAACGCTGGGCTGGTTCCTGGGTGTCTGGGTCGTGATGATGGGGGCGATGATGTTCCCGTCGGTCACACCGACGGTCGCGCTGTATTCGCGCATGACCAGGGAGCGGTCACCGCTTTCGCCGCTGCTGTTCGCGGCCGGTTATCTCCTCATCTGGGTAGGCGCCGGGGCGCTCGCCTTCGCGGTCGCGGTTGCCGGGGGTCGGATCGCCGGCGATGTGCTTGCATGGGATCGCGCGGGGCGGTGGGTGGCAGGCACGACGCTGGTCATTGCGGCGGTGTACGAGTTGACGCCGCTCAAGGACGTCTGCCTCGGGAAGTGCCGCAGCCCGCTCGGCTTCTTGCTCGGTTCGTGGCGCGGCGGTCGGGTAGGCGCGCTGCAGATGGGCGCGAAGCACGGGGCTTGGTGCGTCGGTTGTTGCTGGGCGCTGATGGCCTCGCTCTTCGCGCTGGGGGTCATGAGCATCGCCTGGATGGCGTTTGTCGCCGGACTGATCGCGGTCGAGAAGACGGTCCCGTGGCGTCGGGTCGCGACCTACGGGACGGCCGCGATCCTCCTCGCGCTCGGTGTGCTCCTGCTCGCCGCGCCCGATGCCGTCCCGGCCCTCACAATCCCCGGAAACAGCCCAATGCCTCCGATGGGGCAGATGGGCTCGTAGCCTGCGACGAGGGAACTGTCGCGCCAGGACGATCAGCTACGAGCGCCGCAGATCGGTGCGGCGTCCGCCGGTCGGCCGCCTAGACCGGGCGGGCACTCGCTTGGCGGGCGAGCGGGCGCAGCGTCTGGCGCAGCGTGGCCACGAGGTCCCGCTGGATCACGTCGAGGAAGACGCGGGAGATGGCGTCCTCCGCGTTGAAGAGCTGCTCGAACGGGTCGCGCGGCAGGACGAGCAGGAGCGCCCGCTCCCGCGTGATCGCGGTGACGGGAGACGGGCGACCGTCGATGAGGCTCTCGTAGCCGAACGCCTTCCCCGGCCCCGCCAGCCCGACGCGGATGCGCCGGTCGCCGCGAACCATCACCTTCTCGACCGCGCCGTTGATCGTCAGGTAGCAGGCCGTCGACGGCGCCCCCTCGGCGAGCAGCGTGCGCCCCGGCGGGCACCGGGCGTACCTCCCCGACGTCAGGAAGCCCCAGACCGCCAGCGGGTCGAAGTCGTGGAAGGTCGCCATGCGACGCACGTACTTGCTGTCGGGCGGGCGGCAGTACTCCAGGTCGGCGAGCGCCGGCGCCGCATCCCGGCCGGCGGCCGGCCCCTCGTCGCCGAGCGAGCCGGCGAGGTGCCGCGAGCTGGTTGCGAAGGCGTGCGGTGAAGAGCGACGCGAGGCGGCGCTTCAGGCTGAACGCCGACGGATGCTGGCGGGCGAGCAGCGCCGCGAAATCCAGCCGGCCGAGCGCGAGCACCGTCGCGGTCTCGGTCACGCGCACGCTCATCGTGTGCGTCCCGCCGTCGAGCAGCGCGATCTCGCCGACCATCTCCCCCGGACCGGCCCTCGCCGATCTCCACCGCGCGATCGCCGGCCACGCGCAGCGACGCCGAGACGGCGCCCTCGACGATGAACACCATCTCCCGCGCGTCGTCTCCCTGGCGCCAGAGGATCTCGCCCTCCCGCACCGTCCGCCGGCGCATCACCCGCGCCAGCTCCACCAGGTCCGCCTCGCTCCGGCCCTCGAAGAGCGGGAACGGTGGCGAGGAAGTCGACGGTCTCGCGGTCAGACATCCAGGTCGCGCATCTCGAACTCGACGCCCGTCCGGCGTGAGCTCGGCGGTCAGCATCGAGTACTCCGGCACCTCGAGCCAGCTCGAGTGGTCGGTCGTGAGCGGCTCGGAGGCGATGATCACCGAGCGGGGCGGGTCGCCGGCCGTCATCTGCCAGTCGCCGTCGCGCTCGGTGTACTCGCCCCCGATCGCGTACCAGAGGCTCACGAACGGGAGGTCGGTCTCGAGCATCTCGTCCTCGGGCGGGTACCAGCCGTAGTCGAACGAGAAGCGGGTGGCGACCACGGCGCGGCCGGTGCTGACGCAGAGGTTGACCGGCGAGGAGGTGTCGATGCCGTGCGCGGCGCGGACCTTGCGCAGGATGCGGAGGGCGTTGGCGGTGGCGTCGGCGAGCTCGCGGGTCTCCGGCAGCGCCGTAGGGGTCGTCGAGCTGCGACAGGATCAGCGCGTAGATCCACTCGGAGTCCGTGGTCCCCTCGATGCACTGCGCGAGCTCCGGCCGCACGTGCTCGACGAGCGAGTAGCGCATGCGCGGGAACTGCCGCAGGTGCCCGTTGTGCGCGAGGACGACGCGGGTGCCGTCGAAGTGGAAGGGGTGCAGGTTCGTCTCGGTGACGACCGCCTCGCCGGAGTAGGTGACGCCGCGAACGTGGGCGACCAGACACGTCGGCGCGAGCTTGGACGAGAGGAAGCGCAGGTTGCGGTCGAACGACGGCAGGGTGGTCGCGCGGTAGGTGAACGGATCCTCGGGCTGGAGGGACGTCGGGTCCCACGCCTGCATGCCGAAGCCCGCGAGGTTCAGGAACGTGTTCATCATCCGCGGGCTGTACGACTGCCGGACGAGGCTGTACTCGGGGTCGAACAGCAGGTTCCGCACGGGGAGCGGCTCACCCAGGTAGGCCAGGACCCGGCACATGCGCCGATTCTACTCGCCGTCGGCCCGCGCGGATCTCGTCGGCCGCCCGACTTCGGGCCGACTAGGATTGGCCGCGAGCAGGGTCAGGAGGGTCGGATGAAGCAGTTCAACTGCGGCGATGTGGTGCCGGGCTGCACGTGGGTGACGCGCCGCGAGGGTGAGGAGGAGCTGTTCGTGGAGATCACGCTCGCACGCGCACGACGCCCACGGGATGGACGAGGTTCCGCCCGAGGTCATGGACCTCATCCGCGACGAAGATCACCGAGGTCTAGGCGCCGACGCCGCCAGGAGGGGACGCGCCCGTACTCGAGGAACGTCTCGAGCGCCTCCGTGTGCGGCGCGAGCTCGAGGCCCTGATCGCTGACCCACGCGTCGTTGTAGTAGGTGCCGGCGTAGCGATCCCCGCCGTCGCAGATCAGGGTGACGACGCTGCCGCGCTCACCGCGCGAGCGCATCTCGGCCGACGAGCTGCAGCGCTCCCCAGACGTTGGTCCCGGTGGAGCCGCCGACGCTGCGTCCCGTGCGCGCGCGCACGAGGCGCATCGTCGCGATCGACGCGGCGTCCGGAACCTGGATCATCCGGTCGACGACGTCCGGGAGGAACGACGGCTCGACCCGCTGGCGCCCGATGCCCTCGATGCGGGACGGCCGACCGGTGAAGGCCGACGGGTCGCCCGCCCAGCTCGAGTAGAAGATCGAGTCCTCCGGGTCGACGACGCACAGCCGCGTGGCGTACCGGCCGAAGCGCACGTAGCGGCCGATCGTCGCGCTCGTCCCGCCGGTTCCGGCCCCCACCACGACCCACGCGGGAACGGGGTGCCGCTCCAGCGCCATCTGGGCGAAGATCGACTCCGCGATGTTGTTGTTGCCGCGCCAGTCCATCGCGCGCTCGGCGTAGGTGAACTGGTCGAGGAAGTAGCCCGTCCCGCTCGGCCGCGAGCCGCTGCGCCTCGTCGACGATCGTCCTCGGGTCGTCGACCAGGTGACAGGCCCCGCCCTGCGCCTCGATCAGCGCGATCTTCTCGGGGCTGGTGGACGCCGGGATGACCGCGACGAACGGCAGGCCGAGGAACCGGGCGAAGTACGCCTCGGAGACGGCGGTCGAGCCGCTGGAGGCCTCGACGATCGTCGTCCGCTCGGTGATCCGGCCGTTGCAGAGGCCGTAGAGGAACAGCGAGCGGGCGAGTCGGTGCTTCAGCGATCCCGTCGGGTGGACCGACTCGTCCTTCAGGTAGAGGTCGATCCCCCACTCCGCAGGCAGCGGGAAGACGTGCAGATGCGTGTCGGCCGAGCGATTGGCGTCGGCTTCGATGCGACGGACCGCCTCGTTCGCCCACTCCCTCGAGGCGAGGCGCTCACGACTCTTCGCGGACGTCGTCACGCGCGCAGTCTCTCCGATCCCGGGTTCCGGCGCCGCCGCAGGAGGCGCCCCGGATCGAGCGCAGGCGCCGCCGACTCCGACCGCTCCACGCAAGAGAAGCTACACCTCCCTTGCCGGAGGTTCCTGCCGTTCGCGTCCGAGTTGGGAGTGTTCGAAGTGGCTGAGGTGGCGATCACGCGAACCCGCTCTGGGCCAGGTCGCGGGATCCGGGAAGATCTCGTCCCCAGGGTCCGTCCGACTCTCCCCGAACTCCTTGGCGGAGGAGACGGGGCCAACGTCGGCTTTCGTCAAGATCGGTCTGATCGGCGCTCCTTCCCCCAGGCTCGTTGCCGTGACCGGCATACGGGCATTCGCTCGCACACGCGAGCGTTTCAGGAGCGAGAAGGGAGAGGTGACCAGCCATCTGCCTCTTGCACACGCTTGGCACCCGTGAGCACCCCCAGATCGGTACCGGCCCGGATTGGCCAGGCGGCTTCCCCGACAATCACGGCCCCTCGACGTGGGCGACACCCCCACCATTTCTCTCCCGAGTGCCCGACATCGGATATCCCGATCCATGCTCCCGCCTCGGGAGGGAGACGGTGCAGGAGCCAACGGTCTCCTGAGAAGCAAGTCAGCTTTGCGTGCGAGCGCGAACCTGGTAGGCGAGTTGCTGCGTGCTCTCGGTCGCGAGGCCGTGCTGCTGTCCGCCTCGGAGAATCGGTCCGGCGATTGCGTCGAGTTCGGGCTCCCGTCCGGCTGCGAGGTCCTTCTGCATCGAGCTTCGTATCGACGCTGGCATGTCCTCATGGAGCTTCCGCATCGCGTCGCCGTCGACCTGCGCGCCTTCCGCGCGCGCCACTGCAAGCGCTTCCTCTCCGCAACCCACGAAACGCGGATCCTCGCGTGCCGCGCCAAGCGGTGCATCAAGAGCGGACGTCGCGAGCGCGATCGGGGCGAGAAACGCGAGCTTGTCCCACAGGAGTGACAGCTCGTCGTCGCGGGCGCGGCACTCGATCCCTGCCCGCCGAAGCTCGCGCTGCGCCGCTGCGGCACCTGCCAACTCAACTCGGAGAAACGGCGAACTCTGGCGGATGAGTGTCGGCGAGGGCCGCTCTGACTCAACCCGAACCGCCCCGGCCGCCACGTCTCGATAACGGGACCGCAGAAGTCCGACGTGATCGACGCCGTTCAGGAGCGGAATCACCACCGCCTCTCCGACCTGGTCGACCGGCGCCAACGTCAGGGCGGCTTCCAGCTGAGTCGCCTTGGTCGTCACCCAGACGACCTCGACGGGCCGATCGAGCAGAGGCACACCCGCCACCTCGACCTCGAAGTCCCCCAAGACAGCGCTCTCGACCGCGAGCCGACCCGGATACCGCGCGAGTGTCTCCGGTCGGAGCAGCAACACCACATCTGCGCCGGAACGAGCGAGCGCGCCTGCCAGAAGCCCTCCGACTCCGCCTGCGCCGAGTATGGCGTGTCGCATCTCCGCTGAAGCTTCTCATACGGCTGCCTCGCTGAACGAGACTCTGGACGTCTCGCCCGTCTCGGACAGGCCGCGACCACGAATGCCGAGTCGTAGTTCCACGCGATCGACGACAAGGACGTCTGCCGGGTCCACGTCGAGCCGTGCGACTTCCCGTCAACGACACGAAGGGCGTCGACTGGGTCCTCTGGTGGCGGGACCCGATCGACACGACATCCCATCAAGGACGCACTGGAACGCGGACGGGTCATCACCGGTCGATGGGGTTCATCGACCGAGCGTAACTCGACCGATCGGCAGCGTGATGCTCGGGCACATGTTCTGCTCGGGTGGGTCCACGACGCGATCGAGGCGCTGCAAGACCCGGTGTGCCGGGAGGAACTGGCCGCCGAGGAGGAGCGGGAGCGCGAACGGCTTGCAGACGCGATCCGGGACGCACTCGTCGAGTGACCAACTCCGGCCGGTTCATGAACTGATCGCCGGGCACCTGCGGGCGCCCGGCCGTGCGGGAACGGTGCGGGAGGGGCCATTTCCTTTCGGGATCTTCGGCGAGCAACAGCCGTTCTCGTTCACCAACCTCGTTCGCGAGCCCTCGGAGGCTGGCGGGTACGATGGTTCGCTCCCTTGCCTGATGAAAGGCGCGCACGCCATGCAGCTCAAGATGACGAAGCCCGACACCTACGCACTGGACATCCGGGCTCTCATTCTCACCGCCGACATGTTCGAAGATACCGAGCTCATCGTTCCGTATTTCCGGCTCCTCGAGGCAGGAGCACGTGTCGACATTGGCGCGCCGACCATGGATCGTATTGGTGGAGAGCACGGCTACAGCGTCGCGCCCGACCTCACGATCGACGCGGTCGATCCCGACGAGTACGAGCTGCTGATCGTCCCAGGCGGCTCTCCAGACGGAGCGCCAGCAACGGTGCGCAAGATCGACAAGGCGCAACAGATCGCCAAGTCGTTCTTTGAAGACGACAAGCCAGTTGCGTCCATCTGCCACGGGCCCTGGCTGCTGGCTTCGGCAGGTGTGATCGAGGGCCGACGACTGACTTCGTACTGGCACGACGGCGTCCCGGAGGACGTCAAGGCGGCGGGCGGACTCTGGGAGGACTCCGAGGTCGTCGTAGACGGCAACCTGGTCACATCGCGGTGGCCTCCAGACCTCCCGGCCTTCAGTCGCGAGATGATGTCGCTCGTCGATGCCTGGTCGAAACAGCGAGGCATCGACGCTTAGACCACTTCGGGGGCCATTCGAAGCGAGGACTCCTGCAGGGGGGTCGTGTGTCCAAGGGCAGTCTCGACTCCTGCAACACATTCTTCTGTCGGGACGCAGCAGAGCGTCATCGCTCAGTGGGCCAACAAGTGGGCAACACCCCCACCATTTCCTCTTCCTCGTGCCCGATCTCGGCACCCCGCTCCGTGCTCCCCGGCTCGGGAGAGGAGGTCACCTCGGGCCGCCTCGTTCTCGAGACCGATGAGGCTCACGGCGAGTGGCTCCACCCCAGGGGTCTCGTGCTCGTCCCGCACGGCAAGGGGCACGTCCTCCGAGGCGAGCCGGGAGTTCGGGCGCATCAGCGGTCACTCGCCACCGTGACCACGATCTTTCCTCTCGGGTGGCCCTCCTCCAGATAGCGCATCGCGTCCGGGGTCTGGTCCAAGGGAAATATCCGGTCGATCACGGGGGTCAGCTCACCCCCCTCGATCATGGTTGCGAGGGTCTCGAGATCGGCGCCGTTCGCCTTCCCCGCGACCGACCTCAACCGCTGCCCAACGAATGGTGAGATCAGAGCCCCCCGAGCGCCGACGCTGCCGGGGCCAAGGAGCCCGCCATGCTGCGAGCCGCCGACCGCCGCCAACGTCCCCTGTCGGTTCAGCGTCCGTCGAAGCGCACCCAAGGAGTGCGTGCCCCCGATATTCACGACGAGGTCATAGGTGCGTCCCGCATCGATCGGATCATCGACGGTGTAGTCGATCACCTCTTCTGCCCCGAGGGACCGGACCAGATCGACGGCGCCCGTGCTGCACGAGGCCGTGACCTTCCCGCCGAGCGCACGAGCGATCTGAACGGCGAAGGTCCCAACGCCGCCAGAGGCGCCATTGATCAGCACGCTCTGGCCCCGCTGAAGGCGACCGTCGTCGCGGACCGCAACCAGTGCGGTCACGCCGGCCATCGGCACCGCGGCTGCCTGCTCGAACGTGAGCCCCAAGGGCATGCGGGCGGCTCGATCCTCGCGCGCAACGACGAGCTCCGCGCACCCACCCTTCATCATCGTCTCGACATACACCGGGTCACCGGGTGAAAAGCGGGAAACCTTGTCTCCCACGCTTTCGACGACGCCAGCGACGTCCGAGCCGATGATCATCGGGTGACGGGGCTTGCGGAGCCCTACGACGAGCCGGACCAAGAACGGATCGGCGCGCATGATGTGCCAGTCGGCCGCGTTGAGACCGCTGGCCCGAACCCGGATCGCGATGTCGTTCGCACCGGGAACCGGCTCCTCCATCTCCTCGAAGGTCAGAACATCCGGCGATCCATAGCGGTGATAGACCCAACCCTTCATCCGTCACCCCTCGAGGTCATGCCACGACCCTAGCGCGTCACAAGCCGCCTCCCCTGTTCGCCCCGCCGTCTTGGCTGGCGTTCTCGCTGGTCCCCGCCTCCGGGTATTGCGGGGGCTGGAACTCGTCGCCTCCCTCGGGAACGTCCCATGTGGCCTCTGGCGCGCCGCCCTCGGAGCCGGGTCCGCCGCCGGGCATGCCGGGCGGAATTCCACCAGGGCCGCCCGGGAACTGCGCCCCGCAGTTCGCCGAAGCGTCCGTAGGGACCGTCGCCGAACCGTGGATGGTCGTCACCGACCGTGCGTCCGAGCAGGAACGACACGGCAGCGGTTGCCGCGAGGATCCCCGCAGCCGCCCAGCGCGTGCTCGTCGAGAGTCCACCGAGCGTCCCCGGCCTTGGCGCGGCCGTAAACGTATGCTCGGGCGGCGAGTGCTCAGCCGATCTCAGGTTGCGCCGCGGGCCCGCGACGGCTAACTTACAACCAAATGGTTGTAGATCGCCAGATCGACGAGGCCCGCACCGACCTCGTCTTCCACGCACTGTCGGATCCCACGCGCCGAGACATCATCCGTCGAGTGCTCGTGGAAGAGCAGTCGGTCTCCGCGCTCGCGCGTCGGTACCCGATGAGCATCGCAGCTGTGCAGAAGCACGTCGCCGTCCTCGACCGAGCCGAACTCGTTATGAAACGCCGTCGCGGACGCGAACAACTCGTGCACGGCAACCGCGCCGCTCTGCGCAACGCGCGACGTGCGCTGGACCAGGTTGAGGCGCTCTGGCGCATGCGCCTCGAGCAAGCGAACCAGATCTTCGACGAACAGACGGAAGGAGGCCGCCCATGAGCGTCACGGATGTCGAGAAGGACCCAGGTGCCCGAACAATGACCATCACGGCCGACTACGACGCCCCCATCGAGCGGGTATGGCAGCTGTGGAGCGACCCGCGCCAACTGGAGCGCTGGTGGGGTCCGCCGACCTACCCCGCAACCGTCGTGGACCACGACCTCAGACCTGAAGGCCGGGTGAACTACTACATGACCGGACCGGAAGGTGACCGCCACCACGGGTGGTGGCGCATCCTGGCGGTCGACCCGCCCCGCCGTCTCTCATTCGAGGACGGGTTCGCCGATGAGGCAGGCGAGCCCGACGTCGCGATGCCAACCATGATCATCGACGTCACCCTCGACGACTCGTCGGGAAGCGGCACGCGTATGGCGATCACCACCACGTTTCCGTCGGACGAGGCTATGGAGCAGATTCTCTCCATGGGTGCGGAGGAAGGTATGGTCGCCGCCATCGGCCAAACCGACGCCGTGATTGCAGAGACCCCAACCGTGACATGACGATCGGGGTCAGGCGTTTTCGTGGATAGAGCGCTTCGTGACCGAAACCGAGCAACCGATCCCCGAGACCCCGTCCGGCACCGCCGGCGCTCGGGGGTCGCGCCCGCGATCCGGGATCGCGATGCCGGGCAAGTACCTGAGCCTGACGACCTACCGGCGCGATGGGTCGCCTGTGGCGACCCCCGTCTGGTTCGTCGAGGACCACGGGCGGCTGCTCGTGAATACCGGGGCCGACTCCCATAAGGCAAGGAGGATCCGGCGGAACCCGGCGGTGACGGTAGCGCCGTGCACCGCCCGAGGGGCACTGCGCGGCGAGCCGATCCCCGCGCGGGCGGAGTTCCTGCCCGAATCCGAACACCCGCGGGTCGACCAGTTGATGGGCCGCAAGTACCGGGTCGACCGAGCGCTGATCCTTCCGATCTACCGCTTGGTGATGAGGATCCGCGGCCGGCAAGGCACTCATCCGGATGCCGGTGCCTACCTGGCGATCACACCCAGCGACGCGTCTTCGGACGCCGATTAGCCCATCGGCGGGAAGAGTGGGGTCGGGCAGCTGCCACAGCGCCTCTCCAACCGGGCGTCCGGCACCGAGTACCCGAGTTATCGGCACAACAGCAAGCCGCGACCACCGTTTCCTGAGCGAATTTGCCCTCAGTCTGGCCGGAATCAGAGCGTGAAGTTCCCCGTCGCACACGTTTCCGCTCGGGTAGTCCAGTTGTCTTGGTGGGGCGCACACAAGGAGCCTCAGTCGGGGCCTGACCCGCCCGCGCAGAGTCCGGAAGCTACCGCGGCCACCGGAGGCGAGCTCGCGCATGCGCCCGCCGCGATCGGACCCACGCGCGCAGGCGCCCGCTAGGGTGGCAGTCGATGCGCCTTCCTGTCTTGCTGGCCGTCGACGAGGATCTGGAAGCCCTCGAAGACATCGAGACTCAGCTCGTCCAACGGTACGCCCGTGACTATCGCGTCGAGTGTCTCACCGATCCAGACGAGGCCTTGCGGACGCTGAGGCGGCTTGCGGACGACGGCGAGGACGTGGCGTTGGTGCTCGCGGCAACGGCCTTCTCGCGGACAACGGGGAGTCAGCTACTCGAGCACGTGCATCAGCTCCACTCGCACGCCAAGCGCGCGCTCTTGGTTTCGGCGGACGTCTGGACGAATCAGCCGACCGCCGATGCGATCCGGGAGTCGATGGCCCTCGGGCGCATCGACTACTACGTGCCCCGACCGGCGGGCTCGCCCGACGAGGTCTTCCACGCAGCCGTCTCGAACTTTCTGCTCGAGTGGGCGTTGGATCGGCGGATCGTTCCGCAGACCATTCACATCGTCGGGGAGACGTGGTCGGGTCGTGCCTTTGAGCTGAGGAAGGTCTTCGAGCGGTGCGTAGTCCCTCACGCCTTCTGCCTGGCGGAGTCGGACAAGGGGCGCGAGCTGCTCGCCAAGGCAGGCACCGACGCGGAGCTCCCGCTCATGGTACTTCCTGACGGGCGGGTCCTGAGCGACCCGTCCAACGCCGAGATCGCCGAGGCCGCAGGCGCCCCAGCCGGGATCGAGGAGCGCGATTTCGACGTCGTCATCGTGGGCTCGGGGCCGGCGGGTCTGTCGGCGGCCGTCTACGGTGCCTCCGAGGGGCTGAGCGTCGTCGTGGTGGACGAGGGCGGGATCGGTGGACAGGCCAGGTCGAGCTCGCTGATCCGCAACTACCTCGGCTTCGCCAAGGGCGTCAGCGGTAGCCGGCTTGCCGAGCAGGCCTACGAGCAGGCGTCGGTCTTCGGCGCGAGCTTCGTGCTCATGCATCGAGCGACGGCCCTGACTCGCTCCGCGCACCGGCTCAGCGTGTCACTTGCGGACGGCCGGTGCGTGAGCGGCAGAGCCGTGATTCTCGCCACCGGCGCCACCTACCGACGGTTGGACGTTCCCTCGCTGGAGGCCTTGCATGGCGCCGGAGTCTTCTACGGCGGCCCGGTCTCGGAGGCCCCTGGGCTGACCGGCAAGAACGTGTACATCACCGGTGGCGGAAACTCCGCTGGCCAGGCAGCCGTGCATCTCGCGCGGTACGCGCGACGGGTCACCCTCGTTGTGCGCGCGCAGTCGCTGAGGGCCGGGATGTCGGAATACCTCGTGCAGGGGATCGAGGCAACGTCGAACCTCGAGGTACACACGGGCACGGTGGTGGTCGGCGGCGGAGGCGATGGTCGCCTCGAGCAACTGGTGCTGCGCGACAGCGCCTCCGGCGACGAAGCGACGGTCGCCGCCGACGCCCTCTTCGTGTTGATCGGCGCGCGCCCCCACAGCGACTGGCTACCCAAGGACATCGCACGAGACGCGCACGGGTTCCTCCTCACGGGGGCGGATCTCCCGGACGGCACTCAGTGGCCGCTGGAGCGCCGGCCGCTCTCACTCGAAACGAGCATGCCCGGAGTGCTGGCGGCGGGGGACGTGAGACATGGCTCAGTCAAGCGCGTGGCCTCCGCGGTCGGCGAGGGCGCGATCGCCGTGCAGCTCGTCCACGGCCTCTTCGCAGACGAGCGGCTGCACCTTCGGCCGGCAACCGAGGCGACGGCGTCGTCCTCGAGTCGGACACGTCCTCCGGGTGGGACCCGACAGGCCGAGATCGACTGAGATCACTCAGGTGACGTTCGAGCTACGACGCCGGGTGGTACGCGCAGATCTGCACGCCCGTGCCCGCCCGTGGCGCACTAGACGAGCCGCATCGGCCGGGCCATGCCGCCTCGGGGAGATCCGCTTGCCGCCGCCGAGCAGGATCGGCTCGATCATCAGGTTGAGCTCGTCGACCAACCCCTCCACGAGCAGCGTTCTCACCGGGCTCGCGCTGCCCCAGATCAACACGTCGCCGCCGTCCTGGGCGCGCAACGCGGCGATGTCGGCGACGGCGCCCGCCGGCGACAGCAACGTCGTGTTGTTCTAGGTCAGGTCGTCCTGCGTCAGCGTGCGTGACGCCACGTACTACCTGATCGCGTTCATCTGGTCGGCGTATGGGTCACCGGCCACGCCGCCGCCATCCCGTGCTGTGTGCGCCGGCCGAACAGCAGGACCCAGCCGTACCCATCCCTTGGCCGATCCCGCCCCCATCGCTTCCGGGTCGAAATGCGGCTCTCCGTGCATTCACGTGGGTAGTTACCGCCATTCAGCCGCAGACGAGCGTGATCATCGCGAGCAGCGAGTCGAGGCGGCGAAACCCGCGGGTGCGGTTGCTGAGCAGCCGCACTGTCGAGTTCATCCCTTTGAGGCGGGCGTTGGTGAGGCCGAAAGCGATCGCGTTTGCGACCTGCTCGCGGTGAGTGTCGAGCGTGAGGGCGGTCCGCACGAGCGGCTCGCGAACCGGTTTAGCCGTCCGAGTCGCCATCGTGACGCCAGCGCGTCCCGACGCTGGCTGCAGCTGCAAACCGTCGCGCAAACGAACGCCTCACAACGCGACGGCACGGAACAACACGAACTCGACTGCCGGCTGCTCCGGATGCCGTTCAGGACGTACAGAACGACACCGGACGGCACAGTCCGACATCGGGATCAGGAGCCTCTTGATCCCAAGCCCGAAGGTTCGATCCCTTCACGTCCAGGTCGGCTGACGAAGGCCGACCTGGACGTCGGGATCAGGCGAGGTCGAAGCGATCGAGGTTCATCACCTTGTCCCACGCGGCCACGAAGTCGCGCACGAACTTCTGCTGCGAGTCGTCGCTCGCGTAGACCTCCGCGAGCGCACGCAGCTGGGAGTTCGACCCGAAGACGAGGTCGACGCGGCTGCCGGTCCACTTGAGCTCGCCGGTCTCGCGATCGCGGCCCTCGAACGTCTCCTCGGCCTCGGACGTCGCCTGCCACGTCGTGCCCAGGTCGAGCAGGTTCACGAAGAAGTCGTTGGTCAACGCCTCGGGCCGCGTGGTGAGGACGCCGAGCTCGGACTGGTCGTAGTTCGCCTCGAGGACACGCAGGCCGCCCACGAGGACGGTCATCTCGGGAGCGGTCAGCGTCAGCAGCTGCGCCCGGTCGACCAGCAGCTGCTCCGCCGGCCGCTCGTGTCCCTTGCCGAGGTAGTTGCGGAACCCGTCTGCGGTCGGCTCGAGCACGGCGAAGGACTCCACGTCGGTCTGCTCCTGCGACGCGTCCGTGCGTCCCGGCGCGAAGGGAACCTCGACGTCGTACCCGGCGTTCTTCGCGGCCTGCTCGACGGCTGCGCACCCGCCCAGCACGATCAGGTCGGCGAGCGAGACCCTCTTCCTCCGCCGGCCTGCGACGCTGTTGAAGTCCTGCTGGATCCCCTCCAGGGTCTGCAGCACCGTCGCCAGCTCGGCCGGGTTGTTGACCTCCCAGTCCTTCTGCGGCGCGAGGCGAATGCGCGCGCCGTTGGCTCCACCGCGCTTGTCGGTGCCGCGGAACGTCGACGCCGAGGCCCAGGCGGTCGAGACCAGCTGGGAGACGGACAGTCCCGAGGCGAGGATCGTGCCCTTGAGGGCGGCGATGTCCTGCGCCCCGATCAGCTCGTGAGTCGACCGCGGGGACGGGGTCCTGCCACAGCTGCGGCTCCGCAGGCACCAGCGGGACCGAGGTAGCGCGTGATCGGTCCCATGTCGCGGTGCGTCAGCTTGAACCAGGCCTTGGCGAAGGCGTCGGCGAACTCCTGCGGGTTCTCGTGGAAGCGCCGCGAGATCGGCTCGTAGACCGGGTCCATCCGCAGCGCGAGGTCCGTCGTGAGCATCACCGGGGCGTGCCTCTTCGACGGATCGTGGGCATCGGGCACGGCGCCCGCCGCAGCGGGATCCGTCGGCACCCACTGCCACGCACCGGCAGGGCTCTTCGTCAGCTCCCACTCGTAGCCGAACAGGGTCTCGAAGAAGCTGTTGTCCCACGTCACCGGGGTGGGCGTCCAGGCGCCCTCCAGCCCGCTGGTGATGGTGTCGCCACCCTTGCCGGTGCCGTAGCTGCTCCTCCAGCCGAGGCCCATCTCCTGGAGGGGGGCGGCCTCGGGCTCGGGGCCGACGTGCTGCGGCATCGCCCGCACCGTGGGTCTTGCCGAACGTGTGGCCGCCGGCGATGAGCGCGACCGTCTCCTCGTCGTTCATGGCCATGCGACGGAACGTCTCTCGGATGTCCCGGGCCGCGGCAAGCGGATCCGGGTTGCCGTTCGGCCCTTCCGGATTCACGTAGATGAGGCCCATCTGGACGGCGGCGAGAGGGTTCGCCAGCTCCCGGTCGCCGCTGTAGCGCTCGTCACCGAGCCACGTGTCCTCGGTCCCCCAGTTGATCTGCTCGGGCTCCCAGACGTCCTCGCGCCCGCCGGCGAAGCCGAAGGTCTTGAACCCCATCGACTCCAGGGCGCAGTTGCCGGCGAGGACCATCAGGTCGGCCCAGGAGATCTTCCGGCCGTACTTCTGCTTGACCGGCCAGAGCAGCCGGCGCGCCTTGTCGAGGTTGGCGTTGTCCGGCCAGCTGTTGAGGGGCGCGAAGCGCTGCTCGCCGGACCCGGCGCCTCCGCGGCCGTCGCTGATGCGGTAGGTGCCCGCGCTGTGCCAGGCCATCCGGATGAAGAGCGGCCCGTAGTGGCCGTAGTCGGCCGGCCACCAGTCCTGCGACGTCGTCATGACTGCCACGATGTCGCGCTTCAGGGCATCGAGGTCGAGGGTCTTGAACTCCTCGGCGTAGTCGAACTCCGTGCCCATGGGATCGCCCATGGGGGGGTTCTGGTGGAGAACGCTCAGGTCCAGCTGGTTCGGCCACCAGTCTCGGTTCGACCTGCCAGTTCCGCCCGAGACCGGGCACTTGCTTTCGCTCTCCACGTTGTTCTCTCCTTCGGTTGCAGCACGGTTGTCACGCACGGGAATCCTTCTGGGACCCAGGCAGATCAGTTGGGGTGGGATCAGGGGCTGTGCGCGGTGGAGCAGGCAGGGCACAGGCCCCAGTGGATGACCTCGGTCTCGTCGATCGAGTAGCCGTGGTCGTCGGACGCGGTCAGACAGGGCGTGTCACCGACGGCGCAATCGACATCGGCGATAGCACCGCACGACCGGCACACGACGTGGTGATGGTTGTCTCCGACCCGCGACTCGTAGCGGGCCACGGAGCCCGCCGGCTCGATGCGCCGCACCAGACCCGCGGCAGTCAGCGCACGCAGCACGTCGTAGACGGCCTGCGTGGACACCTCACCGAGATCCTCACGCACGACACCGATGATCGACGTCCGTGTCGGCGTGCGGATGCTCGTGCACCGCGGTCAGCACCGCCACCCGGGGACGCGTCACACGCAGAGCAGCCCCGCGCAACAAGTGCTCGGCATCCGTCGTGGCCACCCTCCCAGTGTAGACCCATCTTCTGGAATCAGTC
This sequence comes from uncultured Thermoleophilia bacterium, assembly GCA_963777565.1. Taxonomy (GTDB): domain Bacteria; phylum Actinomycetota; class Thermoleophilia; order Miltoncostaeales; family Miltoncostaeaceae; genus CALMEC01. The sequence goes on from CAVZQZ010000010.1 coordinate 532,249, forward strand.
AAGAGTACTGACGGCCTCCGATCCGGCGCCCAGCCCGCCGATCCGTCGTCGTCCGTGATCGGCGTGCCCGGCTGCCAGAGGGTCGGGCCGTCGTCGTCGATCTCCTGCGCGTGCAGACCTCCCTCGAGAGGAAGATGCGGACCGGCTTGCGCGGCACCTGTACCTCGGGTTCGTGCGATCGGCTCCTCATGAGCAGCTTCTCGTCGGCGGCCAGCTCACCCCGGCCGGAGGACGGAATCCACTGTTGCATGTCGGGGGCAGGAACATGGGGCGGGCCTTTGGCGGGGAAGGACGCCGAAGAAGAAATGGCCCCCTTTCGACACTCGCAGCCGGGGGCCCGGACGTCAGGTCCAGGCGAGCGCCAGCACCACCCCGACGAAGATCAGGCCGACCACGAGGACGGACGAGATCACGATCATGAGCGTCCGGTTGCGGGTCATCATCAGCGGCCCGCCGGGCATCGGCTCGTCCTCGCCGCTGCCGTGATGGTCGGGGTGCTTCTTGTGATGACGCTGCGCCTTGCGCGGGGCGTGGTGCTCATGATCGCGTCGGTGCTGTTGGCTCACGGTGTCTCCACGAGTCGACGGTCGTCCGCCGCATGCCGGTGGGTCGACACGGGCGCTGGTCTCGGGCTCGCGCCATTCTCCCACCACCGGCGGTCGCCCCGCGACCCGCGCGCCCCGGCGTCATGCGGACCCGCTTCCGGAGCTCCTGCTCCTCGGGTCCCTGCCGGTGCCTGGCGACGCCGGCCGTTGACTCGCAGAACGAGTCGAGCACGAAGATGGGTCGGGAGCTTCTAGCATGCCGCTCCGTGACCAATGCGCCCGTGACGCCCCTGCCCGCCCCCGTCCACCGCGGGCTGATCCTGGCGATCGCCTGCCTCGGGCAGTTCATGGTGATCCTCGACGTCGCGGTCGTGAACGTGGCGCTCCCGTCGATGCAGGCCGACCTCGGCTTCAGCCCGACGGGGCTGCAGTGGGTGGTGAACGCCTACACGCTCACCTTCGCGGGGCTCCTGCTCCTCGGTGGCCGCACCGCCGACCTCTTCGGCCGTCGGCGCATGTTCCTCGTCGGGCTCGGCCTGTTCACCGGCGCGAGCCTGGTCTGCGGGCTGGCGCAGAATGACTGGTCGCTCATCGTCGCGCGATCGGTCCAGGGCCTTGGCGCAGCGATCCTCTCCCCCGTCACGCTCACGATCGTCACGACCACGTTCACCGAGCCTCGCGAGCGCTCACGGGCCCTCGGGGTGTGGAGCGCCGCGCTCGCGAGCGGCGGCGCAGTCGGGGTGCTGCTCGGCGGGATCCTCACCGACCTGCTGTCGTGGCGGTGGATCTTCCTGGTGAACATCCCCGTCGGCATCGCCGGGATCGTCATTGGGCGCGTCGTGCTCCGCGAGAGCCGCGCCGAGACGCGGACCCGGAGCCTCGACGTCGCGGGCGCGATCACCGTCACCGCATCCCTGACCGCACTCGTGTTCGGCATCGTGGAGACCAACACCCACGGCTGGACCTCCTCGTGGACGCTCATCCCCATCGCGGCCTCCGTCGTGCTCTTCATCGCGTTCATCGTCATCGAGACCCGCCTCGCCTCGTCGCCCATTGTCCCGCTCGGGCTGCTCCGCTCGCGAGCGCTCGCCGGGGCGGACATCGCGATGGCATGCGTCGGCGGATCGATGTTCGCAATGTGGTACTTCGTGTCGCTCTACCTCCAGGAGGTCCTGGGGATGAGCCCCCTGCAGGCGGGGCTCGGTTTCGTCCCCGCCGCCCTGGGGGTCGTCGTGGGAGCCCAGATCGCGGGCCGCATCGTCCCACGCACCGGCCCGCGACCGATCCTCGCGTTCGCGGGCCTGATCATCTCCGCATCCCTCTTCTGGATGTCGCACCTCTCCGCGACCGGCTCGTACTGGGCGGACATCCTCGGGCCCATCACGCTCGTCTCGATCGGGCTCGGGCTCAGCTTCCCGCCGGGCACCTTCGCGGCCATGTCGAGCGTCGGACCGGCGGAGGCGGGGCTCGCCTCGGGCCTCGTCAACAGTTCGCGCCAGATCGGGGGGGCGATCGGGCTTGCCATCCTCGCCACGGTCGCTGCACACCGCACCGGATCCCTCGAGGGCGGAGAGTCGGTGGCGGCGGCCCTCGCCGACGGCTACGGCCGGGCGATCGCAGTCGGATCGATCATCGCGCTCGGCACGACGCTCGCGGCGCTCATCATCCCGCGCTCACGCCCCATGGAGCCGACCACGACGCCCGTGGTCGCGATGTCGGCACGCACGTCCGATCAGCCGGCGCTGGGCGGCGATACCCGCCCCTGAGTGCCTCTGCTCGTCGGTTCCGACCGGACGGGTCGTGCTGACGCTCGACCGCTGACCATTCTCGCCCCCCGCCGCCATCTACTTCCTCATGGGGGCGAAGGCGAAGGAGATCCTCGACGATCTCAAGGGCTTCATGGCTGCGCACAACGCGGCGATCATGACCGTCCTGATGCTCGTGCTCGGCGCGAAGCTCCTCGGGGACGGGATCACCGGGCTCAGCACATGAGGCGACACCCAACCAAACCGTCCCTGTGGGACGGATGGAAAATGGGTGGATTCCGGGGCCGGATCTGGCCGAGGCCCGCGCCTGCACCTGGGCTCCATGGCTCGGCCGCCAGGTCATCTGGTGACTCCCGCGAACTTGAACCAGGGACTGCCGTTGGCCGTGTCCCCGCCGCGCAGCAAGCGGCGGACGCAGCGCTCCTGAGGCTGGGGCCCGTCCCGCCTGATCGCCCTCCCCGCGGTGGCGCGTCGGCGAGTAAGCCGGTAGCGTCGCGGAGATGGCGAAGCGCGAGAAGGTGAAGAAGACCGGGAAGCCGAAGAGCCACCCCCGCGGCGTGCTCGACCTTCCGAAGGCGGTCGAGCAGCGACAAGCGGAGGGGCGGGCCGAACGTGAGGCAGTGCCGCTCGAGGCCCACGGCGAGTGGGTGGCACCCGGCGAGCGTCCTGACCCGGTCGGAGTCCTCGAGGATCAGAACCTGACGCGGGTGCCCGAGCTCGTGCCGATCCGGCATGGCCGGATGATCGTCTCGCCGTTCACGTTCTACCGCGGCGGAGCGGCGATCATGGCGTGGGATCTGTCGCGCACGCCGACGAGCGGGCTGCGCGTGCAGTGCTGCGGGGATGCTCACCTGTCGAACTTCGGCGTGTTCGCAGCGCCGGATCGGCGGCTGGTCTTCGATCTCAACGACTTCGATGAGACGCTCTCGGCGCCGTTCGACTGGGACGTCAAGCGCCTCGTCGCGAGCTTCGTCGTCGCGGCCCGCGACAACGGTCATCGTCCCAAGGAGCAGCGGGCAGCAGCGCGCGCGGCCGCCGCCGCCTATCGGACGACGATGGCCACCGCGGCGACGATGCGCTTCCTGGACGTCTGGTATGCGCGGGTCGACATCGAGAACCTGCTCGCGGAGCTCTCCGCCACCGAGACGAAGGCCACGCTCAAGGCCGCGCAGAAGAACCTCGCGAAGGCGCGGAAGAAGACGAGCCTGGGCTCGCTCCAGAAGTTCGCCGAGCGGATCGACGGCGGCTACCGGATCAAAGAGCAGCCGCCGATCATCGTGCGCCCGCCGGAGCTGATGCGCGCCGAGGTGGAGGGAGTCGTCCGTCAAGGACTCGCCGATTACGAACACTCGCTGAATCCCGACCGGCGTGTCGTGCTGGACCACTACCACTACGCGGACGTCGCGCGGAAGGTCGTCGGTGTCGGCTCGGTCGGGACCGAGGCGTTCATGCTACTGCTGATGGGCGATCGTGAGGACGACCCGCTGTTCCTGCAGATAAAGGAGGCCGACACTTCGGTGCTCGCACCATATGCGGGCGCCAGCGAGTACGAGCACCAGGGCGAGCGAGTCGTGCAGGGCCAGCGGCTGCTGCAGACGGCGAGCGACTCGTTCCTCGGTTGGATCACCGGCACCGGCGAGCGGCACCGCGAGTTCTATGTTCGCCAACTGCGCGACATGAAGGGCTCGGCTGCCGTCGAGACCATGCCGCCCGAACGGTTGGCCCGCTACGGCGAGCTGTGCGGCGGGACCCTCGCCCGCGCGCACGCCCGTACGGGCGACGCGGCGAAGATCAGCGGCTACCTCGGCGACGACGATACGTTCGATCAGGCCCTCGAACAGTTCGCCGTCGCCTACGCCGACCAGAACGACGCCGACTACGCAGCGTTTACTCACGCCGCCGAGGAGCAGCGCATCGCCGTCGAACGCGGCGTGTAGGCCTTGCGCGCAACACCTCGAATGGAATCGATACGTCCCGACCACTGGGGCAACGCCGTGGCGCACGAGACGCATCCGAGCGTGGCAGAGCAGGTCGAGGAGTCGATCCGGGGTCTCGTGGCCCCGAGCCGCGGCGACGCCATGAGCCTTCGAGCCCGACGTCGTTGCACCGCATAGGGCGTTCGCCCGATTGCCGCCTGGGCGTGTGGGACCCATACTTGCCGCACCATTCGCGTCGAGCGGCGGCGCCGAGATCCCCCGAGGAGGACACAGTGATCCTGAAAACGACGACGTTTGAGGACTACGACCGCTTCATGAACATCTTCTCAACCAAGGGCGCTGAGAAGCGAAGGGAGCACGGGTCCAAGGGTGCGCAGATCTTTCGCGATCCCAATGAGGACGACCGGGTCTGGGTGCTCTTCGACTGGGATGAGGAGGGTTGGCAGAGCTTCGTCTCCGACCCCGAGGTCCCCCCGATCATGAAAGAAGCCGGGCACAAGGGGCGGCCCCAGGGGGCGGAGCCCGCCGGCCAGTTGGACGCCTAGCACGCTCCGCGAGGGGCGCCGAGGGGGGGCTCGACCAGAAACAGCCGCGAGCTGTCAGCCGGGCAGACCGCCCCCGGCACGTCGAGTCTCGACCGGGCGCCCGTTGACTGTTCAGAGGCAACGGCCTAGGTTCATCATGCGACCCCCGTTCGCCCTGCCAGAACACCGGCCGAGCGGGCGGTTGCCACGGACCAGACGGAGACGGGGCAGACGTGACCGACGCGAACCGTGTGTGGCGCTTGAGACGCCGCCCGAGCGGCGGAATCGAGCTCGGCGATCTCAGCTTCGAGACCGAGTCCGCCCCGGAGCCCGCGGATGGCCAATGCCTCATGCGCCTCAACTACCTGTCGCTGGACCCGACCAACCTGATCTGGATGAAGCGGGACAGCTACATCCCCGCTGTCGCCCTTGACGATCCGATGCGCGGGGTGGTATGCGGAACCGTCGTCAGGTCGCGGTCCGAGCATCTTCCCGAGGGCGCGGTCGTCAGCGGCCTCGGGACCTGGGCCGACTATCAGCTCGGCACGGCCGACACCCTGCAGGTAATGGCCGATACCAGCCCGATGCCCGTCGCCGAGGCCTTCGGCACATTCGCGGTGGTCGGGCCCACGGCATACGTGGGAATGATCGACATCGGGAACCCGACGGCAGGCGAGACCGTTGTGGTCTCAGGCGCGGCCGGGGCGGTCGGGAGCATCGCCGGCCAGATCGGCAAGATCCACGGCTGCCGGGTCGTCGGCCTCGCGGGGACCGATGCGAAGTGCTCGTGGCTCACCGAAGGCCTCGGATTCGACGCCTCCATCAATTACCGCACCGACGACATCTCAAGTGCCCTCGACGCGGCCTGCCCGGACGGCATCGACATCTACTTCGACAACACCGGCGGGGAGATCCTGGATGCGTGCCTCGCGCGGATGAACATCTTCGGGCGCGTCGTCACGTGCGGCCAGATCTCTCAATACACGAATGCCGGCGCGTGGTCGGGGCCGACCAACTACGGGAGTATCTTGGTCAACCGCTTGACCGTGAAGGGCTTCATCATTCTCGACCACATGGATCGATACCCGGAGGCGATCGGGGCCATGTCGGGATGGATGGCCGAGGGCAAGCTGACGGCGCGAAACGAGATCGTCGACGGCCTCGAGCGCGCGGTCGAGACCTGCCGGCGCCTGTTCACCGGTGAGCATGAAGGCAAGCTCATGGTGCGCGTTGAGGAGATCGCCGCCCGGTAATGCAAGGGCCCGCCCGTGTTCCCGTCCCCGAGGTATCGCCGCGGGATCGGTGCCAGGCGCTCCCGCCCCGGCGCGGGCGTATGGCACCCTGAGCGCATGGGGCTCAGTTCGCGCGTTCCAGGTCCACGCGGCATCGGCGTCCTCAGCCTGCGGCGGGTGCGGCGGGACCCACTGGGCTTCTTCGGGGCTGTGGCCCGACGGTACGGGCCCCTGGCGCGCGTGCGGCTCGGGCCGGTGCGCCTGTTCGCGGTCAACGATCCGGCGCTCGTCGTGCGGGTCCTCGTCGAAGACGCCGACGGGTACAAGAAGGGCATGGCCCTCGAGCGCGCCCGTGTGGTTCTGGGCGACGGACTTCTGACGAGCGAAGGCGAGCTCCACAGGCGCCAGCTGCGCCTGATCGGCCCGTCGCTCTCCCCGCGGCGCCTCGCACAGTACGAGCCGGGAATGATCGCGGAGGCGGAGAGGCTTGACGCGGAATGGCGCGACGGGGACACGGTGGACATCGGCGTCGAGATGAGCCGCTTGACGTTGCGGATCGTGGTCGCGACGCTGCTGGGAGGGCGTCTCGCCGCGGGTGACTCCGAGCGTGTGCAGGCGGGGCTGACGGGGGTGCTGCGGCACTTCGACTGGCTCGTCACCCATCCGCTGGGCATCCATCGACTGCGCATCCCCACCCCGCGGGTGCGCCGGCTGCTCGCATCCCGAGCAGACCTCTGGGGGGTCGTCGACCGGTTGATCGCGGAGCGGACCGCTCGGAGGGGCCGCCCGGACGATCTGCTCGCCGACCTGATCGCCGCGCGCGACGAGGCGGGTGGCATGGACGCCACCTTGCTGCGCGACGAGGTGCTGACGCTGATGCTCGCCGGCCACGAGACGACGGCGAACTGGTTGACGTTCACCTGGCTCTCCATCACGGATGATCCCGGCATCGGCCGGCGCCTTCGGGCCGAGTTGGACCGCGAGCTCGGTGGGCGCGCGGCCAGGCTGGCCGATCGCGAGCGGTTGCCGTACACGGAGGCCGTGCTGCAGGAGGCGCTGCGGATGTTCCCACCGGCCTGGGGCGTGGGGCGGCGCGCCCGCTCGACTCGCCGGCTGGGTGGCCACTCCGTGCCGTCAGGGTCCGTGGTCTCCCTCTGCCCGTACGTGATGCACCGGGCCCCGACGCTGTGGGACGAGCCGGACCGGTTCGACCCGGATCGGTGGCTCGACGGGCGCGCCACTCGCGTGCCGCGCGGCGGCTTCTTCCCGTTCTCCGACGGGCCGCGGCGGTGCGTCGGCGAGCACTTCGCCCGTGCCGAGGCCCTGCTCGCACTCGCGACGCTCGCCCGCCGGTGGGAGCTCGATCGCGTCGGCGGCGAGCCGGTTCGCCTCGACCCGAAAGTCACCCTCCGCCCTCGGGGGGAGGTCGCGATGCGCCTGCGGCGGCGCTGATCCTGCGCGCGCCGGCTGGCGGACGGCAGCGGTCCCGCCTCGCCTTCGTCACGGCCATCCCGCTGCTCGTTAGCTTTTCCAGAGTGAACGGAGAAGGTGAGTCGGGTCAGCTCGGCGACGTACACGAGGCTCGCAGCCTGGCCCCGGCGACCGAGACGGTGGCGTACTTCAACACTGCTGCGGTGGGATTGGCGAGCCGATCGCTGGTTGCCGCCTATCGCCGCTTCATCGACGATTGGGCGGAGACTGCTCTCGACTATGTCCGTGCCGAGGCTGCGGGCGAGGGCGCGAGGACTTCGGTGGCCGCCCTGATCGGTGCCGACCGGTCCGATGTCGCCTTGATCGCGTCGGTCTCCGCAGCGGCGGGCCTCGTGGCCGCACAGTTCAGTCCGGGCGGCCGAGGGCAGAACATCGTGATCGGCGAACGCGAATACAGCTCGAACCACTACCCGTGGCGACTGCTCGGGAACAAGGGGTACGAGGTTCGACAGGTGCCCTTCAGAAATGGCGGACTCGAACCGGACGACATCGCTCAGCGCGTCGACGCGGGGACCGTGCTGGTCGCGTTCAGCGGCGTGCAGACCGCGACGGGACACCGTTCCGACATCCAGGCGATCAGTGCGATCGCGCGAGCGGTGGGCGCAATCGTCTTCGTCGACGGCTCACAGCTCGTCGGCGCGTTGCCGGTCGCAGCCGACCTCGCGGGCATCGACGTGTTGGCGACCTCGGATCACAAGTTCCTGCTGCACGCTGGTCGTGGTCTCGGCTACTGCTACCTCTCCCGCGAGATCCAGGATCGGTTTGCGCCGATCAACGCAGGCTGGAAGGCCGGACGCGTCCCGCTCAAGAGCTTCTTCGGACCCGAGATGGACCTGTCACCAACGGCGTCGCGTTTCGACAATTCGATCAGTTGGCTTGCAGCGATCGGCAATGAGGCAGCCCTTTCCGTCTTCGATGTCTTCGGCGTCGACGTCATCTACGCCTGGAACGGCGAGTTGGCCGAATTGCTCAGGGCATCACTTTCCGAGGTCGGCTGGATGCCAGTCGACCTGCCCGAGGCCAATCGCAGCGGCATCGTGTCGGTCCCCCTCGGTGACACCGAGCCCACGCGCCTTCTGGCCGAGTCGCGACGGCGCGGCGTCGTGTGCTCGGCCCGCGACGGCAATCTCCGTCTGGCGATCCACTTCTACAACCACGAGGACGACATCCTTCGAATCACCAGCGCGCTCTCCGAGTTCTGAGCCCGGAGAGCCTTCGAAATGACGGAGAACCGCCGGCTCGCAGGACAGGATCGCAAGGTGGGTGGAGCGGCGACTGCTCCTCTTGACGTCGTGGCCGGCGGTGTCGACCTGTACTGGCTCCCCCTTGGTGCGGGCGGTCATTCAGTCCGCTTGAACGGGCGCGTCTTCGAGTTCGTGGCAGCGCGGCTGGCGCGGCGATCACCACGTGACCTCTACCACTCGGCGTTGGAGGTGCGCGTTCCCGAGGGACGGTTCGTGATCGAACAAGCACCGATCCCGGATGGCAACGTTGCCGCGCGAGGCGTCGTTGCCGAGGGCCCCGTCGGCTTCCGGTGGGCGGCGAGGCTGCGACTCTTTCGCTATGAAGTGCGTTGCTGGCTCGACGGCGCGATCCCCGATGTGGCCGAGGCGGTCGCCAGCCCGAACCACCTCACGGACGATCTTGATCGAGCGCGCCGAGTGCTCAGCCTGGTGCACCAACTGCCAACACCTGTCTGGGGACGTGACGAGCTTCGGACGGGCGAGATGTGGAATTCGAACTCGATCGTCGCGTGGCTTGTCACCAGCAGCGGCATCGACATCGCCTCGGTCCACCCACCCGACGGCGGCCGCGCCCCCGGATGGGACGCTGGCGTGATCGTTGCGCAACGCCACCTCCGGGATGAACCTGCACAGCGGAGGAGACCATGACATCGCCCCTCGATGACCTCCGGGTGGGTCCCATCCGTGTTTCAGTCGGGGCGGCGTGTCCGGGGCCTGCGCTCTCCCGCGTGAGCGCCGACAACTAGGCTCGCGCGGGATGCACGATCACGGTGGTACCGATCACGCCACGGACGCTCCCCGGGCGAGCACAGGTGGAACCGATGTGGCCGGACGCAGATACCGACCCGCAGGTGCGCGCGTGCTGCGGGCCGTGCGCCGCACGTACCCGCTCACGATCGAGATGGCGATCCTCACCGGTGCGGTCATCTTGTGGCAGCTCGCGAGGGTCCCCTTCGAGGTCTCAGCGGCCCGGGGCATCGACGCCGCGCGCGACTGGATCTCGTTGGAGCAGGCCCTTCGGATGGACATCGAGCCCGCGGTCATCCGCTGGGCGCACGGGCACCCGGCCCTCCTCGAGGCAGCCACGTGGTTCTACCACCACATGGACGAGACGATCGCCTTCGGCGTGCTCGCCGCGCTGAGGCTGGTCGACCCGCTTCGGTTCCCCACTGTGCGGACGGCGTTCGTGCTCGCTCACGTGCCCGCCCTCGCGGTGGTGGCGGGCTACCCGATGGCCCCGCCCGTTTGGGTGCTTGAGATGCCCTTTTCGGTCATTCCGGCCGCGGGGTTCGAGGGTGGCTTTCGGAACTCGACCGCGGCGGCGGTGAGCCTTCACGTCGGCGTCCCGGTGCTCCTGGCCGTCGCGGCGATCTGGATGCGCCCGAGGTCACCCCTCGCATGGCTGCTCGCCCTCTACCCGGCGGTCGTCTTCGCCGTTGTCCTCGCCACCGGTAAACACTTCGTGCTCGATGCCGTGGTGGGAATCGCCTGCGTGGCGATCGGCGGCACGGCGGCGTGGCTCATCCACGGCAGGGTGCGGCGTGGGCGGCGGGAGGCCGGTCCAACCCGCATCGCCCTGACGGGCCTGGCCTTCGCGTCGCTCGCGTACCTGGCGAACGCCGTCGTGCTCGGGTTGGTGAGCTGATCGTCCTGGGTCGCCGGCTCGCTCGTCGGCGCGACGTACCTCGCGGCAGTCGGTCTCCGCTGCCATCACCACCGAGGCGGAGGACGAATCGACCCGGGCCGGCTCCTGAACGGAAGCTCGGTCCGTTTCAGCGAGGAGCGCAGATCATGTGTCGCTGGATGGCCTACTCGGGATCGCCGGTGTTGCTCGAAGAGCTGCTCCTGAAGCCCACGCATTCGCTGATCGACCAGAGCCTCCATTCCCGGCTCGGTCCACGATCACAACCACCACGGCGGTCCCGAAATCCTCACCCCCGAACTTGAGGCGGCCCTTCGGGACGAGATCCGCGAGGCGTCCGCGTAGAAGACGGCCCCCCAAGGGCCCGCGGTTCTGCGCTGCGGGCCCTGGCGCATCGCTCGGCCGGGAACGCGGCGGGAAGATTCCGCCCGCCACAGCGTCTCTTGTGGTGTTTCCGCCGGTCGGCGGCGGGGGATATCACCACAACTGGCGCACCGCCCAAGCGGCGCGCGATCGGCTCAGAGGAGTTGCGATGACAGCCGAGTATCAATGCCCGACCTGTAGCGAGATGTTTCGGGACTGGACGCCCGAGGCCGTTCTGAATCGGGCGTCTGCCCACAACCGCTTCCACCATGGCGGTCCGGAACGTTTGACCCCCGCCCTCGAGGCGGACCTCCGGTGCCAGATTCGCGTCGCGGCCGCAGCGTCCCACGGGTCCCGCGGTTCGCGCCTGCAGTTCTTTCGGGAATGCTTGGGCTTGGACTGAGGGGCGCTGCCGGCCGCATGAGGGTTGGCTGCGAAGCGTCAACCCTGGGCCGGTGGAAGGATTTCCCTTCTCACGGCGTCTTCTAAGTGGGACACCAATCCGAGGAGGACTCCCATGCGCGTCCAGGCACCTCACCTCGCGGCCGCCGCGTTGGCGACCGCCGCCGTACTCGCGCTCGCCGCCTGCGGTAGCTCGAGCAGCTCCAGCTCGACCTCGAGCGGGAGCTCGGGAGCCACCACGACACCTGCGACGACGACTTCAGCGTCCGGGGGCTCGCCGTCGACGGTGACGCTCTCGGCCGACCCCAACGGAGGGCTGAAGTTCACCACGACGACGGCAACGGCCAAGGCCGGCACCGTCACGATCGATATGAAGAATCCGTCGAGCAGCGGCGTCCCGCACGCCATCGCGATCGAGGGCAACGGCGTCGACCAGGATGGCGAGACGGTGCAGCCAGGCGGTTCCTCGACCGTCACCGTGACGCTCAAGCCCGGCACGTACAGCTTCTACTGCCCGGTTCCCGGGCACGAGGCAGCCGGCATGAAGGGCACGCTCGTCGTCACCTGACCGCCGGCGCGGCCGGCCGCGGTGACCCGGCCGGCCCGCGAGCCGTCGGGGGCACTTCATCGTTCCCCGACGGCTGCGGTGTGGTGCTACGCCTCGTCGCGCCACGCGACGAGGCGTAGCATCTGCGGCAACGTCGCCGTGCGGGATGCGAGCACGCAGGTGTGCCGATCGCGCTCCCAGGTCACGACGAGCGCGCCGTCGACGCGTGCCACCCACACCGGGGTTCCGGCGGCGTCCGCCCGGCGGGCGCCTGGCGGCGCCTGCAGCGGCCGACCGTCGACGATCGTGTACCCGACGCGAACCGGTCCGCGCGCGTACGCGACAGTCTGTGACCGGCGGCGGGCGATCGTGTCGATCCGTCCGCCGATCGTCCGCCAGGACGCGTCGTACGCATAGTTCGGGAAGCGGACGCCCGCGACGGACGCTTCGATGAAGCGCGGGTTGACGATGTCGGTCTCCGGAGCGGGTCGGGTGGGGGCGCTGAGCGCCACGCCGGCGGCGTCGGCGACCGATGGCGCGCCAGGCGAGCCGGGCGCCAGGGCGATCACGAGCGCGACCACGACGAGGGTGGCGAGCGCCGCGCCTCCGGCGATCAGCGTTCCCGGCCGCAACCGCGGACGGTGCCGGGGCGCGCTGCGCAGACGGTCACGGGCGACCCGCGCCCGCAGCTCTGGCGGCGCGCTGACCTGCCCGGCTGCGGCGCGGATTGCCGCCCCGATCCGCTCGCTGGTGTGGTCGCCGTGCTCAGGCATGGCTCACGCTCGAGGAGCGCACCAGTTCGGACGCCACGCGCTCCCGCGCCCGGTGGAGCCTCGTGGTGATCGTGGACTCACGCGCGCCGAGCGCGGCGCCGGCCTCGCGATACGACAGACCGGCGACGTCGACGGCAACGATGGTCTCGCGGAAAGGGGTGGGCAGCCGGGCGATGATGGCGAACAGTTCCCCGGCCTCGATCGCCGCCTCGGGATCCCACTCCGAACGGCGGTCCACCGGCTCGGCGTGATCGTCGAACGGCACCTCGGCCGGCCGCCGGCTCCTCGCGCGGGCGCCGCTGACATAGGTGTTGCGCAGCACCCGCAAGAGGTAGCCGAGATCGTCGTCGCGGCGCAGCCACCGCGGCTTCGCCAACACGAGCGCATAGGTCTCCTGCACGAGGTCCTCGGCATCCTCGCGCCGGCCGCACAACGCCCAGGCCGCTCGGTACAGCCGGTCCACGTGGTCGCCAAGCCGGCCCGGCTCGAGCCGATGCAGCGACGCTGAAGAGTCCGGATCGCTCACGCGCTGCACTCTACGGGCGCCGCTGGCTCCGGCGTTGAATTGGCGGGTCTCCCCAACGTTGGCACTCGGCTCGGCTGGCTCGGGACATAGGGCCACTTATTGCAAGACGCCGATGAGAGCCCAAACCTTCCCGTAACGCTCGCCTCCCGGCGGGGTTGACAGCCGAGCTCTCCCGGCGGGCGTCATCGGGCGGCGTCCCGAGACCTCGCCGTGCTTCCCGCGCCGGAAAGGTTTGGCGGTGAATGGCGTCCTTGAGGTGGACGGTTTGCAACCAGAAGGAGACAGATGCCGCTCAAAATCGTTCCCGACGGCCAACGCGCCCTCACGCCTCGGTGGGCGCGGCGCGCGCTGGTCGGGCTCGTCGCCGCCCTCGCAATGGCGGCCCTCGCGGTGATTGCTCTTGCGAAGTCCCCCGCGACGCTCGGAACCGCGAAGAACGCCACGATCGGCAAGGCGATCGTCGTCGACGCTCACGGGCTCACGGTCTACGAACTGCGCCCGGAGACCACTCGGCATCTGCTGTGCACGAAGGCGGGCGGATGCTTTCAGTCCTGGCCGCCCGTGAGGGTCGCCTCGGCGACCACCAAGCTGACATCCGTCCGCGGGGTCGGAGGGAAGCTCGGGATCCTCCATCGCAACGGGATCTTCCAGGTCACGCTCAGCGGGCATCCGCTTTACCGCTTCGCCGGCGACGCCTCAACGAAGGGCGCGGCGAACGGTCAGGGGATCCGCAGCTTCGGGGGTGTCTGGCACGTCGTCGTGGCGGCATCCACGACGAACGCCTCCCCGACCCGGCCGACGAGTACCACGACCACGACGACAACCCCGTACACGTACTAACGCGTTCGACGGAAGCTCTCGCCGTCTCCCCGACCCCGGGGGGCCGCCTGTGTTTCCCACACGAACCGGCGCCACGGCCCTGATCCGAATACCCAAGCCAGGAGGCTCCATGCACCCTTCCCTCTTAGAGGAGTTGGCGGCCGACCGCCGCGAGCGTCTCCTCGCAGACGCGAGCAACTGGCGCCTTGCCGCCGCGGCGGCGAGTCCTCGCCGGTGGCCTTGGCGCCGATCGGGGTTCGCTCGCGAAGTCTTCTTGGACATGATGAGTGGCATCGCGCAACCACCCCCGGCTGCAAGCCTCGCTGCTGCGGTGCCGTCGACGAATCGGCCGGCTTCGGAGAGCGGGTGCGGTGATCTGCGGATAGTCGGGCAACGCACGGCCCCCGCTGCTCGATGACTTGGTGCGGGGAGTGATGCCGCGAAGAACCGGCAACGGTCGGAGAGCTCTTATCGGGCTCACCGAGGACTCGGACCGAGGCAACGCCCAAGCCACCCCTCCATCGAGGACCGAGATGCTGTGCCGACGCCGAGCCTGACCACCAGCGATGAGGCTCAGCCGGAGGGCCAAAGCGGACAAGCAGCCCCAGCATGACGACCACGGTCAACGGTACGAGCGGTCGAGCTTGCGCACCAGCGCGACAAACCCGCAGACCACCGTGCCGGTCACGGCTCGGGTGACCGGTGCATGGCCCACGAGTCGAGTTCTCTCTGTCGATGAGTGCTGGCCACGAATCGGCGCGCACCCACGGTGGCCGGCCCGACGGGGACCGGGTCAGCGCCTGCGGCCCCACGACGCGTCGAACCGCTCGCCGGTCCTCCACGAGACGCCGACGTCGTGCACCTCGACGACGCGGGGGGGGGGGGGGGGGGGGGGGGGGTCTCCTCGGCCTCGTCGACGGCGATCTCCTCGAGTTCGAGCTATACGACGGCGGCTGGTCGGTCGGGACTACGCCCCCCGGGGCTGCTCGTACGTGGCGATCCGGCACCGTAACGGCCTCAACCCGAGGCCCTTGCGCAGCGCCGCCGGGCGGACGTAGGCTCGGAGGATGCCGCCACGCCGCGAGCGCGATCGGGAGCGGCTCGCCGAGCCCAGGCGCCCCGCGCGCGAGCGCCCGCCCGCGCCGGCCGAGTGGGAGCTGCTGCGGCTGCAGCGGGGGGCGGGCAACGCGGCGGTGGCGCGCATGGTGGCGCGCCAGTCGCTGCGGATGCGCACGCCGGACCTGGCCGCGAAGGAGCCGGGCGCCGAGGCCGCGTACGCGGCCGTGCAGAAGTGGTTCGATGCGCTCGCCGACGAGGTGCGTGGCCGCGAGGCAGGCAGCCCAATCCAGTCGGTGGCCGAGCTGGTCTGGATGGCATGCGAGCTGACCTACGTCGACGACGCCGGTAAGCCGGCGAAGGTGCGCGACCAGCTCAAGCCGAGCGCGATCGAGATGTGGATGCGCGGGCGTGCGAAGACGCTCGGGATCGAGCTGCTTGAGCACCGCGACATGGCCGACGTGCGCGGAGTCGGGGCCGAGGCCGCGGCGATCCTCGGCAACCTGGGGCGGATCCCGACCGAGGCCACGTTCGGCGGCGACGCGGATCACATCACGATCTCGCTCGCCGGCAAGGTCACCGCCGAGGCGCGGGTCGGCGACGTCAAGCTCGAGGGCGAGGCCTCGCCCGGCGGCGTCAGCGGCAAGGCGTCCGTCAAGGGACGCGTCGGCGAAGTCGAGGCCCACGGCTCGGCCGAGGGCATCGGCGCCTCGGTCAAGACTCCGGGCGGCACGAAGCTCGGCCTCGACATGGGCAAGGGCGTCAGGGCCGAGCTCACGGCGGGTGACTTCGTGACCGTCAAGGGCAGCGTCAAGCCCGAGGGCGAGGGCCGGATGAGCTGGTCGGCGCAGATCACGATCGGCACGCTGGGCAACGTGATCACCGCCGAGGACGTCGCCAAGGTCATGCTGGGCGCCCAGGAGACGTTCTCCAAGAGCGGCGAGGCGCTGCTGCGCGACCACGGCGTCGAGGGACTAGCCGCGCACGGCGGCCCGCTCAAGACCGCGGTCACCGACGTCGCCGAGAAGGCGCGCAAGAGCGCCGGCCAGGCCAAGCCGGGCTGGTCGGTCGGCGTCGGGGTCAAGGGCGAGAAGTCCGGCGGCTACAGCGGAACGGTCACGCTGACCTGGGTCTTCTAGCCCACGGGCAGGGCGCGTCGCGAGAGCTCTGGTAAGCGCCAAAGGATGCCCATGTTCCCGGCGACGAAGCCGGTTACGCGCAGGCGGCCGTCCGCCAGCTCGCCGCGCAGCTCGTGCACGGCCGAGGCGCTCGCCCGACTGCGAGGGCGCGCTGCTTCTCGGCGGAGGCGTCACCCAGCCGCTCGAGGTCGTCGCCCACCCTTCCCGCGATGTCCACAAGCCGGCGGCGTGCGCCCTCGAGGCCCCGTTCGGCCCTTGACCCGCTCAGCGTCGACTCGACTTCGGCGACCGCATCCGCCAGCAGCAGCGCGCCTTCGGCGGCACCCGAATGAAGCGACTCCGCCTGTCGCTCGAGCGTTCCCGCTCAGATCGGACCGCTGCCCCCGGACCCTGCGAGCGCGAGAAGGACGGCGACAGCGGCGATGCCCGGAGAGCGACGCCATCCACCTGTCACGTCGCCCGCTCCTCGGCGTCGTCCAGCCCGTGGCGTAGGAGGGCGAGCACCAGGGCCTCCTGCGTGCTCTGACCGTGTCGCGCCGCCGCCGAGATCCGCTCCCTGAACGCCGAAAGGGTGCTGCCGTCCAGGTAGTGGTCGATGACGCGCGGGTCGATGTAGCTCGACCTGTCAGACGGCCGGAGTGTTCCCGAGGAGGTCCGCGACGGCCCGCACCACCGAAGCGACAGCTCGGCTGCGTACCCTCGTGTTGGTCGCGGTATCGAGCTGATCGCGGGCCACGGCTGCGGCCACGGTCGCCGCCCAGGTTCGAAAAGTCCTTCGCGGAGAACGCCTCGCCCATGTGCGTCTTGATGTAGTCGTTGATGTCGAGGCTTCGCACGTCGACGATCTCGCCGTCTTCGCCGCGGTACTTGAAGATCTCATGGCCCGGCAGGCGATCCATCGCGGCAATCGTCCTCGCGAGGCGGCGACCGTCGAGCTCCACTCGCTGCCGCGCGCCTGCCTTCCCTGAGAAGTCGAGGATGACGCGATCGCCGTCCAGGGTGAGGTGTCGTGAGCGCAGCGTGGCGAGGCCGAATGTGCCGTTGCGGCGCGCGTACTCCTCGCCGCCGATCCGGACCGCGGTCCGGTCGAGTACGGCGACCGCGGCGCCGAGCGCACGCTCACGGTGAATGCGGTTGGCGCGCAAGTGGCGCCGCACCGTTCGCCGCATCGCCGGGAGCCGCTCGGCGAACTCGACGATCCGCTCGTACTTCTCACGATCGCGGTCGGCGCGCCAGGCGGGGTGGTACCGGTACTGCTTGCGGCCGGCCTCATCTCGACCGGTCGCCTGGAGGTGCCCCCGCCCGGCTCGGCAGATCCAAACGTCGGTCCAGGCGGGAGGGATCACCAGGCTCCGAAACCGCTCCAGTTGACGCTCGTCGGTGACGGGCCTGCCCGCCTCGTCGTAATACGCGAAGCCTCGCCCCAATTCGGCGGCGGTGAAGGCCCGCTTCGCGATCAGTGCTGTGGCGCAGCGATGGCATCGGTCTCGGCGCGCTCCTTCCGGGGGCAGCGGCGACGCGCTAGCCGTTGACGATCGAACCGCCATTCGGGTGGAGCACCTGACCGGTCATGTACGAGGCGTCGTCGGAAGCGAGGAACACGAAGCTCGGCGCGACCTCGTCCGGCTGTCCGGGCCGGGCGAGCGGGACGTTCTCCCCGAAATGGGCGACGTGCTCGGCGTCGAACGTGGCCGGGATGAGCGGCGTCCAGATCGGCCCGGGTGCCACCGCATTGACGCGGATGTTCCGCCCGGCCAGGTTCAGGGCGAGGGAGCGTGTGAACGCGACGATGGCGCCCTTCGTCGCGGAGTAGTCGATGAGGTGGGGGCTGCCCTTGTACGCCGTCACCGAAGTGGTGTTGATGATGCAGGCGCCGTCGCCGGTGAGATGCGGGAGCGCAGCCGCCGTCACGTAGAACATGCCGTAGACGTTGGTTCGAAAGGTTCGTTCGAGCTGCGCTGGGGTGATCTCCAGGAAGTCGTCCGTCGGGTGCTGCTCTGCGGCGTTGTTGACGACGATGTCGATCCCGCCGAACGTCTCGGCGATACCCTCGACCGCCTTCCGAGCAACTTGCGCATCGCCGATGTCGCCGGCGACCGCGTAGCTCTCGCGCCCGAGCTCCTCGACACGTTCGACCGTCTCGCGGGCATCCTCGTGCTCCTCGAGGTAGGCGATGGCCACGTCCGCCCCTTCCTTCGCGAATGCGATCGCCACGGCGCGGCCGATCCCGCTGTCCCCGCCGGTGATGAGGGCCTTGCGTCCCAGCAGCTTCCCGCTGCCGCGCTCGGTCCGATCCTCCGCACGGGGCGGAGGGCTCATCTCATCCTCGCGGCCGGGTTGCCGGTCCTGCTCCCGACGGGGCAGCCGCCCCACATGACCGCTCATGAGCACACCATCCCCCGACCGATGCATGACACACAGGGGCGAGGCACAAGACCCTCGCCGTTCGGCGCGTACTCGTAGACGCGGCCGTTCCCGGCGCACGTGACGCAGAACGCGGTCGGGGTTGCGGCGGTGTCCTCCACCATCTCCGCCGACCGCTCCAGGCGCCATTCGGCCCAGTCGACATAGATAACCGGCATCTCGTGTTCGTGTACGACAGGCATGACTTCCCACTCCCGATCCGCGCTCTCAGTGGCTGCTGTATTGCCGCGGACGCATCGGTTGAAACATCGCGGACCCGGTCCGATGCGTGAGGCCCGCTCGGGAGGTCCTTGGGGACCCCCGGAGCGGGCGCTCAGCTCACTCGGGAACGACTGGTGTTACCAGTCGTAGCGGCGCACGCCCGACCGCGGCCGGTCGATGACGTCCTGATCGGTGTCGCCGTACTGGTCGGCGCGCGTACCGCTCATCGTGCGGCGGCCGGGGCCATTCGTCTTGGCCCGGCCCGAGCGTGCCTCACCCGGGGCATCCGTGCGGAGCGGGTCGTTACCGCGCGCGAGCGCGGCGGCGACGTCGGCCTCGGCGATCTCCGGGGTCGGGGACGGGGTGGTCTGCTTCGCCCGGACCGCGTCCCAGTAGCCGGGGCGGCCGTAGTAGGCGTAGATGCGATCCTCGTCGTCGTGTGAGAGCTCGTGACGCTCCTCGTACACCGGCGCCGACTTGAGCTGATCCCCTCCGTAGGGGAGCACGAGGCAGTCGTCGCTGCGCGACCACTCGACCTCGTCGAGCGGCACCACATGCCGCTTCGTGCCCAGCCAGCCGGTGCTGATCGACAGGTACCTGACTGCCTCGGCGCCGTCACGGTCGGTGTAGATGTCCTTGACCGTTCCGATCTTGTCGCCGTTGCGGTCGCGAACGTCCATGCCGTTGAGGCGATCGAGCGCCAGGACGCCGGTGTCGCGTGAGGTGTCGATCTCTGTGTTCGAAGTTCTCGGGTTCATTCGGTCTCCCTTTCGTGATGACACGTAGGAGCGTCGTTCCCAGGTGGCTCGAGGTGAAACCTCGGCCCGGTATCGTCGCGGCGGGGATCCGGCCGATTGGTTTTACCCCAGCGACAAGGGGGAAACATCCGCTCACGGTCCATCGCACGATGGACCCCGTCGAGACGTACGTCGCGGTGTCGGACCGTAAGCGCCAGTGGGATTCCGACGTCGAGACGGCGCATGCCGCCGCCAGCTTGGCCGGGGTTCGACCCGGCGCCCGCGTCGTCGACCTCGGCAGGGGCCGGGGCTGGCATGCGAGCCGACACGCAGCCGAGTTCGAGGTCGTCGCGGTGGGGCGGGAGCCGCGTCTCGCCGCGGAATCGGTGCGCCGCTCGCGATCCCGACCGGACCCCGAACCCTGGTCCTCGTCGCGTCGACCGCGGCGGTCCCGGTCCCGGACTCCACCGTGGACATGGCGATGAGCGTCGGGAGCTCGCTCGGGCTTCGGGACGGCCGACGACGACCGCGGCATGCTCGACGAGGTCCGGCGGTTGCTACGATCGGGTGCGCGAGCCGTCGTCGAGGCGGTGTCCGCTACTGGGGCTGGTTCCTTGGAGCGGCGCGCGACGCGGTTCCCGGACGGCGTCAGAGCGTGGTTCGGGCCAAGGTTCGACAATGCGACGCAGGCCCTGCGCAAGCGTCAGTTCGGCCATGCCGGATGGACATTGGGGCTCGTTCGGGTATCGGCTGCACGCCTTCGATCCCGGCGAACTTCTCGCCCTCGCCCGTACGCCGGGCTGCAGGAGGACGGCGTGTTCGGGTCGTTCGAGAGCGCCCCATGGGCGCCGCCCGACCTTCATCGTGGTACTGCGCCGTCCCGAGCCGATCTGCTCGACCGGCTCAGCGTCGATCGCGTGGCCGTCAGCGGCGGGCAGGAGCGCTGATTATCGCCGTCGCCTCGCGACGGCTTGCCCCGAGGGCGAGCCAGCCGCCGAGATGGCGCCGACGAAGGCAGCCATCGGTGCGTCGGCCCGCGATCGTCGTGATGTCACGCCGCCGCTGACGTCTGGCCCGTCGGCATTTCGGGCGGCGAGGGTCAGCCGGCCTCGGGGACGTTGACGACGCGCAACACGTCCGTGGCGGGCGAGCTTCCGTCGACGCCGGCGAGCACGACGACGATGTCGCCGGTTCGCACATAGCCATCCGCTCGGGCGGTCTGGACCGCCTCCCGCACCATCGCCTCGTTGTCGGCGAAGCGCGAGATCGACACGGGGGTCGCACCCCAGCTGATCGACAGCTGGCGACGCACGCGCTCGTCGGTGGAGAAGCCCAGGATCGGCGCCGTCGGGCGGAAGCGGGCGATCGCGCGCACCGTCAGGCCCGAGCGTGTGAGGCACAGGATGGCGCTCGCGCCAAGCGTCTCGGCGACCCTTGTGGCCGCGCTCGTCATCGTGTCGGTGATCCGTCGGGTCAGGGCGAGCCCACTCTCGCCGTCCCCGGTTTGCAGTGGGACGACCAGCCGCATCCAGGCATGCGTATCGAAATTCTCGTCGGCGCGCGCGCACAGGCGGGCCATCGTGGCGACCACGTTCACGGGGTCGTTGCCGACTGCGGTCTCGCCGGAGAGCATCACCACGGACGAACCGTCGAACACCGCGTTGGCGACGTCTGTCGCCTCGGCGCGGGTCGGGGTGGGCGCCTGTGCCATGGATTCGAGCATCTGGGTGGCCGTGATCGCCGGGCGTCCCAGGGCGATACATTCGCGGATGATCATCTTCTGGAGGTGCGGCACCTCCTCCATCGGGAACTCGATGCCCAGGTCGCCGCGTGCGACCATCACCGCGCCGGCAGCGTCGATGATGCCCGCCAGGTTCTCGACTGCGCTGCGCGTCTCGATCTTCGCGATCACGAGCGGCCCGTGCGGGTGGGGCTCGGTGCCCAGGCGGCGGATGTCATGGGCGGACCCCACGAACGACAGGGCGACCATGTCGACGCCCTCCGTAACGAAGGCATCGAGCAGGCGCAGGTCATCCGCGGTGGGAGTGCTGATCCGCAGACGGTCGGAGGGGATGTGGACCCCCGGGCGCCCAGACAGGTGCCCGCCGTGGAGGACGTCGGCTTCGAGCGAATCACCCGTCGCGCCGACGACCTCGACGTCGATACCCCCGTCTCCGAAACTGATTCGGTCACCCGGCTCGATGCCCTCGAGCAGGTTCTCGTAGCCGATCTGGATGACGTTGGCCGTCGACCGGTCCGTCCCCGGTGCGAGGTGAACGCGCTGGCCCTCGGAGAGTCCGACGCCGTCACGGCCGAAGCTCGCAGCCCGGACCTTCGGCCCCGGCAGGTCGGCGAGCGTGCCGATCGTGCGCCCCTCCTCCGCGGCCACCTGCCTGACCCGCCGGTGCATCGTGAGCGCGTCATCGAGCGTTCCGTGCGACAGGTTGATCCGCACAGCATCCATGCCCGCCCGGATCATCCCGCGGATGATCTCGGGCGACTCGGAAGCCGGGCCAATCGTTGCGAGGATCTTCGTACGTCGCGCCATGAATCGGTTCCCGGTCGTGATCGGCCGTCACAATATCGGCGCGGCTCTCGCGCCGGCGGGGGTGCCGATCGCGGCTGCGAGCCTCGACATGGCGATTTGCGTGGCGAACGCTCCTGGCTTCCGGCTCCACACGCACGATCCCGGCGAACTCCTCGGCCTCGCCCGCGGACGCGGGGCTCGGGGACACGGCGTGTTGGGTCGCTCCACCGCACGCCATCGATGGCTTCCGACTTCTTCTTCCTCGTGCTGTGCCGTCCCGAGCTGGTCTGCTCGGTCCGCTTCGACATCGGGTCGCGGTCAGCGTCGGGCGGGAGCGCTGATCATCTCCGTCGTCTCACGACGGTTCGCCCCGAGGGCAAGCCACCCGCCGACGAGCGCGCCGGCCAGGCCACCCAACGCGAAGATGACGAGCGGGATCGCGACGCTGTTCTCGTAGTCGAGGCCCGCCCATTGGGGAAGGCGAAGCGGGGCGAGGACGCTCGACCCGCTGTCCCTCAGGGCCACGAGGATCGCGTCCGCCGCAGTGGCGGCCATCGCGATCACCCAGGCGAGCACCGCGTGCATGACGGGCCGAACCCGGGCGATCCGTCCGGCGACGTACCCACCGACGACGAATGCGCCGGCCTGGATGACCAGCGTCCAAAGGCCCGCCCAGAAGCCGGTGTCGAGGTCGACCGAACCGTCGGCGATGCCGAAACCGAACCCGAGGCTCACCCCTGCCTCGAGCACCGCGGCGGTGGCAAGCGTCGCGGCACCCCATGCCGCGAGCCATCCTCCGATCGGCGCGAGCATGGAGAACCGCGGTATCCGGAGCACCGGCTTGCGCGGCTCGTCGCTCATGGGGATCGTCGTGGTCGCGGGCTCGTCCGCAACTGTTGGCCGATCGTCGACCACCAGCGGACGCGTCTCGCGCTCCTCGACGGCCGGGTCTGAAGATATGTGATTTCGTCTGAGGCGTTCCATGCCTCTCGACTTCCCCGCGCCCGCCGGCTCAAACACCGCGTGGGTCGGTCAGCCGACCCGCACACGGGAGCGCTCGCGACAGGCACCGATCAGGTCGAGGGTGTCGTTGTTCAGAGTGACGAACTTGGCGTCGGGCCCCAGCAGCTGCTGGGGCGCGCCGAACGAGTTGAAGCCATCGCTCGTGACCACCCCGGCTCCGGTGACGACCTTGTGGATCTCGTCGAGGCAGTACACCGGCGGATACCCGCAGATGTACACCTGCGCGGCCCGTCCGACCTGGTCGTTGACAGCCATCCAACTCCTCTCCGCCGAAAGGGCGATGTGGAAACCGAGATCAGGACAACGAGATCGGCGAAAC
The DNA here is from genome assembly GCA_963777565.1 of uncultured Thermoleophilia bacterium. Taxonomy (GTDB): domain Bacteria; phylum Actinomycetota; class Thermoleophilia; order Miltoncostaeales; family Miltoncostaeaceae; genus CALMEC01. The sequence continues at coordinate 555,486 of CAVZQZ010000010.1, forward strand.
GTGGCGGAACTGCATCTGCGCGACGTCCCGAGACGTTCACCCGCCGAGTCGCCACGCGGACCACACCGCATTGGCCGGCTCGATCCGTCGACGGCACTAGTATTGGAGCCAGCGATGCGGAGAGAAGGGGCGCGCCTCGAGCGGGCACCCGATGGGGCATGGAACGCTCCGTTCATGTCAATGGATCGAAGGACGCGTCACTGGAACTGACGAGGGTCACCGACGAGCCGCACCTCGACGCCGAGCACGACGCGCGGCCTGCGCGTGGGCGGGTCGGCCCGTGGCGGGATCCCCGGATGCTCGCCGCGGTGTTCGCCGGAGGGCTCCTCGGCGGCCTCCTGCGGACCGCGCTGGAGGACTGGCAACCGGCCGGCACCGGCTGGCCGTGGGTCACGTTCATCGCGAACCTGGGGGGCGCAGCCCTGCTCGCCTGGGCGGCGGTCCGGCTGCCCGAGCGCCTCGCGCCCTCGACCTACCCGCGCCCGTTCCTCGGCACCGGCTTCTGCGGTGGCCTCACGACGTTCTCGACCCTGCAGGTCGAAGTGGTGCACCTCGCCCACGTGGGGCGATCCGGCATGGCCATCGCGTATCTCGCAGCGAGCCTCGCCGGTGGGGTGCTCATCGGGTTTACGGCGATCAGGCTGGTGCGGCGGGCTCGGTGGCGGGGATGAGCGGACCGGCCCTCTGGATCGGGGTGGCGTTGCTCAGCGGCGTCGGCGCCCTGAGCCGGTTCGTCGTCGACGCCGCCGTCACGCCGCGCCTCGGCGGGCGCTTCCCGTTCGGCACGCTCACCGTCAACCTCTCCGGCGCGCTGGTGCTCGGATTCCTTACCGGCGTGGGCACCTCCCATGGCCTCACCCTGCTGCTGGGAGCGGCCCTCGTCGGGTCGTACACCACCTTCTCCACGTGGGTCCTGGAGACGCTGGTGCTCACCGAGGACGCCCGCAACGCCGCCGCGCTCGTCAACCTCCTCGGCCAGACCGCCGCCGGCATCGCGCTCGCCGCGGCCGGTTGGGCGCTCGGGGCGGCGCTGTGAACGGACTCAAGCTCACCGTGTACTTCGGCGAGCGCGACCGCGCCGGCGGCGACCTCGCCGCCCGCCGGCTGGGTGGCTCTTCGCCCGCGAGGGCGTCCGGCTGGCGGTGCTCCTGCGGGGCATCGAGGGCTTCGGCCTCAAGCACGCGCTTCAGACCCACCGGGTGCTGACCCTCTCGGAAGACCTGCCGTTGGTGTGGGTCGCGATCGACACGCCCGAGCGGATCCACGATGTGGCCCGGCAGGTCGATCAGCTGTTGCCGCATGGGCTGGTGACCCTCGAGCGCGCGCAGATCGGCGAACGGGCTGCCGACCTTGCGATCAACGGGGACGAGGCGGCCAAGCTCACGATCTACTGCGGACGCGGTGAACGCAGCGATAGCGCGCTGGCCTACCACGCCGTCGTCGACCGTCTACGCGAGCACGGCGTCGAAGGGGCCAGCGTGCTCCTCGGTGTGGACGGGGTCCGCTCCGGCGTCCGGCGTCGCCCTCGCTTCATCGGCGCCAACCGGGACGTGCCGGTCATGATCCTGGCCGTTGGATCGCGCGAGCGGCTTGCCGCCGCCCTGCCCGCCCTCGACGAGATGCTCGACCGGCCGCTGCTCACACTCGAACGCGTGCGGATCCTCAAGCACGACGGTGTGTCGGTCGCGCCCCTGCGAACCCCGCCGGCCGAAGACCCGGAGGGTCTCGGGCTGTGGCACAAAGTGATGGTCTTCACCGGCGAGGACGCGGAGGCGCCCGGTGGCCACGGCCCGCTTTACGCGGAGCTGCTCCGCGCGCTCAAGCGCGCCGGAGCCGGCGGCGGGACGGTGCTCGGCGGGGTCTGGGGGTACTCCGCCTACGGGCCGGCACACGGCGACCGCGTACGTGCTCCCCTGAGGAGGCGCGTGCCGGTGGTGTGCGTCTGCGTCGATCGCCCGCAGCGCGTCGGCCGACCTTCTGGCCGACGATCGATGCGATGACGAGCCATTCGGGCCTCGTGACACGGCGAATTCGTCCGGCGTTTCGCGCGGCCGGTTCGCATGGGCGCGTCGGGGGCCTGCAACTCGCGGCGATACCCTGACGCCGTCGCGGGGCGCCCTGGAGTCACTGGAGCCGGTCCCGCGTATCTCACCGCCGGGCCCGAGGCCGGGTCCTCGACGGGTGACCGCCGCCGAGAGGAACCGTCGATGTCGACAGCCGAGGTCAGCCTCGCCTACACGCTCCCCGGGCCTTCGACGGCTGTGGTGGGTGCCCTTCATCGCCGGGATCCTCTGGACGATGGTCTCGCTCGTGCTGTTCCGGTTCGACGCCACGTCGGTGCGCGCCGTCGGGATCATCGCGGGCATCGTGTTCATCGGGTGGGCGCTCGAGGAGTTCGCCCTCATGATGAGCTTCTTCTCGACCGACGACATCAAGATGCGCTCCTCTTGGGGTGGCTTCCACGGCGTCCTCGGCCTCATCCTCCTGGCGGGTGGGATCGTCGCGCTCGCGAATCCGGTCAACACGTTCCTCTCGATTGCGGCGCTGTCGGCTGGATCTCCTGTTCAAGGGCCTCTTCGACATCATCCTGGCCCTCAGCAACCGTGACGTCGACCTGTGGTGGACGCGCCTCGTGCGTCGGCATCCTCGGACTCTTCCTCGCGGTGATCGTCTCAGGCAGCCTCGTCGACAAGGCCGTCTTCCTGATCGCCTTCGTCGCGGCCGGCACGCTCATCGGCCGGAGCATCGGCGACATCATCTGGGCGTTCCAGCTCCGGAAGGCCGACTAACCGCGAAACCGCCGGCTGCCGCGATCGACGGCGGCAGCTCGGGAAGAAGGGCGAGAAACCGTATGTCCGACCCTCGGACAGCATCCAGCGCGCAGCCCACGTCGAGATCGAGGCCGAGGTCGCCGCCGGCCGGGCAGCCGGCAGCGCCTGGAGTTCGAGGGTGCCGCCGCTCGCCAGGTCGCTCGACGGGCGACGGTTCCAGTTCCAGGCGCCGTGGATTATGGGCTTCCAGGTCGGCGAGTTACGTCCAACTCCAGCGAGGGGATCGCACGACGCTCGGACAGATCATCGATCAACGCCTGGACCGGCAGGAGAGAACGGGTCGCCGCCGCCATCCCGGGAGCCGGAACGGGATGTACCACGCACGCGTCGGCGTGAAGGACGCTCATCGAGCCGGGCGAAGGACTCGTGCTGACGGCGACGGCCCGTTCACGACGCCGACCTGGCAACGGCCGAGTGCTCAGGTCGCCGCGTTTCTCGACGCGGCGCAGGCGCCGGCGAGCGGCGCCTGGCGGGTCGGCGGAGCGCTCTTCCGCACGGCGTCGGCGTCACGCTCGACGCCGGCGGCGTACGAATCGCCACACTCTTCTGTGCGGGCAGTCAGGCTCCGGGAAGTCCTACGCGCTCGGGGCGGTGCTGGAGGAGTCCTGCCCGAGACGGAACTGCGGATCGTCTTGTCGGGACCCCAACTCCGACTACGTCGGTCTCGCGGAGGGTGCGGCCGACGCCCCGTCGACACGGCTCCAAGGTGGCGGGACGTGGCGGGGCGGATTCTCGTCGAAGTGCGACCGCGACCCCGAGGGTCGTCTGAGCCTGCGGTTCTTCGAGCAGCTCGGGACGTCGCTCCAGGCCGCAGTCGTTGGGCTCGACCCGATCGCCGACCGCGAGGAGTACGCAGCGTTCTCGACCTCGTCGAACGCGAGGCGAGCGGCGTCGCACTCGACGAACTGCTCGCGGTAGGAGAGGCCGGCGGGGCGGACGAACGGCTCATGCAGCGACTCCGCAACCTCGGCGTCGTACAGTGGGGGCTCGGTCGAACGCGCGTAGGAACGCGGCATCCTCGGCGACCTCGAGCGCGACGACTGGCGGTGCCTCGTCGTCGACCTCGGGGCCACCACGTTCGACGAGCGATCGCTCGCCGCTGCGGCGGTGCTCGAGTCGCTGTGGGAACGGCGCGCGGAGCGCCGGCCCGTGCTCGTGGTGATCGACGAGGCCCACAACATCTGTCCCCAGCGACCCGACGACCAGATCGTCGCGGCCGCGACCCGCCACGCCGTGAACATCGCGGCGGAGGGACGCAAGTACGGCCTGCATCTTCTCGTCGTGACGCAGCGGCCTCAGAAGGTTCACGAGAACGTGCTCTCCCAGTGCGACAACCTCTTCCTCATGCGACGATGAGCTCCCCGGCGGACCTGGCCTACCTCGCCGCGGCTCCTTCTCCTACGTTCCGTCCGGTCTCACGGCGCGGCGGCGATTTTCGTCAAGGCGAGGCGCTGTCGCGGGGACCGAACAGTCCCCATCCCCGACCTTCCTGCGGGTGCGGCGGCGGATCACGCCTAAAGGTGGCGCCGACGTGCCCGCCGCGTGGGCCGCCCCTCGGGGGCGGGTGACCCTCCCGACCTAGGGGGCCGCCGGGGTAAATCGGACCAGCGCGCGTCCCGTCGTCTCGCAGCAGGTCGAGCGTCTTGCCGCTCAGCTGGTAGCTGGTCGCCGTCGGCAGGGCCGCGAGGAAGGCGGCCTCCTGCGCCATCACGTCCGCGGGCTCCGAACAGAACTTCTTCGTCGACGCCGGCGGCGTGATCGTGAGCTTGCCGGCGTCGGCCGTGTAGGTCGCGGTGTAGCGGTTGCAGCCGGCCGACCCCGACAGCGAGCCGTCCGCCGCGAAGGTGGCCGTGAGCTTCGTGCCGGCCACGGGGGTAGAGAAGCCGTTCCCCCGCAGGAACGCGTTGACCTCCCAGTCGCCGGTGATCGTCGCGGCGGTGTAGCGGAGGATCTCCGCGCCACCGGAGTCGGACAGCACCAGTCCGTCGGCTTCAGTCTGCAGCCGGCCACCTTACCGAGCGCGGCGAGGTACGCCTGCTCCACCGTATCGAGAGGCGGCGGACACGCGATCTGGGTGGTCGCGATCATGCCGATCGTCATCTTGCTGCCGTCGAGCGTGTACGAGGAGGTGAACCGGTTGCACCCGGCCGAGCCGCTCACCTTGCCGGCGTCGAACAGGGCGCTGAGCGCGACACCATCGGGCGGGGTGATGCCGCCGGAGCCCGAGGTCAGGACCCACGGCGTGCCCTCCAGGGTCGAGGTGTCGACCGCGGCGGTCTCGGAGTCGCTCCCGCATCCCGCCGCCAAACCGGCGACGAGCAGCAGCATGGACAGGGCGACGGCGGATCTCATTGCCGGAATCTACCGCCCCTATTCACGTGACGTCCGCGCTACGGCGTGGGCAGCGCAGGCTGCGAGCCCCCGGTCGTCGTCGGCGTCGTGGGCGTGCGCGGCGACGTAGTGGTCGGGGGCTTCAGGGGCGAGGTGGAGGTGCTCGCCGGCTGCTCCGGCTCGGTCTTGGGCGGCCCGACCTCCACGATGGCGTTCTCTGGACGGTAGTTCCAGCGGAAACCTCGGTCGCCGGCTGATGATCGGCGGCGTACACCTTGCGGGTGTAGCTGGTGGAGAAGCCTCCGGCACCGGCCGATTGCACCACCCGGCGCGTGCGGCAGGGAGGTCCGGCTTCGAGCGCTCGATGGTCTTCGGCTCGGTGCGGTTGGTCGGTTGCCCGGTCTCGGTCTCCACACGACGTCCGAGCTTGGAGGAGTAGAAGGCCACCGTGATGCCGTTGCTCCCCGCTCGCGCCGACATGAGGATCGCGGCGTCCCAGTCGTTGCGGAACACAAGATCGGGTTGGCGCCACGAGACCGTCGCCTCGCGCCCCATGGGGTACCGGGAGATGTAGAACTCGTGCGGCGTGTGGGCCTCGAGCGCCAGCCCCGCGAAGAACGCCGCGTTGTACATCGTGGTGGCGACTTGGCTCACGCCGCCGCCGACCGAGTCGACCAGCTCGCCGGCCGCGATCGCCGGCGCCTCCACGAATCCGCGGGACGCCACGCGCTCCCCGAGCGCGTCGTTGAGCGAGAACCGCTCGCCGGCGGCGAGGATCGTGCCGTCGAGGATCGTCGCCGCCCGCTGGATGTTCTTCACCCGGGGCTGGCAGCACTGGTAAGGCGTCGTGAACTCGGACACCTTCTCTCGCACTCCCAGCGCCTTCGCCTCCGCCGTCGTGAACGCGGGCTTGGCGGTGGTGACCGACGCCGCCACGGTCGCCGCATCCGGATCGCGCACGATCGCGGCGCCCAGCGCGGCCCCGTCCAGGCGCCTGCCGGCGACCGACGGCACTACCGCCACGCGGCTGCCGCGGATCTCGAGCCGGGCGTCGGTCGCCGATCGCTCGGCGACGCCGAGCGGCTTCAGCGAGCGCCGCGCGAAGCGTGTCGGGATCGCCCTCGACCGCGATCGCGTCCTTCTTGATCGGGAAGCGAAGCGCCCTCCGGGCGACGTCCGATCCTAGGAGCGCCGTGCGCCCGTCAAGCGTCACCTCGCGCGCCTTCGCGACCACCCGGGTCGCGAGATCTTCGCCCTGCCGGCGTCGTCGTCATCTGCGGCCGGCGCGCCCTCGCGCGTCGTGATAACGACCGACGGGGGCAGCGTCGCCAGGGCGGTGGTCAGGGCGCCCCGATTCACGATCCGACCGGGGCGTGCCGGAGTGGTGACGATCTCGCTTCCCTCCACGGCGACGGTGGCCGACACCGCCACCTGCCCCAGGCGCGCGCCGACGTCGCGGACCAGGGCGCTCACCGCCTGGTCGTGCAACGAATAGCGAAGCGGGATCTCCCTGCGACCGGCGAGCCCGAGGCGTGCCAGCGCCGAGCCGAACCGGCCGCGCGAGTCCCGGGCCGTGGCGAGGGCCTCGTCGATTTGGGCGGCCGAGGCGACGGTGGCCGCGTCGAGCGTG
>CAVZQZ010000011.1:0-121833 GCA_963777565.1 uncultured Thermoleophilia bacterium
CCCGTGCATCACCGCACCGGCACTTAGTGCATTACTTGCATTCCTGAAGTGATCGATTTGCAGGGATTTGACTCAGTGAGAGGGGTCCGGACCTTCGATCCCGGTATCCTCCATCCCCACCGAAAGCCCTGCATCTGTGGGGGACCACGTTTCGATCACCCTCCGACCCCTCGACCTACCCATGGTTCAGGGCGGCTCGCCCGCCGCTGTCGGCGGGCGGATACGATCGCGTTGACCGCGTGAGGGGGCTCGGTACACCCCCGCGGCTCATGAAGGTCGACACGGGGCCTGTGAGAAGGCCGATCCATCACGAACCGGAGGTCAACAGTGCAACGAAAAGAGTTCGAACAACAGGCCCGCCGGGCCGCGCAGGTAGCGGCGCTGAGCCAACTCGTCGCGCCAAGGCTGCGCGAAGCCGTCGCGCAACTCGGCGAACTGGCCGAGGCCGTGCCCCGCGCCGAGCGAAATGGACGTCCACGCGGTCTGGCCCGCTGGCGGCGCAAGGCCCGCCGGGCCGCGCAGGTAGCGGCGCTGAGCCAACTCGTCGCGCCGACGCTGCGCGAAGCCGTCTCGGACCGCAAGGTGCGTCGGGCCGCCCGTGACACGTATGGGACGGGGTGGCGGCTCTACGAGGATCTGCGCGGCTCAGATGTGAAGCAGGTTGCGGGGAGGATGGCGCGCGATGAACGCCTCCAGAGCGAGCTCACCGAGTTCGTGCGCTCCGCGACGAATACCGTCGATGCGGGGATCGCGAGCGGACGTCGCCACGCTCGCCGCCGCCTGCTGCGGCTTCTGATGGTCACCACCGCGGCGGCGTGTTTCGTCGGCATCGGGCTCAGGCGGAGGTACGAGGATCGGCCGTAAGGGGTTGAGGGGTCGTCGGTGGCCAACGCTTGCTCATAGTTCGTTGGGGCAGGTGCCAGTTATGCCCGGCGCAGTTGGTCGCAGGACTCGCACGGGGAGAGCTCAGCTGGAACTCGCCTCGATTACCGACGTGGCTGATGGGGTTACCGCGAGGACGCGCCGGACGGCGACTTCCTGGTTCCATCGAAACCGAGGATCAACGCCGGCACGACAACGACGTTCTTCGCGGTGCGCCAGCAGACCCGATCGTCGGTCCGCTCACCGAGAGGGCGGCCCGCGAGACGGAAATCGACATCCTCAACAACCGATACACCTTGGCCGAGGTTAGCCATCGAACGCGGGGTTTTCGAGACGAGGAAATCGACCGGCTGGGAGCACCCGTCTGCGCACCAGGGGTAGTCAAAGTCCCGAGCTCAAACGAGGCAGACGACTGGGTCGGCCAAAGCCTTGAGCATGGCCCACTACCGACCCGGATCAACCTGCGTCTCCGACGACCGGAAGCCTGTCGCGAGTTTCGAGTCGGTCAGGGTGTTCGAAGGTCTCGACGTTCTCTGACAAGAAGTTGCCGTCGCATGCCTGGTCGGGCCGCGTGGCGATCTGACCCGCGCCGAGGAAGGCGAACGGCGCCGAGAAGGACCTTGTGGCTGTCGGTTGACCGAGCCGACCTGAGCACCTGTGGGCGTCAAGGCGGTCGTGTGGGCAACGGGAAGATCGCCGCAAGGATGACGACGATCCGTGCCCTTCTCGTCCGCGCCGTCTGTGCTCTGATCTACGAAGCCCTCATCCTGCCCCGGACGGTTGTCGGGCTCCACGGCGGCAGGGAGCCGTGGCGATGCCTCTTAGGGAGACAGGGACCGAGGGGGAGCACGTCTGTCCGCCTCGATCCCCGAGGTGACGTTGCCGGTTCCCGCTCGATCGGACATCCCGCGGAAGCTCCGTCCTCCGCATTCCCTGCCGATCGCTGCCGGCAACATCACCTGGCGCGGGGCCCGCGACACGACTCGCGGGCCCGGCCAACTGGCGGTGCTTACAAGTACCCCGCCGCCGTCAGCCCGTAAACATCGACGCCTCAACGGGGATCGCCCTCCTGTGCGCGCTAGACGCGGCTGGCAGGAGCGAAGGTCGATCGGAGGAGCTGACGGCTCCCATCCCACCCACAGGCGCCAAAACCGGGCGCCGGATCGGCGGTTGGGGTGGTGGCGATCCACGCACAATCTGCAGAGCGGCTTGGGGTCGCCGTAGCACGAGGGGGACGTGAGTACATAAACGCTTTCCCGCTTCCCCACAGGACTCCCGAGGTCCTCTCGGGCGTTCTGGCGGGCCCGGGAGGCTTGGGCAGCCCAGGACTCTTCCGAACCTCGAATCGCCGATCGCTGTACAGCGCGCCGACGTGCGTGGCGGCTGCGGGGCGGGGAGTACCTGCGGTCCTCTAGCCGCCCGGCCGAACGTACGCGCGGACTGCTTCGCCAAGTCGTTGAGGCTTGTTCGCCGGCGAACCCTCGGCCTCGACGAAAGGTCGCACCCGCTCCAGAAGAAGTCAGCGATTGCCTCAGGTGAGTCCCAGACGTTGACGCACGTCACCTCACCGTCTGACTCCCACGCGACCGACACAACCAGAGCCGGCGGCGGCTCGGTGACCATTCGAAGCCGCGCGTCCCACAGCTCGAACTCTTCCCGGGGAGCGGTCACTCGCTCGATGAACACGCGCGCATCATGACAGATGCACGGCCAACAGCCCCGCCACCGGAAGGGATCGCCCTCCGGCCAGTCCGGCGCGGTCGTCCTCCCACTAGCGGCGCGTTCGCGCACTTCGCCCGGACGCTCCCGGCCACGCGGCAGGATTGCGGACGCGGCCCGTTGGGGTCTCCGGATGCGCTGTGTTGATCTGGCGGGAAGGGTCAGCACGAACCCCGAACCCAACGGTCTGGAGATGAAGATGGCGCAGAGGTGGGAGTACCTGGTGGTGCCCCTGGCGGATGCCGGGCGGCTGAAGAAGAAGTAGTCGGTTGATCTCAGCCCTGACCGTTTCAATCAGCTTGGCTCCGAGGGCTGGGAGGCAGTCGGTCTGACGCTCTAGCAGGGTGACTTGATCGCGTGGCCAGTCGTCCTGCTGAAGCGCCTTGTGGACTCGCCACAGCACCAAGGATTGCGTGAGCAACGTAATCGCGATTGGGACGGCGTGGAGTACTACGGATGGTTCGCCCCCGCCCGTACGGAGGCGCCGTGCCGGGCAAGAGGGAGCGCTCATCAAAGAACGCCCGATCTAGCGCCGGAAGGGAGTTCAGGCCTGAGGCATGAGTGGGGGTACTTGGTGGTCCCCCGAGAAAGACGCCGGCGGCTCAGGAGAAGAATCCGCTGACGTGAGACCTGACCGCGATGAGCTTGGCTCGCAGGGTTGGGAGGCAGTCGCACTTACGCTCAGGAAGGGGTGATCTGATCGCGTGGCCGGTCGTCCGGCTCAAGCGCCCAGTCGGCGAGCAGCTCCGACGGGAGAGGGAGGTCGCCGTGCAGTGGGATCTGGGGCTCCGGGCCTGCTGTCGCCATGTCGCTCGGCTTCGGCGCCGGCGCCCAGCCCGTGGCGGGGAGGTCGACCACACGCTGGCATAGCTCATCGCCGCGGCGACCGACTTCGTCGGCGGCCTCCTCCTCATCAGCGAGGTCTGGTTTGGGTGGGCGACGAAGGAACCCCTGCAGCCGAAACATCGACAGTCTGTCCTTCGACGAGGTGCTGCTGTTCGGCCCGGTTCCGGGCATCCCGGCGTCCTCGTCACTCGGTACGTGACGCGGAGGAGACGACGTCATTCGGCCAGGGGCGCCTGACCTGCGCCGGAGCCGAGACACGACGGGGCGCGCTGACGCATTCGGGGTTGGCAACCCCAGGGACACGAACGCCGCTCGGGGATCGCGTCGTTTGGCAGGATCAGTGGAAGGGCCCTGGACGTCCCGGGGTCACTTCACGACGCACCGCTTGCGGCGGGGCGCCGACCGCCTCGACGGTGCGAGCATTGAGCGCGAGTCGGTGAATCGAGGGGGTACGGATGATCGAGCAGCGCGTGTTGGGGCAGGGCGACGTTCGGGTCGGGGCCATCGCGCTCGGCGCGATGGCGTTCGCGGGCTTCTACGCCGGGGGCGATGACGATGCGGGAATCGCCGCGATCCGCCGCGCCGTCGACGAGGGGATCACGCTCATCGACACCGCGGAAGCCTATGGCCAGGGGCGCAGCGAGGGGCTCGTGGGTCGGGCCGTGCGCGATCGGCGCGACGAGGCCGTTGTCGCGACCAAGGCGAGCCGCGGACATCCCGATTACCTCCGCGAGGCGATCGACCGGAGCCTCGGCCACCTCGGTCTCGACCACGTCGACCTCTACTACCTGCACCGCGTGGACGCCGAGGTGCCGATCGAGGAGTCGGTCGGCACGATGGGCGAGCTCGTCGCGGCTGGGAAGGTCCGGGCGATCGGGCTCTCGGAGGCCGGCCCCGACACCATCCGCCGCGCCCACGCCGTGCACCCGATCGCCGCGCTCCAGACCGAGTACAACCTGTTCCACCGCGAACCAGAGGAGCTGCTGTTTCCGGTGACGCGTGGGCTTGGGATCACGTTCGTCGCATACAGTCCGCTCAGTCGGGGGCTGCTCACAGGTCGCATCCGATCCGAGGACGACCTCGCGCGAGACGACTGGCGCCGTCAGGTGCCCCGGTTTCAGGGCGAGAACCTCGCACGCAACGTCGCGCTGCTTGCGCCACTCGAGGAGATCGCCGCGCGCCACGGCGTCTCCCCGTCGTCGGTCGCCCTTGCGTGGGTGCTCGCGCAGGGCGACGACCTGATTCCGCTCGTCGGCATCGGCCGTCCGCAGAACGTGGACCGCAACCTCGAGGCCCTCGACGTAGTCCTCGATCCCGAGGATCTCGCGCGGCTCGGTGAGGCGTTTCCGCCTGCGGCCGCCGCCGGGGCCCGCTACCCCGAGGGGATGATGGACGGGCTCGGTCGCTGACGGCGGCGCGACCCGCGGGCCGCTCGATCTTCGCGGCATCACCGAGGCATCACCGCACCGGCATTTGGCGCATTCCTCGCACTCGACGACATGCCCATGAACTCACACCCGCCTCGGAACCACAGGTTGCCGTCGGGACCTGTGGTGATGCCCCACGGTTCCTTTGTCTGCGGCGCGCCCGTAACAAGGCCGACCGTTCCAGGGTGGGTACCGAGCGGGAACTCGGTGACGGCTCCAGCCGGGGGTGCGCCCGATCCGACTAGCAATCCGGCTCAAACGGTCGTGCCCCCGAGGCATCACTCAGCGTCGCCGCAGCGCATACGGTTTAGTGGACGATCTTGACGTTGAACGCGGGGGTGCTGAGGACAGTCATGAGGCGCAGCCAGATCGGCAGCAGCATCTCGGTGCCGCGGGCGGCTGTGATGTCGCCGAGGTCGATCACGTCCTTCCAGCCGAAGCTCTCGAGCAGCTGTGTCACGGTCTCTTTCGCACTGGCGTCGTTGCCGCAGACGAAGACCGTGTGCTCGGCGTCGGAGAGTGCCGCGGGATCGACCATGAGCGTGGCGTTGAGCGTGTTGAGGGTCTTGACGACCTTGGTGTCGGGGAACGCGCGCTGGATCTGCTCGCCGAGCGAGTCGGTGTCCTTGACGAACAGGGTCGGCGGGAAGCCGGCCGAGAAGTCCAGCGGGTTGGCGATATCGACGAGCACCTTGCCGGTCAGGTTGGCTGCGCCGGCCAGCCCGAGCACCTCGAGCGAGGCGGCCCCCGACGAGGCGTTGACGACGAGTTCGGCGCCAGCGGCGGCGTCCGAGAAGCTGGTCAACGGGATGCCCTGGTGGTCGCCACGCCAAGCCGCGAACGGGGGGTTGCCCATCTGGTCTGGCTCTGTGCGCGCGAGCGTCGCTTCTGGGTCGCGCGTGCCGATGGTGACGTCATGGCCGAGCGCCGCGGTGCGGGCGGCGACCGTTCGGCCGACGATGCCGGTGCCGAGGACGGCGATCTTCATTGACGGCTCCTCGTGGAGTTGTGATGAGCGGCCAGCACGAGCATAGACAGACAGGTCTGTCTCGTCCTGGGTGCCATCCGCGGCCGAGCTGGATTACTGATATTGAGAAGCTGTCAGACCGTAGGCCATCCTGGTCACGGGCGATCAAGGAGCAACGTCGTGCACACCAGAGCACTGGGCTCGCACGGGCCCGCCGTCTCCGCGATCGGCCTCGGCTGCATGGGGATGTCCGACCTCTACGGCCCGGCCGACGAGGCCGAGAGCATCGCCACCATCCACGCCGCGCTCGAGGCCGGGATCACGCTGCTCGACACGGGCGACTACTACGGCATGGGCCACAACGAGCTGCTGATCGCGACGCGCGCTGCACGGACCGTGATCGCGACGAGCGTCGTGATCCTGAGCGTCAAGTTCGGCGCCATGCGCGATCCCGCGGGGAGCTGGATCGGCATCGATGGGCGGCCGGCGGCCGTCAAGAACTTCGCTCGCCTACACGCTGCGCCGTCTCGGCGTCGGATTACGTCGACATCTATCGGCTCGGGCGGCTCGACCCGGCCGTGCCGATCGAGGACACCGTCGGCGCGATCGGCGAGATGATCGAGGCGGGGTACGTGCGGCACGTCGGCCTCTCGGAGGTCGGGGCCGACACGATCCGCCGCGCCCACGCGATTCACCCGATCACCGATCTGCAGATCGAGTACTCGCTGATGTCGCGCGGGGATCGAGGCGGAGATCCTGCCGGCGCTGCCGCGCGCTGGGCATCGGCGTCACCGCCTACGGCGTCCTCTCCCGCGGTCTGCTCAGCGGTCACTGGTCAGCGCGAGCGGAGCGTCGCCGCAACGGACTTCCGCGCCACGCGCCGCGCTTCAACGGCGAGAATCTTGCGCGAAACCTCGCCCTGGTCGAAGCCCTGCGCTCGTCGCGGAGGGCAAGGACGCGACGGTCGCCCAGGTCGCGATCGCCTGGGTGCTCTCGCGCGGCGATGACATCGTGCCGCTTGTCGGCGCACGCCGGCGCGACCGGCTTTCCGAGGCGCTCGGCGCGTCTCGATCTGACGCTCGACCCCGGCGACCTCGCCGCGATCGAGCGGGCCGTACCTGCGGGCTCTGTTGCCGGCGACCGCTACGACGCCGGCCAGATGGCGATCCTCGACAGCGAACGCCCGTGAGCGAGGGGCCGCTCACGCCCGGGAAGATCGTCGTCAAGGTGCGTCGGGCTGCCCGTGACACGTATGGGACGGGGTGGCGGCTCTACGAGGATCTGCGCGGCTCCGATGAGAGCAGGGAGCGGGGAGGATGGCGCGCGATGAACGCCTCCAGAGCGGAGCTCACCGAGTTCGTGCGCTCCGCGACGAATACCGTCGATGCGGGGATCGCGAGCGGACGTCGCCACGCTCGCCGCCGTCTGCTGCGGCTTCTGATGGTCGCCACCGCGGCGGCGTGTTTCGTCGGCGTCGGGCTGAGGCGGAGGTACGAGGATCGGCCGTAAGGGGTGGACGGGTTCGTCGGTGGCTAACGCTTGCTCATAGTTCGTTGGGTCGGGATGCGAGTAATCCCCGGCGCGGCTGGTCGCCGAACTCGAAGGGGGAGCTCAGCTGGGACGTCGACGAACTGCGACAACCGGCGAAATCGGCGCAGGACGACGACCTCGCCAACGTCCGCGCCGCCGCCGGAGAGCCGCCCGACCGAGCCAAGCCGAAAAAAGGGGGGGATCAGCGCCTCCGTGGATCGGCAGAGCGGTATCGCAGCCACCTCTGATCCGCCGACGCACGGGTGCGCTCCGTCGGGCGCGTCGCCGCAGAGTGGAAGAACGCTCAGGTATGAACCGCGACCTCGTTGCGCTGTTCCTGCCGTCGATGTTCCCTGCCGGGTTGAAGGCAAGCTGCACTGGCGCACCCGCCCGGGTCGTTAGGCGGCCGGGCCGCGCTGTGGGGCGGCTGCGGCTTCGACGAGTGCGGTGATGAGCTTTGCAACGTCTGATCGCGCGATGCCGTTGGCCGTGAGTGAGTGCCAGGTGGGGAAGGCGATGGCGTGACGCAATGCCGCGACGAGGAGGTGCCGCCTCTTGCCGCGGACGGGTGAGCAGGAGGCGAGGATCTCGGCGGCTTCTTCGAGGTAGGCGTGCAGCGGTGCCACGGCGCGGCGGGCGAGGTCGACGGACTCGGCGTCGCGGAGGACGTTGCTGAACATCGGCTCGGTGTGCTCGTAATAGGCGTCGAGCTCGTCGAGGGCTCGCGCGAGCCGTTGGTGCGGTTCGCGATCGCGGTCGCAGGGAGACTGGATACACTCGCGCTCGTGAGCACGGCATCCGACGAGTTTCGTCTGGAGCTTCCCTTGGAGTCCGCTTCCTGGGCCTGCCGGGAAGCCGTCGCGAGCATCGATTGGCACTTGGAGTCCATCCAGCCGGGTCGACTGGTGCTGAAAAGAAGCTTTGGTTTCTTGAACATGTCCGAAGCGAGGATCGGAGTCCTCCTGTCCGAGGCGGGTCCCGAAGCGACGACCGTCACGCTCAACGGGAAGCTCTCATGGGGGATTGGGCGGTGGGACATGCGGACCTTGACGAGCCTGATGAACACCGTCCGGAACGCGGTTGAGGTCGCGGCGCGTCGAGTTCACTAAGAGTCGTCACGGGCGGACGTTGCTGGACATCCCCGCGAGCCCCTTCTCCGCATATCGCGCCGGGTAGTTCCGTTCAACCCACCACGCCGCCACGCGCCGGTCGCGCAGGGCGGCGCGCCGGATGGCGGCAGCCACCGCGACCTCCGCTCGCACACGACTTGCCCCCCGCGCCGGCAACTGGGCTCAGCTCCCCGAGCCGGGATCCGTCTGCGGAGCGTCCTCCAGCACGAGCAAGAGGTCCTTGCTGTCCACTTGGGTGCCCGGCCCGACGAGGACCTCGCCGACGACGCCGTCCCGATCCGCGAACACGGCGGTCTCCATCTTCATCGCCTCGATGGAGAGCAGGCGGTCCCCGCGCGCCACCGGCTGCCCGGGAGCCACCGAGAGCGTTACCACCAGGCCGGGCATCGGCGCGGCGACGTGGGCGGCGTTCGACTCGTCCGCCTTGCGACGGGTCGAACCACTCGGAGCCAGGCTGCGGTCGGTCACCTTCACCTCGCGGGGCTGACCGTTCAACTCGAAGAAGATCGAGCGACGCCCATCGGGGTCGGGGTCACCGATGGCCAGGAAGCGGATGATTAGCCGCTTGCCGCGCTCGAGGTCGACGGAGAGCTCCTGGTCGCGGCGCAGTCCCCAGAAGAACGTCGGCGTGGGCAGCACGCTGACGTCGCCGTGCACCCGGTGATGCTCGGCGTAGTCGACGAAGACTTTCGGGTACATGAGGTAGGACGCCAGTTCCCGCTCACTCACCGCCCTCCGAACCTTGCGCTCCACCTCCTCGCGAGCAGCGGCCAAGTCGGTGGGTTCCAGGACCTCGCCCGGCCGCACGGCGAGCGGCGCCCGCCCCTTCAGTACCTTGTGCTGGAGGGCCTTGGGGAAGCCCCCCGGTGGCTGGCCGAGGTCACCGTGGAAGTACTCCACCACCGACTCGGGAAATGCGATCTCGCGGGCCGGGTCCAGGACCTGCTCTGGGGTCAGGTCGTTGGTGACCATCAGCACCGCCAGGTCGCCCACCACTTTGGAGGTGGGAGTGACCTTGACGATGTCGCCGAACATCTCGTTCACCGACGCGTAGGCGCGGGCCACGTCGCGCCAGCGGCTCTCGATTCCGAGGGCGCGCGCCTGCTGGCGCAGGTTGGTGTATTGGCCGCCCGGCATCTCATGCTCGTACACCTCGGCGGCGCCCGAGCGCATGTCGCTCTCGAAGCCCTGGTAGTGGCGGCGCACGGCCTCCCAGTACGCCGCAACCTGGGTGAGCGGCTCCCGGGGGAGGCCGGTGTCGCGCGGCGTGCCCCGTAGGGCCTCGACGATCGCGCCGAGGTTTGGCTGCGAGGTCAGCCCGCTCATGGGATCCATCGCCGCGTCGACGGCGTCGACCCCCGCGTCGGCCGCGGCCAGCACGCTCGCGGCGGAGATGCCGCTCGTGTCGTGAGTGTGGAAGTGGATCGGGATTCCGACCTCCTCGCGCAGGGCCCGCACCAGGAGGTCCGCGGCGCGTGGTTTGCAGAGGCCGGCCATGTCCTTGATGCCAAGCATGTGCGCGCCCGCAGCCTCAAGCCGTCGGGCCAGTTCGAGGTAGTAGTCGAGGTCGTACTTGGGCCGGCGAGGGTCGGTGATGTCGCCCGTGTAGCAGATCGCCGCTTCGAGCAGCGCCCCCGACTCGAGCACGGCGTCCATCGCCACGCGCATGTTGTCCACCCAGTTGAGCGAGTCGAAGACGCGGAAGAGGTCGACGCCCTGCTCCGCCGCCTGGGCGACGAAGTGGCGGACGACATTGTCCGGGTAGTTGGTGTAGCCAACGGCGTTCGCGGCGCGCAGCAGCATCTGGATCAGCACGTTGGGGACGGCTCGCGCAGGGTAGCCAGCCGCTCCCAGGGATCCTCGCGCAAGAAGCGCATGGCCACATCGAAGGTGGCGCCGCCCCAGGCCTCCAGCGAGAACAGCTCGGGCAGCGCAAATGCGTAGTACGGCGCGACGGCGACAAGGTCGTGCGTGCGCACCCGGGTGGCGAGCAGTGACTGGTGTGCGTCGCGGAACGTGGTGTCGGTGATCAGCAGTCGGTTCTGCTCGCGCATCCAGCGGGCGAAGCGCTCGGGGCCGAGTTCCAGCAGCAGGTCCCGCGTGCCCGGCTCGGGTTGGCTGCGCGAGGAGGTCGGGATGCGCGGCTCGGGCAGCGGGCCGGGATCGGCGTGTCCCGCCACCTCGGGGTTGCCGTTGACGATCACGTCGCCGATGAAGCCCAGCAGCCTTGTGGCGCGGTCGCGGCGCGGGGCGAAGCGGAAGAGATCCGGCGTCTCGTCGATAAAGCGGGTGGTGTAGTCGCCGGCGCGAAAGCCGGGGTGCGCGAGCAGCGCCTCCAGGAAGTTCAGGTTCGTCTTGACCCCGCGGATGCGGAACTCGCGCAGCGCCCGGTCCATGCGCGCCACGGCCTCCTCCGAGGATGGCGCCCACGCCGTGACCTTCTCGAGCAGGGAGTCGTAGAACGGTGTGATGACGGCCCCGGAGTAGGCGGTGCCGCCGTCCAGGCGGATGCCGAAGCCGGTCGCCTCGCGGTAGGCGGTGATGCGCCCGTAGTCGGGGATGAACTGGTTCTCGGGGTCCTCCGTCGTAATGCGGCACTGAATGGCGTGGCCGTTGAGGTGTATGTCCTCCTGCGCCGGGACCCCGCTTTCGGGCGTCCCGATGTGGGCCCCCTGAGCCAGGCGGATCTGTGCCTTGACGATGTCCACCCCGGTGACCACCTCGGTCACGGTGTGCTCCACCTGGATGCGCGGGTTGACCTCGATGAAGTAGAAGCGCCCAGTGTCCGTGTCGAGCAGGAATTCCACTGTGCCTGCGATCTGGTACCGCGCCTCCCGCGCCAGGCGCACTGCCGCCGAGCAGAGTTCCTCGCGGGATGCGGGGTCGAGCATCGGCGAGGGCGCCTGCTCGACCACCTTCTGGTGTCGGCGCTGCACGGAGCAGTCGCGCTCGAACAGGTGAACCAGCTCGCCGTGCCGATCCGCGAGCACTTGCACCTCCAGGTGCCGAGCACGCTCGACGAGCTTCTCGAGGAAGACCTCGTCACGGCCGAAGGCGGCGCGTGCCTCCCGCCGGCTGGCGGCGACCTGCTCCAGCAGATGCGCGGGCTCGTGCACCATCCGCATGCCCCGGCCGCCCCCGCCCCAGCTGGCCTTGACCATGACCGGGAAGCCGATCTCCTCGGCCAGTCGACGTATCTCGTCCTCGTCGTCCGGCAGGGCATCGGTTGCCGGCATGACCGGCACGCCGGCCTGCTCGGCGAGGGCCCGGGCCGAGATCTTGTCGCCGAGGCGCTCCATGACAGCGACAGGCGGCCCGACCCAGATGATGCCCTCGCGCACGCAGGCGTCGGCCAGGTCGGGGTTCTCGGCCAGGAAGCCGTACCCGGGGTGGTCGCATCCACCCCGGCCGCGCGGGCGATGCGGACGATCTCCTCGATGCCGAGGTAGGCGCGCACCGGGTCCAGGCCGATGCCGATCTCGTAGGCCTCGTCGGCCTTGAACCGGTGAAGCGCGAAGCGGTCCTGATGGGAGTAGATCGCAACCGTCCCCAGGCCGAGTTCCGTCGCCGCCCGGAACACGCGGATCGCGATCTCACTGCGGTTGGCCACGAGCGGCTTCCGGATCTTGCGCCGCATAGCCCCAGCATATGCCCAGGACGGGGGATGATCGTTCATCGCATCCGGGCTCGCCACCGATTGGCTCGCAGCGCCACCCGTGTCTCGATCAGCTGCCGCCGGCCGAGAGTCACAGGGCCGGGTGCCGATGCCCAGGACGCCATGGAGAACGCGTCTGTACTCGCCGGCACGCTGACGACCCGGGCCGCGGGCGACGGACGTGGGTATCCGGAGGTCCAGGCCGCCGGGCCAGCGAACATCCGATGCTGCGCTCCCTTCCGGCGGAGCGCAGCGGCCGCGCCCCGCGGTTTGGAGGCAGTGTGTCGGTGTCTCCGAACGAGCTCGACGGCGCGCTGACGCCCCGGATCAGCCGCCGCGCCCGGCGTGACCGGCGGCGCCCAGGGTTTGCGCGATGCCGCGCTGGATCGCTTGGATCAGGTATGGACGCAACTCGCGTGGCGGAATGATCGTGTCGACAGAGCCGACGTCGCGAGCGCGCTCAATGCTGTGGATGCGGTCGAAGTCGGCCGCGACCTCACCCAGCTTCTCGGAGCGAACCGCCGCCCGGGTCCGCTCAAGCTCGGCGAGGAGCGGCCGGTGTTTGTCGGCATCCGCCTTGGCAAGACGTTGTTGGATGTCGGCGACCCTTGGATCCTCGGAGGTGCGAGCATCGACGTCGCGAGCGAAGACGACCGCGGCGGCCGGGGCGCCACCGATCACGGATGCGTAGGAGCCCTCAAGTGCAATGACCTCCATGTTGTCGTTGAGGGCCCCGGAGAAGACGACAAAACGCTCCCCGTGATAGCGGGAGATCACGCAGAACACGATCGGGCCATCGAAGTTCGCCACTACGGCCCGGCCGATCTCCGCGCCGTACTCCAACTGCCATTTCCGCAGCGATTCGGGCGAGCCGTCGAACCCCGACAGGTTCGCCAGGACGACGACCGGCCGGTTGCCGCTCGCGGCGTTGATCCCCCGCGCCACCTTCTTGGACGACAGCGGGAAGAGCGTTCCTGCTGTCCACTGATCGGGTCCGTCGGCCGGAGGAAACCCCCTGCGGGGGATCGGCCGCGACTCGATGCCGATCACGGTGACGGGCTGCCCCCCGAGATGCGCATCGCACACCAAGGCGGTCTCGGCGTCGGCCATGCGCGCCCAGCGCTCAAGCGGCTCGTGGTCCTGATCGACGACGGCCCGGATCAGCGGGCGGATGTCGAACGGACGCTTGCGCTCAGCGTTCGACTCGGCCGAGAAGATCTCTCCCACAGTGGCGAACTCCCCTCGGCGCGCTCGAGCGCCGATGTCCGTACGTCCCGATCGAGAGGATCGCTCGTCTCGGCCCGACGCGGGAATCGCTCGCCGGGAGCGACGTACGCGTGGTCGTAGTAGGCGAAGAGCACGTCGCAGGCCCCGGCGAGGTGCGGGGCCCAGTACTGTGCCTGTCCGTTCGGGCCCATCACCCGATCGAACCCGCCGATGCCGAAGTTGTCCTCCGCCGAGACACCCCCTGAGTAGTCAAGGGCCTGCTTGCCGGTCAGCACCATGGCGCTGTCGGGGGTCATCACGAGGATGCCCCTCGTGTGCATAAGCATCGTCGCCTCGGCGTTCCAGTACGGCTGGGCGCCGACGTTGATGCCTGCGACGACGACGTTGATCTCGCCGCCCGACTGGGTGAACGTCACGATACGGCGCAGCGCCCGGGCAACCCAGTCCATGTTCTCGACCCCGCTGTCGCGCGAGATCTTCGCTCCGGACGACAGCGCGAACCACTCCACAGGTATGCCGAGCTCCTCGGCCAGGTCGATCGCGGCGATGATGCGACGGCATTCAGGTTCCGCGACGGAGCCGAGTGACTTGGTCGGATCGCCCATGAGGACCATCCGGCACAGACCCTCGGGGTGCTTGGTGGTCGGGGTGCGGACGAGCCCGCACACGATGCCGGCCTGGTTTAGCCCTGGGGGTCGGTCGGAAGGCGTCAGATTGCCGTCGCCGTCGAGGTCGTACTCGGTGAAGGAGCCTCCCGTCCCCGAGATGAGCGGGATCAGCTCATACGGGTAGACGGTGCCGCGGCGGCGGGCTGGGAGCTTGCGCCGGTCGTACGAGTCAAGGGTGCCGAGCGGCTCATCCGGTGCCTCCGACAGGCTCACAGACACGCCTGCGCCGGGCTGGTACGAGAAGCTCAGTGCCATCTCGTTGGCGTCCCCAGCATCGGGATCCGTGGCGCGGACGTGCAGGACGGCGTCCTCCAACCCGAGGCCCGCCGTCATCGGCGCGAGGCGGGCCCGGGCCACGGCGACCAACTCGCGCAGCGGTATCTCGACTGCCGGCCACATGTACAGGAAGACATGGTTCGCGTCGAGTCGCCGGGCCGCGCCACCTCCCGCCTGGGCGGCTCGGATGCTCTCGAGGCAGTTCGCAAGGATGCGCTCGACCTCGGGCAGGACGGTGAGCGTGCCGGATCGATCCCGAGTGGGGTTCAGGTCGCGAACCTCCGCGAGCGCCACGAGCCGTTCGTCGCCACCACCCGGCGTGGCGCACCGGAACAGGTACGTGTCCTCGACGGACGGGAGCCGCTCGACGTCGAAGTCCTCGAGGCGCCAGAATCGAAGCCTCCGGGCGATCATTGGGTGAAGGCCCCGGACGACGGCCTCCTCGGCGAACCCGTCACCGGAGCGCCGGAAGGTGAAGTGGTGCTCCGCCCCGGCGACCGGATCTGAGAGCGAGACCGCGATGCGACGGAGGCTCTCGGGCAGGGCGGCGGCCGAGAGATCGGCGGAGAGCCGCATCGAGACCGCGTCCAGATCGGCGGGCGAGCCCGGCCATGCGACGTAGATGTCGGCGACCGCGCCCTCCCCGTCCGGGATGCCGCGAAGCAGCGAGCCGATGCCGGCTGCCGCATCGCTGATGCTTGTTTCCTCGGCGAGCGTCGTGACGAGGCGGACCTGGCGGCCTTCGCGCTCGTACGACGCCGTGACGAACGGCCGCCCCTCGATGACGACGTGACGGAGATCCCGCAGCTGGCGGATTTTGTAGTAGCGGCGTGTCAGCACCTCCAGCATCGGCTCGTGCGCGCCGATCCCCGGCGCCAGCCGCTCGCCCAGGAGCCCGACGAGGGGGTGGGGGTCGGCGACGACCGCCTCGATCCGCTCCGAGTAGTCGGGCGCGTCCGGGTTCGCGGTCAGGAATGCGAGCTTTTCCCGCACCGAGGCGAGGACCTGCTCGCGGGCGGCGACGGCCGCCGGCCGGTCGAAGCACGCGAACCGGACCGTTCGTGCGAGGTCCCCGATCGCGGGGTGGCGCAACTGCGTTGCGACGATCAGGCGGTCGAGCGTCTGGCCAAGCTCCTCGCGGAGCGACTCCGGGAGGGAGTCCTCGCCGTGCATGCGCCGGTCCAGTAGCGCCGCGACGGCCGGGAGCTGCGAAGAGGCGCGATCGTGTGCGAGGAAGATCCGGTAGCAGGCGTCGGCGAGCTCGGTGCTTCGCTTGAGGTCGACGACGCCGTAGTGGGCGAGCGCCCGGGCGAGGCTCCGCCGCAGCGGCTCCGGAACGCCCTCTCGCTCGGCGTCCAGCGACCGGAGAAACGAATGAAAGTGCTCGCGGGGGCTGTGGACCAGTTCCCCCCCGTCGGGAAGGTCGGCGACCGGCGGCCGATCCCGCGAGAGCTCGGCAAGGTCCGCGAACACGGTGAGGATCTTGAGCTCCCTGTGGACGTTCGCGGGATCGCCCGGCGGTGAGCTCCCGAGCCGCGCGACCAGGTCGCGCACCTCGCCGGGACCGATGTCGTACCCCATGACCAGGCTGCGGATGTCCGCCAGGACCCCGTCCGGATCCGTTTGGGCGCCGGGCGATCCGGCGGCGAACGCCACGCGGGGTCGGTCGGGGCCGTCGTCACGGCCGGCGCGGTTCGCCTCGAGTCGCACGATCGGCGCGCCCGCGGCCACCTGCACGTTGCCGGCGACCAGCACCTCGCTGACGCGGCCCGCGAACGGTGCGGTGATCGTCGTCTCCATCTTCATGCTCTCGACCACGACCAGCGGAGATCCCTGCTCGACCTCGTCGCCGGCCGCGACGGCGATCGCGACGACGAGGGCCGGGGCCGGTGCTCGGATCAGCCCACCCTCGTCCAGCGACACTCTGTGCGCGGCCCCGTCGACCTCGACGAGCTGGTCAGGCGGGGTCGCCGCGAGGACGACCCGATGGGTCTCGCCCGTGAGCGCGAGCCGCCGCTCGAACTGACCGAGACGCTCCATGTTGACATCGAGCGTGACGTCGTCGACCCGGACGCGGTAGCGGCCAGGTCCGACGCAGGCGACGGACATCCGATAGCCGGACCCGCGGTGACGCAGCTCGATCGTGCGCTCCATCTCGTCGCTCGCCGTCGGCCTGCCGCGGCGGGCGGCGGCGTAGAACCGATCGCGTTCGACTGTCTCCTCGGCGTCGTGGGCCTCGATCGCGACCGTGAGCAGCGCCGCGTCTGCGTTGCGCTCGGAGAGCAGATCCGCCACGCCCACTCGGTCGAGCCAGCCCGTGTCGGCCGTGCCGGCCATCACCTCCGGCCGGCCGAGAAGGCTGAGAAGGAATGAACGGTTGGTCGCGCCGCCGGCCACGACGACCGAGGTCTCGGCGAGGGCACGACGCAGGCGCGCCCTCGCCTCGGCCCGGTTGGAACCCCAAGCGACGATCTTCGCGATCATCGAGTCGTACTCGGAGGGGATGATGTCCCCTTCGGCAAAACCGGTGTCGACCCGAATCCCTGGACCGGACGGGAACCTCAGTCGGTCCAGCCTGCCCGGTGCGGGCGCGAAGCCTCGCTCGGGGTCCTCCGCATTGAGCCGGGCCTCGATCGCATGTCCACGCTCGACAGGAGGCTCGCCCTCAAGGGGCCGGCCCGAGGCGACCAGGAGCTGCAGCTTGACGAGATCTACGCCTGACGTCGCCTCGGTCACGGGATGTTCGACCTGCAGCCGTGTGTTGACCTCGAGAAACGCGAACGCTCGCTCGGTCGGCTCGTAGAGGAACTCCACCGTTCCGGCATTGCGGTATCCGGCAGCGGCGACGAGACGTACCGCGGACTGGCCAAGCTCCCGCGCCTGGCCGGGCTCGAGCGCGGGCGACGCCGATTCCTCGATGAGCTTCTGGTTCCGGCGCTGGATGGAGCAGTCGCGCACCCCCAGCGCCCAGGCGTTGCCGTGGTCGTCCGCAATGACCTGAACCTCGATGTGCCGGGCGCCCGTGACCAGCCGCTCGATAAACACGGTCGGATCGCCGAACGAGCGCCGAGCCTCCGCGCGCGCGCGCTCGAACGCCGTCGCGAGCTCAGACTCGGACAAGACCATTCGGATGCCCCTGCCACCACCGCCTGCCGTCGCCTTGATCATCAACGGGTATCCGATCGCGGAGGCGTGGCGGAGGGCATCCTCCACGCTCTCGACCGGGCCACCGCTCCACGCGGCGACCGGGACCCCGACCTCCTCCGCCAGGCGCTTGGCACCGATCTTGTCGCCGAGGCGCCGCATCGCCTCCGCCGGCGGTCCGATGAAGGCGATGCCGAGCCGCTGGCAGAGATCGGCAAAGGCGGGGTCTTCCGCGACGAAACCCCATCCGACCCAGGCGGCGTCGGCCCGGCTTTCGCGCAGCGCCCGCTCGAGCGCGCCGTAGTCGAGGTACGGGTTCCCGGCGCCGCCGATCTCGACCACCTCGTCGGCCTCGCGAGCGAACGCCGCCCTCCGCTCGGCTGCGGAATGGAAGGCGATCGTGCTGATCGGCTGCTGCAGCTCCTGCGCGAGCTCTTGCGCTGCGTGAATCAGCCGGCGCGCAGGCTCGCCCCGGTTAACGATCGCGATCCGTTTGAACATTGCTCGTGACGTTAGGCGATTGGAGATGCCAAGCACAGTTGTGTTCCGCACCTATGAGCGGAAGAGCACCTGATCAAAGGCGCTTCCATGGGCTACCGTACCCCTCCGGAGCATGACCCACTCGGAGCCGCCATGAGCAAGCCGTTCGTCGTCAACCGTCACAAGCGTCTCGTGTTCCCGTCGAACTTCCACGGTGATCTGGACTTCAGCGTGATCGACACCGAGGAGCAGCTGTCGGCCGTGGTGCGACGCGACTTCGAGGCGAAGGCACCCACCGGAACCGAGATGGTCAGCCGCATCGAGTCCGGCGCGTACACGTCCAGGTACGAACTCCTCCGCGACCTCGCCCTGAACCTGTTCTGGGTCAACCGCTACGCGATGACGATGTATGACAAGCGCCCGACCCGCTGGCGGGACGTGCCGCGGCATCGCGACGACATCTTCCTCCCGCTCCTTCAGCCATGGGAGGAAGGCGACACCAAGGTCGCGGCGATCGCGAACGCTTACGAGCGCCTGCCCGCGCGGTGGGACAGCGAGACCGAGAACCGGATTCACGAGGTCCTGTTCGATGCATTCCGGCACAAGCTTCACCACGCGACGGAGTTGTCCGCCATCAAGCCGACGGTGACGGAGATCCTTTCCGACCCGAGCAGCCTGACCTTTTGCCTCTCCTCGTACGACAGGAACTACCCCGTCTTCAGCGACCAGGACATCATCGACTGCGCGGAGGAGGTGCCGGAACTCGAGGCCTTGCACCGGATGGCCAAGGTCCTTCACAACCAGTACCCGTGGAACCGAGCCGACGCGCGGCTCGAGGAGGTCGGCAAGATCGGCGACGACGAGTTCGTGATCGTGTTGACGCCGCGCAACCGCGACGTCCAGAGCTTCATCGGGCGCGCGAAGGGCGGCAGAGCTGCACGGCGCCAGCCGACGCCACCGACGAACGTCGTCCAACGCGATCCGGTGCCACCCCTCGTCGTGACGGATCGGTACGCGATCAGGCCGCGGATCGAGGCGCTGTCGGTTGAGAAGGGTGAGGTGGTCTGCTCCAACGACGACGTGATTCGCAACTCCGCCTACAGCTGGTCGCCGATGAGCGCGGAGGAGATCTCCCGGAAGACCGGCATCGAGTCCCGCCTCTACACCGCGCGCGACCTGGAGATCCTGGCACTTGCCGCTGCAAGCGCGGCGCTCGATCGAGCCGGCCGGAAGCCCGAAGAGATCGGTGCCGTCATCTTCTGCTCGTGCACCAGCACGCGGCTTCTTCCCTCGGTCGCGACATGGCTCTCCGGGCAGCTCGGCATCTACCAAACCCACGCGTCATTCGACCTCGTGGCCGCGTGCGCCGGCTTTCCGTATGGCCTCGCACAGGCCATACGGATCATGCAGGACGTCCGGCGTCCGGTGCTGGTGGTATTCGGCGAGAAGTTCTCGGACAAGATCGGCTCCGTCCGCACCTCGCGGATGATCTTCGGCGACGGGGCCTCGGCCGTCGTGCTCGCGCCCGCTCCGGATGGGGAGCCCACTGACGTCGAGGTGCTCCAGACCTATGCAAGCGGGCCGGTCAGCCAGGTCAACTCGATCATCTGGCCCAACCCCGAGTTCGACAACGAGATCACCGTCTGGGGGCCGGAGGTCAAGGCCCTGGTGGAGCGCTACCTCATCCAGATGATGGACGAGTTGCGCGCACTGCCGGGACCGAACGGAGGAGCGATGGTCGAGGCCATCGACCTGGTCGTTCCGCACCAGGCGAATCGGACGATGGTCACCCAACTCGCCGTTCAGGCTGGACTTGCCGAGGATCAGCTCTACTTCAACATCGACCGCGTCGGGAACGCGTCGGCGGCAAGCATCCCGATCGCGATCCACGACGCGGTCGCCGACGGCGTCATCGACAGACCCATGCGGGTGTTCGCACCCGGATTCGGCGCCGGTGCGGTCGCGGGATACGGGATCCTCCAGATCGACCCCGACGTCGTCGTCCCGGAGGTGAGCCATCGCACCGAGACGCAGGACGAGCATCCGACGCCCGCCCGAGCGTTCTCGTGGGAGAACGTCGAGGGGGCGTTCGGAGGCTGACGGCAGGGGGTCGAAGCCCTCGGCGTCCCGTCTCGGACGACTCAGCACCCGGACGGGACGTCGGTACTCACCGACGGTCAGCCTCGTTCGCCGTGCGGGTTGCCTGCACCTGAAGGCGAACCGGCCCCCGTCCTCCTGCGGCTCAGGCGGTCGGTCGCTTGCGCGGGGCGGGGCGCTTTTCGCTGCCTCCAGCCTTCGGCGTCGCAGCCCGGGTGGCCGGGGCAGCCGCCGTCTGTTGCTCGTGAGTGGCCGGCGCCACGGCTGTCGCGGAGGGCGCGAGCGTCACGGGAGCTGCCGACGGTGGGGGGTTCGGGTGCGTGTCGCCGGAGAACAACGCCTCCATCGTCTCCGCGACGCCGTCCAGAAGGGTCCGCGCGTACCAGGTCTGGGTGGTCACGTACAGGTCCGCGGCATCGAAGCCGAGGTCGATCAGTGCCCATGGATCGGTCTGGAAGGCTGGCTGTGGCAGGGCTTCCTTGGCGCCCTCGACCCAAGAGCGTGAGGCCTGAAGAGCGGCGCGTTTCGTGAGGTCAACGGCCTCGATGGCGTCCACGTATACGGTGAGCGTCTGCTCGACGGCGGAAGCGGGCACGGGGTCTCCTTTGGAGGTGTGATGTCGTGGGCTGTGCGGAACTGCCTTGTCGTCGGGCGGGGCGGCGGGCGCTCAGGCGTCCGCGGGGCCTTCCGCGTCGACGTCGTGCCGGGCATCCGGGCTCGCGAAGCCCCGGTACACGGCGATGAGGGCCTCCTTCTGCGCCTCGGTCAACGAAGGATCGGCCCGTATGGACTGCTCGGTCGGTGCCACCGGCCCCGCGGCTTCGGCGCTCGCCTGCTGGAACAGGCCGGCCTGCTTGAGAAGCGCCTCTGCGGACAGGTCGAATGCGCGCGCGATCGAGTCGATCACGCGGATCGACGGTTCGTGAAGGCCCCGCTCGAGCTGGCTGAGGTACGCGTTCGAGAGGTCAGTCAGCCCCGCAAGCTCGCGAAGCGACAGCTTCGCGAGCTTGCGTTGCGCATGGATGTAGCGGCCGAGTTCCTCGACACCGCTCTGCCACGGGTCCTGCGGCTCAGCCATCGCCGGGTGGGTGACGTGTTGACCTACGCCGCCTGCTTCGCCACCTTGACGACCGGGGCCGCTGCCGCGAGGAGGTCGTTGGCGAACTTGCGCTGGCTCGCGAGGACCTCGCCGTAGAAGTCGAAGCTCGCCTTCACCAGCTCCTCGGGCTTGGGGACGTCAAGCGCCGGAAGGGTGGGCAGGGTTGGCGCGTTCTTCTCCGCGGCCTTCGCCCACGAGGCGACGGCGTCGACGATGAGCGCCTGGCTCTCCTTGATGAGCTCCAGCGTCTTGTCCTGGGCGGCCTTGGTGTAGTCGATCGTAGTGTTCGCCATGGGGTATCTCTCCTGTACGTGCGAGTGTGGTTTGTGCTGCTCAAGATAGTACGCAGCGCTCACATTGTCAAGCGCAGCACATTATTTCTCGAGCACGTACGTCCCTGGGGCATCCGCCAACGGCGGGTGCTGGTCGCTGCCCATCGGCGGCGGCGGCACGCGCCGGCCGCCCCGCTCGGCAATCCACTCCGCCCAGTCCTCCCACCACGACCCATCGTGGAGCGTCGAGTTGGACAGCCACGCCTCGCTGTCGGCAGGCAAGGCCTCGCCGGTCCGGTACCAGGCCTTCGGGTTCGGCGGGCTCACGATGCCGGCGATGTGCCCTGCCCCGCACAGCACGAAGCGGATCTTCGTGTTGCTGAGAACCTGGGTGGTGAGGTAGCTGCCCCGCCACGGGGTGATGTGGTCCTCCTGGGCCGCGAGCACGTACACGTCGCCGGTGAGGTCGGCCGGGTTCACGCCGGCTCCTGCCAGCTTCATTTCGCCGCGGGCGAAGTCGTTGCGCATGTAGCACGAGCGGACGAGGAATTCGTGCATCGATCCCGGCATCCGCGTGCCGTCGCTGTTCCAAGCGAGGATGTCGAACGCCGGCGGCGGCTCACCGAGGAGCCAGTTGTTGACGACGTAGTTCCAGACAAGGTCGTTGGCGCGCATGAAGGTGAACGTGTTCATCATCTCGAAGGCCTCGAGATAGCCGCCGCGCTCCTCCATCCGCGACACGAGGAAATCGATGGCGGACTCGTCGGTGAGCGCGCCGAGCCGGCCCGGGCTGCTGAAGTCGACAAGCGTGTTGAGCAGCGTCGCCGAGCGCACCCTCTCGTCTCCGTGCTCCGCCAGGTACGTGAGCAGCATGCTGGTGAGGGTACCGCCGAGGCAGAGCCCGACGATGTTGGCCTGCTCGGCGCCGGTGATCTCACGTATGACATCGAGCGCCGCGACCGGTCCGCGGAGCGCATAGTCGTCGAGCCTGAGCCCGCCGTCGGCGGGGCCGGGGTTTCGGTAGCTGATCGTGAACACGGTGTGGCCATGCTTCACCGCCCACTCCACGAAGCTCCGTCCCGGAGCGAGGTCCATGATGTAGTACTTGTTGATCCACGGCGGGCTCAACAGGATCGGGGTCTTGTGGACGGTCTTCGTCATCGGGGCGTACTGGATCAGCTCCATCAGGTCGTTGCGGAAGACCACCTTCCCCGGGGTCACCGCGAGGTCCTTGCCGACCGTGAAGGCCGACGGGTCCACTTGCCGGGGGAGCCCGCCGTTCGTCGCGAGGTCGTCGAGGAAGTAGCGAAGGCCCCGGACAAGGCTCATCCCACCGGTCTCGAAGGCTCGCTTTTGCGCGGTGGGGTTCGTAGCGAAGAAGTTCGTGGGGGCGAGCGCGTCAACGACGATTTCCGCGCCGAAGCGGGCCTTCTCGCTGTCGGGCTCGTCGAGACCCGCCGCGTCGACGAGGTCGTGGACGAGGCGCGTCCAGAGCAGGTACCCCTGAAGGAGCGTGAAGTAGCCGACGTTCTCCGTCCACGCGGGATCCGCGAAGCGACGGTCTTTCGGACCCGGCTCCACGGGTCCAGGGGTGTCGGCGCCGAGCATCCGGGCGCTCGCCGCGGCCGCGGCAGCCGTGATTCCGCCGACGTAGCGGGTGGCCACCTGCGTCATCGCTTCCGGGTTCGCTGCGGCGGCCATCATTGCCCTCCCCAACGCCCGCCCGAGACCCAGCGGATCGAGCGTCGACAGGATGTCGCTCCAGGGACCGTTGCCCCGGTCGTCCGCGCCCGCTGATCCATTGCCGCTGTGAGATTGCATAGAGGTCTCCGGTTGGGTTGACGTCGGTGGTGTATCCGGCTGGGCGTGGCGGTGCGGACGCGGGGCGAACCCCTCGGCGTCGCGGCCGACGCGGCGCCGGTGCCGACTCACATGTTGAGGCCACCGTTGATGGAGTACGCCTGCCCGGTGATGTAGCTGGACTCGGGCTCGGCGAGGAACAGCACGACGCGGGCGACCTCTTCAGGCGTTCCAAGTCGCTTGACGGGGATCTGCTCGATTACCCTGTCCATGATCTCGCGCGGCACCGCGGCGGTCATTTCCGTCTCGATGAAACCGGGCGCCACGCAGTTGACGGTGATCCCCTTATTCGCCGATTCGAGGGCGAGGGTCATCGTGAGTCCGAACAGGCCGGACTTGGACGCCGCGTAGTTGGCCTGTCCGATATTACCGCGCTCGCCGATGACCGAGCTGATGTTGATAATGCGACCGTAGCCCCGCGAGATCATGTGTGGAAGCGCCGCTCGGCACATGTAGAAGGCGCCCCCGAGGTTGACCCCGATGACGCGCTCCCATTCCTCGGGCAGCATCTTCCGCACGGTGTGGTCCATCGTGATGCCGGCGTTGTTCACGAGAATGTCGAGACGTCCGTGGCGGTCGACGACCTCCTCGACCACCCGCTCGCAATCGGCGTAGTCCTCGATGGTCCCCTGATGCACCGATACGCCGTGATCCGCGTGCTTCTCGAGGAAGGCTTCGGCGGCCTCTCCGTTCCTCGAGTAACCGGCCGCGACGCGCGCTCCCTGCGCGATCAGGAGCTCGCTAATGGCGAGTCCTATTCCCCGGACCCCTCCGGTGACGAGCGCAACGTGATCCGATAGTCCTGACGACAACTTCTCCTCCTTCAACAGGGCTTCTCGCCCGTGTGTCGGCTCGCGGTTTCCGTTGCTCGCGAAGCGGGGCCCATCGGTCGCGCCGCGGCATGACGAGCGCTTCTCCGACCAAAACGACGTCTTCGCCGCGCGACAACACGGTATCGAAGACGGCACGGCCCTTCTCCGCGATGACTTCCTTCACGGTCGCGGTTGCGGTAATGATGTCGCCAGGGCGCACGAGCGCAAGCCGCCGCAGCGACGGAGACATCGCGAGCGCGCCGGATCCGGAAAACTCGGGGCCGGGGACCCCCGACACGCGGACCGGCGGTCGGACGGCCATGCGCGAGGCAGCGCTCCAACGGTGACTCCTGCGCCCAGATCTCGTCGACGCGCGCCGGGTTGCCATTCCCGGAGATCCACGCGGACGCGTTGGTGTCGCCATGCGCCGAATCGCCTGCTGCAAGCTCGTCGATGGTCTTGCCGTCAGGGCGGTGCCGGCAGCCCGGACCGATCTGGGCCATCCAGCGTGGGGCGACGCCGACCGGCCGCAGCGTCAACGATGTGGTCCGCGCGAGCACCCCGCTGCCGTCGTCTCGGGTTCGGCGGCCGAACTCGATCGTGGAGCCGCTGGCCTGCGGCGTCAAGTCGGACAAGGCGAGGCTGGCGATGAGCTCTTGGGCTTGTTTGCTGACCGCGATTCGGGCATCAAGGATCATCTCGTTTCCGTGGGTCGTCGGCACGCCGGTCGGGGCTCGCGAGGCCCGTGGGGGCTGAGCTGGGCCGTGTCCGCCGTTGGGCGCGGGTCGTTCCCCCGGGCGACTTCTCGGGGAGCGCCCCTCCCTCTGGAACGTCGTCTGCTTCCTCACGCCCATCCGGCCGCTCCCCCGGGTACGTATCGAAGAACTGGTCCAACATGTACTGGTATACGCGGAGGGTCCCGGCCCAGCCTTCGAGGTAGATCCGTCCCGCGTCGGTTACCGAGTACCGGCGGCGGGCAGGACCAACGGTCGTGTCCCAATCCGACTCGACGAGGCCATCCCGCTCGAGGTGCCGCAGCGTCCGGTAGACACTTCCGGGATCGACCGCTTCGAAGCCGAAGATCGAGAGGCGCCGGATCAGTTCGTAGCCATGGCTCTGCCACTGCTCGAGGGAAAGGAGCAGGAACGGCTGCAGCCAGTTGCGCGGCTGGCCGTGGACTTCGGGTACGTCTTCGGAACCACCGTTCGCCGAATCACTCATAGCTGCATAATGCACTCATATGCGTAGCAGCGTCAACCTTGACGAAGGGCCCCAGACCGGAACGAGTAGTGAGCTTCGGGCTTCTCGTAGAAGGAAAACGTACGGCCGAGTGCTCCGCCTTCGGAGAGGCGGAGGGCGGTCGGCAGGGCGGGCCGTCCCGCGTGCGTCGGCGGGACGATTTTGGAGGGGACGATTGTCAGGTGGGGGAGGGTTCGATCCGAGCCGGCGGGCGCTCCGATCGGGCGGGCGGGATCGATTCCTGCTCCAATGGATCGCCGATCGACCGCGGTCGGTCGATGATCCGATATGCGCGATCGGGAAGTGGCGCGGGAATCGCGTCTTCACGTGCGTCGCGTGCAAAGCTCCCGCGACAGATTCCGAGCGATAGACGTGGAAAAGAAACGACGAGGGAGGCCGGATGAGTACATTGGAAGCGATCGAGGGCGAGCCGGTGGCAGAGTCGCCTGGGGAGCTCGCTCGCCTCAGGGATCGGGTCGCGGAGCTGGAGGCCCGAGCACATCGGCTACGCGGGAAAGTTGCGATCGTCACCGGCGGCGGCCGCGGAATCGGCAAGGCCATCGCGGAGACCTTCTGCCTTGAGGGCGCGACCGTTGTCGTCGCGGATCGCGACGCGACGACGGGGACGGCTGTCGCGACTGAGCTCCGCGACCGTGGTTTCAGCGCTGGCTTCGTCAAGGTCGACGTGGCCGATCCGCAGAGTGTCGAAGACATGTACGCCGAACTGATCGACCGGCACGGGCGAGTCGACGTCCTCGTCGCCAACGCGGGCATCGTGCGGGACGCTCGCCTCGTCAACATGACCGACGATCAGTGGCACAGCGTTCTCGGAGTCAACCTGAGCGGTGTCTTCTACTGCACACGTGCCGCGGCGGGGCTGATGTCGGCGCAGGGGAGCGGACGGATCATCCTCGCGACCAGCGTGGTCGGCTCCCGCGGCAACTTCGGCCAAGTCAACTACGCGGCCGCCAAAGCAGGCGTCATCGGGATCACCTTGAGCCTGGCGCGTGAGTTGGCTCGCAAGGGCGACATCACGGTCAACGCCATCGCACCCGGCTTCGTGGCCACCGAGATGCTCGCCGGCATTCCGGAGGACCGGCTCGAGCAGATTCAGGAGCGAATCCCGTCTCGGAGGCTCGCGACACCCGAGGAGATCGCCGCAGTGTACGCATTCCTCGCGTCAGACGCCGCGAGCTACGTCAATGGAGCAGTCATCGCCGTGGACGGGGGCCTCTCGCTGTAGCTCTCGTTCCCGGCCATGTTGTTCAGCTCATCGGCACTTATCATCCGTCGGTTCGGTAATCCGTCCACACCGGTGCACGCACGCCGGGAGCGAGCGAGGAGGTACCCCGGAGGGTTCGGGTCGTTGCGCCTCGCGCTCCGGATGGGGCGTAAACCGAAGAGCCGCAGGAAGGGGATCGCGCGCGGCGGGAGGTGGTGTCGACCGGGCTGTTTCCATCGAGGTCTCGACAGCGTGGAGGGGTTGGGATACGTTCGCGGGGAGGGGGATCGGGTCGTTTGCCGACCGGATTCGGACCGTCCTCGGTACGGCGCGCCCAGCCGCGTCGCTCAGTTATCGCCCTTCTTGGTTGACGCGGTGGCTGTTCGCTGCGTGTTGAGGGCGACGAAGAAAGGAGCCGACAGTGGCGATCGCATATCTCCAGGAATTCGAGATCCGAGATGGGGACACCGCCACCACCAACTACGACGCCGTCGCGGCGGCCCTTGACCTGCAAGGCGTACCGCCCGACGGTCTCCTTATCCATACGGCGGGGTTCGATCGCGAGGCCGGCGTCTTTCGCATCTTCGACGTCTGGCAGTCGCGGGAGCACGGCGACCGGTTCATGAACGAACGACTCAACCCGATCATCCAGCCCATGATCGCGAGCGCCGCGCAGAGCGGGGACACCAGCTTCGCCCCGCCAACGCGCGAAGCGTGGTATGAGCTGCATGACGCGATGACCGGCTGAAGGTCCGCCCGTCAGGCCCGCACGCGGCTTCGGCCAGAGACCGCCCGTCGACAATGAGTACACACCGGTGCACGCCGCCGGCGACTGAGAGCGTCCGATTTGCCCCTTCGCCGAGGATGCTGGCGACCACTCGGGCGCGCAGCCGGCGACATATTCGGGTGGCTCGTCGATCATCACGTGGCGGTAGACGTCGAGGGTGACGGAGGCGCGGGTGTGCCCGGTGACCGGCTTCACGAACGCGAGCCGGACGCCCCCCATCACGAGGATCGACACGAACGGTGGCGCAGATCGTGTTCGGGATCTCGGCGAGCTTGCAGGGGCTGCGCATCGCAGAGCCGAGGGCGCGGTTCGTCACCTCGGGGAAGACCGGGGGTGTCGAGGTCGCGGTCGTCCAGCGGGAGCAGCTCGGCGATCTCCTCCGCCAATTCCACGGGCAACGGGACCCAGGGCCGGCCGGCGGTGCGGCCCCTGGTGCGGCCCCCGGGCGATGCGGAGTTGGTTGCCGACGAGATCGACGTCGCCCCACGTGAGTGATTCCAGCTCGATTTCCTCCATCTGACCTCGAAAGCCCCGCATATGCCAGCTTTTCTCGTTAAGACCACTCCGTCCAAACATCGCGATACATCACCAGCACGGCGTTCCGCGAGTTCCTTCCCGGCGGGGCCGCGGCAGTTCGAGCGGCTCGTCGAGCAGGACATGCGAGGGAGATCGAGCGCCATGCTCGCTCGCGAGTGGCCGACGAACTACGCACGACGGGTCCGCCTTGAACGGCATACGGAGAGGCCAGCCGACTCGCACGTGATGTCCCGTGCGGTTGCATGTGACGTTCGTTTGCCCGGTGATTTCCATCACCGCTGACGCTGGGTCGGCCGGCTCAGGCGGGACGTTGTTCTTCTCCTGCCGTGCGCTCGGCGGCTCAGGTGAGGTAGAGGGATCCCGTGGACACTCCGTAGGAGACTGGCGTACCGTCCCGCTCCGTGTTCCTTGCCCTCCGAGAGATCCGACGAGCCAGGGCCCGCTTTGGGCTGCTCATGGGTGCGGTCGCCCTGCTCGTGTTCCTGATCCTCACCCAGCAGGCACTCCAGAGCGGCCTCATCACCTCGTTCGTGGGTGCGATCAAACGCCAGTCGGCGCCCGTGCTCGTCTACTCCGTCGACGGCCAGCGCACGCTGCAGGGCAGCGCGATCCCGCCGTCTCTCGAGGACGCGATCACCGGGGCCCCGGGGGTGGCCGACGCCGGACGCATCGTGCAGGGGACGTTCACGGTTGTCGTCAACGGCGGCGACCAGTCCGACGCTGCGCTGATCGGGTACGAGAAGCCCGAGCTCGGCGGGCCCGACCGGCTGAGCGCCGGGCGCATGCCCAGTGCCGGCGGTGAGGCGGTGGGGAGCTCGACCGACTTCGCGCTGGGCGACCGGGTCCGGGTCGCAGGGGCCGACGGCGGCCCCGAACTGCGCGTCGTCGGCCTCGCCGACGACGCGCAGATACAGGTGACGCCGACGCTATTCGTCTCGTGGTCCGACTACGTCACCGCCGCCAAGGCGGCGAACCCCGATGCCACGACGGTCCTGCCCAGCGTCGTCGGCGTCCGTCCGGCCGAGGGCGTCTCGGCTGAGGCGCTCACCGTGCGGATCAACGAGGCCTCCGCCCAGGCCGACGCCCTCACCCGCCAGCAGGCTGCGGCCAAAGCGCCCGGGGTGGCAGAGGTCCGGCAGTCGTTCAACGTGATCTTCCTGCTGTTCGCGCTCGTCGTGCCCCTGGTGACCGGGCTGTTCTTCCTGATCATCACCTTCCAGAAGGCACGGGCCCTGACGCTTCTGCGCGCCATTGGCGCGCCCGCAGCCGTGCTGGTCCGGTCCCTGCTGGTGCAGGTTGTGATCGTCATCGGAGGGGGCATCGTGGTCGGCACCCTGCTCTATGCGCCCCTGTCGCAGGCAAAGCTCGGCAACCTGGCGCTGCGCTTCGATCCGGGGGCCGTGGTGCTCTGGGCCGCGCTGCTGCTCGTGCTTGGACTCGTGAGCGCGGTCGCGGCGGCACGCCGCGTCCTGGCCATCGACCCCGTCGAAGCGACCACCGGGGGCGGTGCGCGGTGAAGCTCGCCCTCCGGGAACTCCGGCGCCGGCCCGGACGGTTCGTCGTCGCCACGACGATCCTCACCCTGATCGCGTTGCTCCTCATGTTCCTCGGCGGCCTGCTCGACGGGCTGATCGCTGGGAGCACCGGTGCGCTGCGCGCCCAGCAGGGTGAGCTCCTCGTGTACTCGTCCACCTCGCAGGACTCCCTGGTCCGCAGCCGCATCACCCCGGAGGTCCGGCGGGTCGTGGAGCAGACCGCGGGGCCCGGCCAGGTGGCGGGTCTCGGAAGCGTCCAGCTCGGCGCCCGCATCGAGGGTCGCGGCCCGCGGGACCTCGTGCCGGTTGTGCTCTTCGGCTACGAACTTCCGCCGCAGGGGCTGCCCGACGAGCCGCCCGGTCCCGGTCAGGTCTATGCCGACAGCTCCCTGCGGTCGGAGGGAGTCACCGAGGGCGGTGCCATCCGGCTCGGTCCCGCCCAGACCCCCGTCGAGGTGATCGGATTCCTCGACGACAGCCGCTACTCGGGGCAGGGCACCCTGTGGGGCTCGCTCGAGACGTGGCGCTCCGTTCTGGCCGAGAACCGGCCGGGAGCACGCGTGGGCGACGGCGTCGTCCAGGCACTCGTCGTGGACGGTGGGGCGGACCCGAGTTCCCAGGCCGACGTGATCGACCGGGCCACCGCCGGTGCGACCTCGACGCTGACCATCGGGCAGGCCATCGACGCGCTCCCGGGCGTGTCCCAGCAGCAGAGCGTCTTCAACCAGATCATCGGCGTCACGGTCGTAATCGCCGTGGTCGTGGTGGCGCTGTTCTTCGCCCTCATCACTGTCGAGCGCATCGGCCTCTACGGCGTGCTGAAGGCGGTCGGGGCAAGCTCCGTCACGCTGTTCGCCGGCGTCCTGCTGCAGGCGCTGGTGGTGACGCTCGTCGCCTCGGCCATCGGGATCGCGGCGTCCCTTGCGCTCGATATCGCGATCCCCGCCGGTTCGATCCCGTTCGTAGCCACCCCAACACGACTGCTCAGCAGCGTCGCCTATCTCGTCGTCGCGGCGATCGTTGGGTGCGTGTTCTCGCTGCGTCGAGTTCTGAAGGTGGATCCCGCGTCCGCGATCGGCGCTGACCAGTGAGGCGCCGCCCCGCCCTGCACCGCGTGCCCGTTCCCGTTCCGCCACCCCCCTGGAGCCGCTCATGACCCCCGCCCGAACCGACGCCGCACTGCGGATGGAGGGCGTTCGCAAGATCTACCAGGTCGGCGACGAAGTGGTCGTGGCCCTCGATGGGGTCGACCTGACAGTGGGGTCCGACGAGATCGTGGCCCTGGTAGGGCCGTCCGGGTCGGGGAAGACGACTCTCTGCTCGATCGCCGGCGCCCTCCTGGCGCCGACCGACGGCGCCGTGGTCGTGGCCGGGGAGGACATCTCCGGGTACAGCGCCAAGCGGCTCACCGAGTTCCGGCGGGAGTCCGTCGGCTTCGTGTTCCAGACGGTCAATCTGATTCCGTTCCTGACGGCCAGGGAGAACCTGTTGGTCGTTGACGAGATCGGCCCGCGCACGGGGGGCAAGGCCAAGGCCCGGGCGGACCAGCTCCTTGAGGAACTCGGCCTGACCGACCGCGCCGGCAACCTGCCGGCGCAGTTGTCCGGAGGTCAGCGGCAGCGGGTCGCCATCGGGCGGGCGCTGATGAACGAACCCGACCTGGTGCTTTTCGACGAGCCCACCTCGGCGCTGGACACCGAACTGGGCGACCAGGTGGTGAAGCTGATCCGTCACGAGATGAAGTCCCGTGGCACCGCGGCCATCATCGTTACCCACGACGATCGGATCACCCACTACGCCGATCGGGTCGTGAGGATCGTCGACGGCCGCGTGACCGACGCCGTGGCCGGCGCCGCTTTCAGCGAGTCTCCGCATGACTAAGCGGACTTGTCCGTGGTTTGCGGCGGACCGGGATGGCACCTGATCCGCACCGGCTGCATCGCGCCGGCGGCGGCGTTCATCTCAGGGAGTCAGATCAAGAAGGGACGATCGCGAAGTCGAACACTCACACCGGCGTCGCAGGTCGCGGGGCTTCGTCCGCGCCCGCAACGGCCGTCGCACCGTCGACCGGGGATCCTTCAATCAGCCACGTGCCGGTGTCCTGCGCGAGCGCGGTTGTCGCACCGGGCCCGGCGATCGCGACGCGATGAAGCTTCGCCAGGGAGATGAGCTCGTCCCGCGCCGAGTCGAGGAGTTCGGGCTGCATCGACGCAATCACGATCAGGTCGGGTACGACCCGATCGGCCGACTCGGCAATCGTGCCAATCGGCGTATTCGGTCCCAGCATTACGATCCGCCACCCGTGCTGACGCAGCATCAGGCCGAGGACGATCAGTCCGAGGTCATGCTGCTCCTTCGGTGGGCATGCGAGCATCGCGATGCGGCCGGAGCCGGCTCCCCACCCCCGCGCCAGGCCCAGCAGACGGCCGCGCACGATGCCCGTCGCGAAGTGCTCCTGCGCGATCGACGCCTCGCCGGCCTCCCAGCGTGTGCCGAGTCGCTGCAGGTACGGCATCACGATGTCGGCCAGTAGCGATCTCACCGTCAGGGTCGCGAGTGCACGGTCGAAGGCCGCATTCGCGGCGCCCTCATCGAACGCGGCCAGAGCGCGATCGAGCTCATCGATCAGGGCCCCGGGGGGAGGAGACGGTTGAGCGTGCCGCGTCTCGGTGTCCCGCAGGGTGCGTTGCGCAGCGATCGACGCGGGAAGACCCGACGCGATCGCCTCCGTCATCCGACGGACACGTTCAAGGTCGTCCGGTCCGTAGAGCCGAAAGCCCCCGGGCGTGCGTGTCGGCGACATCAGCCCATAGCGCCGTTCCCACGCCCGCAACAGATCCGGCGCGACTCCCGTTCGGCGGCTGAGTTCGCCGATGCGCACGCGCTGATCGTTCTCACCCACCCGGGGAGCGTAGACAAGTCCCGACATGTTGTCCAGGTTCTGCGGGCACGACATCGGACGCACGCTCAGCTGTTCGCAAGGAATTATGGCCTCTTTGTGCGGACCACCGCCGATGCCGTCTCCCAGACTCTTGACAAAAAATAGACAACTCGTCTAAGGTTGTGGCACTGAAGTCCAAAGCAAAGGACGTGACCGAATGAGAACGCTTGAACGCCACGCATCCAGGGTCGTGAGCGCCACCGATCGCGCTCCCCAGGCGTTCCGGCTCGCGGCCGCCCGAGGTCTGATCCTGCTGGCTGCGCTGATCTCGTTCGTCCTCTCGGTGTCACTCTGGTTCACCGGATACCGCGAGGAGGGTCTGTTCGTCGGGATCTGGGTGCCGACCATCGTCAGCCTCGGGGCCTTCCTGGTGCCGCGGAGGGCAGAGCGATGACCGCGGGCATCTTCATCATCGGCGCCATCGTGACCGTGATGGTGCTGGGCGCCCTGGCACTCCTGTTCTACGGCGCAGTTCTGGACGGCCGCGAGGACGATCAACCGATTCCTGCCGATGGGCCATCCGTGGTCGCCGAGGTCGGGCCTCTCGTTCCCCGCCAGGCGCGTCCCATCGGCTAACCAGGCTGCGCCGGGCGCCTCCGCTTGGGCGGCGCCTGGCCCGCGTCGGGGAGGGATCCAATCCGCGGACATCGCGATCTGATCGTCGGGGCAACCGGACAGCTGGGCAGTCGCATCGCGCGTGGGCTCACTCACGAGGGCGCCCGCCTCCTCCTGTCTGGTCGCAATCCCGATCGCCTCGACGCCCTCGCTGCAGCTCGGCGCCGCACGGCGGGCCGCCGATCTCCGACGGCGGATTCCCCGACCTGTTGGTGCGGGAAGCCGTATCGGCGCTGGGCGGGCTCGACGGCGTCGTTAAGGCGGCCGGGGTCGTGGCTTTCGTCCAGGTCGTCGACCTGGACGACGCAACCCTGGATCACCTGATCGCGGTCAACCTCACCGGTGCGGTCCGGTAGACACGGGCCGCCGCGCGGCAGATGACCGGGGGAGTGATCGTCACGCTCTCGGCCGTCGTCGCCGAGATGCCGACTGCCGGGATGGCTGCCTATTCGGCGGTCAAGTCCGCGGTGACAGCGTTCGACGCCGCGGCCGCGCGCGAGTTCCGCCGATCGGGGATCCGCTGATCGACGTCCGGCCGCCGCACACCGAAACCGGCCTCGCTGAGTGGCCGATCACAGGAACCGCCCCGTCGCTTCCTGCGGGCCGCGATCCCGACGACGTCGCCGCACGTATCGTGGCGGCCATCCGCGACCCGCGCGTGCGCGACGTGTCGTTCGAGCACTGATTCGGCACGAGCGGTGGGCCCCACGCGCTGCCCGACGGCACGCTCGGCGACTTCGTCGACGCCCGGCAGGTGGAGCGTCCGCCCCGCCGGCAATACGACGGAGGTGGGGATGCGTCACCGCGGGTTCGGGTCCGCGGTGCCCTTCACGCGGACAATCCAGGCCCTCTGCGGGCTCACGGGCTGTGCCGAGGCGGGGTCAGGTGGCGGCCGACGCTGCAGCGATCCGTTGGAGCATAGCGCCGAAGATGTGGCCGTGAATCGGCCAGAGCGAGTACCAGTACGCGAGTCCGGTGACACCCGCCGGGTCGAAGATGATCGTCTGACGGATCGTGGATCCGCCCTTGCTGTCGGGCTCCACCTCGAACTGGAGCCACGCGCGGCCTGGCAGCTTCATCTCCGCTGCGAGGCGAAGCAGCCGGTCCCGCTCGAAGGCCTCGACGCGCCAGAAGTCGATCGCATCGCCGACCTGGACGTCGACCGGGTCGCGGCGGCCGCGCCTCAGGCCGGGTCCGCCCACGAGCGCGTCGAGCGCGCCACGTATCTCCCACAGTTCGTTGTCGACGTACCAGCCGGTGTCGCCGCCGATTCGCTGGATCGGCGCGAACGCCACGGCCGGCGGGCGTGGCACCGTGACGTTGCGCGAGTCGACCAGCCGCGAGCCGTAACGGGCACCGCCGTAGCCAGGGCGCTGTGTGAGCGCCTCGTCCGACCATCGGGTCTCCGCGATCTCGTTGTCCTCGTCGGCGAGTGCGAGGGCGACCGCCTCGGCCGAGGTCCGCGGGTTCACGGGGAAGACCTCGAGTGCCCGTGGGTCGTTGACGACGGTCTCATTGCGCAGGCTGTCGACGAGCTCACGCCCGATGTCGGCGTACACCGGGGTGACGAGATGGAGCCAGAGGCTCGAGAGTCGAGGCGTCAGCACCGGCACGGGGACCATGTGCCGTCGGAGGCCACGGCGGCTGGCGTACTCATGCATCAGGTCGAGGTACGAGCACACATCAGCGCCGCCGATCTCGAACACCTCGCCGTCCTTCGGCTCGTAGTCGAGGGCCGCGAGGAGATAGGCGAGCACGTCCTCGATCGCGATCGGCTGCGTGCGGGTGCCCACCCAGCGCGGCGTGACCATCACCGGTAGCCGCTCGACGAGGGCGCGGAGCATCTCGAACGACGCGCTCCCCGGGCCGATCACAATCGAGGCGCGGAACTCGATCGTCGGCACGCCCGACTCGCGCAGGATGCGGCCGACTTCCTGCCGCGAGGCGAGGTGCTCGGAGAGCTCGCCCTCGCCGAGGCCACCGAGGTAGACGATCCTGTGAACGTCGCCGTCGCGTGCAGCGTGTCCGAACGCCGTCGCCGCCTTGCGATCGACCTCGGCGAAAGAGCCGTCGGACCCCATTGAGTGGACGAGGTAGTAGGCCGTCTCGACCCCCTGGAGCGCCGGGCCGAGCGTCGTCGGGTTCGACACGTCGCCGAGCACGACCTCGGTGCCAGGCCCGACGCGCGCCGCGAGCTCCTCAGGTCGGCGCGAGAGGCAGCGAACGCGGGCCCCGCGGGCCTCGAGGGCGTGCAGGAGGCGGCCGCCGACGTAGCCGGTGGCACCCGTCAGCGCGATTAGCCCGCCCACGCTCCCAGGCTAGCCGAGCGATCCCCACGATGGCACGCGAGGAAATGGTCCCCGCAGCCCCTGCATGACCGCACCCAGCAGTCGCTGCATTGCTTGCATTCCCGAAGTGGCCTCCCTGCAGAGCTCTCACTCAGGAGGACGGGTTCCGATCTTCGAGGCATCACCGCGGAGCCACCCCGGCACGTTCGGCGGCCTCTTGCCGTGCCCCAAGCGTTGCCGGGGATCCCGCAGCCGAGCGTCGGGTCGGCACGGACGCAATTGGGGGTATCTCCGTGTGCGTGTGCGGAGGATTCGGGTGGCCTCCCGGGCCCCTCACCGGCTGCTATTTGGCAGGACAAGCAAGTGCCGGACAAGTCAACGTGGAGGAGGGCACAAGATGAGTCGCGGACCCCTTATGCGACGTGTAACGATCTGGTGTGGGAAGGCCTCAGCGGCAGCGATCGAACCGAACCCGTCGCCTTCTTCTGCGAGCGCTCCGATCCCGGGTGCCACAAGCCGGTCTGGTTCACGCTCGCCGAATATGAGCACGCCAGAAGCGACCCCGCGTGGGTTGCGACGGGGTCCGAGCACGACGCTGCGGCGGACCTGGTGCGGATCGCCTGGCGCAGTCGTTTCCGTGCTGGGTCGTAGTGACCTCCGCGCGCTCAGGGTGTGCTTCGTACAGGGGTCTGCGGGTCCGCTGCTGAGGGCGGTGTGGGCGCGCCGTGCTCCTCGGCGCCGCGCAGCCTGACGGACATCTTGACCACCCGCACCGATGAGCTCGCAGTGGCGTGGAGGACCGCGCCGATCGCGACGATCGCGAACCCGAGCGCCCCGACCGGGCCGATGCCGACGAGCAGCAGCCCGAGGCGATTGAGCAGGAGTCCCGGCGTCGCGGCAACGCCGCTGAGCACCCCGGTCGTCAGGCTCTGTATCGCCCGATCCCGTCGGGCACCGGTCTTCCGAACTCCGATGAGCCACGCGGGAACCGCCACGAACAGGTAGATCTGGACGATGAACATCACCAGGAG
The DNA here is from genome assembly GCA_963777565.1 of uncultured Thermoleophilia bacterium. Taxonomy (GTDB): domain Bacteria; phylum Actinomycetota; class Thermoleophilia; order Miltoncostaeales; family Miltoncostaeaceae; genus CALMEC01. The sequence continues at coordinate 36,287 of CAVZQZ010000011.1, forward strand.
GGCGATCCAGAACCATGTGGGCCGCCAGTTGGGCAAGAACAGCCAGATCGCGGCTTGCAGGGACCCGGTGAGGAGGGCGATGCCACCGATGAAGCGCCAGTGTGGGCGGGCCTCGCGGAACGCCGACCTGATGTCGGTCCTGGTGCCCTGGAGCAGCGTGTAGGCAAACGTGGCGTTGCACCAGTAGGTGACCTGCGCCGCGATGATGACGCCCGCTGCGATGAGTCCCACGTGGTCCGGCGAGAGCTTGTCGTTCGAGAGGGCATGGGTCCTCAGGTTCCAGCTCATCACCCAGATCCAGAGGGCCGGAGCCAACTGGAGGAGCGTCAGCCGCCAGTTCTGAATGAGGAGCCGCACACCGTCGAAGACGATCGCGATGGTCCCGGCCGCGTAAACGAGCGGACGAAGCCACCTGCGCCGGCCGCTCAGCTCCGACACTGCTTGCTCGACGCGGGCGGGATCGGTGCTGCGCACCGCCGCCGCGGCGTGAAGGAACGCCCGCCACCGCGAGTCGTGGGCCATCAGCCCTCCGCCGCTTCGGTCATGGCTGATGCCCGGCCGAACGGCTCAGAGCCCGTGCCACCGACCCGCTCCCGCGCCGTCAGGGCACAGCGCTTGGGCGCGACCTGCCCTGACGTGACGAGCAGTGCGGGCATGGGCTCCGAGCATCGCGTCTGCACTCCGATATCGCCACGGACCTCGCGCTGAATCTTCATGGGGGTTTCCCGTACCGCCCGGACTCAGCTCAACGGCGGTCGTCCAGGGCATCGACCCGGCTACTCGGAGCGTTCCGCCGCGGCCAGGACCTCGCGTGCAGCTTCCACGTCGTGCGCGTGCACGATGATCTCCACCCGTCCTCCGCCGATCCCCTCGAACGCCGAGTCGGCAGCGGCCGTCGGGCGGAACCCGCACTCCAGCCCGGCCGAGCGCAGCAGCCCCAACACCACGTCGGCCTCGAACTCGTCTGCCACGGTCGCCACGGGTACCGGTTCGTCGTCCATGCCCGAAACCTAGCGGTCTGCGGTGTCGTCCGGCACGGCCGGCGGGGGGTCGTAGAGGACGACCGTTCCCGCAAGCCAGTCGGGGAGCCCACGTCGCCGCTCCGTGAACAGCACCGGGATGAAGCCGGCAAACAGGGGAATGATCGCGAGCACGAGCCCGACGAAGCGCACGAGCGATCGACCGATCGAGGGAGCGTCGCCGGCCCGGCCGCGCACCCTCAGGTGAAGCAGCCGCATCCCCGGTGTCTGTCCCGCGGTGCTCCAGAACACGACGAAGTAGGCTCCCACGACCACGATCCAGGCGGATCCGAGCACAACGCCCCCAAGCCACGACGCGCCGAGACCGCCGACGAGCGACGCGATCAGCGACACGATCCCGACGACCGACATGACGAGCACGATCGTCAGCGCCGCGTCCGTCGCGAGCGCGAGCGCGCGCGTCGCGATCCCGCCATACTTCGACCGCTCCGCCCGCGGTTTACGACGCACAACCTGTTCGGCCCGGTCGTCGAGCCGCATCCCAGACGCACGGGCGCCGCCGACCATCTCCTCCGCAAACCCGGTTGTCTGCCGCTTGATCGCGTCTCGAAGCTCGGGACTTGACGCGAGATGGTGAAGCGCGCGCTGCGTTTGCTCGCTTGCGAGCAGCTTGTCGGAGAACTCGAGCGCCTGCGGGCTCTCGAGGGCGGAGGTCATGAGGCGCTCCACCTCGCCGGTCGCGACGAGTTCGGCGGTGATGCGTTCGATCACGCGGTGGCGGGCGATCGAACGGGCGATCTCCTCCGGGAGCGAACCGGCGAGTGCCCGGTCGACCACACGTGCGATCTCAGGCGCGGACAGAATCTCGTCGACGGCCTCCTCGATGGGGCCTCGCCAGGCGCGGGCGGCCGCCCGCGCCGGGAAGAGCGCCGCGTGCCCTGCCGCGCCGGCCAGACCGGGACGGGGTTTCTCGTCGTTCGCCGCCATCACGGCGCAGTATCGTCGGCCGCGCCCGCAGTTGCCACCCGACGGTGGCTCGGGACCGGCGGCGACGTTTCGGCGGCGGGTATCAAGCGCCGCTACCGCACGGGCTCCGCAGCCGTGAAGCTCGGACGGCTCGTGAGCGATGCCCGCAGTTGCGCGAGCCTCGGGTACGCATCCAGGTCGATCGGGAGCGCGGCGCTTCGGAACAGCACCGGCGCCACGGCGAAGTCGGCGATCGTGAGCGTCCCAAGGACCGTGTCGCCGGCGACGAGGGAGTCGAGCACCGCGAGCGTGCCGGTGATGTACTCGGCCGTGGCGCGGGCGGCGTCGAGGGCGACCGGGCCGTGAAAGCCGAACACGTGCGACTCCACCCGGTAGAACGCCGGACGGAACGTCGCTGACCAGCGGTCCAGGAACTCGTCGACACGGGCACGGTCGGCAGGCTCGGGCGGGTAGAGGTCGGCGCGGCCCGCGCGCGTGGCGAGGTAGCGGAGGATCGTGTTCGACTCCGCCAGCACGAAGCCGTCGTCGTCGAGCGTGGGAACTCCGCCCACGGGGTTGAGCGCCAGGTACCAGTCGGGACGAGGGCGGCTCAGCGGAACCTCCCGCCGCTCGTGCGCAACCCCCAGCTCTGCGAGCAGGAAGCGCACCTTCAGGGCGTTCGACGAACGCGGGTTGTCGTACAGGACCACGCGCCGAGCATAGAGAGCCCCGCCACCGGCGGGACGAGCGTCCCGGGTCCCACGGGGGCACGTCCGCGACGTAGGGAATGTGCGTAGACTTCTCGGTCCGGTTCACGAAAGAGTTTGGGGGAACTGCATGGAGTCGTTCGATCGTGAGGTCGAGGCAACGCGGGAATGGATGGCGGGAGACCGGTTCGCGAGGATCAGCCGGTTGTTCGCGCCCCGCCAGGTGGTCGAGCAGCGCGGGACCGTACCCACGGACTACACGGTCGCCAAGAACGCCGCGGAGCGCTTCTACGCGCGTCTGCGCGAGCTCTTCAGCGAGAAGCGGTCGATCACCACGTACGGCCCGTACTCGCCCGGCCAGGCGGTCGCGATGAAGCGCGCCGGGATCGAAGGCATCTACCTCGGCGGCTGGGCGACGTCGGCGAAGGGCTCGCGTGACGAGGACCCGGGACCCGACCTCGCCAGCTACCCGCTCAGCCAGGTGCCCGACGAGGCCGCCGGCCTCGTCCGCGGCCTCCTCACGGCCGATCGCAACCAGCGCTTCGCCCGGTCGAAGATGACCGAGGCGGAGCGCGAGGCGACCCCCGAGGTGGACTACACGCCGTTCATCATCGCCGACGCCGACACCGGCCACGGCGGCGACGCCCACGTGCGCAACCTCATCCGTCGCTTCGTCGAGGCGGGCGTGCCCGGATACCACATCGAGGATCAGAAGCCCGGCGCCAAGAAGTGCGGCCACCAGGGCGGCAAGGTGCTCGTCGGCTCGGACGAGCAGATCAAGCGGCTCAACGCGGCGCGCTTCCAGCTCGACGTCATGGGCGTGCCCGGCATCATCGTCGCGCGCACCGACGCCGAGGCGGCGAACCTGCTCGAGAGCTGCGGCGACGAGCGCGACCAGCCGTTCGTCCTCGGCGTCACCAACCTCGACGTCCCGTCGTACAAGGCCGCCTACCTCGCGGTGATCCGCCGGCTGCACGACGCCGGCGTCGACGAGCTCAACGGACACCTGCTTTACGCGATCGCGCCCGAGGAGCAGGTGCGCGCCGAGGCGTGGCTGCGAGCGCTCCGGCATCGCGGCGATCGCGGACGAGGCCGCCAAGGCATTCGTCACGGGCGACGGCAAGCTCGCCGAGCACGTCCTCGACGCGGTTGCGGACGCATTCCTCAAGACGTGGGAGGCCGACGCCGGCCTGACGACCCTCGGCGAGGCCGTCGCCGACCTCATGGCATTCCGCCTCGACGAGGACGTGGAGCTCGACATGACCGTCGAGGAGTGGCTCGCATTCGCGAAGACCGCCTCGTGGTACAGCGCCCGCGAGCAGGGCCGAGGCGATGGGCCTCGACGTCACGTGGGACCCCGAGCTGGCGCGGACGCCGGAGGGCTACTACCAGGTGCAGGGCGGCATCCCGTACGCCATCGCCAAGTCACTCGCGGTCGCGCCGTACGCCGACCTGCTGTGGATGGAGACGAAGACGGCCGACCTGGCGGACGCGAAGCAGTTCGCCGACGCGATCCACGCGGTCTACCCCGACCAGATGCTCGCGTACAACCTGTCGCCGTCGTTCAACTGGGACACCACCGGCATGAACGACGACGAGATGCGCGACTTCCCGGAGGAGCTCGGGAGGATGGGCTTCGTCTTCAACTTCATCACCTACGGCGGCCACCAGATCGACGGGCTCGCCGCGGAGGAGTTCAGCGCCGCGCTGCGCGAGGACGGCATGCTCGCCCTGGCCCGGCTGCAGCGGAAGTTCCGCCTGCTCGAGTCGCCCTACCGCACGCCGCAGACGCTCGTCGGCGGACCCCGCGCCGACGCGGCGCTCGCGTCGCTGTCCGGCCAGACCGCCACGACGAAGGCGATGGGCGAGGGCTCCACGCAGACACCAGCACCTCGTGCAGACCGAGGTGCCGCCGAAGGTGCTCGACGGGCTGGCTCGCCGACTGGGCCGAGCACCACGGCATCCCCGGCCCCCTGCGGGTCTCGCTGCGCCCGCACACGGCCGGCTCGGACCTGCTGGAGCTCAGCGTCCTCGGCCCGACCGGCGACAAGCTGGCCAACATCGTGTTCGGCACCCTGCAGGACCGGCGTGGCCGGGTCGATCCTGTCGGTGCGCGACCAGAACACCTTCGACGCCGCGCTGCGGCGCAAGCGGCTGATGACGCTGCTGCACGTGTTCCTCATCCACCGCTACAAGGCGTCCTCGATCCACTACCTCACGCCGACCGAGGACAACCACCGCCAGACCGACAGCATGAAGGCGCGCGGCATCTTCTCGGCCAACGCACGAGGAGATCGGGGAGATCATCGTCGCCGACGTCAACGGCGACGCGGTCCGCTCGCTCATCGACCCGTCGGGCGGCGCGCTCGAGGAACTCATCCTCCAGGCCTAGTTCACACGGCCGTCCCCTGGTGCGTTCTCAACGGCGCACCGGGGCGACGGTTGATCAGCTCCGGATCGATCCCTTCCCCCGGGGCGCCGGGATCCACGGACGCCCGATGGGCGCGGGCTGCTCCGGCCCACCCACGGACGGGATCATCGCGGCGAGCGTCTCCATGATGCGCTCCGTCGCCCGGCGGTTTCGGCCGGGACGCGGCGATGCGCGCAGATCCTCCATTGGGATCGGCGGCCCGAACCGCACCCTGACCGGCCCGCGCATGAGCTGCGTGTTCCAGATGACCGCCGGCACCACCACCACGGCCGGCTGCAGCGCCAGGTAGCCGGCCCCCGAGTAGCCCGGCCGCATGTGGCCGCTTCGCGTGACACCCCCTTCGGGAAAGACCATGAGGCACTCGCCCTCGGCGAGCAGGTCGCGCGCGGTGCGCACCGCCCACACGTCCGGCGAGGCGCGGCGTACCGGGAAGCCACCGCTGCGGCGAAGCCACAGAGCGAGGACGCGCGAGCGGAAGAGCTCCTCCTTCGCCATGAACCACGACCGCCGCGGCTGGGCGGCCAAGGCGATGAGCAGCGGATCGATGAACGCCACGTGATTGCAGGCGATCAGCACGGGCCCGCTCCGGGGGACGTGCTCCTGACCGAAGCGACGCATCCGCAGGGCGCCGTACGACAGCGGCCAGATCGCGGTGAGGTTGGCGATCCGCATCCATCGTGGTTGCGACGGCGCGTGGCGCGGGGGACGAGCCGGGACGTCGCTCACGGCCCAATCATGCCGAAACGTGACAGGACCCGGGTCGCGGAGGCGACCCGGGTCCTGTCAGGGGGACTGTGCGGCTAGCCGGTGACGATCGGCAGTCGGGCGGCGCCGAGCACCGCGAGGACGCGGGTGCAGGCGCGGGCGCGGACGGTGGGCGCGTTGCCCGCCGAGGCCACCCCGGTGTTGCAGCGGGTGCCGGCGGCGCTGCGGTCGAGGTGGATCTTCACCTTGACCGTCTTGGAGGCGCCGGCGGCGAGGGTGCCGAGGTTCCAGATGAGCCTGCCCTTGAGGAACTTCGTGCCCTTGGGGCGCTGCGCCACCGAGTAGCCGACCGGAAGCAGGTCGCTCACGACGACGGAGGTCGCGGCGTTGGTGGGGTTGGTGTTGCGGACGGTGATGGCGTAGGTCACGACCGTGCCGGCCCGGGCGATGCGCGGACCACGCTTGGTGACGGCCAGCGACGCCGACTGCACGCCGATGACCTGCGGGGGAGTCGGTGTCGTCGGCTGCGTGGGCGGGGCCTGCGTGCGGCATGCCTCCACCTGGGTCGAGGCCTGGCGCGTGAACTCCTGCGCGGAAGTCACCGTCGCCACGTTCGGGTAGATCACGCAACCGGTCGCGGGGACGGCCACGGTGCGCTCGTACGTGAAGACCTTCGAAGCCGTGATGCCCGCGCCACCGTCGAGGATAGTCGTCGCGCCGTTGTCGAAGCGGTCCGACACGTCGACTGCGTCGTTCGCGACCGAGGTCGGGTCGCCGAAGGCGAACGGCATGGTCGTGTACGCGGAGCCGCCGTACCAGGTGGCGGTCGCCTTGTTGGTGCCGTCGGTCTTCGACGTGAGCGAGCAGGTGTAGGGAAGGTTGATCGTCCCGTAGGCCGGCACGGTGAGGTTGGTGCCGTTCGGGACCACGCACGTCGGGCCGTTCTTGATGGCGTCGGTCACCGTGACGCCCGAGACGGCCTTCGTGCCCGGGTTCTTGACGGTGATCACGCCCGTGACCGTGAAGTTGCTGTCCGTCGGCTCGCTCTTGGTGGCGGTGACGGTGTAGGAGAACGTCGCGGTGCCGTTAGGCGTCGTGATCGACGGCGGGCTGGCCTGCTTCGTGATCGCCCAGTCGTAGCTGCGGTCGTACTTCGCCACTGCGGTCTTCGTGACCTTGAGTGTCGAGTACGACGTGGACGGGTAGGTCGAGTAGGTCTTTGTCGTCTTCGTCGAGGAGGACGTGGCCACCGCGGTCGCAGCGGTCGCCGTGATGACCGCTGCGGTGAGGAGTGACGGCCACAGCCGTCGACGGCGCGGGGAGTTCTTCATGAACGGGACCTCCAGGCGGGAAGAGAGCAACTGCCACAAACTGTAGGAGTGGCTTCCCCGTCGCGGTACGCCCAAACGTGTAGGTTTTGGAGCTAACCAAAGGTCCAGTTCACCGAGGGGCATTGTCGGCCGAAACGTGACAGGACCCGGGTCGCGGAGGCGACCCGGGTCCTGTCAGGGGGACTGTGCGGCTAGCCGGTGACGATCGGCAGTCGGGCGGCGCCGAGCACCGCGAGGACGCGGGTGCAGGCGCGGGCGCGGACGGTGGGCGCGTTGCCCGCCGAGGCCACCCCGGTGTTGCAGCGGGTGCCGGCGGCGCTGCGGTCGAGGTGGATCTTCACCTTGACCGTCTTGGAGGCGCCGGCGGCGAGGGTGCCGAGGTTCCAGATGAGCCTGCCCTTGAGGAACTTCGTGCCCTTGGGGCGCTGCGCCACCGAGTAGCCGACCGGAAGCAGGTCGCTCACGACGACGGAGGTCGCGGCGTTGGTGGGGTTGGTGTTGCGGACGGTGATGGCGTAGGTCACGACCGTGCCGGCCCGGGCGATGCGCGGACCACGCTTGGTGACGGCCAGCGACGCCGACTGCACGCCGATGACCTGCGGGGGAGTCGGTGGTGAGACGACCGGTGGGACGACCGGTGGGACGGGCGGGGTCCGGCATGCCTCGACCATGGCGACTGCGTCGCGCACAAGCTCGTCGGGCGAGACAATCGTTGCCTTATTCGGGTACTGCAGGCACCCGGATGCAGGCACTTCCACGGTGCGCGAGTAGGTGAACACGGCAGAGTCGGCAAGGTTGTCGCCGCCTTGGATCGCCGCGGCAGGTGCGCCGTTGAAGGCGTCCATGACGTCGACGGTGTCGTTGGTGACCGATGCGGGCGCGCCGAACGAGAAATCTGCTTCTCCGCTCGATGCGCCATACGACCAGGTGGCGGTGGCGACGTTGAGTCCGGGCGCGGCGGAGGTCACCGAGCAGGCGTACGGGAGGGAGACCGAGTCGTACGCGGGGATGGTCAAGTTCGAGCCGCCCTGGACGGTGCAGGTGGGGCCGCCGTCGATGGTGTCCGTGACGGTGACGCCTGACGCCGGCGACGAGTTCGGGTTTGCGACCGTGATCTGCCCCGTGACGGTGAATCCGCTGTCCAGGGGCTGACTCTTCGTCACGGTCACCGTGTAATCGAACGTCGCGGTGTTCTCGGTCGTGGTCTTCGACGACGGGGCGGCTGACTTGGTCACCGACCAGTCGAAGCTCCGCGAGTACCAGGTCTCTGCGCTCTTGGTGACCTTGAGGGGCTTGGGTTGTGGCACCTCGCCGCACTCGACGACAAGCGGGATCGCCCGTCCGGGCACCGCGGAGGTCTGGAGACCGCCGTCGTCGACCTGGGCGTGGACGTTCAGCGTGTAGCTCCCGGGGGCGATGGAGAAGGACGCCTCCCACCCGGTCGCCTTCGTCGGGTCCGGACTGAGGATGTAGTGGAAGTCCGGGGCGGTTCCGTCGTCGCCGTATGACCCGTCGACCTTCTTGACGCCACCGATCTTGACGAAGTTGTCGCTCGGCAGGTTCGTCGGGATCGTGAGGCCCGGCTCGGCCTTGACCAGCGCGTACATCACCTGGCTGGAACAGTCGTAGCGAAGGAAGAGCTTCGACTCCACCTTCGTCTGGCCACCGTTGCCGCCGGCCCGGATCATGTCGCTGAAGAAGTCGTTCGACGTGTCCCACTCCGCGGGGTTGCCGTCGACACTTGCGACGCCATTCGACGGCGCCGGCGCTGCGCCGTTCGCGGTCGCTGCGAACGCGGCAACCGTCAGGCAGAGCGCGGCAAGCCAGGTCCGCCGTCGGCGTGGGTGTTTGGGACAGTTCATCGAGTTCGACCTCCGAGTCGCGCGGGAATACAGCCTGCTCTCGAGGGTAGGGACAGGACTTCCCCAGGGAAACGCCCCAGACGAACAGGGTTGAGGTTCTTTGAACCTGGTCGGAAGTCGAGCATGCGCTGGTCGTCCGCGCGGTCGAGGCCGGCGCTCGCGGCGTTTCCGGGTGTCCCGGAGCTGCACGCCGATCGAAGCGCCCTTGCGAGGATCGGACCCGCGACCGACCGGAAGGGGTCGCTCGGCCATCTCGTGGCCGCCGGCACCGACGGCGTCCGCATCAACCGCTCACATGGGACCCCGGGGAATGGGCGATGCGGGTGGAGCGGTCCCGTACGCGGGCGACTGAGCGCTCATTGATGACTCGTTGATCGATTGATGAGTTGTTGATAGGGTGCCCCGTCATGACGACGACATCACCACTCCTCACAAGCGTGCTCGACCTCGCGCTCGCCCGCACCGTCGTGGTGCGGGACGTCGACGCATCCCTCGGCTCGCATCACGGCCTCGGCGTGGGCGACCTCGCGCTCCTGCTGGAGCTCGCGGACGCCCCGGGGGGCCGGCTGCGGCGGGTCGACCTCGCCCGGCGGCTCGGGATCACCACGTCCGGCCTCGCTCGCCAGCTCGGACCCCTCGAGAAGATCGGCGTGGTCGATCGGGAGTCGAGCCCCGGCGATGCCCGGCTCGCGCTCGTCGTGCTCACCCCCGCAGGCGCCGAGCTCGCCCAGAACGCCGCGCGGACGGCGTCGGAGGCCGCCGAGCGGGTGCTCGGCAACGTGTGGTCGGCATCCGAGCAGCGCCAGCTTGCCGCGCTGCTCGCCAAGGCGCGCTCACGCGCATGATCCGCCGCCGCTCGCCTGCCGCGAGCGGCCGAGCGCGTCGAGGCGTCGGCGCGACCCTCGGGCTGCTGCTGCTCGGCGCGCTTCTCGCCGGGTGCGGCGGCCGGGACACCGTTGGGGCGTCGACGACGGCGGTCGCGATCACGCGGCCGGACGTCGGTTTCCGCAGCGCGGAGCGCCTCGACGAGCACTACCGCAAGCACGGGCGGGAGTTCGGATCGATCAGCCGCGACGAGTACCTGCGCCTCGCGCAGGCCCTGCGGGACCGGCCCGTGGGCGGCGCGGTCCTGCAGGCCGTCCGGCACGACGGCGTGATCACCCGGTTCGATCGGGCGAGCGGGGCGTTCGTCGCGTTCGACGACGACGGCGTGATCCGGACGTTCTTCATCCCGAACGACGGGGAGCGATACTTCCAGCGGCAGACACGACGATGACCGACGACCCGATCAGGCGATTCCTCCGCGCGCGCGGCGCGGCCGACCACGTGGTGGACGGCGGCCTGGACGGGCTGGTCGCCGACTGGGAGCACACCGCGGAACGGGTGGAGCGAGGATACGGGCTCGGCCTCGACGACTACCTCAACGACCTCGACGCCCGCCAGATCATCGAGGTCGTCCTCAGCGCGATGCCGGAGCCCGACGGCCCGCTGCTCGCCCGGCTTCGGGCGGCCGACGAGCGGCTGCGCCGTGCCACCGTCCCCTCGGGTCGTTGCGTCTGGGGGGACTCGACGTCGCAGGATCGGGCGACTGAGCGCCGCAACTGGTGGTACTTCCTGGTGCCGCGAGACCCCGGACCGGAGCTGGCGCGCGAGCTCGCCGACGCCGGATTGGCCAGCCCACGCTGAGTCGGGTGGTCTCGGGACGCCGCTCGTGATGACCTCGGCGAAGCATTTGCGATCTCTTTGCCCTCAAGGCACCGCCGATCAGGGACGATACGACCCCCAGATGAGCCGACAGCCGCCATCCGATCGTCGCGGGTCGTCGTCGATCGCCGAGACCCACGGGCGTGGCGCCCGGTGAGCGGGGCGACGATGACGCAGACCGACGCCCGCATGCAGACGATCCTGGAGCTCCTTCGGGACGGGCGCTCCGACCGCAGGATCGCACGGCGGCTCGGGATCAGCTGCGAGGAGGTCCGGGCGGCCGTGCGCGACCTGATCGACGCCGCCCACCTGGACGACCGGGGGCGGGCCCAGGTGCTCGCCGAGCGCGCGGGGATCGTCCGCCACGACCCGGACTGACGCCGCTCAGGGGTCGCGCGAGCGGATGAACGCGGTCAGCCCGTAGGCGGAGACGGCCGTGAGGCCAGGCGGCGGTAGAAGCCCTCCGCTCCGCGCTCGGCCACCAGCACCTGGTGGTGGAAGCGTGTCGATCGGGTAGCGGTCGAGGATCGCGGTGAGCGTCGCGCTGCCGATCCCACGGCGTTGCCGGTCCGGCGCGCACCAGGATGTCGGCGATGTAGACGGCGAACGCCTCGTCCGACATGGCGCGGGCGAAGCCCACGACCACGTCGTCGTCCTCGAGCGCGACCAGGGACGTCGACGAGCTCGTGATCGCGGTGCGCAGGCGGGCCGGGTCGGTGGCGTGGGTCCACCCGTGGGCGCGGTAGAGGGCGAGGATCCCGTCGAAGTGCGCGTCCGGGTCGGCGTCGTGGTCACGACGACGGCCGGCCTCAGCGTCGTCACGTCAGACGCCCCGAAGACCGGCCGATATACTCGACCGCCGATGTCCGAACGGATCTCCACGATCCTGCCCGAACGGTACGACCCCGCGCCCGTCGAGTCCAAGTGGCAGGTGGCGTGGGAGCGGAACGTGCGTTCCACGCGGAGCCGATCTCACGCGACGGCGCGCCGCCCGAGCTGCCCGCCGAGCCCGAAGGCGTACGTGCTGGAGATGCTCCCGTACCCGTCCGGCGAGATCCACATGGGCCACGTCAAGAACTACACGATGGGCGACGTCGTCGCGCACCACCGCCGGCGGCAGGGCGCGGTCGGTGTTCCACCCGATGGGCTACGACGCGTTCGGCCTGCCCGCCGAGAACGCGGCCATCCGCACCGGCGAGCCGCCGGCGGAGGTCACCGCGCGCAACATCGCCCGCATCCGCGAGCAGCTCACGCCGGCTCGGGCTTCTCGATCGACTGGGACACCGAGATCGCCACCAGCGACCCCGAGTACTACCGCTGGACGCAGTGGCTGTTCCTGCGGTTCTTCGAGCACGGCCTGGCCGAGCGGCGCGAGGCGGCCGTCAACTGGTGCCCCGTCGACCAGACGGTGCTGGCCAACGAGCAGGTCATCGACGGCGCGCTGCGAGCGCTGCGGCACCGAGGTCGAGCTGCGCCAGCTGACCGCAGTGGTTCCTGCGCATCACCGACTACGCCCAGCGCCTGCTGGACGACATGGACGAGCTGGTCGACTGGCCCGAGCGCGTGCTCACCATGCAGCGCAACTGGATCGGCCGGTCCGAGGGCGCCCGCGTGACGTTCCGCACCGACGGACGGCGAGCACGCCGATCCCGGTGTTCACCACGCGCCCCGACACGCTCTTCGGCGCCACGTTCTTCCTGCTCGCGCCCGAGCACCCGCTGGTGCGCGCAGCTGGTGGAGGGCCGGCCCGAGGCGGCGGCGGTCGCGCGAGTACGCCGCGGCGGCGGCGCGTGCCTCGGCGTCGCCGACCGCGGCGACGGCCGACCGCGCCAAGACCGGCGTCTTCACCGGCCGTCACGTCGTCAACCCGGTCAACGGCGAGGCGATCCCGGTGTGGGTCGCCGACTACGTGCTGATGGACTACGGCACCGGCGCGATCATGGCGGTGCCCGGCCACGACGAGCGCGACTTCGCCTTCGCGCACGGCGCACGACCTGCCCGATCCGCCGCGTCATCGCGGCGCCCGGGGCCTCGACGGCCGACGCGCCGCTCGAGGCGGCGTACGCCGGCGCCGGGCGACTGGTGAACTCGGGCTTCCTCGACGGGCTCGGAGGTGGACGAGGCCAAGCGCGGCCGATCGCCGCGTGGCTCGCCGAGCGCGGCACTGGGCGAGGCCACCGTCGGCTACCGCCTGCGCGACTGGCTCATCTCGCGCCAGCGCTACTGGGGCGCACCGATCCCGGTGGTCCACTGCACCGGTGCGGGGTCGTGCCGGTCCCCGACGACCAGCTGCCCGGTCCTGCTGCCGGAGGTCGACGACTACGCCCCCAAGGGCCAGAGCCCGCTCGCCGCCAACGCGGACGTTCGTCGACGACGACCTGCCCCGCCTGCGGCGGACCGGCCCGGCGCGAGACCGACACCATGGACACCTTCGTGGACTCGTCCTGGTACTTCCTGCGCTACACGGCCCCGCACCTGTCCGCGGCCGCCGTTCGAGCGCGAGGTCGTCGACTACTGGCTGCCGGTCGACCAGTACATCGGCGGCGTCGAGCACGCGATCCTGCACCTGCTGTACGCGCGCTTCTTCACCAAGGTGCTGTACGACGTCGGACCTGGTCGGGCGTCGCGCGAGCCGTTCGCCCGCCTGTTCACGCAGGGGATGATCTACCGCGACGGCGCGAAGATGAGCAAGAGCAAGGGCAACGTCGTCGCGCCCGGACGAGATCGTCGACCGCTTCGGCGCCGACACGCTGCGCCTCTACGTGCTCTTCATGGGCCCGGCGGCCGACGACGCCGAGTGGAGCGACCGCGGCGTCGAGGGGCAGCGGCGGTTCCTCGACCGCCTCTGGCGGCTGGTCGCCGGTCTGGAGCCCGGCGACGCTGGTCGACCGCCCGTCGCTCGAGGTGGTCTCGAGACGACGCCGTCGCGCTGGAGCTGGTGCGCAAGACCGAGGCGACGATCGCGAAGGTCAGCGACGACATCGGCGAGCGCTTCTCGTTCCACACCGCGATCTCCGCCATCCAGGAGCTCGTAAACGCGGCCACCAAGGCGCGGTCGGAGAGGGCGCTGTCGCGAGCGAGCGTCGGCCGCGCAGCGCTGCGCTACGCCACCCAGACCGCGGTCTCGCTGCTGTTCCTGTTCGCGCCGCACGTCGCATCAGCGAGCTGTGGGAGGCGCTCGGCGGCGAGCGGCTCTGGGTGAGCCCTGGCCCGAGGCCGACGCAGCATTCCTCGAGCGGGAGTCGGTGACGGTGGTGGTGCAGGTCAACGGCAAGCTCCGTGACCGCCTGGAGGTTCCCGCGGGCCTCGCCGAGGACGAGCTCGCCGCCAGGGCGCGGTCGCTGCCCAAGGTGCAGGCCGCGCTCGACGGGCACGCGATCCGCCGCGAGATCGTCGTGGCCGACCGCCTCGTGAACCTTGTGATCTGATCCACTGGGCTTCCGTTTCAGAATCGGGCGCAGCACGCTCATTCCGCAACGGACGTTGAAGATTCACGGTGGCGTGACGCACTTGGCACACGCGGTGCCACCCGCGTCACCCGTCACTCCGTAGCCTCGGGTCATGGATCGTCTCGTCCCGTGGCTGCGCCGATCCGGCTGGGCGTACCTGCTGCTCGCGGTCGCCCTCGGAGCACTCGCTTGGCGCATCGCCGGCCGCTCACCGGCCGCCACCCAGCCGGAGTCGGCGCGGTTGGCGGTCGTCGCCCAGCGCCCACCGACGGAATTGCTCGTGCACGTCGCCGGAGCGGTTCGCAAGCCGGGCGTCTACCGCATCGCTGGCGACGGACGGGTGATCCAGGCGATACGGCTCGCGGGAGGGCCGACCCCGCTGGCCGATCTCGGCCTCGTCAACCTCGCGGCCCCGCTGCAGGACGGCCAGCAGGTGCTCGTGCCGAGGCGCGCCGCGTCCGCAGCCACGGGGCCGGCGGGGGGAGGAGGCCCGGCCGGCGGTCCGGTGAGCCTCTCGTCGGCGACCGTGGAGCAGCTGGACGCCCTCGACGGCATCGGGCCGACGCTCGCCGCGCGCATCGTCGCCTGGCGAGCTCAGCATGGCGGCTTCTCGTCGGTCGACGGGCTCCTCGACGTCCCCGGCATCGGCCAATCGCGACTGGACGCCATCCGCGGAAAGGTCACGCCGTGAGTCGGGAGTGACCGTCCGGCCCCGCGCGCCCGCCGTGCTCCGCCACACCCCGCACGTGCTGCTGGCGGCCCTGGTCGCAGGCACGCTGCTCGCCCTGGCGGTGCGGCCTCCCGGGCTGATCTGGCTGGTCGCCGCGGGGCTCGGGGTGGCGTCGGCGGTGGCCATCGGCACCGGTGGCGCGCGTGGCGCGCTGGCGCTGGTGGCCGTGACGCTGGCGGCCACCGGCTGGGGGTGGGGAGGGGCCCGGCTGGCCGCGACGACTCCGCCGGCCCTCGACCTGCCGGTGGCGGTGAGCGGCACGGTGGAAGCCGACGGCCCTGCGCAGGACTCGGCGCGGGGCGTCCAGGTGCGCGTGCGCGCCCGCGACCTGACTGAGGTGGGCGGGCGGCACGTGCCCTCCGGCACCGGACTTATCGCCGAGCTTTCGAACGACACACTCGGGGGCCTCGCCCCCGGCCAGGTGCTTCGCCTCACCGGACGGGTCGTCCCCGCCGCGACGGCCCGCTCGCCTGGATGGTGGCGGGCGCACCTCGCCCGGAGCGCGATCGCCGGGCGCCTCGAGATCACGACGGTGACCCGAGCGGGCCGTCGCGGCGGACTCCGCGGGCTGCGCGACAGGTGGCGCAACGCCGCGGCGCGCATGGCCGGCGTCGGGGCGTCGGGTGAGCCGCGGGTGATCGTGCGCGGGATGGCCCTCGGCGGCGGGCAGGACCTGTCCGAGGGCACCGCGCAGGCGTTCCGCGACGCGGGCCTGTGGCATCTGCTGGCTGTCTCCGGTCAGAACGTCACCATCGTCGCGCTGGCGGTGCTCGCACTCTTGCGGAGCATCGGCCTGGAGCGACGGTTGGCAACGGCCATCGCGGCGTTCGTGCTCGTCGCCTACTGTCTCGCGTGCGACGGGGGCGCGTCGGTCGCGCGCGCGGGGATCGTGGGCGCGCTCGGCCTCGCCGGACAGCTGCGCTCACGTCCGACCGAGCGGTGGTATCTGCTGCTGGCGGGCCTCACCCTGCTCGTGCTGCATCAGCCACGCGCGATCGGCGACCCCGGCCTGCAGTTGTCCTTCGCGGCCGTTGCCGGGATCTTCGCCGTCGCCCCGCCGATCGCGACATGGCTCGCCGGAACGCTCCCGAGCCGCCTCGCCGACCTGGCCGCGCAGGCCGCCGGGGCCGCGATGGCGACCGCCCCGGTGGTGATCTGGCACTTCGGGCAGCTCTCCCTGGCGGGCCTGGTGGTGAACGTCGTCGCGGTTCCGCTCGCCGGGCCGATTGTCGTGCTGGCCCTCGCCGGCATCGCGCTCGGTGCTGTGGCCATCCCGCTGGCGGCGATCGCCGGGTGGATCGCCGGCGTCGGCGCGTGGGGGCTCATCGTGCTCGCCGACGCTGCCGCGGCCGTTCCCGGCGCGAGCGTCGAGCTTCCGGCATGGACTGCGGCCGTCGCCGGCGTGCCGGCGGTCGCCGTCGGGTTGCTCGCGGGACGGCTGTGGCGCGCCACGGGTCCTCCCGTCGCCCTGCCGATCCCACGGGCGGCGTCGGCGTGTGCAGTCGCGGCCCTCACCGCGGCGATCGCCGCGGCCATCCCGTCGGTCGCGCCTCCGGCCCCGTGGCCCACGGCGCCCGCGGTCACCGCGCTGGACGTCGGGCAGGGCGATGCGATCCTGTTGCGCTCGCCCGACGGAGCAACCGTCCTCGTCGACACGGGACCGCCGGGCTCGCCGCCGCCGGTGCTGGGAGCACTGAACCGGGCGGGCGTCCGGCGGCTCGACGTCCTCGCGATCACCCACGACCAACTCGACCACGCGGGGGCTGCTGCGGACATTATCGATCGCCTTGACGTGGGCACCGTGATCGCCCCGGTCGCGTTGCCCGCTGTCGAGGTTGCGGCTCGTCGCCGGGGCATCGCGGTGCGGCGCGTAGTCGCCGGCGACGGAGTGCATGCCGGTGGGTGGCGGCTCGACGTGCTGTGGCCCCGGGCGAACCAGCCGCCGCCGGACGATCCCAACGACGCCAGCCTCGTGATGCGGGCGTCGGCGAAGGGAGTCGCGGCGCTCCTCACGGCCGACGCGGAGAGCGGGGTGCTGGGCCGCCTCGCGCTCGAACGGGTGGACGTGCTCAAGGTCTCGCACCATGGATCGGCTGACGCCGGGCTCCCGGATCTGCTTCGGCGGCTCCGTCCGAGCGTCGCCCTGATCTCCGTCGGCGATCCGAACCGTCACGGGCATCCGGAGGCGGGCACGCTGGCCGCGCTCGCGGCGGAGGGAGTGGCGGTGCTCCGGACCGATAGATCCGGAAGCGCCATGGTGGCCCCCGGCGCCGGTGGGCTCGACGTGGGCGTCGAGCGGGGACGGTGACCTCGTGCCCGCCGGACGATCGCCGGCGGGCACTCGGTCAGGCTCCTACGAGGCTGGCGCTCCCTCGCTGACCGGGGCGGGACCCTCGATCGCGACGTGGGGGAGCCAGTCCAGCGACTTTGGCAGGTGCCAGTTGGCGTCGCCCAGCAGCCGCATCGTGGCGGGCAGCAGCACGCCCCGCACGATCGTCGCGTCGATCAGGACGGCGACGCCGAGGCCGAAGCCCATCTGCTGGAACATCACCAGTTGCCCGGCGGCGAACCCGCCGAACACCGCGACCATGATCAGGGCCGCACCGGTGATGAGCCGTCCACTCGAGCTGATCCCGTACGTGATCGACTCGACGTTGCTGCCGGTCTTGAGGTATCGCTCGCGGATCCGCGAGAGCAGGAACACGTGGTAGTCCATCGACAGGCCGAACAGGACGGCGAACAGGAAGATCGGGATCCAGGCCTCGACGGTGTCGACCTGCTGGAAGCCGAAGATCTCGGCGCCGACGCCCATCTGGCTGACGAGGGTCATCAGCCCGAACGCCGCTCCCACCGACAGGAGGTTCAGCACGATCGCGACCAGCGGTACCACGATCGACCGGAACGCGAGCAGCAGGATGATGAACGAGAGCGCCAGCACGATGGCCACGACGATCGGCAGGTAGCGGTCCGCGATGTCGAAGTAGTCCAGGTTCTCGGCGGCCGCTCCGCCCACCGGCAGGTCCGTGACCGCTCGGATGCGCTTGACGGCCCCGGTGGCGTCCGAACTCGTCGAGTCGGCGTTCACCGGGATCGACAGCACGCCTCCCTTGGCGGTCGCTCCGGCCTCGACGGCCGGCGTACCGAGGATCGGGTCGCCGGCCACCGCGGCCGTGATTTGGGCGATCGCCTGGCTGTTTGCCGGCGACGCGGGGTCGCCTTCGATCGGGATCCGCGCCGGGGCGACGCTCCCGACTCCGAATTGCTGCTGCAGGATGTCGTACCCCTGGCGGGCCTGCAGGCCCGGAGGCAGGCTGTCCACCCCGGACGCGCCCGTGTTGATGCCCCAGTAGGGGATCGAGAGGACGACCAGGAACGCGGCGCTGACGACGAGGCTCGCCACGGGCCTGCGCATCACCCAGGCGGCTGCGCGGGACCAGAAGCCCTCGCTGCGCTCACGACGGAGCCGCTTCGGCACGAGCCGCGAAACGCGTCCCGCGTCGATGCGGTCGCCCAGCACGGACAGGAGCGCCGGGAGCAGGGTAAGCGCTGCGACGATCGCCGAAAGCACCACGAGTATGGCGCCGACCGCGAGGCTCACGAACACCGACATCGGGACGATCAGCAGCCCCGCGAGGGCCACCACGACCGTCAGGCCGGAGAAGAAGACCGCGCGACTCGACGTGTCACCGGCCCGCTCGATGGCGGCGAGCTTCTCGACGCCGTCGGTACGCTCCTCGCGGTACCTGCTCACGATGAACAGGGCGTAGTCGATCCCGACCGCCAGGCCCATCATGGTGATCATGTTGGTGACGAAGAACGACAGGTCGCCGAACTGGCCGACGAGGGCGGTGAGGGCGAGCGCGACCACGATCGCCACCACCGCGAGGATGATCGGCAAGAGGGCCGAGACCAAGGCGCCGAAGACGACGAGCAGGATGATCAGCGCCAGGAGGATCCCGAACGTCTCGCCGGTCTTGAGGTCATCCTCGGCAACTTTGTTCACGCCGTTGTCGATCGACGCGAGCCCCGTGACATAGACGTTCATGCCGTCGGCGCCGTTCTGCGCCAGGGCGACGTCGAGGACCTTGTCGATGTTGTCGCGGGCATCGTTGATGCTGCCCGCCATCTTCACCGGGATGATCGCGGTGCGGCCATCCTGCGAGATCTGGTCGGGTGCTGCCGTGGGCGACGTCGCCTGCGACACGACCGCCGGCCCGAGCGCCGAGATCTCGGCGGTGAGGGCATCGGCCTGGGCGCGCGGACCAGCGTCCGCGAACGTGCCGGTCGTGGTCTGCATGACCACATGCTCGGTGGTGGAGTCGGCCGCGCCGGTGATCGCCTCGATCTGATTCGCGGCCCGCTGGCTCTCAGGGGTGTTTACGAAAGATTGCTGCGGGCTGAGCACGTCGCCGAGGAGCATCGCGATCACCGCCATGGCGACGACGAATGCGACGATCCACGCCCCGATCACCCGCTTGGGATGGGCTGCGGAGCTTCGCGCGAGCGCCCTTGGAGAGAGACTGGAGAACATCGAAGGCTCCTTGGGGACGGAGTTCCAACCGACCGATTGGTTCGTTCTGACGAAAGGGGAAGGACTTGGACTAGATCGCGGCCGGCACCGGGACGGTAATGCCGACTGCGGCGAATGTAAACGTGAGGTACTGCTCGACCAGGCGCTCGACCAACGATGGATCGCCCGAGACATCGGCCACCTGGTCGATGCCGAGAAACGCGCAGACGGCGTAATGGGCCGCGGCCTGCGGGTCGACCGACGGGTCCATATCGCCCTCGGACTGCGCCCGGAGGAAGAGCTCGGCCGTGAGCTCGAACCACGCGTCGAACGGGCGGACCCGTTCGGCAACCTCAGGCTGCCCGGCGAGCTCCTGGCAGAGCCGCCCGATTGCGGTGCCCGCAGGCGCAGTGCGCTTTCCCGCCGCCGCCGCTCGAACGAGCGCGGCGATCTGATCGACCGCGCGCGGGTGGTAGCCGGCGGCAGCCAGCACCTCACCCCGCCACTCGGTCCGCACCATCTCGAGCGCCTCGACGGCGAGGTCGGCCTTGCCGGAGAAATGGAAGTAGAACCCGCCCTTGGTGAGCCCGCTGTCGCGGATCACCTCATTGAGGGACGTGCCCGTGAAGCCGCGCTCGAGAAAGTGCCGGGCGGCGACTTCGAGGATGCGACGTCTGGTGGATTCGCCGCGATCTGTCGAGGCATGGGTAACCATGGCGCGCAACGTACCGACCAACCGGTCGGTTTGTCAAGGGGGCAGCGCGTCGGCGCGCGACCGACGTGCTCCCGCTCGCAAGCATTGCCACGTTTCCCGGCTGCAAACGGTCGTTTCACCCGCCGGGGACGCGCGCACGCTCCGTTCACCTGACTCGGTTTTCGCGCGGGAAACGTACGAGCGGGAGCACTAAGCTCCGGCGATGGACGTCCCCGCCGCCGGCCGGCCCCGATGAGCCAGGTCCGCGACCCGCTCCTTCCCGTCTACGGGATCTGGGGGGAGGACCGCGGCAAGGTGGAGCGCGCCGTGCGCCGGCTCGCCGACCGCGTCGCGAGCGACGGCGGGATGCCCCCCGACATCTTCGAGGCAGGGCAGGTCCCCGCCGCCGAGGTCGTCGCCGCGTGCGAGACGCTCTCGTTTGGCGGGACGCGCCTTGTGATCGTGCGTGGCGTCGAGGCCTGGCGGGCCGACGACGCGACCCCGCTGGTCGCGTACCTGGCGGGGCCGAACGACACCGCATGCCTCGCCCTGGTGGCCGACGGGACCGTAACCCCGAAGCTGGTGGCCGCGGTCGAGGGTGCCGGCAAGGTGCTCGCCTACGGTCCGGACGCCAAGCTCAAGCGCAGCGACCGAACCAAGTGGTTCGTCGAGCACCTCATCGCCGAGACACACCGGCACGGCGCCAAGCTGCCGGCGGCGCTCGCCCGGCTCGTGGTGGAGCGGGTGGGTGAGGACGCGATGGCGCTCAGCCAGGAGGGGGCGAAGCTCGCCGCGGCCGCCGGCGCCGCGCCCGTCGACCGTGAGCTGGTCGACGCCCTGGTGGTCGTCAACCCGGAGAGCAAGGCCTACGAGGTCGCCGACGCGCTGATCGCAGGGAACCGCGCCCGCGTCTACGACATCCTCGACGAGCTGGGTGGGGGGGACAAGCCCACCGACCCCGCCGTCGTCCACGCCACGCTCACACGCCACTTCCGGGGGATCGCCGTGGCGCAGGCGCTCGGCGAGGGGGCGTCACCCGACGCTGTCGGCGCCGCCACCGGGCTCAGGGGTTACCCGGCGCAGAAGGCGCTCGAACATGCCCGCCAGATCGCGCCCGGCGCCGGCGACCGGTGCGTCGCCCGTCTCGCGACGCTGGAGCTCGACCTGCGCGTATCGGCGTTCGGCGATCTCGGACGGTCGGGTGACGACGGCCGGCGCTTCGTGCTCGAGCTGGCGGCGCGCGACCTGCTCGGCCTCGTCAGGGACTGACCGAGGCCGAGCGCCAGCGGCGGAGGGTCAGCCCTCGCGCGCGGCGACGATGCGGGCCACGCGGCTCTTCTTGCGAGCGGCGTTGTTCGCGTGGATGGCGCCCTTCGCGGCGGCCTTGTCGATCAGCTTCTCGAGGTCCCTGGCGCGGGTGGCCGCGTCGTCACCGGTCTCGGCGCCCTCGAGGCCCCTGAACAGGGTCTTGATCGTGGACCGGTAACGCACGTTCGAGTCGTGCTGCTTCTCCGCACGACGGATGCGCTTCTTCTGCTGCTTGATGTTCGCCAAGCGGGACGTCCTCCTAGGTGGGCCGAGCGGCCGCGTATCTTACACATCATGCAAAGGGGCCCGCTCTGGCGGAGATAGTCCCCACCGGGGACGAGGCGCCTTCGCCCGCCAGGAGTTTGGGACGGTCCACCGCAATCTTCGCGATGTGGACCGCCGTCAGCCGCGTCGCGGGGCTCGTCCGCGAGATCGCGGCCGCTGCCCTGTTCGGCATCAAGGGGCCGATCAACGCATTCGTCATCGCGTTCCAGATCCCGAACCTCTTGCGAAGCCTCGTCGCAGACGCCGCGCTCTCGGCGGCCTTCGTGCCGGTGTTCACCGAGCTGCAGGAGCAGGGACGCCACCGCGAGGCGAAGCGGCTCGCGGGGGCGCTGACCGGGCTGATTACGATGGTTCTCGGCGGGCTGTCGCTGATCGCGATCATCACCGCGCCATGGGTCATGCCCCTTTTCGGATGGAGCCTCGGTCCGCAACAGACCGACGACCTCATCGGCCTGTCGCAGGTGATGTTCCCGATCGTAATGCTCCTCGGCCTGACCGGCTTGGTGATGGGGATCCTCCAGTCCTACGGGGAGTTCGATTCCTCGGCGATCGCGCCGGTCCTTTGGAACGTGACGATCCTCGTCTTCCTCATCGGCGTCACGCCGTTTCTCGACGCGGACAAGCGGATCTACGCGTATGCGGTCGGAATCCTCGTCGGCACGGTGATCCAGCTCCTCTATCTCCTCCCGGGGCTCCGCGGCAAGGGGCCGTTCCCGCTCTCGCTCGGGTTCGCCAACCCCTATGTGCGCCGGGTGCTCGCTCTGATGCTCCCGGTGACGATCGCCCTCGGGCTCATCAACGTCAACGCCACCGTCGACACCCTGATCGCGCAGCTCGTCAGCGAGGAGTCCGTGCGGGCGATCGACGCGGCCTTCCGCCTCTACATCCTCCCGCAGGGCATCTTCAGCGTGGCGGTCTCGACCGTGATGTTCCCGACGATCTCGCGCCTCGTGGCCCGCGGTGACCTGCCCGGGGTCTCGCGCACCGTCACCAGCGGGATCCGTCAGATCTTCTTCACCCTCGTGCCGTCGACGTTGTTCCTGCTGGTGCTCGCCGAGCCGATCATTCGGCTGGTATTCCAACGCGGCGAGTTCGGCCCCGGCGCGACCGCGTTGACGAGCGAAGCCTTGTTCTTCTTCACGTTCGGCCTGATGTTCAACGGGGGGAGCCTGCTCCTCGCGCGATCGTTCTTCAGCCTGAAGATGCCCTGGGTGCCGACGAAGATCGCGTTCGGGGCGATGGTCCTGAACGCGGTGCTCGACCTCGCCCTGTATCGGCCCCTGGGAACGGGCGGCATCCCGCTCTCGACGTCGATCACGAGCCTCTTCACCTTCCTGTCGCTCGCGTGGCTCCTCGGGAAGGAGATCGGAGGGCTGGATGTCCGCGCCATCGTCGACGGTTTCGTCAAGACCCTCCTGGCGTCCGCGCTGCTCGCCGCCTGGGCGTGGGGAATCTGGCACGCGCTCGACTCCGCGCTCGGCGACTCGCTCGTCGCGCAGATCCTCAGCGTCGGGCTCGCCGGCGTCGGCGGGATCTTCGCCTACCTCGCGGCCTGCTACGGGCTTCGGGTGCCGGAAACCAGGATGCTGGGCCAACTTCTTCGGCCGCTACGATAGGTCGGCTTTGGACCAGTCCCACATCCGCAACTTCTGCATCATCGCCCACATCGACCATGGCAAGTCGACGCTGGCCGACCGCATCCTCCAGATCACGAACTCCATCAGCGACCGGGAGATGCGCTCGCAAGTACTCGACTCGATGGACCTGGAGCGCGAGCGCGGGATCACGATCAAGGCCCAGGCGGTGCGCGTGTTCTACACGGCCTCGGACGACGAGACCTATCAGCTGAACCTGATCGACACCCCAGGGCACGTGGACTTCTCGTACGAGGTGTCGCGGAGCCTCGCGGCCTGCGAGGGCGCGATCCTCGTCGTCGACGCCAGCCAGGGCATCGAGGCGCAGACTCTGGCCAACACCTACCTGGCCATCGAGGCGGACCTCGAGATCATCCCGGTGCTCAACAAGATCGACCTGCCCGCCGCCGATCCCGACCTGCACGCGCGCGCGGTCGCCGACCTCATCGGCGACCGGCCCGAGAACGTGCTGCGGATCTCGGCGAAGACGGGCCAGGGCATCGAGGACGTGCTCGAGGCGGTCGTCGCCTCCGTGCCGCCCCCGCGTGGCAACCCCGACGCCCCGCCGCGGGCGCTGATGTTCGACTCGGTATACGACCAGTACCGGGGCGTCGTCACGTTCGTACGAGTGGTCGACGGCGTGTTCCGCAAGGGCGACAAGCTCCTCGCGATGCAGACCGGGCTCACCGCCGAGGCGGAGGAGATCGGGGTCATGACCCCGTCCATGGTGCCCACCGGGCGGCTCGGCGCCGGCGAGTCCGGCTACCTCATCACCGGCGTCAAGCAGCTCGGCGACCTGCGGGTCGGCGACACGCTCACGGTCGCGGGCAACCGCGCCGCCGAGGCGCTGCCCGGCTACCGCGAAGTCAAGCCGATGGTGTTCTGCGGCCTGTTCCCGATCGACGCCGACGAGTATCCGGACCTGCGCGAGGCGCTGGAGAAGCTCTCGCTCAACGACGCCTCGCTGCAGTGGGAGCCCGAGACGTCGCAGGCCCTCGGGTTCGGGTTCCGCTGTGGGTTCCTGGGGCTCCTGCACATGGACATCGTGCGCGAGCGGCTGGAGCGCGAGTACGACCTGGAGCTCCTCGCGACGACGCCGAACGTCGCATACCGCGTGATCTCGGTCACCGGGGAGGAGATCGACGTCAAGAGCCCGGCCGAGCTCCCGAACCCCAGCAGCATCGAGGCGATCTACGAGCCGTACGTGCGGTGCTCGGTGCTGGTGCCCCCCGAGTTCGTCGGGGCGATCATGGAGCTCTGCCAGGAGCGCCGCGGCGCCTTCGTGACGATGGAGCCCATCGAGAACCGCCAGCAAATCGTGTACGACCTGCCGCTCGCCGAGATCGTCATGGACTTCTACGACCAGCTGAAGAGTCGCACCAAGGGCTACGCCTCGCTCGACTACGACATCATCGGCGACCGCGAGAGCCCGCTCGTCAAGCTCGACATCCTACTCGCGGGCGACCCGGTGGATGCCCTGTCGATGATCGTCCACCGCGACCTGGCGTTCCAGCGCGGCAAGGGCGTGGTCGAGCGGCTTCAGAAGACCATCCCGCGGCAGCTGTTCGAGGTGCCGATCCAGGCGGCGATCGGCAGCAAGGTCATCGCGCGCGAGACGGTCAAGGCCCGCCGCAAGGACGTGCTCGCGAAATGCTACGGCGGCGACATCAGCCGCAAGCGCAAGCTCCTCGAGCGTCAGAAGGAGGGCAAGAAGCGCATGAAGCAGGTGGGGCGGGTCGAGGTGCCGCAGGAGGCGTTCCTGTCGGTGCTGTCGATCGGAGAGGACGCGAGTTCGGCGAAGAAGTGATGGACGTCCGCCACCTCTACGTGCACCTGCCGTTCTGCGCGAGCCGCTGCGGGTACTGCGCGTTCGTGGTCGAGACCGGCGCGCTCGACCGCCGCGACGCCTACCTCGACGCGCTGCTGGCCGAGCTCGACGCCGAGTCGGCGCGCCTCGGCGAGCTCGAGACGGTCTACCTGGGCGGCGGCACGCCGAGCCTGATGCGGCCGCGCCGGATCGCACGCCTCATGGACGCCATCCGCCCACACCTGGCGCCGGGTGCGGAGGTGTCGATGGAGGCGAACCCCGAGACCGTCGACTGCGCGGCCCTGGAGGCCTACCTCGACGCGGGCGTCACGCGGCTCTCGCTCGGGGCGCAGTCGTTCCAGCCGCACCTCCTGGGGGCGCTCGACCGCCGCGCGACCGCGCATCAGGTGCGGGCGGCGTTCCACTGCGCCCGTGCGGCGGGGTTCGCCAATCTGAGCGTGGATCTCATGTTCGCGGTGCCGGGCCAGACCGCGGACGACCTCGCCGAGGACCTCGCCACCGTCCTCGACCTGGGCCCCGACCACATCTCCTGGTACGAGCTCGAAATGAAGCCTGGGAGCGCGCTCGCCCGCGCCGGCGCCACGGTCGACGAGGACTTCGCCGAGGACGCCTACCGCGAGGTGGTCGATCGCCTCGAGTCCACCGGCTACGGCTGGTACGAGACGGCGAACTTCGCGCGACCCGGCCAGGAATGCCGGCACAGCCTCGCCTACTGGAACGCGGCGGACTACCTCGGCATCGGGATCGGCGCGGTGTCCACCGTCGCCGGCCGGCGGTGGCGCGTGGCCCCCAACCTCGCCGGCTACCTGGACGCCGCCGCGACCGGGTCGATCCCGCGACGCACCCACGAGCCCCTCGACGACGACACCCGCCGCCGCGAGCGCTGGATGCTCGGGCTCCGCCTCGCCCGCCCGCTCGCCCTGGCGTGGTCCGGGCCGCCCGACCATCCCGACGCGTTCGAGCGCCTCGCCGAGGCCGGCCTCCTGAGCTACGACGGCGAGCGGGTGGAGCTCTCACGCGAGGGCCGGTTCCTCCAGAACAGCGTGCTTGGCGAGCTGATGGAATACGGTTCGTGACCGACGAGCGGCTCACAGCGCGGCAGGAGGCGATCCTGCGGGTAGTCGTGGAGCGACACGTCGACACGCGCAGCCCGGTCGGGAGCAAGGACATCGCCGGGCGGGAGGGGCTCGACTTCGCCTCGTCAACCGTGCGCTCCGAGCTCGCGCGGCTGGAGCAGCTCGGCCTGCTGAACCACCCGCACACCTCCGCGGGCCGGGTGCCCACCGACGCCGGGTATCGCTACTACGTCGACCATCTGGTCAAGCGCGACCACATGCCGGTGCCGCGCGCCATCGCCAGTGCCCTCGAGGTGGGGGAGGTGCGCCGGGAGGTCGATGCGGCGATGCGGCGCCTCGCGGACGCGATGTCGCAGATCACCAACATGCTCGGGGTGGTCACGGGCCCGCCGGCGCAATCCGCCACCGTGCGGCGCGTCGAGGTGCTGGTGCTGCAGCCGCAGCTCGTGATGGTCGTGATCATCACGTCAACGGGGGCCGTCACCAAGCGCATGTTCGCATTCGACACGCCGGTCGACCCGCGGCTTGCCGACTGGGCGTCGGACTTCCTCAACGAGCGCACCGTCGGATTGCCGGTCGGCGCGCGAACGACGTCGAGTCGCCTCGTCGACCCGTCGCTCGGGCCGAGGGAGCAGTCGTTCATCGAGACCCTCGCCTCCGCGCTCACGGAGCTCGACGACGAGGAGGCGCAGGGCTCGCTGATCATCGGCGGACAGGCGCGCTTCCTCGAGGAGAACCGCCGGCAGGACCTCATCGAGATCGGGGCGCTCATGCGGGCCATCGAAGAGCGATTCGCGCTCCTGCAGATGCTGCGGGGCGCCCTGTCCGGCAACGACGTCTACCTGCGGATCGGGGCCGAGCTGGCCGACCCGTCGCTCCGGGGCGTCTCGATCGTCGCCGCGAACTACGGCGTCGCGAGGCGTAACCTGGGGACCGTGTCGATCATCGGTCCCACCCGCATGGACTACCGGCTGGCGATCGCGACCGTCCGCGAGGCCGCGCACGCCCTGTCGGCCTTCGTCGACGAGGTGTACGAATAGACGACCGCTTCGAGATCCTCGAGGTGTGGCGGCGGCCCCTGCGCGATGACCCGGCCGCATCCGTGCGCGTGCTCGCGAAGACCGAGGCCGGCGCGATCGGCCCAGAGGAATACGCCGTCGGCATCACGACCAAGCAGGAGTCCCAGCTCTACCCGCAGGCGGACGAGGGCGGGCTCTTCACCGGCCTGTCGTTCGCCGAAGCCCACTGGGTGGCGGCCGTGCTGGCGAGCGCGGCGACGCGCGCCGACGACGCCGAGGCGCTCCTGTTCGAGCTGCGCGTCCCCGTCGACCTGTCCTGGCGCGACATCGAGCTCGCCGCGGAGGTCATCGAGCCCGGCGGGATCCGCAGCGGGCCGCTCGTCCCGTGGGAGGCGGAGGAGGCCCCGTCCCACAGCCGGTACGCGATCGCGACGTACACCCTCGACTGCGGCCACCAGGCGGTGGAGCTCCTGCGGCAGGATCTCGAGTCCGCGCCCTTCTGGGTCGAGGAGGGAGCCGTCGACCACCTCGCCGCCCGCGATGCGCGCAGCCTGAGCCGGCTGCTGCTCGGGGCGACGAACCTCGACGAGGCGTACGGGCTGATCCAGTCGGCGCAGGACAACCTCGCCACCCATCCCGACGAGGATGGCGACGAGGACGACGACCGGGACGACGACCGGGACTGAGCCCGTGCCGCCCCTCCCGGGGGCTGCGGTCGACATCGGTGGGACCGGCCTGAGGCCTCCAACGGAGGCAGGCGCGTGCGAACCAGCCGGCTTGCTTCGGGAGGGACCTTTTCTATTGGCTTGCTTGACAAGTGGTGTAGCCTGCCCGAAACACAAGAATCCCAATGTCCAAAGGCTGGTTTTGATGAAGAAGCTTCTCCTCGCACTCGTCCTCGCCCTCGTCGCCGTCGCCGCCCTCGCTGTGGCGGGCTGTGGCGGGGCGTCCGACGAGACGGCTGGTGCGGCGACCGGCGCGTCAAACGATGCGTCGGGCGGCACGATCTCGCTCGTGGCGTACTCGACGCCGCAGGTGGTCTACGACGAGATCATCCCCGACTTCAACGCGACGGACGCCGGGAAGAACGTCGCGATCAAGACGTCGTTCGGGGCCTCGGGCGAGCAGAGCCGGGCGGTGGAGGCCGGCCTGCCCGCCGACGTCGTGACGTTCTCGATCGAGCCCGACGTCACCCGCCTCGTGAAGGCCGGCCTCGTCGCCGACGACTGGAACGCGACGCCGACCAAGGGGCTCGTGACCACCTCGCTCGTCTCGTTCATCGTCCGCGAGGGCAATCCAAAGGGCATCAAGACCTGGGACGACCTGCTGAAGCCCGGCATCGAGGTCGTGACGCCGAACCCGTTCACCTCGGGCGCCGCGAAGTGGAACCTGCTCGGCGCCTATGCGCACGGAGGGCTTCCCTACGTCGAGAAGCTCCTCAAGGAGCATGTGAAGGTGCAGCCGAAGTCCGGCCGCGAGGCGCTCCAGACGTTCACGGGCGGCAAGGGCGACGTGCTGCTTTCGTACGAATACGAGGCCACCACCGCCCAGAAGAAGGGCGAGAAGGTGGAGTACGTCATCCCCGACGACACGGTCAAGATCGACATCGACATCGCCAAGACCGTGAGCGCGCCGGCCGTCGCCCAGTCGTTCATCGACTATGTCCTGAGCGAGCCCGCGCAGCAGCGGTTCGCCGACTGGGGATACCGGCCGGTCAACGAGGCCGTGCTGGCCGCCAACCAGTCGAAGTTCCCGACCCCCGCGACGCTCAAGACCATCGACGACCTGGGAGGCTGGTCGAAGGTCAACGACGAACTCTTCGATCCTGAGAACGGCTCGATCGCGAAGATCGAGGACGAGGCAGGGGTGTCGACCGCCAAGTGAGCACGGCTCAGCCGACCGTCGCCCGTCCGCGCCACCGGATCCGATCCGGCGGCGCGGACGCGCTGAGTTTCGGCATCGTGACGCTTTGGCTGAGTGTCATCGTGCTGCTGCCGCTCGCCGCCGTCGTGAGCCGCGCGTTCGACGACGGCTTCCGCGCGTTCCTGGATTCGGCGTTCAGCCCTCAGGGCACCGCCGCGCTCTGGTTCACGCTGTGGGTCTCGCTGCTCGTCACGGCGATCAACGCGGTGTTCGGCACGCTCACGGCCTGGGTGCTCGTTCGCGACGAGTTCCCGGGTAAGCGGGCGCTGAACGCGCTGATCGACCTGCCGTTCGCCCTGCCGACGATCGTGGCCGGCATCACCCTGCTCGCACTCTACGGCAACGCGATCGCGTACACGAAGTGGGCGGTGCTGCTGGCGCTCATGTTCGTGACGCTGCCCTTCTGCGTGCGATCCGTACAGCCGGTGCTGCTCGAGCTCGACAAGGAGATGGAGGAGGCGGCGGCCTCGCTGGGGGCGTCTCCGCTCGTCACGTTCCGGCGGATCATCCTGCCGAACCTCCTGCCGTCGATCATCTCCGGCTGCGCCCTGGCCTTCGCGCGAGCGGTCGGGGAGTTCGGGTCGATCGTGCTGATCTCCGGGAACATCCCGTTCGACACCCAGGTGTCGTCGGTGTTCGCCTTCAAGCAGCTCGAATCCGACAACGTCCGGGGGGCCGCCGCAGTGTCGGTGGTGCTGCTGGTGGTGGCGCTGGTGGTCCTGTTCGCGATGCGGTTCGTCGAGCGGTGGAACCCGGGAACGCGGGGCGAGTGATGGCCGGACGCTGGACGCTGCGGGCGGTCGTGCTCGCATATCTCGGGGCCATCCTGCTCCTGCCCGTCGGAGTCGTGCTGTACAAGACGTTCGAGCCGGGGATCGGCGAGGTCTGGGACAGCATCACCACCCCCGCCGCCATTCACGCCTTTTGGCTCACCGTGACGGTCACGGCCATCGCCGTGCCGCTGAACGCCGCGTTTGGGGTGCTCGCCGCGCTCGTGCTCGTTCGCGGGAAGATCCGCGGCCGGCGGGTGCTCGAGGCGTTCATCGACCTGCCGTTCGCGGTGTCGCCCGTCGTCGTCGGGCTCGCCCTCGTGCTCCTGTACGGGCGAACCGGGTGGCTCGGCGACGAGCTGGCGTCGACTGGTATCAAGATCATCTTCTCGACGCCTGGCATCGTCCTCGCGACGATCTTCGTCACCCTGCCGTTCGTCGTCAGGGAGGTCGAGCCCGTCCTGCGCGAGGTCGGGAACGACCAGGAGCAGGCGGCGTCCACGCTCGGCGCGTCCGGCTGGCAGACGTTCTGGCGAATCACGCTCCCGTCGATCCGCTGGGGCCTGGCGTACGGAGTGGTCCTGTCCACCGCCCGGGCGATCGGGGAATTCGGGGCGGTCAGCGTCGTCTCGGGCAAGATCTCGGGTGAGACGGAGACGCTGACCCTGCTCGTTGAGAAGCGCTACACCAACTTCGACCTCGCGGGCGCGTACGCTGCGTCCGCGCTCCTGGCGGTGATCGCCCTCGCGACGCTGCTCGCCATGACCATCGTCCACCGAAGGAAAGCCGAAGAGTGATCACCGTCGAATCGATCTCCAAGCGGTACGGGGACTTCGCCGCGCTCGACGACGTCACCCTCGACGTGGAGTCGGGTTCCCTGACCGCGCTCCTCGGCCCGTCCGGATCGGGCAAGTCGACGCTGCTGCGGGTCATCGCGGGGCTCGAGGTGCCCGACACCGGGACCGTCGCGCTCGACGGTCGCGACGTCACCGGCGTGCCGCCGCAGGATCGCGGGGTGGGGTTCGTCTTCCAGCACTACGCCGCGTTCAAGCACATGACCGTGCGCGAGAACGTCGCGTTCGGGCTCACGATCCGGCGACGCCCCAAGGACGAGATCGCGGCGACGGTCGACCGGCTGCTCGACGTCGTGGGACTCGCGGGATTCCAGAAGCGCTACCCGTCGCAGCTCTCCGGCGGGCAGCGCCAGCGGATGGCGCTGGCGCGAGCGCTGGCCGTCGAGCCGAAGGTGCTGCTGCTCGACGAGCCGTTCGGCGCCCTCGATCGCAACGTCCGCACGGAGCTGCGCTCCTGGCTGCGGCGCCTGCACGACGAGGTGCACGTCACGACGGTGCTCGTGACGCACGACCAAGAGGAGGCGATGGAGCTCGCCGACACCATCGTGCTGCTGAACGCCGGCCGCATCGAGCAGCGCGGCGCCCCGCGCGACCTGTACGACCGGCCGGCGAGCGACTTCGTGATGGGCTTCCTCGGCCCGGTCGCCCGCGTCGACGGCGGCCTCGTGCGCCCGCACGACGTCACCGTGCTGCTCGAACCGGACGACGGGGCCGTCGAAGCACAGGTCATCCGGGTCGTCCACCTGGGCTTCGAGGTTCGGATCGAGCTCGAGCTGGGCGACGGCGCCCCCGTGACGGTGCAGCTCGCACGTCACGAGGCCGAGACCCTCGAACTCGCCGCCGGCCAGATCGTCTACGTGCGTCCACCCGAGCCCGCCCTCTTCGTCGCCGAGGGCATCTAACCGCTGCGCAGCTAGCGCGTGGTCCAGGACTCCGGCTCGTCGGCCAGCTTCGAGACGCGCGCCGGCAGCTTGCCCGCTGCGAGGTCGGCGAGCGTGACCTGCTCCACCACGCTGCGCAGGGCCGTCCTCACGGCGATCCACACGCGCTGCAGCGGGAGGGCCGCTCCATCGTAGGCGGTGTCCTCCGGGCGTCCGCCGCGCACAGAGGCCAGTGGGCCCTCGACCGCCCGGATGACGTCGGCGACCGTGATCTCCGAAGCGGGCTTGGCGAGCCAGTACCCACCGTCGTGG
This sequence comes from uncultured Thermoleophilia bacterium, assembly GCA_963777565.1. Classification (GTDB taxonomy): domain Bacteria; phylum Actinomycetota; class Thermoleophilia; order Miltoncostaeales; family Miltoncostaeaceae; genus CALMEC01. The sequence continues at coordinate 68,246 of CAVZQZ010000011.1, forward strand.
CCGCGCCGGCTCGACACCAGCCCCGCGTGGCGGAGGTCCCCCAGGATGTTCTCGAGGAACTTGACCGGGATCGCCTGAGCCTGAGCGATCACCTCGCCCTTGGTCGGGCGTCCCTCGTCCGCGCCGGCGAGCTCGATCGCGGCGCGGACCGCGTAGTCGGCTTTCGCTGAGATCCGCACGGGCGGATCGTGCCAGATGCGCTCGGGGAACGAGCGCGATCGCCCCCTTGTCGGGGCCCCGCTGGCGCCGTCAGGCGGCCCGCATCGGTCGCGCGGGGACTCCGGCCACCTTGGCGCCGTCCGGCACGTCGCGGGTGACGACGGCGCCCGACGCGACGAGCGCGCCCCTGCCGACCGTCCGTCCCTCGAGGATCGTAGCGCCCGAACCGATGTGGGCACCGTCGCCGATCGTCGCGCCGCCGCCGACGACCGCTCCGGATGCGACGTGCGCGTGGCGACTCACGACGACGTCGTGGCCGATGACCACGCCGGCGTTGACGAGGGCATTCGCCGCGACAAGGGCCTGGGCGTTCACGACGGCGCCCGCCAGGATCTGCGCCGATCGCTCGACGATCGCCGACGGCGACACGACCGCCGACCGGTGCACGATGGGCGGAAGGTCGAGCCCTGCGGCGACCAGGTAGTCGTACAGCGCCCGCCGCGGCACGGTGTCGCCGGCGCTTCCGACTCCAACGAACGCGGCGTGGCCGGCCGCGACGGCGGCGGCCATGCGAAGCGGGGTAAACGGGCCGATCACCGGTAGCCCGAGCACTACAGATCCCTGGCGGCGCTCGTCGTCGTCGAACAACTCGATCGGGCGGTGCGAGCCGAACACCGACCGGAGCGCGTCGATCACGCAGCGGGCGTGGCCACCGGCGCCCACGCCGATGATCGGGGTGACCCCCGAAGGGGAGACCTGCCGTCCGCCGTGGCGCCCGATGCGAAGGGTCGACGAGCCGGCGGGGTCCGACGCCGGGCGGCTGCGGGCACGGCCGGGGGGAATCGGGCTCGGCAGCGGCGTCCCCGGAGTCGCCGGGGTGCGCACGGCGAGGGTGGCGGCCGAGGTCGTCATGGCACTGCCACCGGCGCCTGAGTCGCGTGGGAGCGGACGCTGGCGCGTGCGGCGAGGGTCGTGTCCGCCCCGACGGTGACGCGCTCCAGGATCCCGCCGGGGCCGACCTCGTACGCGCCCATCTCGTGGAGCGGCGGCGAGTAGGCGTGAACGGAGACGGCGGGCGGTCCGCCGGCGTGCCTCACCCGGTGAACATGCGTCGCGGGGACGCCCACCGCCGGGCGGCCTGGCTGCAGCCTTCGAACCATCGGCAGCGCTCCGATCCAGAGGCGCTCCTCGACCAGGCGACCCCGTGCGACGCCGATCGCGGCCGACGATCCCCCGTGGTCGTGAAAGCCGGTGTCGTGGCCCACGCCCCAGGAGATGACCCAGATCTCGAGCCGTGCGTCGCGCGCGAGGATCCGGCAGACGCGCTCGTCACCGGCGACCTCCACCAGGGGCTCCCATTCCGACGGCCGGTCGATGACCGACTCGACCATCCGCTCGAGCTCCTCGGTGGGCACGATTCCGGGTGTCGCGATCTCGATTGCGCTGCTCATGAGGCCTCCGTCCATCCAAGAAGTCGGGCGGGATTCCCCCGCGTGGTTGCGATTGCGCCGGGGCGGTCGACGGCATTCGGCGGGTCGACAACCGGCCGGTCCGATCCATGGACCAGTGCGCCGGGTCCGACCACCTCCGACACCTGGCCGATTGCCCGCGGCCCGTATGACGAGGTGTCGTAGAACAGCGTTTCGTTCGGCGTGTCCTCAGGCCCGCCTCGGGCGACCCGCCGCTCGGCATGAAGCGGCGCCAGTCCCGCGAGCAGCGCGAAGCACACGCGCAGGTCGGGATGCACACGGCGACCCAGGGCGAGCCACAGGTGCCAGGCCGCATGCATCTGCGTCACGTACGCGGTGAGCGGCGACCACCATGAGGGGAGCTGCCGGTCGACGATGCCCGCCGGGTGCCACGGGGCCGGACCCGGATGCACGAAGAGCGGCGCGTCGTGGCGCTCGAGCGTCTCCAAGAGCCCCGAGAGGCGCTCGAGGCCGCGGCGGTCGGCGAGGGCGGCGGCCGGCACGCACAGTCCGACGAAACCCTCGTCGAGACGGTCGCCGAGCTCGTCGGCGTCGGGGGCCTGAAGCGAAGCCGTCGCCCAGCCGCGGAATGGGGTGGGCAGCGCGCGCACGCCCTCGTGATACGCACGCAGGAGCGGCGCGGCCTCGCCCGGCGGCAGCGCCTCGATCCCGATTGGCGCCGATGGGGCGATGACGGCGCCGTCGAATCCTTCGACCCGGGCGAGCAGGGCGCGCCGCTCCGGATCGTGGTCGGCGAGGTCGACGGGCGCGTCCGGCTCTGCCGCGAGCTGGATCACCCAGCCCTCGGCGCCGCGGCGAAGGCGCGGCAGGCTCCGGCGGCCGGCCAGCGCCGACAGGAGCTCCTGCGGCCACAGGTGCTGGTGGATGTCGAGCACCGCGGTCGAAGTTCCCCGATCGATCGTGCGCTTTGGTGTTGCGGTCCCTGCCATCGGTCGGCTCCAGGCCCCCAGGTCGCGTTCTCGACGCGCCGGATCCCGGCGAAGGGGGGCGTGGGACCCGGCGCGGGGTACCCCGGGCTCAGGCTGCCACGGCCAGGGCCGGGGTGGGCAGACAGCCCATACACCCCATGCTGCGACGCGCCGGCAAACGCCCCGGCAGACGCGGTCGCCCCGTGGCAGGCTCGAGGACCCCCGGCGCGGGCGAGGCGCCGGGGGCTCGAGGATCAGATTTCTGAATCACCGTCATCACTGGACGGCATTGCACCAGACAAAGACCACATTGTCAAGTGAATTAGTAGAGATATGCCGGACGGACCCGGTCCGCGGCGTCGCTCAGCGCACGTTCAGCCCTGCGAGAAGTCCCAGGACTCCATCTCGTCGGCGTGCAGCACGAGGGTCACGTGCTCGCCGGGGGCACTGGCGACGCGTTCACCGAACCGGGGGCCCATCTGCGGCCCGAGATACTTCACGGCGAGATCGACCACGAGCTTCTTCGAGTCAAGGACGTCGTCGCCGACGGCCTCGGCCCGGCCGCTGACGGTCACGCCCTTGTAGGGCACCGTGTCCTTGTCGACCGTGAGCGAGTACTTGCCCGTCTCGCTGATGTTGCGTGCCTTGCGACTCTCGGCCATCGTGTGGACGAGAAGTCGATCCCCGTCGACCGCATACCAGATCGGCTTGACGTGGGGATCGCCGCCTGCGGAGACGGTGGCGAGTCGTCCGATCCGCACCTCCTCCGCGGCGAATGCGAGAACCTGCTCCTTCGACCAGCTCATGGCGCGCCTCCCGACGACTGTCGACTCACGCACGATAATCCGCTCGCGGCCGGGACGGGGCGGGAAGCGGCGTTGCTAACCTCTTTCGGCCCATGTCGACCACCAGCCGCGACTACTACGAGATCCTCGGCGTGCCTCGCGACGCCGACGACGAGACGATCAAGAAGGCGTTCCGCCGGCTGGCGCGTGAGCTCCACCCCGACGTCAACCCCGACGACCCGACCGCGGAGGAGCGCTTCAAGGAGGTCGCCGAGGCCTACAAGGTGCTGAGCGAGCCGGAGACGCGCCAGGTCTACGACCGCCACGGACACGCCGGCCTGCGCGGCGCCGCCGGTCCCGATTTCGGCGACTTCGGCTCCTTCCAGGACATCTTCGACGCGTTCTTCGGCGGAACGGGCATGTTCGGAGGGCGCACCGGAGGGCTGCGGCGCCAGGCGGGAGACGACCATCTCGTCGCCACCCAGATCACCTTCGTCGAGTCCGCGCTCGGGGTCACCAAGGACGTCGACGTCACGCTCATCCGCGACTGCCTGACCTGCGAGGGCTCCGGCGGCGCTCCCGGCACGACGCTCGAGCGCTGCAGCCGGTGCAACGGCGAGGGGGAGATCCGACAGGTCGCCCGCGGGCCGTTCGGGCAGTTCGTTCGCGCGAGCATCTGCTCGGAGTGCAACGGCGAGGGGCAGCGCCCGAAGGAGCGGTGCCCCGAATGCCGTGGCGCCCGGCGCACGCGTCAGCGGTCCAAGGTCTCGGTCGAGATCCCCGGGGGCATCGCCGACGGCCAGCGGATCCGGATGCCCGGCAAGGCGCACTCCGGCGACCCGGGTGCCCCGGCCGGCGACCTTTACATCGAGGTCGCGGTGGCCGACGATCCACGCTTCGAGCGGGACGGCCTGGACATCCTCACCAAGGTGACCATTCCGGTCGCCCAGGCGATGACCGGGGTCACGGTCACCGTCCCGACCGTCGGCGGCGACGCCGAGATCACCTTTCCGCCCGGAACCCAGCCCTACGCCGAAGAGGTGATGCGCGGCAAGGGGTTCCCGGTCATCCAGGGCCATGGGCGCGGCGACCAGCGGGTCATCGTCGAGATCACCGTTCCCAAGGTCACCAGCGCCGAGGGCCGCGAGCTCCTCGATCGGCTCGCCGAGCACAGCCAGACGGAAGGCGAGAAGCGACGCCGTGGTCGCCTCCGAAGAGCACGCCGCTGATCTCCAGCGTCTGACCGTCTCGGTCGCGGCGGACGCGGTGGACATGCTCCTGGGTGAGCTGTGGGAGCTGGCACCGCACGGGTGGCGGGAGCACGACCCCGTCGGCGAGGAGGTCGCCGTCGACGTTTGGGTACCGGCCGCCGATCCGGCAGCGGCGCTCCGACTGGCCGACGATCTCGGGCGTCGCGGCGTGCCCGCCCGCGTCACGAGCGTGCCCGAGGGCAATGAATGGCGCGACGGGCTGCGGCGCCATCATCAGCCCGTCGAGGTGGGTGGGGGCATCCTCGTGCGCCCGGCGTGGACCGAGCCGCGGGAGGGCCTCGTGGACATCGTGATCGATCCGGGCATGGCGTTCGGGACCGGCCAGCACGCCACGACGCGCGGATGCCTCGCCCTGATGATCGACGTCGCGCCGGGCAGCCTGCTCGACGTCGGATGCGGATCCGGCGTGCTCGCGATCGCCGCGAGAAAACTCGGGCACGATCCCGTGTGGGCGATCGACAACGATCCGCTCGCCATCGCGGCGACGGTGCGAAACGCCCGCGTCAACGGCGTCGATCTCCGCGTCTTCGAGCGAGTCGCCGAACGCGACCCCATGCCGCGCGTCGACACCGTGGTGGCGAACATCACGGCGACACATGTCGCGGGTCTGGCCGCTTCCCTGGGGCGGCCGCTGCCTGGCCGAGCGGTGCTGTCCGGGTTCCGGCCGGCCGAGGCCGCCGGTGTGATCGGCGCCTGGAAAGCCGCCGGCTTCGCCGTGACCCGTCGCATCGACGACGACGATTGGACGGCGCTCCTCGTGAGCCGGGCGTGACGAGCCACACGTTCCGGTACGTGGCCGCCGGAACCGTCGTGGCCGGCGGCGCGGTCGAGCTGACCGGCGCCGACACCCACCACCTCGTGCGGGTCGTGCGGCGCGGGCGGGGCGACCCGGTCGAGGTCATCGACGAGGCGGGGCGGATCTGGCCGGCCGTGGTGGACGAGCTCGGGCCCCCGGCCCTGGTCCGGGTTGCACAGGCGCCGCGACCCGGACCGCCGTCCGTTCCGCTGGATCTCTACGTCGGCCTCCTCGACTGGGGCCGTCTCGACCTGGTCGTCGAGAAGTGCACGGAGCTCGGCGTCGACCGCATCGTGGTCTTCACGTCCGAACGCGGACGGCGTCGTGGTGACCAGGAGGCCTTCGACCGCAGGGTGGAGCGTCTGGACCGGCTCGCAGAGGCCGCCGCGCGGCAGTGCGGGCGCGGGTCGGGGACGCACGTGAGCGGCTTGGTACCGTTTTCCACGATGATTGACGACCTCGATCCGCATCGAACATTCCTCGTCGACAGTCGCGGGAGCACCGGGCTGGGCGAGGCGGTGCGCGCCCGACCTCAGGCGCGCGTTGGCATCGTCGTGGGGCCCGACGCCGGGTTCTCCGACGCCGAGGTTGCGCACGCGGCCGCGCGTGGAGTGCCCGTCTGCCGCCTCGGCGACGCGACCCTTCGGGCCGAGACCGCCGCGCTGACCGCGTCCGCCGTCGTGGCGGACGCTCTCGGCTTACTCGGAGCCGCGTCGTGAGCACGTTCTCCGTGCGCTTCCTGGGGTGCAAGGTCAGCCAGGCCGATGCGATGCTCATCCGCGACGCGCTCCGCGACGCCGGTCACACGGAGGCCGAGCCCGACGCCGCCGAGGTGCACGTCATCAACACCTGCGCGCTCACGCTGGAGGCCGAGCGCAAGAGCCGCCAGCAGGTCAACCGCGCATCGCGCGTGGCGGCGCGCACATTCGTCACCGGGTGCGCGGCGAACCTGAACCGCGACCAGTTCGCCGGGGCGGCGGTCACGGTCGTCAACGGGTCCGCCGACCGGGTGGCGGTCGAGATCGTCGCCGGCCTCGGCCCGGCAGCGCCGCTGGCGTGCCACGACGAGGCGCGACCCGCGGGACGCACGCGCGCGTTCGTGAAGGTCCAGAACGGCTGCGACCAGCGATGCGCGTTCTGCATCATCCCGAGCACGCGCGGCGGCGCCGAGAGCCGCGCGCACGAGGCGATCCTGCGGGACGCGCGGAGGCGGCTCGAGGACGGGCACCCGGAGCTGGTGCTCACCGGCATCAACATCGGCACATGGCGGGATCCCTCCGGCAGGGCGGACCTGGCCGAGCTCGTGCGGGAGGTCGGGCGGCTCGACGGCCTTGCCCGGCTTCGCATCTCGTCGATCGAGCCGGGGGACGTGACGCCGCGACTCGTCGAGGCCATGGTCGACACTCCGACCGTCGCCCGCCACCTGCACATCCCGCTGCAGTCGGCCGACCCGGCCGTGCTGGCAGACATGGGCCGGTCCTACACCGTCGAGCGCTACCGGCAGGCGGTGGCGTGGGCCCGCGACGGCCTGGCCGACCTCAACGTCACGACCGACGTGATCGTGGGATTCCCGACCGAGACCGACCCGGCGTTCGCCCGCACCGTGGAGCTCGCACGTGAGCTGGCGTTCGGGAAGATCCACGTGTTCGCCTACTCGCCACGCCCGGGGACGCGCGCCGACGCGCTCGGCGACCTCGTCGCGCCCGACGCGAAGGCGGCACGCAGCCGCGAGCTGCGTGACCTCTCGGACCGGCTCGGCGCCGAGCACCGCCACCGGCGGCTGGGAAGCCGGGACGACGTGCTGATCGAAAAGCCGCTTCCGGACGGCACGCTCACGGGCTACGGCTCGGACTACACGCGGTTCGTGCTGGCCGCGGGGGCCGGCGCGCCCGGAGCGCTCGTGCCCGTGCTGGTCGACTCGATCATCGGCGATCACCTCCGCGGCATCCCAAGCGACCTGGAGGGCGCCCGTGGCTGACGGGTGCATCTTCTGCGCGATCGTCGCGGGCGACATCCCCGCCGACGTCGTGCACCGCGCGGACGGGTTCCTCGCGTTCCGCGACGTCGCCCCGAAGGCGCCGACCCACCTGCTGGTGATCCCGGAGCGCCACGTCTCGTCCATGAGCGACGTCGGCGGGCTCACCGCCGAGGAGCGCTCCGAGATGCTGCTCTTCATCGCCGAGGTCGCGCGACTCGCCGGGCTCGAAACCGGGGGCTACCGGGTGACCACCAACCACGGCGCGCATGCGCTGCAGAGCGTCTTCCATCTGCACTGGCATGTGCTCGGCGGGGCGACCCTGTCACAATCAATGTGATGCAGCGAACGATCGAACTTGCCGACCGCGTCGCCGTGGAGCTCGCGGGCGACTACGACCAGATGCTCCGGTCGCTCGAGGAACGGCTCGACCTCGAGATCGACCTGCGCGGCAACCGCATGACGCTGTCCGGTGAGGATGGGCGTGTCGAGGCCGCCGCCGCGGCCATCCACGAGCTCGCCGGCCTCGTCGCCGGGGGGCAGAGCCTCGGGCCCGGCACCGTCGAGGCGCTTGCCAGCGCGGTGGAGCAGCAGCAGCCGCTCGCCGGGATGCTCGGCGACGTCGTGCTGCGCCACCGGCACGTCGCGGTCACGCCGAAGACCGCCGGGCAGCGCCGGTACGTCGACGCGATCCGCGACCACACCATCACATTCGGGATCGGCCCGGCGGGCACCGGCAAGACGTACCTCGCCGTCGCGTTGGCCGCCGCGGCGCTCAGCCGGCGCGAGGTCGGCCGCATCATCCTCACCCGCCCGGCGGTCGAGGCGGGGGAGCGGCTCGGGTTCCTCCCCGGGGACATCGCGGCCAAGGTCGACCCATACCTGCGCCCGCTCTTCGACGCGCTGTACGACATGCTCGACGCGGAGAAGGTGCAGGCGTACCTCGAACGCGGCCAGATCGAGATCGCGCCGCTTGCCTTCATGCGGGGCCGGACGCTCAACGACAGCTTCATCATCCTGGACGAGGCGCAGAACACCACTCCCGAGCAGATGAAGATGTTCCTCACCCGGCTCGGCTACGGATCGAAGATGGTCGTCACCGGCGACGTCACCCAGGTCGACCTGCCGCGCGAGCGCCCGTCGGCGCTGCTCGACATCGGCGGCATCCTCTCCACCGTCACCGACATCGCGTTCGTCCGCTTCGACCGGCGCGACGTGGTTCGCCACCGGCTCGTGCAGGAGATCGTCGAGGCCTACCGGATGGCGGAGGAGGAACGCGCGTGATCGATGTCGAGGCCCGGTCGGATCTCGATGTCGATGTCGCTCCGCTCGTCGACCTGCTTCGCCGGGTGTGCGCACGGTTAGGCGTGGCGCGCGCGACGCTCGGGCTCATGATCGTCACGGCCGAGGAGATGGCGGCGATCAACGGCGAGCACCGACAGAAGCCCGAGCCGACGGACGTGCTCGCATTCCCGGTCGACGGGCCGGAGGCGCTCGGGGCCTGGCCGCCCGACGGACCGCCACCCGAGCTCGGCGACATCGTGATCTGCCCCGACGCCGCGCAGGAGCCGCTCGGCACCCTGGCCGTGCACGGGCTGCTGCACCTGCTGGGCTACGACCACGAGGTCGATGCCGGCGAGATGCTCGCCCTGCAGGACACGCTGCTCGCGGAGGTCGCGTTATGAGCTCCAAGACGCCAACACCGAAGACGCCCACACCGAAGACGCCCACGCCGACGCCGGGCGGCCCGCTTCGCATCTTCCGCCGCCAGCCGAAGGAGGCCCTGCCGCGTCAGGGGTCGCTGCGGTGGTCGTTCACGTGGGCGTTCGAGGGGATCGTCTACGTGCTGCGCACCCAGCGCAACATGCGCATCCACATGGCCGCGGGCCTCGTGGCGCTGGTCGGCGCCCTGCTGCTCGGCGTGACGCGCTTGGAGTTCATCGCCGTCCTCGGCGCCGTCTGCCTCGTGCTGATCGCGGAGATGTTCAACACGGCCATCGAGGCGGCCATCGACGCGCTGGTCACCCACTTCCACCCGCTGGTCAAGGTCGCGAAAGACGTCGCGGCAGGCGCGGTGCTCGTCGCGACGGCGAATGCGCTGGCGGTCGCATACCTGGTCTTCTACAACCACATCACAGATCCGACGCAGGATCTCGTCGGGCAGCTCAAGGGGCGCCCATCGCAGATCGTCGTCGGGTCGCTCATCATCACGGTCATCCTCGCGATCGCGATCAAGGCGGCCATCGGGAAGGGCACGCCACTGCGGGGCGGCCTGCCCTCGGGCCACGCCGCCGCCGCGTTCGCCGGCTGGGCCGCCATCACCGTGGTCGTGGGCGACGTCACGCATGGCGCGCTCATCTCCACCTTGGCCTTCATGATGGCCCTGCTCGTCGCCCAGTCGCGCGTGGAGGCGGGCATCCATTCAGCGGTCGAGGTCGTCGCCGGCGCGGCACTCGGCACGGGGGTCACGATCCTCATGTTCCAGCTGCTCGGATGACGGCGTCCGAGCTTTATGAGGCGGCGGTCGCAGCGACGGCGCGGGCCCACCCGCCGTACAGCGACCTTCACGTCGGGGCGGTCCTCGAGACGACCGACGGCATCCGCTACGAGGGTGGCAACGTGGAGTTCGGAAGCTACGGGCTCACGATCTGCGCGGAGCGGGTGGCGCTGGTGAAGGCGGTCACCGACGGCCACCGCCAGTTCCGCCGGATCGGCGTCGCACGCTCGGATCGGCTCGCGATCTCACCGTGCGGGGCCTGCCGCCAGGCGCTCGCCGACTTCGGCCTCGACCTCGTCGTCGTGTACCTCAGCCCGGACGGGGTCACCGAGCGGCGCCTCGGCGACCTCCTGCCGGATGCGTTCCTCTTCGGCGAGCGGCAGGAGTGACGGCGGCCGAGCGGTCCGGGTTCGTCGCGCTTGCCGGCCGGCCGAACGTCGGGAAGTCGACGCTCGCGAACGCCCTCGCCGGTGCGCACGTCGCCGCCGTCTCGCCGCGCCCGCAGACCACCCGCCGGCGCGTGACCGCCGTCGCCCACGGCGACGGCTGGCAGGCGGTGCTCCTCGACATGCCCGGCTTCCAGCGTCCCGCCGACGGCCTCACCCGGCGGATGCAGACGACGGTCGACCGGACGGTCGGCGACTGCGACGTCGCGCTGTTCGTCCTGAACGGGGACGAGGCGATCGGCGGGGGCGACCGCTTCATCGCCGAGCGGCTGCGGGGGGCGGGACGCCCGGTCATCCTCGTCGTGAACAAGGTCGACCGGCTGGCTCCCGATGCCATCGCTCGGTTTATCGACGCCGCCACGGGCCTCGTGGACTTCGTGTCGCTGCATCCGGTGAGCGCGCTCACCGGCGACGGGATCCCGGAGCTGCGCGACGCGCTCGCGGCGGCGCTGCCGGCGGGCCCCGCGTACTTCCCGGCCGGGGTCACGACCGACCAGACCGACGAGGAGCTCGCCGGCGAGATCATCCGCGAAGCCGCGCTTCAGCGCGTGCGCGACGAGGTGCCTCACGCGGTGGCGGTGCACGTGGAAGCGATCGAGCCGGCACGCAACGGCCGGGTGGTGCGCGCGGTCATCTACGTCGAGACCGCGTCGCAGAAGGGCATCCTGGTCGGCCACGGCGGCTCGATGATCCGGTCGATCGGACAGGCCGCGAGACAGGCGCTCTCGGTCATCTGGGGCGAGCCCGCCCACACCGACCTCGTCGTCAAGGTGCGTCCGAAGTGGCGCCGTGACGAGACGATGCTCGACCGCCTCGGCTTGTAGTCCCACGTGGCGGGTCACGCGGCCGCCCTCGTTGACGCGGTTCGCCGGCGGGGCCTACGTTGGGGGCGATGATCCCACGCGGGTGGAAGAAGGGCGATGTCAAGGCACTCCTGGTCGGCCCGGCCGAGCGGTCGAGTCTCATCGTCACGCTGATCGAGTGTTCGGGAATGCTGTCCGGGCGGCTGCCGCGACCTGACGCCGTCGGCGTGCTCTCGGTCGACCGGCAGGGAACGCTGATCTTCACCCCACGGGCTGCCGCTGTCACCTTTGCGGAGAACGGAACCACTCACCTGGATGCCGGTACCGACGGACGTGTCGTCGTGCTCGCATCCGAGGAGCAGGGCCGAGCTGGGTGGGGTGTACGGCTGGGTCGGTGACGGATGGACACGGTACCGGGCGTGCACGCTGGAGCTCGCTGCTCCCGGCGACGCCGTCGGTCGACCGCGCCGTGTTCCGCTCTCAGAACAGCAGTTGGAATGACCTTAAGGGCGGAACGGTCTGGGACGTGTTCGCGTTCGCCGGGCGCCTGCAGCGCCGCCGGGTCGACGCCGGCTTCGCGCCGGTCGTGCTGCGAGGCGTCGCCAACCGGAGCACGTGGCTCGACTGATCGGCCCGACCCAGGGCCGCGCGAGGCGGCTGCATCACGCGCGACACGACGGACCCCTCGACCTCCAGGCGCCAGGCCTAAGTAGCCGCGCCTCGGCTCGCCACCCGCCGCGACTAACATTCAACCGCCGACCGGCGGCAGCGCGGTCGGAGACCGCCGCCTTCGAACCGGGACGCGCATGCTGTCCCAGACTGGTCACAGCCGATCAGACTCCGCCGCGAATGGATCGGAACCGTGCCGGCCCCGCTCTTCACCTGCCGTTCATAAACCGCCGCTACGGTCGTGGTCGTGACACACTCCCATCGAGTCGCGGAAGCGGCCGACCGGGTCGTCTCGTTCAGCGACGGCCGGGCCGCGGCCTGATGGACGAGACCCTCCTCGCATTCGCGACCGGAGCATGGCATAGCGCTGCCGGCGTATCCGTCGGGGCGCTCGTCTTCGCGCTCGTGCTGCACGTCGTGAAGATGGCGGCAGAAGCGCGAAGTTGGCACGAGATCGTCAGCCACGTCTACGGCCCCGCCCGCGTCCGCTTCCGAACGACCTTCGGCGCGTTCGTCGGGTCGATCGGCGCGAATGCCATCCTGCCCGCGAGGACCGGAGAGGCCTTGCGCGTCGGGATCGTGCGGCGCGGCGTGGCGGGCTCCAGCGTCGTGACGATTGCGGCAACCATCGCCCTCGAGACCACCCTCGAGATCCTGTTCGGCGTCGCGGTCGTCGTCGGCTGGCTGGCCGGGGGCGGCTCGATCGGCGGCCGCGGATCGCTCCTTCATCGGATGTCGGGTCTTGCGGCTCACCCTTTGGTCTGGATGGTGACGGCCCTCGTGCTACTTGCTGCCGGCCTGGCCATCGTCCGCTGCCGCGTGAGGGTTCGGCGCCTCGTGAGCAGCTTCGCGGAAGGGTTCTCGATCTTGCAGTCGCCACGGATCTTTGCGACGCGCGTCCTCACGTGGAAAGCGGTTGCGTGGGTCCTGCGGTTTGCGTCGGTCGTCGTCTTCCTCGTCGCGTTTCACGTCCCGGCTGCCCTGTGGACGGCCCTTGTCGTGCTCGCTGCTCAGACTGCCGCCGGTGCGCTGCCGCTGTTGCCCGGCAACGCGGGAACCCAGCAGGCGACCATCGCAATCGCGCTCGCCGGCACCGCAAGCGCCGGGACGTTGCTTGCATTTGGTGTCGGCCTGCAGGCGACGACCACGGTCGTGGACCTCATCGTCGGCGTTGCCGCGCTCACCTTGATCCCGCGGAACGCCGAGGGCCGCCGCCACATGCCGTGGCACGCGTGGAGGGTGGCGGGGACCGAACCCGAGCGCGCTCCCGCGTGACGCACGAGGCGAGCGAGCCAGCGAATCCTCCTCGACCTCATCGACGCTGACCGTTGCGAACGACCTCCCGATTGGCCATACGTCGCCGCATCCCGATCCGTGGGAGACAATCTGTTCGAGGTCACCACGGGTGAGCCCCCACCCCTTGACGCGCTCGCCCTCTTGGGGTCCCGGCGCCGGAACGGCGAGGAGGTGGCGGTCGTGCCGGTGTGGGCCCGCCGCTCATCCACACGGCCGGGCGCCCGAATGTCGCCACTCCAAGGTGGCCACCGCGAGAACGGGTAGAGCCTTGCCCGAGGTGACCTTGGATGGGCTGTCGTCAAAGCCAGGGTGCGTGGGTTCGCGAGGGCTCCCGCCGACCCGTGTCCACCACTCCAGTTCGAGGTCGGCACCGAAGTGCCCGCTGTGTGGCGAAATGCTGGCGACGAAGCGCGTGGCCTCGAAGCGCCCGCCCAGCCCGATGCCGTCGCTCTCTCGGAAACCGCGGGATGCGGCGTTCGGCGGAGAGGGCCATACATTGCGGGCTCATCCCGCGCCACGCCCGATCAGGATGCCCATGTCTCCCACCGGCCTCGGAGAACATGACCCTGGACCCGCATAAGGTCCGGAGGGACAGGCGGCAACGTCGGCGCAGCCGCAGGATCGCGCGACGGCGGGCGGTCTTCGCCGGAGTCGTACTCGTCGCGATCGGGGCGACCGTCGCCTTGTCGTTGGAGAACTCCGGCCGGCACTCTGACGCGCAGCCGCAGAGATCGCCCGCACAGTCCCCCACCGCCGCGGTTGCCGCCGCGGCCCCGCCGAACGCCGGGACGCTCGTCGAGCGGCCAGCCGGCCGGCTCCCGAGCGCACTCCAGGACGCCGCCGCCGCCAGCTCCGGGCGTCGGATCGTGTTGCTCGCCGGGCTGAGCGCGGCGGGCACCTCGACGGACGGCATCCGGATCGTGACCGGATCCCGTACGACCGTCGCGGGACAGCTTCCGGTCGCGCTGCACGACGCGGCTGCTGCGTCCGTCGCGGGCGGGGTATTCATGTTTGGCGGCGGGGACGGCACGTCGCAGCTCGACACGATCCGACGGGTCGACCCGTCGACCGGCGCGAACTCGGTCGTCGGCCGGCTCCCTGTCCCGAACTCCGATCTTGTTGCGGCAACGGTCGCCGGCACCGTGTACCTGATCGGCGGGTTCACCGGCAGCCGCTGGCTGGATACCATCGTGTCGTGGCGCCCGGGGGGCACCGCCAGGGTGGTCGCCCACCTTCCCCGCGCCCTTCGGTACGCGGCGACGGCCGCGGTGGACGGCCGGATCGTGATCGCCGGAGGCTCGAGCGAGCAGGGCGCCGGGCGCGCAATCGTCGTGTTCGACCCGGCGGACGGCAGCGTGCGATCGATCGGCCGCCTCCCGTCCGCGACCACGCACGCTGCAGCGGCCACCCTCGGACACGTCGTCTACGTGATCGGCGGGCGCGGCGCGTCGGCCGGCACCGCGACCGACCGGATCGTCGCGGTCGACGCCGCATCCCACCGGGTACGGATGGCCGGACACCTGTCGTCCCCCCGTTCGGATCTCGCCGCGATCACGCTCGGCGATCGGATCATGCTGCTCGGCGGTCGCGGCCTGCGCGGGACCACCTCCGCCATCGGGGCGCTGAGCCTGACGGCCGTTACGGCCCCCTCGGCCACCACTGCCGCCCAGGGGGGAAACGTCTATGCGAACGACGGCCCGAACATGTTCAGCCCCGCCGTCCGCGGAGTCCCGCTTCGCATCTACGTCCCGAACTCGAAGAGCAACACGGTGGACGTGATTGATCCAGGCACCGGCCGGGTGATCCGGCACTTCGCCGTCGGTGGCCTGCCACAACACGTCACACCGTCCTGGGACCTGAAGACGCTGTTCGTGCTGAACGACCAGGGCAACAGCGTGACGCCTATCGATCCGAGGACCTCGCGACCCGGCCGCCCGATCCCGGTGGACGATCCATACAACATGTACTTCACGCCGGACGGACGGTTCGCCATCGTCGTGGCGGAGCGCAACGCGCGGCTGGACTTCCGGGACCCGCACACGATGGCGCTCCGCCACTCGCTGAGCGTCCCCTGCCGTGGCGTGGACCACATGGACTTCACGGCGGACGGGCGTCGCTTGCTCGCCAGCTGCGAGTTCAGCGGGCAGGTGCTGGAGGTGGACGTGGCGGCGCAGCGGGTCATCCGCACGACCACCCTCGGCCTCGACGCGATGCCGCAGGACGTCAAGCTCTCGCCCGACGGCGCGGTCTTCTACGTGGCGGACATGATGGGCGGCGGTCTGTACCTGGTGGACGCGCGATCCTTCAAGCGGGTGGGGTTCCTCCCCACCGGCCGCGGCGCGCACGGCCTCTACCCAAGCCGCGACGCCAAGTTGATGTACGTTTCGAACCGCGGGGAGGGATCGATCTCCGTCGTCGACTTCGCGACCCGGCGGGTGGTGACGAAATGGCGGCTGCCCGGCGGAGGCAGCCCGGACATGGGTGGGGTCTCACCGGACGGCGCCACCCTGTGGCTCTCCGGCCGGTACAACAACGTCGTCTACGCGATCGACACGCGAACTGGCCGTCTCAAGGCGCGCATCCCGGTCGGATCGGGCCCGCACGGGCTATCGGTCTGGCCGCAGCCCGGCCGGTACTCGCTCGGCCACACCGGCATCCTGCGGTGAGCAGTCCGGCGGGCGCCGCGACCTCACCCGCCTCAGAACCATCAACCTCGATGTCATCCTCACGAACCCCGTGCACCGGGGTCCGTGCACCGGTCGTGGATAGGCGCCCCGCCCGGTTCCTCACCCTCGAGGAAGCACGGAGGCTGCAGGCGGCAGCCGACGCCGATGGGACCCGCAGATCGGTCAGTTCGTCCCGTTCGCCCTCGCGACCGGAATGCGCCGCGGCCCAGCTCGAGGCGCTCCCCTGGGGACCCGACGGGTTGGATCTTGCCGCCGGGCGGGTCCCCGTCGCGGTCTGCCTCGAGCGGACGGGGGAGGTCGGCCCCACGAAGAACCGGCGGGTCCGGTCCGTACCGATCGGGCCGGAGACGGTCGCCAGGCTGCGGCGGTGGATTCTCGCCTCGGGCCGGCCGGCAGACGGAGAACGGGTCTTCCAGGACCGAACCGGTACTCGTGGCAGCGGGTGAGGAAGAAAGCCAGCCTGGAGGACCCCCAGCCGCGGCTACATGATCTGCGCCACACATGCGCGACCTTTCTCCTCGCGGCCGGGCTCCGCTGTATGTGGTCGGCCAGCTGCTCGGCCGCACTGACGCGGGTCTGGTCGACCGGGTGTACGGTCACGCCCTCCCAGAAGAGGTCATCGCCGCCAGCGGGCTGCTCGACAGGTGGAGGATTGCCACAAGCCTTGCCGTAAGCGGGGCGGGTTCGTGACGAACGCCCTGCAAACGACAACCTGCCCCCAGGTGAAGAACATCTGGGTGCCGTACGGGCGTAGGCGCGTTCAGATGGAGACCGGAGCCTCCGCCGCCTGGACATCCTCCTCGTAGGCGCGCAGGGGCGGAGCGTCGAGGGGGCAGCTCGAGCACGCAGCCGGCTGCTCCTCATCCCCTCGTGACGGATTGCGGATCGTGACGGCGGCCAGCAGGCCGCCGGCGGCACAGACGGCCGCCGCGATGAGCATTCCCTGGGTGAAGCCGTCGCTGAAGGTCGCCGCGTCGAACGCGTCGGTGGCGGAGATCCCCGCGGCGGCGGGAATGACGGCGACGGCGATGAGGCCGCCGATGCGCGCGACGGCGTTGTTGACCGCGGCCGAGACGCCGGCGTGTGCCTCGCCGCCGGCGCTCAGCACCGTCGAGGTGAGCGGGGCGACCGTGAGCGACAGGCCCAACGCGAAGACCACCACCCCCGGCAGCACCGTCTCCGTGTAGGTACTCGATGCGTCGATGCGAGACAGCAGCGCGAGCCCGACCGCGGCGAGGATCGGTCCCGCGCTCATCGGCAGCCGCGGGCCGATGCGCTGCGCCAGGCGGCCGGCGCGGGCCGAGAGCAGCAGCATCACGATCGTCATCGGCACCAGCGCGGCGCCGGCCTCGAGCGGCGTGAACCCGACGGTGCGCTGCAGCTGGATCGGGAGCAGGAAGAGCGCGCCGCCGAGGGCCGCGTAGACCACGAACGTCACCGCGTTGGCGGAGCTGAATTGGCGAGACGAGAAGAGCTCGAGCGGCACCAGGGCGCCCTCCCGGCCGCGCTCGAGCAGGATGAAGGCCGCGAGCCCCGCCAGGCCGAGGAGAATGGATCCCACCACGACCGGCGAGTCCCAACCCCGTTGCGGGCCCTCGGTGAGCCCGTAGGTGCCGGCTGCGAGGCCGAGCGCGGTCACGGCCGCGGCGCGCAGGTCGAGCGGGGTCGTGCGCACGCTCTCATCGCGGGTCTCCGGCACGTGGCGCGTCGCGACCAACACGACCCCGGCGGCGATCGGCAGGTTGATGAGGAAGATCAGCCGCCACGACGCCGCCTGGATCAGGTAGCCGCCCACGAACGGTCCGAGCGCTCCGGCGATCCCGCCCAGCCCCGACCATGCGCCGACGGCGGCGCCACGGTCGTCGCGGTGGAAGCTCGCCTCGATGATCGCCAGGCTGCCCGGAGTGAGCATCGCGGCACCCGCGCCCTGCAACCCGCGCGCCGCGATGAGCACCTCGGAGCTCGGCGCGATCCCGCAGATGAGCGACGCCAGCGCGAACCACACCGCCCCGACGCAGAAGATCCGGCGCCGACCGAAATGATCGCCGAGCGAACCTCCGAGGAGGAGGAGCCCCCCGAGCGCGAGCGTGTAGGCGTTGACCGTCCACTGCAAGCCGGTGAGGCCGGCGTCGAGGTCCTCGCCGATTGTCGGGAGCGCGATGTTGACCACCGTGGCGTCGAGGAACGCCATACTCGTCCCGAGCACCGTCGCCAGAAGCACCCATCGTCCCCGCGTGGACCGGTAGCGGATGCCCGGACCCGCGGCGAGGGGGACGGCGACGCTCACGGCACCAACTGCTCCGCCGGCGCGCGGGCGGCGGCGCCGGCCACGACCGCCCGAACGTGTCGCGCCCATGCCGCGGCCCTGGGCATCGGGATCAACGTTCCCCACGGCGCGCGGAGCGCGATCGGGTGGATTGCACCGGGGATCGTCGTGTATGTGCCTCGCGCGCCGAGCGCCAGAAGCCGTTCGAACCCTCTGCGCGAGCTGTCCGGGCTGACGCCCGGGATGCCGGGGAGATTGCGGTCGAGCGAGCCGTGAAACATCGCGACGTCGCGGCCCCGCATGCCCGTCATGTCGAGCCGGTCGGGAAGCCACGGGGCCAGGCCGACCACCTGCCGCACCAACGGGTGGCCTGCGATCGCAGCGGTGACCGCCCCGCCCATGGAGTAGCCCACCAGCACGACCTCGCGGGCGCCGGCCGCCGCGACCGCCTCGAGCGCGGCGTGGCCGTCGTCGATGCACATCTCGAGCTGCCGCCAGGAGCGCACCCGGTAGCGCACCTCCGCCCACCCGACGTCGGGGAGCTCGGGCGCGCACCGGCGCACCAGCAGCTCGACGCTGGCGCTCCAGGTGCCGGGGAGCTCGCGGCCGGTGCCGCCGTTGAGGCACAGCGCGACGAGCCCGTCGCCTCGACCGGTCATGCGGATCCGGGCGCCGGTGGCGAGCTCCTGGGCGCTCACCGCAGCAGCCGGCTCATGCGGCGGTCGGCGAGTTTGCGCCCACCGTTCTGACAATCCGGGCAGTACACGAGTTCGTACCCTTCGTAGGAGACACGTTCCAAGGTACGTCCGCAGCGCAGGCATGGATCACCGAAGTGGCGGTGAACCGCGGTGACGCGCTCCTCTCGGTCGGGGAGGTTCGTGGTGATCCGCACACGCGCGCGCTCGAGCGCCTGCCCCAGCACCGCATCGGCGGCCGCGGCGAGCCGCTCGCACTCCTCGTTTGTCAACCGATCGGTTCGGGCGAACGGGGGCAGGCGGGCGGCCCACATGATCTCGCTGCCGTATGCGCGGCCGATGCCCGCGACCCGCCGGCCGTCTCGCAGCGCCGTGTGCAGCCGGGCCGGCGGGGTGGCGAGCCGCTCCTTCCACGCCGCCGGGGAGAGGCCGATGGGCTCCGGCCCGAGTGCGGCGAGCGGAGGGTGTTCGCCCAGCGACCCGGTCGGGATGACGTGCGCGCTCGCCCGGTGCTCCGTGGCGGCCTCCCGGAGCCGGAGCTCGTCTCCGCCGTCGAGCCGCACGGAGAGGGCGGCGGACCGCCCCGGGCGCGTCGAGGCGGCCTTCGCGAGCCCCAGCCGGCCGCCCTGCATGAGGTGCATGACGAGGGTGAGCGGTCCCGCCTCGACGCCCATGATCTTGCCGCGGCGCCACACGCGCGTGATCGTCGCCCCGGTCAGGGCCTCGAGCGGGGGCTCGGCGGTCTTGAGGGTCGAGGGCAGCCACGCCCGGGCGCCCTCGATTCGCCGTCCGGCGCAGGCGGCGGTGAGCCCCTCCGCCAGGGCCTGGAGCTCCGGAAGCTCAGGCACGGGTAGGGATTCCCGCTGTCGCTATACTCGCCGCGATGTCGGTGTCCGCCTCTGGAGACTCCTGATCCAACCCGAGGAGCTCGCGAAGACGATTGATCACACGCTCCTGGATGTGCGCGCCACCCAGGCGGACATTGAGCGTGTGTGCGACGAGGCGCGGGAGCATCACTTCGCGACGGTGTGCTCGTTCCCGACGTTCCTGCCGGTCATGGCGCAGCGCCTGCACGGCTGCGACGTCAAGACCTGCGCCGTGATCTCGTACCCGTACGGAGCCGACCTGCCGCAGGCGAAGATCAACGCCGCGGAGCAAGCCGTCACGGCGGGAGCGGACGAGCTGGACGTGTGTATGAACATCATCGCGCTCCGCTCGGGTGACTTCGGGTTCGTCCGGAGCGAGCTGTCGACCCTCGTCCGCGCGGTCCACTCACGCGCGGTCAACGACGCTCGCGGCACCGTCATCGTGAAGGTCATCATCGAGGCACCCTACCTCGACGACAAGCTCAAGCGCCTCGCCTGCAAGATCGTCGCGGATGCGGGGGCCGATTTCGCGAAGACGGCGACCGGTGTCGGCACGCAGGCCGTCGTCGAGGACGTCGAGCTCATGCGCGAAGCCCTTCCCGAGGGGGTCGGCGTCAAGGCCGCGGGCGGCATCCGCACCCTCGAGACGGCCGAGGCCATGATCAACGCCGGGGCGTCCCGGATCGGGACCGGCTCCGCGGTCAAGATCATGAAGGAGCTCCTGAAGTCGGGATGAGCTCCGTCGATGTCGAGCCAGACGTGCTCGCCCGCGTCCGGTACGGCGCCGACGGGCTCGTGCCGGCCATCGTGCAGGACTCCACCAGCGGGCGGGTGCTGACCCACGCCTGGATGAACGCGGAGTCGCTCACGCTCACGATCGAACGGGGCGAGACCTGGTTCTGGTCGCGGTCCCGGCAGGAGCTGTGGCACAAGGGCGCGACGAGCGGCAACACCCAGCGGGTCAGGGGGATCCTGCTCGACTGCGACGGCGACGCGCTCGTCGTGCTCGTCGATCAGACCGGCGTGGCGTGCCACACCGGCGCCCCGTCGTGCTTCTTCGACCGGCTCGCCGGCGGCGACGCCCAGCCCTTCGCCGCCCTCGCCGAGCTCGCCCGCGTCATCGACGAGCGTGCCGATGCCGCCGACCCGGATGCGTCGTACACCGCGCGGCTGCTCGCAAAGGGCATCGACACGGTCTGCAAGAAGGTGGGGGAGGAGGCCACCGAGGTCGTCCTCGCCGCGAAGGGGTCGGAGCACGGCCAGGTCGTCTACGAGAGCGCCGACCTGCTCTACCACCTCGCGGTGCTGTGGCGCGCCGCCGGGGTGCAGTTCGACGAGGTCGCCGCCGAGCTGGAGTCCCGGCGCCGGTGAGCCCGCTCCGCCTCAACCTCACCCCGCCGGCAGTCGCGGGCATGTCGGTGGCCCCGACGCTCGACGAGGTCGCCGCCCTGTCCGGGTCGTACCGGCAGGTGCCCCTCGTCCACACGTTCATCGCCGACTGCGAGACCCCCGTCAGCGCGTTCCTCAAGCTCCGCGACGATGGCCCGTGCTTCCTGCTCGAGTCGGCCGAGGAAGGGCAGCGCCTCGGGCGCTACTCGATGATCGGGGTTCGCCCGCAGGCGGTGGTGCGCGGCGTCGGCGACCAGCTGGCCGGCCTCTTCGCAGACGGCACGATCAGGACCCTCGACGCGAACGACCCGTTCCGCGCGGTCGAGGATGTCGTGGCTTCGGTCGGCGTCGCGCCGTCGCCTGAGCCGCTGGCGTTCTACGGCGGAGCGGTCGGGTTCTTCGGCTACGACCTGGTCCGCCGGGTCGAGCGCCTGCCGGATGTCCCGCACGACGACCGCGGCATCCCCGACATCGCGATGATGGTCACCGGGCCAGTCGTGCAGTTCGACCACCTGCGCCGGTCGCTGACGCTGGTCGTCCCGTGCCGGCTCGACCAGGACGATCCCGTGGAGGTCGCCTATCAGCGGGCGCTCGACGAGATGATGGAGCTCAAGGAGCGGCTCGCGGGGCCGGTCCCGCCCCACCCGGACCGTGACAGCGAGCCCGAGATCGGGCCCATCGAGAGCAACATGACGCGGGCGGAGTTCGAGGCGGCGGTCGAGCGCGTGCGCGAGTACGTCTTCGCGGGCGACGCGTTCCAGGTCGTCCCGTCGCAGCGCTTCGCCGCGCGCATGTCGCTCGACCCGTTCGCGGTGTACCGCGGGTTGCGCACGGTCAACCCGTCCCCGTACATGTTCTTCCTCGACTTCGGCGACGTCGCCCTCGTCGGCGCGTCACCCGAGATGCTCGTGAAGGTGAGCGAGGGCAGGGTGGAGACCCGGCCGATCGCGGGTACGCGCCCGCGTGGCCAGACCCTCGCCGAGGACCAGCGCCTGGCGGAGGAGCTCCTGGGGGATCCCAAGGAGCGCGCGGAGCACGTCATGCTCGTCGACCTCGGACGCAACGACGTCGGCCGGGTCGCGCGGCCCGGGACCGTCAGCGTGCGGGAGCTCATGGGCATCCACCTGTACAGCCACGTCATGCACATCGAGAGCAGCGTGGTCGGCGAGCTCGCCGAGGGCATGCGCGCCACCGATGCGCTTCGGGCCGCCTTCCCGGCGGGAACGCTGTCGGGCGCCCCGAAGGTGCGGGCCATGGAGATCATCGACGAGCTCGAGCCGACGAAGCGCGGGCCGTTCGGCGGCGCCGTCGGCTATCTCGGGTTCGACGGCGACCTCGACACGTGCATCACCATCCGGACGATGGTCTGCCATGGCGGCACGGCGTACGTGCAGGCGGGCGCGGGCATCGTGGCCGACTCGGTCGCCGCGTCGGAGTTCATCGAGACCGAGAACAAGGCCGCTGCGATGTTCCGTGCCATCGAGGTCGCGGCCGCGCAGACGGATTGGTAGGAGAAGGCCCGATGAACCCACGCGTCGTCCTCGTCGACAACTACGACAGCTTCACCTACAACCTGTTCCAGTACCTCTCGGAGCAGGGCGCCGAGGTGCTCGTGCACCGCCACGACATGATCGACCTCCCGGGCCTCGATGCGCTCGCGCCCACCCACCTGGTCATCTCGCCCGGGCCCAAGACCCCCGACGAGGCGGGCATCTCCGTCGACGCCATCCGCCACTTCGCCGGCCGGGTGCCGGTGCTCGGCGTCTGCCTCGGCCACCAGGCGATCGGGCAGGCCTTCGGCGGGAGGATCGTCCGCGGCGCCGAGCCGGTTCACGGGAAGACCAGCGAGATCGTGCACGACGGGAAGACGCTGTTCGCGGGGATCGAGAACCCGATGACGGCCACGCGCTACCACTCGCTGATCGTCGAGGGCGACCTGCCGGAGGAGCTCGAGGTGTCGGCCTGGTGCGACGGTGACGTGATCATGGGGCTCCGCCACCGGGAGCTGCCGGTCGAAGGGGTGCAGTTCCACCCCGAGTCCATCCTCACCGCGGCGGGCAAGCGGCTGCTTGCGAACTTCCTCGGGATGGCCGCGTGAGCGTCGCCGCGCAGATCGACCGGCTCCTGGCCGGTGAGGACCTCGGTCGCGAGGGCGCCGCGGAGGTGCTCGACCTGATCATGGCGGGCGAGGTCGACCCGGTCCAGACCGGGGCGTTCCTCGTCGCGCTGCGCGCCAAGGGCGAGACCGCAGCCGAGCTCGCCGGGCTGGCATCCGTGGTCCGGGCACGCAGCGAGGCCGTCGTCACGGCCCGCACGCCCCTGGTCGACACCTGCGGGACTGGCGGCGGGCGCGCCACGTTCAACGTCTCGACGACGGCGGCGTTCGTCGTGGCGGGAGCCGGCGTGCCGGTGGCGAAGCACGGCAACCGCTCCGCGACGTCCCGCAGCGGCAGCGCGGACGTGCTCGAGGCGCTCGGGGCCCGCATCGACCTCACTCCCGATGCCGTGGCCGCGTGCCTCGAGCGCACGGGAATCGGGTTCATGTTCGCTCCCGCGCACCACCCGGCATTTCGCCACATCGTTCCGGTGCGCCGCGCGCTCGGCGTGCGCACGATCTTCAACCTGCTCGGGCCGCTCACCAATCCCGCGGGCGTTCGCCGTCAGGTCATCGGCGTGTCGGACCCGGCCTACCTGGAGCGCCTCGGGGAGGCACTCCACGCCCTGGGCGTGGACCACGCCCTCGTGGTCGCCGCGCGGGACGGCATGGACGAGATCTCGACGGAGGCGCCGACCGATGTCGTGGAGGTGAGGCCCGAGGGCCTTCGCCGGTGGCGGATCGACCCTGCCGCATTCGGCATCGCCGCGCCCCACCCGGCGGCGATCGCGGGCGGCGAGCCGGCCGACAACGCCGCGGTCGTCACGGCGGTTCTCGAGGGCGGGCTGGGCGGGGCGGCCGACCTCGTGGCGCTCAACGCCGCCGCGGCGATCTTCGTGTCGGGCGAGGTGGCGTCGCTGGACGAGGGGTTCGCGGCGGCCCATGAGAGCCTGGCGAGCGGGCGGGCCGGCGAGCGGCTCGCGGCGTTCGTCGTGGCCACCAATGAGCTGGCGCCGGCGGTCGTGGGGTAGCAAGGGGGAGCGCGTGGGATTCCTGGAGGACATTGTCGAGGCGACGCACGCCGAGATCGGCCGCCGCAGGGCGGAGCGCCCCATCGAGGCGCTTGCCGAAGGACTCGAGCCGCCGCGCCGCGGACGGCCGTTCTCGGAGGCGCTCATCGCGCCGGGCGTGTCGCTGATCGCCGAGATGAAGCGGGCGAGCCCGTCCCGCGGTCCGATCCGCCCCGGCGCGAGCGTCACCGAGATCGTCCGCGCCTACGAGACCGGGGGCGCGTCCGCGTGCTCAATCCTCACCGAGGGGCAGTTCTTCGGCGGGAGCCTCGACGACCTGCGCGAAGCGCGTGCGGCGGTGTCGCTGCCCCTGCTTCGCAAGGACTTCATCGTCGACGAGTACCAGCTCGTCGAGGCCCGCCTCGCCGGCGCCGACGCCGCGCTCCTGATCGTGGCCGCCACCGGGCCCGAGCTTCTGGGCGACCTCCTGCACTTCGGGCACGAGCTCGGCCTGGACCTCCTGGTCGAGGTGCACGACGAGGACGACGTCGAGATCGCGGTCGAGGCCGGAGCCGAGATCGTCGGGATCAACAACCGCAACCTCAAGACCCTCGAGGTGGATCCAGACACGGCCCTCCGGCTGCTGTCCGACATCCCGGCCGGCACCGTCGTGGTCGCCGAGTCCGGCATCTCCGACCCGGCCGACGTTCGGCGGCTCGAGGAGGCCGGGGTCGACGCCATCCTGGTGGGCGAGGCCCTCATGTCCGCGCCGGACCCGGCGCAGGCTGCTCGGCTGCTTCTCGGCAACGCAGGCTGATCGTCCCGTATTGCCCCCCGTCCTGCGTCGGCGGCCGTGGGCGGCGCTACATTGCGGGAGTGGAGTCGCCGGAACCGGGTGCGCCCGACACGGGTGGGTGGAGTCGCGGCCGCGTCGTCGGCCTCACGGTCGGCTGCATCCTGGCGGCCGGTCTCGTCATCCTGCTGATCCTCGGCCTCGTCAAGAGCGACGAGGACCTGTCGCGCGGCATCGACCGGCGCATCGCCGACAACCAGGCGGTCATGGCACCCGACTTCAGCCTCGCGGTGCTCCATCCCGGGGGCAACGTGACGGGTGACGGCGGCCGGCTGTCGCTCGCGTCCCTGCGCGGACGGCCCGTCGTGCTGAATCTCTGGGCCTCGTGGTGCGACCCGTGCAAGGAGGAGGCGCCGATCCTCGAGTCCCTCTGGACGCGATACTCGCCGAGAGGCGTCGTGGTGCTGGGCGTCAACACTCAGGACATCACGAGCGACGCGAAGGCCTTCATCAGTCGGTACAAGCTCACGTTTCCCTCGGTCCGTGACGGCACCGACGCCACGCAGCGCAAGTTCGGCACCGCGCAGCTGCCCGAGACGTTCGTGATCGATCCGGACGGGCGCATGCGGTTGCTCCCGTACAGAGGCGGCATCACCGAGGCGTCGGGCCGCGAGATCGCCGCCCATCTCGACCAGGTGCTCGGCCCGTGAGGCGGCTTGCGGCGCTGGTCCTCGCTGCGGCGATGCTGCTCGCGCCCGCGTCGGCGCTCGGGCTGACCGTCACGGAGGTCGCCGAGGAGCTTCGCTGCCCCACCTGCAACGCCCCGCTGGAGGTGTCGAACGCCCCCGTCGCGCAGCGCATGAAGGCGCAGATCGCCGAGCGCATCGCCCAGGGGCGTACGAAGGACCAGATCAAGGCGGAGTTCGTGGCGGAGTTCGGCCGGGGCGTGCTCACGACCCCGCCCACGAAGGGCTTCGACCTGGTCGCGTGGATCGTTCCGATATTGGCGGTCGCGATCGGGCTCTGTTCCATTCCGTTCATCACCCGCGCGTGGGCGAAGCGCCGCCCGCGCACTGAGGCGGCGCCCGTCGCGCTCACCAGCGAGGATCGCGCGCGCATCGAGCGGGAGCTGGACGCCTTCGGCGACGGGTAGCCACGGCGTGGCGAAGATCCTCGTCGGGACCGCCTCGTGGACCGACCCGGAGTTCATCAAGGCCGGGTGGTACCCGCCGGAGGTCAAGAACGACGCCGAGGGGCGCCTTCGCTACTACGCCGAGCGGTTCCCGATGGTCGAGGTGAACGCGAGCTTCTACGCGCTCCCCACGATCGAGACCGTCGCGGCATGGGCGGAGCGCACCCCGCCGGACTTCCGCTTCCACGTCAAAGCACACCAGGTGATCTCCGGGCATCCGAGCGACCCGGGGCGCCTTCCGGCGCCGCTTCGCAACCTTCCGGCCGAGCTCGACGCAAAGGGCCGGATCCGCCGGCCGAGCCGGGAGCTGCGCGACGCGGTGATCGACACGCTCCTCGAGGCCTGCGGTCCGCTCGGCGACAAGCTCGGGGCGATCCTCGTGCAGCTCCCGCCGTTCGTGGTCTCCGGTGAGCGCCAGCGCGACGAGCTCGCGCGAATCCTGAGCCGCCTGCGCCCCGTCCGGGCGGCCGTGGAGTTCCGCCACCGCTCCTGGGTGGCGCCCGGGGAGCGGGAGCGAGCCGTCGCCCTCCTCGCCGAGCACGACGCCGCATGGGTCTGCGTCGACGCGCCCCGGACCGAGGCCATGAGCGCCATGCCGCCGGTCGTGGAGGTCACCTCGCCGGCGCTCGCCTACGTGCGGATGCACGGTCGCAACGCCACCGCCTGGACTCGGGGCCGGACCGTGGCCGAGCGCTTCGACTACGAGTACGCCGACCGGGAGCTCGAGGAATGGGTCGACCCGGTGCTCGATATGGCGGAGCGCGCCCAGGAGGTCGCAGTGGTCATGAACAACAACGCCCGCGACTACGCCCTGCAGGCGGCGGGCCGGTTCGCCGAGTTGATTTCCCTGCAGAGGCGCTGATTCGCACCATTCGCCGTTCGGAGCGTTGAGCCCCGCCCAGAGGCGGCTTGCTATCGGCTCGAGATGGTGGGAATGGCTGCTGCCCACCCAGCTCGTCGCCAGTCGAGGACGACCTCGTCCGTGATCGCCTTCCGCGCACCCTCGTGGATCTCGACGGGGACGCCGTAGTCCGCAAGTTCGAGGGCCGCGACGAGATCGTCGTGACGCGGGCCCGTGCGCTCGAGCGGAACGAGCAGGATGCGGCGTGGGTATGCATGCGAGGCACGCCACCCCTGCTCGCCTTCGACGACGGCTCCCCACAGCGAGACGAGACCGACGGCGACGCGCCGGTCGGCGCTGGCGGGATGGTGTGCGGTGTAGATCGTGGCATCTTGGGTCATGCGTGCCCCGTGGACTCCGCACCGACAGCCGGCTGACGGCGCGGAGTGGGCGCCGAAGCTCACGGGGCACCGCGCGACGAACGGCTCGCCGACGGGCCAGTCGAGCGACTGGGTGACGCTCCACAGACGGCAGCCGTGCGGCGTTCGCACGACGCGCCAGGCGCGCCACGCGACGACGGCCTCGACACCGTCGGGCGCCTCCGACGTCAACATGGGAGCGGGCTCGGCTCCTCGGGTGCGCGCACGGGAGGGGCGGGCAGGGGCGCCTCGGGGATCGGCGTCTGGAGCGGCTCGATCGTGTACGTGCGGATCTCGCGTCCGATTTCCATCGTGGTCTCCTGCGTTTCGACGTGTATCCGAACGGAGAATGCGCACGCCCACCTGATACAAGATCGGGGGCCGAGGACCCCGAGTGGCCGACGTTTCGACTCGACCACCGCAGAAAGCGGCCTCAGCGCGGACCGGCTCGAGCGGTTGTGGAGGCTCAACGGGACCGGACTGCCACTCGTTTTGCCACTCGCCGCAATGGCCCGATCACGAAACCGTCACGGACCCGTGGAATGCGCGGTGGTCATGACCAACAACGCCCGTGACGACGCCATGCAGGCGGCGAGCCGTTCACCGAGTTGATTTCGTTGCATCGAGGCTGATTGCCGTCGGATCTCGTTCGGAGCATTGAGCGGCACCCGGTGGCCTTGCGCGGCACGACTGCGGCTCGGTTTCCCACCGGAGAGCTCCCCCCAGAGCGGTCACGGGTGGCGCCGGCGCCGCAGCCGGGCATGTATCAGCCGCCTGGATGGTCGCTCCTGGAGGTACACGCGCTATCTCGGAAGGAGGTGATCCGCGATGTTCCTCAAGTACATCAAGCAGTCCAGCGGGACCAACCGCGCCGGACGTCCGCTCGACGTGACCCCGGCTGTCCGGGCGCACCTGGTCAGGTGAACACGGAACCTCGAGGGAGCCACCACGGCTCCCTCGGGTGATGATTACCGAGCGGACGAACCGGCGGTGACTGCCGCCGGCGGGCGTCGGCTCGTGACTACCCGCCGGCACGAGGTATGAGGCTCTCAGGCGACCTCGCGGAGCCGTCCGGTCTCCACCTCGTAGATGAAGCCCCGCACGCTGTCGCGCTTCGGGATGAACGGGCTCGCCCTGATGCGTGCGACGGACTGGCGCACGTCACCCTCGGCGTCGGGAAACGCCTCGGCCGCCCACGGGGGGGCACCCCGGTCTCCGACTCGATGGTTTGCCGGAACCCGTCGTCCGAGTAGGTGCACATTCCGCAGTCGGTGTGGTGGATCAGGATGACCTCCTCCGTCCCGAGCAGGCGCTGGGAGATCGCAAGCGACCGGATCGCGTCGTCCGTCGCGACGCCGCCGGCGTTGCGGATGACGTGCCCGTCGCCCTCCGCGAGCCCGAGCACCTTCTGCGGATCGAGCCTGGCGTCCCATGCACGCCAGCACCGCGACCTTGCGGGCCGGAGGGAGCGGCAGATCTCCCTTGTGGAACCCTGCGGCGTAGCTCTCCGCGCCCTTCAGCAACTCGTCAGTCACGCTCATCCAAGCCTCCCTTGTCGTCGGTCCGCATAAATTACACTGAGCCGGTAGGAAAAGTAGGCTGACCGGCAATCGGCGGGCGTAGGATTGCGCCGTGGCCACCCGCCGGCGAACGCCTGCGGAGAAGCCGCATGCGGGTCCGCTCGATCGCGGATGCGGCGCGGGCCGTTATTCGCGAAGGTGATGAGTGCCGACGCCGCGACAGGGGGGAGTGATGAGCGCGAGTCCAGGCCACACCCGAGGGGGTTCCGCGATCCGGGCCCGTCACATCCCGCTCCTGATGGGGGCGCTGCTGGCCGGCGCGGCGGTGGCCGGCGCATCACCCGCCAACGCGGGCACCCGGGCGACGTCGGGCACGTGGCAGCTCCTGCCGCCCGCGCCGGTCGATCTGTCGATCGCGACGGGCGTGTGGACCGGTCGGGAGGTGCTCGTCACCGCTCCGGCGAGGGACGCCAGGACCGGTGCGGCGTATGACCCGGCGGGGAACGCCTGGCGTCGGCTCCCTGTGGACACGACGCTCGGTGTCCTGCCGAGTTTCGGCGACCATGCCGTCTGGACCGGCAAGGAGATGCTCGTGTGGGGCGCATTCCGGCAGGTCGGGTACAAGCCGGCGACCAATCGCTGGCGGCGGCTGCGCGGAATCGCGGTCGGTCCCGAGCCCCGCGCGGTGGTTGCCTGGACCGGGACCCAGATGATCGGATGGGGCGGCGGCTGCTGCGGCGACAACATCGACGACGGTGCCGCCTACCGCCCGAAGACCAACAGCTGGCGCAAGCTGCCCGCCGCGCCGCTCGCCGGCCGACAGTCGGCGATGAGCGCGTGGACGGGCAGGGAGCTCGTGATCGTCGGCGGGTCGGCCGACGGTGGCAAGTTCGCGGATGGTGCCGCGTACAACCCGACGACCCGCACGTGGCGCCGCATCCCGCCGCTGCCGGCTCCACGTTGGGACGCCACGGCGACCTGGGACGGCCGCGACGTGCTCGTCGTCGGGGGGAACACGACCACCGCCACGGGGCTCCGGCCGCTGGCGACCGTCTTCGCCTACCGGCCCTCCACGAATCGGTGGCGGCGGCTCCGTCCCATGCCCCGCGGCCGGGCCGGACACGTGGCCGTCTGGACGGGAAAGCGGCTGCTGGTGTGGGGCGGGTCCACGCTTCGGGGGACGACGAGCGTGACGCTCCGAACTGGGATGGCGTTCGATCCGATCGGCAACCGCTGGTCGCCGCTGCCGGCCTCGCCGCTCGCCCGGCCGGAGGTCGGCGTGAGCCCGCTCACCGCCGTCTGGACGGGGACGCAGATGATCGTGCTGGGTGGGGGCGCGAATGACGCCGCGGGCTTCACGCCGGCGTCATGACGCCGCGGTGGACCCATGGTCGCGTCCGCCGGTGAACGCGCTATCGTTGAACAGGCACTGCACGGGAGGGATATCGATCACATGGTCACGCTGACGCAGAACGCAGGTGAGAAGCTCAAGGCGCTCCTGTCCGAAGAGGCCGACGAGGGCGACGGGCTGCGCGTGCAGGTCGTGCCCGGCGGATGCTCCGGGTTCGAGTATCAGCTCACGTTCGGCAAGCCGCAGAGCGACGACGAGGTCGTCGAGCAGCACGGCGTGCGGATCCTCATCGACCGGTTCAGCGCCCCGTACCTGTTCGGCGCCGAGTTCGACTACGAGGAGAGCTTCCAGGGGGCAGGGTTCGTCATCAACAACCCGAACTCCAGCTCGAGCTGCGGCTGCGGGAAGTCCTTCCAGGCCTAAGACCCGGAGGGATTACCCCCCGAAGTCCGTCGCGTAGATCGTGTTCGAGCAGTCGGACGCGGCGACGACCGCGATGCCGATGTTCTTGAAGCGCGACGACAGCAGGTTGCGCCGGTGGCCCGGGCTCTTGAGCCACATGTCGACCATCGTGCTCGAGAGGGTGGTGCTGCAGCCCGAGGCCATCCCCAGGTTCTCGCCGACGGCCTTCTGCCGGGAGTACCCGGCCCGGTAGATGCGGACGTAGAACGGCTTCCCGTCGGCGCCATTGTGATCCAGCGTTCCGACGCGCGCCAGGTACGCGCTGTGCGTACGGGCCGGTCGCGAGAGCACCCCGTTGAGGCGAAGGGGGGCGAGGCCGCGGGACGTCCGGGCCTTGTTGACCTCCTTCAGCAGCTGCGACTGGCCGGTGATCTCGGCTTGCGTCGCCGCTCCCGCGGCAGGGACCGCCACGGCGACCACGGCGGCGCACACCATCGTTGCGATGATGCCGACTCCGCGCTTCGCCTGACGCACCTGCATGTCCGGACCTCCATGTCCGGCGGGCCTCAATCAGCCCGCAACAACCCGCCTGAACTATCGGCATGAACCTGCGAGAACTTGAGTTGAGCGCGCCCCAGCCGATGCTTGTCCGCGGCCACCGTCAGCCCCCGAAGTCGGCCGTGAATCCGGTGTTGTCGCAGTCCCCGTCCGCCGCGACCCCCACGCCCACGACGCGGTAGCGGGGTGACAGCAGGATCCGCCGGTGCGGCGGGCTGTCGAGCCACATCTGCACGATCTGCGCCGAGGCGCTCGTGCTGCACCCGGTGACGATCCCGATGGTCTCCCCGACGGCCTTCGACCGCGGGAAGCCGGCCCGGTAGAGCCGAACGTAGAACGGGCTGCCATCCGGTCCTTCGTGGGCCATCTCGCCCGTCCGCGCCACGAACGCGCTCTGCTGATGGGCGGGGCGGGTGAGCACCGCCGACCGTCGCAGCGGCAGCCGGCCGTGGTCCGCCCGCGCCGCATTGATCTCCGTCAAGAGCTCGTCCTGACCGGTGCGCTCCGCCGAGGTCGCGGCTGCGGCGGCACCGGCGCCGCACAACGCCGCGACGAAGCACATGAGGATGAGACGACTGGGATGACAGACCGTCAGCGCAGCGACCTCCATGTCCGGTGGGCGACTTCCCACATCACGGTGTGACGTGTGATGCGGGCCCCTTGCGGGAAAGGGGAACCCGACCGATGCGGGGCACCGTATGCCACGATCAGGCCGTGCCAAAGGCTCCGCCGAGATCCTGCAACGATCGTTGCAAAGGAGCCGCTGGTGTTGCGGCGAACAACTTGGGTTCTTCCTCCGCGGAGCGACAGTGATTCCACCACCCCCACCGCCCCCAGTGGTCGTGACTCCTGGCACCGCGATGGGGCATGCGGTGGTCCGCGTCGGGCGGGACACGACCTCGGTCGGCGTGTGGGTCGACGGCCGCTTCCTGCGGCGCATGCGCGTTGGTCGCGCGCCCTCCCGGATCGCGGTGAAGCTGCCGGTCGGGTTCCACGAGGTGCGGCTGCGGGCGAACGGACCCGGGGGTGTCCGGTGGGCACCGAAGCGGGGCCTTTGGATGCTGCCCGCGTCTGCGCAGCGCGCAAAGGGCATCGGTGGCCGGGTGGATGCGCGGCTCCAAGGCGACGTCGAGCGACTGGCGGGACGGCTGCCCGCGATCAGCGGTGTCTACGTGCAGCACCTCGTCAGCGGATGCGGAGCGGCGGTCAACGCCACCGCCACGTTCCCCGGTGCGAGCACGCTCAAGGCGGCCATCCTGCTGGACGTCGAGCGGCGCTCCGGTGGACGGCCCTCCGCGAGCGTCGGGGCCCTCCTCGACCAGATGATCCTCGAGTCGAGCGACGCCGCGGCGAACCGCGTGCTTGCGATCCAGGGCGGTGGCTCGGCCGACGCCGGGGCGCGGCGCGCGACGGACACGATGCGGGCAATGGGCCTTCGCGAGTCCCTCATTCGCCGTCCGTACATCATCGACGCGGTCGGGCGGCGTTCACCCGCGATCCCGTTGCGCCGGACGGCCCAGCCCGCCCTCTTCACGAACTTCATCACGACCCCGTACGAACTGGCGCGGATCCACACCGCGATCCACCGTGGCATGCGCGGCGCGGGGCCGCTTTCCAGGATCGGCGTCGGCCCGCGCACGATCCGCACGGAGATCGTCCCGCGCCTGCTGCGGGTGCGGGACCGCACCAAGCTCGTCGCCGGAGCGCCGAGCCAGGTGCTGGTGGCGCACAAGAGCGGGTACAACAAGAACGTGAAGCACGACGCGGGGGTGATGTACCTGGCGAGCGGTCCTGTGGTGGTGGCGGCGATGGCCTGGAGCGCGTCCGGCGTGGGCGACGGCACGGGGGATCGCTTCGTCGCCGACGTGGCCCGCGCGGCCGCCTCGCGCCTCCGCAAGGGAGGCCGGTGTGGGTAAAATCCCCGCTGCGAGCGGGAGAAACGACCTGCCGCGGGAGAGGACGGCCGACGGTGGGTGTACGGTCACAGTTGGTCCCGCAACCACGGCTCGCCGCGCGCGGGAGCATGTTCGACATCCCCGGGGGATGCGGGGAAACAGGGTGAGAGGCGTCGATGGGTAACAGAACGGGAAGCGGTGGAAACCGCAGGGGATCGGGCAAGGCCGGCGACGGACCGTCTGGGCGGCCGCCGCTCCAGGGGGTCGTTCTGGTGAGCGTGGGAAGCAACCGCCGCTCGGCGGCGCCCAAGGGCGCGACACGGGCGCACGTGGCGCGGATCCACGACCTCCCATCGCTGATTCACGCCTTCATCGCCGAAGGCAGCTGACCGCTCCCGCTACCGACGGCCCCGGCCGAATTGCTGGCCGGCGGGGACGGCTGAGCGGAGGCGATGACGCTGGTCCGGTGCCTGCGCCGTGGGCGAGGGAGCGCGTTCGATGCGACTCGCGAGGACGTTGATGTTCCGTCCCCTGCGCTCCAGGCGCCCGAACGCCACGAGCAGCGGCTCGGCACGCAGCAGCGCCCGATGCCGCTCGTAGATTTGCGGCCGGACGATGACGTTGATCATCCCCGTCTCGTCCTCGAGCAGCAGGAACACGATCCCGCGGGCGGTGCCGGGGCGCTGGCGGGCGACGACGAGCCCCGCGACGACCACGTCGGTGCCGTCGGGTGTGTCCAGGAGCTCTGTCGCGGTGCGGGTGCCCGGCGGCAGCTCGGGACGGACCAGCGAGACGAGATGCCAACCGGTCGACAGACCCGTCGTCTCGTAGTCGGTTACCACGCGCTCGAACCGGCTCTCCTCAGGAAGCGCCGGTGCCGGCGACGCAGGGATGGGGAGGGGGAGCTGACGACCGCCCGCGGCGGGGGTGGATCGCGCCAGCGTCCCGAGCTCCCAGAGCATCCCCCGGCGTGAGCGGTCGAAGCTGTCGCACGCTCCCGAGCGCACCAGCGCCGTGAGCTGGTCGCGGCCGATCCCCGCTCGTGAGGCCAGGTCGGCGATGTCGGCGAACGGTCCGTTGTGGTCGCGCTCCTGCACGAGGCGCTCTGCCGCATCGCCGGCGCCGCGGATGTATCCCAGCCCGATCCGCACCGCACCATCCGGCTCGACGGTGCAGTGGGCATCGGAGCGCAGGATGCACGGGGGGCGGGTCCGCACGCCACGCCGTCCCGCGTCGCGCACGAGGCTCGCCGGCGGATAGAACCCCATCGGCTGGGCATTGAGAAGCGCGGCGAGGAACTCCGCCGGGTAGTGACGCCGCATCCAGGCGCTCTGGTAGGCGAGCACGGCGAACGCCGACGCGTGGGCCTTCGGAAACCCGAAGTTCGAGAACCCGACGAGCTTCGTGAAGACGGTGCGGATCGTCGCGTCGTCGACGCCGCGCTCACGCGCGCCGTCACGGAACTCGCGCCACATCCGCAGCATCGCGTCGCGGCTGCGCTTGCGGCTCATTGCTCGGCGAAGTCCTTCGGCCTGGCCGGGCGTGAACCCCGCCAGGGCCATCGCGACCTCCAGGACCTGCTCCTGGAACACCACCACTCCGAGTGTGTCGCCGAGGCAGTCGGCAAGCAGCGGATGGTCGTACGGCGGCTCGAAGCCGGGGTCGGCCCGCCGGGCCTGGCGGTGGCGGACGTACGGGTGCACGGCGCCGCCGCTCACGGGCCCCGGCCGGATCAGCGCGACCTGGATGGTGAGATCGTCGAGGTTCTCGGGCCGGGTCTGCAGGATGCTCTGGATCTGCGCGCGGCTCTCGATCTGGAAGACGCCGATGGTGTCGCCCGTCCCGATCTCGTCGTAGACGACCTGGTCGTGCACGTCGATGCGCGACAGGTCGACGGGGATGCCGCGGGTCCGGGCGACGAGGTCGACGCACTCCTCCACGGCCGACAGCATCCCGAGGCCGAGCAGGTCGATCTTCACGAACCCCGCGTCGGCGCAGGAGTCCTTGTCCCACTGACACATCTGCCGGCCGGGAAACGCCGCCGGCACGACCGGGACCAGTTCCACGAGGGGTCGGGCCGACACGATCATCCCCCCCGAGTGCTGTGAGAGGTGCCGGGGCAGGCCCGCCGCCTCACGGGCGAGGAACGCGAGCGCCCGCCACCGGGGAGAGCGGAGCTTTCGCTCGCCGTCGGGGAGGCGCAGGAGCTCCTCCTCGAGGGCGGTGGGCGACGACCATCCGTCGGCGAGGCGCGCCAGCCGCTCGATGTCGGCGGCGGGGAGGGCGAGCACCTTGCCGAGCTCCCGGACCGCCATTCGCGTGCGGAACGTCGGGAACGCCGCGACGAGGGCGGCGTGCTCGTTGCCGTACCGGCGGATGATCTCCGCGATGAGCCGCTCCCGGATGTCGCGGGGGAAGTCAAGGTCGATGTCGGGCACCGACGCCATGTCGCGGTTGAGGAACCGCCCGAGGAACAGTCGGTTGCGAACCGGGTCGATATGGGACAGGCCGGTGAGGTAGCAGACGATCGACCCGACCGAGGAGCCACGGCCGCGGCCCGGCGGCAGGACCCGGCGCGCCGATCCTGCGGGACGCACCTCGTACGCGACCTCACGGGCGAGCTCCAGGATCTCCCGGTGCAAGAGGAAGAACCCGGCGAGGCCGTGGTGAGCGATCAGCTCGAGCTCCTCGTCCAGGCGCAGGAGCGCCTCGCGACGCTTCGCGGCGTTGGGGTAGCGGGCGCCGAGCAGGTGGCGGCAGATGCGGGCGAGGGTGGCATCTGCGTGCTCGCCGGGGGCGGTGAAGTCGGGCGAGCGGTAACCGATGTCGCGGGTGAGGTCGAACTGGAGGCGCTCCGCGAGCCGGACGGTCTCCGCGACCGCGGCGGGATGATCGGCGAACCGGGCGGCGGCATCGGCGGGCGCACGGAGCACGGCGTCGCGGTTGCCGCGGCGCTCGCCGTCGGATCCGTCGAGCGTCAGGTGGCTGCGGATCGCGACGAACGCGTCCTGCAGGAACGCGCGGCGCGGATGGTGGGCGTGGACGTCGCCGGTCGCGACGGTCGGCAGATGCAGCGTCTCGGCGAGCCGGTCCAGATCGCGGGCGAGCGACCGGTCCCCGCGGGTGCGGGGGCGTTGAAGCTCCACGTAGACGTTGCCGACGCCGTAGATGCGAACGAGGTGCCGCGCCGCCGCCTCGGCATCGCGCAGCCTGCCGGCGGCGACGAGGCGGGGCACGTGGCCGTGGCGGGCGCAGCCGGTCAGGCATACCAGGCCGGTCGCGTGCACCGGGAGGTGGGCGGGGTCGAGCGCGGGGGGCACGGCCCGCCGGTCTGGCGGCGGCCGGGTGGCGGCGTGGGCGAGGGTGATGAGCCGGCACAGGTTCGCGTACCCGGTGTCGGTCTCGACGAGCAGGGTCAGGTGGGAACCGTCGGTAAGGGTGAGCTCCGCCCCCGTGATGGGCTGGATCCCGGCCTCCTTGGCGGCGTGTGCGAACGCGAGCGACCCGCAGAGGCCGTCATGGTCGGTGAGTGCGATCGCCGGGTACCCGTACGCGGCGGCCTGCTCGGCGAGCTCCTCCGGCGCCGACGCCCCGTCGAGGAAGCTGAACGCCGAGTGCGCGTGTAGCTCGATGTACGGGGCGGCCGGCATCGAACATATGTTCGCATACCCTTACAGCGGCTGCAGCCGAACTGCCTCCCCTGGGGCTGCGGTAACCCCCTGTTACGATCGAGGCGGGTTGAGTACCGAAGTGTCGATGCGCAGAGCGAGATCGTGGCGCCGGAAGGCATGGCTGCTCGCCACAGTCGCGGGCGTCGCCGCCTTTCCGGCGTTCGCGACGGGAAGCGGCAGCATCGCGCCCCGAGGATGGACGATCGGCGAATGGGCGACGGGCGACGGACGCACCGACACGGTCAGCGTCGCCGCGGTCACGCCGGCCGGAGCGGGCGAAGTCTTCGCGGACCGGTCCCCGGAGTATTTTGACCCGCCGGGCACCCCCTACCGGGCGCTCTCCATGCGCCACGAGCCCGGCGCCGGTTCCTGGTCCGCACCCCGCCCGCTCGACCCCGGCTCCGACCTCGTGGGGGTCGCTGCGAACCGGGCAGGCTCGTCGTTGCTCGCCGCGAGCCGTTTCGTGCGGGTCGGCACCGGAGAGGTCGAGGTCGCGGTCCGCGTGGACGGCAGCTGGACGCGGCGGGCGACGCTCCGCCCACCTCCGGGCACAGCTGTCCCGGGACAGTACAGCCGGGTCGCCGTGTCCGGCGGCATCTCCGACTTGGGCGCCGCCGTCGTGGCGTGGCCGGCGGGGCCGGTGCTCCTGGTTGCGACGCTGGGGCCCTCAGGATGGACGAGGCCGACCGCGCTCCCGCTGGGTAGCCTGCGGGCGGCCTATCCGGCGGTTGCGGTGAACCGCCGGGGCGATGCCCTCGTGGTCGCCTGGGGCAGGCCCCTCGGCGGCGGCGCCAGCCGGATCCTGGCCACCGCATACTCCGCGCGGTCGCGGACATGGAGGAAACCCGCGGCCCTTCGCTGGAGCGGCGGCGTGGCCCGCCGGCCACTGTCGATCGCGTTGCGCACGTCAGGACAGGCCGCGATCACCTGGGATGCCGCGAAGCGCGTCTGGCTGGCGGACGGCGATGCGATCGCGGGGAGGTGGCGGACACCTGTGATCGTCTCAGGCGCGCGGTCCGCCTACGCAGAGGACCCGCACGCCGCGTTGGCTCCGGACGGGCGTACCCTCGTCGTCTGGCTGAATGCTCGCGGAGGGCACGCGGTGATCGCGCGGACACGCAACTCC
Source organism: uncultured Thermoleophilia bacterium (assembly GCA_963777565.1). Lineage (GTDB taxonomy): Bacteria > Actinomycetota > Thermoleophilia > Miltoncostaeales > Miltoncostaeaceae > CALMEC01. Next base: position 106,117 of record CAVZQZ010000011.1, read on the forward strand.
GACGGGCGCTGGCTACCGAAGATCGTGAGCCGGGATCCCATCTTCCTGGACCGGCTGAGTCTCGTGATGGACGCCTCGGGGCGCGCCATGGTCGCCGCCTCGGGGTTGTACCAGCCGCCCATGGACGAGATAACCGGCGCCGTCGTCGTGCGCGCGCTGGCGCCGGACCGTCCGGGGGTTCGGGACGGGCGCGGCTACACCGTCACGCGGCGGATCGTTCTGCGGCGGACCGACAGCCGCGAGGTCGGCGGCATCCAGGCTGCCCTCAACGGCATCCACGCGGCGCTCGGCTGGGTCGTGTCCAGCGGGAGCAACGCACCGAACTGGGTCGAGGTCGCCGCCGGGCCGCTCTGAGCGGTCACCCCTCCGGCAGCGGCGCCGGCGTCCCGTCCGGCCTTGTCCTGAAGGCGCGATCGGTATCGTGCCCCCGCACCACGGTTCGGCGCAGGGTCCGGGGCGAGCCCTGCGGCCGCTCAGACAGGCAGGCGGATGGTCACGCTTGTGCCGCCCCAGGCGCCGGAGGCGACGGAGAGGTCGCCGCCGATCGCCATGAGCCTGCCGTGCGCGGCGCGCAGGCCCACGCCACGTCCGCTGTCGAGGTCCGGCTGCCGCGTGGTGCCGCCATCAGTGGAGCCGCGATCGCTGACGATCACCACGAGCGACTCGGGGGCCGGCTCGAAGACCATCCGGATGGTGCCCCCGCGGGGGGTCCCGTGGGTCACGGCGTTGCGTGCGATGTGACCCAACGCGTCGAGGAGCACGCCGGCGATGCTTCGCGAGATCCGCACGTCCGCCGGTACCACCAGGTCGACGGCGACGGGCACGCCGCGGCGACCGGCGACGCGCTGCACCTCGCCCTCCGCCTCCCGGGCGATCTGCTCGAGCGGGACGTCGCGCACGAGCCCAGGCGCCACGCGATCCTCCAGGTCGCGCTGCACCGCCCGCAGGCGATCCACGACGGCCACCGTCGCGTCCATCCGCTCTGCTTCGGGGAGCGCTCGCAGCGCCCCGAGCGCCGTCTCGATGGCGTGGACCTCGTCCGCGAGCGGCAGGTCGCCGGCCTGTGCCGCGATGCCCTTGAGCGAATGCGCGGGCAGGGCGGCCCAGTCGATCTCCGCCTCGGCGGGGGCTGCTCGCACGGTGAGCGCAGCGATGATCGCCGCCACGCGGCCCAGGGCCTCGTCGACGTAGAGGCCCATGAGGTCGGCGTTCCGGCTGATCGGGGGGTCAGGATTCGTCGCGGCGGCGCTCGCTGATCGTCGGGCCGGGCATGGGACGATATCGGCCGGTTCGGCGCTAGGCGGCGCCGCGTCTTCGGGCCGCCGGCTTGGGGGGCTCGTGGGCATACCACGCCCCGCTGCGCGTGTCGCGGAACGTGACGAGCACCCGGCCGGGCTCGACGACGAGCTCGTAATAATGGCGGTCGACCGGCTCGTCGGTCCACCAGCGGTCCTGGACGAGCCAGTCCTCCCTGATCGCGGTGACCGACCGGCGCTTCCCGTCCACGATCACGACGTGGGGGATGCCAGTGGGCCCCGGGATTACGCGGAGGGGTCGGGGCTCGCCGAGGCGTCGTAGGGAACGAGCGCCCATCGGCGTTCTGGGAGTTGTGACCACGGCTCGAGCTCGACGAGGCGCAGCACCGCCTCGTCGCCCTGGGCAGTGCGGACCTGCCGGATGGCGTCGCGGGCGCGGCGTGCCCGTTCGACGGTGCCGGGCTCGATGACGGCGAGTTGATGTCCGGCGACCGATCCGGAGGCGTCGGCCCGAATGACGAGGGTGTCGACCGGCCCACTCACCTCGGCGAGGGAGGGGAGAGCCAGGGTGGCGAGCCGGTCGAGCTGTGTGGTGGCGTCACGGAGGGTGAGGGTGCGCGTCCACGATCCGCCCCCGTCGAGCCACGCCCTGATGGTGATGGTCCGCAGCGCCCGTCCACGTCCGCGCGCGGCGCTCGCGAGCTCGGTGAGCAGCAGGCGGGCGGCGGCCTCCAGCGCGGGGAGGGCGCCGACCGGCTCAGGGAAGTGGAAGGCGGATTCGAGCGGGTCGGGCGGGCGGCGCGGACGCAGCGTGGCGTCGTCGTCGCCGCGCGCGCACCGCCATGCGCGCAGGCCTGCCAGCCCGAGCCGGTCGATCACCGCGCCCCGGGGGAGCTCGGCAAGGTGGCCGATGGTGGTGAGCCCGAGGTTCGCGAACTCGGCGATGGCCTTCGGTTCGAGCGGGAGCCGATCGGCGGGGAGGGGGGCGAGGAAGTCGGCGATCTCGTCGTCGGCGATGACGAGCGGCGTGCGTGACGGCGCCTCGTGCGCCGCCTGCAGCGCCGCGAACGGCGTGGGGGCCGCGCCGATGCGCCCGTCGGCGCCGACGGGGAGGGCGGCCTTTGTGTGGCGCAGCACCCCGCCGAGGTCCCCGTAGAGGCGTTCCAGGCCCTGCGTCTCGAAGGTCCAGGCGCCGAGCTCGCCGGGTTCGACGGCGGCGCCCATCGCCTCGAGCCGCTCGGTGATCTCCTCGGCGGCGTGCTCGACTGCGCCGGGGTCGGGAACGACCAGCTCGAGGTGGGGGCAGCGCGCGAGCGCCTCGCCGACCCGCAGTCCGGGCGTGACCCCGGCGGCTGCGGCTGCGGGGGTGCACTGGCCGACAAGCTGAGCGTCACCCGGTTGCGGCCCGAGCGCGATGGGCGCGTCCATCGGCCGGCGCGCCGCCAGCAGCGCGACGAGAAGCGTGAAGCGGGGGATGACGGCGGTGACGATCATCGAACGTATGTTCGATGATCGGGGGGCCGAGTTCAAGGGGCGCCTGTTGTCAATCCTCGTTCACCTCGAATCGCTGCTCGACTCCCCGCCCCGGCCGGTTGTTCACGAGCCGCCCGCCGCGCAGATCGCATAGACGGTGAGCTGCCACGACGGCGCGGAGCCGGTCTGCAGCCCCGCGATGGCGCTCCACCCCGAGGTGCCCGAAGGGGCGCTCTCGATGATCGCGACGTTTCGCGCCCCCGAGACCTCCGCGCCGCCGCCAATCACCCGCATGCCCGACGGGCACGTGGCGACTGCCGGCCCCTTGAGGGCTGCGGAGGTGGTGTCGGTCGCGGTCTGCACGATCTTCGCGCCGTGGATGTACGCCCCGGCCGCCGTCCCGCCCAACTGCGTGGCGTTGTTGGCGGTGCCCGCCTTCGCCGCCGCCGGCACCTGTGCCAGGCTCGCCTCGTTGATCTGAACGCCTGTCAGCGAATCGTTCGCGACCTTGGCCCCGTTGACGGCTTTCGCCGCGAGCTGGTCGGCGTTGACCGCCGCGTTCGCGATCTTGGTGCCGGTGACCGCGCCGTCCTGGATGGAGCTGGTGGAGACGCTGTTGTTCTTCGGCGTGGCCTTCGCGACCGCCTCGATGTCGCGGTTCAGCGCGATGATGCTGAGGACGAGCGCCGTGACCGTCAGCGCGAGCAGGCCCAGCGCGGTAACCACGAGCAGCCGGTTCACGTGGATCTTGCGCTCGTCGGCCTGGATCCTGCGCTCTTCCTGCTGGATCTCCGACTCCAGCACGCTGTCCGAGCTGGACCAGTCCGGCGGATGCGGGTGTCCCGTCCCACCCTGCGTCGGCTCCGTCATGACCCCTCCTCTGCCGCGGTTGCGATGCGGCGAGGATCCCAATGGGTGCACGCTCGCGCTTCGGGGTTCCGGGCATGCGGCGCTGCGGGGAAATGCGGAGTGCGTGTGCGTCTCACCTTGGTCCCGGGCGATTCATAAACGACCTTTGGCGTCGTTCATCGCCCGGGACGCGACACTCGGCCAACCGGATTGTTGATCGCCCGGACGACGTCCCGGCAGGCGGGGCTCAGACGGCGGCGGCGGTCTCCACGGGGACGAAGTCCAGCTCGGTCACGATGTCGATCGCCGCCGCCACCGACCGGGCGTTCGGGCAATGTTTCGCGTGGACGGCGTTCGCGCGCTCCGCGGCGGCCCGTTGCTCCTCCGGGGCACGGAGCGTGTAGCGCACGGTGATCTTCCGCAAGCGAAGAACCTTGTCGGGGTCCACGACGACCTCTCCGATCGCCTCCGCCGTCAGGTCGTCCCCGGTCGCGACGATCCCGCGGGCCTTGCAGGTCCCGCCGAACGTTCCGATCAGGCAGCCGCCGACCGACGCCACGAGATAGTCGAGCGTGCCGGGATGCACCTCGACGCTGCCCGGTGCGAACCCGTAGTGCTCGCCCTGCCAGCCCGGTACGCCGAATGTCACCTCGGTGTCCGTGATCTTGAGGTTCGCCTTGCGGATGGGTGCCCGCTCGCGCGTGAGGCTCACGCGCACCTCGTGGACCGTCTCCTCAGCCATCGCCCCCCTCCTTTGTCCGTGTCGACGCCGTCCGAATCGCGGCACTGCGCGAAATATCGCAGACGGGCACCCGCGGATTCCAGCTCCACCGGCTAGCCGCGTTCGGCCAGCGTCCCGATGAGCGACTCCACCCGCCCGCGCTCCGTGGCGTCGAGGTGTGCGTCCGCGAACGCGTCGGCCGCCAGTGCGTCGGCCACCGCCTCGAGGCGCGGGTCGCGCAGCACCGTTCGCTGAAGCGCGGCCGCGTACTCGTGCGCCGTCTCGCCCGGCAGCCGGTCGCGACCGAGATCCCGGCCGAGGGCCTCGAGCCGCTCGAGCTGCTCCGCCGCCCACGGTCGCGGCCGTCGCCGGTCGCGCCACCGTGCCCAGGCCGCCGCGAGCGGGCGCCACCACAGCGCCATCGCGCCGAGGGCGAGCGCCGCGAGGAGGGCGGCGGCGAGCGGCGGCGAGAGATCCGGCAGGTGACGCCCGAGGTAGTCCCGCAGCCCCACTCTGGCGGCGTCCGGCTGCGGATCGCCAGCCAGCGGCACCTGCGCGGTCGGGTCGAAGCCCTGCCATCCGAGGCCGGGGAAGTACACCTCCGCCCAGGAGTGCGCGTCGCGTGCCCGCACCTCGTACAGCCCGGTGAACGGGTTGCGCTCACCCGGCGTGTAGCCCACCGCGAGGCGCGCCGGGATCCCGAGCGACCGCAGCATCACGACCAGGCTCGACCCGATCTGCTCGCAGAAGCCGATCCGGTCCTCGAAGAGGAACCGGTCCACCGCGTCCGCGCCGGGCGGAAGCGGCGGGACGTCGAGCGAGTAACGGGTGTTCGCACCCATCCAGCGCTCGAGCGCCAGCACCGTGTCGTACGTGCCGAACGTGTTCCGCGTGATCGACGCGGCGAGGTCGCGAACGCGGTCGGGCATCTCCGGCAGCCGCGTGTATCGCGCCAGCAGCGGCGCAGGGGTGGCGAACTTCGACGCGTCCCCCGTCGCGCGCAGACGCTGCGCGGTGGCCTGCGAGCGCCGGCTCACCACCGTGTAGGCGGCGCCCCGCTCCAGCTCGACGCCGGTGCGGACGCTGCCGTCGGAGAGCTCGAACAGCGTGGACTGCGGGATGAACACCTGCGTCGGGCGGTTCGCGGCGAAGATCAGGTTGGGTCCGGAGGTCTCCAGGTAGAACGTCTGGACGAGGTCCTCGCCGTCCGTGGGCGGCTCGTCCTGCGGGTCGAAGAGTCGGAGCGGGCTCGACCCTCGAACGCTCGCCGTCCGCGAGTTCGACAACGTCCAGACCCGGCCGTCCCAGACGTCGAAGGTCTGGCCGCGCCAGAAGTCCGCGGCGGCGGAACGCACGCGCAGCACCATGGTGTCGTCGGGACGTCCGCGCAGGGAGGTGTCGAGCCGGTCGGAGAAGCCGAGGTAGCCGAACGACGTGGGTCCGTCCGAGCCGTTTCCGGGGCGCGCGGGGTCGTCGGGTCCGAGCGACGGGTTGGAAAGCCCGCCCGGGCTCGGCACCGCGATCTGGCTCGGTAGCCTGGCGGTGAACGCGAGGAACCTGCTCGACTTCGCGGCCGGGACCACCATGAACACGGCGGCGCCGAGCGCACCCACCGCCAGGACCGTCGCAGCGAGCGCCCGCAGCGAGATCGGCATCCCCTCGCGTCGATTCATGCTCGGTATGGCGAGATCGCCGAGGTCGGCACGATGTCCAAGCGCGAGCGCCGCCACGGCCGCGACGCCCCAGACCACGGCGAACGCCGCGAATTCGATTCCCAGTGAGAGCGCCCCCGCGACCGAGATGAGGGCGATGCTCGACGCGAGCGCGAACCGCAGTTCACGGCGCGATCGCAGCGAGAACGCCCGAACCGACTCGAGGGTGACGAGCAGCTCCGCGAGCGGAACGCGCAGCTGACCGGGGGAGGACGCACCCCCGTTCGCGAGGATGAAGCGGACCGTCAGCACGATCGTAATCGCCGTCAGAATGCCGGGGACCAGCGGGCTCAAGCTGCGTCGCCGCGCGTACGACACGGCCGCCCCGGACGGGATCACGACGAGGGCGAGGATCCAGAGCAGCCCTCCGCCGACGTCGTTCGCGACGACCGCGGACGCGGCTGCCACGACCGCGACGAGTGTCGCGAGGCGAAGGGCCCGCGAGTGCTCGGGCGGCCGGCTGAGGTCGCCGAGGAGCCGTGCCCAGCGCGGCGCGGCGGTCGCGGCGGGCTCGCCCGTCACCGCTCGAGTCCCGCGACGATTCGGATCACCTGACCGGCGCTCTCCACGGCCGGCGGGGCGGCGGCGATTGCGCGCGCCAGGCGGCGGCCGGCCTCCAGCGGCCCGTCCACCGGCGCGCTGCGCGGCCCGCCGGCCTCCGCGGTGTGGAGCGTCACCTCCAGGTCTTCGTCGAGTGCCGAGCACACAAGGCCCATGGCCCGCTCCGCTGCGTCCTCCGCATCCGCCTCCTCTCCGCGCAGATCGACGACGACGTCGAGGTGGGGCCGCTCGGGATGCTCGAGCTCCTTGACGACGAGCTGCCCGTGGCGGGCGGTTGCCGGCCAGTGCACCAGCCGCAGCGGATCGCCCGGGAGGTACTCCCGCACGCTGCGGACTCGGTCGCCGCCGAGACCGGTGACGGCCGACGCCTCACCCGTCGCGCCGCTGCTCGCGGCGGCAACCGGCTCCGACGTGCCGCGCCGCGGGGCGACCTCGACGGACCGGCGGAGCGGCACCGTGACGCGCCGCCGCCACCACACCAGGCCGAACGGGGCGCCCGAGGCGGCCTCGATCACCACGATGTCGAGCACCCCCCGCCTGCGCGGGGTCACGCTGACCGGCGCCGGGCCGCCGGTGAGGGCCGCGGTGGTCTCGCCGGGCGGGTCCAGGGGGCGCAGACGGACGCCCATGCCGACGTGACGGAGGGTGAGCGCAATCGGAGTGGCCTGTCCCACGGTGGCGTCGGGCGGGCCGGACGCCTCGATGCGGATGCGTGCGAGGGCGAGGCGTGGCCAGGCGGCGCCCACCAGGAGCACCGCGCCGACGCCGCAGAGGATCACGATGAGCCATCCGGCGCCGGTGGTGCGGGCCGCGAGGTAGAGGGCGGCGCCGATGGCGCCGAGCACGTACGCGCCCTTGGTGGCGCCGCGCGCGCTCATCCCCGAGGGGGCGGGAGCCTCCGGAGGATCCCGTCGACGATTGCCCGGCTGCGCGCCAGGTCGGTTCCGCCGCTCAGGATGAGCCGGTGCGCGAGCGCGCCCGCCGCGATCGCCTTGACGTCGTCGGGGGTCACGAACCGCCGGCCCGCCGTCACCGCCGTCGCCTGAGCCAGGCGCAGCAGGCTGAGCGTCGCGCGCGGGCTTGCGCCGAGCGAGACGCCGTCGTGGCCGCGGGTGGCGTCGGCGATGTCGAGGATGTACTCCGTGATCGCGTCCGCGACGTGCACGGCGCGGGTCGCGGTGGTCGCCCGGCGGAGCGCCTCGGCGTCGGTGACCGGCTGGAGCTCGCGCAGCGCGTCGCCGCCGCCGGTGCCGCTCAGGATCTCGCGTTCGGCGTCGCGACCCGGCAGGCCCAGCTCGATGACCATGGTGAAACGGTCGCGCTGACCCTCGACGAGCGGGAACGTCCCGGCGTGCTCGTGCGGGTTCTGGGTCGCGAGCACGACGAACGGATCCGGCAGCCGCAGCGTTCCGCCGTCGGCGCTGACCTGCCGCTCCTCCATCGCCTCCAGGAGCGCCGACTGGGTGCGTGGCGTGGTGCGGTTGATCTCGTCGACGAGGACGACGTTGGCGAACAGCGGGCCGGGACGAAACCGCCAGGCGCCGTCGCTCTGATCGAGCACGGAGACGCCGGTGAGGTCGGCGGGCAGGAGGTCCGGGGTGCCCTGAATGCGCCGGAAGGTCCCCCCGATGGATCCGGCGAGCGCCTTGGCCAGCAGGGTCTTCCCGACGCCGGGGACATCCTCGATGAGCACGTGTCCGCCCGCCAGGATCGCGGCGACGGCAAGCCGGAGCGCCTCGGGCTTGCCCCGGATGACGCTTGCGAGGTTCGCGTGCACGCTGGAGGCGAGCTCGGTGGCATCCTGCAGCGCGTCAGCGGCGGCGCCGATCTCGATCGTCGACATCGTTCATGAATCGGCGTTCGCGGCCCCGGCCTTGAGGTTTCGCCACGTGTACGTGCCGAACGGGTGGGGCTGAAGCCGATCCGTCCGCGGCGACGCTCGCCCCTTCGCCGCGGACAGTCGGCCCCGGATGGGCCTTTTGCGTCCTGGCCAATGGTGTGACATCAAAATGGCGTGCTTGCATCCCTGAGCGAGAGCGAGCGAGGCGATGGACGCAGGTCGTCGCGACTATCGGGCATATTCGCGATACCGAGGACGCCGCATCGCGACGCTGGCAGCCGGGGAGACGCCACCGCGATTCCGATGTCGCACCACTAGAGGACGGCGTCGCTCGGGACGGCGGTGAGGTGGCGGTCGAGGCGGATCGACCGGGGCAGCGAGTCGACGATCCGCAGGACGCTCTGCAGATCGCCGCGACGCAGGAGGTCGAGCGGCTCGTAGTAGTCGAGCCCGGCGCTCGGCGAGGTGAGCCAGTTGCGTGCCGCCGCCGGGGTCATCTTCTCGAAGAGGCCCTCGAACACGATGAGGAGCTCGTCGAGCTTCTGGCGCGAGCGCGGTCCGGGCTCCATCGTGCCGGACAGCCAGGCGTCGACGATTCCCGGTGTCGCGTCGAGCATCTGCGCGACGTCGAACCGGCTCAGGCCGATATGGCCTGCGAGGAGCTCGAGCGGGTTGAGGTCCTGGTTCACGATCCCCTCCTTGGGTGGCGTCTCTTTCGGGCCGATGTCCATTCCGACCGCGATACAACGGTAGCAAGCGTCGTTACAAAACCCAAACATTCGGCCGCGGCGCCGGTGGCGGGCTCGGTGGCGCCACCGGCACCCGGTCATGGGCTCAGGAGGCGGCCTGCCGCGGGTGGCCCCAGGCGTCGTCGTGGACGAGCGTGCGCCAGGGTCTCCGGATGGCCTTGAGCGCCGGCGGCAGGCTCGCCGGGAACTCGACGGGGTAGCCGAGCGGCGTGATGAGCGGGATCTCGAGCTCGTCGGGGATCTCGAGCAGCGCGCGGAACTCGGGTTCCACGAACCAATGGAACACGGTGGGCACCGTTCCCAGGCCGCGCGCCCTGGCCGCCACGAACAGGTTCTCCATCGCGAACGAGAGCGACTCGATGTCGGCGATGCGCTCGGCGTCGCGGTGCTCCGGGGGGAACATGCCGCGTGGCACGACGAGGCCGATGATCCAGACGGGGACGTCGCGGTACGACCCGACTGCCTGCTCCGCGTAGTCGCGTCCCCAGGCGGCGTGCTCCTCGGGAGTGGCGCCCGGTGCGGGCGGACGGACGGTGCGGAAGTACTCCCCCCCGCCGCGGATCACAAGCTCGGCGATCGCCCGGCGCTTGGCGGTGTCCCTGACCACGATGAAGCTCCATGCCTGTGCCATGCCGCCGGTCGGGGCGATGAGCGCGAGGCGCAGGAGCGCGTCGACGTCTTCGTCCGACACCGGGGTGTCGGCGTAGCGGCGGACGCTTCGGCGCAGGCGGATGGCCTCGTCGGCGTTCACGTGTGCGGAACCTCCGGGTCGTTTTGCGGGCGTCCCTGAGCCTCTCACATCCGACGGGGTGCGGCGGTGGCAGGATTGGGCCGTGGAGTTGGCCCTGGATCCGGCGGCACGTCGCGACGAGCAGGAGCGCAGGCGTGCGCTGCGACGGATGAAGGTCCGGGCCACCGGGTTGCTGGTGCTCGCCGCCGCGGTCTTCGTCGCTGCCCGCCTGCTCGCGGACGGGCGGAGCTGGATCGGCTACGTCGAGGCCGCCGCGGAGGGCGCAATGGTCGGTGGGCTCGCGGACTGGTTCGCCGTGACGGCGCTGTTCCGGCACCCGCTCGGCATCCCGATCCCCCACACCGCGCTCATCCCCACCCGCAAGGACCAGCTCGGGCGCGCGATCGGCGGGTTCGTCGAGGAGAACTTCCTGACCGGCGGCGTGGTGCTCGAGCGGCTGCGCACGATCGGCGTGGCGCGCCGAACCGCCGAGTGGGTGAGCGTTGAGGAGCACTCCGCGACGGTCGCCCGCCATACGTCGGCGATACTCGCCGGCGCCGCGGGCGTGCTGCGCGACGAGGCCGTCCAGGGGGCGCTCGAGGCGTCGGTGCTGTCGTGGGTGCGACGCGTGCCGCTCGCCCCGCTCGCCGGCCGGGCGCTCACGATCGCGACCGCCGAGGGCCGACACGTCGAGCTGGTCGACGCGACCGTGCGCGGGGCGCAGCGCTTTCTCGACGAGCATCGCGAGTCGCTGCGGGCGCGGTTCGGGCGCGAGTCACCGTGGTGGGTGCCGGAGACCATCGACGACCGGATCTTCACCAAGCTCTTCGATGGGCTGCACGGGTTCCTGGTCGAGGTGGGCGACAGCCCGCACCACGAGTTCCGCAAGTATCTGGAAGAGCGCGTGGAGGTGCTCGCCGAGCGGCTGCAGACCGATCCGGCCCTTATTGCCCGCGGTGAGGAGCTGAAGGAGCAGATCCTCACCCACCCGGCGGTCCAGGCGTGGACGGCGTCGCTGTGGACCGACCTCAAGGCGCTCCTGCACCGCCAGGCATCGGACCCCTCGTCGCAGCTTCGCCAGCGGATCGCGAGCGAGGTCGCGGCAGTCGGCCGGCGCGTCGCCGCCGATCCCGACCTTCAGGTCAAGGTGGACCGGTGGGTGGAGTCGGCGGTGACCTTCCTCATCGAGGAGCACCGCAATCAGGCGGGCGAGCTGATCGCCACCACCGTCGCACGCTGGGACCCCGACGACGCGTCCCGCCGCGTGGAGCTGGCCGTCGGGCGGGACCTGCAGTTCATCCGGATCAACGGCACGGTCGTCGGCGGCCTCGCCGGCGTCGCGATCTACGCGATCGGGCGCCTCATCGGGTAACGCAGGGACCTCAGTCGGCGGGAACCTGGACGACCACGAGCTTCTGCTCGGTCATGCTGTGAATCGCCGCCGCGGGGCCCTCCCGGGTGTTCCCGCTCTCCTTCGTGCCGCCGTAGGGCATCTGATCGGCACGGAAGGTCGGGGTCTCGTTGACGAGCACGCCGCCGAAGCGCAGGCGCGACGCCCACCCCAGGGCCCAGTCCACCCGCGCGGTGAAGATGCCGGCCTGCAGGCCGTACGGCGTGTCGTTGGCCAGGTCGATCGCCTCGTCGACGGTGTCGAACGGGGTGAAGCCAACGAGCGGGCCGAACACCTCGTCGCGGAAGACCCGCATGTCGGGGCGCACGCCGGTCAGGACGGTGGGGGCGAGCAGGCCGTTGCGAACGTCGCCGCCGGTGGCGACGGCGGCCCCGCCCGCGACCGCTTCGTCGATCCACGCGACGACGCGATCGCGGGCGTCGGCGGTGATGAGCGGACCGACGTCCGTCGCCTCGTCGAGCGGGTCGCCGAGCACGAGCCGCTCCACCCGCGCGACGACGGCGGCGAGCAGGCGGTCGTGAATCGATCGCTCGGCGATCACGCGCTGCACCGAGACGCAGGACTGCCCGGCGTGGGTGAACGCGGAACCGGCGATGCGCTCGGCAGCACGGTCGATGTCGGCGTCGGCCGTCACGATCACCGGGGTGGCGTTGCCGAGCTCGAGGGCGACGCGCTTGCGGGGGTGGCGCGCGGCGAGCTCCCAGCCGACCGCGGCGCTCCCGGTGAACGAGATCATCGCGACGTCGGGGTGGTCGACCAGGGCCACGCCGATCGAGCTGCCGGGTCCGTTCAGCACGGTTAGGGCGCCCGGCTCGAGCCCCGCCTCCAGCAGGATCTCGGCGAGCGCGAGGGCCGACAGCGGGGTCGCCTCGGCGGGCTTCAGCACCACGGGGCATCCCGCGGCGATTGCCGGGGCGAGCTTGTGCGCCACGAGGTTCAGCGGGAAGTTGAACGGCGCGATCGCGGCGACGACGCCGATCGGCTCGGCAAGGGTGAGCGCCAACTTGCCGGCTCCCGACTCGGACCCCTGCAGCGGCACGACCTGCCCGGCGAGTCGCCGCGCCTCGACGGCCGCGAAGGTGAGGGTGTCGGCGCAGCGGGCCGTCTCGACCCGCGCCTGGGTGATCGGCTTGCCGGCCTCGGTGGCGATGAGCGCTGCCAGCCGGTCGGCCTGCTGCGCGACCCGGAGCGCAGCGCGTTCGAGGACCGCCGCGCGTCTGGCGGGGGGCGGTGGGGGAAGATGGCGGCAGGCGGCGGCGACGGCACGCGCGACGTCGGCTTCGCTCGCCATTGCGACCCGCGCGACGACGTCGCCGGTGTACGGGCTCACGACCTCGAGGTCGTCGTCGCGCTGCTCCCAGCCGTCTCCGAGGAGGATCCCCGTCGGGTGCTCGAGCGCGCTGGTCATCATCTTCAACCTACTCCTCCGAGTGTGGGCCTCGGCCGTGTCCGCCTCACCACGTCCGTCCGTAGGTACCCGGTGCATCCCCGCGGCAAACCGTACTCAGGCGATGTCGGGGGGCGCACCGGGCGGATGCGGATCGCCCGGTTCCACGGTGACCTCGGTGGTCACCGAGTTGGCGATGAAGCAGGCGTTGTGGGCGCGGTGGTGGAGGTCGGCGATCGCCTCCGGCGTTGGGTGCGTGCCGCTCCAGTCGATACTGGGACGCAGGATCACACGCAGCATCGCGTCGGCCCCGGCGGCGTTCTTGCCGAGCTCGCCGACGGCGTCATCCTCGTAGCGGTCGATGACGTGGCCGTCGGCGGCGGCGAACCAGAGGAAGAAGAGCATGTGGCACGACGACAGCGACGCGACGAAGGCCTCCTCCGGGTCGACGGCGTCGGCACGTGAGAAGGGAAGCCGGACGACTTGGGGCGAGCTCGACGCGCCGATCACGCTGCCGCCGTCGAACCGCCACTCGTGCGCCCGTGAGTAGCGATTGTCGACGAACCGCTCATCGGTTGCCCGCTGCCACACGACGGTCGCCGTGTAGATGCTCATCGCGTTCGGCTAGTCCGACGGCCCGGGGCGTTCGCGCATCGCCTTGATGCGCGAGCGGCGGGCCTTCTGGTCGAGCCTGCGCGCGACCGAGGACGCCGAGGGGGTCGTGGGCCGCCGCGTCCGCCGCGGGGCGAGCGCCGCGGCGATGCGCGTGCGGAGGGCGGCCTCCACGGTCGCCCGGTTTCGTTCGCGGGACCGGTCGGCCTGCGAGGCGAGTCGAAGCGGCCGGCGTTTGAGGTGGAGCGCGGCCGACAGCCGCGTGGCGATGTCGGACGGGAGTCCGTCGAGGGCCTCGCCTCTCACGGCGAGCTCGGCGCGTGTCTCGGTGTGGTCGCGACGCTGGCCGCCGGGCCCCGACGCCCGCGAGTAGCCGCCAGGTCGAGCGCTCGGCGAGGACGCGATCGGCGATCTCGCCGGGGGTCATTTCGCGGCGGTCGTTGCGCACCGCCGGTGTCGCGGCTGCCTGCTCGTGCGCCTCCGCGATGCGCTCGGTCGGCCTCCTCGCGGGTGACCTCGTGCCCTTCTCGCGCTTCCAGATGACGAAGCCGCAGCCGGGGTTCTTGCGGCTCTTCCAGCTCGTGCAGCCGTAGGCACGGCTGTTCTCGACGATCTCGCCGCCGCAGCCGGGCGTGGGGCAGTCGCCGATGGGCTCCTTCGACGGCCGCCGGTGCGGCGTTGGTCTCGCCGCGCGGCCACCATCTTGCGGGCGGTCTCGACGTCGACCTCGCCCTTCTGGCCGCGCACGCTGCTTCCAGATGACGTACCCGCAGCCGGTCTCGGTGCGGCTCTTCCAGCTCGTGCAGCCGTAGCTGCGGGTGCGCTCGATGATCTCGCCGCCGCACCCGGGCGTGGGGCAGGGGCCGATGCACCTCGCGCTCGGCTCTCGAGGTCCTTGCTGGAGCGCCCGGCGGCGATGTGCTCGAGCGCCTCGCTCGCGCGTGAGCGTGCGGCCGTTCGCTGCTTCCAGAGCGTGTAGCCGCAGCCCGGGCTCGTCCTTGCCCTTGTAGCGTGTTGCAGCCGTAGCTCTTGGGGTACTCGACGATCTGGCCCTCGCAGCCGGGGGTCGGGCACGGCGCGAGCGGCGGCGCTCGACGCGCAGGTCGTCGCGCTCCTTGTCGGCGAACCACGCGACGACCTCGCGGGTGAAGTCCGTCGATCTCGCGCGCGGAAGTCCTCATGGCTGCTCCTCGCCGCGCTCGATGCGGTTGAGGCGCTGCTCCCAGCGGCCGGTGAGCTCCGGGCTGCGTCAGGACGTGGTCGCCGAGCATCTGTGATGAGGCCGACGCCCTTCTCGGTGGCGCGCAGGCTGCGGCCCTCGCGCTCGACGTACTCGGCGTCGATCAGCCGCTCGATCGTCGCAGCGCGCGTCGCCGGCGTGCCGATGCCGGCGTCCTTCATGGCCTCGGCGGCCTCGTCGTCGTCGACGAGCTTGCCGGCGGTCTCCATGGCGCGCAGGAGCGTGCCCTCCGAGTAGCGGGCCGGCGGCTTGGTTCGCTTGGCGAGCGCCTCGGCCGTCGGCGCAGTCGACGGCCTCGCCTACGCGTCGAGCGCGGCAGCGTCTGCTCGCGCCTCCTCGTCCTCCTTCGCCGGCGCCGTCGCCGCTCGGGCTCGGGTCGGCCTCCTCGCCGTAGACGGCGCGCCAGCCGGCCTCGATCATCACCTTGCCCCGGCTGCGGAACAGGTGCTCGTCGCAGCGGGTCTCGACGACCGTGCGCTCGAAGCGGCCGGCGGGGTGGAAGACCGCCAGGAAGCGGCGGGCGACCATGTCGTAGATGCGGTGCTCGTCGCGGCGTGAGCCCGGCGAGGTCGTGGTCGCCCTCGGTCGGGATGATGGCGTGGTGGTCGGTGACCTTCGCGTCGTTGACGACCCGGCCCGAGCGGCAGGCGGTCGAGCCCGAGCACGTAGCGCGCCGCGTCGGCGTAGACCGGCGCGGCCGCGCCCACGCCGCGCGACGACGGTCTTGAGCTGGCCGACCATGTCGCCGGACAGGTAGCGGGAGCTGGTGCGCGGGTAGGTGAGGAGCTTGTGCTGGTCGTACAGGGCCTGCGCGGCGCGCGAGGGTGCGCTGGCCGAGAAGCCGAACCGGCGGTTGGCCTCGCGCTGGAGGGTCGTGAGGTCGTAGAGGAGCGGCGGCTGCTCGATCTGCGGCTTGGTCTCGAGCGACTCCACCACGCGCGGGCTTGCCGCTGACCGCGGCCGCGATCGCCTCGGCCGGGCTCCGCCGCGGTGAGGCGGGTCGTGGAGCCCTCGTGCCAGAGGCCGACGTACCGGGCTCCGCCGGAGGTCGCGAACGTCGCCTCGACCTCCCAGTAGTCCTCGGGCACGAACGCCGGCGATCGCCAGGTCGCGGTCCGACGATGAGCGCCAGCGTCGGCGTCTGGACCCGGCCGAGCGAGAGCACCTTGCGTACCG
>CAVZQZ010000012.1:0-22419 GCA_963777565.1 uncultured Thermoleophilia bacterium
GGTAATCGAGGCGAGTTCCAGCTGAGCTCTCCCCGTGCGAGTTCGGCGACCAACCGCGCCGGGGATTACTGGCACCCGCCCCAACGAACTATGAGCAAGCGTTGGCCACCGACGACCCCGTCAGCCCCTTACGGCCGATCCTCGTACCTCTGCCTGAGCGCGATGCCGACGAAACACGCCGCCGCGGTGGTGACCATCAGAAGCCGCAGCAGGCGGCGGCGAGCGTGGCGACGTCCGCTCGCGATCCCCGCATCGACGGTATTCGTCGCGGAGCGCACGAACTCGGTGAGCTCGCTCTGGAGGCGTTCATCGCGCGCCATCCTCCCCGCAACCTGCTTCACGTCCGAGCCGCGCAGATCCTCGTAGAGCCGCCACCCCGTCCCATACGTGTCACGGGCGGCCCGACGCACCTTGCGGTCCGAGACGGCTTCGCGCAGCGTCGGCGCGACGAGTTGGCTCAGCGCCGCTACCTGCGCGGCCCGGCGGGCCTTGCGCCGCCAGCGGGCCAGACCGCGTGGACGTCCATTTCGCTCGGCGCGGGGCACGGCCTCGGCCAGTTCGCCGAGTTGCGCGACGGCTTCGCGCAGCCTTGGCGCGACGAGTTGGCTCAGCGCCGCGATCTGCGCGGCCCGGCGGGCCTGTTGTTCGAACTCTTTTCGTTGCACTGTTGACCTCCGGTTCGTGATGGATCGGCCTTCTCACAGGCCCCGTGTCGACCTTCATGAGCCGCGGGGGTGTACCGAGCCCCCTCACGCGGTCAACGCGATCGTATCCGCCCGCCGACAGCGGCGGGCGAGCCGCCCTGAACCATGGGTAGGTCGAGGGGTCGGAGGGTGATCGAAGCGTGGTTCCCCACAGATGCAGGGCTTTCGGTGGGGATGGAGGATACCGGGATCGAAGGTCCGGACCCCTCTCACTGAGCCAAATCCCTGCAAATCGATCACTTCAGGAATGCAAGTAATGCAGTGAGTGCCGGTGCGGTGATGCACGGGTGATGCACGGCCGGGGGGACCATTTCCTCCCCAACCCCCTTCGCCGTCGCAGGCCCGCCCATGTACCCGCCGCCGACCTGACGTGCTCGCTGATCCATGCGGGCTGGTCAAGCCGCTCCCACTCGGCAAAGAGCCCAGCGAGGTGATCGAGTGCAGAGCAGGTCGCGCTCCCCGGCGTGATGGCGCTTCGGTGGAGGCGTGATGTCGGCGACCTCCAACTGGAGAGACCGATCGCGCACACCCGTGGTTCACGAAAGGCAACTTGACAAGTCACTGGGGGCTGCGTTCTCTACTCCTCGCCGCAGGCCGGGACGGATTCGAAGCCGCCGGCATCGATCAGCCGGTTGACCGTATCCCTCGGTATCGCGAGACCGAATCCCGTCGCTCGTTCAAGGGGCCTCATCTAGGATGCGGGAGGCGGGCCGGATACCCACGGTGCTGCAGGCTCTGATCAGCAAGGCCGAGCGACTTGCCGACGGCGGCCTTTAGCGGGGTCAGCGGACCGTTGACCGGCTTCACGCAGACTGCCGGGAAGGGCTTGCCACAGTGCTGAGGGTCGGCCTAGTTGGATGCGTGAAGTCGAAGCGGCATCAGGCATCGGCTGCCCGAGACCTGTACACGTCCAGCCTGTTCCATGGGCGCATGCGGGCGGTCGAATCCAGTTGCGACGCGTGGCTCGTGCTCTCCGCGAAGCACGGCCTTCAGATCCCGACGAGGTCATCGAGCCGTACGACCGCATCGCCTTGCCCGAGCGCAGGGTGAACGGAACGCCGGCCCAGCGGGGATTGTTGATCTCGACGGTCACGGACGCGTAGGTCTCGGTGTTGCGGTCGGGATCCACGCCGGGCTCGTTGACGTACGACGGGACGCGCCGCTCACCGATCGTGCCTTCGGTGTAACGGCCGCGGACGGTGACCTCGGTGACTGGAACGGCCTTGTCTTTGAGTCTCGCCTTGACCCCCCGAGACGTCGAAGGAGGAACCGCGCGGTGCCTGCCGCCGGCGCGCCATCGTTCACGCCCGGGCGTGCCTACGGCGTGGTCGCGCCGCCGTGTGCGGCCTGGTAGTCGTACGCCGGGATCGCGGAGGCGACGGTGTCGTGGGGAGCGACGAGCGCGCACGCCTGGTCCACGAGCGCGACCCCCGCGTCCACGGAGACGGTGGCCGGCACGGTGGCCGCCTCTTGCGGGGTCGCCGCGAGCGTCCGTCGCGTCTCGGCGATCCACGCGTTGATGCCGCCCTCGTTGTAGGCGGCGTCGGACTCGAGCGCGCTGGCCTTGGCGTCGGCGGATGCCGCCAGCCACTCGGAGCACGGCGTGTCCGTCGTCAGCCCCGCCGACGCGGCGGGGCCGCTGGATGCCGGCGCGTCCGAGGAGCCGCTCCCACAGCCGGCGCCCGTCAGCGCGAGGGCAATGGCGGCGGCGGCGAGCGCGATGGCCGACCGGCCCGCAAGGATCCGGCGCGCGTCGCGGGATGTGTCCAGTGCCGGCCGCATCGGCGCGGAGTGTACGCAAGATCGCGCGTCCGGATCCACACCACCGCGTATGGCAAAAGAGGGACGTCATGAAGCGGAATCGCCAGCGCTCCTCGCCGCGGCGGTGATGCTCGCCGCCGCGGCAGCTCTGTCGTGCGGCGGCTCCCGGCCGCGGACCCCCACCTCGCACCCGAGCACCCCCCGGGGACAGCACGAGGGAGTGCGTTAGCCCACAAGATCGGCGGCCTGCGGACCTTCACGATCGGCGACCGTAAGTCGCCGCGGCTTCACGGTCGTCGGGCGGACAGAGGCACCCTGAGCGACGAGGACAACTCAGGGTGGGCAACACCTCCCGCCACTGCCCCTTCATCGTGGCCGATTTCGGATTCATGCTCCCTGCCTCGGAAGAGGAGATGGTGCGGGAGGGGCCACTACTCATCTGCCCCGACTCGTCGATGGGCCCGCCACCATGTTCGGCGGGGCCCGCGCGGAGCGAGGACTCCTTCCATGCCAAGCTGTGCCTGTCGGTGCGCTCTAGGCCGCGCGGACGCAGAAGCCGCCGCCGGACCAACTCCGGATGGTCCGGCCGTCTTCCAACTCTCCAATGACAAGGGCGATACCCAGATCCTTGAGTGCCCGCTGTTGTTTCAACCGCTCGGGGTGGAGTCGGCTTCCTGCGCCATTCGTCTGCGCACCCTCGTGGCGAACGTCCGCAGGGAGCAGAGAGATGTCGTGCATGGTCAACCTCCTTGGTTCCTCCAACCCTGCCGCTGTCCGGACCCCGGGCCGCCCGGATGGTCCAAGTCGGCGCAGGCATGCCTCGACGGCCGGCGGCCGGTACTTCCAGGACGGCGTGACCCACGAATCAGTCAAACGAGCGCGACGAGCTCAGCCCACGCGTCGAGGGCGGCGCATCGTCCCGAGGGGTTGCGTCATTCGATCGGAACCGGGGTGAGCGGCGGCTCCCCGCGCGCCACCGCGAGCAGGTTGTCGACCACCAGCCGCGTCATCCGCTCACGCGTCTGCCGGGTCGCGCTGCCGAGGTGCGGCGTCAGGACGACGTTCGGCAGCCCGACGAGCTCGGGCGGCACATGGGGCTCGTGGGCGAAGACGTCGAGGCCCGCCCGGAGCCGACCCGAGACGAGCTCGCCGACCAGCGCCGGCTCCTCGACGATCTCACCTCGTGCCGTGTTGACGAGGCAGGCGCCGTCGCGGAGGAGCGCGAGGCGTCGAGCGTCGATCAGCCCGTGCGTCTCGGGAGTGAGGGGCGCGTGAATCGTGACGACGTCCGCCTGCGCGAGGAGCACATCCAGGTCCCGGAACTGGGCCAGCGCGGTGTCGACGCGCCGTCGTCCCGCGTAGAGGACGCGCATCTCGAACCCGACCGCGCGGCGGGCGACCGCGCGGCCGATACGCCCGAGGCCGATCACGCCGAGCGTCGATCCGGTCACCTCCTCGGAAAGCAGGCCGTCGGACGACGACCAGGTCCAGCCGTCCGCGCGGACGAGTCGGTCGCCCTCTACCACCTGGCGCCGCGTCGCGAGGATGAGCGCGAAGGTCAGGTCAGCGGTCGCATCGTCGAGGACGCCCGGCGTGTTCGTGACGACTACGCCGCGCGCGGCACAGGCGGCAACGTCGATGCGGTCATAGCCGACGCCGAAGTTGGCGACGATCCGCAGCCCCGGCAGGAGCTCGAGAGGCACGGGCTCGTTTGCGACGACGAGGGCCTCGACGTCCGGCCGCGGCCGGACGAGAGAGGCGAGCGCCACCACGTCCAGCTCGACGAGCTCCCCGAGGGCCGGCCCGGGGTAGCGGCGGGTGGCGATGACCTTCACTGGCCTAGTATCGTCCGCGCTCCGTCGGATGACGATTCGCGAGCCCTCAAAGGACGCACGGCCGGGCGCGGTCAGCGCCCGAGAGTTCCGCGCGCTGTTCGACGAGGTCTGCACCTGGGGTCGCTGGGGAGCGCGGGGCGCTCTGGGCGCTCTCAACCATCTGACCGCCGACCGGATCGCGGCCGCCGCCCAACTGGTCCGCAGAGGGGTCACGGTCACGCTGAGCCAGCAGCTCGACACGGAGCAGCGCATCGACAACCCGCTGCCCGCCGATCATCACATGACGATGCTGACCGACGTCGACATCGGATCCGGGAGTGTGCGCTTCGCCAAGGACTACATCGGTGTCGACTATCACAACGACACGCACACCCACATCGACGCCCTCTCTCACGTGGCCTACGAGGGCGCGCTCTACGACGGGCACCCGGACGACATGGTCACCTGGCGCGGTGCCGCGGCCGGTGAGATCGACATCCTGAAGGACGGACTCGTCGGCCGCGGCGTGCTGCTCGACGTGCCCCGCTCACGGGGCGTCCGCTGGCTCGAGCCCGGCGAGCACGTCTTCGCCGAGGATCTCGAGACGGCGGAGCGGGCCCAGGGCGTCCGCGCCGGCGCCGGCGACATCCTGCTGGTCCGCACCGGTCACGCGCGCCGCCTGGCCGACGTCGGACCGTGGGACACGGGCAGGGCCAAGGCCGGCTTGCACCCAACGGTCGCCCGCTTCCTGGCGGAGCGATCCGTCGCGGCGCTCGGGTCCGACGGCAACAGCGACACCGCCCCGAGCACCACCGAAGGGGTGGCGTTTCCGATCCACGTCCTGGCGATCAACGCGATGGGCGTGCACCTGCTTGACTACCTGCAGTTTGAGGACCTCGTCGCGCGCTGCGAGGAGGCGGAGCGCTGGGAGTTCCTGTTCATGGCCGCTCCGCTGCGGATCGCCGGCGGGACGGGATCGCCGGTCAACCCGATCGCCGTCTTCTGACGCGCTAGGTGCCAAGGACGTTGACGGCGCGTGCGATCGACGTGCTCCCTGACCTCACCGTCGACGGCCACCCCCGCGTGAACGCCCTGGGCGACCTGGCCAACATCGCCTACCGAGCCGAGCTGCGGCAGCGGCTCGCCGTTGTGGCCAACGACCTCGACGAGCGCCGCGCCGGCGAGGACGTCGGCTTCCGCCCCGCCGGCGCGGCCGCCTCGCGTGCCTGGGCGCTGCGAACGTCCTGCGAACATCGCACGCGGGACGGGGTGGTACGGACCGCTATCGCCGAGAGCGGGAACCGCGCCACGGGAGCCGGGCAGCGAACCCATGCGCACATGCGACGCTCTACTGCCGCCCATGCTCCCGCCCCCGCAATGCAACGGTGGGACGTGGCTACCGTCCGGAGTGAACTACCCCTCTGACACAAAGCTGCTCATGACGAACACATCGCGCGAACCCGAGGAACACAAGCCGCAGAAGCCGGTCCCGCTGAAGACGCGGCGTGGTGGCTCGGCCCGCCGGCGAACACTCATGAGCTTCCCAGCAGGGGTAGGGCGCGATAACTCAAGGGCGGTGGTCTTGTGGGCAGGCGCAGCATGGACGAGGCGGCCGGCAATGGCCCCGAGACCACCGTGTTTGCATGCACTCTCATGGGAGGTGTGCGCGTCACCCACGCCGCATCGCGCACAACTCCCCACTCATCCCACCCATGCGGCCTCCGGTCCGAGAAGCTGAAGGGCCGATACGGACCCGGTGGGGTGTTCGAGGTCGACGCCCAGCCCGATACGTATTCCCAACCGCTGCTGGACGAGCCGGAGATGCCGGCACGCGCCGGCCGACTCAGCCCGTGGTCGTCGCCGTCGGCGCGCCGGCGTGCTCAGGCTGCCACGACAGCGCGTAGGACGGGTCGTCGAGCTCCCGTGCCAGCGCGCTGAGCCGAAGCGGACGGAACGTGTCGCACATCACCGCGAGTTCCTCGGTGCGCCGGGCCCCGAGGGCGCGCTCGACGAGTCCCGGCTGGGGCCCGTGCGGGAGGCCCGACGGGTGCAACGTGATCGACCCGACGTCGACTCCCCGTCGTGACCCGAACTCACCGGAGACGTAGTAGATCATCTCCTCGGACTGCAGGTTCGAATGGTGGTACGGCAGCGGGATCGCCAACGGGTCCCAGTCGAGCTCCCTCGGACAGAACGAGCAGATCACGAAGTTCGGGCCCTGAAAGGTCTGGTGCACCGGCGGTGGCTGGTGGATGCGGCCCGAGATGGGCTCGAAGTCGTGCACGTTGAAGGTGTACGGGTACACGTAGCCGTCCCAGCCCACGACGTCCAGCGGGTGGTAGTCCAGCGCGAACCGTTGGTAGCCGTCGCGCACCCGTACGACCAGCTCGTTGCGGTCGCCATCACCGTCGTGGGTCACGAGAAGCTCCGGCGGGTGGAAGTCCCGATGGGAGAACGGCGCGCCCTCGTTGAGCTGGCCGTAGCGGTTGCGGTAGCGGTTTGGCGTCTCGATCTCCCCGGGCGTCGTGAAGCACAGCCACCGCTGCGGCCCGTCGTCAAGCATGAACCGGTGGGTCGTGCCCCGCGGGATCACGATGTAGTCGTGCCGTCGGAACGGGAGCGTCCCGAAGACCGTCTCGAGCGTGCCGGAGCCCTCGTGGACGAAGATCACCTCGTCGCCCTCGCCGTTGCGGTAGAACCAGTCCACCGATCGCTCCGGCACGCAGATGGCGATCTCGACATCGGCGTTCCACATGAGCAGGCGCCGGCCATGGACCGGATCTGCCTCCGGCGCCAGGCCGGCGGTGTTCGTGAGCCGGTGCACGTGCGCGGACGGCACCCACTCGTCACGCGCGATCGGCGTGAAGTCGAGCACGTCGCTGATTCGGCAGGGCGAGGTGAGGTGGTACAGGATCGACTCGTTCCCGCTAAAGCCCTCGTACCCCATCACCTCCTCGACCAGGAGGGTGCCGTCGCGACGGAACTGGGTGTGGCGTTTGGGCGGGACGTCGCCCAGGCTGTGGTACCGCATCAGAGGTTCCCCCGGAGCGCCTGCTCGCGCTCGATCGCCTCGAACAGGGCCTTGAAGTTCCCCTGCCCGAAGCCGCGCGAGCCGTGACGCTCGATGATCTCGAAGAACACGGTCGGCCGGTCCCCGACCGGCTTCGTGAAGATCTGCAGCAGATAGCCCTCGTCGTCACGGTCGGCGAGGATGCCGAGGGCGCGGAGGTCCTCCACCTGGCCGCCCACCTCCGCGACACGCTCCGGCAGCTCGTCGTAGTAGGTCTCCGGAGTGCGCAAGAAACGCACCCCCCGACGGGTCAGCTCCCGCACCGCCCCGACGATGTCCTGCGTCTCGATCGCGATGTGCTGAACACCGGCGCCGGCGTGGTACTCGAGGTACTCCTCGATCTGCGACTTGCGCAGGCCCTCGGCCGGCTCGTTGATGGGGAACTTGATCCGCCCGTCGCCGCCGGCCACCACCTTGCTCATGAGCGCGGAGTACTCGGTGGAGATGTCCTCGTCGCTGAAGTGGACCATCTCGGTGAACCCCATCACCCGTTCGTAGAACGCCACCCACTCGTCCATCGCGCCCAGTTCGACGTTGCCGACGATGTGGTCGATCGCGGTGAACAGGCCGGGGTCGGCCCCCCCGTCGACTGGGGTGAACCCGGGGAGGTGCGGACCGGCATAGTCGCCGCGCTCGACGAATGTGTGCAGCGTCTCGCCGTAGGTTGCGATGCTCGCCAGGCGGACGCCGCCATGCTCGTCGCGCCGCTCGTGGGGCTCCACCACCCCGCGGGCGCCCTTCGTGATCGCGGTGCGGTACGCGCGCTCGGCGTCGGGAACGGTGAGTGCGATCACCTTCGCGCCGTCGCCGTGGCGCGCGACATGGCGTGCGACCTCGCCGTCGGGGCGCAGGCTCCCTGTCAGGACAAGGCGCACGTCCCCGTGGCGCATCACGTGCGACACGCGGTCACGCGACCCGGTCTCGAGGCCGGCGTACGCGATGGGCCGGAAGCCGAACGCGTGGAAGAAGAAGAACGCGGCCTGAGCCGCGTTGCCGACGTACAGCTCGACGTGATCGACCCCCAGGAGCGGCATCTCGTCGCCCCGTGGTGGCGCGACGAGCGCGTCGGCCCTCTCGGTTCGGTCTGCCATGGGTCGGCTCCTTCTCCAGATCGGCGGGCTGTAGCTATCATCGACGGTATTGTCGCCTATTCAAGAGCGATTCGTTGCGCAGAAAGGCTTTCAGCAGGAAAATGGACCGTATTGATCATCAGATCGTTGCGCTGCTTCGGGAGAACGCGCGGAGGAGCTTCAAGGACATCGGCGAGCACGTCGGTCTGTCCGCCCCAGCCGTGAAGCGGCGGGTCGACCGGCTCGAGGCGGACGGGGTCATCCGCGGCTATGTCGCGGTGGCGGACCCTGCGGCCCTGGGCTGGCCAACCCGGGGCGTGGTGTCGCTGCTGTGCGAGGGACGGATGTCTGCGGCTGAGGTGCGGGCGGCCGTCGCGCCACATGCGGAGGTGGCAGCCGCCTACACGGTGGCGGGGCACGCAAGCGCGATCCTCTTGGTGCAGGCGTCGGACACGGCGCACCTCGAGGAGGCGCTCGAGCGGATCCGGCGCTCGCCCGGCGTGCGCGCCACCGAGACCCAGATCATCCTGTCGACCCTCTTCGAACGCCCCCTGGCCGACCGCGACTGACGACCGGCGCGGACGACGCCGACCGCTTCCGCGCTCGGTGCGATCCAGCCTGCATGGCACCCTTTGCCGAGCCGGAGGCCCAGCGGCGGGGGCGAGGCGTTCAGGTCCCGCGGGCCTCGCCCAGCACGGTCGCAACCAGCAAGCCGTCGCCGATGCTGAGGGCCGCGGTGGCGAGGCGCGGGTCGGCCGCGGCGCCATCGGCGGCCGTCCGCATCGCTCGCGCGGCGTCGTCGGCGGGTCCGGGCTCCGCCGCCCGGCCGCCGAGGAAGAGATTGTCGGCGACGATCACCCCGCCCAGGCGCACGAGGCGGATGCACTGCTCGAGGTAGGCCGGATAGCCGGGCTTGTCGGCGTCGATGTACGCGAGGTCATAGACGCGGTCCTGGAAACGCGAGAGCGTCGCGAGCGCCGGACCGCGAAGCACGCGCACGCAGTCGGACAGCCCTGCGCCGGCCAGATTCCGCTCGGCTACATCGGCCGTCTCGTCATCGATCTCGAGGGTGTCCAGCATTCCCCCGGACGGCAGCGCCGCGGCCATCCACGCCGCCGACACCCCGACGAACGTTCCGATCTCCAGCACCCGCATGCCCCCGGTGACGCGCACGAGCACGGCCAGCAGCCGGCCGACGTCGGAGTGGGTCATCATTTGTGCCCGCGGGTGGCCGGCGTGCCGGCGGAGGATCGCCCTGACGGCATCCGGCGGGACGTTCAGCCGGTCGAGCCACGCATCGACGGGGTCGGTGATTGGGGATCGTCCCTGCGCCACGGCCCTGATCATGTCGGGCGGCCCGTCCGGCCGCCACCCGTGAGGCCGGGGCTCGTACTAGGAGCACACGGGGCTGGTGAGACGACCGAGGCCATCGGCAGCAAGCGTCACGAGGTCCCCCGGCTCGATCCACCGATCGCCCGGCAGCGGGCCCAGCTCAAGCAGGCACCCCTGGTCGAGCGTTCCCGACCCGAGCACGTCACCGGGGCGCAGCCGTGTGTCGCGGGCAGCGTGGGCCACCAGTTCGTCCCACGTGAAGCGCATCGCATCGGTCCGGCCGCGCCCCACCTCGATCCCGTTGACTTCCACCCACGCCTCTATGGTCAACACCCCGTCCTTGAACGGGAGCTCGTCGGGGGTGACCAGCCACGGCCCGAGCGTCGTCGCGAAATCCTTGCCCTTCGCCGGGCCGAGCAGGACGGTCATCTCCTCGCGCTGGACGTCCCGGGCGCTCCAGTCGTTCATGAGTGTGAACCCGGCGATGGCGCCGTCGCGCCCGATGACCGCCGCGATCTCCAACTCGAAGTCCAGCATGAGTGTGGCCCGGGGGCGGCGCACCGGCTCGCCCGGCCCGTGAATCGACGCCGGGTTCGCGAAGTAGAAGGCCGGCGCCCGGTACCACTGCGGCGGAATCGGCAGGCCCCGGCGGCGCCACCCAGCGGCGACATGGCCCTCGAACGCGTAGAAGTCCCTCACGCTCGGCGGAATCGGCACCGGCGCGGCGAGCGCGACGTCCTCGAGCGGCCAGCGGCGACGGCGCCTGCCGTGGCCCTCCCCCGCCAGCCAGTGCAGCATGGTCGGCGCCTGCAGCTCGGTGACCCGGTCCCCCTCGACGCTCCCCACGCGCGCCGTCCCGTCCGGATCGGTGAACGTGACGAGTCGCATCAGGCGGCTTCCCGGATCGCGTCGAGGGCGGCCGGGTCCTCGAGGGTCGACAGGTCGCCCGGGTCGTCGCCCAGCACCGCCGCGCGGACAGCGCGCCGGACGATCTTCGCCGAGCGGGTCTTCGGCAACGCCCGGGCGAACCGCACCGCTCCCGGCCGAAACGCCGTGCCCAGGTCGGCCACGACCCTCGCCACGAGCTCGGCTCGCAGCGCATCGTCCGGCTCGGCACCGTCGCCGAGCACGACGAAGCACCAAGCCGTCTCCCCCTTCAGCTTGTGCGGGATCCCGACCGCGCAGGCCTCCACGACGGCGGGATGCGCGACGAGCGCCGACTCGTACTCGGCGGGACCGACTCGCTTTCCGGCGACGTTCAGCGTGTCGTCGGAGCGCCCATGCAGGAACCAGTCGCCGTCCGCGTCGACGCTCGCCCAGTCGCCATGGGTCCACACCTCCGGCCACCGCGACCAGTAGCTCGCGACGAAGCGCGAGTCATCACCCCAAATGCTCCGGGTCATGCCGGGCCACGGCTTCGTACACACGAGCTCCCCGAGCGCACCCCGGACGGACCGGCCCGCGTCGTCCCATACGTCGACCGCCATTCCCAACGCCGGCCGGCCGAGCGAGCACGCCTTGATCGGCAGCGTGACGTCGCACGAGAGCAGGCACGCACCCACCTCGGTGCCACCCGAGATGTTGATGATCGGCACCCGCCCCCCGGCGACCTCTTGGAACAGCCACATGTACGGGTCGGCGTTCCACGGCTCCCCCGTGGACCCGAACGCCCGCAGCGTCCGCAGGTCGATCCCGCGGTGCGCGCGGTCCCCATGGGCGCGCAGCCCCCGCACCAACGTCGGCGACACCCCGAGGAACCCGAGGCGATGCCGCTCGACCAGCCCGAGGACCATGCTCGGATCGGGGAAGTCCGGCGCGCCGTCGCGGACGACGAGGGTGCCGCCGTTCGCATGCGTCCCGATCGTCGCCCAGGGCCCCATGATCCACCCCATGTCCGTCACCCACGACAGCCGTTCGCCGGGCCTCAGGTCGGCCTGGAAGTGAACCTCCTGCGCGAGCTTCACCAGCAGGCCACCGTGCACGTGCACCGCCCCCTTCGGTCGGCCGGTGGTGCCCGACGTGTAGGCGATCATCACCGGATGCTCCGAGTCGACCCACTCGGGCGCCTGAGGACCGGTCGGCAGCTCGTCCCAGGCAACGTCCCTGCCGGCGGTCAACGCGATGTCGAGCCCGAGGTGCGGGTAGACGACCACAGTCCGAACGCCGGTGGCCTGCGCGACCGCGGCATCGACGGTCGCCTTGATCGGGACTGGCCGGCCACGGCGAGTGGCGCCGTCGGCCGTGATCACCGCGACGGCTCCGGAGTCGACCAGGCGGCTCGCGATCGCCGTCGCGGAGAAACCGGAGAAGATCGGGACGGCCACGGCTCCCGCCCAGGCGATGGCGTACAGGGCGGTCACCGCGGCGCATGACATCGGCATGGCGAGGCCGACTCGGTCCCCCGCCCGCACGCCGAGCGCGCGGAGACCGCCGGCCAGCCGAGCCGCCCGGACGGCGAGCTCTTCGTAGCTGAGCTCCTCGACGGCCCCGTCCTCGCGCTCGGCGATGACGGCGGGACGGGCCGCGTCGTCCGACCCGACGCGGCGTCCGATGCAGCTCCACGCGAGGTTCAGCGTCGCGCCCGTGAACCACCGGCAGGCCCTGATGCCGTCCGTGTCGTCCAGCACGCGTCCGTACGGGGTGCGGAACTGGATGTCGAGCCACCGGACCACCGCGTCCCAGAACCACTCGGGATCCTCGACGGACCGGCGCAGCAGCGCACCGTGTCCGTCCAGGGCGTGCGCTCGGGCGAAGCGAGTGGTGTTGGCCGCCTCGATCACGTCGGCCGAGGGGGTCCAGACGTATCCCGTGCTCACCCTCCGGCCTCCGCGAGCAGGTCGGCCTGAGACGGCTGCACCTCGTCCAGCAGAAGCATCGTCTGCGTCGTGCGCACCTCCGGCATGTCGTGCAGCTTCAGCAGGACGAGGTCGCGCAGCGCCATGAGGTCCGGTGCGCGCACCATGAGCACAAAGGAGACCATGACGGAGAACATAGGGTGTTGTACCGGACCCTTCGACCTCTCATGACGTGATGCCTCTGGGGTGAGATGCCGAAGCTTCTGACCTGATCACGATCCCCGCGATACGCGCGGGACGGGAGCGTGAGATGCGCCTGAGTCTCAGCATCACGAACTACTCGTGGCCCAGCGGCCCGTCTGGGCTCGCGTCCGAGCTCGCATACATCGGCAGAGCCGCCGACGAAGCGGGCCTGGACACGCTGTGGCTGGCCGACCACCTGATCCAGGCCGACCCGACGAGCACGCCCGAAGCGGAGATGCTCGAGGCGATTCGACGCTCGGCTTCCTCGCGGCCCAGACCGAGCGGGTGCGACTGGGCACGATGGTCACGGGGTCACCTTCCGGCCCCCCAGCGTGCTCATCAAGGCCGTCACCACCCTCGACGTGCTCTCCGGCGGGCGCGCCTGGCTCGGCGTCGGGGCCGGCTACGAGGAGCGGGAAGCGCGGGCGATGGATCTCCCGCTCCCGTCCGTCGGCGAGCGGTTCGAGCGGCTGGAGGAGACATTGAGGCTGGCGCTCCAGATGTGGGCGGGTGACAGCTCGCCGTTCGAGGGGCACCACCACCGCCTCCAGAAGCCGATCAACAACCCGCCCCCGCTGAGCAAGCCCCATCCCCCGATCCTCATCGGTGGCATGGGCGAGCGCAAGACGCTGCGCCTCGTGGCTGCGTACGCCGACGCGTGCAACCTCTTCGACATCCCCGACGAGGGCAAGACGATCAGGCACAAGCTCGAGGTCCTCGCCCGTCACTGCGACGCGATAGGTCGCTCCTTCGACGAGATCGGGCGGACCGTCAGCACGCGGCTGAACCCTGGCGAGTCACCCGACGGGTTTGCCGAGCGCTGCGCCGGCTTGGCCGCGCTCGGGATCCAGCATGCCGTCGTCATCACCTCCGGCCCATGGACCGCGGACGCCGTCGCGACGCTCGGGACGGCGCAAGACCTGGTGCAGTCATGAACGCGCAGCGGCCGGAACCCATCCGTCGCTGCGATGAGGAGCGCACCGACGCCGCCGAACGCCTGTCCGCGCAGCGGTGGGCTGGATTCCACCCTCCTGCTTACTTGCCCAACTTGGTATTCGCGGCCAGACGACCGTCCCCCTCATTCTGAGCTCTCCGGTCTCGGGGATCACGCTGAGCCGAACGGGTCCGGTGATGCCGGGGAACGCGGCGGTCCCCGGCAACGAGCCGCAGCGGTTCACGTTCCTGTTTCAGCTCGAGTTCGCGGACGCGAGCGTGTTTGGGTTCGCCGCGCCCACCTTGAACGCGTTGCGGGGGTTGCGGGGGCGTCAAGGATGTTGCGGGAAGCGACGTGCGCTGGACGTGGCGCCAGCGCCATCCAGCAGTCGCAGCTCGTCGTCCCCCAGCGTGAGGGCTGCCGCGGCGGCGAGCTCCCCGGCATGCTCGGCGGAGGTTGCGCTCGTGATCGGGGCCGTGATGGTCGGGCGCGCGATCAACCAGGCGAGCGCGACCTGCCCGGGGGTCGCGCCGTGGGCAGCGCCAACCCTGTCGAGCGCATCGAGTACCGCGAAGCCGCGGTGGTTCATATAGGCGCTCGCCACCCCGGCCGCACGCGGGCTGGCCGGCAGGGGCCGGCCGGGGCGGTACTTCCCGCTCAGGAAGCCGCGCGCCAGCGCATAGTAGGGCGCTACGCCGAGCTCTTCCTCGGCGCATAGGGTCTCGAGGCCGCCCTCGAACGCGGCGCGGTCGATCAGGTTGTACGGCGGCTGGACCGCCTCGAACCGCGCGAGCCCATACCGGGCGCTCGTATCGAGCGCGATACGGAGCCGAGCCGCGTCCTCGTTCGAGGCGCCGATCGCGCGGACGAACCCCTCTCGGACCAGCTCGTCAAGCGCTCCGAGCGTCTCTTCGACTGGCGTGCCCGGGTCTGGCCAGTGGGTGTAGTAGAGGTCGATCACGTCGACCTGCAGCCGACGCAGCGACGCCGTGACGCCGGCACGGACCAGCTTGCGGGTGAGGCCACCGGGCTGGCCGGACATCGGGGAGCCCACCTTCGTCGCCACGACGATCCGGTCCCGGTTGCCGCGAGTCCGCATCCAGCGGCCGATGATCTCCTCGGACTCGCCGCCGCGGTTACCGGGCACCCACGTGCTGTAGCTGTTGGCGGTGTCGACGAAGTTGCCCCCGGCGCCGGCGAACGCGTCCAGGACCGCGAAGGAGGCAGCCTCGTCCGCGGTCCAGCCGAAGACGTTCCCGCCGAGGCAGATCGGCGAGACGGCTACTCCGCTTCGCCCGAGCGGGCGACGCGCTGCCAGGCTCATCCGTCGAGGCTACCCCGTCCGCACGCGGGTCGGCCCGGCCCCCGAAGAGCGTTGACCAAGCTCGCCCGGATCCATGAGTGCAGGTCAGATACCGGCACGGCTGCTCAGTAAAGAAGGACCTACCTGATCACAATGCAATGCACTGGGTGATGGTGCGGTGATGCACGGAAGGGGGACCATTTCCTCCCCGGTGCGTCCGCGATCAGCACCCCGCCCATGTTCACAAGGCCAGCGTGTGGTCTGCGCTCCCGACCTGCCCGCGCGAGGGCCGCCAGCGTCGACCCGCTCATCGGCCCCCCCCCCACCCCCAACCACGGCCGCGGCGCCACTCGCTGCGGCCCTGCGCAACAGGCGCCTCGTGGCTTTCCATCTCGAGGCTCCCCACAGAGGAATGAGAGCACTCGAATCTGAAAGCAGGATGAAGACCGGCCACCTCGGGTTCGGGCGTCGAGCTTGGCTCCACGCCGCGTCGCCAGCGGTGCCCCGGAGCAAGTCGGGATGATCAGCCGCCTCGGCTGGCGGGCGCACGCAATCTGCTCGGAACGACCTTTGCGCCCCTGCCGCTGCCCGGCGCACGCCGCTAAAGGCCAGCGCGGAGGCCTACCGATATTCCTTGCTGCGGCCCCGCCAACCCGGCGGGCCGTTTGCGTTCGTCTAATCGTCCAACCGGTCGGCCTCGGCGAGCTGGTATTCCTCCTCGGGGCAGCCCAGATCGTCCATCTGCGTCTCGATCAGCGAGACCAGATCGGCCTCTGTCGGCTCATGCGCATCCGCCGTCGTGTGCTCGTGAAACTCGCGCAGCCGGGCGAGCATCTCGTTGTACCCCTCGACCAGCGCTGGGTCGGCCCGCGCACCCCACCCCTTCGGCGTCCCGAGGTTCTGGTTGAGCACGTTGAGCAGCCGCTGAAGCTCGCGGCAAAAGCCGTGCCGAATGTCGGCATCCATGGTCGGGATGCTAGGCCACCGGACGTTCGGTCCCACGGGTTCGCTGGCTGGCCGCTAGTTCACGGTCCGGCTGGTCACGGCGCGTTGCAGTTCAAGCCCCGTACCGACGCCGCCACCCCAGATCCGACCGGCATTGCCCATTCGGACACCTCCCGGTCACCGGGACGTGACCGAAGATGCCGCACTGCCCGGCCGCAGACGGGGGGTCCTTTCGATCGCGCTGGCCCCGCGTCGCACCACCCTCGCCGCTGGACGGGGCGCGAAGGCAGCATCCCGCGGTCTATCCACGACCGCCGCGGAGGAAAGGCCACGGCGAGAGCAACATCCCGAGTGTGTGAGCGACCCGATCTCGACCTGCGGGCGCTCAGGTGTTAGAGCGGAAGCATGCGGAGCCCGCGTGCGATGCTCGTCACAAGCGGGATATCCCGCGAATCGATCTCGACGGCGAGGTCGGTGCCAACACTGTCGTTCTGGTTCTTGGCTCGCCAATCCGTGTTCCAGAGGATGATGATCCCGTTCGGGTTGTCGCCGTTTGGGGACGTGACGATTTCGGCGCGACTCTTACCGATGCGCGTGACCGCCAGGGTCGTGACCTCGCCGAGATCTCCACAAAAGAACGGGCTTCCCTCGTAGATGCGCAGACGACCGCCGCCGAGAGTCCGGTACACGGCAATGAGTTCTTCGACCGTCCGACCGCAGGGGAGCCGCGTCGTAGTGATCTTCAGGAGCCGTGCTCCCGCGGGGACCATGCTCGGCCGGTAAACAGGCGCGGTGAGGTGGTTCGCGGCGGCCG
The DNA here is from genome assembly GCA_963777565.1 of uncultured Thermoleophilia bacterium. Lineage (GTDB taxonomy): Bacteria > Actinomycetota > Thermoleophilia > Miltoncostaeales > Miltoncostaeaceae > CALMEC01. The sequence goes on from CAVZQZ010000012.1 coordinate 16,786, forward strand.
TCCACTTGTGGAAGACGGCCCCGTTGGCGGAACCCGCAGCGCCAACCGCGGCAACCGCCAGGGCCGCCATCCCGATGGCTACTCGACGCATCTGTCGCTCCTTTCCCAAGGGGGCACCCCGTCAATCGGGGGCGTTGGTTATCGATCGACGTCGGCGTTGAATGGATCGTCGAAGGGGGACTGCAGAACGCTGTCGGGCACTTCCGCGCTGCCATTGTCGTCGACGGGCCTGCAGACGAGGACTGTGACCAGCAGGACCACAACGAACGCGACTGATCCCACGATGACCAACGCCTGGATCATGACGATGATGTCTCCGTACGGGACGGGACGGCGGAAAGGTCGCCGTCACGATTCCATTTTCTTGCTGCCGCGCCATTACCCTTGTGCCTCGGGTGTCCAAGTATTGCGCCTGGCGGGCCAGCTGATCCCTCGGCCGGCGAGGGTTGACCAGCACCCCGGCATGCACCGAGTGCCGACCCACCGGGATCACGTACCCGCCGAGCCGCTCGTTCGCCTCCCGCACAGCGCCGTGACAAGGCCCGCAGAACCAGACGCAGTAGCGGTGCCCGCTCCGGAGAACCTCCGAGGCGCACAGCCGGCACAGCTCCGCCTCCAGGTTGAAGTCGTATCCGGGCCAGCGAGGAATCGGACGGGCCCCCGCCCCCTAAGGTCCTCCTTCTCGCAGGCGCACAACTGCCGCAACGCCGGCGGCTCGCCCTTGGACCGCTCCCGTAGCTCCCCGCAATCACCGCACACGAGAAGCCGCGCGAGCTGCTCCTCGGACAACACATCGGACACGCTTGTCTCCCCTGCTCGACCTCATCGACTCCTGACGGTGCCACCGTGGGTGTGTCCCGGTTGGCGGGCGGTCATCGGGTCAGGTCCCTCGCGCCACTCGTGATGAACACGACGAGAGTAGCCGACTGAAGACTTTCCCACCGCCAGAAGCGGGGCTCCGCCTTGACGCCCTCGGGAGCCGGAGTCGCCGAGTCCGAGAAGGGCCGATGCCGGTGCGGTGATGCCTCGGTGATGCCTCGACTGACCCAGCGGAGGTACGGTGTCGATCCAGCCCGACGGGGGTTCGCTTGCCCGCCGCTGGATATCGTCGCGTGCCGGTCGACTCTCGTATCCTCCGCCCGCGATGAGAAGAGACTTCGAGGCCTTGGAAAGGCTAGACGAGGGCGCGACCCGGCCCGGCTCGCTGCTTTACCTCGAGTTGGAGCCGCTGAGTTGGAAGCCTCGACGAGGCGACGCGACGGGCCCCGCCAGCCTCGGGCGCCGTGCAGGTTCGCGCGCCCTTTCGTTAACGAACCGCAGCGCGCCGGGGATTCGGCACCAGTCGAGGGCCAAGACGAAGGAGAACCAGCATATGAGCCGCGACCTTGACCCGCGCCAGGAGCAACTCTGCGAGCAAGCGCAATGGGACTTGTCGGATCTGCGGGCGCTCTACATCAACTGCACGCTGAAACGCTCTCCGGAGGTGTCCCACACGCAGGGCTTGGCCGACCGGTCGATCGCGATCATGCGCCATCTCGGCGTGAAGGTCGAGCTCGTCCGAGCCGTCGATCATGAGATCGCAACCGGTGTCTACCCGGACATGACCGAGCATGGCTGGGCCAGCGACGAATGGCCGGCGATTTTCGAGCAGGTCATGGCCGCAGACATCCTGGTGCTGCTCTCTCCGATCTGGCTCGGCGAGAAGTCATCGGTCTGCACCCGGGTGATCGAGCGGCTCTACGGCAACAGCCACCTGCTCAACGACGCCGGACAGTGGGCCTACTACGGTCGCGTTGGCGGCTGTATCATCACCGGCAATGAGGATGGCGCCAAGCACTGCGCGATGAACATCCTCTACTCGCTGCAACACCTCGGCTACACCATCCCGCCCCAGGCGGACGCAGGCTGGCTCGGAGAGGCCGGACCAGGGCCGAGCTACCTGGACGCCGGCTCGGGTGGCCCGGAGAACGAGTTCACCAACCGCAACACCACGTTCCTCACCTGGAACCTGCTGCACATGGCACGAATGATCAAGGACGCCGGCGGGATCCCGGCCCACGGCAACCAGAAGAGCCTCTGGGACGCCGGCGCCCGATTCGACTACGAGAACCCCGAACACCGTGTCTGACACCTCAGGCGCTCCGGGACGCGGGTTCGGCCCAACCTGTTCGCCGATTACGTCCCACTCGAGGACCGTGACCTCGAACCCCAGTGTTAGCCGACCTCTCGGGCCGGAGGCTGGGCCTGGCGATGACCTGCGCGTGCAAGATTCTCCGTGTCGCCGACCCACGGTTGATCGTCTGGGCGACTGAGACGCTGCCCCGCGAACGAATGCTGTGCCGGCTTATGCATCGGGTGTTCGCAGCGTCGGACCCGGTCCGACTCGACCCGGGGACCACTCACTGGACGACGGCGTGTTGCATGGCCCAAAGCGCGGCGGCGGCGCGTGTCGACACGCCGATCTTGTCGTAGATGTGCTGGATGTGGTGATCGGCGGTCTTCGGAGAGATGTAGAGCCGATCGGCGATCTGGCGCGTGGTGAGTCCCCTCGCCGCGAGTCGCAGCACGTCGACTTCGCGTCGGGAGAGCCCGCCCGGATCTCGGCGGCCGCTTGCCCGACGGCGCTCGCGGCTCGCCGTGCCCGGCGGCCACGAGCACGGCGCGGGTCGCGCGAGGCTCGAGCACGCCCTGTGATGCGAGCCGGCGAAGCTCGGCGGCAGCGTCGCCGGGCGGAGAACGGCGGACGGTCGGCTCGCTCGGTGGTCAGCCCCACGTAGATCTCCGTCGCCGCCAGCACGCACGCTCCGAGATCGCTCGCGTCGGCGCGCACGCGCTTGTGGTAGCCGGACCCGTCACACTTCTCGTGGTGCGCGGACGCGACCGGGTTCAGCGACGGCCAGCGCCGGCGAGCGGCGCAGCATCTGCTCGGTCAGCATCGGGTGAAGCTCGACCCGATCGAACTCGGCGCGCGTGAGCGGGCCGGGCTTGTCCCAGATCGAGTTCGGCACCGCGGTGGTGCCGAAGTCGTGCACCAGCGCCGCGCGGCGGAGCGCGGTGATCGCATCCTCGGTGAACCCGAGCACCCGGGCGGCGTCCGCCGCGAGCTGCGCGCAGCGACGGCTGTGCCCGCCCATGTACGGCGACTTGAGGTCGATGAAGTCGGCCGCCACCGTCAGGGCGTCGTCGAGCTCGGCGCCGTCCAGCATGCGGCGTGGCTCGGGCTCGAGGTCGAGCACGGCGTCCCACGGCTCGATCTCGCCGAGCCGATCGAACCAGCCGCGTCCGTGCGCGACGAACAGGTCGGCGAGCGCCGGGTCGTACGTGCGGTCGCGACGATCGCGGGCGGCGTCGAGGGCGTGGTCCGGCGAGAAGAGGCGGCCGATCGCCTCCATGTCGTGGCTGAGGTGCACGACGCGCATCGCGAGCGGGATCGCCTCGCCCGCGGCATGGGCGGGATAGCCATTGCCGTTCCAGCGCTCGAACGTGAAGCGCAGCGCCTCGCGAACGCCGGGGCCGAAGTCGAGCCGCTGCACGAGCATGTCGGCGACTTCGCACCCGGACGCGAAGTTGTGCACCGCCCACTCGCGGGCGGTCTGCTGGATCATCTGGACGATCTCGTCGCGCTCCTCCGGGCTGTCGACCGGCCGTCGCGAAGGCCACCACGTCGCGCATGACCTCGGCGGGATTCGCGGCGTCGTGGACCAGCGTCTGGGCGCGGATCGCGATCTCGTCGCCGAACACGGTGGCCACCTCGTGGGCGTGGCCGGTGCAGCCGACGTACCGCAGCAGCGCGACCCAGTAGGCGGTGTCGCGCACCTCGTCCTCGAATCCCGCCGCCTCGCACATCCACGTCGCGAGCAGGCACGACCGCAGCTGCGACTCCAGCGGCTGGCCGAACGCGTTGTCCTGCGCCAGGGCCAGCGTGGCGACGAATTCACCGAGACGAAGCGGCGGCGCAAAAATGGGGAACTCTCCCGATGTTCCGGCCGGCGCGGCTGGACACCATCCTCGCACGTCGCGCCGCCGCACCGGAGGCGACTCTTCTCAAGGGAGGACATCATGACGCAATCACCACCATCGGGCGGACCCGATCAAGGTGGGAGTCATCGCGGACCAGACGGGCCCGCTCTCGTTCGTCGGGATCGCCAACGCCAACGTGGCCAGGATGGTCATCGGCGACATCAACGCCAAGGGCGGCCTGCTGGGGCGGCACGTCGAGCTGTGCCTCGAGGACAGTGCGACCGACGACGCCGTCGCGGCCGCCAAGGCGACGAAGCTCGTCGAGCAGCGATCAGGTCGATGTGATCTTCGGCGGCATCTACAGCTCCACGAGGCAGGCCATCAAGGGCCCGGCCGTCGTGAAGGGCAAGACGCTCTACATCTACCCGGAGCAGTACGAGGGACAGGAGTGCGATCCGCTCATCTTCTGCACCGGCCCGGTGCCGGCGCAGCAGGTCGATCCGTTCATTCCCTGGCTGATGCGACAGACCGGGGCGAAGAAGTTCTACCTGCCGTCGGCCGACTACATCTGGCCGCACGTGATGAACAAGAAGGTCCGCGAGGTCGTCACGGCCAACGGCGGGGCGATCGTCGGCGAGGAGTACTTCCCGCTCGATCACACGGACTACCGCGCGACGGTCGACAAGATCACGTCGAGCGGCGCGGAGGTGGTGTTCAACACGATCGTGCCGCCCGGCGTCGCGCCGTTCCTCGAGCAGCTGTACGACTCCGGCTTCGCGGCGCGGCGGACACCTCGTCTGCACGTACTTCGACGAGAACTTCCTGAACATGGTGCCGGCCGCACACGTCGAGGGGCTGTACAGCTGCCTCGACTACTACCAGGCCGTCGGCGATCCGTTCAGCCGGAGGCTGCTCGCGCAGTACGACGCGCTCTATCCCGGCGACGCCAAGTTCACCGGCGGCAGCGCGTGCTCGGGCCTGTACCGCGGGCTGAGGCTCTGGGCGGCCGCCGTGACGGAGGCCGGCTCGCTCGAGCAGGAGGACGTCATCGCGGCACTCGACCACGCGCGGATCGCGGAGGGCCCCGGCGGTCCGGCGGAAATGGTGCCCGGCCAGCATCACGTGCGCATGAACATGTACATCGCCCAGGCGCGAGACGGCCGTTTCGAGATCGTCAAGAGCCTCGGGCGCGATCGATCCGCAGGAGCGCCTCGTGGACGACGCCGGTCCTCACCGCCTGAGCAGCCGGACGCCGCAACCGCGGCACGACGACACTCCAACGAAAGGAGACGCACATGCTGCTCGCAACGACGCAGGTCGAGGACTTCGACCGCTTCCTGAAGGTCTTCTCCACGACGGGCGCGGAGAAGCGCAAGCAGCACGGCTCCAAGGGCGCGCTCGTCTTCCGCGACCCCTCCGAGGACGATCGGGTCTGGGTCGATCTTCGACTGGGACGAGCAGGGCTGGCAGAGCTTCGTGTCCGACCCCGAGGTCCCGCCGATCATGAAGGAGGCCGGGCACAAGGGCGAAGCCGCAGGCCGCGCAGTTCGCCGGCCGGTACGGCGCCTGAGACCCACCGCTCCCGCAGGGCGGCGCCAACGGCATCGCCCCGCCCACGCGATGGGCGCGCCGACGAGCACCCGACAGCCGGCGGCGGCGGGTCAGGGCCGCGCG